>NZ_CP121684.1 GCF_029760935.1 Lysinibacter sp. HNR | reverse complement strand
GAATCCTCAACAATCTTGACAGTTTATTCACAGCGTTATCTACATAATTTACCCGATAAGGTACCAGCAAATACCAACGATTTTATTAAACTGTGGATAACTTACCCACAACGGTAACTGGTTGCTCTCCGTGTAATCAAATTGACGTGGATACTTCACACCACTGCTGCTCTTTGCTGCAAAGTTTCTGAACATAATCGAAGTTTCTTTGGTCAGGGTTTGACGTGGGCGGTAATTCCGCGTATTTTTAACTCTTTGGACGGGTGTTTTTACGCGTCCTGGAGACTTCCGGTCAGGCTCTGATCGGCCAATCGCAAAAAGTGTGGAGTTTGACATGAGTAAGAGGACTTTTCAGCCTAATAACCGTCGTCGTGCGAAGGTACACGGTTTTCGTTTGCGTATGCGTACGCGTGCGGGGCGTGCAATTATTTCTGCACGTCGTGCGAAGGGCCGCACCAAGCTTTCTGCGTAAACTTTTGTGACATCGCACCAGCATCGTGCTCTCCAATAAAAACCGCATTAAATCGGCGGCTGACTATCGTCAAACGGTTCGTCGGGGAGAGCGGTTTCGAGGTCGTTATTGCGTATGTTATGCCATTGCTACAGAAGTGGGGAAGCCCGCTCGATTCGGCTTTATCGTATCGCGCTCGGTCGGGATGGCACACACACGTAATCTTATTCGGCGTCGACTTAAAGCCATTTCTGCTGAGATTTTGGCAGACGGAGTTTCTGCGGTGGATGTGGTCTATCGGGCACACCCGGGCGCTGCCCTGGCAACCTATTCCGAACTTCGCCGTGATCTCATTTCAGTGGTGGCGCGGATTCGTTTAGTGAGTGATTCTGCTGTTAAGGCTGTAGAATCGTGAGGACGTTCCTGATTAATATCGCTCTTATACCGAGAAATATTGTGGTGGGGCTGCTCAAGATTTATCGTTTATGTATTTCGCCCCTGTATGGTGATGTGTGTCGATACTACCCTTCGTGTTCCCGCTATTCACTTGAGGTTTTCCAATCTCACGGTGTTTTTCGCGGGGTGTGGATGACCGTGTGGAGATTGCTACGCTGCAATCCGTGGTCTTCGGGTGGTATTGATGATGTACCGGAGCGAGAACACAAGCACGTATCCTTTACACGACACGGTTTTGTTATTGCTCGTTCCCGAAGAAAGGCACAGTAAGACCACATGGAGTTCCTCGATACTATACTCTGGCCAATTCGATGGGTGATCGAGCTCATTATCGTGGCCTGGCACTATTTCTTTACCTGGATAGGGCTTGACTCAGCTCTGGGTATTACCTGGATTTTGTCTATTGTGGGTCTGGTTGTTGTTGTTCGTGCCGCGCTGATTCCTCTGTTTGTGCGACAGATTAAATCTCAGCGACGAATGATGGAGATTTCACCGCAGCTGAAAAAGATCCAGGATAAATATAAGGGTAAGAAGGATCAATTCTCGCGCGAGGCAATGTCTCGTGAGACTATGGCTCTTTACAAGAACAACGGAACTAGCCCGTTTGCCTCCTGCCTGCCACTTTTGGCACAGATGCCCATTTTCTTTGGTCTTTTTTCGGTTCTTCGAACTGCCAGCGATAATAAGGCTGGTGTCGGTCTCATGACCGAGGAGTTTGCCGCTGAGTTTGGTAATGCCGAAATATTCGGCGCGCCCCTTAAAGCAACCCTGATGGGAGCAATTAACGGAGATGCTGGCTGGCAAGTGATTGTGGTTGCCGCCATCCTGGTTGTTTTCATGATCGCATCACAGTTTTATACTCAGCTTCAGATCACGGCCAAGAATGTTTCGGAAGAAACAAAAAACTCTCCGATGTACAGACAACAGAAGATTTTACTTTACGTCATTCCCTTCATGTTCGTTTTCTCCGGTGTGACTTTCCCGCTCGGGTTGAACTTTTATTGGTTCTCCTCAAACCTTTGGTCAATGGTCCAGCAATTTATCATCATTCGGCAGCTGCCGACTCCGGGTAGCGCAGCTTTCCGGGAACGTCAGGAACGTCTTGCACGCAAAGGCAAGCTAGAAAAAACGGATGATGAAGCAGCTGAAGAAGCGGCCACCGTGCAAAAAACACAGAGACAGCAGCCGATAAACAAAAAGCGTGCAAAAAAGAAATCCGGTAAGCCGGGAAAAAAGAGTTAGGATTTTCCAGTGGTTGAATCTGTTGAAGAGGCTGAGATGATCGAAGTATTAGACAGGGATTCGCGTTCTGTGTCACAGCTAGATGAAGAGGGCGACATTGCCGCAGACTATATCGAGGAACTTTTAGATATTGCGGATCTTGACGGCGATATTGACATCACCACAAAGAACGGTCGCGCTTACGTTTCTGTAAACGATGGTGATGGAGCCGATGGGGGGCTAAGTCTTCTGTCTAGGCCTGAGACGGTCAATGCACTTCAGGAACTTACTCGTCTTGCCGTCCAGAATAAAACGGGTGAATTTTCTCGCCTTATTCTTGATATTGGTGGTTCTCGTGAAGCACGCACCGAACAACTCAGAGTTATGGTTGAAAAAGCGGTGTCTAAAATCGAGGCCGGTAGTGAACGCGAAGCTTTTCCGGCAATGTCATCGTATGAGCGTAAGCTTGTTCACGATTTTGTTTCCGAGGCAGGATTTCATTCTGAGTCCGAAGGCGAGGGTCGGGGACGTCACATCGTGATTTCTCCGCTCAGTTAGTTTCACGTGAAACATTGACTGACGTTATCGTTGAGACAGAGCCACCGATTGCCGCTAAACTGTTTCCCGAAAGAATAGAAGCTCTTCGAGATTTCACTAAAAATCTTGTTGAACGTGGCGAGGAACTTGGGCTCATTGGACCCCTTGAGCTTCCTCGGATCTGGACCAGGCACATACTTAATTGTGCGATTATTGCTCCCCTGCTACGGCAGGGAACCGTTGGAGATGTGGGTTCGGGCTCGGGTTTGCCAGGACTTGTTCTTGCAATCATCCGACCAGACATAAATTTTGTTCTTATTGAGCCCATGGAGCGTCGTGTTTCCTGGCTGAACGATCAGGTTACGACCCTGGGGCTTTCTAATACCCGTGTTATACGTGCTCGTGCAGAAGAAATTGACAGTCAGATTGCTCTTGATCAGGTAACCGCCAGAGCTGTGAGCTCGCTCCAAAAACTGATTCCTCTTACTGCTCCCCTGCTACGCGGCGAGGGAGAACTTATTCTCATGAAGGGAGTGAGTGTGGAGAAGGAAATAGCTGCCGCAGCAAAACAGATCAAAAAATACAAACTTCATAATCCTGAGGTGTTAATTTTAGGGAGCGAGGTTCTCACTGAGGAGACTCGGGTTTTTCGGGCTACAGTAGGTGAGGAAACTTCATGACATTGAGTGTCAGTGATTGGTGATAGCGTTTCACGTGAAACACCTGTAATTGTTTGTTGATGAGAAAAACCGCAGCAATAGAGCAAAGGAATCATGAGTCTAGAATCAAGTGCACCACTTGGACGACAGATTGCCGATAAGGCTCGTCGCCGCAAGTTGTTAAAGGAAAATCCCGCTCCTTTTCCCAATACAACTCGGGTTATAACTATTTCAAACCAAAAAGGGGGAGTGGGTAAAACCACCACCACCGTTAATCTAGCTGCTGCTCTTGCACTATCTGGTGCTCGGGTTTTAGTTATCGATCTTGATCCTCAAGGGAACGCTTCTACTGCACTCGGCGCTGTTCATCGAGAAGAAACCCCCAGTGTTTATGACGTAATTATCGGGGATAAACCCATTGGTGAGGTTATACAGAAGAGCTCACAGGTAGAGAACCTTTATTGTGTTCCCGCAACTATTCACCTTGCGGGAGCAGAGATTGAGCTGGTCTCGTTAGTTGCGAGGGAACAGCGTCTTCGTCGCGCCCTGGATATCTTTCTAGAGAATCAGGATCAAAAATTTCACTATGTCTTTATTGATTGCCCCCCCTCGCTAGGACTACTCACGATTAACGCTTTTGTTGCCGCCCGTGAAGTTCTTATCCCCATCCAATGTGAATATTATGCACTTGAGGGTTTGAGTCAGCTGTTGAAGAACATCCAACTCATCGAATTGCATCTCAACCCTGAACTCCGTCTCTCCACTATCTTGCTTACGATGTTTGATTCACGTACCAACCTGGCAACCGAGGTAGCCAACGAGGTTCGTCAACATTTTCCAGAACAGACGCTGAAAACGGTTATTCCTCGTTCGGTGCGTATTTCTGAGGCTCCAAGCTATGGGCAGAGTGTTATTGAATATGATGAATCATCAACCGGCGCTCTCGCATATCTGGAGGCAGCCGCGGAAATTGGACATCGAGGCATAATCGGGAAGGTCGCTACACATGGCAGCTAAAAAACGAACGGGACTTGGCCGCGGTATTGGAGCGCTCATTCCGAACAAAGACGAGATAACTAAAAGACCGGTTGATGTTTTTTTTGAGACTCCAACACAAAATCTCCCCGAGCAGGAAGAGGATTCCTCTAACCTCGTTCAGGTTCCTGGTGCGCGTTTAGCTCATCTCAAAATCGCGGACATTACCCCCAATGCTCAACAGCCACGAACCGAATTTGATCAAGAGGCATTGGCCGAACTGCAGCACAGTATCCGCGAGTTTGGTGTTCTGCAGCCTATAGTTGTTCGTCCTATTGATCCTGCACCCGCTGCGGGGGAGCCACAATATGAATTGATCATGGGTGAGCGTCGTTTGCGCGCTAGCAAAGCGGTGGGGCGTAAGACAATACCGGCTGTTATTCGAGAAACAGCCGACGAAGACATGTTGAGGGATGCACTTCTTGAAAACCTTCACAGAGCAGAGCTTAACCCACTAGAAGAAGCATCGGCCTATCAGCAGCTCCTTGCCGACTTTGGAATAACCCAAGAACAATTGGCCAAGCGCATAGGGCGCTCACGCTCACAAATTAGCAATACCATGCGGCTCCTTCAACTTCCCGAAACAGTGCAGAACAGGGTTGCTTCAGGTGTGTTGTCGGCGGGTCATGCTCGAGCTATCCTCTCTGTGGCAGGGGATCCTGAGACAATGACTTCGTTTGCGGATAAGATCATCAACGAGGATCTTTCGGTTCGTGCTGCGGAAGCTGTTGCTGCACAGTCGCCCAAAAAGAAAAATAAGCCAAAAGCGGGCGGTAGGTTGGGACAGCTTGCAGACATTTCCGAGCGACTGGGTGATCGTCTGGACACCAGGGTGCGCATTAACCTCGGTGCGAAAAAAGGACAGATTGTTATTGAATTTGCAACTGTTCAGGATATGAACCGGATACTCAACGAATTGGGCGATGAGGGTTTTGGCGGATAGCTTTCCTTTTCCCAGGACCTGTGCACCTTTGTCTGGGGCGTGGGGTGTTTCACGTGAAACGCCCGTGCCACACATCTCGTTCACAGGCGATGGTGTTGTTATTCAAAGCAGGTAGCTTCCACAAATGATTATGAAACCTGTGTGACTTACCTGTCTATTGCCGAGATGTTACGGTATTTTCTCTACGGTACACAAGGTGGAAAAACTCATTATTATCCTTCGTGATTGCGAACACACATCCTGATCAGAGAGCTATTAGAGGTGTCTGATCAGTGAGCCCCTAATTTCTCTAGCGTTATTATGGAGTGTATTACGCTCTACGTTTATTACCGCCGCTAGGCGTTTAATTCCGATATTAATTTCTTTTTCAGTGGGGTAGCAAAATGACAGGCGAATGTTTTTCCTCCCGTCTCCGTTTGCATAAAATGCGGTCCCTGGAGTGTAGGCAACAAGCTCTTGAATCGCTTGTGGAAGCATTTTTTGTGAGTCCAGTTCTTCAGGAAGTGATAACCACACAAAAAACCCACCGCCGGGATCTGTCCAAGAAAGATCACCCAGCGATTCCTTCAGAGCTCTCACCATAGCTTTTTTCCGACCGTGATAGGTATAACGAAGAAGACCCAGGTGATTTTCCCAATTCACATTCGTGAGGTAGTCAGAGACAACGTATTGATTAAAGGAACTTGTGCATAAAATAGCGGACTCCACGGCAAGAATCAGTTTTTCCCGTATCTCTCGAGGAGCGAGAGTCCAGCCAACTCGTAGTCCCGGAGCAAGTGTCTTCGAAAAAGAACCCAGGTACACCACCTCGTTACTCATCGAACGCATAGCCGGGGGAGTGGCTTCAGTGAAGAAGAGCATTCCGTATGGATCATCCTCCACGATAAGGACGTTGTTTCTTTTACAAATCTCAATGATCTGTATGCGTCTCTCATTGGAGAGTGTAATTCCGGAGGGGTTGTGAAAGTTTGGAATTGTATAAAGAAATTTAACAGTTTTCCCGGCGGCACGAAGCCGTTGAATGTGCTCCTCAAGCATTTCGGGAATCAAACCGCTGTGATCGATGGGCACCTGCGCGATTTCCGCCTGATAAGAGCGGAATACACCGATTGCACCCACATAGGTGGGAGCCTCCGTGAGAACAATATCACCGGGGTTCACAAAGATCTTTGTGAGCAATTCGAGAGCCTGCTGTGATCCCGTAGTAACAACAACATCATCAGGAGAAGCCTGAACCCCCTGAGATTCCATCAGGGCACTGATGTGCTCGCGGAGCCCAAAAGCGCCCTGACCCGATCCATACTGAAGTGCCCGGGATCCGTGGAAAGCTAGGACCCGTCTCAGCGATTCGTCGAGCTGATCAAAACTTGGCCCAGAAACAAGGGGCATGCCGCCCGCTAGGGAAACAATCTCGGGACGGGACGAAACAGCAAAGAGTGCCCGAACCTCAGATGAGCTCAAGGCGAGTGCTCTATCTGAGTAGTGTTGATCCCAGGTTTTAAGGGGGGAGATGGTATCGAGATTAACCGTCACAGATAGTCCTTGGAGATGGTGGTTTTTTCGCAGAATAAAACAACACTACTCCGAATAATATGCGGAATAAAATCGCTATTAAGCATAATAAATGAATAATATTCGTATAAAATCCAGTTTTATATCTACATATTCGGAAAATTTACTGTTTCTTAACGCGGTAAAGATGACCAGCTTCATAATCGGCGCACAATGTTCGCTACATAAAAAGACAAGATTAACCGCGTGTTTCGGTATCAGAGCATGTCGGGAAGAAGCTTCGGGTTAGATGCGATGATCAGGTGTCCCGGAGATGCGAAATCGTGTGTCGTGATAGAAACATCAGTCAGAGTTGACACAATAAAACCCCGTGCAATTTGTTGATCAAATATACACGGGGTTCTGGTGCTGATCTACCTAGAGGAAATCAACAAGTTCTTTCTCGATGGCAACCTTTGGTTGTGCTCCGATGATTGTCTTCACCTCGGTACCGTTTTGGAAAACTTTCATGGCGGGAATTGAAGTGATGCGGTATTTTGCTGCAAGTGAGGGGTTTTCGTCAACATTGAGCTTAACAATGCTGATCTTGTCAGCATTTTCGGCTGCGATCTGATCAAGAACCGGTCCCACGAGGCGGCAGGGCCCACACCATTCAGCCCAAAAATCAACAAGAACGGGCTTATCGCTGTTAAGAACTTCTTCGGTAAAGGTTGCTTCGGTTACATCGCGTGTGGCAGACATCTGAATCTCCTTGAGTAGTGGTTTATTTGCCGAGGGCGGCGAGGTAGTGTTCCGCGTCGAGGGCAGCAACTGTTCCTGATGCTGCTGCGGTAACTGCCTGACGATAGGTGGGGTCGATCACATCACCGGCCGCAAAAACGCCGGTTACGGATGTCTTGGAGCTGCGTCCCTCGACAGCGATTGTGCCGTCTTCTGTCAGTTCCAACTTATTGTGGACTAGGTGGGTTCGAGGATCGTTTCCAATTGCAACAAATAGCCCGTTGAGGGGTAATTCGGTGGTTTCGCCGCTCAGAATGTTGCGAAGGGTAACACCCTCAACTCCTTCTTCACCCGAAACACCCACAACCTCTGTGTTCCAAATGAACTCAATCTTCTCATTATCAAAGGCGCGCTGCTGCATGATTTTTGAGGCACGCAGAGTATCTCTGCGGTGAATAACGTAAACCTTGGAGGCAAAGCGGGTAAGGAAGGTGGCCTCTTCCATAGCGGAGTCGCCTCCGCCCACAACAGCGATTGTCTTTTCTTTAAAGAAAAATCCGTCACACGTTGCACACCACGAAATACCGTGACCTGCAAGACGTTCTTCGTCGGACAGCCCCAGTTTTCTATACGCAGAACCAGTGGCAAAAATCACCGCGTGGGCCTCATGGACATCGCCGTTTGAGAGTGTCACTTTTTTGATTTCTCCGGACAGGTCCAATTCAGTAACATCGTCGTAGGAAACAGTTGTGCCAAACTTTTCTGCCTGCTCCTGAAGTTTATCCATGAGCACGGGTCCCTGAATGCCCTCAGGGAAACCAGGAAAGTTTTCCACCTCGGTTGTGTTCATGAGCTCTCCGCCCGCTTCAACAGAACTTGCAAAGAGCAGAGGCTCTAAACCCGCCCGAGACGCATAAATCGCAGCGGTATAACCGGCCGGGCCGGAGCCAATGATAATGATGTGTCGCAAGTCGCTACCTCTTTTGTCTATCGGAGAATATAACCCATCTTATTGTTCAGTTATTCCCGGTGGGTGCTCACTGCCCGTGTGGGGATAAAAAACCGCAAACAATGTTGACCCCGAGGGTTTTAACGACCGATGCGTCGCAGAATTGGTGCGAGCATTTTTTTGAGGTCGGGTGACCTAAAGAGCATGAGTATTCCAAGATAGATAACGGTCATGACGACGGTCACGATGGCCATGCTGAGTACCCAACCGGTGCTCGAGGAGCTGAACCCTTCAAAGGTATTACCGCCCATCATCGTGTTGAGGGTGTAACCGGCAGCGGAGGCCACAATCCCGGCGCCGATGAACAGGGAAATGCTGCGCGTCAGGTTTTTCCCGTCGAGTCCAACACCGAGTCGTTTACCCAGCCAGTAGAGGGCGATGGGTGCGGTTATCATCATTGCTATTCCCTGGGTGAGCGAAGCGCCAAATGCCAGGTACTGTTTGTCAACAAATATTCCCGTCAGAATCACAAGAATGGACTGAAGTGAGTATTGAATAATAAAGAAAATAAGGGGTGTGTGGGTGTTACTCAAGGCATAAAATGTTCTCTGGACAACAAATATTATTGTAAAGAACAACAGCCCTATCATATATCCCACGATGACCAGAGCAAGGGTCTCCGCCTTGGCTGGGTTATCACCCGCAAACACCCGGGCAATCGGGTTTGCAAGAACAATCACCCCAAACATAGCTAAGACTATGGGTAGTAACACGCTCCGCATAATCTCAGAGAACTCATTCCGCACCGCGACGAGGTTATTCAAAGCCGCGTACTCGCTTGTACGGGTAAGATGAGCGGTTGTTATGGACACGGTGATTATTGAGTGCGGAAGCACAAAAATAAGGTATCCATACTTGAGTGCCGTGGTTGAGGCGTTTTCGCTGGCGGAGGATCCCATGACCACGTTGGTTGTGATGATGTAGGCGATCTGTCCCGCGATCATAATTCCCATGGCGCCACCGGACATCCGTCCAACGGCTCGGAAACCAACCCCGCGCCAACCAAAATCAAAACGGAACTTAAGTCCCGCCCGCTTCCAGAAGAAAATCAAAATGAGTGCCTGTGCCATAACACCGAGGGTGGCTGTTCCAGCTAACACCGCAATCTTGGGTAGGCCCCAGAAAAGTTCCTCACCCGCAGGGTCCATGGGAACGCTTCCGAAGAGATGCGTGAAAAGTATCATTCCGGCAATCGCCACAACGTTGTTAAGGATGGGTGCCCAGGTGAAGGGGCCAAACATCTTTCTCGCGTTGAGCACCTCACCCAACACTGTGTAGAGGCCATAAAAGAACACCTGCGGCATACACCAGAAACCAAATCCGATGGCCACGTCCATGACGGGGGTGTTAAGCTTTGTGATCCCGTACATGCTGACAACAACCGGGGTGGCGAGTGTGAGGAGGGTTGTTGCAATACCCAGAATAACGATGGACAGGGTGACAAGCTTATTGATGAATCCGGCACCACCATCGTCCCCTCGAGTGGCGGCCCGTACTATTTGCGGAACCAGAACGGCGTTCAGAACTCCACCCGCGATCAGGGTGTACAGATTGTTGGGCAGGGAGTTTGCCAGGGTAAAAGCGTCAGCACCCAAGCCGGTAATACCAATGGTGCGGGCAAGAACGGCAGCGCTAATAAATCCCGTGATTCGCGAGACGATTGTGCCGGAGGCCAGCCACATTGTGGCCCGACCAATATTGTCGGGGCGAGAACTCAATTACGCGTCTCTTTCATTGTCTGCAGTGTGGTCGTCGGGGTTTGCTGCTTTCCCGGGATGAGGAAGATCCTGTGCCGGGGGAGAAGGTTCAGGCTTTGCACGCTTTTCACGGCGTCGATTACGGATGCTACGCCAAGCCCCGAAACCGAAAAAGCTCGCCACAAGAATTGCCAGTATAGCGAGCCCAACCGCTTCCCACTGTGCTCTAATGCTGAGCGGAATGTTCATCGGAGTGCCGATGAGGGTACCGTCGCCGGTGGAGAGGGACACCGTAATCATGGTTTCTCCGTTGGAAACTCGCGCGGATACCGGAACCCGGATGATGCTTTGTGAGGTTGCCTCTATTCTGGTGGACTCGGTTGCGTCCTTGATCAGGATTCTATTATTTGATGCTGTTGCGTGAACGTTAACCAGTACCGGGTAGGGAAGTTCATTATTTACCTGAATCGGTATCTCTGATTGGGTGGCTGCAACTGTAATTGGCTTGGAGGGGTTAATGCGTACACTGTCAAGGGTTTTACGATCTGTGTGGAAATAGCCCACTGTGCGGCGCGCAAAGGTGTCGTCAGGTGTGGCAATGGCGGTGCTAAAAAGATTAAGAATACGGGTGCTTTGGGTTCCGATAAGAAGTTGGGGAGACTCGAGAACCTGTGAAAAACTTATAACTCTAGCCTCGTATTCCAATCCCTTGCGCAGGGTATCGAGGCGATCCGTATCGATTACTCTCTCCTTTAAGCTGAGCGACATCGCTTCGGGAGGTGAACCACCCTCGGGGGTGAGAGCACTCAGCGCGTCGTTCTGGAATAGAGCCTGAACCCAGCTCAGAGAGGTGAGAGTTGCTGCGGTATCGATGATCCGTGTGCCCGTAGCGATTGTGGAGCGGTCAAAAGCAACCAGAATATGCTGTCGAGTCCCGCCACCCTGCTGGGCAATGAGGGCAAGTTCTGCTGCGGTATATCCTGCTCTTGCCGCAAAATCGGTGGCATTCGTAGTCTCAAGCTGTTGACCAAGAGCGTGTGTGACCTCGCTATTAACCACGAGCGACTCCGTGTTGTTTATGAGGGCTCGGTCTGTTGTGAGAGCGCGGGACAGACCCTCAACATTGTTTGAACCGAGGAGTGCCGTATTAAAACCGTTGTCGGTAAAAAAAACGAGATCGTTGTCAACAACAGTTTCAGTAGGCCACGCGGTAGGGGGAAGCGTGTATGGCCACGAGGTGAGATCATTCACGGTGGGAAAAACGGTCGTGCTGTTTGGGGACTGTTCCCCGTTATTGCTGGGGGTAAAGGCATCGAGGTTTTTAACGGTGAGGGGATGTTGCAGATCAAGCTGAGATTGCGCTGCCAAATCGGCATCCGAAAACTGCAGGGCAAAGCTTGGGTTGGCGGTTGTGGCTAAACGTTTTAACCACTCTTTGGCCGAGGTCGGGGCGCCTTCACCAAGAATTCGTATTGAGGCAATGACACGGGGATCAATCGCGAGAGTCGCGTTTACCGAGATTGCTGCGCTGAGAGACTGGGTGAGTGAGCCGTTTTGACCGGTCAGATCGGCGAGCTGGCTACCCGTTGCCAACCCGAAGATATCGGGGGGAAGCATGAGAGGAACCACGCTCGAGACAACGAGTGACGATGGTTCTGCGACCATTCCCCACACCACGGCGCTGCGTGCGGAGAGTGTTGTATCAATATCGGAACCCGTAATGTTTGCGGAGAGGGAGTACACACCCGGCTCCGAGGGGTTAAGTCCGAGAGCCGCCGTAGTAAAGGTGAACGTTTCTGACACGCTGGATTCTTTAGCCACCTTCCCAATTGCCCCCGTGTAAATCACGGTTCCAAGCCCTGCCGGGGACTCGTTTTGTGTGTTAGCGAGTGTGGTCAGGAAAGTGCTGTCTGTAATTCTGTCTCGATCAATGTGTACAGCAACGTTCAGGTTTGAGACATCCTGGTCTGTGTGGTTATCGACATTGACCAAAACTGAAACGGTGTCCTGATCTGTTGCAATAACGGGTGAGGACGATGCAACCGACACTGAAAAATTCTCGATGATGCTCGACTCTTCAGAGGTCGTCTCCTGGGAGTCCGTGGTTTTTTCTGAAAGGCTGGTTGTTTTAGCTGACGCATCAACGGGAGGAAAGATGCCTTGCTGCCCGGTGGAAAGAGTAAAGGTGAGCAATACTGCGGCAGAGGTGAGCGCGGCACCAATCATTATTTGGGGGTACCGAAGCACGCGAGAACGGGTTTTGCGCGCTGCGAACATACACGAGATTCTACGATGTATCCCTGTGGAAAGTATTTGCGGCGTACCGAAGAGGGAGTATCCCGTTTGTTTTGTGATGCGACACAGCCCCAGCTTGACCCTCTAACATAGACAATTATGCTTAACATGTCTGACTCCGTCGCTGCTTTGCGTTCTGTTGCTGAGTCTCCCGGGGTGAGTGTTCTCTCTGCCGCTTTTGCAGAGGCGAACCATGAGTTGGCACTGGTTGGTGGGCCGGTACGGGACGCGCTTCTGGGACGTCCCGTCAACGATCTCGATTTTGCAACCTCTGCCTCTCCCGACGAGATTCTTCGCATTGTGAAGCCGCACTCGAGTGCTCAGTGGGACGTTGGGCGTGAATTTGGGACTATTGCCGCTCGCGTGGGTGATCAGAGTGTGGAGATAACCACATATCGATCCGATAACTACGATTCTGATTCGCGAAAGCCGGAGGTTGTTTTTGGGGACAGCATTGAGGGCGATCTGAGGCGGCGGGACTTTACAGTAAATGCTATGGCCCTGCGACTTCCCGAGCAGGTTCTTGTCGACCCCTTTGGGGGGGTTGAGGATCTATTGGGTGGGGCCTTACGCACCCCGGGAACCCCCGAGCAGTCTTTCAGTGATGACCCACTGCGGATGATGAGGGCCGCCCGGTTTGCTTCGCAGCTGGGATTTGTGGTTGATGCAAGCGTGCGCATGGCGATGGAAAGCATGAGGGAGCGCTTATCGATTATTTCTCAGGAGAGAATTCGAGACGAACTGAACAAACTTCTCTGCACCGACAATCCGCGTGTGGGGCTGGAACTTCTGGTTGACTCCGGTCTCATGGGGATATTTCTTCCTGAGGTTCCCGAACTTAAACACACTGCAGACGATCACAAGCGACATAAGGATGTTTATCAGCACAGCCTCACCGTTCTTGATCAGGCGATTCAGCTTGAGAAGGAGCGTTCAACAGGCCCCGACTCCTCCCCAGATCTGGTGGTGCGACTTGCCGCCCTGCTTCACGACATTGGTAAGCCGTCAACTCGGCGTTTTGAAAGCGGTGGGGTAGTTACCTTTCATCACCACGATGTTGTGGGTTCTAAAATGAGCAAAAAAAGATTGCGTGCGCTGCGCTACGACAACGACACGATCCGGGCTGTGGGGCGTTTGGTGGAGCTCCACCTGAGATTTTTTGGATACACCGATGCAAAGTGGTCGGATTCGGCGGTTCGTCGCTATGTGCGCGATGCGGGGCCCGAGTTGGAGCGCCTGCACGTCCTGGTGCGGGCGGATGTCACTACCCAGAACGTTCGCAAGGCCGATCGCCTAGCCTTTGCCTACGATGACCTGGAGGATCGCATCCGTATTTTGCGTGAGCAGGAGGAATTGGATGCTGTTCGTCCCGACCTTAACGGTGAGCAGATTATGAAGATTTTAAACCTTACGCCCGGACCCGTGGTTGGGCGAGCGTACGCTTTTCTCATGGAGCTGAGGCTGGAGGAGGGCGTGCTCGGTGAGGAAGAAGCCACGGTTCGTCTTCGAGAGTGGGCGCGTACGGAGAGAATTGAGGGGGTCTCGTGAGTGTGTCTTCTGCTCGGAATGATCTGAGGCCCGTCGCAGATATTCTGGATGCGCAGCGTGTGCTCTTTATCCACGCCCACCCCGATGATGAAACGATTGCAACCGGGGGAACAATCGCTCTTCTTGTTGCCCGCGGTGCAAACGTCACGGTCCTCACGTCAAATCGTGGCGAGGGCGGTGAGGTTGTGGCCGGTAACCTGAGCTCTCTCGAGGGGACCGAGGAATTAGGACCCTATCGCGCCGGCGAGGTCTTGAATGCGATGGCCGCACTGGGGGTGACCGATCAGCGCTTTTTGGGTTCCGCTGAGGCGAGGGCCAGCGGCAAGAGCCCTAGAGAGTATCGTGACTCGGGTATGCAGTGGGGGAGTGATGGTTTTGCGATCGCCGATCCCAATTCTCCCGCCGATGCCTTTTGTAAGGTTCCCTTTGAAGAGGTGCTTGATGACGCACGCCTGGTTGCGCGGGAAACCTATCCTGACGCGATTGTGAGCTACGACGAGCGTGGTGGGTACGGGCATCCCGATCACATTCGCTGCCATCGGATTGCTGCTGTGCTCGCTTCCGAGCTGGATGTCCCCTTTTATATGGTGATCCCCGCAACATCGTCGGAGCGGGTCGATTACGAGGTGGATGTGGAGCCGGTTTTTGAACAAAAAGTGGCTGCGCTGCGTGCCCACCAGACCCAGCTCACGGTCGAGGGGGACAGCCTGGTGCACTCGGGGGGTCAGCGCCAGGTGATCGATCGGGTGGAGCGTTTTCGGCAGCACTAGGTGTGGGCAGGAAAATGCGCTATTATGGCTAAGTTGCCCGCTCTCTTGAGCGTGCGCGATGTGTATAGACCCTCCTGTTGCAGACCGTCTGCAACCGTTAAGTCCGAAGGAGGTGGGTTAGTAATGCACCAATACGAACTTATGGTCATTCTCGATCCAGAAGTGGATGAGCGTACCGTACCGACGAGCCTGGATAAATTCCTCGCTGTTATTACCCAGAGTGGTGGTAGCGTCGAAAATATCGATATCTGGGGTAAGCGCCGTCTCGCTTACGAAATTATGAAGAAGTCAGAGGGTATTTACGCCGTTGTTGACTTCACCGCAACCCCTGATGCAAGCAGCGAGCTTGACCGTCAGCTTGGCCTGAGCGAGGCCGTGCTCCGCACCAAGATTATTCGTGCGGATGAGGGTATTGCTCAGCGCGCCAAGCAGAAAGAACGTGAGTCGGCCAAGGCCGCTCGCGCCAAGAAAAAGCCCGCGCAGACAGACGTAAAACAGGACGCTTAGGCTCATGGCAGGCGAAACGATCATCACCGTGGTGGGAAACCTCACCGCTGATCCCGAGTTGCGCTATACCCAGAGCGGTATTGCCCTGGCCACGTTTACCATTGCTTCGACTCCGCGTAGTTTTGATCGCCAGTCGAACGAGTGGAAAGATGGCGAGGCCCTGTTTCTTCGCGCGAGCGTGTGGCGCGAGTTTGCGGAGCATGTAGCGAGTTCACTCACCAAGGGTTCCCGGGTTATTGCCACGGGTCGCTTGAAGCAGCGTTCCTACGAGACAAAAGAGGGTGAAAAGCGCACCAGCATGGAGATCGATGTTGATGAGATCGGTCCAAGCTTGCGTTACGCAACCGCGAGCATCACTCGCACGCAGTCTCGCGGGGCTATGGGTGGCGGACAGGCGCAGATGGGTAACGCAGCGAGCGAACCCTGGGCGGCCGCACCGGCACCACAAACCTCTAACGACGGTTGGGCAAACCCCGGCGCGAGCTTTGACGGTGCCGACGCACCGTTTTGATCGTTAGTTTCGCTGACGTGAGTTCAGCACCACACAAGAATTATTAAGAAAGTTAGGAATACCATGGCTGGAAAGTCAAGCGGTGGAAACCGCAAGCAGGGTGGCCGCGGCGGTAAGGGTGTAAAGCCCATCGCTCCCGCAAAATCCATCACGGTTGGCGTCATCGACTACAAGGATGTTGCCACGCTTCGTAAATTTGTCTCTGAGCGCGGAAAAATTCGCGCGCGCCGAATCACTGGCGTATCCGTTCAGGAGCAGCGTCTCATCGCTAAGGCCGTTAAAAACGCCCGCGAAATGGCACTTCTTCCCTACGCCGGTTCTGGCCGTTAGGAGTTAGTCACATGTCAAAGATTATTCTGACTCACGAGGTTACCGGACTCGGTGAACCCGGAGATGTTCTTGAGGTCAAGAATGGTTATGCGCGCAACTACCTTTTCCCTCAGGGTTTTGCTGTTGCGTGGACCCGCGGTGGTGAAAAGCAGGTTGAGCAGATCCGCGCCGCTCGCGCCGCTCGCGAGCTGGCAACCATTGAGGAGGCCCAGGACATCAAGGCAAAACTCGAAGCTGCCAAGGTGCGTCTTGCGGTAAAGACTGGAACGGGTGGCCGTCTCTTTGGTTCTGTGAAGACTGTTCATATTGCCGACGCGGTAAAAGAGGCCGGTGTGGCCGAGCTGGACAAACGCAAGATTGAGATTCCAACCGCGATTAAAACTACCGGCGAGTACACTGCAACTGTTCGTCTCCGTGATGACATTAATGCAACTATTACCCTCCAGGTTATTTCGGACAAGAAGAAATAGACTTTCTTCGTATAAAATAGAATGAGGATGGCGAGGTTCCCTAGGGGGTTCCTCGCCATCCATGTTTTGTGAGCGTTTGATTTACTCTGTACGATTACAAATTGTGGGCGGGTCTTTGCCGCACATCGAGAGTGGAGAGAAAATCTGGGTTTTCTCCCCTACAGCCCCGTTTCTTCCCTCCCGGGCTCGTGTTGAAGATCAAGCTGGGGATCGTAAAAAGACGGTCTGAGGAGTTCAAGAAACTGCATGATACTGTCGGCTCGGCTAAAGCTTGTATCCTCAAGAAGCCACTGGTAGCGCATACCGTCTGCGAGGGCGACAATCCAGCGCGCCACGGTTTCGATCGTGGTTCCGGGCGGGAGCTTTGTCGTGTTGATGATTTTGGTGAGGGCCATCCTCATGCTCTCGATTCGTTGAACATAACTGGTGCGAAACCATTCCTGGGCGGGATGCTCATCGGAGAGGCTCTCCCCGGAGAGAAGGGCGTTGAGTTTCATGAGAGCGGGTGTTTTCTCGTGATCTCGCAGCATCCCACAAAAGGTTTGAAGGTATTGAGCCCCCGATGTCGCATTAAGCTCGATGGCCCGGGGGCTTCGCTCGTCGCGTTCGCGCAGGACGGCGAGCAGCAGGGAGCTTTTTGAGGGAAAGTGGTGGAGGAGTCCGGCCTGAGAGATCCCAACATCCTCTGCGATCTCGGCGATTGTGGCAACGTGAAAACCGTTTTCGGAGAAGAGGCGAGTTGCAGAGTCGAGTATGGCTCGGCGGCGGGCATCACCGCGGGGGCTGTGGCGTTCGACTTTCGAGTGAGGGTGAGGCTCTTGTGTCATGGTTTATTCCTTGAAGTCCTGGCGTGCAAGGGTGTGGTTTTTCGCTGCGAGGGACACTCTCTTGATGGTAGTGCCATTTCCTATTGACAGCCAACCGAGCGCACGCTAGGTTTAAGGGCACGGTGAACCAGTCGCAGTTTTAGTTACCGCCGAGGAAAACCCAGCGACAGGCACCCACACCGGTCAAACGAGCAGACTCGTGACCAAAATATCTGTTTACTCTGCTGCTTTTGTGCGCTGTATAAGGGTTTGCGCGAGTGGTGATTACTACTATCGACGAGGAGGTCGACCTGTGAAGAAATGGGTTTTAAGATCAGCAATCCTAACAACTGTGGCTGCCGTAACGGTGGCTTTGAGCGGATGTGCCGGATCGGATGCACCGCCTGAGGGCGGGGGAACACTCACCCTGGCCAATTCCCGGGATCTGGCCTCGTACGATACGGGAGAGCTTGATACGGGTGTGCATGTTCTCTACTGGCAACCGGTCTACGACACCCTTCTGAAGTTCACGCCCGAGGGCGAGATCACACCCAACATGGCGACCAGCTACGAGTATGATGAGGGTCGTACAAAGCTTACACTTACGCTACGCCCTGGAATCACCTTTAGTGACGGTGCCGAGTTTAACGCCGAGGCGGTTAAAGCAAACATTGAGCACCTCCAATCGGGCACCGGTGTCAGTGTCTACATGGTTAAAAATGTTTCTGACGTGACGGTTCTGGATGCTCAGACGGTAGAGATATCCCTCTCCGCTCCAGATCCCGCGTTTACCTACTACCTCTGCCTGGTTGCCGGAGCGATGGCCTCCCCCGATGCCCTGGATAATGAGGATCTTGCGGCAAATCCGGTGGGCTCCGGCCCCTACGTTCTTGATAAGACTCAGACGATCATCGGAAGCCAGTATGCGTACTCGCGAAATCCGTCGTACTGGAACGCGGAGGCGTACCCCTACGACTCCATCGTGGTCAAGCCCATGGAAGACTTGACCGCTCGGGTAAACGCGCTTAAATCGGGACAGATTAACGGTGCTGTGGCAGACTCCACCATCCTGGAGGAGGCCGAATCAAGCGGTCTTAATCTCAGCCGCAACCCCATCACCTGGCAGGGATTTATGATTTTTGACCGCGTCGGAGAGACCATTCCTGCCCTGGCGGATCTTCGGGTGCGGCAGGCCATTAACTACGCCATCGATAAGAAGAGCGCCCTGGAAAAGATCTTCCTCGGAGCCGGATACACCTCAACACAGATCTTTAACAATCAGAGTGAGGCCTATGTTGCGGACCTTGACGATGACTACGATTACGACCCCGCGCGGGCACGGCAGCTCATGGTCGAGGCCGGATACGCAGACGGGTTTGACGTAACAATGCCCGAGTATCCCGGCGTGAATGTTTTCCCTTTTATCTCGCAGCAACTCGAAGAAATAGGCATCCGGGTCACCTGGGATAAAATCACCGGCGACCAAATTGCCCCCAAAATCATGGGCGGAGAATATCCCATGGCCTACTTTGGCGGAAGCTCGGGACAACCCTGGCGTGATATCCAAAAAATGGTGGATGTTGAGGGGGCCTGGAACCCGGGAAAAACCGTCACCCCGGAACTCACCGAGCTCATGGCGGCGGCACAGGCAGCGGAGGAGGATTCCCAACCCGCTGCCTATCAGGCGGTGAGCCGTTACCTGGTGGACAACGCGTGGTTTGGGGTGTGGCTGTACAGCGACAATATCTTCCTTCTTGACTCGCAAACGAGCGTGGTGGAGCAGCCCGGAAGCATCGTTCCCTACATTCAAAACTTTACGCCCGCGAAGTAACGGAGAGATGAATCATGATTGCTTTCATCCTGAAACGGCTCGGTGCGGGGGTGATTCTGCTCGTGGTGATCTCCTTCATCACCTTCTGCTTGGTGCACCTCGGGGGTGCCAATATTGCCCGTAATGTGCTGGGCCCGGAGGCCGATGCGCAGCAGGTTGCTGCAAAGGCCACGGAGTTGGGACTCGACCAGCCGCTCCTCACGCAGTACATCGAGTGGGTATCTGGGGTGCTTCGAGGTAACCTCGGAACATCCTGGTTTAGCCCGGAGTCGGTGTCGTCGGCGCTGCTTAGCCGGGCTTCCGTAACCCTCTCGCTCGTGACGATCTCGATTGTGATCGTTGCGACATTCAGCGTGGCTTTTGGCGTGATAGCCGCCGTGCGGCGGGGGTGGGTTGATCGTGTGGTTCAGATTGTTTCGGTTGTGGGGGCAGCCTTGCCCAACTTTTGGATCGCGATGGTTTTGGTGGTGCTCTTTGCCGTGGGTCTGCGAATTCTTCCCGCGACGGGATACGTCACTCCGGCTGCTTCGGTGGGAGGCTGGCTTGCCTCCCTAGTTTTGCCGGTAACCGCCCTGGTAATTGGGGGGATTGCCGCCGCCGCGCAGCAGACTCGCGGCGCGGTCATCGACGTTCTCTCGCAGGACTATATCCGCACGCTGCGCTCGCGGGGGCTCTCTACGCGATCCGTTCTCTTGAAGCACACGCTCAAGAACGCCGCCCCTCCCACCCTCACCATCCTGAGTCTGCAATTTATTGGGATGATCGGCGGGGCCGTTGTGATCGAAAAAGTTTTTGCTCTACCGGGACTGGGATTGCTGGCCGTTAACGCGGCTCTGCGCAGTGATGTCCCCATCATCATGGGAGTGGTTATGATGCTTGCAGTCATTGTTATCGTGGTTAATCTTCTGATTGATGTGGCCGCCGGCTGGGCCAACCCAAAGGTGCGTGTGTCATGAGTGAGTCGGGGGTGTCAACCGCAAAGATCGATTTTGGTACGGTTACGGCATCGCATGCCGGAACGCTGCGGAAGATTCTGCGAAATCCGTTTGGTCTCATTCCCCTCATCGTTCTTTTTCTGATTGTTTTGGTGAGCATATTTGCGAACGTGATTGCTCCCTTTCGGCCCGATCACGTACAGATTAGCCTGGCAAATGTTGCTCCCTTCACCTCGGAATTTCTGCTCGGGGGAGACGCGGCGGGGCGTGACGTTTTCAGTCGCCTGTTGGTTGCGGGGCAGCTCTCGCTACTGGGAGCACTCATTACCGTGGTGGTGGCGCTTGTACTGGGCGCAACCAGCGGGCTTATCGCCGGGTATTTTCGCGGCGGATTTGACCTCTCTGCCGGTTGGGTATCGGATGTCATCCTGGTGTTGCCCTCCAAGATTGTTTTGGTGGCCCTCTTTGTAGTGTTGGGACCCAACACACTCATGTCGATGGCCGTGCTGGGTGTGATGGTGGCTCCCAGCTTTTTCCGTCTGGTGCGTACGCTGGTTATCGGTGTGAAAAACGAGCTCTATGTCGATGCCGCCAGGGTGTCTGGCCTCAGGGATCGCCGAATTATTTCGCGCCATATCCTGAGCGTGGTGCGTGCTCCCATCATTATTCAGGCCGCGTTTACCGCGGGCATCGCCGTGGTGATCCAGGCCGGACTCGAATTTATCGGGCTGGGTGACCCCAACACCCCAACCTGGGGTGGCATGCTGCAGGATGCGTTTTTGGCACTTTACACGGCACCGGCCCTTCTGATCTGGCCCGGTGTGATCATCGGTCTTTTTGTGGGGTCGTGTATTTTGCTGGGTAATGCGATACGTGATGCCCTCGAGGACGTGGCTGTGGTGACCACCCGTCGGCAAAACGAGGCACCCACGCTGGCAATATCCCTTCCCGTGGAGGGGGCCGAGAGTGTACAAAACGCTACTTTGCCCTCCCCCATCACGGTCACCGAGAGGTTGCAAGCCGAGGGTCCCGACGATGCTCTTGTGGCGCTCGACAACCTCTGGGTGGGATACGATCAGCCTGACGACACAACCAAGATGGTGGTCGATGGCGTGTCCTTACGTATTGCTGCGGGAGAGGTTCTTGGCCTGGTGGGTGAGTCCGGCTCGGGCAAGAGCCAAACCGCGTTTGCGATTCTGGGTTTGCTTCCCTCCGGAGGCCGTGTTGTATCCGGTTCCATTCGTTTTGACGGGGTGGATCTGGCTCGGGCAACCAAGCAGCAGGTGGCCAGTCTACGGGGTCGCCGTATCGCCTACGTTCCGCAGGAACCGATGAGTAACCTGGACCCGGCTTTTCGGGTGGGGGCGCAGCTTATCGAACCTCTGATGTCGGTGCAGAAGCTCAGCCGAGCGAAAGCTACCGATCGCGCGCTGGAACTGCTTCGAGCGGTGGAGATTTCCGATCCACGCCGCGTGTTTAACTCGTTCCCACACCAAATATCCGGTGGTATGGCCCAGCGGGTTCTCATCGCGGGGGCGATCTCGGGTGACCCCGAACTACTCATTGCGGATGAACCCACGACTGCCCTTGACGTGACGGTTCAGGCCGAGATTCTTGATATTCTCCGCGAACTACAGCAAGAGAAAAACATGGCGATGCTCTTGGTTACCCACAACTTTGGTGTGGTTGCCGATCTCTGCGACAGGGTTGCCGTGATGCAACGGGGACACCTGGTGGAGGCGGGTGCGGCGACCGACATTTTTATGGAACCCCAGCACCCCTACACGCAAGCTCTGCTTGATGCGGTGCTCGACGGAGGCCCGGCCCGGCCCGCCATTGATGGTGTGTCGATTGATGCCGGGTCGGCTCGCAATTTGCCCAGTGCCGATCCGTTGCATGAGCCGAAGGAGAGTGTGCGGTGATCAAAAATCTGCTTGAAGTGCGTGACCTGGTGGTTGAATATCCCAGCAAGGGTTTTCGTAAACCTCCCTTTCAGGCGCTGCACGAGGTGTCGATTGATATTGCCCCCGGAGAATGCCTGGGACTGGTGGGTGAGTCCGGCTCGGGGAAAACCACTCTGGGCAGGGCAGTGTTGGGCCTCACCCCGGTAAAAACGGGAACGGTGCGCTACGAGGGACGCGATATCACCCACTTGGGAAAGGTTGCCCGGCGTGAGTTGGCCGCCGAGCTTCAGGTCGTTTTTCAAGACCCATACACCTCGCTCAACCCGGCCATGAGAATTCGGGATATTCTTGCTGAGCCGTTAACGGCGCAGGGGGTGCAGCGGAGGGAAGCACACGAGCGGGTAGAGAAACTCCTGGTGGATGTGGGGTTACCTCCGGATGCCGCGCACCGGCTTCCCCGGGAATTCTCCGGCGGACAGAGGCAGCGCGTTGCGATTGCCCGGGCGCTCGCGCTTAGTCCTCGGCTGATCGTCTGTGACGAGCCCGTGTCGGCGCTCGACCTCTCAACCCAGGCCCGGGTTCTTGATCTTCTCATTGAGATTCAGCAGCGCACCGGTGTCTCTTACCTTTTTGTGTCTCACGACCTTGCCGTGGTGCGGCACATTAGCCACCGGGTTGCGGTGATGTTTCGGGGAAAGATTGTTGAGGTGGGGGAGAGTGATCGGGTGACGAGCCGACCGGATCATCCTTATACGCGACAATTGTTGATGTCGGCCCCTGTTCCCGATCCCGAGGAGCAGCGGCAGCGGCGGGTTGCGCGCAGGCAACTGTTGGATGCGGAGCCCGTGTTGTAATGAATCTCGACCTGGAAACCGTGGAGCTGTGCGTACGTGTGATTGCCGCGCTGATCTTTGGTGCGGCAATTGGTCTAGAGCGACAGTGGCTTTCTCGAATGGCCGGTATCCGCACAAATGCCCTGGTAGCCGGGGGTGCTGCGCTCTTTGTGATGATCGGTTCCCACGGTTTTTCGGGGGGCAACGCTGACCCCACTCGGGTTGCGGCTCAGGTTGTTTCCGGTATCGGCTTTTTGGGGGCGGGGGTGATCCTGCGCGAGGGCCTGAATATTCGTGGTCTGAACACGGCGGCAACACTCTGGTGTTCGGCCGCGGTGGGTTCTTTGGCCGGTGCCGGAATGTATTGGCTTGCCCTGTTTGGGTCGATAGCCGTGATTTGCTCCAATATTTTAATGCGTCCGCTGGGTCGCTTTGTGAATCGGCACAGTCGTACGGTGCCGCGTCGCGCGGCCGACCCCGCCCACGCAGAGTCTTCGGATAACGAAACCGTAGAGTTCATGCTGGAGGCGCGCACCAACGATAAGAGTGAACCTCGGATTCGGGCGCTTATGCTTCAGGCGGTGAATCGCCCCGAGTTTAGCCTGCACTCGATTCAGACGGTGACCGCTAAAAACTCTCAGGTTGTCGTGCGTGCCGAGGTAACGGGTTCTTCGAGTGTGGGGGTGGGGGTGCTGGAGCGTGCGGTGGAGAGAATCAGCCTCGACCCCAAGGTGGTGGCGGCGCGCTGGCAGGAGGTTGATGCCGATGACTAGGGCGGAATAAAACCAGGATAGAGAGCACTCGATACACGAGGATAAAGCTTTGAATACGGGACAAAACCCGGGACTAGAGAACACAACTTTGAGACTGGAACAAACACACGAAAGGGGAGTCGATTACCGTGAGGGCGATTCTTGTAATGTACGACACGCTTAACCGACGGATGCTTCCGCCCTACGGGGCCGACCGGGTGCACGCACCACATTTTTCCCGGCTGCAGGAGCGCACAACACTGTTTGACAATTGCTATGCGGGGTCGATGCCGTGCGTTCCGGCTCGTCGCGAAATGCATACCGGGCGATACAACTTTTTGCATAGATCCTGGGGTCCGCTTGAGCCTTTTGACGATTCTGCACCCCAGATCCTCAAAGAAAACGGGGTCTACACCCACCTGGTTACCGATCATCGCCACTACTGGGGTGACGGCGGATCCAACTATCACTCCCGTTTTTCCAGCTTTGAGTTTTTCCGTGGCCAAGAGGGAGATCCGTGGAAGGGCCACGTTGCCGACCCGGAAATCCCCGAGACCGTTGCTCCGCGCGGGGATGCGGTGTGGCGGCAGGACTGGGTAAATCGGCAGTACCTTAAGAGGGAGTCTGAGCATCCACAGACCCGCACGTTTGATGCGGGTCTGGAGTTTATTAAGACCAATCGAGAGGAGGATCGCTGGTTTGTGCAGATTGAGGCTTTTGATCCGCACGAACCGTTCTTTAGTTACGACAACTATCGGCAACTCTACGAGGAAAACTACGAGGGACGTCACTTTGACTGGCCCGCCTATCGTCGGGTTATCGAGGATCCGAACGAGGTGGAACACCTCAAAAACGAGTATCTGGCGCTGCTCAGTATGTGCGATCACTCGCTTGGGCGGGTGCTTGACGCCATGGATGAGTACAACATGTGGAATGACACCATGCTCATCGTGTGCACCGACCACGGTCTCCTGCTGGGCGAACACAATTGGTGGGGAAAGAATGTTCAACCCTGGTACGACGAGAATATTCACACCCCGCTCTTTGTGTGGGATCCACGATCCGGTGTGGCGGGGGAGCGGCGAAGCTCTCTGGTGCAGACGATTGATTTTGCTCCCACTCTGCTTGACTTCTTTGGGATCGAACCTACTCCCGATATGCAGGGTGTTCCTCTGAGGGAAACGATCAGGTCGGATACCCCGGTGCGGGAGGTTGGCCTCTTTGGTAATAGCGGCGGTCACGTAAACATCACCGATGGCCGTTACGTGTACATGCGATCCTGTGCCACCCCGGATAATGGGCCGCTTTTTGACTACACGCTCATGCCGATGCACATGTCCAGCCTGTTTAGCCCCGAGGAACTGCGTGATGCTGAGTTGGTTCCGCCGTTTGATTTCACCAAGGATGTGCGGGTGTTGAAGGTTCCGGCCTTTACCTTTGGCAGCCCGTATGTTTACGGAACCCTGCTCTTTGACCTGGAGGAGGACCCGCAGCAGGAGAATCCGCTGCGTGATGCCCAGCTGGAACGGCGCATGGCAACGCTGCTCGTGGAGGCGATGCGATTCTCGGATGCCCCGGTTGAGCAGTTTCAACGCCTGGGACTTCCCGCGGAGGGAGAGGTGGGGGACGAACATCTTCTTATTGAGAAACAGTGGGAGCAGGTGGAACGTTCTCGCGAACCGGTTTTACGCTTTGAGGACTTTTCGGAAGGTTCTCCCGTTGTGACCCGCACCCTGGGCGAGTTGCTGGACAACGAGCAAACCAAAAATAGTGTGCTCAAGGCTATCCCATTTCTTGATAATGCGTTCCTCATGCGGATGGCCGCGGCGATGACCCTGGTTGAGATTGCGGCGATGAAGGCGGATCTTCCACGGGAAACTTTGGAGGATCTTGATCGTGAACTGTCTGCCCTATTGGGGTGAGGCATGAGATGACGGAAGAACAAGAAAGCGGGGCACCCCGGGGGTCGTGCTGCTCGGTATCCCGGAGCGACCCCGTGGTGGCGGGTGCCCGCGGGGGATTGCCCCGGAAGGGTCGTGCCGGACGGGATGTTAAGTTGGCCGTCGAGGATGTTGATCTGGCCGCTACGGGTGGTGATACGCGTGTTGCCGCTATTCGTGAGGTTAGCGATGCTGCGCACTTTGATCAAGAGAAGCTGCCTCGACACGATAGCGTTTTGCTTTCGGGCGGGGTTTTTTCTCGAGGTGATGCTTTTAGAGAGGGGTATCCGTTTGACGGGGAACTCCCCGTGCGGGAGGTTTTTGTTTCCCCATTCTCTATCGATAGAGCCCCCGTCACGGTGGCCCAATTTGCGGCTTTTGTGAACGCTACCGGTTACGTAACGGAGGCGGAGCGGGACGGATACTCGGCCGTTTTTCACCTGGCGGTTAATGCCCCCTCTGTAGCTATCCTGGGAACCGCTCCGGCAACTCCTTGGTGGGTTTTTGTCACGGGGGCCGAGTGGCGTTTTCCCTCTGGGCGGGGTGAGGGGGCGGTAAATTTTTTGGAGCTTCTCACGCATCCTGTCACTCATGTTACCCATCGAGATGCGGTGAGCTATTGCCTCTGGGCCGGTCGGAGATTACCCACGGAGACCGAGTGGGAGTATGCCGCTCGAGGGGGGCTTGTGGGCGCGCGCTATGCCTGGGGTGATGAGCTGACTCCGGGCGGTGCTCAGAGTTGCAATATTTGGCAGGGAGTTTTTCCCGATCACAATACGGCCCTAGACGGCTACGTGACGACGTCTCCGGTTGGCACGTATCGGCCCAATGGGTTTGGCCTGGTGGATGTTGCGGGGAATGTGTGGGAGTGGTGTGCCGATTGGTTTTCTGTTGATGCCTACCGGTCGCGGGAGAGTCGTGATCCGCTGGGGCCCGTGAGGGGTGATCGCAGGATAATTCGGGGCGGTTCGTATCTTTGCCATGAGTCCTATTGCAATCGCTACCGGGTGGCGGCTCGGAGTCACGCTGATCCGTCTTCTCCCTCGGGTAACATTGGTTTTCGCACGGTCGCCCTGTAGACGGCAGAAATATTAGCATTAACCGCTCTCTTCGTGTGATTTTTTTGATTTTTCTCGAAGTTATCATCAGAGTTACCCCCAACCCTCAACCAGCGGTAGAAACAAATTTCTCCCCACAGGGTGTGAAAAATTAAATCCCAGCTCAAATTATAAATTAAAAATATTATCGTGGGTTTTTTGGTTGTTATCCACAGCGGTTTTGCACATGTGGAACGGCGTTTCTTGCAATTTATTCACAGAGTTATCCACAGGCTGAGTTGAATGAAGCGGGATCGTTCTCTATGGTGGGAAAAATGTGTAAAAACACAGTGTCAGTGGCTGGTGTTAGACAGGGTGTATGAGCAATTACACCCGGTGGTTGCAGCATCGCTTACTATTGCTCATGCCCGCAGCCACACACGTTTTATATTGTAGAGAGCACTAAGGAGCATAGGTGTCAATCGCGCATCTTGGGATTCCCGAAAACGATACGTTCCACGATGGATACGGTTCTGAGCGCACCCCTCCTCACGATCTCCTGGCAGAACAGAGTTCACTCGGCGGTATGTTGCTCAGTAAAGACGCTGTTGCCGATGTTACCGACGTTGTTCGCGGTGCCGACTATTACGTCCCCAAGCACGAGGTTATTTTTGATGCCGTACTGTCTCTGTACTCACACGGCGAGCCAACCGACGTCATCGCAGTAACCGACGAACTCACCAAGACGGGCAACCTGCAAAAGGCGGGTGGGGCGGAATACCTGCACACTCTCACCAGCCTGGTTCCCACGGCTGCCAACGCCGGATACTACGCCGATATTGTGGCGGAGCGGGCCCTGCTGCGCAGGCTGGTTGAGGCCGGAACCCGCATTGTGCAGATGGGGTATGCCGGTGAGGGCGAAGCGGCAGACCTGGTTAATAACGCCCAGGCAGAGATCTTTGGTGTGACGGGCGGCAAGACGAGCGAAGATTACGTTCCGCTTAATATAGCGGTTGACGCCGCCGTGCACGAGATCGAGGCGGCCGAGAGCGCCGGCTCCGGTATGACGGGTGTGCCCACGGGGTTTCAAGAACTTGATGCCATGACTAACGGCCTTCATCCCGGCCAGCTCATCATCATTGCGGCCCGCCCCGCGCTCGGTAAATCAACACTCGCGCTCGATATCTGTCGCGCAGCCGCGGTGGGCGCGGGCCAGGCCACCGTGTTTTTCTCGCTTGAAATGGGGCGCTCCGAGATCGCGATGAGGCTGCTTTCTGCCGAGGCGGGAATTCCACTGCAGGCCATGCGCAAGGGAACCCTCGAACCCCGAGACTGGACCCGCATCGCCTCTACCACGGCCCGCGTGAACGATGCCCCCTTCTACATCGACGATAGCCCCAACATGACCCTGGTTGAGATCCGAGCAAAGTGCCGCAGGCTCAAGCAGAGAAACGACCTCAAGATGGTTGTCATCGACTACCTCCAGCTTATGACCAGTGGAAAACGGGTAGAGAGCCGCCAGCAAGAGGTCAGCGAGTTCTCGCGCGCGCTCAAACTTCTAGCCAAGGAACTAGACGTGCCCGTGATCGCACTCTCCCAGCTCAATCGAGGCCCGGAGCAGCGTGCCGATAAGATGCCTGCCATTTCTGATCTTCGCGAATCAGGATCACTCGAACAAGACGCCGATATGGTGGTGCTTCTCCACCGCGAAAGTGCCTACGAAAAAGAAAACCCCCGTGCGGGCGAGGCAGATTTTATCGTGGCCAAGCATCGCAACGGGCCAACGGGAACGGTCACGGTTGCGTTCCAGGGCCACTTTTCCCGCTTTATTGATATGGCTCCCGGGGGCTAATCTGTATCGTTAACCGTCAATTGTTGTTGTCCCTGTGGCTCCCAGCTAAGGCGTCAGGGTGAGTTGAGTCCGGTCACGCGCATTGTGATGTTAATACGTCCCGTGTCGAGTCCACATCCGCCGGGTGCGGTGTGCGGATGCACACGGGTAACCCCGTGGTAGGCGAGACGGGAGGCGCCGCCAAAAACGAAGAGGTCGCCCGAGCGAAGGTGTAGATCGGTGTAGGGCCGGTTACGGTTTTTGGTGTTGCCGAAGCGAAAGGTGCAGGTATTACCGATGGAGAGCGAGACGATTGGCGCGGATGAGCGTTCGTCTTTATCCTGGTGCATACCCATGCGGGCGCTATCGTTGTAGAAGTTTGCGAGTGCCGTGTCCGGGGTGTACGCCGCAACATCCGACTCGGGATAACCGGCTTCGCGTAGCGCTTTGCGGCCGAGCCGTACCAACCAATTGGGAAAAGGCAGTACGCGCGCCCCGTTCACGTCGGTTGCCTCTCGTGTGTACCTGTAGGGTTGCCAGTGCCAGCCAAGACAGACGGTGCGCACCGTCATCTCGTTCCCACGCACTTTGGCCGCGCGAATTGGTACGGGACCCGATGCCCACGCGTGGAATTGACCGACGATCCACTCCTGTTGTTCGAGAGTAAGCCAGTCCGGCACATGCAGCGCACCCGGGCCGGGCGAGCCGGGTTCTCTGTGCTCTATCTCCGAGATCATGCTGCATCGTGGAATACGAGCGCGAGTGTGTGACGTTCGCCGGAGCGAATCGCGGAGACACCGTGCCGAACCGGTGCGGCCGACCAACCACGCTTTGATTCCACGGGTCGGTCTCGGGTTGTGAAGACGAAGCCGTGCCCGTGCGGTAGGAGGGTTGCGGTGCCGCGGGACTGGGCACGGGGCCTCTGCTCCACCAGCAGGAATTCGCCGCCGGTGTGGTCGATTCCGGGTTCGTTGAGGTTAATGACAACCTGCAACGGGAAAACGAGATCGCCGTAGAGGTCACGATGCAGTGCGTTCCAGTCCTTCTTGCCATACTTGAGCAGAATCGCCGACGACCTGGCCTGACCGGCCTCGTGACACATCTCCAGCCACTCATCTAGCATGTTTGGCCATAGCGTCTCACGACCGAGTTTTCCCCACCAGTCTCGGGCGATCGGTAGCAGCCTCGGGTAGAGAGCCTGTTTCAGCTGCTCGATCGGCTTCGGATACGGTGTGTTGAAATATCGATATTGCCCCTCACCAAAGCGGTGCCTACCCATATTGATCGTGCTGCGGAACAATTCGTCGCTGTTGTAGAGTTCGCGGAACTCGACGGTCTCTTCCGTGCTGAGAAGCTGCGGGAGCAGTGCCCCGCCGTACTCGTTCACCTCTTTGGTGATGGCCGTCCAATTGGCCGCTTCGACACGCTCACGCCACGGGTCGGTCGGCGGGATACTCTTCTGGGAACTCATGCTGCCGCCTCCAAATTGAGCAGGGCGGTTTTGGCTGGAAGACCGCCGATATAGCCGCCAAGAGATCCATCGCTGCGGAGCACACGGTGGCACGGAATAACAATTGGGAGGGGGTTGGTAGCGCAGGCCGTGCCGACGGCACGAACCGCCTTTGGATTACCGACCAGCTCGGCAATCTCCCTGTAGCTGCGCGTTTGCCCGTAAGCAATATCGGGTAGGCGCTGCTGCACGAGCTGGCGAAAACCTTTTGACAGTGATAGATCAAGGTCAAGATCGAAGGTGTGTCGGTGGTGCTCGAAATACTCATCCAATTCGCGGGCGGCAATGTCGAGCCGTTTTGGTGCGCGCAGGATGCGCGGGCTGAGTTTTGTGGCGAGGGATGTAAGCACCGCGTCATGATCCTCGTTTGTGAACGCAACTCGAACGAGCCCCCGGTGAGTTGAGGCTAAAAGTAGCTTTCCGAGCGGGCTATCGATCACACGATAGGCAACATCGATGAGGCCCTCGGATTGTGCGGCGGCTTCGAGCCTTTGGCGGAGGGACGCTAGCTTTTCTGTGCTGATGGGCTCACGGATATCACTCATGATCTTGTTCCTCCTGTACGCTGCCCGGATAGGTTTTTCTGAGGTTTTTAAGCCCGTCCGCGGAGGCTCTTCGCGCAGCTTCGACGGTTCCACCGAGTATCGCTGCAATCTCTGCGTAGGGCATCCCGATCACATATCGAAAGGTGATCGCCTGTCGCTGTTTCTCGGGCAGGTGACCAACGGTTTCCCACAGCTCTGTATCTTTGATGCCGGGAATGCCCAGCGCGGTCGGGGCTTCGGGGAGCTCTTCCACGGGTAACGGGTTCCGCTTGGCGGCTCGATGAATGTCAATGGCTTTGCGTCGAGCAATCGTTACAAGCCACGCCTCGACATTTGCTGTCTCCGGAAGCTTTGGGTAGGCGCGTATCGCCGCGAGGAAGGTCTCTGACCATGCGTCATCCGCGTCATGGATGTCGAGGAGTGAACGACATACCCGCAGGACGGTGATGCCGTGAAGTTCCACGATGGTTTCAAACGGTTTTTTCATGTTCATCCCATTGAATACGATCTATGAGTATCTTTTGTGAGATGTCTCTAGAGTAACTCTCCGGCGCTTTGAGTCCGGGGAACAGGATTATTAACCCGTTGTGTATTCGTTGCTCTTTTTGTCTCTTGTCTGATGAAGACGCGCCACCCCTCCAAAACGTGAGATGCGATGCTGGCACGAGCTGTGGCGCTCTGATCGTGACGCTGCTGCCGAGGCAAAGATTTACGCACGTTCCTTCTGCAGTACCTGTGCTTCACCGGTTTTGTCGACTTTATCGAAAGTTGATTTTGTGCCTCACTCCGACGTGCGCGGTGATTTTCGCGGAGGTGGTGTATTGGGGGTGGAGCTCACCTCGTCTCCTCATAACTCCCGGGCATAGCGCGTGACGGCGTTCCGGTAGAGGGGGAGGCCCTGGGCGAGAGCGGCAAGGGAAACCCGCAGGGCTTCTTCCTGGTTTCCAGACTCCCACAGTGTGAGCGCGAGGAAGGCCGCTGCTGCCTCTCCGACAACATCTTTATCAACGTTTTGAGTATGAAGAACATCAATTGCTTCGTTGAGGTGGCCGCACAGTCGTAAGGAGCTTGCCAGTTGAATGATGGCCTGAGATCTTCGGGGTTCGGTGAGACCGTTTGCGAGAGCTTCACGATAGAGGGGGATAGCGGCTGTTTCGCTGCCAATAAAGTCGTGGACAGAAGCCATCTCGTAGGTGACATTTGGGCTGTGTGATGGTTGCTGCGCACGCAGGGAACCCATTTTTGTGAGGAGCGCATCTCCTTCGGCGGCATCGGCTGTTTTCCAAAACTGTGCAATGCGTGTTTCCCAGACTGAGAGTGCTGCCGGAAGGTTGTGCTCTGCCATGGGGTTCTCGATGTGCTTTCTAAGGGTTGCAAAAAGGATTGCTGTGTGCGGTTTAAACTGATTGTAATGGAACAACAAGGCCCTGTTGATACACGAGAATTCATTGGAAACATAGTTGATTAAGATTCTAAATATTTGCACATAGTTTTATATATAAACACTCAGTGTTTGCGCAGCTAACACACCGGTGCTGTTCGGAGGACCCACATCCGATCTCGCTAGTGTCATATACATGTCCTTAAACCCTGGTGCTCCCGCGCGTGACGCTGCGAGCGGTCGAGCGGGAGGGAGTTGGTTAATTGCGATTCTTTCGCTTCTGACAACGGCTCTGCTGGTTACTCAAGGGGCTATCCCCGGGGTCTTTGGTTCTGAAATTGCCACAATTCTGCCCTGGCTCGGTTTGATTATTGTTGCACTGTTACTCACCTCTGTTTTTATCAGGCGTGGAAAGGTGTGGATCATAACGTTGATTCCGGCAGTGGCGTGGCTCATGATTTTTGTGCCCAGCCTGATACCTCTTAGCTTGACGGCTCCCCCGGCTATTGAGTCCCGGTCAATTACCGTGGCCAGTCATAATGTACAGAGTGATGGTGAAACAGCGGGAGAGTCAGCCCAGGGTCTTGTTGATCGGGAAGTTGACCTCATCTCCCTGGTGGAGTTGAGCGGCACGGATATGGACGAGGTATCGGAGGTTTTAGCCAAGACCCACCCCTACTCATACACGGCAGCAACGGTTGGTCTCTGGAGTAAGTACCCCCTCACAAACCAGAGCTCCCTTGAACTTGGTCTTGCCTGGGCCAGGGCGCTGAACGCCGACGTTGAGACCCCCAGCGGGGTCGTGAGCGTTTACGTTATTCATGCCGCGTCGTTTCGCCTCGGCACCCATGAGGGTCGCGACACCATGCTTGCCGAACTGGGAGACTTTGCGCCCCTCGATAGTTCAGAACGCATCATCATGATGGGCGATTTTAATGCCACTTCGCGGGATCCTGCGCTCGCATCGATTACGAGTGGCCTCTCCGAACCCAATCAGAGTGGTCTTTCTTTTGGATTTACCTGGAATAACGTTTTTCCCTGGGCTCGGATCGACCACATATTTCACCGTGGGCTAGAACCCACAGAAAATATTACTTTTCACCTGGGAAAGAGCGATCACCTGGCCGTTCTCACGAGATTTAATATTCCCGAGTAAACTTCCGTCGAAGTAGCCGCTCGAGTGAGTTTCCGACTCGGTTGACACGCGATGGATTGCCCCACCCGGCAGGCGGATGGGGCTTATGCGGGAGAAACCGCACTATGCCTTGGGTGTTCCGAACGTTCCACCGGTGGCGAGCCGCATCAGGTCAGAATCGAGATCGATATCGTTTTTTGCCCCCGCAGCGATGCTGGCTGCTGAGCCAAGCTCGTGCTTATAACTGTCCCAGGAAGTATCCCTGATGCGTCTCTCCACATCGGACTCCATGAGTACGGTGAGTTCTTGCGCTGCCCGGTCGATTCTCTTGCTTAGCGCGGTGTCTTGCCAATCTTCTCCCGCCGCAAAAACCGAGGTGGGAGCCGTCATCGCTCGGAGGAAGGCAAACATGGAGCGCATCTGCTCGTCAACCACCAGGGCGTGCCGTGTGGTTCCTGCGGTTGCGCCAAGAAGAACCGGCTTTGCGATGAGTAGATCGTTATCAAGCACCTGAAAGAAGGAACTAAAAAGACCACTCAGACCCGCTTTATACACGGGCGTGGTTGCAATGACGCCGTCTGCCGAGGCGAGCATCTCCACCGCCGCCGTGAACTTTGTGCCCAGGTAGCCCGATGCGAGGGCGCCGGGGAGTTCTGGCAGGAGTTCTCGTAGGCCGATGTGGAGCGTCTCCACCGTGTGGCCGTTCTGTTGCGCCGCAGCCTCAACCCGCAGGGAAAGCCTGTCGGCGAGTAATTGGGTGGAGGACGGGTCACTCACACCCGCGTTTACCACCACCACACGAAACTGCTTCTGGTCTGTGCCTGTCATTGTTCTCTTCTCTCAAACATCAGCTTAGAGGGTCGGATAGTTGGCCTGGAAGACCTCGTCGCTGTCCTGGTAGGGGGAGCCGCCGGTAACATTGTCGCCGCGGTTGGGGTTGGGGCGAGGCTGCCGTGGTTCGGCATCGCCATACTTCGCCTTGATAAGGGACTCGTGGGTCGGTGCGTCGGGAGTCTCCGGGTCCCTAAGAGCCGCAAGCTCTTTGCGCAGCACGGGAACAACCTTCTCGCCCAGCAGATCTAGCTGCGTGAGCACCGCGCTGAGCGGCAGACCGGAGTGATCAATGAAGAAGAGCTGACGCTGGTAATCGCCCGCCCACTCGCGGAAGGTGAGCGTTTTATCGATCACCTCTTGGGGACTACCCACCGTGAGTGGGGTCGAGCGCTCAACATCCTCCATACTCGCCCCGTTGCCATAAACCGGTGCCTCACTAAAGTAGGGACGGAATTCCTTTTTTGCGTCTTGAGAGTTATTAGCAATATAGGCCTGACCACCCAGGCCAACTATCGCCTGCTTAGCGCTGCCGTGACCGTAGTGTTCGTAGCGCTCGCGGTAGAAGGCGATGAGTTGTTGGTAGTGTTCCTTGGGCCAGAAAATATTGTTTGCAAAGTACCCGTTGCCATAGAAGGCCGCCTGCTCGGCGATTTCAGGGGTGCGAATACTGCCGTGCCACACGAAGGGGGGAACGTCGTCGAGGGGCCTGGGTGTGGAGGTGAACCCTTGAAGCGGGGTGCGGAAGTGTCCCTCCCAGTCCACCACGTCTTCGCGCCACAGGCGGTGCAAGAGGTTGTAGTTTTCTAGCGCGAGGGGCAAGCCCTGGCGGATGTCCTGACCAAACCACGGATAGACCGGCCCGGTATTACCGCGCCCCAGCATAATATCCATACGCCCCCGCGCGAGGTGTTGCAGCATCGCGTACTCCTCAGCAATGCGCACGGGGTCGTTGGTGGTAATGAGTGTGGTGGCTGTGGTGAGCTGGATGCGCTCGGTGAGAGCCGCAATGTGTGCTAGCAGAGTTGAGGGGGAGGAGGAGAACCACGGTGGATTGTGGTGCTCACCAACCGCAAAGACATCCAGGCCAACCTCTTCGGCGTGTACGGCAATTTTTACGATGGCGTCAATACGTTCCGCCTCGCTTGGCGTGATGCCCGACACGGGGTCGCGGGTGACATCGCTTACCGAGAACACTCCGAATTGCATGACTGCTCCTCACATTACTTTCTTTTGTGTTACGACTATGTGTAACACTTCTTTGCCGTCCGTATTCCAATTGTTGCTTTGAAAGACAAAATGGTGGTGCCGTGAGAGACAAGATATCGGTGTGAGGGCATCACACTCATTGAGAAAGGAAGGGAATCCCGGGACTCTAGTGCGTTTCCGGATGTATCTTATTGAGCCGATACTCCTCCATGTCAAAGAGTTCCTGAGCCTGCTTGATGGCGCGTGAGCTGTAACCCCCGATCGCCCGTGCGTCGAGAAGTTCGTCGCGGGCGGCCTCGAGCATTCGTCTTTGCAGGATAAATGTCTGTGTTGCAACGTTTAAGCGTTCCGTGCTGGGACCCGTCATCTGCGAGAGAATTGCGCGCTTTTGATACTGTTTTCGTAGGCGCTCAACCACGCCCGGATCGACCGGTTTGTCCTCGATGAGAAGCTTTGCGGGCTCATCGAGAATGGCCAGCGCGGCCTCGTTGATTTCTTTGAGGAGGCTCAGTGTTTCTAGCCGGTGAGCGTCGACATCGTCTCCCTGAATGCGCATTTTTCGAATCACAAACGGTAGAGATCCACCCAGACCAACGAGTGTGAGCACCGCCACGGTGAACGCGACCACGATAAGAAACGAGCGGTACGGTGTTGCGGCGGGTAGAGACTGAGCGGCTGCAAGCGTGACCACCCCACGCATCCCGGACCAGGACAGGATGACGCTCCCCTTCCAGGTGAGTCCCTGATTTTCGATGAAGGAGAGGTGAGCGGAACGCTGCGCAACCCCGCGCTGGGCACGCGTTTTTTGTTTTTTCAGGCGTTCGGATTGCGGTTCGTATTTCTTCAGCCTCTCTTCCATCTCGTTCAGCCGATCGGCGTCGTTGAGTCTCTTTTGTTCATCGCGGCGTAGGAGGGTCATTTGGGGAATGACAAAGACGAAGCGCAGCAGTGTAACGAGCACGGTCAGGATGAGTCCTACGAGGAGGGCGTTACCTAGCTGACCTTGAGAGTGGTCTAGGTCCGTGATGAGGCCGCGGAGTTCCAGACCCATGAGCAAGAAAACCCCATGTTCCAGGATGAACTGTACGGTGTTCCAATTGGTGTGTTCGCTGATGCGGTCGTTGGCTGCGAGAACTTTTGTGCCGCGGTGACCGGTGACCAGACCGGCAACAACTACCGACAGCACTCCGGAGGCCCCGATGTGCTCGGCGGGGATGTAGGCCAGAAAGGGAACCATAAAAGACACGGTGGTGGTGAGTACCGGATCGTTGAGTCTGGAACGAATTGTTATGGTGATCCAACCCACAATCAACCCGATGAGGATTGCTGCTGCCGCTGAAAATACAAAGTCTCCCGCAACGGACCAGAGGCTGACCGTGCCGCCGATCGCGGCAATTGACGAGCGGAGGAGAACGAGGGCGGTGGCGTCATTGACGAGACTCTCTCCTTCCAGCAGGGTGACAAGCCGTGAGGGGAGGCCCAATCGTTTTCCGATTGAGGTTGCGGCTACCGCGTCGGTGGGGCTGATCACCGCGCCCAGGGCTATGGCCAGTGCCAGGTTAATCTGCGGCATTATCCAGTGCAGTAGGAGCCCAGTAACGATGGCGTTCACAATGACCAGGGTGACCGAGAGCCCGGTGATTGCTTTAAAGTTGCGGCGAAAGTCAAGGACGGGAACATTGACGGCCGCGGCGTAGAGGAGCGGCGGGAGAACCCCGGCAAGTATCCATTCGGGATCGATTTCGATGGTGGGTACGGAGGGGATAAAGCTGATGCCAATACCAATTGTGAGCAGAATGAGGGGTGTGGCTATTCCTGTGCGCCGTGAGAACAGGGCGGCACCGATCATGAGTGTTACCGCAATAAGAATGATCAGAGTTGGTTCCATGTCTCAGGTCCTTTATCCAATTGCAAATGTCTTCACCCATTAAGCTTAGTGTGAAGTGGATTGAGGGTTTTATGGGTCACGCTTGGGTGTAGTGGGGCTTGGGGTGTAATGAGAGTTGGGGTGCGCCGAAGGCTTGGGCTGTGACGTGACCTGGAGTGTGGCGGGTAGACTGGAGTGATTCCCAACAGTGAAAAGAGAACGAACGTGTCTTCAGTGGTGTCTGAAACAAAAACTGGCGGTGGTGTCAGCGATTCCGTGGTCGTGCGTTTGGTTGGTGCGGTGCGGTCGGCTGGTTACCTTTCGGCGGCTGTGATTTTGGCGTTTACCCCTCATCTGCACGACTCTTTGTTTGCTCATGTTTTCCTGGGGCTTTTTGGGGTTATTTTTGCTGTCGCATTTTTTGTGGTGGGTCATCGTGTGTGGGGCTCTCGTTTTCGTTTTGCTGTGATGATGCACGCAACGGTGAGTGCCCTGGTGGGGATTGTTTCGTTTGTAACGCTTCTGTCGGGCCCCGTCGTTTTTGTGGTTTTGCTTGCTGTCTGGGCGTTGATGACCGCTGCGAGTGACGTGTGGTTGGGGTATGCGGTGGGTGAGCGTCGTTTCGGGATTGATCTGTATATTTCTGCCGCTTTTGCCGTTATTTTTGCTTGTGCAATGGTTATTCCGGGTGCGCAGCCTACTCCGTTGCTGGGAATCTTTGGTGGATATCTTGCTATTGCGGGTGTATATCTGGGTATTGCTGCGGCTTCGGTTAATGTTGTACCGCGGACTCGGCGTGGTTTTGAGTCCTCTTCCCCCCGTGTTCAGAGTTCTGATAGTCAGACCCCGGAGATACAGTTATGAGCCAGCCCGACCAAGCCGATAATCCTGCGGGGCATGAGCCCACTCGGCGGGAGAGGCTGAGGCCGCTTGAGCTGATAGGTTTCTCCGCCATTCTTGCTATTTTTGCCGGCGCAATTGTGATGATGTCTAGTCGTGAGTTTGTCCTATCGCTGATCTTTTTTGGGGTTGCTTTTATCGTGTCCTTGGTGACGCTGGCCATGTTGGGGTTGGGGATGAAGCCTAACGCGGTTGAGCAGCTTGACATTCAGCTGCAGGACGAGGAACAGCACAAAAAAGACGGGGATCACTGAGCATTAAGCGGGGATAATCCCGGGTGGGCTTGGCCGCTGTTTGGGTAGCAACCACCCCGAGTGACAAACGGGGTCCTAGCTGTTTTTGGGTGGTAGGTAGTCCAGAAGGCTGGCTGCTAGACCGATGTAACTTTCGGGTGTGAGGGCGAGCAGACGGCTTTTTGCGTCGGCACCGATTTCTAGTTCGGAAATGAAGTTGGCCAGATCGCTAGCTTTGATGCGTTTTCCGCGAGTGAGTTCCTTGAGCGCCGCGTAGGGGTCGGCTATTGTTGAGCGCCCCGCTGTGACTTCTGCACGGATGACGGTTTGGATGGCTTCGCCCAACACCTCCCAGTTGCTGTCGAGGTCGGCGGCGAGGACGTCGGGAGAGGCATCAATCTCACCGAGCCCGCGCAGGATATTGTCGAGGGCCAGCAGCGAGTGTCCCAGTCCCACACCGATGTTTCGTTGTGCGGAGGAGTCGGTGAGGTCGCGTTGGAGCCTGCTGGTGACCAGGGTGGCGCCGAGTGAGTCAAGGATTGCGCAGGAGAGTTCTAGGTTTGCTTCGGCGTTTTCGAAGCGGATGGGGTTGACCTTGTGCGGCATTGTTGACGAACCGGTTGCTCCTTTAACGGGAATTTGCCGGAAGTAACCGATTGAGATGTATGTCCAGATATCGGTGGCGAGGTTGTGCAGGATGCGGTTGGTGTGTGAGATGCGAGCATAGAGCTCTGCCTGCCAATCGTGGGATTCGATCTGTGTGGTGAGCGGGTTCCAGCTGAGGCCGAGTGAGGTGACAAACTCTTTGGAGACGGTTGGCCAGTTTACGGTGGGGTCGGCCGCGATGTGTGCCGCGTATGTGCCGGTGGCACCGCTGAACTTTCCAAGAAATTCGGTGTTTTGTATCTGTTTTACCTGGCGTTCTAGACGGTACACAAACACCGCTAGTTCTTTGCCGAGGGTGGTGGGTGTTGCAGGTTGGCCGTGGGTGCGCGAGAGCATGGGCAGTTCACGGTAGCGATTGGCTTGTGTGTGTAGTTCTGCGATGACTTTTTGTAGCCTGGGGAGCCAGGTTGTGAGTACGGCGGTGCGGATGGTGATGCCGTATGACAGGTTGTTGATGTCTTCACTAGTGCAGGCAAAGTGGGTGAGTTCCGCGATGTGGTCGAGGCCGAGTGAGGTGAGTTTTTCCCGAACCAGGTATTCGACCGCTTTGACGTCGTGGCGGGTGACCGCTTCGGTTGCGGCTAGTTCGTCGATCTCGGGTTGACCGAAGTCGCGGGCGAAGGAGCGTAGGGCATCTTTTTTATCGAGGGGCAGAGGGGTGGCACCGCAGAGCGAGTGGTCTGTGAGGTAGATGAGCCACTCTACTTCGACGTGTACTCGGGCTTTGTTGAGTCCCGCTTCGGAGAGGGTATCGCCGAGACCGGCAACGGAGTTGCGGTAGCGTCCGTCGAGGGGGCTGAGGGGTTGGGGTGGGAGCGAGCTCATGCGGTGTTATTCTTTCGTCGAATTGCGGGTTCAAGCTGTTGGAAAAGTGCGGTGCAGGCTTCTTCAATCATGGTGAGTACCTGGTTAAACATGGCCTCGTCGGAGTAGTAGGGGTCTGGTACGTCGAGGTCGTCGTCGGGTTGTCGAACGAGCGACATGAGAAGCTCAACCTTGTCGAGGGCTTCCTGGTTGGGTGCAAACCCTTTGAGTACGCGCAGGTGTGTACGATCAAGGGCAATGATGAGGTCGTTGTTTTCAAAATCGGCGGATGATAGTTTGCGTGCCCGGTGCTCCTCACCGGAATAACCACGAGCCTTGAGCGTGGCGATGGTGCGGGCATCGGCCTGTTCTCCCACGTGCCAGTCGCCGGTTCCGCGTGAGGTTATTTTGATGTCCTCTTTGAGGCCCGCTTGCGTAACAATATTTCGAAATACAATTTCTGCCATGGGTGAGCGGCAAATGTTTCCGGTGCACACAAAACACACCCGGAAGGTGGAATCGCTCGTGGAATTTTGATTGGACACAGTATCTATTGTGCTGCAGTTCTCTCTAAATTACACACCGACATGGTGCTGGTTCGGACGGTATTGTGGTGTGAAAGATTCGAAATAATAATGGTTTACTCGCACTGCGTGGTGTTTAGGAAACCTCCTCCATGAATTGCTGTAGAAAGATTGGCTGTTATTCCTCTGATGTTTTGAGGGTTTTGACCAGTTCCCCCGACGGGCAGAACGTCACCGGGCAGGGTTCAAGATTTTTGAGAAATTCAAGAAGAAATCACCTGGGAGTCGAGTGCTTTGGCGAGGCTGACGCCGCCCTATTCTCGTTCTTGTGGGTTTCTGGTTGAACACCACAATGGCGAGTGTCTTGTTGTTGGGCTTGTGGATAACTTACGAGCGGTTTGTTCTCTGCGAAGGCCTGAGCACCAGGCTGATCAACCCGGTGAAGATACTGAGAATCAGAGCCCCCAGCACACCCCACCAGAAGCTGTCAACCTTAAGGCCAAACCCGATAACGGTGCTGAACCAGGCGGTAATGAGGAGGAGGATTCCATTGACAATAAACGCAAAGAGTCCCAGTGTGATGATGTACAGGGGTATCGATAAAATGCGGATCACCGGTCCGATTATCGCGTTCACTAGGCCAAAAATAAACCCCACAACAATAAAGGTAAAGGCAACTCCGGCGGGCGAATCATCCATCGGTTTGAGCCACACACCGTGATCACCGTTACCCCCCACGATGAGCGTTGTGAGCCAGAGGGCAACCGCATTAACCAGGATTCGCACAACAAATGACATATGTTCACTCTACGATGGCATCACACTATTAACCATGAGGGATTACCCTGAATAAGAGGCGAGGAATAGTCTCGCTTGTGCAACACCCAAGACACCGGAACAATACCAACATAAGAATATGCTCTAGGTAGACTCATATGATGACCAGCATGAATAACACCCCTGTGCGGTTGCGCGCAGAGATTCTTGCAAAGCCTCCCTACGTGCAGGGAGCCGAACCCGCTCCCGGTGGATTTAAGCTTTCCAGCAACGAAAACCCTTATGAACCGTTGCCCTCCGTTGTCAGCAGTGTTCTTTCGGGCAACCATTTTAACCGTTATCCGGACGCATCAGTGTCCATTCTGCGTGAGACGCTGGCCGCGCGCTTTGGGGTGGGGCTAGATGAGGTCCACGTTACCGCGGGTTCCGTCTCGCTGCTGTATCAGCTGGTTGCCGCCGCTGCGGGGGCCGGAGACGAATACATCTACTCCTGGCGTAGTTTTGAGGCATATCCCGGCCTGGGAGTGATCACGGGAGCCACCCCAATTGCTGTTCCCAATAGGCCGGATTCTTCTCATGATTTAGACGCCATTGCCGCGGCGATTACGGATCGTACCCGCCTCATTGTGCTGTGCTCACCCAATAATCCCACAGGAAACGCCATCTCTACCGCCGACTTTGAGGCGTTTATGGAGAGGGTTCCTCCGCACCTGCTTGTGGTGTTGGATGAGGCGTATCGTGAGTTTGTCACCGATCTACAGGCCGTCGATGGCACAAAGTATTGGGGAAGCTCGTCCGCCAGTTCCCCGGCGGCACCCGTTGACTTTCCGGCGGCACCGGACAGTACCTTAAAAGTACCGGCCGGTTCCCCGACCGCACCCTCTCGTGAGGCTCGCTATCCCAACCTGGTGATTCTGCGCACGTTCTCGAAGGCGTATGGCCTCGCGGGCCTGCGCATTGGTTACGGAATAGGTGATGCGCGCATCCTGGCGGCCGCCCGCACAGCGGGTATTCCAATGTCTGTCACCGACTCTGCGCAGCAGGCGGCCCTCGCCTCGCTTGAACCTCGGGCAGAGGAAGAACTCCTGAGCCGGGTAAGCACAATCGTTCGCCGCCGTGATCACCTCGTTGCCGCCCTTCGCGCCGCCGGATGGAACATTCCCGACACCCAGGGTAATTTCCTGTGGATTCCGCTCGGACAGCACACTGTGGAGGCCGCACGCCTTTTTGCGGAGGCGGGTCTGATTGTTCGACCGTTTGGCGGTGAGGGCATCCGCATATCGATTGGTGAAGAAGAGAGCCTGGCTCCCATCCTGAGCACGGCCGCGCGCATCTACAGCACACTCCCACAGGGTCACAGCGCCCGCACCGTTCACGCCACGAAAGGGAACACACAATGAACCCGGCCACACGGGTCGCCACACACGATGAGGCACCGGTACAGTTTTTAAACCCCGAGGGGGAGCTCGTCGAGGACGCAGCCAACGAGGAATACCTCCCCTATCTACACTCTCTCGGCGAAGAAAATTATAAACAGTTCTTTCACGACATGGTCATCACCCGTCACTTTGACGAGGCCTGCACCAACCTACAGCGCCAGGGGCAGTTGGGGTTGTGGGTTCCGAGCCACGGGCAGGAGGGCGGCCAGGTCGGCTCGGCCTACGCTCTGAAGAAACAAGATCACGTCTTTCCGTCGTACCGCGAGCACGCCGTTGGCCTGGTGCGTGGCATCGACCTCATGGGAATTGCGGCCCTCCTGCGCGGTGTCGCCCACGGAGGATGGGACCCCACAGACCCCAAGAACGGCAACTTTCGCCTCTACACTCTCGTGATCGGGTCGCAAACCCTGCACGCCACCGGATACGCCATGGGTCAGCAATTTGATGGCGTGGTGGGAACCGGAAACCCCGATGTTGACGAGGCCACCATAGTGTACTTTGGCGATGGAGCCAGCAGCCAGGGAGATGTGAGTGAGGCCTTTGTCTTTGCCGCAAGCTACCAAACCCCGCAGGTTTTTTTCCTGCAGAACAACCACTGGGCCATCTCCGTTCCCGTGAGCCGCCAATCGCGCACACCACTGTATCGTCGCGGAACCGGATTTGGTATGCCGAGCGTGCAGATCGATGGTAACGACGTGCTGGCCGGTTTTGCTGTCACGTCGAAGCACCTCGACGATGCGCGCAGCGGTCGGGGACCCTCCCTGATCGAGGCCCTCACGTATCGTGTTGGCGCGCACACCACAAGCGATGACCCCACCAAGTACCGCACCCAGGAGGAGGTGGAGCACTGGATCGCCCGCGACCCCATCACCCGCCTCGAAAAATTCCTGCGCTCGCAGGGCGTTTCCGAATCCTACTTTTCAGAACTGGATGCCGAGGCGAAAGATTTTGCGGCGGATATTAGGACGCGCACCCTGGCTCTAGAGCCGCCGCCCGTGGAGCACATGTTTAACTTTGTGTACAGCGAACCGCACGCAAACCTGGAGGCTCAGGCCGCCTGGCACGCGCAGTACGAGGCATCCTTTGGCGAAGAATCCGCCACAAACGGCGGGAACCACGCATCATGACGCAGCACGACATCCAAAACCTTCCCATGGCCAAGGCCCTCAACCTGGGGCTCCGTCAGGCCATGGCGGACAATAACAAGGTTCTGATGATGGGGGAGGACATCGGCACGCTCGGTGGTGTTTTCCGTATCACCGAGGGGCTACAGACGGAGTTTGGCACGAATCGTGTGCTCGACACCCCCCTCGCCGAATCGGGCATTATTGGGGCCGCGATTGGGTTGGCGATGCGCGGATACCGGCCCGTGTGCGAGATCCAATTCGACGGTTTTATCTTCCCCGGCTTTGACCAGATCACCTCACAGCTTGCTAAGCTCACCAATCGCTACCTGGGAAAACAAACGTTTCCCGTAGTGATTCGGGTGCCCTACGGCGGCCACATCGGGGCCGTGGAACACCACCAGGAAAGCCCCGAAGCCTACTTTGCGCACAGCGCGGGCCTGCGCCTGGTAAGCCCCTCCACCCCCCACGACGCCTACTGGATGATTCAGGAGGCCATCGCCAGTAACGATCCGGTGATGTTCTTCGAACCCAAGAGCCGCTACTGGCAAAAGGGTACGGTGAATCTCTCGGAACCCGGTGCGGAACTGCACCGGAGTGTGGTGGCTCGCACGGGTAGCGACGTCACGATTGTGGCACACGGCGCCATGGTTTCCATGGTGATGCGCGCGGCCGAGATCGCCGAGGAAGAGGGCACCAGCATCGAGGTTATCGATCTGCGCACGCTCTCTCCTCTCGACTACGAGACCATCCTGGCCTCGGTGCGTAAAACGGGTCGGCTTGTTGTGGCCCAGGAGGCTCCCGAGAACGCGAGCGTGGGCAGCCAGATCGCCGCCACCGTTGCGGAGAAGGCGTTCTATTCGTTGGAAGCGCCCGTGCTGCGGGTGTCGGGATACGACACGCCATTCCCACCCGCCAAGCTCGAGGCGCAGTATTTGCCCGATGCCGATCGTATCCTGGAGGCTGTTGACCGCTCTCTGGCGTATTAGTTGCGTGTTCTTCCCCAACCACTAGAGTTTTTATAGTCCCTCCCAAGGAGTAAACAATGAGCGAAACACCGTTTTTATTGCCGGATGTTGGCGAAGGCCTCACCGAGGCCGAAATTGTCTCGTGGCACGTTGCGGTTGGTGACCGGATCGAGATTAACCAGGTGGTTGTTGAGATTGAAACAGCGAAGTCTCTTGTGGAGCTTCCCTCTCCGCTTGCGGGAACCGTCACCAAGATACTCATAGAGGAGGGAGCAACGATAGCCGTTGGTACTCCCATCTTTACGGTGAGCGGTTCGCCCGGGGGCGTCCAGGCCGCTGCTCCCGCAGCACCCGCAGCGGCAACTGATTCGGTGCACGGCTCAGAGTTTGCTCAGGCGGAGCGGGACGTTGTAGGTACCATCGCTGCCGAGGGACACGACACGGGTGCGACATCACAAACGCGTGATGCCGCGGTAGCGGAGGGCGGTGCCGCGTCGGTGGTATCCCCGGTTACCGAAAGCCCAGCCGGGGAGAAACCCGGTGCGGTTTTGGTGGGCTACGGAACGGCGGGCAGCGCATCAAGCCGTCGTCGCCGGGCGGGGCATGCCACCCCCGTACGCCCGAACTCGGTTCCCGCCGCGCACGCCGCGCCCGTGATCGCAAAGCCCCCCATTCGCAAGCTGGCCAAAGACCTGGACGTGGATCTCTCAACTGTTCAGGCCACGGGTCTTGCCGGTGAGATCACACGAGACGATGTTGTGCGCCACGCCTCACAGGCGAGTGTGTTCCGCAACATTCAGACCCCCGAGACCCCGGATGACCGCGAGGAGCGCATCCCCGTGCGGGGCGTGCGCAGGGCCATCGCAAACGCCATGGTTGACAGCGCCTTTAAAGCACCGCACGTGAGCGTTTTTGTTGATGTGGACGCCACCCGCACCATGGAGTTTGTGAAGAGACTGAAGTCGTCTCCCGACTTTGCCGGGGTCAAGGTCTCCCCCTTGCTCATCATGGCAAAGGCCATTGTTTGGGCGGTTCGCCGTAACCCGACGGTGAACTCGGCGTGGACCGACGAAGAAATTATTGTGCGTCACTTTGTGAACCTCGGGGTTGCGGCGGCCACCCCGCGAGGTCTTATCGTACCCAATGTGAAAGAAGCCCAATCGCTGAGTCTCTTGCAACTGGCTCAAGCCCTTGAGCAGCTCACCCTCACCGCGCGCGATGGCCGCACACAGCCCGTGGACATGGCTCACGGAACCATCACCGTCACCAACATTGGTGTGTTTGGTATGGACACCGGCACCCCCATCCTGAACCCGGGAGAGGCCGCGATTGTGGCGCTCGGAACGATCAAGCAGAAGCCCTGGGTGGTTGACGGCGAGGTGCGTCCCCGGTTTGTGACCACGATTGGTGCCTCGTTTGATCACCGCGTGGTTGATGGGGATGTGGCCAGCCGCTTTGTGGCCGACGTGGCCAGCGTCATCGAGGAGCCGGCGCTGCTGCTGGACTAGTACCCGAGTTCCCCGGTGGGAGTCCGAAGAGGTGAGCAGTGACCCACTCAGTGCGAGTGTGGTGACCGCCGACATCATCAGGTTCTAGTTTTTGAATCATCCACCACGATGCGTTTGTCGTGTAGGCGGAGGCGTTCACCCAGCACCCCACCGGCTGCGGTGATGAGCGCAATAATGAGCAGGATGAGCGCGGCACCCCAGGAGCGATTGTCCGAGACGGCGAGCATTGCGGTGGCGATCAGCGGCATGAAGCCACTGGTTGCGCCCGCAATGTTGTAGCCGAGGGCAACTCCCGAGTAGCGCAGCCGGGGCGGAAATAACTCCGTGAGTAGTGCCCCGCTCACGGCATAGGCCACCGCGATGAGCATGATACCGAGGGAAATCGCGATGATAATCATCGCCGGTTCTGCCGTGTCGATCATCCAAAAGAGGGGGAACGCGGCTGCGGCCGTGAGGAGGCCTCCCCACATGGTGACCTTTCCGGGACCCAACTTTTCTGAGAGCCGCCCGGCGTAGAGGGTGACAAAGATCTGACACACCGCGGCGATGAGTGTGGCGTTCACCATAATCTGCCGGTCAACACCGAGGGTGTTGGTTCCGTAACTTGTCACAAACGTGGTGATCATATAGAAGCCGCCTACGCCGAGCAGCGCGGACATGATGGCCACGAGGAGACGGCCGGAGGCGCGGCGGAAAACTTCCAGAACGGGAACCTTAACGGTGTCCTGCTGAGCCAGGAGGTCCTGAAAAATGGGGGACTCCTCCACGCGAATACGAATCCACAGGGCTATCAGCAGAAGCGGAAAGGCCAGTAGAAAGGGAAGGCGCCAGCCCCACGCGTCAAAGGTTTCGCTCGGAAAGAGCAAAACCAGCGAGAACGCACCGGAAGACATGAGCGTTCCCACGGGAGAACCCACCTGCACAAGCGCGGCAAAGCGTCCCCGTTTTTCGATGGGGGCGTGCTCCACCGCCATGGTCACTGCGCCTCCCCACTCGCCGCCCACGGCCAGGCCCTGCACCAGGCGCAAAACGGCCAGGAGGATTGGCGCCGCCAACCCGATAGCGCCAAAGTCGGGGAGGAGACCGATGAGCCCGGTTGCCACACCGATCATCACGATGGTGGTGAGTAGCGCGGGTCTGCGACCGTAGCGATCACCGATATAGCCAAAGATGATTGCGCCGAGCGGACGGGCCGCAAAGCCCACGCCAAACGTGGCAAAGGCTGCGAGCAGTGCGGCGGTGGGGTCAAGCTCGGTAAAAAATAGGCGGTTAAAAACAAGGGCGGCGGCTGTGCCAAAGAGGAAGTAGTCGTACCACTCCAGGGCGGTTCCCACAAAGGCTGCGCGGGCGATCTTTCCGGCTTCTGCGCCGCTGACGGTGGTGAGGGGACGGGCGGCGGCCTTGTGATTGTCGAGGGGCGTGCTCTTTGGGTTGCTGGGGGACACCGTGTTATACCTTTCGGGGCGTAAAAAGTACGCCTCTCATGAACGTCTCTGTGCAGTGTGGTGAGTGGGACTCGTCTCTGAGTAACCGGTGCTGTGGGTTACGTGCACTTTACGATTAGTCTTAGAGCCTAGACGACGCGTGCCGCGCGAACAATGGCGCAAATCATCCAGATTAAGGGGGCCTGATGTGCAATTGAACAACGGGGTCGAGTTGTTGCTACCGGGGTGTCCGCGAGCTGTTGCTACCGGGTCGTTGCGGGTGAGCTTGTCTGCGAGTTGCTGGGGCTGAACCGCTGCCACTCAGGTTACGGTGACTCGCTGCCGCTCAGGTCACGGTGAGTCGCTGCCGCTCAGCACGACTAGGGCGCGGGCAGCATCCACGGGAATTGTGAGGTCGAGCCCGGTCAGCTCCTGAAAGGTGTGCAGCCTATTGATCACCGTATTGCGGTGGCAGAAGAGATTCTGTGCGGTGTCTTTGACGGAACCGGTGCGGGCAAACTCCCACACGACCTGAATGAGTCGTTGCTGCTCGTGGGGCGTGCGTTGGCGAAGATTTTCCAGAACATCCTCGCTAAATCGGGGGATAGCGCTCTCCAGGTGTGCCCGGGCGATGGTGAGCCACGCGTCCTCCACGGTGACAAATCCCTCGTGGGTACTCGCGAGCAGCACGGCGGTGGTTGCTGCATCCGGAATTTCTGCGAGGCCCCGTATCCGTTCGCGGTATCCGCCCGTGAGACCGGTGTTTGTGTCAGACCATCCCGTGATTGAGGTTTTTTCTCGAAAAACGATGATTGCGCTGCCCTGATCGTAGAGATGAACATCGGGAGCTTCGCGGTACAGGTTCACCACCCCGGCCATACTTTCGCCGGTGACGGCAAGGAGTTCGTACTCTGAATCTTCGTGAACACCGAGCGTGTAGGCGATATCACGCAGGGCAGCATCGCCGAGAGAGGAACTGTTAAAGAGACGCGAGAGGGTGCGTTCCCGTGCGAGTCGGTGATCCTGGGTCAGGCGGGTTTCCTCCGCCAGAAAAGCCTGCTGCACCTGGCTTACATAGGCCTCAACGGTGTTAAGAATAAGCTCGACGTTGTCCACCAGAAGGTGCAGGGAGTCCGGCTCCGCGACCCGTTTGAGGGCCTTCCAGAGAACGCGAAAGTCGACTCGAATCGCCTCCAGAAAAGCCTCCAGGGCAACCCCCTGCCGCGCTCGCCGGGTACCGAGCCTGTGCGGAAGATCTGCCAGGGAGGCGGGAAGCGGTTTGTGGGCAAGCTGCAGAATAAACATGTCCATGGTGTCCACGGCGGTACTCCGCACATCCTCTGCGTCGACGAGTCCTGGTTGGTAGCCGTGGAACCGTATGAAGCGCGTGAGAAAATCCTCAACCAGGGCGTTCTTTTCGCTGTCGAGTCGGGTTATCAGGGTATCCCAGGTGGGTTCCGGGGGTGTGGTTTTCATGGGCGCTGGCCTTTCCAAAATTATGCAGAAGCATAACAAGAAAGTGTTTATCGGTGTATTTTTGCCATTGAATTGGGTATTTTGTCGAGGTTGAATGGGGAGTATGCCAATAACGTCGCGAGGAACGCTCAGTGTTGATCTTCTTATTGTGAACGCCCGCATACTCACCCAGGATTCGGCGCGTCCCCGTGCGAGTTCCGTGGTGGTGCACGGTGGTGTGATTCTGGCGGTAGACCCCGACCCGGCGCTCCTGTCACCCGCCCGCATCATTGATGCCGAGGGAATGATCGTTACTCCTGGATTTAACGACGCCCATGCTCACAGCGTGTGGTTTGGCCTGGGACTTATCGAAACGGATCTGAGCAACATCACTTCGCTTGATGAACTCTACGAGACGATTCACGCGGCGGCCTCCTCCCTTGCCGAGGATGAGTGGGTGATCGCTTCCGGGTTCAGCCCGTTGCTCACGGGTGCACAACCGGATCGTGACAGACTTGACCGGGCATCCGGCCGGCGACCCGTATGGATTAAACACGCTTCGGGGCACGCGTATACCGTGAACGGTGCCGCGCTTGCTCTTCTCGAGGGCCTCTCGGAGCCGATTGTGGGAGGGGTTATTGAACACGACCGGTCGGGTCGCCCCACGGGGCTTCTTGAAGAAACCGCGATGGAGCTGGTGCAAAAAGTGATGCTTCCCTACCCTCTCGCAACAATTGAGCGTGCGCTTGATCTGGCCACCACCCACTACGTGTCCGAGGGTATTACAAGCGTGACGGATGCTGGAATCGCTGGCGGATGGATCGGTCACAGTCCCCGTGAAATTGCCGCGTATCAGGGTGCCCGGGATGCGGGCATTTTGAGTACGCGCATGCAGTTCATGGTCTCGATTGATGCCCTACAACCGCTTGTTGGACATCAGGACGATCCGCTCGCGCGGGGGCTCGGGGGCGGCATCCGTTCCGGGCTGGGCGATGAGTGGCTCAGCGTTGGCCCCGTTAAAATTTTCAGCGATGGTTCTCTGCTGGGTAGCACAGCCTATATGACGGAAGGGTATGTGGGGTGCCCCCACAACCACGGTTACCTACAGATGAGTGAGGAGGATCTGCTGAGTTCTGCCCTGGAGGCGTACGGGGGTGGGTGGGCGCTTGCAATACACGCCATTGGGGATCGCGCGGTTGATCACGCCATCAACATCATTGAGCGGGCGCAGCAACTGTATGGACGGGCGGCGCTTCCCAATCGTATCGAGCACGGAGGGGTGGTGCGGCCCGATCAGCTGGGTCGCATTGCGGATGCCCACATTGCCGTGGTTCCGCAGCCGCACTTCATCACCCGGTTTGGTGACGGTATGGCATCACTGCTGGGACCCGAGCGCACGGGGTGGTCCTACCCTGCAAAGAGCCTATTGCTGCGCGGCGCTGTGTTGCCCGCTAGCTCGGATCGGCCCGTGTCCTACGGGAGACCACTTAACGTGATGCAGTCGTTTGTCGAGCGGATTACGCCCGACGGCGTTGTGTACGGGGCTGACGAGCGGATTACCGCCGCCGAGGCACTTGCTGCCTATACGGTTGGTTCCGCTGCGGCAACCGGGTGGGCTGAGCGTAAGGGCGCGGTGAGGGCGGGGATGCTTGCCGATCTGGTGTTTCTCTCGGATGATCCGTCAGGGGTTTTGCCCGGCGAAATCGCCGGGATTGAGGTGGTGGCTACCGTGGTGGGTGGCGCGGTGGTGTGGGGGAGTGAGAGGCTTCGCGCGCGGTAGTGTGCGGGCAACAGGTAATGGACGGTCTTCAGGTATCAGGAGGGTGGGAGATGAAGCTAACGGATGAGCAATTCTTGGCAGACTTTGCGGAGATGTCAGTCTGTGGGGCAACACCCGGTGGGGGTGTTGATCGACAGGCCGCAACGCCGGAGGACCACAAAACCCGGGCCTGGTTCAGCGGGTGGTTGGCGCGGCACGGATTTACCGAGTCCGTTGACGCAATCGGCAATCAATTTGGGATGTGTGAGCTGCTGCCCGGGAGACCCTGGGTGCTGGTGGGTTCTCACCTGGACTCGCAACCGCTTGCCGGGCGGTACGACGGAGCATACGGGGTACTCGCCGGAGCGTATGCTGCCACCCGGGTTCTCGATCAGATTACTGACCAGACCCTGAATCCCCAATTCAACGTGGCCGTCGTGAACTGGTTTAACGAGGAGGGAAGCCGGTTTGCACCCAGCCTGATGGGGAGTTCTGTTTTTACCGGAAAGCTTCCCCTTGAAAAGGCCCTGGCCACCCGCGATCATGTCGGAGTGACGGTTGCTGAGGCGCTCGGTGGTGGGACGGTAGCACACGGCCCGGCCCCCACTCTGAGCGAGGTGGCCCACTATGCTGAGATCCACATCGAGCAGGGTCGGGTTCTCGAAGACAGCGGTATCAACATAGGTTTGGTTGATCGTACGTGGGCGGCAAGCAAGTACCGGGTGCGGGTTGTGGGTTCGCAATCGCACACGGGATCAACACGAATGGAGGATCGGCAGGATGCGCTGTACGGGGCATCTCTCATCATCACGGCGGTTCGCGAACTCACCGAGGAGTTTGAGCCGGGCAGGCTACACTCCTCGGTGTCTGAACTTTATGTTCTTCCCAACTCGCCCGTGACGGTTGCCCGCGAGGTCACCATGAATGTGGATCTGCGTTCGCCGGATGAGGCCGTGCTGGCCCGGGCGGTGGAGATGCTTGCCGTGCGCGTTGCGGAGTGCGAGGCCCGGTCACGCACTCGTGTCTTGGTGGAGCCCACACACTCCTGGGGTCTTTTGGCTTACCCGCCTGCCGGGGTTGCCCTGGCCCGTTCGGCGGCGCGTGAGTTGGGCCTGAGCTACACCGAGGTAATGACGGTTGCGGGCCACGACTCCACAAACCTTAAGGATGTTGTTCCTACCGTTATGCTTTTTGTGCCGAGCGTGGCGGGTATCTCGCATAATGAGATGGAATTGACGCGTGATGGTGATGCGCTACGCGGGGTTAGGCTACTCACCGAGGTATTGGGGCGTTTGGTGTCGGGGAACCCTGCGTGAATTCCTCATCCTGAGTGAACGGGCGCACGGGTACTGTGCTATAAAATCCTAAAAATTACTGATAATCATTGTCGACTATGGGTGCTATAGATTATCATTGCTTTTGTTGTGCATCGCGCATCTTGTTTCACATATTTTATCCAGTCTAATTATAAGTTCAGGAAAAATAACAAGAATATCTTCAATAAATATCAATGACCGGAAAGGCCGTTCCCCCCCACGCCTGTTTTCCATGATGCATACACAAGTGATCATTGAATAAGAACTTAAATGCTCAAGGATATAGGTATAAATATAATGAATAAGATTAAAAAACTCTTATGGGGGGGGGAGTTGTTTCGGGCGGTTTGCTCGGTGTGGGGTTGGGGGTAATGCCCGCTGCTGCTGAGCAGGCTCCAGCGCAGGAACAAGTTACTTTTGCCCAAACTTCGGGAATATAGAATGTAAATATTCCCGACAGTGTGCTGCGAGCACTGCTGAACCGCAAGCTTGGACAGGGCGATAGTGCACAAATTACTGTTGATCAGGCACGTACTATCACGGAGCTTAGTGCTAATAATGGCGCTGCTATTAAGGATATTTCTGGGCTAGAAGCCTTTACTAGCCTCACCAAGCTTAGCCTTGGGAATCGTTCTGTTACGAATCTAAAACCCCTGGCAAGCCTCACAAAACTCACGTTTTTAGAGTTGCAGGGTAATCAGATTACGGATGTGATGCCTCTGGCAAACCTCAAGAACCTTGCGCACTTGAATCTCTCGGGTAATCAGAACCTTGGAGACGTTGCACTGCAAACCGTGAAGGAACTGAAACATCTTCATGATCTGTACATCAGTGAAACCGGCATCAAAGATCTCGCGCAGTTAAAGATTTGCTGTGGCTCGAGAGGCTAGGCATAATAAACAACGATATCGATAACATATCTGTTCTGGAGGATCTTAGTAAGACTAAACCTCTTAAGATAGAGATATTGAGTGATGCCTCAAAGATTTTGCCGATGAACTCTTTGAGCGCAATTGCTACATACGCATACCTGCAGGCTAAGGATCGTACGATCGAGGATTTAGCCAAACTTCTCAAAGTACATGCAGGTAGCGTTACCGCTCCCTTAGAGATCGAAAAAGGGAGATTGCAGCAAGAAAACCAAGCGATTCACCAGGTAGCTGAGAGTCAATACCTTGAGATACACGCGTTCAAGTCAGAACTTAGGGGTGCCAAGCATCGAATCGAAGAGTTGGAAGAACAGATTCAAGAAAATATTCGGAGTTGCAGGATTCGAAGGTTGAGGGTGATAAGGAGGCTCGGGAGCAGCTTGCTAAGTTGGAGGATAAGAATAAGTCTTTGGCTGAGCAGAACGAGGAGCTTGAGACTAAGATCGATCAGTTGAGGGAAACGAATAAACAACTTGAGGTTGCGGGCAAAAACTTGGAACGCGAACGAGATAAGCTGCAATCGGAATTCGCGGATCGTGAGGTCGAGATTAAGCGACTGAACGAGCAGAAGGCTCAGGGTGACGCGACGGCTGCAGAGAAGATCACAACTTTGGAGGGTGAGAAGGAATCTCTGAACGGAAAAATCAAGGCGCTTGAAGACGAGAAGAAAGTTCTTGAAACAAAGCGAGATGAGTTGCTGCAGGAGATTGAGAGCTTGAAGACTCGAGTTAAGGAACTGGAAGACGCGCTTAAAAAACTGTTTCCCGGTAGCGACCTGAAGAATGTGCTTGAGTTGGATAAGACTTTGAGTGGTAAAAATTCCGACGGTGCCCAGGAGAGAAACTCGTCGGGAAACGCCACTGGTGCAGCCGGTTCGGACAATGTATCAACGGGTGCGGATGTTTCAGCCCCGCAGGGTGCTTCGACGGTGGATGCGAAAGGTTCAGCTAACCTGGCTAAAACCGGTTCTGATATTGGGGGACTGTTAGCTGCTGGAGTTGCCCTGCTGTTGAGTGCTGGAGTGCTGCTTCTTCGCCTTCGGCGACGGCCAGCAGAGACTCAATAAGCTTTATCTCGCTATAAGAGTTGGGCCTGAGCTTTATGTCCAACCTATAGCGAGGCGATAGCCCGGGTGAGGGGCTGTCAGCGGATTTCCCGTCTGACAGCCCCTCACCCGTTTTTATAAGTTTATTCGTCGGGTTTATCTTTAGCTTCCTACATTTTTAAGGAACGCGTTATGTGTCCCGGTTTGAATAAAACACCCACCTGTCAGAAATTTTTTGCTTTTGATTAAGGTGATCAAAGATTAAATTTCAGCAATATTTTTACAGGGAAGATTTGCTTACGTGACGATAGCTTCAGGTCGAAGCTTATTATATATTTCGTTTCCGTACAGAAAATAGATTAATCACTCATGTTCATATAGGGTTGCATTGGCTTTATTGCTCAAGCAGTGTTTGCGAGAGCAAAAATTCCTAATTCATAAAAATCTAAAGCATTATGGATTTTATTAAAAATAAATAGTGATTTAGATTAATAACCCCCCACTGCGCCCTCGGCGCGCATTTTTTAACAACAACTCCGATGCAAGGCTAAGAAGGACAAAAATGATGTTAAAGAAGAGGGTGGGGGGGCATCCTGCTGGTGGGAGGCCTACTCTGGATGGGTTTAGGAACAGCGCCTGCCGCTGCTGAACAGACTCCTCCAATAGGTGAAGAACAAAATCTCACAGATCTAAAGAGCGCACAAGAGATACATATTCCCGATCCCGCTCTTCGCAAAAGACTGAATACAGCGCTGAATCAGGCTGCTAATGCGCCAATCACTGTCGCGCAGGCGCTAGGTCTCACAAAAGTTGATTTACAACAGTCGGGCATTAAAGACATTAGTGGTTTAGAAGCTTTTACCAACCTCACTTACCTAATTCTTGGGGACAATGCTGTTGAGGACTTTACGCCCATATACGGCCTGAAAAAACTCACACACTTGGAGTTGTGGTCCACAAAGGCGAAGAACGTAGAGTTCCTGGAGAATTTTAGCGACCTTACCTATCTCAGCCTGACGGATACGGAGGTTGAGGACGACGCGTTGAAAACCGTGGTGAAGCTGACCAAGCTCAATACGTTGTATATAAGCCGAACCAAAATTACGGACTTAGCGCCACTGATAAAACTTCCGAACCTCACCACTTTGGGAATTGTGGGAAACGGTATCCGAAACATATTGGTTTTGGCGCAATTCCCTCACGCCGAAACCATAGCTATTGAGATGAAGGGGCACGTTATTGACACCCCAACCGAGAACTCCATGGGAGCGATTCTTATTCACCTGCAGAAGCGTCCTATTGGGGAACTAGCTGACTACCTTACCGGATTATCCAAGGATGCCATTGCAGTCCTTGAGGGTGAGAAGCGAGAGCTTGAGGCTCAGATAGAAAAATTGCGTCAGGATAATGCGAATAAAGACGATGAGATTGCAACGTTGAAGTTGAATCTCACTGCTGCCGAGAATCAGATTGTGACATTGCAGAATGAGAAGCAAACGCTTGCGAATCAGGTAGTGGCTCTGCAGGGAGAGATTGCCCAACTTAACGTTCAGATTACGCAGCTGCAAGGGGAACTCAACAACCTGAGGAATAATCTTGAGACAGCAACGGGAGAGAACGGTGCTCTGAGGTTACGGGTTGCTGCGCTTGAGGCTCAGATTACGCAATTGCAGAGTGAAAAGCAGGGGCTTGTGGATCAGGTTGCGGCTATGCAAGGAAGGGTTGAGGCGCTTGAGGCCGAGATTACCCAGTTGCAGGGAGAAGCTGCCACTCTGAAGCAGAACCTTGAAACCGTAACGGGGGAAAGAGACACCCTGAAGTCGCGGGTTGCTGAGCTTGAGGCCCAGACTGCGGTGCTAGAGGACGAGAAGCAGGAACTCTTGAATCAGGTTGCGGACCTACAGGAAATGGTTGGCAATCTTGAGGAAGAGGTTGACGGCCTTGAAGGCAAAGTTGATGATCTTGAGGGTAAGGTTAGTGGCCTTGAGGGCAAAGTTGATGAGCTCGAGGGTAAGGTTAGTGACCTTGAGGCTCAGATTGTGATCCTGGAGGCCGAGAAGCAGGGGCTTTCAGAGGAAGTTCGAACTCATGTGGGAAGAATCGTTGATCTTGAGCTTCAGATCGGTCATCTTGAGGACAAGGTTAGTGGCCTTGAGGGAGATATTAGTGACCTTGAGGCTCAGATTGTGATCCTGGAGGCCGAGAAGCAGGAGCTTGAGGCTCAGATTGTGGCTTTGGAGGCAAGGATTGCCGAGCTTGAGGCTCAGATCGCGGCCCTGAAGTCGCGGGTTGCTGAGCTCGAGGCTCAGCTTGCCCAATTACAAGAAGAGTTCGACGGTCTCAAACAGAATTATGAGGCAACAACGGAAGAAAGAGACGCTCTAAAACTGCGAATTGCCGAGCTTGAGGCTGAAATTGAGCGGTTGAAAAAGCCAAACGATCAGGGTGTGCTGAACGCTGCGGCCCAGGTGACGGGTTCGTCCGCCGCTGAGGACTCGGCTAGCCTAGCCAAAACCGGTTCCGCGAACACGGAGCTTTTGGTTGCGGGAACCGCGCTACTTCTGACCGTGGGGGGAATACTTCTCTGGCGTCGCCGGAATCCTGCGGAGCGTTAGCGAGCTATTTCGCAGAAAAACATCCACACGGCTGGGGCTGCTGGAGGGGTTTTCTCCAGCAGCCCCCTGATCGCCTGGTTATTCCACCGCCTGTTTTTCAAGCAGTGCATCAACATATTCCGGAGAGAGAATATGTTTGGTAACCATGATGGTGGCCCCGAGGGCTCCGGCGAGGGAGCCGGTTTGCGACTGCACAATCGTGAGGTGTTGGCTGGCCAGTGGAATGGACTTTTTGTACACTACCTCGCGAACTCCCGCAAGAAGGTGTTCACCGGCTCGTGAGATGCATCCACCAATCGCGATCACCGAGGGGTTAAGGAGGCTGACGACCCACACGAGTGACTCGCCGAGCTCCCGCCCCGCTTGGCGGGTGGCCGCGATAGCTTCGGGGTTGCCGGATTGCAGGAGTTGAACGACATCGTGGCTTCCCTCGGCGTCGAGTCCCGCCTCTTTGAGTTGGGCGGCAATTGCGGGTCCGCCCGCAATGCTCTCGAGGTTTCGTTGGTCGAGTGGATCGCGGGGTGAGTCTGTGCTGTAGGGGACGGCAACGTTTCCTAGGTCACCGGCGGAACCCTGGGAACCGCGCTGGAGAGCGCCGCCCGATATGATTCCGGCCCCGATCCCGGTGGACACCTTCACGAAAATAAAATCGCTGGTGTCCTTCCACACGGTACTGTGTTCCCCTACCGCCAGCACGTTAACGTCGTTGTCAACAAGAACGGGCACGTTAAATTGGGTTTGGATGTGGGCGGGAATATCGTATTTATCCCAGCCCGGCATGATTGGAGGGCTGATGGGGCGTCCCGTGGAAAACTCGACGGGTCCGGGAACTCCTATTCCGATGCCGCCGAGCGAGGCCTCAGTCAGGTTGTTCTTGCTGAGGAGCTTGGTGAGGGTTTTGGTGGCCCAGGAGAGAACCCTGTGGGGTCCCTCCGTGATGTGGATTGATGATCTTTCGCTGTCGATCAGGGTTCCGCTCAGATCGGCGAGAGCAACTATTCCGTGGGTTGCCCCCAGGTCTATTCCCGCGATGATGCTGGCTTTTTCATTAAACACAAAGCGTGAGGGGGGTCGGCCGCCGGTGGAGGAAGACTCTCCACCCACGCGCAGAAGCCCGAGGCTCACAAGCTGGTCAACCTGTCCGGTTACTGTTGACCGGGCAAGGCCCGTGAGCTCGATGAGCTCTGTTTTTGTTCGGGCCGTTCCGTCAAGCATGAGCTGAAGGAGATCACCGGTTTTAACCCGTGTTTGTTTTAAGGCGACGGTATTCTTATGCATTCCTCAATTAAAGCATTCTTATGTTTTTTGATGAAAGTAATCTGTTGTCGGAGAACTAATTTTGACTTAGTCAAGCGAATAAGTCATTAATTTATTCCCATCTTATGATGATTAACAGTCAAAAGTGGTGTAGTCTTTGTGAACGCAGGGTGCGCAGAAGCTCCACGCGTGTGAACTCGCAAACTCATCAACAGGGAGCTAACAGTGGTGTTAGGTAAAAAAAGTTCATTGGTTGCACTCGGAGCTGCGGCTCTACTGGTACTTGGAGCCTGCTCCTCTAACGGTGGAGACGGAGGCGGCGCGAGTGGCAACACAACCCTGACGCTCGGATCTCTGCTCGAGCCGGTCTCCCTTGACCCGAGTCAGGCTCAGGAGGGACACCGTATGCCCTTTTACCAGGCCGTCTACGACACCCTCATCCAGCGACTTCCCAACGGAGACCTTGAACCGATGCTCGCTACCGAGTGGGAATACAACGAGGATCGCACGGTTCTCACGTTGACCCTCCGCGACGACGTCACCTTTAGCGACGGCGAAAAGTTTAACGCCGCCGCCGCGCAGGCAAACCTGGAGCGCTTCCGTACGGGAAACGGGCCGCAGGGACACACCCTGGACGCGGTTACCTCGGTGGAGGCGCACGGTGACACCACCCTCACGATCACCCTTGACGCCCCCGACCCCGCACTCCTCAGCTACCTGAGCAACGCGGCGGGCCTCATGGCAAGCCCCGCAGTAATCGGCACCGAGGGTGTTAAAACGAATCCCGTGGGGTCGGGACCCTACACCCTCGACAAGTCCTCCACGGTTGTGGGTTCGCAGTACACCTATATTAAGAGCAAAGACTACTGGCAGCCCGAGCTGCAACAGTACGACAAAATTATCATCAAGCCCATCCCCGACGTCACCGCCCGCTACAACGCCCTCGTGAGTGGCCAGGTCGACGTTGCCCTGCTCGACTCCAAAACCGCGGCGCAGGCAGAGGGAGCCGGGTTCGTTCCGCACACTGCACAGGTGGACTGGCAGGGATTCATTATCCACGATCGGGAGGGCCAGATAGTTCCGGCGCTTGCGGATGTGCGGGTACGGCAGGCCATCAACCATGCCGTTGACGGTGGGGCGATCCTGCAGGAGATTCAAAAGGGGCGAGGCACCTCAACAGGCCAGGTGTTTGGCCCCGGTGCCACCGCCTACGATGAGGCGCTGAACTCCACCTACAGTTATGACCCGCAGAAGGCACGAGCACTCATGAGCGAGGCGGGATACGCCAGTGGGTTCTCGGTCAGCTTTCCCACGGCCAGCGTGGCCGACCCGGCCCTCACGGCGGTGATGGTGGAGCAGATGGCTGCGGTGGATATCACCCTCAACCTGGTTGAGGTGCCGATCAACGAATATATCAGCGAGGTTACCTCGGGCAAGTATCCGATCGTATGGATGCAGCTTTTCCAGCCGAGCACCTGGGTGAACATTAACCAGTTGATCGCACCCAAAGCGCTCTTTAACGCACTGTCTACAAGCGATCCCGAAGTGTCGCGATTGATCGACGAGATTCGTGACGCGAGCGAGGAGGAGTCGGTTCCCCTGGCTCAGGAGCTGAACCAATACCTGGTCGATCAGGCTTGGTTTGCCCCGTGGTACCGGGTTGACGCTCTTGTCTACTCCAAGGACACGGTGAAGGTTGAGACCCAGGTTGAGCAGGTTGTGCCCTCAATCTACAACTACTCTCCCGCAAAGTAGCGGAGGACACCAGACATGCTTGCCTTTGTATCGAAGCGTCTGCTCTCCGGGATTGTTCTCTTGGCGGTGATATCCGCCCTGACCTTTATGCTGGTGTTCTCCTCGGGGTCAAATATTGCGCGGAACCTTCTGGGAGACTACGCAACAAACGAGCAGGTGGCGGCAAAATCGAGTGAGCTCGGCCTTGACCAGCCAATTCTTGGTCAGCTTCTGGGGTGGTTTGCCGGGGTCATTCGCGGTGACTTTGGGATTTCCTGGTTCACCAGCGAACCCGTTGCCCAGGCCATCCTTAATCGGTTGCCCGTTACTCTCACCATTGTCACTATTGTCATCGTTTTGTCGGCGATTTTTTCAGTGGTGATTGGGATGGCGGCGGCCGTTCGTCGCGGCTGGATCGATCGCGCCGTGCAGGTTCTGGCCGTGGGAGGATATGCCATTCCCAGTTTTATCGTGGCGATTGTGCTCGTAACGCTCTTTGCCATCCAGCTCAAGCTCCTGCCCGCCACGGGATTTGTGCCGTTTCACGAAAACGTGGGGGGATGGGCGCTCTCCCTCATCCTTCCCGTTGCCGCCCTCACCCTCTCCACGGTTGCCTCCACGGCGCAGCAGGTCCGGAGTTCGCTCCTCGAGGTGCTGCGGCGCGACTACGTTCGCACCCTCACGAGCCGTGGACTCGGCAGGGGCGAAATACTGGTGAAGCATGTGCTTCGCTCGGCCGCTCCACCCGCGCTCACGGTGCTTGCCCTGCAATTTGTGGGGCTCCTGGGTGGGGCCGTGATCGTGGAGCAGATCTTTGCGCTCCCGGGAATCGGGTACCTGGCCGTGGAGTCAACCCTTAAGGGGGATCTCCCGGTGGTTCTGGGAGTGGTCTTTTTTACCGTGTGCATGGTCATCGTGGTTAACCTGATGATTGACCTGGTGATCGGTTGGCTCAACCCGAAGGTGCGTGTGTAATGGTGACGGTAGAGGGTCTCTCAGAAGCAATCAAGCGGCCCCCTCTGGTGGCCAGGGTGCTGCGCAACCCGCTGGGGCTTGTCTCGATTGTGGTTCTTGGTGTTGCGGTTATCCTCAGCGCGTTTGCCGGGGTTATTGCGCCCTTCGATCCCAACTCCACGGATCTGGCGCGGGTTATGGCGGGCCCCGGAGGCGGTCATCTCCTTGGAACGGATAGCGCGGGACGGGATATCTTCTCGCGCCTGCTCTACGGTGGTCAGATCACCCTGGCCGCCGGTGCTCTCGGAGCGATGGTTGCCATGGTTGTGGGCGTTCCGGCGGGGCTGATCGCCGGGTACTTTGGTGGCTGGTTTGATTCGGTTGCCTCGTGGGTCTCCAACATGTTCATCTCGCTCCCCGCCATTGTGGTGCTGCTCGCGACCGCCGCCGCTCTGGGGCCGAGCGTGTGGATCTCGATGACGGTTTTTGGGGTGATCCTTTCCCCGGGCTTTTATCGATTGGTGCGAACCTCCGTGATCGCGGTGCGGGATGAACTCTACGTTGATGCGGCCCGAGTGGCCGGCCTTTCGCGCTCGCGCATCCTCGGTCGACACATCTTTACCGTGGTGCGCGCGCCCATCGTGATTCAGGCGGCGCTCGTGGCGGGTATCGCCATCGGGGTGCAGGCGGGGCTGGAGTTTCTTGGCCTGGGTGATCAGACGGTTCCCTCGTGGGGATCGATGCTCAACGAGGCTTTCCGAAACGTGTTTATCTCGCCGCTTCCGCTTCTGTGGACGGGGCTCGCGATTTCGCTGGTCACCGCCGCGTACGCCCTCCTGGGTAACGCCCTGCGTGACGCGCTGGAGGATGACGAAAAGGCTCCCGCCACCAATAAGATGCTGCGGGCGGCGCGCGCCCCGATTGACGGGGCCACGGTAACCGAGGTGGTTGAGGTTCCGACGATGCAGGGACTCCTCGAGGTGAGCGACCTTACCGTTCAGTATCCGAGGGTTGACGGCACCCACACAACCGTGGTGGACTCCGTCTCGTTTCACGTGAAACGGGGAGAGATTCTGGGTCTGGTGGGGGAGTCGGGATCGGGAAAGACCCAGACCGCGTTTTCCATCCTCGGGCTTCTCCCCGACGCGGCGCACATCGCCGGGGGTCACATCGTGTTTGACTCCACCGAGCTGGTCAGCCGCACCACGGGTGCCGTCTCGGAGGCCCGCCTGGCACCGCTTCGCGGAAAGCGGATCGCCTATATCCCCCAGGAACCCATGTCGAATCTGGACCCGATGTTCACCGTCGGATATCAGCTCACCCGCCCACTGGTGAAGGTCATGGGTATGTCGCAGGCGGCAGCTCGATCCCGCGCGCTGGAGCTCCTGGCGGTTGTGGGTATCACCGACCCCGAGCGCACTTTTAAGGCCTACCCCCACGAGATTTCCGGGGGTATGGCCCAGCGGGTGCTGATCGCGGGAGCCGTGAGCTGCGAACCCGACCTGTTGATCGCAGACGAGCCCACCACCGCACTCGACGTCACGGTGCAGGCGGAGGTTCTTGACCTGATCCGTAATTTACAGAGCAGCCTGGGCATGGCCGTTCTTATCGTGACCCACAACTTTGGTGTTGTTGCGGATCTCTGCGAGCGGGTTGTGGTGATGCAGCGGGCGCGGGTGGTGGAACAGGGAACTGTTCGCGAGATTCTGAAGCATCCCCGTGAGGAGTACACCAGGAACCTGCTTAACTCGATGCTGCAGGGTAAAACTCCCCTCACCCTACTCGGCTCCCCGGATGAGGTTAGAGCGAATGCTGTATACGCGACGGAGGAGGAAGCATGAGTGAGCACACAGAACTCCTCAGCGTTCAGGGGTTAGACGTGGAGTATCGCTCGCGACGATTTGGCCGCAGGCCGTTTCGGGCGGTGTCGGACGTCTCCCTCACCATAGGCGTGGGCGAGACCCTGGGCCTGGTGGGGGAGTCCGGGTCGGGTAAGACCACAATCGGGCGGGCCATCCTGGGGTTGGCCCCCATCACAAACGGCACAATCATCCTCGATGGAGAAGACATCTCGCACGCCACCCGGGCAGCGAGGCGCAGGATCAGCGGTGATCTCCAGGTGGTTTTCCAAGACCCCTACACCTCGCTCAACCCCTCGATGACAATCGGGGCGATCCTGGCGGAGCCGATAACCGTGCAGGGAACCGCGCGAGCGGATGCACGAAAGAGGGTGGCGACACTGCTTGATCAGGTGGGCCTCCCCGCAAACAGCATCGATCGCTACCCGAGGGAGTTCAGCGGCGGACAGAGGCAGCGGGTTGCCATCGCCCGGGCGCTCGCGCTTGAGCCCCGGCTGATCGTTTGTGACGAGTCGGTAAGCGCGCTTGACCTCACCACCCAGGCCAGAATCCTCGACCTGTTTTTGCAGATCCAGCGTGACACGGGCGTTTCCTACCTCTTTATATCGCACGACCTGGATGTGGTGCGGCACCTGAGTCACCGAATAGCCGTGCTGTATCGGGGCAGCATCGTGGAGCAGGGAGCCGCGATGCGGGTGACGGAGCATCCCGAGCATCCGTACACGAAGCGATTGCTCATGGCCGCCCCCGTTCCCGATGTTGACCTTCAAGCCGAGAGGCGTGCTGCTCGTGCCGCCCTGGTCGGTTCCCTTGAATCAACGCACGAGCTTTCATAACAATAGATAAAGGATGATCATGACACAGGAAATTTCGGTACAGCTCTACGCGGTTCGGGAGGAGCTTGACGCCGATCTCGACGGCACGCTGGGCAAACTGGCTGATATTGGGTTGCGCAACGTGGAGGGCTTTAACTTTGTGCCGCGGGCCGCCGAGTTGCGCGCGGGGTTTGCGCGTTACGGGCTGTCGGTTCCCACCGCCCACGGCCCGTTTCTCTCCACAGAGCTGAAGTTTGGTGATCAGGTGATTCCCGTGCCGCCACCCGAAAAAACCTTTGAGGCTGCGGCAGAGTTGGGCACAGATACTGTGATTGACCCCTACGTTGCGCCGGATCGCTGGCAGAGCGTGGATGACATTCACCGCACCGCCGATGCGCTCAACAAAGCGGCGGATGTGGCCGCGGGCTTTGGCCTCAGGGTCGGCTATCACAATCACGCGCACGAGCTGGAGTTTTCGTCCGGGGGTAAATTCGGATTTGAGATTTTTGCCGACCGGCTTGACCCCCGGGTGGTTCTTGAGGTGGACACCTACTGGTCCACCGTGGGCGGGGCAAACACCCCGGAGCTTTTACGCAGCCTCGGCTCGCGGGTGGCGGCGCTCCACATTAAAGACGGACCCCTCGGTGACGACCCCTTTGACCAGACGCCGGCCGGGCAGGGGGCCGTGGATATTGCCGCCATCTTGGCCGCCGCCCCGGCAAACGCGTATGCGGTGATCGAGTTTGATCAATACGCCGGAGACATTTTTGAAGGCATCAAAGAGAGCTACCGCTACCTCTCGCAGAAAGGACTGAAATAATGAGCAACTCACCCGTGGGAATCGGCTTTATCGGAGCCGGGATGATCAGCGAAACCTATCTGGAAAACCTGACGAGTTTCCCGGATGTGAAGGTGCACAGCGTGGGTGATCTGGACGTGGAGCGGGCCGAGGAGCAGGCCCGCAAACACGGGGTTGAGTCGTGGGGGTCGGCAGAGGATGTCCTGGCTAACCCCGACGTTGAGGTGATTGTGAACCTCACCATCCCCGCCGTTCACGCGGAGGTTGCCCTCGCGAGCATCGAGGCGGGAAAACACGTGTGGACGGAAAAACCCATCAGTGTTGACCGGGGGAGCGGTCAGGCCCTGGTGGAGCGTGCCCACCAGCTGGGGAAGCGGGTGGGGGTCGCCCCCGACACGGTGCTGGGGCCGGGCATCCAAACCGCGAGGCGCGCCATCGAGCGGGGAGACATCGGGGTGCCGCTCTCCGCCCAGACCGTTATGCAATACTTTGGGCCCGATGTTTTCCACCCCAATCCCGATTTTTTGTTCGCGCAGGGAGCCGGGCCTCTCTTTGACATGGGTCCCTACTATATTGCGTCGCTGGTGCACATCTTTGGTTCGATTGATCGGGTGGCCGCGGTCGGATCGATAGCGCAGCAGCGCCGCACCGTGCAGGTGGGGCCGCGCGCGGGGGAGAGCTTCCCCGTGGAGGTTCCTACCCACGTCTCCGCGATTGCACACTTTGAGTCGGGGGCGGTGTCGCAGAGCGTGCTCAGCTTTGACTCGCCCCTGGCCTCGATGGGTCAGGTGATTGTGACGGGAACCGAGGGAACCATGTCGATTCCCGACCCCAACTCGTTTAGCGGTGAGGTAAAAATTACTCGAGGACCCCGGGAGTTTAGCTTCCCCATCGTGAACGAGTGGGAGACGGTGCCGGAGCAGGGTGTGGTGACCGGGCGGGGTCTGGGTGTCCTTGAGATGGCCCGGGCAATTCGTGCTAATCGCCCCCACATTGCAACGGGTGAGCTGGGCCTGCATGTGCTCGACGCCATGATTGGGATTGAGGAGTCGATCTCCACGGGTCAGTTTGTGTCGGTGGAAAGCCGGGTGGAACGAGTTCCCACGCTCCCGCTTGACTTCGATCCGTTTCAGCAGACGCTCTAGGAGTGTAAGAGAGGCTGCACGATCTGGTTGGTGCAGCCTCCCTTATTATTGAGCGTTTTTTCTTGCCCGCGTGTTCGCTGCCGATTTGCGTGCGTTTGGTTCCTGTCGAGCGCTCAGTGCCGCGTGAGAATCGCGTGAGTGTCCGCTCCGCGGGGAAGCACTCCGTAGTGGTATCCGCGATCGTCCCCCAGCCGGCTCTCGATAAAAACGCTTGCCGAGGCCGGGGGAGAGTAGCGCACCAGGAGGGAGGCCTGTAGCGCCAGGGCCATCATCTCTGTCAGGCGACGCGCCTGAGCCTGTGCGACATCCGCATCGGCCTGACCCACCTCGCCGATGAGCCGACGTGTTGCCGCGATGTGTTCGTCAAGAAGAGGATTCTCGCCCCACACCCGGGCGAGTTCCGCATCAAACGCCTCCACACTCTCGGGTTCGCGCCGCATGGTGCGCAGCACATCGAGCGCGATAACGTTTCCCGACCCCTCCCATACGGCCATTACGGGCTGTTCGCGGTAGCGCATGGCGAGGGGGAATGTTTCGGTGTATCCGTTGCCGCCCAGGCACTCGAGGGATTCGTACGCGTGACCGGGTCCGCGTTTGCAAATCCAGTACTTGCTGACCGCGGTGGCGAGCCTCCGGAACGCCCGCTCCGAAAGATCCGCCTCGCTCTCATGAGCGGCGGCCAATCGCAGGGCGGTGATGGTGGCCGCCTCGGACTCGAGGGCCAGGTCCGCCACCACGGAGGTCATGGCGGGTTGATCGACGAGGGTGCGCCCAAACGCCGCCCGGTGCCGCACATGCCACAGGGCCTCCGCCACCGATTGCCGCATACCGGCGGCGCTACCCAGCACACAGTCGAGGCGGGTGCGCGCCACCATCTCGATGATCGTCTGAATCCCCCTGCCGGGTTCACCCGTGAGGTGACCCACGGTTCCGTCAAACTCAATCTCGCTGGACGCGTTAGATTTGTTCCCTAGCTTGTCTTTGAGTCGCTGGATGCGAAACACATTGCGCGTTCCATCCTCCAACACCCGCGGCACCAGAAAGCAGGAGAGGCCCTCCTCTGCCCCGCCCCGCTCGGCGTGGGCAAGCACGAGAAAACCGTCTGACATGGGGGCCGAGCAGAACCACTTGTGGCCGGTGAGGAGGTAGCTCTCAACGCCCCCCGTGCTTCCCACGTACACCGCTCGGGTGGTGTTGGCACGCACATCGGAGCCGCCCTGCTTCTCGGTCATGGCCATGCCAAGGAGTGCCCCGACCTTCTCTGTTGGTGCGGTGAGCTCCGCATCGTACCCCCGCGAATAGAGTCGGGGCAGCCAGAGCCCGGCCAGCGCAGATTCGTGCTGGAGCGCGGGAACCGCCGCGTGGGTCATGGAGACGGGGCAGGCGTGTCCGGGTTCAACCTGCGCAAAAAGCGAAAACACCGCGGCCCGCGCAACGTGGGCACCCGGCCGGGGCTCTGCCCACGCCGAAGTGTGGGCTCCGTGCGCGATTGCCTGTCCGATGATGCGATGATAGCCGGGGTGGTACTCGACCTCGTCTATGCGATTGCCCCACCGATCGTGGGTGTTGAGTGTAGGGGTGTGGGTGTTGGCCAGGCGTGAATCCTCCTGAAACTGAGCGCTGCCCACCAGGTCTCCAACCTCGGTGAGGTGCCCTGTTGCCCACTCCGCGCCGAAGGTCTTTACCGTTTCGTGTAGAACGGGAAACGACTGAAACTCATTAAGATTATGGCGCGGCGGTGCCTGGTTGTGTACCGTGTGGGTTGTTCTTGGCAACGGATGGCTGATTGCTGTGGTGGATGCCGCACTTCTGTGTGTCATGGTATCTCCTGCCGAGCCCGGTGGGCGTGCGCGAAAAAAGTCTTCCCAGGAACATTGAACCATGGTTCAATACTTAAATGAAGCGCGGCTAACCCGGGATGGGTGCTGCAGCTTGATGCAAGGGAATCTTTGATTGTGGCAAGAGGCCACAACCACAACAGCGACGTTGAACTAGAGGAGCACCCAGATGAATCTGAGCACAATGTTGGAGAGCAGCGCACGTAAGTTTCCACACAAGGAGGCTCTGGTTTATCGGGAGAGGCGCTACACCTATTCCGAGCTGGTAGAAGCTTCGCAGCGGGCTGCCGCTGTTTTTCGTGATGTTGGCATCACGCGGGGTGATCGAGTAGCCGTGATGACCTACAACACCCCGGGGTTTGTGATCGCAGCTTTTGGTCTGTGGCGCTCCGGTATCACACTTGTGCCGGTAAACCACAAGCTTGCGGCCACGGAGGTTCGTTACCTTCTAGAACACAGTGCTGTGGTGGCTGTTGTGGTTGATGCCGCGCTGGAGGGGGTTGTGGCCGAGGCTGCCCCGGAGCTTCTTCGCCTGGTCACGGAGGGTGCTGATGAAGTGGATGGGGTAGGTCCGGGCATAGCCGCCGCGGGGAGGAGCAGGGACTTTGACGCTCTTGTGGAGACCGCCACTCCCTGGATTGGTGTTTCTGTGGGGGAGTCGGAGATTGGGCAGATTCTTTACACCTCCGGCACAACGAGCAACCCCAAGGGATGCGTGCATACACATCGTGGTCTGAGCACGGTGCCCACCTACACGGTTCCTGCGGTGGGGTTTAAAACCACCGACCGACTGCTCCTTGCCATGCCCATTTGGCACGCCTCGCCCCTGAACAACTGGTTTCTTTCCGCGATCTTCATGGGGGCTACGAGCGTGCTTTTGCGAGAGTACGAACCCCGCGAGTTTCTGAGGGTGGTCGAGAGCGAAAAGATTACGGTTTTCTTTGGTGCGCCCATAGCATATCTGGCTCCGTTGCGAACCGTCTCAGAGTGGGTTTCAGATCCGATGGCTTACGACTTATCAAGTATGAGGCTGTGGGTAGTGGGTGGCGCGCCGGTGGGCGCCGGGATGATGCGCACGATGAGAGGGGCCTATCGATCCGGTGCTTTCTACCAGGTGTACGGCATGAGCGAGATGGGCCCGGTGGGAACCGTTCTTGGCCCTGAGGATCAAGAGTCCAAGGCCGGTTCGATTGGGTCGGCGGGGATGCCCGGTGTGGACTCTCGAGTCGTTACAGAAAATGGTACGGATGCTCGTCCCGGCGAGGTTGGTGAACTTTGGCTTCGCTCCGATACGAGGATGCTGGGATATCTGGGTGATGCAGAGGCAAGTGCCGGTGTGTTTGTGGATGATTGGTATGTCACGGGTGATGTAGTTCGACTAGATTCCGACGGCTACATGTTTATTGTTGATCGCCTGCGAGATGTAATTATTACGGGTGGTGAAAACGTGTACTCGCTTGAGGTGGAGGAGAGCGTGCGTCAGCATCCGCACGTTCAGGATGTTGCCGTTATCAGTAGGCTGCACCCCGAGTGGGGTGAAACGATCGTTGCGGTTGTGGTCACACAGCCCGATAAATCTCTTGAAGTACAGGAACTGCGGGATTTTCTGACCCCTCTTCTCGCCCGATACAAAATACCCCGGGAGGTGGTTCTTCGTCCATCGCTGCCGCGTAACCCCTCCGGTAAAGTAACCAAACACATTCTTCGAGTGGAGCTTGCGGCGCAGAGCTGATGGAAACCGTGACACGATGAATGAGGTAATAATATGCCACAGCTTCACTAGTGGATTGAGGTTTTCTTTTTATCTGTGATCCATCATAAGGATGTCGTTTGCTCCGGGTGCGCACCGGTGGACACGGGGTTATTTCCTTGATGTATCCTAGTTGTTTTCTGTTAACTTTCCGTAAGTAGTGTCCACTAAATAAGGGGTGGATCGGGGGTGTCTGGCTGGGTTAAAGGCCAGTGTCGCAGGGCCGTTTTCGCGCATTGTCTCGAAAATAGATGCCTAAAATATCTCTTTTCTTGAAGCTTAAACATCGGCTTTTGCTCAGCCTTTGCCAAATACCATATGAATGTAGCTTAGTAAGACTGAGTATATATTAGTGTGAATTATTGGGGGTCACTGTGGTGAAAAAAAGCCTTTTCTATAAAGCTGGCATATTCGTATTTTCCTTATTTTTTGTTGCATTTAGCACGGGAACTGCGCCGGGTGCGCAGGCCTTCTCTGCCCTTTTTGGATTACGAAATGCCCTCGAAGATGGACACGCTTTACGAAGCAGCTGTTCTGGAACAAGACGCTACCGAAAATGCGGAGTCGGTGGTGTATCCCTCTCCGCCCGTTTCTGTTCCGAAAGAGGATCAGGGCGATGATAGTGCCGACAAAACTTCGCTAAAGAGCAAAACAAACGAGGACAACAAACAGAACATCTCGGCTGAGGCTGAGGAAGTAAGGCTGTCCAGCGATTACGACGATAGTTTGTCCTACGATTTGGTTCTTGCTGTCGAAGAGCCTCCAGTGATTACATCGGGCGACCCTGAGGACGGTATGGTTGGACGCCCGTTCTCACACACGGTGACGGCGACGGGGGTTGATCCGGTAACCTTTGGCGTGTCTGACGGTTCCTTGCCTGCTGGATTGGAACTAGACGCGGTTACGGGTGTGATAGCAGGAACCCCGGAAGAGGCCGGCGAGTTCACGTTTACGCTGGAGGCGCGAAATGAGTTTGGGGTAGACACGCGTGGCTACCTGATGCGAGTGCTGTCAGAGGAGCCGGTAATTACGTCCCCTGTGATGAGAGATGGCACTGTAGGTTTGGAAGCTTCGCACACTATTACCGCATCGGGACGCGGGCCTATGACGTTTAGTGTGTTGGAAGGTTCACTTCCTGCCGGGCTTGTCTTGGACGAGGTCACGGGTGTGATCTCGGGAGTGTGGGAAGAGCTCGGCGACTCCACGTTTACCGTGGAAGCTCGGAATGATGTTGGGGTAGACACACAACAGCATACGGTCACAGGGTGGCCTCCACTAGAGGTTCTCTCGGGTTCCCCAGCACCCGGCTTCGTGGGGGAGGAATATCGCCATGAAATAGTAACCATTGGCCACCCCCCGGTGCTCTTTGGTATTAAAGACGGCGCATTGCCGTCTGGGTTGAATTTTGCCCCAGGTAGTGGCGTGATCTTTGGTGTGCCAAGTGAAGCAGGGGAATTTGAGGTTTGGATTTGGGTTCTGGGAGCAAGTGAGCGCGAATATATTGTCCAGAATTATGTGATGCGTGTGTGGGAGAAAGCAGACCTTCCGGTGATTACTTCGGGTGATCCTGATAATGGTGTTGTGGGTGAGGTGTTCTCGCATAGTGTTACTGCAACGGGTGTTACTCCGATGACGTTTACGGTGTTGGATGGTTCGTTGCCTGTGGGGTTGGAACTGGATGAGGCTACGGGTGCGATTTCAGGGACTCTGGGTGAGGCTGGTGAGTTCTCGTTTATGGTGGAGGCTCGGAATGCTGCTGGGTCAGATGTTCGTGAGCACTCAGTTCGGGTGTGGGCTGTGGCTGATGTTCCGGTGATTACCTCTCCTGTGATGGGTGATGGTGTTGTAGGTGAAAATCATTCACACACGGTAACAGCTACCGGGTCGGAGCCCATCATCTTTGCCCTAGGAGCGGGTGTACTGCCGACAGGGCTGGAGCTTCAGGAAAATGGCCTGATCTCGGGGACGCTGGAAGAGGTAGGCGAGTTCTCGTTTATGGTGGAGGCTCGAAATCCGGCTGGTATTGATCTGCAAGAGCACTCAGTTCGGGTGTGGGCTGTGGCTGATGTTCCGGTGATTACTTCGGGTGATCCTGATAATGGTGTTGTGGGTGAGGTGTTCTCGCATAGTGTTACTGCAACGGGTGTTACTCCGATGACGTTTACGGTGTTGGATGGTTCGTTGCCTGTGGGGTTGGAACTGGATGAGGCTACGGGTGCGATTTCAGGGACTCTGGGTGAGGCTGGTGAGTTCTCGTTTATGGTGGAGGCTCGGAATGCTGCTGGGTCGGATGTTCGTGAGCACTCAGTTATGGTGTTCGCGACGATGCCGGATCCAGGACCTGAGGTTCCAGAGAGCCCTGAGGTTCCAGAGAGCCCTGAGGTTCCGGAGAGCCCTGAGGCTCCCGAAGGGCCAGAGGGTCCGAAACAGCCGGGGACTCCGGGGGGCTCTGATGCGGCGCTTCCCGTTGGGCAATCTGTTTCAAATGGGGAAAAAGGCAAGAATAACGAGGGAGCATCGCTTGCGCATACAGGCTCTGATGGTTTTTCCTCGCAACTAGTGGGGGCAGCCTTGCTGATTGTCCTCGGCGGGGTGCTTGCCTTGCGTCATCGTTTGCGGGGTGCTGTTCTACCCGCGAAAAGCAGGAGGTAAAAACCTGCACGAGACTCTCGTTCTTCCACGCCTTATCGAAAAGGGGTGGGGGGGGGCGAGAGTCTTTCTTCGTGTTGTCAGCGTTCAGGCGTGTGCTCTCGACGTGCCAGTAGCGCTTAGCTTGCCGCCTCATGCCCCGGTGGTGGTTTTCTAAATCCTTCGAGGGATGAAAACTATTCGGGAGCGGGTGGTCGCATATCGGCCTCACATAGACTTGAGGGCAACATCTCCCCGGTTTACAACTTAACAGCTTATCCAGCGAGGTTTTTCTCGTCTGCAGAGTGAGGCTGTGTCGTGTGTGCTCCTCGTCTGCGCCCCCTGTTTCCCCTTCATCTCCCCGATCGTTATGAGGCTATCGTGACTCTGCACATCTATACATCGTTATCGAACAATAAAGCGCGTGATCTGACACTGTTCCGGAGAGGTCCGCGCTATACGGTCTATGCCGCTGTGGCGGCTGGCCTGATTCTGGCGTTATCCCTTGTTGCTTTCTCTCCCGTCCAAGCTGTTGCTCAACCGCAGCCGCTTCCGAAGGAGGTCGCGACTTTTCATCTAACCGACACCCGAGACTCACGCAGTTTACCGAACACAGGTCGAGATCACACTGTGAATATGGGTATCGCTTCTGGAGCTACCGACGCGGCTTTTCGTTCGGCGGTAGAAACACGAAATGACACCCTGGACGGTTTGCGTGACCTGCGGGAGCAGCCTCTGGTGCCAGCTTCTGTGTCTCGGGCTGTTGATAATCCCGACCGTGTTATTGAGGGAATAGACTCCGTCCTGAGTTATTTGGTCAATCAGTTGCTAAGCCGAGACGTATCAACCCCCATCACGGTGGGAGATATGGCACAGCTTCAATACTTTAGCGTCGGATATGACGACTCTCCGGCCCCTCAGAGAATTGCAGGAATGGAATATGCGGTTAACCTGCGGGTTTTTGAGCTGGGACCACTCTCTGAGGTTAGCGACATTTCGCCACTTAGTGGGTTGTCGCAGCTCGCGAGTGTCAAGATTGAGACCTCCACCGTACGTGATATCTCTGCCCTGACCACACTGCCCGAACTCCTATTTCTCACCCTGACCTCTGATGGTTTTGATAACCCTGAACAGCTTGCTGAGCTCACAGTATTGCGTTCCCTTACCCTGAACAATCTGAGGCTTAACAACTATGATTTTTTGGCTGACCTTACTCAGGTAACCTACCTGGATCTTAATAACAGCACGATTACCGACCTCGCCCCGCTGTCCCCTCTTACCCAGTTGGAGCACCTTTCGCTTTCAGGAACAGCGTTTCAATCTGCAGATCCATTGGCTACCCTCATCTCGCTTACCGATCTTAACTTGGGCGCGGCGGGAAACACCGATGGCACACTGGGGTTTGTATCCGGCATGGATAGCCTGGTGGCGCTTGTGCTTGAGGGTGCCGGTGTTGAAGATATCTCCGCGCTGAGCGATAAAGCTCAGTTATCCCAGATTTGGTTAGCTCACAATAGCATTGCCGATCTCTCACCCCTGAACAACGTTTCTTCACTGTCTTTGGTGGATCTCTCCTCTAACCTCATTGTGGATGTGGGGCCGCTTACGCAGTCACCGTATCTGATGGTGATGAATCTGAGTAATAACAGCATCACTGATGTGGGGCCGCTTGCAGGTTTTCTGTATCCCTACGATATTAATCTGGATGCAAATCAGATTACTGACCTCTCTTCTATCGTTTTTAATGAGTGGGTGAATCTGTCTGTCCGCGATCAGAACGTTCACGGGGGAGCTTTTTCTCTCCCCGAAGGAGCAACAACGTTTAACGGAGCACCCGGTTACACCATTACGGGTGTGGGAAGCGAGGAGATCTTGCTTGTTGCCTCTGGCGGTTCCAGTGCAAACGCAAACGAGTCTTTGTTTTGGAACGATGTTACCGCGCAGACGACTGAGTTGACCGCGTCTTTTTCGTCGAGCAACGGTATGTTCACGGGATTGGTGACCTATCCAGTAATCTGGACCATTGCTTCTGCGCTGAATCATCAGTGAGGGTAATGCGGAGGTTATAACTGCACGCTGATTCCCTGAAGCTTGTGATGGGGATGGAGAGCGTGAAGTAAGAACTGAGTGCAAGTAATGGGATACCGAATTTATGCTTTTTGAGTGCATATCCGGTTGTAAATTTTGGTTTGCGGTGTGAAATTATTGTTTTTCCAGGATCAAAACAAAATTATTAACCCGGCTTAAAAAGGGGTGATATTTATTGTTCACGCTATTCTCACGGCAATCTTCGGGCTGATTATCAGTATCAGCAGGAGTTTTTTGTTTATCAACGCATAAAATAGGTAGTTGGGGATACAGGGGGCACGTTTTTTATGTTTAAAAAGTAAAATACGTGAACTCAGTTGACCCAACAAGAAATATATGTGATTGCATCAAGGCTGAATGAGGATACAATTTGCTTATACCTAATTGCTTGCGATCTTTGTGGCCCGGGGTGACTCCATTATCCAGGGCACAGTTCATGAGTTGTAATCCCTGATTGGCTTTCGACTCCCCCCATCGAATGCACATAGGCAAATGCTTTGAGGATCTTGGCACGTTGCAGAGGCGATGCCGATTAAGATATCGAATCCTCCTAATGGGTCCGCATCACAAATGATGCAATCACATTCATACATAAACACACTAAGGAAAATTAAAGTGGCAGAAATCGACAAAGACGCTCCTGGCTATGAGATGTGGATGCTCCTGGCCGAGGATCTAGTGAAATACGTTGAAGAGTCGGGTGGGTTCCCGCGACCAACGGTTGCAGGGGTAGGAAAATGGACCAGTCATCAGCGTAAATTGCGGATGGAGGGCCAGCTGGAAGAGGCTCGCGGTGCGTGGCTTGACGAAAAGGTTCCGGGCTGGGACAGCGATGATAAACATCGGTATGGATTGGTGCGTCGGCGTCGTTGATTATCGTCCTGCTCTTTATCGGTGCCGCAGTTGTCGCTGGGCTCTATCTCATCGTTCAATTTTTAGTAAAAACGGTTTTCGGAGCGAGTCGATCAGCAAAGTGCTGGACATTTGGCCTTGACGAGGTCGGAGATATCGTCAGGGTAAAACTGTGGACGCTCACAGCGTCCGCCGGGGAAAAGAGCAGGATTCTGATGCAGAGGCGCAACCGAAATCCCGTTTCAGTTGAAACCATGTGTCAACATCCTCATGCGCGTGAAACGTGTGCTAGTTCAATGCCTTTTGTAGAGGTGGGCGAGAGGATCGCCACCTGTCCGTGTCGGTGTCACAACAGTGACGGGCACGGCGCAGGAACTCCGCTCCCGTCAACGGCTATCACACTGTAAAACTCATGAGGAAAATACTGGGGGACATAATTTATAAAGCGTGAAAGCGATGACCATATTCGGTCTTTGCTAAAACGTGATGATTAGCCACTCATCCTTATCTCTGCGGGTCGCACCCCGTCGCAAAATCTATGAAAATTGCGGTGGGGAGCGACCCGTTTTTGGTCGATAATGCCTTTTGCGGTCGAACCATGACATGCAGGGGCAGGGGGCTTGTTTTGCCGGGTGGGTGTGGCGGGTGATGTTGGCCTGTAGATGTACGGGGTGTCAGTTATTGGTCGCAATAGCTGGGAACTTGCTTCGTGACATTGCGAGATATGTGATTTTGCCTGTAAAGTTAACCCTTGGCTGTGCGGACACCACCGCACGGATCGTGTGGGTGTTTCTTGAGGCTTGTAAAGGCCACGGGAAGCCCGCGCCGACAAGAGATCTTGGGCAGAACACTCGTTCTGCGGTATTTAATGGAGGATAATCATGGCAGCAGTCTGCCAGGTGACGGGTGCCGTTCCCGGCTTCGGTCACAACATTTCACACTCGCACCGACGCACCAAGCGTCGTTTCGACCCAAACATTCAGAAGAAGACGTACTACGTTCCGTCGCTCCGTCGCAAAGTAACTCTCACGCTCTCAGTAAAGGGCATCAAGACAATTGATGCTCGCGGAATTGAGGCGGTTGTTCAAGACCTACTCGCACGAGGAGAGAAGATCTAGTGGCAAAGGCACAGGACGTACGTCCCATTATTAAAATGCGTTCGACCGCGGGAACCGGATACACCTACGTCACCCGTAAGAATCGTCGCAATAACCCCGACCGTCTCGTACTAAAAAAGTACGATCCCGTAGTGCGCAAGCACGTTGAATTCCGAGAGGAGCGCTAAAAATGGCGAAAAAAAGCATGATTGCCAAGAATAAGCAGCGCCAGGAGATCGTTGCGCGTTACGCTGCGAAGCGTCTGGAACTGAAGAAGGCCCTTGTCGATCCCAATGGAACCGATGAGAGCCGCGAGGCCGCACGCGTGGGGCTGCAGAAGCTCCCCCGCAACGCATCACCGGTGCGTGTGCGCAGCCGGGACGCCATTGATGGCCGTCCCCGCGGTGTACTGAGCAAGTACGGTGTATCGCGTGTGCGTTTCCGCGACATGGCACACCGCGGCGAACTGCCCGGTATCACCAAGTCGAGTTGGTAAAACTTTAGACCAAAACTTTTGGTCGCACTAACAACAGAGGGCCTCAACCATAAAATGGCTGGGGTCCTCTGTTGTATTAAAAGCTTGAGGAGCATATCGTGCAGCAACACGACCCCGTAGCCGAAACTCAGGACACCGGAATTCGCCCGACCGGAGCCCGCTCTCCCGAAACGCAGGGCACTGGAACGCAGCTCGCTGGAAGCCAGCCTGCCGGAACTCAGTTCACTGGAACTCAGCCCGCTGGAATCCGCTCGACAGGAGTCCGCTCTCCCGGAAACCAGAACGCCGGGACGCAGCCCGCTGGAACCCAGTCCACCGGAATCCGCTCGACGAAGCCCCGTTCCCCGAAGACTCGCCCGCAGATCATGCCCGTGGCCGAGGGCTGGACCCAGAAGGTTGCGAGCGATGGCCGCCCGCAACTGCAGTTTAAAGGTCCCCGGGTAAAACAGCCCCCGATGCACCTGGCCGATCTCACGCTCGAAGAGCGCACCGCGAAGGTCACAGAACTGGGGTATCCTGGGTTTCGCGCGAAGCAGCTCTCGCAGCACTACTTTTCACGCTACACCAGCGACCCCGCCCAGATGACGGATCTCCCGGCGGCGGCGCGCGAGGAGCTTGCCTCCGAGCTTTTACCACCGCTTCTTACTGAGGTTAAGAGGTTGCAAACCGACCGCGGCGATACCATTAAGTTTTTGTGGCGCCTCTTTGACGGGGCCCTGGTGGAGTCCGTTCTGATGCGCTACCCGGGGCGAATCACCCTGTGCGTTTCGTCGCAGTGCGGTTGCGGAATGAACTGCCCCTTCTGCGCCACGGGTCAGGCGGGGCTCACCCGAAACATGTCAACCGCAGAGATCCTCGACCAGATCGTGCGGGCCAATCGGGTCATCGCTGAGGGCGGCCTGGGTGGGCGCAAGGGCCCCGCCCCCGAGCATCAGGAACGCGTGACCAACATTGTTTTTATGGGAATGGGTGAACCCCTCGCCAACTACAAGCGGGTGATGGCTGCCGTGCACCGGATGGTGGCCGAGGCCCCGGAGGGCCTGGGAATGTCGGCCCGGAATATCACCGTTTCCACCGTGGGTCTGGTCCCCGGTATCCTCAAGCTGGCCGAGGAAAACCTGCCCATCACGTTTGCGCTCTCCCTGCACGCCCCCGATGATACGCTGCGCAACGAAATGATTCCGGTGAACAATCGCTGGAAAGTAGATGAGGCCCTCGACTCGGCCTACAACTACTTTGAAAAGACCGGCCGCAGGGTGAGCATCGAGTACGCGCTGATCAAGGATATGAACGATCACGGATGGCGCGCCGACCTGCTCGCGACCAAGCTGCTTGAACGCGGGCGCGGCTGGGTTCACGTAAATCCCATTCCGCTGAACCCCACCCCCGGCTCGGTGTGGACGGCCTCCGACCCCGCGGTTGCGGACGAGTTTGTTGATCGACTGGTGCGGGCCGGAATCCCGACCACCCTGCGCGATACCCGCGGCAAGGAAATCGACGGGGCCTGTGGACAGCTTGCGGCGGCGGAATAGCGTGGGCGCCGACAGCACCGGTCACGCGGGCCACGCCGATCGCGCTGGTCACGCGGGCCACGCCGATCGCACGCGCACCACCCCGTCACAGGGTGACGCGGTACGCGATAATCCGCCACGGGATGCCGCCCCGCGGTTTGTGACGCCGCCCCAAAGCCCTTACACGGGTCTGATGATCCTGTTCTGCGTGGTGCTCCTGATCTCAAACGTGGCGGCTGTGAAGCTCATCCAGAGCGGCCCCCTGGTCTTGGACGGCGGGGTGTTTCTTTTCCCGCTCGCCTATATTTTGGGCGATGTTATTAGCGAGGTTTACGGTTGGAAAGCTGCCCGACGCGCGGTTTTCTGGGGCTTTGTCTGTGCGGTGCTTGCGGCGCTCACCTTCCTTATTGTTCAGATTGTTCCGCCCGCCGAGGGGTGGGAAAACCAGGAGGCGTACGAGGCGGTGATAGGGTTTGTTCCCCGGATCGTGCTGGCCAGCCTGGCCGCTTTTGTCGCGGGACAGCTCATCAACGCCAGGTTGCTGGTGTGGCTCAAAGAGCGGATGCCCCGCGGCCGTCTGTGGTCGCGGGTGCTCGGCTCCACCGTGGTGGGCCAGCTGGCAGACACCCTGGTTTTCTGCACCGTCGCCTTCTACGGCGTGATCACGGGTGCCGAGTTTCTCAACTACGTCATCACCGGATACCTCGTGAAGGTGGCCGTTGAGGTGGTGGCGCTTCCGGTGACCTACCGCGTGGTTGCGATTGTTCGCCGCCGCGAGGGGTAAGCACGGGATAAGCTTGTGTAGGCGCGATAACGGGGTTACCCGTCCGTGATTGCAACCCACCGCATCCTCTCTTTGTGTGTATTTGTCGTGCTGATAAATGGAGGCGTCCTGGCCAGAAAACCGCGGTATTCCTGTAACGGATGTGAAGCGATACCCGCGGAATGACCGCCGCGACCTCGCCCTGGTTCGGGTTCTTATACCGATATTTGAGGCCGAACCGTTCACCGTGGCAACGACTCCTCCCATTGCGGGTGAAACGGTCGATTTTACCGGCTACAGGCGAACCAAAACCGAGTGGCTTCCGAAACAGCCCCACACAGCGCCGTTCACCGTGGGTAGTTTTGATGCTCGCGAAGTTGCTGTGATCGGGAACACCGATGCCGGGCTTTGTCTGGGGGACAGCGGTGCGCCGGGCGTTCGCACCTCGGATGACACCCTTTTAGCGTTGAACAGCCGCTCCTGGCAAAATAACTGCGTCAGCGTCACCCATGACACCAATAACGGTGCATACGCAACTCGTCTGGACGATGCGGATACGTGGATTCAGCAGACCGTCCAGAATGCTGCTGCACGCGCATGGGTTGTCTCCGAGGACGATGCCCAGCTGCGTGACCTACCTATTCGACGGTGAAGCATTGAACGCTGCACCGCTTGGTTTGGATAGCGCGGGAGGCGAAGTCCCGGTAATAAAATTTAATGGGAAAGAGCAGAACGCGACACACAGCGATCCGGTTACGATTGATCCCGCAGCCTCGTTTGCGGTGTCGGTACGCACAAAGCTCTCCAAAACGGCGGGCCAGACGCTACTCTCTCAATCGGGAGCCGAGGCCTCTCCGTTTAGCTTGGGCACCACGCAGGAAGGTCAGTGGCAGTTCTGTGTTGTCGGATCTTGCGTTACCGGGCCAAAGGCAACCTCTCAGAGCTACAGCCACTGTCACGGAGTGTGGGCCGCGGAAAGCCTGAGACTGATAGTAAAGGAAAGTTCACCACCGCAGATAGTGTAATAGCTCCGACAGAGATGGCCCCGGTTACTGATGTCCTCACCATCGGATCCGCACTAACTGGCAGTATCGCCGGGGTTGCACTCTACAAGGGTGTCCTCACCGAGGAGCACGTCGCCGATACCTCATCGACACCCCTTCCGGCTCACCTAACGGATGAGGTAGCTCAAAAGAAATAGCCCTATCCGTACCAAAAGATAATAACCTCGGGCTTCACACGTTGGAGCCCGAGGTTATTTCACGCGTAGCTCGGTTACAGCGACACCGGTTTCATCTAATATGTTAACTTCCGCTGTCCTCACCGCTGCTCACCGAGCAACAACGGCAACCGGCGGTTGTGGAGCCCTCTTAAGCGATTAGTTGTTCCAATCGCCACTACCGCCAAATATACCCACACCGAGGCCTATGTTGCCGCCGACAAAGGTTCCAAGAAGCTGGCTTCCTGGCCCATAGAAGAGAATATTTACAACACCAGCTGCATTATTCACTTGGAAGGACTTCGTGTTGCTAAATAGATTGTCGAATCCACAGTGTGCGAACACTTTACCAATGGTATATCCGCCACCTATCCCAAAACCACCGCTATGCCCGACGAAAGTTCTATTTTTTACTTTTACTCTGACGTTTCCGTAGAAAAGGGCAAGCACAACTTCGCCGCTAGCGCCCTCAGACTCTTCTTGGCAAGAATAAGGTGTGTTTGTGTTCTCTACGGTTGTTGGCTGAACTGGTATAGTTGGTGTGGCGATTGCGGGTGAGGCTAAGCCAATACTGCATATGAGTGCAATTCCAGCTGTGATGTATCTTAGCGTTTTTCTCATCTTCTTCTCCGATGATCGATGTTTGAAATATATGCTAACTTTTACCACCCAAAATAATCTATCATCATATAGTAGTCAAAATTTTTATTAGATTCATACTTATTATTATGGGTTATAAAATTCATCATATATTTCGATAGATAGCGAAGTCAATGCTCAAAAAAAATAGCATACGAAGATTATTTCTCTTCTTTAATTAAAAAATATTATTGCAATAATAGTAAGATTTCTCACAACAATTGCCGCGGGTCCTACATGCAGTTTGGCTACAGTGAGACCTGTTTCATTAAAGTATGTTTAACGTGCGGAGATCTCCCCGCTGCTCACCGAGCAACAACGGCAACCGGCGATTGTGGAGCCCTCTTCTGCGCGTAGTAGCGGGGAAGAAAGTCGTCGCGGAACTCGTAGAAGGTGCCGTCGCCGATGCTCTGGCGAATATTATCCACCAGCGACACAATAAAGAACTCGTTGTGGATGGTGGCCAGTGTGGAGGCCAGCATCTCCTTTGCCTTAAAAAGGTGGTGCAGATAGGCCGCCGTGTAGTGGGTGCAGGTGTAGCAGCCGCAGCCATCCTGTAGCGGAGAAAAGTGTCGCCGAAACCTGCTGGTTGTCACGTTGACGCGCCCTGCGGGCGTGTACATGCTGCCGTTTCGGGCCTGTCGCGAGGGGGCCACGCAGTCAAAGGTGTCGGCACCGTTTTCGATGGCGACAAAAAGGTCATCCGGTTCGCTGATCCCTAAGAGGTGGCGGGGTTTATTCTCGGGCAGCTCCTCGGTTACCCAGCCCACAATTGTTCCCAGCTGTGACTTTTCGAGAGCGCCACCGATGCCAAACCCGTCGAATCCGCGCCTGCCCGCGCCGTGCCCGTCATCGTGTGTGGGGTCGTAGGAGGGGACCGAGAGTTCCGCGAGGCCGCGCGCCGCGCTCCTTCGCAGATCCTCGTATTGGGCACCCTGCACCACGCCAAAAAGGGCCTGGTACGGCCGATGGGAACGCTGCTGCGTGAGGGCATCGTGAGCGTCGAGACAGCGGATTGCCCACTCGCGGGTGCGCTCAACCGAGCGTTCCTGATACTTCCGGGTATTCAGCAGCGTGGTGCACTCGTCAAAGGCAAAAATAATATCCGCCCCAATCTCGTGCTGAACCCGCATCGACACCTCAGGAGTAAACCGGTGCAGATCCCCGTTGAGGTGAGACTTAAACGTGACCCCGTCATCGTCAAGCTGGGCAAGCCGGGCCGCCTGCGGGGCAATCACCTCGTCGGATTGAAACCCGTCGGACTGCATCGAGAGCACCTTTTTGAACCCCACACCGAGCGACATCACCTGGAAGCCCCCGCTATCGGTAAAGGTGGGGCCGGGCCAGTTCATAAACGCCCCAAGACCCCCTGCCTCATTGAGAATGTCGGAGCCGGGCTGAAGAAAAAGATGATACGCGTTGGCAAGAACGGCCTGTGATCCGAGGCTTGCCACCGTTTCGGGAAGCAGCGACTTCACCGTGGCCTTGGTGCCCACGGGAATGAACGCCGGGGTCTGGATGGGGCCGTGCGGGGTGTGAATGGTGCCCGTTCGTCCGAGCACGGGGGCGGCCGCTGTGGAGGGGCGGTCGTTGTCGGAGGATTCCGCCAGTCGATCGTGCACACTAAAACCAAAGGCAGAATCCGTCATGAATCTATCTAAACAGAAAAGAAGGTGTCTCCTGTGTTTCCCGTGGTGGCCGCTGACCGTACACTTTTAAATTTTTTGTACACTGAGGCGGTGACGGGTAGTCTCGAATTCATGAAGATCCTGTTCGATGCCCGTTATATTAGAACGGATTTTCACGACGGTATCAGCCGCTACTCCGCCTCCCTGGGGGCGGCGCTCGCGAAGATCACCCCCGTGACCTTCCTCATCTGCGACGAGGGTCAGCGGCGGTCGCTCCCGGAGGGAGCCTCCGTCCTTAAGATTCACTCACCCACGTCCGTGAGGGAACCTTTTAGCGCCAGGATACTCAACCGCTACAGCCCCGACGTTGTTTTTTCGCCCATGCAGACGATCGGTTCGGGCGGACGCACCTTTAAGCTCATCCTCACCCTGCACGACACGATCTACTATCGGCACCGAACACCGCCGCGCAACCTGTCCTGGCCGGTGCGGCTCGGGTGGCGGCTCTTTCACCTGAGCTACACGCCGCAGAGGCTCACCCTCAACGGGGCGGATGTGGTGGCCACCGTGAGCGAAACCAGCAAGAAAGACTTCTTGCGGATGCGACTCACCAAGCGTCCCATCATTGTGGTGCCCAACGCGCCCCAGGAACATCAAGAGAGGGAGGTTGCAAACGCGGATCACGCCCCAAGAAACCTCGTCTACATGGGTTCTTTTATGCCCTATAAAAACGTGGAGACGCTGATCCGCGGCATGAAATTTTTGCCGGAACACACCCTGCACCTGCTCAGCCGAATCAGTCCTGAGCGCAGGCGGGAGCTAGAGCGTCTGGTCCCAACGGGGTCATCCGTGGTGTTTCATAACGGTGTCACGGATGAGGAATATGAGGCGCTCCTGAGGGATAACGCGGCCCTCGTCACGGCCAGCCGTGACGAGGGATACGGCCTTCCCGTGGCTGAATCGCTCGAATTGGGCGTGCCCGCCGTTGTGAGTAACCTGGAAATATTTCGTGAAGTTGGCGGTGACGGGGCTCTCTATTTTGACCCCGGTAACCCCGCAAACTTCGCGGCTCGGGTGCAGCTACTCGACGACCCTGATACGCGAAAAACCTTGATTTCTCGCGGTTTAATCCACATTAAAAAGTTCTCCTGGGCTCGATCAGCGGAAGTTCTCTTCTCAGAAATACACAGGCTTGCTGCCAAAACCGGTACGGATTAAAACGGAATTGCGACACACCGTAACTGGAAATACCGCAGAAAAATGCGGATATTCCGGCAAAACGCTGGTAGATTTACTGTCGGTTATCAAATTACGTGTTGCGATCCTCGGATCGTGACACACACAAAAATAAACGGGCTGTAGTTTCAGCAGCACTGAACGTCCTAAGGAGGACACCCACAATGTCATTGAACAAGACTGAACTTGTTGCCAAAATCGCTGCCGACACCGGCCAGAGCCAGGCCGCTGTTCTCAGCGTTGTTGATAAGTTTTTCGCCACAGTAGCAGATGCGGTTGCCGCAGATGACAAGGTGACCATTCCCGGTTGGATCGCATTTGAGTCTGTTGCAACCTCGGCCCGCACCGGACGTAACCCCCAGACCGGTGAGACCATCAACATTCCTGCCGGAAAGCGCGTCAAGGTGAGCGTTGGAAGCAAGCTTAAGGCAGCGGTTAAGTAACTTACCGTTACAGCCTCGGGGGGCACTGCCGCATACGCGGTAGCGCCCCTCAGCTTTTTAAACCATAATTTTGGTCAATAGTTCCAACAGATCAGTCGCCCGACCTCTGTCAGCCATCCTGTGTAATCTTTGATTTCTTAACCAATAACCGACCACGCTGCACCCTGTACCGTGCAAACCCTCAGACAGGAACGCGTATTCTGGAACAATGCTCCGATTTCTTCGTGTGATCGGTCCTGCCGTTTTGTTGTTGACGGGCCTGGGCGCACTCTTTATCAGCCTTGCCATTGGGGATGGCGCGGCTCCACGTACCCTCCTTGATCCGGGTCCCGTTGTTCGCTACCTGCTGCCCGTGCTGAAGCTGTTTGTGAACATTTCCGCGGCCCTGGCCCTGGGCTCTCTGGTGCTTGTGTGCTTTGCGCTGTCCGCAAAGCAGAAAGAGTACGGCACCGCCCTTGATGTGGCAGCGGGTGCCGCCGCCGTATACACGGTTTCTGCCGGGGCGCTCCTGGTGGTCACCTTCATCAACGTTACTGCAACACCCTTTGGGTTTGATGAGGCCTTCAGCAGCGGACTGGGTCTTTTTGTGAGCGAGATTGAGCTGGGACGATTGTGGCTCATCACGGTTCTCTTGGCAGCCATCGTCACCGTGCTGTGTTTTGCGGTGCGCGACCGACGGCTTGTCATATTTGTGGCGATTATTGCCGCCGCCTCCCTCGTCCCGATGGCCCAGCAGGGGCATGCTGCGGGCAGCTCGGGTCACGACGTGGCGGTCACGGGAATGATGCTTCACCTGGTGGGGGCTGCCGTGTGGCTGGGTGGGCTACTCACCCTGGTTCTGCTCTTGCGCGCGGTTTCCCCCAAACGCATGGTGGCTATTATTTCGCGGTACTCGTCACTGGCTCTGCTCGCCTTTATTGTTGTGGCTGCCTCGGGGTATGTCAGCGCTCAATTGCGTATCGGGCAGTGGTCCGACCTGCTCACTCCCTACGGCATCCTCATCATTGCCAAGGTGGTAGCCCTGGTAGCGCTCGGGATCTTTGGTGTTCTGCATCGGCAATTTTTGATTCGGCGTATGACCACCCGCCCGGACAGGTACCTCCCCACGTTCTGGTGGTTTGTCCTCGCCGAGCTGGCATTTATGGGGATTGCCTCGGGTGTTGCCGTGGCACTGGGGCGTACCGCCAAACCGCAGGTGCAGCAGCCGGCCTCCGAAATTGCGGATGCAACCCCCGCCCAGATTCTCACGGGTGAGCCTCTGCCGAGGGAACTCACCCCGCTGAGCTACCTGACGGAGTGGCGGTTTGATCTGCTGTGGACCTTCATCGTTGTTCTAGGGATCTTCTTTTATATTGCCGGTGTTCGCCGGTTGAAGGCCAGGGGAGACGCGTGGCCGGTGCACAGAACTGTTCTGTGGGTGACGGGAATGCTCATTCTCTTCTACATCACAAACGGCGCGTTTAACGTGTATGAACGCTACCTCTTTAGCGTGCACATGATGGGCCACATGGTGCTCAGTATGGCTATCCCCATGTTTTTGGTTTTTGGTGCACCCATCACGTTGGCTCTGCGCGCCATTCACAAACGTGGGGACGGTTCATGGGGTGCGCGAGAGTGGATTTTTTGGGCCATTCACACCCCGTTTGCCACCGTGATTACCAACCCGATTGTTGCCGCCGTGCTGTTCGCGGGCTCGCTCTGGGGATTTTATTACACCCCGCTGTTCCGCTGGGCCACAACGGAGCATCTGGGTCATCAGTGGATGATCGTTCACTTCCTCATCACGGGTTACCTCTTTGTGCAGTCGCTGGTGGGTATCGACCCGGTGAAGTATCGATTGCCCTACCCGTTTCGGCTTATCCTGCTCATGGGAACCATGGCGTTCCACGCCTTTTTTGGCCTGGCAATTATGAGCGGTACGGGCTTGATGCTGGCCGATTGGTACGGTGCGATGGGTCGTACGTGGGGGCCGGAGCCGCTGCTTGACCAGCAGAACGGTGGGGGGATTGCGTGGGGCATCGGGGAGATTCCCACCGTGATTCTTGCGATAACCGTTGCGGTGATGTGGAGTAGGCAGGATAAGAAGGATGCTAAGCGTCAGGATCGTAACGCTGCCCGCACCGGTGATGCTGAACTCCACGAGTACAACGCCATGCTTGAAAAGCTCGCACAGAAGGATCAGGTGAGAGCCACGCGGAGTGCCGGGCCTGCGGAGGCGAGCGGAACCACCGTGTCGGAGACCGGGACCGCCACGCCGGAGACCGGCACCGACCCCCGGGGGGAGCAGCGCTAGTGTCCCGGGGAGCGGCACGAACAGTCGGGTATCACTAGCGTCCGATGACGTGACGCTCACACCTGAGGACAGCGCCGACACCGGGGAGCAGGGTCAGTATGCTTTTCCCGACGGAGTCTTCATTGAAAAAAGTGCACGAATGGCGTTACTCGCCGACCCTCCCGGCATCGGTCACCGTGACATCCGCGCGGTGAAAGTGCGCAAAGGATCGCGAGGCCGTTGGCCCCCGCTGCCCCTGATAGCGCGAGTTATACTCTGCAGAGCCGTATGGCTTCTCGGCTGGCGAGGTGAGGCGGAAGAAGCATAGCTGGCCGATTTTCATACCGGGCCAGAGCTTGATGGGGAGCGTGGCCATGTTGGACAGCTCCAGGGTGACGTGCCCCGAAAAGCCAGGATCGATAAAGCCCGCGGTGGAGTGGGTGAGCAGGCCCAGACGCCCGAGAGAACTCTTGCCCTCCAGGCGAGCCGCGATGTTATCGGCAAGTGTGACCTGCTCGAACGTGGAGGCGAGCACAAATTCACCGGGATGCAAGACAAAAGGTGCGTTGGGATCTGCCTCGACCAACCGGGTGAGACCGGGCTGATCAATAGAGGGGTCTATGAAAGGATACTTGTGGTTGTCGAATAGTCGAAAGAAACGATCCAGCCGAACATCAACGCTCGCCGGTTGTACCATCGTTTCGTCGAGGGGGCAGAGACCGATGCGGCCCTCGGACAGCTCTAACCTAATGTCACGATCTGAAAGAAGCACCTTTTCAGCATACTGGTTCTCGGATCGTGCGCAATGAGTCCAGATAGAAATATAACATCGATGTACATAGGGGCAGGCTGTGGAGGAGAATCCGAGGTTGGGGATACCCGGGAGTAGGGAGAACCGGCTAGTCTTAGGGTCGTGACTTCCTTTCCCCCCGAAGTCGTTGCTGCGGTTTTAAACCACATGAACAACGACCACACCGCTGATAGTCTGATTATCGCCCGTGCTTTTGGGCGCCCCGAGGCCACGACCGCCACCATGACCGGAATAGACGATACCGCCGGGACCTGGTCTGTGACAGACTCTGACGGCACAGCGGAGTTACGCGTTCCCTGGGGTCAATCAATTTCGGAGCGCGCGCAGATTCGTCGTGAGGTTGTTCTGCTGTATCGCGAAGCGTGTCGTCGCTTGGGTCTTAACCCATACCCTGAGCAGGACTAGCCCGTGTATTTTGTGGCTGCGCACACTGCGGTGTACCAGAAGAACCAACTTTTTCATCCGGGTTTAGAGAAGACTTCTAATCGGATATTCAGGTTCCGCAGTGGAGAATAGAAGTTAGGGTCGGCTAAGCTTATAAAGCACCTCAACCGTGGGAGTAAAACGTGTCAAATATAGTTTCTTTTTCGCAGATTTTGCGTGAGCGCACCAAGAGTGGTCACAGAGACACCAGTGGGGCTGGGTTCATGGACGACCTCATCTCGGGGCGTGGAACCCGTGAGGACTACGTGGCGCTTGTTAAGCAGTACTACTTCATCTATGAGGCGTTGGAGAATGCAACTGAGCGCATGAAAAACGACCCCGTAGCCGCGGCCTTTATCACCTCGAAGCTCACCCGGCTCCCCGCACTCAAGGCAGACCTAGAGTTCTTGATTGGCGAGGACTGGTTAGAGCAGATTGAAGCTCTTCCCTCAACCCGGGCCTATGTCGAGCGTATTCGCGAGGTCGGCGCAACTTGGAGCGGGGGGTTTATCGCTCACCACTACATTCGTTATCTCGGTGATCTCTCCGGCGGCCAAATTATCCGCACCCTGATGAAGCGTCAATTTGGGTTTGAGACCAACGGCGTAGGTTTTTATCTTTTTGATGAGATTGCAAAGCCAAAGCAGTTTAAAGACACTTACAAGGAACAGCTTGACGCGGTTGACTGGGACGAGGCCGAACGTGATCGTGTGATCGACGAGGTCATTCTGGCCTATGAGTTTAACGGTCTGGTGTTTGACGACCTGGCTCGGGCAAAGGCCGCCGCTGCCGCATAGAAGATAGACGCTATCTTGTGAGGCCGTCACTCCACGGAGCCGCGAGTTCGGTCGTTATTCTTCCTGCGCTGCCGCTGACTTTTGGCTACGTACGGCCTGCATAAAGCGACGCACGCTGTCGTCGACCGTGACATCGGCGGGCCGCAGGGGGCGCGTGAGATAGAGACCGTTGATGTCTGTTATGCGGCTGAGAGCCACGTAGGTTTGCCCGGGACTAAAAGCGCGATTTCCCAGATCTACGATGGCCTGTCGATAGGTTTTCCCCTGTGACTTATGGATGGTCACGGCCCACGCCAGGCGCAGCGGAAATTGAATAAACTCTGCCACTACGTCTTTTGTAAGGGTTTTGGTAAGTGGTGAGTAGGTGTACTTGTGTCGCTCCCAGGCGACCGGCTCAACCTCGTGGAGTTCGCCGTCGACGTTAACCCACACATTGCCATCGATGTGGTCAACGGTGCCCAGGGTTCCATTGACCCAGCGCGCATCGGAGTCGTTTCGCAGGAACATCACCTGTGCGCCGGGTTTCAGTTCAAGGGTTTCGTCTGCCGGATATGCACCCCGGCGGAACTCTCCGTTGATCTCTGCAACGGCGCGCAGTGGAGCCGCGTCAATCTTGCCCAATGCGGTTGCGTTGATGCGGTTTACGGTTGCATTGGTGGTGGCGAGTGTGATGATTCCCTCCGCGGGAGGGGTGCGGCTGCCAGCGGTGTTGAGCTCGTGTGCCATGTCGGCGGTGACAACTCCGTGACGTATCCCGTTGAGGAGTTCTTTGAAGCGGTTGTCTTGTTGCCGGTGAATCTCACTGAGCTCGATGATATTCAGGTCGGCTTCCTGCCATACCCGGGCATCAAAAAACCACAGTGACCGGTAATTATCCGCGTAGTAGGCGCGCTCCTCGGGGTCGCTCGGGGGAACAGGGGGGAGCTGATAGGGGTCGCCAAACATAATCATTTGCACACCGCCGAAGGGTTCGTGGCGTTTTGCGCGTGCCTGACGCAGGGACCGATCGATGCCGTCCATGAGGTCGGAGTTCACCATGGAAACCTCATCAATTACCAGGGTGTCGATGGCGTTGAGGAGTTTTTTGAGCTCGGCGCTCTGATCGATGGTGTGATCCGCGATGATGCCCGTGGGAAGGCGAAAGAGGGAGTGCACGGTTTGCCCCGTCACGTTGAGCGCAGCAACTCCCGTGGGGGCGCAGACCACAATCTGTTTGCTAGTGTTCCACGAGAGGTGATTGAGCAGGGTGGACTTTCCCGTGCCCGCGCGGCCCGTGACAAACACGTGATCACGGCTGTTTTCAATGCGGTCAAACACCGCCTGTTGTTCGGGACTGAGAGTGACCCGCGACATCTGGGTTCCCTCCTCGCGTAGACCCGTCAACCACACCACTCTACAGACCCTGGCTGTTGTTCGGTGTGAGGCTGATAGATCGGGGCGTTATTGGGGAAAGATGTAGTGTGGGAGTATGAGCTCTCCCTTTACCGAGATTACCGATGCTGTAGACCTCTGTCTTGCAAACGGTAGCCTCAACCCCGGTGCTCGTGGTTACACCCGCTCTCCGCTTCATCGCACAAATCTCAGTGGGTGGGGGAGGAACAAACGTTGGGAACAGTGGGGAATTATCACCCCGCGATACATTCTTAAGCTGCTGATATCGAACTTTGACTACGTTTCCGCGAGTCGGTTTTACCTTTACGATCGCCAGACGGGTGAGGAACAGGAGATCGTGGGGACTGTTCCTTTTGGGCGCCGGGTCACGCTACCGGATACCCTGCCACCCTTCACCGCCAATGCCACCACAAAGAATGTGGTGATCAGCCTGATGGACACTCCGCGGGGAACCCGGGTTCGATCATCCGTTAAGGGCGTTGATGTTGATTTACAGGCTGAGCCCGGGGGTGAGAGCCTGGGGGTAGTGGTTCCCTGGTCTCCGAGGCTGTTTCACTACGCGCTCGGAGAGGTGGCTCGGCCCGTGACGGGTGTGATCACCGTGCGGGGTGAGCGTTACGAGCTGCCGACAAAAAAGAGCTGGGCGGTGCTGAATCGAGGTCGGGGACGCTGGCCTTATTCCGCAGCGTGGAATCGGGGCTTCGCCTCGGGAATGGTGCGCCGGAAGCGGGTCGGCCTGCAGCTGGGAGGAGGGTGGACCGCTGGAACGGGTGCCACGCAAAATGCGATTTTTGTTGATGGGAGCATGGACTATATTCCCAATGAACTCGGGTGGACCTTTAGTACCGAGGATCTGAGCCAGCCCTGGAATATTGTGGGGGATCGGGTGAACGTTACGCTCACGCCGTTTCGGGTGCGAAACACCGGTAGAAATAGGTTTGTTATGTCTTCCGAGACCCATCAGGCGTTTGGCGAGTGGTCGGGTTGGGTGCGTCGATCTTCCGGGAAAGAAATTTCCGTTGACGGTCTGGTGGGGTGGGTGGAGGCAGCGTCGCGTCGCTGGTAGCGAGAGGCGCCTGCGTGCCTGGGTGCTGCGCGACCGGGTACCGTGCGATCGGATGCTGCGCGACCGGGTACCGTGCGATCAGTTTCCCGTGCGGGGGCCACCCGTGTGATGACCGCTGGTGTGATCGGTTTTTCGCGATCGACGGGTCGTGTGGCTAACTCAGCTGTTGTTTCTCGTCTTTTACCAGCAGCATGAGGGCAAGACCAGCGGTGAGGATAAGTGTGACACCGAGTATCCCGTAGCGAGTATTTTGCGTTATTGCGACAAAAAGGGTGAAGAGTCCCGGGGCGAGAAAGCTCACGGCTCGACCGGTTGTGGCATAGAGTCCAAAGATCTCTCCTTCTCTTCCTTCGGGAGCGATTCGGGCGAGAAAGCTGCGACTGGCCGATTGAACCGGGCCAACAAAGATGCAGAGGATGAGTCCTGCGATCCAGAAACCCACCTGAGCGGTGCCGATAAAAAGAACGGTAATCGCCGTGACTACAAGGCCAATGAGTGAACCCACGATGATGCGTTTGGGGCCGATCTTGTCATCAAGCCATCCGCTCATAAAGGTGCCAATACCCGCCACCAGGTTAGCGGCAATGGCAAAATAGATGACTTCGTCGGCACTAAAGTGAAAAACGTTTGCGGCGATGATCGCACCAAACGTAAAGACTCCGGCTAGCCCGTCACGAAAGATTGCGCTTGCTCCGAGGAACAGAAGAACTCGGGGGCGTTTGTGATACAGGTCACGAATCGTGTGAAAAAGAATTCGATAGCTGCCCCAGAGGCCCACCCGATTTTTTCTGCGACGTCGGGGAAGGTCGGGAACCGCCACCAGCACGGGTATTGCAAAAAGTGCAAACCACGCCGCCGAGGCCAGGATGGCTACCCGCACGTCGAGTGCTTCCCCCTCACGACCCGAAGGTAGCCCCAGTATTCCGCCGTTTTGGAGAAAAAGGATGAGCAGAAGGGCCAGCAGTACGATCCCTCCGACGTACCCCATGCCCCATCCAAAACCGGAGATTCGCCCCACGGTTTTTGGAGTGGATACCTGCACCAGCATGGCGTTGTTGTTGACGCTGGCAAACTCAAAAAAGATGTTACCCACCGCGAGCAGGGTGGCGCCCAGAACCAGATATTCACGGTGAGGCTCGATAAAGAACATGGCGGCCATAGCCAGCACTACCACACCGGTGTTGACTCCCAGCCAGAGTTTGCGCCGCCCGGAGCCGTCGGATCGCTGCCCGAGCACGGGCGCGATGAGGGCAATGAGTACTCCGGCAACGGTGAGCGCGATTGAGACAACCGAGGCGCTTTCCGCGAGAGCCGCCTTAAGCGCGGGATTTTCCTGGTCACCGTCCGCTGCCGCCACAATGGAGGGGTCGACAAAGAGCGAGCTTGCCAGGTAGGTGCTGAAAACAAAAGTTGTTACCACGGCGTTGAAGGAGGACGCACCCCATTCCCAGAGCGCCCACGAGATGACGCGGCGACGCGGCGCGCGCCCTGCGGGGTCGAGATGGGGTGTAAGTTGTAGGGCTCCCGTGCGGGTGGTGGGGTGCGGGCGAGATATGGGCGGTTTGGTGTGGGGCTCCGCAGCGTTATTGGCGCGTGAGGGACTGTCACCGGAAGGGCTCATGTGCTTAGATTAGCGGTTAAATGACGTGCTGACGATGGTCTACGTGAAAAAATGGTGGGGTGGCCCGGCTACCAAACGGTGTGGGTCTGCGAGTGTGCTATTCCTTAGCGGAAGGGGGGCGGCGTGCGTGTCGAGGTGATACCGACGGGGAATATTGTTGCGCGGGTCGTGAACGTGCTTCCTCGTGATACAACTCTCACCGTTACCTGTCTCCCGCAGCACGGTGTTGCCCGCACGATCCGAGCTTCGCTTGCGCTCGCTGAGGCCGGATTTTTTGTTATTCCTCACCTTGTGGCGCGACAGATTTCGGGCGTGACGGAGCTGAGGAGGCACCTGGACGACCTTCGCGATTCCGGGATTCGTTCGCTGTTTGTGGTTGGTGGGGACGGGAGCGAACAGGCCGGACCGTATGCTGCGGGAGGGGCGCTGCTCCACGAGATTCGGCAGCTTTCGGGCACAGATTTTTCCCTGGGGGTGGCCGCCTATCCCGAAGGCCATCCGCATTTTGATGTGGAAGAGGGGATTTCCCTTCTCCGCAGGAAACAGGAGCTGGCGAACTTCGCGGTAACCCAGATGTGTTTTAGCCCGCAGACTATTGCCCGATTTTTGGGGGACGTTCGTGAGGCTGGAATTGTGATGCCCCTGTGGTTGGGCATTCCCTCGGACGTAAGAGTGCACAGGTTGCTTGCGATTGGTGCTCGTCTGGGGGTGGGCACATCGCTGCGTTTTGCTCGACGGGGTTTTGCGCGTCAACTTCTCACCGGGGGGAAATTCGACCACAGGGCTTTTTCTCGCGGGGTGGATGCCCTGGTGCGGGAGGGCGATCCGATGTGTGAGCCTGTCGGAGAGAGGCGAGCCCCCGATGCAGTTGCGGGATTTGCCGGTGTTCACCTCTACAGCTTTAACGATTTTGAATCGATCGGGCCTCATCAAGAATAAGCGTGCGAATTCTTAACCGTGACACACCGGGGCGCACCTCCCGCATCTCCGCACAGTGAGAATGTGGCAAAAAATCCTGTATTACAATGCATCGTGGAGATCACATCCAGTTTCCTGATCTCGGGTGTACTCACAGAGTTACTCACAGAGGTTATCACCATGAATCCTCCGAAATACAGCGCTTTTTGCGGTTATTCTCTTAACTTTTCCACAGGGCAAAAAACAACTGTGCACAGTCTTAAACGTTTGCCGCCAAGCGTAACTTTCGGGTCTCCACCGCCCCGTCTCCGGCGAGTGGGCCCCGAGCTTTTCAAGGACAGAGGTGTCAATCTGTAGGCATTGGCCTCATAAATTTATGAGCTAAATCGTGCGTGAAAGGATGAGTAGTGCGAGAATGGGCGTATGCCCCGCTTTCTCGATGATTACGGTGTTCCTATTACCTACTACGAGTGGCTCGTAGAAAATCCCAAAGCAATTGTGCAGATTGCGCACGGTGTTGGTGAATACGCTCAGAGATACGCGGAGGTTGCTTCCGTGCTCAACGCCTCCGGCTACTCTGTTATCGCCGACGACCATCGCGGGCACGGTCAGACCGGGCTGGAACAGCACGCGGGAGACTACAGTCAATTAGGGATGCTCGGGCCGGGCGGCCTCCGCGCTGCCGAGAAGGCAATACTGAGGCTGGGGGCCCTCATCCGAATCGAGCACCCCGGCACGCCCCTTGTCTATCTGGGGCACTCTTGGGGATCACTCATGGGTCAGCGTATTCTTAACAAGCATCCACAGGCTTATGATGCTGTTATTTTTTCGGGCTCCGCCTATCGAATGCCCGGTTTTATGGAGAGCGGAGACCTCAATAAGCGCTACACCCGTCCGGGTGGCACCGGGGTTGAGTGGCTCAGCCGCGACGTAGAGGTGCAGAGAGAGTTTTCTGAGGACCCCCTCACCTTTGATGCAAAGGTGCTTAAGCTTTTTGGTCTGCGTGATTCGCTGCGGCTCTTTGGTCGTCCGGGTAAGCACCTTAACGCCGATATGCCCCTGCTGCTTATGGTGGGGGAGTGCGACTCGCTGGGTGGTGAACGTTCTGTTGAGCGTCTTGCTCGGGAATATCACACCCGAGGCGGCCTCCGAAACGTCACCGCCATAATCTACGAGGGTGCGAGGCACGAGATCTTTAACGAGACCAATCGCGATGAGGTGTATACCGATCTGGTGGAGTGGCTAGACGAACAAAACGCAACCTATTCACGGTAGGTTTTGTGTGCGAGAACACACATATCACATAAGCTGTAGAGATGCACGGTGAATTTAAAGTACCTGGTGGCAAACTTGTGGTTGCCGACCTTGAAGTGGTCGATGGAAAACTCAGCGATGTTCGTGTGGCGGGCGATTTCTTCCTTGACCCCGATAGCGCGCTTGACGACATCAACATCGCACTCAACGGAGTATCGAGCGAGGCGGATACCGACACCATTGCCCGGGTAGTGCGCGAGGCGCTGCCACCGGGCGCTCAGCTTTTAGGTTTTAGCCCGGAGGCGGTCGCAACCACTGTGCGCCGGGCCCTGACACACGCTGCGGGCTGGAAAGACTACGATTGGCAGATTATTCACGGGGAACCGCTGGCGCCTGCCGTTCAATTGGCTCTGGATGAGGTTCTGACCACTGCGGTGGGTGAGGGGCGACGTAAGCCAACCCTGCGCATTTGGGAATGGGCAAGTCCCGCGGTTATCCTGGGAAGCTTTCAATCCCTGCGCAACGAGGTTGATCGTGAAAAAGCTGCTAAATACGGGGTTGAGGTTGTGCGCCGTATCTCGGGTGGGGGTGCGATGTTTGTTGAGCCGGAGTCGGCGATTACCTACTCGCTCTACGTTCCGGGTGAACTTGTTCAGGGTCTTAGCTTCGCGGACTCGTACGCGTTTCTTGACGAGTGGGTGCTGGAGGCTCTGCGTGCGCTGGGCATTGAGGCCGTGTACAAGCCGCTTAACGACATCACGAGCCCTCATGGCAAAATTGGTGGTGCCGCGCAGAAGCGTCTGGGCTCGGGGGCGGTTCTGCACCACGTGACCATGAGCTACGATATGGATGCCCAGAAGATGGTAAAGGTATTGCGGATCGGGCGCGAAAAACTCAGTGACAAGGGCACCACCAGCGCCCAGAAGCGGGTTGACCCCCTCCGCAGTCAGACGGGCCTGAGTCGTCAGGAAATTATTTCGTACATGCTTAAGACCTTTGTCGAGTTGCACGGTGGAACTGCCTCGGAGGTTACCCCTGAGGAGTACGAGGAGGCAGAGCGTTTGGCCGAGCAGAAGTTTTCGACGGAGAAGTGGTTGCGACGTGTCCCGTAGCCGTTGCTTGGGTAAAGCGCGCTAACGGTTTCGCGTTTGGATTCTATGGTTTGTGTGGTTGCTCGGATTCTGCGGTCTGTTCGATTGTTCAGACGCTATGCTCTCCTCGCTACCGGTTTCCCCTACGGCGCCTCCGGCTGCTGGCGTGGGCGAAGAAGGTCTTCGTTTTGCGGATGACGGTGGAACCAATCCGCGACAAACGAGCACTCGGGCACGATTGTGTATCGAGTGTTGTGTCGGATATCCTCCACCATTGCCGTCACCAGAATATCCCCCAGGCCGCGCCCACGAACCGCAGGGTTGATAATGGTGTGCAGTGCATGGAATTGATCATCTGCAAGACTGTATACAACCTCGCCTATTGTTGTGCCGTCAAAAAGCAGCGCGTAGCGGCTTTGTTCGGTCTGGTTTTTAACCTCGATGTTGGTGAGATCAGACATGAAAACCTCCTTGTGGTTATGTCATAAGCCTATGCTGGTTCGTCTTGGAGTGTAGTGAGTGCAAGACTAGAGTGTTGTGAAGATAGGTGAAGATAACGTAATGACCGATGTGGAAAACGGATCCGGCATGGCAACTAATCGTGTTCTTATTGGCGATAATTTGCCGCTGCTCAAGAGCATGGGGGACGAGAGTTTTACGCTGATTTATGTTGATCCTCCCTTCAATACGGGTCGCTCGCAGACCCTGCAGCAGACCGTTGCGGTGCGTTCTTCCGAGGGGGTTGTCGGCGGTGTCAACGGTTTTCAGGGGAAGACCTACGAGCGCATTCGTGGTTCGCTGCGCAGTTACGACGATAGTTTTGACGATTACTGGGGCTTTCTGGAGCCTCGGATACTCGAGGCCTGGAGACTACTCACCGCAGATGGCACCCTGTATGTGCATCTGGACTATCGTGAGGTTCACTATGCAAAGGTTCTGCTCGATGCGCTCTTTGGTCGCGAGAGCTTTTTGAATGAGATCATCTGGGCATATGACTATGGCGCAAAGTCCAAGAATCGATGGCCTACCAAACACGACACGATTTTGGTGTACGTGAAGGACCCTAAGAAGTATCACTTTGACTCAGAAACGGTTGATCGGGAGCCCTATATGGCCCCCGGGCTGGTGACTGCGGCCAAGGCGAAGCGAGGCAAATTACCCACCGATGTGTGGTGGCACACAATTGTGTCCCCCACGGGTAAGGAAAAGACTGGTTATCCCACTCAAAAGCCCCTGGGTATTTTGCGCCGTATTATTCAGGCCTCGAGTCGTCCGGGCGATACCGTGCTGGACTTTTTTGCGGGGAGCGGAACCACCGGGGCTGCGGCGGCGGAGCTCGGGCGGAACTTTGTTCTGATCGATCAAAACCCCGCGGCTATCGAGGTGATGCGTCTGCGGTTGCCTGCGAATACGGAATTTGTGACCACGTAGGTTAACGGTAGAAAAATACTTGAGTCGAGTTGGCTCAACTTTATTGACACGGGATATCGAGCGTTACTAAAATATGAGTGAACCCGACTCAAGTCTTTGGTGATCCCAAAGTTTCCGGCCTTCCACACCGATTCAAGGGTTTCCCATGAAGAGGCGCAGAGCAGGAGATTTCGGGAAAACCACGGAAGAGTCCGCGGTTGAGCACGAAGAGCCATCGTGAGGTGGCTCACAGACTTGCGCTGGTCATCCCGGCGCAGCGAAACTAAGGAGATAAGCATATGGCACGTGCAGTAGGCATCGACCTGGGAACAACCAACTCGGTTGTCTCCGTGCTGGAGGGTGGCGAACCCACCGTTATTACTAACGCCGAGGGTTTTCGTACCACCCCGTCCGTTGTTGCGTTTAGCAAAGACGGAGAGGTTCTGGTGGGAGAGACCGCAAAGCGTCAGGCCGTCACCAACGTGGATCGCACCATCGCATCCGTCAAGCGTCACATGGGAACCGACTGGTCCGTTGACATCGACGGCAAGAAGTACACGGCGCAGGAGATTTCGGCCCGTATCCTGCAGAAGCTCAAGAGGGACGCCGAAACCTACCTGGGAGACAGCGTAACCGACGCCGTTATCACGGTTCCCGCTTACTTTAACGATGCCGAGCGTCAGGCCACCAAAGAGGCCGGAGAGATCGCGGGACTCAACGTCCTTCGAATCATCAACGAGCCCACCGCGGCGGCTCTGGCATACGGCCTTGACAAGGGCAAAGAAGACGAACTCATCCTCGTGTTCGACCTTGGCGGTGGAACGTTTGACGTCTCACTGCTTGAGGTGGGTAAAGATGACGACTTCTCGACCATCCAGGTTCGTTCCACCTCGGGAGATAACCGTCTCGGTGGCGACGATTGGGATCAGCGAATCGTTGACTGGTTGGTCATGCGTTTCAAAGAATCCACCGGTGTTGACGTGAAGGGTGACAAGATTGCGCTGCAGCGCCTGAAAGAGGCCGCTGAGCAGGCTAAGAAAGAGCTGTCCAGCTCCATGAGCGCCAGCATTCAGCTGCCCTACCTTTCACTCACCGAGAACGGTCCGGCCAACCTCGATGAGACCCTCACGCGCGCAAAGTTTGAGGAACTTACCAAAGATCTCCTTGAGCGTACGCGCAAGCCCTTCGAGGATGTTATCCGCGAGGCCGGTGTGAAGGTGGGCGATATCGCTCACGTTGTGCTCGTGGGTGGTTCAACCCGTATGCCCGCCGTGACCGATTTGGTGAAGAAACTCACCAACGGGCGTGACCCCAACAAGGGTGTTAACCCGGATGAGGTTGTTGCCGTTGGTGCGGCCCTCCAGGCGGGTGTTCTTAAGGGTGAGCGAAAAGACGTTCTTCTTATCGACGTCACGCCCCTGTCTCTCGGTATCGAGACCAAGGGCGGCATGATGACCACGCTTATTGATCGCAACACCGCCATCCCCACCAAGCGAAGCGAAACCTTCACCACCGCGGACGATAACCAGCCTTCGGTATCGATTCAGGTTTTCCAGGGTGAGCGTCAATTCACCCGTGACAACAAGAATCTAGGAACCTTTGAGCTTACGGGAATCGCCCCCGCCCCGCGCGGAGTTCCCCAGGTTGAGGTCACGTTTGACATCGATGCCAACGGTATCGTTCACGTGTCGGCCAAAGACAAGGGAACCGGTAAAGAGCAGTCGATGACCATCACCGGTGGCTCGTCGCTCTCGAAGGACGACATCGATCGTATGGTTCGTGAGGCCGAGGAGCACGCTGAGGAAGATAAGAAGCGTCGTGAGACCGCGGAGACTCGTAACAGCGCCGAACAGCTGGCCTACTCGACCGACAAGCTCATCTCCGAGAACGAAGACAAGCTTTCATCCGACGTCAAAAACGAGGTTCAGGCAGACGTCGACGCCCTCAAGACCGCGCTGGCGGGTGAGGACGACGACGCAGTCAAGACGGCGTTTGACAAGCTGAGCGAGAGCCAGGTCAAGCTTGGCGAGGCTCTCTACGCTCAGGCACAATCCGAGGCGGCCGCTTCCGAGCAGCCCGCTAACGAGTCAAGCGATGAAGACGTGGTTGACGCCGAAGTGGTTGACGACGAAGACGAGAACAACAAGAAGTAGACTCGTTACTGTGGCTTGTGTTCCGGGGCTGTGACCGGTTGTACAGCCCCGGAACGGGCGTTGCGCGTTGAATGGGTTGTGAACCGCTGTGGGTAGTGGTGTTTGCAACCCATCCGGGCTGGCTTACCCGGGCAGAACTCACACAACGTGAAGAATTTCAGGAGATACACACATGACTGATCACAACAAAACCCCAGACGAGCAGGGTGTGCCGGAGAACGGTGAGGCCTCGGGGCCGGGAGAAGACGTACAGGATGTCGCGGCGGAGGCACAGGACGATGAACTCACGGTGGAAGACATCCTGAGTGCGGCGCAAGATAAACCCGAAGACGACGCAACAAACGAGCACCTTAACGATCTCAAGCGTTTGACCGCGGAGTACGCCAACTATCGCAAACGCACCGAGGCAAACCGCGAGCTTGAGAGGCAGCGTGCCGTGGCCAGCGCCCTCAGCGTATTTTTGCCGGTGCTGGACGACCTCGACCGGGCCGAAAAGCACGGCGATCTGGAGGAGGGTAGCGCTTTTCGCACGATTGCTCAGAAAACGCGCGGTATCGTTACGGATCTCGGACTAGCCGAATTTGGTGAGGTGGGAGAGCCGTTTGATCCCAACCACCACGAGGCGATTACGCAGGTTCCCAACCCTGCGGTAACCGAGGCATCCGTTCTTGAGGTTTTTGAGAAGGGCTACCGCCTGGGTGAGGTGCAATTGCGCGCAGCCAAGGTGGTTGTTGCGGTGCCCGCTGATGGCTAGTCAAGACTGGTTTGATAAAGACTTCTACAAGGTGTTGGGGGTCAAGAAAGACGCTTCGGAGGCCGAGCTTAAGAAGGTCTATCGAAAACTGGCGCGCAAGTACCACCCCGACTCCAACCCGGGTGATGCCAAGGCCGAGGCCAAGTTTAAAGAGGTGAGCGAGGCCTACTCCGTTCTGAGCGATAAGAATCAACGCGAGGAATACGACCAGATCCGTGCGATGGGTTCCGGTGCTCGCTTTACCTCCGGTGGAGGCTCGGGTGGGTTCGAAGACGTCTTTGGCGGACGGTTTGGCGGCACTCGTGGCCAGCAATACAGCTATCAAACGGGCGGTGCGGGTTTCGAGGATATTCTCGGGGGCATGTTTGGCGGTCAGGGTGGATTCGGTACCACGAGTGGTGGATACCGCGGCTTTGGTGGACCGACGCCGGGCCGTGACGTGGCCGCGAGCGTTACGCTCGACTTTGAAACCGCTACGCGGGGCGATACCGTATCCCTCTCCACCTCCCAGGGAAACACCATCAAGGTGAAGATTCCGGCGGGTGTTGCTGACGGTCAAAAAATCAAGGTGCGGGGTAAGGGAGAGCCGAGTCCCGACGGGGGCGAGGCCGGAAATATCGTTCTCACGGTCAACGTTCGTAAACATCCCGTGTTTGAGCGGGAGGGGCTGAACCTGCGTGTTGTTGTTCCCGTTACCTTCGTGGAGGCCACCCTGGGTGCCACCATTGAGGTCCCCACACTGGGCGGAGATCCTGTGCGATTGCGGGTTGCCCCGGGTACCCCCAGCGGGCGTATCCTGCGGGTAAAGGGCCGCGGGGTTCACACCAGCAAGGGAACGGGCGATCTTCTCGCCGAGGTGCAGGTGGCGGTTCCATCACATCTGAGCGATGAGGCGCGCGCGGCGCTTGAAGAGTTCAGCAGGGTTGGCCCAGAGGAAAATCCGCGTGACGAAATATTGGCGCGGGCTCGCACTTAGTAGAGTCTGGGTAAAAGCGGGGTGATGACGGTGAGAGCGCAGTATTCAGGTTATCCTGGAGGTATGGATGAACAATCGCCGGTTTTTGCGATTGCGATGGCTGCCGAACTGGCTGATATGCATCCTCAAACCCTGCGTCAATACGATCGTTTGGGGTTGGTTTCTCCACAGCGCACGGCGGGTAAATCGCGTCGTTACTCTCTGCGCGATGTGGAGCAGTTGCGGGAGATCGCTAAGCTGAGCGCCGCGGGAATCACCCTGGAGGGGATTCGCCGCATTCTCGAGTTAGAAAATGAGGTTTCGGGTCTGCGCCGTCGGGTGCGTGACCTCGAAGCGGCACTCAGCGATGAACTCCTGAGCAGGCCGGGCAGTCGGGTATTTGCGGCTGGTCCTGCGGGAGACGTCACCTCGCTACGCCATGGAACCCGCACGCGGCGACGCACCGAGGTTGTGGTGTGGCAGTCTAAGAAAACCACGTGAGAGATTTTCCGGTCGAGCGTCTGCGCCGCTATCCCGATATTGAGGCGGATAATCTGAACGCGTGGGATGCCACGGACCGCTATCTTCTTGATGAGACTCGCGTGACGCGGGCGGCTCTGGGCCCGCACGAGATCGTGGTGGTCGGGGACAGATACGGCGCGCTTTCCCTTGAGGCCGTTCACGACGGTGCCCGGGGGGTTCGGGTGCATCAGGACGGGCTGAGTGGGGAGCGAGCTCTCCTGCTCAATGCGCCGCGAGTGGGGGTTGATCCAACGCAGGTCACCCAGCTTCCCCTCGGTGATAAACAGGCGGGAAAGAAACTCTTTGACGGGGCCAAACTGGTGTTGCTGCAGCTTCCGCGAAGCCTGGACGCGCTCGACGAGATTTCCCAGAATATCGCGCGTTTTGCGCCCGAGGCCAGGCTCTATGCCGGCGGGCGGGTGAAGCACATGACGCTCTCCATGAACGAGGTCCTGAGGCGCTACTTCTCAGAGGTTGTCCCCGGTCGCGCCCGGCAAAAGTCACGATTGCTTGTGGCCTCCGGAAGCGCGGGCGGGGAGGCCGATCTTACCTACCCTCACGAGGCCCGGGATGCTGAGCTGGGCATCGAGGTGTTTGCGCACGGGGCTGCTTTTGGAGGAACACGGGTCGACCCGGGAACGCGATTCTTGTTGAAAGCCATGGACGGGGCGAGGAGTGCGGCTCGGGGGCTTGGCGGGGTGCGGGAGGCAGCCCCGACGCGTAACGGGGTGGGCACGGCGGGTGAAACACTCGGGTCCGGCCCACGCATCATCGATTTGGGGTGTGGTACCGGGGTGATAGCGAGCGTGCTGGCGCGGCGGTTTCCCGAGGCCTTTGTGATTGCCGCGGATCAATCGACGGCGGCGGTTCTTTCCGCTCGTGAAACTGTGATCCGCAACCGGGTGGCGGCTAGGGTCGAGGTGGTTCGTGACGACGGTCTTGATTCACAGCCTTCCGGGAGCGCCGACCTGATTGCGCTGAACCCGCCGTTTCACACGGGTGCCACCGTGCACACCGGAATTGCGCTTAAGCTCTTTGATCATGCGGCCCGTGTGCTGCGTTCGGGTGGCGAACTGTGGACTGTATACAATAGTCATTTGCGCTATAGGGACGCTCTGGAGAGGATCGTGGGCCCCACGGGGCAGGCGGCTCGTAACGAACGCTTTACCGTTACCGTTTCTCGGCGAGAAGTGTAGGGATGAATGGGGTTCTGTTGGGGTTTCCCGGATCTTTTGTGTTCTTGAGATTTATTAAACACCACTGTCAGGGGTCAGGGTTTAGGATAAAAATCTACGCCGAAATCGTTAGCGATTGACGGGCTGCGGGTTCGACTCTACGTGTTCCGTGCCTGGTAGAGCATTTGCGTGGCAAAATTAAAGTGTTCAAAACAATAAAAAATAAGATAAAAGCACCATAGGGTGATTAAGTATTATAAAGTAACAAGCAGTAATCGTTATCCGTTTCATATAATTTCACTATCTGGAAAGTATTCTGGTGATTCTTCTATCCCTTGTGATTCGTCACGCTAAGCCGTATCGGTGGTGGGTCGCAGCCGTCTTTGTTTTGCAACTTATCTCCACTATTGCGGCGCTTTACCTCCCCAGCCTCAACGCTCAGATCATCGATAGGGGTGTGGCTCAGGGCGATATCGACTTCATTTGGAATACCGGCCTCCTCATGCTTGCGGTGTGTCTAGTGCAGGTGGCCACAGCGATCGGGGGCGTGTACTTTGGCGCTCGCACGTCGATGGCCCTGGGTCGCGATCTGCGTCGTGAGGTTTTCCGCAAGGTAGACTCCCTCAGCGGTCTCGATGTTGGCCGCTTTGGCTCGGGAACCCTGATCACCCGCAACACCAACGACGTCCAGCAGGTTCAGATGCTGGTTCTTCTTGCGCTCAACTTCATGGTTACTGCCCCAATCATGTCTATCGGTGGAATCATCATGGCCCTCCGTGAAGACGTGGGTCTGTCGTGGCTCGTGTGGGTTTCGGTTCCCCTGCTCATGGTGGTGGTGGGTACTCTTGTTTACTTCCTCATGCCGCTCTTTCGTCAGATGCAGGAGCGCATCGACGGCATTAACAGCATTCTGCGCGAGCAAATTGTGGGCATTCGGGTGATCCGCGCCTTTGTGCGGGAGCCCTTTGAGTCTCAGCGCTACGGCACCGCAAACCAGGCGATTACCAGGGTCTCGATCAGGGTGGGTAGCCTCTTTGTCCTGATGTTCCCCATTATCATGTTGATTCTGAACCTCGCAACCGCGGCGGTTGTCTGGTTTGGCGGTCAGCGCGTGGGTGCCGGTGAGATGCAGATCGGTGCGCTTACCGCGTTTATTCAGTATCTTATGCAAATTTTGATCGCCGTCATGATGGGAGTGTTCATGGTCATGATGGTTCCTCGTGCCCTGGTGTGTGCCGAGAGAATTCAGGAGGTCATCAGCACGGTTCCCAGCCTCACCACCCCACACGAGGCCACGGTACCGACCCCCACAAAGGGTCGGGTTGAGTTTAAGAACGTCACGTTTGGTTATCCGGGCGCTGAACTTCCTGTGATCGAAGGCATGAATTTTGTCGCGGAGCCGGGTCAGACCACCGCGATTATCGGTTCCACCGGTTCGGGTAAGAGCACGCTGCTCAACCTTATCCCCCGTCTCTTTGATGCGCAGCAGGGCAGCGTCACCATCGATGGTGTTCCCGTTTCCGACCTTACCCGCAAACAGCTTGCGCAGGTTGTGAGCATCGTTCCGCAGCGACCGTACCTTTTCTCGGGTACGATCGCCTCGAACCTGCGTTTTGGTCGGCAAGAGGCCACCGACGAAGAACTCTGGAACTCGCTCCGTATCGCACAGGGGGAAGACTTTGTTCGCGAGAAGAGCCACGGCCTAGACTCGCGCGTTGCCCAGGGCGGCACCAACGTTTCCGGTGGGCAGCGCCAGCGACTGAGCATCGCGCGTGCCCTGGTGGCGCAGCCCCGGGTTTACCTTTTTGACGACTCCTTCTCTGCTCTCGACGTCACCACGGACGCGCGGCTTCGTGCCGCCCTGGGGCCGGCCACAAACGACTCCACGGTTATTATTGTTGCCCAGAGGGTATCCACCATTACGGAGGCCGATCAGATTTTGGTTGTAGACGACGGAAAAATCGTCGACCGCGGAACCCATCAGCAGCTCCTCAAGAGCAGTCCAACCTATCGTGAGATCGTTGAGTCTCAATTTGACGAGGCAGAGGCGGTATAACGATGGTGCGCAATAAGAAAACAAAGAAGACAGACTCGATCGAGGCCGCCGCTTCAGCAACCTCCGTTGATGAGTTCGACCCCGAATTCGAAGAAGAAGACTACAAGCCCTCAGAAGCAGACGGCGACATGTTTGGCGGTGGAGCACCGGCCAAAAAGGCAGAGCATTTTTGGCCGTCTGCAAAACGCCTGGTCGGTTTACTCAAACCCGAGCGCCTACAGATGTCCCTGGTTGTTGTCCTCGTTATTATCTCTGTGGTTTTTACCGTTATCGCTCCCCGTGTTCTGGGTAGCGCGATGGACGTTATCTTTAACGGATTCCTGGGTAGCCAGCTTCCCAAGGGGGCGTCGCTCGATCAGGTTATTGCCGAGGTCCGCGCGCAGGGTAACGACCAATTTGCAGATATGCTGAGCGGAACCTCTGTGGTGCCGGGGGAGGGCATCGACTATGGGGTGCTTGGCCGCCTCATCATTCTGGTACTTGCGCTGTACTCTGCCGCGTCCCTTTTTATGTGGGCTCAGGGGTATATCCTCAACCGTTTGGTGATGCGTGTGGTTTACGGACTGCGTCAAGACGTTGAGATCAAGCTTAACCGTCTGCCCCTCAGCTATTTTGATACCCGGCAGCGCGGCGATCTGATGTCTCGCGTGACCAACGATGTGGACAACATTCAGACGGCCCTGCAGCAGGCGTTCTCACAACTTGTGCAATCGGCCCTCACCGTCATCGGTATTGCGGCAATGATGTTTATCGTGTCTTGGCAACTCGCTCTCCTCGCTCTCATCGCGTTGCCTCTGTCGGCGATTATCGTTGGGGTCATCGGCGTTCGTTCGCAAAAGCTCTTTGCGGCTCAGTGGAAAAACACCGGTACTCTTAACGGCCATGTTGAAGAGTCTTTCTCGGGCCACGAGATCATTCGAGTCTTTGGTCGCGAAGGCGAGATGCTTGAGCAATTTGACGAGAAAAACGAAAAGCTTTTTAGAGCCTCGTTTGGCGCCCAATTTGTATCGGGCATGATCATGCCCGCCATGACCTTTGTGTCGTATCTGTCATACGTGCTCATCGCCGTTGGCGGCGCCCTTCGAGTGTCCGCAGGACAGATGACCCTCGGTGACGCCACCGCCTTCATTCAGTATTCGCGCGAGTTCGCGCAGCCGCTGAGTGAGATGGCGGGTATGGCCAATATGCTGCAATCGGGTGTTGCCTCTGCCGAACGCACTTTTGAGCTGCTTGATGCCGAGGAGCAGCAACCCGAGACCGCAACCGTTCAGCTTCCCTCACACACCGACGGGCACGTTGAGTTTGACAGGGTCGCCTTTAGCTACATTGCGGATAAGCCGCTCATCGATAGTCTCTCCTTCTCCGCTCAGCCTGGCCAGACCGTGGCCATTGTGGGGCCAACCGGCGCCGGTAAGACCACACTGGTCAACCTGGTGATGCGTTTTTACGAACTCACGGGCGGGCGTATCCTTCTCGATGGAGTCGATATCGTATCGCTGTCTCGTGCAACTCTTCGCTCGCAGGTGGGTATGGTTCTGCAGGATGCGTGGTTATTTGAGGGAACTATTCGTGAGAACATCCGTTACGGGCGCCTTAATGCAACCGATGATGAGGTGGTTGCCGCCGCACAGGCCACCATGGTAGACCGCTTCGTGCGACAGTTACCCGAAGGGTATGACACGGTTGTGGACGCCGACGGTGGAAGCATTTCAGCGGGTGAGCGTCAGCTCATCACCATCGCTCGTGCGTTTATTGCAAACCCCTCGTTGCTCATCCTGGATGAGGCAACGTCGTCTGTGGACACGCGAACCGAGCTTTTGGTGCAGCAGGCTATGTCGGCGCTGCGCACCGATCGCACCTCGTTTGTGATTGCCCACCGCCTGTCAACAATTCGCGACGCCAACACCATTCTCATGATGGAGTCTGGTCGCATCGTGGAGCAGGGAAATCACGACGAATTGCTTGCCGCGCGAGGCGCCTACCACAGCCTCTACATGTCACAATTCATGGGGGGTGCCGAGGAGGAGCAGGTGTCTGCTCCGCACATGGGACAGATAGACGTGGCAGGAAAAGACGGCTCGAATAACTGACAGATATAGAGAAACGCGCCACGACAAGAAAAAGATCACAGCAAAGAACTCAGAAGGAAAGTACTGAGGGTGTGTTTTGCCTGTCGCAGACCCGTGCGAGATAAAGCGCTGAGGCCGGCAAGGCGCACCCAAGAAAGTCAGAAACTGGTTATTCGATGGTCAAATTTTTTGACTAGGCGTTCTGTTTACCGGATTTTCTGCTCAACCCCTGTAGAATCGTCGTAGGCTTGGGTAAATTCTGCGCCGGCTCGATATCACTTCAATCTTGGACTCAAATTAGTACAGTAACGTGACGAACCCAAACTCATCAACTACCTCCACTGTGTCCCAGCACAAACCCCTACGTATTGTTATGGGCTGTGACACCTTTTATCCGGACATTAACGGCGCGGCTCGCTTTGCGGAGCGCCTGGCTGCGGGTCTTGTTGCGCGGGGGCACGATGTCCACATTGTTGCTCCGTCTAAAAAGCATCGCCTCACGGGAACCTTTATCGAGACCATCGAGGGTACGGATATGACGGTGCACCGCTGGGCTAGCTGGCGCTGGTATCCGCACGATTGGTTACGATTTGTGCTGCCGTGGACCGCCAAGGCGCGTGCTCGCAAATTGCTTGATCGGGTAAAGCCTGACGTGGTGCATTTCCAATCGCACATTGTTATTGGTCGAGGTCTGGCTATTGAGGCGGCTAAGCGCAATATTCGAATTGTGGGAACAAACCACGTGATGGCCGAGAACATTCTCGATTTTGCCACCATTCCCGAATCGTGGAAAGAGTGGTTTGTGCGCACCTCGTGGAAGTCGGCGAGCAAAGTTTTTCGCACTGCCTCGGCGGTTACTACCCCCACCCGCAAGGCGGCCGATTTCCTGGAGTATCACAGCGGGCTCACGGGTGTGATCCCCGTGAGCTGTGGCATCGACGCTTCCAACTACACGGCTGACCTTGCGCCGCGCACCCACAATCGGGTACTTTTTGTGGGGCGTCTCACCACGGAAAAACAGATTGATGTGTTGCTGAAGGCGATGGCTCAGCTTCCCGAGCACTTGAACGTCACGCTTGATATTGTGGGCGGTGGCGATCAGGAGAACAACCTGAAGACTCTCTGCGCAAAGCTTGGGTTGAACGATCGTGTTACCTTTCACGGACGGATCAGCGATGATGAGCTTCGCCGTATCTACACGGCGGCCTCGGTATGGGCGATGCCCTCGATTGCCGAGCTTCAGAGTATCGCCACCATGGAGGCGATGGCCTCCGGTCTCCCCGTTGTGTGCGCGGATGCCATGGCGTTGCCACACCTGGTGGATGATGGAAAAAACGGTTATCTTTTTGAACCGAGCAGCGTGAAGGACCTGACCGAAAAACTATCGCTTGTGCTGGAGGCATCGCCCGAGCGCTATCTCGAAATGCAGAAGGCTTCTCTTGAGGGGGTTCGGGTTCACGATATTAACCGAACCATTGCTACGTTTGAGGCTCTGTACCGAGGGGACCCCGTCTGAGCGGGTGCCCGCGCGATCTGACATACCTGTAAAGCGACGAAGTATCTCATCGAACTGCCCTGAATACGCGGTTGATACTGCGATTGATCACCTAGTGTGGAATTATGGCTTCTTTCGAGAACAAAAAGACCACTGTTCATCGCTGGGTTTTTTGGCCCGCTGCCATTGTGGTGGTTTTGTTTGTGGTCTTTGCTGCAACCCTGCCAAACGTTGCGGACAGCTTTTTTGACACCATTCAGTCGAGTATCGTCAGAAACTTCAATTGGTATTACGTTCTGCTCGCCACCTTTTTTGTCATTTTTTGTCTCTGGGTGGGGTTTGGCAAGTTTGGCGAAATCAAGCTGGGTAAAGATGCCGACGAGCCGGAGTTCTCGTTTGGTTCCTGGCTCTCACTGCTGTTTGCGGCGGGAATGGGCATTGGGCTCGTCTTCTACGGGGTGAGCGAACCTCTTAGCCACTTGGCCAATCCGAGGCCGGGCGCAACCGGTACAGAGGTGGAGCTGGCACAGCAGGCCATGAGTCAAACGTTTTTGCACTGGGGTGTGCACGCCTGGTCAATTTATGTGGTGATCGGGCTGGCGCTTGCCTACGCCATTCACCGCCGAAACCGCCCAATCTCTATCCGTTGGACTCTTGAACCAATTCTGGGGAAACGGGTGCGGGGTGCGTGGGGAAACGTGATTGATGTGGTTGCGCTGGTGGGAACCCTCTTTGGTGTGGCGACCTCACTGGGCCTTGGTGTGATTCAGATCAGCGCGGGTCTGGAAAGTGCCAACATCATTCAGGCCTCCGATTTTGTCAATATTGTGATCATCGTCATTATTACGGCTGGAGTGCTCTTTTCCGTGCTCTCGGGTGTGTCAAAGGGGATGAAATGGTTGTCCAACTTCAATCTGGTGTTGGCCGCGCTCATGGTCCTTGTGATTCTGGTCCTCGGACCCACACAGTTTCTCTTGCGTGAGTTTGTGCAGTCTGTGGGAAGCTACCTAGAAAACTTTGTGGGTCTCTCGTTTAACGTGAGTGCCTTTCAGGGCGTCGAGGGCGAGCTGTGGCAGGGAGCTTGGACCACGTTTTATTGGGGCTGGTGGATTTCCTGGGCGCCGTTTGTGGGTATTTTCATCGCCCGTATCTCCAAGGGACGCACCGTGCGACAATTTGTTGCGGGTGTGATTATCGTACCGACGGTGATCACGCTCCTGTGGTTCAGTGTTCTGGGGGGAACCGCGCTCTATCAGCAAATCGATGGCGGTGGCGGGCTGATCGGCCCGGATAATACTGTGGATATCGCCGGGGCGCTTTTCCAAATGCTCGACCGTCTACCGGCGGGCTCCGTTCTCACCATCGGTGCAATTGTGCTGATCGCGATCTTTTTTATCACTTCGGCAGACTCCGGCTCTTTGGTGATGGGAATGATCGCAACGGGGGGCGAGGTTGAACCCAAGAACTGGGTGAGGGTGTTTTTTGTTATTATAACCTCGCTGCTGGCTATCGTTCTGCTCCTTGCTGGTGGGCTCAACGCACTCAAAACGGCGGCGATCACAATCTCGTTGCCCTTCTCCGTGATCATGATTGGTATTTGCTGGTCCACCGCGGTGGCGTTTGCTCGCGAAACCCGAGCCTACGAAAAAGCTCGTCGGGCAGCGTTTGTGAATCACATTGGAGACTATTACGGTTTGGAGGTAGACGCCCCGATTGAGCGTGAGAACAGGCTCAGCCTGCGCCAGCTATTGAGTAGTCGGAAGCGTTATAGCCCACGAACCGACCCGTTTAACGCTGCCTCGTATCCGGAGGGGCATCCGAGGCATCTGGGGTCTCAGGAGTCTCACCCCGCTCAACAAGACGAAGAAGACCCGGGGCAGCACAGTAATCATCACGGTTCTTAGCGACCCCACTCGGGGCTTGCACTGTCTCGCCTGACCTACTTTGTTCACCGAGCCTGTTGGTGCTGCCCGGCCTGTATCGAGTGTTGTTTCTTGTCTCGTGAACCCAGAGGTAGTGTGATTTTATCCCGGTGTGAGCCCTGTGAAGTGTGGGGTAGTGTGTGGGTATGACTCGTTACGTGGCGCTGCTCCGCGGGATAAACGTGGGTGTGATCACTCTTAAGATGGTGGACGTTCGCCAGGTTTTTGAGGATGTGGGGCTTAAAAGCGTTCGTACGGTCTTGGCCAGCGGCAACGTTTTGTTTGAGTCCGATTCCACCGTTACCCACCTAAAACCGCTGATCGAAAAGGCTCTCGGCGATCGTTTTGGCTACCAGGCGTGGGTGCACGTCGTGGAGATTACGCGTGTCAGACGGATTATTGAGGACTACCCGTTTGACGGGGGGCGGGACGGTTGGCATCCGTATGTGGTTTTTGTGTCTGAGCGGGACGCTCTGACCGAGCTCGTGGAATTGCGGGAAGCGGGTGCGGATCAGGAGGTTGTTGCGTCGGATCAGGAAGAGGCGGTTGCTCCGGGTGATGGGGTCATCTACTGGACGGTGAGGAAGGGCAATAGCCTGGGCAGCCCGTTTGCGAAACAAATGGCGCGTGCTCGCTACAGGGCGGTGAGCACCACCCGCAATCTGCGCACGTTGCAAAAGCTTGTCTGAGGGTGTGTACAGATAGAGGAGACACACCTTAGGGATTGCCCGCTGAAAGCAGGGAAACTGCGGAGGTTGTGTGGGCCGCAACAGCTATATTAAGCCGCGGAAACTGTATGAGCCGCGGAAATTTTGGAGGATGCGGAGTTGAGGGCTGCAGAAGCGGTGGGATTTGCTGTGCCTGGGCTGCTGGAGCTGCGGATTAGGCGGTGCGGCGGCGAAGCGTGAGCGAGCCCAAAACGAGTGCCCCCAAGATAAACGCGCCAATGATGGCGAGGCGTCCAAGCACATAGTTGGTGTCTTCCGACCCGGTTGAGACTGCCGCAATGGCGTCAACCGCGTGAGAGAGCGGCAACCAATCGGAGATTGTTTGGAGCACGTCGGGCATCTGGTCTCGGGGAACCAGTATCCCTCCGAGGAGGATCTGTGGGAAAACAAAAACGGGCATGAATTGAACCACCTGAAACTCGGTGCGAGCAAATGCGCTCGCAAAGAGCCCCAGGCTGCTTCCGAGGATCGCGTCCGTTATTGCCACCGCAACCAGAAGCCAGACTGAGCCCGAGACGTCCAGTCCGCACACCCACACGGCAAACGCCACCGCAATGGTGCTTTGCAGGGTGGCGAGGAGCGCAAACGCGACTGCGTAACCGAGTATGTAGTCGCCTTTGCCGAGCGGCATGGTGAGTAGCCGTTCCAGAGTGCCGGAGCGCCGCTCCCGCAGGGTGGATATGCTCGTGATGAGAAACATGACGATGAAGGGGAAAAGCGCAATCATCGCGGGACCCACCTGCTGGAAGACGCGGGTATCGTCAAAAACCCACGCCAGGAGTCCGATCAGGAGGCTGGGAACGATGAGGAGCATCGCTATCGTTCGAGGGTCGTGCCGAATCTGATTGAGAACACGACCCGTTGTTGCGAGTGTGCGGGAGAGGCTCATGATCGATCCCCTCCCTCTGAGGTTGTGGGTTTTTGTGCCCTGTTTTTTACCAGGGTGACAAAGGCATCATCGACGGTGGTGGTGCCGGTGGATGCGAGGAGTTCCGTCGGTGTGCCCGTGGAAAGCACCTGTCCATCGCGCAGCAAAACCAGGTCGTCGCAGCGAACCGCCTCATCCATCACGTGGCTTGACACGATAATGGTCATGCCGTTGTCTCTGAGCTCATGAAAGATAGCCCAGAGGTCGTTGCGGAGCAGCGGGTCAAGGCCCACTGTTGGCTCGTCTAATACGAGAAGCCGGGGAGAACCCATCAGAGCCACGGCAAGTGAGGCCCGGCTACGCTGTCCGCCCGAGAGCGATGCCACCAGTGCATCCGCCCTGTCTTCAAGAGCGGTTGCGCTGAGCACTCGATCAACATCGGATTCGGGTGCGCCCAGAATCCGGCGAAAATAATTGAGATTTTGACGTACGTTCAGGTCGTCATAAACACTCGGTGCCTGTGTTACGTAGCCAATTTCGGAGCGGAGCTTGCGGTCGCCCGCGGGTAATCCAAGCACCCGGATGGTGCCGGAGGAGAGTGACTGAACCCCCACGATAGAGCGCATCAGCGTGGTTTTTCCACAACCGCTGGGACCAAGTAACCCCGTGATGCGTCCGCGTGGAACCGAGAGCGACACCGTATTAAGCGCGGTAACCTTACCGCGAATAACCGTGAGGTTGTCGATCTTAATCGCAGAGCTTTCAGTGATCACATGATGAACTATTCACTCTTTAGGACACAGAGTCAAGCAAAAAGGAAATTTTTGCATCGTTGTGGAAACTGAAAGGGCTGTGAGCATGGGGTGTGAACCCACAATGATGTGTGCTAACGTTGCTGCCGTGAAGAAATAATGAGTCCACGCTCCCGTGCGCGAGGAGTCGGTGCCCGCTAAAACCTGCGTAGTTTTTGGTGAACGGTTCCCGGCGAAGGCTCTGGCGGGAACCCTACTCACTACTCATTAGAGGTTCACATGGCTCACCCCTCTTCGCGCTCGCTTATCACCAATAATCTGTGTGCGCGCTACCCAGACCGTACCGTTTTTAATGATGTTAACCTGCGGGTTGCTCCCGGAAACAAACTCGGATTGATCGGCGAAAACGGTTCTGGAAAATCAACCCTGCTACGCATCCTCGCCGGGCATCAACAGCCGGATGCCGGCAACTTTTCAAACCCCCACGAAACCGTTTACGTCGCACAAGACCCGGTTTTCCCCTCCGGTTACACCGTTGCGAATGTTTTTACCGAGGCGCTAGCTGTCTCTCACAGGGCAGTTGCCGAAGTGGAGCGATTGGGTGCGCGGTTGGCGACTGTGCCCCAGAACAGTGTTGAATACGACGATCTCGCCCGGGCGTATGCGGAAGCTCTCGAGTGGGCCAACGACCACGATGCCTGGAATGCAGAGCGCCGCGCGGAGCTTACCGCGCACAACCTGGGCGTCTCCGAACTGCCGCGTGCGACGTCGGTGGCACAGCTGTCGGGAGGTCAGCGCTCGCGGTTAGCGTTAGCCGCAGCCCTGACCCGGGTGCCCGGGCTGTTACTGCTTGATGAGCCGACGAATCACCTTGATGATGCTGCGTGCGGGATACTGTCTCGATATCTTGCCGATTTTAGCGGAATACTCATTGTGGCAAGCCACGATCGTAGCTTTCTGCAGGAGAGCTGCACGGAGCTCTACGACCTAGACGCCGGTTACCTTGGTGTTGATGGGCAGGGCGGAAGGTTTTTTACGGGCTCTTTCGCGGAATACCTGGAGATGAAAGTTTCTTCGCGAGCTAGGTGGGAGCGAGAGTTCAGGGAGCAGCAGGAAGAGATTGAGCGTCTCACCGTACTGGCGCAGGGCGTTGGTGTGAGGGTTGCGCAGGGCCGTGGCCCGCGTGACAACGACAAGTTTATTTACAAGTTCAAAGGGGCAAACGTCGATCGAGCGGCGGCTAGACGTGTGCGTTCGGCTCAGCAGCAGCGTGAGCTCCTGGAGCAAAAACGTATACCGGAGCCTCCGTTACCGCTGCAATTGAATGCCGATCTGGGCGGGATCTCCGAGGGTGAGGGAAACGCAATTGAAGTAAGTAATCTGTTTGTTGCGGGACGATTGACCCTTCCAAAATTGTTGTTACCCAGTGGCAAAAAATTGTTGGTGACGGGACCAAACGGTTCGGGAAAGTCAACCCTGCTTGAGGTTCTTGCGGGTGAGCTGCCGGTAACATCGGGGACGGTTCGGGTGCGTGGGCGAGTGGGGATTTTGAGTCAAAATGTCCGAATCGCGGAGCCCACACGCAGCGTGGCTGAGGCTTTTGAGCATGAGACCAAGCGTGACGCGGGGTTGCTGAGACACCTGGGCTTATTACACGAACGGGACCACAGTCGCCCCGTTGGGACGCTCAGTCTGGGGCAGCAGAAACGACTGTCCCTCGCAATTCTTGTGGCGCAGCAGGCGGAGGTGGTGCTGCTTGATGAGCCCACAAACCACTTATCGCTCAGCCTGGTTGACGAGCTGGAGGAAGCGCTGCGTGTCAGCCCGGTGACAGCTGTTGTGGTGAGCCACGATCGGTGGCTGCGGCGACGCTGGTCGGGGCGCGAGCTTGAGCTGCGATAGGGGAGGCGGAGTCGGAGGGCAACGCGTGGCCGTGCCGTGTATTCAATGATACTAAAGGTCAAATTAATGTAATTTATATATATAATATATAGTTTATAAAAATATGAGGCATCTGGAGATTGCGGGTAATGCTAGTTATAGTGCGGAGATTACCCCTGATCAAGCCGGTGAGATTATCGCTTTTCTTGAGGCGGGTGGTGGTATCCAGGGAGCGTTGGCGTAGGCACGAGACGAGGTGGGGTAGGGCTTTTTTGGTGTGTTGCTCAGCAAGGTTAGCTGTGGTGGGGTGACCTGTTTTAGTGCTGTAGCGTCCGATGCCTTGCGCTTGGTTATCGCAAAGACCTCCTCTCGCAGCGTGCTCCAAGAAGCTCACAGTAGCGTTTTACATGCAACATCCTGAATCTTTGGTAACGTTTTCACAGACTCAGTGGTGAGACGTAAGGAAACTATGACAAACAACAACAAGCTGCCCGCCCCAAAACGTGATGTTTTTGGTGCCCGAGGTCGGTCGCGGGCCACCATGAAAGACGTGGCGGCTCTTGCCGGTGTTGGTCTTTCGACGGTGTCACGGGTGGTTAACGGAGACCCCAGGGTGAGCGACGCCAAGACGGCTGCCGTGCTCAAGGCCATCGGTCACCTGGGGTTTCGGCGTAATGATTCGGCTCGACAACTGCGGGTTGGGGCGACCCAGAGCATCGGGTTATTGATAGAAAATGTGGTTGACCCGTTTTTCTCGCACCTCACTCAGGCGGTGGAGAACTACGCGTTTGAGCGGGATACCCTTCTGCTCAGCGCATCTTCGACGCGAGACCCGGAGCGCGCTCGGAGGTTGGTACTGGCTTTTTGCGCCCGCAGGGTAGACGGGCTGATCGTGACCCCCGTGGATTCGACCGATAGCGGTTATCTTCAGGCTGAGCTTGACGCGGGGATTCCCATTGTGTGTGTTGACAGGCCGGCTGTGGGCATTGACGCGGACACGGTTCTCAGCGACGGGAGGGGAGGGGCATATAAGGGTGTTGCGCACCTTATTGCGCACGGGCATCGGCGCATTGCTTGCTTTACCGATCGCGGCGCTGTCTACACTGCGCAGCAGCGGGTGGACGGATATCGAGATGCCTTGGCCAGCGCTGGAATCCCCTATGATCCTGCGCTTGTGTACTCTAACACCCCTGATAATGAGGTGTTTGGCGCTGCGCTTCGCGACATGCTTTCTCTGGATGATCCGCCCACCGCAATTTTCACCGGAAACAACCGTTCGACAATTGTGCTGCTTCAGGAGCTTGCCCACGTCGAAAATCGCCTGGCTCTGGTGGGGTTTGATGATTTTGAGCTTTCGGACGCTGTTGTTCCCGGGGTAACGGTGGTGGCTCAAGACCCCACGGAGATGGGAAAATCAGCCGCTGAACAGCTTTTTCGCCGCATTGATGGAGATACCGGAGCATCGCGGATGATCGTTTTGGGTACCACGCTCATCGCGCGGGGGTCGGGGGAAATTGTGCCGCCCGCCCAACCGTAAGAGTAACGTTTTAGTCATCAAAATCCCCAGATTCGACCTTCCGACTTGCATTTGGTAACGTTTTCATCGTTGAATGTAGGCAGTCGGGATTTAGGACCGATACTGCACCTGAGACTTCCAACGGAGGAAAACTATGCGTAAAAGATTATCCATATTGGCCGGTGCTGCCGCACTGGGCCTCGTGCTGGCAGGATGTTCGTCTGATGGCGGCTCCAAGAATGCAAACCAGGTTGAGGTTTTTACCTGGTGGGCTTCCGGATCCGAAAAAGTTGGTCTAGACGCGCTCGTGGGCGTTTTTAACGAACAATACCCCGACATCGAGTTTGTGAACGCGGCGGTGGCGGGTGGTGCCGGCTCAAACGCTAAGGCTGCGCTAGCCTCGCGCCTCGAATCGAACAACCCACCGGATTCCTTCCAGGCCCACGCCGGTGCAGAGCTCTCCGACTACATCGCGGCCGGTCAGCTACAGGATCTGAGCGGCTTTTACACCGAGAACAACCTCAACGATGTTTTTCCCACGTCGCTTATTGAGCAGATCACGGTCGATGGAAAAATTTATTCGGTGCCCAGCAATATCCACCGCGCAAACGTCACGTGGGTAAACACCGGCCTGCTCTCCGACGCTGGCATCGACCCCACAGAGGCCCCCGCCGACATTGATGCGTGGCTTGCCGACATGAAAACGCTTCAAGACTCGGGAGTTGACACCCCGCTGGCTCTCGGCACCGAGTGGACCCAGATGCAGCTACTCGAAAACGTGCTGCTTGCCAATCTGGGTGCCGACGGCTACTCCGGCCTGTGGGACGGTACAACAGCCTGGGACAGCGACGGGGTAAAAAAATCCGTGAGTCAGTACGCAGAGCTACTGTCCTACGCAAATACCGACTTCGCAGGGTTGGACTGGGACGCCGCAACGCAGATTGTGATTGACGGTAACGCGGCCTACAACGTCATGGGCGACTGGGCAGAAGCCGCATTCACCCAGGCTGGACAGACCTTCGGTAAAGAGTACGAGGCATGGCCCACTCCCGGAACTGCGGGCGTCTTTGACTTCCTCGCCGACTCCTTCACCCTGCCGGTGGGTGCCCCGCACGAGGCGCAGGCAAAAGACTGGCTCACCACGGTGAGTTCGTCTGCGGGTCAGCAGGCCTTCAACCTGGCCAAGGGCTCTATCCCCGCCCGTACCGATGTTGACGCGTCTGAGTACGGCGACTATCAGCAGACCGCCATCGAATCGTTTGCCGAGGACACCGTGGTGAGCTCCCTCGCTCACGGTGCCGCCGCTCCCATCGCGTGGTCCGCCGATATCTCCTCGGCGGTTGGCAAATTTGGTTCGGATAAAAACCAGCAAGCCCTGATCACGGCGCTCGTGGCCGCGGCCAACAAGGCTCAGAGCTAGAAAAACAGCCGAGATAACGACCCGGTGGGTGAGGCGTACACACGCCTCACCCACCACGGTTGTTCGGGTGCGAATCGAATACACGCCACACACCGCGTAGACAAAGGAGTAAACAAGCGTGCGCAAGGGAATCAAGAATTGGGGTCCACCACTCTTATTGGTGTCGCCCACCATCGTCATCCTGGGAATCTTTGTGTACGGCCTGATCGCGGCCAACATTCAGGTTTCTATGTCAAACCGTCACGGTCTTGCGCCCGCCACCGAGTTTGTGGGCCTCGACAACTACATTGAACTGTTGAGCGAGGATCGTTTTCTCCACTCGCTGCTCAACCTGGCTGTGTTTACGGTGGTTTTCATCGCGGGAACCATGGTCTTTGGCTTTATCTGGGCATGGCTGCTCGATAAGGGAGTGCGGGCCGAGGGAATCTTCCGCTCCATCTACCTCTTTCCCATGGCCATTTCGTTTGTGGCTTCCGGTGTGGTGTGGCGTTGGCTCCTCAACAGCGCCGAGGGAGACCGGGCATCCGGCCTCAATAGAATCTTCGAGACGTTCGGCCTGGGTTTTCTGCAAAACTCCTGGTGGAACGAACCCATCTGGGGCATGGCGGCCATAGCAATGCCCGCCATTTGGCAGCTTTCCGGATACATTATGGCGCTGTTTCTTGCCGGTTTCCGCGGCATCCCCGATGAGCTTCGCGAGGCGGCGCGAATGGATGGGGCGAGCGAGTGGAAACTCTACCGTCACGTGGTTTTCCCCCAGCTCAGCCCGATTGCGCTCTCAGCCCTGATCATCGTGAGCCACATGTCGCTAAAGGTCTTCGACTTGATCATGTCGATCACAAAGGCCATCTACCAAACAGAGGTTCCCGCCACCTACATGTGGGTGACGCTCACCTCAAACGACTACGCCAAGTCCGCCGCGATTGCCACGGTTCTGCTGATTCTAGCCTCCGTTCTGATCGTTCCCTACCTGATTTACACGTCGCGCTCTGAGAGGGGAACACGATGACCAGCACCATGTCACCTCAGGTGAGCACGGGTATCGAGAAGAAACCCGCCGCCGCAACCCCCGGCTCACTCACTCCCCGCGCCCGAATCGGACGCACCACCAAGTATGTGCTCCTTCTTCTCTTTGTGATTGTTGTGTTGATGCCGGTGTATGTTCTCATCGTGACGAGCCTGAAACCTCCCGGCGATGTTAACCCCGCTACCTCGTGGGGACTTCCGGTGCGTTGGCCTTGGGAACCGATTACCCCCGGAGGGCCCACCGGCCTCGACAACTGGTCGGCGGCGTGGACGGCCCTGGCCCCCGCCCTGGGCCGCACGTTCCTCCTGGCCATTCCCGCAGCCCTGGTCTCGTCGTTCCTCGGATCGCTGAACGGGTTTGTTCTGTCGCGCTGGCGTTTCCCACACGCCAATATTGTGTTTACCCTCATCCTGTTTGGAATGTTCATCCCGTATCAGGCCATCATGACGCCGCTGGTGCAGATGAAAACCACGCTCGGTATGCCGAGCACCATCAGCACCCTGCTCATCGTGCACATCATCTACGGTTTGCCGATCTGTACCCTGATTTTCCGCAACTACTACGTGAGCATCCCGGGAGAGCTCATGGAAGCCTCGCGAGTGGATGGCGCGGGCATGCTCCGCACCTACGCCTCCATTGTGCTGCCCCTGTCACTGCCGGGATTTGTGGTAACGATCATCTGGCAGTTCACAAGCGCGTGGAACGACTTCTTGTTTGCGATGTTCCTGTCGGACACCGCAAACGGACCGGTCTCACTGGCCCTGAACAACCTTGCGCAGGGTGCGCAACTGGCCAATTACGGTGCGGCAATGGCGGGTGCCCTCATTGCGTCGCTCCCCACGCTGCTGGTGTACATCATCCTTGGAAAGTACTTTATTGGCGGGTTGATGAGCGGATCGGTGAAGAGCTAGCGTGAGTCTTAGCAAGCTTTTCCCCGCGCTAGGCAGTGCGTGAGATGAGTTTCAGCGATTCTTGAGCCTAGAGGCCTAGGAGGTGGTGGCTACGATGCTAGCCGCCACCCTCACCGTTCTCATCGCAGGTTGTCAGGCTGAGGCGGATAAAGAACAGCTTTATGAGCTAAAGGTTATTTGTTGGCTAGTCAGAGAAGATTTTAGAGGTTTGTTTTGTAGGGTTTTCTGGCATGTCTGGTTCATCGTGATCCGATACCCTCGTACCTTCGGCAGTATTTTTCTCGAGCACGGAAGGTTTACTAGCTGCGGCGGCAATATCACAACCGAGCGGAACCCCTTGTTATTTGTGACCAACTCGTTGACAGCCCCGAGAAGCAACTCCAGCGAACCAGCATGATTCTGGGGCGCCGGATTGACGGCCTCGTTTGTGGCGATGCCCACGCTGATGACCCATTTTTCAATAGTCTGTCCGCGGGGGTGTTCTTTTTGTGGTGGTTTTACACTACCCGGCAGAGCATCTCGCGGTGACCTGTGGCGATGCCCAGGGCGGGGTCTGGGACGTTACGCGCGCCGATGCCGGAGGAACGAACCCCCGATCAAGGCCAGTAGCAGGCTCGCGATGAGCAGGGTGCCAGCCGGGTCGGAACCCGTTGTGGTGAGTTTGTCGGTGCTGTGGGTCGCTGCCGGGCGCCCTTCACGCTGGATTCTATCGGTTGGATTGCCCGATCCGGTGTCTCTGCCCGGTCTCTCCGAGTCTTGGGGAGACCTGGTGCCCGGGGTGCCCGGGGCGGGAATACCGGGTCCTACCGTGATTGAAGACGCGGGCCACGTCAGGTTGAGCGTCAGGGGTAGGGGCGCCTTTCGACCGTCGATGTTGAGTCCGCTATTAAAATAGAACGGGCGAATTCCAGCGGGCAGGGTCGCGATAAAGCTGCTGTGCCACGCATCGGAAAAACCCTCCTGCCAGGTTCCGGGAGCCACGGTTCCGGCAAAATCGAAGGGAATCTCTACGGTCCCGGTCTCCCCGTTTGCGGGCAGTCCGGTTGCGGCGCTAAAAGTCAGGAGGGTCACCCGGGTTTCCTGCGCGGAGGTGCGGATTCTGCCGGTGCTCTCGGCGCGACCCCCTCCGGCACTCTCGGCGCGAACCCCGCTGTTGCTTTCGGAACGACCCCCTCCGGTGTTCTCGCCCCGACCCCCTCCGGCACTCGCGCGGGTCCACCCGGTCGTTTCGGAGCTGCGCACGGTTCCCGTCCACGTTCCCGATCCGTCACGGTTGAGCGTGAGGGTGGGATTGAAAACCTCGATCCACGAGCCGAAGGGCGGGTTGAGGTACGACGCGTAGGAGGACATCCTCATGGTTCCGGGAAACGTGATGATCGCCGTGTGGTCGTCTGCCGTGCCGTGTCCGTTACTCAACGCATAGGTTTCTCCCTGCACGGAGATGGAGTCGCTGGCCGATTTTTGCCAGGCCGGGTTCCATACGCTGTACTCGGACCAGTCCCAGCGGGCGCTGACTCCACTGATCGCCCTGGCGTCGCTTCCCAGCACGCGAGGGTCTGGTTGGGTGATGTCAACGATGCCCAGGTACTGTGACCTTTCGGTTGTGGCTCCGAGCGTTGTTGTCTGGTCTGTGGGAGTAAATACGGCTTTTATTTTGTGTCCGCCAGCCACAAGAGCGGTGGTGTTGAGCACGGCCGAGCCCTCGTTAACCGGGGCGGTGCCCAGGCTAGTTTCAACTCCGGTTGCCTCGCTGGTGGTGTAGAACTCCACGCTGCCCGCGCTGTGTGCGGGTTTTACGGAGGCGGTGAGGCGCACGGGATCGGTGCCGAGCAGGGGTTCGTCACCGGGTGCGGCGAGGGTCAGTGTGGTTGCCGTTTTTTCTCTCCACTCGAAATCGAAGTGAACCGGCTCCGGACGTTTTTCCGCGTCGGCTGCCGAGCCGGAGGCCTGGTAGTAGCCTCGCTCGAGGGCCGGTATGCGCCAGAGGAATTGGTTGTGGAAACCTGCGTCCTGTTCGCGGGCCCAGGTTCCCAGGCCGGTGACCCCCTCGTAGGCGAGTATTGCTCGTGCCGCGTTGTGTGTCCCCGGGCCGGTGAGGCCTTGCGCGGAATCAAACGTTGCCAGGACGACCCGTTCGGTGACGGGAATGTCTTCGGGGGGAGTAATGGCGCAGAACACCGGTCCGGTCCCGGCTGAGCAGTAGGTTGCAATTTCGGCCGTCCAGAATCCCGTTCCCCTCGCTGTAACGGTGAGTTCGGGGTTGCTGTAGCGGGTTGTGTAACCCCAGACATTGCTCAGTATCGATCCAGGGAAGCGAATCTGGGCGACGTTGCCATCGGAGAGGCCCGCTCCCTCGCTCAGGTTCCAGGTTCCCGCGGTCACGCTGAGGGGAGCCTCGACAATCTGCCATGGAATGTTTCGGTTGGCGAAGTACTTGGAGAAGGCCCAGGAGGCGCTTGCACCGGTAATGGGAAGCGCGTCCGCTCCAGGTGTGGGGATGTCTCCTGCCGTGAGATCCACTATCCCGATCCGCGCGGATTGATCACTCTGCGACCCGCGGGTGAAGCTGGTGTTGGTGGGTTGGAACTCCGCCGTGATCGTGTTTCCGCCCGCGGGGAGTGTGGAAACCGTGGTTGATGCCGTGCCCGAATTCACCGGAGCCGTTGTAAGCTCCTGCCGCACCCCGGTGCTCTCCGGTGTTGTGAAGAAGGTAACGTTTCCGGGGGTGTCACCGGGTTGAACCCGCGCAGTGAGGGAAACCTCGCTGCCGAGGAGTACGGGTGCTGTTGTGCCGAGGGCAACGGTGATCTGGGAGTCGATTCGGTTTTGTTCGCTCGGATTCACGGTAAAACCGGCATGGCGTGCCGTTGCCGATCGGTAGGCCCCGCTATTCTCCGGTTCGAAGGTGGCCGTCAGGGAGCGGCTGCCGACCGCGAGGGCTGATGTGCGCAGAGCGGCCGTGCCGTCGATAACGGATGCCCTGCCCAGGTCGGTGGAACCGTCTGCAAACGCAACCGTCCCGGCGGCGTGGGGCGTGACGACGGCCCGAAGCGAAACCTCCTCTCCCTCGATCGCCTCGCTGGCGGGCTCGGAGGTGAGTGCAAGAGCCGTGGCGGTGGGTGTGCCGCTGACAAGCCCCGGGAGAGACACCGTGAGTGGTGACATGGCCTGGCCCTCGTAGAGGGTGAATCCGGTTATGCGAGTTCCCACGCCCGCGGGGAAAATTCCCTCAAACGTGATTGTTGTGTCACCGTTTGGAGCTGTGTCGAAGCGGGCTGAGGTGAGGTTGACCAGTCGGATATCTGCCTGGGACCCTTGCGGAACGGTTCCGGCGTTTCCCGTCGCGTCGACGGTAATGGTGCCCGAGCCGTTTGCGTAGCTGATACGTAGCGCGGAGAGGGTCACGTCAATGGTGGCTTCTCCCGTGGGGTTTCCAAACCATCGCTGGTATCGCACCGAACCCTCCGCGGTGAGGTTAGCGCTCCGGGATGACCGATCAACCGTGCCGACAACGGGGTCAAATTGAGATCTGCCGTCGGGTGCGGGTTTCGGGGTGATTGTGTTGTTTCCCGCCAGGATGTAGTCGTACCAGCTGTCTTTCATTTTCCAGGCAACGCTGCCTCCGCTAACATCCTGGTTGCCGGTTGTGGCGTGTGCGGGGGTTTGGGGAAGGAGGAGGGCAATGGTCGCAACTGTGGCGAGTGCCGTGCGGACGGTGCGAGTTTTTCTGGGGGAGTGCGCTGCGGATGTCGGGGGGAAGAGGTACATTAGAACTCCTTAATATGGTTAGCCTAACCTAAACTATAGCGAGGACTTTGTGAAACCAATAGAGAAATTAATCTATTTTTTGTACCGAGAGACGGGCGGATTTCTAGTTGTTTGTGGATTTTCCACACCGAATACGCAATAGAATCGAGGTATGACTGAGAAAAACATCACTGAAGAGTTCGGCTCCAATCGCGTGAAGCGAGGCCTCGCAGAAATGATGAAGGGCGGCGTCATCATGGACGTTGTCACCGCCGAACAGGCCCGCATCGCGGAGGATGCCGGAGCTGTTGCGGTGATGGCGCTTGAGCGGGTACCCGCAGACATCCGCTCGCAGGGTGGCGTTGCCCGTATGAGCGACCCCGACCTGATCGATCAGATCATCGAGGCTGTCAATATTCCCGTGATGGCAAAGGCCCGCATCGGGCACTTTGTTGAGGCGCAGGTTCTTGAGGCGCTGAAGGTCGACTACATTGACGAGTCCGAGGTTCTGAGCCCCGCGGACTACGTGAACCACATCGATAAGTGGAAGTTCACGGTTCCTTTTGTCTGCGGCGCAACCAACCTGGGGGAGGCGCTGAGGCGCATTAACGAGGGTGCTGCGATGATCCGTTCCAAGGGTGAGGCCGGCACCGGAGACGTTTCGGAGGCAACCAAGCATATTCGCAAGATCAGGAGCGAGGTTGCGGCGCTCTCCGCGCTGAGCAAAGACGAGCTGTATGTTGCGGCTAAAGAACTTCAGGCCCCGTATGATCTGGTTGCCGAGGTTGCCGCCACCGGCAAGCTTCCCGTTGTGCTCTTCACCGCCGGGGGTGTTGCCACTCCTGCCGATGCCGCTATGATGATGCAGCTGGGAGCCGACGGGGTGTTTGTTGGTTCCGGGATTTTTAAGTCGGGCAACCCCGCCAAACGAGCCGCCGCCGTGGTGAAAGCCACCACCTACTTCGATGACCCCGCCGTTATTGCCGAGGTGTCACGGGGATTGGGTGAGGCAATGGTGGGAATCAACGTTGCGGATGTACCCGCGCCACACCGCCTCGCCGAACGTGGCTGGTAGCCGCTATTCCGTTGGTGTTCTTGCGCTCCAGGGGGACTTCCGTGAGCATCTTGAGGTGCTCACGGCCCTGGGCGCGGATGCCCGTAGTGTGCGTCGCCCGGAGGAGCTCGATGCTGTCGACGGGCTGATTATCCCCGGTGGCGAGTCGAGCGTGATGGATAAGCTCTCTCGCCTCTTTGGACTAGATCAGCCTCTGAGGGAGGCGATTGCTCGCGGACTGCCCGTCTACGGAACGTGCGCGGGGCTCATTATGCTGGCCACAACTATCCTCGATGGTAACGCCGGGCAGCAGAGCCTCCGCGCACTTGATATTGAGGTGCGACGCAACGCTTTTGGGTCTCAGACCTCGTCTTTTGAGGCCGATCTTGATGTCCCTGAGCTGGGTGATGAGCCGCTGCGTGCGGTTTTTATCCGCGCTCCCGTTGTTGAGCGGCTCGGTCCCGAAGTGCGCCCCCTGGCCGCTCTTGATGACGGGCGGGTGGTGGCAGTTGAGCAGGGTGGCGTGCTGGGCACGTCGTTTCACCCGGAGATCACGGGGGACACCCGGTTTCATGAGTACTTCTTGAAAAAAGTGGAGCGCTTTCGCGCGGTGGCATGACCCCTGAGTTTGTTACCCCTATGACTTGACAAAGCGCGCAATTGCGTCGGAGGCCTCTTTGAGTTTGGCCTCGGCGCCTTCGCCTTCGTTCTGTGCCGCGGCAAGCACACAGTGGCTCAGGTGTTCGCTGAGCAATCCGAGCGCCACCGACTTGAGGGCACTGTTAACTGCGGATATTTGGGTAAGAATATCGATGCAGTATTTTTCCTCCTCGACCATGCCCTGTAGCCCTCGGGCCTGCCCTTCGATACGGCGCAGGCGTTTAAGGTAGTCGTCCTTGTTGGAGATGTAGCCGTGGTCATGGGCGCTGCTCTGTTGCTGGGTGTCATTGCGTTGCTGGGTTTCGTTGTGTTGCTGCATGTTCATAAGCATTCCTTATTTTCATGTGAGTCTCGACAAATTATACCCCCATGGGGTATCTTCTAACAGGAGGTTTTAAACTTTTACCACTGATGTCCATCACCGAACGGAGAACCGATGAGTAACAAAGTTATCCCGCCCGTTGAATACCGAGCGTCGGGACTTACCTGCTCCCACTGCGTGGCAAGCGTCACGGAAGAAGTGAGCGAAATCCCCGGAGTGACGGGTGTTGAAGTAACCCTGGTAAAAGAGGGCGTCTCCACCGTGCGTGTTTCCAGCGACAGAGAAATTAATCCCGATGCGATGCGAGCCGCTATCGCTGAAGCGGGATATGTGCTTGAAGATTAGGATTTTAGCGTGAAAGATAAACAACATCCCGCAGGCAGGGAATCCGAGAGTGCGGGACACGGTGTTCACGTAGAACCCTCTGAAAGTTCCGTGGACACCGGTGTGCCGCACACCGGGTCGGAAACTCGCCGAGATCACGCGGGGCATTCCGGGCACGGCGATCACGGTGACCATGCGGATCACAACGATCACGCCGGTCAGGTAGAACATTCCGGTCACAACGGTCATGTTGATCACACTAATCACGCCAGTTACGGTGATCATGCGGATCATGCGGATCATGCGGATCATGCGGATCATGCGGATCACTCCGCTCACGGGGGCCATGCCGGCCACGGTGATCACGTCGGCCAATTTCGCCGCCTCTTCTGGTTGATGCTTGTGCTGGCGGTTCCCGTCATCGCCTCTAGTGCCATGTTTGCATCGCTCCTGGGGTACAACCTTCCCGATTGGAGCTGGCTACCGTGGGTATCCCCGCTCCTGGGAACGGTGATGTACGTCTGGGGTGGGCAGCCGTTCCTTACGGGAGCGGCTCAGGAGATCAGGGGTAAAAAGCCCGGCATGATGCTGCTGATAGCTCTTGCCATCACGGTGGCGTTTTTTGCGTCCCTGGGGGCAAGCCTCGGTCTTCTCGATCACCGTCTTGATTTTTGGTGGGAACTTGCCCTTCTGATCGTTATCATGCTTTTGGGGCACTGGATTGAGATGCGCTCTCTTGCCCAGACTCTCAGCGCCCTGGATTCGCTTGCGGCCCTGCTGCCGGATGAGGCTGAGCGGGTGACAGAAACCGGTAGTGAAACGGTTTCTCCCGCCGATCTACAATTGCACGACACCGTGATTGTGCGTCCCGGTGGCCGGATACCCGCCGATGGAATCGTGATCGAGGGTGTTGCGGATGTTGACGAATCGATGATTACCGGCGAATCCCGGCCCGTTTCACGCGCTCCCGGGGATCTGGTTGTTGCCGGAACGGTCGCAACAAACACGGCCATTCGCGTTCGTGTCACCGCAGTTGGCGAGAACACGGCTCTTGCGGGAATTCAGCGCCTGGTTTCAGACGCGCAAAACAGTTCGTCTCGCGCCCAGCGATTGGCAGACACCGCCGCAGGCTGGCTTTTCTGGTTTGCGCTGGGGGCGGCCATTATCACGGCTATCGCGTGGACGCTTGTGGGTGACCCGGATAACGCGGTTATTCGCACCATTACCGTTTTGGTGATTGCCTGCCCGCACGCTCTGGGGCTCGCGATTCCCCTGGTGGTGTCGATTTCGACGGAGCGGGCTGCGCGCTCTGGCGTTCTCATTAAGGACCGTCTTGCCCTCGAGAGTATGCGCTCGGTTGATGCTGTCCTCTTTGATAAGACGGGAACTCTCACCAAAGGAACCCCCACGGTCTCTTCGATTGCCGCGGTGCAGCCCTTCTCGGAGGCCCGGGTAATTCAATTGGCGGGCGCGACGGAGGGCGATAGCGAACATCCTCTGGCGGGGGCAATCGTGCGGGAGGCTTCGCTTCCGAAATGGAAGGATGCCGCCCTGGTGGATCCGGTGAGCGATTTCCGTTCCTCTCCCGCCGTGGGTGTTACCGCCCGTGTGGGGGGCCACGAGGTGAGTGTTGGAGGCCCCGCCCTCCTGGCGGAACACGGGGTAGAGGCCCTGCCGCAGACACGACAGTGGGCTGAGGCCGGTGCGATTGTCCTGCACGTTCTTGTTGATGGGGTAGTGGCCGGGGCCCTGAGGCTGGAGGATGAGATACGCGAGGAATCGCGGCGCGCGGTAACCGCTCTGCAGGCTCGGGGCATCGAGGTTGTTATGATCACGGGTGACGCGGAGGCGGTGGCCCAATCGGTGGCCGCTCAACTAGGAATTACGCGAGTTTTTGCGGGGGTGCGCCCGGAGTACAAGGCGGCGAAGGTTCGTTCTCTGCAGGGTGAGGGCCGTCGCGTGGCGATGGTGGGCGATGGCGTGAACGATGCCCCCGCTCTTGCTCAGGCGGATGTGGGTATCGCTATAGGCGCAGGAACCGACGTGGCAATAGCGTCGGCCGGGGTGATCCTGGCGAGTGACGATCCGCGCTCGGTTCTTTCGGTCATCGAGCTGTCGCTGGCAAGCTATCGCAAGATGAAGCAAAACCTGTGGTGGGCGGCGGGCTATAACCTGCTCTCGGTTCCGTTGGCCGCGGGTGTGCTGGCACCCATCGGGTTTATACTTCCGATGGCGGTGGGGGCTTTGCTTATGTCGGCATCCACAATCGTTGTTGCCCTGAACGCTCAGCTGCTTCGCCGGTTAGATCTTGCTCCGGAGCGCTTCTCGTAGCCGCCGCACGGGCCGTGCCCGCGGCTCTGGCAGTGATTGCCTTTCTCGGTGAACGGCTGGGGTCTTGCGATGAGTATGCAGCCCTTACCGCTGTCGTTCCCTCCCTCGCGGCGTGACTCCGCTTTTGTGATCGTGCTCGGTTTCCTGTCTTTGAATTCCGCTCGTGCGAATCGATCCGCCACAATAGTATTATGAGCACACAACGCAGCCTGGTTGCCGGGGTCGATTCCTCCACTCAAAATTGCAAAGTTGTTATTTGCGATTCTCAAACGGGGGAGGTCATCCGCTCCGGGCGGGCGAATCATCCGCAGGGTACGGAGGTTGATCCGCACGAGTGGTGGACAGCCTTGGAACTGGCGATTGAGCGGGCCGGTGGTCTTGAGGATGTTGCCGCCATTTCTATTGCGGCTCAGCAGCACGGCATGATCGCGCTTGACGCGGAGGGCAGGGTCATCCGCCCGGCGCTTCTCTGGAACGATACCCGCTCCGCTGCTGCCGCCGAGGCGCTGGTTGGGGAGGTAGGGGCTGAGGAGTACGTGCGGCGGAGCGGTAGCCTGCCGGTGGCCTCTTTTACAGTGTCGAAACTTCGTTGGCTGAGGGACCATGAACCAGAAAACGCCGCGCGGGTTGCCGCGGTGGCCCTGCCTCACGACTGGCTCAGCTGGCGGCTGCGCGGGTATGGCCCCGATATGCCTCTGGGGTCTCAGCTTGAGAGGCTTGCAACCGATAGGTCCGATGCGAGTGGCACGGGCTACTGGGACCCGAATCTGGGTGAGTATGACCGGGATTTGCTGGTGCGCGCCCTGGGCAAAGACATTATTTTACCCGTCGTTTTGGGTCCTTCCGAGGTGGCGGGAACGGTGAACAGCGGTGTTGCCCGGCGTGACGACATACGGGTTGCTTGCGGCGCGGGTGACAACGCGGCTGCGGCGCTCGGGTTGCGGCTTGCCCCGAACGAGACCGTGATTTCGATCGGCACGAGCGGCACGGTTTTTGCCGTAACAGAGCGGCATACCCTTGACGTTTCGGGGGCCGTTACCGGATTTGCCGATGCTTCAGGTCGCTATCTTCCGCTGGTTGCCACCCTGAACGCTGCGCGCGTTTTGGACTCTATCTCGGGTCTTCTCGGCGTTGATCATGATCAATTTGCCGAGCTGGCTCTTGCCGCCCCGGCGGGCTCCGAGGGTCTGGTTCTTCAGCCGTATTTTGAGGGTGAACGAACCCCCAATCTCCCCAACGCCACGGCAACACTTTTTGGGATGACCCTGCGGTCTAGCACGCGAAACAACCTGGCACGAGCCGCAATCGAGGGGATGCTCGCGGGTCTTGCCGCGGGTCTCAGCACTCTCGCGGCGCAGGGGTTTGTGACCAGCAGCATCCGCCTGATCGGAGGTGCCGCCCAGAATCCCGCTGTGCAGCGGATCGCGGCGCAGGTGTTTGAGCAACGGGTGAGCGTTCCGCATCCCGGGGAGTACGTGGCTATGGGGGCGGCTCTCCAGGCGAGCTTCGCTCTGGACGGCGAATTGCCCGAGTGGCCGAGCCCCCCGCAGGTGACGATTGAATCGGACTATAGGCCGGAGATACTGGCACAGTATGAGGCTAGGTTCTAGGTGCCGGTGGGTTACGAAAGATTCCTTATCCCTTCCGTGGTGTGCGGGAAACGGGACGCTCGTGCCGTGATGAGGAGCTGTACCCAGCAGAATTTTTGCTGTGAATAATCGCCATAAATTGATAATGGTTATCAATAGTGGATAGTATGTATAGGTGTCACACGAGTAGGTAATAATCCCGTCCTCTCGTTACAAAGACAAGAAAGAGCTGTTATGACGCGTTTCACGCCGCACAGGCTGATTGCCCCGCTCGCCGTAGCGATTGCAGCAACCCTGGCGGTTGCGGGGTGTGCACCTTCATCCTCCTCGAACTCGGTGGATGGTGCTTTAAATGTGGTGGCCACCACCACCCAGATTACAGATTTTGCTCAGAACGTGGGTGAGGATCGGATAAATCTCACCTCCCTTTTTGCCCCCGGCGACAGTGCCCACCACTTTGACCCCACCCCTGCCGACCTTGCCACTCTTGGGAGCGCTGATGTTCTCATTCTCAACGGGGCGGGGCTCGAAAGTTTCCTCGACTCTGCTATCGAGGCTTCCGGTTTCAGCGGTCTCAAAATCGATACCAGCGTCGGTATCACACTCAGCGGAGGCGATCACGATCACGCGGATGACGCTGATCACGATGACACCGACCACGCAGGGCACGATCACGCCGATCATGCCCACGCAGAACCTGATGGTCATGCCAAGGGCGATGCCACCCAAGGCCAGGCGGCTAACGACCACTCGGATCATGACCACTCGGAAGGAAACCCTCACACCTGGACTAGTCCGGCAAATGCCAAGATTATGGTTCAGAACATAGCAAACGGCCTAGCGGAGGCGTCTCCCGATAACAGCGCTTTCTTTACAGGAAACGCACAGGCTTACGAGTCAAAGCTTGATCAATTGAGTCAGTGGGTTCAAGAAAATGTCGCTACTGTTCCTGCTGAGAAACGTTTGGTGGTGAGCGGACACGATTCGCTCCATTATTTTTTCGAACACTACGACATAACTTTTGTGGGCGCAATTATTCCCAGCTTTGAAGACAACGCTGAGCCTAGCGCCGCCGAGATTGACTCGCTTGTGGCAAAAATTCAAGAACTTGGCGTAACCACCATATTCTCCGAGAGCTCGGTCAACAGCAGGGCGGCGTCCGCTATCGCCCAGGCTGCGGGGGTTGCGGTGCGTTCCGGTGAAGATGCGCTCTTTGCCGATTCGCTCGGCACTGCCGGTTCTGCGGGGGAAACCTACATTCAGGCGACTATCCACAACACCACGGTTATTCTCGAATCGTGGGGCGTATCACCCACACCGGTTCCTGTCGCCCTAGAATCAACTATGTGAGTGCACAAGAACCGGCAGTTCATCTGAGCGATGCGTCCTTCTCCTACGGAGGCGCGCCCCAACTTCACGGTGTGACAGCCACCATTCAGCGGGGAGAAGCGGTGGCCCTTGTGGGTCCCAATGGTTCGGGTAAATCAACCCTGTTGAAGGGGGTTCTTGGCCTTGTCTCATTGGTTGGGGGAGAGCTTCGCGTTCTGGGTGGTTCCCCACGCTACGCACTGCCGCGTGTGGGTTATCTGGCGCAACTCACCGAGGTTGATCGTGAGTTTCCCATTAGTCTTCGCCAGGTTGTTGCGATGGGTCGCTATCGTTCGCTGGGAATGTTGCGCTGGCCGGGCAAGATCGATAAAAAACTAGTTACCGATGCTCTTGAAAAGGTTGGGCTAAGTCATCTGGCGGGCCATCGCTTTGGTGAACTTTCCGGTGGGCAACAGCAGCGCGGCCTGTTGGCTCGTGCGCTGACAACACAACCGCAACTGCTGTTGTTGGATGAGCCCTTTAACGGACTAGACCAGACTAATCGCACGGCGCTTCTTTCGACCCTCAATGCTCTGAGAGACGAGGGGGTCACGATTGTTACGTCCACTCACGATCTACAGCTGGCCAGGGAGGTCTGTACCAGGGTCATGCTTTTGAACCGCACCCTTATTGCTTACGGCCCGGTCGAAGAGACTCTTCGCATTGCGCTGGTGGAGGAGACGTTTAAAAACACCATCGTGCACGTTGATGATCACAGCATTGTTCCGGCCACACACGAGCACGGATAACGTTGTGGACTTCACTTTTTTTCTCGAGCCTTTTTCTTACCCCTTTATGCTGAGGGCCCTCATTACTATTTTGGTTCTTGCCGCGGCAAGCGGTGTTGTGGGGCTGTTTATCAACCTGCGCAGTTTAGAGTTCATCAGTGACGGTCTGGTGCACTCGGTTTTTCCCGGCTTGGTGGTGGGTTTTGTCGTGGGAGGAACCGACGCGCTCTTGCCGGGTGCCCTGGTTGCGGGCGTTATCGCGGCCGCAATTCTCACGGTGGTGAGTCGTCGAGGGGTGGGGTCTGATGCGGCTATTGCCGTGGTTCTTGCGGGAAGTTTTAGCCTCGGTGTTGTGATTGTCTCTCGGGGGACCAACTATGTGAGCCAACTAGAACAATTGCTTTTTGGTGCTGTCCTTACCGTCACGGTTTCTCAACTATGGCAAATCATAATTATTAGTGCCTTTGCGATTCTTCTGGTGGGGCTTACCTGGCGCAGGCAGTTATTTCTCTCGTTTGATCGATCCGGGTTTCGAACATCCGGCTATCGCGTTCTTCCCGCGGAGCTTCTTCTTAACTGTTCAGTGGCGTTTCTTGTTGTGGCCGGATCGCAGGCTCTAGGTAACCTTCTTGTACTTGCTTTCCTGATTGTTCCAGTGGCGATTGCTCGCTTAATGACGACCAGGTTGGGGCTGCTCACCCCGATTGCGCTGGTGGTTGCCGGGGTTTCCGGGTGGTTGGGGTTGCTCGTCAGTTTTCACGCCTCTGTGTCCTATGGACTCACCCCCTCTCCGGGTTCGGTCATCGTTATTGTTTTGATCGCGATCTACGCGGTTGTTTTGTTGAGTCACCTGGTTATTCTCCGCAGTGGTGTTCGTGCAGCTTTGAAACGGGAGGGGTAGGTCGTGGGATTTTTTGAATATGCGCTTCTACAGGCTGCCCTTCTCGGTTGCCTCTGCGGAATTGTCGGGCCGATTATGCTGCTGCGCAAACGAGCTTTTTTTACGGTTGCTCTTACTCATGCGACGTTCCCCGGGGGCGTTATTGCGGCGCTTCTTGGTTTGAGCGTTCTACTCGGCGCGGCCGTGTTCAGCATTGTTCTGGTGCTGATTATGTTGGGGGTGTCGCGTGTGCATCGCCAGGGGAGCCAGGTTGCTGCCGGGATCGTTCTCACGTTTGGGTTTGCGCTGGGCTCCCTTCTGCAATCACTCAATAGAGGGATGCCGATACAGGTGGATACTTTCCTGGTGGGCTCAATTCTCACAATTTCTTCTCAGGAGATTGTGGCCACCTCATTCACGCTTGTTCTTGCCCTGGTTGTCCTGGTGGTGGCTGGAAAACAACTCTTGTTTTCCAGCTTTGATCCTTTGGGTTATCGGGTTGCCGGCTTTAAGCCGATGTTGATTGATGCGCTTGCTCTCGGGCTTATCGCATTGACCGTGGTGGTGGCGATGCCTGCCGTGGGGTCCATTCTCTCCATCGCGCTTATTGCCGGTCCGGCTGCGAGTGCAAGGCTTCTTGTCAATCGAGTTGAATGGATTATTCCTCTTGCGGTTGTGTTTGGTGTGGTGTCGGGGGTTGGTGGTCTCTGGGCGTCACGCATTTTTTCTATTGCTGCTGGAGGTTCCATAGCGCTTACGGCATCTTGCATCTTTATTCTGGCAGTGGCTTTTGACCGCCTCAGGCGGTACCGTGGAAGCGGGAGGAAAAGTGGCAGTAGTCAAAAGGAATACGTGGCAGCGTGAGGCAGTGCGAGCGGCCCTTGATTCTGAAAGTGGTTTTGTCAGTGCGCAAACGCTGCACGCGACTCTTCGTGACGGTGGTTCTCCCATTGGCTTAGCTACGGTATACCGCGCGCTGGCTGACCTGGCCTCAGTGGGAGATGCCGACTCTCTACAGTCGCCCGAGGGGGAAAGCCTGTATCGTGCGTGTGACACCACTACGCACCACCACCACTTGATCTGTCGGCAGTGCGGTAAGACGGTTGAGATTGCGGCCAATGATGTGGAGTCGTGGGCACAGAGTGTCGCATCGGAGAACGGTTTCACTAGTGCTCATCACGTCGTTGATGTTTTTGGTCTCTGCCCTGAGTGCACTGCCCAAAGAGCTGCCGAGGCACCTCGGAAGTAACTAATGAAACCGCTGGTGGGCCTGTGATTGTCTTTGTTGCCCTTTTGGTGAGAGACGCCACGGACTGATTGAGAGAGTGGTGGAGCGGGATCTCTTTTTAGTTTCCTGTGTAGTTACATTTGCCTCTTCACATAATGAAAGAACCTGTGCAATAATGGTATTCCCCTAGTTTTCTAGGGTTCACTGGCTCAAAATCAAATCGCTATTTCTAATTCTAAAAATGCGGTTTTCTTGATTTGACAGCCAGATGAGCAAGTAGTAAGCTAGAGAAGTTGCCCGGGGCTGGCAGGTTGAAAAATCTCGCTGGTTGTGGTGTGTCTGGTCTTTGAGAACTCAATAGTGTGCACTAATGTTATATGCCAATTTTTTGGTTTCTGTGGCATGTGCTGTGGCTGATCGTTGTGGTTGGTTGTGGTGTGTGTTGTGGGGACTTTTTGGTTTATTTATTTGATTATGCAAGTCAGTTTTTGATTTGTGTGTCAGTTTTGAACTCGTGATGCTGCATGCTTTCGCTGTTGTGGGGGTGTGTGGTGTTGTTTTATGTTTAGCGCAGCTGTGCTGTTCACTTGTGTGGGTGGTGGGGTTGTTGCTTTTTATGCATTTACGGAGAGTTTGATCCTGGCTCAGGACGAACGCTGGCGGCGTGCTTAACACATGCAAGTCGAACGATGAAGCTGGAGCTTGCTCTAGTGGATTAGTGGCGAACGGGTGAGTAACACGTGAGTAACCTGCCCTTGACTCTGGGATAAGCGCTGGAAACGGTGTCTAATACTGGATATGACTTCTGGCCGCATGGTCTGGGAGTGGAAAGATTTTTTGGTTGAGGATGGACTCGCGGCCTATCAGCTTGTTGGTGAGGTAGTGGCTTACCAAGGCGACGACGGGTAGCCGGCCTGAGAGGGTGACCGGCCACACTGGGACTGAGACACGGCCCAGACTCCTACGGGAGGCAGCAGTGGGGAATATTGCACAATGGGCGCAAGCCTGATGCAGCAACGCCGCGTGGGGGATGACGGCCTTCGGGTTGTAAACCTCTTTTGGTAGGGAAGAAGCGAAAGTGACGGTACCTGCAGAAAAAGCACCGGCTAACTACGTGCCAGCAGCCGCGGTAATACGTAGGGTGCAAGCGTTGTCCGGAATTATTGGGCGTAAAGAGCTCGTAGGCGGTTTGTCGCGTCTGCTGTGAAAACTGGAGGCTCAACCTCCAGCCTGCAGTGGGTACGGGCAGACTAGAGTGCGGTAGGGGAGATTGGAATTCCTGGTGTAGCGGTGGAATGCGCAGATATCAGGAGGAACACCGATGGCGAAGGCAGATCTCTGGGCCGTAACTGACGCTGAGGAGCGAAAGCATGGGGAGCGAACAGGATTAGATACCCTGGTAGTCCATGCCGTAAACGTTGGGAACTAGATGTAGGGGCCATTCCACGGTTTCTGTGTCGTAGCTAACGCATTAAGTTCCCCGCCTGGGGAGTACGGCCGCAAGGCTAAAACTCAAAGGAATTGACGGGGGCCCGCACAAGCGGCGGAGCATGCGGATTAATTCGATGCAACGCGAAGAACCTTACCAAGGCTTGACATATACCGGAAACTGCCAGAGATGGTGGCCCCGCAAGGTCGGTATACAGGTGGTGCATGGTTGTCGTCAGCTCGTGTCGTGAGATGTTCGGTTAAGTCCGGCAACGAGCGCAACCCTCGTCCTATGTTGCCAGCACGTGATGGTGGGAACTCATGGGATACTGCCGTGGTCAACACGGAGGAAGGTGGGGATGACGTCAAATCATCATGCCCCTTATGTCTTGGGCTTCACGCATGCTACAATGGCCGATACAATGGGTTGCGATACTGTGAAGTGGAGCGAATCCCAAAAAGTCGGTCTCAGTTCGGATTGAGGTCTGCAACTCGACCTCATGAAGTTGGAGTCGCTAGTAATCGCAGATCAGCAACGCTGCGGTGAATACGTTCCCGGGCCTTGTACACACCGCCCGTCAAGTCATGAAAGTCGGTAACACCCAACGCCAGTGGCCTAACCCTTTGGGAGGGAGCTGTCTAAGGTGGGATTGGTGATTAGGACTAAGTCGTAACAAGGTAGCCGTACCGGAAGGTGCGGCTGGATCACCTCCTTTCTAAGGAGAATATTTATGGTGTTGGTTGAAGAGCCGAGTGTGTTCTTGCCGGCACTGGGTGGAACATATAACAGTTATCCTGGTATTGGGTGTGCGCGTGATGTGAGTACGGTCATGGGTTCGAGGGAAACTTCGGGTTCGTGGTGGGGAAAGTGTGGCGTGTGTGTTTGGTAGTGGGGGTGTGTGCATACTATTGGGTCCTGAGGGACTAGACCGGTTTGGTTTGGTATCTTCATGTATCAGGCCTCTTGTGACATGGAACGTGTGTTTTGTGTGGTGGGGGGTGTTGATCGTATTTTGAGAACTACACAGTGGACGCGAGCATCGTGAATGCGCGCAACATCATTTTTGTTTTTGATGGTTATGTTTTGTTGGCTCTTGTTTGAGGGTTGATGGGGTGTGGCGTATTGAGGGCTGGTGTGTTGTGTGTGTTCATACAATAATTTTTGATCTTAAACAATGTTTTTGATTGTATTGGTCTGAAAAGCATGGTTTGCGCTTGTTGCTTTTGTGGTGATGGGTGTGAGTTTCATGTTTTTTGGTTCTTTATTCATGTGATTTTTTAAGTTGTTAAGAGCGAACGGTGGATGCCTGGGCATCTGGAGCCGAAGAAGGACGTAGTAATCTGCGATAAGCCTCGGGGAGTTGATAAACGAACTGTGATCCGAGGATGTCCGAATGGGGAAACCCCGCCAGGACCTTTCGGGGTATCTGGTGACTCCCGCTTGAATGTATAGAGCGGGTAGAGGGAACGCGGGGAAGTGAAACATCTCAGTACCCGCAGGAAGAGAAAACAATATGTGATTCCGTGAGTAGTGGCGAGCGAAAATGGATGAGGCTAAACCATGTGTGTGTGATACCCGGCAGGGGTTGCATGTGTGGGGTTGTGGGACGCTTGGAGGGATTCTGCCGGATCTCTAGCGTGACAGGGAGCGTATAGGAGAATGGCTTGGAAAGGTCGACCGTAGACGGTGAGAGTCCGGTATCCGAAATGCGTGTTCCTTGGCGTGTGAGTGTATCCCAAGTAGCGCGGGGCCCGAGAAATCCCGTGTGAATCTGTCAGGACCACCTGATAAGCCTAAATACTCCCAGATGACCGATAGTGAACAAGTACCGTGAGGGAAAGGTGAAAAGTACCCCGGGAGGGGAGTGAAATAGTACCTGAAACCGTTTGCTTACAATCCGTCGGAGCACCCTTGTTGGTGTGACGGCGTGCCTTTTGAAGAATGAGCCTGCGAGTTAGTGATACGTAGCGAGGTTAACCTGTGTGGGGTAGCCGTAGCGAAAGCGAGTCTGAATAGGGCGATTGAGTTGCGTGTTCTAGACCCGAAGCGAAGTGATCTATCCATGGCCAGGCTGAAGCGACGGTAAGACGTCGTGGAGGGCCGAACCCACTTAGGTTGAAAACTGAGGGGATGAGCTGTGGATAGGGGTGAAAGGCCAATCAAACTTCGTGATAGCTGGTTCTCTCCGAAATGCATTTAGGTGCAGCGTTACGTGTTTCTTGCCGGAGGTAGAGCTACTGGATGGCCGATGGGCCTTACCGGGTTACTGACGTCAGCCAAACTCCGAATGCCGGTAAGTGAGAGCGTAGCAGTGAGACTGTGGGGGATAAGCTTCATAGTCGAGAGGGAAACAACCCAGATCACCAAATAAGGTCCCTAAGCGTGTGCTAAGTGGAAAAGGATGTGGAGCTGCTTAGACAACCAGGAGGTTGGCTTAGAAGCAGCCACCCTTGAAAGAGTGCGTAATAGCTCACTGGTCAAGTGGTTCTGCGCCGACAATGTAACGGGGCTTAAGCACACCACCGAATTTGTGGCATTCATACATGGGTAGGCCTTCGTGGTCCAGCCGTGTGGATGGGTAGGAGAGCGTCGTGTGGGCTGTGAAGCGGCGGGGTGACCCAGCCGTGGAGACTACACGAGTGAGAATGCAGGCATGAGTAGCGAAAGACGGGTGAGAAACCCGTCCTCCGAAAGACTAAGGGTTCCAGGGTCAAGCTAATCTGCCCTGGGTAAGTCGGGACCTAAGGCGAGGCCGACAGGCGTAGTCGATGGATAACGGGTTGATATTCCCGTACCGGTGAAAAACCGTCCGAAACAATCTAGTAGTGCTAAGAGTCCTAAGACCACATACTGTGTCACCTTTCGGGGTGGTGTGGGTGTGGGGATAACGCTCGACCCCTTATCTAGTGCGTTTAGCGTATTAACAGGTGTGACGCAGGAAGGTAGCTGATCCCGGGCGATGGTTGTCCCGGGCTAAGGATGTAGGACGAGTGGTAGGTAAATCCGCCGCTCTTAAGTGTCTGAGATCTGATGGGGAGTCTTAAGTGATGAAGTCAGTGATCCTCTGCTGCCAAGAAAAGCATCGACGTGAGGTTTGAACCGCCCGTACCCGAAACCGACTCAGGTGGTCAGGTAGAGAATACTAAGGAGATCGAGAGAATCATGGTTAAGGAACTCGGCAAAATGCCCCCGTAACTTCGGGAGAAGGGGGGCCTGACACGTGAACCCACTTGCTGGGGGAAGCGTGGTAGGGCCGCAGAGACCAGTGGGAAGCGACTGTTTACTAAAAACACAGGTCCGTGCGAAGACGCAAGTCGATGTATACGGACTGACGCCTGCCCGGTGCTGGAAGGTTAAGAGGAACGGTTAGAATCTTTTGGGTTCGACGCTGTGAATTTAAGCCCCAGTAAACGGCGGTGGTAACTATAACCATCCTAAGGTAGCGAAATTCCTTGTCGGGTAAGTTCCGACCTGCACGAATGGCGTAACGACTTCCCAGCTGTCTCAACCATGAACTCGGCGAAATTGCATTACGAGTAAAGATGCTCGTTACGCGCAGCAGGACGGAAAGACCCCGTGACCTTTACTATAGTTTGGTATTGGTGTTCGGTGTGGCTTGTGTAGGATAGGTGGGAGACTGTGAAGCATGCACGCTAGTGTGTGTGGAGTCGACAAGTGAAATACCACTCTGGTCATAGTGAATATCTAACTTCGGGCCCTAATCGGGTTCAGGGACAGTGCCTGATGGGTAGTTTAACTGGGGCGGTTGCCTCCTAAAAAGTAACGGAGGCGCCCAAAGGTTCCCTCAGCCTGGTTGGTAATCAGGTTTTGAGTGTAAGTGCACAAGGGAGCTTGACTGTGAGACTGACAGGTCGAGCAGGGACGAAAGTCGGGACTAGTGATCCGGCAGTGGCTTGTGGAAGCGCTGTCGCTCAACGGATAAAAGGTACCTCGGGGATAACAGGCTGATCTTGCCCAAGAGTCCATATCGACGGCATGGTTTGGCACCTCGATGTCGGCTCGTCGCATCCTGGGGCTGGAGTAGGTCCCAAGGGTTGGGCTGTTCGCCCATTAAAGCGGTACGCGAGCTGGGTTTAGAACGTCGTGAGACAGTTCGGTCCCTATCCGCTGCGCGCGTGAAGAAATTTGAGAAGATCTGACCCTAGTACGAGAGGACCGGGTTGGACGAACCTCTGGTGTGTCAGTTGTGCTGCCAAGTGCATTGCTGATTGGCTACGTTCGGGATGGATAACCGCTGAAAGCATCTAAGCGGGAAGCCGGCTTCGAGATGAGATTTCTATCCCCCTTGTGGGGGTGAGGCTCCCAGTAGATCACTGGGTTGATAGGCCGGATGTGGAAGCACGGACTAAAGACGTGTGGAGCTGACCGGTACTAATAGGCCGATTACTTAAAAAATTCTTTACTCACCCCGCCTGTATTTTATGGTGGTGGTGGGGTTGTGTAAGACAGTTATTGTTGTGTGTTGTGTGCGTCCACTTTGTGGTTCTTGATAGACGATCAAGAACTGATGTAAGTAAATAATGTGTGATTGGAACATGTTGTTGATTACTCCAGAACCCGCCCCTCTTCCTTGTGTGTGGGGGTGTGGGTGGTTGGTTGTATCACGAGTGTTTCGGTGGTTATAGCGTGAGGGAAACGCCCGGTGACATTCCGAACCCGGAAGCTAAGGCTCACAGCGCCGATGGTACTGCACGGGGGACCGTGTGGGAGAGTAGGACACCGCCGAACAAAAATTAAACGTGAAGGGAATCCCGAGTAAACAGGGATTCCCTTCACGTGTTTAAGAGTAAATAATTTTCCTGCTGTGCTTATTCCCAACGAGCAGCAACCGAATAACAAGAAAGCAGGGCCCAACCAGCCAGGGCCCAACCAGCCCGAATAGACACATCGCCACGCACGCCATCATGCCTTATAAGAACAGTATCGGGAGCCGTGCGGGTTGATCGATGTCTCCTTCGACAGGTAGTAGAGACCACCCACTGGTGGGTGTCGACCTCACTCACGAGATGACGACTGTGTGTCTACCTCTGCGCGGATTACGGCGGCTTCACTGTGACGGCCCAGCGCCTCAAGCGCCTCGGCAAGCTCGAGCGAGACCGTAACCCATATTTCCGATTCTGTCGAAACCCGCTCCCTGGCAGACTGATACATGGCCGCAGCCTCGTCGGAGCGAGACTTTTCCGCGAGCAGGCGAGCAACAAAAAGTTCAGAGCGAGCGGCGGCATCGGCATCAAGCGCGCTTGCGTATCCGTCGGCTGCTTGCAGGGCCAGGCTTGCGGCCTCCTCCACTCGTTCGAGAGCGTGAAGCACACGGGCTTTAGTGTCGGTGATATCCGCCACTAACCAGGGGGACTCAAGCTGTGAGGCGATGCTGAGGGCCTCGTCGAGAGAGGTCAGTCCCTCTTCCTGTTCAAATTGACCCTGGGTGCCCCCGAGGTGCTGGAGTGCGATCGCAAGAGTTTGAGGGTCATCAAGCACGCGAGCGGTTTCAACCGTGGCGGCAAAAATAGTGAGGGCGTCCTCGTTGTTGTATCGGGAGAGAAGCGTGCCGAGGGCAAAGCCCACTCTCAATAACTGGGGGTTGTCTTCAGCGGCTGTGGCATTTTCCCAGGCCTCCTGCCATGCGCCAAAGGCCAGCCCGTCTTCGCCGATGGCACGAGAAGCCTCCCCCATCAGGTAGAGAATATCGGCAAGAACAGCGGGGTCGGTATCGCTTTGGAGCATGGCACGATATGCCTCATCAAGATGCTCCAGGGCAATATCCGGTTCTCCCGAGTAGTGCAGGTAACGGCCGAGCAGCATACTGAGACCTGCGGTATCGGAGTACTCCGCGAGCTTCGCCTGGGTAAGCGCATAACGGATACGTTGGGCGGCTTCGGCATTGCGGCTTGCGCTGCTCAGCAAAGACGCTGTGAGAATACACGCTGTGATTGTGCCCGTTCGGTTTCCAAACGACGTTTGCAAAGAAATAAGTTCGTCGCCCAGGGCAGCACCCGCATCACCGTTATTGGTGGCACCATAGAGCTGAGATCGTATTGTGAGCGCGGGAATCCGCACACGGGGGCGCTGGGTGCTGTCGGTGAGCGCGTCCAACTCGACCAGAGCCTCCTCCACACGATTGAGGTTCAGGAGAAGGTGGGCGTATAAGAGGCGAATAGAGGGTTGAATTCCGTGCGGGTCGGATACCGTGGTGCGGGTAAGCGCCTCGCTCACCAGCCCGTGAGCCCACTCCAGAGAGGCGGAGCGGTCGTTGCCGGTGAGCACCGCCTCGGCATTGGTGACCAAAAGCTCAACCACCACCTCGTCGTCACTATCGTTTTGGCGAGCCTTCTCTAGCTCGTCACGCAGAATATTGGCGCGCAGCGGATTGTTGTCCTCGTAGAGAAACATCCCCAGGCGCTGCTCGAGATCCGCGGTGCCGGTGCGGCCCGAGGCGCGAAGCTCGGCTACCCGCTGGTTGTGAGCCTCCTCGGCTCCGGTGGGATTGCCTAGCGCCTGCTGTACCCTGATTGATGCGCCGAGAAGCGCGGCCCTCTTATCGTCAATGGGAAGGCGGAGCCCCTCCTCGATTGCGGATTTGGCGGCGTCAGCCTCTCCCGACATGAGGAATACGATGGCTCGTTCGCACCACCCTTCAGCGGTGGTGGGGATGTTCGCCGTGGGTTCCGGCGCGCGGAAGGTGTCGTTATCGAGGGGCACATCGTAGTGCTCATCGCGAAGAGCCCGCGCTTCCACTAGACGGCGGGTAAAGAAGTCGTTGCCATTGCGGGCATCAAACTCGACCGCTAGCTTTTCCGCGGCACGCCAGGCTACGGGAGCGAGAGTCTCCGCAGTCCACAACGTTCCCTGGGCGCTCACTGGGAGGTGAGAAGCGGCGGAGGGGTTGCTGGAGGGGGACTCCTCGGGGTGTGCGTGGGCGGCAGGGTTGCCGGAGGGGGATTCTCCCCAGATGTTTGTGAGCGCACGAGATTCTGCACCGCGAACAGTCTCGCTACCGTATCCGGCGGCGGTTACCGCGTCGAGGAGCACCCCGACAGCCAGAAGACCTTCAAAGTGAGCGGAACGATTAAGCGGATCGTTGGCTAGATTGTGAATATTGCGTTCGAGTAGCGCCAGGCCCCGCGCTTCGTTGCCCGTTATTGCGCAGAAGATAAGTGAGTTGGCAACCACGCTAAACATGTCCGGGCTGGAACGGGCGACACGATAGCTACGCAGGTGCGCCGCTCGAGCATCCGTCCAGCGACCCGCCCGCAGGTAGGGGAGCAGCACCTCTCCCTCGCTTGTTTCGGGTTCCTCTCCGCAGCTGAGGTTATTGTCGAAGATCTCGTCGTAGATTCGGATGGCTTCTTCCTCGTTGCCATCAAGCTGGGCGAACCAGGCATCCTCGTTGCGCACACAGGCGGCGCAGTGGCTGAAGTCGTCCTCTTCGGTGGCGTTGCGGGCGGCCTGCAGGGCACGGGCATCCTCTAAACGACCGGTGTACATCGCGGTTGAAAACTTGGATTGCAGCACCCCGTTTTGGCTGGCGCCCGCTTCGCGGTAACGTCGCTCCATATCGTGATGGATGTCATCAATCTGCTGCAGGCTGAAGCCCGGGTTTGTGGTGAGCCTGCCGGGCATCCACTTGTAGTGGAAGAGTAGCTCTTCTCCCGCTTCGGTGCTGAGCGGAAACTGTACGGGGTCACTGTCGTGCATCCCCAGACACCAGCCAAACGAACTCAGCATGGCATCCGTGTCACCCATCATGTGGGCCGTTTCGGTCAGGCGCATACGGGCCGCGTAGCCCAACACGTTATCGTTGGTCTCTTCTGCCTGCTGGATCGCCTGGTCAATGAGCGCACGCGACTCGGGGCCGTAGGGAAGCTGATCGATCTGGTGGATGATGGGGTAGTCGGCGTCGTAGGGGTTATTCATTGGGGGTCTCCTGGGGAGGTGTGTTGCTGGTGCCGCCCGGGTTATCCAGATTATTATCGTCCCAGTCGAGGCCAACGCTCAGTTGGATGAGGTCTGACATGGCGGTGGTGAGCATCGCTCGATCGGCGCTGCCCAGGGGCCTGTGGCCCGCAAGAAGAGCCTGCACGTAGAGAAGCTGGATGCTGCGCTGGAACACAACCTCGTCACTCATGTCCGCAAGCTTGCGGGTAAGGGGGTTGGCCCAGTTGAGGCAGAGTTGGGCCTGATCCGCGGCGGCCGGTTCGTCGTCTTCCTGGGCCGTGAAGAGGGAATTGACGGTTGAGACCACCTGCGACCACAGGCCCGGGGCAATGGTTGCGGCCCGGCTGCGTTCGATGCGACGGAGCACCGCCGGGTCGGCCACGTACAGCGCCGAAAGATCGTGCGGGTGAAACGTGCGTACCGACACGCGAGTGTCAACACCCGTGAGAAGCGCGGTCGCTCGGTTTTCCAGGGCGACCACGCGTTCGCGATCGGCGAGGGGTGGGGAATCAAGCGTGTCGAGTTCGCCCGCCACGGTGACCTGTTCGGTCGTGACACCGTCAAGCACATGGGGGAGTCGGCGCAGAAGGTCGCTGTCGTAGATGTAGCCGCCGTTAACGATGGGGTTATTGACGGAGGCGATGGGGGCGAGCTGCCGGAACTCGTCGACCGTGGCGGTGTAGCGCAGCGTGCCGTAAACGCTCACAAAGTCGTTGATGGTCATGGTGCCCAGAGAGGTTTCAATGGTGAGCCATCCGATGAGAGCGTGGGCCAGTTCGTCGTCGTGTACGGCAAGAGATTTAAGCCCGAGCGAATGAATCTGGATGAACTCCTGCAGGCGGTGCGGGTCGGTGGTGGCAAGAAGCATGATCCAGCGGCGCACGGCCGAGCCAATGGCCTCGCGGGTTTTCTCAAGCTGTTCGTTTTTTACAAACGACTCGCGAGAGGCTGTGGGTTGCAGACCCGTGGTATCGATGACGCAGCGCACAAAGAAGGCCCACTCGGGGAGGAGATCGTCAACGTTTTTGCTCAGTAACATGCCGCCCAGGTACGCCTGATGCGCCTGTCGGCTGCCGGGGCGAGGGCTGAAGGGCAGCACAAACGCGGTTCCGCGTGTTGCTGTTCCCGGGACAACCAGCTCGATAGCGTCAAGGGGGCGCTTTCCCAAGAGGTCTTTTCCAAACTCAAGAAGTTCCTCGCTGGGACGCTCGAAGGGAGAGCTAAAGAGAGGATCCTGGTTGAGGGTGACCCACCTGTTTTGGCTGGAGGACGTGGCCACCTGCACCACCAGGTTGAGGTACTGACCAAAATCTTGGGCCAGGGTGAGAACCTGCGGTTCCTGAAGCAGCGAGGTGTCCTGGGGCCTGGGGGTGAGGTGGACTTCTGTTCCCACCGGAAGGCCCGCGGCTTCCTCCTCGGTGAGTTCGCGAAGGGTGAAGGTTCCGTCGGCGTTGCCAACCCATTCGATAGGCAGCCCGCCGCGGGCGGAGCGACTGCGCACCGTGATGGCGTCGGCCACCATAAAACAGCTGAGCAGCCCGATACCAAATTGACCCAGGTAGTCGTCGCGGTTCATGTTGAGGACGCTGTCGCGTTGACCGCCATCTATGGAAGTGAAGGTATCGCCGAGGTGGGGCTCACGGCTTGTAGGGCTAGCGTTGCGCTTTGAGCTGCGGCCCACGGTTGCGAGCAGATCGGCGGCCTCAGCCCGGGTAAGGCCAATGCCGTTATCGCGGAACACAAATGTATTTGCGCCGTCGCCCGCGATGCCGTTGAGGGCTGAGTCCGTGACCTCGTCGGCAGCGTCCGTGACGTCGTCGGCAGCGTCCGTGACGTCGTCGGCAGCAACTCCGAGGGGAATAATCTGGAGGACGCCGGCCGGGGCGTCCGGGAACTCTTTGTGGCGAGCCGAGACGGCATCGCGCCCATTTTGTAGAAGCTCACGTAAGAAAACGCGTGGACTCGAGTAAATATGGCGGCTGAGGAGGTCAACAACGCCACGGAGATCAACCTGAAACGGTGTGGCAGATGTTGGGGGTGTGGGCATGTAGCGTGACTCCTTTGGGGACCCCGTACAGGGGTCTCGGCAGCGGCGGAGGTTGGTCTCCAAACGAGCATAATTCTACCCGTCTAGTGTGTAGAATACTGGGAATTCTGCTCAGGGCGGATACGCGATACATCCGGGAAGGCTCCGTGTTTGTGCGCCGAGTGCCGCGGGCTGAGTTCTGGTCGAGGCCGGGCCTATAGCACGTCCGAGAGGAACGCCTGTAACCGCGGGCTTTCTGGAGACTCAAAAATCTGCGCGGGAGGTCCCGATTCCACCACAACGCCGGCATCCATAAAGGTCACGCTATGAGAGACGCCCCGGGCAAAGCCCATCTCGTGGGTGACCACAACCATGGTCATGCCGGTTGACGCCAGATCGGCCATGAGCGCGAGCACACCCTTGACCAACTCGGGGTCGAGTGAGGAGGTGGCCTCGTCAAAGAACATAATGTCGGGGCTCATCGCGAGGGCGCGGGCGATGGCCACACGCTGCTGCTGCCCGCCGGAGAGGTTGCCGGGTCGGGCCTCCGCCTTGTGCTTTAGTCCGACCAGATCGAGATGCTCCAGGGCCACGGCCTCGGCCTCGTCTCGCGACATGCCACGAAGCTTGCGCAGAGCGAGCGTAATGTTGTGCAGGGCGGTCTTGTGGGGGAAGAGATTAAACTGCTGAAAAACCATGCCCATGCGCTGACGCAGCTTATCGGGATCATCCTTGAGTATCGAGCGATCGTCGAGCAGGATATCGCCCTGGTCGGGTTCGATCAGGCGATTCATCACGCGCAGCAGAGTGGACTTTCCCGAACCGGAGGGGCCAATAACGGATGCCGTTTCTCCTCTGCCCACGTGCAGGTCGATTCCGCGCAGCACGTGATTGTGACCAAAGGAGAGGTGCAGGTTTTTGGCGGTCAATGAGACCGAGTGAATGTCGTTCACGGGGTAACTCCATCGCTCGTAACTGTGGGGGCGGCCTGCTGAGGGCCCTTCTCGGGGCGGCCGTGGCGCATCCGGTGATCGATAAAGTTCACCAGGTGGGTGAGCGGCACCGTGAGTACCAGGTAGAGCAGGGCGGCCGCTATAAGGGGCGAGAGGTTACCCGTGTTGGCGGCGGCATCGTTTCCGATGCGGAAGATTTCTCGCTGGCTGGCGAGCAGCCCCAGAAAATACACCAGGGAGGAGTCTTTGATGAGTGAGATGAACTGGTTGACCAGCGCGGGAAGCACCCGGCGGATGCCCTGGGGAATGATGATCAGACGCATCGAAGCCCCGTACCCAAAACCGAGGGCGCGGGTGGCTTCGAGCTGTCCCCTATCAACGCTCTGGATGCCGGAGCGGAAAATCTCTCCGATATACGCGGCGGCCATGAGCGAGAGGGCAAGAATTCCCAGAGGGAACGGGTTGGTGCTTCCCGTGAGCTCCCGGACGATCGGGCCAAACCCGAGCCCGATGAGGAGGATGATCACTACGGCCGGCACCCCGCGGAAAATATCCGTGTAGATACGCGCGAGCCACCGCAGGGGGCGGTTACGGGAGATTCCCATCACCGCCAAGACAAGCCCCAGGAGGGTACCAAAAACGCCGGAGAGGCTCGCGAGCAGGAGTGTGTTGGGAAGGCCAACCGTGAGAAGCGACGGCACAACCTTAGCCATCGCTTCCCAATCAAAGAAGGTGTTGAGGAGCTGTTGGAAAGCGTCCATAGTTTACTGTACTACCCCCGGGGTGGTGGTTTGTTAACCCACCCGAGAGGGTACGAGGGCCGCCGCGCTACCGGGTGTCCAGTCGAGAGGCTGCGCGCGTCCCGGGTACCACTCGGCCACCAGGGTGCCCCAGGTTCCGTCCGCGATGACCGCGTCGAGAGCCGAATTGAGGGCGTCGATGAGGGGCTGGTTGTCGCTGTTGACGGCAAAGGCCATGAAGTTCTGTGTGTTGATCACAGACTCCGCAATGGTTGTTCCATCACCCTCCACCACCAGACCCTCGGCCTGATTAGAGGGAGCAACCCAGGCGTCAACCTGGCCGTTTCGCACGTTGGCGTAGGCCGTGTTGTAGTCGGGGAAGCTCACCGCTTCGAGCTGAAGGGTGTTGGTGACGTAGTCGTCCTGAACCGTGCCTCGCACCACCGCGATGCGGGCATTCTCGTCGAGGTCGTCAAAGCTCTTGATTGAGGCGTCGTCCCGGGTTACGAGTGCCATGTAACCAAAGTCGTAGCCGTTGGTGAAGCCCACGTTCTCGCGGCGGGCATCGGTTGTCGAGATGGAGGATGACCCCACATCAAAGCTCTTGTTCTGCACCTGACCCAGCAGGGCGGAGAAATCCGTGGAGGCAAACTCAATTTTTAGGCCGAGCTTTTGGGCCATCGCCTTGAGCAGCTCGTTATCAAAACCCGTGAACTCGCCGGCCTCGTTAATAAAAATGTTGGGCGGGGCGTCCGAAAGGGTTCCCACCAGGAGGGTGCCGTCGGTGATCAGGCCAAGCTTGGAGATATCGATCTCGTCGAGCGGTGTCACGTCTGCCGTGGTGTACTTGCTCAGCGACGCCTGGTCGCTCCCCTCAAGCGCGTTGGTGGGGGTGGAGTCGGGGGCAGCGGCATCACTGCTGCAGGCGGCCAGGGTGGCGGCCAGGGCAATCGCAACGGGCAACGCGGCCAAGCGGGTGATGGCGGATAGTTTCACGACAGGTCTCTCTTGTTAATAAATTGGGGGGGCCTCTGGGCTGTAGCGTGCGAGGCGGAGCGGATTCGGGGTTAGCGCCGATAGAAACGTGCCTTCCGCGCGAACCGTCTACCATTCTCCCAAATATGGTGCGCACAGTGAAATTACGGGGGTGTTATCTCCCGTAACAATATGTAAAATACTCCGCTTTTCTTGGATTGTCATGGGATTGATATTGATTGGTGGGGTTTTTGCAGGTTTCAGTGACCGCTGCGTCGTGTGGCTGTTCCTGATACGATCGGGAGGTCAAATATTTTACAGGCAAAGTTATCGAGAATGGCGTGATGGCGGGGGTTCGCCGCCGGATTATCGTCAATCAAGGGAGCGTGTGTGAGGGGTTGGCGCAGCGGTATCACGCGGCTACTGCCGTCACGATCAGACTATAGAAGGCTTCGGCGAAGCTGGCGGGGAGACCTTCTCGCGGGCATCACCGTGGGGGTGGTGGCCCTGCCCCTCGCCCTTGCCTTTGGGGTGAGCTCGGGCGTCGGAGCGGAGGCGGGGCTCATCACCGCAATCGTGGCGGGGCTGGTTGCGGCCGTCTTTGGTGGTTCCAATGTTCAGGTCTCCGGCCCCACCGGCGCAATGGTCGTGGTGCTTGCCCCTATCGTGGCAACCCACGGTGTGGCCGCGGTGGCCGTGGTGAGCGTGATGGCCGGAATCATCGTGCTGATCGCCGGTGTGCTGCGGCTCGGGCAGTCCGTCAGCTATATCCCCTGGCCGGTGATTGAGGGATTCACGGTGGGCATCGGCATCATCATATTTCTGCAACAGGTACCCGCCGCGGTGGGGGCCGAGGGTGCGGGACACAGCACCAACGCGGTCATTGCGGCTTTTCAATCCGCCGCATCGGTCGCCTGGCCGGAGGCCCTGGTGCCCCTCGGTGTGGTGGTGGCCGTGGTCCTGATCATGCTGGTAATGAGCCGATACGTTCCCCGGCTACCGGCATCCTTTATCGCGATCATCCTGGTGAGCGTGCTGACCGTCGTGGCGGCGATACCGCTGGCAACCATCGGGCAGCTTCCAAGCGCCCTGCCCCCGCCCTCCCTGCCCGACCTCGGGTGGCAGAATCTCACGGCGCTGGCGGGACCGGCGCTCGCGGTTGCCGCGCTCGCCGCAATCGAGTCGCTGCTCTCCGCCCGGGTAGCCTCCTCAATATCCGATACCGGACCCTACAGTGCCGATCGGGAACTTGTTGGCCAAGGGCTAGCCTCGGTCGCCTCGGGATTTTTCGGGGGGATGCCCGCAACCGGCGCAATCGCACGAACCGCGGTTAACGTGCGCTCCGGCGCGCAGACCCGGCTCTCCGCCATCGTGCACGCCCTGGCACTGCTGGCCGTGGTTTATCTTGCCGCCGGGGTTGTCTCCCATATTCCCCTGGCCGCGCTCGCGGGGGTGCTCATGTTTACCGCCGCGCGTATGGTTTCCCCCGCGGTGATTCGGCGTGTGCTGCGATCAACCAGGCAGGATGCCGCCGTGTTTGTGATCACCGCCGTGATTACGGTGTCGTTTGACCTGGTGATCGCGGTGGGAATTGGTATCGTGGCCGCGGCGTTTTTTGCCCTGCGGGCCCTGGGTCGTGCCAGCTCGGTTCGCCGAGAAGACCTCCCCGGGGAGCCCGTGCGCGGCGACGAGGGGATCGCGATTTTTCGTGTGAACGGCTCGCTCTTCTTCGGGGGAGCCGAGCGAGTGCTGGAGGGGGTGGGGGAGCAGCCAGGAATCAAGGTTGTGATTCTACGCCTCTCGCAGATCCAATTTCTTGATGCAACCGGGGCAAACGCCCTCTCGGAGCTCGTGACGGCGCTGGAGCGTCGCGGGGTGACGGTGCTGATTAAGGGGATACAGGACGAGCATTTTGCCTTACTGGAACGGTTGGATGTGATCCGGGCGCTGCGGCATCCGAACCACCTCTTTAGGGAGATGGGGCCCGCGGTGGAGCATGCCAGGTCTCATGTTTTGCGGGAGCATCCCGAGTGGGGGTGAGGGCGAAATCAAGGGGTTTCTATGGTAGTGTCTCGGCATGGAAAGTGAGATCGTGAAAAAGCAGAGTAGCTGGATTTCTCGGGGGTTGCTTGTGTTGAGCCTGGGGATTTTAGGCTTTGCTGTTGGGCAGAGCTGGGTGTTCCTCGTGTCGGCCCTGGGATTGGTCATCCCCGTTGTTGCTTATCGGTATCCAAGGCGGCGGAGTGACATAAGGGTTCAGTCAGCCTTGTAAGTAGCTGTCCTGTAAGTCTGCTCTCGAATTTTCCGGACTGTGCCGTCCGCAACTATTCGTCGCGGATATCAGTCTTGAGAGCCAAGCGGGTCAGGCCCCTGCGAGGGCTGATACTGGCGTAACCAGCTTTCGGTCTGGGCCACGTGCGCACCCGCCGCCATGGAGGCGGCTATGGGATCACGGGCAAGAATCGCGTCGAGGATGTTGCGGTGGCCCCGATGGCTAATCCGAATTATTTCGGGGCCGTCGGGGAGGCCAAAGATTTGGTACGAGCGGGAGCGGGTTCGGAAGACCTCAACCAGGGCTTCGAGGGTGGGGTTGGCGGCGGCCTTTAATATGGTGGAGTGGAACGCGCGGTCGAGCCGGGTGAGTTCGTAGTGATCTGTGGTGGCCTCCATCGTGTTGGCAAGTTCGGTGAGGGCCTGGCCCAACTCGGGGGTGAGCTTGGCCGCGGCCTGCGCCGCCGCGTGCGACTCGAGGATGCGCCGAAGCTCGTACATGTCAAGCAGGCTCGAGAGCGGGAGCAGCTCCACCGTGAGCGACATGCTGCCAATAATGTCTTCGGCGCGTAGCTGCGACACGTACGTTCCCGAACCGTGGCGCGACTCCACCACGCCCAGGGCGCTGAGCATTCGCACTGCCTCGCGAAGCGATCCGCGGGAGACGCCGAGTTCCTCGCAAAGCTCTGACTCCGGCGGAAACTTTTGCTCGGCTTCGAGCCGACCCGAAGCGATCATCTGGCGCAGCCCGTGGAAAGCGGTGTCTACAGCTGACATGTGGTCCTCTCGGAAGGGTGGGCGGGAACTGTTGTTGCTGGGGGTGGTTGGGTGGTTATCCTAAATCTTCCCATGGGTCAGGAGTTTGGGGAGAGACACAGCGGTGCGACAGCCTGGTAATAAGGTGTGCTATTCGATGTATTGGTGGTTTCAGAATGTCGTTAACGGAGTTTCTAGAGGGCCCAGGTACGGTCACTACTGACACAACGCTATTGTGTTCGAGAACAGTAGGGTGATTATTATGAATTTTCCCAATACTCAGAAGTCGGTGTGTTAAACATATGGCTACAAAAATCCGGCTTTTTGGTGGATATGCTTCCTCTCCTTTGTGGGACAGATCGGGAGTGCTGTCTCTTGATGACCCGATACTTGCGGGTTTATCGGAGATGACAGCTCATCGACTTGCGATGTGGGCTCAATTTCATAACTTCAGGTTTCGTTTTGATGGTCCACCGTCTTGGATACTCCCCGGTGTTGATTCCAAATGGCTTAAGCGCGAGGGTGAGGCTTTGAAGAGTTGGCGGTGCTGCACACGCTGGTGACCTAAGCACTGCGTGCAACCGCGAGTTGCACTGCGAAGGCTCTCCCACCCCTCTGCTCGCTCCGATCATGAGTACGGGGAACGTCAGGATTTTTCTGACCAATCGCTTGTTGGGTACGTTTCGAACGTCCACGCGACATGTGGTGCTTGCTCTGAGTCAATCACGATAGTTCGGAACTCTCGTCCGTCAGCAATCGGATGTCTGACATTGAGACATCCGATTGGTACGCGACTTGGTGTCTCGCCCTGAATGACCTTCTGTCGCATTCCTTTCATGGCTTCTTGGGTGAGGTTGCGCGAGTAGAATTCCGCGATCGACGCCATGATCCCGTGTAGTAAAATGCAGTTCGGTGTCATATCGATGCCCTTGGTACTGGAGACGACATGAGCGCCAGCTACCTGGACCGCCCGGGTGATCGCGATGTCGTCGGCCCAAGATCGGGCGAGACGGTCGAGCTTGTACACGATCGACGAACTCGGCAGAGATGAGAGCACCCAGCCCGTGTGCCTGCTTCCTGCGTGGCTCCCGCTGGGCAAGGATCGAGAATCCGTCTCGCTGCCTCCTCGCTCCGCTTGGCGCACAGTGGACACACGGATGTACGAGACGGCCGACAGCGGAGAGAACGCACTATGGATCGAAGTTGGGACGAGGGAAGGTCTGAGAAGATAAGTCATTCGGTCAACGTTGGCGGTCTCATGCCCGTCTGGGTTGCATGAGAGTATCGAAAGCCAGAGCTGGTGTGCTGTCTCTCGCTGAGGCACGCAACATTGCTGTTATACCTGAGGAAAGTGTTCCATTCTGTAAAGGATCTGAGGGAAACAGGAGAGGTCCCTTCCTCTTCGGGTTTCTACGGTGCGGTTTGACATCGGCTCGTTCTCATGTTGTAACCTCTCTGACTATCTGACCGCGCTTATTGTTGAATCAAGAACTTCTGATTGAGCGGGCACGAGTTACCGAATACCTTCAGTCTTCCGCAGTATGTGCTTACGCGCGAACTCCTTCCGAAGGGACCAATTCGTATCGCCCCAATCGCCTTTCTCACTGAGATCAGAAGCCTCGGCGGGTATCCCCGTGATCTGGGTAAAAAGTTTCGCGGAGAACGAAGCTGCCCAAGGCGTTTTTCGGACGCTTCCCATTAAATATGAAAACGAGACGAAACGTGCCGCGATATCTTCCTCTGTGAAGGTGCCTGCGTCCAAGCCTTTCTGGACTCCATCTTGGAGTTTCGAGAGGTCACCGAATTCAGTGACGAGCCCGAACAGGAAAGAATAAGCCAAGTCGCCGGGAGACTGTTCGCCTTCTCTTAGATCTGCGAAAAGCAGCTCAACGATTCCCTCGGTCTCACGAACCATTAGTTCTCTGATTGCAGTTTTGGTGGGGTCGCTCAAGTTCTCCATTTCGGCCATGGCCAAAGAAAGCAAATGTGCGCGTCGTTCAATGTTCTGGCACTTGTTGATCTGTGCCGATAGATCTTGGGTCGGGTCTTCAACGAGAAGAATACGGAGCAAGCTTGCCAGCCAATATGTGCATTGCGACAACTCATTTGTCCACGACTCAATTTGATCGGGTAGCTCATCGAGGAGAGACAATCCGCTTGCAAGAAGTTCCCGCGTGCAGGGGCTTCCCAGCTCCTTATACCGGTCTCCGTAATATGCCACGTCAGGATACCGATCCCGAATCTTACCGAGTGCTGATGCCACAAGGTCAGAGTCCTGGGCAAAGAGCAGAGATCGTAATAGCGAGGCATCGCCCTTAGCAGCATCACCTAGAGCCTCTACAACAATAGAATCCGGCATATCCCCGGCGGGTATAGCCTGCGCCAGGTATCGATCAAAGTAGTCCGGATGCGCAAACCTTCCGACATCATACCTTGCTAGCTTCCCGCCACCGACCGCTGGAAAGAGGGCCTTAAGAACCTCCTCTGCGTTTCGCCTGCGAGAGGGACTCGCTTTGGAGAGAAGTGGCTCCCAATTTGTCTTCTGCTCTTGCGAATTGAAAGAGATCGTGAGGGACTCTCGGCGTGTGAGTTCTTGCTTCCAGGTTTCCAAATCGTCGAAAAGGTCCGGAAACTGAATGCGAAGAAAAGTCGCAAGGATGAGATCTACGTCATCGATTTCACCCTCTGCGTGGCTATCGAACTGCTGCTCAACTTGCGCCAGGTATCGTCGAATAGCACGAGGCGTTAATAGTTCGGCCGGCATGGCTTTGGTGAGGGGGGAGACAACTCGTGCGTTTGTGAGAGACCGTTCTGTTCGCCCAGGCCCGAGAATCTCTGAAATACCGGCTTCGAGCATCTTCACAATTTGAGCGCGCAGAAGAGGAGGAAGCGATAGGGGGTACTGGACGATCTTCTCCATGAATGCCCGTGCTCGATCAATCCCGTCGACTCCCCATCTCCCATGGCTGAGGGTATCCACGACCGTCTCTTCGTCGTAGGCAAGGAGGAAATCTATCCCGGGAAAGCGACCCAGTAGGCGGATTACTTTCAGGAGATCCAGAAGCTCGGCTGCTTGGAGACGATCTATATCGTCCACAATGACGAGAATAGGGGAGCCTAGGTTTCGCAGCTCACTGGATATCTCAGTGAACAATGCCTTCCAGGACTTGCGTAATGTTTGATTTGCAAGGTCTGCGGCTCCTTCAGCGGCTCCTCCTCCGGGAACAAGTTTTCCAAGAGATCGAGCAAGCTCTACGTACTGAAGTAAGCGCCTCCTTGATCCTTCGTTCTTGGTGATACGTGGTGCGGCCTCTGTGAGTGCGGCGAAGAACTCCTCGAAAAGTGCTTCAGGACCGGAAGTTGCCCAAGGCGTATATTCCGCAATCTTCCATGTTTCGTCTTTTCCCATTGACTGCCTAATTAGGCTGATGGCGGAGGACTTTCCTGACCCCCAAGGGCCCTCGAGTCCATAGACGACGCTGGAGTCCGCGCGGTGGTTTGAACGGATCAGCTGCGCAACCCGATCAGCAAAAGGAGCCCTCCGCAGCGAGTCGTGCGTTTGGTCTTTGATCGGATCGTCATGGAATCCACGCGTTGCGACAGAATTTGAATTGGAGAATGGGCTCATATATCCCAAGATAATAGATGAGTAGGGGCCTTTACCCCGAAGTATGGACACGACTTGTAGGCTTAACGGGATCAAACGTCATGTGCCCGCGGTATTAGCGGACGAGAACCTTCTTCCGAGCGACGATCCGCAGCAAACCCCATATCCCGCCCCCCAATTGTTCAAGAAACACCGGAGCCCGCCCTCTCAACCGGAGCCCCGTGCGTCTCGGGATCGAACGACGTAAAAAAGCGTTCGCTGAAAGATTCTATGCACAGACGTAGGCAACCGATAAGGACACTCTGATCGCCGTGTTGTGCCCCTCGAATTTTTGTTTCGACAGGACGGCTATTGCGGGCGAGTGTGTCATTCAGGGCGGGAATGAGCGCCTTCTGTATGGTTCCGAGCGTTCCACCAAGAATTATTTCTTCCGGTGCTAGCAACCACGCTATTGCGGTGATGCCGGGAGCGAGCACTTCGGCCAGGTGTTCCACTGAGGCTTGGGCGGATGCTTCACCGCGGTGTACCGCGGAGACCAGGGCGTGCGCATCTGTGTTGTTGTTTGCGTTTTGGTCATCGAGATCGGCCAGGATTGTATCGGCGAGGTCGGTGAAGCCGAGCTGATTTGCCCAGGTGACCTCACCGGCCGTGCCGTTGAGGCCGCGATGGAGTTCGCCACGCAGCACCAGGCCAACGCCGAGGCGGTCTCCATCGGCAAAGATATAGGCAAAGTTTTGGGCGCTGTTTCCGTGCGGCCATTTTTCTCCCAGAGCGGCAAGTTTTGCGTCGTTTTCGACGTGTACGGGGCAGTGAAAGAGTTTGCCGACCGCTTCGCTGAGTGAGAATCCTGTCCACTCGGGCATGGTCATCGGAAGATCAACAGTGCCATCATCGCGTACGATTCCCGGGGTTGAAAGGGTGACCGCAATCACGTTTTTACGTTCAATGTCTCCCAGGAGAAGGGTGACACATTTTTCGAGTAGCGCGAGTCGTTTTGCCCGCGAGGCTGTGGTGTGGATGGGGTGGCGAATTTCATTAACGACGTCAGCAGCGAGGTTTGCGACGGTGGCACGAAGGTGTCCGGCTTCCAACTGTAAGGTCACGATGTAGGCGGCATCGTAACGAAAAGTAAAACTGCGTGCGGGGCGACCAACCGTGCGTGTGGATAGCTGCGGGACCGAGGATTCACTCACCCACCCGGTGGTGATGAGTTCACTCACAATGAGTTCGATGGTGCGCCGGGAAAGACCGGATTTTTTTTGCAGGACGGTCATCTGGGTCGGGCCGGTGTGGTACAGAACTTCGAGTATGGTCGCAGCGTTATGCTTTCTCATTTCGAGGTGGTCCATGGTGTGGTGGTTCCCTTCCTGACAAGTCCGATCTTAGTCCAGGAAAATAATTTTGCTATCATCGCGCATAATTGCTAAAGTTGACGATCAACAGTGAGTGCACACCTGTTTGCACCGTCATAAACTTCGATGAAGAAGAGGACACAATGACCATCTCCCCACTCACAACCCCGAACTACGGGGTTGACCTCATCACCTTTTTCTCTCCCACCTTTTGGGGGTTATCCAGAGACGAAGAAGTGGCGGCGTTGGCGCAGAGTGCGCCGAAGCGCTTTTGGAACACCGTTCTGGACGCACTGCAGAAAGCAGAAATCACAGAGATCGAAATGACGTTTTCTCCCGCTGACCGGGAGAGCGCTCTTGCCGCCTACGGGTCGACCGGAGCGTTCGCCAGGGAACTCGCCGATCGGGGGATGCGCGTTGTAAGCTCATACTTTTCATCCATCGAAGACGCGGACGACGTTGCTCACCCGGCCACCCGAGAAAAGATTCTCAACGAGGCCGAAGCCGAGGCGGCTTTTCTTGCCGAGCTTGGTGCCACCGTACTCGTGACCGGTCTCCCCATGCGGCGCAATAACGCGACAGGCACGGGGCTCGACCCCGTCAGCCTGGCCACGGTTCTTCCTCTTGTTGAGCTGGTGCATGAGGTTGGTGCTATCACCGCTCGACACGGTGTGACCGTGGCGTTACACACCGAGAGTCACTCTGTTTTTTGGACCCCGCGAGACATCGACCTTTTTCTGCTTTTGACCGATCCGTTCCTCGTCTCTTTCTGTCCGGACACCGGGCACATTGTTCTTGGAGGAGGAGACCCGGTTGCTATCCTCCACCGTCACCGCGAACGTGTTGTGATGGCGCATTGGAAAGATGCGACCGGTCCGTTTACAGAGAAGGTAAATGTTGACGCAGGAATCTTTGCGCGTCATCGTGACTATTTTCGGGCGGCAGGACAGGGCGTTGTCGACTGGTGTGCATTTGCCCAAGCTCTGGCCGAAGCCGGGTATTCCGGCGGGATCATGATTGAACTCGATGCCGCTCCAGACCCCGTAGCGGAACTCATAACCGCCCGAAATTTCTTCGAAAAAACTCTTGCGGGCATCGTGTGATTCGCTGCTGCTTACCACTGTGGAACTAGAAAATTAGGAAAGGAAAGGAAACATGAACGTTTTGTACCCCCCTGCTCGACAGCACCGCCCCACCGTCCGGCGCGTGCTGAGCGTTCTGGGTGCGGCTGTGACGGCGATGGTTGCCCTCGCAGCGTGCTCACTCTCACCCGGAGAAACCAATGATGACAGTACCCTCACGATTGCAGTCTGGAAAGGATACGGTGCCGACTTGCCCTGGGTCGGCGCTGACTTTAAAGAAAAAACCGGTGCCACCCTCAAGTTTCAATACATCGACTCTGAAGCCAATATGCTCCAGATGGTAGAGAAGGCAAACGGAAGTATTGATGTTGCCTTACCCAACATCCAGTACATCGGGCACGGGATTGACCGCGAACTCTTTCACGAACTCGACACTGCCCGTCTCCAAAACTTTGCCGATATTTACCCCGATTTTTCGGGTCGTAATGAGATCCGTCGCGACGGAAAACTGTACGGTCTTCCGTGGACCTGGGGGAGCGCCGGGCTCTTCTGCGACAGTGTGCAGGTGGCGGGGCCCTGCGACACCCTCGGTGTGCTGTGGGACCCACAATATAAAGGAAAAATCGCGTTGATTGATGACCCCACCGTCTTGATCCCTATCACTGCGCTCTACCTCGGCCTTGACCCACAAAATCCTGATCTGGATGCGATTACCCCGGCCCTACAAGAACTCAAAGAAAACGCCAAGATGACCTACTCGTCATCGGATGATCTCGTGAAAGCCATCACCAGTGGTGCGGTGGTTGCAGGCATCGGAAACTCTGACACGATCGGTAACCTCCTGGCTAGCGGTGTCCCCGGTGCCGAGAACATCACCTATTCGGTTGCGAAAGAGGGTGCAGTCGGTTGGATCGACAACTGGTCCATCTCAGCGAAAACCAAAAAACTCGATCTTGCCTACGAGTGGTTGAACTATATGACCGGTAAAGAATTCCTGTCGACCTGGGCCGAAACACCCGAAGATGAGTCTCCGGCCCCGGCTAATAAAGCCGTCGTGGACGGGTTCACTCCCGAAACGGATCAGCGGTTACAAGCCAATACCGACAAAATTTCACAATTGGCCCTCCAATTGCCACAACCTGAGGAACGGATGCAGTCCTGGGTTGACGCTTGGACGCAGGTGAAAGCAAGCTTCTGATGACCACCGCACCGTTTTCTCTCGCCCCCCGCCCCACAGCGGGGTGGCGGGGTGGGCTCGGGACTGGTTTCCTACTCACCCCGGGTGGTCTCATGCTGGTGGTGTTTGCCGCTTTCCCGCTCGGCGCTCTTATCGTGATCGGGTTCACCACAAACGCGGGCAGTTTTACTCTCGAGAATTTTGCCGCGATGCTGGGAAACCCGGTGTATATGGCGCTACTTGGCCGCACCCTTCTTATCGCGGTGTGCGTAACCGTGATGAGTATTGCCCTGGGATGGCCTGCAGCCTGGGCTCTGGCCAGGTACACTCGCCCCCGAACCAGGCCACTCATTCTGGGGTTTGTCATCATCCCCTACATCACCTCGCAGCTTTTACTTATCTACGGTTTTGTGAGCCTGATTCAGGCGGGCGGGCCGGTGATGTCTCTGCTTTCCGGGCTGGGTCTTGTGGACGCAAACGCATCCATTATGTACACGCCTCTTGCCAACATCCTGATGCTGATACAGGAGAGTGTCCCAACGGCGATCCTGATCATGTTTTCGGCCTCAGAGCAGATCAACTCTTCTGTGTTAGAGGCATCACGAACGCTCGGGGCCAGTAAGCGTTTTGTGTTCACCAGAGTGGTTTGGCCCCTGAGTTCGGCGATGATCGGCGTGAACTTCGCTCTCACCTTTGTTCAGACTGTGGGCGCGTTTGCGGAGCCGGCGATCCTGGGTGGACCCGGAGGCCAAATGCTCGGAAACACCATATCGACCCAACTGCTTTCCGGGGCTCACCAGCAGTTTGCCGTGGCAATGTCGCTGGTGCTACTTGTGGCTGGCCTCGTGGTTGTGGGGATCGTGACCGGGCTGCTCGCCTGGTCGAGACGTTCAATATCCGGTATTTCTCGCGTAGAAAGGTTAGTCTCGTGAAGAATGCGCTTCTGCCGCGTCTGATGAAAATCTGGTTGTATCTCACGCTTTTTGTGCTCTCGCTTCCCCTGTTGAGCATGGCGGTTCTCGGGTTTAACCAATCCCGATACGGCACCCTCCCCTTTCAGTTCACTTTTGATTGGTACACCAACCTCGCAAACAACACGGCTCTGCTCGAAGCGTTGGGGGTGAGCCTTAACCTGGCCGCTCAGTCAACAGTTTTTGCTGTTCTGGTAGGAACCGTTCTTGCCCTCGGCATGGCACGTAGCCGTGTCGTTATTACCGCACCGATCAATTCTCTCCTGCTTGCATTACTGACTGTTCCGGCACTGATTCTTGCGGCCGGTCTTGTGATCGTGATGAGTTGGTTGGGGCTGGGGTCAAACTCTTTGGGATTGATCCTGGCGTCGATTGTGACCTCGCTTCCGTTTGTTGTGCTGATCGTGGGTGGACGATTACGCGGCCTTGATCCCCACTACGCAGAGGCAGCCCACTCTCTTGGCGCGGGGGCGCTCAGGACTTTCCTCACCGTGACCGTTCCGCTGATCGGCCCTTCGATCATCGCGGGTGGAATGCTCGCCTTTGTGATCACCTTCAACAACTTTGCGATCCAACTTTTTCTGGCACCGATTGGCATTTCGACACTGCCGGTACAGATCTATTCGATGGTTCGACTCGGTGTCACCCCGGATGTGGATGCTCTGGCTACCCTCATCATTCTCACCACGGTATTGCTGGTGATCGCGCTTAACTGGCTTTCTGGTAACGCCGCCAGACTGTTCACCGTGACGACCAAAGGACGATAATGGCTCAACTCAGCATTTCTCACGTGTCTAAAACGTTTGGCTCTACCCGTGTACTCGAGCCTGTGAACCTGAACGTTGGAGACGGCCAATTCTGTTGCATGCTCGGTTCCTCTGGCTCCGGTAAATCCACACTCTTGCGTATCATCGCGGGGTTAGAAGAACCCGACGAGGGCACTATTCTGGTGGGTTCGAAAGACATCACCCGTCTTTCGGTGGAGAAACGCAATATTGGTTTTGTGTTCCAAAACTATGCTCTCTTTCCCCACCTGAGTGTCCTAGCAAATGTTGCCTACGGACTACAGGCCCGACGCACACTGCGGAAGACGGCAAAGAAAAAAGCGGAGGACATGTTAAAGCTGGTGGGCCTTGGAGATTTTGGGGGCCGTTCCCCCGGGCAGCTCTCCGGCGGTCAGCAGCAGCGCGTTGCTCTCGCACGAGCACTCGTCACCAGTCCGGACCTGCTCCTGCTCGATGAGCCGTTGAGCGCCCTGGACAAGAAAATCCGGGGTGAGATGCAGCGTGAACTGAAGCGCATCCACAGAGAAACCGGGCTGACCACCGTCATGGTGACCCACGATCAAGAAGAGGCAATGGACCTGGGCGACCGGGTGCTCATGCTCGACGAGGGAGCGGTGCAACAGCACGACACCCCAGAGATGCTGTATCGAGAGCCGCAGAATCGCTTTGTTGCCCAGTTCTTGGGTGGCCAGTTGTTGGGTAAGGGTCGAGTGCGCGGCACAGGAGAATTGGCGCGAATCGAGATCGGGCAGCTCAGCCTGGAAGCTTCACAGCACGATCTACATGACGGCCAGGAGGTTGATGTTCTGGTGATGGCGGAACGGGTGCAGATTCTTCACCCGAATGATCACTCCTCTACCGATGCGGCCTCAGGAATTATCCAGACGCTAGATTTCTTTGGTCCGTTTGCGCGGGCAGAGATTGACGCTCACGGCCTCAGCGTTCCTGTCACCATGCTCTCACAGGAGGCAGAAGCTCTCGCGGAGGGACAACGGGTTCAATTCATCATTGCCCCGGCTGGGCTGCATGCTTTTGCGGCTCATCGCGTTTGAGGTGTGGAAATGGTGATGTGCCCTGATCGCTTCACTTCCATTTTTTCCTCAACCATGTCAGAATAGTTCCCGAGTAGGAAGTTTTCTGACAGTGTCTGATTTGACTGCAAACCAGTTGGCCGAGCGTCTCGGCATAACTAAGCGTCACGCGCTCAACCTGTTGAGCACCCAAGCCATCGCCGGGCGCAGACTTGCGAACGGCATCTGGCTCGCCAATAGCGACGCGATCGCGCGGTATGAAGTTAATGCGACGAGAGGATCTGGGCGTACACTCGATACGGCAACCGCATGGGGGTTGCTATGGGAACTCTCTGGGCTGGAAGCTGATTGGCTGAGCCCCAGCACCCGTGCACGTGTGTTCCGCCGCATTCGTGAAGCCGACATATCAATGATCGCGAGTGTTGTATCGAAGCGGACCAGAGCGCACCGTTACACTGCAGCAAATACCGAGCGTGCAGCCGCAAACTTGATTGCAACGGGCCGTACAGCAGCGCACCTCATCAACTCGAACCTGATTGAGGATCGCCGCCACGTCTGTGGATACGTTCGTTCTGGAACTGTCGAGAATTACGCGAGGAGCCACTTCATGGTGGCGAAGGAGAATGGGTCTGACGTGCTCTACGACAACACGCTCCCAATTAACTATGATGCCTCGGCGATGCCACCTGCCGTGATTGCTGCCGATTTGGCCAGGAGCACTGATACGCGGGAGCGGAGCGCGGGGCTTCAATCGCTCGAAAGGCTGAGACAACAATGGCTGGCCGTGCGCTGAGTATCGATATGGGTGATGATGACCTTATCCCCGTTTGGCGCACCGTCATCGAACTTGCCGAGGCCAACATATCCTCAGAGTGGACACTGGTTGGTGGATTGATGGTGGCCGTTCATGCGCGTCGAACCGGAGTGGTGATGCGTCGCCCGACCGATGACGTGGATGTGCTTGTGGATTACATGACAAATCGCATGAGTCTCGTCCAGGCGCGCGTGGCTCTGGACAGGATCGGATTCGATCTCAGCGATAATGAACGGCACGCATATCGGTTTCAACACGAGGACGGGCGCAAGGTGGATCTTATGGTTGCTGATCATCTTCCGTCTCGTATGGAGCCTCGCCTGGGTCGTCGACCAGCTTTCCCTATTCCATCGGGAGAACAGGCGATCCGGCGCCGAGACCTCTGTACACTTCGCTTTGATTCGGGCTCGTGCGTAGTTGTTGGAGTGCCTGATGAACGTGGTGCGCTCGTTGCGAAGGGCGCGGCCTGGATGGTTGATCGTCGCGACCGAAATCGCCACCTTGACGATTCAGCAGTTTTGCTGGCATGCGTTACCGATGCTTCTGCACTGGGTTACGAATCGATGAGTAAGAATGATCGGAAACGGATCCGCGCGGTCATCGATCAGCTTGTTGATCCTGCGCACCTGTCCTGGATCAACCTTGATGAGGTGGATCGAGAGCGCGGAATGTTCACCCTCAGTCTCATCCGTCAGGCGCTCGGGTTTACTGATTGAATTTGGAATCGAGTGCTCAATAAACTCGTTTGACGGGTTCAAGCGCTTCACGAAACTCTGACAAAGTCATCAAACAAATCTAAGAAGAGCTCCGCTTACTCAGAGCCTCATCCACCAAAAAACCCGTTTCATCACCCTGTAAGGTGAAAAACATTCACACTCCTGCATATACTTGTTGAACAACTTGTCAACAACGGCGTTTACCGCAGGAGGCTCAACCTATCGTGTCATCTCGTGTACAGACCCGGGCTCCGAGCCCGCTTCAGCTTCCTGACGGTCGACCGGCGGCGGATGCCTGGACCCTCGCGCCCGAGATCAAACACCTGAACCACGGCTCCTTTGGCGCGGTTCCCCGCGTGGTGCAGGAGCAGCAGAACGCGCTCCGAGCGGAGATGGACTCCGCCCCGGTGGTGTGGTTTCCCGCGCTGCCGCACAGACTGGCAGATGCCCGCCCCGCTATAGCGGACTTTTTGGGCGCGGAAACCTCTGACCTGGCCTGGGTCCCCAACGCGAGCGCCGGGGCGAGTGTCGTGTACAACAGCCTCACCCTGGCTCCGGGCAGCGATATTGTGGTGACCGATCACGGTTACGGCGCCGTCACGATGGGAGCCGAGCGGCTTGCCCGGCGCATCCGGGGGAGCGTGCGCACCGCCGAGGTGCCGCTTTTTGCAGGTCCCGAGCGGAGCCTCCAGGCCATAGTCGACGCGATCACCGAGAATACCGAGCTGATTGTGCTTGATCAGATCACCTCCGCCACCGCCCGCTTTATGCCGGTTCGTGAGGTGTCTCGGATTGCGCGGGAGCGGGGCATCCCTCTGCTTGTTGATGCGGCGCACGTTCCCGGTCTTGTGGCGGATCCCCTCGACGGGCTCGACTGTGATTTTTGGGTGGGAAACCTGCACAAGTTTGCCTGCGCACCGCGCGGAGCGGCGGTGTTGGTGGCGCGGGGTCGGCATCAGCAGGAGCTGTATCCCGTCATTGATTCGTGGGGTGCGCCCGAGAGCTATCCCGCTCGTTTTGATCATCAGGGCACGCTCGATCAGACCAGCTATCTGAGCGCTCACGCCTCGCTGGATTTGGTCGAGAGGTATTGGGGGTGGGGTGCCGCCCGCACCTACATGAGTGACCTGGCCGATTACGCGGAGAACATTATCGTTGAGGCGATGAACGAGGTAACGGGCGTGGAGAGCCGGGTCGATGTGGGGATGCCCGTGAACGCGCTTCGGATTGTTCGCTTACCGGATGGCCTGGCCAACAGCGTTGCCACGGCCAATAGTCTGCGCGATCGGGTCACTACCGAGCTCGGTGTGGAGGGAGGGTTTACGAGCTTTGGTGGGGCGGGATATTTCCGGTTGTCCACCCACGTGTATAACACGGCGAGTGATTACGAGTATTTTGCGGAGCGGTGTGTGCCCGAGCTGTACCGCTGGAGCAGGCAGTAGGGCGCGGGCGCGGGCGCGGGTCATTGCTGATTCGGTCGCGGGTCGGGTGAACCCCAGGCCTGAGCCTAAAGCTCAGACCCACGGCCCAAACCTAAAAGTGTAACGAGAGGAAACGACACGATGAAAAAGAAACTTCTTACGGGAGCGGGTGTTGCCATGGCGGCTACCCTGATTCTGAGCGGCTGCGCGGGAGGGTCGGGCGGGGCAGGCGACGGAACCGTCACCCTGCAGATGGTGGAGAGCCTCACCAACCCGGCCCGCACCCAGGTGATCCGTGAACTGCTTGATGAGTTCGAGAAGGAGAACCCGGATATCACGGTTGAGCTTATTTCTCCCCCGACGGATCAGGCGGATCAGAAGATTCAGCAGATGCTGCAGGCGGGCAGCGGTATCGACGTGTTGGAGGTGCGGGACATCACGGTCGGGCCGTTTTCCACCAACGGTTGGCTGGCGGATATGAGCACCGACCTTGAGGGTTGGGCGGGGTGGGAGAGCCTCACCGATAACGCCCTCAATTACTCCACGGATGCGGAGGGTAAAACCTACTATGTTCCCTACGGTTTCTACGGTCTTAGCCTGTTTTACCGCACCGATCTGGTGAAGGATGCCGGATTTAGCGGGCCTCCCGAAACGTGGGAGGAGATGCTGGAGCAGGCCGCTAAGATTCAGGATCCGTCTAAGAACCAGTACGGGTATGCGTTCCGCGGTGGAACCCAGGCGAACTCTAACGTTGTGGCGATTATCGAGGCGTATGTGGCCGATAACCTGGACGTGGATAACGCCTACAAGCTCACCAACGGCAAGACGATCTTCTCTGCTCCCGAGGCAAAGGACGCGCTCGACACCTATCTTGAGGTCTTTTCGGAGGCCTCACCTCCGTCGTCTGTCGCGTGGGGATACCCAGAAATGGTGGAGGCTTTTTCGAACGGTTCCACGGCGTTCCTGCTTCAGGACCCGGAGGTGATTGCCTCGATCAAGGAGTCGGCAGCCCTGACCGAGAGCCAGTGGAGCACCGCGCCTCTTCTGCAGGGTCCCACCGGCAAGGCGGCGCAGCCCATGGCTACGGCGGGCTGGGGAACGGCGGCCTCCAGCGAGCACAAGGCCGAGGCGGTGAAGCTCATCAGCTTCCTGTCGGAGGGGGACGCCCCCGTCACCTTTGCGCAGGAGAACAGTCTGGTTCCGATCGTCAAGGAGGCGGCAGAGAGCGACTTCTATAAGACCGGACCGTGGGCCAGCTATGTGACGATGAACGAGAGTCCCGAGACCTACGTCAGCGTGGTGCAGCCGCGCGGTTCCTCCTGGTGGAGCGAGTGGATTCAAAAGTCCGATTCCGAATTTCAGCAGGTCCTCATTGGCAAGATGACCGCCGACGAGCTCCTCAAGAGCTGGGACACCTATTGGACGCAGAAGTGGGCCAACGAGTAGTGGCGGGCCGCGAGGTCGGCGGTGCGTCCGGGAACGTAGGCGTTTCCGGACGCACGAGGATGTCCGGAAACGCGAGGGCAGCAGGAAGCACGGGAGCATCCAGAAAAGCGAGCGCCCCCGGAGGCTCGACGAGACGTCCCGGCAGGCGATCCTTCACCGCCCGCAAGGGCTGGACGATCCTGGGCTTTATGACCCCCGCCGCCATCTTTGTGGGGGTCTTCACCTACTACCCGATGATTCAGGGAAGCCAGATGGCTTTCCGCCGGTGGAACCTCACCAATCTCACCGACACCTCGTGGGTGGGTTTTGATAACTTCGTGGCGGTTTTTAGCGACCCCGCTTTTTACACCATCCTGGGCAATACTCTCCTGTGGGTGTTGGGGTCGATCATCCCGCAGTTGATCATCGGGTTTGGGCTGGCCCTGTGGCTGCGGCGTAAGTTCAGGTTTCGCGGCCTTTACCAGGCGCTCATCTTTTTTCCCTGGGCGATCTCGGGGTTCCTCATTGGCATCCTTTTTCGCTGGATGTTTAACAGCGAGTTTGGGGTGGTCAACGATCTGCTGCAGAAGGCGGGTGTGATTGACACCCCGATTCCGTGGCTAGCCGATCCTCAAACAGCCATGTTTGCGGTGATTGTTGCCAACGTTTGGTACGGCGTGACGTTCTTTGCGATTATGATTTTGGCGGCTCTGCAATCGGTTCCCGACGACCTCTTTGAGGCCGCCGCTCTCGACGGGGCGGGCAGGCTGCGCACGCTGTGGAGCATCACCATCCCCTATATTCGCACCACGCTGGCGCTCACGATTCTGTTGCGCGTGATCTGGATCTTCAACTTCCCCGACATTATCTGGGCCATGACGGGTGGTGGGCCCGCCAACCAGACACACATCGTCACCACCTGGATGATCACCACCACGCAGCGGGGTGACTACGGTCAGGCATCCGCAATCGGCCTCATTGTGGTGGGGTTGCTGCTGGTGTTTGCGGCGTTCTACCTGCTGGCGCTGCGCGATAAGAAGGAGGCGCGTTCGTGATTAATCGACAGTCGCGTGTGGGTCTGACCGTCAAGGTTTTGGTGCTTGGCCTGTGGCTTGTCATTACGCTCTTTCCGCTGTACTGGATAGCCGTCACCTCGTTTAAAAAACCGGGGGCGATCTTTAGTTTTCCGCTGAGCTACTGGCCCACCGAGTGGTCTCTCGAAAACTACAGCGGCCTTTTTGACACGGCGGACTTTGGCACCTACGTGCTGAACAGCCTGCTGGTGGCCACGGCGGCGGGGCTGGTGGCCACTCTCATCGCGATGTTCTCGGCATATGTGCTGGCGCGATTTGAGTTTCGTTCCAAGGGTGCGGTGCTCCTGGCCTTTCTGGCGACCCAGATGATTCCGGCGTTTATTGCCCTGGGGCCGCTGTACGTGATGATGGTTAACCTGGGTCTGGTGGATAGCCGCTTTGGGCTTGCGCTGGTCTACATTGCGGTGTGTATCCCGTTTTGCACCGTGATGCTGCGCGGATTCTTCGCGAACATTCCGGATGCCCTGGAAGAGGCCGCCATGATCGATGGTCTTTCGCGGGTGGGGGCGCTGTTCCGGGTGGTGGTGCCCGTAATGAAACCCGGTATTGTGGCCGCGTTCATCTTTAACTTTGTGAACTGTTGGAACGAGTTGTTTCTCTCGGTGACGCTCCTGAACAAGGATGCGCACAAGACCATACCCACCGCCCTCAACGGGTTTATTACGAGCTACAACATTGACTGGGGCTCGATGTCGGCCGCGGCTGTGCTCACGATTTTGCCCACCATGCTGTTGTTCGCGTTTGCCAGTCGTTATATTGTGCAGGGGCTTACCGCGGGGGCGGTGAAGGGGTAGGTACACGCTGAAGAAACAGGTGCACGCTGAAGAGGACAGGTGCATCCTGAAGGCTTAGGTGCGTCGCAAGGGCAGGTGCGTCGCAAAGGGCGAGGCATACAGCGAAGAGCCAGGAGTGCGGCGAAAGGATATCCGCCCAACAAAGTGCCAGAAGTGCAATGAAGCGTCGGCTGCGCAATGAAGCGTCGGTTGTGCAATAAAGCATCAGAAGTGCAATGAAGTGCCGGGTGCGCAATGAAGCGTCGGTTGTGCAACAAAGTGCTGGCTGCGCAACAAAGCATCAGGTGTGTGGGCAAAGGGGTAGGTGCTCGATAAAGGGTTGGGATGGACCGAGGGCAAAGCACGTTCTGTGTTGGGGATGGAGCCCTGAGATACAGGCGTCAACTTTGGCTGCTGGGGCCCAGTCTAGCGGGAGGAAATGCGGGATGATGCGCCGAAAATTAGCCTAGGGCACACTCATTGAATAAATGAATCAGATTCTTTTAAGCTTTAAAAAAGCTTTTAATCAAGAATTTTAATTCTTACTTGTGTTCTTTATGGAAAAAGTAATGATAAGTTGTCATAAGTAAAGAAATTAGGGGTTGGGGATATGGCTTTAGATAACACTGGTTGGTTTGGGGTCGGGGCGCGCGTTTCTGTATTTCGTGGAGGTGCGCTTTTGGCTATCGCGGGGTTGGTTGCAACGGTTTCTACCTCGGCGGGGTTCAACGATGCCAGCTTTGCGACTGCGACCGTAAAAACAGAGGTGACCCCCGCCGCCCTCCCTGTGCCACACGATCAATCTGCAAACTCTACGCTGAAGATTAATCGATTTGGTGAACTGTACGTAACGGGGAATCGGGTGACCGGAGACGGGAACGGGGGGACGCCCGCAATTGATAGCGAGCCAACGAGAGTGAACTTTCCTGAGGGAAGTATTATTACACAAGCCGCTGGTAGCACAAATGATTTTCATTACAGTAATAATGTGGGGTCTTATCCAACAAGCTTTGGTGCCCTGGATTCCACCGGAAAAGTTTGGTCGTGGGGTCGAACCTTTCCTGGAGATACAAACGGTCAACAGCTGATTGGTCGGGGGCCCATCACCAGGCTTGAATCACAAACCGTGGGTCAGGTGACGCAAACTACCACGAATGGGGTAACCGCCAGTGGAACACTGCCACCAATCATTCAGTTGAGTCGCGCAGAAAACCAATATTTAGCGTTAGACGCTGATGGAAACCTGTGGGCATGGGGGTACGGGGGAGAAAACCTTCCCACCCCCTTCAGGGGAAATTCAATGTACCCGGCGCTGTCAAACACCGTCACAACAACGCCGGGAAATAGGGCGTGTGTGGGAGGGGATACCGTTGCGTGGCATTCCATCTGGGGTGGAAACAACGCGGCAGGGGCCGTGTCACAAAACGGGCTGATCTACACCTGGGGGTATGACAACTCCGATGGAGAGAGTACAATCCATGTTTCCCAGAGGTGTCCTATCTTGAACCCGGGGGCGAATAAGGCACTCTTTTCCGCGTATCCCGATCTTTACCGAGACGGTGCTGGAAATAGCTATGACGGAACGGTCACCCGCTACGACGCAATCGTTGAAGAAATGCTCCGTGCCCCGATGCCCGCCTGCGCGGGGGCAAAAGCAACTCCCGTGTTTGACGACGGTGGGTGCCCGGTGCGTCAGCTTGGTTTTGGTGCACGTGCGCCACGGATGCTGCTGCAAAACGGTGATCTCTATACCTGGATGATCTCGCCAAACACCTATTACGGTTTTGCGTTCCTGGGGCGTGAGTCTGATACGAGCTTGACCCCGGGTAGTAGCAGGTACCTGCCTGCTGTTGCAATGCAAAACGTACGGCTTTTCTCTGCGGGAGTGTCTTCCATTACTGCCCTCACGCATGACGGAAAAGCGTGGGGATGGGGACGGAACAACTTCTGCCAGGCTATCGGGGTTCATCAGGCACCACGGGCAGGTACACCGTGCAGTGTTGAGGTGGGGGAGTCGGTGACGCTGCCAACCCGCGTTGCCGATATTCCGCAGGAACAAACAATCGATTACATTTCCTCTACGCAGTGCGCGACCTGGGCTCAAAGTGCCGATGGTGCGGCCTGGGCATGGGGCGGTGGAAGGATTGCTGGGTATGACTATGTGCAGTGCAAAGATCCCGGCCTGAGGGTGGTAGGAATTAAAATTTATGATCTCACACAGGCAACCGAAGATAACCTGTTTGGCCTACCCGTGAGGGCGGCGGCAACGGGCACAATCAAAGTTCGCTGAATAACTATGAGCCTCCCCAGCAAAAGGTTGGGTAGTGAATGAGTACCCGTTGGGGTTTTAAAAACGGGTATGTAGGGCAAGACGAAGAAGGGAAAACGTAGAATGACTGTGCTCGAAACAAAGAAAAGAACCGGAAGAAAAAGAACCGTTATTGCGGCTGGGGCTCTCCTTGGAGTTGCCGCGCTCGCCACGACTGCCGCCTTTACAGACCAGGCATTTTTGAACCTGGGAGGCTCAAACGGGTTTGGAGGGATCGAAAACTCCTACAGTATCGCTGTTTCACAGAACCAAGAAACAACGGTTGATTCCGTAGAGACTTGGATTCGTCCCGGTACCACGGCAACTGCCGCAGATATAGACGTTTCCGGTTCGGACGCGCTGAGCCCGGGCGGCGATCCGCTATACGTTAATATTCCGGTGCTCAACCAGTCTGTTTCGTTTAGATCAACACTTGCGCTGCAGTTCACCGACCAGACAGCCGATGCTGAGGATCAGGCTCAGGCGGACAGGGACGCGGCCTATGCGGGGCTGTTTCGGGTGGATATCGCTCAGGTAGATAGCGCAAGCACCGCTCCCACCGAGTGGGTAGCTACCGGGCTGAGCCTTGACGATTCGGGAGCTATTTCGTCCACCGCTCTGGGCAATCTTGAGCCGGAGGCTGGCAAGGTCATTGTGCTCAGAATCTATCTTGCAAACGGGGCTACACAGGCTCTGACAAACGCGGCCAACGGCGGTGGGGTGAAACTACAGGCCCACTTCACCGGCACATCCATGAGCTAGGTGTATCGGAGTGGCCAGCCGTGTGCTCGAGAGGGCGGCTCGGCTGGCCACCATATCAACTATTTCTTGGACTAAGTTTTCGGCAGTGAGTGAGGTAGCTATGCATATTTTAAAGAGGGGAACAGTGCTTGTAGCGGGGATTGCCCTGTGTGCGGGGACGCTACTCACCGGTGCATCCATGGTGGAGGTTATCCGCGGTACAACCACCGTTATGAAACCATCGGACCTGGTCTTTAACGTTTCGGTTGCCGGGGCTGAGGGTGTCTCACTGATAGATTCTCTGTGGTCCGACCCGACCGCATCCGAACAGGATGTGGCGTTGAGAGACGATGATACCTTTGAGCCGGGAACTACCCGGACCTTTACCCTCGGGGCAAAAATTGTTTCCACCGATGGTGTTGGTGGGCTTGTGAACATGACAATCCTTAACCCGCGACCACAACCGGGGCGTAATCTTTTTGACGTCATGGAGTTCACCGTGATTCATGATGGCGTTGTGCTTGCGCAGGCAGTGCCCGGTGCTGAGGTGGGCAGCCTCACGGATATCCCTCTTGGCCTTGTTGCCGCTGATAATTTTACGACGGTTCGGGTTGATATCCTTCTCCCGGACTGGGTCGGGAACGAGTATCAGGGATTGACAAGCTCGGTTTCCGTGAAGATGCAGGGGATAAATCAATGACCATTTTAAAACGAATTTTTCTCACACGCTTATCAATCATCGTCACGGGGATCAGTATCCTGGCCGCTGTGGGTATCGTGACAACCACCACGGCCTTCTTTATGCAGTCTATTTCTGCGGAGAGCGCTCTATCCGGCAAGATTTTGATTGCACAGGGGCCAACCGTGGATGATCGCTTCTCGGATGAGGCGTTTCCCAAGGTGATTGCCGACATCTCAGACCCCACACAGGTTTCGGTTGCCACCCTGCTGGTTCCCCCAATTGGTGACCCAATCGTGGAAACCGTTACCTTCTCAACAAAGCTTCAGACGCTCGACGGCTCGGCGCTTGCGAGCCTCGCCCTCACTCTGCACGCACCGGACCCTTCTGACGCCGTATCACATGAGATTTTGCCCTATGTATTGTTTGGGATTTATGTTGATGGGCGCTCGGTGTTACCGCAGGCAACCCCTCTCAGCGCGAGTGAGGTTAACGCCCTCAACGGTGGAGGGGGCGTAGCGCTGTCACAGCTAGACGCGGACGGCGAAAGAGAGGTCACGGTCACCATCAAAATGTGGTTGCGGGATGACGCGCCCAAATCCGCCTACTCGCAACCAATCACCGTTAATCTTTCGTTTGTTGGCACCACCGTTGCCGGGAATCCTTTTATCGTGGATACGGAGTTTTAATGAAGTTATTATCAAGAATCATCACGAGCTGGTTGGTGCTGCTGTCTTTGAGTCCAACTGCGGTGGCGTTTGCATCGGAGAGTAACGTGGGGAGCCTCACGACCTCAAGCAACTCGGTGGATGTTGGCCTCACGGCACCGGGTCATTCCCGAGAGTGGCAGTTGGACGTCACCAATACCGGGTCGCAAGACCTGCCGGTGAGTTTTCAGGTCTCCGCAAGCTCGGGTACTGCGTTCTCCGGGGATAGCCCCGCGGTGATCGCCTTTTTCGAGGAAGAGGGCACGATCATTGATTTCACTTCTCCCGACGCTATTGTGGGTAAGAATTATGAGTTGGGCACTATTGCCTCCGGCGAAACTCGAGTGATCACCGGAAGTATTGCACTTCCCCTCGCCGCAGACGACAGCTACCGGGCTGCAACCGCTTCGCTCTCCTGGGAGTTCTCAGCGTTTAACGATAGCGCGGATGCCACAGACACCCCGACCGGATTGGCATTCACCGGGGTATCGGCTTTTCTCAGCGTGTTGCTGGGTGTGTTGCTGGTCGCAATAGGGTTTATCTTTTGGCTCAGGAGACGGCGCACGGACTCTCGCCGCACGCAAGAATCGACGGAGTCCTCATGAGCCGCGGTTCGCGCCGAGTCCGGTTCCGGAATGCCCGGGCGTTATCGCCGCAGACCCACCGCGCCGCTCGTTACGCCACCCACCGCGCCGCTCGTTGCACGCCCTTGACGCTGCCGAGTCCTCTGTCCTCACTACTGCAATCTAGCCGTCTGAAAAATGTGTGGTTGGTGGGACTCTCACTGGTGACGGCATCACTGATGTGGATGGGCTCGGTGATGCTCACACAAACCAACGCGGCCTACCTTCAGGAGGCGTATGTAAATCTCGATGAGATCAGAAGTGCCTTTGACCTTGTGGGGATCACACCCCAGGGCAAGACTGTTGTTTTTGACTCTGACCGGGTCGTGGCAAAGATCCCAGAAAACACGTATTTTGTTCCGGGAGAAACGACCGTAATGCGCACCGCGGTGGGTAACAACAGCTACAGTCTGGGAGCGGTAGTGACCATGGCAATTCAGGGCCTCTCCGGTTCGGTTGCGCCGTACCTCAGATTCTCGGCAGAGATAACTGTGGATGGAGCGGTTACAACACTCTTTGGTGATCCGGCACGTCCTGAAAATGGCGTGGCGGTGTCTGATATCCCCACGGATCAGGAATCGGTGATTCTGGAATCTCGAGGAAGCGCGGGTTTACTAGCGCCTGAGGAGACGTGGCGTGGGCCAGAAAATACCAGGGGAACCATCGCCGTTTACGTTCACCTCGCCGACGACCCGGCGCTCGCGGCACAAAATTCCGGAAGCGCGACCTTTGACATACTCATCGACGCGGGTTCGCGATAGGGGTGATGCTGAATGTTCTTGTACCTCATGAATCGCGCGAAACCTGAAACGTTACGGGGGGACTCACCCTTGAATCTGTTCGACCAGGGCTCCGGGCCGCAACCGGGTGAACACTCTGAAACGGTTGGAGAGCACGGGTCTCCTCCTGGGAGCCGAAATGACCAAAGACAGAGGGAGCGCGCCCGTAGGAGATACTCATTTATTCAGGTCATACGCTCATTTATTCTATGGATCGCCTCAATCATCGGGGCAATCTGTATTGTGATTTTCCTTGTTGCCGTCATTTTTAACTTTCGGCCACAGGCCGTTATCTCGGGGTCTATGGCTCCGTTTATGCCAACCGGATCAATGGTTTTTATAAAAGATACACCGGTGGGTGAACTGCAAGAGGGTGACGTGGTAACGGTGCCCCGACAGGACGGCCAGGGGCTTGTGACTCACCGTATCGTTGACATCACAGCGCATCCGGAGGGAGGAAGCAGCTTGACCCTGCGGGGTGACGCAAACGATAGCAACGACCCGCAACTTTACCGGGTTACCCACGCCGGGCTGGTCGTGACCGTTATTCCATATCTGGGGGTGGTGGCCCAAAGTTTTCAGACGCCCCTGGGTCTTGTGGGAATTGCTGTGCTCACCCTGGCTATTCTTGCTACCTATACGCTGCAGCGAAAAGAGTAACAACAACCTCTGGGTCGCGTCTGATATCTATTGTCAGATTGGGTGACCTGCCTGGGTTGCGCGTTGCCTTCGGGGTGATACATGACTCCTTTGTTTGCTCGGATCGGGCGGGTTTGAGTCGGATGTGCCTCTCAAAGAGTGCGGGGTGGTGAGAGTGATGGAGCGGATCACTCACAGCCAGATCGAGTTGGTCGGGGTTTTGGGGCTTGGCCTGTGGCTGGTCATTACGCTTTTTCCGCTGTACTGGATAGCCGCTTAGTAGCGCATCGCATATCGGATTCGCTTCATGATTGATTTCTTCCGTTGAGCTTCGTGAAACCGATTGTCTTCCTCGATCACACGGATTGTTTCGGCAACTCTGTCACGCGCTATTTTTGCTGCCTGCTCGACCGGCATGACGGTGGGGAGATTGAAGAGACGGGTAATTTTTTCTACCCGTTCCTCGAGCGTTCCTCTCACCACATAAAGTGGTATTTTAAGTTCCCGCACCGTTTCGGTCAGAATCTGGTCAGATAGCCGTCGAAAAGACTCTGATACTGGACGGTGGCCATCTTTGTGCAGCGGAAATTCAACGGGCAGATGAACGTAGGCGTCATAGGTTCGGGCCGCTCGAGATTTTACGATGCTTCCGTAAGAGTCCATGTATCTTTTGTAGAATCGTTCGGAAGAGAGTCCGGCTGTTTTTCGGATTGCTCGGAGGGGCCAGGGTGCGCCAGGGTTTATGCCAATCATGAGACGTGCTTGCCCATAAACCCATTCGTGAATAACGGAGCCATCGGAGATGAATGCGTCGTTTTTTGCCTCGTTATGAACTCGCTCTTCAAAACGCCTGAGGCCTAAGGCAATCAGTTCTGTGGAGTTGAGCTCTTGGAGTTGTTTTCCGGGGACAACATCCATGAGTATTTCTCGGGCCGTCATTGCGTGGGTTCTGGGTATTCCACTGAGGAGCGAGAGCGTTTCTGTTGTTGTGCTTTTTCCCGTGGAGTATGTTCCCGAAATTGCGAGATGCAGGTTTGGTTTTTGAAAAGAGGGCTCGTTATTGAGATTTTCTGTGTAGCTCATGGCCTACCGCCTGTGGTGTTGTTCACAGTGTCTGTCAGAGGTTGCCCGGCGGCGGGTGGAGGTTTCAACCGATAGGCAAGAGATCCCCGCACTGAGGCGCCGCAAAAGTTCTCGATTGCAACATCTGATATTCTCCACACTCCGAGGTTCCGCAGGTCTAATACCTGTGCTTGCCGGGCATGAAGAAGGACTTCAGCGCTTTTATTTTCGTCTTGTTGCGGTTGTGCGACGGTAATATCAAATTTTCTCATCCATAGAGTATCCGTTTCCTCCCGAGAGAGTCCGTCTATCTTGTAGAGGAGAACCTGTGATAGCTGAGCCGCTACGATTATGGCGCCAATGATGAGGGAAGACGTTCTGTAAGAGGCCTCAAGCCCGGATCGCTCTGCGGTATCTGGTTCCATGAGGCTTAACCGAGCTGCTGCGGTTCTGGCAGCGGGGTCGAGGTGAACCCGGTGGCTCACGTAGTCAGTTTGCTTATAAAGATCACCATATATCCGTTGTGAGGAAGTCATTGATTGCGGGTACGCTTCTAAAGCCTTGTTTTGAACGGTGCTCGATAAGGTTTTGTGTTGGATCTGAAGGGTAATTTTAAAGGTGCCTATTGCGCAGGCGAATAGTGAGACTGTCTCCGTCTCGGTAATGTTGTCAGATGAAACGTGTTGTCCTTCGACTGCGAATTGATGGAGTGTCGTGAGCGGTTTTGTTCCCGCACGGACGTTGATCTTGTTGACCCACGCTTTTTGGAGTTCTTCATCATGCATTCCGAATGCATGAATCATGAAAGCTTCACAGAGTGTTACCGCGATAATAACCCCATCAATGCTGCTGAGGTGTGGGTTGAGTGGAGTTTCTGTTCTCTTCTGCGACCATCCGACCTGATAGTCCACATGAGCATAGCCACTAACTCGTGATGACTCGTGGTCGATCGTGAGGTTGGAGATTGACTGTTGAACAGACTTATAACCGTGTCCAAAATATCGCGTGGACCTATCCCCTAGACACTCATCAAAAGTTTTGTAAGAGTGGATCGTCATTGAATGATACTCCTATCGTAAAGTAAACTTTATTTTGAATATGGTTAGAAGTCTATTCCGGCGATTTGATTAATATCAAGCTATCTAATTATATAAAATATAAGTAATTGTTTACTTAAAATCAGGAAATTATTCTTCTAGATCTATTGGAGGTGTGGCAACGGAAAGGCCCGGTTCCGTCGTTGGTGTCACCTCGTTTAACGCGGAGGCTCAGAGGGGTTCTGTTCTGGGCGTTGGTTGCGGCAGTGAGTTTCGGCGCTGCCGTCTAGGGCAGCGTGTGCGCGTGTGCTCGACTAGACTGAGTTCGCTACGTTTCGCTCTGGTGTTCCCGTGGGGGCCACCCTCGTCATTCAGTAGCTCCTCATCATTCAGTAGCTCCTCGGCCTTCACGGTGAGGTGCTCGTCTTATGCCCCGCTCGTCATGAAGTTCTTCTGGCCGCTGACCGGTCGCATCACGTTTGCAAGCACAACCACAAGGCCGGCTGTCGCTTGTTCTTTCTGGCGAGGCGTCCCGCCCAAAAATAGAGCCCTCCGGCGGCGGGGTAGCGGCAATAGACCTCGGGCGTGGCGAGGGCAACACACGGTACAAACGCCCCGACAATAACCCAGCCGAGGGTTATTGCGGAGGGGCCGCCGGAGCGGAGCGCAATCGCAGGGGAGATGATGCATCCGGCCAGAATTGACATGATCGAGAACGACACCGCAAAGTTGGAGAATTCAGACACTACGCGGTGGAGTTTCCGCTTGTAACCGAGCTCGGCCAGGGCCTCCGCGTCGGAGTCGACCGGGGCCGGGGATTGGGCGTGTTGTTATTATTCGCCGTGGGTTTGCCCTCCCACCGTCGGGAGGGCAAACTAAGGACTGCTGATCTTCCATTATCGGAAAATGTTCACTGACTTTAGGATATTTTGCCCTGGAGATAGGGAATAATAATATGTTCTAATGGTCTGATAGTCGTCCATATTGTGTGGCGGGGGTAGTGCTTCGAACGCGTTTCCACCGCCCGAGCACGTTCTCGATGTCGAGAGCAAAGGAGCATCCCATGACACAGAGCGCAGGACACCTCACCCTAGACGAGCTCCGAACCCGCACCCAAGACGGCAGCATCGACACCGTTATTCTAGGGTTTACCGACATGCTCGGTCGGCTGCTCGGCAAGCGCATCGACGCCGGATACTTTGTTGACGAGGTGTCTCATCACGGAGCCGAGTGCTGCAACTACCTCATAACCGTTGATGTGGAGCTCAATACAATCGACGGCTACCGTGTCTCCGGTGGGATCAGGGATACAGCGACATGATGATGATTCCCGACCTGGACACCCTGCGTGTTGTTCCGTGGCAGGAGTCAACCGCCCTGGTGCTTGCCGACCCGCACTGGTTTGACGGCAGTCCCGTCGAGGAGTCTCCACGACGCATTCTGCAGCGACAGCTTGAAAAATTGTGGGAGCACGGACTCACCGCGATGTCCGCAACCGAGCTGGAATTTATCGTTTTTGAGGATAGCTACCGTGAGGCCTGGGGTAAAGGATACCGTGGGCTGCGGGCGGCAAGCGACTACAACATCGACTACGCCATACACGCCTCCACCCGGATGGAACCGCTGCTGCGCGACATCCGCAGAGGGATGACCGGGGCGGGGTTACGCTGTGAGGGAGTGAAGGGTGAGTGCAATCCCGGGCAGCAGGAAATCACTTTCCGCTACGACACCGCGCTGGTCACCTGCGACAACCACACCGTTTATAAAACCGGTGCAAAAGAAATAGCGGATAAGCACGGCCAATCCATCACCTTCATGGCCAAGTACAACGAGAAAGAGGGCAGTTCCTGCCACGTTCACCTGAGCATCCGCGACCCCGAGGGAAACCCCGTGGGTGGGGATCACGCCAGTCCCGATGGGATGACCTTGCTCATGCGACACTTCCTCGCCGGACAATTGGCGCTGATGCGCGACTTTACGCTGTTTTTTGCCCCCAATATTAACTCGTATAAGCGTTATGTGAGCGGCAGCTTGCCCCCACCGCGGTGTCCTGGGGACGCGACAATCGCACCTGCGGGATACGGGTTATTGGCGCAGGCACCGGCCTGCGCCTGGAGCATCGAGTGCCCGGCGCTGATGTTAACCAGTACCTGGCCGTGGCGGCAATCATCGCCGCCGGGGTCTACGGCATCGAAAACAAGGTGGAGCTTGAGCCGGAGACCCGAGGAAACGCCTACGAGAGTAGCGCGCCACGCATCCCCCTCACGCTGCGCGACGCCCGCGATACGTTTAGCGGCTCCGCAAGGGTGCGTACCCTCCTCGGTGACGAGGTGGTGGAGCACTACGCCCATCACCGATTGGGAGAGGATGCGCGGATTTGAACGACTCTAGAGAACAGGATGCGCAAAAAGCACCGGTTATCGGGCTCACCACCTACCTAGAACGGGCTCAGATGGGTGTGTGGGATACGCCCGCCGCGTTTCTCCCCCGAGCCTATTTTTCTGCCATCAACCGTGCCGGGGGCAGCGCCGTACTCCTGCCCCCGCAGCCGTGTGATCGAGACACCGCCGATCAGCTCTGTGGCCTGCTCGACGGTATTGTTTTTGTGGGCGGTGCCGATATTAACCCGGCGCTCTACGGTCAGGAAGCCCACCCTCGCACAGACGCTCCCCGGGTGGAGCGGGACAGCTTTGAGGTTGCGCTTCTGAGTGTGGCCCTTGAGTATGACCTACCGGTGCTTGGTATCTGTCGCGGTGCCCAAATGCTCAACACCGTTCTCGGTGGCACTCTCGTACAACACCTTCCCGAGCACACCGGAAGCAACCGCTATCAGCAGGGCGAGGGGAAATTTAATACCGTTCCCGTGAGCATCCATAAAAATAGCCTGCTCGAATCAATACTCGGTTCCCAGCGTCCGGGTGTCCCGGTCTATCATCACCAGGCAATCGATCGGGTAGCGGGGGAACTGGCCGTTACCGCGCTGAGCGATGACGGGATTATCCAGGCCGTGGAGATGCCCTCAAAAACGTTTGTGCTCGGTGTTCAGTGGCACCCCGAACAGGACGCCGACCATGACGATAGATTATTTGCCGCCCTTATCGGCGCGGCCACCCGGTATCACGGTCGGCACAGTCCTGACGGCCAAAAAATCACCCGACAGCCTGTACCCCACACCCGCCAGGAGGCACCGTGAGCTATACCGTTACTAACCCGGCCACCGAAGAAACGGTCACAACGGTTGCCCACGTCACCGCCGCCGAAACCGACCACGCAATCGCCCGGGCCACCCGCGCACAGCGGCGATGGGCCGCACTCACACCCGCTGACCAGTATCCGTCTCGCGGAGATCGCGATTGAGTCGGGGCTGCCCGAGGAGGTTTTCCAGGTGTTGCCCGGACGGGGTTCGGTGGTGGGTGAGCGCTTTGTGCACAACCCGCTCGTGCGCAAGGTGGTCTTTACCGGCTCCACCGCGGTCGGAAAAAAGATCATGGCGGGATGCGCGCAGCAGGTGAAGCGAGTCACCCTGGAACTCGGTGGTAAGAGCGCCAACATTATTTTTGCGGACTCCGATCTAGAGGTTGCGGCCGCCACGGCTCCCTACGGTGTATTCGAAAACGCCGGACAGGATTGCTGCGCTCGCAGCCGCATTCTGGTGGAGGAGAGCGTCTACGAGAGATTCATGGAACTGCTGGAACCCGCCGTTCAGCGAGTTCGAGTGGGCGACCCTCTCGATGAGGAAACCGAGATGGGTCCCCTCGTCACCGCGTCACATCGGGATACTGTGTGGGGGTTCCTGAGCGATTCCGTCGGGGCACCCGTGGCGTTTCGGGGCACGCACCCCGAGGGGAAAGGGTTTTGGGTTCCGCCAACCGTTCTTGCGCCGACCCGATCGGATCATCCAACCGTTCGCGAAGAAATCTTTGGGCCGGTGGTCACCGTGCAGACCTTCGCCTCCGAGGCGGAGGCCTTGGCCCTGGCAAACGACACCCCCTACGGCCTTTCGGGTTCGATCTGGACCCGCGATCTTGGCCGGGCAATACGGGTGTCGCGCGGCGTGGAGAGCGGTAATCTCTCGGTGAACTCACACTCCTCGGTGCGATACAACACCCCCTTTGGTGGTTTCAAAGAGTCTGGCCTGGGCCGGGAATTGGGTCCGGACGCACCCCTCAGCTTCACCGATACAAAAACCGTTTTCTTCTCACAGACCTCAGCAACACCCCACGCAACGTCAGCGCAATAATAAGGAATTCTCATGACTGTTTCACTCCTAGACCTCACTCAGCGCCTCGCTCACAAGATCGCCATCATCACCGGTGGTGGAGGTGGCATTGGCCTGGCCACCGCGCGAAGATTTGCGGCGGAGGGTGCCACCGTTGTGATCGCCGATATGGATGCTACAGCTGGAACGCAAGCTGCCCAGGAGGTGGGTGGCGTTTTTATGCGCGTGGACGTCACGCAGCAGGACCAGGTGGATCACCTTTTTGACACGGTGGCGACGCAGTACGGCAGGGTAGACATTGCGTTTAACAACGCCGGAATTGCGCCGCCCGACGACGACTCGATCGAAACCACCGAGCTTCCCGCCTGGCAGCGTGTGCAGGATGTGAATCTCACGAGCGTGTATCTTTGCTGCCGGGCCGCTCTGCGTCACATGAGCGTTCGGGGTAGCGGCTCCATTATTAATACGGCCTCGTTTGTTGCGGTCCTGGGCTCGGCCACTAGCCAGATCTCCTACACCGCCTCGAAGGGGGGAGTTTTGGCCCTGAGTCGCGAGCTGGGTGTGCAATTTGCCCGCCAGGGCATCCGGGTAAACGCCCTCTGCCCGGGGCCGGTTAATACCCCGCTTCTTCAGGAACTATTTGCCTCCGACCCCGAACGAGCTCAGCGCCGACTCGTGCACGTTCCGCGCGGACGCTTTGCGGAGCCCGAAGAAATAGCGGCTGCGGTTGCCTTTCTTGCGAGCGACGACGCCTCTTTTGTGAACGCCAGCACCTTCCTGGTTGATGGCGGTATCAGCGCGGCCTACGTCACTCCGGTCTAGGAGTTTTGCGTTCCGTGTGCACTACCGGATATGAGTACGATCAACTGTGTGGATATTTATGAGGGCTGCGCATGACGGGTAAAAACGAGGGCACAGACGACTGGCTCAACGCCGCGACCGCCCCGCTCACGGTACCCGCGCCCGAGGTGTCCGCACTGGGATCCTCCGGGGTGCCGGCAGTCCCAGGCCTCGAGGGTGGAAACCCGCTGCTCGGTGCCCTTCTCGCTGCTCAGGGTGTGGAGCACCCCGTTCAGGGAACATCGCTGATTGGCAAAGAACAGCGGGACCGCCCCACCCGAAGCCCCAACGCTTTTGAAGACACCCTGCAGCGCCTTTTACAAATGATTCACCTCGGGGTGGTCTCGCCCGGTGAACAACTCCCGCCGGAGAGAGACTTTGCCCGCCGCCTGGGGGTGAGCCGCGATACCCTCCGTGATGCCCTGGGTACCCTCTCCGAATCTGGCTACCTAGTTTCGCGTCGCGGACGCGGAGGGGGAACCTTTGTTGCGGAACAGCTACCCCCAGAATTGCGGGCACCAAGCGACAGCGCCCCAGCGCTCTCAACCGATGACATTGCTGATGCTCTCGGTACCCGATTCATCCTCGAAACGGGTGCCGCTCGAATCGCGGCCACCCGTTCGTTGAGCGCATCGGAACGGGCACAGCTCTGGCACATCCTCACCGAATCCCAGCGGGCAGGGCCGGAGGATTATCGGCGTCTCGATTCCCGCTTTCACCTCTTTATTGCTGAGCTTGCGGCTGTGCCCTCCATCATCACCCCCCTCGCTCGGGCGCGAACACTCGCCAATAATCTTCTTGACGGGCTACCCCTGATCGCCCCCAACATCCGCCACTCTAATGAGCAGCACGAAGCGATTGCTCTTGCGATTCTCTCGGGAAACCAGGAACTGGCTTATCGTGCCATGTGCGAGCATCTGGAGGGAACTGCCGCTCTTATCCACGGCTTTTATGGGAAGTAGATTAGGGCTTTAAAACCAGGTCTCGACCGCCGAAATGACCAGGGGGTCGTCCTGTGTGGCGTCGGCGACGATGGGTACTAGCCGCCACTTATCCATCGCTGTACACGGATGGCTGAGCCCAAACCGCACGACGGAGCCAACCGGAAGCGTGTGCTCCGTTGCGTTCGGGCCTAGCCGCAAATAGAGATGCTGATCGTTGATTGCAAAAACCTCTGAACCCGCCAGAGCCTCTGCACTTTCTGCGGGGCTGGCACCCATGATGAGCTGAGCCTCCGGCAGGTCGTAGTCGTAGGGAAAATCGCGCCTGCCCGCGTCGAGCAGGGCGAGTCCCGGTTCGGGTCGCGACACCACCCGGGCCCAGCCGTGCATCCCTGGGATAAAGTGTTCTTCCCCGAGAGAACCCGCCACCGAGACCTCTTCGCCGGAGACGTCTCGCAGCGGACTGACTCTGCTGTAGAATCCGTCATCGTGAATTTGAAACGCTCCCGATCGAAGGACCACATCGGCCTGGTCGGTGAGATGGGAAGTGGCATCCGCTACCAGATCGAAGTAGGCGCTTCCTCCGGCGGTGAGAATTGGGTGTCGGGTGTACATGCCCTCGGCGATGGTGTCGCTGAGGAGTCCCGCAAGAGCCTCCAGGTAATTGCGCACCCGAGAGAGGCCTTCGGGGCTGCGATCCTGTGCGAGTATTCCCTCGTATCCGCCCACTCCCGCAAGCGTGAGAACGGAGGAGTCGGCCACGTATTCGGCTAGGGCCAGGGCATCTGCGGGGTTTCGTGCGCCGGTTCTTCCGCCCGCGGCCCCGAGCTCTGCGATGAGGGGTATTCGCCGTGCAATATTGAGCGGGGAGAGTACCTCTTCCATGCGTTGAGCGCTGGCAACGCTGTCTACCCACGCGATGATTTCTAGGCTGGGATTAGCGTCGAGTTCGCGCGATATCCAGGTGAGGCCCACGGGGTCGAGCAGGGAGTTTGCGAGCATGATTCGGCGAACACCGTTGTGTCGGGCAATCTCCACCTGCCAGGCTGTGGAGAAGGTAATGCCCCAGGCTCCGGCGTCTAAAAGCTGATGCCACAGGGTGGGGGACATGGTTGTTTTACCGTGGGGGGCGAGCAGCAGTTTCCGCTCGTGCAGCCAGTGAAAGTAGGTGGCCACATTGTGGTTAAGCGCTCGCTGATCGAGGGTGAGCAGCGGGGTTTGCCACTGGGATACGTGAGTTGCGGCCTCGCCGAGGTTATCGAGAGAGCTGCCCCACAACCGGGGAGGTAGCGATTTATGCTGGGGTCCGAGGGCTGTGGGGGGCACGACGCTCCTTCAAAATATAGATTAGGTGTTCCTTAACTTTAGCCTTATGGGCGAAGTTAGTGTGTTGCGATTACGGCACTATTTGCTGAGTGTCGCCGTGCGGGGTGCTCTCCACTTCTGGGTAGTGGAGCCCGGCAGCGGGGGAGTCTCGAGGCGGGGAAAGGGCAATTTCCGCAGTAAGATAGGCCACGGGGGACGTAATTTGTTGAATGTGCAGCAAATTCATTCATGAGCTAGGAGGCTTTTGATGATGTCGACCGGGTTAGGTGCGAGTAACAAGGAGAGGAGTTTGCCCCTGGCGACCGCTCTTCCGGGTACTCCACAGTGGCTTGCGGTTCGTAACGACCGAATGGTGCTCGAGCTTCTCTTTGCCCACGGGATACTCTCCCGCAACCAGATTAGTGAACTCTCAGGGCTCTCAAAGCCCACCGCTTCTCAGATTGTTACCCGTTTGAAAAGTGCCGATCTGGTGCATGTGACGGGAAAAGCTGTGGGCGGACGCGGGCCCAACGCTGTGCTTCACGCGGTAAATAATGATCTGGTGAAGGGGGTTGCCGTTGACATGGGACCCGAATTTATCCGGTCCACCGTGGTAGATGCTATTGGAAGTGAATATCCTGTCGCGGAGATTCCGGCTCCGTCGCGTAGGGTGAGCCGTGATGCGGTAGCGGAGGTAAAGGCCGCGATTGAGGCGGCGTGTGATCTTGCCCAGATTGGCCGTAACGCGGTATCGGCGGTGTGTCTCGGGGTGCAGGGCTCGGTTAATGCCCGGAGCGACACCCTGCACTTTGCCAATACCTTTGAGGGATGGCCTGCCCAGGGGGCGCGCAGCTTGATCGAGGCTGAGTTGGGCTGCAGGGTGTATATCGAGAATGATGTTAACCTGGCGGCCATCGCAGAGCGCTCCGAGGGTGCGGTGCGCGGCACTGAAAGTTTTGTGCTTTTCTGGTTGGGTCAGGGCCTGGGGGTTGCCGTTTATGCCGGTGGCGAGATTCAGCGCGGGGCAGCGGGCGGGGCGGGGGAAATCGGATACCTGCCGGTTCCTCGCATAGCGGCGTTTGATAATCCCGGGGCGATCGATATGCAGTCTCTCCTCGGAGGTCTTGCCGTGGCGAGCATTGCACGAGAGAACGGCTTAAGTGGTGAGACCTATTTTGATCTGCTTCGCACCGCGGGAAGCTCGGGTAATGAGGCTGCGCGGGAGCTGATAGTGGGGGATCTGATCCCGCAGATTACCCATGGAGTTATCCCGATTCTTGCACTGCTTGATCCCGAAAGAATCGTTTTGGGTGGACCCACCGCTCACTTGGGTGGCGACCTGCTTGCGCAGGGGGTGCGTGATCGGATATCCGTAACCACTCGGTGGGGAACTCCAGATATCGTGGCTACCTCTGTGCAGGGGCACCCCGTTTTGCGAGGAGCCTACTATTTCCTCCTGGCCGAGCTTCGAGAGCAGCTGTGCAAAAGGGTGCGGGTTTCGGCGGGTTAGTGTGTTTCACTAACCCGCACACGCTTCAGCGCACCCGGGGTGTTCGCCTGATCCGGTGTGTTTCGTTCGGATAGGGCTTACCCCGGATGCGCTGTGTATTGTCAGCCGAATAGAGGCTGTGGTTCCTGAGGAAACCTGGAGTGTTGCGTGCTATCCTCGGGCGCCGAGCAGGTGTTCGAGGGCGAGCTGCTGGAGCCTGACAAAACCAAAACCTCTGCCGTTAAAGTAGGCCGTCGGGTCAAAGTCTTCGTATGAGCTGCGATCCGCGAGGAGATCGTGGTAGCTCTCGTTCGTGTCGAGCGTGGTTGTGCTGAGCTCGTTCACCCGAGCCGCGAGAAGGGCTTCCTGCACCTCGGGGTCTGCGCGGAATGCGGCTGCCCGCTCCTTGAGCAGCAGGTAGGTGCGCATATTGGCGGCGGCTGAAGCCCACACCCCCGTTTCGTCTTCTGTGCGTGAGGGCTTGTAGTCGAAGTGGCGGGGCCCGTCGTAGGCTGGCCCGCCGCCGGGTGCTCCATTTTCGAGTAGATCTACCAGGGAGAATGCGTTGTGCAGGTCGCCGTGTCCAAATACCAGGTCTTGATCGTATTTGATGCCCCGCTGGCCGTTGAGGTCGATGTGGTAGAGCTTGCCCTGGTGAAGCGCTTGGGCAATCCCCGCCGTAAAGTTGAGCCCAGCCATCTGCTCGTGTCCCACCTCGGGGTTGACTCCCACGAGGTCGGGGTGTTCCAGGGTTGTGATGAAGGCTAGTGCGTGACCCAGTGTGGGGAGAAGGATATCGCCGCGCGGCTCGTTTGGTTTTGGCTCGATTGCAAAGCGGAGGTTGTATCCCTTATCGATAACGTATTGCCCCAGAAGGTTGATGGCTTCGCGGTAGCGGTCGAGTGCCGCGCGAACATCTTTTGCGGAGTCGTACTCGGCTCCCTCGCGCCCGCCCCACATCACAAAGGTGGATGCTCCGAGTTCCGCAGCCAGATCGATGTTGCGCAGCACCTTGCGCAGGGCAAAGCGGCGCACGGCCCGGTCGTTGGAGGTGAACCCTCCGTCTTTGAAAACGGGGGCGCTGAACAGGTTTGTGGTGACCATGGGGACCACAAGCCCGGTGTCCGAGAGGGCCTGGGTGAGTCTGTTGATTTGTTTTTGGCGCTCGGCTTCGGACGACCCGAAGGCAAAGAGGTCATCGTCGTGAAAGGTGATGCCGTAGGCTCCGAGCTCGTTGAGCTTTTCTACGGCGTGTACCACATCAAGAGGGGCGCGGGTGGGGCCACCAAAAGGGTCGGCTCCGTTGTATCCGACTGTCCACAGGCCAAAGGAGAATTTGTCTGCGCGGGTGGGGGTGAGTCTCATGAGTCATCATTCCTGTCAGCGTCGTTGATGAATTTGTTGTTTCCATAAACATATTACAGAAATCACGCGAAAATACCACTCCAATTAAATTTCTCACCCGAGTGAGCAATTAAAGTAGGGTGATTTATGTGTGGCTAAGCAATAGTAGTTTATATCTTTGATCAGCTATTTTAATTCAAAATAAATCGTTATTTCGGGGACTTATATTCCGTTTTATCTTATACTTCCATGGCTTCTGACATGTTTCTGTGATATGTTCTCCCCAGTAACAAATATCGTTCCGGTAGTTGAGGAATGCGTATTTTCGAGCCAGTCACCACGAGGAAGTATCGTGGATCGAAAATAAGACGGAAGACCTTGAGACCTGCTTCGGCAGTAATTCCCCCCGTGAGGTAAACCTGTACACGCTCAGTCCTTACGTGCAACCGGCGCATTCAGAGAGGAAAGCAACTACACATGTCCCGAACAACCACCGCACTCTCCCTTTTAGCGGCGACGGCGTTGGCCGCTTCGCTCGTTTCGTGTTCAAACGGCGGGGGAGGTGAGGGAACCGCAACTATCGAGAATTGCAACGTGGGAATTTCAATGCCCACACGTAGTCTTGAACGCTGGATCAATGACGGTGAGCAACTGCAAAAATCGCTCAAGGACGCCGGATGCACGGTTGATCTGCAATACGCGGACAATAAAACCGACCAGCAAATCAGCCAGATCCAAAACCAGGTGGCGGGCGGCTCAAACATCCTTGTGGTTGCCGCTATCGACGGTGAGGTGCTGTCTCCCGTGCTCGCCGAGGCCAAAAAACAAGACGCAACCGTTATCGCCTATGACCGACTCATTAACGGCACGGAAGACGTTGACTACTACGCCACCTTCGATAACTACAAGGTGGGTGAGCTACAGGGCAAATTCATTGAGGATCAACTACAGCTCGCCTCGACCACCGAAACTTTTAATCTCGAACCGTTTGCCGGAAGCCCGGACGACAACAACGCCAAATTCTTCTTCTCGGGAGCCTGGGACGTTCTGCTGCCCTACGTTCAGAAAGGTACTCTCACTGTTCCCAGCGGCAAGGCGCCCAGCTCAAACGACGCCTGGGCCTCGATTGGAATTCAAAATTGGGCCTCAGATAGGGCACAATCCGAGATGGATAACCGCATCTCCTCCTTCTACGGCGGCGGTAAAAAAGTGGACGTTGTTCTTTCTCCCAACGACAGCCTGGCAATTGGAATTATTGCCTCGCTCAAATCGGCCGGGTACAAGCCGGGAGATGACTACCCCATCCTCACCGGACAGGATGCCGACAAGGCCAATGTAAAGGCCATCCTCGATGGCGAACAGTCCATGACGGTGTGGAAAGACACCCGTACGCTGGGAGACCGTGTCTTCACCATGATTAAGCAGATCGCCTCGGGAGAAGAGGTTGAGGTTAACGACACCACAACCTATAACAACGGTGAAAAGATTGTTCCCTCGTTCCTCATCACTCCCGAGGTTGTTGTGAAAGAGGACGTCAAGACCAAACTTGTTGATTCGGGATTTGTCTCGGCCTCCGACGTGGGGCTCTAAACCGCACCATAGGTCTGCCGGGGCCACACCCCGGCAGACCCGCGCACCCAGGCCGACTCTTGACAAACTTGACGGAACTGGCTGGCGAGTTTCTTGGCAAAATCGCTGACAGGCCTGTTGACGCCGAGTGCCCGCCGCAGCGCACCTAATTCCATACCACGCACATGATGAGGAAGCAGTCATGGAAAAGTCAACGATCCTCACGATGAAAAACATTGTGAAGGACTTTTCGGGAGTGAAAGCGCTTGACGGCGTATCGCTCGACGTCACCCGGGGACAGGTTCACGCTATATGCGGAGAAAACGGGGCGGGAAAGTCAACCCTGATGAAGGTACTCAGCGGGGTCTACCCCGCGGGCAGCTTTGAGGGCATCATCGAGTTTGAGGGCAAACCGGTTGCCTATAAAAGCATTAACGATAGCGAACACGACGGCATCGTCATTATTCATCAGGAACTGGCCCTGAGCCCTCACCTCTCGATCGCGGAGAATATTTTTCTCGGAAACGAAAAAGCCAAGCGCGGCATCATCGATTGGAACACCACCAATCGTGAGGCTGCGCTTCTTCTCGCTCGGGTGGGTCTGGAAGAGAATCCCGCCACCAAGATCCTCGAGTTGGGGGTGGGTAAGCAGCAGCTGGTAGAGATCGCAAAGGCCCTCTCCAAAGAGGTGAAGCTTCTCATTCTCGATGAGCCAACCGCCGCGCTCAATGACGAGGACTCCGCACACCTACTGAGCCTCATTGAACACCTGCGTGGCCAGGGAATCACCTGCATTATCATTTCGCACAAGCTTAAAGAGATTAAACAGATTGCCGATGCTGTGACCGTGATTCGTGACGGTAAGAGCATCGAAACAATGGATATGCGACGAGACGAGGTGACCGAGTCGCGGATCATCCGCTCCATGGTTGGCCGCGACCTGAACAACCTATTTCCGCCGCGTGAACCCCACATCGGCGAAGAGGTGTTGCGGGTGGTCGACTGGACCGTCCACCACCCGGTTGATACCGCGCGTAAAGTTGTCGACGGGGCATCCTTCTCCGTGCGTGCGGGCGAAATTGTGGGTTTTGCCGGTCTGATGGGCGCGGGGCGTACCGAATTGGCGATGAGTCTTTTTGGGCGTTCATACGGAACAAACATCTCCGGAAGCATCTACAAAAATGGGGAGCTCATACACAACCGCACGGTGGAAGAGGCGATTCGCAACGGCTTTGCCTACGCCACCGAGGATCGCAAGCGATACGGGCTCAACCTGATTGGTGACATCACCGTGAACGTGTCCGCGGCCGCGCTGGGTCAGCTCTCCAGGTGGGGAGTGATTGATCGTTATCGCGAATATAAGGTTGCGGAGTCATACCGACACAAGATGAACATCAAAGCTCCGAGCGTCTCGGCGATTACTGGAAAGCTCTCGGGCGGAAACCAGCAGAAGGTTGTGTTGTCGAAGTGGATCTTTAGCGGTCCGGACATCCTCATCCTTGATGAGCCCACTCGTGGAATCGACGTCGGAGCCAAATATGAGATTTACGGAATCATCAACGAGCTGGCGGCTCAGGGCAAAGCCATCGTGGTGATCTCCTCGGAGCTTCCCGAGCTGCTGGGCCTCTCCGATCGCATCTACGCCATATCCGAGGGCCTCATCACGGGCGAGGTGCCCCGCGAAGAAGCCTCACAAGAAAAACTTATGCACTTTATGACCGCAGGAAAGGCCTAAATCGATGAGCACCACAACACCTGCCAAACGCAGAATTCCCAAATTTTCTCTCAACCTGCGCCAGTACGGCATCCTGGCCGCGCTGGCAATCATCATCATTCTGTTCCAGATCCTCACCAATGGCAGACTCCTGATGCCGGGAAACGTGAACAACCTCATCCAGCAGAACGCCTATGTTTTGATCCTGGCCGTGGGTATGGTCATCGTGATTATTGCCGGGCACATTGACCTCTCGGTGGGGTCGGTTGTTGCCCTGGTCGGTGCGGTTGCGGCGATCAGTATGAATCAGTGGGGACTTCCCTGGTGGGTGGCTATCCTCTTGGCCATCGTTGTCGGCGCGCTGATCGGTGCGTGGCAGGGCTTCTGGGTGGCGTTTGTGGGGATACCGGCGTTTATCGTTACCCTGGCCGGCATGCTCATCTTCCGCGGTCTCACGCTCGTGCTACTCACGGGCGGAACCATCAGCGGACTACCCGCCGACTTTACCGCCATCGGTGCGGGATGGCTGCCCGGCTACCTGGGGGAAATGGGAGGACGCGATACCCTCACCCTGGTGCTGGGTGTGCTGGCGGCCGCCGCGCTCATCATTACCCAGCTCAAGTCACGAGCCACCCAGGCCCGACTTGAACTTCCCCGCGAAGCACTCGGCTCCTTCTGGGCAAAGAACGGAATTGCCGCCGCAGCAATCGTGTGGTTTGCGTGGCTGCTCAGCGGGTACAACGGAACTCCGCTCATCCTCATCGTTCTTGCGGTGATCATCCTGCTCTACACCTTTATCCTGAACCGCAGCGTCTTTGGTCGCCACGTATACGCAATGGGTGGCAACCGGTTTGCCGCCATCATGAGCGGCGTTAAAACCCGGTGGGTTGACTTCTTTATCTTCGTAAACATGGGAGTCCTAGCGGCCGTGGCCGGTGTTGTGGCCACCGCCCGCGCGGGAGGGGCCGTAGCCTCCGCCGGACAAAACTACGAGCTAGACGCCATCGCCGCCGTGTTCATCGGAGGCGCCGCCGTGCAGGGTGGCGTGGGAACCGTGGTCGGGGCCGTCATTGGTGGTTTGGTCATGGGTGTGCTTAATATGGGTCTGTCGATTCTGTCGGTGGATGCCGCCTGGCAGATGGCAATCAAGGGGCTTGTCCTTCTTCTTGCCGTTGCGTTTGACATATTCAACAAGCGTCGCGCCGGAGGCAGGTAGGTTTAACACCAGGGATCATCACTAATCGAGAGGACGGTGGGCATGCACGTCACTGCGCCACCTCACCTCGGAACCCGCGGCGGAACAAACAACGACCAGCTTCGTCGCCACAACCTCTCTATGGTGATGCGGCTACTGCATCACGCGGGAGGATGCTCCCGAGCTGAACTCACAAAACGCACGGGTCTCACCCGCTCCACAATAGGTGCCCTGGTCACAGAGCTTGCCGCCCTAGGACTCGCCTACGAGAGCGAAGACCCCTCGGGCGAAAAAAGGGTGGGGAGGCCAAGCCTTCACGTTATTCCCTCTCCCCGCGTTGCCGCCATCGCCGTCAACCCCGACATCGATGCCATCAACGTGGGACTCGTGGGGCTCGGCGGCCAGGTGATCAGGCGCATCCGCTTTGACACTATGCGGGTCCCCACGGTAAAAGAGGCTGTCAATGCGGTGCAGGCAATCGTGACGAGTATGCGCGGCGAAATTGACTCCGGCTACAGCATCGCCGGGGTGGGGGTTGCCATACCGGGACTCGTCAACTCTGCCGACGGGCGGGTGCTTATCGCGCCCCACCTCAAGTGGAAGAACGCAAAGTTCGCGGAGTCGCTGGCGGCTGCCCTGGAATACCCGGTGTACGCGGGTAACGACGCAAGCCTGGGCGCCATGGCTGAGAGCCTCTTTGGCGTGGGCCGGGGAGTGGGTGATATGGTCTACCTCAACGGAAGCGCGAGTGGAGTGGGTGGAGGCCTCATCATCGGTGGATCGCCCCTGCGAGGAACCAGCGGATACGCTGGAGAACTCGGCCACACCCTCGTCAACAGTCGGGGAGAAAAATGCTACTGTGGACGCGTCGGATGCCTCGAAACCGAGGTTAACCTGCAGCGTCTTCTCAACGTGCTCAGCCTGTCTCGTGTAGACCAGGACGAACTCGACGTTGCCCTTGGGGTCTCACAAGACCCGCGCGTCCTCGACGAGGTTGGCCGACAGATCGACCTGCTCTCCGAGGGGATCTCAAATTTTGTGAACATGTTCGACCCCGAACTGGTCGTGCTAGGCGGCTTTCTCGGGTCGCTCCTCACCGTGGGGCGCGAACGTCTAGCTCAGGCGGTGAGCGTGCGCTCCCTCAGCAGTGTGGGACACGAGGTCCGCATTGAACGCTCCGAGCTGCGCTCGCGGCTCATGCTGGTGGGGGCGGCTGAGCTTGCCTTTGCGGGGCTGCTCTCCGATCCTGCCGGGGTTGCCCGGTAGCTTGGTGTGCGGTGGTGGGCGCCTGGCTACGTGGACGGGCGTCCTTAGCGGTGATGTTCTGAGCCATGACAATAATGGATGGTCTCCGCTACATGGGGCAGACGATATCTTGTGTAGGGGGTTTAGCGTTCGGGTGCGAAGGTCCTCGCGTGTGCGGGGCTGACTCGGGAGATGCTATCTGTAACCGCGAGGTGTCGGGATGATCCTCGCGTGTGCAGGGCTGACCGAAATTAGCGGCCCACAGGCAAAGGGGACGTCGGATGATCCTCGCGTGTGCGGGGCTGATGTACCGGGACGGATCAGTATCCAGTAAATTCTCGGATGATCCTCGCGTGTGCGGGGCTGATACGATTCGGATTGACCGGGATGGTCGCTATGAGGGATGATCCTCGCGTGTGCGGGGCTGATGCGGAGTTTTTGAGGAAGCCGCGCTGCATCGCCGGATGATCCTCGCGTGTGCGGGGCTGATAGCGGTGTGGAAAAAGGTCAACGCCACAAAATGGGATGATCCTCGCGTGTGCGGGGCTGATATCACCCACGATAGAAACGCCCTCATCCACAAAGGATGATCCTCGCGTGTGCGGGGCTGATGGACTCTCTGGCAGTAGAGCTGAGGCGCGCGCCGGATGATCCTCGCGTGTGCGGGGCTGATGGTAGTAGCGGGGTTATATCCCATTGCGTATCCGGATGATCCTCGCGTGTGCGGGGCTGATGATCCCGTCTAGCGCCTCGATGAGCGCTGCGCGGGATGATCCTCGCGTGTGCGGGGCTGATGACGGGTGCGGGTGCGTGGATAGCCGCGCGACGGGATGATCCTCGCGTGTGCGGGGCTGATACGTCCTGATCATCACCGACGGCAAACAGACCGGGATGATCCTCGCGTGTGCGGGGCTGATGCCCGGGTTTTATGATTGCTCTTACCTTCATTGGGATGATCCTCGCGTGTGCGGGGCTGATTACCGGGCCATGCATTCAGGTCATTTCGTGGTCGGATGATCCTCGCGTGTGCGGGGCTGATTACTACGGGCTGCACTTGATTTGATAGTGCTACGGATGATCCTCGCGTGTGCGGGGCTGATTGCACCACCGAGGGGGTGGCCGGTCGTGACGCGTGGATGATCCTCGCGTGTGCGGGGCTGATTCCAGGGGGTTTTGTCATCTCCCCGCAAGAGTGGGATGATCCTCGCGTGTGCGGGGCTGATACCTCGGCTTGCCTGTCAAGACGTGCGGGGAGCGGATGATCCTCGCGTGTGCGGGGCTGATCCCGCGCGCGGCAGGGCCAACCACGCCACCCAGTGGATGATCCTCGCGTGTGCGGGGCTGATCGGGTGAGGTGTGGAAAGAATTTTCCGCCCGAATGGATGATCCTCGCGTGTGCGGGGCTGATCGGGGCGACGTGACGCTCAAGTGGGAGGGCATGGGATGATCCTCGCGTGTGCGGGGCTGATCTTGTTGACCCGGTACTGCTGTGCGGCAGTATGGGATGATCCTCGCGTGTGCGGGGCTGATGTCGGGTACTCCGCTGCCGGTGTCCAAAGCAGAGGATGATCCTCGCGTGTGCGGGGCTGATACTTCCTGATCAGGTATTTAAAATGATTAAGTTGGGTTTTTTGTTACTTTCAAACTCCGTCCTGCATGTATGCAAATAGTATTTTTGTTTTTGCTTATGATTATTTTGTAGATATAAAATTCACCTTATTTCGTATGACTTTTGTAATTTATGGGTTAGGTTCGGCCTTGAAAGCCAATTCAATGGGTACCTTCTTCAATGGTGAAGAGATCAATCATTGAGGTTCAGTCAGCGTGATTAAACCACAACCGTAGGCTTTGCCTTGACCAACTCCGTTTAGTAGTGAGTTGAGTGCAACCTCTGGGTCGGAAATGCGGATTAACCCCTCAAACGTGGCCGTGTTCAGGGTTATTTGAGACCCTTTTGTGTGCTTGAATTTGAGTACGTTTCTGTTAGTCAGGGTAAACGCTTTGCCTGCGGGAGAACTTGTGTTTGAGTTCAACGGTGATAATTCAAAACCCCATCTTTCAACTCGGTCTTGAAACCATTTTGTCTGATGGGCCACCGTTTTATGGGGAACAACGGTTCCCCTTGGGCGCTTGCCTTCAGGAGTGTTTAGCGCTGTTTTGGTGGCAGCTTCTTTAGCGTATTTGCCCTGGGGGCTTGTGGTGCTGTGTACGGGGTTTACCGTTGTTTTAAAGTGAAACTCTCGACCGCGAGAAATTAAATCGATAAGGGGCTGGTAGCTCGCTATTTTCGCTTGTGCACCTTCAGCGTCTCCCCACCCGGCTTCTTCTGTGATGTGTGACCAGTCTGGTCGTAAGTTGCTCAAAACCAAAAGATGAGCTCTTGTGCCTTCTTTTTCAAGTCTCCACAGGGGGCGGCCAATCTCGGTCTCCGGTGGGAATGCCTGCATAATTGCGGCATGAGTGGCTTGAGGGTTTGAAATGTAGCGTAGCCCAGCTTTACGCCGAGGATTGATAAATACTTTTGATAGGTAAGACACTTATTCTGCTCCTAATAGTGAGAATGGGTCAGACATCATGCGATTCTTTTCGGCTTCGGGTGATAATCCGGGTGGCGTTACCCAAATATGTCGTACTGTTCGTGATGTGAAGCCGCGTTTATGTGGATCAAATGAAACCGGAACGTCTGTAATTGAATCGAGCATCCCGTCTTTAATGGAATCGCTAGATTCATCAAGAATTACGGGGAGTCGGTAGGGTTCAGAAACACCCGGTTTTTTGCGCCAGTTAACCGCGGATAACGCTTCTCTTAGCGACATTCCTCGCCACAGTTTTTGCCCGTTCTCGTTGCATTCGAGTAGCCTTCCGGTTGGGATGCAGGAGCGCCGTCCGAGGGCAAGGGGAAACCTGGGGTGTTCTACCGCGTAGGCCAACTTTTCCATCAGCTGCTCGTTGCCCTGAATCGCAACAATAAACTCGGCGTCCTGCAGGTAGTAGCGTTTTGTAACGAGAGTTTGTTTTTTGCTGTCTCCCCGCTTTTGGTGCCCCTGGGCGTTGACGTCAGAGATCAATAGATTGCTTCCGTCAAAGTTTGCCACCGTGTGATAGTCGCGAAGCTGAGTTCCAGGGGCATCGATTCTGACGCCAATTTTTAGCTCGAGAAGGTCATCAATCGAAGCTGTTCGTTGACGTCCTTCGGCCGCGGCTAACAGACCAATAATTCCTGATTTCGAAGGCACGTTTTCTGTGGTGCGTCGATTGAACTGGCTCGAAATTCCCCAGGATTGCAGCGGCCCTCGGAGACGCAACACGAGTATCGGATTGTGTTGCTGGGACATCAGTGGCCTCCGAGCTGTGCGTCTAGTGTGTTATCGATTTCCTCAAGAAATTTCGGAAAAGTCAGCGACTCTCCAAACGCCTCAGTGAGTTCGAAAGCGTGGGCGTCGTGTTCTTTATAGGTTGAGATTGTGGCGATTGGCTTATCTCCCCAGCGGTTTGATTCTTGATTAATTTCTTGTGCTAACTTTTGGATCGAAATTGACTCCATTCCCTCTTTGGTCTGTGTTGGCACGGGCTCCTCAAAAGCGTTCACGAAGTTAACCGGCTGGTCGCTTCGAATTATTACAGTGACCAAACTGGGGCGGGTGCTGTGAGCGAAGGAATTTCGGTGTCCGCTGGGCATGCTTTTTGCGAATGATTCGATGAATTTGAGGATGGATGATTTGGTTGCGTTGAGATCGCCGTCCAGGTTCTCGCGCAAGTCTTGGAGAGAGATACTTGCGAAGTTGTATAGGGTTGCTGAGTTGAATGCAACGCTGCCAATCATGCTAGAACCGGTTTCTTCGTTCGTGTTTTGGTCATCAACCGCGGTGAAGTAATCAAATTGATTTTGAACTGCATGCGTTGAAAGTGAGTGTGCCACTTGGACGGCGGCATCAACATTGAGATTCGGTATATCTGCTATCATCCGACCAAAAAGGGCTACGTGAGCAGGGTGCCCCGTGGTAAAAGCATCTTCAAAACGGAATTGTTTATCAAACTCTGCCTGCCCTTTATCGCCCTCTAAGTTCCCATTTTTAGCGTAGTCAAGAAGCGAATCTTTATGGTTGTTAATCCAGGAATCGATTTGTGATTGGCCGTAGAAAAAAGCGTAGGTGAGCTGGTCGTTATCTTTTGGGTCTCTTTTAAGTGGTTTTGCTTTTTGATTTTTAAGAGTGTTGATGATGAGGTCAGCAAGTTTTTTAGACGCTTCAGGCTCCATTTCGAGTAGGGACACAAGACGTTCTTGCACCACCTTGGGAAGCCGTCTGGTGCGAGTTGCGTCTTTTTCTGTATCGACCCGGCCCTCAGCGAAGTAGGTGCGAGTTGCTCGTTTTTTTGACTGGGACGAGACGCGGGCCCGATTTACGCCACCATAGACTGCTTCTTTGGGGTTGCCGGTGTCATCACGATTCATATTGCTGGGAGGAACGGTATGAATTGTATGGATATCGATATAGACGTTGTTCATGATTATTTCTTTCTGTGGTGAGTTGATTACTGCTTGGTTATTTGGATTTAGCTGGTGTGGCGTAAAAGTCTCGACCCCATCTTGATCGAACCGAGTCTCTTTTATTAGGCTGCTGCCACTGCACAAGGTCATCGAATAGAACGTTGTAATTGAGCTTGAGATTTTGCCCACTGGCGGTAAAAAGCTGGGTGAAGGTTAAAATCTGTCGAAATAGCTGAGGCATACTGGTAGCGAAAAAGAGCTCTCGTACTCTTCGCCCCATCGCGGAGTCCATAATATTGTCTGGGTCATTGTCGACATCAAATAGTTGACGCATGGCCCTACCCAGAGAGTGCCCGTATTGGTTGGTGTGCATTGATTCGCTCTGCGACTGTTGGTGAAAACCGTAAAGAACGAGTGCGGTGTGCTCCGCCCATTCTTGTCGTTTTATGCGTTCTGGAACAAGCCCATTGGAACTGTAGGAAACTTCTGTGAGAAAAGGCCACATATCAGGAACTGTCCAGGGCTCTCGGTAGGCACCCTTGCGGAGAGCCGCCAGGTGTTCACCCGGTGGAACCAAGCCCATGCCCTCCTTGAGGTGAGCATGTTGTTTCCAGTATCTGTTCCACATTTTTTGTGGCTGGTCGCCATCGTGGACGGAACTATCGGTTTGTTCAGACATGGTCGGCTCCTTCTGCTGCGGTTATTGAATATGTGTCAGTGCTTTGAAGTTCTTGGGGGCGAGGGAATTCTTTGTGGATGGCACTTCTAAAGAAAACATCGGCCATTGGGATGTTGGGGGTTAGCTTAGACTTTCCGTTGTGATCCGTCTTGTCTGTGTGCCAGGCGGTTGGCGATTGCAGAGCTTTTGCGATTAGTTTTTTACCGGCGTCAAGAGCCAACTTGCGAGCACCAACGGCCCAAATCTCTTGTATCTCATTGATGTTTTCTGGACGATTTGTGAGAATGGAAAGAATCCGCATGACTTGAACGCTTATGGATTGAATAAACTGTTCCCCCGCCCAAGACCCTTTGTCCCACTCCTGCCTGGTCTTTGAAGCCTCAAGGATTCTTTTTTGTAAATGGTTGAGGTGGTTCCGTACATTTTCGGACTGCTGAACAATCTTTTCGAGAAATTCTCGTATTGCACTTTCTTCAGCAAGAGCTGTTACCGGAAGTGGAATTTCATCAACAATTAGGTTTTCAATTACTGCGTTTTGAGTGCCGTATTCAACGCCAAGGAGCAGAACCTTGAGCGGATAAGTTGACTCGATGACTCCTGTCTGGCGAAATCTGGCAATCTGGCGGAGAGTCGAGGTAGTCATGAGCTCAGTTTCTTTTCGTTCAGAAACAGCGAGAAGGGAGGCAAGCCCCTGCCAGCTCTCACGATCAGAACGGTGCCGGAGGGGGAAATGTGTTACTTGAGTATTACTTTTGCTGCTATTTTTCCGCCACATTGCGTGTGGTTCATAGTTGGGGTTAATAAAAGGTAGGCGGTCGCCAGCGCCGAGGAGCACTCGTTCGACAATGAGTGCTCCGCCTTCGGTGATTTCTGGAAACAATCGGATACGACGTGAAGGATAGCTGAGGTAGTCACGTATGCCAACGGCAGGGCGCTCGCTCCACGTTGCCGTTGATGAACTGGAGGAACGCCAACTGGGCGCATCGTCTGAGTCGGGCAAGTCACCAGCGCTTACCACGAGAGAAAGCATTATCGTTTCGAAGAGGTTTCTGCCTAAAGGGATGACTAAACCGATTGAAGCGGTGGGGGGAATTCTGTTTCCTGTTGTTTTGCCAGCTTTTACGAGGGGGTCGTTCTTCATGCCGGTGGCGATCCCAGCGACTGCCCATGACTGAGTGATGAGCAATGAGAAAAACGCCTCGCTGGGTGTGAGCTTTGCGCTGAGACCGTCGTGAATCGGCACAAATAAGGGAACATTATTTCCGCTGGGAAGTGAAGGAAGCAAAACCTGAGACGGTTTAGTTTTTTCGCTGGTCGATTCTAAGTCGGCAACCTGACCAAAGGGCTTTTCTTTATCAAACAAAAAGAATAAATCAGCACACTCTGTGAAATACTCACGAATCCCAACCTTGTCAAAATGCCCAATATTCCACTGGTCTTTCCATTCGTCGTCAGTGTTGAAACTACCCAAAATATCAATCACAAGCGGGAGGAGAATTTGTCGCAACAGAGCGATTTCTTCCATTTCGGGTTTGGCGATTCGTTCGATCAGGTGTGCATCGCTCAGCAACTGCTTCAAGCTAATGTTGTTTATCTGGTCACAGTTCGTGTAGTGGACGGGTATGAGCGGGGAAGTTATTAAAGAGAAGCTCTCTGCTCCCGCGAGACCATTTGTATTCATAGTCTTCTCCTTCTCATTCGAAGAGTTTGAGTGGTTTGCCCTAAAGATTTAGCGAAAAGGTTTCTATCAATATTCATTAGCTTAGTGAGGAAATTTTTTAAAGCAACTATTTATTGGAACTTAAAAATTTATTTAATGTTCTCGCGATGGAGCGGGCTAGACTGGAGTTGCTCTGTTTCATAGAGATCTTCCGTATTTATTGGAACTTTGAGAACGGAAGTTATAGTCAGCCCCGCACTTTGCGGGGATTGCTGCGACTCGGAGTGATGTCTTGTAAACCTCGCTCCGGGTCGTACCTCAACTTTTTGGTGCCAATGGAGAAGGACAAGTCTTGCGGGTCGAGCTCAATAACACGCAGATTTTTGAGGCGTGGAGCAACGCTAAATTCGAGGCGTGGGCTAATTGCATAAGCAGCTTGGGTGTTCTTGCAGCCTGAGCATTCACACGAATCCCGGTTGAGTTTTGCGCCTAACGATGACTTATAGCATGGCCATGAGGGCAGGCGGATTCCCGCGGCAATGATCTCGTCGATGAGATCAGGGTTATCAGCAAGTTCGTCAACTACGGTGCCGTCTTTAACCACTGGAGTGTTATTGAGGGTGAGGAGGTCATTCTCTTTGCGTACTAAAAGGTGCACCTCAACCGCCATCTCTCCCTCACGAACCAGAGAATCCACCACGCTTTCTGACGCAAAGTTCTCATAGTTACTGTGTAGGCCTATGAGGGTTTCTTTGGAGGGCACATGGATGAGATTATTTTCTGCGAGTGCCGCGGAGAGTTGATCAATTTTTTGTCGTGTCTCTCTAAGGCTGCTGCATTCCTTTTTCCACGGCGTTGGTAGCCTTTGAGAGGACAACCAAGAATCAGCGGATGAATCTTTCAACCCGCTATAGGCATCTGCGACAAGGGCGGGAATGTCACGTGGGATAACTAAGTCATTGTGCTGAGAGGCTTCTCGCAGTTGAAGTAGTGTGCGCATCATAACTGGTGCAGAATAGATTTTGTCAACACCGTAGGGAAAAGCGGGAACTCCAGGCTCTGAATCGGAAAGACTGCTCTCGATTGCGGAATGGTTTGTGCTATTTTTTGTGGAATAACCTGTGACGTATACGGTGGGAGTTCGCAGTTTTTGGGGTCGATACGGGTCTCGTTTTCTGTGACGGTGCATTCGACCGACTCGTTGGAGTATTAAGTCGATGGGGGCAAGGTCGGTGATTAAAACATCAACATCGATATCAAAACTTTGTTCAGCAACCTGGGTCGCAACTAAAATATATCGAGCGGTTGAAGCAGGATTGTTTTTCCCGAGGGTTTTGAGAGCCTGTTCGCTTTTTTCTGCTCGATGCCCCGCGGTGAAGCGAGAGTGCAAAAGAAAACACTCTTTGTCGTTAAATAAACCCCGTAGGCTGTCGTAGACGCCCTGGGCCCGTGCCACCGTGTTGCAAATAACCAGGGCGCGGCCTCCATCGCTCAGAACTTCTTGCAGTAAAGCACCAACATTGGGTGGTGAGCTAGGGGATTGGTCAGGGCGTAGGACAACGCGGAGTTGCTGTGTTGGGTGACTGTGATGAGAGAGTGTAGAAGAGTGATCGTGGGCATCTAATTCAATCGAAGAAATGAGCGGATACCCTTCAGCGGAGTCTTCAATAGTAGACGCTTTTAGCTCGGCGTGCTTTTTCTGGCTCAGAAATGAATTGGATCGAGGTTTTCTTCTTCCGCTCGTGTAGGCGTTCATAAAGTTAGAGCGTAAGTGGGGTGGCAGGGTGGCGGATAATAAGATAACCGGAATGCCGGCATCTCCCAACCACGCAAGAATTCGACATAAAATTGTCTGCATGAAAATCGAGTAGGCGTGAACTTCGTCGAGGATTACCACTTTATTAGCGAGTCCCGCATGGATGAGCGAAACTCGTCTCATGCGGACTGCGCCCCGAAGCATCTGGTCAATTGTGCCGACAGTGATTGGTGCAAAAAGACCGCGTTCTGGTCCGAGGAACCACTGCTGCACCTCTTCTATTAGCGGCGTTGCGTTCTTTTTGTGTTCTTCATGGGTGGAGGTTTGGCTAGGGTTATAATCATCGTCATGGTGTTCGCCGCTCATTAACTGCTGAATTTTCAGTTTTTGAGAGAGAGCGACCCACTCCGGGTTTGACTCGCGTTTGCCGTGAAGCAACGCTACCGCCACCGACGTGCTCTGAGTTCCCAGCCATGACAGAATTCTAGAAAACATGGGGTCGCTTGTTGCTTGGGTGGGCATGCCAACATAGATGCCGTTGAGATCAAAACGTGCGGCAAAGATTTCGGCGCAGGCAAGTGCGACTTCTGTTTTACCCTCTCCCATTGGGGCCTCAATGACGAGCAAGCCGGGTTGTTTCATTGATTGACAATGTTCGAGGGCCGCAGTCTGAAATGGGCGTGGAGCAAAACCAAAGCGCTCGGTGAAATTGCTAACCGGATCACTGCTGTTTTGTTGAGGTTGCCAGCGTTTGCGGAATTGAAAAAGCTCCCATGCTTGAGCCGCTTTATTCTGGCTATTGCTAAAAGAAACATTTTTTAAAGAGTGTGATCCCGGGAAGTGGTTGCTTGAAGCGATCCAGTCAGCCATCACAATAAAACCTGAGAGCGCTAATTGAAACGCGGGTCGTGGAGAGGGGATAGCCGGGCAGATTTCTCCTAGCGAAGACGCGCCTAGAGCTCGCACGAATTCGGAGACGAGTTGGTTTCTAGCGGTAATCCAGTTGGGGTCTGTTCCCAGTGCTTCACGAATACTTTCAGCCTGAGGGTAATGGGTAAATGTGCCGTGATGTCCGAGGAATTGCGTTGACACCCAGTCCGCTGATTTCTTGGACCAGCCCGCTAACGTGGCTAATTCGTAAAAGACGCTTGCTCCAAGTTCAGTATGGCGAACAAAAGCGTTTTGTGGCTTGGTCTGGAGGGTAAAGTTCCAGTTAAGCCCTGTTTGCTGCACTGCTGAAATTAGGTGAGGGTGATTGTATCGGCCTTGGAAATCCGGTGCTGCTTTGCCTAGATCGTGAGCACCACACAGGAATGCAAAAAACCTTCGGCCTTTTCCGCCACTAATTTTTTCACATTCTTGTTTGAAACTCTCAGATAAAAATTCATCCCAGATCTTTTCGCCGACAGCAGCTGTATCGAAAAAATGCTCTATTAATAAAGTACGATAACCATATTTTGTGCTTGACTTTGCCCAAAGTGCACCAAGATAACCATCAGGATCCTGAATCACAGCTAACTCTTTTCTTTGAGAAATCGCTTTGAAGTTAGCCTAATGGGAGCTACTGACGCTGAACCTAAACACGCTCTCATCCACTGCCGGGAGACGGAGCAACCCTCGCTAGTCGGGCAGACAAGCAAATCAGGGTCGGGCACATGATGCCTTACGGGTGATTCCCGATGCGCGGGGTAGACCCTTACAATTACTGGCCTAGACAGGGAACAAGGCGCTGCTGCCGAGCGATTGCAAGGTAAATGACCACGACCTGTTGAAGTCGCGTGGTAACCCGAAGTATGCGCCCGATTTCTACGAACTCGTCGCGTTACAGCACGGTAAACTCTCGGACAGGGCGACGCGAACCCGTCAGCAACTATCGCTGTAGTCAACGATGTCGCTCTCAGTACCGCGCCGCAGGGTTGGGTTGCTCAGGCTCGCAGTCGTGGACTGCTCCCGCCTGGCAGCCGCGGACGTGCAGGGCAGAATCTAGTCGTTTCTCTGCGTGTTGTGTCGTGCGAGGAGTAGCGCTCGTTCTGCCTTGTTCATAGTCATGGTATGAGCGGTTTCTGCTGCTTTTTGAGCTTCAATGCGCCTCCCAAGCCGCTCCAAGAACTCTGCGTGAACAGCGTGCCAGAGGTGGTAGTTTTTCAAATGCGGTTCAAGTTTTTCGGTCTCGGCAAGTGCCATCGCCGGAGTTGTCACTTCTGCAAGTGCAACTGCACGGTTCAGTAGAACGATTGGTGATTTGTCATACGCCAACAGCATGTCGTACAGAGCGAGAATTTGCGCCCAATCGGTCAACTCATTCTGAGCCGCATCCGAATGACACGCGGCAATTGCAGCGTGGATCTGCCACCTGCCGGGGTTGCGCAGGTGTGCTGCTTGTAGGAGAGAGTCATGGGCAGCGGCGATGAGTCGCGAATCCCAATGCGTGCGATCTTGCTGCATCATTGGAACCAACTCGCCATTGACAGATCGAGCTGATTCCCTGGCTCGATGAAAAAGTAGTAATGCATAGAGTCCATGCGCTTCGGCTTCAGAAGGCAGAGTAGCGGCAACCACCTCAGCGAGCCAGAGCGCATCGTCAGCCAAATTGCGGTCGACATCGGCAGTTGCACCGGGGCGCAGATGAGCAGAATCGTACATCACACTAATTACGGTAAGCACAATATCCAGATGTGCTGATCGGTCTTCAGGTTCCGGGATACGCAATGGAACCCCTGCGGCGCCGATCTTGCGCTTGGCTCGCGTGATTCTCTGTCCTACCGTCGATGAGGGCTCAAGTGTTGCCTTGGCAATCTGGTCTGTTGTGAGACCCAGCACCGCCCTCAGCGATAGCGCAAGTTGCGCTTCGTGGGACAAACTGGGATGGCAGCAGCCAAACAACAGCGACACCCTCTCATCCATTTCAGATGAGGCGGATTGGATACTGTCGCTGGACTCTACCTTGGACAGGGCGTCTCGATATCTTTGGGTGCGCCGCACGGCATCAATCGCATTGTGCCGAGCCGCAGTCATCAACCAGGCTCCTGGCCGTGGCGGTACCCCGTGGACACGCCAATGGCCAAGAGCCTCCTCAATCGCACTTGCAGCGGCATCTTCCGCAACATCAAGACTTCCAAAACTGCGGCTGAGCGAGGACACGATTTTCGCAGTCTCCTGGCGAACAGTGCGAGACAAAATGGCGTCAGATGCGCTTGTACCCGACGCCATCTTTCGGTCATTCACTGTGCAAACAACTCTTCTTCGTCATACATTGGCCGTATTTCGACAGAGTTACCCGGAAGCTCTAGCGACGGCCAGGTTTTCGCCAGTGCTATTGCTGAATCGAGATCGGGCACGTCAATCAACGTGAAGCCACCGATTACCTCTTTTGTTTCGGCGAACGGTCCATCAACGATTACAGGTGTACCCCTGTTTGCCCGGATTGTTGTCGCGGTATCGGGACCATGCAGCGCTGCTCCACCTTCAATGATCGAATCACTATTGACTTCATGCCACTCAAAGATGCGCTGCATGTCTGCCTCTACGCGTTCTTGCGGCACAGCCGCATCAAGCTCAGGGTTGGAGGTGAACATCAAAACGTACTTCATGGTGTTCCTTTCATGATGTTAAGTGAACGGTTGAAATTTTACCGCTCACAAGTTCAGCGAACGAGTTACACCAATTTCGACACCATTTTTAAAATCGGCCGCAGACCTCTGCATAATTCTCATATCCTCAACGCAAGATTCCTCTGCACTATTCCAGCCCGTCTCTTGACGTCTGAATGTACTCATGCTGTTGTGGGTAGTATCAAGCACATGAGGCAGGAGTTGAGCACCATGCATTGAGCTGTGGTCTTGTTCCAGGGCGCCGGGGCTGATGTGCTGCGCTCTATGTCGATGCTGACCGCTCCCGCGCTGCACCGTGAAGCCTCCGAAGCGCTAGACCAGGTGGAGCAGGATGTGTTGGCGGAGATTCAGCGGTGACCTGCTTAGCACTCGGTCGCCCGTGGGGGAGCCCGTGGTCGGTAAGAGGTCGGATTATCCCCGCTACGCGGGGCAGACAACCCTCTACTAGAGTCAGGCGAGGTTCAGCGGGGATCATCCCCGCTACGCGGGGCAGACGAGGGGTGTCCATGTCCACCCCTCAGCCAGCCCGGATCATCCCCGCTACGCGGGGCAGACAAAAGCTGAGCGTGCAGCAGCATGCCCCGCGCCGGATCATCCCCGCTACGCGGGGCAGACCGGAGGATAGAAAAGTTACCCTTGAAACTGACGGGATCATCCCCGCTACGCGGGGCAGACTCAGTTTCTAGCTCAGCAACACGCGCTGACCACGGATCATCCCCGCTACGCGGGGCAGACTGCCTGAATGCGTATCATGTCTTCGTCTCCTAGGGATCATCCCCGCTACGCGGGGCAGACACTTTACTATCAGGTATTTTACACTGACGAACACTCAAATAGCATCACTTTGAACAGCGGCGTGGTCATAAGAGTTTTCATGTCTTGAATTCCTTGCAGTGACTTCTACTCCCCGTAATCGTAATTAAATTTCAAGATAGGCATATTGCAAAAACGAACCCTCCCGATCCTCTCTTTAGAGGTTACTTCTTAAAATAAGCTCTCACCAAGGCATAACCTAGCTAGCCCCTTACGCCCAACATAGGGATTAAGCTGCTGCCGCTACGCCAGCGCAGGATATTGGCCTATCAATGAATAGCGTGAGCAGCACTTGCTTTTGGTGGCTTTGTCAGGTCATTCACTGGGTTTGGTTAGCGGTCACTAACCAAACCCAAATGCAGAACCCGCTACGCCCTAATCCACAAACCCGTCAGCCGCCTCAAGGGCCTTATCGATGATCGCAAGCCCTCGCACCAGCTCATCCTCCGTAATGGTGAGAGGCGGCGCTATATGCATCCGATTAAAGTGAGTAAACGGCCAGAGCCCGGCCTCTTTACAGGCCGCCGCAAGGGCAACCATGGGTTTTGCGGCCTCGCCCGAAGCGTTGAAGGGCACGAGCGGCTCACGGGTCTCGCGATTGCGCACGAGTTCAAGCGCCCAGAACATCCCCTTGCCCCGAACCTCTCCCAGTGAGGGATGTGTTTCAAGCCAGCGGGTAATGGTGGGTTCGATAACGCGTTCTCCCAGGTCGCGCACCCGCTCGAGGATGCCGTCTCGTTCAAAAACATCGAACGTTGCTACACCCGCGGCACACGCGAGAGGATGCCCGGAGTAGGTGAGCCCACCGGGAAACGCCACGTTATCAAAATGCTTGGCAAGCCTCTCCGAGATCACCACGCCACCCAGGGGAACGTAACCCGAGTTAACCCCCTTGGCAAAGGTGATGAGGTCGGGGGTGACGTCAAACGCGTTTACCGCAAACCACTCGCCAATCCGGCCAAAACCAACCATGACCTCGTCGGCAATATAGACGATGCCGTACTTATCGCAGAGTGCCCGCACCCCGGGGAGGTACCCCGGCGGAGGAACAAGAACACCGTTGGTTCCCACGACGGTTTCGATGATGATGGCCGCGATGGTGGATGCTCCCTCAAGGATGATCACATTTTCCAGGTGTTCCAGTGCCCGCTGTGCCTCCTGCTCCGAGTTCTCCGCGTAGAAGGCGGAGCGGTAGGCGTAGGGGCCAAAGAAGTGCGCAACCGATTTGTCGCTGGGCTCGTTTGCCCAGCGGCGGGGGTCTCCCGTGAGGGAGATGGAGGTTGCGGTGGAGCCGTGATACGAGCGGAACTGCGACAGGATTTTGCTGCGTCCCGTGGTTTGGCGGGCGATCCGAACGGCGTACTCGTTGGCATCCGTTCCTCCATTGGTGAAGAACACCCGGTTGAGGTCACCGGGGGCCACCCCGGCGATACGGCGGGCGAGCTCTCCCCGAACGTCGTTGGCCACCGCGGGTTGAATGGTTGCGAGGCGACCGGCCTGATCCTGGATAGCCTTGACCAGGTCGGGGTGTTGGTGTCCGAGGTTTAGATTGACGAGTTGTGAGCTGAAATCGAGATAGGCCTTGCCCTCATAATCCCAGAAGGTAGCCCCCTCGCCCGCGGCAATGGGGAGCGGATCGATCTGTGCCTGGGCAGACCAGGAGTGGAAAACGTGGTTGCGGTCGTCGGAGCGCACCCGGCGCTCTTCTGCGGCATCGCCAAACTCGTGGGCTTGGCCGTGCCGGTCGGTATAGGTGGTGCGGGTCACTGTGACTCCTTGAGTGGTGCGGTTGAGAAGCGGTGCGGAACGACTAGTGGTTTCCGGGGAATCCGAGGTCGATGCGTGACTGCTCCGCCCGGGGCCAGCGAGACGTGACCACCTTGCTGCGGGTGTAGAAGTGGATCGACTCGGGGCCGTAGATGTGGGAGTCGCCAAAGAGCGAATCTTTCCACCCGCCAAAGGAGTAGGCGCCGATCGGAACCGGAATTGGCACGTTAATGCCCACCATACCCACCTCAATATCAAACTCGAATTGGCGGGCGGTTCCACCGTCGCGGGTGAAGATGGCCACCCCGTTACCAAACGAGTTGTTGTTGATGAGTTCGACGGCCTCCTCGTAGGTGTTCACGCGAACCACCGCGAGAACCGGGCCAAAGATTTCGTCGCGGTACACCGCCATGTCGGGTGTCACGTTGTCGACCAGGCTGACCCCGATGAAGAATCCGTTTGAATCGAACTTTTTATCGCGGCCGTCAACAACCACGGTTGCTCCCTCGCCGGGGGCGTTCGCCACGTAGGAGGCAACCCGGTCGCGGGCCTCGCGGGTGATCAGGGGTCCCATTTCGGACTCGGGGTGAGTGCCATCACCGATGACCAGATCGCCAATTTTGGTGCGGATATTTTCGACCAGCTCGTCGGCAATGTTGCCCACCGCCACCAATACACTCACAGCCATGCAGCGCTCACCGGCCGATCCGTATGCGGCGGAGATTGCGGCGTCTGCGGCGCCGTTAATGTCGGCATCGGGCATGACCACCATGTGGTTTTTGGCGCCGCCGAGCGCCTGAACCCGCTTGCCATTGGCGCTTGCCCGCTGGTAGATAGAGCGGGCGATGGGGGTTGACCCCACAAAGCTGACGGCCTTCACATCGGGGCTGTCGAGGATAGTGTCAACCGCGACCTTGTCTCCGTGCACAACGTTGAGAACACCGTCGGGGAGGCCCGCCTCGGTGAAGAGCTTGGCGAGGAAGATCGCCGCCGAGGGGTCTTTTTCGCTCGGTTTGAGCACCACCGTGTTGCCGCAGGCGATAGCGCTTGCCACCATCCACAGGGGAACCATCACGGGAAAGTTAAAGGGGGTAACGGCCCCAACCACACCAACGGGCTGCTTCACCTGGTGAATATCGATGCCCGTCGACACCTGCTCGGAGAAGTCCCCCTTGAGCAGATTGATGAGACCGGAGGCAAACTCCACGTTTTCTAGGCCGCGCGCGATCTCTCCGTCGGCGTCGCTGAGGACTTTGCCGTGTTCGCTGGTGACAATTGCAGCCAGTTCCGCGCGACGCTCCACCAGCAGGTGGCGCAGACGGAAAAACACGCCGCTTCGCTTGGTGAGGCTCGTGGCGCGCCAGGCGGGGAAAGCTTTTTTTGCGGCGGCGATGGCTGACTCCACCTCGGACACCGAGGCACAGACAACCTCGTGCTGCTGTTCTCCCGTTGCGGGGTTGTAGACGGGGAGGGTGCGAATAACTTCACCCACCTCGGTTCCGTTAATGTAGTGGCGAATAAGGCTCATCTGTGGGTGCTCCTCGCGAGTTTTTGGTGCTACTAGGACATTTTGTCCGGGCAGTTTTCTTCCCTATTAGCTATGATTACAGAGCGGATTGGAGAACGTCGATGTCAAAACGTCATTCATTTGATCAAATTCAGACAGATCGTATGGAGGGTGTGGGTGAGGCGTCGGATGTCGGGCGTTCTCGCGACCTAGACACCACGCTTGTTCCCCTCCCCACCCTGCGGGAAGTCCTCTCGTTCCCCGTGGTTGCGCGGGGACTCCCCGAGATTCTTGCCGGGGAAAATCACCTGGGCAGGCCGATTCGTTGGGTTCACGTGAGCGATAGTATGAGTGTTGCCTCCCTGCTTGACGGGGGAGAATTGCTTCTCAGCACCGGAGGTCGATGGGACACATCCGGAGACTCGCCCGATCGCTACATCCGCAGCCTGGTGCAAGCCGGAGCGGTCGGCCTGATGCTGGAGACGGTGCGACACCACGAGGAGGCCCCACCCGCGATGGTGCGAGCCTGTCGCGCACACGATTTTCCGCTCGTCCGTTTGCGCCGGGAGGTCAAATTTGTCTCCGTCACCGAACAGGTGCACCGCCGGATTCTCTCCGATCAGACGGAGGCTCTGCGCGCGCGTGCCGAATTGCACACCCTCTTTACCGGCCTCAGTCTGCGCGGAAGCCCGGCCCCCTACATCCTGCAACAATTGGGAGATCTACTGGGCTCGCCCGTTATTCTCGAAGACCTGAGCCATCGTGTCGTGGCGCTGGGAGGCCCCGGTGTTTCCGAAGACACGCTCTTGGAGAACTGGGAACTGCGCTCGCGGAATGCTCACCGTCGGGTTGCGCAGGAGTCTCATAGCCCGAGAACGAATACTTATGCTGTGGAGGCGAATCGTATCCCGGGGGCGAGTAGCCACACTCTGGGAGAGAGCAGCGATGAGTGGCTGATTGTCCCCGTCGAGGCCAGAGGAACCCGCTGGGGGTATCTCATCGCACTGCCGGGAAACGAGCATCCGGCGGGGAGATCCACGGTGCTTGAACAGGGTGCCGTTGCCCTTGCCCTGAGTCGCCTCTCGGATAAGGAGGATGATGAGTGGCTGCGGCGAGGTCAGCAGGACCTCCTCCACTCCCTCATGGGAGGTCGCTACAGCACCGAGGGGGCGGTGCGCGAAAGGTTTGAGGCCGCCGGTATCCCCCTACGCGGGAGGGTGCTGGTGGGGATGGCCATCAGAGCTGAACCAACTCCCCAGAACATCCGCTTTGCCCTACGCGCCGCGGATGCCTCGGGTGCGGTTGCGGTTGCGGGCGGTCATCCCAACGGACACAACCCTCAGTTGATGCTAGCGCTCTCGATTTCTTCGGCCGTCTCGATAGATGAGTTGGGGAGTCTCCTGCTCAAAACCTTTACCGTCGAGACGGGGCTTGCTCGGTTAGAAGCTGCAATTGGTGCCGAGTCTCGCAGGATAACGGGGCTTTTAGTATCTCTCGAGGAGGCGGCGGAACTGCTGCGGAGCAGGAACGACGTGCGAGAAAGGGGCATCACCCTGTATCGATCCGATAACCGTCCGCTCCTCCGGCTCGTGACCGCGCTGGGCTCAGACCCCCGGCTCCACTCTCACGCGGAGCAATTACTCAAGCCGCTTATCGAGTACGATCTGACGCACGGCGGAGACCTTCTCTCCGTTTTAGGCTCGTATGTGCAGCATCCGGGTAATCGAACTCGCGCCGCCGCAAAAAGCCACCTGTCCCGCTCCGTGTTTTATCAGCGCATTGATCTGATTGAAGATCTCTTGGGGATGAGTCTCGACGATGGGGAGGTCGTGAGTGCGCTGCACACCGCCCTTTTGGTACGGGGAAAGTAGTTATTTACGGTGGCAAAGGCTGTTTCTGGCGTGAGGCTTGCTGTCATGCGCCGAGGCTCTCCGGGTAAGGCTTGATGTCGTGAGCCAAGGCCCTTCCGATGTTAAGCCTGCGGTCGCTCGCCGCTGTCTTCCCGGCGTGCGGCAGTCGGGTATATTTGGCGCGCGAACAGGAGCGTGACGCGGGTCATTATGGCCCCCGCAGAATGCTAAGCTGGCCCAATGTCAAATGTGTTGAATTCCCTCCCCGTCAACGAGCGAGTGGGTGTTGCTTTCTCGGGCGGTCTTGATACGTCCGTTGCCGTTGCCTGGATGCGAGAAAACGGGGCGATTCCCTTCACTTACACGGCGGATATTGGCCAGTACGACGAACCCAATATCGAGGAGGTTCCCGGGCGGGCGCTTGCCTTTGGGGCCGAGAAATCACGTCTGGTTGACTGCAAGGTGGCTCTCGTCGAAGAGGGCCTGGCCGCACTCGCTTGTGGTGCATTCCACGTGACCTCCGCCGGTCGTGTTTACTTCAACACCACCCCCATTGGGCGTGCCGTTACGGGCACCCTGCTGGTGCGGGCCATGCGCGAAGACGGTGTGGATATCTGGGGCGATGGGTCCACCTATAAGGGCAACGACATTGAGCGCTTTTACCGTTACGGTCTCCTGGCCAACCCTCGTCTGCGTATTTACAAGCCCTGGCTGGACGTCGAATTTGTTAATCAATTGGGTGGGCGTAGTGAGATGAGCGAATGGCTTACCGCCCACAACCTGCCGTATCGCGATTCCGCCGAAAAGGCCTACTCCACCGATGCCAATATTTGGGGCGCATCGCACGAGGCCAAGCGCCTCGAGCACCTCGACGCCGGCATCGACATTGTCACCCCCATCATGGGTGTGCAGTTTTGGCGCGAAGATGTTGAGATCGCCACCGAAGACGTGTCGCTTCGTTTTGAGGAGGGCCGTCCCGTTGCCATTAACGGGATTGAATACGCCAGTGCTGTTGAGTTGGTCCAGGAGGCAAACGCCATCGGTGGACGTCACGGTTTGGGGATGTCCGACCAGATTGAAAACCGTATTATCGAGGCGAAGAGCCGGGGTATCTACGAGGCTCCCGGTATGGCGCTCCTCTATATCGCCTATGAGCGTCTGCTCAACGCGATCCACAATGAGGATACGCTGGCAAACTACTTCTCTGAGGGCCGCAAGCTCGGCCGCTTGATGTACGAGGGTCGCTGGTTTGACCCGCAGTCTCTTATGCTGCGCGAGTCACTGCAGCGCTGGGTTGGGTCTGCCGTAACGGGCGAGGTCACCCTGCGGCTGCGTCGCGGGGAAGACTACTCAATCCTCAACACGGAGGGTCCCTCGCTGAGTTATCACCCGGATCGCCTCTCGATGGAGCGCGTTGAGCATTCGGCGTTTGGTCCTGACGACCGTATCGGTCAGCTCACCATGCGCAATCTCGACATCCGTGATTCGCGAACACGTCTGGAACAGTACGCGTCGCGTGGAGCGCTTGGCCCCGTGGCCGAGGTTCTGGGAGATCTGGTTGCGGGTAATGCCGAGGCCATCGCATCTCCGGTCGCTACGGACAACAATATCGAGGCTTCGCTCGACAGGGCAGCCTTTGACCTGGGTACCGACTAGGGTGCGTCTTCCGTGTACCACCGGATGGCTCTGTCGTGGTGCATAGCCACTGACGAGCCCGCTCCGCGGGATGCCAACCATGGGGTGTTCGTGTTGACGGAATGAATGGTTGTTTTTCGGTTTTGTTCGTCTTGCTCATGAAGAGAGGCAGCAATGATGGTGTGAATTACCACCATCCTGGCCGCTACTTCCGCAGGAAACGGTCTTGAAATTCTAGGGTTGCAAGTACCGTGGGCGGGAGGGTGGCAAGCAAAGTGATTATTGAAGCTACTGTCATCGTGCTGCCTCTCTTCTTCAGAAGGTCCTTGTAGTTCCAGGACCCTCTGCATTCTAGATCTCTACGAGTGAGGGATTTGAAGCACCCACCTGATTGGGGATACCTATTCGATAAATCTATCTGGGTATAACGTTCTCTCGGTTTCTTCTCCCATCACAGACGATTAGCCCTAAGATGTAAATTATCAATCAGTATAATTTGTAGAGAGAATGTAGATATGACAAGCGTTCTAGAGACAAAACCTGTAATGAGCCAACGTCAGATAGTCTTTGTCATTATTGGTCTCATGCTTGGCATGTTCCTCGGTGCCCTTGATCAAACCGTTGTGAGCACCTCAATGCGTACCATCGCCGATGACCTTGACGGGTTGAGCCTCCAGGCCTGGGTAACAACTGCGTACCTCATCACGAGCACGGTCAGCACCCCCATTTATGGAAAACTTTCGGATATCTATGGGCGCCGAGTGCTCTTTATTATCGCGATCGTGCTCTTTATTTCCGGATCGATTTTGGCATCCCTCTCATCGACCATGTATCAACTAGCGGCATTTCGGGCGTTTCAAGGTCTCGGAGCCGGTGGTCTTATGGCCCTTCCTCTCGCGATCATGGGCGATATTCTCGCGCCACGTCAGCGAGCGAAATACCAGGGTTTTTTCCTCGCGGTTTATGGAATCGCAAGCGTCGTCGGTCCTATTCTCGGTGGTCTTCTTTCGGGCACCCCACATATCTTGGGTATACCCGGATGGCGGTGGGTCTTCCTCATTAACGTTCCTGTGGCTATCATCGCCATCATTGTGGTGATTGCGCTGCTGAGATACCCCTTTATTAAACGCCAATCGGTGATTGATTGGTGGGGCGCCCTGACCATCATTATTGGGGTGGTTCCGCTGCTTGTCGTGGCCGAGCAGGGTCGCACCTGGGGATGGGTCTCGCCTCGAGCCCTCCTGTGTTATTCCGTCTCAATCGTCGGTATCATCGCGTTTATTCTCTGTGAGAAAAAAGCGGGAGAATCAGCCCTGATCCCTCTCAAACTCTTCAGGCACCCGACCTTCCGCATGGCAACGATCATCGGCCTGTTTGTGGGATTTGCAATGTTCGGCGCGCTCCTTATGGTTCCGCTTTATTTGCAATTGGTCAACGGATCAACCCCCACGCAGGCCGGACTCCAAATGCTCCCCCTCGTCCTCGGCATCATGGTTGCGACAATCACCAGTGGTCAGATCATTGCCCGCACGGGAAAGTATCGAATCTTTCCGGTTCTTGGTACTGCTCTCTTGTGTATCGGTTTCGGGCTCTTCCTTACCCTCAGCCAGGACAACCCTCTCCCCACCCTCTACACCGGAATGGTCTTTATCGGGTTAGGTCTGGGGCAACTTATCCAAACCCTCACGATCGCGTCACAAAACTCAGTGGGAGCAACCGACATGGGGGTTGCCACCTCTTCCGCGACGTTTTTCCGGCAGATGGGCGGAACACTGGGAACAGCCGTGGTCTTTTCCGTGCTTTTCAGTCGGATGTCAACAACCCTTCCCAACGCTTTTGCAGAGCCGTCAGTGCAAGCCCAGCTAAAAGAGGCTCTTACCGATCCCAAGGTTGTCACGGATCCCGCAAACGCCGGAATTATCAAGGTTCTTAAGGAGGGAGAGTCCGGAAACGGAAGCTCGCTCAGTGCAAGTCTTGATGGAGACACCTCTTTCTTGAACGGGGCCGACCATCGATTGGTTGAACCCTTCCTCATCGGTTTTAACAATGCGTCAATCAGTGTCTTTACCGTCACCCTCTGCGTGGCCGCACTTGCTTTTGTCCTCACTTGGTTCTTCAAGCCAACCGCACTACGTCAGCAAACACCCCTCGAAGAACAGACCCATGCCCAGGCCGGATCGAACGGGACTACGCACACCCCCGAGGACGGCGAGGGCGCACACGCTTTACCTCAGGGTAGGCATGCAGGAGCGGCGGATGATCAGAAAATCCCCGAGAAACCCCACGATTCAGATCAGGCAAAGCACGGCTGACCTTTCAGCTGCAGACAGGGGAGACTTGCCCTAGCGAATTTTCCGTTCGGCGACGATAGCCAGGTGAGGGCGTGTGTCGGGAGCTGTTCGTGTGTGCGTCTCGAGGGGGGAGAAACCTGTTTCCTCGAGCTTGTGTCTCAGATCCTCAACCGACCAATAGTAGGCTTCTACAATTGCGTGATCGAAGGTGGATGCCTGTGCGCCCTGAAAGGCGCTGACGAGTAATGACCCACCGGGCCGTAGCACCCTTGAAAACTCCCGTAGAGTCGCTGTTGTCTCGTCTGGATGCGAGTGAATAAGTGAGTACCACGCCAGTATCCCACCGAGTTCTCCGTCTGCGGTGGGTAGCTCGCTCACGCTCCCCAGGCAATAGCGAGACCGTGGAAAACGCTCGCGTGCAGATGCAATAAACTCTGGAACGAGGTCTATCCCCGAGATATCCACCCCCTGCGCTCGCAAGAGCTCGGTCCAGTGGCCCGGGCCGGATCTAGTATCAATGGCGCGCCCCGTTACACTTTGCCCCCAGGCAGCGATCAGTGAGATGTCTTCGGGCACCAGATTGTCTATGGAGCCAAGCTTCGCAACATACTTTCGTGATTAGAAACCGTATGCTTCCCTGATGCGCTTGCTCGTCATTTTTCCTCTCGGGGTTGAGCTTTTCATCGTGGCTAATGGCACAGCTCGTTCGCTGACATAAGGTTGTTTTTCGATGCGCTCCATCCTCGCTTTGAATGAGAGACAGGGATGATCGTCTGTTACGCCACCATCCCTGGCCGCTACTTCCGCCAGAGACGGTCTTGCAGCTCTAGGGCTGCAAGACCTGCCGGTGGAAGAGCGGCAAGCAAATGGAAATGATGGTCACCGTGCTGCCTCTCTTTTTCTGAGGACCCTGGTATTTCCAGGGTCCTCTGCACTTTAGGTGTCTTGGAATGAAGGGTTTGAAACAGCTTCAAAAGTAGGGCGACCTGTTCAGTGAACCTGCCTGTGGATAATGTTGTTTCCGCATTATTGACTAGTGTGCCGAGAGATCGGCGTAGGCTGCTGGAACGCTGAGCTGGGGGTGAACCCAGTCGAAGAGCGCATATCCTCTGAAATTAGGCAGGGCAACTTTTTCGACGGTTTCCTCAAGCGAGAGTCCAGCGTCGATCGCTTCCTGAACCTGGTTTTTGGTTTCCTCCATGTAACTAATGGGCCACTGAAGCACCTCTGTGGAGGTGGGCGAGCCATGCCCGGGAATCACCCTGGCCCCTGCCGGTAAGAACTCCTGCACCTTCTTGAGCGTGTCGAGAGCCCCCACAAGATTGCCGTCGAGTAGCCAGGGTAGCGCTGGTTCTACCGATGTAATGGGGTTGCCCGTCCACATAATCTGGGATTCAGGTTCCCAGATAAAAAGATCCCCGCCGGTTTGGGCAAAACCAAAATCTATGATCTCAACCGTTTTGCCGCCGAGATCGAGACTGTAGGTTTCGCCGGTGCTCACCAATTGGTCTGCGGGTGTTGCCGTGACCTCTTCGATACCGCGCCCAGCCCCAAAGTTTTGAATCATAAATTCTTTATCGGCGTCGATGTTGTTGCTGATGTACTCGCTCGCTTTTTCATGCTGGATGATAAGCGTTTCGTTGGGAAGATACATGTTGCCGTAGGAGTGATCCCCGTGTGCGCTTGTGTTTACCGCGTAGGTGATGGGAAGGTCCGTTGCCTCGGCGATAAGAGCTTCCACCTGGTTGTAGAGGCGTTCGTTCAGCATTGTTTCGATGAGGAGAACGCCGTCGGTTCCGATGATAAATCCGCCACTTGTTGCAACCGGAAACCCTTCTTGCTCAAGCTGCGCGGAGTCTTCGGGATAGTAAGCGTAGACACCATCGGCCAGTTGCTGAGAGGTGAGCTGGACGGTATTTCCGTCCCAGGGGACCTGCTGCTCCTCCGTGTTCTGTTCTTCGGCGGCTGTTTCTGTGGGTCGGCTTTGTGTGCTTGCAGCCGGGCTGCAAGCGGCCAGAGTCGCCACGAGAAAAGCAGAGCCAATCGCGATCAGGATCTTCGATTTCATTATTTTCCTATGTTAGTGATAATTGAGTGAAGCTCCTTTGCACGTAGCTTCTTTGCTCAGCTCATCAATAATGTTTTGTTATGTGAGTGAACCTTGCATGTGGTAACTGGGAAATTGCTCCGAGTATTCCAGCTTCTCTGGAAAATTTTGGTTCAGTGATGATAGCTAGGTGATGGTGTGTGTTGGGGGCTAGTCGTGTGTGCGTCTTGAGAGGAAAACCCCGTTTTCTCAAACTTGAGTAGTCAGCCGCCTAACTGAGCTGTGAGTCCTCCTGTGCGTAAAAACCGTATGCTTCCCAGATGTGCTTGCTCGTTATTTCTCCTTTGGGGGTTGAGCCCTTGACCGTGGTTGGTGGGAAGGTTCTTCTCCTACAAAGGTTGTTTTGCTGCGCCTCACCCTAATCGTGAAAGAGAGAGGGATGATGGCATGAGCGTCGCCATCCCTGGCCGTTTCGTCCGTCGGAAACGGTCTAGCAACTCTAGGGCTGCAAGAACTGTCCCTAGAAGAACTGCAACTCCCCACTTGAGGGTGCAGGCCAAACGGGAATTGAGGGATTACGTGCTCGACAAGGGCGCCGGTGAAGGGGAATCTGCATCCCAGCGCGAGGGCAACTTGGGGTGTTAGGTGTACCCGTTTCCGTTACCCGCGACACTAGCGTGGCTGCTTGGTGCGGGTCGGTTTCGTCGCCTGTCGCGGTGCGAGACGCTGTAGCTGGGTGACGTGCTGGGGTCCGATCTCTTCCAGGCTTGTTACGCCGAGGAGCTTCATGGTGCGTACCATTTCGCTGCGCAGGATCTCAATAGTGCGGTCAACTCCCTCGCGTCCGCCAGCCATGAGGCCGTAGAGGTAGGCGCGTCCGATCATGGTGAACTTGGCGCCGAGAGCGACTGCGGCCACGATATCTGCACCCGACATAATGCCCGTATCGAGGTGAACCTCGGTGTCGCCTCCCACCTCACGCACAACCTCGGGAAGCAGGTGAAAGGGGATGGGAGCGCGGTCGAGCTGGCGTCCACCGTGGTTTGAGAGCGTGATACCGTCTATACCCATTGATGCGAGTTTTTTAGCGTCCTCAAGATTTTGAACCCCCTTGACTACGACCTTTCCTGGCCACTCATCGCGAATCCAGGCCAGGTCGTCAAAGTCGACGGTGGGGTCGAACATGCTGTCGAGTAGTTCGGCAACCGTTCCCGACCAGCGATCAAGAGACGCAAATGCGAGCGGCTCGGTGGTGAGAAAATCAAACCACCACCAGGGACGGGGGAGTGCATTGATGACGGTTCCGGGGGTGAGTGCGGGCGGGATGGACATGCCGTTGCGCTTATCGCGGTGACGTGCCCCCGCTACGGGAACGTCAACCGTGACAAGAAGGGTGTCGTAACCTGCGCGGGCCGCGCGATCGACAAGCGCCATCGAGCGGTCACGGTCTTTCCACATGTAGAGCTGAAACCAGTTGCGCCCGGTGGGGTTAGCCGCTTTCACATCCTCAATGGAGGAGGTTCCCATGGTGGAGAGAGCGAACGGGATGCCCGCAGCTCCGGCAGCGGATGCTCCCGCGATCTCGCCCTCGGTGTGCATCATGCGAGTAAAGCCGGTGGGTGCGATCCCAAAGGGAAGGGCAACCTCCCCGCCCAGCACCGTGGCGGATGTGGTGACGTTTTCGACGTTGCGCAGGATGGAGGGGTGAAACTCGACGTCTTCGAACGCTTGTCGGGCGCGAGTGAGTGAGATCTCGCCCTCCGCTGATCCGTCGGTGTAGTCAAACGGGGCCTTGGGTGTGCGGCGCTGAGCGATGTTGCGCAGATCGTTGATGGTGAGAGCTCTGTCGAGACGGCGCTTGCGGCTGTTTAGTTCGGGTACTTTAAACCTCATGAGCGGTGCGAGGTCGCGGGGGTTGGGGAATCGGCGCTGAATCATGGCTTTCCTTCTGGTAGGGGGTGTTCGTGAATTGGCAGGGTGTTCGTGTGTGTGGGCGAGGTATGCGGTCTGATTTTGTCGTAGTAACCACGGATGTGTTCGGATGTTCGGGAATCGGCGAGCGACGCGTGTCCGATTTCGATCGCGTGCAGAATTTCTCGGTGCTGTTCCTGTAGCTGTCGTGAGGTGGCGGTCCAGTCGGTGATGTGTTCCGAGATCTCGATGACGTAGCGTTCGATGGAGTCTCGTAGCCCAGACATGAGGGTCACGAGCACGGTGTTGCCGGTGGCCTCGGCTAGGGAGAGGTGGTACTGTGCATCGAGCAGCAGGAACTCGGTTTCACCGAGGTGAGGGTTGTCCATGGCGGCGAGAAGTTCGTGAGAGTTTGCGAGATTGCGTTCGGGGCGTGTGGCGAGCTCACGAACCGCTGCGGTTTCCAGGATGAGCCTGGTGTTGACCACATCTTTCACCGCAAACCCTTGAGCAGCAACCTGTAGCCGCATGAGCGTGGCCATTCCTCCGGAGGGAAGGGAGACGATGATGGCTCCGGAGGACGGTCCTGATCCGCTCTGAGTTCGAATAAGACCGAGCGCCTCAAGAACGCGGATGGCCTCCCGAACGGATGATCTTCCCACGCCTAACTCGGCGGCCAGTGCTCGTTCTCCGGGAAGCCTGTCACCGGGGTTGAGTTCGCCCCGAGTGAGCTGTGCCTCAATGTGGGTGAGCACTGTTTCCCATGCCCTGGTACTCTCCGGGGGCTGATTCATCAGTATATTCCTATTTTTGAATATGGTGGTTTTATGTGGTCAGACCACACCAGTGTAACTGTTTCGAGAGGGAAGCGATAGTCGTGTGAGGCTAGGTGTTGGGTGTTGGGTGTTGGGTGTTGGGTGTTGGGTGCCGTGTGTCGACTGCTAAGTGCCGAGCGTGGGTGTCACGCGTTGGAGGCGAGTCGTTGAGTACACATTTGACAGGACATATGTTGCGGCGCTATTTTTTCCTGAAGCAGGCGGAATTGAGAGCGGGTGGATTGTCGCAGGCTTGTAAAAACCCAAGTTGTGCCTGTAGCAATCTGGCCGCGACCGCGACATCTCAGCCGCGGCTGCAATAAACCCAATCACGACAACGATCGCAGGAGATCATCATGGCACAGCGTCACGACATCGGAATAGGGCTCATCAGCGTTGGCTGGATGGGTAAGTTGCACACGCGAGGATACACCGCGATTCCCTACCACTACCCCGAGTTCGCGGTGCGTCCGCACCTGGTCATAGCCGCCGATCCGGAGGAAGAACGGATGAACTATGCCCGAGAGGTTCTGGGGTATCGTGAAGCTACCGCCGACTACCACGATGTGCTTAATCATCCTCACGTTGATGTCGTGTCGATTACGGCCCCTAACTTTTTGCATCGCGAAATAGGTCTGGCCGCCGCTGCTGCGGGAAAACCGTTTTGGATTGAAAAGCCGCTGGGTCGTAATCTCGCGGAGACCTCAGATGTTGCTGCCGCGGTGAGGGGCCGGGGGCTTGTCACTTCCGTCGGGTTTAACTACCGTCATGTTCCGCTGGTGAATTACGCCAGGCACCTGGTTCAGAGCGGTCAATTGGGTGAGATTACCCACCTGCGCAGCGTGTTTTTTAACGACTATGCTGCGGAACCCAATGCCGCCCTCTCGTGGCGATTTCGACGGGAGCTGGGCGGTTCCGGGGCGCTTGGAGACCTGATGTCTCACGCCGTAGACCTGGTTCAGTATGTGGTGGGGCCGATTGTTGCGGTTACCGCCCTCGCCACAACCGTTATTCGCCAGCGGCCAGAGCTACCGATGGGGAGCGGCAACCACTTTGCGGTCATCGAGAACGGCACTGTGGGTCGCGTGGAGAATGAGGATTATGCTGCGTCCCTGGTGCGTCTCGGTGGTGATGGGCCGGGTGGTGGCGCTGTGGGAACCATTGAGGCGAGTAGGGTAACGGTGGGTCCGCGCTGTGATGTGGGGTTTGAAATCTACGGCACGGCGGGCGCGCTCCGCTGGTCGTTTGAGCGGATGAATGAGCTGGAGGTCGCCCTGGGGAAGGGGGGAGCACATCACGGGTTCACAACAATCAGGGCTGGGCTGGAACACGGAGACTACGCACACTTTCAACCGGGTCCCGGTATCTCAATGGGTTACGACGACCTTAAAGTTATCGAAGCTAAGCTTTTTATGGAGTCCGTGCTCGCCGGTCAGCAGCTCGCGCCCTCGGTAGAGGAAGCATTGTCGACCGTGCGTGTCCTGCAAGCGGCAGAAGACTCGGCGACCTCGGGGGCGTGGGAGAGCATTAAAGCCACATTTTAGGGAAGGGTTTTTGTGATTTTTAGCGTGAAATAGTGGTTTTTGAGTGCTGCGAAGCAAAACTATTATTTGTCGAGAGGTGTACTAAAAGCAAAAAAGCTGACATTATGTTGTCTTAACAAAGTTTGAGCCGGATGATGATTCTGATCGTACCCCATCGGACATTATCCATCACAGAGTTGTGGAGGAGAGAATCGTGAGCACGAACCAAAGAAGCTCCTGGAAAAAACGAATCACCCTGGTGGCTGTGACGGCGGGAGCGATGCTTGTTCTTGCCGCGTGCGGCGGACCGGCTGGCCAATCGCAGAGCACGGTTGATTCACCACCCACCAAGGTCGCGCTCATCACACACTCGGCTCCCGGAGACACCTTCTGGGACATTGTGCGCAAGGGGGCGGAACAGGCCGCTCAAAAAGATAACATTGAACTGCACTACTCATCCGACCCAGACGGTTCCAAGCAGGCCCAGCTGGTGCAGCAGGCTATCGATCGCAATGTTGACGGGATCGTGGTCACACTGGCCAAGACCGACGCCCTCTCGGACGTTGTACGAGACGCGGTCAGCGCCGGAATTCCTGTTGTCAGCATTAACTCGGGCGAGGAAGACTGGGAACAACTGGGCGTTCTTGCGCACTTTGGACAAAACGAGAGTGTTGCCGGTGAGGCGGTGGGAACCGAGCTGAATGACCGGGGCGCCAAGAAAGCCGTCTGCGTTATTCACGAGCAGGGAAACGTGGGTCTTGAGAGCCGTTGTCAGGGTGTAGGAAACACCTTCTCGGGAGACTTTGAGGTCATCTACGTCACCGGCGTTGATATGCCCAACGTGGCATCAACCATCACCTCCAAGCTTCAAACCAGTCCTGATATCGACTATGTGATCACCCTGGGGGCACCGTTTGCGATGACCGCTATCGATTCAATTTCGGATGCTGGGAGCAGTGCAAAACTTGCGACCTTCGACATGAATTCAGGTGTTGTTGATGCGATACAGGCGGGGAGCATCCAGTTCCTCGTCGACCAGCAGCCCTACCTCCAAGGTTATGCGGCCGTGGATAACCTGTGGCTGTACAACACAAACGGAAATATACTCGGCGGAAACAAAACGGTTTTGACGGGACCACAGATCATCACGAGCGAGACGGCAGACACGGTGTCCGAATTTGTCAAAAATGGAACCCGGTAGACAACCCTCTTGCAACGACGCACCCCAGTGTGTGCAGGAACGAGAGGGACGCCCGCGTTTTCCAAGCGCAGGAATAAGAGAGACGAGCGGATACAAACTATGAGTACAACCACAGTGACAACGCCACAGGGTGATGAGCGGTTACGCACGTCATCGCTTCTGGGCAGGCTCTTTACTCGTCCGGAAATCGGCGCTTTTGCGGCGGCGCTTGTGCTGTTCATCCTTTTCTCCACAGCCTCCCCGGTGTTTACCCAACCTGCCTCGATTGCGACGATCCTTTACGGGGCATCCACAGTGGGGATTATGGCGGTGGGGGTTTCCCTGCTCATGATCGGCGGGGAGGTTGACCTTTCCGCGGGGGTGGCCGTGATCAGCAGTGCCCTCACCGCGGCCCTCATCGTTTACTGGTTTCAGGCAAACATCTGGGTGGGGGTTGTGCTTGCCCTGGTTTTTTCACTGAGCGTTGGCTTCATCAACGGTTGGTTGCTCACCAAAACTAAGCTGTCGAGTTTTATCGTGACCCTGTCTACGTTCTTTATGCTCACGGGTATAAACCTGGGGGTCACTAAGATGATTACGGGTGGTGTTGCCTCTCCCTCGGTCGAGGGGGTCCCCGGGTTTGACGCGGCGGCGGCAATTTTTGCCAGCGATATCCCGATCTTGGGGGTCAATATTAAGGTCACCGTTTTTTATTGGATTGCCCTGATCGTGATCGCTACGTGGATTCTGCAGCGAACGCGGGTGGGTAACTGGATCTTTGCGAGCGGTGGCGGGGCTGAAGCCGCCCGGGCCGTGGGTGTTCCCGTGGTCAAGACAAAGATTGGTTTATACATGGGGGTCGGGCTGTGCGCGTGGGTTCTTGCGATGCATCAGCTCTTTGCTTTTAAAACGGTGCAGTCGGGTGAGGGAATTGGCAACGAGTTTCTCTACATCATCGCTGCGGTTGTGGGCGGGTGTCTCATGACGGGAGGGTACGGGAGCGCTATCGGCGCCGCGATAGGAGCCCTCATCTACGGAATGTCGCTCAAGGGTGTTGTCTACGCCGAGTGGAGTCCGGACTGGCTGAAGTTCTTTTTGGGCGCGATGCTTCTTGGCGCGACCGTGTTTAACCTGATGCTTCAACGTCGGGCCGCGAAAGGACGTAAATAAAATGGCCGTGACTGCGCAGAATACCGCAACGGGAGTAACAAACGTGCCAGAGCAGCCCCCTCTTGTTGATCTCACAAACGTGGGAAAGAGATACGGTAACATCATTGCCCTGGGTGGGATAGACCTTCAGGTAGGACCGGGGGAGGTGACCTGCGTACTCGGGGATAATGGAGCCGGTAAGTCTACGCTGATCAAGATTATTGCGGGTCTTCATCAGCATGATGAGGGAAGGTACCGGGTGCGGGGTGAAGAGGTGAAATTTACCTCTCCCCGTCGAGCCTTAGAGCGGGGTATTGCCACCGTTTATCAAGATCTTGCGGTTGTTCCTCTCATGCCGGTGTGGAGAAATTTCTTTCTGGGTTCGGAGGTGACAAAAGGGTGGGGGCCTTTTAAACGGCTTGACACCGAGTTCATGCGCAAAACCGCGAAGAAAGAACTCCTCGACATGGGAATAGACCTGCGAGACGTGAATCAGCCCATTGGAACTCTCTCCGGTGGGGAAAGGCAGTGTGTGGCCATTGCGCGCGCGGTCTATTTTGGAGCTAAAGTTCTTATCCTTGACGAACCTACGGCGGCACTCGGGGTGAAGCAATCCGGTGTGGTGCTGCGCTACATCATCCAGGCGCGTGATCGCGGACTCGGTGTCATCTTTATTACGCATAATCCCCATCACGCGTATCCCGTGGGTGATCGTTTTTTGCTGCTCAAACGGGGCAAGAGTATTGGGTACTATCGCAAGAGTGAGGTGAGTCTGGACGCTCTCACCGGCATGATGGCCGGTGGTGCCGAGCTTGCAGAACTGGTGCACGAGCTACAGGCCTACGGCACGGATACCGACGTTGTGAGCACTATTCAGGCGGATCTCTCCGCACAATCGGGTTCTACCGGTTCAAGTTCCGTTGGTTCGGAACCTGCGGAACCAGAATCCGCAGAATCAGAACCGACGCGCCAGAAGGGCGTGTAATCACGCCCAAGCGCAGAATAACAGCGTCGCAGAACCCGGAACCGCACAGTTTAGAGAAGAAAGTGAACATGACAAATAAACCCCCGCTTGGCATTGGTCTTTTTGGATGTGGCCGTATCGGTTGGGTGCACGCCGCGAATGTGGCGGCATCCCCCAACGCGGAACTGTTGTGGGTGTGTGACCCTCGCATTGATGCGGCCCGTGAGCTTGCTGAGCGTTACGGGGCGCGGGCCACCGATAACCCGCAGGATGTTCTCGAAGACCCGCGGGTACACGCCACCCTGGTCGGCTCCTCTACACCCACACACATGCAGCTCACCGCTGCCTCCGTGCTTGCGGGTAAACGTGTGCTCTGCGAGAAGCCGCTTGACCTTGACCTGGCGGTGATAGACGAGGCGCACGCCTCGACGGCGGGCGGTCTTTCCCAGGTCATGGTGGGCTTTAACCGTCGTTTTGATCCCAGCTTTGCCGAGGTCCATCGCCGTGTGCAGAGCGGGGAGATCGGCGAGCTTGAGCAGCTCACTATCGTGAGCCGGGATCCAGCCCCGCCCCCGGCAGACTACCTTGCGGTGTCGGGGGGCCTCTTTCGCGACATGACAATCCACGATTTTGATATGGCGCGCTTTTTTCTGGGCGATATTGTTTCGGTTTTTGCCACCGGAGGCGTGCTGTTTAGCGATGATGCCTCGTCGGTGGGAGATATTGACACGGCATCCGTTATCGTGACAAACACCGCCGGCGTGCAGTGCCAGATCATCAATTCTCGACGTTGCAGCTACGGCTACGATCAGCGTATCGAGGCATTTGGGTCACGGGGTGCGCTCCGGGCCGAAAACCAACGAGATACCACCGTCTCCCTCTACACGGAGACGGTCACCGCGGCAAAAAGCCCCGTGCAGAGTTTTTTCCTGGAGCGTTACTCCGCCGCATTTCGAGGTGAGCTTGCTCATTTTCTGAGTGTGGTGCGGGATGGAGCCCTCCCGGAACCCTCGTTTGCCGACGGCCGGGCCGCTCTGGTGTGCGCGCTTGCAGCCCAGCTGAGTCTGAGCCAGGGCCGTGTCGTCCGCACCGATGAGATTGGGTGAGATGAGCGTTCGAGAGAGGATAGCGGCCGCGCCAATTTCGTGGGGCGTGTGTGAGGTTCCCGGGTGGGGGTATCAATTGGACCCAAGCATCGTCTTTCAGCAGATGCGGCAATTGGGTATCACCGCCACCGAGTTTGGGCCGGAAGGTTTTTTACCTACCGATCCACACGAAAGAGCGACTGTGCTTGAGTCCGCGGGGCTCCGCGCGGTGGGCGGTTTTGTCCCGATTGTGTTCCACCGGAAAGATCACGATCCGCTGCCGCAGATTATCGCAGAGCTTGAGGCGCACGCGGCGGCTGGAGCGTCCACCATTGTGTATGCGGCGGTGACGGGAACAGAAGGGTATGAACAGCGTTCCGCACTGGGCAATGGGGAGCGAGACACCCTCGTGGCAAACATTGAACGTGCCCGGGTTGCTGCGGTGAGTCGGGGGATTATGCCCGTGCTGCATCCGCACGTGGGTACCGTTATCGAGAGCTCCGTGGAAATCGAGGAGGTGCTCAGCCGATCCTCAATCGGTCTGTGCTTTGACACCGGGCACCTTCTGATTGGAGGGACAGATCCACGGGCTTTTGTTTCCCGATACGCTGATCGCGTGGTTCACGCCCATCTCAAGGATGTACGGAACGATATGGCTGAGAGGGTTCGGCGGGGAGAAATCAGCTACCACGATGCGGTAAAGCGGGGAATGTACTGCGCTCTGGGAGAGGGGGACGCTGGAATTGCGGATATTGTGCGCCTGCTTGAGGAGGCCGGTTACTCAGGCTGGTACGTGATGGAGCAGGACACCGTTCTCACCGATAAAACCCAGGCTGATACGGCCCTCGGGAATGTGCGCAAGAGCCTGGAGTTTCTGCGACATCACACGGAGTAATCAAGATGATTAGCGCTTTCCTGAAGACCCGGAAATAACCACGTTGATCGGTTCCTGGCCGCTCTGCAGTCGGCGGATTTGTTCCTGAAGCAGCGCCACGAAGCGAGGCATCATGGCGGCTGTTCGCCCACCCACGTGCGGTGTGATGAGAGTATTGGGGGTTTCCCAGAGAGGGTGTCCTGCGGGCAGCGGCTCGGGATCGGTCACGTCGAGAGCCGCGCGGATATGCCCCGAGTCTAGGTGCCTTACCAGCGCCGCGGTGTCCACAATGGGGCCCCGGGCAATGTTTACGAGGAGAGCCTTTTTCGGCATGAGGCCGAGAAAGGTGTCGTCAACAAGCCCCTCGCTCTGCGGTGTGAGCGGAAGCGCAAGTACTACGATATCTGCGTCGGGAAGCAGCGCGGGAAGATCCTCAACGGCGTGGATACGCCCAGCAGGGGTCTCTCGGGCCGAATGGGCGACCCTCGTGATACTCACCTCGAAAGGGCGGAGTCTGGCCTCGATTGCTTTCCCCACCCCGCCGTACCCGACGATTATCACACGGTGATCCGCAAGGCCGTCTCGCTGTGTCTGATCCCATGCTCCACGCTTCGCGCCCCGGATAAAGTCGGGGAGCCCGCGCTGCATGGCCAGGATGAGGGCGAGGGTGAGTTCGGCGGTGGCGGATTCGTGTACTGAGGCGGCGTTGGCGAGAGTATTGCCGGGTGGAAGGTAATCTGCAGCCCCGTCGTAACCGATCGATTGTTTCTGAACCAGGCGGGTTGTGACCCCTTCGAGGTGGGCAAGCCTTGTGACCGAGGTCATGTAGGGGGGAACCACGATGTCGATGTGGTCTGTGGGTGCGGGTCCGTCAAGATCCCAGCGAATGAGGGTAACCCCCTCGGGGAGCCCATCGCGCACGAGCAGATCGTGCAACTCGGTTCCGGGAAGACTAACAACAAGCTGTGTGGCGGTCATGTATCTGAGTGTAATCACATTGGCCGTCACACGGGAGGGTTGTTGAGGACAGGGTGCCGTTTGGCTTGGCTGAGAGCGGATGCCGCCTGATTTAGTTCAGGGCGGGAGTGTCCTCGGGGACGCCGCCGTGTGCATAAATTGCAGCGGCCAGGTCGTTGAGCGCTCGCAGCGCCACACGTTGAGGGAAGGGCCCGTATGAAATACGTGCGACCCCGATGGCCTCGTATGCTGCGGCCTCGGGCATTCCCGGCAGTCCGATAACGCTGAGTTTACGCTCCCCAAGCCCGTTGACAAGACGCTCTGCGATCTCAGGTGTAACCGGTCCCGGCACGAATATGGCGGTGGCTCCCGCATCGAGATAAGCCCTTCCGCGTTCAATGGCGTCGGCGATGATGGTGTCGAGTGGGCGATCCCCACCCAAGGGAAAGGCATCGGTACGAGCGTTCAAGACAAAGTCAACGCCCGCGGCCTCACCCGCGGCAACGGCACTCGACACGTTGGCCACCGCATCGGCAAGCGGCCTGAGGCGATCCTCAATATTTGCGCCAACGATGCCCACATCGATTGCCCGGCGAACGGTTTCACCCACATCCCCGTAGCCGTCGTCGAGGTCAGCCGTTACCGGAAGATCCGTGCTCTGTACGATACGTTCCACTATGGAAAGCATGAGGTCACGGGGAATCTGGCCGTCTTGATACCCGTGGCTAGAGGCGATTGAGTGTCCCGCGGTGGCGAGCGCGTGGGTATCGGGCAGGCGGGAGATGTTCTGGGCGCTGATCACATCCCACACGTTAACAACGCGTAAGATACGGGGATCTTCATACAGTTTTCGCAGGGTAATGGCTTTTTCAGGGGTGCTCATGTAGACATTTTAACCGTATAGATTTCCTAAGTGGAGTGTGCGATCCTGTGTCCTTCTTGTTGCTGTTTAGGTTTTTTCGGTTTGAGCTTTGGGCGGGCGTATGATTCCGCGTTGGGTGGCAATGGCTATGGCGGAGCCGCGTCCATCTGCTCCAAGCTTTGTGTAGATGTGGGCAAGATGTGTTTTAACGGTGGTTTCGCTGATAAAGAGGCGTCGTCCCAGCTCTTTGTTGCTGAGCCCGCTGGAGAGCTGCTCGAGAATTTCTGCTTCTCGCGGGGTGAGTGCTTCCTGTGGGTTTTGGAGTTGCTGCATGATGCGGGACGCTACGGGTGGGGACAGCACGCTTTCTCCACAGGCTCCTGCGCGAATGGCACGGAATATCTCCTCGGGCAGTGAGGCTTTAAGGACGTACCCGATTGCTCCTGAATCGACCGCTCTCACGATATCGGCGTCGGTGTCGTAGGTGGTAAAGATGAGGACCTGTATGCTGGGGTAGGTCTCCCGTAGGAGTTTGGTGGTGGCTATCCCGTCCATACCGACACCCATCTCAAGATCAAGTAGCACCAGATCGGATGGATTGTGCATGAGGAGCGCGACGGCCTCTTCGCCACTTGCCGCTTCGCCCACCACCTCAATATCGGGCTGAGTCTCAAGCATGAGTCGGAGGCCCGCCCGCACTACCGCATGGTCATCCACTAGTAAAACGCGGATCATGATGCGGCCCTGTAGGGGATGGAGTCGAAGTGATTTGAGGTGATCGGTGCGGTGGGAAACTGCGCGGCTATGGCGGTTCCCTCTCCCGGTGTGCTTTCAATGGTAAAAATGCCCCCGAGCGTATCGACACGCTGCTGCATCGCGCGGAGGCCGTAGCCGCCGCGCGCTGAGGGAGTGGCCGTTTGGTCGGGGACAAAGCCCACGCCATCGTCGAGAATGTCGAGGTTTACCTGTTTGGGAAGGTAGGTGAGTGTGAGCCGGACCTGTTTCGCTTGTGCATGCTGGCGAACGTTTTCTAAGGCGCTCTGGCTTATTCTGAGTACCGCGTGGGTGGTATCCTCGTCGAGTTGATAGGGTTCCCCCTCGACGTAGCACTCTGCCCCGGGTAGTTCGTCGGTGAGCCTCTGTAGGGCGGCGGAGAGGCTGACCCCGTCGAGTCGCGGGGAGCCGAGCTGGTGCACCATGTTGCGGGTCTCCTCAAGGTTGGCGCGAACGGTGTTGGTGGCAATGGCCAGGCTGCTACGGGCATCGTCGGGAGAAGACTCCCAGGTTTGTAGCGAGGCTTCCATCATGAGTAGTGAGCTGGTAAGGCCCTGGGTAACGGTATCGTGAAGCTCGTGTGAGATGCGTTGCCGCTCCGCCAGCATACCTGCCTGATGCTCTGTTGAAGCCAGCTGTTCTCGGGTGCGGATCTGATCGGAAATGAGCCGTTCGAGTTTTACGTTATCGCGATCAATGCGGCTGTAGACGGAGTTGAGCAGTATGGCAATAACAATGGCCCCCACCGGTATGGTCCACTCAACGTTTCTTGCGAGGGCGGTCAGCGCCCACACCGTGACAGTTGTAATAATGCCCACCGTAATGATCGACAGGGAGCGGGGAAGGCGTCTGCGGCTGATAAAAAAGAGGGAGAATGCGCACCACCAAAAGCTGGGCGCGAGAAAAACGAGCGCACTCCACAGTGAGAGAACCACGAGAGATCCGACGGCCGCCCCTCGCGGGGGTAGCCAGCGGAGAGAAGCGTAGGCGACCGCAAGAACCGAGCTGAGCGCGGCCACCCAGTACCACGCTCCATCGAGACCGTGGCTGCTGAGATAGCGTCCAGCTGAAGTAACAAGGAGCGCATAAAAGGCCAGGTCAATCAGGGTGACCAGGGAGGAGGATCCTGCTCGATCAAAATTGGTTTTGCGCCGAGACACCCCTCACCACCTTGCCTAACTAAAGCTGACACAATCATAGAATTTTTTGGGTTTTTAACGCATCCTCCAAACGGAGGACGCCTCGCCGTCGAGGAGGCTGATTAGGGACGGTACGTATCGGGTGATGTGTCTCCCGGGCCTCCGGAATCAGACTGTGTGTATAAGTAATTATCCAACACCAAGGAGTCACTCATGAAAACCTCACACCTTATTCGCCGCCTGGGAGCTCTCACCGCCAGCTTTGCACTGGTTGGCACCCTGGCCGCGTGTGCCACAGAAGGTTCAAACTCGGCTGCCGAGCCGGCAGTTTCTGCCGCTCCTGCTGTTGACGCTAATGAGTCACACACCATGCAGGTTCCTCGTTTAAGCGCCGATTCTGCGATGGCTGCGGCGCAGGCTGCCCTTGATCAGTGTCGCGCCGACGGCGTGGGATTTGTGACGGTGGCCGTTGTTGACCGCTACGGTCAGGTCCAGGCTCTGCTGCGTGGAGATGGCGCCGCGGCCCACACCATTGACGCTGCAACTCAGAAGGGTTACACCGCTGCTGCCTGGGGCGTGAATACCTCCGAGCTCGCCCAGCGTGTTAATGATGGCGCCCAGCTTCTGCGTGATCTCGACGGCACCTTGTTCCTGCCGGGTGGGGTTCCGATCAAGCTGGGTAACGCAAACATTGCTGGCATCGGCGTGGGTGGGGCACCCGATGGAATGGTTGACGAGGGATGTGCCACGGCTGGTGCTCTTATCCTCACCGAAGAGGCAAACGCGTCTTAGGGGTAACTTGCCCGGTGCAGATACGGAGGCAGCCCTCTGAGTCTCCGCATAGAACACACAAACGGCACCCGCATAGGGGAGGTGCCGTTTGTGTGTTTATTGTTTGTGGCCGGAGATTAGTCTCGCTAGGCTGGGGCAGGAACATGTGATAGACCGATCACAATGGTGTGTAACGGGCAGGAGCGGCTGTTGCACGCCTGAGAGGATAACAAAGATGAGTCACGGAGGAGAGGGCAGGCGTCGATTCCGCTCGTGGCTTCTTTCCGGACTTATTGACGATCACGGTTCGCATCAGGGCCCTCACGCTCAAGTGGTGAGAAAGCCCCATTCCTGGTGGCGGGTGATGTGTCTTTCAGGGGTGGACTATTTTTCTACGCTGGGATACCAACCCGCCATAGCGGCGTTGGCCGCAGGGTTGCTTTCGCCTTTTGCCACTATAGTTCTTGTGTTACTGACCCTTGCTGGTGCACTTCCCGTGTACCGTCGTGTTGCGCGTGAGAGCCCCCACGGGTCGGGTTCTATTGCCATGTTGGAACACCTGCTTCCCTGGTGGACAGGCAAGATCTTTGTACTCGTTTTGCTGGGGTTCGCTGCGACCGACTTTATGATCACCATCACGCTCTCCGCTTCGGACGCCACGGCTCACGCCGTTGAGAACCCTTTTGCTCCCTCCTGGTTCAGTGGTAACGAGGTACCTATTACCCTGGTGCTTATCTCGGCTCTTGCGTTTATCTTTTTGCGCGGGTTTAAAGAGGCCATTGGCGTGGCGGTCATTTTGGTTGCGGCCTATCTTGCCCTGAACGTTGCTGTGATTATTGCAGCGACGGTCCGTGTGGCTCACAGTCCGGTTGTCATCACCGATTGGTGGGCTGCGCTCACTGCGCAGCACAGCAACCCGTGGCTCGCGGCGGCTTTTGCCCTTATCGTGTTTCCGAAGCTTGCGCTGGGGCTGTCTGGTTTTGAAACGGGTGTGGCGGTGATGCCACAGATTCGTGGGGATAAGGGGGATACGGAGGAGCGTCCCCTCGGTCGCATCGTGGGGGCGAAGCGTCTGCTCACCGCTGCTGCTCTCACTATGAGCGTCTTTTTGCTCTCGTCGAGCTTTCTCACTACTCTGCTGATCCCTCAGCATGAGTTTCAGCCCGGTGGAAAGGCAAACGGTCGTGCCCTGGCCTATCTTGCGCACGAGTACCTTGGCCCCGTGTGGGGCACCCTGTACGATGTCAGCACCATCGCTATCCTGTGGTTTGCGGGAGCTTCGGCAATGGCGGGTCTGCTTAACCTGGTGCCGCGCTACCTTCCGCGTTTTGGTATGGCTCCGCAGTGGGCGCGTGCGGTTCGACCCTTGGTTTTGGTATTTACTGCTATTGCCTTTTTTGTCACGATTATTTTCCAGGCGGATGTTGATGCCCAGGGTGGGGCGTATGCGACGGGGGTGCTGGTCTTAATCAGTTCGGCCTCCGTCGCGGTGACAATTTCTGCGTTGCGGAAGCGGCAGAGGGGTGCTTTTATCGCTTTCCTGTTGGTGACGCTGGCTTTTCTTTATACCACCGTGTTGAATATCTTTGAGAGGCCGGATGGTCTCAGAATCGCTAGTTTTTTCATTGCGGGTATTTTGGTGGTGTCTCTCATCTCCCGTATGCGTCGCTCGTTTGAAGTGCGTGCCCAGAGCGTGACTCTGGATGCACAAGCCTTGGAGTTTGTGCGGGAAGACGCGGTGCGAGGCAAGATCAGGGTGATCGCGGTGGAACCTCACATCGGGCAGATTCCAGATTACAAGCGAAAGATTTTGGAGGCCAGGCGTGATTCGCTTTTCCCCCGAAATGCACCGCCAATACTATTGCAGGTTCGGGTGACAGATACCTCAGATTTTGAGGAGGATCTAGTGGTGGAGGGGAGTACCCTTCACGGCTACCGGGTTTTGCGAGTGAGTAGTGGAAATATTCCCAACACCATTGCCGCGGTGCTCTTCGCGATCCGTGATGAGACCTCTGTTGTTCCTGAAGTATATTTTCGGTGGACCGAGAGCAACCCTATTTCCAATATGTTGAAGTTTCTTTTTGTTGGTAGTGGGGAAATTGCACCGATGACACGTGAGGTTATTCGTGAGGCTGAGTCCGATATCAGGCGTCGACCTACCGTTCATGTGAGTTAGGGGCCGGTTTGTAATCGCGGTGTTATTGTTGGTGTGTGTTGACGAGAACGGTTGTATCTGAGGGGATTAGGGCTTGTTGCTGGGAGATTCTTGCGCATTTTTAAGAGTCGCGTAATATTTCTTTGGTTGCGAACTCTTTACTCAATGAGGGGTGAAAATTGCTTTTTTGGGCTGTTTTGAAGTGACGGGGTGTGCGGTATAGAACTCTCTTTTGTATTGCGTTGAAACGGGGGCGAGCGAAACAGAAGGTAAAGGAGATGGACACATGCGTTGTCAGACAATAAAGTCTTGCTAAGATAAGATATTAAAATTTTTTTTAGAATATGCGTAAGGAATACGATAATTCAGACTCTTTAACAGTAACAACTAAATATTAAAGGTAGCTTCCTAATTTTTAGGTTTGGTTTTCTGATGCTTAACGCCGGAAAACCAGTGGCCGCTGTTCTTTATAAACATCACGGTTTGGAGATCAATCCCCAATCTAATATCCGAACGTTGATGGTAGAGCGGCCAGGCCCCGAAAAAACCTGTCCCCCCAGGTTTTTTCGGGGCTTTTTTGTGCCTCAAAGATATTTGTGTGCGGTGGAAATTTAGCGGCTCATTGTCATACCTCGGGACTGCCCGCCACCCACGGTTGTTATCCTTGAAGCCGGATTTCTTGCCCGTGTGTCTCGGGTTATTTATACGATGGTGCCGGGGGGAGGTCGAAGAACTCTTCCATGGTGGCCACATCCGTTCGTTTCATTTCTTGAGCCAGTTCGGGGCCAACGTAGCGAAAGTGCCACGGCTCAAAGGTGAATCCTGTTATCGATTCCTTGCCCTGCGGGTAGCGCAGGATAAAACCGTAGTTGGGGGCGTTTTCCGCGAGCCAGATACCCGCCGGAGTGTCCGCAAAGCAGGCCTTTACATAGCAGCCCCCGCTGTCGTCCAGATCAACGGCGAGTCCAGTCTGATGCTCCGAGTAGCCTGGTCGGGCTGAATACGTATCGGCGGCCTCCTGGCCGTCTCGAGAGGTATAGATGTTATAGAGATTTTCTTGCGTTGCATAGTCTCTGTAGGCGCTTGTGATGCGCAGTTCAAGACCGGCCTCCGTTGCGTCCGCGTAGAGTTGTTCCAGCGCGCGGGAGGCGGGTTCACGGAGTGGCTGAGAAAACTCGTTGGGTATTCCCTCGGGCATCGAGGTGTCTGAGGGTGCAAAGTCAATGGGGGTGAGGGGCCGCGTCTTGTTGCTGATAACCCAGAGAGAGGTGGGATCATCAATAGATTTTTTTGTGATGTCGAACGCTGGTGCCTCTGTGGGGGCTGGGGTGACGGCGGGTGCTGATGTGGAGAGAACGCCTGGATCTTGCGGACTCTTGGGTTCCGCGCACGCCGTGATCAGGGTGATTGTCGCGAGGGCGGTTGTGATGAGTGTGGCCGTACGAAACCTTTTTAGAGCAGTGAGCGCCGATGACATGGAACCAACCTACTGGTTGTAGCTGGTATCAACCACCAGGCATCCCGAAAGAAGCGTGAGTTTTGTCATTTGTGAAGGAAGTCTGCTAGTGACTTTTGCGTTTATCGGAAAATATACACTTTTTCACAGTAGGGTGAGTGGATGATAAATCAGCCTGCCACGACTTCGGAGGGCGGTTCACCGCGCCGTCCTCTCCGCACCACTCTCATTGCGGCAGCCACGGTTTTGGTATTGGCAGGAATGGGCGGGGGAGTGTATTGGGGGCTCCAAAACATGGGAGAGGGCGCGCCCCTTCCAACCGCTGTGGCTTCCGCTCAGGCACCGACACCTTCGGTAACTTCACCCGCGGAGACGGGACGGGTCACAGTCTCGGCGATGGGCGACATGTTGCCGCACGACTCGGTTAATGCCAATGCGCTGAAGTCCGACGGAACCTACGACTACGGTCAGTTTTTCCAGAAAATCTCCCCTCTTTACGAGAGTTCGGATCTGGTGTTCTGTAACCAGGAGGTTCCCAGCGGAGGCAAAGATTTTGGGATTACCGGATATCCCACCTTTAACGCACCCACCGATTTTGCCCGTGACCTGCGTCAGGCGGCCAAGTGCGACACCATCAATCTGGCTAATAATCACATGGCTGATCGCGGACAGGACGCGATTAACGCCACGCTTGACGTCTGGGATGGACTCGATGCCCAAATGGTGAGTGGTGCCAATCGCAGCGCTGAGGAGCAGCAGAACAATATTGCCTATGCGGAGGTCAAGGGTGTGCGGGTGGCCTTTGTAGCCTTCGCCGAATACAATAACGCGGGCGGTGAGAGCTTTAACGTAAACCTCTTTGGCAACACCGCAGTTTTTGAGCGCCTGGTGAAAACCGCGCGACAAAACGCGGATATTGTGATGGTTTCGATGCACTGGGGTACCGAAAATACAACTCAGATAGACGGGCCGCAGCGCGACTACTCCAAACGTCTGGCCGATATGGGTGTTGACGTGGTTATTGGGACGGGACCCCACGTGCTGCAAGAAACCACCTGGCTGGACAGGCCCGACGGGGGTAAAACCCTGGTGTGGTATTCGATTGGCAATATGCTCTCCACCCAGCTTGAACTGGATCAGCTCACGGGTGGCGTCGCCCAATTTGATATCGAGGGTAACAAGCCAGACGGATATAGGGTAACCAACCCCCGCTTCATCCCCACCTACATGAGCTACGAGTGGAGTGCGGCAGATCAGGCCGCACAAAACCTCTCCGCGAGGAAGAACCTGATGATCTATCCGCTGAAGGACGCGGAAGGCGCTCTCTCAGCATCCAATTTTCAGGCGAGCGTGAGCGAACGAAAACAAGCTGTGCAAACAGCCCTTGGCCCTGCGGTGACACTCGTGGAATAGTTCTATGGGGTTGAGGGAATATGATCCCCCAGGTTGTAGTTGAGATTTACTGGCACCATGAAAAGGAACCCCATGTCTTCTACCTGGCTTGACTCACCCGCACCACTGGAGCTCGATACCCGCTTTCGCCGGCGGATTGGTTTCGGCTCCTCCCCGCTCAATCGCAAGACGCTTGACGATTTTCTTGTGGCGGTTGGCCGCAGTATCCCTTTTGAAAACCTGGCACTCACCGACCCCGACTATCCTCGGGTTGATCCGGACAGCCTGACCGCAAAGATAGTGGACCGCTGGGAGGGGGGTCTCTGCTACGAAACCAATCCAATGCTCGCCCTGGCTTTACGAGCGAATCACCTGGATGTGCGGGTGATCCGTGCCACAATTGTCGATGCGAAGACCGAAGATTGGTTTGTGCTGCCGCGCACCCACGTATCCACCATTGTGATGCTTGACGGTAAGGAATACGTAGCGGATGTCGGATTTGGGTTAAAGCAGCCGCTCGGCTTGGTACCGCTTGATGGATCAACCGTGAGCACCCCGCACGGCAGTTACCGTGTGGCCCGGGAGGTGATGGGTTCGGAATACATGCTGCAGTTGAGAACCCCGGGGGAGGAGTGGAAAAACGGTTATGGTTTTGCCACGGACGATGTGGTGAGCGACCCCGCCCAACTGGATGAGGTCCGGGAGGCGATTGCCAACCGGCCCGAGTCAACCTTTAACCGTGGCCTGTTGGTCGCGCTTCCCACACCCACCGGGCATCAGGTTCTCAGCGGCAGTAGCCTTACCGAGGTGCGCAACGGTCGCAAGAGTAGTCATCCCCTCACGCCCGACGAGGTGCAGACCGTTGCAAAGCTTTTCTTCCGCTCATTTGAGTAGGGGTGATCGCGCCCGGTTCGTACCGGGACGTTAAGAAGTGACGAGTCCGCGACAACCCTAACGGGTCAGAATAGTCTTGCCGTGTGTGGTGCCTGATTCAAGTGCTCGGTGGGCGTCTGCCGCCTCGCTCAGGGGAAAACGTGTGCCGATGCGTATCCGGAGCTCTCCGCGCGTGACCGCGTTAAAGACTTCATTGTATCGCCAGGAGCGCTCTTCCGGGGTGAGGAGGAAGTGTCCCAGTGTCGGGCGTGTGATGCTGAGTGATCCCGCCGCGTTAAGGCGCTGCAGATCGAAGGGCGGAACCTGTCCGGAGGCCCCTCCAAAGAGCGCTAGAGTGCCGCGAATACGCAGGCTTGCCAGGGAGCCGTCAAACGTCGTTTTTCCCACACCGTCGTAGACAACGTTTACCCCCTCTCCGTCGGTGAGCTCCCTCACTGTTGCTGCAAAGTTATCGTAACCAATGGTGTGGGTGGCGCCTGCCTGCCTACTCAGTTCTGCCTTTTGCGGTGTGGAGGTGGTGGTGATCACCGTGACCCCTCTGGAGACAAGGAGTTGGGTGAGGAGCAGTCCTACACCACCGGCACCGGCGTGGACGAGTGCGGTTTCTCCCGGAGAAGCCGGGTGCACCGAGGTGCAGAGGTAGTGCGCGGTGAGGCCCTGGAGCGGGATGGCCGCAGCTGTTTCCAGGTCAATCGTAGGAGGAACAGGGAACACCCGATCCTCATCCACAACGAATACGTCCGCGTAGGTTTCGGAGGCCTGGCAGGTGGCCACCCGGTTTCCGACGGTCAGGGAGACCACCCCCTCACCCACCGCTTCAACGGTTCCGGACGCCTCCGTGCCCGGTATAAATGGGAAGGAAACCGGGTATATCCCCGAGCGCTGGTAGGTCTCAATGAAGTTGACCCCCGTGGTATGAGTGCGTACAAGCACTTGTCCCGGCCCCAGGGTGGGGAGCGGGATATCGGTCGGGGCAAGCACCTCGGGGCCACCTGCGGTTGCGGCTGATACTGCGTGGATCATGAAATACCCTTCTGTAATCGTGGTGGTACAACAAGAAAATACGAGAGGGTGACGACACCCAGAGCAACGGGGGTGAGCGCCAGGCTGAGTCCCCATTGAATCTGTGCGACAAAAACCGCGGTGGATAGTATCGTCGCAAGCCAGACGGCCTGCCGTGCGGTGTGGGAGCCAGGCAATCGGGCCGGGGGCGTCTCCCAGCGCCGCAGTATCCAGCTCACACCCAGTACAACAATACCGGCGGTCACTAGGAGAATCGGCCGGGTTGCCCACCACAGGCCCGACCCGGGGGTTGTGGTGTCGATCCCCAAGAGGAAACCGCTTCCCGCCAGAGCAATAATGATGGGAAGGTGCCACAGATAAATTGTCATTGCCCGGCTACCGACAAGAACGCACGCCGCGACCACCGCCCCAATCCTCATGAGGCGAGAGACCGCGGGGTAGAGGAGCTGTAGCAGGCAGATCTGGGCTATCCCCAGCAGGATCAGCGGCACGGTTGCCGGGTTGAGGTTCCTGAGCATATCGACCGGGTATATTCCGGTTCCAAAGGTGAGTGCTGTGATGACCCCATAAACGACGAGGATAACCGCGACGAGCACCCCGCGGGAGCGCTCGCGAAATTGCCCGTCCGCGTAAAAGAAACCGAGCTGCTGCACCGCGAGCCACACAAAAAGAAGATTAGGGAGACCCAGCTCGACAAATCCCGAGGTGAAGCGCGCAGTGTCTACCAGAATTGCGGCCAGACACAGGGAAAGAAAAAGTACTACCGGATGGCGTGAGTGAAGTCGAGCGGTGAGAGGCAAAAATGCTTGTGTCAGGATGTAGGCGGCGAGGAACCAGAGAGGAAGCCCGGCCCCGAGGGCCGTAAGGTCGACAAGTTTACGCGGAACCCCCGCTAAGTACGCTGCCCAGAACACGGTGGTAAGAAAGAGGAGGAGAGGAATGGTGGGGCGCAACACCCGTATGAGCCGCCTCCGCAGATAACGGGTGGGGGTATCGCCGCTAGCTTCCGCCCTGCGCCAGGAAGTGATGCCCGCAAACCCTCCCACCACAAAGAAGAGGGGCATGATCTGTCCCACCCACGAGGCCAGCGGAAACCACGCTTCGCGCTCCAGCGGGTTTATCTGGGCGATCTCGCCGTGTGAATAGTAGAGGCCCACCATCAGGGTGTGGAGGATCACCACAAGAACCAAGCAGAAAACCCGCGCAGCATCGATCACCAGATCACGGCCGCTTTGCTGTGCTCGCTGTACGATATCGGACACGGGTCTGGTGGATGCACCGGGTCTGGTAGGTCTGGCGGACCCGGCTTGCTTGACGGAGCTAGCCTGGGCCTTGGGTAGTGGTGTACCCGGGGCTGAGGGGTCGGATTGAGACGAGGGCGTCATCTGCTCTCCAGTGATCGGGGTGTTGATGCCGAGTCTACTGAAAAGAAGCCGATCTCACAGGAAAAATGTGACCCTCACACACGACAGAGCGTTCTACACGGTCGGTAATGACCGTTTTCTCACAGCACATCGATTCGTCTCCGACGAGCACGAATGGCAGAATAGGCGAATGAATTCTTCACCAACGCACGAGTTGTCTACCGCCGGTGTTGGGCCGTGGCCCGGGGGCCCGGCAGAGTGGCCGGAGGGTGATCACTACGACACTGAGCTTCTCCAATTTGGTGACACGCGCAACGTGATCGATCGGTATCGCTACTGGAAGATGGATGCCATCATTGCGGATCTTGATGAGCATCGGCACTCGTTTCACGTGGCGATTGAGAATTGGCAGCACGATATGAATATCGGGTCAATCGTTCGTAGCGCCAACGCGTTTGCGGCCGATACCGTTCACATTGTGGGCCGTAAACGCTGGAACAAGCGCGGGGCTATGGTGACGGATCGCTACCAGCACGTTCTGAACCACGCTACCGTGGAGGACCTGGTGGCGTGGGCAGGTGAGCGGGAGATTCCCCTTATCGCGATTGATAACGTGCCCGGGTGTGTACCCATGGAGACCTTTAACTGGCCCGAAGAGTGCATTATGCTTTTTGGTCAGGAGGGTCCCGGGCTTTCTCCCGAGGCAATCAACGCTGCGGATGCCGTGGTGGAGATCACCCAGTATGGATCAACCCGCTCCCTCAACGCCTCCGCTGCGGCCGCGGTGGCCATGTTTTCGTGGGTAACGCAGCACACTAAAAACGGCGCGTGAGGCGGTCGTGGGATAGCATGGAGTGTGACCCTAGATAACCTGCTGGGCATTCCGCCCACGTATTTGCCTGCCGAAGACGACGTGCTCGAGGCGATTGCAAACGGCACCCCCGTCGCAGAGATAGCACGTGCCCACCCCGCTTCATCGCTCGCTTGGGCCAGGTTGGCCGAGGACGCGCATGCGCGGGGCGAGACCCTGCCCGCCTATGCTTACGCTCGCGTTGCGTACCACCGTGGGCTAGACTCTCTTCGTCGGGCCGGATGGAAGGGGCAGGGGCCTATACCGTGGTCGCACGAGCCCAACCGCGGAGTGTTGCGCGCACTGTACGCTCTTCGTCGCTCCGCCGCAGAGATCGGTGAGGAACCAGAAATTACACGTCTCACCGAATTTTTGAATGGTGCAGATCCCGACGTTATTGCACACCTAGACAGGGGAGAGTAAATGCCTGCCGTATTGATTATTGGTGCCCAGTGGGGTGACGAGGGTAAGGGACGAGCAACAGATCTTCTCGGAAGCCGCGTTGAGTACGTGGTCAAGTTTAACGGCGGAAACAATGCCGGACACACGGTGGTGGTGGGCAATGAGAAGTATGCCCTGCACCTGCTCCCCTCCGGTATCCTCACTCCGGGAGTGATCCCCGTTATTGCAAACGGTGTTGTTGTTGACATAGAAGTACTTTTTGAAGAGCTGGATGCGCTCGCGGCTCGCGGTGTTGACGTGTCGCGGCTGCGCGTGAGTGCCAACGCGCACGTGATCACGCACTACCATCGCACGCTTGACAGGGTCACGGAGCGTTTTCTGGGTAAGCGCCAGATTGGCACCACCGGTCGCGGTATTGGCCCGGCCTACGCCGATAAGATCAATCGGGTTGGTATCCGTATTCAAGATCTCTTTGACGAAAATATTCTGCGTCAGAAGGTGGAGGGTGCGCTGGAGCAAAAGAATCAGCTTCTGGTGAAGGTATACAACCGTCGTGCCATTACGGTCGACGAGATTGTGGACGAGCTATTGAGCTACGCCGAGCGCCTGCGTCCCATGGTGGCCGACACCTCCTACGAGATTAACGAGGCGCTCGACCGGGGTAAGACGGTTCTTTTTGAGGCGGGTCAGGCCACCATGCTTGACGTGGATCACGGCACCTACCCGTTTGTGACGTCGTCAAGCGCCACCGCGGGTGGTGCTGCAACCGGTGCGGGTATCGCCCCCTCGCGCATCGAACGGGTGATCGCCGTGATCAAGGCATACACCACCCGGGTTGGTTCGGGTCCGTTCCCCACCGAGCTCTTTGACGAGTGGGGCGACTATCTGCGCGACAACGGTTTTGAGTTTGGAACCACCACCGGTCGTCCACGCCGCTGTGGCTGGTACGACGCCCCCATCGCGCGCTACAACACCCGCATTAACGGGGTGACGGACTACGTGCTCACCAAGCTCGACGTGCTTTCAGGCCTGGAAAAGATTCCGGTTTGTGTCGCCTACGATGTTGATGGCGTGCGCTACGATGAGATGCCCGTGAATCAGACGGATTTCCATCATGCCAAGCCTATTTATGAGGAATTCCCGGGTTGGTCAGAAGACATCACGGGTGCCCGTAAGTTTGAAGATTTGCCCGAGAACGCTCAGAAATACGTGCGTACGCTTGAGAAGATGAGCGGGGCTCGTTTCTCGGCAATCGGTGTGGGGCCGGAGCGTGAACAGGTTGTGGTTCTGCACGATCTGCTCGATTAGGGTGCGTCTTTTCCCCGCATTGGTGGGGTGAGTCCTGGCGGAGCCTATCTGCGAGGATCACGGGAATTGTGCCCGGGTACGGGAAAAATATCAGTGTGTGGGCGCGGGTGCGTAATAAACTGACAGGATACCCGATCAAAGGAGAGCTGATGAACGATTTAGTTCCCGCGCAGCTACAGGCTTTGCGTAACAGCATCGATAATATCGATGCTGCGTTGATTCATATGCTGGCCGAGCGGTTTCGCTGCACGCAGCAGGTGGGGGAGCTGAAAGCAAAGCATAACCTGCCTCCCGCCGACCCGGCGCGAGAAGAACGGCAGATTAAGCGCCTGCGCAGGCTTGCAGAAGAATCCAACCTCGATCCTGCCTTTGCTGAGAAGTGGTTTAACTTTGTGGTTGCCGAGGTTATCAAGCATCACGAGCACATTGCGAGCACCCAGCCCGCAGCAAAAGACTGATGAATGTGCTTTCCTCAAGGCTAGCGATCCTCGAGGACGCCGAAGCCCTCCTTGTTCTCATTACCTCGGCTTATCGTGGTGAGTCCAGCAGAAGCGGATGGACCACGGAGGCCGATCTGGTTCATGGGCCACGAACCACGGTGGAAGCCATCAGGGGTAACCTTCAGGATGCCGATAGTGAGATGGTGTTGATAACACGCGGTGCTGAAATCGTGGGGTGCGTTCACACGAAGAGGGCCAGTGAATCAACCGGTTATCTCGGGATGTTTGCGGTGAGGCCCGATCTTCAGGGATTGGGAATCGGCAAGAAATTGATGGCGGAGGCCGAAAGCTACGCCGCCGCGGCCTGGAACATTCTGCGTATGGAGCTCGGTGTTATTGGCGGACGCGATGAGCTCATTGAGTTTTATGAGCGCCGGGGCTATCGTAAAACCGGAGTGACCATGCCGTTCCCTTACGACGATCCTTCTGCTGGATCCCCCCAACTTCCCTCACTGCACTTTGTGGTTTTGCGCAAGGACCTGGTGTAAAGGTTTTTGGGCTTTGGGGTTCTCGCTCCTCACCCGCGTCAATCGAGGGTTAGGATGAGTAGCACGTTATCATCGATGGTCTACGCTTTCCAAGGGAGAGACATGCAGAACATATTTCCGACACTCTGGTTTAACGATAATGGCGAAGAGGCCGCAAAGTTTTATGTTTCGGTTTTCAAAAATTCACGCATTTTAGAGACAAGCTATTACGGTGAGGGAGCGCCACTACCCGAGGGAACGGCTCTGACCGTAATTTTTGAGCTTGACGGGGTGAAATTTAGTGCGCTTAACGGGGGGCCTCATGTGGAGTTTACCGAGGCGGTTTCCTTTACCGTAGATGCGCATACGCAGCAGGAAATTGATCACCTGTGGAACGCGTTGACGGCAGACGGCGGGTCTCCTGGTCAGTGTGGGTGGCTCAAAGACAGGTATGGGGTGTCGTGGCAGATTGTTCCGCCCATCTTGGGAACGTTGCTCTCGCAGGACAACCCGGAGCGCGTGGCGCGCGTCATGCGGGTGATGCTGGGGCAGACAAAAATTGTGATCAGGGAATTGCAGGCAGCTTCAGACGGCTAGGCTGTTTTGAGCCCCCTATGCATGAGCTATGGGGAGAACTTATTGTGAGAGGTCTTGATGGGTACCCAGCTGGCGGTTGAGATAGCGGTTCAGGACGTTGCGGGGGCTGATATTGCCCTCAGCGGCGGAGCCACCCGGATTGAATTGTGTAGTGCATTGGTCACGGGAGGATTGACCCCTTCGCTGGGAACCATTGAGGGCGCTGTAGCGGCAGCAACGGGCGCGGGGCGTGATGATTTTGTCCACGTCCTGATTCGCCCGCGTCCCGGCGGGTTTGTCTACGACAATATGGAGATCGCAACCATGGTGCGTGACATTCGGGCGGTTAAGGCTGTGGGTGCGGCGGGTGTTGTCATCGGGGCGCTTCTGGAGGATCGCTCGATTGATGTTCGGGCCATCCGCACTCTTGTGGAGGTGGCGGAGGATCTCACGGTCACTTTTCACCGGGCCCTTGATATTGTTCCGGACCCACTCACGGCTCTTGACGAGGTTCGTGCCCTGGGAGTAGAGAGGGTTCTCACGTCGGGTCAGGCCGCTGCGAGCATCGATGGTCGAGATCTGCTTGCTCAAATGGTGGAGCATGCAGCTGGTGGTGTGCAGATCATGGCGGGTGGGGGCGTGGCTGTGGACGCTATTCCCGCACTGGCGGCAACCGGTATCGACGCTGTCCACCTCTCGGCAAAAACTGTGGCCGCCGTGCAGACCCCGAGCGGGCCGGGCGGGGGAGTGGCCGAATACGATGTGACGAGTCCCGACACTGTTCGTGCGGCAGTGCAGGCCGCGAGAGGTGTGCCCTTTGACTAGAATGTTCTGCCTGGGTAAGGGGTTTGATTCTGCCTGAGGAAATCTGCCCCTGATCCCCAGATAGATTCCATAGAGAGATTCTTCTAGATGTCAGGGGTCCTGGAAAAATTTCTTGATGCCGTGTGGGGCTAGTTCGTGATCTTGCCACAAAGATTTGCAAATTTGGTCGTGGTTTTAATGCCTTGGATTTACCGGTCACCACTTTATGTCTGAGTATGATTTGCAGCATAATGCACCATCACTTTTATATAAATTTTGAATATAATAAAAATTTTTATTTGATATATAAAAGTAGGGTCAGATATATTTTAGGAAAGCTCTAGTGGCTTGAACTATCGCATCCTATAAGTTGAGGAAAAGAATATGAGATACTCATTTAGTAGAATTTTCATCGGTGCAACTTTGGTAGTTGGATTTACCCTCTCCACCGTTGCCGGGGCAGTCACTCTAAACAAGATCCTAGATGCCAACGTTGCGACTGTTGGTGACGGACGGGGGACTGACGTGGAGAAGCCGCGGAAAGTTGCACAGCCGGTCGAAGACGCGACGGGGGAAACGCTCACTGTTGATACAGTGACACGTGCGACTAATTTTGTTCCGATCTTCCCGCAGTTTAAAGGCTCTATCTCTGCAGATCCTACTGCGTTTGATTAAAGGGAATTAGTGTGGGCGCTTCAGAGTCTCCTAGAGAGCGCTGAAACTCCCACACGGGCTTCGTGCACGTCAGACTGATTGATACAAAACCTTTGCGCTTTGGAGTTAGATATGTGTCCACGAGTTACCCGCCAGGATCGAATCTCAACTCGAAATAATAGTGCTCTTCCCGGAATCTGGTCTCGATTGCTTGTAGTTGGTGCTACGGGGTTATTGTTGTTCCACTTCGGAATTATTTTTTTACACATTGCCCCGTCAAACCCTGTTTCTCAACAGTTTAGTGTCACGATATCACTGTGGACCACACCGTTTTTTACCCAGAATTGGGCTTTCTTCGCCCCAGAGCCGGTGTCGTACGATACGGGGATTCTTGTGAGGGGTTCTTTTGACGGTGAGAGTGTTGATGAATACTTAGATATTACTAGCCCAGGCTTGGAGAGGCGACTGCACAATCTTCTTCCTGATAATTTAAGTTTTATGGTTTCACGCGCGGGATCAAAACTTTTTGCTGCGCGCTCCACGCTCCTTGAAGATAAGGCTGTTAGAGGGGTGCGTCCCGATGCCCAAGAGCAGGAGTTTTTCTTAGAGAAAGAAACCCTTGACGCTGCTCCGCAAGGACTACAGGAAAACTACCGTAGGGCTCTGGAGATGGTTGTTGCCTCAGCGATGGCGCTCATGATGAGTAGCTATGGCGCTCTACCCGACGCAGTGAAGATTCGGGTTGTCCATCATGAGTTTCCGCGATGGTCCGAACGAGTTAGCGCGGGTCTGGGGAAAACCAGCTATAGCGAGAGTCCTTGGCTGGATCTTGCGGGAAATGAAGTTGTTCCGTGAGTTATCACTATCCCGCGAGAAGACGATTAACAGTGCGTTATATCATCAGTGGGTTTATGCTGTGGATGACAGCAAACCGTCACGGAACCCGGACTCTTGCGATTGTTCGTATCGGGTTTGGCGCGATAGTTGTTGCCTTTTTGCTTGTTAACCTGCCTGTTCGAGACAAGATCTGGGGGTCAGGGTCGAACTATAGCTGGGAGCTATTTTTAGCGGAGTCTCGGGAGTCTCGGGAGCCATCGCTTTTTGCGCTCTCTGGGGCGGAAGGATGGGGGATTACTCTATACTTTGCCCTGCTGGTGGTTGCGTTGCTTTTCGTGCTGGGGTTGGGGGGAAGGGCTACTACGGTCTGCTTCTACGTTCTCCTGTGGTCGCTGCAAATTCGTAACCCATATGTCATCAACGGGGGAGATAATCTCATGCGCATTCTTGTGTTCTATCTGGTGTTTGCGCAGGTAACTGCTCGGTATTCCCTTGATTCGTTAATTCGTCGCAGGTGGTTTAGTCGCAATGGAAGGGTCGGGAGAAAAACATCGCTGGGTACGGTAGCGCATAATACCGCGCTGATCGCGTGCGTTACTCAAGTGTGCTTTCTCTATTTCGCCTCAGGCCTGTATAAGGTCCAGGGAGAGAAATGGCAAAATGGAACAGCTCTCTACTATGTTCTCCGAACCGCTGAATACAATACTTGGCCCGAGTTGACCTCTCTGATCTATCAGAGTCCTATCGTGGTAGTTGCCGCGACCTACGGGGTCGTTTTTGCGCAACTATTTTTGCCTTTTGTGCTGGTGAGTCGTCTACTTAAAATAATTCTGCTACCTATGGTTATGGCGATGCATGTGTGTATAGGAATTTTTATGGGATTACCTTTTTTCTCTGGAATTATGATCGTTTCTGATTTGTTCCTTCTGGGGGATCGTGATCTGCAAGCTATTTATGTGCGGTTCAGACTTCTTCGCGTGTGGATTCGAACCCGGATGTTCTTCTCTAAAAAGTCGCTTCCGGTATACGCTAGCGGTGAGTAATAGTGACCGTAGCTAGGGTTCCTAGCGGGTTAGACAGGTCTTCTTCCGTCTCACGACTCTTGACGAGGTTCGTGCCCAGGAACTAGGTAGGGTTCTCACGTCGGGTCAGGCCGCTGCGAGCATCGATGGTCGAGATCTGCTTGCTCAAATGGTGGAGCATGCAGCTGGTGGTGTGCAGATCATGGCGGGTGGGGGCGTGACTGTGGACGCTATTGCCGCTGTCGTGATTGTCATTGAGCTAGTGGCACGCGGGCGTTTGGGAATCAATAATTTAGCGGGATTGAGACTCCCCTCGATTATGGCATCCGATGAAGCGTGGAGACGTGGTAACGCTGCAGCGCGGTTACCCATCTGGGAGGCTCTGTTGTTGGTGTTTTAGGGTCTTTCATTAGTCTCCTGCTGCCGGTAGAAATGGCGGTTTCAACTTTTGTCTGCTCAGCTGCACTCTTTCTTGTCTCCGTGATACTGGGTACTTTTATGGCGGCCAGGGTTGCGCGAACGATTCGATATCCCTACTTTGCCGAGCCTGATTTATAGATTGGTTTCACGTTAACCGTTCGGAGTGAACCAATCGACCCGCCTAGGGCCGTGGGCCAGGGAAATGTGGATGGCCCGTTGCTGGGACGGCCCGGATAAAGATATCTTTTAGCTCCGGCTTGTAGTGTTTTCAGTCATACTTGAGGTGTGATGAGCCACTTTCAACCCCCAACCGCTGCCCGTTCCCGCGCTATTTTCCGTTCTCGCCGGGCACGGATCTCCGCTGCCTTGCTCGCAGGAATGTTGGTTTTCGCGGGTTGTGCGGCGACAGAACCCAAGCCGTCGGGCGCACCCACCACATCCGTCAACCGGGTGCCGGTAAGTCTGCCGCAGACCGTTGTGGGGGTTCAGGGGCAGTGGGTGTTGGACACCTTGAACAGGCCACAGGAGGTGAGTCCGGAGGAGGTTGCCTCGCACTTTGCGCAGGTGATGCTCGATCAGGCTCCCGCGGTTGACCTGGCGGCAATTCTGAACGGGCTCCGCGCGCAGCGGGAGTGGGTTCCTACGATTGTTCAGGAGACCTCGGAGGTTCAAATGATTGTCACCATGTATGGTTCTAGCGGACCGGGGGTCGACATGAGTATTGCGGTTGATGGTCAGGGCCTTATCCACGGGCTATTTTTTGGTCAGGCTACCGAAACCCGCACCCCGGCGACCTCCTGGAAAGAGCTCTCTCAGAACATCGATGCCCTGCCCTTTGATGCGAGCTTGACCGTCACCCGGGTGGGCGACGACCCCGGGGGCGTGTTTGACGCTCACGGAGATAAGGTGTTGCCTATCGGTTCTATTTTTAAGCTCTATGTTCTTGGTGCTGTTGTGGAGGCTGTTGCGAGTGGAGAACTCTCCTGGGACGATACCCTCACAGTGACGGAAGGCGCGAAGAGCCTGCCGCCCGGTGAGCTCCAGGACGCCGCCGAGGGAACGCAGGTTTCTGTCCGTGATGCCGCTGCCAAGATGATCTCGCTGAGTGATAACACGGCTACCGACCTGCTCTTTAACCGGGTCGGCCGTGATGCCGTCACGGCGGCGATGAAAGCTATGGGCCACCATGACCCCGCCCTGAACACCCCGTTCCTGAACTCCCGTGAGGTGTCCCAGCTCGGCTGGTCCGGTGACAAGAGCCTCCGCGAGCGGTGGGAGAAAGGCAACAGGGCCGAGCGTCTCGACCTGCTTGCAGCGCTTCCTGGCGGACCCCTTAACGTTCCGGTAGAGAACGTGACCGACGCGGTATGGCAATACGGTCTTGACTGGTTTGCCGACCCGTCGGATCTGGTCAGCGCCCATACCTACCTACAGGAGGTTGCACAGACGGACGCGGGTGCCCCTGTTCGCGACATCCTCTCGTTGAATCCGGGAGCGGGTCTCACCCTCGGTGATGGCTGGGTCTACACCGCGTTTAAGGGTGGAAGCGCACCCGGGGAGTTGGCGGGCTCCTGGTATCTGGAGGACGAAAAGGGTGATGCCTACGTGGTGACGATTCAGGGTGCCTCTGAAAACCCCCAGGACCTGGCCGCTACTTCGCTCTTCTTTGGCAATGTGGAGGATGCTTTTGCTCTCTTGGCCGCGGAGTCTCGGGGATAGCAGACTTGGGCGCGGGTGTGTCAGGATTGAACCATGGTAAAGATCAGCGACGAAGATTTTGAGAAGATCGTTACGGAAGAGTACGACGCCATTCCTGACACCATGTTTGGCAACCTCGACAATGTTGTGATCTTTATCGAGAACCAACCGCCCGAGCAACGCCCCCGACTCTACGGCCTATACTGCGGGCATCCCCTCACTAACCGTGGCATGTATGGGTACGGTGAACTGCCCGATCGCATCACTCTCTATCAGAACAACATTCAGCAGCACAGCCTGTCGCTTGAAGATCTACGGGCGAGGGTTCGGGTAACTCTGGTGCACGAGATTGGCCACTATTTTGGGCTGGACGATAAACAGTTAGAAGAGTTGGGCTGGGCGTAACCTAATCATCCATGTGTTCCTGCACGGACCAGCGCACGCTGGAGACAGCGGGTTCGGTAATAACACGTTCGATTGCCGTTTCGAGCAGCTCGTCGTCCCGCTTCTGGGCCAGGAGTGTGGCCACAATTGCCACATTGGGGCTGTTGGGAAGATCGGTTGAGGCAATTTTGCGAATGTTAAACCGGGTGAGCCGAACCGCTTCAAAAAGCAGGTCGCGGGTTTCGGGCTCACGGATCGCGGGGCAGATCACCTCAAAGCTGTATTCTGCGGCTGGCTCTTCACGACCTCGGGTGAGGGGTGAGCGGTCCATGCGCTGGGTGAGGCTGCGCAGCAGCACGTTTGTGCAGAGCACAGCGAGTGTCCCAAAGGCCGCCACCGTATACATCCCGGCACCGGCGAGGGTGCCAACGGCGGCTGAGGCCCAGAGTGTTGCGGCCGTGTTGATGCCTGAGATTCCGCTGCCCCGCTTCATGATGACCCCGGCACCAAGAAATCCGATGCCGGAGACAACCTGCGCGGCGACACGGGTGGGGTCGGCCCCGGGGCCGCTGAAGCTGAAGGCCCCCATTAATACAAAGAGCGCGGAGCCAAGGGAAACCAGAGCGTTTGTGCGTAGACCGGCGGTCCGTGCGCGCCACTGGCGTTCAAACCCAATTGCACCGCCGAGGATCAGAGCGGCTCCGGCTCGCAGAACATACTCGAGGATGTCCATGATGATTCCTTTCTTGTGTAATTGAGGGTGCGGCCCGGCTCGGGAGAATAAGCCGGGCCGCACCTGTTGCGGATCGTATCTTTATAGCGATTTAGATCCAGGTGTCAAACTTCTTGACGAATCGCACCTTGAAGTACTGCGTGAGGAGGCAGTAGGCCAGAAGGGTTGCGACGAGCCACGGGAAGTAGGACATGGGGAGGGGCACCAGCCCGAGGCTTGCACCCCAGTTGGTGAAGGGTAGGATGAGGCCAAATATGCAGACAGCTCCCGTTGCGAGCATTACCGGCAGGCTTGCGCGCGACTGGATGAAGGGTATCTTGCGGGTGCGGATCATGTGTACGATCAGCGTCTGCGAGATGATTGACTCGATAAACCATCCGGATTGGAACAGGGCCGCGTGCTCAGGCGAATTAGCCTGGAAGATAAACCACATGAGCGCAAAAGTTGTGATATCGAATATCGAGCTGATCGGCCCGATGCGAATCATGAAGTGTGCCATGCTCTTGGTCTCCCACTTGCGTGGCTTCTTCAGGTATTCGTCGTCTACTCGGTCCCAGGGCATGGTGAGCATCGCCAGGTCGTAGGCCAGGTTCTGCACCAGCACAACAATCGGGATCATGGGGATGAAGGGCAGCATGGCGCTGGCCACCAACACGGAGAACATATTTCCAAAGTTGGAGGAGGCGGTCATCTTGATGTACTTCATGGTGTTGCCAAAGGTGCGGCGCCCCTCCAGCACACCCTTCTCGAGAACCGTAAGATCCTTTTCGAGTAGGATGATGTCCGCGGATTCCTTGGCAATATCAACCGCCGTGTCAACCGAGATTCCTACGTCTGCTGCACGCAGGGCCGCGGCATCGTTAATGCCGTCCCCGAGGAATCCCACCACGTGATCACCCGCACGCAGTGACTCTACGATCCGAGCTTTTTGTAAGGGGTTTATCTTGGCAAAAACCGTGGTGTTTTTGGCTAGCTCGATCAGTTCTTCGTCGCTCAGGTCTTCGATTTGGTTTCCCAGAACGATGTTTCCCACGTCGATTCCCACGTCGCGGCACACCGTTTCGGCGACTAGCTCGTTATCACCCGTGATGACCTTCACCTGGGTTCCGTGGCTCTGGAGGCTTTTGATTGCTTCGGCGGCGGAGGCTTTGGGCGGGTCGAGGAACGCTAGGAGTCCCACGAGTGTCATGTCGCTCTCGTCGCTGGTGAAGTAGTCGGCCTCGGATCCTTCTTGTGGGATGGGCGTGATGCTCTTTGTGGCAAGAGCCAGCACTCGCATTCCCAGGGAGTTGTTCTCGGCGATCAGCTCGCGAATCTCTTTTTTGCGGGCCGAGGTGAGTGTTTGAACCGCACCGTCGTACTGCTCCGTGGTGCACACTGAGAGTACCTCTTCTGCGGCACCCTTGGTGATAATGAGGTGCTGTTTGCTATCACCCACCACCACCGACATCCGGCGGCGCATAAAGTCGAAGGGCATCTCATCAACCAGGTCATAGGTGAGGAGTACCCGGTCGAGGGTGTCTTCGCCGGCGGCATCGATGATTGCGCGGTCGAGCAGGTTTCGTAGACCCGTCTGGAAGTGTGCGTTTGCGGTTGCGAGTAACAGCGTCTCTTCGCTTGTGTTTCCCTTCAGGTCAAGGTGGCGCTCTAACACGATGCGGTCCTCGGTGAGGGTTCCGGTTTTGTCGGTGCAGAGCACATCCATGGCCCCAAGGTTTTGGATGCTGTTGAGTCGCTTCACTATAACCTTGCGGCGGGACATGTACTGCGCACCCTTTGCCAGGTTGGCGGTCACGATGAGCGGCAGCATTTCGGGGGTGAGTCCCACCGCTACGGTGACTCCAAAGAGGAAGGCGCTGCCCCAGTCTTTGGTTATTCCGTTGATGATGAAGACTACTGGAACCATAACCAGCATAAAGCGGATGAGGAGGAAGCTTACCTTGCGGATTCCCACGTCGAAGCTGGTCTCGGGCCGTGCACCCGTGATGCTTGACGACATGCTTCCAAAGTAGCTATTGGTTCCGGTTCCGAGGACCACGGCGGTTCCCGAACCACTGACCACAGAGGTTCCCATAAAGCCCAGGTTGGTGGCCTCAAGAAGATCTTTGGTGTTGAGGGCAACCAGGTGTTCGGGGCTCTTTTCTGTGGGGAGTGATTCTCCCGTGAGCATCGATTGGTTCACCTGAAGGTCTTTTGAACGGATGATGCGCACGTCCGCGGGGATCATGTCGCCCGCGGCAAGCTGGATGATGTCGCCGGGAACGATCCCCTCGATGGGAATCTCTCGAGTTACCGAGACACCGTTCCGTGAGCGCGTGACCGCCGACGTGGTGCGCACCATAGCCTTGAGTGCTTCTGCGGAACGACCGGAACGGAATTCCTGCCAAAACCTGAGAGAAGCGCTCACCAGAACCATCAGGGCAATAGTTATCACGCCCGTGTAGTCCACACCCTCTTCCGGGTCGGCCCAGATGATGTCGGTGAAGATCATGATCACGAGCAGAAAGGAGAGGATGATGATAAACGGGTTTTTGAACGTCCGAATAAACTGCACGATTGCCGGGGCCGGCTTGTCGTGGTCGACCTCATTTCGGCCAAACTGTTCGAGGCGTTCTGCCGCAACTCGTGGGGTGAGGCCCTCAATGGTTGTTTCTTGGTGCGCTAAAGATGAGTCGAAGGGCAGAATCGCCGCATCTCTCAGGGCCAGCTGCTGCTGCTCGCTGAGGAGCGTTTTCTGGCCGGTCGTTTCATTCTTTTTGTTGTTTTTACGCGGTGTTCTCGGTGGTGTTGGAGCGTTGACTGTGCCCGCTCCTGCGATGATTGCGGAGCGATCCGCGGCGTTTGGAAACTTCATTTTTCTGCCTTTGTGGCTGATGCGTTACATTTTGGGCGCACTTCAGACAGCGCTGCACAGTATTGTGTAGCGCACACTGAGGAACGCGTCGGGCTAGATACCCTGGTAACGCGAACGAGAATGTGAAAGCCGACGCTACTGGCGCGAGAGAATCACCGTGGGGAGAAACCCCTGCGGGGTTGCGGCGGCGTAGCTAGAACGACTATGCGGGTCGTCCACGGGGGTCCACCTCCTCAGGCTCGGGTTTTGTGGGCACGGCAAATGCGCGTGCCTCCACAGCAAAAGGCCGGTCACACCCGTGGCCGAGTGGGTAGCCTTCACCTCCACGTAAGAGCTTTGGCACTGCACGACTTATCCGCTCAGTAAAAATTTGCGGAAGCCACTTTGGGTAACCCCTTAAACCGGGGAGACCTGTCCTAACCTTGGGCATCTCTCGATGTCGTCAGATCAGTGGCCTGTGTTCGTGCAGGAGCCTCGCCTAACGAGGTGCTGCATACCCACAATACGCCTGCGGGTGGTTCTCGTCAATTCGTGACAGGGTTAAGTTTTAGCTATTTTTTCCTGGAAGTGACAATGGGACGTATGGGATGTTGTTTATTCTGCTTTCCGTGCGGGAGCTTTTCCCGCGTTCAGTGTTGCTCCTCAGGCAAACTCGGATGCACTGGCCCAAACTGGTGCAGAAGATATGGGATGGCTAGCAGGAGTTCTTGTGTCAGCATTGGCTGGTCTTGGCGTAGTTCTTCGCCTTCGTCGCAACACAAAGGAATCCTAACTAGATAGGGCTTGCGAGTAAACCGCAGAACATAGGCTATATAAATAGCTTGAAAAGCGCGGTGTCTTTTTCCAAACGAAGAGAGGCACCGCGCTGTCTTGTGCTTGGCATCAATTTGCAATGGCCCTTCTGCCAACCACGAATCGACTTCCTCTGGGTGCTACCGTTCACGAATACCAGATCGTATAGCATTCGATAAACTCATTCAGGGCCTCACCTACGGTGTCGTATACGGGAAAATCGCAGACTCAGCCTGTTCCGTTATCACGACTCGCAGGAGTCAGATGGTGAGTACTTCTGCTCGTGAGTGTCACCGCTTACCTTGTGGAGGACTCGTACAGTGAGAGATCTCCTGCACATTAAATTGGATGCGACGGATCGGGTCCATAGCGAGGCTGCGTTTAGAACCGCACCTGTATCCGTGTCCTCTAGTAAGAGCCATCGTAGACTCCACCGGGGTTGTAACCGGAAAGTCAATCGTGTGTTCCATATGATGGCTGCAGTCAGGTGCCGATACGACGCCCGAACCATTGACTATATGCAGCGCAGGCTCAGTGAGGGTCTCTCTAAGAAAGATGTGTTCAGATGCCTTAAGCTCTTTATCAAACGCGAAGTTTTCCACGATCTGAGAACCGACCTCGGAACGACTTGACATCTATAGGATCTTTCTAGAAAGCTTTACACTACTGTTGAGCCAGTAACACTCTAGTGGGGTGGTAGGAACAATCTTCTTTGTGGTGGGCTTTCACAGGAATGAAGGGGGTATAGAGGTGGTTATATAGAAGGATGACCCCCTCGAAAAATAATTCAGCCCCCAATCCTCGCAGCCTACGAAAGGTTTTTTGGGGAATCACTGCCGTAACGGTTCTTGCCCTAATGGGTGGCGGCGGTTGGTTGTGGATATCTTCCAGTGGGCAGCCCGCCTCGGCTTCGGGGGTCTTGGGAGATAAGACTCAGATGGGTGTTGTTGAGATCGTCACGGGTGACGTAGAGGGGCTCAGCGACTATTACGGTAATAAGGTTGGCCTTGAGGTCATGGAGTCGACGGAGAATTCTACCGTGCTTGGGCTGGGCGGAAATGAGCTCATCAGCCTGGTTGAAGATCTGGATTCACCTGCCCCAACCGCTTCTGAGCCCGGACTCTACCACTCCGCCATTCTCTATCCTGATGAAGCTTCTTTGGCAACTACGCTGGTGCGATTGGCAGAGAGTGCTCCCGAGTCTTTTCAGGGTTCTGCTGACCACAGCGTGAGCCAGGCTTTTTATTTCGGAGACCCTGACAATAACGGTTTGGAACTCTACGTGGATCGTCCGCGTGATCAGTGGAGGTGGAATGGAGGAAGCGTGGATATGACCACGGTTGTGCTTGATCCATCCCAATTTATTGCCCAGCATCTCGGGGATAAGGAGGCCAGGGACGCCGTTATGGGACACGTCCACCTCAAGGTGGGAAACCTGGAGGATGCTAAGTCTTTTTATACTGATTCTCTGGGATTTGATATCACGAGCCAGATTGACGGAGCAGTATTTTATTCTGCGGGCGGATATCATCACCACCTCGCGACTAACACCTGGAGCAGCAATAATGCTCTAGAGCGAACAACAGCTCTGGGTCTAGGGTCGCTCACGGTTACGGTGGAGAGCGCAGATGAGATCACGGCGCTTATCAAACGGCTTGGTCGGGATGGCCTCGGCTACACATCGATAAGTTCTGATGTGGTGGTTGCAGACCCGTGGGGAAACCTAGTGCGTTTTACTGTTGTGGATTAAGTGTATAGCTGTTTCCGCGGGAGCCCCTGTTTTGCTGACTGATCAGGGTAAGTTATCGCTGCTTCGTCTTTTGTCAGGAGTATCTTTTCTGCCCTGGGTGATAAATTATTGTAAATGCCATCAGAAGTATAAGCGGTTAAAACCTGTGATTTATCTATGGCTAGTTTATATATCAGGATATTTGCAGAATAGGCAATGTTATTCTTATGCATGCTGTAGATGCGAAGGCTACGCGTCGTAGAGGCGGTTTGGTCACACGCGTTTACTCATTGAGTGCCTTGGTTTGTGGTTATTTGTTTTTCTGGGCTGCGTTTATGGATTTGACCCCCTGGATTTCTGGGTATCGAGCGCTTGTCTTGTTGTTCTCTCACGTGGATTAACTGGCCGTAGCGCAATGATGCGCAATTAGGTATTGCTGTAAAAACTCAATAGTTTACTTCAGTTCATTATTTTTAGCCCATATCTTTTAATTGCTAATTCTCAGCTAAATATAAGTTTGTAAAAGTTATGATGATAATCGTAATCATTTACCTTATGGTTGCTTGCTATTTAAGATTATGAATTGAGGTTATTTCGAATAATGACTTTAGAACAAATAAAAGATACCTCTGAAGGACCTAAGGGCTCTGGCCTGAGCAGGAAGGTTCTGGGGGGACTTCTTGTGGGCGCTTTCGGATTGGGATCGGCGATGGTTGGCGGTTCTGCTGCATATGCCGCACCTGCCACGGAGCTTATGCCTGGACATAAAATTGTATCTTGGGGTTCTGCCGGAGATGGTCAGAGGGAACTTCCCGATGATTTGAAAGTTAAGGCGACAAAGATCCTAACGGGAGGTTATCGTCATGGAGCTGCTTTAACTGTTGATGGCGATGTGCTTGTATGGGGAGATAATCGCCATGGGGTGAAGAAGCTCCCCGAGGACTTGGCGAACGGGAAAAAAGCTGTGGGTCTAGTCTCTGGGCACAGTCACTTACTTGCGAAGGCTGAAGATGGAAGAGTTTACTCGTGGGGAGCAGACGATTACAAGCAGCAGACTAATTTTCCTAATGCGTTGAAAGGGGATACGGGAGCTAAGGCCAGAATTATTAGCACCGGCGAAGAATATTCAATGGTGGTTACTGAGGACAATCAGTTCTCCTGAGTTGACCGGTTTAGTGCCCCGCGCCCGAGTCACCGAGCCGGGTCAATAGCTCACGTACTTCTGCCGGTATCGCGGCTGGAACAATATGCTCCACACCCTCGATCCTGATCACCCCGTCTTGTACCCGGGCAAGTTGCTGCACGAACTTCTTCACCGATACCCCGGTTGCTTCTTGAATATGCCGTGAGACCGCGATCGCGCAGAACACAACCGTGAGATGCGCCTCGATCTTCTCCCGATGCCGGTGATAGATCGGCCTGGCTTTGAGGTCAGTCTTCGCCATCCGAAATGACGCCTCAACATTGAAGAGCTGATGGTATGCATCAATCACCCTCAGCGCGCTCACCGTTAAGACAGGTAGATTCGTGACATACCCCTTGATCCCCGCCCGCTGCCTAGCCGATTCCACCAAAACCTGATCAATGCTCTTGGCTGCGCCACTGATCTTCACGAACCGACTCTTTTTCACAGGCGTGGTCCCGGCAACGACCTTTTTCGCTTTCTCGAGTTGTTTCTCGATATTACGCAGATCCAGACGGGCACGTTTCTCACGGTACTGATACACCACCCGCCGTTCACGCCGCCTTTCACCTTGACCAAACCACTGTCGACACTCAAATACCTGCCCGTCACAGAGTTCAGAACCATCGTGTTGATACTCGGTAACCTCAGGTGGAGTCTTCGCGATCCGGGACCCCACAATGAACGAGTAACCAGCCGTCTCTAACGCGAGAAGATTCGCTGCGGAGAGCATACCTGCGTCACACACAACACTCACCGTCACCTCGGGATGCTGCGCCCGAAACCTGTCGAGCACGGGCACGAGAGTGAGCGTTTCAGCTGTGTTCCCCTCGAACGAATGTAACTGCAGCGGGAACCCGTGTTCGTCAACGAGAAGCCCCAGCACGATCTGGGGTTCGAGCCTGCGTTCTTTGGAGAGACCAGGCTTGCGATACTCATCCTCTTGCTCGACGTAGAAGAACAGTGTGGTGACGTCGTAGAGCACCAACGTGAGGTGCTCAGTCCCCCGGAACGCGACGCAGGCAGCAGAGAACTTATCACGATAGTTGCCCTTCGCGGCCTGGTTCAATGACCGGTGAATGCCACTATACGAGGGCGCTTTGAGTCCGAGATTATCAAGGATACGGATCGTATCGAGTTTGGAAGAGGGCTCGATGATACGCGCGATCACGAGGTCACGAAATACCCGATCGTTCACAGCATCAGTGAAACCAAGCCGGTCGTAAACGCTGACGAGAGTGTCGTAGAGCACACGCGAGTAAGAGTGCTGCATCGTGATACGCGGCCCGGCAGGATCGGCTGGGGTATCGATCTGGAGTTCTGTCTGACCGGTAGCCTGAGCGCGTTCCCTGATGCGAGTTTTCGCGGTCTGGACCATGAACTCGAGTTCCAGATCAGTGTGCGCGGAACCGATATGTTCAATAATGCTGCGCACCCCGCGCGTTTTCGACACGATCTGCACCGCGGTCGCACCTGACCCGGTTTTCACACGGCGTACGTATTCACCCATGAAACCAGGGTACAGACACCCCCCTTAGTGCCCCGACCGTGCTGCTACTCTCGCGTAAACAAGCCATTCCCCGAGCCAAAATAGGCAAGACCACCAAAAAACGGTCAACTCAGGGTCTAGTCTCTGGGCACAGTCACTTACTTGCGAAGGCTGAAGATGGAAGAGTTTACTCGTGGGGAGCAGACGATTACAAGCAGCAGACTAATTTTCCTAATGCGTTGAAAGGGGATACGGGAGCTAAGGCCAGAATTATTAGCACCGGCGAAGAATATTCAATGGTGGTTACTGAGGACAATCAGTTCTTTTCCTGGGGGAGTAATACCGGTGGGCAGTTAGATGCTCCGCCGGAGTTGAAGAATAATGCGGGAAATATTGCGGCATTAACCGGCGGTACAGACCATGGTGTGGCATTGACTAACGATGGAAAAGTGGTCAACTGGGGAAAATCCAACAAAATCGAAAATGACCCTAAGAATATGATTCCTGTTCCCGATACACTATCACAAGGCGTGTATACGGCGATAGCTTCCGGTTATCATCACTCCCTGGCTCTGAATTCAGAGGGCAAAATTGAAGCTTGGGGGTATAACGATAATGGTCAAGCGAAGGTTCCTGGGGACTTAACGGGCAAGACTGTTGTCGCGATTGCTGCCGCTGCGTGGCACTCAATGGCTTTGACCACTGAGGGAAAGGTCTACGCGTGGGGATCGAACTATGACGGGCAAACAACTGTCCCCAAAGAGGTGAAGGGTGAAGGTACGGTTACAAGAATGGGTACTTCATACTATGCACCCTACGTGGAGACCCACACCAAGATGGCTCCTACACTGCAGGTGACTAGGGGCCTTGTTTCGACGGGCAGCGATTATTCTCATGAAGCAACGGTTGTGCTGAAGGATCTGGCGACAGATAAGCCTATAGAAAAGGCTGTGGTTAATTTCTCTATTGCGAATAATGATGATCTGGGTGCCAGCTTGACATCGGAGCGTGTCGTCACGGATTCTTCTGGTGTTGCAAAGACAAGGATTATTGGTAAAAAACCTGGTGAGTATACGATTGAGGCGCATGTCGGTTACATTAAAGCGATCAAGGCAGAAGGTTACCCTATTACCGCCAAGTTTAGTGGTACTCCGACTCTGGGTGAGATTTCAGGCGCAACAGTAAAGGTTGGTGAGCTGGTTTCGCTCAAAGTTATAGCTGGGGGCTTTCCTGCACCTAGGGTAGGGGTCAAGACGGACACGGGTACGGGAGGATTGCTTCCTAAGGGTTTGACTTTGAATCCCGATACCTTACTCATTGAGGGCAATGTGGAAAAAACTGTATCTCCAGGAGAATATACTTTTGCTCTAGTTGCAAAAAATGAGCTGGGAGAGACAACTCGTCAATACACAATCACTGTTCAGGCCGCAGATAAGCCTGAGCCTGAGGAGAAGCCTGAGGACAAGATTGCTGCGCAGATCAAGGGTATTCTTGCCGGTCAGGAAACTGAGCGTCAGAAGCTTGATGAGGTGAAGAAGGTTCTTGCTGAGACTGTTGGAAAGCTGGAAGGGGAAGAGAAAGCTGCTCTTCTGGGTAAGGTTCAGGATCTTCTAAAGGATGATGCTGCTGCGTTGAAGGTGGTTGCGGAGGCTCAGAATGCTGAGGAGCCTAAGCCTGAGCCTGAGGAGAAGCCTGAGGACAAGATTGCTGCGCAGATCAAGGGTATTCTTGCCGGTCAGGAAACTGAGCGTCAGAAGCTTGATGAGGTGAAGAAGGTTCTTGCTGAGACTGTTGGAAAGCTGGAAGGGGAAGAGAAAGCTGCTCTTCTGGGTAAGGTTCAGGATCTTCTAAAGGATGATGCTGCTGCGTTGAAGGTGGTTGCGGAGGCTCAGAATGCTGAGGAGCCTAAGCCTGAGCCTGAGGAGAAGCCTGAGGACAAGATTGCTGCGCAGATCAAGGGTATTCTTGCCGGTCAGGAAACTGAGCGTCAGAAGCTTGATGAGGTGAAGAAGGTTCTTGCTGAGACTGTTGGAAAGCTGGAAGGGGAAGAGAAAGCTGCTCTTCTGGGTAAGGTTCAGGATCTTCTAAAGGATGATGCTGCTGCGTTGAAGGTGGTTGCGGAGGCTCAGAATGCTGAGGAGCCTAAGCCTGAGCCTGAGGAGAAGCCTGAGAAGGAAGAGCCTAACGTTGCTGGTTCCAATACGGAGACGCCTAAAGCTGCTGAGCAGAAGGGTGGGGCTGTGACAGTTCCCTCTGATGCTCAGAAAGCAGCGGAAGCTAACGCTAAGGGTTCTCCTGCCACACTAAGTAAGACCGGAGCGCACGATCCGTTCTTGCTGGTTGGGGCGGTACTGGCTCTGTTAGGTGTTGGTGTAGTCTTGCGTCTTCGCGGGCGGGCATCAAAATCTTCATAGGTAAAGAGGGTTTCTTTATGAAACCCTCTTTGTAAATGGCTCTTAGTAGCCCGTGAGGTGTGGCGATCGTTTGAATAACGGTCGCCACACTTTTTGAGCTTTAACAGGGCAAAGCACTGGAGCCACTGCACGGCTAGGATAAAGCGCTCTGGGTATCTTGGAAGCTCTGATGTGGCATAGCTTTAATGGAGTCGGTCTGTTGGAATCTTGGTAGCAGCTCTATCAAGAATGAGGTAGGCCGTGAGCTGAACCATTCTGGTTTGGACTGGCTTAGGCTCCGGTTACCTGGCCGGCATCTGGAATGTTTCAAGTTTGAGTGTAGTGTGCTTATTCGACCTCGACTGGGTGCGCAGGCTTAGCTCTCCGTGAAGATGCTCGTTATTCCACCCACACACGTGCTCAAGGGTGGCGAGTTCAACTTGTTCGACTATTTTCCCGGGACCTTTTCGCTGGATGGGTTCTGTCTTATATGGCCCGGTGGTAGATTCAATCAGTCGTCGCAATACTGTCTTCTTCAATTAATTCTAGCTGCTCAGCAAAGACCTCGGCTGGAGTTTTCCAGCCGAGGTCTTTCCTCGGCGGATTGTTCAACGTATACGCAACCGCTGTAAGCTCGTCCACGCCTCATCAAGATGAATCAGTACCCCCTTCGGGAGGCGCTGCCGCAGCAGCCCGTCCGTGTTCTCGGCCGTGGGCCGCTGGCAAAGCGAGTGAGAGTCAGCGAAAAACACTTTCCTCCCGTGTCAAGTGCAAACCTTGCATGATCAGCGATTTCTTTCCCTTAACCCCGGGTGAGCTTTTATGTAACTGTTGCGGTAGCCCATTCGTCGATACCGTAAGTGCTTTGACTATTGTTTCATTACCGTACCCACTAAGTGATGGCCCGTTCTTCACCACGGGTTGTATTCCGTGCTCTTCAAGCCTGGGCAGGTGTGCTAACAGTGTCGAACGACCACTCCGCTCAACGAGTGTCCCGATTACTGAGCGGTTCGTACCAACGATGAGGTCCCCTCCTAGTGCCCTGGAACAGTAAGATCAGCAGCCGGGGCAGGGCGCTCGGAGAACGTCCGTCAGCAGTAACATGCCCTGAATACAAGAGAGCTCGGTAAATCGCCTCATAACTAATATGCCCAGAATTATCATCTGGGCATTCGATCTTCACCGCTCAGAAATCTGTCTAGGCTCCATCCTGGAGACCATTTCCGGACTTGCTGGCGAGGTGTGTTCAGCCTTTTCCAGGTTGGGGTGCACAGCCGTCAACGCGTTGCCTCACCGCGCGGGACTTGACCTCGACTGAACGATTGAAGGATCGCTCTGTCACACCGCTACCGCACACAACCTATTGTGGAACCCTGAGGTTATCTTCGATGAGAGAGAATGTCTCTTCGGTTGATAGCGTTTGTTCCAGGTGTTCCCCGTTGATTATGATTGCGGGGATAGATGTAATGTCAAACATCCTGCTTTCGTTGACGTTTTGGAGCAAAGCCTGTGCTGTTTTCACCGAGTAAAAGTCGCTGTGAAACTGGGGTTCGTTCAGCCCGATTTCACGAGCCAGAGCGAAAAGGGCGTCGTCGGTGAGCTGATCAGTTGTGCGCTTGCTTCCGTTGGGGAAAAGGCCGGCGTGGTAGTCGCTAAACCGGCCCTGGAGACCAGCTGCGTACGCGGCACGTGTGGCGCGCTCGGAATCGCTTCCCACAAGGGCATTGCTTTGCCATACGAGGCGTACTTTGCCACTGTTTACATACGTGTTTACGATCTCGGGTAGCGTGGTGTGGGACCATACCGCACACAGGTCACACTGATAATCGGAGTGAACGAATATTCTGACCGGGGCATCCACCGAACCCAGGGCGAGGGGGTTATTGAGATCACGTATTAGGAAGTCAAGCGGCTCTGAGAAGCTAGTCGGCCCAAGAGGGTCATCAGGATCAAGAGTTCTTGCCGGCCAGGCGAGCGCGGTGAGGGTCGCCACGATCACTGTAACTGTGAGTGGAAGCAACCACGCGAGCAGCCTGCGAGATAACCTTGGGGTCGGTTGAGACATGGGACGCAGGAAAACCCTTTGCGCTAGTGAAAGATGGAACTTAAGGGTTGCAGAAAATCCTGGGTATTCTATGTGCGGACATTAGAGTTAAACCTGCATTTTAGCTATGGTGCGATGCCCTCTGTCCCTTCACCGGGATTGTCGTTGGCACTCTGCTGCGCTCGTTTTTTGGCAAGGCGCGCGCTGCGTGCGTAATGGTAGATGGTGGGTCCCGCCGTGAGAAGCACCGCGCCGAGGATGACCAAATCCATATACTTTGTTGCAAACTCTTCTACCCAGGGGATTTGCCCCAGGAGATACCCGAGCATGGTGAGGCCCATACCCCAGACTACGGCCCCGATGAGGTTGTAGAGCGAGTACTTTCGGTAGTTCATGTGTGCGACTCCGGCCGCAACGGGTGTGAAGGTGCGAACCACCGGGACAAAACGGGCGAGGATAACTGCCATCCCTCCAAATCGTTCGAAAAACGCGTTGGTTCGTTTGACGTTTTCTTTACTGAAAAGACCCGATTCCTTGCGTTCGAATATGCGGGGACCCGCCTTGTGGCCGATCAGATACCCTACCTCACCCCCCAAAAAAGCGGCCAGGCCGATGGCCAAAGATGTCCACCAGATGTTATAGGTGATGACCCCGGTGAAGGTGAGTAGGCCCGTGAAGAAGAGCAGGGTGTCGCCGGGTAGGAGAAACCCGACGAGGAGCGCGGTTTCGGCAAAGATGATGGCACAGACCCCGAACAGGGCCCACGCGCCAAGATTGGGAATTATGGTCGCGGGATCAAGCCAGGGGATAAGTGCGGTTTCAATCATTATTTCCTCGATGGAGATAGCCTATGCCAAGCACTGGGGTCGTGTCACGGTAATACTTTGCTATCGTTGCGTATCTTTCGAGAGTACACTATAAAATTCTGTTAATTGCCTCCCTTATCATTACGGAGACTAATTATTATTTAAGTGTCGGTGAGTTCGCAAGAAGTAGAGAGCCCTGGATCGAGATGTGGCGATAGGTCGCCGCTTTTTGTGCGCCTCAGAACCCATTGTGAACGCCCTACGAGTGTGAGGGGCGTTCACAAGAGTTCAAGGAACTGTAAGAGAGAATCCCTGATGAAGCGGTCTTAGGAACCGAGTACCTGCGCAACGTCAACAAGTTCGGCGTCCATCGCCTTGGCCACGCCAGCATTGGTTATCTGCCCGTTGTGGGTGTTGAGCCCCTGAGCAAGAGCCTTGTCCTCGCGCAGCGCACGCTCCCAGCCCTTGTTTGCCAGGGCAACGATGTAGGGGAGGGTGGCGTTAGTGAGTGCCCGAGTGGAGGTCTCGGCAACCGCTCCGGGCATGTTTGCCACACAGTAGTAGATGCTGTTGTGAACGGTGAAGATGGGGTCGTCGTGAGTTGTCGGGTGCGAGTTTTCGAAGCATCCTCCCTGATCGATGGCTATATCAACGAGCACGGAACCCTTTTTCATGGTGGCAACCATCTCGTCGGTGACCAGCTTGGGCGCTTTTTCGCCGGGGATAAGAACCGAGCCGATAACAAGATCAGCCTCGCGAAGCTGCTCGGCAATCTCGTATTGCGAAGAGGCACGGGTCTGGATGGCTCCGCCGTGTGTCATTGAGATCTCACGTAGCCGGGCCAGATTAATATCGATCACCGTCACGTCTGCCTGCATGCCAAGAGCAATGATCGCGGCCTGTTCGCCTACCGTACCCGCTCCGATAACAACAACCTTGGCCTTGCGGGTGCTTGGAACTCCGCCGAGTAAAACGCCGCGCCCGCCCGCAGAGCTCATCAGGTGGTACGCCCCAACCTGTGCCGCCAGACGACCCGCGATCTCGCTCATCGGGGCGAGGAGGGGAAGACTGCGGTTAGGAAGCTGTACCGTTTCGTATGCGATGGCCGTGGTGCCCGCCTCCACGAGGGAGTGGGTGAGTTCCTTTTCGGCGGCCAGGTGCAGGTAGGTGAAAACAACCAGATCTTTGCGGAGATAACCGTACTCTGCAGCGATGGGTTCCTTGACCTTCAGGAGCAGTTCGGCGGTGGCCCAGACCTCTGCGGCGGTGTCAAGAAGAATTGCCCCGGCGCTGATGTACTCTTCGTTAGAAATACCGGAGTTCTCGCCAGCCCCGGATTGGATAAAAACCTCGTGTTTGTTCCGAGTGAGTTCAAAGACACCGCTCGGTGTTATTGCAACCCTGTGCTCGTTATTTTTGATTTCGGTGGGGATGCCTATACGCATTAGTTTGCTCCATTGGTTGTGTTGTGACCCTAAGTGGGTGGGTGAGCACACCCGTGTGTCTCGCCAGACCGCCACTACAAATATAGTGCAGTAAATTCGCCTTTGATGGGAAAGTTTTGTATAAAGTAAAACCAGTGTGCCATATCATAGAATTAATAGCGGATTTGATGCGTAAAAAGGGGAGGAATGTCGAATAAATTTCGGAACGGCGCTGAGTTGGACAAAATCGATATGTCAATTGTGGGGCTCCTGCAGGGCAACGGGCGAATGTCAAACAACGAGCTGGCACAAAAAGTAGGTATTGCTGCCTCCACCTGCATCAGTCGGGTTCGCTCCCTGATCGACCGAGGTGTCATTATGGGGTTCTCCGCGCAGGTGGACCCGGCGCGTTTTGGGCTCACCCTGCAGGTTCTTGTGAGCGTTACTATCCGATCCGGTGCTCGCCAACGCATCGCAGAGTTTAGCCAGGAACTCCGCGAGCTTCCCGAGGTTCTGCAAGTTTTCTTCCTCGGCGGGGTCGAGGACTTTATTGTGCACCTGGCCGTTCGCGATGCGGATCACGTGCGTGAGTTCGTCGTAGAAAACCTTTCCGCACACCCCGCGGTTGCCACCACCCGCACAAGCATGGTTTTTGAGCACCACGCTAATAGGCTGGGCAATCAAGCCGTGGAACTTTAGTGTTTGTCTCCCGAAGAAGCGGTTGCTCCCCGTACCATTTTTGCCAATTGTCGAGTGGAGACGCCCGGCAGATAAGCTCGGGTGAGCGCCCAACCGACCGCGGGTAGTGAGGTGCTGTCGGGGTAGGCCATAAGAAGAGGGTGAAACTCCGGCTGAAACTTCTTCTTGAAGGCAAAAAGCGATTTGAATCCGTATACGGGTTCAAGGGAATCACTCAAATAGGCGAGTAAACGATCAGTGTTAGAAGCAGCTGAGGGTTCTGCTGTTTCACGGGTGAGTGGTGCGGCCGAGAGGCTCATGAGCCGGATACCACTATCACGCATATGCTCCGCCGCTTCCGCTATGAGAAATTCCATGATGCCGTTGGGACCCTCGGGTGCGCGCCGCATAAAGTCGAGGGTCCAGCCGACAACCTGACCGCTATCGTATTGGGGTAGCCAACTCGTTATCCCCTGTATCTGACCCTCGGAATCAATCGCAAGCATCAGCATGACCTCGGGGTCGACAAGCTCTTTGACCCCTCCCAGGGTGAAGCCCATCTCGGGGAGTTCTTTTTCGGCAATCCACTGATCCGAGATATGGGTGATTTGGGTGCGTAGGTTGTGAGGAAGGCTAGTGTAGGAGACCCACTCAGATCGAATACCCGTGCGTTTGGCGCGGTTAACCGCTGTTCGAACATCCTGCCATTTCTTGCCGGTTGTGTTCCACTGCTGCGGGCGGAGAACGGTCTCCTCCGCAACGGTCATGGTGACCCAACCCATCGTGGAAAAAGCGGGAGCATAGCGCTCCTCTATGCTATAAAAAACGGGCAACCATCCGTTATCGTCGCAGAACCGTGCAAACCGGTAGAGAGGCTCGTATGAACCGGAACCGGGGCCAAAAGGTCCGCCGGTGGTGATGGCCACCCCGTTAACCACCCGATAGCCAATTACTGTGTCTGATTCCTGATCAAACCACCAGGTATTTCCGGGCCAGAGTGCCATATAAGACAGTGATGACCCTCCACCGCGCTTAAACATATCCCTGGCTCGAGACTCATCCTCCTCATTTTGCGTGGGACGTGAAGAGGCAAGAGGCGCGATCAAGGCTACCAAAATGATGATCCAGAGCAGGGGTCCAACAGCGTGGTAAATAAAACCCGTGATGTGCCCGGAGGGGGTAAAGGAACTCGATTCCGCAAGGAAGCTCACCGGTACAAAACGTTTGGGAAGATCAGCCAGAAGTTCCCCCAGGCTAACTTCTGGGTCAAAACTGTGCGGCATGAGTACCCCGATAAGGAGGTATATCGCAGACAGGCTGAGAGCTGTCGCCAAAACGGCAATAAGGGCCCGGCGAATACTACCCGGACGAGGCGGTATGGTGCAGTGGCGGCGTAGCAAAAATAGTGTGATTGCAATTGCGAGGGGAATCACAATCGAGAGTGTTATCGACAGTGAGAGTTGCCAATAGTGATGGCGTTCACGGATATAGTTGGCAAAACCGAGCAGCGGAGCTAGGCCAAAATAGAACAGAGCAAGCATTGAAAAGAGGATGTTAACACCGATGGCCAGCCAGAGAGCAAAACGTCTTCCGCGAAGAATTCCATAGGCTGAAATGAGCATGATCACGAGAGGGATCAGCGTGATCGACAGGGGTCCCGCCTGAGTGATTTTTGAGAGCGCTATCTCGTGAAAACACTGGTTAGTCAGCGCATGAGCCTGACACTCGATGATCTTTGCGTGAGAGGCTGCACCCCCGGGGCTCAGCAATAGGCCCAGGGGAGCAAGCAAGCCCCACCGGGAAGTGCTCAAGAGCGCGATGATCGGTCCGATTGCGGTAATCGTCACGGTCGAGGCCATGAGCACGCGAGCTTCGTTGTGAGAGCTGCGCTGCCACCCCACCTGTGGACGCTTGCGTCGGAGCAGGATGCCGAGTCCCAGGCCCGCACAGCCTGCCAGGAGCAAGTACACGTCCGCTGGACGCCCGGAGTACAGAACAAACATGAGGGCGCTCATGAGCGTAAACAGGCGTATTCGTCTGCGCCAGAGAGGCCCGTAAAAAGCGCTCGCGGTGGTGAGAACTCCGGTGACCGCTCCAAATATAGTGGCGCTCACATAACCCTGAACGCTGTGTGCCCAGTATCCGTTGTGCTGCATGCCAAACTCTTGGAGGAGAACGCCTACGATAATGCCAACGGTAGGGGTGGTGACCCAGGCCAACAGTGTGCGCCAAGAGCCAAGCACGGGCTCAACTGCCCCGACAAGGAATATGACGAGGAATATCCCCGCGATAAGCCGAGCATAGTTGGCCGTCACAAAAAGGGCGGTGAAGGGAGACCACCATCTGTTTTCCAGAATTATGGGGCCGTAGCCGGTACTGCCGAGGTGACCGAGAGTTTCGTGTGGGATACGGAGAAAAATTCCGATGACGCCGAGGGAGAGCACTATCAACGCGATAATGAGTGTGACATATCTCGTGCTGAAATAATTCACTATGAATCTCAGTGCACTAATCATAAGCTAGACCGCCTCGGTCCACCTGGGCTGAAAGATATTATTGGTTATCACTTTGCGGATAATCCTAACCGTACCCCGAGGAAAGATATAGCTTTTTCGAAAACATAGTTTACGGTGTGCCAATCGTGTGCGCTTCCGGGGGATTCGACATATTCGGTTTGAAAACCCGCTTTTTGTGCCGCATCATGAACTTTATGTGTGTGTTCTAGAAACCTTGAATCGTTAGAGCCCGCACCGAATACTCCGTAGGAGTGAGCATATGGGGTGTTGGCTGCGAGGAGGTTAAGCGGTTTTGCTGCATCATATTTCTCCTGTGATCCCCCGAACCCTTCCCGTACTGTTTGATCCCCCATGGATTGTTCAAGCTCTCCCGCGATATCAATGAGGTTACCGAATATTCGGGGAAATCCGGCCCCGAGTTGGGCCGCGCAGGTTCCTCCCTGGGAGAAGCCGCCAATCGTCCATTTTTCCGGGGAGTTATCTACCGGCAGATGGGACCGGGTCCAGTTAACAACATCCCGGGTGAGATAGGTCTGCGAGTTTCCCAGGGGGGAATCCACACACATCGGGTTGTTCAGGGGATCGCCCAACTGGTCGGGCATGATGACGATGGGAGCCAAGCCTTTGTGTGCGGAAGCGTATCCATCGAGTATCGCCGGTAACTTACCCGACGTGAGGAGATCCTCGGGACCACCCGGCTGCCCCGCCAACATCACTATAACGGGGAGCGCCGGAGGGGTGGGAACGAGTGCGGCGGGAGGAAGGTAGACGAGTGTGGGTCGAGCGGGAAACCCAGACAGTGTTGCGGGAATGGTGGTGGTTGTCACCTTTCCCGCGGCGGGCATGGTGTCCGGTGCGACCCAGGACTTGTAGATGGGGAAGTCAGTCTTTTTGCCTTCCGCGGTGAGTGCGGCAAGATTGAACTCTTGAGGTCCTTCCGGAGCGACAAGATCACCAATCGTGGGGTATTCACCAAATTCCACGTTGATGCCGGCTGCGGCTGCCACAACAAACACCGGAATGCTCATAAGCGCGAAGAACCTCCGTCCCCAACCTGTCTTCCAGAGGTTTGTGCAGGCTAACAATATGCCGACACACCCCAGACACACCCACATGCGCGTAACCGGGGTGAGGCTGATTCCAAAAACGTCAAGGAAATCGCCGATAAACCAGCTGAGAAATAAGCCCATAAGCGATCCAGCGATAAAAACCACACCGGCGATAGTGAGGTTGTTTTTTAGTCTGCGAGGACGCAGGATGAGCAGCGTTAACGCCAGCGAGGCTAAGACATACAGGGCGATAAGTCCCCATCCCTGGGTAATGGGGATAGACAAGGGGGTGTTGTCCACGGCGGTGCCTCATTTCATAACGCGGGAGTGTTGGGGAACGACGCTGCACAACGTTACTCGCGGAGCGTCGAGGTTGTTGTGAAATTCACCAGATTTTAAGGTTTATAACGAGGTGAAATTTAAAATTGGCGGAGGTCAGCGCGGTACTGCCAGACTGGAATGATGACAAACACGCCAGACGACTCCCGGGTATACCCGCGCGGGTGGTATGTGAAACTGATACTCTTGGGGCTGTTCTGTGGATTACTCACCGGTCTCTTTGGGGTGGGTGGCGGTGTTGTTTTAGTGCCCGCCCTGGTGCTCATAATGCGATTTGATCAGAGAACAGCGGCTGGTACCTCGCTCGCTGCTATTGTCCCCACCGTGATCGTCAGCCTGATTGGATACGCGGCCAGCGGAAACGTTGATGTCCTAGCCGCCCTGATTCTTGCAGCGGGAATGATCGCCGGTACCCAGATCGGCACCTACTACATGGCCAGGGTTCGGCACGACGTGCTGCAGTGGATGTTCATTGCGTTTTTGGTATTTGTTATTGTGCAGATGTTTATTAATGTGCCCTCCCGTGCGGGGATGATTGAGTTCACTGGGGTATCGATCAGTGGGCTGATAGTCCTTGGCCTGGCCACGGGACTCCTTTCCGGGTTGCTCGGTGTGGGCGGTGGTGTGGTGGTAGTCCCCATGCTTATCGTGTTCTTTGGTGCAAGCGACCTGATCGCCAAGGGCACATCCCTCCTCATGATGATTCCGGGCGCTCTCTCCGGTACTGCAGCAAACATTAAGCGTAAAAATATTCACGTGAGGGCGGCCATAGTGTTGGGGCTTTCTGCCTCCTCTATCACCTGGCTGGGGGCGATCTTGGCCACTATGCTCACCCCCCTTGCGAGCAATCTTCTTTTTGCCTCGTTTCTCGTTATCATCACGGTGCGTATGGCGCTTCACGCCCTGCGCAGGCGTGGGTAGCCTCTTTGTGCGCGCATGTACCGTCGTATACATATCTTCACGTTTTGCGTCGGCGTGGCTCAGAGTGTTTTTCTAGCCCTGAGACACGTCTCAGGAACGGTGGACATAGACTTGTCTTGTGTCCATTAATACTGCTATTCAAGGTAAGAGCTATCCGCGTACTTCCCCCTATCTTGTCGGACGAGAGAAAATACGGGAGTTTGCTCGCGCCGTATATGCTCACGGCCCGGCCCACTTTGAGGTGGAGGCGGCACACGCCCTCGGTCACTCAGATCTGATCGCACCCACGACATTTCCCGTGGTTATCCAGGAACTGACGCTGCGGCAGCTGCTTGAAGATCCGGAGGCCGGAATTGACTTCTCTCGTGTAGTGCACGGCAACCAGCAGTTTACCTACACCCGCGCGGTGGTTGCGGGGGATGAGCTTCGTGCGACTCTCACTGTGACCTCGGTAAAAACGCTCGGTGCCCACTCAATGGTTACGAGTGAGACAAATATCGTAGACGATGCCGGTGACCACGTGGTTACGGCAATTTCCACGCTTGTTGTGAGAGGAGACGAATAGTCATGACTGCATCCACAGCCTCTGAAAATCTATCGGTGGGCGATATCATTGCGACGCGTGCGGTCGCGATCACACGCGACTCTCTAGTGCGTTATGCGGGAGCCTCCGGAGACTTTAACCCGATTCACTACCGTGACGATTTTGCGGCGCGGGTTGGCCTCCCCGGTGTGATTGCCCACGGCATGCTCACGATGGGGGTTGCGATTCAGCCCGTGGTTGATTGGGCGGGTGACCCTGCAGCCGTGATTGACTACCAGGTAAAATTTACCCGTCCCGTTGTTGTTGACCCCGAAATCGGGGCTGAGGTGGAGATCACCGCCACGATTGGGGCCCTTGAGAAGGGGGTTGCCCGTGTTGACCTCACCGTCACCTACGATGGAGCAACCGTCTTAGGCAAGGCCCAGGCTCGCGTGAGGGTTGTATGACCGACCCCATCACGATCATCCCAGAACCCGGACGACCGGGAATTTTTCGAGAGCTTACCACTCTGCATGTTGGCGGAGAAGCCGCAGATATTTGGGTTGCCCTGACGAGTGACGACGTGGTGCGTATGAGCACGAGCGCGTGGGAGTCCGGGACAGATTGGATGCTGCTTGCGGGCGGCTCCAATACGGTGGTTGCGGACGAGGGCTTTGACGGCAGTGTCATCCTGATGCGCACAACGGGAATCAATGAGGTCGAATCTGGTAGTCCTGATGTCGTACGTTTGCGTGTACAGGCTGGGCACTCGTGGGACGCCCTGGTAAAACACACCGTGCAGCGTGGTTATGTAGGGCTTGAGGCGCTCTCGGGTATCCCCGGTTCAGCGGGTGCGGCCCCCGTGCAAAACATTGGTGCTTATGGACACGAACTGTCAGAGGTGCTGCGCTCCATCACTTTTCTCGACTACGAAACCGGTGCCGTGAGCGTCGTTCCCGCGGAGGAACTGGAGTTGGGATACCGTACCTCCGCCATTAAGCAGGGACGCTTGGGTGTGGTGCTGTCAATCGATGTGGAACTCACCCGGGGTAAAAGTGCCGCACTGTCCCCCAGTGCTCCCGTGCTCTACGGCCAATTGGCCGATTCTCTGGGCGTGAGCCTCGGGGATAGGGTTTCGCTTGCGGAGCTTCGCCGGTCGGTTCTGTCCCTTCGCCAGGACAAGGGAATGGTTCTTGAGGAGGGGAATGCCGACTCGGTGAGCGCTGGATCCTTCTTTACCAATCCGATTGTCTCTGAGGCTTTTGCGCGTGAGCTGCCCTCCGAAGCCCCCCGGTGGCCCATGCAGGCTGAGGAGGAAGCGGTTGCCGTTACTCCCCTCGCGGATATTGCTCAGGGATTGCCGATACGACAGGTTCAGCTAAATCCCGGCCCCCGACATGTCAAGCTCAGTGCGGCCTGGCTGATCGAAAACGCGGGCGTTTCGCGCGGGTATAGCCTACCCGGATCGTTAGCGGGTATATCAACTAAGCACACCCTGGCAATCACCAATCGGGGCGGTGCCACGGCTGAACAGGTGGTTCAACTCGCGCGATTTGTTCAGCAGCGAGTGCAGGCGGAATTCGGCGTGATTTTGCAGCCGGAACCACATCTGATTGGGCTGGAACTCTGAACATCATGTCCAAGAAATTTGATGCGCTGGATCGGCGAATCATCGGTGCGCTTCAGATTAACGGACGGGCATCCTGGAAGACGATTGCCGAGGTTCTTGGCGAGCCTCTTCGCACAGTGAGCCGCCGAGGCAACGAGCTTCTGCAATCCCGGTTAGTTTCGGTTGTCGGGCTTGCCCACTACGGTTATACCTCTGTCATTGAGGTGGAGTGTGACCCCCTGAAAATGAGGGAGGCCGCGCTCAGCGTGAGTCGATATCCCGGCATAGTTTTTGCGTACGTTCTTGCCTCCCCCTCCCGTCTGATGGTTGAGGCGCAGCAGGCCGAGACCAGTGTAGCGGCCCTGGTACACGAGGCGATTCCCGCCATTGACGGGGTGCGTGAGGTGTCGGCAAGCCCCGTTTTACACTATTTTCGCACGGTAGCTGGATGGCATCCCTCTCTTCTCTCAGAGGCAGAGACGACCCGTCTCGCATCGGCGGTCCCCCGTGTGGAGCCCGGTGAACCTGAGTTTCCCCCGTCAGAGACCGATAGACGTCTCATCGAACTACTGGTCACGGATGGGAGGGCCTCTCTCACAGAACTTGCCGATGCGGCAAACCTGTCACAGCCCACGGCCCGTCGCAGACTCAGATCCCTGTTGGAGGAGGGGTTTGTCTCGGTGCGGGCCATTGTCGACCCCGTGCCTCTGGGATTTCCCGTGGAGGCCATGCTGTGGATTCAGGTTCCACCATCCAGTGTGATGTGGGTGGGACAGATGATTGCTGAAGAGCCCGCGGTGCGCTATGCGGTGATGCTCATGGGTGAGTTCCAGATTCTTGTCCATGTGAACATGCGGTCACTGGAGCACCTGAGAGTGTTTCTGACCGATTCGGAATGGGCGAGCACGGTGCTCACCGTCAAGACCTCTCTGGTGACAACACCCTTTATGCGCGGGGGTGTTCCCGTAAGGGGTGACTCTTAAAGAGACGCACCTCGGGTGAGTGAGTCGACGATGGGGGTAAATTTGATCTGGGTCTCTGCCAATTCGTCTTCAGGTTCGCTGCCCGCGACGATTCCACTCCCGGCATAGGCGGTGATTGTGTCGCCGCAGATTTGGGCGCAACGCAGGGTCACCGCCCATTGACAGTTACCCATGGAATCGAGCCACCCCGTCGCCCCGGCATACCGACCCCTATCAAAGTTTTCGAGCTCTTCAATGAGCTGCAGGGCCAAAGGTGTGGGGGTTCCCGCTACTGCGGCTGTGGGATGCACCGCACTAACCAGGTCAAGCGAAGTTGTTGTGTCTATCAGCCGAGCGTTGACGTCGGTTGCCAGGTGCCAGAGGTTGGGAAGCTTGAGAAGAAAAGGATGGTCATTAGCGCTCACCTGGGAGACATAGGGTTTTAACGTCTCTAAGACGCTTCCCACCGCCAACTTGTGCTCCGCGATGTTTTTAGAGCTTGTTGCGAGCGATTCGGCAAGAAATGCGTCCTCTTCTTGAGTTGTTCCGCGCGCGGTAGTTCCCGCGAGGACACGGGCGTGTACTAGACCATTCTGTGCTTCGATCAGCGTTTCTGGGCTGGCTCCAAACAGGCCGTCGATGGAGAAGGTCCAGCAGTCGGGGTACTCACGTGAGAGGTAGGCCAGGGGAAGTCTGCGATCGGCTCCCAACGGAAATTCTCCGACCAGCTCGCGTGATAAAACAACTTTTTCCAGTTCACCGGCGGTGATTCGTGTGGTGGCCCGGGACACCGCTTCAGAAAATGCGGAGGGACTCATTGAGCCGTTGCGGAAACTTACCCGGTAGCTCTCTCCCAGTGGTATTGCTTGGGGAATCGTGTCGAAACTATCTTCGTGCGCAAAACGGATCTGCGTTACCCAGGCGGAAGTATCGTTTCTCCCAATAACTATGCGGGGTATGTGCAGAACACTTGTGGTGGCGGAACTATCTGCAAATGCAAATGTTCCAAAGGCAATGAGTCCGGTTCCCTGAAGCTGCACCTGGTCATCAATGGTGGCGTGAGACACGATACTGCGCCAAGCGTCTGCAGCATCCGTGAAGCGCGTAGGGCCGGTGAATTCTAAGCGAAGCAGGGTGCCGATTCCGGCAATGCCGTTGTTATTGCGCATCCATAACTGAGGACCCTGTGGGTCCAGGTGGGGGATAAGGCTGGGATGGGGGCTTGCGGCGGTTGTTTGAACCCGTACATGGGGTGTGGCCTGCCCGGAGAGAGTCACCTGACAACTTTACCTCTGAATGAGTATTTTTGCTGTATAAGGGGTTCGGTTCTCGATCGGTCAGGTGAGTGTTGGCTGTGTGGTCTTACGTTCTGTCTCGAAGTAGGAAGACGTGACGCTAACATAGAGAGTGTGATGCGCCCGGACAGTACCAAGGACGCGGGAGTCGTCTCCCGCATGTTTGACGAGGTTTCGCCACGATACGATCTCACCAACGACCTCCTATCTGTGGGAAATTCTCGTCTTTGGCGTGTGAGTACCGCTCGGGCCGTTCAGCCGCGTAAGGGTATGAGAGTGCTTGATATTGCCGCGGGTACGGGTACCTCGAGTGTGGCTTTTGCGCGCGGCGGTGCGCACGTTGTTGCCGCTGACTTCTCACCCGGAATGATTGCGGTGGGGCGAGCACGTAGTGCGGGCATACACAATATTGATTTTATCGAGGCCAACGCGACCGATCTGCCGTTTGGTGATAACTCTTTTGACGTCACCACTATCTCATTTGGGCTGCGTAATGTTGACGAGCCGCAGAAAGCCCTCGCGGAGATGTATCGGGTGACCAAGCCCGGCGGGCGTGTGGTTATCTGCGAATTTTCTCGGCCAACCAACACGGTCATCCGTGAGACCTATTACTTTTATACACAAAACGTACTGCCCAAGATTGCGGGGTGGGTCAACGGCGCGACAGACGCTTACGACTACCTGAACGACTCGATTAGAGAGTGGCCCGATCAGACAACCCTGGCCTCGTGGATAGGGCAGGCCGGTTTTGAGCGTGTAGAGTACCGTAATCTTACGTGTGGTGTGGTTGCCCTACACCGCGGTTTTGTTCCGATGGGGAAGACTGTGCGAGAAGATAACCGTGATGTGGCGCCGGGCGAAAAACCTGAGCTGTCCAAGAAGTCTGGAACGAGCAAAAAATTTGACTCGACTAAGAAATCTGAGTCCAGCAAAAACCCCGAGTCCAGCAAAAACCCCGAGTCCAGCAAAAAATCTGAGCCCGGCAAAAAATCTGAGCCGAATAAAAAATCAACTGGCTCGAGTAAAAAGTCGACGGGTGGACATAAGAAGCCTGCTGCAGCCCCCAAGGATGCAAATAATAAAATTACTGATACAAGACCGGGTAGTGTGAGATAGGTGACAGCATTCGATGAAGCGGAGGGCTTTGCTTCCCCCACCACCGTTTTAACTCCCGCCGAAAAAGAACTCTCTGATCGGGTTGATGGGGGACTTGAGCGGATTGAAGACGGTCTACGGGAAGACGTTGCCTTTGCCTCGCCCGTTGCAGACGCGGTTGCCCGCTACCTCCTGGAGGCCGGTGGGAAACGAATTCGACCGAGGCTCACCCTGCTGGCCTCCGAGCTCGGTTCCGGAGCGAACGAAAATGTCATCATCGCGGCCAGGGCAATCGAGATCACTCATCTTGCGTCTCTCTATCACGACGACGTTATGGACGAGGCCATACTTCGGCGCGGTATCACGGCAGCCCATATGACCTGGTCTAACAACGTTGCAATTCTTGCCGGGGATCTGTTGTTCGCCCGTGCGTCCAAGCTCATTTCACACCTGGGAGAACGTGCCATCAGGCTCCAGGCAGACACATTTGAGCGCCTGTGCCTGGGACAATTGCATGAGACCGTCGGCCCTGCGCCCGGTGAGGATCCCGTTGAGCACTACATGGGCGTGCTGAGCGACAAGACCGGTTCGCTTATCTCACTCGCCGCCCAGATGGGCGTGGTTTTCTCTGAAGCTCCGAGCGAATATGAAAAGCCGGTTGTTGAGTACGGTCATAAATTGGGTGTTGCGTTCCAGCTCATTGATGACGTTATCGACCTCTCACCCTCCTCCGGCGAGACAGGCAAGCGTGCGGGAACCGACCTGCGGGCCGGTGTTGTCACCCTGCCGCTGCTTCTATTGCGGAAGAATGCCCAGAACAGTGTTGCTGACGCTACACTGCTTGCTCGCATCGAAGAGGAAAGAGCGCAAGCTCTTGTGGCGCAAGAAGAGGGCGAACCGCTGCCCGCCGAGAACGATGTTGATTTTGAAACCGTTGTGACCGCGCTGAGGCAACACGAAGTTACACGTGAAACACAGCGGGTGGCTGAGCGATGGGGAGCCGAGGCAATTGCGGCTCTTGATGTGCTGCCCGACGGTCAGGTTAAACAGTCTCTCATAAAGCTGGCTGACTCAGTTATTAACCGTACGCACTAGGGCAGTGTGCTCACAATAGTCACGATTTTAGGTCGTGACGTTTCTTTCGTTCAGGCATTAGAGTGAGGAAAAAATGACAAAATTGAGGCTTGCAATTGTTGGTGCTGGACCCGCGGGCATCTATGCCGCAGATCTTCTGGTAAAGGGGGAGCGCGACTTTGACGTGTCCATCGATCTCTTTGAGCACCTTCCCGCTCCCTATGGGCTGGTGCGCTATGGAGTCTCTCCTGATCATCCCCGAATCAAAGGGATCATCAACGCCCTGCGCGAGGTGCTTGACGGGGGTGATATTCGTTACTTCGGAAATATACACTACGGCACGGACATCACTCTTTCTGACCTGAAAAAGCACTACCACGCCGTCATCTTTGCAACCGGGGCGATTCGGGATGCCAACCTCGACATCCCGGGAATCGAACTCCCGGGTTCCTACGGTGCCGCCGACTTTGTGAGCTGGTTTGACGGGCATCCGGATGTTCCTCGTACCTGGCCGCTTGAGGCCGAGAAGATCGCTGTGATTGGAAACGGCAACGTGGCTCTCGATATCTCGCGCATGCTTATCAAGCACGCGGATGATTTACTGCCCACGGAGATCCCTGACAACGTCTACCGAGGACTCAAAGACAATCCCGTGACGGATGTGCACGTTTTTGGCCGCCGCGGTCCCACGAGCGTCAAGTTCACCCCCCTTGAACTGCGTGAGCTGGGTGAGGTGCGAGATGTAGACATGGTCTTGTACGAAGAAGACTTTGAGATTCACGACCCCTCCGCCGAAGCAGCGATCGCCGGGAACAAGCAGGTGATGGTAATTGATCGTGTGATGAGGCAGTGGCGTGAGCGCGAGAGCGGTTCGGCGTCTCGCCGCCTGCACTTACACTTTTACTCCAAGCCCGTTGAGATTGTAAGCCGGGACGGTGTTGTGAGCGCGATTCGATACGAGCGGATGCTTCCTGACGGAGACGGCGGTGTAACCGGTACCGGGGAAATCCGTGAGCTCCCCATTCAAGCGATCTATCGTGCGGTGGGATACTTTGGATCGCCGGTTGACGGCATTCCGTTCGACTCTGAGCGGGGTGTGATTCCCAATAACGGCGGTCAGGTTATTGACGAGACCGGACAGGTGATTCCCGGTGTATATGCCACGGGGTGGATTAAGCGTGGGCCGGTTGGGCTTATCGGCCACACCAAATCAGACGCGATGGAGACCCTGAGCCACCTCACGCAGGATCGTGAACTGTGGTGGACTCCCGAGGACCCCGCTGAAGAGTCTGTTGACGCTCTGCTCGATTCCCGCGGGATTAAATACACCACGGTTGAGGGATGGCGTTTGCTTGATGAGCACGAGATTCAGCGGGGTCAGCAGAGTGATCGCCCCCGCATCAAAGTTGTTCCGCGTGATGAGATGATACGTATTTCTCGCGAAGAAGACTAGAGCTGCTCACTTTTTCACCGTATTTCCCAACCAGGAGGTGTGTCCGTGTCGGACCATTCAACAGAAAAGCTGACCGATAGCGCCGAGATTGTCGGGGTGCGTGAGGCCGTATCCCTCGACGGGGTCGTTTTTGAGATGTTGTCATCCACAACAAGCGCCGTGAGTAGCACACCTACCCGTTTCACCTATCACGAGGATCGGGATGTGGTGTGGGGGGAGTACTCGGGTGACACCGTGATTGTGGGGCGCTTCTCCGGCCTTCGCAGCGGCGATACCGTACGCCTGTCCTACCACCATCGGCAACACGGTTCCGGTGTTACGGCGGGTCAGGCCGAGTCTGTTATCTCGCGCCAACCCGACGGGCTCCTGCGGCTCACGGAGTTTTATACCTCGGCGGATGGTTCCCCGCAGGTCAGCGTGTGTACGCAGGTTGTCTAGGCTGTTTTTGTTGGCGTTTTGTGAATGATGACCTCATTTTTCCACGTTGCCGGTGGTCACAAAACGATATTGCTGAGTTTAGTGCGCGGTTCAGCGTAAAAAGCTAGTTATATATTGCTATATGATTCCTCTAGTGGATATGAATTTCTTTTCCACACAGTTAGTCTTACACCCCGCCGTCCCGCGTGAGATGGCTCCACCCCCCGGGAGGCCTGTATGAATCTGTCTCTGAGACGTGCCCTGAGCGTGACCAGCGTGCTTGCCGCAACCGCTCTTTTTCTGACCGCGTGTGCGGGAGGCTCCCCAGAGGGTGGGGGCGGTGCGCGGTCGCTTGTGGTTGACGCATCATTCGATCTCAAGACGGCGGATCCCAACCGTCAATACGAAACAACGGGTGCAATAGTCGCGCATGCCCTCTATGAAACTCTGCTCACCTTTGATGGTGACGACGTTACGACCCCCGTTGACGGTCTGGCAAGCTACGAGACAAATGAGGACAATACCGTTCTCACCCTCACTATGAAGGGCGGGGCAAAATTTTCCGACGGCAGCGATGTGACGGTTGACGATGCGGTCTTCTCCCTGCAGCGGGTTCAGGGGGTGCAGGGAAACCCCTCGTTTTTGCTTGACGGAGTGACCGTTGAGAAGGTAGACGACAGCACTCTCACCCTCACCTCGGACGAGCCGAACCCCGCGCTGCCCTTTATCCTGCCGAACCCCGCGCTTAGCGTGGTAAATCAGGACGTCGTGGAGCAAAATGGTGGCTCAGCAACGGAATCCGACGATGCTGAGAGGTTTCTGAACTCGCAGTCGGCTGGCTCCGGCCCGTATCAACTGGAATCGTTTGACGCGGCCTCACAGGTTGTGCTCTCCGTTAACCCGGAGTACACGGGGGAAAAACCCGCCTACGATCGGGTTGTCCTGCGTAACGTTGCTGGACCCACCCAGAAGCTCAACGTTGAAAAAGGCGAATCCCAGGTTGCTCTTGACCTCAACCCCGACCAGGTGGCGGAGCTTGAGGGCAGGGATGTGAACATTATTAGTCACGCCTCCCGCTACATGATCTTTCTCTTCCTCAACCAGCAGGAGAGCGTGAGTAAGGTCACTTCAAATCCCAAGTTTGTTGAGGCGGTTAAGCACTCGATCGATTATGACAGGATAGTCGACCTGGCCGGTACCGGCTCGGTACGTCCTGGCGGAGTGATTCCCTCGATCTTTGTGGGTGCCCTCACAGCAGGCCAGGGCAACCAGCGCGATCTTGAGGCAGCGAAGACTGCCCTCAGCGAGTCCGGGTACAGCGGTGAGAAGGTCACCCTGAGCTTCCCCAACGACATCACGGTTCAGGGACTCTCGCTCCAGAGCGTGGCGGAGGCCATCCAGGCTCAGGTGTCGTCAATCGGTATTAATCTTGAACTGGCCCCCGCGCCCGTTGCAACCGAGCTTGATGCGTATCGCGGTGGAACCGAGCAGGCTGGCCTCTGGTACTGGGGACCCGATTTCCCAGACCCCTCGAACTACCTGGTCTTTGCCCCGGGCGAGCTGGTGGGCTTGCGCGCCGGGTGGGAGGCGGGAGCCGACCCCGTTGTAACGGATCTGGCCGCCGCGGCCCGGGCAGCTGTGGGTGACGAGCGTGCGCCCGCATACGAGGCTATGCAGCAGCAGATGAACCTCTCCGGTCCCTTCGTTCCGCTGCTACAGCCCGCGCAAAATGTGGTGACGGTCTCGTCAATTGTGTCGGTTGTGACCAACCCCGTGTGGACGGTTGATCTTGCGCTCATCAAATAGCGCAAAGAACACGACCGTACCTCGCGAGGGTAACGCACCACGAAGGGGAATTCCGCCCCTGGTGCGTTACCTAGGCATCCGTTTGGGGTTGACGGCGCTGCTCATGGTGGGTGTGACGGTGGTGACCTTTGTCCTCACCAACCTGGTTCCGGCGGATCCGGTGCAGGCGGCGCTGGGCGAGCAGGCCGCGTCAAACCCTGAGATTGTTGCGAAGTTTCGTGAGGAATCCGGGCTGGACAAACCGCTCATAGTGCAATATTTTACCTACCTGGCACATATTCTTCAGGGGGATTTAGGTACCTCAACACAGACGCGGATGCCCGTTGCCGAGGAGTTGGCGAGGGCGTTTCCCGCGACCATTGAACTGGCCCTGAGTGCTATCGTTTTTTCCGCCCTCATCGGAGTTGGACTGGGGCTCTGGGCGGCAATGAAGCGCCGCACCATCACCGACCAGGTTATCCGCGTGGTGAGCCTGATCGGGTTGTCCTGGCCAACCTTCTGGCTGGCGCTCGTGGTGTACTACGTGTTCTTCTTTGTGCTCGGAATCTTCCCCGGTTCAGGACGGCTCGATCCTGCCGCTATTCCGCCGCCGCATGTGACGGGTCTCTATACCGTGGATTCCCTCCTGGCGGGTCAGTGGTCCACCTTTGTTGATGCCGTTTATCACCTAGTGCTCCCGGCCTCCGTGCTTGCGCTCTACACCATCGGGTTGCTCACGAGGTTTGCCCGCTCGTCGGTGATGGAGGTGCTTGACATGGACTACGTCAAGGCCGCACGTGCTAAAGGTTTGCCCCGGCGCACGGTTATTTTTGGTTACGTGCTGCGCGGGGCCCTGGTGCCGATTATCACGGTTCTTGGACTGGCATTTGGCGCTCTGCTCTCGGGGACCGTGCTGGTGGAGAAGGTGTATTCGTGGCACGGGTTGGGAGAGTACTCGTATGCGGCGGCAACCCGGCTTGATCTTCCCGCGATTATGGGTGTTGGCCTTGTGGTGGGTGTTGTCTATATTGGGCTGAACTTTCTTGTTGATATTCTCTACGGGGTTATTGACCCGAGAGTGAGGGTCTCATGACCGCAGACGTTCTGAGTGTGCAGGCCCGGCGTAAGCGCCGTCTGAAAATTTCCCCGTCGTTCCGAACCCCCTTGGCAATCGCGGGAATCACAATCGCGGGTGCCTGGGTGCTTGTGGCAATATTCGCCCCGTGGATCGTGCCGTTTAATCCACTAGCCCAGGATTTTCCGAGGCTCCAACCGCCCAGTGCGGAGCACCTTTTCGGAACGGATCAGGTGGGGCGCGATGTATTTTCGCGTGTGCTCAGCGGGGCACAAATCTCGCTACCGCTGGCCCTGATGCTGGTGGCGGCCTCAATGATTCTTGGTGGATTGTTGGGTGCGATAGCAGGATACTTTGGCAAGGCCGTTGACGAGGTCATCATGCGGACTGCCGATCTGGTGTTTGCGTTTCCCACGATTATCCTTGCGATGGTGATTGCCGCGGCTCTCGGCCCCAGCCTCACCAACGCGGTGATAGCGATGCTTATAGTGTCGTGGCCCGCCTATGCCCGGGTAACCCGTTCTCTGGTGTTGAGCACTCGTGGTCGTGAGTATGTGATCGCCGGTCGTCTGATGGGTAATGGCCCCTTTACCTCGCTGCGTAAGGATGTTCTCCCCAACGTGCTCTCCCCGATTTTTGTGCTTGCAATGCTTGACGTGGGAACTGCGATCCTTCTGTTAGCTGGGCTTTCTTTCCTGGGACTGGGAGCGGTACCCCCCACACCCGATTGGGGCGCGATGGTGGGTGATGGTGTTCAACAGTTTTCGTCCTGGTGGATTGCGGCGTTTCCCGGCCTCGCCATTTTTACGGTTGTGATGGCGTTTAACTTCATCGGTGATTCGCTGCGTGATTCGCTTGATCCGCACACGGCAGACTCCGTACAGGGGAGGACGATGTGAGTTCCACAGGTAGGGAAGATATGAGCTTTGCCCGGGAAAATCACACGGGCTCCGTTTGGGGCAAGGGTATAGGTTCCGCGAGGCAGGGCGACGCGCGTGCCACGCGGGAGAAAGACGCACACCCCGTACGCGAGGGGCTTCGTATAAAAGATCTCCGGGTCACTCTGGGAGGTCGTAAGAATCCCCGGGAAATTATTCACGGTATTGACCTTGAACTGGTTCCCGGTCAGATTACCGGTCTGGCGGGCGAATCCGGTTCGGGTAAATCGATGACGGGTCTTTCTATCTGCGGCCTTCTGCCGGAGGGTGCCCAAACCTCCGGGAGCATCGATTTTCTCTCTCGCAATCTGCTGACGCTTCACGAGAAGCAGATGAACGTTTTTCGGGGCGGCGAGATCGGTATGGTCTTTCAGGATCCGACCGCGAGCCTGCATCCCATGCTCACCATTGAGAGGCAACTCACCGATCATCTGCGGGTGCACAAGAAAATGAGCCGTGCCCAGGCCTCCGCACGCGCACTTGAGATGCTGCAACTCGTGAAGGTTCCGCTCCCAGAGACCGCGCTCAAAAAGTATCCACACCAATTTTCGGGTGGACAGCTGCAGCGAATCGCTATTGCGATAGCGATCATCTGCGAGCCGCGGATTCTGATCGCGGATGAACCCACAACCGCCCTCGACGTGACGGTTCAGGCGGGCATTCTTCAGCTTTTACGGATGCTCTGCGACGAGTTTGATCTGGCAATTATGCTCATCACTCACGATCTGGGGGTGATGTCGAGCCTGGCGGATCGAATCGCGGTGATGCGCAGCGGCGAGATTGTGGAGGAGGGGGATCGGTTTAGCGTGCTGCGTAAACCCCAGCACGAATACACCAGGTCACTCATCGATGCACTTCCCCAAGAACATCCTACACACGCCGCGACAGGGCGGGTTTCCCAGCGGGAGGATTCAGATGACTGACGTTTTATTGGCTATAGAGGGTCTCTCTGTGACGTATCGTTTGCCGGGTCGTGGTCGCCTCACCGCGGTGAACAACGTGGACCTGAGCGTTCGGCCGCGTCAGGTTCTTGGCCTTGTGGGTGAGTCTGGTTGCGGGAAATCAACGCTCGCTCGCGCCGTCTGCGGCCTTGAGCCGATGAGCGGGGGCAGTATTCATTTCCGTGATGTTCCCATTACCCCGCTGGGGATGCGTAAGAGACCCGAGATTCAGAGGCGCATCCAGATGGTCTTTCAAAATCCCTACGCATCGCTTAACCCGCGCCGCACCATTGGCAGTCAAATTGAGGATGGCCTGCGCATTAACCCGGACAAGACGAGTTGGTCGGTGGGTGATCTTCTCACTGAGGTTGAGCTTTCCACCGAGGCAGCCACGCGCTTTCCTCACCAGTTTTCGGGCGGTCAGAGGCAGCGCATCGCGATTGCCCGTGCGATTGCCTGCGGTCCGGAACTGCTCATTGGTGATGAGCCGATTGCCTCTCTAGACGCGAGCCTGCAGGCTAAGGTGGCTGCGCTCATGCGTAAACTAGCCCTTGAGAGCGGAGCTTCGCTGCTGTTTATCAGCCACGATTTGGCGGTGGTTCGCACCATTGCGGATGAGGTGGCTGTGATGAAGGCGGGGCAGATTATTGAGCGAGGTCCGACCGAACGGGTGTGGTCGGCTCCCAAAGATTTTTATACGCAGCGGCTGCTCGCGGCAATTCCCCGAGTTGATGGGCTGGGAGTGCTTCCCGGGTAGCGTGAGCGGTTAATACTACGGATAGTAGCTGTGGTGGTGTCCGTAACCTGAGGAGATAGAGAGAAGCGGTGCGGAACCGTACCGTTAGTACGAACCCCGCACCGCTTCATTGATTTGTGACGTCTGACGAAATTGCTGACGTTTCACAAATCGTAGGCGTTTCTGTTCGGTTTATTTGCAGTTGGTTGTGTCGTCGATTTGCTTCCAGAGGGAGGGGGCATTGATCCAGTTGGGGTCACCGTTGCCCGTGTAGCCCTGTACCGCTTCATAGGCCAGTCCCTTGTGGGTTACTCGGTCGCCTTTGCTGTAGGTTCCGCGGGCGTCCCACTCGGGGTAGTCGCAGGTTGCGGGGGCTTCGGGGGTTGTGACGGTGAAGGGCTCGCTGGTGGCGGTGTTTCCGGCTGCGTCTTTAGCAACAACTTTGTAGTTGTAGGTTGTGTTGGGGCGAACCGTTTTGTCGAGGTATCGAGCGTCTTCGGTGGAGCCGATCTTGTTGTAGCTCTGGTTGTTGGTTGCGCGGAGGACGTCGTATCCAACAACTCCGACGTTATCGGTGGAGGGTGTCCACATGAGGTCGACGCTGGTTGCGGTGGTGCCCATGGAGTGTACACCGCTGGGGGCGGTGGGGTTTTCCGTGTCGGGTCCGGCTGCGACCTTTGTGGTTACGGTGAGTGGTGCGCTTGCGGGTGATTTGTTTCCTGCACGATCATAAGCGACAACGGTGTAGGTGTACTTGGTCTCGGCCTGGAGTGGTTTATCGGTGTAGGAGGTGGTGGTGCTTGAACCTACGAACGTTCCGTCGCGATAGATGTCGTATCCCGCGACGCCGACGTTGTCGGTGGAGGGGGACCAGGTGAGTGTGACGGCGGAGTCGGTTACCTTGGTGCTCTTCACCTCTTGCGGTGTGGTTGGTGCTTCGTTGTCGATGGGTGCGTCACCGTTGATGTCGACATCGATAGTGTTATAGAACGCATTGGGTGTGTCGGCAACGTCCCATACGGCGTAGATGATGTGATATCCGTGCTTGGTCTGTGGGATATCGATAGTGTGGCGGGGATTATTCCCGGAGCTGCTTCCGTCGTGCATCACAGTTGCTAGAGGCTCTAGAGCGGCGCGGGTGAGCGGGGCGTTTTGGTCCCAGCCGTCCTTGGTGATGTAGTAGTGCCATTTGGAGGTGCTGTGTACTTGGGTGTAGGTCCAGTACACGGTGTTGGGGCCCGTGTTTATTTTGTTTTTGATCCATCGGGTTGAGCTTTGCTCGTCTAATTCTTTACCAAAGAGGCTGTTGACGGAGGCAAGCTGTCCATCTTTGGGCCCATTCTCAGGGAAGCCTTTGGGCCCCTCGAGACTGTGCTTATCGTATTGTGCAGCACCCAGGTTGGTGTTTTCTTTTATCGCGGGTCGGGCGATGAGGTCGCTGTCTCCGCCTCCGACGTAGCCGTGTGCTGATGCAGATAGTGCGACGCCGAAGGTTGCTCCTCCGGCGATGAGTGCGGCTGCTATACCCATGGCGGCATAGCGTAATTTTTTAATCGACATTAATGTTTGCCCTCTTTCGGCTTGTGTAATTGAGATTGAATTACGGTATCGGCACCTAAGAAAATTTCTAGGTGTCGATACAAAAAATATATAAAATTGCTTTGTACCAAATCAACTTAAATAAGTAATGTTTAATGTAAATAAAAGTTATCTAATTTATAACTAAATCTAATAAATCAGGAAGATTCTTTCCTTGAAGGAGGGCTTCGCTCTTCGTGAAGCTTAAAGATCGAGTCAGCGAGTGGTGTCTATTGCGCTGCCTAGGGTTGCTGGTGGGCCGTGTTGGTATCGTTCACGCATAGTTCATGAGATCCATAAGGTATTTCTTCTCTGCCTGCTTGCTGCCCGATATGTTCTTGTTAGGGCTCTCGTCCAGGGGTGGCCGTTCGTGTTTTGGGGTGTTTTGGGGTGTTGTGTTGTTGGTGGTGTGGTGGTGTGCGACACGCCCGGGGTGTGTTTGTGGTGGTGGTGTTTGTGGTGGGTTTTGTGTTGTTTTTTGGGGGTTTTTGGGGTGTGTGGTGGGTGGGTGGGTGGTGGGGATTTGTGTTGGGTGGGGTTTGGGCGTAGTGTATTCGAAGTACCCCGGGGTCGTGATGTTGTGTTGTGGCTTGTACGGGGTTCTTGCTTGCTAGTGGGATGCTCTCTTGTGTGGGGGTTGTTTTGTTGGTGGGTGTGTGCCGTTTCTGGTGGGTTGCTTGTGTGGTGGCTTGTTGGTTGTGGTGTGTCTGGTCTTTGAGAACTCAATAGTGTGCACTAATGTTATATGCCAATTTTTTGGTTTCTGTGGCATGTGCTGTGGCTGATCGTTGTGGTTGGTTGTGGTGTGTGTTGTGGGGACTTTTTGGTTTATTTATTTGATTATGCAAGTCAGTTTTTGATTTGTGTGTCAGTTTTGAACTCGTGATGCTGCATGCTTTCGCTGTTGTGGGGGTGTGTGGTGTTGTTTTATGTTTAGCGCAGCTGTGCTGTTCACTTGTGTGGGTGGTGGGGTTGTTGCTTTTTATGCATTTACGGAGAGTTTGATCCTGGCTCAGGACGAACGCTGGCGGCGTGCTTAACACATGCAAGTCGAACGATGAAGCTGGAGCTTGCTCTAGTGGATTAGTGGCGAACGGGTGAGTAACACGTGAGTAACCTGCCCTTGACTCTGGGATAAGCGCTGGAAACGGTGTCTAATACTGGATATGACTTCTGGCCGCATGGTCTGGGAGTGGAAAGATTTTTTGGTTGAGGATGGACTCGCGGCCTATCAGCTTGTTGGTGAGGTAGTGGCTTACCAAGGCGACGACGGGTAGCCGGCCTGAGAGGGTGACCGGCCACACTGGGACTGAGACACGGCCCAGACTCCTACGGGAGGCAGCAGTGGGGAATATTGCACAATGGGCGCAAGCCTGATGCAGCAACGCCGCGTGGGGGATGACGGCCTTCGGGTTGTAAACCTCTTTTGGTAGGGAAGAAGCGAAAGTGACGGTACCTGCAGAAAAAGCACCGGCTAACTACGTGCCAGCAGCCGCGGTAATACGTAGGGTGCAAGCGTTGTCCGGAATTATTGGGCGTAAAGAGCTCGTAGGCGGTTTGTCGCGTCTGCTGTGAAAACTGGAGGCTCAACCTCCAGCCTGCAGTGGGTACGGGCAGACTAGAGTGCGGTAGGGGAGATTGGAATTCCTGGTGTAGCGGTGGAATGCGCAGATATCAGGAGGAACACCGATGGCGAAGGCAGATCTCTGGGCCGTAACTGACGCTGAGGAGCGAAAGCATGGGGAGCGAACAGGATTAGATACCCTGGTAGTCCATGCCGTAAACGTTGGGAACTAGATGTAGGGGCCATTCCACGGTTTCTGTGTCGTAGCTAACGCATTAAGTTCCCCGCCTGGGGAGTACGGCCGCAAGGCTAAAACTCAAAGGAATTGACGGGGGCCCGCACAAGCGGCGGAGCATGCGGATTAATTCGATGCAACGCGAAGAACCTTACCAAGGCTTGACATATACCGGAAACTGCCAGAGATGGTGGCCCCGCAAGGTCGGTATACAGGTGGTGCATGGTTGTCGTCAGCTCGTGTCGTGAGATGTTCGGTTAAGTCCGGCAACGAGCGCAACCCTCGTCCTATGTTGCCAGCACGTGATGGTGGGAACTCATGGGATACTGCCGTGGTCAACACGGAGGAAGGTGGGGATGACGTCAAATCATCATGCCCCTTATGTCTTGGGCTTCACGCATGCTACAATGGCCGATACAATGGGTTGCGATACTGTGAAGTGGAGCGAATCCCAAAAAGTCGGTCTCAGTTCGGATTGAGGTCTGCAACTCGACCTCATGAAGTTGGAGTCGCTAGTAATCGCAGATCAGCAACGCTGCGGTGAATACGTTCCCGGGCCTTGTACACACCGCCCGTCAAGTCATGAAAGTCGGTAACACCCAACGCCAGTGGCCTAACCCTTTGGGAGGGAGCTGTCTAAGGTGGGATTGGTGATTAGGACTAAGTCGTAACAAGGTAGCCGTACCGGAAGGTGCGGCTGGATCACCTCCTTTCTAAGGAGAATATTTATGGTGTTGGTTGAAGAGCCGAGTGTGTTCTTGCCGGCACTGGGTGGAACATATAACAGTTATCCTGGTATTGGGTGTGCGCGTGATGTGAGTACGGTCATGGGTTCGAGGGAAACTTCGGGTTCGTGGTGGGGAAAGTGTGGCGTGTGTGTTTGGTAGTGGGGGTGTGTGCATACTATTGGGTCCTGAGGGACTAGACCGGTTTGGTTTGGTATCTTCATGTATCAGGCCTCTTGTGACATGGAACGTGTGTTTTGTGTGGTGGGGGGTGTTGATCGTATTTTGAGAACTACACAGTGGACGCGAGCATCGTGAATGCGCGCAACATCATTTTTGTTTTTGATGGTTATGTTTTGTTGGCTCTTGTTTGAGGGTTGATGGGGTGTGGCGTATTGAGGGCTGGTGTGTTGTGTGTGTTCATACAATAATTTTTGATCTTAAACAATGTTTTTGATTGTATTGGTCTGAAAAGCATGGTTTGCGCTTGTTGCTTTTGTGGTGATGGGTGTGAGTTTCATGTTTTTTGGTTCTTTATTCATGTGATTTTTTAAGTTGTTAAGAGCGAACGGTGGATGCCTGGGCATCTGGAGCCGAAGAAGGACGTAGTAATCTGCGATAAGCCTCGGGGAGTTGATAAACGAACTGTGATCCGAGGATGTCCGAATGGGGAAACCCCGCCAGGACCTTTCGGGGTATCTGGTGACTCCCGCTTGAATGTATAGAGCGGGTAGAGGGAACGCGGGGAAGTGAAACATCTCAGTACCCGCAGGAAGAGAAAACAATATGTGATTCCGTGAGTAGTGGCGAGCGAAAATGGATGAGGCTAAACCATGTGTGTGTGATACCCGGCAGGGGTTGCATGTGTGGGGTTGTGGGACGCTTGGAGGGATTCTGCCGGATCTCTAGCGTGACAGGGAGCGTATAGGAGAATGGCTTGGAAAGGTCGACCGTAGACGGTGAGAGTCCGGTATCCGAAATGCGTGTTCCTTGGCGTGTGAGTGTATCCCAAGTAGCGCGGGGCCCGAGAAATCCCGTGTGAATCTGTCAGGACCACCTGATAAGCCTAAATACTCCCAGATGACCGATAGTGAACAAGTACCGTGAGGGAAAGGTGAAAAGTACCCCGGGAGGGGAGTGAAATAGTACCTGAAACCGTTTGCTTACAATCCGTCGGAGCACCCTTGTTGGTGTGACGGCGTGCCTTTTGAAGAATGAGCCTGCGAGTTAGTGATACGTAGCGAGGTTAACCTGTGTGGGGTAGCCGTAGCGAAAGCGAGTCTGAATAGGGCGATTGAGTTGCGTGTTCTAGACCCGAAGCGAAGTGATCTATCCATGGCCAGGCTGAAGCGACGGTAAGACGTCGTGGAGGGCCGAACCCACTTAGGTTGAAAACTGAGGGGATGAGCTGTGGATAGGGGTGAAAGGCCAATCAAACTTCGTGATAGCTGGTTCTCTCCGAAATGCATTTAGGTGCAGCGTTACGTGTTTCTTGCCGGAGGTAGAGCTACTGGATGGCCGATGGGCCTTACCGGGTTACTGACGTCAGCCAAACTCCGAATGCCGGTAAGTGAGAGCGTAGCAGTGAGACTGTGGGGGATAAGCTTCATAGTCGAGAGGGAAACAACCCAGATCACCAAATAAGGTCCCTAAGCGTGTGCTAAGTGGAAAAGGATGTGGAGCTGCTTAGACAACCAGGAGGTTGGCTTAGAAGCAGCCACCCTTGAAAGAGTGCGTAATAGCTCACTGGTCAAGTGGTTCTGCGCCGACAATGTAACGGGGCTTAAGCACACCACCGAATTTGTGGCATTCATACATGGGTAGGCCTTCGTGGTCCAGCCGTGTGGATGGGTAGGAGAGCGTCGTGTGGGCTGTGAAGCGGCGGGGTGACCCAGCCGTGGAGACTACACGAGTGAGAATGCAGGCATGAGTAGCGAAAGACGGGTGAGAAACCCGTCCTCCGAAAGACTAAGGGTTCCAGGGTCAAGCTAATCTGCCCTGGGTAAGTCGGGACCTAAGGCGAGGCCGACAGGCGTAGTCGATGGATAACGGGTTGATATTCCCGTACCGGTGAAAAACCGTCCGAAACAATCTAGTAGTGCTAAGAGTCCTAAGACCACATACTGTGTCACCTTTCGGGGTGGTGTGGGTGTGGGGATAACGCTCGACCCCTTATCTAGTGCGTTTAGCGTATTAACAGGTGTGACGCAGGAAGGTAGCTGATCCCGGGCGATGGTTGTCCCGGGCTAAGGATGTAGGACGAGTGGTAGGTAAATCCGCCGCTCTTAAGTGTCTGAGATCTGATGGGGAGTCTTAAGTGATGAAGTCAGTGATCCTCTGCTGCCAAGAAAAGCATCGACGTGAGGTTTGAACCGCCCGTACCCGAAACCGACTCAGGTGGTCAGGTAGAGAATACTAAGGAGATCGAGAGAATCATGGTTAAGGAACTCGGCAAAATGCCCCCGTAACTTCGGGAGAAGGGGGGCCTGACACGTGAACCCACTTGCTGGGGGAAGCGTGGTAGGGCCGCAGAGACCAGTGGGAAGCGACTGTTTACTAAAAACACAGGTCCGTGCGAAGACGCAAGTCGATGTATACGGACTGACGCCTGCCCGGTGCTGGAAGGTTAAGAGGAACGGTTAGAATCTTTTGGGTTCGACGCTGTGAATTTAAGCCCCAGTAAACGGCGGTGGTAACTATAACCATCCTAAGGTAGCGAAATTCCTTGTCGGGTAAGTTCCGACCTGCACGAATGGCGTAACGACTTCCCAGCTGTCTCAACCATGAACTCGGCGAAATTGCATTACGAGTAAAGATGCTCGTTACGCGCAGCAGGACGGAAAGACCCCGTGACCTTTACTATAGTTTGGTATTGGTGTTCGGTGTGGCTTGTGTAGGATAGGTGGGAGACTGTGAAGCATGCACGCTAGTGTGTGTGGAGTCGACAAGTGAAATACCACTCTGGTCATAGTGAATATCTAACTTCGGGCCCTAATCGGGTTCAGGGACAGTGCCTGATGGGTAGTTTAACTGGGGCGGTTGCCTCCTAAAAAGTAACGGAGGCGCCCAAAGGTTCCCTCAGCCTGGTTGGTAATCAGGTTTTGAGTGTAAGTGCACAAGGGAGCTTGACTGTGAGACTGACAGGTCGAGCAGGGACGAAAGTCGGGACTAGTGATCCGGCAGTGGCTTGTGGAAGCGCTGTCGCTCAACGGATAAAAGGTACCTCGGGGATAACAGGCTGATCTTGCCCAAGAGTCCATATCGACGGCATGGTTTGGCACCTCGATGTCGGCTCGTCGCATCCTGGGGCTGGAGTAGGTCCCAAGGGTTGGGCTGTTCGCCCATTAAAGCGGTACGCGAGCTGGGTTTAGAACGTCGTGAGACAGTTCGGTCCCTATCCGCTGCGCGCGTGAAGAAATTTGAGAAGATCTGACCCTAGTACGAGAGGACCGGGTTGGACGAACCTCTGGTGTGTCAGTTGTGCTGCCAAGTGCATTGCTGATTGGCTACGTTCGGGATGGATAACCGCTGAAAGCATCTAAGCGGGAAGCCGGCTTCGAGATGAGATTTCTATCCCCCTTGTGGGGGTGAGGCTCCCAGTAGATCACTGGGTTGATAGGCCGGATGTGGAAGCACGGACTAAAGACGTGTGGAGCTGACCGGTACTAATAGGCCGATTACTTAAAAAATTCTTTACTCACCCCGCCTGTATTTTATGGTGGTGGTGGGGTTGTGTAAGACAGTTATTGTTGTGTGTTGTGTGCGTCCACTTTGTGGTTCTTGATAGACGATCAAGAACTGATGTAAGTAAATAATGTGTGATTGGAACATGTTGTTGATTACTCCAGAACCCGCCCCTCTTCCTTGTGTGTGGGGGTGTGGGTGGTTGGTTGTATCACGAGTGTTTCGGTGGTTATAGCGTGAGGGAAACGCCCGGTGACATTCCGAACCCGGAAGCTAAGGCTCACAGCGCCGATGGTACTGCACGGGGGACCGTGTGGGAGAGTAGGACACCGCCGAACAAAAATTAAACGTGAAGGGAATCCCGAGTAAACAGGGATTCCCTTCACGTGTTTAAGAGTAAATAATTTTCCTGCTGTGCTTATTCCCAACGAGCAGCAACCGAATTATAGGTTCCGTCGTTCAGAGCGATGTTGAGCCACACGTCTACATATTGTTTGAAAGAATTGTCTCCCAGGGGTAGGAGATAACCTTTTTGCGTAAAGGTAAAAGGTTGGTCAGGTGATGCGCTGCATAGTCCGGGGTATTTTTTACTGGCCCACTTAACCTCACTCACGTCAGTGATCATGACGTCCGCAGCCCCCTCGAGAATTTCTTGGAAGATAGTGGTGTTGTCTCGATGTAGAATAACCTGAGTGTTTTCCAGTTTGCTCCGAACAAAAGCCTCGTTTGTTCCCCCTATCGGTGTAATGACGCGAACGTTTGACTGATTGATTTTCTGTACGGTGTCGTAACCCGATTCTGTTCCGCAGCGGACAATGGGTGTTTTTCCGTCATTGGGAACCGTAGGAATTGAATAGTAAGAATGCTTCGCTCTGTTGGCAGTTATAGTAACGCCACCGACACCAATATCACATTTTTTCTGTGTATCTTCCGCTATGGTCGACCAGGGTGAGGTAATGTATTCAGTCTTTGCACTCAACGAATCGGCTAGGTCATCCATCATCTCAACATCTATTCCCGTCCACTCGCCCGATTCTTTGTCTTGAAGTGCGAAGGGGAGGTAGTCTCCGGGCGAACACACTCTCAGCACGCCGGACTCCTGTATCTGAGTAAGCCTATTCTCGTGTTTTTCGGAGGAGGCTTTATGTTCTGTGAGACCCGATGGAAATAATATGCTTGTAATAATTAACATGGCCGCAATTACTGCGGTGAAAGCTATCAACCAAATGAGTACTTGTCGAGGACTTAGTAAATTTGTAATTATTTTATTCATGTCGAGATAGTATTTTAGTCTACATAAATTCGCGTGTGCAAGCATTCTTCTTGAGGGTTTGATTCTGAGCCGTTGCTCGATATCGGTTTTTACGATTATCTCTCGCTCTATTACCCACGAAAGTGGACGATATCCGAGGTTGGGGGGCCTGCCTTGAGGTGAAGGTGGGAGCTCAGGAGAGTCGAGTTGCGAAACAATACCAAGAGCCTCGTTAAGCCGCACCGTCTCCTCTGCAACTCGTCGATGTATATTGTGCAGGGGGAATAAAAGGTGGTTTAAGATGCCCGGGTGGGAGCGCGGAGAATGGTCATGCCCGGATTGTAACCAGTAGCTCAGAGACTAGTACAATCCGGGCGTCGGCGCTCCTGTGGGGGAGTTCCAACCTCCGGTGGAGTGGGCGCAAGCTTGCACTTGACGCACAAAAACCCAATAACTCACAAACGAACGGATTTAAACAGTGGGACGGCGCCTATTGTTCTTCAGCTTGCGGTTGTGAAACCTTATACTGTGTGAATCTCACAGTACAAGGGAAGGCCCTGCGAGGGCGAGCGCTGCTGTCCACGGGTGAGGAACTTTTAATTGTGTTACGGGGAGTCTCAGGCGGACTTTTTCCGACCGTAGCTGCGGAACGCAAACAGGCTTCCTGTCACGATAATCCCCAGTGCAAGCGCAAGTATCCATCCTGTGTAGTGATCACCAGTTGTGGCAAGCGATTTTGCTGCAGAGATAACTCCGGTCTGGTTGGGTGGTGTTGATCCGCCATTGGCCGTCTGGCCGGGCCCGACGGCGGGGAGAGCGGCATCGTTATTGTCGCTTGGGTCCTGAGTGCCTGGTGAAGTGTTGTCTTCTGGATCAGGTTCGGAAGGGTTGTCGTCTGTGGGTGGTATGCCCTGAAAGGCGGCTGCCAACTCACGGATTTCCCCCAAACGTGGGTACAGGTTTTCGCCAGGGCATTCTGTGGGGTTGAGGTCACGATGCCCGTGAATTGTGTTTACCGTCTTTGTTTCGACGTGATCCGGTCCGACGGTGAGAGTTGTCTCGCTTGTGGGGCCTGCCTTGACTCCGGCCATCTCTAATCTCCACCCGAAGAGGTCTCCCAGGCTTTTAATTAATTCTTCCGAGACTGGCTCTGTGTTGAAATTTCCCAACACTGCAACACCCATAGTTTGGGTGTTAAAACCATATGCGTGGCCGGCTATAACCGGTCTGTCAATGCTGCCCTTACGGCCCTCGTAAATTGTTCCAAACTTGTCGACAATAAAGTTGTATCCAAAATCTTCATAGTTTTGCTCGGCGGCTTGGTAAACGTAGAGTGCGCGGAGCAGTCGTGTGGCCTCTTCTGGCGTGTTGTAGTTGTTATCCGTGGGTCCGCCAGTGTGGTGCAGGGTCATTGCCTTCATCTCCGGCATGAGTTCCTCCGGCCAGAAACAGGTTTCATCAGGAGTAGTCTCGCTTCGGGGGCACTTAACATCGTTGCCGTCTTCGTCTTTGTCTAACTGTGACTTTTCGCGTGTAATGATCTGCGGTGCGTTGTTGTCAGATGAGGTGGAGAGTTGTCGGGAAGAGCCGTTCTTTTTGCCTTTACTCTCGTCCTCCACCGTAATGAGGTTGATTTCTATCTCTTGTGGAGTGAGTCCCTCTGGGAGGGCTAGTGCAAATTGATAACCGGTTGCACCGAGTGACAGGAAGGGCTCTGTTACAGATGTTGGGTTCGCTCCGGGCTTTTCGGGCTCATCTGCCTGTTCCATATCCCCCCATGCGCTCCAGGTGTCGCCCTCAAGGATTCGTGCTCTAATGACGATTTCATCCGTGGAGTCGGTTAGGTCCGCATCTTTCCAGGAAACCCCTATCGCGTTGAACTTGGGAATGGAGGTCTGGGGTGTGGTTTGAATAATCCTTTCGTTTGATGAGTCGAGGGTGACGGCTTGTGTGGGGGGTTCCTCAGTAATGTCCGAGAGGTGGTGTACAGCTGTTGAGGATTCGGTGGAATGAGGGTCAAACGTTGTTGCAGCTCGGGCAGGATCCTTTACCGTGTTGAAGATACCCGCTGTATTAAGGTCACTTGTGGGGAAGGAGACGCCGTGAGCGACACTCGGTGAAGCCGATATCACGAGGGTGGAGGCCGCACACACGGCAAGGACGCTGAAAAGGCTGGAGGTTTTTTTCGGACGAGACTTGGGCGGCTTTTTGCCGCTGAGAAGAGTCTGTGTTAACAAGGGGGTGTTCCTTTCGAAATATGGCAATTTTTCTATTAGGACTGGAGCCTAAGCAGCGGCAAGTCTATCCAAGCCGTAGGAGCTATAAGCATCTTTCGAGCGGATTTAACCCCTGCTCAGCAATAAATCACCCTGACAAAGTAATGTGATGGTGCTCAAGGAGAGCGCCGGCTTTTAATGGTTTTTCTCCCGATGGCTTCTTAGGGTAGGAGTTGTGGAGTGTCTCGTTGGGAACCACTAGGTGTTGTGGTTTGCGACACGCCGAGGAGGAGAAAAGGTTGAAACTTTTTGCATATTCGAGACCCTGTGGATAGTTTCTGCGAGAGGCTTGATTTGACGCCGAAGCTGCCTTTTTTGGGTGTTGATGAACGGTGGATAACTCGTGGATAACGAGTGTAAAACTACAAGTGTGTAACTACATCATCTTGTGGTTGTTCCCAATGTCGGAACCTATATGTAGTATTAAGGGGCGGCGTTGGCGTCGCCTCGAAGTAAAAGAAAAATAGGTGAATTATCGCCCGCGCGGTGATATTTTCCTTCCCTGAGCATCCGTTACTCGCAACTATTTTTAAGGGGTCATTGTGGCTATTACCGTTTATACGAAGCCCTCCTGCGTTCAGTGCACCGCAACCTACCGTGCGCTCGACAAAAAAGGAATCGACTACGAGATCCTCGACCTATCGGTTGATGAAAAAGCCCTAGAAACAGTAAAAGAACTGGGGTATCTTCAGGCTCCGGTTGTTGTCGCAGACGACGAGCACTGGTCTGGGTTCCGTCCTGACAAAATCGACGAGCTGGCCAGCCGGCTAGCGTAGCGATTTTAACAGCGCCATGAGCAGCCTGGTCTACTTCTCAAGTGTTTCGGGTAACACTCATCGGTTTGTGAGCAAACTCGATATGCCCGCACGGCGGATTCCGCTCTATCCCAGAGACGAACCGCTCAAGGTCACCGAACCATATGTTTTGATTGTTCCCACTTACGGGGGCGGACCCACCTCGAAGGCGGTGCCCAAACAGGTCATTCGATTTCTGAATGATGAAGCAAACCGCTCCCTCATACGGGGAGTTATTGGGGCAGGAAATACTAACTTCGGTGAAGCCTATTGCCTGGCAGGTGATGTAATCAGCGGTAAATGCAAAGTTCCACACATGTACCGCTTTGAACTTTTTGGAACACCGGATGACGTGAACGTCGTCCACGAAGGATTGGAAGAATTTTGGAAGCAACAGTAATCGACGCTCCTCAGACGGGCCAGATGGATTACCACTCGCTCAATGCGATGCTTAACCTCTACGACAAAGACGGCAACATTCAGTTTGATAAAGATCGAGAGGCTGCGCGTCAATTCTTTCTGCAGCACGTTAACCAGAACACCGTCTTCTTCCACTCGCTCGCCGAAAAGCTCGACTACCTGGTAGAGAATCACTACTACGAAAAGGCGGTGCTGGATCAGTACAGCTTTGAGTTCATCAGCTCTCTCTACGACCAGGCCTATGCAAAGAAGTTCCGTTTCCCCACATTCCTGGGGGCGTTTAAGTTCTACACCTCTTACACACTGAAAACGTTTGACGGCAAGCGTTACCTGGAGCGCTACGAAGACCGCGTGGTGATGGTCGCTCTTGCGCTGGGACAGGGCGACGAGAAGCTTGCCTCCTCCCTGGTAGAAGAGATTATCTCCGGCCGTTTCCAGCCGGCAACCCCCACCTTCCTCAACTCGGGCAAGCAGCAGCGAGGAGAGCTCGTGAGCTGTTTCCTCCTGCGTATCGAGGACAACATGGAGTCCATCGGGAGATCCATTAACTCCGCCCTGCAACTCTCCAAGCGCGGTGGTGGTGTCGCGTTCCTGCTCACCAATGTGCGTGAATCGGGCGCCCCCATCAAAAAAATCGAGAATCAGTCCAGCGGAATTATTCCCATCATGAAACTGCTGGAAGACTCCTTTAGCTACGCAAATCAGCTGGGCGCTCGGCAGGGAGCGGGGGCCGTTTACCTGAACGCGCATCACCCCGACATCCTGCGTTTTCTCGATACCAAACGCGAAAACGCCGACGAGAAGATCCGGATTAAGACCCTCTCACTCGGCGTGGTAGTTCCCGACATTACGTTTGAGCTGGCCAAGAACGGCGAGGACATGTACCTCTTCTCGCCCTACGACGTAGAGCGGGTCTACGGGGTTCCTCTCTCCGATATATCGGTCACCGAGAAATATCACGAGATGGTCAACGACTCGCGCATCCGCAAGAGCAAGATCAACGCCCGTGAGTTTTTCCAGACTCTCGCCGAGATCCAGTTCGAGTCGGGATACCCGTACATCATGTATGAAGACACCGTCAACCGTGCCAACCCCATCAAGGGGCGCATCAACATGTCCAATCTGTGTTCAGAGATACTGCAGGTCAACGCACAGACCACCTATAACGCCGACCTTAGCTATGATCAGGTCGGAAAAGACATCTCCTGCAACCTTGGTTCGATGAACATCGCCGCGTCGATGGACGGGGGCAACTTCGGCCAAACCGTCGAGACGGCTATCCGTGGTTTAACCGCGGTGAGCGACATGAGCCACATCTCTTCGGTGCCCTCCATTGAGCGTGGCAACGACATGTCACACGCCATCGGCCTTGGACAGATGAACCTGCACGGCTATCTGGCTCGCGAACGTATCTTCTACGGCTCCGAAGAGGGTGTTGACTTCACCAATATGTATTTCTACACGGTGGTGTATCACGCGCTTCGAGCATCCAACCTGCTCTCCATCGAGCGTGGCGAAACCTTCGACGGTTTTGATGATTCCACCTACGCGTCGGGAACATACTTCGACAAATACATTGATCAGGAGTGGCTGCCCGCCACCGCCAAGGTTAAAGAACTCTTCGAGAAAGCTGGCGTCGCCATCCCCACACAGCAAGACTGGTCTGAGTTGCGTGACTCCATCATGAAACACGGAATCTACAACCAGAACCTTCAGGCGGTACCCCCCACCGGGTCAATCTCGTATATCAACTACTCCACCTCGTCGATCCACCCGGTGGCGTCAAAGATCGAGATTCGCAAAGAGGGCAAGATCGGGCGTGTGTACTACCCCGCCCCCTTCATGACAAACGATAACCTCGAATACTATCAGGACGCCTACGAGATCGGTGCCGAAAAAGTTATTGACACCTATGCGGCCGCAACCCAGCACGTAGACCAGGGCCTTTCGCTCACACTGTTCTTCAAAGACACGGCGACAACCCGCGACATTAACAAGGCTCAGATTTACGCGTGGCGCAAGGGTATCAAAACGATCTACTACATCCGTCTGCGTCAATTGGCGCTCGAAGGAACCGAGGTAGAGGGCTGCGTGAGCTGTATGCTGTAAGCGGTTTCATAACCGTATCCGAGCAATCGGAACGTGCATACTGCCACTTTGATTGACACGACAAAAGGAAAGAGACATGGCTGAGAGGCTTAAGCTGATCGATCACGTGCAGGCCATCAACTGGAACCGCATTCAAGACGACAAAGACGTGGAGGTGTGGAACCGCCTGGTCAATAACTTCTGGTTGCCCGAGAAGGTGCCGCTGTCCAACGATATTCAATCGTGGGCAACCCTCACCCCCGCGGAGCAGACCCTGACCATGCGGGTGTTCACGGGACTCACCCTGCTCGATACCATCCAGGGAACGGTCGGAGCCGTTTCGCTCATTCCGGATGCCCTCACCCCGCACGAGGAGGCTGTGTACACCAACATCGCCTTCATGGAGTCGGTGCACGCCAAGAGCTACTCCTCGATCTTCTCCACGCTGTGTTCCACACCCGAGATTGACGAGGCGTTCCGCTGGTCGGTTGAGAACCAAAACCTTCAAAAGAAGGCCAAAATCATTGTGGACTACTATCGAGGCGACGACCCGCTCAAGCGCAAGGTTGCCTCAACCCTCCTTGAGTCCTTCCTCTTCTATTCCGGGTTCTACCTGCCCATGTACTGGTCGAGCCGTGCAAAGCTCACCAACACTGCGGATCTTATTAGACTCATCATCCGCGACGAGGCCGTACACGGCTACTACATCGGCTACAAGTATCAAAAGGGACTGGAGAGAGTCTCGGAGGCCGAGCGCGAAGAGCTCAAAGACTACACGTTTAGCCTTCTCCACGAGCTCCACGAGAACGAGGTGCAGTACACACAGGACCTCTATGACACGGTTGGTCTCACCGAAGATGTCAAAAAGTTCCTGAACTACAACGCCAATAAGGCGCTGATGAATCTGGGATACGAAGCGCTCTTCCCCAAGGAAATAACCGATGTCAACCCCGCAATTTTGTCGGCGCTTTCGCCCAACGCGGATGAAAACCACGACTTCTTCTCGGGGTCGGGATCGTCCTACGTGATCGGCAAGGCCGTTGTCACAGAAGATGAAGACTGGGACTTTTAATGTCGTGAGGTAGTCCAACACGACACCCGAGTGGAACTAGTCTGAGGCTCGGAATCGCAAGGTATTGCGATTCCGAGCCTTTTGTGCTTTCGCTCAATGTCACGACCCGTTCAGAGGATTTGAGTTCGATGAAACCTGAGGAACAAGCCTGGGTGATGCTGCTACGTGGTCAGTACCCTGAGTGAGTGTACAATCATCGTTTAGAGGCTTGGTGGAACCCCTCAGATCGTTGAATCGGATCTTCGTCTACTGATAGTTTGCCGCAAGAAAGTTGAAACAAGGCAAAAGAATATTACACTATGTTGTATCTGTGGCTGTTTTGAGTCTTTAACTACGCGTTAACTTTTTCCTGTTAACACCTGAGTAGTTATTTGTGGGGTAAATCAAAACCTTAAGAATGGCAGGCACGGTGCTATACGGGGACGAATGAGCGCTTCGCGGGGAATGCGATCATACATGGCAACAATTGTGGGGAATTTTAGTGAGCTTTTTAACCAACATTTCGGTGAATCAGTTTCGTGGCTTTCGGATATCGACAGCACTGGCGCTGTCCGCTGCTCTGCTCGCACCCCTCACGTTTGCTGAGCCCGCGTTCTCGGTGGAGGGCAGCGCGGGTGCGGCCAACTCTGGCGTCGAGATACTTCCCCAAGATCTGGGTGCGATACCCGTTAACGTTTCTGCCGTTGGTGGCGAAAACGAGGCTACCGTTTCGTGGGAGGCGGGTAAACCCCGACTTCGGGGCTGGGTGCCGCCGGTAACACTCGAAAACTCTCCCAGTGCAATAACAAACCAGGCCGCAGGCATTACCCGATGGGCTGTTGCCTCTTCTGCCGACGGTCAAACGGTGGTGCTGGGCCAACCCGGCGGATCACTCTACGTGTCTACCGATGGTGGTGTCACATTTGTGCCGCAGACCGGTACGGGTAAACCCGTGCCGGTTCCGCAGAGCGGTATGTCGTGGGGGGTTGATGTCTCCGCCGACGGTAAAACCATCATTGCGATTCGACAGGGCCAGGGTGAACGCCCGTGGGTTGCCAAGAATGTGCAAGACCCCAATGCGATTTCCTGGACACTCACAACCGCTCCGGCTGATGGTGGAACTGCTAACCCTCGAGCCCGTAGCTCTGCTGCGGTGTCCGGTAACGGCCAGGTTATGGTAGAGGGTGGTTACTACAGTGGCGGCCTATACGTTTCGCGGGATGCGGGTGCTACGTGGGGGGTGTCATCAACAGCAGGCGTGGTGGGTGCTTCATATGACTCCTCCTGGAGTGATATGGATATCTCACACGATGGCAAGGTTATCGTTGCGGCTCGTGCAAACGGAACGAATCCCGGTGTGTACGTATCGGTGGACTCCGGTGTTACTTTTACCCGTAAAGCGGATTTTGGTGCGGCAACGGATGGCCCCGGTGGTCAAGGCTGGGGTGTAGCTATCTCTGGTGATGCGAGCACCCTTGTGGTAACCCGCACGATTAGTGGTTCCTCGGTGGCTTTTGTTTCGCAAACACATGATCCGAGCCTTCTGGGCACCGCGGCAACGTTTGTGGAGCCCGCAGGATTTGCCTCGCAGGGAACCGGGAACAACTGGGTGAAAGCGGCTACTTCGCACGGCGGCGACCACATAGTGGTGAGTGGCTATCATGCGGAGGGGTCTTTCTGGGCTTCGACCGATGGTGGAAAAACGTGGGATGAAAGACCGTCTGCTGATAAGAAGCCGGTCTCGTATATGGCTCTTTCTGCGATTGATCCCTCGGGCCAGTTTCTCCTAGGTAACGGTTTAAACGGCGGAAAAGTTTCGACCGCCAATATCAACTGGGATGAGACCGCGCCGCCGCGTGAAAGCTACACCCCCATCGACTACAAGATCCAATACACCACGGAGAACCCGGGGAACAAGCCGGACGAGGCGCGCTGGACGGATTATGACCGGGAAGGCACCGCCTCTCTCGAAAAGAGCCGGGTTGTCACGGGGCTTACCCAGCGCTCGGACTACTGGTTTCGGGTATCCGAGGTGAACGGAAACGGTCAGGGTGAGTGGTCTGCCCCCGTGCGCGCGCTTGTTGGAAGTCGTGACGGGTTTACCGCGAAGGGTGCAACACCACAGGATGTCGTTGCTATTGGCGGCGAGCACCAGGCAGAGGTGTCATGGGGTGCCGGTCTCGCTAATGCGTGGGAATGGGATGCGGCTCCGCAGGATAACCCTGCTTCGAATAGTTCGGTGGGGGACAACTTCTCCTCATGGGCGGTTGCCTCCTCTGCCGATGGCCGGGTCGTGGCGAAGGGTCAGCCGGGTGGGCGGATGTTCCTCTCGACAGACGCGGGTAAAAACTTTGTTGCTCAGGATGTGGGTACCGCCCCCGCCGCAACGAGCTGGGCGGTAGACGTTTCTGCTGACGGCCGCACGGTCATCGTTGGTCAGCCGGGTGCCGCCGGAACCGTGCGGGTTGCCCACAATGTGAGTGATGCGAACGCGGTGAGCTGGGCGGTACAGGGAGGGATTCCGGCAATGACCAACGCGGGAACCTGGAGTTCTGCCGGGGTGCGCTGGGAGGTTGCCTCCTCCGCCAACGGGCAGGTGCTTGTTGTGGGACGTTATCACACCAATATTTTTGTTTCACGTAACGGCGGTGCCACCTGGAGCACGATAACTAACCCGGGAAACGCATCGGATAGTAACTGGTTCGTTGATGTTTCTGCCGACGGTCGCGTCGTGGCCGCGGCCCGCGCCGGGGGAGGGCTCTATATCTCCACCGACTCCGGGGTGACCTTCACCCAAAAGACCGATATGGGCACGGTGCCGCTCAACTCGGTTTATACGGAATTCACCTCGAATTGGAGCCTGAGCCTCTCGGATGACGGCACCACTCTTGCCATGGTGAAACGCTCGAACGCGGAGGGCTCTCAAGTGCTGGTATCGCGTTCCGCCGACCTGGCTGGGCTGGGCACCACCGGGTCTCTCGTGAAGCCCACCGGAGCCGTTCCTGCGGGGAACATTCTGAACGTTTCGGTTTCCGGAAACGGTCAGCGCTTGGTCGCTTCGGGGTATAGCGCCCGGGGCGGTGTGTGGCTGTCAGTCGACGGTGGAATCTCGTGGAGTGAGCAGGGAGGCTTTGAGCGTAAGGCATCCTCGACCACTGTTGAGCTCTCCAATAACGGGTTGCGTGCCATCGTGGGTAACGGTCTGAAAGACGGTGTGGCAAGAACGGCGTGGGTGCCGGGGGCTGAGGCTCTGGCCGCGCTGGCAAATAGTGACTACAGGGTCCAGTACACGGCTGAGGATCCGGGGAACAAACCGGATGAGGTGAACTGGAAGGATGTCGATTCCGAGGGCTCGCCGTCGCTCGAAAAGCGTAGGGTTGTCGATGGATTGGATGCCGCCACACAGTATTGGTTCCGGGTGGCAGCGGTCAACGTGAACGGCAGGGGATCGTGGAGTCTTCCTGGTTCTGCATACACGGTGCCCGACGGTTTGGATTTTGAGCGCAAGGGTGTCACCCCGCATTCGGTATCGGGCTCCGCTGGTTCTGACCGGGTGGAAGTGAAGTGGAATCGAGGTGTCGAGGATGCCTGGGAATGGGATAAGAACCCCGCCGAAGTGCCGGGTTCCAACACGGGGTTTGCCGCGGATCGTTCGTCGTGGTCTATTGCCTCCTCTCTCGACGGCAGGGTTGTGGTGAAGGGCCAGCCGGGCGGTCGGGTGTTTCTCTCGACTGATGCCGGTAAGACTTTTCACCCCCAAGAGACCCTGGGAACCGCGCCGCAGGGGCTGACCTGGGGTGTGAACGTGTCTGGCGATGGCCGCACGGTGCTCGTGGGTAAACCGGGTGCCTCGCAGGGCCTCTGGCTTGCCCAGAACGTGACCGATGCGCAAAAAGCGTCGTGGGAGATCCAAACAAACAAGGGTGTTCCGCTCACCGGAAATAGCGTGGCCAATAACGATATCAATCCCACGGTTCGCTGGGATGTTGCCTCGTCGCTTGACGGGCAGACGCTTATTGCCGCTCGGCCCGTATCGGCAAACTCTTTGACCGGTCCTCTCTATGTCTCGCGTAACGCGGGTGCCAGTTGGGCTCCGGCGGCTGGGGTGGGAACACCCCCGCTGAGCAGCGAGTTTTGGTCGGTCGCGATCTCGGACAACGGCCAGGTGATTGTGGCTGCGTTCTCCGGCGGGGGGCTTTACGTCTCCACCAACGGTGGGGTGTCGTTTGCAACGCGCCCCGATATGGGTACAATTCCCGCGAATACCTGGCTCACCTGGGGCAACCTTTGGGAGCTTGACCTCTCGGGTGACGGCCGTACCCTGGCCGTGGTGAAGCGGGTGGGCGCGTCGTCACAGCTTTTGGTGTCACGGGCGGATTCCCCGGCCGAGCTCGGAACGACCGCTTCGCTGGTAGACCCCCAGGGCTTCTTCCCGGGCGGTGCGGGTAGCACTCTCGGGTCGGTGAGCGTATCGCGAGACGGTTCGCGCATTATTGCCGGTGGGTATCACGCACAGGGCTCAATCTGGGCATCCTACGATCGAGGCTCCTCGTGGACAGAGCAGCGTACTCGGGTAAAGGGTGAGGCAACAACGGCCGTTGCCCTCTCCGGTTCAGGACGCCGCGTTATCACGGGTAACGGGGTGAGCGGGGGCGTGAGCGCGGATGCGTGGCTGCCGAGCATGGATGAGCGAGCGAAGCAGGCTGCTACGGGCTACCGGGTGCAGATCACGAGCGAAAATCCGGGGGAGAACCCCGAAGCCGTGTCGTGGCAGACCCACGCCGAGGTTGATCGCTTGGATCTGTCCCGTCTCTTCACGGGGCTCAACCGTGATACGCAGTATTGGTTCCGGGTGGCCGAGGTGAACTCCTTTGGCCCGGGCGAGTGGTCGAGCGTGGAGTCTACGCGCACGGATCGTTCGGTATCCGCACCCATTGAAGCACCGAGTGGTCTCAGCGCGAGGGGCCTTTCCGAATCGGCGGATGTTCGCTGGAAAGCTCTGGGCAACGAGATGAAGATTGCCGACCCCACGCTTGCGGGGGCCAATGGGGCCAGCGGTCACTGGTCAACCGCAACCTCCGAGGACGGTCGGGTGGTTATTATGGGTCAGCCGGGCGGAAAACTCTACGTATCCACTAACTTTGGTCGCACCTATACGGAGCAGGCTGCCCTTGGTTCTTTGGCCGCAAACCTTTCGTGGGGTGTTGATGTGTCGGGTGATGGCCGCACCCTCATTGTGGGTCGCCCCGCCGGTAACGTGTGGGTCGCGCGTGACGTGGCCAATGCTAGCAATGTGTCGTGGCAGCAGCAATCCGTTGCGACGTTCCCCAACTTGGCCTCCCGGGTGGTGGACCGCTGGGCGGTTGCTTCTTCGCATGACGGCAACGTGCTCGCCGTGGGCCGGGTCGACGGAACCGTGACGGTATCGCGTGACGGTGGCCGAACCTGGGCCAACGGCTCCGGCCTGGTTGCCGGTGGACTGTGGAGCGTGGATGTCTCGGCCGATGGCCGCACGATTGTTGTGGCGCGCACCGATAACGGCGGCCTCTATGTTTCCGAGGATGCCGGTGCTACGTTTAGCGCGCGGCCCGATATGGGTCTTGTTGCTGTTTCGGGCGTCAACATGGGCACCAATTGGGATGTCGCGCTCTCGGGAGACGCAAAAACGCTTGCCATCGTGAAGCGAACCGGTGGCGTATCAACGCTCTTTGTTTCACGGGCGGAAATCCCCTCGGGGCTCGGTACCACGGCTTCGCTTGTGAACCCCTCGGGTCTTTTGGCTCAGGGTCTTAACGGGTCGTGGTTGAACGCGGCTATCTCGTTCGACGGTCAGCGCATTCTGGTGGGTGGGCAGCACGTAGACGGGTTCGTGTGGGAGTCCGTTGACCACGGCCAAACGTGGTCGACGATACAGCCCTTTGCCCGTGCCATGACCGCCTCGAGTACGGTTGCCATATCCTCTAACGGTTGGGCAACCTATATTGGCAGTGGAGTCTCTGGCGGACGGGTGCGCGGGGCCGCGGCACCTGCGGACGGTGGTTCCCCCGTGACGGGTTATGCGCTCAGCTACTCTGCGGTGGACCCGGAAGAGGCAACCGAAGACGATTGGATCTCAGCTGGGGAATACGATGCGGAAACCCTCTCTCGAACTATTGATCAACTTGCAATTGGAACAACCTATTGGTTCCGGGTGGCTGCGTTGAACGAAATCGGCCGGGGGGTGTGGAGCGCTCCCGTGAGTGCTCATACCTATGATGGTCCCAGTGTGGGGCTGGTGCCTCAGGGTGTGCGTGCGTTGGGTGGTGATCGTGAGGCGACGGTGTCGTGGTCTGAGGCGGTTCGTTCGTGGTCGGGGTTGGCTGGTCTTCCTGCTGCTGGGGCTGAGGGTGAGTGGGCTGTTTCGATGTCGGATGATGGTCGGGTTATTGCGTTAGGGCGGCCCGGTTCTGTTAACTTTGATAATTTGGTGTATGTTTCCACGGATGCGGGTGTGTCGTTTGGGTCTTATAACGTGGGTGGTTCTCGGTATGCGGGGGGCCAGATGGCTGTTGCGGTGTCGGGTGATGGTCAGACGATTCTTGTGGGTTCTCCGGGTGCGAATGGGTATGTGTCTCTTGCGCGGAATGTGACTGATGGTTCTTCTGTGGTGTGGGAGAGTCAGATTGCGCGGGGTGTTCCTGCGACGGGGTCATACGTTGTGACTGGTTCTGGTTGGGAGTATTCCAATAATCAGGCTGATTCTCGTTGGCGGGTTGCGGTGTCGGGGGATGGGAGTGTTCTTGTTGCGGCTCCTCCGTCGGGGGTGACTACGTCTGCCACCACGAGGTATAACAGGGCGTTGTATGTTTCTCGTGATGGTGGTGCGTCGTGGGTGGAGGATGTGAGTGCGGGGACGGTGAATCGCACGAATATTCCGTCGACGATGTCGTGGGCGGGTGTTGATATTTCGCGTGATGGTTCGCGGATTGTTGCGGCTCGTTATCATGGTTCGGCGAATGCGGGTGTGTATGTTTCCGAGGGTGGTGGGGCTTTCCAGCATCGTCCGGATATGGGTGCTGGTGATGTTCGGGCGGTATCGCTGTCGGGTGATGGTCGGACGTTGATGGTGGTGCGTACCACGGGTTCTGGTGCTGGTGTGGTGTCGCGGGTGTTTGTTTCTCGTTCGGATGCTTTGGCTGGTTTGGGGACGGCTGGGTCGTTGGTGGATGCGGAGGGTTTCCAGGCGTTTAGTTTGGGGACGGAGGCGACGGCGGGGTCGTGGGTGAGTGTTGATTCGTCGTATGATGGTTCTCGTTTGGTTGTGGGTGGGCGTCATTACACGGGTGCGGTGTGGACGTCGGATAACAACGGACAAACCTGGAACGCGGAGACGCGTTCCACGCGCACCCCGGCGCTGAGCAGTGTGGCTATTTCTGCGGATGGGTGGAAGGTTCTCCGGGCTGACGGTCTTGTGGGTGGTCATGTTGAGATCTCGACGACTCCTGCTGATGGTGGGAGTAATCCGGTTGATTATCTGGTGCAGTATACGGATCAGGATCCGTCGGGTGAGGGGTTTGCTGAGTCGTCGTGGACGCTTTTTGAGCATGAGCCGTCGCCTGCGTTGTCGCAGGTGGTCACGGGTGCTGATCCTCGGGTGGGCTTGGCATCGGATACGGTGTATTGGTTCCGGGTGGCGCAGGTGAATAGTGTGGGTGTTAGTGGGTGGTCCGAGCCTGTGTTCGCGAGGACGATGGTGGGGAGTAGTGCTCCGGGTGGTGCACCACAGAATCTCTTTGCGTTGGGTGGTGATCGTGAGGCGACGGTGTCGTGGTCTGAGGCGGTTCGTTCGTGGTCGGGGTTGGCTGGTCTTCCTGCTGCTGGGGCTGAGGGTGAGTGGGCTGTTTCGATGTCGGATGATGGTCGGGTTATTGCGTTAGGGCGGCCCGGTTCTGTTAACTTTGATAATTTGGTGTATGTTTCCACGGATGCGGGTGTGTCGTTTGGGTCTTATAACGTGGGTGGTTCTCGGTATGCGGGGGGCCAGATGGCTGTTGCGGTGTCGGGTGATGGTCAGACGATTCTTGTGGGTTCTCCGGGTGCGAATGGGTATGTGTCTCTTGCGCGGAATGTGACTGATGGTTCTTCTGTGGTGTGGGAGAGTCAGATTGCGCGGGGTGTTCCTGCGACGGGGTCATACGTTGTGACTGGTTCTGGTTGGGAGTATTCCAATAATCAGGCTGATTCTCGTTGGCGGGTTGCGGTGTCGGGGGATGGGAGTGTTCTTGTTGCGGCTCCTCCGTCGGGGGTGACTACGTCTGCCACCACGAGGTATAACAGGGCGTTGTATGTTTCTCGTGATGGTGGTGCGTCGTGGGTGGAGGATGTGAGTGCGGGGACGGTGAATCGCACGAATATTCCGTCGACGATGTCGTGGGCGGGTGTTGATATTTCGCGTGATGGTTCGCGGATTGTTGCGGCTCGTTATCATGGTTCGGCGAATGCGGGTGTGTATGTTTCCGAGGGTGGTGGGGCTTTCCAGCATCGTCCGGATATGGGTGCTGGTGATGTTCGGGCGGTATCGCTGTCGGGTGATGGTCGGACGTTGATGGTGGTGCGTACCACGGGTTCTGGTGCTGGTGTGGTGTCGCGGGTGTTTGTTTCTCGTTCGGATGCTTTGGCTGGTTTGGGGACGGCTGGGTCGTTGGTGGATGCGGAGGGTTTCCAGGCGTTTAGTTTGGGGACGGAGGCGACGGCGGGGTCGTGGGTGAGTGTTGATTCGTCGTATGATGGTTCTCGTTTGGTTGTGGGTGGGCGTCATTACACGGGTGCGGTGTGGACGTCGGATAACAACGGACAAACCTGGAACGCGGAGACGCGTTCCACGCGCACCCCGGCGCTGAGCAGTGTGGCTATTTCTGCGGATGGGTGGAAGGTTCTCCGGGCTGACGGTCTTGTGGGTGGTCATGTTGAGATCTCGACGACTCCTGCTGATGGTGGGAGTAATCCGGTTGATTATCTGGTGCAGTATACGGATCAGGATCCGTCGGGTGAGGGGTTTGCTGAGTCGTCGTGGACGCTTTTTGAGCATGAGCCGTCGCCTGCGTTGTCGCAGGTGGTCACGGGTGCTGATCCTCGGGTGGGCTTGGCATCGGATACGGTGTATTGGTTCCGGGTGGCGCAGGTGAATAGTGTGGGTGTTAGTGGGTGGTCCGAGCCTGTGTTCGCGAGGACGATGGTGGGGAGTAGTGCTCCGGGTGGTGCACCACAGAATCTCTTTGCGTTGGGTGGTGATCGTGAGGCGACGGTGTCGTGGTCTGAGGCGGTTCGTTCGTGGTCGGGGTTGGCTGGTCTTCCTGCTGCTGGGGCTGAGGGTGAGTGGGCTGTTTCGATGTCGGATGATGGTCGGGTTATTGCGTTAGGGCGGCCCGGTTCTGTTAACTTTGATAATTTGGTGTATGTTTCCACGGATGCGGGTGTGTCGTTTGGGTCTTATAACGTGGGTGGTTCTCGGTATGCGGGGGGCCAGATGGCTGTTGCGGTGTCGGGTGATGGTCAGACGATTCTTGTGGGTTCTCCGGGTGCGAATGGGTATGTGTCTCTTGCGCGGAATGTGACTGATGGTTCTTCTGTGGTGTGGGAGAGTCAGATTGCGCGGGGTGTTCCTGCGACGGGGTCATACGTTGTGACTGGTTCTGGTTGGGAGTATTCCAATAATCAGGCTGATTCTCGTTGGCGGGTTGCGGTGTCGGGGGATGGGAGTGTTCTTGTTGCGGCTCCTCCGTCGGGGGTGACTACGTCTGCCACCACGAGGTATAACAGGGCGTTGTATGTTTCTCGTGATGGTGGTGCGTCGTGGGTGGAGGATGTGAGTGCGGGGACGGTGAATCGCACGAATATTCCGTCGACGATGTCGTGGGCGGGTGTTGATATTTCGCGTGATGGTTCGCGGATTGTTGCGGCTCGTTATCATGGTTCGGCGAATGCGGGTGTGTATGTTTCCGAGGGTGGTGGGGCTTTCCAGCATCGTCCGGATATGGGTGCTGGTGATGTTCGGGCGGTATCGCTGTCGGGTGATGGTCGGACGTTGATGGTGGTGCGTACCACGGGTTCTGGTGCTGGTGTGGTGTCGCGGGTGTTTGTTTCTCGTTCGGATGCTTTGGCTGGTTTGGGGACGGCTGGGTCGTTGGTGGATGCGGAGGGTTTCCAGGCGTTTAGTTTGGGGACGGAGGCGACGGCGGGGTCGTGGGTGAGTGTTGATTCGTCGTATGATGGTTCTCGTTTGGTTGTGGGTGGGCGTCATTACACGGGTGCGGTGTGGACGTCGGATAACAACGGACAAACCTGGTCTGAACAGATTAACCCTGCCGGAACCCCTGCGCTCAGTAGCGTTGCAGTTTCTGCCGAGGGGTGGCGTGTCCTCAAAGCTAACGGTCTTGTGGGTGGTGTTGTTGAGATATCAACGGCCCCTGCGGGCGGATCCGGGGTGACGCATCACGCGTTGCAGTACACCAGGGTTGACCTCAGCGAATTAGAAGATGGCGGGGCCTCTCTCCCCGGTCCGGACACGAATACCGACCCCCTCACGGGCTGGATGGAGTGGGTTCCCACGGACCCGATAACGGGCGATCCGGGGCAGGTACTCGGTTCCCCCGAAACGGTTCTTGACCTGACAAATAACAGGGACTACTGGTTCCGCGTTGCCGCAGCAAACTCATACGGTACCGGTCCCTGGGGTGGCCCCGTGAAGGCGCGCCCGATGGGTACTCCTGACGCTCCAACCAATCTTGAGACAACAAGCGGCGACAGCAAGATTGATCTCAACTGGGAAGCGCCGGAAAATAACGGTGGTTTCACGATTGTGGACTATGTGGTGCAGTACCGCGAGACCTCCGCACCGGGTGCCGACGCATCACAGCAGGGGTCAGGGGTTCTCAAGAGCTCCGGCATCCTCCAATCGATAGCGGAGAGCCTTCCCGGCGAAATCGGTTGGAAGACATTTGAACATGATCCTTCAACCGACACGGAAATTACCGTGACCGACCTGATGAACGGCCAGTGGTACGAGTTCCGAGTGGCCGCGGTGAACGACGCCGAGGACTCTAGCGAGACCCGCGACGGTCGAGGCCCGTGGAACACCCCCGAAACAAACGTTCCCGGCACCAAAACCATTAATAAGCCGGTTGGTTCCCCCACGGCACCCAGAATTGAACAGAACCAAGAAGACGTTGTTCCGGGTGACGAGCAGGTCACGCTGAACTGGCGTGCGCCCCTCAACGACGGCGGATCCGACCTGGTTGAATACACGGTTGAGATATGCCAGGTGCCGGGTGGCGAAAACCCCGCTTACACCGAATGCACCCCGGAAAACGGGGTGTGGACACCTGTTCCGGCAACCGAGGACGGCAAGCTGGATACCGCTCGTGTGGTGGGCGGCCTGATTAATGGCACCCCCTATTGGTTCCGTATTACGGTTACGAATGATGGCGGCTTCACGAGCCCCGAGTCGACCATAGTGACGGCCACTCCCCGTACCACGGCAAGCGCTCCCGTACTCACGGGACGAGCGGGCGACGGCGAAGCCTTGCTCTCGTGGACGCAGCCGGAGAGCGACGGTGGCGATGCGATTACCGAGTACAGCATCCGCTACTCGACCGACGGTGGCGTTACCTGGCAGACGCACACCCGTGCCCCCGGGGAAGAGCCTCTGGATCGCGAGACCCTTAAAGATCAGCTGACAAACGGTACCGAACACTGGTTCCAGGTTGCGGCTCGCAACGGTGCCGGATTGGGTGAGTGGAGCAACACGCTTATTCTCACCCCGGCACCCGCGCTTGAAGATGCTCCGGTCCTACTAGAGGCAGAAGCCGGTGATACCGAGGTGAAGCTGACGTGGGAAGCCCCCGAAAACACGGGAGGTTCAGCGCTGACGGGATATCTCATTGAGTATTCTGCGGATGCGGGTGTCACGTGGGATTCGATTACGGTTTCTCTGGAAGATCTGGATGGCGATCTCAGCTACACGGTTGGTAGATTGACAAATGGAACCGAATACTCCTTCCGCGTCTCGGGTATGAATACCGCCGGTGTGGGTCCGGAAAGCAACGTGCTCACGGCAACTCCCGTGGGCACCCCGGATGCCCCCGTGATTACGGAGGTTCGTCCCGGTGATACCGAGGCGCGTGTGACCTGGACCGCTCCTTCCAACACGGGGGGCGCTGAGCTCACCTACTACGTGTTGCAGGTTCGTACTGCCGACGGTGAGTGGGCAGACGCGGGGGAGCGCCTTCCCGCGTCGGACCTGAGCACGGTCGTAACGAAGCTCAGCAACGGTACGGAGTACGAGTTCCGCGTGGCCGCGGTGAACGCCGCCGACCTGAAGAGTGAGTGGAGCGAACCGTTCTCGGCGACCCCGATTGGTGCGCCCGATGCGGATTCGAACGTAACAGACCTTGCGGCGACTCCGGGTAATACCGTGGTTGATCTGGTGTGGACTGCCCCCGAGGCAGATGCTGCGAACCCGGTTCAGGGTTACATTGTGAAGTACCGTGTGAAGGGTATTTTGCCGGGTGCGTGGACTGAGGTTGTTCACGCGTCGACGGATGCTGCTTACTCGGTGACCGGTCTGACGAACGGTACTCAGTACGAGTTCCAGGTTGTTCCCACGAACACGAGCGGTTCGGGTAACCCGAGTAACACGGTTTCGGCGACTCCGATTGGTGCGCCGGGCGAGGAGTCCACGGTTACCGATTTGGCGGCAACACCCGGTGACACCGTGGTGGATCTGAAGTGGTCCGCGCCGGAGGGCTCTCTTGCGACCGGTTACGTGGTGAAGTACCGTGCGACCGGTGCGACCGAGTGGATCGAGGTTGTTCACGCGTCGAAGGATGCTGAGTTTACGGTGACGGGTCTTACGAACGGTACCGAGTATGAGTTTGTGGTTGTTCCCACGAACGCGAGCGGTTCGGGAAACCCGAGTAACACCGCGACGGCAACTCCGATTGGTGCGCCCGATGAGGATTCGAATGTGACCAATCTTGCGGCCACCCCGGGTGACTCGCGGGTTGATCTGGTGTGGACGGCACCGGATGCGGATGCCGCGAACCCGGTTCAGGGTTATGTGGTGAAGTACCGTGTGAAGGGTGTTTTGCCGGGTGCGTGGACTGAGGTTGTTCACGCGTCGACGGATGCTGCGTATACGGTGACGGGTCTCACGAACGGTACGGAGTATGAGTTTGTGGTTGTTCCCACGAACACGTCGGGTGCGGGTAACGAGAGTAACACCGCGACAGCAACACCGATGGTCGTGCTCACGGCCGACAATGTAACGCTGACGGTTCACGCCGACACGAACGCAACCTTCGACTCGAAGGCCGTATCTGAGGGCCATGACTCACGTGTGATCAACGCCGTATCCGCCGTCACTCCAAACGACGGAACGGTGAGCTTCGACACCAAGACCGGTGTGGTGACATACGTTCCCACCGCAGACTTTACGGCGGGAAGCACCTCAAAACAGGTCACGTTTACCTACACGATGAAGGACGCATCGGGAGCCGAAGCAACAGGAACCGTCACCATTACGGTTTTGGTTGTTCCGGTTGCGGTGAACGACTCGATCAAGATCCGCACCGACCGGGCGGTGACGCTCCCCGTTCTCGCCAACGACACGGGACACGAACTCGCGCTCGACGAGATTTCGACCGAACCCACAAACGGTGAGGTAACCATCGACGGCCAATCGCTGGTCTACACGGCAAAGGATCAGAGCACCGCATCAGACACGCTCGTGTATGTGGTGCGGGACTCCGGCGGTCGTGCGGTCAGTGCCACCGTCACCCTGCAACTACAGGGTGTGCCAACCGCTCAGGACAGCGCGATTAACGCCGGCCGCGCAGGAACCGGGGTGTTCGATCTGGCCGCCAACTCGGCATTCTCGTCGATTGCCGACCTTGCCAACAGCGAGATTACGGTCAGCGGCGGAGTCTACGGAACCGTCTCATACGACGAAGAAACCGGGTTGGTCACCTACACCGCCAACGCGGAAATTCCCTCGTCGGTTACCGAGGACACCTTCACCTACACCCTCACCGACGACCTGGGCCAGACGGTCACCAAAACCGTGACGGTAACCCTGGTGGGGGGACCGGTTACGAACGACACCGTGGCAAATACCTCTATTGGTACTGCGGTTCAGGTAGACCTCACCAAGCTCTTTGCCAACGCAGAGCTGGTGGGAGTGACGGGAACCCTCTTTGGTGAGGTGTCCATCGATACAGAAGATATCGATAACGAGGATGCCCAACCCGGTGTGGTGACCTACACCCCCGAGACCGGATTCACCGGACACGATGCCTTTGTTTACACGGTTCGTGACGCATACGGTCAGGAAAGCTCCTCTGTGGTGCGGATCAACGTGTACGCTGTGCCGCAGGCTCACCACCAGACAGTCATCGTCCCCCAGGATGTGCTGACCGCGTACAACGTGTTCTCCGTGGACGAGGCAGACGAGGAATTGCCGACGGCAGAGACCAGCCTAGCGGAAGCGAAAGCAGCAGCCACCACACACGAGCTCCTTGAGGATGTGCTGCAGGTTCGGCGTACCATCTACGCGCCAAAAACCCTCACCGCTCTGGGGGCCACGGTGAACGGTGAAACGGTGATCGCGACATCCCAGGGTGTTGTGCACTACACACCCTTCCTCGGAAACTACGACCCCGACGAGGTCGAATTCACGGTGACCGACGAATTGGGTCTGGAGAACTCGGATACCGTGCTCTTTGAGGTACAACAGAGGCCCTCAGTGACCGGACCAACCACGGGTGAAACCCCGGAGGGTGGTAGCTACGTCTTCACTCCCGAGGTAGAGACGACCGGTTCCCTCTCGGATATTGCGTTGGCCAACGGCCCCACCGGTGAAAACGGTGAGAGTGGCGGAAGCGTTGTGATCGACCCGGACACCGGAACGATTACGTTTGAGGCGGGCGATGCAAAACCGGGTGACTACACCTTCACGGTGGAGTTCGTGGATGACCTGGGACAGCGCACCGCCGTCACCTACACGGTAACCGTGGTTGCGGGACTGACCGCTCACGATCAGGCGATTCGTGTTCCCGTTGGGGGTAGCCACACCTTCACCGAGCGGGTAACAACCCCGGGAAAGATCACGGATCGTATTCTTGGTGGCGGGCACTCTGATCGAACGACCCTTGACGGCACCAACGTATCGTTTGATGCCGACGGTTTGGAGCCCGGAGTCTACACTTTTGACGTGACCTATCGGGACGACAAGGGTATGGAAGCCGCCGCTACTTACCGGGTCACCGTGCAGGCTCCTCCCGCAGGATCGGGTAAAGACTTCACTGTGCGGCAGGGGACAACAGAAATCGTACTTGATCCGCTCAGCGATGCCGTGGGTGTGAACCTACAGGGGCTGACCGAGGCGAATCTGGGTGCTCCTGGAAGCGGGAAGGTGCGAATAGTGACCGGACCGGGCGGTGACACGATGGTTGCGTACATTCCTGAGGAAGGTTGGGTAGGAACAACAAGCTTCACCGTGACCGTTTACGATGATCTGGGACAGAGCGTAACCCTCACCTATACCGTGACCGTAACGGAAGGGGGCGACGGGCCCCAGGGGCCGCCTCCCCCTACCGAGGAGCATCGACCTGGTAATCCTGACGGTGATGGGCACCGAAACAAAAACGAAACAGACCAGATTGCCCACACCGGTAATGACACGCTAGCGATCTCGCTGCTTGCCTCCCTGTTGCTTGTGGCCGGAATCTTACTTATGGTGAGACGACGCCCACGTTGATCATGAGGTCGCGCCAGGAGGCGGTTCCCATGGCGTGACCTCTCAGCAATTTCCCTGAAATGAAACGAGAAAAGTGAAAATTCGTTCCGTCCCAATACTTATTACCGCACTGGCGCTCACCTTAGCGGGGTGTAGCGCCGGGGGTGACCTCGAGCAACAGGCAAGAGACGCGGGCTGCGTGATTCCTCCCTCTGGAGAACAGAGCGACTCCATTAAAGTCACGGGTAACTTTGGTGAGGAACCGCAGATCGAATTTGATGCGCCCTTGACCGTAGACGGCATTCAACGATCCCTCATTACGCGGGGTGACGGCGCAATGATCGTAGGGGGCGACACTATTGAGTCACGGATTAGCCTGTTCAATGGTGAATCTGGTGACCAGATCATTTCGGAGGAGCTCTCATTTCCCCTTGAAGTGCAGCAGTTAGCAAGCGAAAACTGGCTCACAATTATGGAGTGTATGCCGGTCGGTAGTCGTGCCGTGAGCACTATGACCGGGGCAGATCTTTATGGAGAAACGGGCAACGAAAACTTTGACATTGGAGCGGAAACGAGCCTCATCATCGTTGTTGACGCGATTGCGAAAGGCGTAGAACCCGCGAATTGTACTGACGATATTCCTGCGGATCTCACAATGCATGCAGAGGGCAGGGCCGAGGCTCTGCCCGAAGACTTCCCCGAGGTGACCCGTGGTGATAACGGAGAACCCACGATTACCTTCCCCGAGGGTTTTGAGCCCGCCAATGAACTCAAAATCGCCGTTTCAATTACGGGTGACGGCAAAAAGGTAGAAGAGGGTGATTGTGTTACCGTGCAATACAGGGGAATCAACCAGGTTACCGGCGAAATCTTTGATGAGAGTTGGTCGCGTGGCGAACCCGCACAATTCACAACCGAGGGTGTGATCCCGGGGTTCAGTGCGGCCCTCGTCGGCCAGAGTGTTGGCTCGCAGGTTGTTGTTTTAATCAACCCTGAAAACGGCTACGGCGAGGCGGTCACGGAGAACGCTTCCACCGGCTACATAGCGTTTGTGGTTGATATTCTCGCAACCAAGCGTTAACAATCAGACAGAGCGCTTATGCTACCCAAGCGAGATGCTCTCATTGTTGCCAATCGACTGTGTTGCGGTCGAATAGCTTGTGTGCTGACTGGAGGCTATCGATAAAAACGGAAGAGAGGTCGCATTGTTATCTCCTATTCTTGGTGTTATTGATATTTTAGAGAGTTAATGTCGGCTATCGACTTCGCTGGTGTTGCGAGGCATAGTATGCCCGAGGGTCGTTGCCGCGGTTAGGGATCGGATTTTTTCGTTGATTGTCCTCTTTTCTACGTTATTGGACACGAACTAAGGGATTAGTTCGTGTCCAATATTTAGTGATCAATATGGGTGTCAATTGCAAGAATATATAGGCAAAATAATAATGTTAGCTACCAAAGGTTCTTGTTATCAACATGTTATATTTGCGGTAGAGGGGTGCTGCTTCTCAAGGCAGATGTACTGTGTCGGTTGAGAATACCGCGTGTAACCTGATTGTCACCTAGCTTTTCCCAGAGCTCACCGCCGAGGCCCAAAGAAGCTGTGTGCCTTTTGGAAAAGAGAGAACTCTATCCAGCACAACCCAGATATTCACGGCCTTCTTCGGGAAGCTGCGCCCATCCGGGGCGAGGCCTGGTATCCCCGACAATGTTCCATACCCCGTCGACTCTTTCATACACTCCGGTGGGGCCATGCGTGAGATAGAAGTGTATTGCCGCAAGAAGGGCTTCCACATCTTCCAGGGTGGAACCCACGCCAAAACTCGCCCGAAGCGCGGGGGTTGTCTGTCCCAGTCGTGCCAGAAGGGGATGTGCGCAGAACTTTCCATCACGAACCCCAATCCCAAACTCAGCGGCAAGAACCAGGGCAAGATGTCTGGAATCCACACCCTCAAGCGCAAAGCTCACAACACCAACCGGTGTTTCGTCTAGGTCGTCAAAGATCCGAAGTATCCGGATGCCAGGGATCTGTTCTAAACCGGACAGGAGAGCATCGCGGAGTGCCGTCTCGTGTGAGTACCACTCGTCTGGGTTGAGCGTTTCGAGTTCCTGAATCGCGTGCGCCAGGGTCAGTGCTCCCAGCACATTGGGAGTGCCGCCCTCATGGCGATGCGGTCCCGAACGCCAGGTTTGATCCTCGAGAGTGACCGTGGTTACTGCCCCACCGCCGCGAAGATAGGGGTCGGCCCTGTCGAGCCAGTCACGACGTCCGACCAAAACTCCGGCACCAAAGGGAGCATACGTTTTGTGTCCGGAAAAAACGAGGTAATCGATACCCAGTGCTCGCATATTAACACGGCGATGCGGAACGAGCTGGGCGCCGTCTACCGCAAGACGCGTACCAAACCGGTGCACAATATCGGCTATTCGCCGCAGCGGAAGGACCTCTCCCGTGACGTTACTCGCCCCCGTGACCGCCACGAGCGCTGCAGGACGCTTCTCAAGCTCGGCTCGCAGCAATTCCAGCGTGTGCTCCAGGGTCTCACCCGCGGCAAGAACACGCCTCCCGCGCTCGTTCCAGGGAAGAAAGTTAGCGTGATGCTCGATATCAAGTACCAGGGTCTCGCCGGGAACCGCCGTGGCTAAGAGATTGAGGGCGTCGGTGGTATTGCGTGTGAAGATTACCGGATCGCCCACACGCGCTCCCACAAAGCGAGCAACCGTGTCCCGCGCATTCTCGTAGGCCGTTGTGCTGATGTCCGAAGCGTACCCCGCGCCCCGGTGCACACTTGCATAAAAACTGAGGGTTTCTGTCAGGTGGGACGCGGTGCTTGCGAGGGCCGGAGCGCTAGCGGCGTAGTCGAGGTTGACATACCGGGTGCTGTTACCGTTCAGGAGAGGAACCATGAGTTCCGCACCCGTAACAGTGAGCAGTGGCGCGGCCTGTGCGGGTTGGGTGCGGGTTTTCATGGGAACTCATCTCTCACGGTCGGTGCCGCGGCGGGGGTAAAACGGTGTTTTATTCTAATCAGGGTATCCGTTTTGTTCCCGCCCGCCGCACGGCACGTAGCATTTCGTCATCAGACGAGTTGTGTTCCGCTCAGATGACCGATCAGACCCCACCGCGCAGTGCCGACACGGGTTCGATGCGAGAGGCTTTAAGGGCGGGGTAGGTTCCCGAAATAAGACCCACAACACCTCCCAGGACAGCCCCGCCCAGAGCCACCCAAATATCGAGTACAGGAGTAAGCCCTTGGAATGCCGCCACTCCAACAACCGTAAACACCCCGAAGGCCGCGCCGAGGAGTCCTCCCAAGAGGCCGGTAGCAACAGACTCCAGTATAAATTGCAGGGCAATCTGTTTTCCTCGAGCACCCAGTGCCCGTCGGAGGCCGATCTCGCCCACTCTTTCCATGACGGAGAGGAGGGTAACGTTTGCAATTCCCAGACCTCCCGCGAGCAGTGAGATGCCTCCGAGCGCGAGGAAAATAACGTTCATGTCCGCCTGCACCCCCTCCTGCAGGTCGCTGCCCGATGAGGGGGCTGCCACCTCAAGGGTGTCTGGCGAGTTGGGGTCAAGCGCAATGGGGGCCTGCTCGGCTACGAGTGGACCGGCACCCGTTTCGATGTGCACCTGTAGCTCTTCCGGCTGAGAGAGCTCAAAAAAAGTGCGGGCCGTTCCCGTGGGCATGATCACCGCATCAAGCAGATCTTCGCGCTGCTTCACCTCTCCCAGGATTCCGATAACGGTGTAGCTGGTCTCACCGATAAATATGGCCGGTTGGGTATCCACCCGGTTAATTCCCAGCTTTTCTGCGGCCTCAGATCCCAGCACAACAACTCGGTCGTGACGGGCATCATGACCGTTATCGAAAAAACGACCGGTCTGGATCTCACCCCGCATCGTGCCCAAGACATCACCGCTTGCCGCCATCACGGTGGGTGGGGAGGTTGCAACCGCAGCGGGATCGTAGATTGCCGTTGCCATAACGGGCTGACCGGCAATGTCTACAGTTGACAAGAGGGTGGAGGCTTTTACCCCGTTAAGGTGGCTCACCCTCTCGGTGGAGTCCCAGGGTAAAGCGGTGATGGACTTCTTGTTATCGGAGTCACCCGCCTTTCCCACCTTTCCCGGAGAAACAACAACCTGGGTTGAAGCTACCGCATCAAACTGCTGTGAAATTTGAACGGCAGCGGTTTGGGCGAGCCCGACGGTGATTACCAGGGAGGCAATTCCGAGGACGGTGCCCAGAAGCGTAAGGATGAGCCGTGATGGCCTGGCACCGATTCCGTGGATGGCCTCGTTGAGCAGGTCGCGGTTATCAAAGCCGTTAGGTGGTGCGGTGTCTTTGCGGAAGTGCGAAAGTGGTTTTGCGAGGAGTCGCGAGAAAACGTTTTTCATCGCTCCTCCCTCAGCGTTCCATGAGTGATGCGCACCTGGCGTGCGGCTCGTTCTGCTACGGCTGTGTCGTGTGTGATCACAACGAGGTTAAGGCCGTCCGCGTGTAACTCATCAAAGAGATTCATCACCTCGCGGGAATTGGTGTGGTCAAGGTTTCCCGTGGGCTCGTCTGCCAGGAGTAGGCGTGGCCCGGTGACAACCGCGCGAGCAACCGCAACGCGCTGCCTTTCTCCACCCGAGAGGTTACCCGGGAGAAAATTGAGGCGGTGAGAGAGGTTGACCCGCTCCAGGGCCTCGACGGCACGGGGTTCCCTCTCGGAACGGGGTAACCCGCTGTACATGGTGGCGAGTATGACATTGTCAAGCACGGAGCGCCTGGGCATCAGGTGGAACGACTGAAAGACAAACCCGATTGTTGTTCCTCGAAGGTGGGCGCGTTCATCCTCTGTCAGGGTTGAGGTGAGTTCACCATTGAGCAAATAATCGCCGCTGGTGGGGCGATCAAGCAGTCCTAGAAGGTTGAGCATGGTAGATTTTCCGGAACCGGAGGGTCCCACAATCGAGAGATAGTCCCCCGTGTTGATGATGAGATCGGTTGCGTGCAGTGCGTGTACGGTTGGCGGCCCAGGGAAGCTGCGGGCCACACTCACAAACTCAACAACGGGGGGTGTCGGGCCTGTCGGGAGTGGGGCCGGCGCGGCGGAATCTACTGCGGTGGGGTCCAGCAAGGCCGGGTTTGCTTCTGCTGGAATCGGCGTGGCCGGGTTGTGCGCTGTTGTCATCGTCCAACCACAACGCGTTTCTTCGCTTTAAGCAGGGAGCTGTCGTCGGCGCTAACCTCCACAAAGCCGTCTGCTGCCAGACCCGTTTTTACGGTGACAAGTTCCGTGGTTTCTTTCTCCTCGTCAGTGATGATCTCAATGCGGCTCTCGCCTCCGGCACCGGCCTGTACTGCTGCTAGCGGAACCGCCAGGACCTTACCGTCGGTGGCGGAGATAGGAATGCTTACCTTAACGTTTTGGCCTTTGAGGGCCTCTAGCTGTGCCTCGGTGATCTCTGCGGGATTCATTTTGACCTCGTACCTTCCGCTGGCACCACCCTCTTTGCTCTTTTTATCTTCTTTACCATCACCCTGTTTTGCCTGCTTGGGGCCAACACTGGTGATGGTTGCTTTGACCGTGCTTCCGTCAGGAGCGGGAAATTCGGCCGGCATTCCCTCCGCGATTAATTCGGAGTCGGCCTTGGATACATTTGCAGCAATCTGGAGGGTAGCGCCGGAGACCGTCATTGCGGGACCCTCCAGTAGGACGCCTCGCTCGGCTTTGACCTCGTCGACTCGACGGGGAAGGTTGCTTAAAAACAGCACCTCACCGGCGGGGAGCGGGGTGAGAGCATCTGACCTGGCCTGAGCCAGCTTTGACTCTGCCGTGGCGAGGGATGTTCGAGCGCTTTCAACCATTTGCCTTTCCGCGGCGACATCCTTGGGGGCATCAAGTGCCTGCCGGAGCGCCCGATTGAGGTTCAGTGTTTCTTGAGCCTGAGCAACACCCTCTCCCGAAGCCTGGGCTTCGGCAAGTGCGATCTGGGCGCTACGAACTTCGCTATCAGCCCTAATTTTCTCGGACTGGTCACCGCCGTTTTGCGCTTTTGCAAGATTGCTCTGCGCTTGGGTAAGAGCCGTTTTTGCCGAGTTCACACTTTCCTGTGCGGCCTCAACGACTCCTTCTCCTTCCGCACCACCGCCCTGGGGCGGCGCATATCCCACCCGCTCATAGAGCGTCTTGACTCCCGCCGCAGTGGCCGCGTCATACACCGGGGAGCTAGCGTCACCGGCTCCGATGCCGAGGGCGGTGAGGGCCTGCTTGAGCTGCTGCACATCCGGTCCCGAGAGCCCCACCTTGAGTGAGCGGTACACGGGTAGGTCGCCCGGAAGCACAAGAACGGGACGTCCAGCAACCTCAAGGGCAATAGATCCGGCATTAAACGTGCTTCCCACCGCGGGAACATGGCCCGTGACAATGGGGGAACCACCGGATATCTCCCCGGTTTGCAATTTGACCTCAACCGCGTCCGCAAAACGAACATCGCCTCGCGTGGAAATAACGTTAGACACCACCCGTTCTTCAACGGGAACGCTGATGAGACCGGCATCGGGGGCTTTTGCATCCGCTGCGGCCTGTGCGGGAGAGATAATAAACCTTGAGAGGACGATTCCGGCGACCATTGCCACAACCGCTACGCTGGCCATTACATAAACAAGTTTGTGCCCACTTAGGCTACGGACTTTAGACTCTTTTGATGCGGACTCACCCTCGCTGCGCGTCTCGTCATCCTCCTCGGCGAGAGTATCCAGGATATTCGTTGGATCTGGTGTGTCACTCATTTTTCAAAATTCTTTCTGTCAGCGTTGTTACGGTTCCGCTGTGCTTTGTGCTTTGTGGACGAGGGCATATCGGAAATTCGAAGAACCTCGCTACAAAGGTAACTGGCTAAGGGCTGTTTTTTGCCCAAAATATTGCTTTTTCAGCTTGGGGGAGGAGGGGTTTGGGGGGATATGGTACCGGAGTACCAACACTTTCATGACAAAGATAAGACCGTGTGTGGTTATCAGCGCCTGAGCGTTGTTATTTTTTGCCGTAGGTTGAAACCAGAGCGTCAAGTTTTGCCGTGTTCTTAGCGATAAACTCTTTCTCAAGTACAAATTTCGCCTCAGAACGGATTTTCTCGGCCTGTGTTTTTTCTTGGCACTTGTGATCCGCAACCGCTAGTTTGATTTCATAATCTTTGGTTTCTTCTTTTTGCGCGGACTGCTCGAGGGTATCGTCGCCATCGGATGGTCCCGTCTGGGGTAGCCGATCGAAGATAAGCTGCTGAACCTGATGAAGCTCTTCTAGACCGGGATGGCCTGCATCCGCCATGCAGGCGCCCCACTCCTTGGAGGCGGCGACAACTTTTGGTTCGGCATCTACTTTCTCGAAGAGACCCGAGGTCATCGCCTCAAAAAGTTCTTTGTACTCGGGGTCGGTGGTGGGGTCTCCAAGTTCTTGGTCAACCTTGTGTTGTGCAGAACCTGCGCAACCGGCTTTTTCCGGATCGTACTCATATACTGCGTCGTCGGTAGAGTTGCCCTCTTCCGAATCACTGTCGTTTTCGTCACCCGAGGGTAGGGCGTAATTGCCATAGAGTGCGGTGTTGTACGCGGTTTGTTCACCTTCCGACAGGGACGCAATGTACTCCTCGTTGGGATTGGAGCTATTTCCCTCCGCGCGCTCCTCCATCATGGGGCCTGTACTGATTCCAAAACCGTTTTTTTCAGCCCACTCCAGGGTTCCTCTCCCCTCGAAAAAACTTGCGTTCTCCGCGTCCATGGAAGAGTCACGAACTTGAGGAGTGTAATCGAAACCTTCGTCGGCCATGCACGAAGCGATTGCATCCTCCACTTTCTTTTCTCTTTGTTTGTTTTCTGCCGTGTCGCTATCACCAAAGATTTTTTCGAAGTAGGGGGTGAGAGGGCTATCTGCCGTGTCTTTTGCGCTGTTTGTGTCGCCGGAACATCCGGTGAGGAGAAGAGCTATAACTGCGGCGGTGCCGGTGGAGGCAAAAATGAATTTACGCATGTGGGGTCTTTCTATGATTGGCGCGATCTTGGGAGAAAATCGCTGCTCGCAAATAAATGAAATTCTCCGCGATAGTGGAAGAATTGCGTTATAAAACCTAATGGGACATTTCTAAATAAGGCTGAGAAATAAAGGGTTTTCAACCTTTAGAAGGTGGTTTTAAAAAATATTTAGTACTTTAGGATGATTCTTATTGTGAGAAGCTCACACTGCCGCTATTAACTGTTTTTAAACGCAGAAAACCCGCCACAACTGTTTCTGAGACGCGGTAGTGTCGGTTCAAAACAGGGTGTGGCGGGTGTGTGGTGTCCACCGGGACACGGTCGATAAGAGGCCGGGACGCCGGGTGTCGCTGCTACCGTCGTTACGGAATGTTATTTATTGCCGTACGTGGCTATAAAAGAATCCAGTTTTGCCTTATTTTTTGCAATGAATTCTTCTTCAAGTTTGTACTGGAGATCCAGGAGTATCTCGTTAGCTTTTGTTTTTTCTCCGCATTTAAAATCGGCAGTTGCGACTTGAATCTCATAGTCGGCGAGCTCTTTGAGTTGTTGCTGAGTGGGTTGCGCTGGGTTCCCGCTGCTGTCCGTATCGTCTAGGCCGTAGAGTTCGTTTTGTTTTTGGAGGACAAGTTCAAAAGCGTCTGTACCCTCTACACCCTCTACGTCGGGGTAACCGGCGTCAGCCAAACACTCGCCCCACTGTTTGCGTGCCGCAAGATACGCGGGATCTTTCATGACCTTTTCCTGGAGAGTTCCCATTTGTTCCATAAGCTCTGTGTAGGTGGGATCCGTGAAGGCCTCTCCAATCCCTTCGGACATGATCTCTCGGGTTGCGTTCTGGTGGCATCCGGCAGTTGCCGGATCGAACTCCTCTGCGGAGGAACCCTCGTCGGGGCTGTCTCCCTCCTCGCTGCCGGAGGGTGCTCCGAAGAGTGCGATGTCGTATGCTTCTCGTTCATCCTCGGACAGGCTCGCAAGATACTCCTCGTCGGGGTTAGACGTGGGTTCCTCGGAGTCCTGCGATGATGCCTGAGTGGTTACGCCGTAACCATTTTTCTCTGCCCACTCAAGTGTGCCCCGACCCTTGTAGAAATCGGAGTCAAGGTCGGCTCCTACGAGGTGGGAGGTGTCTGTGTTTGGCGTGTAGGTGAAGCCCTGATCCGCCATGCAGACCGCCACCGCCTCCTCAACTTCTTTTTGCTGGGCTTTTAATTTTGCCTCATCCGGTTGAAATGCTTTGCCGACATAAGCGGCGAGGGGACTGTTCTCAGTGGTTTTCTTTTCGGTGCTGCCGGTGGAGCAGCCGGAGAGCACGAGCGCTGCGGCAGCCGCAAGTGTGACGGGAGTGAGTAAATAGCGACGCATGACTGGATCTTTCTGTGTGGGTCTCTCTGGTGAAATAAGACCTTTTTTGGTGAATCTCCTCATAATTTAGTTGGCCTCATGCTTCGCCGGAATAGAAGTATGATTCTTTGGTACCGAGGATGCGGCCCCACGACCGGTTTTGGTACCGGGGGAGCGGAGTCTCGCGGGGAAACCGGTACTGTAGTACCAGGATCTTGCGATGACAAATAGCTGCTATTTGTCCCGATACTCGGCGACAAACGCATCAAGTCGCGCCCTATTCTTCGCGATGAATTCGTCCTCGAGTTTAAACTGAGCTTCAAGCTGGGTTTGTAGCAGCCGAGTTTTTTCGTTGCAGGTGAAGTCGGCAACAGCAACCTCAACCTCGTAACTCTTGAGTGCGTCCGGTTGTGAGGAGTTTTTTTCTTGCTGATCTGGCGTGGCCGCGGGGTTCCCATCGTGGCGCGCAGAGGCGTATCTTGTCGATACCAGACGCAGGGCATCGGAGGGCTCTTGAAGGTCGGGATATCCTGCATCCGCCATGCAGCCTCTCCACTCCTCAGCGGCCAAGACCACGGGCTGCGCGCTACGAGCCTGCCCGTAGAGAGCCTTCATCTTGCTAAAAAGATCTTGATACTCGGGGTCAGTGTAGGGGTCGACGGAGCTCTCCTGGTGCTCGTGCCGCGCGGCACCGTGACAGCCGCTCTTAGTCCAGTCATAAACCCAGGCCTCGTGCGCCTTATTAGTGGTATCTTCATTGCCGGGTACGAGCGTGGACTGCTCACCGTGGAGTGCGTAGTAGTACGCTTTTTTCTCTGCCGCGGGTAGGGTCGATGCGTATGCCTCATTAGGGTCACCCTGATAGTTGCTACCTGAACTGTTGGACTCTGTATACCCGTATCCGTTTTCTTGAACCCACTCGAGGGTCTCGCTGCCGTCGTGTAGCCGGCCGCTACTCACGGTACTCTCCACGATATAGGGGGTGTATTCAAAACCCTGAGAGGCCATGCAGGAGGAGATGGTGTTTTGAACCTCTTCCTCCCCCCTGTCGAGATCAGTATCGGATAGGTAGAAATTATCGCCAAAAACCTGCGCTATGTAGGAGCGAAGCGGGCTATCCTGCGCGGTTTTCTTGTTGTGATTACCTGTCCCACACCCGACCAAAAGAAATAGCGCTGCGGTGACAGCACCAATTGATGTGAGAAAGCGGTGGCGATGCATAGTATTCCTTCTGTCGGTGTGACGACCACACCCGTGTGTACGTGTTGCCCGTAGCAATTGCTCAGGGTGAGTGGGAGAAGGGGGAGAGGGGCTTTTCACAAGTTAGCGGATACTGTCTTGAGTCGCTATCAAAAAGCATCCTTTTGTGGTTTTATGCGGTCTTTTAAAAGAAAACTCTTGGCAGTTATCAAGCTCACGAGGTGGGCTCGGGTCGCGTGACGAACATTACGTGATGTTTCATTCTCCGTGACGTGGCGGCAGGAAGCGTCTAGCATCCATACATGTACTCAGTGAAATCTGAAAATCTCCGATCCTCGCCTGTTCCACAGCCCTCCCGATCACTTCCCTTTTCTCTCGGAATTGAACTTGACGGGGCGGGAGCTCACCCAGCCTCCCTGACACAGGCCGGAGTTTCCCTGTCAGAATCACTGAGCTCTAACTACCTGGCCAAACAGGGGCGTTGTGCGGATCGTGCGGGACTCAGCTACCTCACCCTTGAGGATGCCCCCACCGCGCCCGATGGTACGGGTGCCCGTCTTGACGCGGGTGTGAGGGCCGCATACCTGGCTCCGCACACCGGCGCGATTGGCCTTGTTCCCGTGGCTGATGTCGTATACGCCGAACCTTTTCACCTGCAGGGGCAATTGGCAAGCCTGGATATCCTCTCGGGGGGGCGTGCCGGATGGGTTGTTCGCGCTCAAGAGGATGCCCTCGCCGCGGCAGCGGTGAGTTTTGTTGCGGCTGCGGGCGATGAGATACCCGCGGAGGCCTCCGAGGTGGTTGAAGTTGTGCGACTTCTCTGGGACTCCTGGCAAGATAACGCGGTTGTGCGAGACATCACCCGGGGAGCCTACTTCGACCGTGAGAGGCTGTACCACGTCCGTTACGAGGGAACACGCTTTTCGTTGACGGGACCCGCGATCAACCCGCGCCCGACTCAAGGGCACCCGGTGGTTTTTGGTCGGGACGGTGACCTGGAATTAGAGAAGCTGGATGCCGTATTGGTGAGCGGAGAGGGCACGGAAAAAAGGGTTATCGATATTCGAGAACGAGCTGGTGACAGCACCCCTGTGATCCTTGAACTTGAGGTGATTCTCGACTCTCGCGGCGAAAAAGCGGCGCGGCGATTGGCCGCCCTGGACTCTCATTCTCCCTGGGAATCTCACCGAAGCCGCTTTGTGGGTTCTCCCTCGGATCTCATCGACTACCTTATTGACGCCAGTGACAGGGTAGACGGGGTGCGCCTCCTGCCCGCGGTTCTGGATTTGGAACTTCCTGAGCTGGAGAATATTGTGCTTCCCGGGCTGCGTCGCCGTGAGGCCTTTACCTCTCCCGTGAGGGGTAAAACGCTCCGCGAAACCCTCGGACTTCACCGTCCATCCAACACCTTTGAGGTGCGTGCGAGTGAACAGCAAGAACGTGAGAGGGACGCTTCCCCGCGCTCCGGCGGTTCAGAGCAACTGGACAGCACCGATAAACGAGAGGTCACACAGTCATGAGCGTTACATCCGCATCCTCGGTACCGGCTTCGCCCGTCTCAGCATCGCGGCAAAAAAATCGGCGCCACCAGATTCAATTGGGAGCCTTTTTCCAGGGGGTAAACTTCTCCACCATCTGGAATTCTCCCGAGAGCGGGTCGCAGACCGACTTTGAATCGTTCCGACGAATCGCCCAGACCGCAGAGCGGGGCCTCTTTGCAGCGTTTTTCCTTGGAGAGGGGCTGCGGCTTCGAGAACACCTGGGACACCTACACGAGTTGGACGTTGCGGGCCGTCCCGACGCGGCGATTCAGCTGGCGGCGCTCGCCGCGGTAACCGAGCGGATCGGTTTGGTTGCAACTCAGAACACGACCTACCATGAACCGACGGCTATAGCCCATCGGCTGGGGTCGCTCGACTTTCTTAGCGGGGGGCGCGCCGCCTGGAACATCGTGACAACCGATAATGCCTGGACGGGAGAGAACTTTCGCCGCGGAGGGTATCTTGATCATGCCGACCGTTATACCCACGCCGAGTTTGTGGTGAACACGGTGCGAGCCCTGTGGGACTCATACGAGAGGGATGGTGCTGCTGCGGTGTCAACCTCTGACGCGTATTCACGAGTGGATGCGGTTTCCCGAGTGCCGCGCAGCCCGCAACAGCATCCCGTTCTCTTCCAAGCGGGGGACTCCGCCGAGGGTCGGGACTTTGCGGCCCGCAACGCGGACGTTATCTTCTCCGCTCATTCACTCTTTGAACGCGCCTCCGAGTTCTCTGCCGATATTCGTCGACGAACCCTGAAAGCGGGACGGCCCGCCGACGATCTCAAGATTTTTCCGGCCCAGGAGTTTATCCTGGCAGATACAGACGCCGAGGCTCAGGACAAGGCACGCTGGGTGCGGGAGAGCCAGATTACCCCCCAGACGGCTATAGCTTTTGTGGAGCAGACCTGGGGCCGCGACCTGAGCGAGTACGACCCCGACGGTCCGCTGCCGGATATTCCCACGGCGCAGGAACAGTCAAACGAAACACGAGGTACCGGATTCCACGGTCACAGGGCGGCGGAGACCGTTGCCGGGTGGCGAGCGCTCAGCGAAGAGAAGAACCTGAGTATTCGTGAACTGGTGATCCATCTGAACTCGGGAACCGGTTTTGTGGGAAGCTACTCAAGCGTTGCCAACCAGCTTGAACGCTTTTCCGACGCGGGCGTGGTGGACGGGTTTAACGTTACTCCGTACCTCATCCCCGCGGGCATCGACGATATTGTGAACGGCCTGGTTCCCGAACTGCAAGAGCGAGGGATCTACCCCGCGGAGTACGCGGGAGAAACCCTCCGGGAAAACCTTGGGCTCAGGCCTCCTCTGAACCGCCGCGAGGGGTGAGAGGTCATTGAGCGCGGGCCCAGGTGAGCGGATGAGTAGCATGATTGACTACGGCGAATACGCTGTGACGGCGCGGGACGGAAGTCCCCTTACCCTGCGTCTGGTAAGACCCGACGAGTACGAGAAACTGGCAGACTTTTGCGAGGAGGCTTACGCCCACGACTATCCGATTGGCGACGAATATCGGCAGGTGATTCGGGGCGTTGCTGCTCGGGCGCAAACCAGTCTGGTCTGGGTTGCCGAGCGTTCCGAAACCGGGGAGATTGTAGCCAGCGTTACCACCCCGCACCCCGGCAAAAATATCTCTGAACTGGGTAGGCCCGGTGAACTCGACCTGAGGCTGCTTGCGGTGTCTCCCCGTACGCGGGGAGAGGGCATCGGTGAACTCCTGACCCGGTTTGTGATTGATTTAGCCAGGGAACGCGGCGACAGTCGGGTTGTTCTCAACAGTGGTGCCACGATGCTGGGGGCGCACCGGCTCTACGAAAAAATTGGCTTTACTCGGGTGCGTGAGCGCGAAACAGAGTTCCTCAATGGGGAAGGTGAGCTGATTTACCTTCTTGTTTATAGCTACGACCTGAGCGAGGTTCCTAGGGCTTGGGCAGCCCCGGGGGATTAATCTCGGAGGCGGGCAGAATTTCGCCGGAAAGATCCCACAGCGTGAGCGCCCGTGTGAGGGTACCGTCTGTGATAACGGCCTTGAGCACGGTGTGTACCGGGCCGATGAGGCCGTTACCCCGGGCAGTTCCCACTGCTACGTCTGAGATGGCGGGCCAACCGGCGGAAACCGTGCCTACGATCTTGGTGCTCTTGCCGGTTGCGGCCCGGTAGATTGCCTGGGGGTTTGGCCCGAAGAGGGCATCAACCCGTCCCGATTCCAGGGCGAGAATTCCGGCGGCCTCATCGTCAAAATAAACGAGATCAACCGGTTCGAGACCCGCGGCCACGTTTTCTTCGCTCCAGGTCCGGAGAACTTTCTCCTGGTTTGTGCCGGAGGCGACCACGATCGAGAGCCCCGCAACGTCTTTTGCCTCTGAGAGAGAGTCGATGGGGGAGGTGTTCAGTACCGCAAAGGCGTGGAGCCCACGGCGGTAACTGGCAAAGTCAAAGAGCTCTTTACGTTCCTCCGTAACACCAACGTTTGAGATCACGGCATCGTATTTGCCCGATTGAACCCCGAGGGGCCAGTCTGCCCAGTTGACCGCCACGAGCGAGAGTTGCAGGTCGAGGCCGTCGGCCACCAGCTGAGCCACGTCGGTTTCGCTACCCACGGGGGTGACGTTGTCGGTGGCGATAAAGGAGAGCGGTGGTGAGAAGGGGCTCACCGCAACGGTGAGCGTTCCCGGTGTGACGGGTGTGAAACCGCTGTCGTGAAGCTCGGCAACGGCATCGGTTACGGGATCTATCCGCACCCTGTCCTGGTCGGGGCCCAGGTTGTATGCACTTTCCACCGTGGGGTCTGTTTTGGTAGCGGAGGAGCGATTGTCTTTCTGATTCGAGCTGGTTGTCACCACCGCGGCGGAAATACCGGCCCCGGCGAGTCCCAGAATGGCGATTCCTGCGGCTATGACGGCGATTTTCTTTTTGTTGAGCATGAGGGGTGGCTTCCTTGGGGTCGATCGTCCTGGGGTTTATGAAATCACTTTGCGGAGAAACTCTTGGGTGCGCGGATGCTGGGGGGAGACCAAAACCTGTCCGGGTGGCCCGCTTTCAAGCACACGGCCCCGATCGAGGAACACCACGCGGTGTGCCACTTCGCGGGCAAAGCCTATCTCGTGGGTAACGATGAGTAGGGTCTTTCCCTCCCGCGCCAGGCCCCTGATCACGTCGAGAACTTCCCCCACCAATTCGGGGTCAAGTGCGCTGGTAGGTTCGTCAAAGAGCAAAACTTTGGGCTGAAGCGCCAGGGTGCGAGCTATCGCAACCCGCTGCTGTTGCCCTCCCGAGAGCTGCCGGGGGTAGTGATCTGCTCTGTCGCGAAGCCCCACCCGCGCGAGGAGCGTGTGCGCCTGCTCAACGGCCTCCGCGCGCGTGGCCCGGCTGAGAGCGATGGGGGCCGTGGTGATGTTCTCGAGGGCGGTGAGGTGGGGGAAGAGATTAAAGTTTTGAAAGACCATACCGACGCTCGTGCGGCGGCGAAGAATCTCTCGTTCGTGAAGTTCGTGGAGTTTATTGCCCCTGCGCTCGTAGCCAATAAATTCGCCGTCGATTGTCACCGCCCCGCGATCAACACTCTCCAGATGGTTGATGACGCGCAGGAGGGTGGACTTTCCCGACCCGGAGGGGCCCAGAAGGGCAACGACCTCTCCCGGCGACACGGTGAGGTTAACATCGTTCAGCACGGGGACTCCGTCGTAGGCCTTGCTCACCCCCTCAATCGTGATGAGTCCCGTTGTTGCCGCGGTGCGGGGTATGATTCCTGCGGTGCCGTCAAATGACGGGGGAAGGAGCGTGCTCATCGGATTCCTCCCGCTGCTGTCTGGATGGCTGTACTTTCTTCGGGGGCCGGTTTGTCATCGAGCCGGGCCCACTGAACCCTGACCCAGCGTGTGAATTTTTGAACGGGGGTTGGGGGCAAGACCCGCGTCGAACCGCGCGAAAAATATCGTTCGATATAAAATTGCGCGATGCCGAGCACGGTTGTGATGATGGCGTACCACACCACGGCAACAAGAAGCAGAGGAATGACCTGCTGGGTTCGATTGTAGATGACCTGAACGGTGTAAAAAAGTTCGGGTAGCGCCACCACAAACACCACGGAGGTGCCTTTCACGAGGCTGATGATCTCGTTAAACGCGTTGGGAATGATAGCGCGTGCCGCCTGCGGCAGCACGATGCGAAAAAACCGAACCCGGCGGGGCAGCCCCAGTGCGGCGGCGGCCTCGAGCTGCCCCTGATCCACCGAGAGTATTCCAGCCCGGATGATCTCGGCCGAATAGGCCGCCTGATTGAGCGAGAGACCGAGCACCGCGGCCGCAAAAGAGGAGATGAGCGTTACCGTGTCAAACTCGTGAATCCAAAAGTCGGTTGTGAAGGGCCACCCGAGGCCGAGCGTGGGGTACAGATAACCCAGATTGTACCAAACAAGAAGCTGCACAACGAGGGGAACGGAGCGGAAGAACCAAATAAAACCGTAGGCCAGCGAGTTGAGGAGGGCTGATCGTGAGAGACGGGCAATTGCCAGCACTCCGCCCAGAATAAAGCCGATGCTGCCCGAGATGACCGTGAGCCAGAGGGTGAGCTGAAGCGCCTTGAGCACCGAGGGTGAGAGGAAATACTCGGCAAAAACGTCCCACTGGTAGCGATCCGTCGTGAGGAGGGACCAGGCGAACTGTGCCACCACAAAGAGTGCGATAGCGCTGAATATCCACCGCCACCAGTGACGGGTGTGGACAACCACAAGGTTGTGCGGTGTATCGGTTTCGCTCATTCCTGATTCTCCCGAGGATGTGCCGTGCTGTTGCGTTTGAGTGTGCACCCGTGCCGCTTGTAAAAGGGTAAGTGTTTTGAAGAGTAGGGCGATGTGGGGCGTGAGGCAAGGGCTCCCTTAACGTTTCGAAAAATAGCGTCATGATGCGTCATACAGGATGTGTGTTTGGCTCGGAGAGTGCAGAATTTTCCCATGAGGAGCACAGCCGATAAAGGGAAGGATCACAGCACGACCCCGCGGCGTCAGCGCGGCAAGACTGGCCTGGGGGGCCAACCATCCCGGGTCATCGCGATAATCGGGGCTGGTCCCCGAGGCATTGGGGTGTTGGAGCGGATCGCCCAGAACCTTCGTGTATCGTCCTCGTTAGCTCCCGGGGGAGAGCAGGGGCACTCTCGCCTGATCGTTCACCTGATAGACCCGTATCCTCCCGGTGCCGGGAGAATCTGGCGCCGAGACCAGTCACCGCTGCTCAAACTCAACTCGATGGCGGCCGATGTGACTGTGTACACCGATCGGGCGAGTATTATTGAGGGCCCCATAGCCGAGGGTCCTTCTCTGAGTGAGTGGGCGGAGCTGGTGAGAAGCGGACAACTCCGTGATTCCCTCACCGAGGGAACTGACGTGTGGCCGGAACTGTGTAGCCTGACAGGGTCAAGCTTCCCCACCAGGCGTTTGAATAGTTACTACCTTGAGTGGTTTTATCGCCGAGTGGTTACCTCTCTGCAGGGACTAGCGGAGGTTATCTGGCATCCCGTTTGCGCAACCGGGGTGGAAGAGCGAACGGAGAGTTCATGGCGAAGACAGGAGGAGCCGGCAGGATCACGTGTGCGTTTGGCCAACAACACCCACATTGACGCCGATACTGTTATCTATGCGCTGGGGCACAACGGACGCGATCTTGACACGGAACAGCAAGAGAGGGCTTGTTTTGCGGGCCAGTATAACCTGCTCTACATCCCTCCTGACTTTACCGCCGACGCGGATCTTGGGGGAATTCGTCCGGGTGAAAACGTGATAGTTCGTGGATTTGGGCTCGCCGCGATCGACCTTATTGTTCTTCTGGGCGAGGGCCGAGGCGGAAGGTTTTATCGAGACGCCGGTGGTGTACTGCGATATGCACCCTCCGGCCGGGAACCGCGTCTTTTTGTGGGTTCGCGAAGGGGAGTGCCGTATCGTTCAAAGATTAGCAGCACCCTCAGGGGTGAAACCCCGCGGCCTCGATTTTTTACACGGGACACGATTGCGGATCTGGTGCGGCGGGCGCAACCCGTGGACTTCTTCTCGGAGGTGTGGCCCCTCATTACCCGCGATCTCCTGTGGGGTTACTATCGCGAACTTTTTGTTGGACACCCTGAGCGGGTGAGGGGCGAGTGGGACTCTTTCTGGTCGGAACTGATTGCGGCGCTTGACTCTCTTCCTGATCCGTTGGCTCATTCATCTGCGGTTGGTGAGGTGCTTGAGCGATACGTTCCTCACCGCGAGGATCGGTGTGATCTATTCTCGCTGAATAACCCGCTGAGCGACATGGCAGCATCGTCTCGTGAGGATTTGCAGATCCGGTTGCGTGCCCACATTATTCAGGACTTTTACGACCGAACCACACGGCGAGGAAGCGCAACGCTGGGGTTGTTTCACGCCGTTTTTAGCGCCTATCTTCTGGTCGCAGAGGTGCCGGAAGAACTCTGGACGGCACGTTCCCGGGCGGTTGACATTCCCGTGTGGTGGCAGGCGTTCTTTAGCTACATCGCGAGTGGTCCTCCCGGACATCGATTGGAGGAGATTGCTGCGCTCTCAGGAGCGGGCATCCTCACGTTTATGGGCTCAGGCATGTGGTTGCGCGAGTCCGTGGTGGGGTCGGGGGAGACCGGGATACAGCTGGGGGAAACCGGGACGCGGCCTGGCGAAACAGCCTCCTTTATCGCGGGAGGATCACAGTATCCCGGAGAGGTGCGGGCCAGGGTCTGTGTTGATGCATGGCTTCCAGAATCGCGGGCGAGTAGGAGTGATAGCCCGGCTCTACACAATCTGGTTACGAGCGGAAGAGGGATTGAGTTGGCGGCAATCGATGAAACCTTCAGAGGAACAACGGGTCGGGTACTGGTGCGGTCCGAGGACCTGAGGGTTGTAAATCCCCAGGGGAGTGCCCACCCCCACAGCTTTGCGGTGGGGCCATTCACCACGGGCGTGTATGCCGGGGCCTTTTCCCGCCCAGGCATTAACGCCCTGCCGTTTCGTCAGAACGACCGAATCGCTCGTGCCGTCCTGGCTCAACTTTCTCTGCTCGGAGAGCATAAGGCCTCGGTGTAGTCTGTATCGTAGGGTAACGCTCAAACACGCCTAAAATACAGCGTATGCTTGACGGGTACCCCTGCAAGAAGAGCGAGCGTTAATTTCCTGTTGAGTAATCCCGATGACCTAAACAACCCCCCAGCAACACCTCCCGAGAAGCCCTCCCCCCGGTCGCCGCGGTACCCCGGAGACTCCCTCAGCAGGGGGAGACGCATACTCTACATACTCGTGTTGGGGATGCTGACCGCCCTCGGTCCGTTCACGGTTGATCTGTACCTGCCCGCGTTTCCCCTCATCAGTCAGCAGTTTCAGGTTCCCCAATCTGTGATTCAGCTGACCCTCACGGGCACCACCCTGGGATTTGCCCTGGGGCAATTAGTGATGGGTCCATGGAGCGACCGGGTGGGGCGACGGTTGCCGCTCCTCCTCGCAACGGCTGTACACATTACGGCCTCTGCGGGGGCGGCGCTCGCCGATAGTGTTGCCATGCTTTCGGCCTTCCGTGTGCTTCAGGGGGTAGGTGCGGCTGCGGGGGCGGTCGTGGCGATGGCCATGGTGCGGGACCTCTTTGGTGGTAAACCCTTGGTCAAAATGCTTTCCCGACTGGCCCTCGTGAACGGGCTTGCCCCCATCCTGGCCCCGGTTGTGGGGGCCCAGCTTCTTTTGGTCACGGATTGGCGCGGTATCTTCTATGTTCTTGCATTCTATGCCGCATTTGTGCTGGTAGCGGTTTTTATCGGAGTCCGAGAGACGCTTCCCCGAGAATTGCGGGGGAGGGGATCACAAACCGTGTGGGGTCGGTACCGATCCGTGCTGGGAGATCGAGTATACGTGGGGATGGCTCTGATTGGCGGACTCTCCTTCTCCGGCCTCTTTGCCTACATTTCAGCGTCCCCCTTTCTTTTTCAAGAGGTGTATGGCCTCGACGCTCAGGGGTATGGAGTGCTCTTTGCCATAAACTCGATTGGCATCCTCATCGGGGTGCAAACCTCGGCCTATCTGATGCGCCGTGTGGGACCGCAGTGGATACTCGCGGGCGTTACCATCTTGCAAATTCTGGCGGGAATCACAATGATGATGGCCGTGTGGTTTGGGGGCGGGCTCCTTGGGGTGGTCATCCCGCTCTTTTTCTACATCGCGGCGTGCGGATTTGGTTTTCCCGCCGTGCAGGTGCTGGCGCTGGTGCGTCACGGAAAACAGGCCGGAACCGCCGCCAGCCTTCTGGGAGCCACCAACTTTGGCCTGGCGGGTATTATCTCGCCCGTTGTTGGGGTGCTGGGTATTGCCACGGCCGTTCCGATGGCCTCGGTGATGACGGCCACTGCGGCACTCGCTACGATTGTTCTGTGGTTTGTTGTACAGCCACGGACCGTTCCCGCCCTCGAAGACTAGTCGGGCTGGTGGTTTTTTGCGCCTCCCGTGGAAGAAGTAGACCGTAATATGAGTGATATTGTTTCTAACGCCTATGAACTAGCGCAGGGCGCCGCCGAACAGGCGGGGGTGTTTGTTCGCCTGGCGCACGAGGGTGAGTATCAGCAGATTGTGGAGCTTTTTGAGCGCGTGTGGGGCGTCCGTCGTGCTCCAGATGCGGCCCTAGTCCAATCAATCGGATACGCGGGGAACGCGCTCATTGTTGCAATAGATGAGAGCAACAATGTTGTCGGAGCTATCCTTGGTTTTCTGGGGTGGGACGAGGGACTTCACTCACACTCACACATGGCAGCGGTCGAGAAATCTCGGATTGCGTTGGGCATTGGGCGAGCGATGAAGCTGTACCAGAGGTCGGTGTGTATGAACCAGGGAATCACCGAAATCAGGTGGTTATACGACCCACTTGTGCAGCGGCACGCCCGGCTGCACCTGGCTCGATTGGGAGCCGAGGTGTCTCGCTATCTTCCCAACTTTTACGGCATCCTTAACGATGAGATTAGTGGTCAGGATGAGACCGATCGTTTTGAGGTGCGTTGGCGTTTGAACTCAGCGCGGGTGCGTCGCGCTCTCGGCGGGATTCCTCCCGCTCCCCCGGTCGGCGAGATGGGCTTTCGATTGGTGCGCGATTTTGAGGTACTACGCCGTGAGAATCCCGAGGCCGCCGCAAAGATGCGTGCTGTCTCACGGGATGTGTTTACCCGGGCATTTTCTGATGGACTGCATCCGCTTGTTGACGCGGAGGGAAATTACGTTTTTATCCCCGAAGAAAATCAACTCTGATTTTATAAGAGTAACCGTTCGACGGGGTCTTGACTAAACGTTAGAAACGGTATCCTACAGCGGTAAAGTTTTTGGGTGGGCTGGGGGTCCAGCTCTTTTGGTACTGAACAAGTCCGGAACCCGCCGGGTTGTTGGACTCGATGATTTGAAGAGTTCCGTCTGGATTATTACCCACAACCAAAACGGTATGAACACCATTTGCATAGAGGTGAGGGTTTGGGTTGTACTGATATTGAATGACGTCTCCGGGTGCAAGGGCATTCAGGTCTACGCGTGCCGCCCCCTTGTAGTTATTAACGGGGGTTCCGGACCCGGTCCATGCTGCACCGCCAGCAAGGAGCCAGCGTTGTGCGCTCATGATGCACTCGCCGGGTGCACTCCACCCGGTAGCACGCCTGGTTCCCACCTCGGAGTATGCGGTGGCGATAGCTTTGTTGACATCAAAGTTATGGCCGGCATTATTGTTGACAATTTCGGGTGCTCCAGCGGCGCTTGACTCCACCTTGACCGCAACCCCAAAAGACTGCTCTGCGAAGTTGTGACCTGTTTCTTCGATTTCTGTGTCGAAGGTTTGTGTGCTGATAAGAGCTGCGCTGGGTTCGAAGCTAGCGAATGTTGGTTCTGCCGCCTGTGCGGGGCTTGCGGTGAGAGATACGGTGAGGGCTGAGATAACGACTAAGATGACGTTTTTTCTACTAGCTTTCAATTCACCATACCTTTGTTTCACTACCGTACATAAATAATGACTCAAGAGATTCCTCTTGGGTCGATCTAAACAAGTATGCACCCCGATACGCTAAAGGGCAACCTGGCACGGGGGGTAGCCCTACTTCTATGAGGGGTTTAACCCCACTTTCCCAGGAATGGACGAGTGTATAGATTGGGTTCGCACCCCTGCGCGACGGGTATTTTCCCTGTTAGAGCAGGGGTTCGACACGGCTGATGAGCTCCTGTCGGTTATCCGCACCAATTTTACGAAATATTCGGTGAAGATGGCTCTCAACCGTCCTGACACTGAGAACAAGCCTCTCGGCTATCTCGTGGTTGGTGAGACCCTCCACAACCAGCCGGGCAACATCCATCTCGCGTGAGGTGAGCTCAACCTCGGTTTCGGTTGGGCCGAGCCACACACCAAAGTCTTGACTCGAAAGTTCTACCAGCGAGCTTGCCTCCGCGTAGGCCTGGTTTGCAAGAACAGTGTCACCCCGGGAGCGGTGGATGCGTGCCGCTGCCAGGTAGGAGCGGATGCTGTAGCGAATCAGCCCCGACTGGGTCATGTCTGCTGCAATCTCGGTGAGAGCCGCTGCATCGCCCGAGGAGAGAGCATCAACGTAGGCGATGAGGGTGGCAAAGAGGGGGCTGTCCACGTTTTCTGCCCACAAGTGCAGGGTGTGGAGGCGTGCTGTGTGGGGAAGGATCTCGAGCGAGGCCGTGGCAAAGAAGACCCCGGCCAAAATGTATCCACGATTGATAAGCGTTTCGGCCTCTGTCCAGAGGGTCTTAGCGCCTCCCGCCGGATCGCCGGTGAGGGACCGCAGTACGGATCGTGCCCAGATCGGTGACATTGAAGGAAGATGTCCGTGAGGAAATCCCGGGCGCTCCGCCTCCTCCAAAAGGGTGTGTGATGATTCGGAACGTCCCTGCCTGGCTGCAACAATCGCTGCGATGGCGAGGTTGCCGGTTTGGAACTGCGCAGACATGAGGGGAACCACCCCGATAGAAAGGGCAGTGCTCAGGTGATCTTGAAGCTCAGATGTCCGACCCTGAAGGCTCAGTGCAAAGGATATGGTCCAGGAGTGTGCGTGGATATTGTCGAGCTCAAATTGTGATCGGCTCTCAACCAGGTGATAGCGGGACCATTCAAGAGCCTCCTCCAATCGCCCCGCACACACCAGTGCGATTGCGTAGACAACGTTGCGATAGCGAGAGAGCGCCGACGTGACCGTGACGGGCCTCTCCAGCATCGCTAATGCCTGCACCGGTCTCCCCTGGACGATCGCGGTTCCGGCCTGGTACACCCGCGACATCTCACTCTCGAGAGACATCGGTTCAGAGGATGAGGCAATGCGTTTACTGTGGTTGTGGGGCATGCCAATGAGCACCGCGTCGAGATAGATTCGCTCGAGTCGTAACAGGTGCCCGCGATCGCCAAAGCGTGCTTCAGCATCTTTAAGGCGTCGGAGGGTCTCGGCAACGTCGTGTTTTTCGATTGCCTGATAGCGTCCCTCCCACAGGAGGTAGCTCATCTGGGATTCGGAGTCTCCGATCTGTCGAGTGTGTGCAAGTACGTGCTCAACTGTTTCTGCAGAGTGTCTCCAGGTGAGCAGGGCCTCCAGATAGGGTGCCGCGGTTTCCCAGGTGGGAGACTTTTCCCACTCCACTCGTCGCAGGAGCACACGTGAGTTCCAGTGTTCGCTGAGGAGTAGGTTAAACACGGCATCAGATTCGCGGATTGAGGGGGAGCTGCGGTCGGGCTGCGCATCGGCGTGGGCGCTCATGAGGTTGGCATCGTTACCGAGGGCGTCTGTAATTTCTTTTTGGAGGCGTAGACGCTGGGCACCGATGGAGGAGCGGCGAAAATACTCGGCAACAAGCGGTGGGTAGATTGCCGTCAGCATACTTCCGTGTGAGGGAAGGAACACCAATAAGTGCGCTTCATCGAGCTCTTGTAGGTTTTCCCATCCGATCAATCGTACTGTTGTCTCTACCTCGCTGTGACCCACGAGCGCAAGCTTATTAAGCGCCTCGAAAGCCTGGGGGCTGAGTGTTTCGAACAGCGGCTCTATTGTTGAAACGAGGGACTCCGACCAGAGACTCCGCTGCGCCGTCCAGATTTTATTGCCGTATACAAAGTTGTTTTCTCGCTGGGCCGTGTCGACAATCGCGAGCGCCAACCCGGGAAGACCGCCCGATTTTGCATTGACCCGGCTGACCACCTCGGTGTCGATGGTGCCCCTGAGATGATTGGCCAGGAGGGCATGGATATCGTCGAAGCGGAGTGGTTCCATTCTGAGCCGGGTGTTGGGGGTGAACTCAAGAACCTTGGCCGCGGCCAGGTGTCGAGGTCCCGGAAGCATGCTGCTCAGGACGGGAAACTTGAGCCGGTGATGGGCTGCCGCGATAACACCTATGGACGCGTCGTCTAACTCATCAAAGTCATCAATAACAATAATAGGTTTGGCGCCGGAGAGCGCCTCGCTCAGGTCGTCGACCGTGTTAGAGATGAGGGAACCCGATCTTCCCGCCCGATTAGCAAGGATGCCGGCAAGGTGTAGGGCCTCAAGAGGGCGGTCTTTGAGCGGACGGATACCCGCGATTCGAATAACGTTGTAGCCGTTTTGCTCGAGTTGCTGTACGGTGTCGGAAAGAATATTGGAGCGACCAGAGCCGCGGACTCCCACCAGGGACACGCTTGTGCCGCTCAGAAGGCTGGTCATGATGATTCGCCGGATACCGGTGTGAACCTGAAAGGTATGAGCCACGGGTTAAACCTTTCGTTTCGACGCCGGATATTAATAACAACAGTATGAATTTTACCAATACTCCCACATGAGGAGAAACATCGAATATGTGATAGGGAATATTATCAACACCTATGATTTACGGGAATTCTTTATCGGAGCTGATGATATTTTCTACTCATGCTGAGGGCCGGGACGTGCCGCGAGATTGTGTCGCAAGAGCACTATAAACAGTGCGCTGCAGGCTGCTCCCACCCCAATAATCACTAGCCAGACCCCCGCCGCCAATTGAAAATAGCCGGCCACACCGATTGCGGGGCCAAGAGTGATGCCCAACACCTGCACCGAACCTAGGTATCCCTGATACGTCGCAACACGTCCGGGCGGCGCAAGGGCCGTTGCGGCGGCGTTGGAGATGGGTCCAAAAATGTTTTCTCCCAGGGTGAAGACGGCTGCAAAGACAAAGAGGAGTGCTGTCGTGCCTGCAAAGAGCCCCGAGAGAGAAACCCCCAGCGCCATCATTAGTGCGCCCATGGCAAGAGGGACGTAGAGCGGTAATCGACGGGTGATGCCGCTGATGGGAAGGGCGGTGAAAAGAATGAGTGCTGAATTCAGCAGGATCAATCCGCTATAGATGCCGAGGGAACCGTGAATGTCACGTATTTGCAGGGGAAGTGTTGATTGGTATTGTGCGTAGATCCCCGCAACGACCGCAAATACGATAAAGAGGGGGAAAGCCACCCGTGTGCGGGGGCTTGTGCGAAGCTCGCCGCGCGTCCGAGCGGTTGTGAGTCGGATTGTCGGTGGGGCGTGCACCCGCACCCCCGTTAACAGGATGACCACAACGATTAGGTTTGCAATGGCGCTGTAGAGGAAGAGTCGAGAGAATTGCGTTTCGCCAACCAGAGTGGCGATCAGCGGGCTTGAGATAGAACCGATGTTAAGAAAGATTCGATACAGGGCAAAAAACGGTGTCCGCTGTGGTAGTGAGGTTGCTAACATCGCAACCGTCGCGGCCGCAGGTGGGAGAAAAACCTGCGTGAGGGCGCTCGCCGCGATCGTGACAATAATCGAAATAATCAAGCTTGGGCCTGTAGCCAAAAGTGCTAGGGCCGCTGCGTTGGCGAGTGAAGAGAGAACCAGAATGGTTTTGGGGGAGAAGCGGTCGGCAAGATGTCCGCTGCCGATTGATCCCAACATTCCTAGAACCCCCGCAGCCGTGAGAACTAGGACGACCTGCTCCTTGCTGATCGCAAGCGAGGTGAGGTAGATCGAACCGAAGATTGCGAGGAATCCGCCGGAGCGGTTGATAAATGCCGCCGCACCAATGGTGTACAGGGTGGGAGGCATCGAACGAATTGTTGCGAGAAGGCTGGGGCTTTGAGGAGAGTCAGGCATCAGAATTCTGTTCCTCCCGAATTTCACGCCCTTCACAGGCGTATACCGTGGGGTGAAGTTTCTATGCGACAACAGTATTGTTGTCTTGATTGCGGCATGGCTATCGCAGCCTAACATATCTCGTACGATACGTCTCTTGTAGAATCAGGGATGGTATACAACGGGTTTGAATGCCGGTCATCTCATACATGACGACGTCTAGAGAGCGGAGGACTATGAAGACGTCATCCAATAACCGTCCCGTTCGATTGGTTGCTGAGACGGTATCGGAAGTGCTTGGCCCAGCACCCCTGCTCTCCCTTGTTTATCTGCAAGCGGGACTGGCCGAAGGCACGCGGGGGGTTCTGTTTGCGCTACTACCGATTGCCTGTGTCGCGATCCTCCCCTACGTGGCACTGGTCTTGCTTGCGCGTCAGGGAAAAGTCTCTGGACGATTTATCTCAAAACGAACCCAGCGACTTCCTATTCTCTTAGCGGTACTGGTCCTCGCCGTTGCCGTGGTCATTGTTCTGGCTGTCGCCCGGGCTCCGGGGTCTTTGATCGTTGTAACAATTGCATCGACTGTCGGTTTGACTGTGGTGATGCTTGTCAATGTGTTCTGGAAGCTCTCTATTCACCTGGCGCTGGCAACCTTTGCTGCTTTTTACCAGTTCACGCTTCTTCCCGCCTTGTGGGCGGTGCTCCTTCTTGTGTGTGGACTACTTGCTCTTGCGTGGTCTAGGTTTGTGCTCGGGGCGCACACGGTTGCGCAGATTCTTGCTGGCGTGGGCGCAGGGCTGGTCGTTTTTCTTGTTTACTTGGTCATCCGATGAGCTTTTCTAGAGTGAGCGTGGTTTTCGGGAGATCAAGGTGGGGCTTTATGCCTGTCTGGGGGTCGTCGGTGAAAAGTATTTAGAGGCAAGTAATAATTAATTATTACTTGATTATTTAACATAAATAAGTATACAAATTGCTCCTTAGGAATGCTAATTTATTAAAACCTAAATTAATGAACTAAGGAGAATGTAATGTTTAAGCCATTGATTACGGGATTCGCCTCCGTGGCGATTACCCTTCTCTCTGTCACCGCCGCTGTTTCCGGAGCTCATGCACAGGGGGGTCCAACCTTCCCTGGCGGAGAAGCGGCAACTTTTCCAGAGGTCACCTCCTACATCATCGGAGGAGGTGATGCCCGGGCGGGAGAGTTTCCCTTCATGGTTTCGCTCCAAAAAGGTGGAAAACACCTGTGCGGAGGGTCGCTCATAGGAGACCTGGAAGTGCTTACCGCTGAGCACTGTGTTACGGACATCACTGATGTAAAGGACATGACCGTAGTGATTGGTAGCAATAACATCGCCAATAAGGCTCTTGGGCAAACTCGTAATATAAAATATATTGACAGCAAAGTATCAAACGATGTGGCTGTTATCACTCTTGACCGCCCCGTCACGGACATCCTGCCGGTCGAGTTCCCCACCCCGGGCACCGATGCGCTTCTCCGCCCGGGAAGTCTGGCAACGGTTATCGGTTGGGGAAACACCGATCCCAAACGATGGAATAGTCCAGAAATTCTCCAAAAAGTCGACGTCCCCCTGCTGAGTCAAACAGAATGCAAACTAGCCTTCCGGGATAGTCCCATTACTCTTACTGACGCAGATATCTGCGCAGGAAGAGCCAACGTCGATTCATGTCAGGGAGACTCGGGTGGACCTCTCTTCAAAAAGATTGACGGTGTGATTATTCAGATTGGAGTTGTCAGTCGCGGTGAGGGCTGCGCACAGCAGGGAAAACCCGGTGTTTACGCCTCAACATCGCATAAGGGTTTCTTAGATGACCTGGTTCAAATTTACCCTGAACCTACAGGAGTGGAAAAACTCGTTCTGCCCTAGGCGCCAGAATTTAAGAATTATCAATTATGTAAATAGGGGCGGAAGTATCGTGCTATCGCCCCTCTCGGCCGCGTTTTTCACAAGCGATGCCGGGTAGCGGTTCATCATGCGTAAACGATGCACGTGATTGGCAGATGGCACCTGTCGCGATTCATCTATAACCTATGTTGCGACTCAGGTGAGACCCATGTCCCGACTCATCACATGGCGGAGGATAGGGGATTCGAACCCCTGAGGGCTTGCACCCAACACGCTTTCCAAGCGTGCGCCATAGGCCACTAGGCGAATCCTCCAGGTGTTGTTCCGTGCGTGCACGAGCCAACCTCATGAATACTACCTGGAAAGTGGTCGCTATCCCAACTTAACCGGTGGACTAAACCTCAAACTACCAGAATCAAACGAGGTTATTCCCCGGCAGGGCGAAGAGATTATTCCTAGTGTGATCGGGTGATATCCGTGTGTATAAGGTGTGGATTTGATGAGTCTTATCTCCTCGAATAGGACGGAGCTCGTGGAACCGGATAGACTGGTACTGGCTCCTCGCGTGGCGCCATCCAGGCCAACTCCCCCAGGACGGAAACGTAGCAAGGGTAACCGGGCTCTGGCGGGTGCGTGAGGGGCCTTTATAATTATGGGCGGTGCCCGTATGTATAGTTGCGATTACCGTCCACCTCCCTAGCGCTTGCGCAGATAAATTGTAGGTGTAATCGTGGCTCGCAGCATTTATATAACCTCCGCCGAAGGGCACAGCGGAAAATCTACGGTGGCCCTTGGCATCTTGAACACTCTGATTCGTTCAACACCTAGAGTGGCTGTGTTCCGGCCCATCGCTCGTTCTACCTCCGAGCGAGATTATGTTTTAGACATGCTCAATGCCCACGCCACCGCGGGAGTTCCCTACGACGAGTGTGTGGGAACCACCTATGAAGAGGTGCACGCAGACCCGGAAGAAGCCCTCTCACGTATCGTAGAGAGATTTAAAGCGGTCGAAGCTCGCAGTGATGCCGTTATTATCCTGGGATCGGACTACACCGACGTGGGAAGCCCCACCGAACTCTCCTACAACGCTCGGATCGCCGCGAACCTGGGCGCCCCGGTCCTTCTGGTTCTCGGAGGACGCAAACGTCAGGGAAGCAACGAGACGCTGGGACAATCAGAACCGCGTTCAGCACTCGACATGAACCTGGTCGCGGAGGTCGCCGCCAGCGAATTGCGCCACGAGCACGCCACCCTGCTCGCGGTGATTGTCAACCGTGCCGATACCGATCAATTAGAACCCATCAAAAGCGCAGTTGAGCAGGCTCTGAACTCTCAGCAGACTGTCCCCGGACACGAATCAAACGTGGTTCCCGTGTGGACAATTCCCGAGGACAGATACCTGGTTGCCCCGAGTGTCGGTAGCGTGATGGAGGCCGTTGATGGAACCCTGCTGCGGGGGGATCCGAAGATGCTCGGACGCGAAGCGCTCAGCATCGTTGTGGCGGGCATGTCGATGGAAAACGTTCTTCCCCGAATTTTAGAGGGGTCGATTCTGGTGATTCCGGGGGATCGTTCCGAGGTTCTTCTGGCGGTTCTTCTTGCAAACGAATCGGCAACGTTCCCCAGTATCTCGGGAGTCATCCTCAATGGTGGTTTTACCCTTCCCGAGAGTGTGCAGAGCTTGCTCGACGGTATTAACTCGCCCCTTCCCATCATCGCGACGGGACTCGGTACCTACGACACCGCGCTACGGATCACCCACACCCGTGGTCGCCTCGCGGCTGATTCACCGCGCAAATTCGATAACGCGCTTTCTCTCTTTGAAGATCATGTCGACGGGGGGCGCCTGGTAAAAGCCATGCAGGTGCACGCTTCTCAGGTGCTCACGCCCATCATGTTTGCGTACGGGCTCTTCGATCGGGCTCGTCGGGCCAACAAACATATTGTGCTCCCCGAGGGTTCCGACGACCGAATTTTGCGTGCGGCCAGCACTCTGTTGAAGCGGGGGGTTGTGCGCCTCACTATTCTGGGTGATCCCGACCTTATCCATCATCGAGCCGCTGCCCTGGGACTCGACATCACCAAAGCCAGCATTATCGATCCGGCCCACTCCGATTTGTTGCCCAGATTTGCTGAGGAGTATGCGCGGTTGCGTGCACACAAGGGGGCCACCCTGGAGCAGGCGACCGACGCGGTCACTGATGTTTCTTATTTCGGTACCATGATGGTCCACCTGGGTCTTGCAGACGGGATGGTTTCCGGTGCTGCCCACACCACAGCACACACGATCAGACCGAGCTTTGAAATTATTAAAACTGAGCCCGGAGTGTCGATCGTGTCGAGCGTGTTTCTGATGGCTCTGGCGGATCGTGTGCTCGTTTACGGTGACTGTGCGGTCAACCCCGACCCCACCTCCGAGCAACTGGCGGATATCGCAATTTCGTCAGCGGCCACGGCGGCCCAGTTTGGGATTGAGCCCCGTGTTGCCATGCTGTCGTACTCCACGGGGGAGTCCGGTTCCGGTGCCGACGTGGAGAAGGTGCGTGAGGCCACCCGCATCGTGCGGGAGCGGCGTCCCGACCTTCTTGTGGAGGGTCCGATTCAATACGACGCGGCGGCGGATGTGGCCGTTGCGGCCTCAAAGCTGCCCGACTCGCAGGTGGCCGGGCGAGCCACGGTGTTTATTTTTCCCGACCTGAACACCGGCAATAATACCTATAAGGCCGTTCAGCGTTCCGCGGGAGCAACCGCCGTGGGGCCAGTGCTTCAGGGCTTACGTAAACCGGTTAATGACCTCTCGCGCGGGGCGCTTGTGGAAGACATTCTGAATACTGTGGCAATTACGGCGATTCAAGCGGATGCTGAACCCACCGAACCCGAGATCACCGGCCTCGAACCCGCAACCCCCGAGCGAAACGGATAGTCCATATGACCTACGTACTTGTTGTAAACAGTGGTTCCTCCTCGTTTAAATATCAATTGATTAACATGGCCGGTGAGTCTCGGATAGCGTCCGGTCTTGTGGAGAGAATTGGCGAGCCGGTCGGGCGAGCTATTCACACCTCTGTTATCGAGGGAGGAGAGAGCGTTCGCTCAGAGATTGAACGCCCCATCCGTGACCACGGCGAGGGCTTCCAGGTCATGATGGACGCGTTTGCCACCGCGGGAACCACCCTCGCGGAGACCCCCCTCAGCGCGGTGGGCCACCGCGTTGTTCAGGGCGGCGAGCGCTATGTTGCGCCCACCATCATCACCGATGAGGTTGCGCGCGTCATTAACGATCTCTCGGAGCTTGCTCCCCTACACAACCCGGCTAACTACCAGGGAATAGTTGCCGCCCGTGAGGCCTTTCCCGGGGTGCCCCACGTGGCTGTTTTTGACACCGCTTTTCACCAGACGATGTCTGCTGAGGCCTACACCTACGCGATTGATCGCGAGCTGGCAGAGAAGCATCAGGTGCGCAGGTATGGTTTTCACGGAACCTCCCACAAGTATGTTTCGCAGGCCGCCGCAGAATTTTTGGGTCGACCCCTGGCCGACCTGAAGCAGGTGGTGCTGCACCTGGGCAACGGAGCCTCGGTCTGTGCTGTTGACGGGGGAGTGTCTCGGGAGACCTCAATGGGGATGACGCCGCTTCAGGGTCTAGTGATGGGAACCCGGTCCGGCGATATTGATCCCTCCGTGTTGTTTCACCTGGCCCGCACCGCCGACTTCACCATTGATGACCTTGATCGTCTCCTCAATCGTCAGAGTGGTTTTATGGGGCTGGTCGGCACCGGAGATATGCGAGATGTTGAGACCATGGCTGAGGAGGGGAACGCGGAGGCGCAGCTCGCGCTTGATGTGTATGTTCACCGGGTGCGGCACTATTTGGGGGCCTATCTGGTGCACCTGGGCGGGGCTGATGTGATCACTTTCACGGCGGGGGTGGGCGAGAATGCCCCTCCGTTGCGTGAGGAAATTCTCAAGGGTCTGGAGTGGTTGGGCATCAAACTAGATGCTGAACGCAATGCTGTTCGCGGCGGTGCACGCAGAATTTCTGCGGACGACTCTGCGGTTGAGGTCTTGGTGATCCCCACCGACGAGGAGTTGGAGATTGCTCGTCAGGCCCGCGAGACGATCAGCGGTACCCTGTAGAATCACAAGGGTGGCTACCGCACTGTATCGCCGTTATCGGCCAGAGAGTTTTGCTGAGATGATCGGTCAGTCTCAGGTGACCGCCCCCCTCATGACCGCTCTTCGTACCAATCGGGTTAATCACGCGTATCTTTTTAGTGGCCCTCGTGGGTGCGGTAAAACAACCTCCGCCCGTATTCTTGCGCGCTGCCTCAACTGCGCGGAGGGGCCCACGGATACCCCCTGCGGCAGTTGCCCCAGCTGTGTGGAACTGAGCCGTGGCGGTGGTGGGTCGCTCGATGTGGTTGAGATCGACGCCGCTAGCCACGGTGGTGTGGAGGATGCGCGTGACCTGCGCGAGAGGGCGATCTTTGCCCCGGCCCGCGATCGCTACAAGATTTTTATTATTGATGAGGCCCACATGGTCACGTCGGGCGGGTTTAACGCCCTGCTCAAAATTGTGGAAGAGCCGCCGGAGCACGTCAAATTTATCTTTGCCACCACGGAACCGGACAAGGTGATTGGCACGATCCGATCGCGCACGCATCACTATCCTTTTCGCTTGATCCCGCCCGCTCAACTCCTGGAGTATACCCAGCAGCTCTGCGATAGCGAGGGGGTAAAAACCGAACCTGGTGTGTTGTCGTTGGCGGTACGGGCGGGCGGTGGCTCGGCCCGGGACACCCTCTCTCTGCTCGACCAGCTCATAGCTGGTTCCGAGGGTGACACGGTTGAGTACGAGCGTGCGGTGAGCCTGCTTGGGTTTACCCACACGGAGTTGCTTGACGAGGTGATTGAGGCGCTGGGCGGTAGCGACGGGGCCGCCGCTTTTGCCGCTGTTGATCGGGTGGTGCAAACGGGACAGGATCCCCGTAGGTTTGTGGAGGATCTTCTTGAGCGCATACGCGATCTCATAGTTGTTTCTGCGAGTGGCCCGGAGCGGGCCGCGGCGGTTCTTCGCGGTGTGCCCGAGGATGAGTTACAACGCATGTTTGATCAAGCCGCGGTTTTTGGTCCGGTAGAGCTTTCCCGCGCGGCCGAGGTAGTGAACAAGACGCTGAACGATATGACGGGTGCCACCTCTCCCCGGCTGCACCTCGAGTTTATGGTTGCCCGGGCGCTTGTTCCGAGTCTTGGTGATGCAGAGCGAGGTGCTCTCACACGGCTGGAACGCATTGAGCGTCGTATTGGCGTATCCGGGCCCGTGTCGGCTGCTGCAGAGGGTGGCGGTACGGGCGCGCGCGCTCCCCAGCGCACGGTTGCTGAGATTCGATCTGAACCAGTCGCGGGCGCAACGCTGGCAGCGCCGCCTCGTGCTGCGGAGCCGTCCCGTGCAACTCAGACGCCCGGCCTTGCCCCAGAACCTCGTGTTGCGGAGCCTGCGGGCCCTGTGGAGCCGCCTCGCGCCGCCCCAGAATCTGAGCCTGTACCCGAGTCCCGTACTGCGGAACAGTCACTCTTGATCAATGAGGCTGATTCCAGCGCTGAGTCTCGCCCCGATGAATCGCTTCGTTCTTCCGTGCAACCGCTTGCTTCTGAGGAACTACGTTCGGGAGAAGAAGCTCGCGTGACCGGGAAATCTCCCGCCGCAGCGCCCCCTTCCGCAGCAGCCGTGACGGGGGAAGCTCAGATTAGCCCGGTTACCCTGGAACAGATGAAACACTCCTGGCAGGAGATTCTTGACGTTCTCATGCGGGTTGATCGTCGAGCCTGGATGGCGGCATATACCGCAACGGTGCGTGAACTCAACGACGACGTTCTTGTGCTCTCCTTTCCCAGCGCCAATGACGTTTCGAGTTTTCGGGGCGCAACGTCCGGCCCGGAGAGCGTAAGTGAACAGCTCCGCAGCGCTATTCAAAGCGTGTTGGGTTTCCGGGTTCGGTTTATGGCACGGGTTGAGAGTGAGCAGCAATCTTCGTTTCCGCCACCGGTGAACTCCGTACCGTTCGGGGAGAGGCCGGCTGCGTCGTCCCGGGAGGGGGTGGCTGCGGTGCCCGGGGAAACATCCGAGGCGAACGTGAGCGCTCCGCAGGGCTCTACGCCGGTTGCTCCCGTCACCGAGTGGAACGTGGTGGCTATTCCCGGTGCTGACTCAGCACCCTCGCTGCCAACGACCATCGGTCGCGACGTGCCCCGAGTGTCCGTGTCGCCCGAGACCCCAGAGGTGCTTGTAGAGTCGGAGGCTCGTGAAAGCCCAGCGGTCCGTGAGAAGCCGGAGGTTGGTGAAGACCCGAAAACCTTTGAGAGTGAACCTTCCTCAAAAACTCCCGAGGTTTCCGCGCCCACCCGGAGTGAGATTGAGGACTATCCCCGCGTGAGCGATGACGAGGTACCTCCGGAAGAGGATTGGAGTCCACCCCCGCCGCCGGAAAACCCTGTGCCAAACTCACAGGTGTCAAACCTGCCGACACAGAGTGTTCCCGAGGATTCTGCCGCGCCGGGCAGATCATTGGCAGAGCCCTCCTCCAGCGCAGCCGCTATTCTTCGTGCGCGAGCGTCCACACCCGAGGTGGAGGAAAACCACGCGGAGAGCACCCGCTACGGTGAGTCTGTGGTGCGTGAGGTGCTGGGGGCGACATTTTTGGAAGAACAGGATCTTCCCGAGGAGACGGGGTGAGGTGAACGGTGTACGAGGGAATTATTCAGGACCTTATTGAGGAGTTCGGGCGTTTGCCTGGAATCGGGCCAAAATCTGCGCAGCGAATCACCTTTCATATCGTTCAATCGCAGAGCGCAGATGTTTCCCGCCTAGCCGAGCTGCTCTCGACCGTCCGCGAACGCGTTCAATTCTGCGTGCAGTGTGGAAACGTGTCGGAACAGGAGTTCTGCTCCATTTGTCGTGACCCGCGGCGTGATTCCACTCTTATCTGTGTTGTTGAGGAGCCTAAAGATGTTGTGGCGATTGAACGAACCCTACAGTTTCGAGGTCTGTATCACGTGCTCGGGGGTGCGATCAGTCCGATCGATGGGATTGGGCCGGATAACCTCAACATTGCGTCGCTGATGCGTCGTCTCGCAGACACTGAGGTGTCCGAGATAATCTTGGCAACCGACCCCAATCTGGAGGGTGAGGCAACCGCAGCCTATCTTTCACGGCTGTTTAAATCGATGGATGTTCCGGTTTCTCGGTTGGCTTCCGGCTTGCCGGTGGGAGGTGATCTCGAATTTGCGGATGAGGTCACACTGGGACGCGCTTTTGAGGGACGGCGCAGTATCGATTAGGCTTCTGTATCACGGTGTAAACCACTCACGGGGCAAAGCCCGGGTCACGTTCGGTGCGAACCGATCTGATGCAGTTACACGTGAGTCGCCTGTGTATGCACCTCAACGCATTTTTTGTGCCGTATTATTGAATTTTGGGCGTAAAATCAATAGCGGGAAACATTCGGAGAGAGCTATATGGCATTAATCGTGCAGAAGTTTGGCGGATCCTCGGTTGCTGATGCCGAGAGCATCAAACGCGTGGCCAAGCGCATTGTTGACACTCACCGCCAGGGTAACGACGTTGTTGTTGCAATCTCTGCAATGGGCGATTCCACGGATGATCTGCTCGACCTGGCTCACGCGGTCTCACCCATACCCGCACCCAGAGAACTCGATATGCTTCTCACCGCGGGGGAGAGGATCTCCATGGCGCTCCTTGCCATGGCCATTAAGGGAATGGGACATGAGGCCCTCTCTTTTACGGGTAGCCAGGCCGGTATGATCACGGATGCCACACACGGTGCTGCTCGTATTGTGGATGTTACCCCCAAGCGGGTTCGTGCGGCGCTTGATCGAGGTGCGATAGCAATTGTTGCGGGTTTCCAGGGTTTTAATCGCGGCACCGGAGATATTACAACCCTGGGTCGGGGTGGCTCCGACACAACCGCTGTAGCCCTGGCCGCCGCGCTTAACGCCGATGTGTGCGAGATATACAGCGATGTTGACGGCGTGTACACATCGGATCCCCGGATCGTTCCCAACGCCAGGAAAATAGATTTTATTATGAGCGAAGAGATGCTGGAACTGGCAGCGTCTGGGGCTAAGATTTTGTATATTCGAGCGGTTGAGTACGCTCGCCGTCATGGGGTAACACTCCACGTGCGATCCTCGTTTAACAACAACGAGGGTACCATCGTGTACAACCCCGAAGACGGCATTCCGAATGGAGGTAGTGTGGAAGAGCCCATCATCACCGGTATAGCAACCGACTCTGGCGAGGCCAAGATTACGGTTGTTGGTGTATCCGATATTCCGGGTAAGGCAGCCGAAATCTTTGAAATTGTCGCAAAGACCGGTGCCAACATCGACATGATCGTTCAGAATGTCTCGGCTGCGGCCACTGGGCGCACCGATATCTCCTTCACCCTGCCGAGCGGGGACGGCTCCCGTGTGATTGATGCTCTGGAGGCCGAGAGGGAACGCATCGAGTTCCTCAGTCTGCAATACGATGACCAGATTGGCAAGCTCGCGGTGGTGGGGGCGGGAATGCGCACTAACGCCGGTGTTTCGGCCAAGTTTTTCCGCGCGCTCTTTGACGCGGGTATTAACATCGAGATGATTTCAACAAGTGAAATCCGTATTTCTGTAGTTACCCGAGCCGATAGTCTGGCCGAGGCTGCACGCGTGTTGCACGCCGCGTTTGAGCTTGACGCTGATGATGTGGCTATCGTTCACGCCGGAACCGGACGCTAACACGCCCTCACACCTTTTTTATTGCTAACCTAATTGCACCCCGGCTGCGGCCTACCCGGATGAACCCACAGCGGTACGGAAAATAGAGGAACCATGTCTACACCACAACACATTGCCATTGTTGGAGCCACCGGACAGGTTGGCACGGTAATGCTGACCCTGCTCGAGCAGCGGGACTTTCCCGTTGCGAGCCTCCGCCTTTTTGCCTCCGCCCGCTCCGCGGGAAAAACGATCACATTTCAGGGGAAAGAGATTGTGGTAGAGGATGTGGCCACCGCAGACCCCACCGGTATTCAGATCGCTCTCTTTTCCGCGGGTGCTACGGGATCGCGTGCGTATGCACCCCGGTTTGCGGAGGCCGGTGCAATGGTCATCGATAACTCCAGCGCCTGGCGGATGGATCCCGAGGTTCCCCTCGTTGTGAGCGAGGTTAACCCACACACGATTGATCGGGCGGTTAAGGGAATCATCGCAAACCCCAATTGCACAACAATGGCTATGATGCCGGTATTGAGTGTTCTGCACAACAGGGCCGAGTTGGTTCGCCTGGTTGTGACCACCTTCCAGGCAGTTTCGGGCTCCGGTCTTGCCGGGGCCGAAGAACTTGCACAGCAGGTACAGGCAGCGGTTTCCCAGGGAGACCTCACGTGTCTTGTACATGACGGCTCGGCTGTAGACTTCCCAGAACCGGTTAAATACGCTAAGCCCATCGCGTTTAACGTGTTGCCCCTGGCCGGTTCGATTGTGGATGATGGCCTCGGCGAGACCGATGAGGAAAAGAAACTCCGCTACGAGAGTCGTCGTATCCTGGGGATTCCCGACCTTCGAGTATCGGGGACATGCGTTCGTGTTCCCGTGTTTACCGGACACTCTCTTTCGGTCAACGCCGAGTTTGCAAAGCCGTTCTCTGCTGAGCAGGCAACAGAGCTGCTGCGCTCCGCTCCCGGTGTAAGGCTGAGTGAGGTTCCCACGCCCCTGGGGGCTGCGGGGCAGGATTCCAGCTATGTGGGTCGTATTCGGGAAGACCAGTCGACGGCGGACGGAAACGGTTTGGCCTTCTTCGTCTCGAACGACAATCTGCGCAAGGGGGCGGCACTGAACGCCGTGCAGATCGCGGAGATCGTGGCGGAACGTAACTCTCGATAGTCTAAACGGCTGCCGGAACGAGGGTGATGAGCGTTGCCTCGGGGCGGCAGGCAAAGCGGACGGGTGCATAGATTGAGTGTCCCAGCCCGGCGCTTACCGTGAGGAAAGCGGCGCGCTGTTTGTGATGCCAGAGAGACAACCCCTTGGCCTGTTCTCGGGGCAGATCACAGTTTGTGGTGAGGGCCCCGTATCCGGGGATACACACCTGTCCGCCGTGGGTGTGACCTGCAATTAGGGCAGAAGCTCCCGAATCAACAAGTGTGTTGAGAGCTTTCTGGTAGGGGGCGTGCACGACGCCAATTCGGCTCACCTGTGGATCTTCATCTGCGGATTCTCCGCGCAGCGTGTGAAGCGCCGATCGCATATCGTCTGGCCTGTCGTACCCGATGTGTGGATCATTCAGTCCAAATAGCTCCAGCGTGCTGTCTAAGATTGAGAGTCGAACGGCGGAGTTATTGAGGGATACCCACCCCAGAGAATCTTCAAAAAAGTTATTGAGGGGAGCGATGGGGAGCGTGGGGTTTTTCATGCTTCGCTGACTCGGTTTACGCAGGTAACGCAGGGGGCTTTTGATCATGGGCTTGTAGTAGTCGTTTGAACCGTGTACAAAAACGCCCGGGGTATTCTCGAAAGGCTCCAGGGTGTGCTTGAGGGCAAACAGGGCTTCCTCATGCCCCATGTTGTCCCCGGTGGTTACTACGAGATCTGGCGCGAGAGTGGCGAGGCTACGCACCCAGCGCTGCTTACGAAACTGCCAGGGGGCTAAGTGAAGATCCGAAAGGTGAAGTATTCGTATGGGAGTGCGACCCTCTGGAAGAACCGGCATGTTAATTCTGCGCAGGGTAAAAAGTTGCCGCTCAATAACGGTTCCCCACACAAAAGCGGCAGCCCCCGCTACCAGGGCACCTTTGAGGATTGTGGTAGCGAGGGAAGAGCTGCGACGAGACTCCGAACCGGTCACTATTGACAGCTCACGATAAAGGTTATCTGACTGTCTTTTCGTGCAAGTTGTCCCTGGGCGGGCTCTGAACTTACAAGGGTGCGCTCGTTCTCGTTCTGTGGAAGCGTGCCGCCCTCAACGTCACAGCGGGCATTAGGCGGTGTGGTGAAGCCCGCGTTTCGCAATTCTTGACTACTGCGATCCCACCTGTTGTAGAGCGTTGGAATCTCTGTCAGCATCGCGTTACTTCGTAGAATGGTCACGGTGGAGTTTTCGGGAGCGCTTGTGCCTGCCGCCGGTGTTGTTCCCGCGACCCTTCCCTGCGGCTGGTTGGAGTCGGTTTCCCCACCATCGGCCACGGTAAACCCGAGGGGCGTTAGGAGAGCAGCCGCCTCCTCGTAGGTTTTTCCTACCGTGTCGGGAATCGTTACCGCTGTCCTTGTTCTGCTTGAGCTAGTGGGTTGGGGGAAAGCTTCGCCGCCATACTTTCGATCGGCAACGTTCATAATGTCCGGCCAGATAAGGTTTTTAGCATTTTCCACTCCCCGGAAGTTGCGAGTATCAACCTTACCGCTCACGTTTCCTACCCAAACTGCGGTGGATACCTTAGTGCTTGAGCCCACGAGCCAGTTGTCAACGTAGTCGTCGGTGGTTCCGGTCTTGGCGAGGTGCGGGGTGCCCAAACTACTGCGGGCTGCCCGTGAGAGCCCGTTGTGCACGCCGCTTTCCAGAGCGTAGGCAACGCCCGCAGCGACCGGGGGGTCGATGGCTTGGGAACAGGTTCCGCGAGTGAAGTCTTTCTCCTTGCCCGAAGAATCAACGATACGTTCAATTGAGTTGGGCTGGCACACCTTACCTTCGGCGGCAAAGCCACCGTAGGCGAGGGCCATTGTCATCGGAGCAACTTCGTCGGTACCACTGAAGATGGAGGAGAGGTTGTTCTCGAGGTCAAGGCTCTCTCCACGGTTGGGGAAGGGAGCGGCGCGGTGAACACCCATACTTTGGGCAAGCTCAGTGATGTCACAGATGTCGAGCCGCTCAGCCATGCTCATATAACCACCGTTGATGGACTGCTCGGTGGCGTTCAAAACGGTCCTGTTGCCCCGTGTGTTGGTGGCGTTGTCAAATTTAAACTTGCCACCACCCGCTACGCCTCCCGGCATACAGCGGTTTTTGTAACGCGCCATATTTACTTCTCGGGGGCTGACATTGACAACTTCGTTGAGCGAGTAGCCCTGTTTGATCCACTCCGCGAGTGTGAACGCTTTGTAGGTTGAGCCCGATTGGAAACCGCTGGAACCCCCGTAGAGACGATCCGTATTGTAGTTAATTGCGGTGTGATCCGGAAGTTCCTCTATATCGTTGAACGGTCTGTTCTGCGTCATGGCGAGAATATTTCCGGTCTGATTATCGGTGGTTACCGCGGTTGCACCAAGATCAATCCCCGGCATAGTTGCGGGGATCCGACTCTGCACGCTTTGCTCGGCCGCGCCCTGCAACTCAAGATCAATGGTTGTGTATACGTCCAAGCCGCCTCGGCTGAAGTTGAAAATCCGCTCGTCCTGCGAATTACCAAACTTGGGGTCATTTTTAATGACTCGAGTAACGTAGTCGCAGAAGAACGCAAGTCCCCCGGCCGCCATACAACCGCTGGTTCTTGGGTGGAGGTTAGGGACGATGGGGGTAGCCACTGCCGCATCGTACTCTTCCTGGGTTATCTTCTCGTTTGTGAGCATGGCTGCGAGAACGTTATTTCGACGCTCGGTGCTTTGTGGAAGATTTTCTTCCCTATCGATCCGAAGATTCTCCGGGTTATTTACTATGCTTATCAGCGTTGCTGATTGCTCCAGACTGAGTTGCGCCGCCGGTATGCCATAGTAATATTGCGCTGCAGCCTCAATGCCGTAAACGCGGCGCCCAAAGAGGGCGATGTTGAGGTATTGCTGAAGGATTTCGTCTTTAGAGTAGTTTTTTTCAAGACCAATCGCGAGCTTCATCTCTTTAAGCTTGCGATCAGCGTCGTTGCGGGTGGCGTCTTTGTACGCTGCGGCTCGTACTTCTTCATCGGTTTCTCCCTCGGCACGCTGCACCAGGATATTCTTCACCACCTGCATGGTGATGGTTGAAGCCCCACTCACCTTGCCTACACCCAGGGCGTTTGTGACGAGAGCCCTGGACATCGAGATCATGTCAACGCCGCCGTGTTCAAAAAAGCGGGGGTCCTCCACCGCGATCGCAGCATCTTTAGCCGCCTGAGGGATTTGTTCGGCGCCGACCTCAATACGATCCTGGTCGAAGAATGTGGCGAAGGGAATGTAGTCCTCACCCTGTTTTGCATACAGCGTGGATGCCTGAGCGAGCTGACCGAACTGCATATTTTCAGGCAGATTGTCAAAAATTGACACCACGCTGTCGGCTCCGCTGCTACTGAGGGCAACCACGGGAACAACGGAGGCTGTAACCAGCACTCCGGCCACCGCGCTCATTGATACAAACCCGAGAATTCCTCCCATGGCACCGCTGGCTGTACGAGATTTCACGGGATTCACTCTACCTTTTAAAACGCGTTTATATGAGGAGGGAGAAGTCATCATAGAATCAAACATAAGTGACAAATCTGAAAAACGCCCTATTATTACCCCGTAGATCACCGAAGATTACTGTTTAAGGAGCAGAAATAATGACTGAAATTCCTGATAATAACCGAGAAAAACCGCCCGTGTGGGAGTATTTTGTGACTCCGCTTATTTTGCACACTGAGGCACAGATCCTGAATAACTGGGGTGCCGAGGGGTGGGAGCTGGTTCAGGTGGTGGCCGGGCCTGCGGGCGGTAACGTCGCCTACATGAAGCGTCAGGCGGTGCAAGCATGAGTGTGATCGAGCAGCGCCTAGCAGAACGGGGTCTTGAACTTCCCGCTATTGCGGCTCCGGTAGCTGCTTATGTGCCTGCTGTGCGTACCGGGAACTACGTTTACACTTCGGGGCAGCTTCCCTTTGTAAAGGGTGAGCTTCCAGCCGCCGGAAAGGTGGGTGAGGGTGAGGGCCTGGTGAGTCCGGAAGACGCCAACGCCTACGCTAAGGTCTGTGCCCTGAACGGGCTTGCTGCCGCCAAGGGTATTCTCGGGGATCTTGACAAAATTATCCGCGTGGTTAAAGTGGTGGGATTTGTCGCTTCAGATCCAGATTTTTTTGGGCAGCCCGGGGTCATCAACGGTACCTCTCTCGCGCTGGGAGAAATATTTGGGGATGCCGGTGTCCACGCTCGATCCGCCGTGGGGGTAGCGGTTCTTCCGCTCAACGCCCCGGTGGAGGTTGAGTTTGTGTTTGAGGTAAGGGACTAGCAACCGTTTTTGTCTATCGCAGCTTCTCCGTGATGAGCTGCATGATGTTGGTGTCGGCGAGCGTGCTGGTGTCTCCCACCTCACGCCCTTCGGCAACGTCTTTAAGTAGTCGGCGGATAATCTTTCCCGAACGGGTCTTGGGGAGCTCGCCCACAACAAAGACCTGGCGGGGACGGGCAATTGCCCCAATATGATTGCCAACATGGGCAGTGAGTATGGCTGAAGCCTGGTCTGAATCCCCAATGAGCGTTTGGTTTTTCTTGAGGATGACAAATGCAACCACCGCCTGACCCGTGACCTCGTCCTGGGCCCCCACAACCGCGGCCTCCGCCACCGACGGGTGTGAGACGAGTGACGATTCAATCTCCGTGGTGGAGAGGCGGTGTCCGGAGACGTTCATCACGTCATCGACTCGACCCATCAGCCAGATGTCACCGTCGGCATCAAGACGGGCTCCGTCGCCGGCAAAATACTTATCGCCAAATGTGCGCCAGTAGGTAGCAATAAAACGCTCGGGATCGCCCCAAATGCCTCGCAGCATGCTGGGCCACGGTTTAGTGACGGTGAGAAGGCCGCCATTACCCCTGCCAACGTGGTCTGCGTTATCGTCAACCACATCTATGCTGATCCCGGGGATGGGCACCTGCGCACTGCCCGGTTTGGTTGCGGTAACACCCGGTAGGGGGGAGATCATGATTGCCCCGGTTTCTGTCTGCCACCAGGTATCCACGATCGGAGCGGTGCCCGCTCCGATAACCTCGCGATACCACAGCCACGCCTCGGGGTTGATGGGCTCACCCACGGTTCCCAGGAGGCGGATGGTGGAGAGGTCGTGTTTAAGGGCAACCTCTCGGCCCTGCTTCATGAAGGATCGAATGGCTGTTGGTGCCGTGTAGAAGATGGTGACGCCGTAGCGCTCCACGATTTCCCACCACCTGCTCCAGGTGGGGGTTTCGGGGGTGCCCTCGTACATCACCTGGGTGGCTCCGTTACTCAGCGGACCGTAGACGACGTAGCTATGACCGGTGACCCAGCCGATATCGGCCGTTGACCAGTACACGTCTGTTTCGGGGCGAAGGTCAAACACCGCGCGGTGGGTAAAGCTTGCCTGCGTGAGGTAGCCGCCAGAGGTGTGCAGGATCCCCTTGGGCTTTCCCGTGGTGCCGGAAGTGTAGAGGATAAAGAGGGGGTTCTCCGCGGGAAAACCCTGGGCGGTGTGCTGATCATCGACCTGAGCGATTTCCTCGTGCCACCAGAGATCGCGGCCCTCCTCCCAGGCGATATCGTTTTCTCCGCGCTGTACCACTAGCACGTGTTCTACCGACAGGGGAGTCTCTGTGGCGAGAGCAAGCGCCTCGTCCACCGCGGGTTTGAGGGGTGAGACCCTGCCCTTACGCCACCCGCCGTCAGCCGTGATGATAATTTTTGCCTGGGCATCATCGATACGGGCGCGAAGGCTTTCTGCGCTGAATCCGCCAAAAACAACCGAGTGAATGGCTCCGATGCGCGCAACCGCAAGCATCGCAATGACGGCCTCGGGAATCATGGGCAGATAGATAGCGACCCTGTCTCCCCGGGTGACCCCGAGGCTGGTGAGTAGGTTTGCGGCCTTCTTGACCTCTCCCAGAAGTTGGTGGTAGGTGATGGTGCGGGTATCTCCCGGTTCACCCTCCCAGTGAATGGCGACGCGGTCGCCATTACCCGCGAGAACATGGCGATCAAGGCAATTGTATGAGAGGTTGATTTCACCGTCTCCAAACCACGAGGCAAAGGGAGCATTGCTCCAATCAAGGGTTTGGGTGAAGGGCTTATGCCAGTGCAGTGCACGTGCCTGCTCTGCCCAAAATTCTTCGGGGTTTTGTGTGGCCTGCTGATAAATCTCTGGACCAAATTGTGCGGTTTCAACAAAATGTGGGGGCGCGGGAAAATTTTCCACCTCGGTTTGGAGGCTTTCGATAACGCCGGGGGTCTTGTTGTTTGGGGACACCGTTATCCAATCTGTACGTGAGATTTTTAATTGATTCCTGTAGCGTAGCAAATTCTGTTCGGTGTGTGACCTTTTAATTGACACGTCGTGAGGGTGAGCCCGAAGTTTGTGACTGCACGGTAGGGGAAAAGGCTTATAGGGGCAAAAATGACAGCAATATAACGGGTGCGGATTTTGGGCGTATTGCACGGAAGTATGAGTCGGAAATATCTTTGAGGTTTACTGACAGATGAAAATAGGCTGAAAATTGTCCGAACCGCTAGCAGATTGTTGACCTTAATGATTAGAATGGTGGTAATCGCGCTATTCTTTGCGCGATAGAAAGATGACGCTTTCTAGGATTTCCCCAAAGTCCGGCGTTGTCGAGGCGGTACCGAGCCCCTAACCGGTACCGCCTCCCCTTACTTTCTCTCCACCGATTGAGCTCTTGGTTGGTTCTTCCCATCACATTTTTATTGCTTCCTTTTGTGGCATAAGCGGTGGTTATTGCGCTTTCTTGGCGGTAAAGCGCTAGTCTGTGAGTGATTATGGGCTGAGCTCACCTGGGCCCTGAGTGCACCGGTCAGGAGTAACAGAAGACGGCTATCTTGATATCATGCGTTGATCGAAGATGACTGTTGTACAAGATAACCGGTGCAATGATGAGGAGTAAGGGTGGAAATTTTTGATCTGGTTTATGCGAGTTCTCGCTTACGTTTTCATCTTGTCCCCGGTGTTGATCTTGGTGAGACGCTTCGTTTTCTCGACACACACTTTTGGGTTGAGAAGCCGGATATGCTGAGCACCCCCTTGGCTACCCTGCGAGTGACCCCGCTGCGAAGAGACGTACCAGAGAGCGCGGGGGAGTCCGTGTACATGCGAAAGAGCGCGGGAGAATTCTTTACAATTGCCGCGAAACGCTGGCGAGAAATAGGCGGTACGGAGACGGTGATCTGTGACCGTACCCAAACGACTTTTCGCTTCGACCAAACCGAGAGACACATCGACGTTGAGATTGGGTCTGACGGATGGTTTGACCTGGTGGAGCTTATCCGTGACCTTGTTCTGCGGGACCAGGAGAATCGCGGAGCGGTCATCCTGCACGCAACGGCTGCCGCGCACGCGGGTGAGGTGATGCTCGTGAGCGGTTCGAAGGGGGCGGGCAAAAGCACTATCCTGCTCGAACTGGTCGAGCATTTCGGGTACCAGATTCTAAGCGGTGACAAGACGCTCGTAACCGAGGGTGAGCGGGGGCTCAGCGTTCGGGGCTGGCCCGACTATCCACACCTGGGATACGCCACCATCATGAAATATCCGGGGTTGTCCGCTATCGCCGGGATCTCCGCGGCGGCGGCTCCCGAGGGGCACGAGTTCTCTCCCTACAATAAATACGCGGTTGACCCGGCGGGGTTTCGGGCGAGGTTTCCGAGCGCGCTGGGTAACGGGTCGTGGGTTCCTCGGGGGATACTCCACGCGAGTATTGGGCCGGGGGAAAATACGGTTGTGTGCTTGTTGCGGCAATCGGTCTCGGAGAGGGTTCAGGAGTTTGACACGCACGACGAATCGGCGTTTAGCGGTCAGCACGCCGATTGGATGCGGTTTATTCCGGATCGCCGGGCGGAGCAGAGCGAACAACGTGCCCGAACTCTTGCTCAGCTTGCTGAACTACCCGCCTGGACCGTTCACGGCCCCGGTGACCTTATTGAGCTTCCTTTTAAAACCCCGGGTGTGCGTTTGGGCAATTGAGGTGGTGTGTCACACCATCGGGTGAGGGTGCACAGCACAAACAACACCTCCACAGACGAGGTGCGAGAACACCTTGTCCACAACGCGACGCCGCCACTGACCGCCCGGTATGCTCTGGTCTATCGTCAAACCCATGGTGGCTTCTTCGTATGAACTTCTAGCGCTTCTGGGACCGTTAGCTTACTTAGTAGACGATCCCCAGGTCACAGATATCTTTGTGAACGGTGGATCTGGGGTGTGGGTTGATCGCGGAGCGGGCGCGGTTCGTGAGTCTTCGCTCACCCTCAATCGGGAGCAAGCGCGTGGTCTTGCGGTGCGGCTCATTAGCCGGGGTGGGCGGCACGTTGATGAGACCACCCCGTGTGTTGACGTTCGGCTCGGGAGGGGGCTTCGGGTCCACGCTGTGCTTCCGCCAATCGCGCGTGAGGGACCACTGCTTTCTATCCGTGTTCCCCGGGAGCGCGCTTTGAGCCTGGACGACCTTTATACAGCCGGTATGTTTGGGGAGGCTGTACGTGCAGTGTTGCTTCGAGCCATTCAGAATCGACAAAATATTTTGATTACCGGTGCCGGCGGGTGTGGGAAAACCACGCTACTGGCCGCTCTGATGGGTTGTGTTCCAGCGGTGGAGCGCATCATCACCATCGAAGATGTGGCAGAGCTGAACATCCACCATCCCCACTGCGTTTCCCTGGAGGCGCGGCAAAAAAATCTAGAGGGTGCGGGTGGTCTGGGCCTTGACCAACTCGTGCGAGAGGCTCTGCGAATGAGACCGGACCGCATTGTTGTGGGTGAGTGCCGGGGGCCAGAGTTACGGGAGTTGCTCTCGGCCCTTAACACTGGACACGATGGCGGGGCGGGTACCCTTCACGCAAACTCACTTGCCGATGTTCCAGCCCGGCTTGAGGCCCTGGGGGCGGTTGCCGGTTTTCTCCCTCATACGCTTGCTCGCCAGGTGGTGAGTGCGATTCACCTGGTGGTTCAGCTAGAACGCACCGGCGGTGTACGCAGTATTAGCGGAATTGGCAGTTTCTTTTGTGATGAGACGGGTGTTCTCGGTGTGAGGGAATATCGATTTGAAGGCTCAAAGCTCAGTGCGACGTAGGTTGAAAGACACCGAGGAGGCGCACGAGGTGGTTACAATTGTGCGTCGCATCGCCGTTATGGTGAGTGCCGGGCTACCGGCTTCTCGTGTCTGGGAACACGTGCCGGGAGCGGGCGATCTTTCCCCTCGTGCGCTTTCCATTATCAGGGATTGTGATGATGCCGCTCGGGTGGGAAACGATATCGCCGAAGCGATGCGTGCCTCTGTGAAACACCACTTTATGATGCGCTACGGGGGTGTAGTTGCAGTGCGGGGTGCCCCCTCTGGTGCAGCCTACGCATCCTGGCTAGGACTTGCCGCCACGCTCACGGTAGCCCAGGAGTGTGGAGCACCCCTTGCCACCTGCCTCACGCGCCTTGCCCGTAGTTACGACGATAACAGCTCTCATAGAAGGGCTGTTCGTGCGGCGCTCGCAGCGCCCCGTTCCACCGCCGGTCTTATGGCTGTTCTTCCCGTAGCAAGTCTGGGAATGAGTACACTGTTGGGTTTTAACTCTGTGGGAATACTCATTGGCACCGGGTTTGGTATCGCCTGTGGGGTCCTGGGGGTGATCCTGAGCCTCGTGGCTGTTCTGTGGAGTGCGGGCCTGGTTCGGCGTGCCGAGCCTCGGTGTCACACTCCCGGTTTGGTGCTCGATCTCATTGCATTGGCGGTGAGCGGAGGGGGCTCGTTGGAGCGTTCACAGATGCTCGTGGCAGATACTATAGAACGCTGTGATGTGGAAGAGCATGACGAATTATCGCGAGCTCAGCGTTCGTTAGATTTGGCGACGACCGCGGGTATCCCTGCCTCAGATCTCGTGCACGCTGATGCCGATCTGGTGCGGGCAGAAAAGCGCTCAGAGGGTTCACGGCTGGCCGCTCAATTGGCGGTGAGGCTTATGTTGCCGCTGGGAGTGTGTACGCTGCCGGCTTTTGTTCTTCTGGGTGTGGTACCCCTCATACTCTCCATCGTGTCGGTGGTTGTTTAGCGGGTTTGGCACGCTCTGGCTTTCTCTCGATGCTCCTCCACATGGTGCAGAGCCTGCGAGTTATCCAGAGACTTGTGGTCCGTCGTTTATTCGTCGGGGATTGGCTAGCAGAATAGAACCTAAGAACTTGTGCCCGATCTTCTTACATTTGCCAATTCTGATAGAGAGAGCCTCTCCAGAGAGCCGGGGTTAACGTGTCACTTCTTCCTTTTCCTTCACCACATTTTGACCATCCCAGTAGGGGTGTCTGTGAAAGTTCTGCCACCGTGCAGGACGTCGGGGCAGCCGACAAGTTGGCGCCACAGAATAGTACCCACCGTGTAAGAGCGATTGTCCGTGCCGTTCGCAAGCATTGGCAAGAACTGTTACGCGATGAGGCCGGAGCTGCAACTGCCGAGTATGCGGTGGTGATCATGGCTGCGGTGGGTTTTGCGGGTTTGCTGGTGGTAATTCTCAAAGGCAACGCGATTAAAAACTTATTGACAGACCTGGTTACACGGGCGCTTAACTCGGCTGGCTGAGAGAGTGCTCGTGTGGTAAGCCTTCGAACGATCGGTGTGCCATCAGATCGAGGTAGCGTTACGGCTGAGTTTGCGATTGTCCTGCCTGTGGCAATTGCTGTTCTGGGTATTTGCTTAGCCGTGGTGGCACTCATCGCAAGTCAGGTTCGGCTCACAGACGCTGCGGCGGATGTTGCGCGGCTCCTGGCCCGCCACGACGACCCAACTTTGATCACTCGACGACTCGCTGCGATAGGGGGTGATGTCTCTGTGCAGCAGAGTCGTGAATCAGGCTTTGTGTGCGTGGAGCTTAGTGCTCCCGGGTTTGACTCTCCCCCGTTAAACTCTGTGATCATTTTTGCTCGAGCGTGTGCTCTTGCCTGGCCCGAATAAAGTCTGTGACGGATTGAGAAAAGCACGAGGTGAGGGCCTGGCTAAAACGGTGTTTTGTTTTAGGGAGAGGCTTATGCGAATTTTATTCGTGAGAGAGGAGGGTGGGGCATCCGTAGTTGCTATCGCAATAGTTCTTGCTGTTACGCTGCTCACGGGGGCTTTTGTTATGACTCATGCGCTTTTTGTTACACATCGTCAGGTCGCTGGTACCGCAGATAACGCCGCTCTTGCAGCTGCGGATGTGGCGGCGGGGTTTGTGTTCGGTAGTCCCTGCGAGAGTGCTGCGCAGATAGCGATCAGGAATCGTGCCACAATAGAGAGCTGTACTGTTGACGGATTTCACGTTCATGTTTCGGTTTCTCGCTACATTATGGGAATTACGGTTCGGGTATCGGCCAACGCCGGTCCTCCGCATCCTTTGTAAAATCACAGAAAATGAGTATGTTTCCACCGAAACTGTGTAATGTGTCGGCTAGGGCCGTGCGTTTTTCCTATGTGTGAAGCGCGGGGTGTAACCGCCAGTGTTGTTTTGTGTGAGACTAATATCGCTCACATAGCTTATGAGTAAGGAGTCGCGTGCCGAGCACGAAGAAGTTGGTGATTGTCGAGTCACCCACCAAGGCAAAAACCATTGGGGCCTACCTGGGTGACGAGTATGAGGTTGTCGCTTCGGTCGGTCACATTCGTGATTTGGCTGAGCCGTCTGAGCTTCCGGCAGACATGAAAAAAGGTCCGTTTGGTAAGTTTGCCGTGGACATTGAGAATAACTTCAGCCCGTACTATGTTGTCGCGGAAAATAAAAAGAAAACGGTTTCCGAACTGAAGCGGGCGCTGAAGGCCGCGGATGAGGTGTGGCTCGCAACTGATGAAGACCGCGAGGGTGAAGCAATTGCGTGGCACCTCCTAGAGGTTCTCAAACCCAAAGTTCCGGTACGCCGCATGGTCTTCCACGAGATCACTCAGGAGGCTATCGAATACGCAAAGAAGAACACGCGTGATATTGATCTCTCGCTCGTAGATGCGCAAGAGACTCGCCGTATTCTCGATCGCCTCTACGGATACGATCTTTCGCCCGTCCTGTGGCGCAAAGTTGCGCCGAGGCTTTCTGCCGGGCGAGTACAGTCAGCGGCGACACGGCTTGTTGTTGATCGCGAGCGCGAAAGACTAGCGTTTGTTTCCGCAAACTACTGGGATCTCACGGGTATGTTTGACACGGCGCGTGACGGTGTGGATGACACATTCTCTGCGCGGCTGGTACGTCTTGACGGTCGCCCTATTGCCACCGGGCGAGACTACGATGACCGGGGGGAACTCACCAAAAAGGCATCCGAAGCGGGTGTTGTCTCCCTCACCGAGACCGCTGCGACGGAACTGGTGGATCAGCTTCGCGAGGAGCAGGTTCCCATAGCGGTTACCTCTCTCGAGACCAAACCCTACTCGCGGCGTCCCGCCGCTCCCTTCACCACGTCGACACTTCAGCAGGAAGCATCCCGTAAGCTCAGATTTACGTCGCGTCAAACCATGTCAACCGCGCAGGCTCTTTACGAACGTGGGTTTATCACCTATATGCGTACGGACTCTCCCTCCCTTTCTGCTCAGGCTATTAATGCCGCGAGAACGCAGGCCGCTAAGCTTTACGGAGCAGAAACCGTTCCCGAGGCCCCGCGTCTTTATAAGGGTAAAAGCAAGGGAGCACAGGAGGCTCACGAGGCAATTCGCCCCGCCGGGGAGACGTTCCGTTCCCCCTCTGAGGCAGCATCATCACTCACCGGAAACGAGCTTAAGCTATACGAGCTGATCTGGAAGCGAACGGTTGCCTCGCAGATGGCGGACGCCAAAGGTTCCACGGCAACAGTTACGGTTGCTGCGGGCCCCACCTCTGAGAAAAAAACCGCCGAGTTTACAGCGAGCGGAACTGTTATTACGTTCCGTGGATTTTTGCTCGCCTACGAAGAGGGCACCGATGAAAAAAGGCACGCGGTCTCTTCCGGTTCTGACGAAAAGCTTCCCGTTCTTGAGACGGGCCAGAAACTCGTTCTCGCAGAGATCGAGGCAAAGGGACACGACACCCTTCCCAAACCTCGCTACACGGAGGCCAGCCTCACAAAAAAGCTCGAAGAGCTGGGTATAGGACGGCCCTCAACGTACACCGCAATCCTTTCAACCATTATGGATCGTGGTTATGTGAGTAAGCGAGGCGAGGCGCTTGTGCCCAGCTGGATCGCCTTTTCGGTGGTGCGGCTCCTCGAAGAGCACTTTACGGAACTCGTGCAGTACGATTTCACCGCCACCATGGAGAACGATCTAGACCGTATCGCGGCTGGCTCTGAGGATCGTAACGAGTGGCTAAACGGTTTTTACTTTGGTAACGAAGAACATCCGGGGCTTCGAAGCATTGTTGATAACCTGGGTGAGATTGATGCCCGAGCGATCAACTCAATTGCTGTAACCGACACCATCACGCTTCGTATTGGAAAATACGGTCCCTACCTTGAAGTTCCCGATGAGAACGGTACCCTTACCGAGGAGGGGAGCGTGGCCCTTCGCCGCGTGAACATTCCCGAGGGCCTTGCTCCCGATGAGCTTACCGCGGCCAAAGCCCAAGAACTGGTGGACGCACCCGTGGTCGTGGACCGCGTGATTGGGGTTAACCCAGAAACGGGCAAAAATATAGTGGCCAAAGACGGACGCTTTGGCCCCTACATCACCGAGGTCGAACCAGAACCTGAGGAGGCGCCCGCTAAAAAGAGCAAAACGGCTCCCAAACCGCGCACCGCATCGCTGTTTAAATCCATGGATTTAGAAACTATCGATCTGGAGACAGCACTCACCCTGCTTAATCTGCCTCGAACGGTAGGTCAAGACCCCGAGAGCGGTGAGGACATCACCGCTCAAAACGGTCGTTACGGTGCCTACCTTAAAAAAGGAACCGATACTCGTTCTCTTCCCAATGAAGACGCCATCCTCAGCATTGATCTGCCCGGGGCGCTTGAACTCTTCTCGCAGCCCAAATATGGTGCACGCAAGGCTTCCAGCGCGCTCAAAGAATTCGAGGCGGACCCGGTGAGCGGTAAACCAATCAAGGTGAAAGACGGTCGTTTTGGCCCTTACGTCACCGACGGTGAAACCAATGCCACCATTCCCCGGGGCGATGACGTCGATGGTATTACTTTTGAACGTGCCGTTGAACTGTTAGAGATTAAGCGTGCTAAAGGTCCGGCAAAACCCCGGGCAAAAAAAGCGGTGGCAAAAAAGACCACGGCTAAGAAACCGGCGGCAAAAACAACGGCTACAAAAACAGCCGCGGCAAAGGCCACCACCGCCAAAAAGGCGACGGCGGCAAAAGCATCTCCGGCAAAGAAGACCACGACAAAGGCGAGTGCCGCAAAAACCGCTGGCACAAAGACCTCCACCACAAAAAAGCCAGCAACAAAAAAAGCTGATGTGGAGGGAAGCGCAGAGTGACCGGAGTGTTTATCACGTTTGAGGGAGGGGACGCGAGCGGTAAATCAACCCAGGCGCGCCTTCTCGGTGAGTGGGTGACGCAACGGGGCAGAACCGTGCTGCTCACTCGGGAACCGGGCGGCACAGATCTGGGGCTTGAGATTCGTCAGATTCTTCTGCACCGAGAGGGGGACGTTTCCCCCCGTGCGGAAGCCCTCCTTTATGCAGCGGATCGTGCACACCACATCGAAACGCTGGTGCAGCCCGCACTTGAGCGGGGTGAGATTGTGATTCAGGATCGCTATATCGATTCTTCCGTGGCATACCAGGGCGCGGGTCGGGTTCTTGAGGCCGAAGAGATTGAAAAGCTCTCATTGTGGGCGGCTCGTGGACTGGTTCCCGACCTGACAGTCCTGCTCGACTTAGACCCCTCCGTGGGGCGTCAACGAATCACCAACACCGGTGCCGCTCTTGACCGTTTGGAATCGGAAAAACTTGAATTTCACGAGAGGGTTAGGGCGGCCTACCGTGCCCGTGCGGCGGCCCATCCCCGGCGGTTTCTCACGATTGACGCAGGCCTCCCCATCAAAAACATTGCACAAAAAATCCGGGAGAGGGTCGAGCCTCTTCTTCGGTCATGAACAATCACGAGAGGAAAATCCGTTTTCCGTGTTCTCCCCGGAACGTGACGGGTAGTCTAAAGAGATGAGCGTATGGCGGGGACTGGTGGGCCAAGACGACGCTGTCCGCGTTCTACAAAAAGCGGCGGAGTCTGAATTGATTGGTTCCCACGACGATTCTGACGGGATGACACACGCCTGGCTCGTCACCGGACCCGCAGGGTCTGGACGCTCTAACCTGGCCTTTGCCTTTGCAGCGGCGCTGCTCTCCAGAGGCCCTGCGGATATTGAGTTCACCACCGCACAGGTAAAGGCCAGAACGCATCCCGACCTGGGCACACTCACGAGCGAAAAGGTTATCATCAGCATTGAGGATGTGCGTTCGCTCGTAACCAGCTCTCATTTTTCTCCCTCGGTCGGTCGCTACCGAGTCATGGTTATAGAAGACGCGGATCGTATGCCGGAGCGCACCTCAAATGTGCTGCTCAAAGCCCTTGAAGAACCGCCCGCCCGCACCGTGTGGATTCTCTGCGCTCCGAGTGAAGCCGATGTGATACCAACCATTCGTTCGCGGGTGCGCAGTGTCCGACTCCGGGTTCCCGCAGTGAACGATGTGGCCAGGCTCCTGGTTGAAACACACGGCATCGACGCAGAAACCGCAGAGCGGAGCGCGCGCCAGGCACAGAGCCACATCGGGATGGCCCGTCGCTTGGCCACCAACGAAGAGGCTCGGCAGCGCCGAGAACAAACCCTCTCACGCGTATTTGGGATTCGCGGTGTGGCCGATGCCATGCAGGTTGCGCGCCAACTCAGCGACATCGCCGTCGAAGACTCCAAAGCCGTCTCGGCAGAGCGAGACGAACGAGAGCGCGAGGAAACGCTGCGTAACCTGGGGGTGACGCCCGGCGCGGCTATCCCCCCGGCCCTCCGGTCACAGGTGAGGCAATTAGAAGAAGACCAAAAAAGACGCGCAACCCGCAGTGTTCGCGACGGGGTTGATCGTATCTTCACCGACCTGCTCTCCGCATATCGAGACGTGTTGGTTATCCAATTGGGTGGAAAACAAGAGCTGATTAACAGAGAATTTAACACAGAGATTCGTAGCGCAGCCCAGCGTATGCGACCCGACGATGTGCTGGTGTTTATCGAGGAGATAGCTATCGCTCAAAAAAGAATCTCGAGCAACGTCACCCCTCTGCTGTCCCTGGAAGCACTGCTCTGCTCACTCGTTCACTAAGTCTCGAAAGGACCCCGATGTACCCAACCCGCTTTAGTCGCGCAGGAGTCCTTGTTGCGTTTGGTGTTGTTGCTACCTTTCTGGCGGGATGCGTCAGCGTTGCCCCGGTGGAACGCACATCAACCCCCGCCGCAGACAGTTCCGTACCCGCAGAGCTGCAGGAATATTACGGCCAGGAACTCACCTGGACGTCCTGTGACGACGATATGGAGTGCGCGCTGGCAGAAGCCCCGCTTAACTGGGCAGAACCCTCCGGGGAGAAGATTCAACTGGCCCTCGTGCGGCAGAGCGCCCTGGGTGGCACGGCACAGGGTAGTCTTTTTGTGAACCCTGGCGGTCCCGGAGCCTCGGGAGTGGACTACATCAGCCAAAATATTAGCGGGGCGGTAGGTAAACCCCTTCAAGAGGCTTTTGACGTGATCGGATTTGACCCGCGGGGCGTGGGACAATCCTCCGCGGTTGCCTGCTTTGATGCTCAGCGTATGGACGAGTATCTTTTTGGTGTTGCCGATAACCCCGTGGGAACCGACGCGTGGATTCAGGAAACCCGCGAATCGGCCCGCGAATTGGGAGAGGCCTGTCAGACAAATACCGGAGCGCTACTGCAGTACGTGGACACGGTGAGTGCGGCGCGCGACCTCGACATGCTTCGGTCGGTTGTGGGAGACTCCAAGCTCAATTATCTGGGTTACTCCTACGGCACCTACCTTGGGGCTCACTACGCCGAACTCTTCCCGCAGAACGTCGGACGGTTGGTGCTCGACGGGGCTATCGATCCCGCCACGAGCAACTTTGAGGTGATCAAAACACAGACAATCGGCTTTGAGAACGCGATGAAGGCGTTCCTCGCGGACTGCATAGGGTCCTCCGGTTGCCCCTATCGCGGTACGGTAGACGAGGCAATGGCGCAGGTGGGATCTCTTCTCGATTCGGTGCAGAACAACCCGATCACGGCCTCCGACGGGCGCAGGCTATCCTCGGGAACGCTGCTTACCGCACTCATCACCCCGCTCTACAGTCAGGAAGCATGGCCCGCCCTCAAGCAAATTCTCACGGCAACAATTGCGGGTAACGCCGACCTCGCCTTTCTCTCGGCCGACCTTTACCACGGTCGCGAGGATGGAAAATACAAGGACAACTCGTTTGAGGCCTTTATGGGGATTAACTGTCTCGACTACGAGTACAACGACGATGTCTCCGTGATGCGCGCCCAGGCCTCGGAACTGGCGGCGGCAGCACCAACCTTCGGGCGTTTCCAAGGGTATGGCGATATCGGCTGTGCTCAGTGGCCCTACAAAAACACCACTCCGCGGGGTGAACTGCATGCCGAGGGTGCCGACCCCATCCTGGTTATTGGTACGACCAACGACCCCGCAACACCCTACGAGTGGGCGGTAGCGCTATCGGAGCAGCTTGATAGCGGGGTGCTGGTGACCTACGTAGGTGAGGGGCACACCGCTTACAGCTCCTCGAATGCGTGTGTCGCGGACGTGGTAGAGAGCTACTTTCTGCGGGGAACGGTGCCCGACACCGACCCCCGCTGCGAGTCGCAGTGAGTCGTCGCAGTGTGCACGGGATAGCGTGTTCTGCATAGTCCGACCGTGAAATAGGGTTTTATGCAGCCGAGGTGACTACCGGAGGTGACCTCGTCGCTCAGCACTCAACAACGTTAACCGCAAGTCCCGCCTGGCTTGTCTCCTTGTAGCGAGAGGACATATCGGCGCCGGTCTGGCGCATAGTCTCAATAACGGTGTCGAGCGAGACGACGTGCTGCCCATTTCCCAAAAGTGCGATGCGGGCTGCAGTAACCGCGGTTGAGGCGGCGATAGCGTTGCGTTCGATACAGGGGATCTGTACCAGACCCCCTACCGGGTCACAGGTGAGCCCCAGGTGGTGCTCGATTGCAATCTCTGCGGCGTTTTCGACCTGCTGCGGTGTTCCTCCGAGAACGGCACACAGTCCCGCCGCCGCCATTGAGCAGGCGGAGCCGATCTCACCCTGGCAGCCGGCCTCAGCCCCCGAAATGGACGCGTTTGCCTTGATGATGGAGCCGATGGCGGCTGCCGTGAGCAAGAACTCACGAATTTTCTCTGGTTCTGCGTTGTGCTCGGTGACGTATTGATAAAGCACCGCCGGGATAACCCCCGCCGCACCGTTTGTGGGGGCTGTTACCACGCGCCCCCCGGCCGCATTTTCTTCGTTTACGGCCAGGGCATACGCCATCAGTCTTTCGCTAGATGTGGTGCCCTTCTTACCTTGTAATTGGGCGATAACCCCCGCGGCTCTACGCGGAACCCGGAGACTACCCGGGAGAACCCCCTCGCCCTTCAGCCCAGTCTGAATGCAGGACTCCATGGCATTCCAAATGGCGTCCAAACCCGCGATTGCCGCGTCATTCCCGTGAAAAGCCACCTCGTCAGTGAACGCTACCTGGGCGATGCTTGTGTCGATGGTGAGTTCAAGAAGTTCCGAGGCATTGCTGTAGCGTGCCTGGGGGATGCGAGAAGAGTCCTGCGGTTTTTCTTCTTCGCCCGCCCTGGCGATAAATCCTCCGCCGATTGAGAGGTAGGTGCGTTCAAAGATGCGACCCGTTTCATCCCACAATTGGAGAGTCATTGAGTTGGGATGACCGTAGCTTCGCTCAAACGGTTCAAAAACAAAATCTTCGCGCGTGAGTCGGATGCCGCTTGTAAGAACGCTTTCGCCCTGCTCAAGGAGAGCCCACTGTCCGTGAACCTCGGTGGGGTTGCAGCTCTCCGGGCGAAGAAGTCGGAGACCCGCGATGACGGCATCTGGAGTGCCGTGTCCAACGCCCGTTGCGGCAAGAGAGCCGTGTAGCCGGCAGACGATCCGGGATGCCCCGGGCAGTAATCCCAGGGGTGTAAGCTCTTCGATAAATGCCGCCGCGGCCCGCATAGGCCCCACGGTGTGCGAACTTGACGGTCCGATCCCTATGGAGAAGAGCTCAAGCGCAGAGACATACACGGCTGTCATTTTATAGGGCATGCCTGATGGTTGCCAGTAAAATCTTCTGGTTGTGAGTTTATTTGCTGCCGCGATGATCCTGCTTCCTGTTGCCGTGCGTTTGTGTCCCGCTGCCGGGCGGCCTCCTTGATGAGCTGTGACCGGGACGGTTCGGACGCGGCGGAGAGCACGGTTTTTGCCAGGGCTAGCGCACCGTGTAGCATCGCCTCATCCGCCGCCGGGGTTGCGGCGTCACGGGCAAACTGTTCAGTGTGGGGAACACCCGTTGCTCCCCGCACCATAATCATGGGGTGAATCGACGGGACTGCCTGCGATACGTTTCCCATGTCGGTAGAACCACCGGTGAGAGCGTGAGCGCTCACAACGGTGCGGCCAAGAGCACGAAGCTGATCGTCCCAGATTTCCGCGAGGACCTGATTCTGAGCAAGCTCCTCGTATCTCGGCTCAGACCGCTGTACGTCCCACTGACACCCCGTCGCAATGGCTCCACCCTCAAAGCAGGCCAGCATACGTTCCTTGGCATCCTCAAGCGTGACGCTGTCGAATGCTCTTACCTCGGCTCGCAATCGGGTTATTGCGGGGATGATGTTTGTAGCCTCTCCGCCGTGGTCGACAAAAGCTCCCAGGCGGATGCCGTCCCGGAGCTGTTGCCGGAGCAGTCCGATAGCAACCAGCGCTACGGTTGCGGCGTCTCCCGCGTTGATTCCCTCGTGGGGGGCCGCAGCGGCATGGGCGGCTCGACCTGTGTACGTGACATCAAACCTGTCTACCGCTTGGGTGTTCACCAGCGAGCAGCTCACGTCGTTTTCGCCCGCCGCGCCGTGAACCATAAGCGAGATTGTGGCTCCGTTCCACGCACCACGTTCGAGTAGGAGGGCCTTTCCCCCGCCGTGCTCCTCTGCCGGTGTGCCCAGAAGCACCACCGTGAGCCCATAGTCCTCAGCCACCTCGCCGAGGGCGACTGCCGCTCCGAGCCCGGCTGCGGCAATGATATTGTGGCCACACGCGTGCCCGATTTGGGGGAGGGCGTCGTATTCGGCGCAGATCACCACCCGAAAGTCTCCAGTTCCTCGCACGGCCTCAAAAGCGGTCGGTAGGCCGTAGGCGCCCCGTTCTACCGTAAAACCGTGTGTCTGAATCTCGGCTGCAAGAACAGCCATCGCCTGATGCTCTTCAAACGCAAGCTCGGGGTTCTGATGAATGGTGTGGCTTACCTCGATGAGGCGCTCGCTTATTCTGCTCACGCTGTCTTCAACGTTGATCGCGCGGGTGGGCATATTTTGTCTCTTTCTATAGGGTGTGGGAGGCAGGGGCTGTAAATATGTACGTGAACCTAGCCCCAGAAGCCGAGCGCAAACTCGGCGATGAAGACGGAGAGGAGATATGAGGCCGCGATTGATACGATGCCCACCGGGATGATTTTCCATCCGATGGTCTTGAGCATCGGCAGATCCTTACCTAGGCTGAGGCCGGCAACGGTGAGCACCACTGTGCAGACCGAGAGGAAGTCGATGGTTGCCACCATCTCGCCCAGCACGCCCGCAATGGGAGAGAGGGAGCTGCTGGCGAGGGCTCCGATCGTGATGACACTGATGATTGCAGCAACTTTACCTCTGCTTACTCGGGAGATCAAAACCCCGATAGCTACCAGGGCCGCCATGATGAGGTAGCCCCCAACGATCTGTAGCGAGAACTGCCCCGCCGCAATGGAGGAGATGGGGATGCCTACTATAAGGAGGGCGATCAGGGTTGTCCAGAGGGGGATCGTGACATCCATTTTTTCGGGGAATCCGATTACGGATGCGGAGGGAGCCGGCGGCGCGGCCTCAGTTCCTGGGGTGGTGCTCGTGGTCTTGGAATCCGTGGCGGAACGTGCAGCTTCGACATTTGGGGTGGTGCCCTCGGCTGTGGCCTGTGTGGTTCTTACGGGAGAGGCTGCCTGTGCTGTTGCGGTTGCTGCGGCGGTCGTCCGTGGGGCGACGGAACGCCGGGTGAGGAAACCGTAGAGCTTCCCGGCCAGTGGGAGCGCTACGTACATGCCAACGTAGATTCCGAGAATGCTTGTTATCAGGTTCGAGGTTGCGGCAAGTGCTAGCACCTGGTCGCTGAGTTCGGGATGCGCTGCGGCAACGCTAGCCGCCCCGGCCGCCATCATGGAGCCCGATCCTACACCGGCCCCCATGGCCAGGGCGAGGGGGTCAAATATGCCCAGCGAAGTGGCGATCGAGGCGAAAAGGCTGATCAGAATCGCCCCAAAAACGGTACCAAAAACATACATTGAGAGCACACCGTGATACTGCGGTGAGTTGGGGCCGTAGCGTTCGCTCACCATGGCAAACGATCCCTCGCGATCAATCGAGAAGGTGGCTCCGATGGTGGCGGGGCCCATCTTCAGAAGAACGGCCAGCGGAAGCGCTAGGAGTATCGTCCCGAAGAGGTGCCCGGCCTCCTGGAGTAACAGCGCCGGTCCCGCCTCGAAAAGCAGCCCCAGGTTAGGGCCGATGGTGAAAGCGAGGCGCGCGCAGAGTAGGAGCACGGCAATCGACATGATGGTGCTGGCCGCATACTGGGCGACGAGGGGCATTGGCTTTACTCGCTGACCGGAGACAACCGCGCCAGCGACAAGCCCCCACACCATAGGGAGTATGGTGAGGGAGGCAAAGCCCAGCGGAATTACCGCGGGGCCGATGAGCTGAGCACCCGCTCCGAGCAGAAGAATTAGACCAACCAGTGCCCAGAGCATTCTGGGGCGGATTGTGGGAGTGGTCATCTGCGTGGTGGCTGTCTGTTCTTTCTGTGGAACTGTGTGTTGATTGGACATGGTGGGCGTCTCCTTCGACGATACATCTACAAGAACCTTAAAATCGCGACACTCAGGATGCGGTTGTTCAATTAAAGCAAAGTAACGTATCTATCGTGAATTTCTTGGTAAATTGATGGAAAAGCTAGATCTAGGGTTTCTCTATGAAGAAAAAAGAATTATCAATCGATGATCTTCGACTGATCAATGCGCTGCAGGTTCGTCCTCGCGCCTCGTGGCTCCTGCTCGGTCGTAGTCTGGGGGCGGATCCGGTAACCCTCTCGCGCCGTTGGGAAAGACTCCGTGAGCAGGGCATCGCCTGGATCGCCGCCTACTATTCGGTGATGAGGCGGCCCAGCGCGGCCCTGCTCGAAATCGAGTGTCCTCCCGCGTCCACCCTTGATATTGCCAGGCAGCTTGCGCGTGACCCAGAGGTTTTGTCGATTGACCTCACCACCGGACAGCGGGTCTTACTGGTCACGGTCATGTGCGACAGCGTCGATCAGCTGAGCGGTTACGTTTTGGAACGGATGGGGTCGCTCCCCGGCATCACCACCCTGCGCACCCAGATGATCACCACGGCGTTTGTCGATGCACGTAACTGGAGGCTCCGCGTGCTTACCCCGTCCGAAGTTGATGTGCTGAGCGAGGGTCAGGAGCCACCTCACGGTGTTGCCAACGCTTCGCTCGAGGAGGAAGCAGCGCTGTATCGAGCGCTGTATCGTGAGCCTCGGATCACTATGAAGTCCCTGGCCATCGAGTTAGATGTTACGCAGGGAAGGGCCCGGGCCCTCCTGCACGGTGAGCTCTCTAGCGGCAACCTGGTTCTTCGCACCGAAATAGCAAGACCGTATTCCGGGTGGCCGGTATACGCGTGGTTTTTCCTACGGGTCCCGCCTGAGCACCGGGCGGAGGCCGCGCAGCAGCTCACTCTTCTCCGGGAGTCGCGCCTGGTCGCCTCCATCCTTGGGCGCTACGACATTGTTCTTGCCGTGTGGCTGAAGTCGATCACTGATCTTGACAGGTTTGAGGTGTATCTTTCCACGGCTTTCCCCTCGGTAACGGTTCTTGATCGGTCAATTGTGCTTCGTACGCCGTTTCATCTCCGGCGAAACCTCGATGCCCATGGGCGACATTTTTCCGATGCTAACGACTAGTCGGGAAGGGGGTTTCGGAGGAGGTGAAAACTTCCGCTATGCTAGTTGATTGTGCAGCACAACTTGTGCGTGACACTAGAGGCCGCCTTAGCTCAGTCGGCAGAGCGTTTCACTCGTAATGAAAAGGTCGCGGGTTCGATTCCCGCAGGCGGCTCCCATGGATGGCCCCGGCAAGATACTGAGAAATCTTGCCGGGTGGCCTTTTTTCTAAATTAACTCTTTATTTAGAATATGAAAACTAAGGCAATATAATCTTAAGCTAAGCTAAATATGTGTCGATTGCCGCTTTACATGATTGAAAATGCTGGCCGTCGCGCAGTAGCAATCAACTGAACCGTTCGAGCGGACGTAATCTGAACAGACTCTAGAAAACGTGATGCCCGATGGAGTGATTTGACAAGTTGGAGTCAGATGCAACCCGCCTCAAAGATTAAACCATTGAAGATGCTCACTGTTGATTCAGTTTCATTTTCCAATGTTGTTGCTGATAGACGCGGGCTGTCCGCCAACGGGCTGGACTTGTTCCGACAACAACGCGAACCTCCTTGAGGTTTTTCGCCTTTTTCGGGCACGGTGAGAGTGTTTTTGTCGGGAGGCGAGATTCTCTTGGAAATCCCACGACAAATGGACAGGGTGGACTTTGATTTTTGGGTGGTGCAAGAAAACACAGTCTCAAACGACTTGGCTGAGGCCCGCGAGCACGAGACCGGTGCAAAATTCTTTTCGATCAGAGGGAGGACAATAGAGTGACTCGAATTGCAATCATTGGTGCGGGGGGATCCGGAACTGCTGCGGCGCTTGCGCTTGCAGATCTGCCCGACGTCGAGCATCTTGAAGTTTTTGAAGAAAAGGGTGGGATCGGAGGGGAAGCTTTTGATACCCCGGATCAGGGTCACTTATGCAACACAAGCGTGGCTGGAATGTCGCTTCGCGCGGATGATGATTTTCACTTCTCGCGCTGGCTAGGCGGTAACAACAACTCCCCGCTCCAAGAACAGTTTGTGCCTCGTCAGTTATATCGTAATTATTTAAGATCCTCTTTAGAAAACCTTCGGCTGGGAAACTCTGGTCAGCAGGTTAACATTACAAACGAAAAAGTTTCCAAAATATTTATCCGGGATACGGGTGTTGCCCTGGTTGGAAGTTCGCAAAACCCGCATGAGTTTGATGAGGTGGTTCTGGCTCCTGGGTTAAGCGCACTAAACCGTCCGAGCGGTATTACTGACCGGTCAACTAGTTTGCGTGAGTATAATTCGCCATATGACCCGGGGTTTCAACGTTTTCTTCAAGAACACCCGGGAAGTGTTGTTGGGGTTCTCGGCACAAAGCTCAGCGCCATCGACGCGGCTAGGTCAGTTTTAGCTGCGTCGTCACGAGTCGTCATGGTGAGCCCGAGTGGTCAGCTCCCGGCTGTGAGAAAGGAGAATCCGCTTGGTTCCCCTTTTCCCATAGGGATTCGACGTTTTAAAGACTGGAGTTCTTCGCCCCAAAGGTTCTGTCAAGGGCTCAGCAATTATCTGGCACAGTTTGGGGAAAACTACGGTAAATCCGAGCTCCTGGGAGAGCGGGTTGAAGAGTCGGCGAGCTCGCAGTTGAGGAGTGACATCGTCGCGGCGAGCGAGGGGAAATCTCATTGGCAGCTTGCCGTAGGGGAGTTTGTTGACCTTGCTAATGAGCATTGGAGCGAATTGTCGTCGCGTAAGATGTTTGCTCTGAAGAAGGCGATATACCGTTGGATAGTGCGATACGTTTCTGCGATGCCGCTAGAAAATGCAATCCTTCTTGACCTTGCCTTCAGGGAGGGGAGTCTTGTTGTGCACGGGAGTGATCACTTTATTCATCGCGGCGATAAAAAATTTGAACTCCACGGTCCCGGGAGAAAAATAGAGGAGCTTGACGCTCTTGTGTGGGCTGCTGGGTTCAAAAGTTCAAACTGGAAATTTGATGGCCGGAGCGTTCTTGAACTTGCTGGAGATGACGAAGAGGTGGGCGCTCTCCCCGTGAGTAGACGTCTAGCGGTGGAGCGATCCAGCGGAAAACCATTACCGCACATTTGGGCTGTTGGAAATACCACCCGCGGACGATACCCAATTGTTAATGCCATACGCACATCGGTATTACAGGCGCACGACCTTAAATCACGGTTTCTTGCGGCAGCACCTCGGCGATTTTATTGCACCTCTTCCGCAAGCTCCACAAGCCATAAGATCCTGCGGGGTGAGTAGCTACCCGACCCGTGACCGCGCCCGCCAGGCACTCTCACTGTGTGGTTTTTGCGGAATCTGGGGCGTCGGTGGTTGGCGGTGCAAGACGGAGAAGATAGTCGGCTTCTGCGATGACCGAGGGGTCGTGTGTGGCGTGAATGATGGCAACGCCGCGCTGCCGCTCGGAGTTGATTGCCTGGCGGATGAGCTGTTGTGAGTTCTCGTCGAGGGCGGTTGCGGGTTCGTCAATGAGGAGGATGTCAGCTTCCGAGGCGAGGCACTGGGCGATAAGGGTGCGTTGGCGTTCCCCGCCGGAGAGGGTGCGGAGTGATCGCTTGGTGAGGTGGGTGAGATGCATGGTTTTGATGCTCTGAATGATAGCGCTGCGGTCGATATGGCGAAGCGGGCGCCATGTTCCGCGGATGCCCCACCTTCCCATGGCGACTGTATCGTAGACGTTAAGGGGGAGGTTGTCGGGGGCTGTGCTGCGCTGCGGGATGATGCCGATTCTTGTGTTGGTGGGGCGAGTTACCGTTCCGCGGGTTGGTTGGAGTGTTCCCGTGAGTACCGCGAGGAACGTTGATTTTCCGGAGCCATTGGGTCCTGCCAGGGCGGTGGTGGTCCCTGCTCGTATCTCAAGTGAGATGTTTTCGATTACGGTGGTGTTTCCGAAAGTGACTGTGATGTCTGTTGCTGTGAGCACGGGGCCATTGGGTATTGTTGTCGATTCGGCGGGATCTATTTTCATTCTCCTATTTTATTGATAATCATTATCGATTTCGTATACCCTAGAAGGGTGTTTGAATTTTTTGAACCCCTCTCCACAAGCTTTATGATGCGCGCCCTGTTCGGTGGGATGCTTGTGGCGGTTATCTGCGCGATTGTGGGAACCTGGGCAGTGATTCGCGGCATGATATTTCTGGGCGAGGCAATGGCTCACGGGCTTCTCCCCGGCGTAGCCCTCGCCGGAATTGTGGGGTTGCCAGCCATTATCGGGGCCTACATCAGCGCCAGCGTCATGAGCCTGGGGGTCGGTTACATGTCCCGTCGGGGTAGACACTCGCAGGACACGAGCATCGGACTGTTCTTTGTGGGAATGCTTGCTCTCGGCGTGATTATCGTATCGCACTCGCGCAGTGCGGCTATCGATCTGACGAGCATCCTCTTTGGCGATATTTTAGCTATCTCAAACAACGACATCCTGCTGCTCGCGATTGCGCTCGCCGTGATCTGCGTGGTTGCCCTGCGGTGGCATCGCGCTTTTGTAGCCCTGACTTTTGACCGGAGAGTGGCTCACACCCTGGGGCTGCGCCCACGAACGGCCAACGTCATGTTGGTGGTTTTAGTGACCATCGCGGTTGTGTTCTCCTATGGAGCAGTGGGGTCGCTTCTTGTTGTGGGACTGTTGGTTTCCCCGGTTATTGCTGCGAGTTACTGGGTAAAGCGTATCCCGCACATCATGCTTCTCGCCTCGATTGTGGGATGCCTGGCGGTTGTCTCGGGACTCCTCGTTTCGTGGTACTGGGAAACGGCGGCCGGAGCCACCATAGTTATCTGCTCCATCCTGGTGGGTATCCTCTCCAGCCTGGTAAAGCGAGCAGTTCGCTCTCTCCCGAGTTCAACTCGCAAAGTTGCAATGGAAAGTATAAAAAGTGACCAGATATCCTAGAAAAAAATATGTCGTCTTCGGATCTCTAGTGGCGGTCTGTGTGCTGCTCCTCGGCGCGGCGTGTGCGGCTCAGGAACCTCAGGAAGGCTTAGAAAGCTCGCAGGAGGATACGCACGGGTATGTCGCGGGGGCGCAAGAGAAACCTGAGGCCCAGTTGCACCTGGTGGTTGTTGATGGTGCCAACTCTCTCAGTCTTTTTGACCTGGCCACGGAGGAGATAAAACCTCTCGGAGATCTCTCCGGTATCACCGCGATAACAACGGATGGGCGTTATATTTTTGCTGCGGACTCACGTAACGAGCTCACCGTGTTGGATTCCGGGGCGTGGACGGTGGATCACGGGGATCACCTTCATCACTATCTCGCTCAGCCCAGAACCGTTGGAAGCGTCGCGGGTCTGGGGGCCGGTGCTGCCCGTGTGGCCTCATCCTCGGTTCTCACCGTCGTGCAGTCTGAGGCGAGTGGCGAGGTAACTCTTTTCGATTCGGCTGCCCTGGGGAGCGGAGAGATAGAGCGGGTTGCCGAGATAAAACAAGATGGGGCCTCCGGCTCGGATAACTCGTCGGGTATGAACGAATCATTCGAGCCGGGCGGGGAGCCGGGCATAGGATCGGAGTCGCGCGGGGGAGCGGTGTCTGTCCTTTCCTCCCGGATACTTGCCGGTGTACCCTCCGCCACGGGTGAGATAAACGGTGTTCAAGCCTACGACGATGCGGGTAACGAACTCCCCGGTCAGCAGGCTGAATGCCTCGCGCTGGAGGGCGGTATCACCACGCGCGCGGGAGCGGTTTTTGGATGTGAAAACGGTGTGCTCTTTGCCACGGTAAGAACGGGAGAACCCGTCGCGTTTGGGTTTCTTCCCTACCCCGAGGGAACCTCCAAGATGCACAGGGTTCGCGAATTTCACGGGAGACCGGGCCGTCCCACAGTTGCCGCCGTGGCGGGTGACTCCGGGGCTTGGGTTATCAATGTGAGAACTCGAGAGCTCTCCCTGATCCCCACTGAGCAGCCCCTGCTCCAGGTGGTTGCTGCTGACAATAGCGGGGGACAACTCGTGGCCCTGACCTCGGATGGAACGGTTCAGGTTCTCGACGCGCTGACGGGAGCGGTGCTTGCAAGCACCGAGCCGATTCTTGCCGAGACCATGGGAGAAAGGGAACTTGCACACCTACCCAACCTCATTATCCTGGAGAAGAGAGCCTATGTGAATGCTCCCGCGGAGGGGGTAATCTACGAGATTGACTATGAGGACTCCGCAAGAATTTCGCGCACCATCGATAATATGAGCGATCCGCGTTTTCTGGTCGGGGTGGGATGATGCGTCGTCTTTTTACCGCGCTGAGCGCCTCTGTCCTTCTTCTCGCCGGTTTTACCGCGTGTTCCCCCGGTGAAGATCAGCCGCCGTTGGTGGTGGTCACCACCAACATCCTGGGTGATGTGGTGCAAAACGTCGTGGGGGATGAGGTGACGGTGGTCACCCTCATGAAGCCCGGAGCGGATCCGCACTCGTTTCAGATTTCGGCCCGTGAGGCCTCCCGAATTCTTTCCGCCGACCTGATTGTTCACAACGGTCTCGGCCTCGAAGTGGGGCTGGAGCATCACCTCGACGCCGCGCGCAGGCAGGGTGTCCCGATGCTGGCGGTGGGGGACGCCCTAGAGCCTCCGGCGCCAGGATCGCAGGCGCATCACGGACATGCGCACGGGCCCCCACCTCGGGATGAAGGCGGTGCGGGTAACCCGGACGAGAGCGCCGAGGCGATGCCCGATCCACACTTTTGGACGGATCCGCAGCAGATGATCACGGTTGTTCGCGCAATTTCAGAGGGTGTGCGAAAGAACGTGCGGGACGTGAACGAGCGCGCAATTCGTGATCACGAGTACGCGTACACCGCTGAACTTGTTGCCCTCGACAGGGAGATGGGAGAGGCATTTTCACGGATACCGCCGGAAAGACGCAAACTTGTGACAAACCATCACGTGTTTGGGTATTTTGCCGATCGATTTGGCTTTACCCTCGTGGGTGCCGTGATTCCCAGCGCAACAACTCTGGCCGCACCCAGCGCTGCTGATCTGCACGATCTGACTTCGGTTCTCAACGATGCCGGGGTGGAGACGATTTTTGCGGAATCTTCGCAGTCGGACAAGCTCATTCGTGTGCTCGCGGATGAGGTCAACCTTGACGTCACAATCATTCAACTCTATACGGAATCGCTGGATGTCGAAGGGAGTCCTGCCGATACCTACTTGGCCATGATGCGCACCAACACGGAGCGCATCGTCACTGGCTTGTCTCCCCCCGAGTAGGCCCCGATCAATGAAAGCAACGATGAAAAACCTACACTTAATACGCTCCGCTACCACTGCGTTTTTTGCCGCGAGTACGATCTTACTTGCGGCCTGTTCCACGCCGGGGGAGAATCCCGGTGCGATTATTCCCTCGTCACCCGAACCGAGGCTGGGCGACACCGCGCTAATCCTCCCCCACGAGGAAGGGCTTTACTTATTGGACCCGGATACCCTGGTGGTCAGGGAAGATATACCTCTTGATGAGTTCAGTTCGGTCAACGCGGCGGGGGATGGTCGACACGTATTGGTGACCACTAGCGAGGGGTTTCGTGTGTTAGACACCGGCACCGGAACCTCTGAGGGGCCGCGCCTGACGGATCTCGTTTTTGCGGCCGAGAGAGGAGCTCACGTTGTGCATCACGAGGGTAAGACTGCGCTCTTTGCCGACGGGACGGGCGACACCACCGTTTTTAACTCGGGTGAGCTGGGGGAGTCTCGAGATTCTCTTCCTCGGGTTGAGACCGTTCCCTCCGCTGCACCTCACCACGGTGTTTCTGTTCCCCTGTCTGACGGTACCCTGCTAACCACGCTAGGAGACTCGGAGAACCGTGTGGGGGTGCGGGCTCTCGACCCGTCTCGGACGGAGATAAGCCGGAGCGAGGAGTGCCCGGGCATCCACGGTGAGGGGGTGGCCGCGGGAGAGCGGGCCGTATTTGGGTGCCGAGACGGGGTGCTTATCTACGACAGCGGCGAGTTTACCAAGGTAGCCGCACCCGACGAGCACGGCCGAACGAGCGATCAATACGCCAGTGAAACCTCAACCTTCACGGTGGGAGACTACAGTAGCAACCCGGATGCCGAGACCATGGCGAGGGATCAGCTTGTTATCATAGACACCGCCCTAAAAACCTCTCGGCTGTTGACCCTGCCCGACGGGGTTGAATACACATGGCGTGGTGTTGACCGCGGTACCGGAGACGAAGCGTACGTCCTGGGAACCGACGGTGCGCTGCACCGGCTCGATGTGCAGTCCGGTGAATTCACAGACTCCTTTGCGGTGATTGGCTCCTGGGAGGGTCCCTCTGATTGGCAAGAAGCGCACCCCGCACTGACCATTAGCGATGGAACCGCCTATGTAATGGATCCGGAGACCAGGTCGGTTCACTCGATCAACCTGGTTACGGGTGAGATTGTTGCTTCCGCCACGCTCGAGAAAGCCCCCACCAGCATAGCGAGACTATAGCCGGTATATTCCACGGGGTCGCCAGCACATCTTTAGCGAAGTGGCACTCCCGATCCCATAGAAAAATCGTCGTCGGCCCTCGCGTTGTTTCTGATACAGGAAAGCACCACCCCCATCATGGCCATAGCGGCAAGAAGCGATGTCCCTCCGGAGGAAACAAAGGGGAGGGGGACGCCCAAAACGGGGATAAATCCCAGGACAACAGAGATATTAACGATCATCTGGGAGGCGATCCACACCATGGCGGCCCCCAAAACAACCGTGGAGAAAAGATCCCGGCTCTTTCGCAGGGCCCATACCATAGCAAAAATGAGGAGAACAAAAACTCCGAGGGTAAAGAGAGCGCCGATCAAGCCTAACTCCTCAGCGATAATTGCAAAAATATAGTCGTTGTCGGCGGCGGGAAGCCACGACCACTTTGCTATTGAGTTCCCCACGCCCACACCAAAAACTCCGCCGTGGGACATCGCCCAGAGGCCGTGTAACGGTTGCCAACAGAGCCCGTGATAGCTTTCGACATCGGTGACACAGTCGGTCTCAAGATAGTGAATAACTCGCATCACCCGATTGGGTTTTATGACCGTCATGACCGCCACCCCGGCGGCAAAGAATACGCTGAGTCCAAGCAGTATCCGGGTTTTGATCTGTGCAAAATATAGCGCGCCAAAGAGCAAACAGACAATAACCAATATGGTTCCCAAATCTCCACCAACAATATTGATGAAAATCGAGAGAATAACAACCGGAACCACCGGTATGAGCGCGTGTTTCCAAGAGCTGATTAATCGTTCTTTGTTGGAGAGTATCGTGGCGATCCAGATAACCAATACAAACTTCATAAGTTCCGCCGGCTGCCCCGAGATAGGGCCTATCCTGATCCAGTTGCGATTACCCCCGGCTTCGTATCCGAGGGGGCTGTAGACGAGCAACTGTAGGAAAAGTCCTGCCGCCAGGGCTACCCAGGCGTATTTTTTTACGATGTGTTGTGGTGTTCTACTGAGTACCACCATGGTTATGCCGCCGATGAGGGCAAAGAGTCCCTGGCGTTTGAGGCCGGTGAGGAGAGAATTGCCCGTCGTGAGCGCGGTGACGGCGGTGGAGGATTGAACCATGATAACCCCGAGAACCACCAGCACTATGGTTGCGCTTGTCACCAGAAAGTAGGCGACCGGAAGGGGGGATTCCGAGCGCGGCAGTCGCAACCGGGCGATTGTAGCTTTCATGGTGAGGAGTCCACTACTTCGCTATTTTACACACGGTACAGATCCTGCGTTAAGCGGTGTCTCCCATGTTTCATAAACGGTGGGGCCGTTGTCTGAAGGGCCGTCGTTGGCAGAGGGTGGTGCGGACGGTCCCTGCTCCCGGTTGTCTTTTTTATCGGTGCTCTCGTCTGAGTCGACGCTGTCGCCGGGGTCCGCTCCGTCTGGTGCATCGGGGGTTGCCGTTGCCCCGGACGTTTCCGGATTGAGGAGCGCGGCCACCGTGCTGTGTATTTCTTGGAGATCGACAATGTTCACTGAACTGCCGTTGATCGTACCGAACTCGACGATTGGCAGCGTAACAAAACTAATATTTCCGGAAGAAAGGTTGTATCCAACGGATGCAAAGCTGAGCAGGTCAAAGCTGCTATCGAGGGCAACGTGTTCTTTTGCGACGTCGATAAGGGAGCGCAGTGTTCCCAGATCGCTCAGAGTTCCCTTGTCTTTGAGCTTAAGTCCTAGCGAAACGAGGAATGCCTGCTGGCGGCGGGTCCTGTCAAAGTCAGTGAACTCTATTTCAGCGTTACCCGTGTCACGGCGTTGGCGAACAAAGCTAATGGCCTGCTCCGCGCTGATATCTTGAATACCCGCTGGAAAATCTGCGCCAGAGTAGATGTCCTCCGTTGCCTGATTCAGACACACTTGGATGGGGGCCACTGCCTCGGCAATACGATAAAAGCCGCCCATGGTTACCTCGATGAAGTGATCGATACGAACATCACCAAGAAAACGTGACACCGTGGAGATCTGCGATTGACGACCGGCGGCGCGTGCCTCCTGGTAGGCCTCCTCGTCGGTCATATCGGTTCTCGACTGGAGTTCACCCAGCTTTTCGTTAAGCGCCAGGCCATAGGCCTCTTTAATTTTTGAGTTAGTCACCCCCATCGGGGCACCCACAAGCTCAACATAGTTATCGCGAGGGATGGATATCCCCACCGCCTTACCACCGCCCGCGGGAATGTGGACAAACATGAGTACGTTTGCGTTGTATCCCCCGTCTTGCTCGTTCCCCGCGCGTAGCGCCTGGTACACCTCCTCGGGCAGGGGGTTACCGTTTTGATCCAGGCGACTGTCTAATCCCATGACGAGGATGTTGGTTTCATCGGTGTTCTGGGGATAGGTATCCTCCCCCTTTTCGTTCCCGGGGAGTGTGAAATCGGAGCGGTTGATGCTGTTGGAAATGTCGTTAAAAAATGCAAACGCAAACGCTGCGGTTCCACCCAACACGAGTGCGAGGCTTGCGGCCACGATGACAACTACGCGACGCCGAATGTATACGCGTCGAGTCCGACGGGGGAGCGTGTTACCTGATTCTTCAGGTAAACCGTCGGGTTCGGGGCTCTGGGAATAGCGGGAGGGGCGTTTCATGAGGGTGCTCCATTTCACGGGGGAAAGACTAAGTAGAGATTGGTGCGCCATGAGAAATGTGGGTGCAAGGCGTCACGACGAGAGAAAATTGAGTTTCAAAAACAGGGCTTGTGAGGTGCCTCGGGTAAGAAAACACCGACCCCACGCCGCGGGCATGAGGATATGCCGCTCAGGGGGAGGGCAACGCGATTCTTTACGCGTCGGGTGGAGGGTGGGGGGCCTCTATGTGCCAGAGGGGAGGGCTGTGAGAGGCATCAAGCTGTTGATGCGAAGACACCTGCGGCTTCGCAGCCGGGAGCAGTAGGTAGTGATCAAGCTGGGGCCGATCCTGCAGGTGTTGGGAACGGTCGGTAGGGTCCATATCGTCCAGCGGGCTACCGTCCTGGTTGCTACCCGGTTGGATGATGAGGTGGGTGGTCGCGGCGCGTTTCTGGTCCGGCAATACTCGGTGAACGGAGTTTGTGGTTTCAGCCGAGTGTGAGGCGGACGCCGCAATCGAGTGTTGTTTGTCCTGTATAAATAGCGCATTACCCACCGAGAGGGCGGGGGCAAAGACCGCAAGAGCAAGAATGAGTGCAGGCAGGCGGAACAGAGCGTGGTGGCGTCGCATCTGCCCAAGCATGTCATCTCCTCATAAACGTTAGTGCGTGCTTAAATTACCACTACTTTCTTGGATGCTTGCTGGGCAACGCGCATTAAAACGAGGGTTCTCAGGAACACCGGAGAAAATACTAAGACCCTCGGGAGGCTCCCCATCCGATACGCTAAACGGTAAGAACTCATGAACGCTAATGGGCGAAACCTGTGAGGAGCGGTGCTGGCATGGTAACCGACGCTGTTGTTGTAGGAGCGGGTCCTAATGGACTCGCGGCCGCGGTTATCCTCGCGCGTGCGGGCATCCCCACCACCCTGTACGAGGCCGAGAACAGCATCGGAGGGGGTCTACGCACGGGTGAACTCACTCTGCCGGGGTTTTTGCACGATGAGTGCTCGGCGGTGCACCCGCTGGTGCTTGCCTCTCCGTTCTTTCGAGCTTTTCAACTCGGGCAGCGGATGGACTTTGTTGTGCCCGACATCTCATATGCGCATCCGCTCAGCGATTCCCCCACCATACTGGCCCATCGCGATGTCGCCCAGACCGCAGCCCAACTGGGGGTTGACGGTTCTTCATGGAAAAAACTCATGAATCCGCTTATTCGACACAGCCGGGGGGTGAGGCGTTTTGTGCTGGATCAACTGCTCCAGGTGCCGCGTGACCCGATTGCCGCTGCGGTCTTTGGGCTGAGAACGCTTGAACAGGGAACCCCCCTGGGTAAGGCCCGGTTTAGCGAGGACAGGGCCCCGGCGCTCCTGGCCGGGGTTACCGCCCACACCCCGGGCCGCATGCCCGGACTGGCCAACGCCGGGGCTGGGCTTATCCTTGCAAGTCTCGCGCACACGAGCGGATGGCCCCTCCCAGTAGGAGGTTCCCGATCGATAGCCCGGGCCCTGGCGGGCGACTTTGAAGCACACGGTGGGCGTATTGTTACCGGTGAGCGCATCACATACCTCGAGCAAGTGGGGCACGCCCGGGCAATTATCCTGGATATCTCACCTACCGCCCTGATCTCGTTGGCGGGCAACCATCTTCCTACCAAATACGTGCGAGCCCTGCGCGAGTACCGCCTGGGGGCGGGGGCGTTTAAGATCGACTTTGCGCTTGCCGAACCGGTGCCGTGGAAAGACCCCAATACTGCGCTGAGCCCGACCGTCCATCTGGGTGGCTCACGCGAGCAGATTGCCGCGGCCGAGCGCGACGTTGCGCGGGGAAAGCACCCGGAGAACCCCTACATTCTTGTCACGCAGCCCACGGCCTTCGACCCCACCCGCGCCCCCGTCGGAAAACACACCCTCTGGGCTTATACGCACGTTCCCAACGGTTCGTCACGGGACCTCACGGAGCGTATTATCGGGCAGATCGAACGGTACGCTCCCGGGTTTCGCGACACCATTCTGGCCGTATCGGCGCGACCCGCTTCCGCCCTCGCCGCACACAACACCAACTATGTGGGTGGTGATTTCCTGGGCGGGGCCGTAGATCTGCGTCAGATGATTAAGCGTCCTGTCGTGTCAACGGTTCCCTGGGCCACCCCTCTGCCACACGTTTTTTTGGGTTCGGCATCAACCCCTCCCGGCCCGTCTGTGCACGGTATGGGCGGGTACTATGCCGCTCGAACGGCGCTTCGCAGGGTGTTTGGCCTGGGCATCCCGGAGCTCGGGAAATCCTGAGTTCTACGACACGGTGAGGGAAGGAACGCTGATGATTCAACCGATTCGATGGGGGATTCTTGCCACCGGCGGGATCGCCCGCAAGGTCACGGCAGACATGATCGCCGAGGGGCTCACCGTTCGGGCGGTGGGTTCTCGCTCCCTGGACTCTGCGCGTTCCTTTGCCGCGCAGTTTGGGATTGCGCGCGCCCACGGATCCTATGAGGAGCTAGTCAACGACCCCGAAGTAGACGCGGTCTACATCACAACACCCCACACACTCCACTACGGTAACGCCCGGCTTGCGCTGCGGGCCGGAAAACACGTGCTGATCGAAAAACCCGTCACCGTGAACGCCGCACAGTTGGCCGAGCTCATAGCGCTGGCCTCGGAACGGAGGCTGCTGCTCCTGGAGGCAATGTGGACCCGTTTCCTACCGCACATGATTCGCCTCCGAGAGATTGTCAACAGCGGTGTCCTGGGTGAAATACGGGCGCTGGAGGCAAAACACATGCAGCGGCTCCCATCCGATTCGCTCCATCGACTTAACAATCTTGAACTGGGTGGGGGTGCCCTGCTTGATCTCGGTGTTTATCCCATTTCGTTTGCCCACGATATCCTGGGAGAACCCGACTCAATAGCCGCGTCGGCCTCCTTTAAAGCAACGGGTGCCGATTCTCAGGTCGCGACGGTTCTGAGCTATTCCGGTGGCGCTATCGCAACCAGCCTCTCGTCGAGTGAGGTTGCGGCCCCCAACACCGCCACGGTTGTGGGCACCCGGGGATGGGTCGTAATTGACGAGGTGTGGTACACCCCAACAAGCTTTCGCGTGTACGACCTCGAGAACAGGATGATCGACTCTTACGAGAGTGCTCCCGGCTCCGTTGTGGGGTCGGGACACGGTCTTCAGGCGGTGGAGGCCTCGCGGCTTATCGCTGCCGGGCGCATAGAGAGCGAGTTGATTTCGCCGCAGGACTCCCTCAGCGTCATGCGCACGCTTGACAGTATTCGAGAACAGATCGGCCTGGTTTACCCCGGAGAAGCGTAGAATGAGGGTGCCGCCTTGAAGGAAAGAAGGACCTCTCATGTCTCGCGCTCTGCTCATCGTTGACGTTCAAAACGACTTTACGGAGGGCGGTGCGCTCGGCGTTACGGGTGGGACTGCCGTTGCGGAGGGGGTAACCCGCCTGCTCGCCCAACACGGAGGCGACTACGAGGTTATTGCGGCTTCCCGGGATTGGCACGACGCCAACAGCAGCAACGGGGGGCACTTCGCGGCCGCAGGGGTCGCCCCCGACTTCGCAGGAACCTGGCCGGTTCACTGTGTGGCCGGAACCGCCGGAGCGGCCTACCACTCCGCCCTGAATACAGAGACGATTGGGGTGCACGTGCAGAAGGGGCAGGGGAAACCCGCCTACTCTGCGTTTGAGGGGGTCACAACCGAGGGCCAGACGCTCGCGGCGGTGCTTGCCGCGTCCGAGGTGACCGACCTGGATGTTGTGGGCATAGCCACCGACTATTGTGTTCTTGCCTCCGCGAAGGATGCGCTTTCTCTGGGACTCCGGGTGCGGGTTCTGAGCGATCTGGTGGCCGGAGTGGCGGCAGAAACGAGCGCGGCAGCCCTCGATACCCTGCGGAGTAGCGGGGCAATCGTGGAGGTCTCCGATTCATCCACTCGTCCCCGATCATAATTACTGCTGGTTTCTCCCGCCTAGACCCGGAATAATAATTAGTGGGACGAATCGCACACCGTGATTCATTGTGAAAGGTGATCAATATGTCAGTTACAAGCGCGGCAACTACTACCTGGACGGGAACTCTCTTTGAGGGTAGCGGCACCACCCACCTGGACTCCTCGCGGGCGGCAGAGCTTCCCGTTAACTGGAAGGCCCGTTCGGAGGGCTCAGACTCCGTGACAACACCGGAAGAACTGCTCGGCGCTGCCCACTCCGCCTGTTTTTCGATGGCGCTCTCGCACGCCCTCACGGGCAACGGAACGCCTCCCACAAACGTGACAACCACGGCAAAGGTCACCCTGATTCCCGGCACGGGTATCACCACCAGCGCGCTGAGCGTTGTCGCTGAGGTTCCGGGGATTAGCGCGGAGGATTTTGATCGTATTGCGCACGAGGCTAAGGCGGGCTGCCCGGTGTCGGCGGCACTGACCGGAATCAACATCACGCTCGATGCCACGCTGAAGGCCTAACCCACCTCTGCCCGGCTCGGGCGTCTCAAACCCGGGGCAGAGTGTGCTCGCAGAACTGATTGTTCTCGGTGCAGGCTCTGCCCTCCCCCTCCCCCTTCCCCTTCCCCTTCCCCTTCCCCTTCCCCTTTGATGTTGTCTTGTTTTGGGGTATTAAATGCGCCTCGTTTTATCCGTTTTTCCTCTTATCATTGCGGGGTTCTTGTTTCCAGCGGTCGCTTCGAGTATTGATGCGCCGTACCCTGGCGTGTCTCACGCTGCTGCTTCTGTGCCTGTGAATAAGGGTGGTGATAGCAGACAGGGTTGAACCGTGGGGTCGCTGCCGTTTTTGCTCTGTGTGTGCCGCAGGGGTCATCCCTGAGCGAGTAGCTAACATCTCCATGCATTTTTATGTTTCAATGGTGAAGTGTTTATGAGAAATAAGTTTTTTTCTGTACTCTGTCCGTTTTTCCGCTTGTGGTCGCGGGGCTCCTGTTTTCGGCCGTCGAACTTGACCGGGTACGTGCCGAAGACCGTGCCGGGGTGTTTCACGCCACTGTGTCTGCGAGTGCGACAAAGAGCGGTGAGGGGAAACAGGGCTGATTGCGGGGGCGTTGTTGCCGTTTTCCTTCGGGTACGTTGCACGGGTCTTGTGATGCCGGGGACCGGCGGCTATTCGGCATCACTGTGCGGGTCAGACCGACTTGGAGCTCAGGCGGATGCAGCCGTGGGTAGTGTGACGCCACGGTTGATTATGTTGCTTGCCCACGTCGCGCGGAGAAAGCTAAAGAGCCCGATCGCCGCGATGACGAGCAGGGGTGCGGTGTTCATGGCATCCACCGGATAGCATCACGAACCGGGTTGAAGCGTCCCTCCTGCACTCGCGCGAACTTCTCTGAGATCCCAACCACTTTCACTGCTGTGATTGTCCTAGTGATGAGGCCAATGACCAGGCCCATCGCGCGATACCGTATCGCCCGCGTACCGCACCCTGACGGGTATAAGAGATATGGACGCGTTTGGCTAGGGGCTGCTCGTGGCGTGGGACTCAGCGGTATCGCCTGACGTCTCGGGGCGGGGCTTCCCTCGAAAACGCGACGGAAGCCCCTTGATTCCGTAGAGAGTGACGCGGAAGAGGGACTCCACAACAATTCCGAGCGTGATCTTAGACTTCCCAAACTCGCGATCGACAAAGGTAATGGGCACCTCAACGATGCGCAGGCCCTCCTGGTTGGCGCGCATCAGCATGTCAACCTGGAAACCGTAGCCGTGGCTCTCGACGGTGTCCAGGTTGATGGTTGTGAGTGCGTGGGCAGTAAAAACACGGTAGCCTCCCGTAACGTCTTTTACCCTGAGCCCCAGCATGATCCTGGCGTAGGTGCTTCCGACGCGTGAGATCAGGCGTCGGAAGAAGGGCCAGTTGACAACCTTTCCTCCCTGAATCCAGCGGGAACCCTGCACAACATCGGCGTTCTGAGACGCGGCGAGAAGCGATCCGAGCTGTTCGGGGTCGTGGGAACCGTCGGCATCCATCTCGACAAGGGTCGTGTAGCCCCGGTCCATGCTCAGGCGGAAACCGTGTTTATAGGCTGCACCCAGACCCTCTTTGCCTGTGCGATGAAGAACGGAGACAGCGGAGTCTTTATCGGCGAGTGAGTCTGCGATTACGCCGGTGCCGTCGGGGGAGTTGTCGTCAACGATTAGAACATCAACATCGGGCTGGGCGAGTCGCAACCGATGAACAATCGAAGAGATATTTTCTCGTTCGTTGTAGGTGGGGATAATTACCACGGTTGATGATCGCATCGTCACTCTCGAATCATTTTATAAACGGTGGACCGGTGGCTGGCGAATGTTTCGGCAACCGAATATCCCGCCGCTTTAAGGGTATCAAGGTATGTTTCTTGGATTGTGAGGTCGTCCGAAAAAGACGGTTTAACGAGGACAAGCCAGACGATTGGATGATCATCAAGGCGGGGGGTCATCTCGTCAATTGAATACACCCTGTCCCAGAGGCCGTTTGTTTGGTCATAGGGGGTTTTGAGCCCCACATCAACCAGGCCCTCAAACGCGGCGGGGTACATATATTTTGCCAGGCGAGGCTTACGGGCGTTACGCGTGGTGCTATCAAAGATGACGGCCTCACCGGGGGAGGCATTCTCCGCAATGATGGCGGAGAGCGAGTTCCAATCGGTTCCCCCGTTGCGTGGGTGAGGGGTGCGTTGCCCAAGGTATGTGGGAACGGTGGCCGCCACCACCGCGATGGTGAGCACTGGAACCAGCATCTTAACGCGCACGCTGCGGGAGACTGCTACCACTCCCACCGCCATGAGCAGGGCTATAGCGGGGCCGGTAAAGGAGAGGTATCTGGGCGAGTATAGGGGGGTAAAGCTGTTGCCGATAGCGAGCAATACGGACGGAACAAAGAGCCAGGCGCAACCAACCACGAGTATTCGCGGCAGGTTTTTGTCCCGGCGGCCGTAGAGAGAGGCCAGGGGTGCGGGGACGCTTCTTCCCCGGTATTGCAACCACAGAACCACGAGGCCGATGACGATCCCCAGGGCGATGAGAGACCATCCGATAATAGCCGGGAGGGGTTGTGTAAACCACGGTGTCTCAAAGAGAGCCTTGACGGTGAACCCCACACGCGAGTGAAGAAAGGCAATCTGCTCGCGTTGGAAAAAAGCGATTATGATTACCGGGAGGGCGACGAGCGCCCCTGCCCCAATCCACAGAACGCTTCGCCAAATCGTGGCTTTGTCTGGTCGCATGGTGAGGCCCACAACCGCAAATACCAGTGCAAAAAGAACGGTGTAGATAAAAAGAACGTTAGACACCGCAAAGAGGGCGGCAAACCCAACCCACGGCCAGAAACGCTTTTCCCGCCGGGACACCAGTGAGATCAGGTAGACCATGAGCCACACAACCAGAGCCATGGTGAAGGCGTACGCCCGCGTTTCGATACCGTTGTAGGTGGTGCGAGGAAGCGTCATAAAAAGTATCGCGGCAACAATGCCAACGCTCGGTCGGGTGAGGCGCGTGGTGAGCAATGCCAGGCCCGCGGTGGCCACACCGACTCCGATTGCGCTGGGTAAGCGTACCGAAAACTCGGAGGCACCAAAGAGGTCAACCCACGCGTGCAGAAATGAGTAGTACAGGCCGTGAACCGCATCAACGGTTGTGAGCATGTCAAACATAGATGACCACGAACGCTCGGCAGACATGACGCTTGCTGCCTCATCCCCCCAGAACGAGGGTATCCAGGAACCGGCGACCGAGATGAGTGTTGCGAGCGAGCCGAGCAGGACGAGCGTGCGTGCCCGTAGTGATGACGGGACACCCTCGTGTGTCGGGGCGTTTTTATGTGGTGCTACAGGGGGCACACCGGTGCTTTCTGTTTGGGGCGGGCTCACAATTGTCACACATCAATACAACCATCTTGTGTATGTGTATATCCTGCAAGACGAATCGATATTGGGCGAATGTTATTGAAAGGTGTCCTGAGGGATTTGTGTGGCATTTTATTGAGCATAGACCTATGCGAGGAGTTGGTGTTGCGCGAGTTCCCGATAGAGCGGAGTGCTCTTAACTAACTCCGAGTGGGTTCCTTGGCCCACGATACGACCGTGTTCCAGCACGATTATTTTATCGGAGTCAACAACTGTTGACAGGCGGTGCGCAATAACAATGAGCGTGCGGTCACTAGCCACTTCGTCAATGGCATCGCGCATCATTTGTTCGTTTGTTCCGTCAAGACTCGATGTGGACTCGTCGAGTAGGAGTATCGGTGGCGCGGCGATGAGTGCGCGGGCGATAGCCAACCGCTGCTTTTCTCCCCCCGAGAGCATGATGCCATTTTCTCCCACCTCTGCGTCTAGCCCCGCGGGGTCACGATCAAGAACCTCTCCGAGGTTAACCGTGTGGAGAACCTGTATACACTCTGTGTCACTCGCCGTCGGGGCGCTCAGTGTGAGATTGTCCCGCAGGGTTCCGGCGAGCACCGGGGCATCCTGTTCCACGTATCCAAGCTGTGATCGAAGCTCAATGCGGCTGAGCCGTCGAACATCCACCCCGTGAAGACGGATTTCTCCGGTTTCCGGGTCGTAAAAACGTTCGATGAGGCTGAGGGTTGTGCTCTTGCCTGCTCCCGAAGGGCCCACCAGGGCAACACGGCTTCCCTGCTCCACCGTAAAAGAGACTCCCCTCAGCACGGGAGTCTCAACGAGCTCCCGGGTGTTTTCTGCCTCTGGCGTGTCGTCTGCGTTGGGCGTGTTTTTTGTGTCTGGCGCGTTGTCTGGGTCGGTAGCCTCCACCAGAGAGCGGTATGTAAAGTGCACCCCGTCAAACTCGATGCTGGGAGCCCCCGAAATCGCGGACTGGGCCAGTGTCGTGCGTGACGCGGTGTGGGGGTGTTCGGGTTCCTCCACGGGGAGGGCCACAATCTCTTGAATTCTTCCGAGCGCCCCGAGCGCTTGGTTAACGGCGCTGATTGCACCAAATGCCTGGCCCAGCGGCATGATCATCATGAAGAGAAAGAGGATGAAGGCCACCAGGCTGGCGATGGTGATGGCGCCGCTGGCAACACGAAAACCACCCACACCAAGCACCACGAGGAATGAAACCTGCATCGCTACTCCCGCAACGGGAACAACCAGGGCGGAGATTTTTGCAACGGTAATGCCCATCTGCCATGCGCCCACAGCATTGTCTGTGATGCCCTGAACCTCACGCTCGGTTGCGTTGGCGGCCCGTATCGTGCGGATTGAACTGATAGCGCGCTCGACAGATGCTGCTAGATCACCCACACGCTTCTGTGCCTTGGCGCTGGCGGTGCGAATCCGGGTAGAGAGCGCGACAACAATAATAACGGACACCGCGATGACGGACACCGTCATCCCGAGCAAAACGGGATCAAGAATAAACATGGCGATGAGTGCCCCCACAAACGTGAGGGTTCCGCCGATGGCCTCCACAAGACCCTGGGTGAGAACCGCCCGCAGCAGCGTGGTATCGCTCCCCACTCGTGACACCAGGTCGCCCGTGCGGCGTCGATCGAACTCGCTGATGGGAAGGTTCAGGATACGGGCGATGAGCCTACGGCGCGAGGAGAGCACCACGCCCTCCCCCATGCGCTGGAGAAGATAGTGTTGATAACCGCTGATGAGAGCCGAGATAACAACCAGGGCAACGAGGGCCCATAGGAGGTAACCGAGGGGACTACCGCTCTCCACGAGACTGATAACCTGGCTGACCAGCAGGGGCTGGCTCAGAGAGGCGGCCGCTCCGATAACGCTCAGTATGATCACAAAGGTGAGCACTCCCCGCTGCTCGAATATGTAGGGGAGGAGCTGGCCAAAGGTTGCACGAGGATGCTCCTGTTTTTTGCCACGCACCCGTCGTCTACCGCGGGAGGAGCCTGCCTTTTGTGTGGGATCGGTATCGCTCACTGGATGTTACCCTCGTAGTCTTTGTCTTTTGTCTCGTGTGAGACAAGTAGTGCTATCAGGGTGAGAAGGCCCATGGAGGAGAGGTAGATACCCACCAGCCAGGGGTTGCCTCCGCCCACCTCCCAGAGCCACACCGCGATAAAAGGTGCCACTGCTGCCCCCAAGATACTGGCCATATTGTAGGCAAAGGCGGAGCCCGTGTAGCGAACGTTTGCGGGGAAGAGCTCGGGTAGGAGCGCGCCCATCGGTCCAAAGGTCATTCCCATTAGGGTAAAACCGATCACGAGGAAGGCCAAAACCATGATCCGTACAAATTGCGGGTCGGTATCCGGGTTGCCTCCTAAAAAGACAGAAAAGAGCAGCCCAAAGGCGATGATGCCCGTGGTCACCCAGATCAGAAGCTTGCGGCGTCCCACGCGGTCGGCGATGGGTCCAGAGATCAGGGTGAAAACGCCAAAAAAGACCACCCCGATGATCATCATAATGATGAAGTCATTGCGGCCAAAGCCGAGCCCGCCAACCCAGGAATTTGCATCATTGAATGCCGGGTTACCGGTGGTCTCCGCCTGCGCGGCGGTGGGTTTAGTACCAAACGATAGGGTAAACGTGGTCATCAGGTAGAACAGGGCGTAGGTGGCAATCATCACAAAAGTTCCGATGATGAGATTGCGCCAGCTCGTCTTAAAAACCGCTGCGAGGGGCACTCTACGCACAGCCCCCTCCGTGACCACTCGCTTAAATGAGTCGCTTTCGACCAGTGTGAGCCGAACCCACAGTCCCACGACCACCATCACCGCGGAGAGCAGGAAGGGGATGCGCCACCCCCAGGCAAGAAATTCCTCGGAGGCGAGAGCGGGGTTTTCGGGGTGGGGAAGTATCCAGTTAATGAGCAGAAAGATTGAGTTAGCGAGGATAAAACCGATGGGGGCGCCCAGCTGTGGAAAAGTTCCCCAGAGGGCACGTTTTCCTTGCGGCGCGTTTTCTGTGGCGACCAGAACCGCACCCGACCATTCACCACCGAGGCCGAGTCCCTGTCCAAAACGCATCAGCACAAGAAGGGCCGGAGCCCAGTACCCGATGGCCTCAAAGGTGGGAAGCAAGCCGATGATAAAGGTGGAGATGCCCATGACCAGCAGGGAAGCCACCAGCGTAACCTTGCGCCCGTGTTTGTCACCAAAGTGCCCGAAGATTAGAGCTCCGACGGGGCGTGCGATGAAGGCCACCCCAAACACGGCAAAGGAACTGAGAAGCGCAACCGTGGGGTCGTGTGTGTTAGCAAAAAAGAGAGCGGGGAAAACAAGAACCGCCGCGGTTGCATAAACGTAAAAGTCGTAGAACTCAATCGAGGTGCCCACAAGGCTCGCAAGAATAACCCGGCGTCGGGTGTTCCTCGGCTGCGCGAGGGGCGGCTCAGGGTGGGCGGCATTTGACATGGGACTCCTTGAGGAAGGGAAGAGGGCAGCAAGTAGAACACCGGTACCCACTCACTGTAGCGGGGGATCGTGGCGATGCTGCCCGGCTGACATCTCAGGCTACAGGAAAAGGGTACCGGTGTGGAAGGCTATGAGCGGAGTGTGTGCAGCGTGACCGCGGTGCTCACGGCGGCCAGTGCGGCCTCCTCACCCTTGTCTTCGGTGGAGCCCTCAAGCCCCGCCCGGTCAAGCCCCTGCTGCTCATCGTCGAGAGTGAGAACCCCGAACCCGACGGGTTTACCCGTGCTCAGCGCCACCCGGGTAAGCCCGCTTGTGGCGGCGTCTGAAACAAATTCAAAGTGAGGGGTCCCACCCCGAATGATCACGCCGAGTGCAACAACAGCGTCGTAACCGTTGTTGAGAGCCTCCTGAGACACAACGGGAAGCTCAAAGCTTCCCGGAACCCGGATGATGTCGTACCGAGCACCGGTGCGGGTGAGGGCTCGCTCGGCACCCGCTATCAGGCCGTCTGAAATAACCGTGTGCCACCTCCCCGCGACGATTGCAACCCGGATTCCCCTTGCATCAACGTTAGTATCTGGTGTTCCTGCGCCGCTCATAGTGAGTGCTGTCCTTTCTCTGAAGAGGGAGTGGTAACTTCCGACCCGTGCAGTAGCGAACCGGGAGGAAGGTTATGCCCCATCTTGTCTCGTTTGGTTTGAAGGTATGAATCGTTATTGCTGTCTACCCCGACGATGAGGGGGACAAGCTCCGTGACGACCACCCCGTGGTTTGTGAGCTGCGCCGCTTTGTCCGGGTTATTGCTCAGCAGTCGCACCTCGGTCAGCCCCAGGTCGCGGATGATGTCGGCGGCTCCTCCGTAATCGCGGGCGTCCCCTGGGAATCCGAGAGCGAGGTTGGCATCAAGGGTGTCGAGTCCCTGCTCCTGAAGGCTATATGCCCGCAGTTTATTGGCGAGACCGATGCCCCTTCCCTCCTGTCCGCGAAGGTAGATCACCACACCACCGTGCTCTGCGATGTGATCGAGGGCTGCGTTCAGCTGTGGTCCGCACTCGCACTTGAGAGAACCAAAGGCCTCACCCGTGAGACACTCGGAGTGAATGCGCACCAGGGAATTATTAGGCACTGTTTCTCCCGAGATGAGGGCCACGTGGTCGATGCCGGTCTGACGATCACGATAGGCCCGCATCCGCAGGGGTCCGTGGACGGTGGGAACCGTTGTCTCGGCCCGCACGCTTACCCGGCGACGAACCTCGGCGCTGACCCCGGGCTCACCGTCGCGAGTGCGCAGGTACCGGATGAACTGCTCAATAGTAATGACGGGGACACCGTCGCGTGCTCCTAGCTCGATTAGGCTGGGGAGGCGCATCATCTCGCCGCTATCCTCAACGATCTCACAGATCGCAGCCACCGGTGTGAGTCCTGCAAGTTGCATGAGCTCAACCGCGGCCTCGGTGTGGCCGTTGCGCTCGCGGACGCCGCCCTCCACCGCCCGAAGCGGAACAATGTGTCCCGGGCGATTGAGGCTGCGGGGAGTCGATTGGGGATCGGCAAGAACCCGGAGGGTGTGAGCGCGATCAGCCGCACTGATGCCGGTTGTGACGTTGTCAGCGGCATCCACGGTGACGGTGTAGGCGGTTCCGCGGACATCCTCGTTGTGAGCGACCATGACCGGGAGTTCAAGCTTGTCGGCGATTTCGTTGGTCATGGGTGCGCAGATGAAGCCGGACGAGTGTCTGACCGTCCATGCGATCCACTCCGGCGATGCAAGCTCAGCGGAGAGTACAACGTCTCCTTCGTTCTCACGGTTCTCGTCATCCGCAACAATGACCGGGCGGCCTGCGCGGAGGGCCTCAAGTGCGTCTTCAATGGGGGAAAGTGTCATGGTTAGGAGTCTTTCTGGGGCGGGGTGGTGGATGAAAAAGCTGATGCACGCACAATGTGGCGGGCAAGGATATCGGTTTCAACGTTGACGAAGTCTCCCACGCGCACGTCTCCGAGGGTGGTGACGCTGAGAGTTTCGGGAATCAGGGAAACCTCAAACCACTGCTCAGATTTTTCGATTTCTGAGATGGGTGCGGGTGATACCGCACTCACGGTAAGGGAAACACCGTCGACGGTAATTGAACCCTTGTCAACCACGAGTGGTGCAAGCCCGCCGGGCAGCGAGAAGCGCACCACGCGCCACGCATCGGCTTCGGTCAGGGAAAGAACCTGCGCGGTGCCGTCGATGTGCCCCTGCACGATGTGCCCGCCCAGCCGATCGCCCACCTGTGCGGCCCTTTCCAAGTTCACTGCGGTTCCGGGAACAAAGGTTCCTAGCGTGGTCATTGCGAGGGTTTGAGCCATGACATCAGCTGTAAAATGTTCACTGTTGAACTTTACGGCGGTGAGACAAACCCCGCTCACCGAGATCGAGTCGCCATGCTGAATACCCTCTAGCGCGCGTGATCCTGCTATCGTCAGGCGCATGGAGTCACCGTTTTCTTCTGTGGCTATAACACTGCCTTTTTCTTCGACAAGTCCGGTAAACACTGGATTTTCTCCTTGATTTATATAGCGGTTTTGGACACAACGGTGATGAGAGTGTCCTCACCGAGTGTTGTGATGCTGAGGGGTCTGAGTGGCTGGGCATCCGTGATTGTTGAGATTCCCACATCGGTAATTGCTGTTCGGCTTCCCCCCAGTATGACGGGGGCAATGTAGGCGTGTACTTCGTCTACCAGCCCTTGTTTAAGGAAAGAGCTGGCTAGCTTTGGGCCGCCCTCAATATAGAGAGAACGAATATTGTGCGAGGCTAGGTCGGCGAGCATCGCTCGGAGGTCATGTCCATCATAGAAGAGAGGCGTCTGGGGGTGTTCCCAGATGGCGGCGGCGGCGGGGATGGCTCGTGTGCCAACAACAACCGGAACCGGTTGTTTATCGTAGAGGCTTCCATCGGGTCGACGCGCGGTGAGCGAGGGATTGTCGGCCAGGGCTGTGCCGGTCCCCACCACAATGGCATCGGCGTGGCTGCGCTGCCGGTGCACGTGTGCCCGCGCCTCGGGTCCGGTGATCCACCTGCTTGTTCCGTCTGCGGCTGCCGCGCGCCCGTCTAGGCTGGATGCCCACTTGAGAATCACGTAGGGCAAGCCCGTTGCCTGGAAGCTGAGCCAGGAACGCATGAACACGCGAACGGTATCCTCAAGTATTCCGCCTTCGGCATCTATTCCCGCCTCTTTCAGGCGATCAGCGCCACCGCCAGACTCGTGTCCGGGGTCGGAGACCGCGTATCGTACCGCCCCGATACCCGCCCTGGTGAGCGCCAGGGTGCACGGCTGGGCGAGTCCTACATGATTGCAGGGCTCGAGGGTGACAACCGCTGTGAGGCCGGCAGCGGCCGGATTGGGTCCGGAGGATCCGTCGGTAGCAACGTATTCGAGGGGAAGATTGTCCAGGGCCATGACCTCGGCGTGCGGGGTTCCCGCTCCCTCGTGCCATCCCTCCGCCACCGTGGTTCCGTGCTCATTAAGAATGACGCAGCCAACCTGGGGGTTCTTATTGTAGGCGGGGCCACGCTGGGCAAGGTCGATAGCCCTGGACATGGCCGCCTCAATGGTGTGCGGGGGGAGGGGGGCGTTGGGCGTGGGTGTCATGTATCCGGTCCTCAAAGATTGGGTTTTCCGGGTGCGCCACGCACGCTTATTGTTTTGCGTACGGATGCTTCCTTCCATCCGGACTAGTTCAGTGTTGCGGCCAAGCCGTCACAAAAAACATCACCGTCGGTTTCGGAATTTCACCGAATCAACCGGGAAAATCCGTGTTGTTTTTCTACATTTATGAGGGAAAGCAACACGGTTTATCCACGGGTCGCGGACTATTACCGCCGGTTCGGATTCTCACCGACCCCGGAGCATTTCTGGTTCTATTCTAAGACCAACCGCCGGACCCCGTATCTTATTCCTGCAATGTTTCTTAGTGCGTTCCCGCGGTTGCATTGCCTGGGGTCCCGGGGCACGTTTCAATCGCTCGGAATGTTTCTCCTACTGTGCATGTCTCGGTTGTGACTTTATTGTTAAGGTGAGTGTTCAGGACGAGGGAGAGCGGTGGTGAGGCGGGTACTGTGTTTCGATCTCTGAGGAGCATAAACTATCGCATTTGGTTTGCTGGTGCTCTGGTGTCAAACATCGGGACCTGGATGCAGAGGACCGCGCAGGACTGGATTGTTCTCACGCAGCTCACAGACCACAATGCGGCCGCTATGGGAATCGTGATGTCTCTGCAGTTTGGCCCGCAGCTGATTCTGATGCCCTGGTCGGGTTTGATTGCTGATCGTTACAATCGGCGCAGGCTCTTGATTTTGACCCAGACCCTCATGGGTGCTCTTGCCCTCGGACTCGGCCTGATTACCGTGCTGGGAACTGTTCAGCTGTGGCACGTTTACCTTTTTGCGCTGGGTCTCGGTGTGGTTGCTGCAATTGATTCGCCAGCGCGGCAAACATTTGTCAGTGAGCTGGTGACGTACGATAACCTGCCCAATGCGGTGGCGCTCAACTCGGTATCTTTTAACAGCGCGCGTCTGGTGGGGCCCGCTGTGGCGGGGGTCATGACGGCCGTGGTGGGGGCAGGGTGGGTATTCTTGATTAACTCAGCCACGTTTGTCCTGACGGTGGGTGCGATGCTGCTGTTGAGAAAGTCGCTGCTTCAGAAGCAGCCGCGAGCATCGCGTAAAAAAGGTCAGGTGGTGGCAGGCTTCCGATACGTGTGGGGGCGGCCCGATATTGTGGTTGTACTCATTACCGTTTTTCTTGTGGGAACCTTTGGTTTGAACTTCGCAATCTTTACGGCGACCATGGCGACGGTTGAGTTTGGGCAGGGCGCGGGAGAGTTTGGTGCCCTGAGCTCAATCATGGCGGTGGGTTCTCTTGTGGGGGCGCTTCTTGTTGCGCGCAGGAATCATCCCCGGATGCAAACCGTGCTCATGGGTTCTGTTGCGTTTGGAGTAACGTGTACGATCGCGGCGTTGATGCCCACATATATCTTTTTTGGAATATCTTTAGCGCTGGTTGGTTTTTCCTCGCTCACGCTCATGACAACCGCAAACGCCTACGTTCAAAGTACGGCAGAACCGGCCATGCGCGGAAGGGTCATGGCCCTGTACATGGCTATTTTTGCGGGTGGGACGCCTATCGGGGCGCCCCTGGTGGGATGGGTTGCAGATGAGTTTGGTCCGCGGTGGTCTCTGGGTGTAGCGGCCCTGTCCGGGATACTTGCTGCCACCGTGATCCTGTTCTGGCTGGTGAGGTATCGTTCGCTCAGGATTGTCCGCAAGAGTGGTCGGGGGTTGAGGCTAGGCCTTACCTACAAGGGGGATTTACAGCCTATTGAGCGTGTGCGCGCGTCTTCGGAGGAGCACGCTTTGCAACAGGACATCGAAACGGCAACTCGTGAAATTGCAATCGTCGAGGCGACGACTCCTCGCTGAGGCAGAGCAACTTCGTATCGAGACACCGGTCGAATTTGTGCCCTGGCGACAACTTTGCGCCGGAGCAACGACCCTGCGGGTTGGCTCTGAGAGCCCCGGACTACGCGTCAACGAGTGCCCGCGCGCTCTCCTCGTCTATGATCAGGTCAGAGACAAAATTGCCCGCTATTGCCCCCCTGAGGCTGGGAACTTTGGTTATGCCAGAGCACACGCATACCCGACAGGGCACGGCGCGTAAGACGTCTAGTCCCGGTCCGGAAGCTCTGGCGTTGAGCGGTATGTCGGCCCAGCTGCCGTCGGCTCGATAGAAAACAGTGAGAACGTCTCCCACCACGTTTTGGGTGTTGAGGGACTGAAAATCTTCGCGGTCCAGGTAGCCGCCGCTATAAACGTGACTGGGAATAGACGCTCGAGGAGAACCCACACTGAAGATCGCAACGTCGAGATTGTTTTGCTCACGAACGATGCGATTTACACTGCGTTCGGTCCAGAGAGCTTCTTTTGTGAGCGGATTATCAAAAAAGGCCGGAACCGTAAACTGCAAAATATCGGCGGTGAAGGCCTCTCCAAAACGCCGAAGAATTTCATTAACGTAGAGAACCCCGGTGGTGCGGGAGTTTGCGGCCCCGTTGAGCTGGACAATCTGGGTGTTGCGGGTCGGGTGTGGGGAGAGGTTGCGGGCTACCGCGCTCATGGTGGCGCCCCAGGCCACACCAACCGACATATTAGAGTCGATGTAATCGGGAAGAACTCGTGCCGCGGCCAGCGCCACTCGCTCAAGGCGGTCTGTCTCGTTGGTGTGTTCCGGTGTTGCAACAACCGTGGCTCGGATGTTAAAGCGGGAGTGAAGTTCCTTTTCAAGCAGTGAGGGGGCCACAGAGGGTGGATGAACCGTGATCTCAACCAGCCCCTCTTCCCTGGCGTAAGAGAGTAGTCGCGAAACGGAGGAGCGAGACATTCCCAATTCGACGGCAATCGCCTGCATGGTGCGGTTTTCGAGATAGTACAGGGTCGCCGCGGTGATCGCGGTGCGCACTTTTACGTTGTTTTCTGGGTCGTAGGTGGTCATTTTTCCCTCACTTCTGCACATATGTTCATCAATTATGAGCGTAGCGTTCATAGAGTAGATACTGGAAAATAATTGAGAAGACACGCCGTAGTTTCTCATGTCGTTTGTTATTTTGAAGGAACATTGTTGTGGCCCCACAGTCGGAATCAAATGTGAACCCCGCCCCCGACCTGCGTAACTCGCTTCGCGCGATTGCCGAAAAACCCTTTGCCCAGGTGGTCATTATTGGTGGGGGAATCAACGGAATCGCCACATTCCGTGACTTGTCTCTGCAGGGTGTAGAGGTTGTTCTGGTAGAGCGGGGAGACTGGTGCTCAGGGGCATCCTCCGCGTCGAGCCACATGATTCACGGGGGTATTCGCTACCTGGAAAACGGCGAGTTTCGTCTCGTTCGCGAGTCCGTGCAGGAGCGTAACGGCCTCATTAAGATTGCTCCCCACTACGTGAAACCGTTACCCACCACGGTACCTATTTTCTCCACCTTTTCGGGGATTCTCAGCGCCCCGCTGCGTTTTCTGACCCACAAACAGGGCACCCCCAAGGAGCGCGGTGCGTTCCTCATTAAGGTGGGTCTGGTACTGTATGATTTCTTTTCGCGTGACGGCGGTTCTGTTCCCCGTCATAAGTTTATGGGTCGCACAAAGAGCCTGCGCGCGCTACCGCAGCTTAATAAAGATCTTAAATACACTGCCACCTATTTTGACGCCTCCATGCACAACCCGGAGCGCTTGGCGCTCGACGTGCTCATGGACGGTCTTGCAACCGGACCGCATGCTCGAGCATCCAACTATCTTGAGGCCGTAGGGCTCACCGAGGAGGGGGTTGTCGTGCGCGACACCCAAACCGGTCACGAGTTCACCATCGCGGCCGAGACGGTGGTAAACACGAGCGGTCCCTGGACCGACCTCACAAACGAGGCGCTGGGGGCCTCCACCCACTTCATGGGGGGCACCAAGGGCTCACACATCGTGCTCGAAAACGACGAGCTCTTAGCGGCGACCGGTGGCCGCGAGATCTTCTTCGAGCACAGTGATGGACGTATTGTGTTGATCTACCCGCTCAAGGGTCGAGTTATGGTGGGCACAACAGATATCGATGCTGATCCCAGCGAACCGAGCGTGTGCACCGAGGAAGAGATCGACTATTTCTTTGATCTCGTGAAGCACGTTTTCCCCACCATCGCGGTGGATCGCGACCAGATTGTGTACCGTTTCTCCGGCATACGCCCGCTGCCCCGGCACGACGACACCCAGCCGGGATTTGTGTCTCGCGATTATCGCATCGAAGAACGCGCGGATAAAGGCCACACCGTAATGAGCCTGGTGGGTGGAAAATGGACCACCTTCCGCGCCCTGGCCGAACACTTGAGTACCGAGGTGCTCAAGTCGCTTGGTCTCACACGAACGGTGAGCACGGCTGGTCTGGCGATTGGCGGTGGTCGTGGTTTTCCGCGCACCGAAACCGAACGGGCCGGATGGGTTGCCCGCCATCGTGAGGGTCTGAGTCTCGCGCGAGCCGACCAGCTTCTTACTCGCTACGGCACCCGGGCCACCGCCCTCATTGCGTATCTTGAAGAACACGGTGACGATGCGCTGGCGCACGCGCCACACTATGGCAGGCAAGAAATTGAGTACATCATTACGACGGAACAGGTTGTGCGTGTTCTTGATGTGATTATGCGTCGCACCGATCTGGCCTTTACCGGCAGCGTTACCGAAGGAACAATCGAGGAGATCGCGGGCATTCTTGAGGGACTTCACGGGTGGTCTTCCGAAAAGACGTCTGCCGAAGTCGCCGAGGCTCACGAGGTTCTTACCGGAATTCACGGTATGAAACTGGGTGGGGGTGAGCGGTAAGAAGAACCCGTTACACAGGAATTTCTCGCCCAGTGCGTTGCCATCTAGTCGCAGAAGATTAGTATTAGGCGTAGGAAAGCAATCATAATAATTTTTGGTAACACTAATCAAAATCCGTGAAAGGTCAAAGTAGATATGAATGATTTAGCCACAATATTTCTCTCCGAGACGGTGGGAACAGCCATGCTTCTCTTACTTGGTGGGGGCGTTGTTGCTAACGTGATTCTCGCCAAGACAAAGGGTTTTAGTGGGGGTTGGTTGCTCATTAGCTTTGGCTGGGGCCTCGCGGTTTTTGCCGGTGTGACGGTGTCCTACGCATCGGGTGCTCAACTGAACCCCGCGGTAACGATTGCACAGTTATCGCTGGGAAACATTGATTTTGTCACGGCCCTTGTCTATTGGGCAGCCCAAATGGTGGGAGCCATGCTCGGTGCCACCCTGATGTATTTGTCGTACAAACAGCACTTTGATGCGGAGGGTGACCCCGCAACAAAACTAGCGGTGTTTTCAACCGGTCCGGCGATCCGCAGCTACGGCTGGAACCTGATAACCGAGATCATCGGAACGTTTGTCCTGGTATTTGTTATCCTCGCGTTCACCCGGGGCGGAACCCCCGCAGAGCTTGGTGCGATCCCGGTCGCCTTCCTGGTTGTGGCAATTGGTGCCTCGCTCGGTGGACCAACCGGTTATGCGATCAACCCAGCCCGTGACCTGGGACCCCGAATCATGCACGCCCTCCTGCCGATCAAGGGCAAGGGAACGAGCGATTGGAGCTACGCTTGGGTGCCGGTTGTTGGCCCCCTCGTGGGAGGTGTTATTGCAGCCTACGCGTCTAACCTTCTCCTGCCCCTGGCCATTCTCTAGGGCGATCATTACTCATTAAAGCCGCTAGAAACCTCGGGGTTTTCTCACATTTTGTGTGCCAGCAAGCCCCGGGTAAAAGAACTAAGGAGTTCTCCTCATGAATGAAAAATACATCCTTGCAATCGATCAGGGAACAACATCATCCCGGGCAATAATTTTTGATCACGGCGGGTCGATTATCTCTACGGGCCAGCTCGAACACGATCAGATCTTCCCGCAGGCGGGATGGGTCGAACACGACGCGGTGCAGATCTGGGATAACACGCGCGAGGTCATCGGCCAGGCGCTTTCCAAGGCCAACCTCACGAGGCACAGCATCGCGGCGATTGGTATCACCAACCAGCGGGAAACCGCTGTGGTGTGGGACAAAAATACGGGTCAGCCGATCTATAACGCTATCGTGTGGCAGGACACGCGAACCCAATCAATAGTTGATCGGCTAGCGGGAGAGGGCGGGGTGGAGCGCTTTAAGAAAAAGGTTGGTCTTCCGCTCGCAACATATTTCTCGGGAACCAAAATCGTGTGGATACTCGAAAACGTAGAGGGTGCCCGCGAGAAGGCCGAGGCGGGAGATCTGCTTTTTGGTACCACCGATACCTGGGTGCTCTGGAACCTCACCGGCGGAACCCAGGGGGGTGTACACGTCACCGACGTGACCAACGCGTCCCGTACCCTCTTCATGGACCTCGAAACCCTGGAGTGGGACGATACGATCCTTGCGGCCTTTGACGTTCCCAAGTCGATGCTCCCCGAGATCAAGAGTTCATCCGAAGTGTACGGCTATGCGAGTGAGAACTCGCTGCTGCGAGAGGTTCCCGTTGCCGGAATTTTGGGCGATCAGCAGGCCGCCACCTTCGGTCAGGCTGCCTTTGAGGCCGGTGAGGCAAAAAACACCTACGGAACCGGCAACTTCCTCATCTTCAACACGGGTGAAGAGATTATCCATTCGGAGAACGGGTTGCTCACCACCCTGGGATACAAGCTCGGAAACGACAAACCGCACTACGCTTTGGAAGGTTCGATCGCGGTAACGGGTTCTCTTATTCAGTGGCTCCGTGACAACGTGGGTATGATCTCATCCTCTCCCGAGGTTGAGGAACTGGCCGCAACCGTTGAGGATAACGGAGGCGCCTACTTTGTTCCGGCGTTTTCGGGACTGTTTGCCCCCTATTGGCGTCCCGACGCTCGAGGCGCGCTTGTGGGGTTGACCCGATTTGTGAACAAGGGCCACATTGCCCGTGCTGCGCTGGAGTCCACCGCTTATCAGAGCACCGAGGTTCTCGACGCTGTAAACGCTGATGCCGGGGTTCCGCTCACCGAGCTTAAGGTCGACGGTGGAATGACCGCTAACGACACCCTGATGCAGTTCCAGGCGGACATGCTTCGGGTTCCCGTTGTGCGCCCCGTTGTTGCGGAGACCACTGCGCTAGGCGCCGCTTACGCGGCGGGACTTGCGGTGGGCTTCTGGGCGGGTCTTGATGACCTGCGGGGTAACTGGCAGGAGGACAAGCGCTGGGAGCCACGCCTCGACCAGGCCGAGCGTGACCGTCTCTACCGCAACTGGAAAAAAGCGGTGACAAAGACCCTCGAGTGGGTGGACGAGGACGTTGTCTAGATCCTGAGCTACAACACGGAGCGGGTTTTCGTGCAAACAGCCGTTTTGCACGAAAACCCGCTCTTGCGTTAAAGCGCGGGGCACTGGGAGTCGCGCTGTGGGCCGCGCAAGCCTGACCGCAAGTCTTGTCGACCCCGGCAACGCCCCCTCGAGGAGGTCTCTTATCTGCGCAGGAGACCGACCCTGTCGTAGACCGTGTTAAGCGTCTGGTTGGCGGTTGCGTTTGCCCTCTCAGCGGCGGTAAACAGGATGCGGTCCAGCTCCGCCGGGTCATCAAGCAGTTCGTTCGTGCGGTTACGAATGGGCGTAAACGTTTCGGCTACGATCTCGGCCAGGGCCTTTTTGAAATCACCGTATCCCCTGCCTGCAAACTCATTCTGCACGGACTCAACGCTGCGATGCGAGAGAACTGCAAAGATCGTGAGGAGGTTGGAGACTCCCGGCTTGTTCTCTCGATCAAAGCGGATTTCCCCGTCAGCGTCTGTCACCGCCCGCATAATTTTTTTGGTGGTGACCGCGGGGTCATCCAGGATACTGAGCAGGCCGGCCTCCGAGGCGGCAGATTTTGACATCTTGCTTTCCGGATCCTGGAGATCGTAGATCTTGGCTGTTTCTTTTTGGATCTGGGGGGTGGGTATGGTGAACGTGTGACCGTAGCGGGAGTTAAAGCGCTCCGCTAGGTTTCGGGTGAGCTCAACGTGCTGGCGCTGATCCTCGCCCACGGGAACCGTGTTTGCCTGGTAGAGCAGGATGTCTGCCGCCATCAACATGGGATAGGTGAAGAGACCCACCGACGATTTGTCAGAACCGTGACGCTGGGACTTGTCTTTAAACTGCGTCATCCTCCCCGCTTCGCCGAAGCCGGTGATGGTGTTTAAAACCCAGGCGAGTTCTGTGTGCGCGGGAACGTGCGATTGGACAAAAAGTGTGGACTTTTCCGGGTCGATTCCCGCCGCGATGTACTGTGCCGCCGTGAGTCTGGTGCGGGCGGCAAGCTCCGCCGGATCCTGTGGCACCGTGATGGCGTGCAGGTTGACCACGCAGAAGTAGGCGTCGAAGGTCTCTTGCATTTCCACCCACTGGGTCAGAGCCCCAATGTAGTTGCCAATGTGTAGCGAACCGCTGGAGGGTTGCATGCCGGAAAAAATAATGGGCTTGTTGCTCATGAGTGACGGAGTTCTTTCGGGGGTTTAGATGTTGTAGTCGACAATAACGGGGGCGTGGTCGCTCCACCGGGTGTCATAAGATTCTGCTCGGTCAACCTCGTAACCAATAACCAGATCGGCAAGCGATGGGGTGGCAACCTGATAGTCGATGCGCCAACCCGTGTCGTTGTCAAACGCTTGGCCGCGCCAGGACCACCAGGTGTAGGGTCCGTCGACTTCGCCAGCAAATTGGCGGCCGACATCAACCCAGCCCAGGCCGGGTGCGACACTCTCGTCGGCCCCAACAACCTCTGCGCCGAGAGGGCCAAAAAATCGATCGAAGTAGGCGCGTTCGCGCGGGAGAAAACCTGATCGTTTGACGTTACCGCGCCAGTTTTTAATGTCTAGTTCGCGATGACCAACGTTAAGGTCGCCGACAATAACGGCGAGTTCGCGCTCGTGTGCCATCTGGGGGAGGCGGTGCGTCATCGCGTCGAGAAAAAGCCACTTGGCCTCCTGCTTGGGAGTGTCCACCTCTCCCGAGTGCACGTAGGTGCTCACCACCGTGATGGTTTTGCCGTTAATCTCAAAGTCGGCCTCGAGCCACCGACCCGAGCTATCAACATAGTCTGGAGCTTCCGTATCGCCGCCGCCCAGGGTGGTGCGGTGTGCGAGTGCGGGCATCCTGCTGGCGATGGCAACTCCGGCACGTCCCTTGGTGTGGCAGGGATCGTGCAGGATGTGCCACTCGTCACCCATGAGTCCCTGAATGTCTTCAGTAGATGCGCGAACCTCTTGGATAGCGAGAATATCGATGTTGCGACCTGCCAGCCACTCCGCCATGCCTTTGCGATAGGCGGCTCGAATACCATTGGTGTTAATCGACGCGATTCTCAGGGGTGAAGAGGCCATTCCACAAGTCTATAGTGTGCTGCTGCTCGGTGAGGTGGCAAGTCTTCATCGCAAGGATCATAGTTTCCTAGCGGGGGCTTTTCCGCCTGCTCACGCGGGACGCGTGTCATCGTGCCTATGCGAACAGGGTGCGTTCATCGTGCTCATCCTCGCCTTCGTTGGCAGGCACAGAACCAAAACGATCCTCAGACTCGATTGCGATCCAGGCGGCTCCCAGAAGAATGACACGACAGATCAGATTAAACCAGATGAGTAATCCGATAAATGTGGCAAACGAGGCGAGAAGGGGGTTGCCGTTGGCACCCGCTAGAAGCTGAGACCCGAGCAATTTCATACCGGAGAGAACAGCAGCAACCACGAGTGCAACCCGAAAGAGAATTTTTCCGTTGACGGCCACCCCCGAGAGTATTCTGTAGGTTGCGGCCAGTACGAGGGTGTCAAAAATAAACATGATTGCCAGGGCGACGGCACGGGTGGCACCCCCGACAAACCACGAGTCGCTCTCAACCCCCACATACATCAGGGTGTCCCGCAGGAGGGTGCTGCTCACAACCGTCAGACCAACCGAAACGAGAATTGCAATCGCCAGTATCGCGGCGAGAGCAAAATCGCGAACCTTCATGAGGATGTTGTTGTCGGGTTTCCACGGTACCCCAAACATGCGGCGAATTGCCTCGCGCGCGGTTGCGAGCCAACCCACCGCCACAAAGAGCAGGGAGACCGCCGCGATAGCACCCGTCCACCCCAGGATTTGCGCCTCGAGGAGCGAGCCGAGGTCAACGGCACCGTTCGGGCCGATAAGGCCGGGGATGCGCTGATTGATCCAGGTGATGACACCGGTCTGGAGGTCTTTGTTTTGCTGCAAAAACAGCCCAAACGTGGCGAATCCAACCCAGAGTGCGGCAAAGATTGCAAAGATCGCCTTAAAAGACATTCCAGCGGCGAGAAGGTTGCCCCCGTTGGCTGTAAAGCGCAGGAGTACTCGTGTGATCCGTAAAGTTCGTACCCACGCGCTGACGCGTGTTACTAGCGACTTGGTTTGGGCGACTTTCTCTCTGTATCCCACGTCACCAGATTAGTACCGGCTCGGTGAGGTTGTCACGGGCGTCGAGCCAGTCCCGTTCACCTCGTCGGGATTGTACGGGTGTGGGGTGCCTCAATCGTTGGTTATGGCTTCCCGCGCAGGATGGCCTGTTTGACCTCGGCGATGGCCTTGGTTACCTGAATTCCTCGTGGGCACGCATCGGTGCAGTTGAAGGTGGTGCGGCAGCGCCACACACCCTCCCTATCGTTGAGGATATCGAGGCGGACCTGGGCATTATCATCGCGCGAGTCAAAGATAAACCGGTGCGCGTTGACGATAGCGGCGGGCCCAAAGTACTGGCCGTCGGTCCAAAACACGGGACAGCTTGAGGTGCACGCCGCGCAGAGGATGCACTTGGTGGTGTCGTCAAAGCGCTCACGATCGGCGATGGATTGAATTCGTTCTTTGTCGCCGTTGCTCGGTGCGGAATTAGCCATCAGGAACGGCTGTACCTCACGATATGACGCAAAGAAAGGTTCCATATCAACGATGAGGTCTTTTTCAAGCGGCAGACCCTTGATTGCCTCCACGTAGATGGGCTTTGTGATATCGAGATCTTTGATGAGCGTTTTGCAGGCGAGACGGTTGCGTCCGTTAATACGCATGGCGTCCGATCCACAGATACCGTGGGCACAGGAGCGACGGAACGTGAGGGAGCCGTCTTGCTCCCACTTGATCTGGTGCAGGGCGTCCAGGATGCGGTCCGTGGGGTACATCTGAACATCAAAATCTTGCCAGCGTGGTTCCTCGTCTTTTTCCGGGTCAAAGCGCCTCACGATGAGGGTCACGGTGAATGATTCGTGGGCTTCGGGGGTGGCGGGTGTGGTTGCCTCGGCGATTGCGGCACTCATCTTAGTACTTTCTTTCCATCGGCTCGTAGCGGGTCTGAACCACGGGTTTCCAGTCCAGGCGGATGTGATCCTCCGGGTTGGGTGAGTGTGGATCCCCCGTGAGATAGGCCATGGTGTGTTTCATGTAGTTTTTATCGTCACGTTCAGGATAGTCGTCACGCATGTGTCCGCCGCGGCTTTCTTTACGGTTGCGGGCGGCAAAAACGAGTACTTCGGCCAGATCGAGCAGGAAGCCCAGTTCGATGGCCTCCAACAGATCGGTGTTGTAGCGCTGGCCCTTGTCCTGAACCGAAATGTTTTTGTAGCGCTGACGAAGGTCGTGGATCACGCCGAGCACCTCGCCCAGCGACTCGTCGGTGCGGAAAACCTGGGCTCCACGGTCCATAGACTCTTGGAGTTCGCGACGAATGTCTGCCAGACGCTCGGTTCCGGTACTGCTGCGCAGGCTTTCGACCAACTCACGGACCTCGCGGGCGGGATCTTCGGGAAGCGGCACAAATTCAGCGCCGTTTGCATAGTCAGCGGCCGCGTTTCCGGCGCGCTTTCCAAACACGTTAATGTCGAGGAGCGAGTTGGTTCCCAATCGGTTGGAGCCGTGAACGGAGACGCACGCGCACTCCCCGGCCGCGTAGAGGCCGGGGACAACCGTGGTGTTGTCGCGCAGTACCTCGGCGTGGATATTGGTGGGGATGCCCCCCATGGCGTAGTGGGCGGTGGGGAATACCGGCACGGGCTCAACAACCGGGTCCACTCCCAGGTAGGTGCGGGCAAACTCGGTGATGTCGGGGAGTTTTGTCTCAAGAACCTCGGCACCGAGGTGTGTGCAGTCCAGGTAGACGTAGTCTTTATTGGGGCCGGCACCACGGCCGTCAAGAACCTCCTGCACCATGCAGCGAGCAACGATGTCGCGAGGTGCGAGGTCTTTGATGGTGGGGGCGTAGCGCTCCATAAAACGCTCACCGGACGCGTTGCGGAGGATGGCTCCCTCACCGCGGGCTCCCTCCGTGAGAAGGATGCCCAGCCCGGCCAGGCCGGTGGGGTGGAATTGATAAAACTCCATGTCTTCGAGGGGTAGTCCCTTGCGCCAGACCACCCCGATTCCGTCACCGGTGAGAGTGTGGGCGTTGGAGGTTGTCTTAAAGATCTTTCCGAAGCCGCCGGTTGCATAGATGATTGACTTTGCCTGGAACACGTGCAGGGTTCCGGTTGCTAACTCATAGGCGATAACACCGGAGGGCTGTTGAACGCCATCAACCTCCGTCATCGCCATGTCGAGCACGTAGAACTCGTTGTAGAAGTTGATCCCCAGCTTCACACAGTTCTGAAATAGGGTTTGGAGGATCATGTGTCCGGTGCGATCGGCGGCGTAGCAGGCGCGGCGCACCGGGGCCTTACCGTGGTCGCGGGTGTGCCCGCCAAAACGGCGCTGGTCAATCTTGCCCTCGGGAGTCCTGTTAAAGGGAAGGCCCATATTTTCGAGGTCAATAACCGCGTCGATGGCCTCTTTTGCCAGGATTTCGGCCGCATCCTGGTCAACCAGATAGTCGCCACCCTTCACCGTGTCAAAGGTGTGCCACTCCCAGTTATCCTCCTCCACGTTGGCAAGTGCGGCCGCCATCCCTCCCTGGGCTGCGCCGGTGTGTGAGCGGGTGGGGTAGAGCTTGGTGATGACGGCGGTTTTTGCCTTGGGGCCGGCCTCTATGGCGGCGCGCATACCGGCACCACCCGCACCAACGATAACAACGTCGTATTGGTGGTAGTGGATGCCGTCTACGATCTTTACGTCATCTGCTTCAACATGTGGGGTGCTATTCACGAACAACTCTTTCGAAATTCTTAGCGGTGGTGCAGGGGGCCGATGGAACCCGCCCGCATGAGTGGAGGTTAGTCAACGGGGCAAAAGCTTGCAACCAGGTCTGATGGTGCACCCGCGGGGCAGGGATCAAACGTGAAGATCACGAGGGTTCCCAGGAGTATGAGCATCGCGGCCGAGAGGAAGAGTGCCCACTTCAAAACTTTATTGACGAGGGGTTTGGTGGCGTAGTCGTTGACCAGTGTGCGCATTCCATTGGCGCCGTGGATGAGGGCTAGCCAGAGCAGGGCGCAGTCCCACACCTGCCAGAACGGGTTAGCAAGCTTTCCCGCAACAAAGGCAAAGTCGATGGCGCTGACCCCGTCTCCCTGCCAGAGGTTCACAAAGAGGTGACCAAAGATAAGCACAATGAGGAGAACCCCGGAAATCCTCATGTAGAGCCAGGCCCATTTTTCCCAGTTAATACCCCGTCGTCTGGGTGCGGTAGGGACACGCGGTGATTGAATAGCGGTCATGCTGTGCTGCACCTCTCTCTAGTGACCAAAAACGTTCATGAGGTGGCGGGGGACAAAGGCTGCCATGGTGACAACCCACAGACCGATGACCACGTAGAACATGTACTTTTGATACTGGGTTCCCTTGCGCCAGTAATCGATCAGGATGATACGTAGGCCATTAAAGGCGTGGAAGACGATGGCCCCAACAAGCGCAACTTCACCCAGGCCCATGATGGGGGTCTTATAGACGCCGATTACCGCGTTGTAAGCCTCCGGACTCACGCGAATCAGAGCGGTGTCCAGAATATGCACCAGAAGAAAGAAGAAGATTGCCATACCGGTAATGCGGTGCAGTACCCAGGACCACATTCCTTCGGTACCTCGATAGAGCGTTCCGGCTGGTGCCTTACGCTTTTTTCTCTTTGCGGGATCGGTGTCCCCGGTTAGGGTTCCTGTCGAAGTTGACACGAACAACCCTCCTTGGCTGTTTAGTCGCGGTGTGTTTTAGGGTTTTACTCCGCGTCATACTGTGGATGTGTGCTACGCGTGTGAATAAGTTTACCTATTTTGCGGAGGCCGTGCTGGTTAGGATTCCCTAAAATTACCCTATTGATTCTTGTGTCAGGATGAAGGGCGTTTATGATCGTGACGATGTTGTTATACGGGCGAGTCCTTTTGGGAGAGGAAATGCCTGGTCGTCGCTCTCTGAGACGTTCTCCCGGGTGCAAAACTGCCGGGTAGGGAGCTTTTATTCAGTTGACTGCTGGATAGACTCGTGCTTATGGCTAATTCAACGCGAATAACCGAGCGTTTTTACAGCATCATTCCTGCGGGCGGTGTGGGGTCTCGTCTGTGGCCCCTTTCCCGTGCGAACGCTCCAAAGTTTTTGCTTGATCTCACGGGCTCCGGTCAGTCTCTTCTCCGTGACACCTGGGATCGTATGGAGTCTCTTACCAGTCCGGAGCGCATTATGGTTGTTACCGGTCGGAGCCACCGCAGTGCGGTGTGTGAACAGCTGCCGGGGATACCCGACGATAACATTGTGCTTGAGCCGGGACCCAAAGACTCGTCGGCGGCTATTGGTTTGGCTGCGGCTATTCTTGAACACCGTGAGCCCGGGGTCGTGGTCGGTTCGTTTGCGGCGGATCACGTTATTCGTGGGCCTCTGTTGTTTCAAAGGGCTGTTACCGAGGCCATAGAGCTGGCAGATACCGGACGAATAGTAACGATAGGTATTGCCCCCACCGAGGTCTCTACTGGGTTCGGTTATATTCGCAGGGGCAAACCTATTGAGACGCTCGGCGGGCGTGACAGCTACGAGGTGTTTTCCTTTGTCGAGAAACCGGATGCGCCAACCGCGAGGAAATACCTCGAGAGCGGTGAATACCTGTGGAACGCGGGAATGTTTATCTCACGCGCAGATGTTCTGCTTGACCAGATGGCGCAGTCCGAACCCGAATTGGTGGAGAGCCTGCGGGGTCTCGCTCGGGTATGGGATACGCCCAAAAGAGACAGGGCTATTGAGCGGGTATGGGAGGGTCTGCCCAAGGTTGCGATTGACTATACGGTTGCGGAACCGGCGGCTGCCCGGGGAATCATGGCCTGCGTAGCCGCCCACTTTGAGTGGGATGACGTGGGTGATTTTGCCAATGTGGCAAAACTATTGAGCCGGGGTCGGCCAAACGATCTGGCGGTCTTAGGGAAGAACGCTCGCATCCTGTCTGACGCTTCTAACGGTATTGTTGTTGCTGAATCGGGGCGTTTGATATCGCTGATTGGGATGGAGAACATCGTTGTTGTTGATACCCCGGACGTGCTGCTCGTAACGACCAAAGAAAACGCGCAGAAGGTCAAGTCGGTTGTTGATCTTGTGAAACGCTCCGGAGAGAGTACGGTTTTATAAATAACGTAGCTGGGCGGATAACCGTGCGGTACGGGTAATAATTCGCGCAGGGTGGCTAAGAGGAGTAGTAACACCATGTATGTTTTGACCAGGGTCGCTGCTGTTATAGGCGTCGTCACGATAACAATTGTCATGAGCGCTTGCCAACAGGCCCCCACCCCCCAGGACACCGTGGAGGAGCCTCAGGTCACCTCCTCGTACTGTGCCCGAATGGTCACAAACTCGGGCGGTCTGGAGGATCGCTCTTTTAATCAGTCAACGTGGGAGGGCCTCAAACAGATTCGTGAGGACCAGGGAATCGATACCCAGGCGATTGTTTCGACAAGCGAGACCGATCTGGCTCCCAACGTGGTGCAGGCTGTCGAGTCGGGTTGTGATTTGGTTGTCACGGTGGGATGGGATCTGGCGGAGGCTACTAAGGAGCAGGCCCTGTCCAACCCCGATACTCACTTTGTCATTGTTGATGAGCAGGTAGAGGCGGAGAACGTTAAATCCATGGTTTTTAACACTGCTGAAGCTGCTTACCTGGCTGGTTATCTGGCGGCGGGTGCTTCTCGTTCGGGTGTTGTAGGAACGTTTGGCGGGGGCCAGCAACCGCCCGTCACACTTTTTATGGACGGGTTTGTTGATGGAGTGGGTGCCTATAACGAGGCGCACGGAACTCAGGTTCAGGCCTTGGGTTGGGACAAGGACACACAGATAGGTGTCTTTACCGGTGACTTTGAGGATGTGGCCAAGGGTAAGACCACGGCGCAGACCCTCATTGATGCGGGTGCAGACGTGATTATGCCGGTTGCCGCTCAGGTGGGCGAGGGGGCGGCCGCCGCCGCGCTCGACGAAAATAAGCTTATTATCTGGGTGGACAATGACGGGTATGAGACGCTGTCGTCGGAGTTTCGCTCGATAGTGCTCACGAGCGTGCTGAAAAACGCGGGAAGCGCTATCCAGGAAATCGTGACGGACGACCTGGAGGGCACATTCGCGAATGAGTCCTTTGTGGGAACGTTGGCAAACGGGGGTGTTGACATTGCCCCGTTCCATGAGCAGCAGAGTGCTGTTTCAGCGGAGCTTGAAGCGGAGATAGAGAACCTGCGTCAAAAGATTATTTCGGGAGAGATCGTTGTTGAGTCCCAGAGCGCGCCCGCGAACGTCACGAAATGAAAACCATTCCCGTTTTGTAACCGTTTGATTGCAGGGTGGCAAAATTAGCTGTTTTTCCCCGTGATAATGGGTAACGTGAAAGGATTACTAAGGTTCGCGCTCACACAATGCGGATCATATCTTGGAGGATGAAAGTGAAGATAATATCGCGTAAGACTGCGTTCAGCGCTCTTGCATCGGTGGGTGTTGTTGCCCTGCTCTCGGCCTGTGGCACTGCCCCAGACAAAAATGGCGGGGGATCGGCCGCATCAAATGATTTTATGCCCTGCATGGTGTCGGACGAGGGCGGCTTTGATGACAACTCGTTTAATCAGCTCAGCTTTGAAGGTCTTCAGGCCGCGACTGAGCAGTTGGGCGTGAAGTCACGCGAGGTGGAGTCAAATGCCGAGACCGATTACCCCAGCAACCTCAACAGCATGGTAGATGCCGGTTGCGAAATTATCGTGAGTGTCGGTTTTAAAATTGCGGAGGCCACGGCGGAGGCAGCCCAGGCCAACCCTGATGTCAACTTTGCGATTGTTGATGTTGACGACATGGGTATCGACAATGTGCAGTCGATTATCTTTGACACCGTTGGTGCGGCATTCCTCGCGGGATACGTTGCCGCCGACACCACCACGACCGGCGTTGTGGGAACGTTTGGTGGGGCTCAGATCCCCTCTGTAACGATCTTCATGGACGGCTTTGTGCAGGGGGTTGAGTACTACAACCAGCAGAAGGGCACCAACGTGAGTGTTCTGGGTTGGGACTACAAGACGCAAACGGGCAGCTTTACCGGCGGGTTTGAGGCTAACCAGACCGCAAAGTCTGCGGCAACGGCGCTGATCGATCAGAACGCCGATATTATTATGCCGGTTGGTGGACCAATCTTTAGGAGCGCCGCGGCGGCTATCACCGATTCGGGTAAAGATGTTGCGATCATCGGTGTTGATGCCGACCTGTTCGAGAGCGCTCCGGAGTTTCAGTCAATGTATCTCACCTCCGTTCTTAAGGGACTCGCAGAGGGTGTTGAGGCGAGCGTCTTGGCAGCGGCCAAGGGTAACTTCAATAACACACCTTTTGTTGGAACGCTTGAAAACGGTGGTGTGGGAATCGCCCCCTTCCATGAGTGGGAGTCGCGGGTCTCTGCCACGCTTGCAGATGAACTGGAAACGGTGAAGGCCGGGTTGATCGATGGCTCCATCACAGCTACCTCGGATGCATCACCCAAGCAGTAATTAAGTTAAGATAGTGCTTTGTGCGTATGGGGAGAGGCAGCTTGTGAGCAGTCCTCCCCATACGATCTGACTTATCCCCCACCCGAGTGAACCGGATAGATTTATTATGAAGCTTGAGTTGCGCGGTATTACAAAGCGTTTTGGTCAATTGGTTGCAAACAACCACATTGACCTTGTTGTGCAGCCGGGAGAAATTCACGCCCTTCTCGGTGAGAACGGTGCCGGTAAGTCCACCCTGATGAACGTTTTATACGGTCTGTATCAGGCCGATGAGGGTGAGATTCTTCTGGATGATGCGGTTCAGAAGTTTAGCGGTCCAGGTGATGCGATGAAAGCCGGAATTGGCATGGTGCACCAACACTTTATGCTTATCCCGGTGTTTACGGTTGCGGAGAACGTGGCTTTGGGGCACGAGACCACCAAGCTGGGAGGAAAACTTGACCTGGATACAGCGCGCAAGCGGGTGCGGGAGATCTCCGAGAGGTTTGGTTTCGACGTAGACCCGGATGCCCTGATTGAGGACCTTCCCGTTGGTGTACAGCAGCGGGTAGAGATTATTAAGGCGCTGTCGCAGGACGCAAAGGTTTTGGTTTTTGATGAGCCCACGGCGGTGCTCACCCCGCAGGAAACAGACGAGCTGATGGCTGTGATGAAACAGCTGCGCGAAGAGGGCACCGCCATTGTCTTTATCACGCACAAGCTACGAGAGGTGCGTGAGGTGGCGGACCGCATCACGGTCATCCGTTTGGGTACCGTTGTCGGCGAGGCCGAACCCACCGCGAGTAATCAGGAGCTGGCCTCTCTCATGGTGGGGCGCGCCGTTGAGCTCACGGTTCAGAAAGAAAAAGCTACGCCTGGGGAGCCGGCCCTGTCCTTCACAGGAGTTACGGTGGTTGATCCCCGCGGACACACGGTGGTGAACAACCTCTCGTGCGAGGTTCGAGCCGGGGAGATTTTGGCTATTGCCGGGGTACAGGGCAACGGCCAGACCGAGCTCACCGAGGCGATTATGGGGTTGCAACCGCAGGTGCTGGGGTCGATCACTCTCGACGGAAAAGAGTTGATCGGACGCTCCGTGCGGCAGGTTCTTAACAGCGGTGTGGGTTTTGTCCCGGAAGATCGTAACCAAGACGGCTTGGTCGCGGAGTTTACAATCGCCGAAAATCTGATGCTCGACCGAGCGGATCAACTACCCTTTGTCAAGGGGGTCAACCTACAGCTCAAGTATCTCAACGATTTTGCCGAGGAAAAGCTCCGGGAATACGATATCCGGGCTCAGGGGATTGGCACGCACGTGGGGCGGCTCTCGGGGGGGAACCAGCAGAAGGTGGTTTTGGCCCGCGAGATCAGCAAGGAGCTGCGCTTGCTTGTGGTGGCCCAGCCCACGCGCGGCCTGGACGTGGGGTCGATCGAGTTTGTGCACAAGCGAATTGTTGAAACGCGCGACCTGGGGATTCCCGTGATCGTTGTGTCGACGGAGCTCGACGAGGTTGCCGCTCTGGCCGATAGAATCGCCGTGATGTACAGGGGGGAAATTGTTGGAATCGTTCCGGGGGATACCCCGCGAGATGTGCTGGGTCTCATGATGGCCGGCGAGAAACCCGAGGGGATTGAGGCGGCGTGACCGATAAGAATGCGGGGCAGGCACCGCCCCAGGGTAAAGACAACGTGCCGGGTCAAGGCGATACGCAGGGCCAGAATGGCGCGCAAGATACCGAAAAGCTGCCCTCGCGCTGGAACATAGCGCTGCGGCAAATTGTGAGTGGCAACGCCATGATCTCCGTATTTGCGGTTCTCTTCTCGATTGTGGTGGGTGGGATACTCATCGCGCTCACCGATGAGTCGGTTCAGGAATCTGCCGGCTACTTCTTTGCCCGGCCCGGAGACACCTTTGCGGCTATCTGGAACTCAGTGTCGGGAGCCTACAGCACGCTTTTTCAGGGGTCCGTGTATAACTTCCGCAGGGACACGTTTGAGGCGGGAATTAAACCCCTCACCGACACCCTGCTTTTTGCAACACCCCTGATTGTTGCTGGATTGGGTGTTGGCCTCACCTTCCGGGTGGGTATGTTCAACATCGGTGGGCGCGGGCAGATCTTGATTGCCGCGGCAGCCGCGGGCTGGGTGAGTTTTTCCTTCGAGTTGCCCATGTTCATTCACCTTCCCCTGGCCGTTCTTGCCGGTCTGGTTGGCGGGGCTCTGTGGGCCGGTATCGCGGGTGTTTTAAAAGCTCGAACCGGTGCACACGAGGTCATCCTGACCATCATGCTCAACTACGTGGCTTTCTATCTCATTTCGTGGATGCTGAGAACCCCCAACCTGCTTCAGGCTCCGGGAAGTAACAACCCCAAGACCCCTCCCATGTCGGAGACCGCCATTTTCCCACCGCTCTTTGGCACGCAGTATTCGCTGCACTGGGGCTTTGTGCTGGCGGTTCTGGCAACTATTCTGGTGTGGTGGTTGTTCAGCCGCTCAAACCTGGGTTTCCAATTTCGTGCAGTGGGCGAAAACCCGAGTGCCGCACGGGTTGCCGGTATTAACGTGAAGATGATGTACGTGTATGCCATGCTCATCTCGGGTGGCCTGGTGGGGCTCGCCGGCGTCTCGCAGGTGCTCGGCACGGTGAAAACCGGTTTTGGTTCGGGAATTGACGCGGGAATCGGTTTTGATGCCATCACGGTTGCTCTTCTGGGGCGTTCGCGGCCCTGGGGAATTTTTGCCGCGGGAATCCTCTTTGGCGCCTTTAAAGCGGGTGGGTTTTCGATGCAGGCCTCCGAGGGGGTTCCCATCGATATCGTGCTTGTGGTTCAGTCTATGATCGTTCTCTTTATTGCGGCTCCGCCGCTTGTGCGCGCGATATTCCGTCTACCAGATCCGGCCAAGACACTCGCCCTAGCGCAGGCCGTCTCAGCTAAAAACATCAAGCAGGAGGCGGTATAAAGTGTCTTCCAAAATCCCTCACACGACAGATAATTCGGCTCCAGAAGAGGGGCTGCCCCACGTAGGCACGGAGGGTCTGGTGGAGTCCCACCCGACTATCCCCTCGTACGAGGCCACAACGCCCACCGTGGTGATGCGCAGAAGCTGGAAGCTCCCCGTAATTTTTGCTCTATTTTCGGCTCTGGCGCTGATCCTTTTTGTGTTTCTCGCGCGCGACGGTGTGAGTACCGTGAGCACCGCCACCGCGGAAGACGTGTTTCAGATCCCTCCGATAGAGTTCCCCGTTCGGGCAACGGGGATTGTGGTGGTGGTGATTCTCTGGCTACTCACCGCTCTCAGCGCCTACTATGTGAGCCGTTTGCGTAAGATGCCCCTCTATTGGAGCGTCCTCTTTGCGTTTATCTTTATGTTGGGGTTGCTTACGTGGGCATCGGCGGGAGCCACGCTCCCGCTCACCGGCCTTCTCACCGGAACCGTAGCGCTGAGCGCGCCCCTGATCTTTGGCGCGCTAGGTGGTGTGATCTCAGAGCGTGTTGGTGTTGTCAATATCGCGATTGAGGGTCAGCTTCTGGCGGGAGCTTTCATGTCTGCGGTGGTTGCCAGCATCACGGGCAACCAGTATGCCGGGCTTTTTGCCGCCATGGTTGCGGGCACACTGGTGTCGTTTGTACTTGCGGCCTTCTCTATCAAATACCTGGTCGATCAGGTCATCGTGGGTGTTGTGGTTAACGTGCTGGTCTTGGGGCTGACGAACTTCCTGTTTTCTCAAGTGCTTACCGCTAACCCAGAGGTTCTCAACTCACCGGAGCGTTTTGCTCGTGTCCCCATCCCGCTTCTGAGCGATATCCCGATTATCGGACCGGTTCTTTTCCGCCAGACCGTGATCATCTACATTATGTACGTGGTTGTGGGACTGGTGTACTACGGGCTCTTCCACACCAAGTGGGGCTTGCGGGTGCGGGCTGTGGGCGAACATCCCCAAGCGGCCGATACGGTTGGTATCAGGGTGAATGTGTGGCGTTTTTGGAACGTGAGCCTGGCGGGCGCAATCGCGGGTCTCGGTGGTGCCTTCTTTACCCTGGGTTCGGTGGGGGCTTTCCAGAAAGAGATGACCGCGGGGCTCGGTTTTATCGCCCTGGCGGCCGTGATTTTTGGCCGTTGGAATCCTATTCGTGCCACCCTGGCGGCGCTGCTCTTTGGATTTGCCTCGAATCTGCAAAACGTTTTGGGTGTTATCGGTTCCCCGATCCCGAGCGAGTTTATGCTCATGCTGCCCTACGTGGTCACGATCTTTGCCGTAGCCGGTTTGGTGGGTCAGGTGAGGGGCCCCGCGGCAGCCGGTAAACCGTATGTTAAGTCGTAGGAGCCTTGCATGACTATGCCTTCTGTAAAAGACTTTGATTGGGAAACGCTGCGTGCTGCCGCCACCGTTGCGATGAAGCGTGCCTACGTTCCCTACTCGAACTTTCCTGTTGGCGCCGCCGCAATAACCGAAAGCGGTCGCATAGTGTCGGGATGCAACGTCGAGAACGCCAGCTACGGTTTGAGCCTGTGTGCAGAGTGTGCGTTGGTATCGGCGCTTGTGATGACGGGTGGAGGCAAGCTGGTAGCCTTTGCCTGTGTTGACGGTAATGGCGGCCCGTTGATGCCCTGTGGGCGCTGTCGGCAGCTGCTTTTTGAGCACTCTGCCGAGGGGATGATTCTCGACACCGTCAGCGGGTTTCGCACCATCGATGAGGTGCTTCCCGACGCTTTTGGTCCCAGGACGCTTGAAGAATTTAATTCAAATCGAAAGGGTGCGTGATGAGCATCGAGCAGTTTGATGTTGTAGATCTGATTCACACAAAACGTGACGGCGGTGAGTTAGAGACCAACGAAATCAACTGGCTTGTTGACGCTTATACCCGCGGCTATGTTGTTCCGGAGCAGATGGCGGCACTCAGTATGGCGATCTTCCTTAACGGTATGGGGCGACGCGAGATTAAAGACCTCACCCTGGCGATGATTGCCAGCGGAGAGACCATGAACTTCTCTGGGCTGGGCAAGGTGACGGTGGATAAACACTCCACGGGCGGGGTCGGAGACAAGATCACGCTTCCGCTGATGCCTCTGGTGGCTGCTTTTGGGGTTGCGGTTCCGCAGCTTTCGGGAAGAGGGCTCGGCCACACCGGCGGAACCCTCGATAAGCTTGAGAGCATTCCGGGCTGGCGTGCGGAACTCACTAACAGCCAGATGTTTGCGCAATTGCGTGATATCGGCGGGGTGATCTGTGCTGCGGGTGCTGGGCTGGCCCCCGCTGATAAAAAACTTTATGCTCTCCGTGATATCACGGGAACCGTCGAGGCGATTCCCCTGATCGCTTCTTCGATCATGAGTAAGAAGATTGCGGAGGGTACGGACTCCCTGGTTCTCGACGTCAAGTTTGGGTCGGGGGCTTTTATGAAAGATATTGATCGATCTCGTGAGCTTGCCCAGACGATGGTTCGATTGGGCACGGATGCCGGGGTAAACACGAGCGCTCTCCTCACCGATATGAACGTGCCTCTCGGGCTTGCGATCGGTAACGCCAACGAGGTTCGCGAGTCGGTTGAGGTTTTGAGTGGTGGAGGCCCCGTCGACGTTGTAGAACTCACGGTGGCGCTTGCCCGGGAGATGCTGACGCTTGCCGGGCAACCGGATGCTGACGTCGAGGCGGCTCTGAACGACGGGCGAGCCATGGACGTGTGGCGTCGCAGTATTATTGCTCAGGGCGGAGATCCCGATGCGGAGCTCCCCGTGTCGCGGGAAACACACACCGTGCGCGCAGAAACCACGGGTTTTGTGACCGATATTAAGGCGCTTCCCTTTGGGATCGGGGCTTGGCGTTTGGGTGCGGGTCGCGCGCGGCCCGATGACGTGGTGCAGCATGCCGCCGGGATCGATTTACACGTGCGACCCGGTGACTACGTGTCCGTGGGTCAGGCCCTATTTACCCTGTCGGCTGATGAACCGGCACGTTTTGAGAGGGCACTTGAATCGGTTGAGGGTGCCCTCTCGATAGGTTTGGAAGCCCCCGCGGTTCGTCCACTTATCGCCGAGAAAATCATTGCCGAGTAAAATGTGTATTCAAGCGTGTGTCCCGTGAGAAGGGTTTAGCACACTCAACCTGTGTCTGGCGGCCCGAGAGGGGTGCTGGGCGTCCCCCGCCCCTCGTAACACGATGTGAGGAACTACCTCATGACAACGGACTTCTGGAGTATTGATCCTGGTCAAGATAACACTGTTGTGCGCGATTCCTTTGTGGGAAGCGAGGGGTTGGCTCGTTTAAATGGGATTTCCGTTATCGATCCCGTGCGACCCTCCGATTTTTATTTAGAGCAGCTTTCCGTCCGGCTGGGGCACTACACGCTGCGGCGCGTTGATATGAGACCGATGACAATTTTGCGGTCAAAGGTGGATAACTCCTCCGAGCAGCTTCGACTTGTTTTTCTTCTCAAGGGCTCTATAACCGTCACCCAGGCCGGTCGTGAGATTGTGTTGCAGAGGGGAGATGGTGCGGTAGCGGTCGGGTGGCAATCGTATCGGGCGGAGGTTCACGAGGACTCGAGCGCTATTTTTACTACCGTCGATAGGGAGATGTTGGAGTCCCGCGCTATTATCTTTCCGCACGCTGTGCGAAAGCTCTCAACGGGGTCGGCCTTACCTGTGGCGGCCGCGGCCTTTTTGGCTGAGTTTTTTGAGCCGCGATTTTACCCTCGCTCGCCGAGGGATCTGGGGCGGATAGTCCAGGTTATTGATACTTTCTTTATGCAGTTACACCTTTCGTATATCGAAACCTTTCGAACCTCGGATGATCGAAAGAGCGAGCAGCGGGAATCGGTTCTGGCATATATTCGCGAACATGCGCATGAAGCATCCCTGACGGTTGCACGTGTGGCGGAGCACCACGGTCGATCTGTGCGCTCGCTTCAGCGTCTCTTCTACGGCACGGACATCACTCTTCGTGATGAGATCGCGAGTGCAACGGAGAAGGAAATTTAATGTTGTTTCATCGTCATTTAGCGCGGTCGCAGCAGGGTGACAACTCTCTTTCGATCAGACATCTTGCCGGGCCGGAGGGTGCCAGGATGTTGGAGGCCGGGACCCAGGTAATTGTGGGGGATCACGAGTCATTTGAGTTGATCTCGAAGAGCGCGCAGGTGGGGGTTTATAGCATCCGTAAGTTCACGGCGACCCCTTTTAACTACTTTCACAGTCCCGATGATGTGAGCGAGTTTCGGATTCGCTACAATTTTGTTCTGGAGGGGACGGTTGCGTATCGGCAGAGGGGCCGTATAACGCGCGTAACGGCGGGCGAAACTGTTGTGGTGTGCGAGCGGGAACCCTACGCGATGCTGTTTTCGGAGCGTACCCGGATGCTCACGGTAGCGTGCCCGGAAACCGCACCCTTCTTTGAAACGGTTTTGCCGGGTGGGGATGCTGAGCGGCAGGGGAGAAGCTTGTCTAGTACCCGAATACGTCGCCTTCCTGCCTCCTCGTTGACGGCCACGGCTTCTCGGGCTTTTTTCCAGGCGCTTCTGAGGCCTCAGGTTTTTCCTCTTTTACCTGTAGAACAGGTTCGGGTGACCCGAGCCATTGACGCGACCCTTTTTGCTCTGCTTGCGGAGGCGGGAGGGCTGAACGGGGGAGATTCTACTCCTAGCGCGGAGGAGAGGTCGATTATTCGCGCTTTCATCGCCTCAAATTTTTCTATTCCGGGGCTTTCTACCTCGGAGGTCGCGGCGCACTATGGAATGTCTGTGAGGTCTCTGCAGCGTCTCTTTTCGGGAAGCGGGGAGAGCGTTTCGGGGATGATTCAGCATCGACGTTTGGAGCACGCGGTCGCAATGCTCCACGACGAGAGGTGCGATGAGCTGAGCGTTGAGGAGGTGGCGCAGAGGTCGGGCTTTACAAGCGCGGATCAACTGCGCCGCGTGATGGCTCGTGAGATGAACGCCACCCCGTCGGGTACAAGAGCAAATCGGTAGAGGGTACACAGCTTGTTTGCATTTTGATTCATTTTTTCGTGACTGTGTCGGAGCAAAGCGATAAGTTTATGGGTGTGGTACTTGCATAAAGTCACGTCTGCCGCTTCACCTCTAGGAGGATCATAATGCCCACCACTCACACCCTGCACGATGGCACAGTCATTGAGAACCTTCCGAAGGTTTCGCTGCATGATCATCTGGATGGAGGCTTGCGGGCGCAGACGATTGTAGAAATTGCCTCCGAGATAGGTTACGCCCTACCGGCGAATGATGCGCATAGTCTAGATGAGTGGTTTCGGGCGAGCGCCGACTCCGACTCTCTCGTTGACTACCTGAAGACGTTTGAGGTAACGGGTGCCGTCATGCAAACCGCCGAGAATCTCACCCGGGTGGCTCGCGAGTTTGTTGTGGATTTGGCTGCTGACGGGGTGATCTACGCGGAGGTGCGTTGGGCCCCCGAGCAGCATCTCAGGGGCGGGCTCACTCTTGATGGGGCGGTGGAAGCCGTTCAGGCGGGTTTTGAGGCGGGTATCGTCGAGGCTAGCGAAGGTGGTCGAGAGATTGGCGTGGGACAGCTCATCACCGCCATGCGCCAGAACCAGCGCAGCCTGGAGATCGCGGAGCTTGCCGTGCGTCATAGGAACAGCGGGGTTGTGGGCTTTGATATTGCCGGGCCGGAGGATGGGTTCCTTCCTGAAGAGCATGCGGAAGCCTTCCGCTACCTTGCCGAAAATTTTTTCCCCACCACCGTTCATGCGGGTGAAGCCGCGGGACTTGACTCAATCCGGGGAGCCCTTCACGATGGTTATGCGCTGCGTCTGGGGCACGGTGTGCGCCTGGCAGAGGACATCGAGATCACATCGCAGGATGAGGCAAACACCTACGTTGTCGTGGGGCAGATGGCTCAATGGGTGAAAGACAGGGGGATTGCCCTAGAGCTTGCCCCGACCTCCAACCTTCAAACCGGTGCTATTAAGGAGTGGGGAGACGATATTGAGGATCACCCTTTTGACCTTCTCTACCAGCTAGGTTTTAACGTCACCGTTAACCCCGATAATCGCCTGATGAGCGGCACCACTATCAGCCGTGAGATTGCTATTCTGGCAGACGCTTTTTCGTACGATCTTGAAGATGTTGAGCAGTTCCAGCTTAATGCTGCCTCCGCAACGTTCCTCCCCCTGGAGGATCGCGTGGAATTAGCACGTGCAATTGAAGAGGGATTTCGCGCTGTGTGGGGTTAGCTTGTGCTTGGGTGGGTGCGCAAAGTGCGGCACCCACCCAAAGTGCAGATTACGCTTTGGGGTTATTGCTCCATGAGCCAATGCCCGTAAAAGCCCCCACGCCATAGAGAGTGTCGATGCTTCCAAAGGTTCCCAGTAGCTCCTCACCATACCCGTAGTCTCCGTAAAAGTAGACATTTGTCATGGTGGCTGTAGTGACCAGCCTGAAAGAGGTGCCGTATTGGGCTATGCAGTCAAGGTCGCAGGCAAGGCTTTCTATATCGAACCCTCCTTTTATGTGTCCCCCGCCAACTCCGGCACCGAGAAATGTTCCCGAAAAATTTATACCACCGGGTCCGCTAATTGTGAGTGAGAGGTCTCCGGCAACAATAAACATGTCAATTGTGGCTTCCGCATCGAAAAAATTCGACGACGGTGATGGGGTCGTTGGTTCTGAGACTGTGGAAAATTCTGGTGTTACACTTGCTGCTAATGTCGGCGTTGCAGAAGCTGTGCTCAAGATAAATGCAATTCCTGCTACTGTCGCCCATAGTTTTTTGTTCATTTCGGCTCCTTAAGTTTATTACTTAAAGTGATAATGCTGAACCGCGTTAATGCGACCGTGGGGGATAATTTATTTCCAGGAAAAAATTAACATAAATCAAACATTCGTTAATTTAATATTTATTTAAACTAAGTATTGATTTTTATTAAAGATTGCATATTAAAGAAAATATGTCAAGTGTGACGGAGTTATTTCAAGCTTTAAGTCGGTGCCGTCAAGAGGTGCGGAGAGCCCGTTGTTTTTAAGATGAGCAACGTTTGACCCTTGCCAAGCGTGAAGTGCTGCTGTACATTGAGGTCAATCGAAATCAACAGGGTGTTCAGTACAGGTAAACACTTTGTTTGTGTGGAAGATATTGCAGGCGCAGAGGTAAGCGTGGACGACGAAGTCAGGTTTGGGAAAAAGATTGCGGAGTATCGAGAGCTTCGTGGGTTGAGCCTGCGAGCGCTTGCGGCTTCGGCGGGGGTCAGTTCAAGTTTTCTCAGCCAGCTCGAAAATAATCGGGTGAGTGCCAGCATTTCTTCCATGCGTAAGATTGCCGGTGCCCTGGGGGTGTCGATTGCAGATTTGCTGAGCACTAATACTGGACACGTGCGGGGTGTTGTGCGTGCTGCGGATCGTCCGGTGTACCTCATGGACTCTGGCTCACAGAAGCAGGTTATTAGCCAGTCTCCGGTTCGCAACCTGGAGATCTACACGGGCACCTTTGCCGTGGGTGGTTCTACCGGCGTCGAACAGTACACCCACGGTAGGGCCCAGGAAATCTTCATTGTTCTTGAGGGGAGCGTTGAGCTCTATTTGGGCAGCGAAGTTATTGCGATGCACAAACACGACAGCATCGAATATCTTAGTTCCGTTCCACATCGTGTTGTTAACGCGGGTGACACGGTGGCGGAGGTGATGTGGGTCACAAGCCCACCCACCCTCTAGCGTCCGTGTGTAACGGGCCGATTATGAAAAAACAGCAGAGTTACAGCATGAGAAAAGGGAACGACATGTTACAAACGCAAAGAAGCGCCAGTATTATCTTCGGTTCAATCGTTACCGTGGTGGCTCTTGCTGGATGTTCTTCTGGTGGAGGTGCCGTGGAGGTTGACCTGGGATCCGGTCCCGCGGTTGCGGGTGAGGTAAGGCAGCATGCCCTGGAGGGCGTAGATCTTACCCTGGCATCCTGGGGTGGCATCTACCAGGAGGGGCAGGTGGCTGCGGCTTCAAAGCCGTTTATGGAGGCCTCCGGCGCCCGGATGCTTGATGACGGACCCATGGAGTACGCCAAGATCAAGGCGCAGGTTCAATCGGGTAACGTTACCTGGGACATTGTCGACACGGATGCCATCTGGGCGGCAACCCAGTGTGGTGAAGACGGTTTGCTCATGCCCCTCAACACCAGCATTGTTGATACCTCTAATATTCCCGAGGGGCTTGTGGGGGACTGCTATGTTCCTGCGATGCAATACGGCTATGTGATCATGTACAACACGGAGAAGTACCCCGTCGCGCCGACCGGGTGGTCCGACTTCTTTGACACCGTAAAGTTCCCGGGTAAGCGGGCTATCGCCGGGTTTGAAGACGTTGGTCCGGGAGTCTTTGAGGGGGCGCTGCTGGCTGACGGTGTGGCGGCAGAAGAACTCTATCCGCTCGATATGGATCGTGTTTACAACAGGCTTGATACCATCAAGAGTAGCCTGATCTATTGGAAAACCGGTGCGGAATCCACCCAGATGATGGAGTCGGGTGAGGCCGACATGGCTCTGGTCTGGTCGGGCCGTGGTTATGAGGCGGTCAATAACGGTGCTCCCTACGCGCCCATCTGGGATGAGTCGCTTGTGATTATGGATGCGCTTGCCGTGCCTAGAAACGCCAGGAACCCCGATGCAGCGTTTGCCTACATCAACTACTATCTGGGTGCGGAGCAGCAGGCAAAACTCACCGAGCTTACCTCCTACTCGCCCGTTCACACGGGCGCGCAGCCGCAGCTTGATGCGTTGGCTCGGTCCTTTCTGATAACCAATCCCGAGGTTGCGGGCGTTATGGTGCCTACGAATGCTACCTGGTGGGGTAAGAACTATGACGAACAACTCACCGCTTGGCTTGAGTGGATGCAGAGCTAATCGTGAGTTCCATCCTCAAGACCGGGGGCCGCACCCCGCTGCGCACCCTTCTGCTCCTGGCTCCGGTGTGTGCGCTGCTGGTGGGGGTGTTTGCATCCTCCCTTGCCGATAGCATGTGGCTGAGTGTGACCGACCCGGCCCCGGGAATAGAAAACTATGTGTGGGTCTTCACCACCCCCTCCAATGTGGCCGTCATCATCCGCACCTTTGTGATTGCGCTTGCGGCCACCGTGATCTGCCTGGTGCTCTCCTATCCGTATGCCTATCTCATGCTCATTGCTGGGCCCCGGGCTCGCACTGTCTTGATCGTGATGGTGTTGGTTCCGTTCTGGACCTCGCTGATGATTCGATCATTTGCTTGGATCATCCTTTTGCAAGATACCGGGGTGGTGAATAGCCTGCTGGGAATGATCGGGTTGGGGCCGTTTGCCTTGATTAGAACATCCACGGGCGTTCTGATCGGTTTGGTGCAGGTTTTGCTGCCTTTTATGGTTCTGCCGCTTTACGCGGTGATGCGGGGCATCGATTTAAGGCTGATGGATGCCGCGCGCAGTCTGGGCGCGCGGCCCTTTAGCGCCTTCTGCCGGGTGTTCTTGCCGCTCTCGATGCCCGGTGTTTTTGCCGGCGCGCTCATGGTGTTTATTCAGGCCCTCGGCTTTTACATCACACCTGCTCTGCTGGGTTCCCCCTCGGACAGTATGCTGGCCCAGGCAATTTACGCGCAGGTGAGCGGGCTGTTGAACTGGGGCCGTGGAGGGGCTCTCGGAGTTGTGCTCCTGTTGATCACGCTTGTTCTTCTGGGTGTTCTAGCCCTTCTGGCCCGGCGCGGAGGAAAACGCGGTTCACCCGTGAGGGGGTTGCCATGATTGGTCACACCCGCCTGACCAGGGTGCTGCTCTGGCTATTCTCTGTTCTCGTGGCCGTGTGGTTGGTGGCGCCCACACTCGTAGTGATTCCCCTGAGTTTTACCGATAAAGCATCCCTGGTTTTTCCGCCCTCGGGGTATTCGCTGCGCTGGTATGAGTCATTCTTTACGAACCCCAGCTGGACCGCGGCCCTGACAAACTCGCTGCTCGTGGCGTTGTTGGTTGTTGTCGTATCGACTGTTGCGGGGGTGATGGCTTCCCTGGGGCTGTTTCGTCTGGTGAGTCGAAGAGCGGCCACCGTCCTCACCCTGGGGATGCTCGCACCGATGGTGGTTCCCGTGATCATCACGGCCATCGGAATCTACTCTATTTTCTTGAGGATGGGGATTCTCGGGACGCTCACGGGTTTTGTGCTTGCGCACTCCGTGCTGGCGGTTCCCTTTGTGATTATCTCGGTCACCGCCAGCCTCGCAGTTTTTGATACGCGCCTGGAGCAGGCCGCGGCCAGCCTGGGTGCGGGGCCGCTGGTAACTTTTTTCCGGGTGACCCTGCCCAACATTGTTCCGGGGCTTGTTTCGGGGGCGCTCTTTGCCTTTGTCACCTCGTTTGACGAGGTTGTGCTGTCTCTTTTTGTGAAGAGCCCCTATTTGGAAACTCTGCCCGTGCGCATGTATGCCAGCGTGACGCGTGACACCGATCCCACACTTGCCGCTGCGGCAACCGTGATTTTGGTGATCACAACGCTGCTGGTCATTATCGGTCTGCTTGTTATTGGAAGGAAAAATCGTGCCCAGCGATTCGCCTAGTATTCCGCGCAGTTCCTCGAATCGCGAGGGAGGTGTGCCGCCCGTGGATCGAGAGGGTGTGCCACCCGCAGATCGTGGAAAGGATACCCCGCCGGAAAGCCGCGAGGGCGCACCGCCCGAAAGCCGTGGGGTTCCGATTCACCTCGAAAACGTCTCAAAACGATACCCCCGATCGGTTGCGCTTGACGGTATAACCCTCACAGTAGAGCCGGGGGAGTTCATGACGCTCCTCGGCCCCAGCGGCTCGGGTAAGACAACAACACTCAACCTGATAGCCGGGTTTACGAGCCTGAGCGGCGGCTCCATCACGATCGACGGCAAGCGAATCGATCGGGTGCCCGCGCACCAGCGCGGCCTCGGGGTGGTGTTTCAACACTATGCCCTCTTCCCTCACTTAACTGTGGCCGACAACGTGGCTTTCCCGCTCAAGAGGCGTGGGGTGCCGCGTGACCAGCAAAAAATTCGTGTGAACAGTGCCCTAGAGACCGCGGGGCTGGGTGCTCTGGGAGAGAGGTACCCCGCGGAACTGTCGGGTGGCCAGCAGCAGCGGGTGGTGTTGGCCCGGGCGCTTGTCTTTGAACCGACCGCCCTGCTGCTTGACGAACCACTGGGTGCGCTCGATAAAAATCTGCGCGAAAAACTTCAGCTTGAACTGCGCAGAATTCACCGGGAGGTGGGGCGCACCTTTGTGTTTGTCACCCACGACCAGGAAGAAGCCCTCACCCTCTCCGATCGGATTGCGGTGTTTAACGAGGGGCACATCGAACAGGTGGGAACCGCGCAGGAACTCTACGAACGGCCTTCCTCCCTCTTTGTTGCCGGATTCATCGGGGAGTCAGCCATGATTCGCACCCCCGGATCGAGCAGGGTCACGGTTCTGAGGCCGGAGCGGGGAACGCTGCTCACCAGAGAGTCCGAGGTTGCGGCCGGACACAGAAGTGTTCCCGTGACAGTTTTGCAGAGCATTTATCTTGGATCCGGATGGAAATACGAGTGTGTTCTGCCCGATGGGTCAACCGGGGTGGTGCGCGATGGAGCAGAACCTCGGTGGCGGGGAAGCCCCGGAACTTCCGCACTACTCGCCTGGAACCCCGCCGACGCCGTTGAACTGCCCGAGCGATGAACAAACTCGCCTCGTTCCCCAGAACACAACACAAGTGAGGAAAGTAGAAGATGCCTATTGTAGACGGTCACGTTTCGTTCTGGTGGGAGCAGATTGGGCATCCTGCGCCGAGACCCACGCTGCCCGGGTCAATGCGCGCCGATATTGTCATCGTGGGGGCCGGATACACCGGCCTCTGGGCCGCCTACTACCTTAAAAAGGCGGCCCCTCATCTCCGGGTGGTGATCCTGGAGCAGCGCTTTGCCGGTTATGGAGCCTCGGGACGAAACGGCGGCTGGCTCACCAATAGCGTCACGGGAGGTCGCGAACAATACGTCCGCAGCCACGGGCGTGACGCTGCCCACCGCTTTCAGGCGGCGATGAATGAGACGGTTGATGAGGTTATCCGGGTTGCCCACGCGGAGGGGATTGAGGCTGATATTCACAAGGGTGGTGAGTTTAGCGTGGCGTACAATCAGGCACAGGAGGGTCGATTGCGAGCCGCCGCGGCCTCAGAGCAGCAGTGGGACAACACCGATGTTGAGCTACTGGATGCGGTCGCTGCACAGGCCAGGATCAACGTGGTGGGAACCCGCGCGGCCCTGTGGCATCCGCACTGCGCCCGGATTCACCCGGCAAAACTCGCGCGTGGATTAGCCGCCTCGGTAGAAAGCCTGGGGGTTAAGATCTATGAAAATACCCGGGTAACAGAGATCCGTCCTCACCTTGCGCTCACCGAGCACGGTGAGGTTGAGGCTCGGTACATCGTTCGGGCAACCGAGGGGTTTACGTCTCAATTGGCGGGACTCAAGCGGGCGTGGTTGCCGATGAACTCCTCAATAGTGGTCACACAACCGCTCTCGCAGAATATCTGGGACACCATCGGTTGGGAAGGCCGCGAAACGCTGGGAGATTTTGCTCACGCCTATATGTACGCGCAGCGAACCGCTGACGACCGTATTGCGCTCGGTGGGCGCGGTGTGCCCTACCGCTACGGTTCTCGCACCGACCTTGACGGCCACACTCAACCTCGCACCGTGACCATGCTGCGGGAGATACTCAATCGCTTCTTTCCCGCAACCGCCGGTGTGGAATTGGATCACGTGTGGTCGGGAGTGCTGGGGGTGCCCCGGGATTGGGCTGCAACGGTGGGGCTGGATACTCAAACGGGGATGGCGTGGGCTGGCGGATACGTGGGAACCGGTGTGGCCACCACCAACCTCGCGGGAAGAACACTGGCCGACCTGATCCTGGGTGTGGATTCCGACATCACCCACCTACCCTGGGTGGGGCATCGGGTGCGTTCTTGGGAGGTGGAGCCGCTGCGCTGGGTTGCGGTTCAGGCGCTCTACGCAACGTACCACGCTGCCGATCGTGCGGAACAGGCTCGGAGAACTACGACCTCCCCTCTAGCGATGATTGCCGATAAAATATCGGGTCGTGCGTGACGTTAATAAATAATCCTGCCGTTGGTCAGAGCCCACACGGTGTTGAGGGTTTTTGCACTTTCGGGTGAGGTGACCGTGAACCTTGTAGAGAGGTGGTCGAATGGATTCTGTTTTGTCGTTGAGTACGGTGTGAACGTGGTTGTGGTGTTGATTCTGTTGAAAGGATGACGGGGTTATATCCGTATTGTTCGCAGAAAAATTCCCCGTTTCTGCGAGTGAAGGTTCGTAGAAACGGAGACCTCACGTGTCCGCTACTGTGGGTGATGAGCCAATGTCTCACCCGTGGTGAAGATCACGGTTTTACCTGGCCCAGAGCCCGAGTTCTTTGCGAAGCTCTAGTACGCCGGGGGTGTTCCAGCTTTCCCAAACTTCTTTTGAGCCCACGCGAGTAAACGCTTTCGGGCCAAAAGGGGAACCTGATCGTACAATTCCGACCTGTTCCCAGCCGGTGAGGCTTTCTGGTGAGGCTTTTAGGAGGGGGCCGCCGCTATCGCCTTTAGCGACGCCGGTGTTTCCTATTCCGGAGCACAGATGACGCTGGGTGTCATAGAAAAAGCGATTGTTTGCTGTGCAAATTTTGTGGTCAAGGACAGGCCCGTGAAGTTCCTGAAGCGTTTTTGGGTTTTCCCACTCAATGGATTTGGGGTCGATGTCCGGGCTGAGGGCCGCATCTCGCATCTGGCCCCATCCAATCGCGGTCACATCTGTACCCTCCCATAACCGTGCGTCACCGGTCGTTTTTGAGAGGGTAACCGGTGCGATCTCTGTGACAGGGGTCTCTAAGAACATGATGGCAGCATCAGTGTGATCCTCTCTCATCGGGCCAGATATTATCGGATCCTTGGCAGAGCGAGTCTTGTAGGCAGGGTGGTATTCGACTCTGCTGATCTTAAATGATTTTGTATTAGTGTCTCTGCCGCGTATGAAAGGAAAGCTCTCAAAAAACTTTTCCTCGTTACCCTTTTCTTTCGCGAGTTGTCCGATGTAGAAGTCATCCATGGGCGTACGCCCGTCGGTGAAATATGCTCTCAGGTTTGATGTGTCCTGGTCGACCAGGCAGTGTGCCGCTGTCAGAACCGCATTTTTGCTGATGAGGGTTCCTCCGCAGAAGTGACTCTTATATTTCGCTCCGACGGATACCATAAAGGGGTATTTGCCGAGTGGGGCATCCTGTCCTCCAACAATATAGCTTGTTGTGGTGTCATCGTGCGGTTCGCTCTGCGGTGTGGCATAGGCTACGCCTGCAGAAAAGAGTGTTGAAGCAATAGAAAGTGATACTGCTGCGACAGTGAAATTTTTAATAACCCGGTATGGATTATTTTCCATGAGAATGTTTCCTTATTGATTTTAAGTAAATGATCATCATTATCATAGAACTCTCTTCTCCGGATCTCAAGGCTTGTCTTGAGATCCGGATTTTTTCCCACCTTTCTTGCGGCAATATAAATTTACGTAACCTGAATGTATAAAATACCAGAGACTAGCTGGTGCCTCATGGTGTATCGTCACCACGTTGGATCTATGGCGTGACCGCCTGCCGTTGTGGGTGGGCACTTCAGTGGTGAAGGGCTGGGGTGGCTATGGGATCTGTGTGGATCTAAAAGTTGACAAGTCTATTTTTATTATGCAATTATTAGATTGTTAAAAACATTTAAATATTACTTAATATAAGTAAATATTAGTTTTGGATTCATTTATTTTCTATATGCTTATGGTTTGTTTCCCCTCGACCGTGTAGACGTGATTCGGTATGTCGATGAAGGATGTGGATATTAGGAGTAGAAACAATGAAGAAAAGATTATAGGCGGCAGCTGTGGGGAATTTGCTTATCGATAGCACTATTTTTCCGGCTCCAACGGCGGATCAAGGAGAGGCGTTGACGGAAGCACTGATTTTTGCAGGCGGATCGTCACGGTATCCGAGGCAATAATCGAATTTTCTGGGCGCAAGTTTTTAGATCAGCGCAGACGGGGTCAGTGAGTGTTTCGTTCGTAAGTCAGCTGACTCTCGCAAGGCAACTAGCTCTGCGTGGAACGGTTCATGGGCACTACTATAAATCTTTCAGTCAGGTAATACCCCGGATTCGATATGTTGGGTTTAGTTGCGCTCTGTGAAGCCACTGTGTTGTGAGGGTCCGTATGTAGATCTGGCCTACGCTGCTTTTCGAAGGAGAATGAATGAACCTGGTGCAAGAAACTGTTCAAGTATTGCCCCCTGTGGCGCTCGCTGAAGAGCAAATGGCTGAAGACGATAAACGCAAGTACGGCCTCAAAATTGCGATGTGGATCGGTATTGGTCTATTGGGTGCGTTGGGATGGGCGATGCTTGCCATCGTGCGGGGAGAGGCCATCAATGCGATTTGGTTTGTGTTCGCTGGTGTAGCGAGTTACCTTATCGCATACCGATTCTACTCGCGTTTCATCGAGAAGAACGTCGCTCAGCCTGACGATAAACGCGCCACTCCCGCTGAGTACAAGGCAAATGGCAAAGACTATGTGGCAACGCACCGCAACGTGCTTTTTGGTCACCACTTTGCTGCAATCGCTGGTGCCGGCCCACTCGTTGGCCCGGTGCTTGCAGCGCAGTGGGGTTTTTTGCCCGGCACCATCTGGATTATCGTGGGTGTGATCTTCGCGGGGGCTGTGCAAGATTACCTAGTAATGTTCTTTTCCACTCGTCGTGGCGGTCGATCCATCGGTCAGATGGCGCGTGATCAGCTCGGACGCATCGGCGGTACAGCCACGATCATTGCGACGCTTGTCATCATGGTGATCATTGTTGCGATTCTTTCGCTCGTTGTGGTGAACGCGTTGGCAGAGAGTCCCTGGGGTGTGTTCTCGGTTGGTATGACCATTCCAATCGCGCTGTTTATGGGTGTGTACCTGCGTTGGATTCGCCCCGGCCGAATCACTGAGATTTCCATTATCGGCTTCGTATTGCTGATGGCCGTGATTATTGCGGGGGGCTGGGTTGGAGGCACCGATTGGGGTGTTGCACTGTTCACGCTCGATAAGGTCACCCTCGCGTGGTTCATCGTAATTTATGGGTTCGTTGCAGCAGTACTGCCGGTTTGGCTGCTGCTCGCCCCTCGCGACTATCTTTCGACCTTCATGAAGATTGGCGTGATTGTGCTGCTCGCCGCGGCCGTGCTCATCGTCAACCCGGTAGTGCAAGCCCCCGCGGTGAGCCAGTTTGCTTCGACGGAGGTCAACCCCGTCGTATCGGGCAATATCTTCCCGTTCTTGTTCGTGACGATTGCGTGTGGCGCCTTGTCAGGGTTCCACGCGTTGATCGCCTCGGGTACCACTCCCAAAATGGTGCAGAAAGAACGACAGATACGCTTCATCGGATTCGGCGGCATGCTGATGGAATCATTCGTTGCTCTCATGGCGCTTGTGGCAGCTGTGACTCTTGACCAGGGCATCTATTTTGCAATGAATTCGTCGGCTGCGGCGACCGGCGGCACCGTGCAGGGGGCGGTCGACTGGGTAATGGGGCTCGGACTCACTGGCGTCAACGTCACTCCTGAGATGCTCACTTCGGCCGCGCAATCTGTCGGTGAAGAATCGATCGTGTCTCGCACCGGTGGGGCGCCGACGCTGGCCATGGGTCTCGCGAACATATTGAAAGATCTCTTCGGTGGCACCGCAATGATGGGGTTTTGGTACCACTTCGCCATCATGTTCGAGGCACTGTTTATCTTGACCGCGGTTGATGCTGGTACGCGGGTGGCAAGGTTTATGCTGCAAGACGCTTTTGGTAACTTTATTCCTAAGTTCCGCGATAACTCCTGGCCTTTGGGAGTGTGGATCTCCACTGTGATCATGGTGGCTGCCTGGGGTGCAATCCTGTTGATGGGTGTGACCGACCCTCTCGGCGGTATCAACACACTGTTTCCGCTCTTCGGGATCGCGAACCAATTGCTCGCCGCGATCGCTCTCGCGGTGGTCATGGCGATCGTCGCAGCAAAGCAGAACTTCAAGTATCTTTGGGTCGTCGCCGCGCCGCTCGCGTTTGTGGCCGTTGTTACGATTACTGGGTCGTTCTATAAGATTTTCTCGCCGGTGCCGCAAGTCGGTTACTTTGCGAACCACTTCAAATATCGTGATGCGCTCGCCGCAGGAGACACCTCTTTGGGTGAGCCGGCTGTGATGGAGGCAGTCGTGCGCAACACTCTTGTACAGGGTGTGCTGTCGATCCTGTTCGTGACGCTTGCGATTATTGTGATTGCCACGGCTGTGGTTGCGGTTATTCGCTCCTACAGGCATGGAAAGGTGGTCGATACCGAGGGTCCGGTCGTGCCGTCACGAATCTTCGGAGCCGCAGGCTTTATCGCCACAGCGACTGAGCGCAGGATTCAGGCTGAATGGGACGCGTTGCCTGAAGAGCAGCGGGATGAGGCCAGGAGGCACTAGTTAGCTATGGTCAGGTTTGGGCGGGATCAAGGCGGGCGGGCGGTGCAGGATCGCGTGCCCGGCCCAGTGCGTCGCGCGCTGCGCCGTCTTGTTGCTGTAGTCCACGATCTCACCGGAGAAGGTGCTTACCTCCTATACTGTGAGCATCATAAGCGTACTCACCCCGGCCAGCCGGTGCTGAGCGAGCGGGACTTCTGGCGTGAGCGTTACTTGGAGCAAGGTCATGATCCGGGTTCTCGCTGTTGTTGATGCAGCCAGATATTAACGCGAAGGATGCGATTGAAATTTTGGGATTTGCTCTCATTATTGATCTTTACCCGGTCTTGCTGGAGATTTTTTGTAGATCAAAAATTCGACAAGTTCATTTTTATCGTGCAAGTATTATTTTGTTAAAAATGCTTATCTTAGCTAAATTTAAAATTAACAGTAAACGAGCGCTCAAGGCACATTTCTGTGCTTTTTGGTTTATTTCCCCTCGGCTGTGTAGGCGTGGCTGACGTATATCGATGAAATATATGAAATGGAGTAGTAGTACATGAAGAAGAGATTAAAAGCGGCGGCGGTGGGGGTTTCGCTTGTCTGTGGTACCATTTTTGCGGCTCCAGCGGCTGCTCAAGTAGAAACTCTACCGCAAACATCTACGGTAGTAGAGCATCCGACGGCGTCGCCCTATGCGGTGGTCATCAGTAGAGCCGCCGATGTTTCCATTTGGTCTTTTCTTTTTGGTGGCACCCTTGAGCTTAAAGTGTCGGGAGTGGCTGGAGTAGGAGCCAAGCAGTTTAACGGAGGATTTGGTGGTATGGGGGTTGGTGGGGGGTATGTTCATGGTACGTTGAGTTCGTATTATGGATTTGACTATCTCTACCAAAACACCCATTCTTACACAGTGGTTGCTACGACGACTACAACAATAGTCGAATTTTTCGGACCAAGTCCTTTGAGTGGTGAAGCTGGAAAGAGCCGCATGATTGGAAAATTTCATGCCGCCGAAGGTATAGCTATTGCCGGGATTTTTAAAGGCAATGGCGGTCACTGGAAAGACAGATAGTCTGGCGGGGGAGGGATTCCAGCATTGGATCTCCTCCCCTGCTCTGCAGCAGCGATCCGGCAACCGCAGAGGCAGGAGAAGATGACTCAGACATGTTCGTGAGATCCACACGAGAAGCTATGGTCGGAATGTGGCGGCTGCATCACAGCATGCTCACCCCCGGTTGGCAATTGCCTGATCAAGCGCATCGGTGATATCGCTAGCCATCCGAGGCTGGAGTATCTCGCCGTCGAGGAAGAACGTGGGCGTTCCTTGGAGCCCGAGTGCCCGGGCCGCATTAAAATCTTCCTCGACTCGTGCCTGTGTCGCGGGGTCGGTAACGGCCTTCTCGTAGGCCGTCATGTCCAAACCGAGTTCCTCTGCGAAGGAACGAAAACGTTCGGCCTCTGACGTTTGTTTCTCTCCCCACTCGGCCTGGGTCTCAAACATCTTCCGGTACATTTCCTCGAATCTTCCCTGATTTGCGGAGGCTTCAACGGCAATCGCGGCGTTCATAGAGTTTTTGTGGCCCGGGATCGGGAGATAGCGAACCACATAGTTAATCTTGCCATCGTATTTTTGGCGGATATCCTCGATGACAGGATAGACGGCCCCGCAGACCTCGCACTCGAAGTCAAGAAACTCGACCAGCGTGGGGGCTCCTTCGCCGGCGTCATTAAGCACATGCGAGTTCTCCTGAACGAGTGGAACGTCCCCGGGATGAGTGCCCTTAGAGGCTCGCTGTGTGTCGGTCTGGTTGAGTGCGGAGGAGAGGACGACAATCAGGAAGATGAGAATAATAGCGGGGATGGTGATGAATGCCGCCTTTGCTGAAGTACCGAGCTTTTTCCGTGATTTCTGCACAGTGTGGTGGGTCATGAGTGTTCCTTTTGAGATGTGGTGGGTGTGAACGTTCAGCAATTGCCAATAAGTGGGAACGGTCAAGCGACCCGTTCCCGCTCGTGGCAGAGTGAGGACGAGCTAGATCCGCAGGAGGCTCAGGTGATGAAGATCGAATCGATGTCTGCCGCGGTGGCCGAATTCAGAGGAGAAAGTGATCAACAGAGGAAGCGCCCGGAGGCTCTGAAACCGCACCAATCTGAAGCGCAGAGCGAAAAAGAGTAGTGCTGCCAATATAAAACCGCAGAGAATCCCGAGGATGCATGTCACCACCCCGATCGCCGTGTTCGTATCGGTCGCAGTGTCAGGTTTTGTGGCGGAAACGAGTTGCTCTTCCGGAGCGTCTATGAGGGTCGGAACCACGGGATGAGCGGGTGTGGAGGGGCCGAGACCATCACTATGGGCGACACCCCAGAGGCCCACAATAAAGACGATCGCGACGACCAGGATTGTTATGGTGCGCACCGTAAACTGCCGCCGCAGCGGACCGACAGTGTAAGGTGCGCATAACACACCCCGATTTTAGTCGGGCAAGATCACCCGAATCTGTGAATGTACTAATGCGCAATGTTGAGAGGGCATCGGGTCATGTGTTTGTGTTCTCGGCGTATCCACCAGGCTCGTCCTATGATCTTTTGGCCCTGCAGCCGTCCATTATGTTTGTTACTCGAGGTTTGTTGCGATCCGCGTCTGCAGTGCTTCACGGACGATCTCGGCGTTGCGATGACCACCGTAGACTGCACGGTTAGCTCTCAGTGAGTTCCCGCATCTCTGTTTCAAGAGACGCCAGGGTTGCCCGACAGTGTGCACGGCGCTCGGCGAGTGAGCCAATACTGCTCTGTGTGTCAATATAGATCTTCAGCTTGGGTTCGGTACCGCTTGGGCGAACCATGATCCGTGAGCCGTCTTCCAGAATATAGCGGAGCACATCGCTGGCCGGTAGCCCACCCAGGCCGGCGGAAAGGTCTTCGACCCGAGATACCGCTATTCCTCCCACCGAGGAGGGTGGGCTCTGGCGCAGGCGTGCCATGATCGTGTCGATGATGGAGAGATCCGTGACCCGGATCGATACCTGCCCGGAGGCAAAGTGGCCGTACGTCTCCGAGATTTGGTCGAGCAGGTCGCTCACCGACACGCCCCTATCGTGATATTCCTGGGCCAGATCGAGAAACATCACGGCGGCGGAGATGCCGTCTTTGTCGCGGATCGTATCGGGATTAACGAGGTAGCCCAGGGCTTCCTCATAACCAAAAATGAGGTTGGGAACGCGGGATACCCATTTAAACCCGGTGAGTGTCTCCACAAAATTGAGTCCGTGGGCGCGGGCGATAACCCCGAGTCCGGGAGAGGACACGATGGTGCAGGCTAGCGTTCCTCCCGGGGTATCGGAGCGGGAGTTGAGTTCTGCCGCGCGCCAGCCCAGAAGAAGGCCCACCTCGTTTCCGGTAAGGCGACGGAACCCCTCCACCTGGGTTGGGTCGGGGATGGCTACCGCGAGCCGATCGGCGTCCGGATCGTTGGCGATAATGAGGTCTGCCCCCGTGCGTGCGAGTGCGTAGGAGAGATCCATAGCCCCTGGCTCCTCCGGGTTAGGGAAGGCAACCGTGGGGAAGTCAGGGTCGGGATTCTGTTGCTCCGCAACGCTGCGAGGTATAGGCAATCCCGCCTGCTCGAAGACTCGGGACGCGGTTTGCCATCCCACCCCGTGCATCGCGGTATACACCACGCTGAGGGGAGAGCGGGGGATGGGTCCCTCGGCCGTGTTGGCATCCGAACCCGCATAGTGGCTCAGCGCGCTTGTCGCGGCAATATAGTCCCGCACCACCGCGCCTCCTGCCACCTCGTAGTCGGTGGAGCGGGGGAGGTCCGAGATGGGGCCGGAAGCTGCAACCAGGCTGATTTTAGCCGCAATTTCGGAGTCCATGGGGGCGGTGATCTGTGAGCCAGCGCTGTCTCCACCCAGGTAGACCTTATAGCCGTTGTCACGGGGAGGGTTGTGGCTGGCGGTTACCATTACGCCGGCTGAAACCCCGAGGTGGCGCACCGCAAAGGCGAGCACAGGGGTGGGGAGAGCTTCGGGAAGAAGGACGGCTCGCACCCCGGCTCCCGCCATGATTTCGGCGGTATCGCGTGCAAAAACATCCGAGTTCTTGCGTCCGTCATAGCCGATGACGATGCTGGGCTGTGCGGGGTTTGGCCCCGCGTCCGTGCCGTTTTTCTCGGCAGTCGCCGACTTTTCGAGCAGATACATCGCAAACCCGGCTGCGGCCTGGGTGACCAGCACGCGGTTCATCCGCGCGCAGCCCGCCCCCAGCTCACCGCGCAGCCCAGCCGTGCCAAACGCGAGTCGAGAGTCAAAGCGTGAGTGCAACTCTGCTACCGCCCGGTCATGGCCGCCGAGGGCATCTGTGATAAGACGATTGAGTTCGGCTCGAGTCTCCGGGTCGGGATCCTGATCGTGCCAGGCCCCCGCCGCCGCAATGATGCTCTCTGTCATCGTTAACCTCCCTGAGAAATTTCCGTGACAACACGGGCGAGTAGGCTGCTGATAACCGGCTCGGCGGTGCGTCCGGCCTCGATGACCTCCTCGTGGCTCAGCGGGGTTTTTTGGATTCCGGCGGCCAGGTTGGTAACGAGAGAGAAGCCCAGCACCTCCATACCTGCCTCGCGTGCGGCTATCGCCTCAAGCGTGGTGGACATCCCCACAATGTGCCCGCCGATGCTCTTTGCCATCTGAACCTCGGCCGGGGTTTCGTAGTGGGGCCCGCGGAACTGCACGTATACGCCCTCATCGAGTGAGGGCTCAACCGCCTGTGCTACGCCGCGCAGACGTGCGGAGTAGAGATCGGTGAGGTCGATGAAAGTGGCCCCCTCGAGCGGGGAGTCGGCGGTGAGGTTAATGTGGTCGCTAATCAGAACGGGCTGGCCCGGCTTCCAGGTTTCGCGAATTCCGCCCGCGCCGTTCGTAAGGATCATAGTTTTTGCGCCGGTGGCAGCCGCCGTGCGTACGCTGTGCACCACGCGCCGCACGCCGTGATCTTCGTAGTAGTGGGTGCGCGCACCAATGACAAGCGCGTGTTTCCCACCGGGCAGGGCGATGGAACGGAGCGTGCCCACGTGGCCCTCAAGTGCCGGTTTGCTAAAGCCAATGATTTCTGTTGCGGGAAGTGTAGCTACCGTCTCACCGATGAGGTCGGCCGCTTTTGCCCAACCGCTCCCCAGCGTGAGCGCGATATCGTGGCGCTCAACCCCCGTTTTTTCTGCAATCTGCGCTGCCGCCTGCCGCGCAATCTCAAACGGGTCTGATCCCGGAACATCGAGCGGGTGGATGTCATGAGAGGGAGGCACAATCGTCGTCATACTGATAAGCCTACTGGCACTTTCCGTCAGGAGATCAGGGATACAGGAATTTTGGGGAGAGCCTCCACAATTATGTCTTACTTCCGCCGTTGCGATTTTTCGTTCTGGCGTTGAGAGTGTCTGCTCTTCGTTGTTGAGAGTGCCTGTCTCTGCTGGCGTTATCGCTCAACCTCACAGTCGTGATTAATTTCGACCTTACGGTTTGGCGATGAGGCGAATAACGAGGGAGAATAGGCGCATGTCTTATGAGTTTGAGCGCAAGCATCGGGTTGTTGTTGTGGGGGGTGGGCCCGGCGGCTATGAGGCTGCCCTGACAGGAGCTCAGCTGGGAGCCGAGGTCACGTTGGTGGAGCGTGCGGGTGTGGGAGGCTCCGCCGTCATCACGGATGTGGTCCCCTCAAAAAGCCTGATCTCCACGGCAGAAGCCGCGATTGCGGTGCGCGATTCCGACCAATTGGGCGTGCAATTTTATGCACGAACAGACGCCGACAAACCCGTTCGCCCCGAGGTTGCCGTCAACCTGGCCGCGGTAAACCGCCGCCTGTTGGCTCTTGCCCACGAACAATCCGAAGACATGAGAACCACCCTTGAAAATGCGGGTGTGCGAATTATTACCGGCGAAGGGCGGCTCGACGGTCAAAATGCTGTGATTGTCTCAACCGCTCGCGGCGAAGAGGGAACAGACTTCGATCGGATCGAGGCCGACACCGTTGTGGTCTCGGTGGGTGCAAGCCCCCGCAAGCTCGACTCCGCAATGCCCGACGGGGAGCGCATCCTCACCTGGACCCAGCTCTACAGCCTGCAGGCAATCCCCGAACACCTTATCGTGGTGGGGTCCGGTGTGACCGGGGCCGAATTTGCCTCAGCCTATCGCGCGCTGGGCTCGAAAGTTACCTTGATCTCCAGTCGCGATCAGGTGCTGCCCGGCGAGGATGCCGATGCCGCCGGGGTGGTGGAGTCCGTGTTCCGAAGAAACGGCATGACGGTGCTGAACAAGTCGCGAGCCGATACCGTGGTGCGCAACGGTGAGAGTGTTGTGGTAACTCTCGCAGACGGCAAAACGGTGGAGGGGTCGCACTGCCTCATGGCGGTTGGTTCCATCCCCAACACCGCGGGTATCGGACTGCGCTCTGCGGGTGTGCAGCTCACCGAGAGTGGACACATTCGGGTCAACCGGGTGGCGCGCACGAGTATCCCCTCAATCTATGCAACGGGAGACTGCACCAACTTTATGCCCCTGGCCTCCGTCGCCTCCATGCAGGGACGTACCGCGATCTTTCACGCCCTGGGTGATGCAGTAACCCCCATCGAGCTGCGCAACGTTGCCGCAAATATCTTTACCCAGCCGCAGATCGCCACCGTAGGCTTCTCTCAAAAACAGATTGAAGAGGGCGTGCGCCGCGGTGAAATTTACAAGCTTCCGCTCAAGGTAAACCCGCGCGCCAAGATGATGGGCATCACCGACGGCTTTGTGAAGCTCTTCTCCAGTCGGGGCTCCGGCACCGTCCTGGGCGGTGTTATTGTGGCCCCCAACGCGAGTGAATTAGTATTTCCGCTGGCGCTCGCGGTGGAGCACCGTCTCACGGTTGATCAGGTTGCCCGCGCGTTTACGGTATACCCCTCGCTTACCGGATCCATCTCGGATGCTGCCCGAGCCATGCACACGGTCGAGGAATAAGGGGCGAAGAAACAGCGTCCGATTAGACCCGTCACCGTTCCCTGAGAAGATATGCAGCTGCGTCTCGGTAAGAGCCCGGATGCATCCCGACTAGACGAGCTTGCGCCAGTCAATCTCGTCGTCGGGATCGTATCCCGGGTCTTCCTCTTCGTCATCCGCGTTGCTGATAGCCGGGGAGAGCGGGTCCACAAAGATCCCGCTCGGGGGAGTGCTCGGTGAGACCGGGGCAGCGTCGGGGTAAACCACCTCGACGGGTACCGTGAAGGTTCCCGTCGGGGGGTCGTAGAGGCGTGCCTCATCAGGGCGATGGGCGAGGATCTCGGTGATATACGAGGACACGGCATCCTGAAGCGAGATGTCTCTTTCGAGGCGTTGGCTCTCAAACCAGCGGTATTCGAGTAGCTCGTGAAACACCTCGGCGGGCTGGAGCTTTCGCTTCATCTCGCGGGGGATCGCCATGATCACGGGCTCAAAAACCTCGGTGAGCCACTGGTGGGCCAGCATGTCCTCGGGGAGGTGCGACTCCTCGCGATGCCTGGCCACGTATTCGTCAAGGTCGTTGAGAAGGCGTCGCGCCTGGTTTTCTTGCGCGTCCAGCCCCGTGAGGCGGATAAGTCTGCGCTGGTGGTGGCCGGAGTCAACAACTTTTGGTTGGATATGGACGGTTGTTCCCGAGACATCGGTTGTTATCGACATTTCTTCAATATCGAATCCGAGCTTGTTGAGGCGTCGCACACGTTCCCTGATACGCCAGGTCTCGTCGCTGGTGAAGCTCTCGCTCTGTGTGAGCTCGGCCCAGAGCGAGTCGTAGGACTCCTGAAGTCGGTTGGCAATTTTGACAGGGTCGATGCTCTCGTCGAGTCGGCCACTGGCCTGCAGATCGAGGAGTTCACCCGCAATATTCACGCGCGCAATCTCAAGATCGTGTTCACGCTGCCCGGTGGAGAGGGCCTTGCCAAAGAGCTTGCCGGTTTCGGCATCTACCAGGTACGCGGCAAAAGCGCCCGCGTCCCGGAGGAAGAGGGTGTTTGAGAGCGAAACATCACCCCAAAAAAACCCGATGTTGTGCAGCCTCACCAGAAGGAGCGAGAGCGAATCCACTAGGCGGCTTGCGGTCTTTTTGCGCATCCGTCCCGAGAAGAGCGCCCGATACGGCAGCGAGAAGGTGAGGTGCTTGGTTATTAGGACAGACTTGAGTGGTTCACCACCCGCTGTGTGCCGATTGGTCAGGAAGGCAATGGGTTCAACACACGGAATCTCAAGGCGTTGCAGGGTCATGAGCATTTCGTACTCACCGCGCGCCATGTCGTCTGTTGTTTCCTTAACGGCCACGATATGCCCGCTCAGGTGGGCAAAACGTACCAGGTGCCTTGAAATTCCCTTGGGTAGCGCCGCGATAACCTCGTCGGGCCATTCGTTGAGAGGGAGGGTCCAGGGGAGGTCGAGTAGCGCCGGATCAATCCGGGCCGCGGTGATGTTCAAAGAAACTGACACGATGCTCCAGGTGTAGGGTCACAATAAAAACGGAGGACACGCGAGAACTGGTCCGCGCATCCTCCGTGAGAACGGGCACTGTTTTAGGTCGACAGGGACTACTGGGAGGCTGAGCCGCCAACCCGGTCGCCCGAGTCGATGTTAAACAGGTGGACGTGGTTGGGAACGGGGTGAACGTAAACGGTTTCACCGGCGTGGGGGTGGCTGCGGCCATCAACGCGCGCCACTATGTCGGTGCGTACGCCCTCCACCTCGGAGTGTCCGTAGAGGTAGCCGTCGGCCCCGAGTTCTTCGACCAGATCAACCTGAACCTCAAGACCCGTGCCACTGTCGCGGGAGATCTCAATGTCTTCGGGTCGGACACCCACGGTGACCTGCTTACCTGTGATACCCGCGAGAGTTTCGCGGGGGACGGGGAGAACAGAGTTACCAAATGCAATACCCTGCTCCACAACATCGGTGGGGAAGAGGTTCATCGCAGGGCTTCCAATGAATCCGGCGACAAACACGTTGGCGGGTGAATCGAGAAGCTCACGGGGAGTTCCCACCTGCTGCAGGATGCCATCTTTGAGAACCGCAATGCGATCACCCATGGTGAGGGCCTCGGTCTGATCGTGGGTAACGTACACGGTGGTTACCCCGAGGCGGCGCTGCAGCGATGCGATCTGGGTGCGTGTTTGTACCCGCAACTTGGCATCGAGGTTAGACAGCGGCTCGTCCATGAGAAACACCTGCGGCTGACGCACGATCGCGCGTCCCATGGCAACACGCTGCCGTTGACCACCGGAGAGAGCCTTGGGCTTGCGCGAGAGGTAGGGTTCAAGGTCGAGGAGCTTTGCCGCCTCAAGAACGCGTGCGGCGCGCTCTTCTTTGGCAACTCCCGCGATCTTGAGCGCAAAGCCCATGTTCTCGGCAACCGTCATGTGTGGGTATAGGGCGTAGTTCTGGAAGACCATTGCGATATCGCGGTCTTTGGGGGCAACGTCGGTAACGTCTTTATCTCCAATGAGAATGCGCCCGGTGTTGACCTCTTCGAGACCGGCAAGCATGCGGAGTGTTGTTGATTTACCGCAACCGGAAGGGCCTACCAAAACGAGAAACTCGCCATCGGCTATGTCTAGATCAATTGAATCGACCGCCGGGCGAGTGGTGTTTGGGTACAGGCGTGTTGCTTTATCGAAAGTGACGGATGCCATTTTTTCTCCTTCACCGGCAGGTACGTGCCGGACGATCCGTAGTGAATGAATATTGACGACATCTTTGCCGCCATCATCAAGTATACGTCATCAAATCCGCTATGAATCTCCTTGTATTCTGCTGAGCGTTGGCCATTTACCATACTTGAAGACTAAAATTGCTGTGTTGCATCATTCGTATTGGTGATGCTGCTGTGTGCACCAGTCACAATTCCCCATTTAAAACACGGAGATCTTAATAGTCATGGCAGATGGCAAGCAGGGCCGGGTAACTAAGAATGAACGTCGCGAACAGGCGCGTGAGCAGGCACGTGTCACGCGCGAAAAGCAGAAGAAAAAAGAAAAGCGTAATCGCCTCTTTCTGCAGGGGGGTGTGGCTGTTGTCCTTCTGGGAATTGCTACGGCTGTTACCCTCTTAATCGTTCAGGCTGTACAGCCTCCGGGGCCCGGACCCGCAAACATGGCAAGCTACGGTCTTGTAGTGGGGCAGGATCTACAGGTTGAGAACACGGTTGCTCTTCAACCTGACGATAAGGCCATTACACCCGAGCCGGATCGCACCACCGGTCCCGTTGACGTTGTGGTGTACACAGATTACATCTGCCCATACTGCGGGCAATTTGATCAAGCCAATGCCACGCTGCTCGAGAACATGGCTGGGAGCGGCGAGATAACCCTCGAACTTCGGCCACTTGCCGTACTGGACGCTCAATCGATGGGCAGCCGCTACTCTACCCGTGCCGCAAACGCTTTTGCCTGTGTTGCCGATCTGCAGCCGGAGGCGGGCCTTGATTTCCACACTCGCCTGCTGAGCGAGGGGGTGCAGCCCGCGGAGGGTACCCGGGGTTTGACCGACGATGAGCTACTCGAACAGATGTCGGAATCCGGTGTGAACGTGGACCAAGAAATGCGCTCGTGCGTGACAAACAGGCAGTTCTCCTCCTTTATCTCCCGGGTGTCGGAGAGCGCCCTCAGCGGACCTCTTCCCAACACCGAACTCGAGAAGGTCACGGGAACACCCACTGTTCTTGTGAACGGTGAGCAGTACAGGGGTGCCCCCGGCGACGGAGCGGCTTTCCAGAACTTCCTGCTCAGCTTTATGGCTGAAACTCCCGCAGACCAGGGAACAAACAACCAGGGAACAAACGAATAAGTTAAGATCATCAAAACCCTCCGCACGTATACACGTTTCAACGTGCGGAGGGTTTTTCTTTACGCTAGACTGTAGTGTCTGCTTCTTGCAGATGAGCCGACTTGGCGCAATTGGTAGCGCAACGCTCTTGTAAAGCGTAGGTTGCGGGTTCGAGTCCCGCAGTCGGCCCCGTAAAAACCTGATCAAGCAGTTAATCAGGAATTCACCAGGGTTACTTTTCTTGTGGCAGAATTTTCTTAATTGTGTGCTTCGACTGGTTGTTTTATAAGGAGCGGATGCCCCACCCGGTGTTTTTTTGATGGCCACCGGGCGGGGCTGTGACGATCAGTGACGAACGGAACCGACCTGTACCGTCGGGCTTGCCTGAGGCACCTGCCCGGTGACACTGCGCTCGTTTTCCCAGCAGTGGATTCCCGTTACCCCGGGGAGCTTATCTCTGGTAAATACGGGGTCTCGTCCTTCTTTGCGCTGCTGAGTATAGTCGCGTAGCAGTTTGAACGCGATCCCAGAGAGCAGGCCGATCGCTATGAGGTTAATCAGTGCCATAATGCCCATGATGCCGTCGGCGGCGTTCCAGATGATTTCTGCCGAGCCGATGGATCCCAGGAAGGTGGCGACCACCGCCAGGATTCTGTACCAGAGGAGTAGATTTTTGTTGGTTGAGATGAACTCAATGTTTGCTTCGCCGTAGTAGTAGAGGCCCAGGGAGGCCGGCCTCGTTTGAGAACATACCGCGTTTGACGCCCGTCATGATGATCATGCCGAGTGCCGCGCCAACAACCTCGTTAAAACCAAACGCCTGGGTGAAGATTGAGATAAACGCTTCGGGTAGTCTCTCGATGTTCATGCCCACGATCACGAGCCCTACGAGTAGGTAGACGAGGGCCATGAGCGGAACCATCGCCTGGGCTACGTGGGCGATGCGCCGAATGCCACCAAATACAACGAGGGCGGTGCAGACGGCAACGAAGATGCCTACAGCGGGTGGTATCCACCCGATTTCGTCGCCAAAGCTTGCAGAGACGGTGACGCTAATCGTGTTGGCCTGAAGCGAGCTGATGGCGAAGGGGAAGCAGATGATCAGGACGACAGCAAAGAGGATGCCCAGCCAGCGGGCTTTGAGTCCGTGCTGCATGTAGTATGCGGGTCCTCCACGGAATCCGTTAGCGTCTTTCACTTTAAAGAGCTGGCCGAGCGAGGACTCCACAAAGCTGGCGGCACCCGCGATAAAGGCCATGAGCCACATCCAGAAGATCGACCCTGCTCCTCCGATTGCGATGGCCGTTCCTACGCCCGCGATGTTGCCTACGCCGACGCGGGAGGCCGCCGAGACAGTGAATGCTTGAAACGCTGAAACCGACTGTGGTTTTCCCTCTTCATTGCGGGGTGTTTTGTTGGTGAGAGTGCGGAACATATCGGGAATCAACCTGAGCTGCACTGCTCCCGAACGTACTGTGAAATAGATTCCCAATGATGCAAGAACCGGTAAGACAATCCAAGTCCATAAGCTGTCTCCGGTAGACAAAATAAACGCGTTAAGATCCATTCGCCCAGTATGGCGTATATTAGGGTCAGAAACAATTTATTTTAAGATTTTTACTTTTAAACGTTGCTTTAAAGTAAGAATTACCTAGCTAATAATGCTCCTGGCCCTACTTTTGGTCCGTTGTCTATTTGCTTTTAGGTACTATCAGTAACGGGCCAGTGACGCTCTGCTCGTTTTCCCAGCAGTGGATTCCCGTTACCCCGGGGAGCCTATCCCTGGTGAACACGGGGTCTCGCCCCTCTTTGCGCTGCTGGGTGTAGTCGCGCAGCAGCTTGAAGGCAACTCCGGAAAGCAGTCCGATTGCGATGAGGTTGACCAGGGCCATGAGTCCCATGATGCCGTCGGCTGTGTTCCAGATAAGGTCGGCAGAGGCGATTGAGCCCAGGAAAGTTGCAATAACAACCAGACCCCGGTAGCCGCGCAGGAGGTTTTTACTGCCTGAGATAAACTCAATATTCGCCTGACCATAGTAGTAATTTCCGAGAATTGAGCTAAAGGCCAGGAGAAAGATAACGACGCTCAAGAGGATGTTGGACCACTCTCCAAGATTGCCGACCAACGCGGTCTGCGTGAGAGTAATCCCTCGGTTGGCACCCGCAAGATCCGGTGTGGAGACCAGAATAATAAAAGCCGTAATGGTGCAGATCAGAAATGTATCAAAGTACACGCCCAGGGTCTGTACCAGACCCTGTTTCACCGGGTGGGTGACGGCTGCGCTTGCACCCGCGTTCGGAGCAGATCCGAGGCCTGCCTCGTTAGAGAACATGCCTCGTTTTACACCGGTCATAATGATCGTTCCGAGCGTTGCCCCAATAACCTCGTTCATCCCGAACGCCTGGGTGAAGATCGATGCGAACACCGTGGGTAGCTGCTCAATATTCATCCCCACGACCAGGAGGCCCGCAAGTAGATAGAGCAGAGCCATCAGGGGGACCATCGCCTGGGTTACGTGAGCGATGCGCCGGATTCCACCAAACACAACCAGGGCGGTGAGGGCTGCCACAACCACTCCGACAACGACCGGTAGCCACTCAATTTCTCCGCCAAAGCTTGAGGAGAGGGTGGCGCTGATGGTGTTTGCCTGGAGGGAGCTGAAGGCAAAGGGGAAGCAGGCAATGAGGATGACAGCAAAGACGATGCCCATCCAGCGGGCTTTGAGTCCGTGCTGCATGTAGTAGGCAGGACCCCCGCGAAACCCGTTAGAGTCTCGCACCTTAAAGAGCTGGCCGAGGGAGGACTCAACAAAGCTTGAAGCGCCTCCCACAAAGGCCATGAGCCACATCCAGAAAATAGCGCCGGGACCCCCGATCGCTATGGCCGTTCCCACTCCAGCAATGTTGCCGACACCCACGCGAGAGGCCGCCGAGATGCTAAACGCTTGAAATGCTGAAATAGACTGTGGTTTTCCCTGGTCGTCGCGGGGAGTCTTATTTGTAAGGGTACGGAACATCTCTGGAATGAGCCGGAACTGCACTACTCCCGAGCGCACCGTGAAGTAGATGCCCAACACGGCAAGAATAGGCAAAACGAGCCAGGACCACAGGTTGTCACCGGCTGATGAAATAATGCTATTAAAATCCATTGGCCCAGTATGGCGTATATTAGGGTCAGAAACAATTGTCGCGAGACCTAGAATTTTTCTTCTCTCACGACTAAAAATGGCGCATGGGCCGTATCTGCCCCCGAATAAACTCCCGTGTGAAACCGGTTACTTGTGGCGTGGTTTACGCGTGGGGCGGGATTCGCCCTTACCACCGCGCGGAGATTTTCCCCGATCAGGGCGGATGTCAATCAACTTTCCGCTGATGCGGGTATCTCTGAGCTTATCGAACACCTCGTGGGGAAGGTTAGCGGGGAGATCCACCAGCGAGAAATCGGAGCGAATGATAATCGCACCAAAGTCTTCGCGATTTAAATCACCCTCATTAGCGAGTGCCCCCACAATCTGGCGAGGTTCGACCCGATGCCGCTTGCCCACAGCAATACGGTAAGACTCCATGGGTTGGCTGCCGGGACGCCCCCGCCGAGCGGGTCGCTCGCCACGTCCGGTGCGCTCTTCCCGGTTTGTCCGTCCCTCACGTGAGCGTGAGTCGCGCGCGAGATGCTCACGCTCACGGCGATCCCTGCGCTCATCTTCTGCCGAGAGTAGCAGCGGGGTTTCACCCTGGGCCACAAGAGCAAGCGCCGCCGCGACATCGGCCTCGGGAACGTCGTGGTGTTCAACGTAGTGACCGATAATATTGCGAAACTCGTTGATACGCTCCGTGCTTTCAAGGGCAGCGGTGATGGCGTCGTCAAAACGGGTGAGCCGGGTGGCATTCACGTCTTCCACGCTGGGAAGCTGCATCTGCGTGAGCGGTTGACGGGTAGCTTTCTCAATGGCGTGCAGCAGCCGCCTCTCACGTGGTGTCACAAAGCTAATGGCGTCACCCGTGCGCCCGGCGCGTCCCGTGCGCCCGATTCGGTGCACATACGATTCGGTATCGATGGGGATATCGTAGTTGATAACGTGGCTGATTCGCTCAACGTCAAGACCGCGAGCGGCCACATCCGTGGCGACCAGAATGTCGAGTTTACCGTCTTTAAGCTGGTTGACGGTGCGCTCGCGCTGCACCTGGGCAACATCTCCGTTGATAGCCATTGCGGAGTACCCCCGGGCGCGAAGCTTCTCGGCCAGCGTTTCTGTCTCGTTCTTTGTACGAACAAAAACGATGGTTCCATCAAAATTTTCCACCTCAAGAATGCGAGTGAGCGCATCAACCTTCTGCGGATACGAAACCATGAGGTAGCGCTGGGTGATGTTTGCAGAGGTGGTGGTCTTGTTTTTAACCGTGATCTCTTCGGGCTCCCGAAGATATTTTGCCGAGATGCGTCGAATCTGTGTGGGCATGGTGGCGGAGAAAAGCGCCACCTGCTTCTCCTCGGGGGTCTCGGCGAGGATCGTCTCAACGTCTTCGGCGAACCCCATCTTGAGCATCTCGTCGGCCTCATCGAGAACGAGGTACTTGAGCTCGGAGAGGTCGAGTGTGCCCTTGTCGAGGTGATCCATGATTCGTCCCGGCGTTCCCACCACGACGTGCACCCCGCGGCGCAGGGCAGAGAGTTGCACGCCGTATCCCTGACCACCGTAGACGGGGAGTACCCGCACACCACGAAGGTGTGAGGCGTAACGTTCAAAGGCCTCACATACCTGCAGGGCTAGCTCGCGGGTGGGCGCCAGCACGAGTGCCTGCGGGGTCTTCTGGGAGGCATCAAGGCGGGCGAGGATGGGGAGTGCAAAAGCAGCAGTTTTACCCGTTCCTGTTTGGGCGAGCCCCACCACGTCTCGACCCTCGAGAAGGGGAGGGATTGTTGCGGCTTGGATTGCAGAGGGGATTTCGTATCCCACGTCTTTAAGTGCCTTGAGCACCCCGCCATCAAGTCCGAGTTCGGAGAAGGTCTGTGTGGCGTTGTTTCCATCTTCGGGAGTGGACGTGGGCATATCGGGAAGGGTCATAGTGTTAAAGGTAGTCTCTTACGGGTTTTTCGGCTTGGTTGGTCAGGGATTCCCACCGAGTTTTAATGAAGCTTTCACTTAAAAACCCAGTGGAGGCGTGCAAAATTGCTGTATTTCAGAAGCGCTGCTGAAAGAGAGCGGGAATAATAAGAATTTTGAACCCTAGAGGTTTAGTATAGCCCGGGCGATATTAAAGTAGATGATAAGGCCCGTGGCATCACAGAAGGTTGAGATAAAGGGTGTGGAAAAAACGGCCGGGTCAACCCTGAGGGACTGGGCAATGATGGGCATGGTGCCTCCCACGGAGGCCGCCATGGTACACACCGCCACGAGTGTCAAACCGATCACGGCACCAATATCTGGGCCGTAGATGAGTGAGGCCACCGCCCACCCCAGGAGCCCCAGAAGCGAGCCCATGAGGAACCCGGTGCGGGCCTCTTTAAACGCAACACGCCCCACATCGGCGAGGTGAGCTTCACCCATGGCCAAGGCCCGGGTTACGGTGGTGGCCGCCTGGGACCCGGTGTTTCCTCCGATGCCCGTGAGGAGCGGAATAAACAGTGCGAGGGCCACTCTCTCTTCTAAGGTTGTCTCGAAAAACTCAAGCACGTTGACCGTCAGAATGGCAGAGACGGCCAAGACCAGGAGCCACACAATTCTTGAGCGGGTGAGAGTGACCACCCGGGTGTGTAGATAGGGGCGGCGCAGCGGCTCGGTTCCACCGGCCCGGGCGGCATCTTTGGTGTGATCCGCGTCGATAATCTGGGCGGCGTCGGCGAGAGGGAGAACCCCGACCAGGCGGTTTTCGGTATCAACAATTGGAATGGCGGAGAGCTTGGCGTCGAGGCAGGCGCGTGCGGCTCTCTCGGCGTCTTGGTCGGCTACCGCAAAGACCTTAGCCTCGGTGAGAGATCCGACAAGTTCATCCTCTTGAGCTGTGAGAAGGGCCTGCACCTCTACCGCCCCGACCACAATTCTTCCGTGGTCCAACACTGGAATTGAGTAGATGGCGGTGGAACCCGGCTGCTCTCTGCGGACCTTTGTGAGTGCTTCGCTCACGCTGTCATTGTGGTGGAGGTGGAGGTAGGCGGGGGTCATCCGTCGTCCCGCGGATCCCACCGGATAACCCAGGATGATCGCGGTCATATCCCTCTCTGTGGGGGAGAGCTGCATCATCAGGCGTTTTGCGACCTTCGCGGGTAGCTCTTCCATAAGCCCTACCCGGGCATCGGGGTCGAGGCTTTCAAAAACCTCAGCAACCTCGGTCTCTCTCAGGAGTGAAACGAGTTCTTTTTGAAAGGATGAGTCGAAGCTTTCGAAGACTCGGAGAGACTCCTCTTTGGGAAGTAAACGGAACGCTATTGCGCGAGAGTCTCTGGGGAGATCATATAAAATCTGCGTGGTATCACTCTCGCTCTGTGCGAGTAGAAGGCCTGAGGCCTCGTCGAGATCACGCTCAGCGATTGCGGCACGAATTGACGAGGTTGTGCTCGCAATGCTCACTCTTTATTCCTTTCGCGGCTGACTCGACCCGAGGGAGAAGTTAGAGAACAGAAGGAAAAACGAAAGCACCTTCTCCATAGGATTATAGGGCACAAAAATTTAAGAACCCCTGTTAAATCGGGTGAGAGTTCTGGGAGTGATTCAACAAGCTGTCATAAACGTTAATGCAGGCGAGAACCAGGCAAACTCACTATTGGTGTGTGGAACATAGGAATCGATTTACCGCGCCAAAGGCTTAACCAGTCTCGGTTGCGCGCATCAGGAGGGGGTTATCCTCCGCATGGATTGGGTAGCTGACCGTCTATATAACAGCGCGGAATCGCTGTAGCTTTGAAAATGTGAAACGAAAACTTGCATTTCCCTTTGTTGCGGCGGCTGACCTAGCCATCGATTTCTTTATTATGGTGATGGTCTCCACTCTGCTCTTTGTCCTCACTGTGCTTGGCGTTTCTCTTGTGTGGTTGTTCGGTTTTGGTCTCCTTTTCTTTGCACTGTGTGTTCCTCTTGTGCGATTTATAGGATACGAGGAACGGCGCCGTGCTGCGGTTATGTATAGTATCCATATACCAGACACCCCGCGTGCTCTCTCCACTAAAGCCGGATGGAAGCGTGTCCCCGACCAACTCTGGAAAGACTTTCGTCAGGCCTCCTTCTGGCGCACAGTAGGGTTTATTATCGCGAGTAGTCTTCTTGCTTGGATAGGTGTAACGGCTGGTTTTACCCTTTTGGGAGGTGGGATCGGGGCTCTGCTGAGCAGTGTTGTGCACTCCATTGCGGGGTCGGGTGAGCCTCTCTTATACACCTATGCCTCGATCGAGATTGCAGCCTGGGTTGTACCTCTCATAGGAATTGCCTCTGTCGCGGTGGGCGTCCTTGTGGTCGTTGTGTACGGCGTGGTGGATAGGATTATGGCGCGGGCCCTCTTGGGGGCAACCAAAGCGGACCTGCTTCGGGTGAATGTGTCAGACCTTTCTGAGGCCCGGGAGAGCGCGGTTAATGTGGCTGCTAGCGATAGGATGCGGGTGGAGCGAGACCTCCACGACGGTGTTCAACCCCGGCTGGTATCGGTCGCGCTCACCCTGGGCATGGCCAAGAATAAAGTTGAGCGTGACCCGGACGAGGCTCGTGTTCTGATCGATCAGGCTCACTCCGAAACTAAGAACGCCATCACTGAACTGCGACAACTAGCGCGGGGGATTCACCCGGCCATTCTCGTGGATAGGGGTCTGGACGCGGCCCTCTCCGCCCTGGTTGCGCGCTGCGCCGTTCCCGTGTCCATCACGGTTGATCTACCCGCGCGGGGGACCCCTGAAGTTGAGGCGGTGATTTACTTTAGTGTGGCGGAAGCCCTGACAAATATTGACAAGCATGCACATGCTAGTCAGTGCTGGGTGCAGGTTCGTTACGTTGAGGGGGAGGCCAGAACAAGTATCACCGATAACGGGATCGGAGGAGCGCGTATCCAGGCGGGACTGGGAGCTTCCGGACTCGCAGGGATCCGTGATCGGGTGTCGGCCGCGGGTGGCTCTTTTAGCCTAACAAGTCCCGAGGGTGGTCCAACCACCCTAAATATTGAGGTGCCGTGGCGTACATCCGCTGCGGCCAACACAACAGTCACGGAGGTTCTCTAACCATGCGAATCATTATTGCGGAGGATTCCGTTCTCCTCAGGGTTGGGCTTGAACGCCTTCTTACCGAGGCAGGGCACGAAATTGTTGATGCGGTAGATAACGCTAAAGATTTACTCGAGAGAGTTGCCGCAGCGCTCCCGGATCTGGCAATTGTTGATGTGCGAATGCCGCCCACCTTTACCGACGAGGGGATAAGGGCGGCCGCCATCATCCGCTCTCAGAGCCCCGAGGTACGTGTGCTCGTTCTTTCGCAGTATGTGGAGGAACGATATGCGGCCGACCTTATTGGGGATAACAACGGGGGGTTCGGGTACCTACTCAAAGACAGAGTTGCGGATGTTGAAGAATTTCTCACCGCTGTGGAGAGGATCGACGGTGGGGGAACAGTGTTAGACCCGGAGGTGGTGGCACAGATTGTGGCAAGAACAAGAAAGAGAAACGGTATTGATTCTCTCACCCCTCGTGAGCAAGACGTCCTCAAGCTGATGGCGGAGGGACGGTCAAACTCCGCTATCGCGGCGGAGCTTGTGGTGGGTGACGGGGCCGTGGAGAAACACGTTAGTTCTATCTTCTCTAAATTTGGTCTCAGTCCGACAGAAAACGAAAATCGCCGTGTCCTAGCGGTTCTCAAGTATCTGGGAGGCGATTCGTAATGGAACACAAAAAGCATAACGAAAGATTGAGTATGACAACCTCACCGAACCCATCCCCCGCACAGCAGCATGGTGCACCAGCGTCAGCCCGAGGCCCGCTTCGGCTTGTTCTGTTAATTGTGGGCCTCTTGATTGCTCTCACAGCCATCGGCGGGGCAACTCTGGGTGGTATTTTTAGCTTCGGCGTGACCACAAACCACGAATCTTTGGTTCACGAGCGGTTTGAAAGAATCGTGGTTGATATACCGATGGGCAGTGTCACTATTAGGGAAGACGCCCGGCTGGAATATCCCTCGGTACGTATTGAGAGTGAGAATCAAGGTTTTTTCCCCGGGTCATCGGCCACGACAAAAACTTCCAATGGGGTACTCCAGATCACAGCGGAGAGACCCTTCCCTTTGGCCTGGACAGGTGGAGGTGAGAATAATATCACCATCACCCTTCCCACACGGAGCGGTGATGTTCTTGAACAGGTCAGAGTGGATAACGAGGTGGGTGACATCAGGATAGAAACACACATCGACAGTGTTGATGTTGAGTCTCGTGTGGGCGATGTGAGAGTTTCCGCGCTTCAGAGTGCAGCAACAAGTAGTATTCGTGTTGCGACAGAAATTGGTAGCGTGTCGATCGAGGCTGTCCCCGGATCGTACCGGATTTTGGCAGACAGCGACTTCGGTAAGGTGTCGGTGAGCGGTCTCACGAATGATCCGTCGGAAGATCGGATCATTGATGTTGTGAGCCAGATTGGTGATGTCTCGGTGCGTGCCGAGCGCTAAACCTGGAACTGCGCCTGCGGGGAGTGCCGTCCTGTACTCTCCGCAGGCGCAGTTTCTGAGATCTCTGAGCCTTTACAGAGTGTCGGTGGCCTTCTCTAGGTGAATGCTCCCTTGCCCGTGATATCACGGCCCACGAGAAGAGCCTGAACACTTTCAGTGCCCTCGTAGGTGTGTAGCGCCTCAATATCGGCAAAGTGTCGGATCACGTGGTGTTCAAGCAGAATGCCGTTACCGCCCAACAGGTCACGCGCGGTCTGGGCTATCCTGCGGGCTGTTCGGGTGTTGTGATATTTTGCCAACGAGGCCTGGGTGGGGGTGATAGTTCCTGCGGCATCTCTGCGAGTGAGGGTGAGACAGTGTAACTGCATCGAGGTGAGGTCGGTGAGCATCTCTGTGAGGCGCTCCTGAACCATTTGAAAAGACGCAAGTGGCTTGCCGAATTGAACCCGCTGCTTGGCATAGGTGAGGGCCGCCTCGTAGAGGGCGAGGGCGTGTCCCAGTGCCCCCCAGGCAACGCCCAATCGTGTGGCGTAGAGAATTTTTGCGGTGTCGGCAAACGTGCGGGCGCCGGGGAGGAGAGCGGAATCTGGGACTCGAACGTTGCTATAGGTAATGAGAGCCTGGTGAATTGCGCGGAGTGAAACCTTTCCGGTAATGGTTGTAGCGGTATACCCGGGGGTGTCCTGTGGGACAAGAAAGCCGCGTACATTGCCCTCTTCATCGCGGGCCCAGGTGATCGTGACGTCTCCCACCGAGCCGTTGCCGATCCATTTCTTCTGGCCGTTAATGATCCAGCCGTCACCGTCGCGAACGGCCTGTGTCTTGAGCGAAACCGAGTCGGAACCGTGCTCGGGCTCGGTGAGAGCAAAAGCCCCCAGCTCTTCGCCGCGCGAGAGCGGACCCAGCCATCGTGCTTTTTGTTCCGGGCTCCCGTGCATGGCGATGGTTCGGAGGGCCAGTCCCGCTTGAACCCCGAGGATGGTACCGATGGAACCGTCTCCGCGTGAGAGTTCCATACTCACAAGACCCGCGGCGAGAGGGCTGATAGTGTTGAGTCCCTCGCCAACAACACCGTCGTTGAGGAGGTCAAGTTCACCCAGGCGCCGAGCCCATCGGAGGGGATATTCTGCCTTATCCCAGGCCTCGTTGACCTCGGGGAGAACCTCATTGATAAAGCTGCGGGCCCGCATCCATGCGGCGCGATCTTCTGCGGGAACATCTTCAAATATGCCGTAGTAGTCGGTATCGAGAGGAGCGCTAAGCTCATAATCGGCCATGATCAGGAATCTCCTTTGTCTCGTGCGATAGTTAGACTATAGTCTATTAGTGCTTGTGAGCTGTTTCAGTTTGCTTGTAGGGGTGCTGAGAATCGTTAGCTTTGTGGGGGCCCTATAGTAAGAGGATGACCACAAAATCCCGCCAAGTTCCTCTGTGGATTGCCCTCTGTGCCGTCATGCTCTGCGGGGCCCTGGTGGCCGTCCAGACCCGGATAACGGGTCAGCTAGGTGTGGCTCTTAGCGATGGTTTTGTAGCGGCTGCCTACTCCTTTGGTTCGGGACTTTTGGTTATCTCGGTGCTTCTGGGATTGAGCGGATCGGCGCGTGCCGGTGTGCGATTGCTCTGGCAGGCGTTGCGCGCGCGGGAATTTTCTGTGTGGTCACTCTTTGGTGGTGTTGCGGGGGCTTTTTTGGTTCTTTCCCAGGGGGTGAGCGCGGGAATCCTTGGGGTTGCCCTCTTTACGGTTGGCGTTGTTGCCGGCCAGACAGCGTTTGCCGTTGTGCTTGATTCCTGGGGTGTGGGGCCCGGGGGAAAAATTTCTCCAACCCCCGGAAGGGTGATAGGGGTGTTGCTGTGCCTCTGTGCGGTGGGAGTGACGGTTAGCGGAGAGTGGGGTGATGGAGGGTCTTTGCTGTGGTTTATTATGCCGCTGGTTGCGGGATTTGGAACGGCCTGGCAATTGGCGGTTAACGGGCGCGTTCGTGCCCTCGCCCACAGCGCCATTGCCGCTACCTTTGTGAATTTCTTGGTGGGAACGAGCATTCTTGTGATTGCCACGGCAGTGCGCACGTTTTTTACCGAGTTTCCCGTGCGTTTTCCGGCCGAACCGTGGCTCTATCTGAGCGGGGTTATCGGCTGCGTGTTTATTGGTGGCCTGGCGATTCTTGTGAAGAGAACGGGGGTTCTTTTGCTGGGCCTTGCGAGTGTAAGCGGTCAGCTTATCTGTTCGCTTTTTCTCGACTTTGCTTTTCCTCTGGGAAATAATGCGCCGACCGCAACCACAATTCTGGGTGTTGTGATTGCCCTGGTGGCGGTGGTTGTTTCCAGCGCGTCTTCACGCCCTAGAGCTCGCTAAGGAACTCGCGGGGATTAATCGATTTTCGCGGTTCGGGGTGTGCGTCTGTGCGGCCTCCCACATAAAGCCAACCCATCAGTTTTTCTTCGGGTGCCAGTCTGTGTGCTTGATGAACGGGCTGGGTTCGGACGTTGTGTCCGGTTCTCCAGATCACGCCCCATCCCGCATCCTCAAGAAGAATCACGAGGGAGTGGGCAATGCCTGCTGCCACCGCTTCTTGCTCCCACTCGGGAACCTTTTTGCTGGCCCTGGGAGAGAAAACCACCGCGAGTAGGAGCTCCGCACGCTGTGCCTTTTGAACGTATTTATTGGTGCTGTCCGGTTTTGCCTCCGCTTGAGCGAGGGCCTGTCCCACTTGGGCGCGACCGCTGCCGCGAATCTCGATTACACGCCACGGATGCAGGGAGCTGTGGTCTGGAATTCTTCCTGCCGCCTCAATAATGTGTAGGAGGTCTTCAGTGCTGGGAGTCTCTGCGGTGACCTTGGAGAGTGAGCGCCGATTGCGAAACGCGTCATAAATCTTACTCATCAGGAGAAAAACTGAGTGCGAGAGAGTTCATGCAATATCTATCACCCGTGGGGGTGCCATAACCGTCGTCGAAGACGTGACCGAGGTGTGAGCCGCAGCGGGCGCAACGTACCTCAGTGCGGGTCATACCGAGGCTATCGTCTACCAATAATTCGACGGCTTCGGGTTTGATCGATTCGTAGAAGCTGGGCCAGCCGCATCCGGAATCGAATTTTGTGCCCGACTTGAAGAGCTCATTGCCACACGCTGCGCAGGCGTAGAGGCCCGCGCGCTCTTCGTTTAACAGGGCACCGGTCCAGGCGCGCTCGGTTCCCGCTTCGCGCAGTATTCTGTATTGATCGGCAGTGAGGTTTGCGCGCCACTCGTCATCGCTGCGGCTGACTGAATAGGTCATTGGGGGTTCCTCCCGTTCCTATAGGCGTAAATGCTGTATGCGGGTACATTTTACGTCTTTTTTCTGACCGTAGTGAACAAAATTATCAGCGCACGTTGAAATGGCTTAAATACTTAAATTTAACCTTTGACAGTTGGATTCGAGACCGCTAATGTTACTTATGTTAGTGGTACCTAAGTTAACAGTGCCTTACCTAACTTTAGCTCTACAACTTCTCCGATTGAGCCAGATCTTTGCTGTGTCGGGGGAGACATCTTGTTGGATATCGACTGAATAGCTATGTAGGAGTGTGTAGAACATGCGCGCAAGCGTAAAAAGACGCCCCTTTCGAATACTTGCTCAAGCAGTAACGGGGACCCTGATCGCGGGAATGGCCATTGCTGGTGTTTCTACCACGGCCACTGCGGCACCTGGTGACGTGACGGGGGCCTCCCTTACCTGGGGAGTTATGGATTCTTTTAACTCCTATATTGCAAATAGTGGTGGCACCATCAGCGTCTCAAACGGCGCGAGCGAATCCCCCGCACGGTTTGGCTGGGGAACCGGAATCGGGTCCTTGGGCGCCGAAACGGGAGCAGCAAACGTCGTCTTTGGCGGTTCGGTGAGTTGGAGCAACCCGGGCCACGGCATTAGCGTTACTCTGAGTAACCCGAGGATTGTGCTCGATGGTTCGGGTACCGGAACCCTCAGTGCAAACTACGCTGCCTCGGACGGTTCCACCGGCACCGGAGTGGTTGCCAAGCTGAGCGGAGCCTCTCCCGCAGTGGCGGGCGGCGTTGCCGCCTACGCTGCCGTGTCTGCAACGGCGGGCCCCGTCATCGCGAGTGCGTTTAGCTACCCCGAGGGTACCGCGCTTAGTCAATTGTCGTTTTCGCTGCCTTTTGAGCAAGCGCCGGTGGTCGTCGATACGACGGTTCCTGAGCAACCGGTACCCTCTGTTAATTCCGAGCCCGGGTCCGAGTCCCCCGTGCCTCCGGCTGAGCTCCCTCTTGACCCCGAGCCCATCGGGCCTCTAGTCGAGTCGTTTGTTCCTGATGTGCAGGTATTTGCCGCTGACGGTGTGACGCCTCTGGGTAACGTGCCGGTGAATATTGGTGATCAGATTGTGGTGAGGGGAACGGGTTTTGATCCGGCGTCGAACGTTGGTGGTCGAGGCGTTCCCGTTCCGGCAGATCTGCCGCAGGGTCACTATGTTGTGTTTGGTAGTTTCTTGGAGGGGTGGCAGCCCTCGCAGGATGCTCCACCTTCTGCGCGTAAGGTCGGTGCTCAGAAGTGGGCGTTGACGCAGGGCACGTTGAATCAGATTCCCGAGAGGTTTAAGCCGACGGTTGAGGCCCAGTGGGTTGAGCTAGCGTTGGATGGAAGCTTCACAGCTGAGCTTACTCTGGGTTCGTTGGATGCTCTTGAGGGCGGTCGCTACGGTGTGTATACGTATGCTGGCGGTGGTCAGAAGAACGCGGATCAGGAGAAGTATGTTGCGGTAAACTTCAGCAATGCTGAGCCCGAGTCGTTTGTTCCTGATGTGCAGGTATTTGCCGCTGACGGTGTGACGCCTCTGGGTAACGTGCCGGTGAATATTGGTGATCAGATTGTGGTGAAGGGAACGGGTTTTGATCCGGCGTCGAACGTTGGTGGTCGAGGCGTTCCCGTTCCGGCAGATCTGCCGCAGGGTCACTATGTTGTGTTTGGTAGTTTCTTGGAGGGGTGGCAGCCCTCGCAGGATGCTCCACCTTCTGCGCGTAAGGTCGGTGCTCAGAAGTGGGCGTTGACGCAGGGCACGTTGAATCAGATTCCCGAGAGGTTTAAGCCGACGGTTGAGGCCCAGTGGGTTGAGCTAGCGTTGGATGGAAGCTTCACAGCTGAGCTTACTCTGGGTTCGTTGGATGCTCTTGAGGGCGGTCGCTACGGTGTGTATACGTATGCTGGCGGTGGTCAGAAGAACGCGGATCAGGAGAAGTATGTTGCGGTAAACTTCAGCAACACCGACGCCCCTCCGGTGACTGACCCGGAGGTGCCTCCAGTAGTTGACCCCGAAGAGCCCCCGGTGACACCGGAACAGCCCAGAGTTGATGGGGGTTTGAACTGGGGATTTAAGGAGTCGTTCCGCAACTACAACACTCAATTTGGCGGAAGCGCTGTGGCAAGTAACGGTGCAACAGCGAATGCGGGGGGAACGTTCAACTTTGTTTTGGGAGACGGAAGTACCTATGACACGGTAACCGGCCTTGGCGACATCAAGTATCGAGGAACTGTTGTTTTTGACAATACCAATCACGGTTTCTCCCTAGCTCTTAAAGACCCCACCGTATCGATCTCCGCGCAGGGCACCGTACTCACCGCCGAGGTATCAACCTCAGATACCGCCGGAGCCGCATCAGTACAGAGGATCACCGTGGCAAGCCTGAGCGTTCCCCCGGGACAGCCGAGGGGTGGTGTTGCTGATCGACGCTGGAGCAACATCCCCGGAACATTTAGTAACGTACTGTCTCCCGACGGGTGGGTAGAGTATCGGGGGCAGGCGACCGACCCTCTCTCCTTTAGCTACGGTACAGCTGTTGGCTCGCCCCCGAGCATAAGCGTTCTGGGAGACGGTGTTATTCGACCGGGATCGCGCATAACCTTTTTTGCTGCCGGACTTGTTCCGGGGATCACCTACACGGCAACGGTGCACTCGGAGCCCCTGGTGATTGGAAAAGAGGTGGCGAATGCGGAGGGAGCCGTTTCCTTCGGCTGGACCGTTCCGATGGATTTTCCCGCGGGAGAGCACAGGCTTGCGATAACAGATGAAGCGGGCGTTGAAGTTGCCTCCCAACGATTCACCATTACGGGCAACATCTATACGGAGTCCGAATCGGGCAGGGTACAACCGACGGCGACCACAGGGCAACAGTGTCTGGCCACATCTGTGGCGGGCGGTACCCTTTCCTGGGGTGTGAAGGACAGCTTCTATAGCTATATCAATGGCCCAATTGCGAAGGGCAACATGGCGCGAAACGGTACGGGAGGGGACGGCGGGACCGTTACCTGGTCGAATGGAACAGGAACGGTAAACACCCAAGACTCCGTAGGTCGGGTCAGCTTTACGGGGGGAGTAACATACACCGGGCATAATGGACTACTCAAGGTAACCCTTAGCAACCCCAAGATTATGCTTACGGGACCAAACACCGCTGTTCTCCTAGCGGATATGACCTCAAATAACACTTCGGGTGTGCAGGTTATGTCTGAGAGTGAGGTGCGGGTGGCGACGCTCAACCTCGCGGGTGGTACACGAAGCACCACGAACGGTACGCTTGGTTGGTCGGGTGTTCCGGCAACGCTGACCAACGCCGGGGTTAAAGCTTTTGGTGATTTCTATCCCGCAGGAACGGTGATGGATCCTGTGTCCTTTAGCCTGCCCCTGGGCGCTTCGGTTCCCTGTGATGTCTATAGTAACCCCGACTCCTACAGGGCGGGTGGTGTACTCGCTCACACGGGAAGCGATGCGGGTGGTCTGGGGATTCTTGTTGCAACGCTTATGCTGGGCCTGGGGCTGCTTGTTGTTGCCCGTCGCCGTCAGGCACGTGAATCGGCACGCTAAGGTGTAGACGTATAGAACGAGGCCATAAAAAGCGGTAATAGCCCACGGGTGGAGTGTTTCTTCGAGGGAACGCCCCGCCCGTGGGTTCGATAGCATCAGCTCAGAGAGGCAGCGAAAGGACAAGTATGCTTCCCACCTCCGCACCACACCAAAGACGATCAAATCTTGTTCGCCAACGGGGCTCCCAACGAAACCTTCTTGCGCTGGGTATGGCTGCGCTGGTGGTGTTGGGAACGATTAGCAACGTCACGGCAGCAACGGCGGTCGATACGGGTCAGGCGCAGCCTTCTACCCGGGTACAGACTCAACCGGTGTCACCTGAGGCGTGTCCCGTGGAGCAGGGAACCCTCTCCTGGGGTGTGAAAGAGAGCTTTCGCGCCTACGTTATGAGCACCATCGCAAAGGGTTCGGTATCTGCTATTGACGGCGCCACATATGAAACGCCTCTCTTCACCTGGTCGGGTGCAAACGGTGCCCTCGATCCAGACAGCGAGACCGGACGAGTGGGCTTTGTCGGTTCCGCGCTTTTCTCAGGGCATGCGGGACAGCTTGACCTCACGTTTTCTAACCCCGTAATAGAATTTGCTTCTCCCAGTGAGGGGTACCTGGTTCTTGACGTGCGCAGTAGGCAGCTGAACTCCGAGCAGTACCTTGACTCTCCTGGAACACGTTTGGGTAAGTTGGAATTCGCCGCACCGCCCACCGTTGCTAGCGGTGCGCAGATTGCGATGAGTGATGTTCCGGTGACACTCACGGCCGAGGGGGTGGTTGCTTTTGCCAACTTCTATATGGAGGGTGAGAAGCTTGATCCGTTGAGCTTCGACTTCACCATGGGTGATTGTGTTGCTGAAGAGGTTGTGCAACCAGCACCCACAGTAACCCCTACTCCCGCGGCAGAGGCCCTCGTATCGGATGACGAATCGTCTCGGGAACCCGTGCTCCTTTGGCTCTGGATTGTACTTGTTGTGGTTGTTGCGGGTGGTGCTACGGTTGGAATTATTCTGTGGCGGCGTCGCGCGAATAGATAGCCCGAGCGAGAGCGTCTAATACCTCGGCGGTACGGGGGCCAAACGTCATGATTTGACTGTCAGTCATATCGATTATGTTGAGGTTTTTACCCGCGTTTGTGAGGGCGGTGGACTGAAGGGTCTTTGTGAGTCCCTCGGGTCCGCCCACGCTGTCGAGGCCTTTTGTCATGAGGAGTAGAAGGTCGGGGTTCGCTTCGATAAGAGCCTCATCGGTCATGGGCTTTTCGCCAACCCACCCTATTTCTGAGGCCACATCAACCCCGTTGAGTGCCCTAATAAGATCATCCGCACCCGATCCCTGTCCAAAAAGATAGTAGACGCTGGCGGAGCCACGCACATAAAGAAAAGCTATGCGCACGCGGTCCTCGGGATTTTGCGGGGCGAGGGCTTGGATATCAGAAATCACCTGATTAATGTCTGCGTTGAGCTTTGTTGAGAGTTCTTCACCAGCCTCTGGGTCGCCCAGTGCGAGTGCAACCTGCTGAGCCTTTTCCACGGAACCCGTGATTGACGGTGTGCTGTCCACAAAAACGAGCGGTATCCCTGCATCACGCAATTGGAGTACTACGTCCAGGGGTCCGATTGAGCCGTCGGTTATCACCAGGGAAGGGTCAAGCGCGATCACGCTTTCGATATTGATGGAGTGGCTGCTTCCCGTCACGATGGGAATGTCTGAAGTGTCGGGAAAGCTCGTTGCAACATCACGGCCCACCAGATTTTTGCCGTAACCGAGCGCAAATATGGTTTGACCGATTGAGCCGGATATATCAAACGCAACGATGCGAGAGGTGTCTGTTACCGTAACATCGACGCCTCCGGTTGGGTCGTGTGAGGTAACCGTTGTTGGTAACGTCTGTGTCCCGGGGCTGACCGCGGCAACCGAGCCCCGTTCGGGAAGCCGAGTGGTACACGGACCCTGGCCGACTCGGGGGTCTGTGGCGGGTGTGAGAGTGGCGAGTGGTTGTGAGAATGATTCGGAACTCGTGCAGGCCGGACGCGTCTGTGCCGCAGGCGAGGTATTGTCACCGCCAGTAGTGTCGGTGTTGTTGAGCGAGCATGCGCTCAGTATGACAACGGTGAGGGCCACGGCAGACGTGGCGGTAAAGCGCGTGGGGGTGCTACGACGACGCCGAAGGCTGGGAATCATAGGAGGGTGACGGCCTTAGTGAGTGCGGAAAATAAAATAATAAAGTGAGGCTATCCTAATGGATACGTCTGTGAACTTCCGGCGAACAGGGCGCTGAGGAGCTTGGTTTTTCTGCGGGAGTATCTTTATATGTGGGCCTTGGCGTTAGCCTGCGTCGGGGTTTTAGCCATGAGTTGTCGTCCACGCGTCAAGAATAAGGCTATTATCGAGGCAGGGTTTTTAAAGATTCGGAAATGCTGCTAAATGGAAAAACGCGATAGAGATCCTCATTTTGCGAGAGCAGAAGTAGAGGATGCTTCCTCCCGTGCATCGCTTGGTGAGGGGGCAGCGTCGGATGACCCCTCCTCTGAGGCCTCTCCCCACTCCTATCTTGCAGACCCTTTTGACAACCCCAACATGGGAAAACGGGTGGGGGCGCATCGCGCCGCGCCGCGCCGCGCCGCGCGCTGGATCTACTTTCTCTGGGCTGCGATAGCGGTGGTCGTTCTCACCGTTGTGGGAATTATCTTTTTAGTTATCGGGCCGGGTAATGTTTCTCTGCCACGCACCTCGGGTCCGGCTGCTGTCTCGACGGCTAGCCCTGAGCCTTCTGTACAGGCACGGACTGAGGAGTCCACGACAATTGCCATCCTTGATGGAAGCGGAAACAGCGCCCTGGTATCCCAGGTGTCAAGCTTTATTGCCACGAATAAACTCGGAACGGTGGTGTTTGAGGGGCAATCGGCAGAAAACGATATTGCTCAGAGCGCCATCTTTTATTCTTCGGAGCGAGATGAAGGCCTCGCCAAAGGTCTTGCAGACGAGTTGGGCGGGCTTCAGTACTACCTATCAGAAGAGGAAGAATCGTTGGATACCCAATTGGTTGTTCGCCTGGGAACTCAGTTTGAGTTGCCTTAAAATCGTCGCGATTGGCTGATAATCTACCGTCTATTTACTCTTGAATGCTGCTGTGATGTGCATTCCGTGGTGGCAATCGGATAGCGTAATATTGCGTCCGTATTGAATAGTGTAGAGAACAGGAACAATCTACCAGTGACCTCTAAACGTCTTTTTATCCGGCAATCAATTATTGCGGGAATAGCTATCGCTACCCTGGCCCTCACCGCTGCGTGTGCGCCTGAGTCAAAATCCGCTCAAAATACGAGTGAGCCCGCTGTTATTGAGGAGAAGCCGCTTTTTGCTCCCCTGCGTGGCACGGAGGTTCAGAAGGGTGAGGCCACCAACCCCTCACTGGCGGTTAAGATCGATAATCACGAGTCTGCCCGTCCGCACATTGGCTTGAACAGCACTGACCTGGTTTTTGAAGAGCTTGTTGAGGGCGGATACACGCGCTACGCGGCAGTGTGGCAATCGAGCATCCCTGAACTGATCGGACCGGTGAGGTCGATCAGGCCGATGGACCCGGATATCGTCTCACCCCTTGGCGGAGTGATCGTGTACTCGGGGGGACAGCAGCAATTTGTGGATCTGATGAAGGCAGCCCCGGTAGAAAACCTGGTTTTTGACCAGGATCAAACACATTTTTATCGGGACAATGCGCGCATTGCACCGCACAATGTGATTCTGCGCGCGCAGGAGGCGATTGCAGATTACAGCGAGCTCCCTGCGCCCGAGCAGCAATTTGAATACTCGAGCGACGGAGCCTCCTCCACCGCCGCTACCGTGGGAACCCCCGCTTCGCTCGTGAGTATGCGGTTCTCTAATATACGTTTTCCCTCGTGGGAGTGGGATGAGGCGAGTGGGCTTTACCAGCGCAATCAGGAAGACACCCCGGATATCGACGCCGAGGGTAATCGGATAACCGCCACCAATGTGATCGTGTTGCGGGTTCCCGTTGAAATGGGGGAGGTTCCCAAGACCGTTCTGGAGGGAAGCGGAGAGGCCACATTCATTACAAACGGCAAGGCTGTTGCCGGAACCTGGCAAAAAGCGGGTCGTGACGAATCCCTAGTGTTTAACGATTCTGAGGGAAACGTTATTAAACTGGCTCCCGGAAACTCGTGGGTTGAGCTTGTTCCCGCGGCAGAGGGCACCGTGAGCGTTCAATAAGCATGGTGATTGTGGTCACTTGCACTCTCGGGCAACGAGTGCCAGAATTGTCTTTAGCACTCGCCTTGAGTGAGTGCTAATTTCCACCTAATTCTTTGAACGTCCAGGAGGGACGATACTCACATGGCAAAGATGATTGCTTTTGACGAAGAAGCCCGACGTGGTCTTGAGCGTGGACTCAACACGCTCGCAGACGCGGTCAAGGTAACGCTCGGCCCGCGCGGTCGCAACGTTGTACTCGAAAAGAAGTGGGGCGCCCCCACCATCACCAACGATGGCGTATCAATCGCCAAAGAGATCGAACTCGATGAGCCCTATGAGCGCATCGGCGCCGAACTCGTAAAAGAGGTCGCGAAAAAGACCGATGATGTGGCCGGTGACGGTACCACTACGGCAACCGTTCTTGCCCAGGCTCTCGTGCGTGAGGGGCTGCGCAACGTTGCTGCCGGTGCCGACCCGATCAGCCTCAAACGCGGAATTGAGAAGGCTGTAGAGGCTATCACTAACCAGCTTCTTGCAAACGCTAAAGAGATCGAGACCACCGAGGAGATTGCGGCTACCGCATCCATCTCTGCTGCAGACAAAGAGATCGGCTCGATCATTGCCGAGGCAATCGACAAGGTGGGCAAAGAGGGTGTTGTTACCGTTGAGGAGTCTAACTCTCTCGGAACCTCCCTTGAACTCACCGAGGGAATGCGCTTCGACAAGGGCTACCTCTCGGCATACTTCGTGACCGATGCCGACCGCCAGGAGGCAGTCTTTGAGGAGCCCTACATCCTCATTGCTAACTCCAAGATCAGCAACATTAAGGATCTGCTCCCCATCGTCGACCAGGTTATCCAGTCGGGCAAGCAGCTCCTCATCATTGCTGAGGATGTTGATGGAGAAGCTCTTGCAACTCTCGTTGTGAACAAGATCCGTGGAATCTTTAAGTCTGTTGCGGTCAAGGCCCCCGGATTTGGAGATCGTCGTAAGGCTCAGCTGCAGGATATCGCCATCCTGACGGGTGGACAGGTTATCAGCGAAGAGGTTGGTCTCAAGCTGGAGAACGCAACGCTCGACCTTCTTGGACGCGCACGCAAAGTTGTTATTACAAAGGACGAGACCACAATCGTGGAGGGTTCCGGAGACGCCGATGCCATCGCCGGTCGCGTGGCTCAGATTCGTAAAGAGATTGAGAACACCGATAGCGACTACGACCGCGAGAAGCTGCAGGAGCGCCTGGCTAAGCTCGCTGGTGGTGTTGCCGTTATCAAGGCCGGAGCCGCAACAGAGGTTGAGCTCAAGGAGCGCAAGCACCGCATCGAAGATGCCGTTCGCAACGCGAAGGCCGCCGTTGAAGAGGGTATTCTTCCCGGTGGTGGTGTTGCCTTGATCCAGGCCGGTGCCGCCGTGTTTGAGAGCCTGAAGCTTCAGGGCGATGAGGCAACCGGCGCGAACATTGTACGTGTTGCCATTGAGGCTCCTCTGCGCCAGATTGCGTTGAACGCTGGCCTGGAGGCCGGGGTTGTTGCAGAAAAGGTTCGTAGTCTGCCCGTTGGTCACGGCTTGAACGCCGCAACAGGTGAGTACGGTGACCTGAGCGCCGAAGGAATCATTGATCCCGCAAAGGTGACGCGTTCCGCTCTGCAGAATGCCGCATCGATTGCCGGGCTCTTCCTCACCACCGAGGCCGTTGTGGCGGAGAAGCCGGAGGCTACTCCCGCACCCGCAGCAGATCCCACGGGTGGTATGGACTTCTAATCCCAGAAGCGTTTTACGCGAGAAAGCGGGGCGGTTCCCTCACGGGGATTCGCCCCGCTTTTGTGTCTCACGAGGATAATTGTGCGGAGTGTACAAATATTTTACTCATGTGTAGCCGGCACTTTCTGGAAATATCTAAAGGGCGTTCTCGAGTGGATTTACACTGTCCTTCGTTTGTGTATCATGTTTATGTCTCTCTCCCCCCCCCGACTTTCTGACAATCACTCGAGGGAATATATGCGTATGAAAATTAAAACTGCGATTGCGCTTGCGTTCGCAACCAGTATCACGATAACCAGTGTGCCGAGCATTGCGATCGCCAACCCAATCCCGATCCGGATTCCCCTAGCGCTCTCTGAGGAAAAGGGTGATGTGATGGGAGGGCAGGCTCTCACCCTCTCTGGTTATCATATTCAGGACACCACCGAGGTTTGTTTCGGAGAGAAGTGCGTTACTCCTGACTCAACTTCTCCGTCCGAGGTAAAAGTAGTAACGCCTCCTCACCATGGTGTACAGGGAGGAAACGCCAATAATCAAGTGGTGCCGGATTACCAAAAAGGTCTTGTTACCGTAAAGGTTAAGTATTCGGACGGGAAGAGTTCTGAGCTGAGAAATCAGTATGAGTACGATGCCCTCACGCCTCGCGGGCGTCAGATGTCCTACACTCTTGCCCATTGGAACAAGTACGATAGCAATCGCTACGGCAACTGGAACGCAGTTGGTGGAGACTGCGCTAACTTTGTGTCTGCTGCCCTCTTTGAATGGTTAGGGCCCGAAAAGGGGGCACGAGCAGAGTGGTACAACAAATATGCAGACTGGGTTGCCGCAAACCCCACAAAAAATCCGTTTAATGACCCCATGGAAAGCTAGATCCGAGTAACGGGTGGGCAACACCCTCGTGGGCATACGTTCGGAGCTTTACACAGTGGATGATGGATGTGAAGAGTGAATTTGGTATAACCCGTTCCGACCTGAACAGGGACGCAGCCACGCTGAGTAAAGTTAAGGTCGGGGACATCGTTACATTTACCTGGAACAATGCGCCGAGCACACGGAGCGAAGGACTGGATGGTATGGGGTCCGGAGTAAGTCCTGAGGGCCTTGGTGCGGGACTGGACCCTCAGGATTTGGGGGGAGTAGACCCCTGGGCTGTTCCCTACAACGGCGCCCCTAGCATGGCACAATTGGGAATGGACCACTCAATGACTGTTACCCGGGTTACAGACGATGCGGGTAATCTTAACATCCAGCTTGCGGGTCACAATAATGACCGCAATTACCTGCCTCTTGACGCGATCTATGGGGGAACCCCCAACATGGTCGGTAGCATTTGGCACCTCCCCAACTAACGGGAAACCGGACTACGCACGTGTAACGAGTGACGGCTGTACATTCCAAGCTGCTGCGCCCCCGGATGCTTGAGTTTTTTTGCTCTTTCGGAACAGTTGGGAAAAATCTTCCCGATTCTCCAAACACCCCACGGATTACACGGACTTCTCCGTGAAAAAACGCTTCACGCTCAAGGCGGGGCGGGCCACCCTCATGGGTATCCACCCCGCCTTGTATCTATTGCTGTTTTTATGCTTTGAAATCCGAGCTTCCTGGCTATGTCGCCACCGGCTAACATGCGAAAAGCATCGATCGTGTAAACCGCTTCTTGCGTTATGAGCACGGCGGTTTCTTTGATTATTCGGGTGGTGTGGAAAGCTCTAGGTGAAGGATCGGATATGGTCGACCATCTCCGTCGATTTCGCTGCGGCCCGCCTGTGTGAAGCCGTGATTGAGGTAGAAGCTGCGTGCGCTCGGATTCTGCTCGTTCACGTCGGCTTTGGTCACGCCGTGTAGCGTAATTGCCTCGGCCAAGAGAGCGCTGCAGATTCCTCTGCCGCGCATTGAGTGCGAGACAAAAAGCATCTCGAGACTGTTGTGTGAAAAGCCGGTAAAACCAACCGGTTCCCCATTAAGCTCCGCCACAATGAGGGCTACTGCTGGGAAATAAGCAGAGACAAGACTGCTTTCTATGCGCTCGAAATCGGCTTCCTTAAGAAAATCGTGTGTTGCGCCGACGGCGCTGCGCCAGATCTCGACGAGTGCAGGGTACTCCATCGATCCGGAGGTCGGCCGGATTATAAGTTCGCCTTTTATCTTGTGCATCTAGCAATTTTAGTGTGGCTCTTTGACGTCTGAGGGGTATCGACGGCGGCCATCTCGTCTCACAGATTCTCTACCTTTATACCAGCGGAGCTAAGGGGTAGATTTGAGCTGGGGCTTTTCGGGGGTTTTCTCGCCACTCTGCTGTACTGTTTCGGTATCGAGGGGGAGCGTCACCCGGAAGGTTGCTCCTCCACCCGGGGTCTCGTGCGCGCTCACGGTGCCGTTGTGTGCGGCCACAATTGAGGAGACGATTGCGAGTCCTAGACCGCTGCCTCCCGTTTCTCTGGTGCGTGAGGTGTCTGCCCGCCAGAATCGCTGGAATATCTTCTCTCGAATCTGTTCCGGGATACCCTCTCCGTGATCTACAATCTCAAACGTTGCGGTTTTCTCAACCTGGTTAACGCTGATAACAATTTCAAGCGGACTATTGTCGTCTGTAAAACGGATTGCATTGCCGATCAGGTTGGTCATAACCTGGCGAATCTTGTTTTCATCCCCTCGAATAACGGCCTGTACCGGTTGGGTCGGTGTTGTCTTAGCCGCGGGGTTAGCATGCTCAGAAGCGGTGTTGTCTGTTTGGTTCTGGGGGACTTTACTTAGCGGTTGAGTATCGGCAAGCGAGCTTTTACGCATACGCATTTGGCGGAGTCGTGCGATTGTTGCGGTGGCAAAGGCGATGCTTCCCGTGCTGGGCTGGGTTGTCCCGGATTTTTCTGTTTCTGCGGACCGGGTGAGAGTGTTGCCCGAGGAGGGTTCTGCGTCTCCCACGACGGTGTCCGAGACAAGCACCCGAACCTCCCGGGCGGGTTGTTGCGCCATAGCGTCGAGGGCCGCGTCTTTGGCAAGCGGAACGAGATCTACGGGAAGTTTCTCGAGCGGCTTAGTTTCGTCAAGCCGGGCAAGGGCGAGCAGATCTTCGACAAGAGTGCCCATGCGGATCGCTTCCTTCTCAATGCGATCCATTGCTTGGGTAACATCTTCGGGTTTTTGGAAGGCTCCCATTCGGTAGAGTTCCGCATATCCGCGCACAGAAACCAGGGGGGTGCGAAGCTCGTGGCTGGCATCCCCCACAAAGCGGCGCATCTGATTGATGGTTTTTGCGCGGTCATTAAGCGCGGAGTCAATGTGTCGGAGCATGGTATTGAGGGCGCGAACGAGGCGACCGACCTCGGTGTTTTCTTCGCTGCTGGGTACTCTCTGGTTAAAATCACCGGCAGCTATGGCGTCGGCCGTAGCCTCTACCTGGTGCAGGGGTTCGAACGCGCTTGTGACGAGTATGCGGGTGAGAACGGCACCGAGGATTACAACGGTAATCCCAAAACCCGAAAAGATGGAGATGTAGTGCACCATGGTCTCGTCAATGTCTGCCAGAGACTTCGCGATAACGAGTGTTGCCTGGCTTTCGCTGGAGTCGCGGGTGGCAATAGGTTTAAAAATGGCGCTCCACTCAACACTGGAGTTTTCCTGCTGGAGGCGGAATGTTTGAGTGCCTAAATTTTGCACGTATTCTGTGGTGAAGCCGGGGGCGATCAGTGGAACGGAAGCTTCTTGTGCATAAAAATAATTGTTGTAGACGAGGTCTCCCTTTCCGTCAAGCACGGCAACGTAATTGTTGCGGGGGGCATTGATAACATCGTCTCGAGTCAAGTTATTAAGGTTTGTTCCGGGACGAAGCGCTGGAGTGGGGTCGATGGCGAATGCCTGCACCGATTTATCGACCCCGGCTTCCAGCTGAGGCCGGAGAATCATCATGGTTCCCGTGCCCACGATAAGAATACCGAAGGTGAGAATCAGTACCGTCACCCCGGTAATCTTTGTGCGGAGAGAGATAGATTCCCAGCGCCTCATAAAATCACGCTTTCGCGCGTGTCGTGTTACGACTTCTGATCCACTTTCAACATGTAGCCAAAGCCACGCTTGGTCTGGATAAGGGGACTGTCGGAGTGCTGCTCCAGCTTGCGGCGGAGGTATGAGATGTATGATTCGACAATCCCGGCATCACCGTTGAAGTCGTATTCCCACACGTGGTCTAGGATTTGGGCTTTGCTTAGCACTCGGTTGGGGTTCAGCATGAGGTAGCGTAGCAGCTTGAACTCGGTGGGGCTCAGCTCTACACTCACATCACCCACATAGACCTCGTGGGTGTCTTGATCCATGCGCAGCGGACCCGCCTCGATTTGGGCGTCCTCTTCGTCTTGAATAGTACGGCGGAGGATCGCCTTGATTCGGGCAACAATTTCGTCCAGGCTGAACGGTTTGGTGACGTAGTCGTCGCCGCCCACGGTGAGACCCGTGATCTTGTCTTCGGTGTCGTCCTTTGCCGTGAGGAAAAGGATGGGAGCTGTATAGCCCGCAGCCCTAAGACGCTTGGTTACGCTAAAGCCGTTCATGTCGGGCAGCATGACGTCAAGGATGATGAGATCCGGTTCTTCTTCGAGAACTGCGGAAATTGTCTGGGCACCGTTACTTACGGCTCGCACCCCAAATCCGGCAAAACGCAGGCTTGTGGTGACCAGGTCTCGGATGTTTGGTTCATCGTCGACAACGAGTATGCGCGGTCCATTGTTCATGCAGTCATTATCTGATGGTTTGCTGAATACTGGCTGAAAAATTCTTTTTTGCTCTTTTTAGTAACCTGTGTCTTCGTTATTCCGCAGCTATTTTTATGGTGTGAGGTTATCGTGTAAGTTCTGTGGCGGACACAACAGCGGACGCATCGAGAATCGTATAGGAGTATCCCTGCTCGGCAAGAAAACGCTGCCGATTCTGGGCGAAATCTTGATCAACCGTATCGCGGGCAATGAGGGTGTAGAACGATGCCGAGTGGCCCGTGCTGCTCGGGCGCAGTAGCCGACCGAGCCGTTGTGCCTCCTCCTGGCGCGAACCAAAGGATCCGGAAACCTGGATTGCAACCGAGGCATCCGGGAGGTCAACCGAGAAGTTTGCGACCTTGCTGACAACAAGAACTTTAATCGTGCCCTCGCGGAACTGCTGGAAGAGTTCTTCTCTCTCGGCGACCGGAGTTGAGCCGGTGAGGCTGGGGAGTTCGAGTGTGTTTGCGATCTCTTCAATCTGGTCAAGATACTGGGCAATGATGAGGATCTGTTCTCCCTCGTGTTTCTTGAGGAGGTGACGAACCGTGTCTAGCTTGGCGGGAGCAGTTGCGGCGAGGCGGTAGCGTTCGTTGTCGGCCGCAGCAGCGTACTCCAGGCGGGTAGCCTGTGGAAGGTCAACACGAACCTCAAAGCATTCGGCGGGAGAAATATACCCCTGTGCCTCAATCTCTTTCCAGGGAGCATCGTAGCGTTTGGGTCCGATCAGGCTGAAAACATCTCCCTCCCGGCCATCCTCACGGACGAGTGTTGCAGTGAGACCTAGGCGGCGGCGTGCCTGTAGGTCTGCGGTGAGTTTAAAAATGGGGGCGGGTAGGAGGTGAACCTCGTCGTAGACGATCAGACCCCAGTCAAGCGCATCAAGCACGGAGAGGTGGGTGTACACTCCTCCCCGCTTAGCCGTGAGTATTTGATAGGTGGCGATGGTCACGGGCTTGATCTCTTTCAGCTGGCCCGAATACTCGCCGATGTCTTCCTCGGTGAGGTCGGTGCGTCTGAGTAGCTCGTCACGCCACTGTCTTGCCGAGACAGTATTGGTAACCAGGACCAGGGTTGTTGTGCCGATTGCCGACATAGTTCCCGCTCCCACCAGGGTTTTACCCGCACCGCAGGGGAGAACCACCACACCGGAACCGCCGTTCTGAAAATTTTCAATAGCTTTGAGCTGGTATCCGCGCAGTTGCCAATCATCAGTGAGGGATATCTCGTGGGGTTTTCCGGGAGTGTAACCGGCTCGGTCCTCCGCGGGCCAACCCTGCTTGACCAACTCCTGTTTAAGCTGGCCACGAGCCCAGGGTTCAATCGCAAATGTGTCGGGCGCTACCCGTTCGCCGAGTAAAGAACTAATACGTTTGCTGCGTGAGATCTGGTTTAGTGCGGCTTCGTCTTCCGAGCGAATGATTAATTGTCCCTCGGGGCTTCGTTCGATAACGAGGCGCCCATAACGGCCGATGGTTTCGGTGATGTCGATCACAACCGATTGGGGAACATCAAATTTTGAGTATCGCGTGAGTGTGCCAAGGATCTCGTCGGCGGTGTGTCCTGCCGCACGCGCGTTCCACAGACCCAGCTGCGTGATGCGGTAGGTGTGCATGTGTTCGGGTGCACGTTCGAGTTCGGCAAACACGGCGATATCGTGCCGTGCATCTTCTGCGTCGGGATGAGCGACCTCAAGAAGAACGGTTCGGTCGCTCTGCACAATGAGTGGTCCGGTAGACATAAGGAACCATAATACGCGCAGTGGCCGAGAATTAGCTCTCTGCCGGTTCGATTCCTGTGATCCAGGCGAGGGGTAGGGTCCTCTCAACGTCGGATAGCTCGTCCAGACCGCGCAGTCGCTGAGTCGAAAGGCTGGTGGGCAAGATGGTGTATTTGTGGGTGGTTCCGTTGGGGGCGACGAGACTCACCGTGATCCGCGATTTGGTCTTGATTGCGGTGGTGAGCTGATGCGTCAGACCTCCCGCTGCGGGGTCGCTTTCGTGGGAGTGCTGGTTATTACGCAGCCGTTCCCGGAGGTGTGTGATGGAGGGGTTTGCCTGTCTTGCAGGGGAAGGGCCGGGGAAGGGGGTTGTGGGGGCGTCGTTTTTTGCCGCTACAAGCTCGTTTTCACCCGGTGCAGCGGGGTATTTAGCCTCGTGTAGGGAGAGGAGAACCACGCGTGCTGACATGGTAGAGATGAGTGTGTCTTGATCGTGACGCTTTAGTGAGAGGTGCTGGAGCCCGCGATCGACCAGCAGTGTTTCTAATTGCTGGGGATCACTCGCTGTGATGGCGGTGAGGGGCGAGACACTCGACGCCTCCGAGGGGAGCGTGCTCACTTTGATACTGCCAAATCGACGCACGGCTTCTGTGATGAGATAGTCAAGCGGTTGGGGGATCTCCGTGAGTGAGAGATTACGGAGAAAGGATCGGATTTCTTCCTCGTGAAGGCCTCGATTAAGCGCACGGAAGAGTGAGGTCTCGGTGATTCGATAGGTGGGGGCCAGTCCACGGCTTTCGATGGTGGCGATGCCGCGTAGTTGTTGGTCAAGGGCGGCACGCAGTGGCCCGGGAGAGACAATTGTCAGGTCGGGCTGGATGTAGACCTGGGAAACCTCGGTCGGTAGCAGGGGGGCGAGTGTTGCTGCTGCAGCTGTGGGGCCCTCGGATAAGAGAGCTCTTGTAAAGCTGCTCCCCGCGCTGCCGGAGAGCGCGCCGATATAGCGTGACTCCGCGCGAATTGATTGGGCCTGCGCGTTTGCAAAGTCGGCAGAGGCGGGAAATAGCCAGGGAACCAGAGTGTCGAGAGCGTCATCCCAGATGTGACGTGGGTGTTGGGCTAGGGTCTCGAGAATATTTGGTGGGAGGGAGGCTGCCCACGCGGATACGAGGGTGACCCAGCGTTCTGCCGGGGAGAGGAGAAGCCACGCATCCGCTTCCGGACGGGTAACCCAGCTTTCAGCGGTTTCCACGATGAGCTGTGCGCGTTCCGCAAGTTTCATCGTGAGGGGCAGGTCATCAATGTCTATCTGTAAGGTTTCGGAGAGCCGCTTGCTGGCGGGAAGGGTGAGGCCGCCGCGGCTGCGAACCGGGGCGGGTGAATCTTGTAACTCAATTACCAGGTCGCGGGTTGTTCGGAGGAGAGAGAATGCCGCCTCGGCGGCGTGGCGGTCGGCGTTCTCAACGGGTTCGATGGGAACGGCCTCAAGCGCGGAGGGTGGAGCCAGGTGGGTGAGTTCCAGTAGGGAGGGTGCGCCCCTCTCCTGCAGCAGGGTCAGCGCTTGGGTGACCTCCGGCCAAATCTGCACTCCGGTATCCGTCAGGCGAACGAGCGCGAGGGTATTCAGGCTTCCGACAGTGCGTCGGGCCCAGTCAAAGGGTAGTTTGTGTTGCGGGTTTGCGGTGGTTATTATCTCCTGTATCTCGCCGAGGGAGAGTGGCGGCTCGTCAGGGTGGGCGCTGAAGAGGATTGCAACTGCGGCCAGGGCGTTGCGATCCAGGCGGCTCAGGACGCGGTCGAGTGACTCCGGTGCGAGCAAGGATTCGGCCAGGTTCAAAAAGTTTTTGATGCCGCCGGGGGAGATGTCACGGGCCTCAAGAACGAGCTCAAGGTCATCATCTGAGAGGGCGCTGAGCTGGTGCGAGAGGGCAAGAACGCTGGTCATACGGGACCAAAATGAGGGTTACCCCTCTTGACGCCCCTTTTTTGCATCGGGTGTCTGGGCTCGTCGTCGAATCATTCCTAGGATCAAGAGTGTCATTATTAGGACAAAGCCCAGGGGTAGTCCCACATAAGAGGCAGCAGTTACTATGGGCCATACGCCTTGTGTAAAGGAGCTGCGCTCAAATCCGAGCAGGCTTGCGATCAGGACAGAGAGAAACGAGAGTATAGAAAGGCCGATAATCACTGCGATTGCGTAGGCAAGAACATGCTCAATACGGCTGGGTTTTCCCTGATCTTTTGACATCATCCTCTCTATATTACCGTGACTTCTGCTCGCGTGTGAGTCCCGTCGCTGTGCCCTGCGCCGAGAGGTTACCGTGACGAATACCGCTTTGTGCCGCCTTACTCATAGACTGTTCATAAGGGTATTGTGGGTAATTCTCCCGCATATCTCACCGGTACACAAGAAACGAAGGAACGTGCAATGCCTACTGGCAAAGTAAAGTTTTACGATGAGGATAAGGGCTTTGGCTTCATCGCATCAGACGATGGGCAAGAGGTCTTTTTGCACGCCACGGCGTTGCCTCAGGGTGTTACCGTCAAACCGGGGACCCGGCTTGAGTTCGGTGTTGCTGAGGGTAAGCGTGGAGCGCAGGCTCTTTCGGTGCGTGTTATTGATACCGCACATCGCGCCCCGCGCACGAGAGCAGACCGCAAATCAGCAGATGATATGGCGGTTATTGTTGAAGACTTAGTGAAGCTGCTTGACGGTGTTGGCGAGCGGTTTAAAGCGGGACACTACCCGGAAGCGGCGCAGTCGCGAAAGATTGCAACCATGTTGCGGCGGATAGCGGATGACCTCGATGCCTAAAGACAACCCGGAAGAGACCCCTGAGGCAAATGCTATCTCCAGTGTGGAGGCTGCGGGAGACGAGACGGTAGCTAAGGTAGGCGACGCTAAGTTACCTGGTGGTGACATGCTCGACGCTGACGTGTCTGACGGCGACGTATCCGGTGCTGACACAGGCTTGTCAGTCATTGAGTATGCTGCCGACGGGGTGTTGCTTGCGGCACACGAATTGGCGCGTAAGGCACTGATCGAGATTACGCCGGAGTCAACGATCGGTGATGTTATGGGTTATACGGTGGAGGGAGAGCATGTGCTTTCGTTGCACTTTACAACCACGCTCCCCGGGTATCCCGGCTGGTATTGGTCGGCAACTCTGGCCAGGGTGGCAGAGGGTGTGTCCCCCACTGTCGTGGAGGTTGAGCTACTCCCGGGCGAGGGCGCGCTATTGGCCCCCGATTGGGTGCCGTGGTCGGTGCGGTTAGCGCAGTTTCTTGAGTCGCAGGCCCTGCTTGAGGAGGAAGAGCGGATTGCGCTTGAGGAAGCCGCACTCGAGCTTGATGATGACGAGGATGATGATGAAGACGATATTCTCGTGAACGATTTCAGCGACTTTGATGATGAGATCGATGGAGTTGATGTCGACTCAGTTCTTGATTCTGACGACGAGGACTCCGACGACGAGGAAGATCCCTCCCGGTAAACGGGAGCAGCGGTGGCGAGGCCCCGCTTGAGAACCCTGTTTAGAGACGCTCCAGCAGATAGTCGATAGCTCCCGTGAGGGTGCGCACATCGTCCGGCTCAATCGCGACAAAAGTTGCGATGCGCAATTGGTTGCGTCCCAGCTTGCGATACGGCTCAGTATCAACAATTCCGTTAGCGCGAAGCTGCTTTGCCAGGGCCGTGGCATCGACGCTCTCCGCAAAATCAATTGTGACAACTACCTGCGAGCGGTGAGCGTGATTGCTCACAAACGGTGTGGCGGTAGCGGTGTGTTCAACCCAGTCGTAGAGAATGCCGGACGACTCGGCGGTGCGTGCTGATGCCCACTCGAGACCTCCGTTGTCGAGGATCCACTGCACCTGGTTATTGAGCATAGCCAGGGTGGTGATCGCCGGGGTGTTAAGCGTTTGGTTGAGGCGCGAGTTGCTTACGACGTTCCCCAGGCTGAGAAACTCTGGAATATAGCGGTTGCTCGAGGCTATGCGCTCTATACGCTCGATGGCCGCGGGCGAAAGAAGCGCAAACCAGAGCCCACCGTCGGAGGCGAAGTTTTTCTGGGGCGCAAAGTAGTAGACGTCAGCCTGTGACGTATCAAAGTTGACGCCACCCGCGGCGCTGGTGGCGTCAACGACGGTTAACGCTCCGGTGTCGCCCTGGACTCGGTGTACGGGAGCCATCACTCCGGTAGAGGTCTCGTTGTGGGGCCAGGCATAAAGGTCAATCCCGGGGACAGCCTCGGGAGACACGAGGGAACCCGCATCGGCCTTGCGAACATCGGGTGCGTTGAGGAAGGGGGTGGCTGCCGCCGCGGCAAACTTTGAGCCGAACTCACCAAACACCAGGTTTTGACTGCGTTGTTCGATGAGAGAGTGAGCCGCCGCGTCCCAGAAGGCGGTTGAGCCACCATTGGCGAGCACTACCTCGTAGCCGTCGGGTATCTGGAAGAGGTCTGCTAAGCCCTCGCGAACCTGTCCTACCAAGTTTTTAACCGGAGACTGGCGGTGCGAGGTTCCCAGGATGGTCTTTTCGATGGCGTGAACCGCGGCAACCTGCTCGGGCCTCACCTTGGAGGGACCACAGCCAAAACGGCCGTCGGAAGGAATAAGGTGGGGGGGCAACACGTTGTGTGACATGCAATGATTCTATTGCGAATGCCCCGGTCATAGAATTCGCATTGATATGTTTTGTAGTTAGTCTTGGTAAGTTGGGTGTATTGCGTGTAGTTGAGGAGAGCAGCATGACGGATCTGATTGACACTACTGAAATGTATCTTCGCACCATCCTGGAACTCGAAGAAGAGAATATTGTGCCGCTTCGTGCCCGCATCTCCGAGCGTTTGGGTCACTCCGGACCCACGGTATCGCAGACCGTGGGGCGAATGGAGCGTGACGGCTTGGTAGTGGTTTCGGGGGACCGTCATCTTGAGCTCACTGCAAGTGGGCGCCGTAAGGCTGTGCACGTTATGCGTAAACACCGCCTCGCGGAGCGACTGCTCAGTGACCTTATCGGTCTGGAGTGGGAATACGTTCACGAGGAAGCCTGCCGGTGGGAGCACGTGATGAGCGAGCAGGTAGAGCGTAAGCTGATGAGCATACTGGGTGATCCCAAGGAATCTCCATATGGGAACCCAATTCCGGGGCTTGTGGAGATTGGCGGTTCCGAGACCGAATCTTTCTCTGAGGGTGTGGTCAATATTGTGGATGCCGTTATTCATGCGGAGGGTCCAGTGTCGGGTACGATCCGCCGCCTGGGAGAACCCGCGCAGGTGGACCCTGAGCTCCTTGCACAACTGAAACAGGCGGGCGTTATTCCCGGTAACATGGGGCTTTTTTCCCGTAGCGGTTCATACGTTGTAGTGCAGATTAACGGTTTTGACGAAGGCCTCGAACTCCCCAACGAGGTTGCGGGTCACATCTTCATTAACAGCGAGAAGTAGGGTGCGGGACAACCTCGACGCATGAGGCCTGAGGTGCGGTGCGCGCTTGTGGAATTAATGTAAAAATACTCAATCGAGGTGACGGAAACGTTATTTTCATGTAGGCTCTTGCGCAGTGTAACTTTTTGGTCCCGTAAAACCGCTTAGTTATCAAGAACCGGCGAACAAAGAATCGAAACTAATTTTGGAGGTCATCCGTTGGCTTTTTTGAGCAGACGTGAAACCACAACTCAAATCGAAGCACCCGCTAAAAAGCGTTCCTGGAGCAAGAGTGCTCTTGTTCGTAATGGAGTTGCCCTCGGCCTGAGCGCGGGGCTTCTCGGGACACTAGCTTTGCCCGCGTATGCAGAACTCCCTGAGGGGCAAACGAGTATCTACATCCCTGAAGCCAGTCTGCAGAGCCTCATGGCGGACAGCGTTGTTGTGAGCGAATCCTTTGAGGCGCAGTCCTTTGAAGTGACCACAGGGCATCAAATCGCTGCGGCGGAGCAGGCTGAGAAAGAGCGTGTTGCGGCAGAGACGGCTGCGGCAGAAGCGGCTGCGAACCGCGCTACGGCTCAGCAGCGAGGGAGCACCTCGTCGCCCGGTGGAGCTACGGCGGGATGTACCGACGCTAGTTGCGCAGCTCCTGTTTCGTCCAGTACCGAGGCTTTTGTTGCGGCGGCTTTAGCGCAGGTGGGCAGGCAGCAAGACTGCACTGCTCTGGTTGAGAATGCGTACGCTACCGTGCTGGGACGTAGCGTTGGTGATCAGTCCCCCATGCAGCTTGCAACGGGAAAGGGCGTGAAAGGCCGTGCGGTTCCCGTCAGTGAGGTTCAACGAGGTGACGTTGTGGGCAGGAATGGGCACGTATTCATCTACCTCGGTAACGGGCAGGGAGTTCATGGAGGATGGACCAACGGTTCTACGGTTGTAGCCGGCGGTGAAATCTCGAACCCGTTGAAATACACGAATGCATTTCGTCCCGATTTCTCATAAGCTCTAAACATTTCGAAGCCCGCTCACCACACGGTGGAGCGGGCTTCGTTTTGATCTGGTGTATCGCTAGACTTGTAGGGTTCGCCTCTGTAGCTCAATGGAAGAGCACCTCCGTCCTAAGGAGTTGGTTGGGAGTTCGAGTCTCTCCAGGGGCACCAGACTAACCCTGCTACTTCCCTATAAAAAACTGGGAAGTAGCAGGGGTTCTTTTCATTTAAAACTGAGCTTGCCCACATTTTGCCCACACTTAAATCAAAACTCGCTCTGAGAGACGTTCCGCTACGCCGTCTAGATCATCCTCAAATAGGTCAGCGTAGGTGTCTAGTGTCATGGCAGCGCTGGCGTGACCAAGCATTCGCTGAACCGCTTTAATATCTACCCCGGCACTAATTGCCAGACTCGCGGCAGTGTGCCTCAGATCGTGCGGGATAAAAAATTCCGACAGACCCACTCGCTTCCGCGCAAGCATGAACCACGATTTCCGCGTCTTCTTGCTCTCTGTGATCCTTCCACTGTCGGGCCTGCGGAGATGCCCGCCACTGAGCGGTGAGGTGAAGAGCAGGTCGCTATCAGGTTTTCCTGCACATAGATCGGCTAGCATGCGTTCCAGTCTGCGGGGAAAAGCCACTGAGCGGATTTCGTGGGTTTTCGGTGGACCTATGACTATTTTTTCCCCACCTCTGTAGCGGCCGGATTGACACCGATTCGCCCACTAAGGAATTCCACATCACCGACTTGTAGTCCGGAGGTGTGTGTGGGCCGGGGATAACGCTGCTGTGGAATCATTCTTCATCCTGTTACAGAAGAGCGTGTTGAACCGGTGAGCACAAAGATCCGCCTCATCACGAGGGTCGCGTTTGGATTCAAGTCCCCGGAAGCGTTGAGCTCGCTCGCGATGCTCTCGCTCGGGAGCCCTCGGCTCGCCTCCCGGGAGGGGGCTGGGCCACGGAAACATGAGGAGAGCCGTGAAACGTTTGGGTTCCTGACCCTGCGAGAAGGGTTCGAGCGACTCCTTCGTGGAGAGAGTGTTGCTACGACCACTTGGCACTACCGCTTCGATGAAGACCGGATACGAGCTCGCGAGTTTGGCACCTCAGAACGACGTAAATAGTACCAACGGTCGACGCATCGATTTTCAGGACGTGGAAAGCTGAATGGCATGATTCGTTTCTCTCCCACTATTTCTCGATGGGTGGGTGCCTCTGCGCTAGTAGCGCTCCTGGCAATCCCTCTTGTATCCTGCGCGCCCCTCAACGCTGGTTCCGCCGCTGCGACGGTCTTCCCGGAAGCCACATACCCTGCAGGAAAATGGAAAGACTGTCCGCTGCCCGGGCAAGTGAAACGCCAATGCATGGGAGTCGAAGTTGGTCAGGAGTCGAACGAAAACGCAACGCAGGTTCGCCTAGCGGTAGCGCTTACTCCGGCGGAAAAGACCTCTCGCGGAATACTCATCGTTGACCCCGGAGGCCCCACGATCTCCGGGGCGCTCTTTCAGGCCAGTTTCGCGGCCCGAGCCCCGCAATCCATCCGCGACAACTTCGATATCGTTGGCTACGATCGGCGCGGCTTCGGAGCAAGCTCACCGACCACCTGCGAGATTGATGACCCCCCGGCATTCGAAGCATCGAGCATTGACGAGGACTGGTCAGCTTACGAACCACAGCTCAAGCGTCAGCTGGCTGAGTGTCAAACAAATCGAGAAGATCCTGTCTTCACCGCCGGAATCCGAGCCGGAGTTCGGGATCTGGAGGCTGTGCGCGAAGCGCTCAAAGTGGACCAGGTGAACATGCTCGCCATCTCCTATGGCACGCTTCTCGGGCAAGCCTACCTCGCTGAACACCCCGACCGGGTTCGCACTATGATCCTCGACGGTGTCGTGGACCCAACCGTTTCCGGACCTGTGCGGTCTCTGAACGATTCTCTCGATCTTGAAACGGCCAAAGCGAGCTACGGAACCGATCGCGACCCGAAAATCGCAGAAGGATTCGCTGCTGCTTTGACGGAGTTGCAGAAGTCTTACCCTGCTTTTCCCTCGTACTCGCAAGACCTCGCCTACCTCTGCACGGACTTCACTTGGCCCACCTCTCCCGCGGGTCTTGCAGCCTGGGGTCTCAGTCTGGAAGAGCAGGCCGACGTGCTCACCAGCCGGGCACCCTGTGTGCTGTGGCCAACGCGTGCTCCCGTCGGAACCCTCAGCTTCAAGGACTCCCCGAAACCGCTGATCATTAACAGCACAAAAGACGCTCGAACGCCCCTGGCCGGGGCGCAAGCCGTCGCTCGCGCGACGGGTGGAACTTTGCTCACCATGCCCGGCCCGTTCCACGGGCTCACCGGTAGCTTTACCTGTCCTACCCAGCGTGCTGCTGACTATCTCCTGAGCGGAATTCTTCCCGCGCCTGGAGAGTGCCCCGCACCGAAGGTGTCTGTCGATTAAACTTTGAGCTCGAGTCTCTCAAGGGGCACTATGGTTGACGCCACCAAATATGCGAACGTGGGTGTTCTGCCTGTGAGTTCGGCAAATGGCTCGGCGAGCTGGAGCACGGTGGTTTCGGTTTCAGCCTTGTAGATACGTTCGAAGAATACTCGGTGTGCGAGGCGTTTGCCTGTGTCTCCGGTGGTGCGATACGTGTGTTCGTATTGGGCAAGCAAGTGGATTGCTTGACCGGGGAAAGCCTGGTTGCTTGCGTGGGGTCTTACCCCATTTCTATAGGCACCAGGTCAGGCTCTTGGCTGATATATCTTGGATCGTGTGCACTGTCCAGGCCGATACCGCACCCGTGTGTGTTCCAGGGTTGAACCAGGATTGAATCGGATTGTTCTCTGTACCGAACCCCTCGGACACGATCCCTCAGGGTAGAGAGGCTCCTAGCGTTCACAATCTCGGCGTGTGGTTCGAGTCTGGTTTCACACTGTGCTCCGATGAATATCAAAGCGGCGAGCCTTCAGCGGGCGTTCAACTTGATGAAGCAGTGGCGAAGCCTCGCGACACGCTATGACAAGCCCGCGGTCACCTACCGGGCCGGGGTTGTGATCGCAGCGATTTTGACCCGACTACGAGTTGAGGAGACACGCCCTAGAGCGCGGTCATCATCCATAGCGCCGCATTTTCGGGAGCGAGCAGCGGGGTCCGCAGCCCAACCTCAGCGAGTTGACGGCCTGTGAGGGTAACCGAGCCTGCGGCCAGCCAGGCGGGTGGGGCATCCTGGATCGTCAACGGAGCTTCGCCGGTCAGCAGCGGAGTAACACGGTAGAGTAGTTCGGGGTTAAGGCCCTCAAAACGCACGGGGGCGGGAAGTGCCCGGCGCGGAGCGTCAAGCGCCACCTCGGCAAATAACGCGGTGCGCTGATCGGCCGAAACTATTCCAGAAACGGTTACGGCAGGGTCGCTGGGGTCCACACGAACCGCGGTTCCCCCGGTGATGAGTTGGTCAAGCTTCTTATACAGCGCAATCCAGTTGGCAACGGTTGCGAGTTCTTCCTCGCTTGCTTCGGCCAGATCCCACTCGATGCCGGCGCTACCAAATAATGCCGTTGCAAGGCGAAAACTCAGTTGCGCCCGGCGCTGCGTCGTGTGGGCCCGCTCCGCCCCAAGGTGGCCGCCAAGAAACTCCGGGGGTATCAGGATGCCCGTATAACGTTGGATGGCCTGCCGCTCAAGCGGATCGTTGGTGTCACTTGTCCACACGCGGTGTACCCACTGCAACACCCCAAGATCAATCCGACCCCCACCGGAGGCGCAAGATTCAAGCTGCACCGACGGATGCGATTCCCGAATCGCGTCAAGCAACTGATAAAACGCAATCGTCTGCCGATGCGACCGGGGGCTGAGCAAGTCACGGTTGTGATCCCATTTGAGGTACGAGATCGGATACTCGTCGAGCAGGGCACGTAACCTGCCAAGCACGTACTCAAACGCCTCCGGGACCGCAAGGTTCAGGACCCGTTGGAAGCGCCACTCAATCGCGGATGGCTGCCCAAGCACCCAGTCGGGATGTTCCCGGGCAAGCTCGGAGTCAGCGCTGATCATTTCTGGTTCGACCCAGAGGCCAAACTGCATCCCCTGCGTGATGACGTACTCGCACAGCGGGGTGAGCCCGTCTGGCCACTTGGTTGCGTCGATCGTCCAGTCACCGAGGGCCCTCCGGTCATCGGTCCGGCCCGTGAACCAGCCGTCATCAAGCACAAACCTTTCAACGCCAACCCGTGCCGCCAAATCTACAAGGTTTTTCAGCACCGGCAGGTCGTGGTCAAAATAGACCGCCTCCCACGTGTTGAGTGTGACCGGTGGTGCTGAATCAAGCGGAGAGAGACGGCGAACGAAGGGGTGGAAACGCGCTGATAGGCCGTCGATCCCCGTGCCTGACCAGGCCGCGACGGTCCACGGGGTGCGGTAGCGTTCGCCGGTATTCAGCACAATTTCGCCGGCGGCGAGGTTCTCACCGCTGCCCAGCAGGCTGTGCCCGGCCGATTGGTTTTCTGCCCACAGGTGTTTATCACCACTCCACGCCAGGTGGCAGGACCAGACCTCGCCGGAGCGAAAGCCAAAACCCTTGGTTCCAACGGCAAGCAAAAACGGGTCGTCGTGGCCGGGGCGACCGTGGGCCGTTGCCCGGCTCCACGCCCCACTATTCAGCGGGGTTCGTTGCGGACGGCGCTCGTGCGTCCATAGCCCGGTAAAGTCGAGGATCTCCTGTGCCCGCTCGGGCAGGGGAAGGGTGGCGGAGAGCTCACCCAAAAACCAGGGCTGCGCACCGAGGTTGGTCACGTCGTGGCGAAGGCGGAGGATGCCCTCGGGCGAAAGCCTGATCTCGGTGCTGAATGCCAGTTCTGCCGTTGTGTCACTCATCACAAGGCGAAGCACCTGCTCGCCGCCGACAGTCTCAACCGGTGCAACCGGGTCAAGCCTCAGAGTGAGATCGAGCCCGGAACCATCGGCACGGAAGCCGGTCACCCCCTGTCGCCCAACCCAGCCGTCCTCAATTCTGGGGAGTAAGGAAACCCGAAAGGGAACGTCGATTGAGCTTGGGCCAACGGAAGGAGTCCCGGCATCCACCATCGAAGCAAGCATCTCGGTTGATAGCTCCCCGAGGTCAGCGCCCCAGTGTGTCACGCTGGGAACGGTTGTTCCCCTCGCGTCTAGCACAAGAGAGGTGCCAGCGGCTCGAAGATAAGCGATCATGATATTGCCTCGATGGTGGATACCGGATAACTACCGTTTACTATTTGGCAACCGGAATAGACTGCGACTCCATCGACTTGATGGTGTCGTCCTGTGCGGTCTTGAGCGACTCACCCAGGGTACCCTTTCCGCTTACCGCGGCCTTGAACCCGTCTGAGACACTGTTGTAGGTCTGCGTCATGGTTGGTCCCCAGGTGAAGCCGCTCGGCACCTCCGAGGATGCCGTCGCAAAGATATCGTAAATCTTCTGGTTCCCGTAGAACTCAACACCCTCGCTCAGGATAGGCAGCTTGAGCCCCGCCGTTGTGGCCGGGTACAGGTTGGCCACCTCGTTGAGCTTCGTTAGCGCCTCATCGGAGCTGTTGAGCCAGAGGGCAAACTTTGCTGCCTCGTAGGGATGCTTTGATCCGGTGAAAACGGCAGTTGCCGATCCGCCCCAGTTTCCGCTGACGGCGTCGCCATTCTTCCACTGTGGGGATGATGCAACCGACCACTTACCGGCTGTGTCTGGAGCCCCGGTCGAGATCGAGTTTGCGCCCCACACGGCCGAGTTCCAACTCCACACGTTTCCGGTGTTGTACGCGTTATCCCACTCGGTAGTCCAGCCCGGGTAGGTCGAGACGAGGTCGCGATCGATGAGGTCTTGCCAGTAGTCGGCCACCATCGTTGATTTCTCGCCGGTTAGGTCGACCGTCCATGCGTCGCCGTCGTCGCCAAACCAGGTGCCGCCTGCCTGCCAGACAAACCCGGCAAACTGGTTGATGTCGTTCTGCGAGAAGTTGGTGATGTAGCTGCCCGTTGCCCGCACCTTCTCAGCGGCGTCGGCAAACTCTGCCCACGTAGTTGGCACCGCGATGCCGTTTTGCTCAAACAGGTCGCTCCGATAGAACAGCGCCATGGGGCCGGAGTCTTGGGGGATGCCGTAGGCGGCATCCTGCTCGTCGAAGCTCACCTGCGACCAGGTCCAGTCAACAAATTCGTCTTTTGCCGCGAGGACTTCCTCGCATGCTCCGATGTTCATCAGGCCGTCTTGCACCCGGAAGTTGGGCAGGGCATCGTATTCGATCTGACCGAGGTCGGGGGCGTTTCCTGCTTTGAGCTGGTTAAAGAAGTTTTGATAGGTTCCGCTGTTTCCGTTGGGCCCGGTCTGCACCTTAACCTGGATCTTCGGGTTCTCTTTGTTCCAGATGCTCACGACATCTTCGATGCCTGGCACCCACGAAGTGAACGACAGCGTGACATCGCCGTCTGAGGGCTTGCACTCTGCCGCCGCAGCGTCATCGCTGCCGCCCGAGCCGGTTGAACAGCCAGTGAGGGCAAGCAGGCTGACTAGCGCAACTGCGGTCACACTCTTGGTGATTCTCATAACATTCCTTTTCTTTCTGTTGCTGTGATTGCTCAAGATGGATGGGGATCTATTTGACGGAGCCTGCCCCGAGCCCGCTGCGCCAGAAACGCTGCAGGAGGAGGAAGGCAACGATGAGGGGGATGATCGATAACAGGGCGCCAACGAGCACGTAGCTCCGAAGCTCCGGAATCTGGTTCACCTGCGAGTTCCAGGTGTAGAGGCCAAGCGTGACCGGGAAGTTGCGTTCGTCACGCAGCATGATGAGCGGCAGGAAGAAGTTGTTCCAGATCGCCACAAACTGAAAGAGGAACACGGTCACCAGCGCGGGGAACATGAGCTTCACCGAGACCGTAAAGAACGTGCGAAGTTCGCTCGCGCCGTCGAGTCGCGATGCCTCAATGAGTTCGTCAGGAACACTTGCCCCCGCGTAGATCCGCGCGAGGTAGACACCAAAGGGACTCACGATGCTCGGCAAAAAGACCGACCAGAAGGTATTGGTGGCGTTGATTTGGCTGAACATGAGGAACAGCGGCAGCGCGAGTGCCGTTGCCGGCACCAGCACCCCACCGAGAAACACGTTAAAGAGCAGATCGCGGCCGCGGAAGTCGTATTTGGCAAGCGCGTAGCCACACATTCCGGCGAGCATCGTGGCGATGAGCGCACCGCCACCAGCGTAGGCGAGGCTGTTGACCACCCAGCGGAGAAAGACCCCGTCGCGGTACGAGACCACCTCTGTGATGTTCTGCACAAGGTTAATATCGGCAAACCAGAGCGGGTTAGTGCCGGTGAGCTGCGAACGATCCTTGGTGGCAGCAACAAACAGCCACCAGATAGGAATCAGAAAGTACAGTGTGAAGACGGCCATGATGACCATGGCAGAGATACGTGAGCCCAGCGGTTCACGCGGGCCGCGTACCCGGATTGGTTTGCCGACCGTTACTGCCGGTGCCGAATCGGTCAAGATACGGTTGCTCATGCGAAGGCCTTTCGCTGGGTGAATTTCAGGAAGGCAAATGACAGGATGAAGGTGGTGACCGCAAGCACAACCGAGAAGGCTGCCGCGAGGTTGATATTTGGTGCCGCCGCCGTGGTGAGAATCGTAAGGTTCGGGGTGAAGGTACTGGTAACAGCAGAGCTAAAGGATCTGAAGACCTGGGGCTCTGCAAGCAGCTGCAGCGTTCCGATGATCGAGAAGATCGCCGTCATGATGATCGCTGGGGTGACCAGCGGAATCTTGATTGAAAACGCGATGCGAAGCTGCCCCGCGCCATCAAGTCGTGCCGCCTCATAGATCTCGGTGGGGATGGAAAGCAGCGACGAGTAGATGATGAGCATGTTGTAGCCAACAAACACCCAGGTCACCACGTTGGCCATTGCCCAGAGCACCAGGTCGGCGGAGAGGAAGTCAACGGAGCTGGTGAGCGCGCTGAACGGCGACAGATTTGGGGAGTAGAGGAATCCCCACATGATAGCGGCGATCACACCGGGAACGGCGTAGGGCACAAAAAACGCCAGTCTGAAGAACTTTTTGCCCTTGACCAGCGGTGAGTCAAGCAGCAACGCAAACAGCAGCGAAAGCCCCAGCATGACGGGCACCTGGACAACGCCAAAGAGCAGTACCCGCGTAATGGATTCCCAAAACGGTCCGTTCTGGAACACCTCAGCGTACTGGGCAAAGCCGCCAAACACCTCTTTTGCCTTACCAAAGGTGCCGTCGCGCTCAACAACGAGAAACGACTGGTAGACCGCGTACAGGATTGGAACCAGGTAAAACAGGCCAAATAAAACGCCAAAGGGCAGAATAAACAGCGCAATTGAACCGGCAAACCGGGTCGGTCGTTTGCGTCGTTTTGGTGGGCTCTGCTGAGCCAGGGTGCTACTCATGCGTACTGTCCTCTCGTACAACCCGAACGGCGCCGGCGGGAACGGTCAGTGTCCCATCTACCCGGTTGCCAGTTGTCAATTCAAATCCGCTTGCTGAAACCTGGGTCTGATGCGTATTGTGGTTGATCACAAAAAGGAAGCTTCGTGACGCATCAGCCCGCCGAACAATTTCGAGCATTCCGTCTGCCGCGGGGTGGCTTGGCCGTACGTTGGCCCGTTGCACAATGGTGCCCAGCAGTTGATCGTACGACTGTTCGTTGAGGGCAGTAGACAGGTACCAGGCCTCGCCCGCCCCAAACGAGTTGCGGGTGACGGCCGGTGCCCCGGCGACCGGGCCATCCACGTAGGTCTCAACCGCGGTTGCGGTGGTTACCCGCAGGTGTTCGGTCCAGAGGCTTCCGCGCCAGCCGTTGCTCAGTGTTACCACGTGTTCAGGCAGCAGCGGGGCAAATTCCTCGGAACGGATGCCAAGCAGGTTGCGGAAGGCACCCGGATAGCCGCCGGTTCGCACCCGATCATCCTGGTCAACGATGCCGCTGTAGAAGGTAATGAGGGCGTGGCCACCGTTGTGGACAAAGTCGTTGATCGCAGCCGCCTCGGCATCCGTCACCATGTAGAGCGTTGGCACGATGACCAGGCGGAAGCCGCTGAGGTCCGACCCCGGAGGCACCATCGTGACGGTGAGCCCAAGGCTCTGGGCCGCCCAGTAGGCTGCGTGCACCTGCTCCAGGTACCGAACCGAGGTTGAGGGGCGGTTTTTGCCGTCTGCGGCCCACCAGGATTCCCAGCTAAAAATGAAGGCAACCTCGCTGATCACCGTGGTGCCAGCAACTTCGTCGAGTGAGTCGAGGGTGTGGCTGAGTTCAAGTACCTCGCGCCAGAGATCGCTGTCACTGCCGGCGTGGGGGAGGAGCGCGGAGTGGTACTTTTCGGAGCCCTGTACCGAGGCCCGCCACTGGAAAAAGCAGACGGCGTCGGCTCCTCGTGCAACGTGGGCAATCGAGTTGCGCATCATCTCGCCCGGGGTTTTTGCAATGTTATGCGGCTGCCAGTTCACCGCGCTTGTGGCGCTTTCCATGAGCAGCCACGGGTTATTTTGGGCGAGCCCTCGCGTGACGTCTGCCGCAAAGGAAAGCTCAAGGCGTGGGTTGTCGAGCCGGTGGTCGAGGTAGTGATCGTTGGCGATCACATCCATGTCGTCAACCCAGCTCCAGTAGTCCTGGTTTTTAATGTGAGCGGTCACCATAAAATTCGTGGTCACCGGCACGCTGCTGTGCTGGCGGATGATCGAGGTTTCCAAGCGGTAGTAGTCAAGGATCTCGTCCGAGCTAAAGCGGTGAAAATCAATGACCTGGCTCGGGTTTGGTGTGGAGAGAGTCAGTTTTGGGGTGCTGATTTCGTCCCAGGCGCTGTAGCGCTGACTCCAGAAGCTGGTACCCCAGGCCGCGTTCAACGCGTCAAGCGTGCCGTAGCGCTGCTGCAACCAGGTACGGAATGCGGCGGCTGAGGTTTCGTCGTAGCAGAGGGCGTTGTGGCAGCCAAGCTCGTTTGAGACGTGCCAGAGGGCGACGGCGGGATGCTGCCCGTAGCGTTTGGCAACCTGCTCTACCAGGGCCCTTGCGTGTTCTCTGAACACGGGCGAGCTGGGGCACCAGGCCTGGCGCCCGCCGTGGTACCGGGTGGTTCCGTCTTCAACCATCGGCAAGATTTCGGGGTGTTCGGTGGTGAGCCAGGCCGGGGCCGATGCGGTGCCCGTGCCAAGGTTCACCCTGATGCCGTTGTTGTGCAGCATGGTGATGATGGTGTCGAGGTTGGCAAAGTCGAATTCGCCCCTGCGAGGTTCGATGTGCGACCAGCCGAAGATGTTGATGGCAACCAGGTCGACCCCGGCCTCGCGCATGAGCTGAACATCTTCTGTCCAGACCTCTGGCGACCACTGTTCGGGGTTGTAGTCGCAGCCAAAGCCGATTCCGGGGTGGTCAAAGGTTGGCCTGACGTCGGAGTTGCTTCGTCGCGAGCGCATCGGTCTTCCTGTTCTGGTGTTACCTTTGTTGGCACCGCCGTGGGCTGGTTGCCAAACAGCATTGCTCTGTGAACGCGCACAGATTCATCCCCAACAACACAGGAGTTGAATTTCTGTGAACGTTCACAGAGTAGCACGGCAATGCAAAAAAATGTCAAATAAATGCAAATGCAACGCCAAATGGTCACCGTTTGGGCGAGCCCACAAATGCCCACACCACGATACAGTTGTGACATGCCAGACTCTCTGCGCTCACCAATGAACCGCCCGTCGAGCCCACGCAAACGAGCGACAATCCTCGACGTTGCGGCAGAAGCCGGGGTCTCTCGGGGCACCGTCAGCCGCGTCCTGAACGGCGAACGCTACGTCTCCGATCGGGCAAAAGAGGCCATCGAAGCGGCGGTCATCAGGGTTGGCTACGTGCCAAACACCGCAGCCCGCAACCTCGTTCGCCAGCGTTCCCAGGCCGTTGGCTTCATCGTGCACGAGCCGCATTCACTGTTCCTGGAAGACCCCAACATCGGTGGCATCCTGCTCGGGGCGAATGCTACCCTCTCGCGCAACGACTACCAAATGGTCTGCTTGGTGATCGATTCGGTGCGCGATGTCGAACGGGTGGGTCGGTATCTCAGCGGCGGCTTTGTTGACGGTGTAATCATTGTCTCTGCCCGGGTCGAAGACCCGATCACCCAGACCATCGAGAAGCTAAGAATTCCGACAGCCTTTGTCGGGCACCCACCGAGCCGTGGAGCATTCAGCTTTGTCGGGATCAACAATCGAGAATCCGCAGCAATGATCACCACAAAACTCGTGGAAACCGGACGGAAAAGGGTCGGGATGATTGCCGCTGCCCTCGACCGTGACTCCGGCCTCGACCGCCTCAATGGCTTCAAAGATGCGCTCGGTACATCGCTTCGACCGGAACTCATCGTTGAGATACCGCTGTATTCCTATAAGCACGGCTTCGACGGGATGACAGAACTCCTCACCCGCGACCCCACCCTTGACGGCGTTTTTGCCGCCTCAGATGCGGTTGCCGCCGGAGCAATCGATGCGCTGAGGCGCTTTGGCCGCGAGGTGCCCGGCGATGTTGGCATTGTTGGGTTTGACGACAGCGCGTGGGCGCTGCGAACGGAGCCACCGCTCTCAACCGTGCGGCAACCCGCCGCCTCGCTCGGCGAACAGGCCGCCGAGCTGGTACTGAGCGAACTGCTCGGGGGAGCCCCTCGGGTTGACGGCGTGCTCCTCGAAACGCCTATCGTATGGCGGGCTTCCGCCTAAGAGGTCCCGCCAATAGGCGGTGCCTCTAATCAACCGCGGGCAAGCCGCGCGTTCCAGTCACTGCTGATCATCTCGTCAAGTGTGAAGCGCATGCGCCAGCCGAGGTCGCGCGCAGCCGCCTCGCCCGAGGCAACAATACGATCGGGGTCTCCCGGCCTTCTTGGCGAGACTTCCGGCTCGAAGGCAACACCCGTCATCCTGCGGGTCGCCCGCATGATCTCGCCAACAGAGGCACCGTCACCGCTGCCAAGGTTATAGGCGGGGCGAAGGGCCGTGCCTCCCTGCAGTGCCCGCGCCGCCGCGATATGGGAATCCGCAAGGTCGGAGACGTGGATGTAGTCGCGAACGCAGGTGCCATCGGGAGTGTTGTAGTCGTTGCCAAAAATCTTTGGGGTTCGCCCCGCACGAAGCGCCTCACCGATCAGCGGAAACAGGTTATGCGGGCTGGTATCAACAACATCGTCATAGCTGGTGCCAACAACGTTAAAGTAACGAAGCGAGGTGTGGGCGAGCCCGGTGGCGATGCCCTGGTCGTGCAGCAGCCACTCCCCGATGAGCTTGCTTTCACCGTAGGGAGATTCGGGTGCTTTGGCGGTTTCTTCTGTCACGGTCTCAACCCGCGGCGTGCCATACACCGCCGCGCTTGACGAGAACACAATTTTCTCCACGCCTGTTTCGGCCATGGCCGACAGCAGGGTCTGTGTTCCCGTCACGTTTTGTTCATAGGTGTGCAGCGGGCGTCGCACCGATTCCCCCGCATACTTATAGCCGGCGATATGAATGACTCCAACAACCGGGTGCTCACGCATGGTCTCAACAAGCAGCTGTCGATCGAGGATGCTGCCCTCAATAAACGTTGCCCCGTCGCGCACAAACTCGCGATGTCCCGACGAAAGGTCGTCGAGGATGATGTTTGGGATGTTGTTGGCATCGCAGGCACGCGCAACGTGCGTTCCGATATAGCCAGCCCCGCCGGTAATAAGCCAGGTCATGTTTCCTCCGTTGATGATGAGGCGACGATGCAGGGGAGTCCTGCATCCGCGAAGCGGTCAATCAGTGGTGCGGGCGCCCGGGCATCCGTGATGAGAAGATCGAAACTGTCGGTATCCGCAATCGTACCGAGGCAGATGCTGCCAATCTTGGTGGCGTCAGCAAGCACAACGGTTGTGCCGCTTGCGGCCATCATGGCGCGCTTCACGTCAACCTCTTGCAGGTTGACGTTGGTGACACCCCGTTCGGGGTGCACACCGTTGCAGCCGATAAACGCCAGGTCGGCATTGACCCTGGTAAAGAGTTCCGTTGCGAGCGGCTGCACCAGCGAGTGCTGGAGCGGCCGGAGCATCCCTCCCGTGACTATCACGCTGAGGCGGGGGATGGCTTGCTCAAGCTCCAGCGCAATGGTGAGCCCGTTGGTGATCACGGTCACGTCGCTCAGGTCGGTTCTGGCAACCAGCGCCGCCGCGAGCGCCATGGTGGTTGATCCGACGTCGAGCACAATGGTTTGGCCCGATTCGACCAGTTGTGCCGCTGCGGCGGCGATTGCGGCTTTTGCGTTTCGTTCGGTGTCGCGGGTGGCTTCGATCGGTTGCTCAACGTCGCCGGGGATGAGCCCAACGGCACCGCCGTGTACACGGCGGGCGTAGCCTTCGCCGGCAAGCTGATCGAGGTCTGCCCGGGCGGTGACGGTGGTGACACCGAAGGCCTCGCTGATGTCGAGTACCCGAACGAAGTCGGTGGTGGCCAGTAATTCTTTGATTTTGTCGCGGCGAAGTTCGGCCGGCAACTGCTCTTGCACTTCTGGAGCGGGCTTGGTCATAATTTCAATTTTACTTTTTGTTTACTTTACTTTTCAATACGAAAATAGTATTTTGGCCTGAGGCTCCAAACAAAGGCATCTATTGACTCACCCACCCTCTTCAGCGGCCACTGCATTTTACGCAGACCCGGACATCCGCCAGCACAACGCCACGCTCAGCGACGGGCGCGAGATTATCTACTTTGACGACCGCGAGAGCACGCTGAGCTCCCACCGTCGGGCGGATGACCGCACCCTCGACCCGCGCCCGGCAACGGCGAAGATGCGCCTCGACCCGCTCACCGGAGACTGGATCTCGATTGCCGAGGCCCGGCAGAACCGCGTGTTCCTTCCCCCGGCCGACCAGGACCCGCTCGCTCCGGCAACCCCACATAACCCGTCGGAAATCCCCGATAACTACGACGTTGCCGTGTTCGAAAACCGGTCGCCATCCTTTGGCCCCGACCGAGCACACAATGAGGTGGATGCCGAACAGCGCCTTGCAGACCTTGAGGTCATTGCCCTCGGCCAAACCCGCCCTTCACTGGGTCGCTGCGAGGTTGTATCGTTCAGCCCCGCAACAAGCGGTGCTTTTGGTTCGCTGAGCCTGCAGCGGGCACGAACCGTGATCGAGGCGCTCGCCTCTCGCACCGCGGCACTTTCCGCGCTCCCCGGAGTCAAGCAGGTGTTCCCCTTTGAAAACCGGGGCGAGGCCATCGGCGTCACGCTGCACCACCCGCACGGGCAGATCTACTCGTACCCCTACGTGACCCCCCGAACCCGGCGGTTGATCGAATCCGTTGAATCGTACGGCCCCACCCTGTTCCACGACATCCTCGCCCGTGAACAGGACGGCGAACGACTGCTGCTTCGCGGTGAACACTGGAGCGCTTTTGTGCCCTTTGCCGCCCGCTGGCCTATCGAGGTACACCTGCTCCCCCACCGCCACATGCCCGACCTCGCCGCAACAACCATCGAGGAACGCGACGAACTTGCGGTGATGTACCGCCGCATCCTCCGCGCGCTTGATCACCTCTACGATTCGCCAACCCCGTACATTGCGGCCTGGCATCAGGCCCCAACCGACCGGCACCGCGACGATATCCGACTCATGCTGCAAATCACCTCGCCGCGCAGAGCCGCAGATAAACTCAAGTTCCTGGCCGGCTCCGAGGCGGCCATGGGCGCCTGGATTGGCGATGTGACCCCGGAGGCCACCGCTACAGCCCTTCGCGGAGCGATTGACACGGAAGCCAAGCTCACAAACTCGCAGGAGGAACACGCGTGAACCATCAATCCCCAAGCGCCGCGTTCACCGCTGCCCGCTTCCTCGAACTGACCGAAAACGAGGCAACCGGCATCTGGTCCGCCCCGGGCCGAGTGAACCTCATCGGCGAGCATACCGACTACAACAACGGCTTTGTGCTTCCCCTCGCCATCAACCAACAAACCTGGGCCGCGGTTCGGCTTCGCACCGACTCGCTCGCAACCGTAACCAGCGGCCTCGGTGGAACCAACCCAACCCCCGTCACCGTCGATCTGCGCACACTCACCCCCGCGCAGCTTGAAGGGTGGGCAGCCTATCCGCTCGGTGTCGCTTGGGCGCTCAGCGAATTTGGCGCAGACCTTTCACAATTACCAGGCTTTGACCTGCACCTCGAAAGCAACGTCCCCGTCGGGGCCGGGCTCTCCTCCTCTGCCGCAATCGAATGCGCAACCGCGGTCGCGCTGAACGAGCTCTGGCAGCTCGGACTCGACCGACAAACACTTGCCCGGGTCGGCCAGCGAGCCGAAAACGTTGTTGTTGGTGCCCCAACCGGCATCATGGACCAGGTTGCCTCGCTGTACGGCGAGGTTGACCACGCCGTGTTCCTTGACTGCCAAACACTCGAGGCCACCGCGATCCCCCTCGGACTTGCCGAGGCTGGCCTGGAGCTGCTGGTTATCGACACCACCGTTGCCCACTCCCACTCAACGGGCGGTTATGCTTCCCGCCGGCAGTCCTGCGAACAGGGAGCCTCGCTGCTTGGCGTCACCAGCCTTCGCGAGGTGAGCGTTGCCGACCTTCCCCGCGCCGAACAGCTGCTTGATGACACCACGTTCCGGCGGGTACGGCACGTGGTTACCGAAAACCAGCGGGTGCTTGACAGTGTTTCGCTGTTTCGCAGTAGCGGCCCGTCGGCAATTGGCGAGTTTCTCAACGCCTCGCATCTCTCAATGCGCGATGACTTCGAAATCTCCATCCCCGAACTCGACCTTGCCGTTGAGGTGAGTGCCCGCGCGGGGGCGGTCGGTTCGAGGATGACGGGGGGAGGGTTCGGCGGCTCAGCTATTGCGTTGGTTCCTTCGTCCGAGCGGGAGCGTATTACTGAGGTGGTGCTGGAGGCCTTTGCGGGGCGTGGCTTTGCGCGGCCAAACGTGTTTGCGGTGTCGGCTGGTGCCGGTGCGGGGCGGACGGCGTAGCGTCCGGTGAGGCACCCGGCTCCGGCTAGCGGCTAGTTGTGTGGCTGAGCGAGACGGCCTCGTGTGGCGGGGCGCCTCTTTTTGTGTGAGGTAATCAATTCGGCATCTGTTTGGCGTCTTTTGACGGATTGTTTTGGCAAACGCTTGCCAAAGTGAGTTGCGTCTGTAAAGATTTAGGAACGCTCTTCTTGGCAAACGATTGCCAAGAACTCATTACTCAATGCAGTCGAACTGTCATGTTGCGAAGAGGGGACAGCACAGATGCACGATCTTAAACTCATTGGTGGTCGAGTCGTTTCCGTTGCAACCGGCGAGATATGGGAGAGCGATGTGGTGATCGACGGTGAGAGGGTTGCGGCGCTTCCCGGGCCGGACTCCGCGGTGTCTGCCCGTGAAACCATTGATGCAACCGGCCTGCTTGTCGTTCCCGGATTTATTGACTCACACATGCATATCGAGAGTTCGATGCTCACCCCCACGACCTTTGCCGCTGCAACCCTGCCGCGCGGAACCACAACCGTGCTTGCCGATCCACACGAGATTGTGAATGTGGCGGGGGCCGATGGGCTGCGGTGGATGATTGAGGAGGGTGCAAAAACTCAGCAGAGTATGTTCTGGGCGGTACCCTCCTGTGTGCCTTCGCTGGACGGTCTGGAAACCGCCGGGGCTAGCCTTTCAGCCGCCGATATTGACGAGTTACTTGCACTTGAGGGCGTTATCGCGCTTGGTGAGGTAATGGATTACCGGGCGGTGATCGCGGGTGGCGAGCGAATGCGCGGCATCCTCGAGGTCGCACAGCGGCACGACGTGATCATTGACGGGCACTGCCCAGAGCTGGCCGGCTCCGAATTGCAGCGCTACCTGCTCGCGGGTATCGACTCCGACCACTGTAAAAACTCTGCGGCCGCCATCGGTGAGAAGCTGAGGTTCGGGATGACCATGATGCTGCAGGAGAAATCCTTCACCCCCGAGGTGGTGGAGTATCTTCTGGAGCTGCCGCAGCTACCCGATTTGTGCATCGTCACCGACGACATCAGTGCAGATGCGATCCAGAAACACGGACATCTGGATCACCTCGCGCGTGTGGCCCGCGGTGCGGGGCTTCCCTCCCTCGCGATTCTGCGTGCGCTCACGCTCAACCCCGCGCGGAGACTGCGCCTGCACGATCGCGGCGTGATAGCCCCGGGAAAACGGGCAGACCTGGTGCTGCTTACCGACCTTAAAAGCTTTGAGGTTGTCGACGTGATCGTTGGGGGTCAGCGGGTGAGGGAGCAGCCGCCCTCGGGGTCAGCATTTACCAACTCGCTTGTTTTAAGACAGCACGCGGTAGCGGATCAGCGCTGGCTCAGCGATCTGCCCGACGGTGAACACGTTTTTCGTGCGATTCGGGTCAACTCCGTTGACACCTCCACCCTCTCCGACACGATAGTGCTTCCTGTTCATAACGGCATCGTTGAGTGGGAGGGGCGCTGCGCCAGGGTCACGGTGTATGAACGCTACGAGGGCTCGGGGCGGACCGCGCACGCCCCGGTGCTGGGTATGGAGCTCGCGGACGGTGCCGTGGCCACGAGCTATGCGCACGATAGCCATAACCTCACGGTCATTGGTACCTCCGCCGCACAGACGGCCCGGGCCGCCGAGCGCGTCATTGAGCTGGGTGGCGGGATCGTGGTGTGTGAGGGTGAGACATCCAAAACACACGATATAAGTGCCGAGGTGGTCCTACCGATCGGAGGGCTCATGACCGCGGCGCCGCTCGCCGAGGTGGCTCACGCCGCCGGTGAGATTCGTGCCGCCCTCGAGCGGTGGGGCTGGCGGCACCGCATCCCCTTTATGAGCGTGTCCACGCTCACCCTCCCGGTGTCACCCGCGCTTAAGATCTCTGACTTTGGGCTCATCGATGTGCTTGAACGTCGATTGGTGCCCGCAACCGTGTCGGTTCCCGAATAATTCAACAACATCTTATAGAAAGGAAATCATGTCCAGTACTACGCAAGAGAAGGGCACCGCCGGTCTTCTCGAACGTGTCTTTCAGCTCCGAGCGCGAGGCAGTGACGTTCGCACCGAGCTGATTGGCGGCGTCACGATGCTTCTTGCGGGGGTCTACGCCGTTGCCGTGATCCCCGGATTCCTGGTGCAGGCGGGTCTCCCCGCCGGACCCGCCACCACCGCGGTGATACTCGTGATTGCCGTGGCCACCATCGCGATGGGCATCTACGGCAATATGCCGTTTGTGGTTGCCCCGGGACTGGGTGGCGCCGCTCTCGTCGCCATCACCCTTACGGGGGACGGCGGGGTTCCGTGGCCAACGGCCCTCGGCATGGTCTTCTGGTCGGGCATAATCTTTTTGCTGCTCACCCTGTTTGGTATCCGCGAACTGCTCACCCGAATCATCCCCAACGACATCAAGATCGCGATCACCGCCGGTATCGGTATGTTTATCGCCCTGCTGGGGTTCCGCAACTCGGGCCTGGTGCAGGCCGCGCCCAACGGTCAATCTCTCACGGTGGGCGCGCTTGACTCAGCCGGAGGTCTGCTGGCCCTGGCAGGTCTGGTGCTGATCACGGCGCTTACCTTCCGCAAGATTAAGGGTGCGTTTATCATCACGATTGCCGTAATCACCCTTGCCGGGATTCCGCTTGGGGTCACCCAATTACCCGAGAACTGGTTTAGCCTGCCCGCGCTCTCGACCGAGGTGTCCTTCCAGATCGATCTGTGGGGCTCGCTTCAACCGCAGTACCTCCCCTTTGTGCTGACGCTCTTTTTTGCCGAGTTCTTCTCGATGACCGGAGCCTTCCTGGCCGTGGCCAAGCTCACGGGACTCACCGATAAAGACGGCAATATCGTCAACGCCCGTCGCCCCTTTATCGCCGATTCGAGCGCCGTTATCGGAGGGGCCTGGATGGGTGTTCCCTCGATGAACGCCTACGTCGAGACCGGTGCCGCGGGTGCCGAATCGGGTGCCCGCACCGGCCTGTCGAGCGTGTTTGCCGGTCTCGGTTTTGCCCTGCTTCTGCTGTTTACGCCAATCGCGGGAATGGTGCCGGGCGCGGCCACCGCACCGGTTCTCATGTTCATCGGCCTCTCGCTGGTGGCGCAGCTCAAAGAGGTAAACTTCTCGGATGTCACGGTGGGTATCCCCGCGATGCTCGTGGTGGCCTGCACCGTTTTCTGGGGCAACTTTGGGACGGGTATCGCAAGCGGTCTGGTCGGTTTTGTGCTGATCAAGGTTGCCGCCGGTCGCTGGCGTGACGTGCACATCGGGATGTACATACTGCTTATTCCGCTGGGATACTTCTTCTGGGCGCTGGTGCAGCGATGATCACGACACCGGCAACCGAGACACCGGCGACCACAACACGAGTGCTATTTCTGCACGCCTACCCGCTCAACGCCGCCATGTGGGACGGCGTGAGAGCCGAACTACCCGATCACTGGCAGAGCGAGGCGTTCAGCTACCAGGGCTTTGGCGGCACACAAGCGCCCGCCGGGGAACCGCGGCTGACCCCGTTTGTGGAGCAGGTTATAGGCTGGCTCGAGGAGCACGGCCCCGCGGTGCTCGTGGGCCTTTCGCTGGGCGGATATGTGATGGGTCAGGTGGCCCGGTGGCGGCCCGAGCTTCTCCGGGGCGTTGTGTTTTGTGACACCCGCCTCACACCCGACGGCCCCGAAGAGCGTGAGCGTCGCGAGACAAACGCGCGCCGCATCGAGACCGAGGGCATCGACTTTCTGCTGCGCGAGTACCTACCCAATTGCATCGGAACAACCACCAGTGACACGCGTCCGGACGTGGTTTCCCGGGCCGCCGAACTTATCACCCAATCGAACCCCGAGGGCCTCGCCTGGGGGATGCGCGCGATGGCAACCCGCACAGACACCCGCGAGGCGGTGCGCCGGGCCGACGTTCCCGGACACGTGATCGTGGGCGAGGAAGACCTGCTCTGCAACGCGCAGGATCGTGCCGACCTGCAGGAGGCAACCGGCGGCGGCATGACTGTTATTAACGGGGTGGGGCACTACAGCGCGCTGGAGAGTCCGCCCGAGTTTGCCCGGGCACTGGTTCGGGCGGTAGAGGGGTGGGAACTCTAAGTGACCAGCATTGTTGATGTGATTGCCCTTCGCAGGGAGTTGCACGCGCATCCGGAGATCGCGTTTCTCGAGATCGGCACGAGTGTGCTCGTGCGCGAACACCTGGCCACACACGGCTGGGCCGTGCGCAGCGGCCCCGAGGTGATAGACCTCGAATCGGTCGCAGGTGCCCCGGACGCGGCGGCGCTCGATCGGGCCGCGGCGGAGGCGATTGCGGCCGGTCGAAACCCCGAGCTGGTGGCGCGGGTCAGGGCCGAGGGCACGGCCCTCATCGCAATACTCGAGGGTAAACGCCCCGGACCACACACCGCGTTTCGCTTCGATATGGATGCGCTTCCCCTGGAGGAGGCCACGGGCGACTCACACCCTCCCGCGTGCGAGGGATTCCGCAGCCGCTACCCCGGACGGATGCACGCCTGCGCGCACGACGGCAACGTGGCGGTTGGTCTTGCGCTCGCCGCCCGCCTTGCCGATCGCGATTTTACGGGCACCGTCACGCTGGTGTTTCAACCGGCGGAGGAGGGTGTGCGCGGTGCCGCGGCTATGCTCGCCGCCGCGCCGCTTACGGGTGTGGAGCGATTCTTTGGGCTTCACCTGGGCAACTCCATGCCGAGTGGGCAGGTTGCCGGAAGCGCCGTTGGTTTGTTGGCCACGGCAAAGCTCATGGCCCGTTTCACCGGTCGGGATGCTCACGCCGGCTCAGCCCCCGAGCAGGGCCGCAACGCGCTGCTGGCCGGGGCAACCGCGGCGCTTAATCTGCACGCGCTTCCGCGTTTTGCCGGGGACCTCACCCGGGTGAACGTGGGAACCCTCGCGGCGGGTAGTGCGCTCAACGTGGTCCCGAGCAGTGCCGAGCTGGGCGTTGAATTGCGAGCCGGTCGGGGTGAAACCCTGGACGAGCTGCTGCGTCGCGTGCGGGTAATACTCGCCGCCGCCGCGGAGATGCAGGAGTGCGACCTGGTGATCGAGCAGGCCGGAATGGCCACCTCAATCACCCCCGACGAGTCGGCAATCGATGAGGTGGAGGCCGCGGCACGGGCTCTTGGCGTTGAGGATTTTGTGCGCACCAGGGTTCTCAATGCGAGTGATGACTTTTCGCTCTTTGCCCGCGACGTTCAGAGCCGCGGTGGTACCGCCGCCTTTGTGCTCGTGGGCGGGGCAAACTCCGCCCCACACCACCACCCGGAGTTCGATATTGACGAGAGGAGCCTGCCGCTTGCCGTGGAGCTTCTTGAGCGATTGGTTCGGGTGGGTTAAGACACCGTCTCAGGCTGTATTTTCAATGTGGGATGGTCGGGATTCGCAAAACGCCTTATTGTGGTGGGTTATGGGCGGCCCTTCGAGTGGTGTGTTGTGCCTCGACAGTTTATTGATGTCCTGCCGGGCATATCTGCGGCACCCCCAAGCCGCTCTCAGGGGGGCAATGTGCGAGAGCGGCTTGGTTGTGCCGCTATAACCTAGGCGGTTCCCGGTCGGGCCTCGAGGCCAAGCACGTCGAGCAGGTAGGGATCCGTGAGGGGTGACTCGCCAACAACAGGGCCAAAGTAGCTCTCCATGAGGGCTTCCGCCTGGGCAACGCCCTCCCTGTCGCTCATCCACTCGATAAAGTCGAGGGGGTCAGCGTTAGGGTAATCGCTCAGTGGACGCAGACCCTCGGGGGTGGGCACATCCATTCTTGTTGACCAGGAGGGAAGCACCGATTGGTACTCCTTGCTGGCGATGAAGGCGAGGTAGAGCTTTGCGGCAGCGGGGTTTTGGGCCTGCTTGAAGATGGCGGTTCGCTGCACCCAGGCGAGGAACGGGTCTTCCTCGGGGATGTAGGAGTCTGAGAACTGCGGATCGAGGGGTCTGATGTGCCCGGTGAGGGTGGCAAGGTATCCTTCTTTGCCAACGAGCATGTCGTTTGCCGCGGTTCCGCGGAGGAAGGTGGGGTTCTGATCCGCTAGTCGCTGCAGAAATTCTTCGCCATATTTTTCAACAATCTTTGTGTACACGTAGAGTACGGCATCATCGTCGTGCGGGTAGGGGAGCACAAGCTTGTGATCCGCGTACTCGGGTTCGAGGAAGTCGAGGTAGCTGCTGGGAGCGGTCTCAACACCCACCTTGGCGTATTGGGGAACAAAAGAGTTAACCCGGAGGCTGAGGAAGGCCCCGTCCTCGTCCGCATAGCCGGGAAATTGCTGGGCAACTCCCACCGGCCTGAACGCAAGAAGTTCGCCCTCTTCTTTCCAACGGTCGAAATCGTGAGAGGTTTGCAGCTGCGCAACGTCGGGAACGAGTGTTTCCGAAGCGAGCTGCTCGCTGATCTTTTCGCCGTGGAGCTTCGAGAGGTCAACTGCCATGTGGATGTCGATCTCGGGGAAGCGATCCGAAAAGAGCTTGGCCAGGGCGTCCTGCTGGTTGGGGCGATCCCCACCGGCCCACACCGTGAGTTGGCCGCCCTCGGCAATTGCGTCCTGGTAGAGCGCCTCGAATTCGGCGGTTTCTTCTTCGAGCGGAGTGCTGTTTGGCGTCACCGGTCCCAGCGATGAGACGGATGCCGATTCTGGCGTGGATGTGGTATCTGCCGCGGGCGCGCATGCGGCTAGTACGAATCCTAATAGTGCTATTCCCACAATCATGGGCAGGGTTTTTGCATGACGTTTTCTCATAAGAAATACTTCTTTGCCTTATCTGTGATAAATGATAATTAGTTGCCCCTACAACAAAAAATATCCACTTGTTTTATGAAATGCAATGGAATAAATAATATTTGTACTATTGGGCAATACATTCTGTGGTTTGTTATAGCTCGGGAACGGTCCCGCGTTTTTCTCTGTGGTTTATTGAGCAAAACGGGGCTTTTTTAGGGTGTTTCTTGAGGTCTTTTCCAGTATTTTTCCAGTGTTTTATCGGTTAGATCTGAGTTCGCATGAGCAACGCCCCGCCGCTGAACGACAGGGCACTGCAGAGTAAAGGTCATGTATCTGTAGCCGGTCGGTTAAATCCCGTATAGTGGCGCAGGGTTGCGCCGTGTGATCTGCATCTTCTGTGTGGCCTGTAACCCGCAAGCGAGCATTGCCGCACCGCTTATCCACGCCCAGAGGGATCCGGTCGCCGCGAGGATCAATAACACTCCACCGGCACTGCACACCACGCTGAACCCGATGAGCCAAGTTGAAGGTATGGCGGGGGCTGTTGGTGCGGCCGGGCGTATGTTTTCATGGGTTCGCGGCCGATTTTCAAGTCGGCCGGTGGCAGCGACGACCACCGAGACCGCGATCCCGACGGCAAGAAGCCACGCAGGACGGGTGATCCACCACTGTGCTGTGAGCGGGATCGGTAGCGTGTGCTCCGCCACAAGAAGCAGACCAGCGAGCAACACGATAACGGGCATATGCCACGAATAGACGCTCAGCGATCGGTTGTTGATGGCATCTGAGATGCGGAGCACACTCGGGATTTCTGCCCGGCTTGCGAGTGTGGCGCGCAGGGCCCCAAAGGCGGTGAACTGTACAACCCCGAGAAGCGCGAGCGCTCCGGTTGGTGGGTTGAGAGCATCAAAAAGGTTAGCGGGTGAGATTCCCAGAACCATCAGGACCACCATTCCGCACACCGCAAAAACTGCGGTGCGGATACCGGGTGTGCGGCCATCGGCCAGCCAGAACCCGAGCTGTTGAACGGCAATCCAGACAAACACGAGGTTGACAAAACCGATTGTGTCGATCCCCGTCACCGACCGTAACAGGTCAACAAAGACAACACCGCAGGCCAGCACGGCAAGGGTTCGGCGCGGAGCCCGCTCGTGTAGCGTGAGCATGAGGGGAACCAACGCGGAGCAGAGAATATACACACCGAGAAACCAGAGCGGCTGGCTGATGCGCCACCCCGCTGTCGCAACGACCTGACTGTCCGCGCCCGAGAGGGCAAGACCACAGAGTATCGTTACGGTGACTCCCGCTGCAGCCAGGGGGACGGGCAACAGCCTGCGGAGTCGTGTCGCCACATAGTCGGTCGGGCTGGTGCCACGTGCCCGCAAACGACGATAGTGGGTGGCGGAGGCAAAACCACCAAGGACGAAAAAGAGGGGCATCATTTGGGCGAACCACGAGAACACTGTGAATCCCGACCACGACTCCAGCGCATTCTCCAGTACCGCAGTGCCATCGGGAATACTCACTCCAACCATAAGAGCGTGCACACCCACCACGGCAAGCAGGCAGGCCGCACGAGCAAGATCGACGGCCCGATCCCGCCCACTAGCCGGTGATGTGTCATCGACCGTGCGGCGTGCTTGGTTCCCGAGCGGCTGTGTGTCTCTGGAAACAGAAGAAGAGACGGGTGCGGTGCGGGTCATGCGGGAGTCCTTCCATTGAGCATAGAAGAACTTTCCCGCGCTGAGTCATCCGAGTGCGTCACACTGGAGAGCCAACCTGACCCCTACCGGGGTGCTACCTGTGCGCGGGGCAACAGAACCAAACCCTATTGTTTCGGTTTCACCAGTCCGGCATCGTAGGCCAAGATCACCGCCTGCACTCGATCACGGAGATGCAGCTTCGAGAAAATCCGGGTGATGTGTGTTTTTACGGTCTGTTCGGCGATGAAAAGCTCGTCGGCGATCTCCGCGTTCGAGAGTCCCTTTCCCACATCCACGAGGATCTCACGCTCACGCTCGGTGAGTTCGGCGAGGCGAAGCAGGTGACGGTCACTCGGGGGGCGGTGTTCTGCAAAGCGATTGATCAACCTCTTGGTGACACTCGGGGCGAGCAGCGCGTCACCCGCGGCAACCACGCGCACCGCCTGCACCAGATCTGCGGGCGGAGCGTCTTTGAGGAGAAAACCGCTTGCCCCCGCAGCGAGAGCGTCGTAAACATACTCGTCGATGTCGAAGGTGGTCAGGATAATCACACGGGGTCGGTACTGGTAGCGTGCTGACAGCTCCATCAGCTTTTTGGTGGCCTCCAGCCCGTTCATCTCGGGCATACGGACGTCCATCAACACGATGTCGGGTCGAAGCTTTTGTGATAGTTCTACCGCAATTGCACCGTTCTCTGCCTGCCCTACCACTCCACAATCGGGTTGGGCCTCAAGGATTGCGGCAAATCCAGCCCTCACCATGGCCTGATCATCTGCGATAAGAATTGAAATGGTCATAGTATGGTGGCCTCCACTGTGAGGGGGATTGTCGCAAGTACGGTGAAACCGCCATCTGCAGTGGGTGCAGTGTCGAGCGTGCCGCCGAGGGCCGAGACCCGCTCTTTCATGCCCCGGATTCCGTGCCCGCTGGGATCGATACCGTGGCTGCGGATGGTGGGGGGAGGGGTGTTGTGCACACTCACGTGTAGTTCCCCTTCGCCGTGTGTGTTGTGTTTTATCTCGTAGCTGAGCTTCACCTCGACCGCTGACCCGGGCGCGTGGCGTATTACGTTGCTCAGCGATTCCTGTACCACGCGATATACCGTGAGCGCTACGACCGGGGCTAAGCGCTGCCGAACTTTTTGGGGTAGGTGATCAAGGAGTGTGGCATCCCGCAACGCTGCACCCGCGCCCGTCACAAGATCGGGCAGTTCGGTGAGACCGGGCTGCGGTGCCTGAGGTGCCTGCTCGTCAGCACGAAGTACACCGAGTAGCGCGCGCATCTCGTTGAGGGCCGTGCGTGCGGTGGCGGCGAGTTCGTCAAACTCCTCCGCGACCTCCGGGGGAATGCTGGTGTGCCGGTAGCGTGCGCTCGCCGCCTGTACCTGGATGACCGACATGCCGTGCGCAACAACATCGTGCATTTCGCGTGCGATGCGGGTGCGTTCTTCGACCACTTCGCGCCGTGCGAGGGCGATTTCTGACGCTTCGAGGGCTGTCTGTAGCTCCCTGCGGGTTTGGAGCGCGGAGTGCAGCAGCGTTCCACCGATGACGGCGGCAGCGGCGAGGGAGAGGTAAACCGTAATGTTTGCGATGATTGGCCCGGGCGGCAGGTCCGCAGCGACGGTCGTGGCCATGATCGCCGCCCCACTAGCGACAACCGCTCCTGCTACTACCGCGGGGAGCCAGTCTCCACCCGTGGCGGATATCCCGAGCATGGCGATCATTGCGATGAGTGTTGTGACGGCGATCGGCCAGGGAGCTTTGTCGGCGGCTGCGTTGCCAACAATCATCAGCGTAATTGCAGCAACGGCTCCGGCGCTGTTACCCCCGCGGGGGAAGCGGTAAACAAACATGAGGCCGCACGCCTGCAGTGCTGAGAGTCCGAGGCTGAATACGATCGGGATACTGTAAATAGTGGTTCCGAGTGTCGAACTCACCACAAATAGCGCGATGGAGAGCGTGGATATGATGACCACCCACACCCAGGAGAGTCGACGCGGTTGCACCTTCATTCGATAATGCTATCGCGGTGTGGGTTGTGCTGTGGCGGAGCCGGTGGGTCGACCCCGCCGTGGGGTCTAATCGCACTAGGCTAAAGCGACGACATTGCAGTCAAGATGTTGTGTTTAATATCCTCTGGACTGTCAGTGGATAGCACCAGCCTCTGAAAGTTTTGATCAGGGGTGAGCTTTATGCTGAGCGCCACCCCGGAGCCCGAGTAGTTCCAAAAGTGTTTTTCCCCGTTGAGGTGGAAGGTGCCACATAGTTTTCCCATAAAGTCGAGGCCCGGACCACGTCGTCCAATAGGGATACGGGCCGGGTTGTGCGTGGTCCGAACATCCGTGACCTTTGCCAGCGACACGTTGACCTGTTTTCGACAGCACCACAGGCGATCCAATCCCTGCGGTAGCACTGTTAGTTGATCGTCTTCAATACGTATTATGGTTCGATTGCGCAATGAGGGTTCCTCCTTCCGGAACAACTATCAGCTCTATCGTGCACGATCTTGGAGCCTCCCGGGGCGCACTTCTTCATTTTTATTCTCACTTTCTTTGATTCAAGGGTGACAAATACCTGATGTTCCGAGTGGTTCACTTCGATGGGAGCTGGCCGTTCCCGCCCTAAAAAACTGTAATTATGGATGTCATTGGGCTCAGATCGGCTGTACAGGTTTCCTTTGAGTAGATATTTCAGAACGATATAAGCGGTTGTTTCACGGTTCGAGCGGTGTGCGGCCACCTCGTTTTTCTGTGTTCGCCTCTGAACGAGGTTTCGCATGATCGCCACGAGGATAAGGGTCAGCAAGACCACTCCGCTGATCACGATGACACACAGGGAACTGGGTCCGACAACTGCTGGCCATACCGGTTCCGGTCCGTTAAGACTGACCCATTCCTGTCCGATACTGCGGCCGATTGCCGTGTATCCCACGATGAAGGGTAGCGCGAGAATACCGAGGCAAAGTACCCCGAGGGTTATCCGATCGATCGTTTCACTCTGACTCCTGTCGCCGCTACGGTCCCCGCGTTTCAGGATGACTCTATCGACTCCGACGTAGGCGGCCACACTGGATATCCAAAGGCTCAGATGGGTTGGTGCCTCAGTGTTTACGTTCCCGTAAGAATCAAGAAAAAGAAAGCAATCACGCACAATGCCGTAAATATAGATACAAATACTATTCCAATAAATAATATTTTCTTATATTTTTGGGAAAGTACCACAAATACTCCTCCCGCGGAAAAAGCAAGGCTCGGAAGGAACGTGATCATTAGGCCTGGAACTATTCCGGCTTGTCCGTCGAGGATAAATCCGAGTCCCGCGATAGTTGTTAGAAAGAGCCCTCCGCCTACAAGTCCAAACAATGGGGGCTGAAGCACGGTTTCGTGGCTAATAATCCATCGAAGCGGCCAAATTCCCACTAGGAGAGCTAAAAGGGAAATGAGTAGGGATCCCTGTAGAGTCGTGCCCGCAATGAAGAAAATACTGGCATCATGAGGGTGCGCTATAAGCAGTCCCAGCATAAACAGGTCGAACGCCAAGAGGCAGCCAACCAAGAAGCGTAGCCGAGGTGCCCAGAGTGAAGGTCTTTGTCTTTTGCTTTCTTTGTTGGCTACCATTTGCGTCTGCTTCTAATTGTCACGGAGCCTATGGTCTGGGTCTACGCTCCCGCAAGAATCGAGAAAATGCAAACGGCGATACATGCTGCAATGAATATAGACACAAAGAGTATCCCAATAAAGAATACTTTTTTGTATTTTTGGGAAAGTACCGCAAATATCCCTCCCGCGAAGAAAACAAGACTCGGAAAAAACATGACAATCAGACCTGGAAGCATCCCGTTTCGTCCGTCAAGGATAAAACCGACCCCCACGGTAATTGTCAGAAAAAGTCCTCCACCGATAAAGCCAAACAACAGGGGCTGAACCACCGGGTTTTGGCTAATAATCCACCGAAATGGCCAAATTCCCACGAGGAGGACTAAAAGTGAAATGAATAAGGACCCCTGTAGAGTCATGCCCGCAATAAAGAAAAGACTGAAAATATGAGGGTGCACTATAAGCAATCCCATCATAAATAGATCGAACGCCAAAAGGCAGCCAATCAAGAAGTGTAGCCGAGGTGCCCAGAGTGAAGGTCTTTGCTTTTTGTTTTCTTTATTGGCTGCCATTTGCGTCTTCTTCTAGCCGAGGGGGTTTATCGTTTGAGAGGTGTACAAATCTCTATCGCAGCCTCCCAGTAAGCAGCCAAACCCGTGATTGACTCTCCAGTTCATTGGAAGCCAAAAAGATCCCGTATCTAAGTATTGATTGTCAAAACGCACTGATAGTTCATGGCTCGGAACTGGAAACCGCCAGCCAGTCACCTGTACGGTTTGAGCACTCCTCCAGAAGCGAACCTCATCACGATAGGTAATTGCACCAAGTCCACAGAACGGATTCCCTGAGGAATGTTCTACAACAACCGAAGCCGTGCTCGTGTTAGCTCCTATGACTCTTACATTCATTCCATCCATCGAGGCTTTGCGTGACTCAAGAAGACCGCCATTTATATATTTTTTGGTCACACCAACATTTCTCGTCCAAATGACGTTATATGGGTAGGGGTTTTCCCAGTTAATATTAACAAACATCATCGTTCGATAGTCCTCCGCCTGGTTAGGTGCTAGGTAGGTGGGGGTCTTAAAATAACGATTATCTCCGCCAAACTTCAAATCCTCATGTGGCCAAGCGCCACACCCAAGTTTCTCCGGAGATCCTACAGGTGCATATCTCTCTTCAATAAACGTGGTGTGCATATAAGCGGTCGAATACTGTACGCTGGCACGTGCTGCTCGTGACTTCACCGCGTCAGTCATTTTTGCTGGTGGGGTTGTTACGGTCAGCGTTAGGAGGCTTCCGGGCACGGCTTCATCCGAGGAGGGCGTCGGGGAATCTGTTTTTTCAGTTTTAAAAATTTCGTATTGATACGTGGTATTAGACTGAACGTTTTGATCAGTAAAAACAGGTCCGTCTGTATTGGCAAGAAGTTTGCCATCTCGAACGACTTCCAGCTTTATGTTTTGCTGCTCTGCGGAGGCTTCCCCTCCGGCGAGGAGAAATTCAACAGAGTTAGGTTTAGCCGCATAAGCTAGAACTGGTTCGAGAAGATTCTCATCAAAAGCGGTCTCGGCGGGAGTTAATTTAAAACTTTCAGCGGGCGAATCGCTCGGAATAAATTCCGGCTCAGATTCCGTTTGCGCTGCGGTTACCGTTTCCTGATAATACTCCGGACTTGTTCCCTCAAGGGGAAGACCAAAGAGTTCAGTAGTGATTACCGGCTCTCCTTCTGAATCTTCTTGGAGGCTAATCACTTCGCCCTCTGAAGCAAATTCGCGAGTCAACCCTAGTTCCGCTCCAGTGCTGTCAGCAAACACAAAACCATCATCCGTGCTCTCGATCGATATCTCGCTCTCTTCGGGCAAGGTGCCCTCTGGTTCGAGAGCAACGGCTACTTGTGATCCTCCAAGCACAAGCCCTATGGCTGTTGTTGCGCCAATTATTTTTTGTATAAGAGTCATATTGTCTCTAGACCTTTCAAATCAACTCTGATTTTTGAAACGCACTAAATATGGAAAAAGTGCAAGAGAAACACCACAATTCGTAATGATCAAATCGACGCTGAATGCCCCAAAAACAAGAACCCAAATTGTGCTGTATTATCAAATCGACGCTGAATGCCCCAAAAACAAGAACCCAAATTGTGCTGTTAAAATAAACTTAGTGATTTTATCTACTAACCGCAAATTTGGGCTGTATCTGATGCACAATGTGAGCATAGACTAGCCAAAGAGAAGCCTCAAAAGACCTTCGCGTAAGCCTTAAATTTCTGCTGCATGTGTGAAGCATTATCCGAACTGACTAGTCTTGACTAGTCTGAAACGACGGTTGCCACGCCCCCCGCTACCGAGAACGAGTTTCGCGACGATGTCGGTTAAGAGTGTGCAATACGGCCAATTTCGAAGTGGGAATTTCCAGCGTTCTCTTACCCGTCATGGAGTGATCGGATCGATGGGACGTGTAGGGCCCTCGGCTCGCCTCCCGGGAGGGGGCTGGGCCACGGAAACATGAGGAGAGCCGTGAAACGTTTGGGTTCCTGACCCTGCGAGAAGGGTTCGAGCGACTCCTTCGTGGAGAGAGTGTTGCTACGACCACTTGGCACTACCGCTTCGATGAAGACCGGATACGAGCTCGCGAGTTTGGCACCTCAGAACGACGTAAATAGTACCAACGGTCGACGCATCGATTTTCAGGACGTGGAAAGCTGAATGGCATGATTCGTTTCTCTCCCACTATTTCTCGATGGGTGGGTGCCTCTGCGCTAGTAGCGCTCCTGGCAATCCCTCTTGTATCCTGCGCGCCCCTCAACGCTGGTTCCGCCGCTGCGACGGTCTTCCCGGAAGCCACATACCCTGCAGGAAAATGGAAAGACTGTCCGCTGCCCGGGCAAGTGAAACGCCAATGCATGGGAGTCGAAGTTGGTCAGGAGTCGAACGAAAACGCAACGCAGGTTCGCCTAGCGGTAGCGCTTACTCCGGCGGAAAAGACCTCTCGCGGAATACTCATCGTTGACCCCGGAGGCCCCACGATCTCCGGGGCGCTCTTTCAGGCCAGTTTCGCGGCCCGAGCCCCGCAATCCATCCGCGACAACTTCGATATCGTTGGCTACGATCGGCGCGGCTTCGGAGCAAGCTCACCGACCACCTGCGAGATTGATGACCCCCCGGCATTCGAAGCATCGAGCATTGACGAGGACTGGTCAGCTTACGAACCACAGCTCAAGCGTCAGCTGGCTGAGTGTCAAACAAATCGAGAAGATCCTGTCTTCACCGCCGGAATCCGAGCCGGAGTTCGGGATCTGGAGGCTGTGCGCGAAGCGCTCAAAGTGGACCAGGTGAACATGCTCGCCATCTCCTATGGCACGCTTCTCGGGCAAGCCTACCTCGCTGAACACCCCGACCGGGTTCGCACTATGATCCTCGACGGTGTCGTGGACCCAACCGTTTCCGGACCTGTGCGGTCTCTGAACGATTCTCTCGATCTTGAAACGGCCAAAGCGAGCTACGGAACCGATCGCGACCCGAAAATCGCAGAAGGATTCGCTGCTGCTTTGACGGAGTTGCAGAAGTCTTACCCTGCTTTTCCCTCGTACTCGCAAGACCTCGCCTACCTCTGCACGGACTTCACTTGGCCCACCTCTCCCGCGGGTCTTGCAGCCTGGGGTCTCAGTCTGGAAGAGCAGGCCGACGTGCTCACCAGCCGGGCACCCTGTGTGCTGTGGCCAACGCGTGCTCCCGTCGGAACCCTCAGCTTCAAGGACTCCCCGAAACCGCTGATCATTAACAGCACAAAAGACGCTCGAACGCCCCTGGCCGGGGCGCAAGCCGTCGCTCGCGCGACGGGTGGAACTTTGCTCACCATGCCCGGCCCGTTCCACGGGCTCACCGGTAGCTTTACCTGTCCTACCCAGCGTGCTGCTGACTATCTCCTGAGCGGAATTCTTCCCGCGCCTGGAGAGTGCCCCGCACCGAAGGTGTCTGTCGATTAAACTTTGAGCTCGAGTGGTTGTTGTAATACCTGATCGTTCCGGGGGTTGCTGCTGCGAGCCTATCGGCTCCGGCGCAGGCGCTGGATGCGGAGGCTGTTGTACACCACAAAGACCGAGGAGAGCGACATCGCGGCCGCCGCGATGAGCGGGTTGAGTAGCCCCGCGGCGGCAACGGGGATGGCAGCTACGTTGTACCCAAAGGCCCAGATGAGGTTGGTGCGAATGGTGCGGAGGGTACGGCGGGAGAGGGCGATGGCGTCGGGAATGACCAGGAGATCTTCGCGAACGAGGATGATATCGGCGGCCTTGAGGGCGATATCGGTGCCGTTGACCACGGCGAGTCCGAGGTCAGCGGTGGCCAGGGCAACCGCATCGTTAATACCGTCGCCAACCATCGCGACCTTCTTACCCTCTTCCTGAAGGCGGCGGATGGTGTCGGCTTTGTGGGTGGGGAGCACACCCGCGTAGACGCGATCGATGCCCAGTTCCGCGGCGGCCCTCGTGCCCGCCGCGGGGGTGTCTCCGGTGAGCAGCACCGTCTCGAGGCCCTGAGCCCGGAGCGCGGCAACAGCCCGGTCGGCGCGAGGTTTGAGGGTGTCGGTGAGGGAGATCACACCGAGGAGGGCGTTGTCGCGGGCGAGGAGGACGACGGTGTGTCCGGCATCCTCGGCGCGATCGATTGCCTCCTGCGCCGGGGGAGTGAGGGGGACGTCGTGTTGGGTGAGCAGAGTGACGTTGCCGATGAGAAAATCGGAGCCTGTGATACGGGCGGAGGCTCCGAGGCCGGGAAGGGCTGTGAAGCTGTCGAGGGGGAGCAGGGCCGGAACGCGGGGCGCCGCCGCGCGTTCGATGGCGCGGGCGATGGTGTGTTCTGATCCCTGCTCGATGGACGCGGCCAGGTGCAGCAGTTCGTCGCTGCTCACTCCCAGGGGGGTGATGTTTTCGACGGACATGTCGCCGGTGGTGAGGGTTCCGGTTTTATCGAGAACCACGGTGGTGATGGAGCCGCTGGCTTCGAGGGCGTCGTGTCCCTTGATGAGGATGCCGAGGGTGGCTCCGCGCCCGATGCCCACCATGAGGGCGGTGGGGGTGGCGAGTCCCAGGGCGCAGGGACAGGCGATGATGAGAACACTAATGGCGATTCCAAACGCCTGCTGGGCGGGGGTTCCGGTGAGTGACCAGCCGATACCCACCAGGATGGCCAGGACAATAACGGCGGGAACAAACCAGGTGACAATACGGTCCACCAGTGCCTGTACGTGCGCCTTGCGCGCCTGCGCCCGTTCGGTGAGGGCGGCCATCTGAGCAAGCTGGGTGTGCGCTCCCACCGAGTTTGCCGTGATTTCGAGGCGGCCATCGCTGCTGATGGTGCCTCCAATCACGGTGTCGCCCGGGGTGACGGAGACGGGAACGGGTTCGCCCGTCATCATGCTGGTGTCGATGGCGGCGGTGCCCCGGGTGACGGTTCCGTCGGCGGGGATCGTTTCGCCGGGGAGGATCACAAACACGTCGTTAACGCGGAGGTTGGCCGCCGGTTCCACGGTCTCTGCTCCCTCGCGGAGGATGCGCACGTGGGTTGCGGCGAGGGCGCTCAGCGCGCCGAGCACATCGCCCGCCTTGCGACGGGAGCGGGTTTCGAAGTAGCGGCCGGCCAGCTGGAGCGTGGTCATTCCCGCGGCAACATCGAGGTAGAGTGAGTTTGCCCCGGCGGGGGTGATGCCAAATCCGAGCCAGTATCCGCCGCCCTCCCCCAGGCCAAAGATGAGGGTGGCGACGGCCCACCCAAACGAGGCGGTGATGCCGAGGGAGACCAGGGTGTCCATGCTCACGGTGCCGTGCCTGAGGTTTCTCACGGTGGCGCGGTGGAACGGCCAGGCCGCCCAGGTGACGATGGGCACGGCGAGCAGCACGCAGAGCGCCTCCCACCCCGGGAAGCGCCAGTCGGGGATGAGGGCAAGAACAATGGTGATGTCCATGAGGGGAATGGTGAGGAGTGCGGCAACCGCGAGACGGCGACGCAGCGACGTGATGCGGATCTCGGTGGCCCGCCGTGACCAGGTGTCATCCGCTCCGTCGCGCAGGTGGGCGTGGTATCCGGCCTTCTCGATCTGTTGAATTGCGAGGGGAGCGTCGGTGTCGGCGATCCCGGTGATCACGGCTCGTTCGGTGGCGTAGTTGACGGTGGCGTTGACGCCGTCGAGCTTGTTGAGGGCGCGCTCGACCCGGCCCGCGCAGGCGGCGCAGGTCATACCCGAGACGTCGAGCTCAAAACCGTTGTTGGTGAGCGAGGGGCGGTCGATCTGGAGGGTCATGGCTGGGGTTCTTTCTCGGACGGGGTGCCGTCGTGAGGGGGCGTGGTGGTGCGGGCTGCAGAGCCGTCTTGAGGTGATGCTGGGGGCCCGCTGCCCGGCACGGGTCCAGCTGTCTGTCGGGAAGTGAGGCGCTGCAGCATGCTGTTGTATGCCTCAAACTCGTCGTCGCGTCCGGTGTCGAGGTGTCGATCCTTGCGGCGGGCCTCTTTGGCGTCCTGCCTGCCCCACTGCACCAGAAGAATCACCACAACGATCAGGAGGGGGATCTCTCCACCCGCCCAGGCGATCCCGCCGCCCAGGTATTGCAGCGCCGGGAGGTCGGACCAGGTGAGGCCAAAGTACTGGTAGAAGTTCTCGGCGATGATGGTGGTGCTGCTCATGAGGATGATGCCAAAGAATGCGTGGAACGGCATGGCGGCCAGCACGTAACCGAGCTTGCCGATGTGGGGGAGGGGACGCGGCGGACGATCAACACCGATGATGAGGCTGTAGTACAGATAACCCACAATGAGAAAGTGCAGGTTCATGAACTGGTGCGCCCAGTGGAACCGCATGAAGTCGCCAAAGATGCCGGAAAAATAGAGTCCATAGTAGGAACCCACAAAGAGGATAAACACCAGGAGCGGGTTGTAGATAAAGTGGAGAACCTTCCACTGCAGTATCCAGGTGATCCAGTCGTGGATGCCCGCGGTGCCGTTGGGCCGAGAGCGGGTGGCTCGCAGCAGCAGGGTGATAATACCGCCCAGCACGAGCATCCCCGGGGCAAGCATATTGAGGCTCATGTGCACGATCATGTGCACCGCGAAGTTGGGAGCAGAATACTTTCCAAATCCCGAACTGGTGATGAAGACCACCACTCCCCAGCCGAGTAGCCACGCGATGGTGCGACCCACCGGCCACGTATCGCCGCGTTTGTGAAGCACCCGAACCGCGACGAGGTAGACCGAAACGGCGGCTATCGCAAGGCCGAGAAAGAGCAGATTGGGTCGCCAGTGTCCAAAGAGCACCGCGAGGGTGGGAGGATCGGCCACCTCAAAACCGAGGAACACCTGCGAAATGCTGGTGGGAACAAAATACTGGGGTGGTGCCTGCCTGGTCATTGCGGCGGTGATTGCGATCCACCCGGCGATGGATAGTGTGCCGAGGGCGAGGCCCCACGTAATGTGGTGTTCGCGGAGCCGTGCGCGTCGCCACAGTAGCCATCCGCTTCCGATGACGATCACAAACAGCGCGAGGCATACCCAGCGTCCCAGGATGAACCAGCCGGTGAGGGAGTCGGTGAGACCGGTCCCGGCGAGCTTAAACCAGGCGAGGATCAGATCCGTTGTGATGATAACGGGCAGGGCAACCGCGCCTATGATGAAGAGGCGGCGGAGGGTCTCGGGGGGAATTAGCCTGCCCGAGGCAACCCGAATCGCCAGAACCACCACGGCCCCAAAGAAAATGTTTACCGCGAGGGTCTGGAAAACACCCGCATCGCTACCGAAGTCGTGTTCGGGCCCCACCAGGATTTGTCCGGTCACAACCGGGGCGAGCATTCCAAACATTGATGCCCACAGGGGGATGAGCAGGCCGGTCCACCAATCCGCAAAAAACGCGGCAAAAAATACTATGAGCGCGGCGATAAAACTGACGGTCCACGCGCCGGGGGCGTAGCTTGACTCGAAGAAGTAGGCAAAAGCTCCGGGTTCGGCGAGGCGGAACAGGGGCATACCGTTGGAGTCGAGCGCCCGAAAGATGACGAGTCCCCCCGAACACGCGGCCCACAGCCCGGAGGCGGCGCGGAGCACACGCACCTCAAAAACCTGTTCGATGCGTTTTGCCCGTTTGGGGGGAACATCACGTAAAAACAGCAGGTAGATGAGTGCGCCCACGGTTACCAGACATCCAATATCGGCGCCGGCGAGGAGTATAGAGGTGATAACTCCCACGTCGAGGCCGGGGAATCCCCGATTGAGTTCCTCATACGCGCCCGCGCCAAGAATTACGGTGGTGATGACGGGTGCGGTGACCGCGAGGAGGGTGGCGAGGGTTGCGCACAGGCCCACGAGGCCACGATTGCGCGTGAGTATCGGCGCGTCGAGGCGGGGGGAGGAGGGTGAATCTGTGGCGGGTGTCGCGGTCATCGCGTGCACTCAGTGAGAGGGGGAAGAGGCGTTTTTTGGGCGTGATTGCGCTGGGCGCAGGGTGTTTTCTTTCCTCGCGGCCGCACTTGTGTCACGGTATACCTCGCTAGAATTTTAAATACTTTAGTAACTCTACAACATGTAGCTTTGATGCGTGTATTATGGCTTTATTACTACAACTTGTAGAGAAGGATGAGGGGCGGCGTTGATCACACACCCGGTGTTGCAGTGGGCATTCACCCTCGTGTTTTTGACTATCGCTCTCTATTTTACCTATCGAGCGGTGATTGATCGCACCCGACCGGTCCAGGCGGTCGGTCACGCGCTGCACACCGTGATGTCGGTGGTCATGGTTGCCATGGCTTGGCCCTGGTGGATCTCGACTCCGCTGATTTCCCAGCTGGTGTTTTTTGTGCTGGCAACGATATGGTTTCTGATGCTCCTTGTACTACAGGTGTTCACTAGGGTAACCGCTGGCGCGGCACTCGGGGGTGGTCCGTGGCATCAACTTCTGCACACCCTCATGATGTTTGCGATGGTGTGGATGATCGTAGTGATGCTCCCGGACGACCGGGATGCGGCCCCGGGAACCGGTCAGGGGCAGCCGACCTCCGGATACGGAGGGCATAGCGGACACGGTTCCGCGCTACCCGAATGGGCGGTGCTCTCCGGTGTTGCGGTGACGACGGCCCTGCTTGTGGCGGGAACCATACTAATCGTTGAGGTTATTGCGTGTGCGAGGCAATCGCGTCGCGCCTGGAACGCACACACGGTCGACCACACGGCCGGTGCGGTGATGAGTCTGGGGATGGCAGCAATGTGCTGGACGATGCTTGTGCCCTAGTTACCCGTGACTGTTGAGCCGGTTCTCCGCCCGTCAGCGTGCTAAGAGCCAGCTGACCTCGTGGTGAATAGCTCGGTAATCCGCTTCCCGGTAGGTAAGAAACACAAATGAATATAGGCGTTCAACCACCAAGAAGGAGATACGACAGATGAATGTACAGACCAAAAGACCCCTGATGATCGGCGCGGCAGCTCTCGGTGCTCTCGCGCTCACCCTGGGCAGCCCGCTTGCGGCAAGCGCCCACGTGACGATCGGCGAGGAGAGCGCCGTGGCCGGCTCCTACACCGTTCTCACCTTTGGTATTCCGCACGGCTGTGAGGGATCACCCACCACCGGAATATCGATTCAAATTCCCGAGGGAATCAACGCAGTCACCCCCACTCGTGCGGCAAACTACACTGTAGACAAGGTGATGGAGAATCTGACCACACCCATCACGGATAGCCACGGTAACGAGGTGAACGAGCGAGTGTCCGAGGTCGTCTACACCGCGCTCACGCCGCTTCCCGAGGGGTACCGGGACGCCATTGAGCTCTCGTTGCAGGTACCGAAGGAAAAAGCGGGCGAAACCCTCTATTTCCCAACCGTGCAGACCTGTGAAGAGGGCGAGTCCGCCTGGATAGAGATCCCTGCCGTGAACCAAAACCCCTTTGAACTGCCGCTTCCCGCACCCTTTATCTCGGTTGTTGCCGCCGATAGCGCTAGCGGCACGGAGGATGTGGCAGATACTCACGCAGCGGAACAGCCCGCCGACCAGACGCCGCTGATAATCACCTCGCTTATTGTCGGATCGCTCGGGTTGGTAGCAGGTGCGATTGCGCTCCTCCGGGGGCGTAAAAAGGCATGAGTTTGATCCTGACCGAGAAGAGCGGACGGCAAAGCGGGATCGTGCGCGCGCTGCTGGCCGCTCTTCTCGGCTGTCTGCTGGGGTACGCGCTGGTGGTGGCCGGCACGGGAGCGTCTCCCGCATTTGCACACGCCGAGTTGCTAGGTACCACGCCCGAAGACGGTGCGGTGTTTGAGCAGGCGCCCACAACGGTTGAACTGCGTTTTAACGAGACTGTTCAAGCTATTAATGGTGCCACCCGTCTGATCGCAGATGGTAAAGATCCCGTTGCGCTTGATGCCCGAGCGGTGGACAGCGTGGTCAGCGCACCCCTGCCGGACTCCCTCCCCGATGGAACCTACGTACTGAGCTACCGAATCGTGTCCGCCGACGGGCACCCCGTATCCGGAGCTATCACCTTTTATGTGGGCAGTGGTGCCCCGGCAACGCCCGGCGGTGTTGGTGGCGGTGGTGGCGCCGAAACGGTCTCGCTGGTGTCAGCGGGTTCCGAGTTTGCGGTGTCGGCACTCACCGCGCTGCAATACCTCGGGCTGCTGGTTTTTGCGGGGCTGGTGTTTTTTAAGCGGATCATTTTGCGCAGCGACGACTCGGGCAACCTGAGGGGTGCCAAGAACCCGGGCAGCCTGAGCGGATCTAAGAACCCGGGCAGCCTGAGCGGATCTAAGAACCCGGGCAGCCTGGGTGGACCCAAGAACCCGGGCAACTTGAATGGCCCGAGTAGCTCAAACGATCTGAGTAACCTGAATAACCCAAATGCTCCGAGTCTCCCGGGGGTGCGCAGGATTGTGAGAATTGCGCTTGGCATCGCGATCCTCTCATCTGTGCTCTTGATTCCCTTCTCTGCTCTTCGTATCACCGGTGCCGAACCTTGGCAAATTATTATTCCAGAGATATGGGTGCCCGGGGTGCTCTGGACCACCCTCACCTCGGCACTGGTCATCACGGGGGTGGGAGGCCTCGCCCTCTTTCTTGATGCCCGCGGAACATCCACTATACGGCGGATTGGGGCAGTCTCCCTGGCCGCCGTTTCCGTCGGGACACCACTCCTGGTGGGACACACCCTTTCCGTTCAACCGGGATGGCTTATCATCACGGCGGATGTTGGTCACCTGCTGGCCGGTGCCTTTTGGACGGGTGGTGTTATCGGTTTGACCTATTTTCTTGTTGTGGCTCGGAGGGCGGACGAAAAGCAGATCACTTCCGAGGGTGCCGCCGGTGTGGTTCTGCGATTCTCCCGCTTTGCCCTATACAGCGTGCTTCTGCTCGCCGTGAGCGGGATCGTCATGGGGGTGATGATCGTGGGGAACCTGCAGGGTCTGATTGAAACCGGGTATGGACGTACCCTCCTGCTTAAGCTCAGCATCGTGGTAGTGATTGTTGCCCTCGCCGCGTGGAATCGCACCCGGCTCCTCCCCGCAATCTTAGAGAAACCCACCGAGCCCTTGCGATGGGCGAGCCTACAGCGCATCCTCAGTTACGAGGCGGCTTTGCTGATTGTGGTGATCATAGTGACGGGGTTTCTCACCAACATGAGCCCGGGGCACGGCGGTCACGATACGGCGATCACGGACACCCAGCAGGCCGCGAGCGACACGGCTATTCACGCCGAATCTCAGGGGCTCCTTGTGCACGGAACGCTGGCTCCGACCACCATCGGTGAGAACACCCTCAGCTTTGAGCTCAGCTTTAACGGCACCCCCGTTGACTCCGAGGAGGTGCAGGTTGAGATGCGACTCCCCGAGCAAGAACTCGGGCCGCTCAGCGCAAACGTCGTGCGTGAGGAAGCCGGGAGCTACCGGGCGCAGGTGAACTTTCCGGTGCAGGGAGACTGGCAAGTGAGCGTGAGTGTCCGCCTCTCAACCTACGAGAACCCCATTGCGATAATTCCCGTAACCGTTCCCTGAACAGGGATCCTCTGCTGCTGAACTATCCCAATCGCCTGCACCAGCGCAAGAAGGATATTCCCTGAGCGGGCGCTTCGTGTAAGCGGTGGCATCACAACCGGACAGGGAGACCTAACTCGTCTTGAGCGTGGCCGGTACCACGCGCCGCCTGCGAGACCAGCGCTGCTGCGCGATGCGTTGCGCCCGGAACTCCATGCCATCGTCACCGCTGAGATGACCGAGTCGTGAAAGCGCGTTGGCGAGGTGCACCGGGCCAGCCTGTCGCGCGGCGGTGTCGTCGGCGATGAGCTCCACGAGCAGGAGGGTGGCGCGCAGGAGGCTTCGTCCGGCGGCTAGCCGTGGCACGCACAGGGCGTTGATCTCGGCAATCCGGGTTATCCAGCCGTGTCGCTGCCGCAGGTGCGCATACTCGTGAGCGAGGACGGCCTGAAACTGTGGGGGTGTGAGGGCATCCTCAAGTGCCGAAGAAACGACGATAAGCGGTTCTCTCCCGGGAAAAGTGCAGGCAACATACTCGTCGCTGTGAAAACGCGCGAGAATAAACCGTGACCTTTCCTCCTGAGAGTGGATGAGCGGTGTGATCTGGGCGGTTGATCTTTTGTATGATCGGAGAATAGGCTCGCTACTCATTGCGATAAAAGCGATAAACCCTCCGGTTATAGCCAGGGTCATCCAGGCCAGGATCGTGAGGAATATTGCCTCCGGTGGTGACTGTGCGTGCCCGGCGTTGATCCCGGAGAGCACGGCAAAAATCATGGAGGCGGCGAGAGCGGAACACCCCAGGAGGAAGGAGCCGTACCACAGGGCGAGTGCCGTGCGGGGGTGCATAACCTGCCAGCATCCCCTCGTGAGAATGGCGGGAGCGATCACCATGAGCACCAGCGCTAGGGCGAGGAGGGCCAGGATCGTGAGCACGTTGTAAGCTATCTCGTTTGTGGGCGTGTTGATTGTGAACCGATTGCTTTGCGAAGAAAATCGACGTCTTCGTTGCTGAGGTTTCCCGCAAACCGCAGGAGAACCGCTTCTCGATCACCCGCATCCTCAAGCGTCTCAATCATGGAGTTGCTGGCATGCTCGTCCTCTGATCTGGCGGCGTGAAAGCGTACCTTGCGAGGTGAGTTTTCGGAGCGTACAACCCTGTTCTTTTTGTGGAGCCTATCCAGAGTGGTGAGTACGGTGGTGTAGGCCGGTGTGGAACCCGTGAACAGTTCTTGAATCTCTCGGGCGTTAAGCGGCGTGGGACTCTCCCAGAGGATACGCATGATCTCGTTTTCGAGTTCGCCCCGCGCGCGCGTCCTAATTCCAGGCATGGTAACCTCCTCCTCATTATCTTACCGAGGATTAAGTCACCCTGATGGATTACATAAGAATTACGAATGTGTGTGGTTATGGGGAGGGGTAGAGAATTGCACCGGGCCAGAGCGTGGAATAGTGTGCTCTGGCCCGGTGCAGGATGTGATGTCCCTCCGAGCTTTATGGAGGTGACGGTGCTTAGCGGAGTTTCACAACCGAGATAGAGCTACTGCCCGAGTTCGCAACGTAGGCTTTTTCGCCATTCGGGGTAACCGCAATACCGACCGGGCTCTTTCCCGAGTACTTTGCCACGAAGCCGATTGGGTTATGGGTGGCGGTGTCAATGACCGAGACGGAGTCATATTTCCTGTTGGTGACGTAGGCATACTTCCCATCGGATGAGAACGCTGTTTCTGAGGTGTTGAATCTTAGATCTGGTCTATTGATGGTTTTTATCTCGTTCTGCCCGTAGAGCACAGAAATGTCTTTGTCGGGGTGTGAATCGGTGACGTAGGCAATGGTTGAGGTGGGCGAAAAGGCTACATCGTCGGGCATCGCTCCAGTGTACCTTGTGTAACCGTACTGTATGTTTGAGCCGGCATCGATTACGGAAATGGAGGGATTGAAATCACCGCGTCCGGCGTTGGTTACGTAGGCAATACTGCCGTCTGGTGCGAACCTCACGCTTTGAGGGTTAGAGCCTCTGTATCGGTGCACTGTTGAGATTTGCGTATGGGTGACGGGGTCAATAACGGAGACGGAATTGCTCTCCGGATTGGTCACGTAGGCAACGTCGCCATAGGGAGAAAAATCCACTCTTCTCGGACTTTTCCCCTGGTAATTATGGACCTCGTGTAAAACGGTGTGGGTTGCAACGTAGACGACGGAGACGGAATGACTGGCAGAATTGGTGACGTAAGCGATGGCGCCATCGGGTGAAAAAGCTACGTCGCTTGGATAGCGACCCCGATAATTTGCTACCTGCCCAATCCGAGTGTCGCTGGCGACATCAATGACGGAGATAGAGTGGCTCGTGGCGTTAACAACGTATGCAATTGCCCCGTTGGGGCTTATTGCGATACGTAGCGGGTTGCCATGGCCGTGTTGGGAGATCACACGGCTTTGCTCGGGTAGAGAAGAAGATGCCGAGGCAGAGTAGGAGCCCGTGAGAGGCAGCAGGGACAGCGTGAGTACCGCACCTAAAACCTTCCCCCTGTAGCCTCTTTGCTTTTTGGAACGCTGCTGGATTGAACGCATGAATTACCCCTCGTAGTGTGCGTTTTCTAAAAATAATATTAAATGAATTATATTTGTAAAGTATTTTATTGTAAAAACATACAACATAAACTCATTTGTTTAGGATAGCATAGTTGAAGCCTTATTTTGTCTCAGTATTGAAATTCACCCTAGTGGGGGCAATTGCGAACGAGAAGGAGAGAGGTCTGGGGGAAGTTTGGATTCGGATCTGAGTCGTTTATGGTGCCGCTCTCTTTGGGTTCCCAGTGGATTCACAGGGGGAATGCGGTTGTGGTTTTTGGGATGAGAAACCTAAGGTGGTTGCAACGGAACCGAAGTGCGGGTCGGTGAGCATAAGGATTGAAGCATTGGGTAACTCAACGTATAGAAACTATCTGATCGCGCTCACGCGTGACGCGTTCTGGTTGTCAGATCCCGCAAGCGTCATGAAAGAGTACGTCCTCACCTGGAAAGAATACGATGGTGCCTCTGCGCGAGTGGTTGACTACGTACTTAGCTCTACACGGATTTCCGAGTCTCTCGTGAGGAGCATGGTGGAAAGCGTTTTGCGGCGGGCCTGGGGTGTTGATTCAATGGAGGCTGCTGAATTTATCTCGCGCATCCTGTGGAGCGGTTTCTCGCGATAGTTGAGTAAGGTTCTTGCGCTTTCACTTAGAATCCGGGCTGTTCGGTTGTGGTTCTTCAATGATTCGGGTAAGCGGGATGTCGTGTCTCGATTGCCGGTTGCTGCTGTCGTGAGTGTGAGTTTTGGCGTTGCGATATCCAAGAATGCAACGAGTGCGGCACGAGATCTTCTGTCTCTTCGGTTCCGTCAAAGGGCCAGGGGGCTGAGGGGCTGGGCCTTGATGTGATTGAAGGCGTGTCTACTGCGATAAATTATAAACTTTATTGTCTAATTAGTATCGACATTAATTTGTATATTTACTTATGGTTTCCTAAGATGGTTATAGGCTCAGTGTTCTGTTGAGGGCCAGGGGCTGGGGATTGACGTTCTGTGGGGGTTTGCTGGTGTCTCGTTGTGATTATCTTTGGAATGTTCGTTTTGACGGACGCTGTCGGAGTGATGTCCGTCGTCGCGTTCCGCTAATGGCTTTAGTGCCTGTGCTCGCTGTTCCCGGCGTTAGGTGCTAGATCTTTGCTCTCACCATAGGAATTGCGCGGGTTGCGGTGAAGCGGTAAATATAGAATGTAAAGTTTTCTATTTAAATAATTATTTATTAATTTGTTTTTCTACTAGGGGTTGTATATAATAAACTTAGTTTCGCTCTTAAGTGTGTGAATGCTGTTAGGGATCTATATTGTTCTGGGGTTGTTGTGCGGTATGTGTTTTCTGTGTTGCACATCCTGTTTCTAGGTGGGGCCGCAATCTTCCCAAGAAAGTAAAGCCCTAACCCAGGTCTCACCGCGGGTAGAGTGTGAATCGGTATCCCCCATCCCGATTCACACTCTACCCGCGGTGGGTGTGGTTAAAAGGCGGGAATACCGGTGAGTTCACGACCCAGTATGAGGGTGTGAATCTCATCGGTTCCCTCGTAGGTGCGAACAGACTCAAGATTGGCCATGTGTCGCATCACCGGGAAATCACTGGTGATCCCGTCACCACCCAGAATGGATCGGGCCTGCGATGCGATTGAGATTGCCTCACGCACATTATTGAGCTTGCCGATGCTCACCTGAGCGGGGGTGAGCTCATTCACATCGTGTAGTGTTCCCAGGTGTAGCGCGAGTAACATGCCCTTTTGGTACTCCACGAGCATGTTCGCGAGCTTTGCCTGAATGAGCTGGTTGGCTCCGATGGGCCGCCCAAAAACCTCGCGCGAGGTTGCGCGCTCCACAGCCACGTCGAGGCAGGACTTGGCCGCGCCCATCACTCCCCAGGCGATACCGTAGCGAGCCTCCGTGAGGCAGGTGAAGGGACCACGCAATCCGAGCGCGTTTTCCAGCCGGGCAGAATCGGGCAGGCGAAGATCGGTGAGGGTGATTTCACACTGCACCGAGGCCCGCATCGAGAGTTTATTGGTGATCTCGGCGGCGTGGAATCCGGGGGTGTCTGTGGGGATGATAAAGCCGCGCACCCCGTCGTCTGTTTGTGCCCAGAGAATGGCAACATCGGCGAGAGTAGCCAGACCGATCCAGCGTTTGGTGCCGTTCAGAACCCAGTCGCTGCCGTCGCGCCGGGCAAAGGTGGTCATTGCGGCGGGATCGCTGCCACCCTCGGGTTCGGTGAGCGCAAAACAGCCAAGGACCTCTCCGCGGGCCATACGGGGAAGCCACTCCTCTTTTTGAGCCTCTGAACCCCAGTGGGCTATGGCCCCCATAGCAAGTGACCCCTGCACGGAGACCAGGGTGCGCCAGCCGCTATCAACCTGTTCCAGTGCGTGACAGACCAGACCGTAGGCTGTTGCGCTGGCACCCGCGCATCCGTAACCTGCAATGTGCATACCTAAAAACCCCGACTTTCCCAGCTGGGAGACGATCTCGTGACGAAAGTGTTTAGCATCGAAATCGTTGTCTATGTGAGGGTGGAGATGGTGATGACCAAAGTCGAGGGCACGTTGGTGCCAGGCCCAATCCTCGGCGGAAACGAGCGCGGACACATCAAAAATTCTATCGACGGACGAACTATTAAGGGTCATTCTTATATCTCCTCTGAGTGTGGGTTGTGCTTTGTGAGCCAGTCACGCACGAGTTGAGTGCTTGAACCAAGAACGGGCGGAGCGAGATCGTAGCTTGCCGGGGTTGCCGAGTAGCTGACGGGGTGCCGCACGGTGGGGATACGCCGTTCTCCCTCTCCGGCAAACACCACGGGATCAAGCCCAAAACGTTCGGCGGTGGTTACCCCCTGCGCGATGGTGTTAACCGGGGCGCAGGGAATCTTCTCCCGGGTGAGCTCATCAAACCAGTGCTCGGAGGTGTCGAGCCCGAACCGGGGAAGGAGCGTGCGACGCAGTTCCTCGCGGTGCTGGTTGCGTGCGGCCATGGTGGAGAAGCGAGTGTCCGACGCGAGCTCGGGGAGCCCAAGAAGGACGCAGAGCCGGGCAAATTGGGTGTCATTACCCACCGCCACCACAAGAGAGCCGTCAGTCGTGGGAAAGGGCTCGTAGGGGTAGAGACTGGGGTGCTCGTTGCCCAAGCGAGTCGGAACTTCACCACCCGCCACGTAGGCCGACGTCTGATAGACCATGCCAGACAGGGCCGAGCTGAGCAGATTGAGCTCAAGAAGCTGCCCCTCGCCCGTGAGCGTTCGATGGTGGAGCGCCCCCAGAATTCCCATCCCTGCGTGGAGTCCCGTAATAACGTCGAAGAGTGCAAACCCGGCCCGCAGGGGGCCACCGTCTTTTTCTCCCGTAATTGACATCATGCCCGAGAACGCCTGAGCTGAGAGGTCATAACCCGGATACTGTGCGCCCTCACCCGTACCAAAGCCCGTAATTGAGGTGTAGATAATCTCGGGGTTTACCGCGGCTACCGCATCGTAGTCGAGGCCAAAAGAGGCCATCCCGCCAACCTTAAAGTTCTCAATCAAGACATCGGATACTGCCGCCAATTGCAAGGCGACTTCACGATCCTGCTCGTTCTTGAGATTGAGCACCACGGAGTGCTTATTGCGGTTGCTGCTCAGGTAGTAGGTGGCGTCTTCGTTCAGGTAGGGCGGGGCATAACCGCGGGTATCGTCGCCTGCTGGACTCTCCACCTTGATCACGGTGGCGCCCATATCACCGAGTAACATGGTGCAATAGGGACCGGCCAAAACGCGTGTGAAGTCGGCGATGATCAGGCCGCTGAGGGGGCCGCCGCGGGGTTGATCAAGAGGGTTCTGTGGGGTTTCTTCTGGACGTTCCCTTTTATTATTGTGTGCCGTGTTCACATCCAACGCCTTTGTTCTTGAGTGTTAGAGATACCTGGTTGCGTGGGGGCAAGGGTGGGGGAGGGGGACGCTGTATATACGCATAAACAGTATAGTGAATGTCCTCACCGGGCGATGAGACTGTGAACAACGTGTGTGTTGCGAGTTTTTTTCGGGGGCGCGTAAGAAAAACGTGATCGATTCATCCCAGTTGTGTATGTTCTCGATTCTAAACCGGAGTTTTATAGCGATGCGAATGCCTTTATTATGGCGAAACCGTGCCCGTCAAACGGTTGCCTCTATCGCGTGTGTGGGGATGCTTGCATTCGTGTTACCCGCAACGGCGACCGCAAATAACGTTGTTGGAGAGAACGAAATAGAAGCGGTTGCGACCGCGGTAAATCCAACTTATCCGATGGGCAGGCCACAGGGCTACGTCTCTGTTCTCCCTTCGAGCCGGTGGATAGTGGAGGATGATCGACTGTCGATGTCGGCAGAGATGCCCGGTAGATTGCCCGGTTCGGTTACTCTATCAGGACCGGAGGGTGAACGTACGATTGGCCGTCAGGGTCTGGGACCAGAGCTTGTAACCTGGATGGGAAAAACCTCCGACGGGTACGGTCTTGCTCTGGCAGCGGGTCTTGAACCTGTAGGTTATACCCTGATACCCGCTCCAGATCGGTCGGATTCCCTGCTGCACTGCATGGATGACACGATCAATGAGGGTGAGCGTCGGGAATGCGTAATACACCAGACAACGTTGACCTTCGACGAGCCTCAGATTAACCCGGTCATTGTTTTTGGGCAGAGTGGCGGTCCCATTCTTTCTCAATCAGGAGGACAGGGATGTGTGGTTGGTTGGTCTGACCTCATCTTTGAGTCTATTAACGGAAAGGTTCCGGCCTCGGGACAGGTTACGGTTCTTGATGCTCAGACCGGACCCCCAATCACCGTGGCCGGTGGGCCCAAAGCTGACATTGTATTTGATGGATTACGGATGAGCTGGCGTACCCTACCCGACCGACCGGAGGATCCTAATCTGTGTAGCGATAGCGCCGGGCAGTACAACGGTCAGGTCGTTTTTGCTGTGGACGGCCTTGTCTCGGAGATCAACTTTGGTGTTCCGCACATGGGAGAGATCACCCAGACTATTACGAATCCGGGTGTGCGGACCATGAGAAATTACGGGGTTACCGCGTTTGGTTTTGGTCTTCCCGGTGCTGACCTCTCCGTTGTGAAGCGGGCCCCAAGCCAGGTGCGCGCGGGGGCGGAACTATTGTGGAACGTGACAGTGGCTAACTCTTCGACGAGTTCCGATTCGCACGGGGTGGTCGTGCGAGATGCTGTCCCGGCCGAGGTGACGGACGTGCGGCTCATCGATGCCCCTGAGGGGTGTGTGCTTATCGGGCATGACGTGAGCTGCACCCTGGTTGCTGACGGTTATACGCTGTCAGACACCGATGACCCAACGTATGTACGCTTAGATGGCCCGGATGATGTTTCCGCTGTACCCGCAGCACTGAAAGCCGGGGAGAGCTTTAGCTTTCAGATTTCGGGTCGGGTACCTGTGTCTGCAACGGGTGTGATCACAAATACAGCGACGGTGGCTGGGGCAGATGCGGATCCACAAACGAATAACAACACGTCGACAACACGCACGACAATTCTTGCACCGGCCTGGTCAATAAATAAAGCGGTGACGGTCAACGGGCAAGAACCGGTGGACGGCCGAGTTGCCCCCGGTGATATCCTCACATACACGGTAACGGCGAGCGCGGGCACGGTTGCGGTGAACGGTGTGACAATCACGGATGATCTGAGTGAGGTATTGCAATCGGCATCATTTGTTCCCGGAAGCGCGGGTCTGCGGATTGGTAATGGCTCAGTTCAGACAGTTTCTGACCCGGTCGATGCAATTCTCACCACCCAGCCCTTTAGTCTGGCTCGGAGTCAGCAGGCAACACTGACATATCAGGTGACGGTAAATGATGATGCTTGGCTGAAGACCCTCATCAATACCGTTACGGGTGATGCGAGTGAGGGCCTACCGAACTGTGTGACCTGTAGCACCATCTCTGAGACGGGTGCTCGTGTTTTGATTCAAAAGAACGGTGTCGACGCGTCGGGTGGCGTGGTACCGGTGACGGGTGCCTCTTTTAGAATTCTTGCTGACGATCAGGGTAGGCCAGGAAATCCTGTGAATAATCACACGGTTGTTCCGGTTGCCGACCAGACGGGTCGCTATGAGGTGCCGCTTGGATTGATGCCGGGCAACTACTGGATAGAGGAGACGAGGGCACCCGCGGGGCATGAGCTTTTGGCGAGGCCCGCACCGTTCCAGATCACCGATACGGGAGAACTGGTGTTGTTAAACCTGGCGGATAATCCCTCGCTTGTAGTGCAGGACGGTGTGCTTACTATTTTTGATGTGGTGGCGGTGACTCTTCCCTACACCGGTGCCACTGCGAGTCTATGGGGCCCCGCAGGGGCAGTCGTGCTTGCCCTCTCGCTTGTGCTTACACTGGCGTATCGGCTTCGGCAGCGGCGCAGACGCTCACTCCGGTGAGGGGAGTTCTGACGATACCTGGACGGAAGACCTGAACAACTGGGTGGTTTTCTATCAGCGGATAGCCTTGTTTGTGGTTGGGATGTGAAGCTTGAAGCAGCTTACGTTCGCACGACGACTATTTTGATGTGGTGCGGTCTGTGTCGTCGGTATCGTTGTCGCGAGCAGCGATATCATCGGCTAGCTCGTCCACAATCAGGGTGCTCTTATCCACAAAGTCGGAGCGATAGCTGGAGCGCCCAATAAGGTGGGCGGATATCGGCTGCGTGAGGTACTGAATCACCAGCACCACGAGCAGGCTTGCTGCCACGGAGAGAGACGTGTTTTGTATTGCCACCGCAACTACCATGCAGGTGAGGCCTAGGATCTGCGGTTTGGTTCCCGCGTGGAGGCGAGACAGTACGTCGGGGAATCGCAGGACTCCCACCCCGGCCGCAACCGAGAGGAGGGAGCCAAAGACGAGGAGGGTCCCGGTGATAATGTCGCGAATTATGTCCCAGTTCATGGCTCGTCCCGTCTTGAGATAAAGCGGGTGATGCTGATGGAGCCCGTTACTCCAAAGAACGCGAGGGCAACCAGCAGGGGCAGCGTGTTGGTGTGCTCGTTGATGACCATGTCTCCGGCCAGGGCGCAGAGCACGATTGCCAGAAGAACGTCTAGGCCTAGTACCCTGTCAAGGGCGGTGGGACCCACGATGATCCTTATTACCGCAAGAATCGCCCCGATGCCGAGAAAAATGCTCATGATGACGGCCGCAACATTCACGATAGACCACCTCCGTTTTGACGTTCCGCGCGTAGTTGGCGCACCTCTTCGTGCGTGCCAAACGCCAGGGTGAGACGGGCCTCGGTGTCCTGCATATGGCGCCGGATCTTTTCGACCTCCTGCGGAGTAGTCACGTGGAGGATGTGAAGGAAGAGCCGTCGCTTCTCACGGTCGGCCTCAACAACGATGGTCCCCGGAACGAGTGAGATTGACTCTACCGTCCAGGTCATTATGAGGTCGTTGTGGGTGTGCAGATCAAGCTCGATGATGGCGTTCTTGGGGGTGTAGCGCCAATTCATCGCTAACCAGGCCACCTGAATGCTCGCGATAAAAATATCGATGAGCATGCGGGACATAAAAAGGGTGAAGTGCCACAGGCTGAAGCGTCCGCCAAAGTCGACGGGGGGTAGATAAAAAATCTGCCCAACCACTATCGCAATAATAATGCCCGTGAGGAGGGTCATCCAGTCTAGCTGGCCCCAGAGTAGTATCCAGATGGCCACAAGCCCGAGCTGGGCTACCAGGGCACCCACGCGCCCTACCCTCTTGGCAAGGAGCTTGTCGCTTGTGGGGCTCACGGGATCACCCCCTCATCGAAGACGGCCGTGACGTAGGTGGATTGGTCCAGGAGGTCTTCGGCGGTACGTGTGGCAAACTCAAGGATGGGTCCCGCAAAAACGGTGAGGCAGAGCGTTAAGCCCACCATGACGGTGGTGGTTCCCACCATGAGCTTGGGGGTGGTGCTTTTGACATTACCGATTGTCTCTTCGGGTGTTTCGTGCAGTTTCTCGAGCATCGGGTTGCTCTGATCTTTGAGTTCTTCCGGGGTGCGCCAGAACGAAGTGTTCCATATGCGCATGAGGGAATACAGGGTGAGGAGCGAGGTGAGCGCGCCTACCCCGATAACCGTCCACACGAGCCAGCCCCCATGCTCGGCACCCGCGATAAACAGGGCCACCTTGCCGATAAAGCCTGAAAACGGTGGGATCCCGCCCAGGTTGAGAGCCGGTATAAAGAACAGAATGGAGACGAGTGGAGCGGCTTTGAGGAGCCCGGCCAGACGGTTGATTGAGGTGGTGCCTCCAATGCGCTCGATGAGGCCGGTGGCAAGAAAGAGCGTTGTCTGAACCGTGATGTGGTGTGTGATGTAGTACACCGTAGCGGCCAACCCGCTGACCGTGGCCAGCGCGATGCCAAAGATCATATAACCGATGTGGCTCACCAGGGTAAAGGAGAGCAGTCGTTTAATGTCGGCCTGGGCCACGGCACCCAGAATGCCCATGAGTAGGGTGAAGAGAGCGACCCAGAGCAGTGCGTTGTTGAGTTGGCCCCCGGGGAAAAGAAGTGTTTCGGTGCGGATGATCGCGTACACGCCCACCTTGGTGAGGAGCCCGGCAAACACTGCTGTGACCGGGGCGGGAGCGGTTGGGTAGGAGTCGGGTAGCCAGAAAGATACCGGATATACGGCCGCCTTAACCCCAAAGCCGATGAGCAGTGCGAGGTTCAATATGAGCTGGATATCGGCGGGAAGTTCTGCCAATCGTATGGAGAGTTGAGCCAGGTTGACGGTTCCCGTAGCTCCGTAAATGAGGGCGATGGAGAGCAGGAAGAAGATGGAGGAGACCAGGCTCACAACGATATAGGTGGTGCCCGCTTTCACCCGCACACCGGTACTCCCGAGAGTGAGGAGTACGTAGCTTGCGGCCAGGAGCATTTCAAAGCCCACGTAAATGTTAAAGAGGTCGCCCGCAATAAACACGTTAAAGAGCCCTGCAGCGAGGATGAGGTAGGTGGGGTGAAAGATCGAAACCGGTGCCTCCTGGTCGCCATCGGCGATACCCTGACCCACCGAGTAGACCAGAACGCCCAGGAGCATGATTGCGGAGATGACCAGCATGATTGACGCGAGCCTGTCGACAACCAGCGAGATACCCCACGGTGCCGCCCAGCCGCCCACCTGAACAGCGAGGGTTCCCATCGTATCAACGGCGATGAGGAGTGCCACGCTCACAACCACCGTGGCTGCGGTGACACCCACGCTGATCAGAATCTGTAGGCGACGAAACTTGCTGAGGATAAGGGTTACCGCCGAACCGAGGAGAGGGAGCGCCACCATGAGTGGGATAAGCCAGGTCATGTTGTGTTCTCACCTCTCTTTATTGTCGGGGCCGACGGTTGTTGCGACCTGTCGGTTTTTATGTCTGTGTCGCTATCGGATCTATCGTCTTGGTCTTCGTCATCGGAAGCGTCAAGTGCCTCCTGGATAGCGTCGTCTTCGCCGTGTGCCTGCTCAAAGACCTCAACACTGTCCTCATCGTTTTCCGTGGTGTCGCTGGAAACGTTGTCGCCGTCTCCGCTGAGTTGTGCGAGCCACCAGGATCGGTAGAGTAGCGCGAGGAGGAACGCCGTGATACCAAAGTTAATTACGATGGCGGTGAGAATAAACACCTGCGGAACAGGGTCCGCGAGGTCTGAAAAGTCGGTCACTCCGGAGAGCAGAGGGGCCGCGCCGGGAGGGCCACTCATGAGGAAGATGAAGATGTTCACCCCGTTGCCGACCAGCAGAAATCCAAGCAGGATTCGGGTGAGGTTTCTCTGCATCATCAAATAGATTCCCACACCAAAGAGCGAGCTTGCGAGGATAAGAAGCGTGATTGAGGCGTTCATCGGGTAGCGGCCTCCTCCGCCTGAATCTTGCTGCTGTTTACCTCAGCATCTTTGCTGATGTGTCGGTCGATTTCTGCACCTAGGCTGCGGAGCACATCCAGAATGAGCCCAACAACCACCAGGTATACTCCGATATCAAAGATTGTGGTGGTGCCGATGCTGATTTCTCCCAGCCACCCCAGATCATATTCGAACCAGGTGGACTGCAGGGCCGCCTGACCCGCGATGAGTGAGCCCACCGCGGTGCCCACGGCCAGGACGATACCGGTGCCCAAGATCTTGCCCGCGTCTATGGGAAGGGCCTCGCCGAGCTCGTAGCGCCCGCCAGCCAGGTAGCGGAAGACCAGGGCAAGTCCGGCGACCAATCCGCCAGCAAATCCGCCTCCCGGCATGTTGTGCCCCACAAAGAGCAGGTAGAGCGAGAGAACAATTGCGGGGTGGAAAAGCAACCGCACAAGAACCTCAACGACAATCGAGCGATTGCGGGCTGTAAGAGTGCGTCCCGCCATGAGGAAGGTGCCTCGAGTGGGGATGTCGGGGTCAAAGGATGTGGGGGGTTTACCGTCGATCATGACCGCCTGCGTGATTGCTGGTTCAAGCACGATTTTGCGGCGGTTCTTTTGTCTACGGGTGTTCCTATCGTTAAACAGTGTGGGCGCGCCACCCGTTCGCTTGGTCACAAAGATGAGACTCGCGATTCCTGTTGCTACGACAACCAATACTGAGATTTCTCCCATGGTGTCCCAGGCGCGGATGTCAACGAGCATCACGTTGACGATGTTGTAGCCGTGAGCTTCGAGGGAGAGTTCGGGCATTCTATCGGCAATGCTCTGAGCCTGTCTTGATCCGAGGGCCAGGAAACCCGCAATTGCCATGGTGAGTCCCGCGGCGGTGGCAATAGCCACCTTGATCCAGGGGCGGGGCTGCCGAGGAAGTTGTTTCATCGCTGCGGGTATGCGGCGCAGGACGAGTACAAAAACCACGAGGGTGATGGTTTCGACAAGCGCCTGTGTCAGGGCAATATCCGGTGCTCCGGCTACGGCAAAGAGAACAACCATGCCGTATCCGCTCACACCGGCAAGAAGCACCGCAGTGATGCGCTGACGTGCCCAGATGACACAGAAGGCCGAAACTATCATGATGAGCGCGATGAGCGGCTGCGCCTGGTAATCCCACAGCACAAATGAGTCGGGCCACGATTTATTGGCGAGTATTCCGTATCCCACCGAGACAACAAAGAGAGCGAGCACGGTTGCGATATAGCCGGGAAGCCCAAAGCGCTGCACGCCGGCGGTGGCCCAGAGTGAGAGGGACTCAATGCCACGAATGATTTTCCAGTAGAGGGAGCTTGAGTTAATCCAGTCTGGAATTCTGGCCTGGAAGGCGGTGACCCGGAGGCGTTGCCATACCACTATGCCGCCGAGGACAAACACGATCAGACTGAGAATAAGGGCGGGTTCGATACCGTGCCAGAGTGCCAGGTAGTAGTGCCCCTCACCAAATGAGTCTGCGTAGGTGCTCAGAATGGAATCGAGCCACGGTGCTGCAAATCCCGCCGCAACCGTGAGAACGGCCAGGATAGCGGGGGCGATCAGGATGCTGCCGCGATCGGGGTGCACGATGGGGGTGGGTGCGATTGCTTTTTTGGTGGCAAACGCTCCCCAGAGGAACCGCGCCGAGTAGGCAAAGGTGAGGATAGAGCCGATAACAATGCCGGTGAGGGCGACCCATCCCCAGGTATTACCGGCCTCGCCCGAGTCGAAGAGTGCTGTGTAGGCAGCCTCTTTACCCACAAAACCGATGAAGGGGGGTAGCCCGGCCATTGAACCAACGGAGACCAGGGTGATGAGGGCGAGTCCTGGCTGTGAGACGCGAAGGCCGGAGAGCTTGCGGAGATCACGCGTGCCGGTGCGGTGCTCGATGATTCCCACGACTAAAAAGAGGGTGGCTTTGTAGAGGCTGTGCGCGATGAGTAGAGTTTCGGCGGCCAGCGCAGAGTCACGCGTAGCATAACCGGAGATCAGGGCTAGGAACCCGAGCTGACTGATGGTTCCGTAGGCGAGCACAAGCTTGAGATCGTTTTGGCGCAGTGAGCGCCAGGCTCCCACCAGCATGGTAATAATGCCCACGATAATGAGCGCTTCGCGCCACCCCGGGATTTCGGTGAATCCGGGCGCCATGCGTAGAATTAGGTAGATACCGGCCTTCACCATGGCCGCCGCGTGCAGATAGGCACTCACGGGTGTGGGTGCGGCCATCGCTCCCGGAAGCCAGAAGTGGAATGGGACAAGTGCGCTCTTGCTTGCGGCCCCCACCATGACGAGGATGATGGCGACGGCGACCAGAGGGCCGTCGATGGGGGTGTCAACGATGATTCGTAGTGAACTGCTCTGCGCCTGAACCATGAGGATGGCGATCCCCACGAGCATGGCCAAACCGCCAAAGGTCGTGACCAGAAGGGCCTGGAGCGCGGCACCGCGACTCTCTTTTTTGTGGGAGTAGTGGCCAATGAGGAGATAGGAGAGAACGCTTGTGGCCTCCCAAAAAATGAACATCACGATAACGTCGTCGGCGGTGACCAGGCCGTACATGATCCCGGCAAAGAGCAGGAGAACGCTCGCAAAACGGCCGAGTCCCTGTTCGTTTCTCCCAAAGTAGCTTGCGCAGTAGATGAGTACCAGGGTGCCCACCCCGGTCACGATGAGGGCCAGGAGCCAGCTCAGCGCGTCTACTCGGAAAGAGAGCGCTATGCCCAGCTGCGGTATCCACGGGACGGACTCTGTGTATGCTCCACCGGCTATTACTCGTTCTGACTGGCTGAGAGTATAAAAAAACGCTACGGCCGGGAGGAGAGCAATGGCGAGAAAAACCCGGTTTGATAACCACTTAGTGAGGAGCGGGGTGAGCATAGAAAGAACGATGAAGGCCGAGATGATTGCTAGCAATATCACTCCTCTTCGATCTTACAGTCGCCCCTAATACCTCTATTAAGAATACAGATAGTAAAGAATAGTTGTGTGCTTTATGCGAAATCCGAGGAATATAGTCAGCATGATCAGGGGTGAAGTCTTGACAACCCTTGAACAAGATGCCGGATATGGCGCAAAGATTTGGAAAGTTCTTACTAGGGGAGGGGAGGGGCCACAGGGAAAAGAATGGTGGCCCCTCAGTTATACGCTTGAGGAAGCACGACGCGCTTTGGCGCGAGGTGCTTTTTAGGAGGCGCGACGAGCGCGAGCCGCGCGGCGCTTCAGCGCCCGGCGTTCGTCTTCGCTCAGTCCGCCCCAGACTCCAGAGTCTTGGCCGGTTTCAATGGCGTATTGCAGGCAAATTTCGGTGACCGTGCACCGTGCACACACCGACTTGGCCTTCTCAATTTGATCAACAGCCGGTCCGGTATTGCCGACGGGGAAAAACAATTCGGGGTCTGCTGTGAGGCAGGCGGCCTGTTCACGCCAATCCATACGTGTGCTCCTTGTGGTGTTACTTAGTGTGGGCGCGACAAAATTGCAATTCCAAGTTGGAGTGGAAAATAGTCGTAGCCCAGAGGGAAACCTGGTAAAACGAAAGTTGAGCACGCCCCTGCGCGTTGAAACTCAACAAAATACATGCTCCCATAGACTGAGCAGCAAATCAATAGTTTTGAGGTAGTAAAAAGCATGGCAGAAGAATCGAGTATCGCACCCCCGGAAAACTCACCCCGTCCAACCCGTTGGCGGGCACCGGTGGTGATCCTCTTTCTTCAGACGTTCTTGATGCTGGTGGTGACGGCCTGGTTCTTCTTTGAACTACTGACCGACAACCCGGACTCGTTCTCGTCTGCCGTCGCGCTCTTTGTTCTGATTGTCTTGGGTACCGTGTGGGTGGCGGCCACCGCGGTGGGTCTCCTGCGCTCCGCGTCGTGGGCCCGAGGATCTGCCGTGACAATTCAGATTTTACAGATTGCGGTTGCCATCGGAAGCTTTCAGGGACAATTTGCCCAGCCCCTTATCGGTTGGATACTACTCCTGTCTGCGGTAGTTGCCCTGATCCTGCTTGTTCGTGCGGCAAAGCGTCAGTCCACGGCGACCGGAGACGACGTTAGCTAAGCCGCAGGGTGCCAGACCCCAAGAGCGATACACCCGAGGCGGTGCCGCACACTGGCGACGCAGCTAAGCTGCGAGGCCAAGCTTTTTGCGTAGGCTTGCGACGTGTCCGGTTGCTTTAACGTTGTAGAGCGCCATTGTAATAACACCCTGCTCATCAATCACAAAGGTGGATCGTAATACGCCGGTGACAACCTTGCCGTAGAGGTTCTTTTCACCGTACGATCCGTAGCCGTTGTGAACCGTAAGATCGGTGTCGCTCAGCAGCGGGAAAGCCAGGCCCTCCTCATCGGCAAAGGAGCGCAGCACCTCCACCGAGTCCTTAGAGATGCCAAGGATGCGGTAGTTTGCCGCCCCGAGCGACGCCATATTATCGCGGAAGTCACAGGCCTGCGTGGTGCAACCGGGGGTTTTAGCCGCGGGATAGAAGTAGAGAATTACTTTTTCTCCTCGAAAAGAACTGAGGGTTACGGGGTTTCCATCCTGGTCGTTCAGGGTGAAATCAGGGGCAGCGTCTCCGGCAGTAAGCCGCGTGTTCTCAGTCATGCGTCAATGATAAGGGATGTCGCCCCACGATTGCTGTGTCTCACGTGTGAGTAGGGTCGTGCCACGCTAGCGCCCGGGACGCTCCGTTCCTGCCCTGGCGGAAAATGTTTCGAGTAAACGGTGGAGAGAGTCGAGTCTGGTTGCGCCGGTTTCGCCCAACCGGCCCTCGGTAACCGCCTGTGCAACCGCACAGTCGGGAGCGTCTTCGCGGTGGGTGCAGCCGCGTGGACACTCCAGGGCAATCGCGGCCAGATCGGTAAACGCTCGAACAATGCTTTCGGGATTGACGTGTCCGAGCCCAAAGGAACGCACGCCGGGAGTATCGATGACCCAGCCTGTACCCCGCGGTGTGTCGAGTCGTAACCGAACGGTGGAGGAGGACGTGTGGCGACCCCGCCCCGTTACCTCATTGACCCGCCCAATAGCTCTCTCTGCCCCGGGAACCAGTGCATTGATCAGCGTGGATTTTCCCACACCGGAGTGCCCCACAAAAACCGTCTCGTGACCAACCAGGTGATCGGCAATTTCGGCGAGAGGTGTGTGATTCGGCTCGCTTGTGAAGGTGGTGATCCCCAAGCCCTCAAAGCTTCGTAGAAATGCGGCAGGGTCGGCCAGATCCGTTTTCGTGACACAGATCAGCGGACGTATTTTGGCATCGTAGGCGGCGACTAGATAGCGATCCACCAGACGGGTGCGGGGTTCCGGGTTGGCCGCAGCGATAACGATGAGCATCTGATCCGCGTTGGCCACGATAACACGCTCCACGGTATCGGTGTCGTCGGCGCTGCGCCGCAGAAGTGTGGTTCGGTCATCGACGGATACGATGCGGGCTAGGGTTCCCTCGTCACCGCTGGTATCACCCACCAGCCGCACCCGGTCTCCCGTGACAATGGCTTTTTTGCCGAGCTCTCGGGCGCGCGTTGCGATTGCGGTGCGGGTCTTACCCTCGGAGCCGATCAGCACGCTAAACCTGCCGCGATCCACTCCCAGAACGGTAGCGTTTAGGGCATCGCCGTGTTCGGGACGAATTTTGGTGCGGGGACGGTTTCCCTTGGGGTTTGGTCGTACCCGTACGGCCGACTCGTCGAACTCACCGTAGGGTTCGTCGAGGTCGTCGTTATCGGCCCACCAACTCATACGTGTGACCGGTGGCTCACGGGGCAGACGTGCTTGTGGGGGCGGAACCCGTGCCCGACGGGAACCCGGGTATCGTGAGGTGGGTGGGGTGTGCCCCCGAACCCCTAGAACCGTGACCCTTTTGTTGCGAGTGTGAGGAGATCATCGCCAACCAGAGGTCGGTAAACTGCGGAAGCGTCTTAGCCGTGGTGCCCACGTCATTCACCTCTACTCCGGCAACAGCCAACCCGATCAGAGCACCTGTGGTAGCCATGCGGTGGTCGCTGTAGCTCAGCCATACCCCGCCGTGCAGCGGGGCGGGGACAACCTGCAGGCCGTCCTCAAGCTCGGTGACATTGCCACCAAGCTTGTTGATCTCTGTCGAGAGTGCCGCGATCCGGTCTGTCTCGTGGTGTCGAATATGCCCGATACCCGTGATGGTGCTGGGACCCGTGGCAAGCGCCGCGAGGCCCACCACGGCGGGCGCAAGCTCGCCCGCCTCGCTCAGATCAAGAGTGACCCCGGAAATGCTGGAGGGTCCGGTTACCGTGAGTACGCCGTTTTCTAACACAACCTCCGCGCCAAAATGGGGAAGGATTGTGCGGAGTTGATCGCCAACCTGTGTTGTGGCGCTTGGCCACCCGGGGATGCTGACGCTCCCGCCCAGCACAACGGCCGCCGCCAAGAACGGAGCGGCGTTTGATAGGTCCGGTTCGATGTCTCGCTCGACACCCAGAATGGGGCCGGGATGGATAACCCACTCGCCCTCGGCGGGATGCTCCACTACCACACCGCGTGCGGTGAGGGCCTCGAGCGTCATGGTGATGTGGGGAACGCTGGGAAGTCGCTCGCCGGTGTGGACGATGTGTGCTCCCGTGTCAAAACGTGCGGCGGCGAGGGCCAAGCCGGACACAAACTGGCTGGAGAGCGACGCGTCGATCTCCACCCGCCCTCCCGGCACCGACCCCATACCGTGGATGGTGAAGGGGAGCTTGCCCCTTCCCTCGTCGGTGATGTCGACGCCGAGGGAGCGAAGCCCCTCAACGATTGCCGACATGGGGCGGTTGCGAGCGTGTTCGTCTCCGTCAAATGAGGTGGGGCCGAGCGCGAGGGCAGCAACCGGGGGGACAAAACGCATGACGGTTCCGGCGAGTCCGCAGTCAACCGATGTGCTGCCGACAAGTTCGCCCGGGGTGATAAGCCAATCTGGACCGAAGGAGCCGTTTCCGGGAGTCTCCTCAACGGTTGCGCCGAGGGAGCGCAGGGCTTCTACCATCAGGTTGCTGTCCCGAGAGTGGAGGGGCGCTCGCAGCCTTGAGGGTGTGGCAGCGAGCGCGGAGAGCACAAGCTCGCGATTTGTGAGCGACTTGGAACCTGGCAGATTCACGGTGGCGGCGAGCGGTTTCCCCGGCGTTGGGGCGGGCCAGTTTTGAGGCTCGTCGTCGCTGTCCATCTCGTCACCGAAAGGATTAAAATCTGGTTGGGAATACTTGGAAATCAACATTGGTTATTAACACTATCGCGAGCCGGACAAAAAGTGTTTTTAAAACACACGACCGAGTCGGTCAGGCAGTTCCTGTGCGAGCATAACAATTTCCGAGGAGACAAAAACGTGTCGTTAATAACTCTTGAGAAGACTCAGGATATTTCTACCGAGGGGCGGGTAGGATTACTCGATATGAGTGACCAAGAGAATTCGCATAAAAGTTTCGAGGAGCAAGCCCTACCGTTTCTTGATCAGTTGTACGGGGCCGCTTTGCGGATGACCAAAAATACTCAGGATGCACAGGATCTGGTGCAGGAGACTTTCACCAAGGCCTTCGCCGCCTTTAAGTCTTTTCAAGAGGGAACCAATCTTAAAGCGTGGCTGTATCGCATTATGACAAACAGCTACATCAATACGTATCGCAAACGTCAGCGGGAACCCTTTCTACGGGCGATTGACGAGCTAGAAGACTGGCAGCTGGGGGATGCCGAGTCAACGACTTCGATGGGATCGCGTTCGGCTGAGGCTGAGGCGATCGATCGCATGCCCGAGAGCGTGGTCAAAAACGCTCTCAACTCCATATCCGAAGATTTTCGGATGGTTGTCTATCTGGCAGACGTGGAGGGGTTCTCCTATCAGGAGATTGCAGACATCATGAAGACCCCCGTTGGAACCGTAATGAGTAGATTACATCGTGGCCGTCGCCTCCTTCGCGACTTGCTCAGCGACTATGCCGCAGAGCAGGGGCACGATGTTGACACCGGTAGAAAGAAAAGTGCCGGTGTCAAAGAAACAAGAAAGCGAGTCACCCTATGAGCGACAGCGATTGCGAAAAAGCAAAAAAATCCTTAGAAGAATACCTGCACCACGAATTGTGCACCGATGACACCCGCGACATTCGTAATCACATTGAGGGATGCCCTGAGTGCGAGAGCGAATACCGTGTTGGCGTCGTCCTCAAGGATGCCGTGCAGCGTGCTTGCAAGGAAGTAGCGCCCGAAGAACTGCGGGATCAGGTCCTGCTGCGTCTGCGCTCCATTCAGGCAGAGCACGTTTAGGCGCTTCATCTCGGTTAAGATGCTCTACCTTTAATCCGCCGAGCGTTTTGCCCAGACTACTTTGGTTGAAAAATGCGCGGCCGAATACAGGTATTACAAAGTCCCAGCGGACGCCAGAAGGCAGTTCCGCTGGGACTTTTTTACACCATTTTAATCCTCGTGGTTCCCCGTGTATTGGGTGAGACACTCACACGCCCCGTAGCGGGTGCTAGACGGGTTTCGGGTTCCCCTTGTGTGAGAGGAACCCTGGCACACTACAGGGTAAGAGCCCGGGTGATGAGGTCGGCCTGCTCGGCCGCGTGACGTTTTGCCGACCCCGTGGCTGGTGATGCCGAGGCGGGACGTGACACGACCGAGAGCGGACGTCCCACGAGCTGCGACCCCACCTCAAGACCCATAAAGGGCCAGGCACCCTGGTTCTCTGGTTCGTCCTGAACCCAGATGAGGTCTGCCTGGGGATAGGTATCAAGAACCGCGTTAAGCTCGTTGATGGGGGCGGGGTAATACTGTTCTAAACGAACCACGGCAATCGCGTCGTTGGGGTTTTTCTCCAATTCGGCAATGAGGTCGTAGTAGGTCTTGCCCGCTACAAGAATAACCCGCTTGATCGCAGACTTATCGGTCACACGAGAGTCGTCGATGACAGGCTCAAACGTACCCTCGGTAAAGTCGGCAACCGAGCTGGCGGCCCCGCGCAGGCGAAGCATCGCCTTGGGAGTAAATACCACGAGCGGGCGGCGGGGACGTGCCTTGGCCTGCCTACGCAGCAGGTGGAAGTAGGAGGCGGGGGTGGAGGGTCTGGCAACAGTCATGTTGTTTTCTGCACACAGTTGCAGATAGCGCTCGATCCTAGCCGAGGAGTGATCCGGTCCCTGGCCCTCGTATCCGTGGGGTAGCAGAAGCACCACGGATGAGTGCTGGCCCCACTTCTGCTCCGCCGAGGAGATAAACTCGTCGATCACGGTTTGAGCCCCGTTGGCAAAGTCGCCAAACTGTGCCTCCCACAGAACCAGGGCATCCTCGTTCTCAACCGAGTATCCGTATTCGTAAGCGAGGGCGGCATACTCGCTCAGGGGAGAGTCGTAGATCCAGAAGCGAGCCTGGTCCTCAGAGAGGTTCATGAGGGGTAACCACAGCTGACCGTTATTGCGATCGTGGAAGACGGCGTGACGCTGCACAAAGGTGCCGCGTCGGGAGTCCTGACCGGCAAATCGCACGGGGTTTCCCTCGATAAGGAGAGAGCCGAGGGCGATGAGCTCTGCAAAGCCCCAGTCAATTCCACCGTTGCGGCTCATATCAACCCGCTTGTTAATGAGCTGTTGCAGTTTGGGGTGAACGCTAAAGCCCTCGGGTTTGTTGTTGAACGCGTCACCGATGAGCTGCACGGTTGATGCCGTGATGGCGGTGTGGATGGGGTGTCCTTCTGCGTCTGTGCTCTCGCTTGCCACGCCCAGCGGTTCGTCTGGGTTGATCACGGGGATCGCGGCGGTCTGTGCGGCGTGGGTGTCAGCAAAGGCGTGTTCAAGCCTGTTTTGGAAGTCGCGCTTTGCCTCCTCGTACTCCTCCTCGGTGATGTCGCCGCGACCAACAAGCGACTCTGTGTAGAGGCGGCGCACGGAGCGTTTTGCCTCAATGAGGTTGTACATGAGGGGCTGAGTCATCGAGGGGTCGTCCCCCTCGTTGTGTCCACGGCGACGATAGCACACGAGGTCAACCACAACGTCGCGCTTAAACTCTTGGCGATACATATATGCCAGCCGGGCCACGTGGACAACCGATTCGGGATCATCCCCGTTAACGTGGAAGACGGGGGCCTGGATAGATTTGGCCACGTCGGAGGAGTAGATCGACGTGCGTGAGTCTTCGGGGAGCGTGGTAAAGCCCACCTGATTATTTACGATGACGTGGATGGTTCCGCCCGTGCGGTATCCGCGAAGCTGCGACATTTGCATGGTTTCAAAGACGACGCCCTGCCCCGCCATTGCAGCGTCACCGTGTACAAGCACGGGAAGGGTTGAGAACGTGCCGATGGGTTTGCGGTCTTGTTTGGCGCGGACTATTCCCTCAAGAACACCGTTAACGGCTTCGAGGTGTGAGGGATTGGCAGCGAGGTAAACGGGCACCTCGCGGCCCCGAATGTCTTTGAAAGTGCCCTCCGTCCCCAGGTGATACTTGACATCACCGGATCCGCCCGACTTGCGGGTGGGTTGGGCTCCCTCGAACTCGCGGAAGATTTGCCCGTAGGTTTTGCCCGCAATGTTGGTGAGCACGTTGAGACGGCCACGGTGAGCCATGCCGATCGCTACGCCGTCGAGGTTGTCCTCTGCGGCCCCCTGAAGCACCTCGTCGAGAAGAGCGATAGTGGATTCGCCGCCCTCCAGGCTGAAGCGTTTTTGGCCAACGTATTTTGTCTGCAGGAAGGTTTCAAATGCTTCGGCCTCGTTGAGCTTGCCCAGGATGCGTAATTGCTCTTCCTTGGCCGGCTTAACATAGGGGGCCTCGACCCGTTCTTGAATCCACTGGCGCTGTGCGGGATCCTGAATGTGCATGTACTCCACGGAGATTTTGCGGCAATAAGAGTCGCGCAGAATGCCGAGGATGTCGCGGAGAGGCATGGAGCGCTTGCCGCTCAGATTGCCCGTGAGAAATTCGCGGTCGAGATCCCAGAAGGTGAGGCCGTGTGACTCGATCTCAAGGTCGGGGTGGGTGCGCTGTACGTATTCCAGAGGGTCGATATCCGCCATGAGGTGTCCGCGCACGCGATACGCGTTGATGAGTTCCTGCACGCGTGCGACCTTATCGACCGCATCGTAGTTGTCCACGCTGATGTCGTGGGCCCACTGGATGGGACGGTAGGGAATGCGCACCGCGGCAAAGATTTGATCGTAAAAGCTGTGGTGCCCGATGAGGCGCTCATGAATGAGCTTGAGGAATTCGCCGGAACCCGCCCCCTGAATAACCCTGTGGTCGTAGGTGCTGGTGAGGGTTATCGTTTTTCCGATACCCAGAGAGTTGAGCGTTTTCTGTGATGCTCCCTGAAACTCGGCGGGGTATTCGAGGGCACCCGCGCCGATGATGCACCCCTGTCCCTTCATGAGGCGGGGTACGGAGTGAACCGTTCCAATTCCTCCGGGGTTGGTGAGGGAGATGGTGGTGCCCGCAAAATCGTTGGCCGTGAGCTTATTGGTGCGTGCACGCTTCACGACGTCTTCATAGGCGGTTAAAAACTCCGCAAACGTGAGGGTGTCTGCTCGCTTGATACTGGGCACGAGAAGAGCACGGGTTCCGTCTGCCTTAGGCACGTCAATGGCAATTCCGAGGTTAACGTGAGCGGGTGCCACCACCGAGGGCTTTCCATCGACCTGGTCGTAATAGACGTTTTGGCTGGGAAACTCTTTGAGGGTCTGAACGATGGCCCAGCCGATGAGGTGTGTGAAGGAAACCTTCCCGCCCCGGGAGCGCCGCATGTGGTTGTTAATAACAATGCGATTATCGATGAGTAGTTTGGCGGGTATAGTGCGCACGCTAGTGGCTGTGGGCACCTGGAGGCTGGTCTCCATGTTGGCCGCGAGCGTCTTGGGCATGCCTCGCAAGGGGGTGACGCTATCCTGCTCGTCTTCGTCGACGGTATTGATGGAGCCGGTTACGGGTGCGTCGGCGGGAATGGGTTGTGGCTTGGGTGCGGTGTTTGTGGTGCGAGCGATGGGGGCCGTGGGAGGGGAGGACGTTCCTGCGGTGAGTGTCCCGGCCACGGGTGCTGTCGCCTCAAAAGCGGCCTGCTGCGGGGCGGGAGTGGCCTGAGGGGTATCCGCGCTCGAAACGGTAGCCTTGGACGCATAATTTTCGAGGATCGGCCACCACGATTTATCTACCTGGTTTTTGTTCTCTACAAACTGTTTGTAGAGCTCTTCCACCAGCCATTCGTTTGCGCCAAAGTCGTTTGATGATTTGTCTGGGTTGTCTGTTCCCGTTGTTTGGCCATTCAAGCCGATCGCCCACTCTCTCGTGTTTTCTCATCAAATTTGTGCTGGATGCTTCGTGCATCGTTGCGCCAAAAACAATGTTACAAGCCTAGTCGGAAAAAATGGACAGACACCTCATATTTATCCAGGGTATTTTAGAAGGTATGGAATTTAATGCTGAGGGCGCAACCCACGATCTAACCTATTCGGATGTTTTCCTGATTCCCAGAAAATCCGAGATTGATAGTCGACTATCGGTGTCGCTCAAGGCAACAGATGGAACCGCGGCAACCCTACCGCTCGTATCGTCGAATATGAACTCGGTGACGGGCCCTCGGCTTGCGGCGACCCTTGCCCGTCGCGGGGGTCTTGGTGTCATCCCGCAGGATATGCCTCTGCAGGAGCTTGCCGACGCTATTCGCTGGGTGAAAGCGCAGCCCACGCGCTTTGATACGGCAATTATCCTGTCGCCCAAGGCAACCGTGGCCGAGGCTCGCGAGTTACTTCCACCGAGTGTTGAGCACGGAATCGTTATTCAGGACGATGAGTATCGGGGCATTGTACCCGCCGAGGTACTGGCCACGGCTCGTCCCGGCGCGCAGTTGAAGGATTTGCTTCGCACGGAGTGGATCGCCCTGGCTGCCGAAGAAATCGGCGACAATCGTGAGGCGTTTGATGCACTTGTTGCGGCTGATGCCCACTTCGCTCCGGTGCTTGATCACGGACGTATTGTGGGTACCCTCTCGCGTAAATCTGCTCTACGCGGCACGCTCTACGAGCCGCACCTTGATGCCGAGGGACGTCTGGCTGTTGCGGCGGCCGTGGGTATTAACGGTGACGTGACGGCAAAGGCGCGGGCCCTGGTGGAGGCTGGTGTTGACGTGCTGGTGATTGATACGGCCCACGGCCACCAGGGAGGTATGCTGCGGGCGATCGAGACCGTGCGTGGCCTCGATCTTGATGTCCCCATTGTTGCCGGAAACATTGTCACCGCCGATGCGGTGCAGGACCTGGTGAGCGCTGGAGCCGACATCCTCAAGGTGGGTGTTGGCCCAGGCGCCATGTGCACCACACGAATGATGACGGCGGTGGGTCGTCCGCAGTTCTCGGCGGTTCTTGAGACCGCGGACCGTGCTCGCGAGCTGGGGGCTCATGTGTGGGCCGATGGCGGGGTTCGTTACCCGCGTGACGTGGCATTGGCCCTGGCGGCGGGTGCGGCGAGTGTGATGATTGGCTCGTGGTTTGCGGGAACGATTGAGGCTCCCGGACGCATCATGACGGATGCAAACGGGCGCCACTACAAGGAAAGCTGGGGGATGGCCTCCACCAAGGCCGTGGAGGGTCGTTTTGGTCGGTTGGATCCCTTCGATCTGGCGCGCAAAACACTTTTTGCCGAGGGCATCAGCGGAAGCACGATCTATATTGATCCGGCTCGCCCGTCTGTGGAGGATCTACTCGATATGATCACGTCGGGTGTGCGCAGCTCCTTCACCTACGCCGGCGCCAAAACGCTTGCGGAGTTCCACGAGCTGGCTCTTGTGGGTGTGCAATCAGCGTCTGGCTATGAGGAAGGTAAACCGGTTCCAGTGAGCTGGTAGGGCTGAATTTTTATCCCGTAGCGTCGATAAACGGTTCAGAAGTAGTCGCTGTGCGAAAGCTTGCAGTTAGCATGTATGATCTCGTTTCGGTGGAAAGATGCTTGCTTTAGGGCTCTTGGGTAATCTAGTGGTAAAGATTTTAAAGTAATGTTATTATTAACTGCCTATTAGCTTTTGCAGATTGTGTTATTTGCGTAAATTGGGGCCAGCGCGTCACCGTTTTTCTGGGTGATTTTATTGTGCTGGTGTGCACAGACCGTCGGCAGAAACCTGGCAAACCGTAAAGTGCGGGTGAATAGCCGACGCGTTAGGGGAATCTATGCGGCAAGATTCAAGTTTGTGTGCCAATAATTCGATGTGTTGTGATGAACGATCCGATTATGAGCTTATTAGTGCAGCTCAATCCGATTCGTCCCACCTCAATTCCAGCGGGGGGGGGGGGGGGGGCAATAGCTCTTTTTCTCTTCTCTGGATACGGCACTCTGAGTTCGCCGCCAGGGCTGCAAGATCCTTTGTCTCCGCAACTGATGCAGAAGACGTGGTTGCCGAAGCCTTCATGAGAGTTTTTGAACGTATCAGAGCCGGCGGCGGGCCAACGGGAGACTTTCGATCGTATCTCTTCGTGACGATTCGTAATCTTGCAGCGGAGTGGGTGCGCTCTCGGCGAGAATTTACGCAAGCGGATGACCGCTGGGTTGTTGAGTTGGTGGCGGCAACCCCCTCACAATCCGACTCAATCATGCACGAGAGGGCGTTATGGTCTTACCAATCACTCACTGAACGCTGGCAGGAGATTTTACTCTACAGCGAGGTTGAGGGGCTTACGATTTCAGAGATTGCTATAAGAATGGGCATGAGTGCTAACGCTGTTTCGCAATTGGTTTTTCGGGCGCGCGAGGGTCTCCGGGAAGCCTGGATCCAGGCACACGTCTGGGGGCTGAGCGCATATACAGCCAGGACACAATCAGAATGTCGATGGTCAATGGACCGGATGGGTGCGTACGAACGCAATCGCCTGGGGCATCGTGACCGTACCCGATTTAGCGCGCACACCCTGGGATGTCCGAGCTGTGGTGAGGTGCTGACCGTGACCCAGCAGATTGCCTCTCGGCTTCCGCAACGGCGTGGGGGTGGCTCTTCTAGAAAAAATTCTATGGATTCCCCTAGCCACTCGGGGAAAGCTGTGTCATAACTGACCCAGGAGTTCTTCCACCGAGGCCTGATTCCCTGCGGAGAGTTTTTGCTGTGCTGCTGGCTTTGCCGGTTTCTTCGCGCTTCGTGCGGGAGTAAAGAGGAGAACCGCGGCACCGGCGGAGAGTCCCACAAAAATAAGAATCCACCAGGGAAAAGCGCTCTGGTACTGAGCAGAAACAAGCTGCGGATCACCCACGGGGGTGGGGATGCGCTCGCCGCGAATAAGAAGGCGATGGCTATTAATGTGTAGCGGTGTGCACGTAATGAGGGTGAGGTAGTCTTTGCCCGGCGTAATGGTCAGGTTGCTAATGTCGTGGGGTTCAACAACGGTGATCTGGTCAACTCGATAGGTGAGAACCTCGTCAAGAACGGTCACGCTGAAGGTCTCACCCTTTTTAACCCGGGGGAGATCTGTGAACATGCGGGCGTGGGGGAGACCCGCATGGGCGGTAATGACCGAGTGGGTGCCCTCTCCTCCAACGGGTAGCGAGGAACCCAGAATATGCCCGGAACCGCGGTCGAGGGTCTCCATGCTGGTTCCGTGGTAGGTGGGTATGTCCACGTTAATAGAGGGGATACGAACGCGGGCCATCACATCGATGCCCTCCAGGTTTAACTGTTTAAAGTAGTCGTCTGTTACATCGCTGGAGGGGGAAGAAGTATTGTTTGGGAGACTGTAGGGATCACGGAGTTCTCCCTGGGGGAGAGACTCGTTGTAGTCGTGAGCCGCGTCAAGGATGCGCTGTTTTTCATCATTCGGAAGATGCTCCGCGAGGTTTGCAAAAGCGTCGAGGGTGCCTCCCTGCGCAGTATCGGTGAACCAGGTGGCGGCCGTGGGGTAGAGCGTTACAGAGAGGCCAAGAATAGTTGCAAGAAGAAGAGAGATACGCTGCCACAGGGGACTGCGGCTCTGTAATCTGGAGGGGGCGACGGTGCGGCGATGGGTGCGACCGTGTTTGGGTCGTGAAAGTGTGGGCTGTGGGGGTAGCATCTCACCTCCTGAGATTAAAAGACGAGAAGCGCGGGGAACCGTTGGGCGGTTCCCCGCGCTGTATAGGGAAAGTGCAGAGACTACAGGATCTCCGCCGCAGCCTTACGACGTGAACGGATCACCATGAGCGCCACACCCAGAAGGATGACGGTCCCCGCACCATAGAACAGGAGTGCGCTGATAACCGAACCGGTAAAGGGCAGTGTGAAACCACCGTTTGAGGGTGAGTTCTGGACAATCAGCGGCACCTGGGTATCCGCAGTTGAGAGAACCTCAAACGAGATGGGGGCTGCCAGCAGCTCGTAACCGGAGGGAGCCTTAACCTCGGCAAGCCAGTAGAGCCGGTACCCGGTCTCTCCGGGGGCAACAGGGCCTCCGTTTGCCCAGCGTGAGACACGAAGACCCGAGATGGAGGCTACGCCGTTGTTGTCGGTTATCCAGGTATCGGTACCGTTGATACTGATTGGATTGGTGAGAGCCCGCGCATCAGCCTCAGAGGTGAAGACCTGGAACTCAGCTCCCGCAATCAGTCGGCCGTTGTCGGATGCATCAACCTTGTTGATGGTGATTCCGTTGAACTTGGTCACCGGAGGGTTGGGGGTGATACCGGGTCCACCGGGCCCTGGAGGGTTGTCCGGGTCAACCTCGTCTCCGGGCCAGCCGGGGGTGCCCGGCTTGATATCAAAGCTGGGCAGGTTGGGGTAGATGATCGCGGTGTTCTCGATGTCGCCGACCTCAAGAACAATGGTGCTTATCGTGACTAGGATTTCATCTTGGTTGTTTGCGGCAAGCTTGGCGAGTCCGGCGGGAAGAAAGGTGACAACAACGTTGGTACCCGGACCAAAGACATCAAACCCCTGGCTGTTATCGGTGACCAGCTCGTAGTCCACTCCCTCGATGAGGGGGGTCGCACTGTTTTTGAAAGATACCTCGGTGCTCACGTATTCGAGGCGCTCGTCAAGCGGATCAACGATGCGATAACCGTCTAGTGTCTGACTCGGGGGAATTTTACCCGAGATAGTCCAGGAGATGGTGTCACCAACCTTGGTCGCGCCCCCATCTTCAACGATTTTGTCGGGCCCGTCCGCATTGAAGTTTTTGGGGTAGACGTGAACGTTGTACATCCACTCGTTGAGGTTGGTGGGATGGGTCATCGGTATTGTGACCAGGAAGGGGTCAGCAGGAACGTATCCTGCGGGATACATTGTTTCGGTCACCAGATACAGGCCCAGCGGCAGGTTACTAAAAACAGCGTCACCGGTTGCGTTGGTTGTTTGCGAGATTGGTGCTCCCAGAGCGCCGCCCGGGTTTGTGGGGGTACGTCCCGGAAGGGAATTCCAGCCCGCGTTTGTGGTCAGGTCAACACCCTGAACCTGCTGCACCTGGAAGGTTACGCCGCTCATTGGGAGCAGGCCGTTGAGGTCGCCGGGCGCAAGTTCGGTACCGTTGCTCAGGTTGGGTGGTAGCTGATTGTACTCGTCAAACCCGTACTTGTGGATATTTATAGAGCCGAATTTAGTCGGGTCAATGGTTGATGGTTCAGCCGCCGAGGCCAAACCGGTCATGCCGAGAGTGAGCATTGCGCCCGCTGTCAACATCGCGGTGGCGGTACGAACCGCCCAGCGTTTGCCGTGTGACTGCACAGAGTCTCCTTTTGTTTTGTTGGTTGTGTTTCTTGTACCGCCCAGCGTTCGGGAGGCGCGTACGGCGTCTGTGCTGACGCAGAATGTACGGGGGAAACTATGAACCCCGCAGAGGGGATGAGCGAGCTGGTCTGTTTCTTACGGGAGTTGATGGAGTTTTATTGAATTATCTTTGGGTACGGTTTCGAGGGCTTCCATTCAGGAAACATCCCGGTATACTAGTTCTACTTATGGACGACCCTCCTTCTCATAGACCGGTTACACAGCCTCCTCCTCTAATTTCACGAGAGAGTGGTGTGACCGGTGCTAATTGACTTACTTCTGCTCGGTATAGGTTTGGTGCTCACCGTCGGAACCGGATTTTTTGTTGCTTCCGAGTTTGCGCTGGTAAATCTTGACCGAGCTGAACTTGAAGCCCGTCAGGGGCGAGGAGAGGAAGGGCTGGAAAAAACCATTTCCGCCCTCAAGATCACCTCAACTCATCTGTCGAGTGCGCAATTGGGCATTACCCTGACCACGTTGCTCACCGGATACACCATGGAACCTGCCATCAGTCGACTCCTTGCGCAGCCCCTTACCACCCTGGGGCTTCCCGAGGCTTTCCTGCGTCCGGTTTCTGCGACCGTGGGAATCCTGTTTGCCACCCTTCTCTCGATGATTGTGGGCGAGCTTATTCCCAAGAATTTTGCTCTGGCCAGGCCTTTAAGCGCGGCAAAAAAGGTGGTCTCTTTTCAGATCGCCTTTACGGTGGTTTTTAAACCCGTCATTATGCTTCTGAATAACAGTGCCAATGTCGTTTTGCGGATGCTGGGGATTGAGCCGAAAGAGGAGCTCTCTGCCGCGCGCTCGGCCGAAGAGCTCTCATCTTTGGTGCGACGCTCCGCGATGGCCGGACTGCTTGAGGACGATACCGCAACGTTGCTGAGCCGCACCCTGAGATTCAGTGAGCACACCGCAGCCGATGTGATGACCCCCCGTCCGCGTCTGATTGTTGTGCGGCGGGATGATCCCGCCGAGAGCGTGCTGCAGGCCGCGCGTAAAACGGGATTCTCTCGTTTTCCGGTGATCGATGCCGATTATGACGATGTGGTGGGTATCGTCCACGTGAAACAGGTTATTGCGTTACCACGGGAAAAACGCTCGGAGGTTCCCACGGGAGCGCTTCAGGGGAGCGTGCTGCGTGTTCCCGAAACCATGAAGCTCGACGTTCTGCTCGAAGAACTGCGCGGGCGAGGCTATCAGATGGCGGTTGTTGTTGACGAGTACGGTGGAACGGCGGGGGTTGCAACACTTGAGGACCTGGTGGAGGAGCTCATCGGCGAAGTTGATGACGAGCACGACCGTGCCCGCGCGAGCATCGTCCAGAACGGAAGCTACCTCACCTTCCCCGCATCTCTCCGGCCCGATGAGCTTTTTGATCAAACCGGTGTGCGGGTTCCTGATGAGGGGCCCTTTGAAACGGTTGCCGGATTTGTGGTGAGCGAGCTGGGGCGTATTCCGGCCGTGGGCGACACTGTCGTACTGCCTGAGGGAGTTCTGAGGGTTGAGCGTATGGATGGACGTCGCATCGATCGTCTCAAATTTACCCCGGACTCTGGGAAGGAGGTAAGCGATCATGAATGATTGGGCCGGAATCGCATGGCTTTTTGTGCTGCTGGCGGCCAACGCATTTTTTGTTGCCGCCGAGTTTGCCGTGATCTCTGCTCGCCGCTCACAGATCGAGCCGCTTGCCGATCAGGGCAAAAAACGGGCAAAGACGGCGCTCTTTGCCATGGAGCACGCGACCCTTATGCTCGCCACCTGTCAGCTGGGCATTACGGTGTGTTCGCTGCTCATCCTGAACGTTTCGGAACCCGCGATTCATCATCTCCTGGCTGTACCTCTGGAGTTCACCGGGTGGTCCCCCGAGGTGGTCTCGGCAATTGCCTTTATTATTGCCCTGGCCTCGGTATCCTATCTGCACGTGGTTTTCGGTGAGATGATTCCCAAAAACATGTCATTCTCACTGCCCGACAGGGCGGTGCTGCTGCTGGCTCCGCCGCTCGTATTCGTTGCAAATCTGGTGAAGCCTGTGATTGTGTTTCTCAACGCAGTTGCAAACGGTGTGCTGCGCTGGTTTCGGGTTGAGCCCAAGAGCGAGGCCACGAGCACGTTCACGCTTGAGGAAGTTGCCACAATAGTGGATCACTCCACCCGGGAGGGGGTATTAGAAGACAGCACGGGGGCACTTGTCGCGGCCTTTGAGTTCACCACCAAGACGGTGAAAGACGTGGCAGTTCCTCTCGAAAACCTTGTCACTCTTTCTGAAGTGACCGCTACCCCAGCCGACGTTGAGGCCGCCGTGACCAAGCACGGCTTCTCACGTTATGTGCTGGTGGATAATGCCGGTGAACCTCAGGGGTATGTTCACCTTAAAGACGTGATCGACCTCAACGAAGACGAGCATGATGAACCTATCCCGTCCAAGCGAATCCGTCGAATGGTCTCGCTTTTTGCGGGGGCAGACCTCGAAGACGCCCTCGCAAAGATGCAGCAGAACGGCGCGCACCTCGCGAGGGTATTTAACTCCGCGGGCTCAACCACCGGAGTGCTTTTCCTTGAGGATGTTGTGGAGGAGCTTGTGGGCGAGGTTCACGACATCACTCGGCGCGGCAGGTTTAGCTAATTCGACAGCGCTACACAGTGCCTCATCGAGCAGGGTAGCCTTGCCCTAGCGGGTTAGCGGTGACTTCCGTGGCATCCAGTGTAAAGGAAAGGGTACTCGGGGGAATATCTTTGAGTACCGGGATGCCGGTAAAGAGGTCGGGTGTGACTTCAAGACTTCCCGAGACAATACCGGTGCCCTCTGTGAAGGAAGCGTTGATGGTGATTTCTGCGGGCTGAGCGTGTCCGGCAACGCTGAGCGTGCCGTATGCAACGCTGTTGTCGCGGCTCAGGTAGCAGGGTTCGGTGAGGGTGAAGCTGAGTGCGGGGTAGTTGAGTGTTTTGAGCTCTAGCGAGGCGGTGGTGAGAACATCATCCGTTACCGCGATTGTCCCCGTGGCGGATACGTCGAGTGTGACCTGTCGTTCGCTATAGGATCCGCGTGCGCTGATTACAACATCCAGCGAGGTTCCGCTCAGAGAGTAGGGGACGGACTCGGGGACCCTCAGGGTCTTCTGGCCCTCGGCAACAATTTGTGGGCCGGGGCTCTGAACTGACGGAGAGCCGTCATCAGAGAAGAGGGTGAGGTTTGAGATAAAGATCACTGATCCAACGATAAACGCGATCAGCACTGCCCCCACCATAGTAAGAATCATAAAAAGAGAGACACGTAGGCGCTTTGCCATGCTGTTCCTCCAGTGGCTCTAAAATTTCATGGTTCTTGTCGTGCGGGGATCCGGTGACGAACCCTTGAGCCTCAGCGTACTCACAACAGGTGAAAGGAGGGTGTGAGCTACCTGAGGTTTAGCTAAAACATGCCCTAGAGATCGAGAAGTCTAGATAGGTGGCCAGACACGGGCTCGGACTCGATGAGGAAACCGTCGTGACCAAACTCGGAGTTGAGCAGGGCGGGCACCTTACCGTCAATATTTCCGGGCACCCCCGACGCGATGGTCTGCTGCCCCTCAATGGGGAAGAGTCTATCGCTTGGAATCCCCAAGACGAGGGTGGGCATAGTGATCTGGGAGAGGGCCCGCGCAACACCACCCCGCCCTCGCCCCACGTCGTGGGAGTTCATGGCGTTTACCAGCGTGATGTAGCTGTTAGCGTCAAAGCGTCGAGTAAATTTATTGCCGTGAAAGTCAAGGTAAGACTCTACGGCAAACCGTCCGCCTTCGCCGAGAGGGCTCAGAGTGCTCTGCCAGGAACGACTGAAACGGTCGTTAAGCTCCGTGGGACTCCGATAATTGAGCAGCGCTATCCTGCGAGCGAGGGCGAGTCCCTGGTGTGGACCGTTACCGTCGCCCGCATTATAGTAACGGCCGTCTCGAAAAGCGGGGTCAGAGGTGATGGCCTCCAGCTGTACCAGGTTCACAGCGATCTGATCCGCCGTAGTAGCGGGAGGCGCGGCGATGACGGCTAGGCGCTGCACGAGAGAAGCATGCTGTGCGCCCCACTCAAGGGCGTGCATTCCGCCCATGGAACCCCCGATGACGGCGGCCCACGTATCAATCTTTATAGCTTGGGTAAAGGCGAGTTGAGCGGCCACCTGGTCGCGTATTGTGAGGTAGGGGAATCGGGCGCCCCATTCAGCACTATCGGGTGCGAGAGATGCCGGCCCGGTGCTTCCCTGACAGCCCCCAAGAATGTTGGGGGCAACGATAAACCATTTATTGGTGTCGAGGGCCCGGCCCGGCCCGACCAGGTTGTTCCACCAGCCGTTGGTGTGGTGGCCCGCACCGGCAGGACCGCTCAGGTGACTATCGCCGGTGAGCGCGTGGAGCACCAAAATTGCGTTGTCCCTGCTCGGGGTGAGTGTGCCAAAAGTTTCGTAGCTGATGCGTGTGTGGGGAATGGTATCGCCGTGTTCGGTGACGATATCGCCAATATCAACAAATTGTCGGTTCCCAATCGGATCACCGTCGCGCCAGGCTCCCGATGGTGCCGGCTTGCCAAGTAGTGAACGGATCTGCGCATTCGTAATAATCTCCGAGGGGGAGGAGTCTTCGTGAGTTTGCCAATCCATGTCTTGATTCTTGCAGATTCCTCCGCGTCGGAGTGGATTGTTACGAATGCGCTGCCTGTTGGAGTTACGCTATGGATTCACGAAGATTTTTCCCGTTTGCAGATACTCCACCGCTTTCTGCGCGTGAGGCCCCGAGCTGAGTGACCCGTGTGCCCCGTTATCGATCATAAAAAGATGACCACCAATTTTCTGCTGGGCCCGCTGCGTCCACACTGCCGGGGTGACCGTTTCTTTTAGGTGGCCCACAAGCTGGAGCGAACCGTGAGAGTAGCGGGCAGAGATATTACGGGGTTTATGCGGCCATCCGGTGCACGCTGACACCCCGGCAACGGCTGAGCTCAGAGGGTGTGGAGGACGGGATGATCCGGTGCGGGGAAATTCTTGAGCGCGCCTTAAATAGTCTCTCCACTGTTGTTGCGCGTCTGAAGCATCGGAATAGGCATTGCAGGTGATCGTCGACCGGGTCACCGGATCAAAGATCTTATAGTCTGGTAGTGCAAACCCGGGAGAATCGTTAGTTTTATGGGCTTCAAAGGCTTCCCGTGCTTGAGCAATATCGTCCAGCGACGATCGAGCGTCCCCTGAGATGTCGGTAACACTGTCCAGAAGCATCCGCTCGATGTGTTGCGGAAATTGAGAACGGAACTCAATGCCTAACTCAGTTCCCCACGAGACTCCGAAATAACTCACCTTATCTAATCCCATCGCCTCGCGGATCGTGTTCATATCCCGCGCAGCGTTCTGAGTGGTCAACGCGCTAAAAAAATCGGGATCCTCAGCAACACAGTCGATATTGGCCCGTGCAATAGTCTCACTAAATGCAGAGGCGGCGGCCTGATCAAAATCGGCAATCTCAGGGATGTCAAGGTTATGAAGCGAATTACAGGTCACCGAAGTGCTACCGCCTGTGCCCCGCACGTCTATTCCCACGAGGGTGTGCGTGCGCGTAATGTCAGCCATTGCGCTCGCTTCGATAGCTCGTGGTAGTGTACGTCCCTCCAAGCCCGGGCCGCCGGGGTTGGTAAAGATAACACCCTGCTCGGGGCCCTGCGCTTGAATCCTGCTTATCGCAATCGAGACTTTCTTACCGTTTGGATCCTCATAGTTTAGGGGAACCTCTACCTCAGCGCATTGAAAACGATCAGAGACGTTCTCGAGCGGCGAGGGGAGGCCGATAAGCTGAAACATGTCCTGTACATCTTTCTTGAGTGCCGAACAATCGTTCCAAACAGTCTGAGACCTTTCTGGAGAAGACCCCTGGGCAGCGATAGATATCCCCTGGGTGCAAACGGATAGGAATAATACTAAACCGGTTCCCAAGGATGCGGTGACTAACTTTTTCATGCTCTCAATTACACCTGAGCGCGCTTAAAAAGAAATCCTACCCTGGTACTAAGGCGGTGTGGTCCGTTCCGGCTATCCCTGCGGTGTTTGCCCCCAGCGTTCCGAAGGTAGGTTGACAAAGACCAGGGCAAAGGACGCCACGGTCAGGTAGCGCAGGGCTGAGTCGAGTCCGTTTTCGGTCGTGGAGCGCCACATCTGGAACCATTCGCCGCCAATCGCAATAAAGCCGGCACCAAAGATAAGGATAACTAGCAGGAGTCCTACGTTTGACCAATTACGCGCTGAACGGAACGTGTCTTTTCCGAATCCGCGTAACCACTTGAGGGTTGCAATAATAAGAATCACGGCTGCGGTAGTTTCAGCCACAATAATTCCAACGTATGCGGCAACCTGCAGGGGCTGGTAGTTAATCGCGTGCCACATCACATTCGGATCCAGGTCAACACCGGGGTTCTGCCCGAAATTTGTGGTTTCCATTCCCAAGACGCCGTGAACAAAACTCCAGTTTGTGTTGTAGTCGGTGATATTGCCGAAGGCAACGAGCAGGAGGATAAGAGCGTTAATTCCGGTAAAAACTGTGGCTACAAGCGGAAGTCCGTTCCACCGTTCTCCTCTTCGCAACTGTGTTTCCATGATGCTCACACCCTTTTAAAGTTGGTTCCGTTGGATAACACACTAATACTAAGTCGCTGGAGTATCTAGATGTTAGAGCGTTCTGCCGCTACCACCTTTCGGGCTGCCGCGAGGCCGTGTTCCAGGTCGGCCTTAAGATCGGCGACGTTTTCGATGCCGACCGAGAGTCGCACCAATCCGGGTGTGACACCGGTGGTGAGCTGCTGCTCTGGGGTGAGCTGGGAGTGCGTGGTGGAGGCCGGGTGTATGACGAGGCTGCGCACATCACCAATGTTTGCCAGGTGGCTGAAAAGGCTGAGGTTATCGACCAGGGCGCGACCGGCGTTAACACCCCCCTTAAGCTCGAAGCTCAGCACGGCTCCGACTCCCTTGGGCGCGTACTTGCCAGCGGCCTCGTACCAGGGGCTTCCGGGCAGTCCCGAGTAGTTGACGCTGGCGATGTCGGGGTGCTCATCCAACCACTCGGCTATCTCCTGCGCGTTTTGAACGTGTCGCTCGATACGGAGCGAGAGGGTTTCGATTCCCTGGATGAGCTGCCAGGCGCTGGTCGGTGCGATTGCCGCCCCCAGGTCGCGGAGTAGCTGTACGCGCGCCTTGATGATGTAGGCCACACTATCGCCGTGAACCCCCGTGTAGCTTACGCCGTGATAGGAGGGATCTGGTTCGGTGAGTTCGGGGAATCGTGAAACGTGTTTGGACCACTCGAACTTTCCACCGTCGACAATAACACCACCCACGGTGGTTCCATGACCGCCGAGGAACTTGGTGGCGGAATGGACCACGATGTCGGCGCCGTGCTCAAGCGGGCGAATGAGGTAGGGGGTTGCGATGGTGTTGTCTACGATGAGGGGAAGGCCCGCAGAGTGTGCCACCCGAGCGACCTTCTCGATATCAAGAATATTGATCTTGGGGTTTCCGATTGTTTCTGCAAAGAAAAGCTTGGTGTTGGGGCGGATTGCTCGACGCCACTCGTCTGCATCATCCTGGTTCTCCACAAAAGTGGCCTCGATACCCAGCCGGGCAAGAGTGTATTTAAAAAGGTTGTAGGTACCACCGTAGATTGAACTGGAGGAGACGATGTGGTCACCCGCCCGGGCGATATTCAGAACCGCATAGGTTTCGGCGGCCTGCCCCGAAGCTACAAGCAGAGCCCCGCTGCCACCCTCAAGTGCGGTGACTCGCTCCTCCACGACGTTTTGTGTGGGGTTTTGAATGCGGGTGTAGATATTTCCCGCTTCGGCGAGCGCAAAGAGGTTCTTTGCGTGATCCGAGTCGTTAAAGACGTACGAGGTGGTCTGATAGATCGGTGTCGCCCGTGCATTGGTGGTGGGGTCGGGCTTTGCGCCGGAGTGTATCTGTTTGGTCTCAAAGTTCCAGTTGGGCTGATCGGTCATGTTCAGGTCCTTGCGGTAAATATTAGGTGGTGTTTCGTGTTGAGCTTATGTTTTCCCCTCGATCGTTGCAAAAGCTAAAGACACACGGGGTAATAAGGAAACAGTGCCGTTTTGCGCTAACGAGGTGGATGCTACTCCAAAATTTTGAACGATGGTGTGAAACGATAGATAGGGATACACGCAACTGAGCCCGGAAAGGAAGCTATGGAAGAGCATCGGAACACGATAACCGATGCCGCTTCCGCAACACCGTACGAGGTGCTGGGGGTTCTGGCCACGGCCTCAGCCGAGGAATTGCGGCGCGCCTATCGTGTGGCTCTCAGGACAACGCATCCGGATGTTGGGGGCTCGGCAGAACGGTTTCGCGCGGTTCAGGCGGCGTGGCGGCTGGTGGGGGACGAGCAGAGTCGCAGGGCTTACGATAGCGGTCTTGGCTTCGCTACGGAGCGTGCCGCGTCACGGGAGTCCGGCGGGGCGGAGGGGTTACGCGCACGCTCATTCGGTTTCCCCGCTGGGGAGGGTTACTTTCGATACACCTCGTGGATGCTTCGGTGGGCGGAAACGGAGGAGGGAAACCTGCTGGCCCGTCGCCTAGGGTATGAGCTTACCGAGGAGTCTGTCTATGAGTCGCAGGTGATCCGGTCGGCACCGCTGCGTGCGCGCCGCCTCTTCGCGAGCGCTCAGGCGGCCGAGGGCACCGCACAGGTGCTGTCCGCTTTGGGAATGGGATTTACCGTCTGGCACGACGTTGCCGCGGGTAGTGGCGTGATTGATCACGTGGTGTTGGGTCCTTCCGGTATTTTTGCGATGGACTCGCGGGACTGGGGGAGTGAGGTGCGGCTGGTGCGTGACGAGTTGCGGGGTGAGGGACTTGACGATAACGAAAGGGTTGTGGCGTCGCTTGCAAAAAACACGCGGCGTCTCGCCCGGGAGTTGGGGATAACGTTTACCGCTGTGGTTGTTGTGGTACCCGACTCGGCTCTGCCCGGTGTTGCCGCCGAAGCCACCCGGGGACTGAATCCCGCGGGGGTTGTGGTGCGGAAATCCGTGCTGCCTCAGCTCATGCGTGAGGGTTTGGGCGGTGTGGAGCGCACCGGCTTGAGCCGTTTGTACGAGTATCGTGCCCGGCTTCGACAGGGGATACGGCACACGCAGAGGTGAGACTGGTGCGTTTGTGGTGGTGCGCGCTTGGGGTTCCCGGTGGCGAATGTCCGGGAGCGGGTAGGGATACTATGGCGGCTCACGCGGGAAAACAAAGTCGGATGGCACGGGCAACAATAGTAAGGTGATCGGGTGAGCATTTTCTTGGTGGGTAGCAGCGAGATGAGAGAGTTCGGAGGTGCCTCCGACGCTGTCGCGGAGTTTGTGGGGGAGGCTGCGCAGGTTGCCGCCTTCCGGGAGCGGGCTCTGGGTCCCCGCATAGCCATGATTATCGTGCACGAGGGTGATGCCGAGAATCGGGTGCGGCACCTGGAGGGCATCCTTCGTCAAGCGGTGTCTGATGCGAAGTTGCCCGATGCCCGTTTCATCTCTGTTTTGGTCGCCGAGGGCGAGGCCGTAGCGGTTGACCTTTTAGAAGATGTTGATGCGGTTGTTGTGGCCGGAGGGCTCACTCCCGCGTACCGAAAGGCGCTTCATTCGGGGGTGGAACAGATACGTGCGCTGGTCTCCGACGGTGTACCGTACCTGGGATTTTCCGCCGGTGCCCAATTGGCTGCAGAGGCCGCGATGATTGGGGGCTGGCGAATCGGTGGTGTTCCCGTTGTGTCACAGCGTTTTGCGGAGGGTCTTGATGAGGTGAGCGTGGCTCAGGGCATCGGGCTGATCGATATTACGGTTGACGTTCACGCCGCGCAGTGGGGGACTCTCACCCGCCTGATTGCCTCGGTGGAAGCCGGTCTGATGGAGACGGGAATCGCGATTGATGAAAATACCGCGCTGGTGGTGGGTCAGGGTGCCCTGCGTGTTATCGGTGATGGTAGCGTGTGGCGTGTACAGCAGAGTGACAGGGGCGTTCTCGTCTCAAGCTTAGGAGTGTAGTCAATGCCCATGACGCTTCCCCAACTAGCGGATGCCGGATTTATTACGCCCGATTGGGCGCAGGCGCTCGAACCCGTTGGCTCACAGATTGCTGCTATGGGCGATTTTCTGCGTCGGGAGAGGGCGCAGGGGCGTGACTATCTTCCGGCGGGTGACAAGATTTTGCGGGCGTTTAGCTATCCGCTTTCCGAGGTGAAGGTTCTGATCGTGGGGCAGGATCCCTACCCCACGCCGGGACATCCGATCGGTCTTTCCTTTGCGGTGGATCGTCATGTGAGGCCGGTGCCGCGCAGCCTCAACAACATTTATCAAGAAATGCGAGATGACCTGGGGATTAGCACCCCCGCTCACGGCGACCTCACCGAGTGGAGTGAGTCCGGAGTGATGCTCCTCAACAGGGTTCTCACCGTGCAGCCGGGGCAGGCAGCCTCGCATCGCAAGAAGGGGTGGGAGGCCGTAACCGAGCACGCCATCCGTGTTCTGGTGCAGCGTAACCGGCCGCTTGTGGCGCTACTCTGGGGGCGGGATGCGGCCTCTCTTATCCCGATGCTGGGTAACACCCCAGTGATCGAGAGTGCCCACCCGTCGCCGTTATCCGCCTCGCGAGGGTTCTTCGGGTCCAAACCTTTTAGTCGGGTTAACGCCCATCTTGAGGCGTTGGGGGTGGACCCGGTGAACTGGGCGCTGAGTGACGATTAGGCCGGTGGCGGTGCCTAAGCGGGAGGGAATCTCTCGTTTTTTGGGCGAATCGCGAGGGGCCTGATCGGTGTATTGCCGATGATCTTGGCGTAGCGGAGCATTCCGAGCCCGGAGACCAGAAATGCAAGGATAACCGCAATAATCCAGTAGTTTTGCGCAAAGCCTGTATTCAAGAGAAAGCTTAGGATGACCGGCAGGAGACAGAGGGGTGCGCTGAGCCAGGTTTGCCAGGTTCTCCCCCACCGCAGGATGATGGCTCCCAGGAGAAGGCCGCTCACCCCCGCGCCGAGGAAGCCGGGGAATGTCATAAATCCCGTGATCAGGTAGGAACTCATCTGATCCGGGGAAATGTTGAGGGGCTGGTCGTTGAGATGCGGAACGATGCCCGACCTACTCGACACGAGCGCGACTTCGAGCGCAAGCAGTGTGAGCAGCGCGGCGGTGTTCACCAGGGTTGTAGTGGCGAGGGTCAAAAGAGTCGCCCTGATATAAGACTTGCGTGTGCCCCCTGCAACCAGGAGGGGCACAAAAGCTCGGATGCTCGTGATGAGGCTCAGAACAAGGGGAAACCAGACGGTTGCACTGCGGGTGAGGGAGACGAGCGAGTATTCACCGCTCAACTGATCGATGGACATAACCTCCAGAACAATGATGAGGAGGGCATAGGTAAGCCAGAACCCGGCGAGGAGTGGCCAGCTTGCGCCCAGTGTGAGGCGGCGGGCGACGCTCACGGGTGTTGGTGTTGGAGTGGAGTGTCGGGAGGTTGTGTTCACGGCTTCTCTCCCCGAGTTTTGGCCTGGTGGGTGCGCTGGTTCGTGGGAGTGGGCTGGTCAGTGAGACGGGTGATGATGCGAGAGAGCGGCACCGCTGTGCGGGTGAGTCCTATTCGCTTTGCGCGGATGCTCGTCTCAACGCTGATAGAGCCAAGAACGGTGACGGAGTATGAATCTCCCTTGTGCTGACGGGCCATGATGGCTTCCTGAGGAATCCGCTCGGTGATCTCGTTAACGGCGGTTCTTGACCCTACAAAGGTGCTTGCCCTTTCCCGTAGTGTGCCGATGTCTTCGCTGAGGAGTATGCGGTTTTTATGCAGGAGGGTAATGCTGGTGCAGAGCTGTTCGGCCCTGTTATCGAGGGCGCCCGCAAGTACAACGGTTCTGGGGTGCGCGGCGTAGTCCCGCTGAAGTTCGGTGTAGAAGAGGTCGCCTGTGGAGGTGTCCAGCCCCCGGTAAACCTCGTCGAAGAGAGTCACGGGTGCCCTGCTGGCAAGCCCGAGGAGGAGCGAGGCGGTAAAGCGCTGTTTGAGGGTCAGCCGCATCATCTTTTTGCGTGCGTCGATGCCAAAACTATCCATGAGCGCAAGCGCATAGTGTGAGTCAAATGAGGGGCGCAGCTGCGCCATGAGGCGAACACTGTCGAGCGTCCTTTTCTCGCGCACGAGATCTTCCGGGCCGCGTACCAGGTGAATGCGTGGGGCGAGACGTGAGCTATCAAAAGGGTCTTCCCCGTGAATCTTGACCTGCCCGTGCGTGGGGCGCTGAAACCCGGCCAGTACCGAGAGTAGCGTGCTCTTACCCGTTCCGGCGTGGCCAACAACTCCACAGATGGTATTTGGGCTGAGGTCGAGGGTGGCGTCGGTGAGCGCAATCTTGGTGCTGTACCGTGAGCCGTAGGTGACCCCGAGTGTGTGGGTCTGGATACTCAGGCCTGTCACGGATTCTCTTTCACGTACGCGGAAATCTGGACTCCTCAAGGATAGCGCAGCCTGGAGGCTGAAGATATGTCCGCTTCGCAGCTATTGCGAGGCGAACTTACTGGAGAAGATTCTTTGTGTATCTCACTAAAAAGGTTTCGTTGATTAGCTTGTATTTGTTTAGTGACAATGGTTATTATTTGAGTGTATATTGATATTGAGTATGGTTATCTATGTGACCTGAGGTAGCGCTGCCAATTCATTGCGGTCATTGCAAAAAAGACCGCGGTATCCCTTTTGGTAATAACGATAAGGAAGTCTTTAATGAGTGGTTACAAGCGCAAAATGGTTCTCGGTAGTTTGATTGTGGGCATCATAGCGTCCACAAGTATTTTTGGTGCGGCGCCGACGAGTGCAAAGGTTGGTGACTCTCAACCTCAGCCCGCTGAGGGTTTAATTTCGGCGCGAATGCCGGTGACCTCTGAGGGGCAGGACGGTCTTTCTGCGCATGAGTACAGCCCGGAAGAACTCGATCAGATGGGGGGTGATCCCCGTGTTCTTGAGTATTGGACTCCGGAACGTATGGACAGTGCTATACCGCTAGAGTCCCCGGTGAGTGTCGAGACCGTGGGCGAGGAAGCGAAAGTCCCAGAGAACGACTATGCTGCACCGAGGGCTTCTGACGGGGATGCGGCTATCGAGCCGCTTATCGGAAAGGCGGCGGTCAAGCCGGGAACAGCGCCCTCCGCGGACTTCTCACGGACAAACGGGAAAGTGTTCTTCAGGGACCCCAAGACTAAAAAAATTATTCTTGCTCGGCATCGGCTATGAACAGCCTCTCAAAGCGTCTTGTGGCCACTGCTGCGCACTGTGTGCACGGTGGTGCAGGGAGAGACTGGCATGAGAACTGGGCGTTTTTTCCTGGTTATCAGGGCCCTGGCACGGGCGATGACACCGCTCCCTACGGAGTCTATAACGGGGTATCTGCTCTGATCTTTGAGGAGTGGCTGAAAATGGAGGAGGGGGCTAGTAGATTGACACATTACGATGTGGCTTTTATGACAACTCATCTCAACCCTCACGGTTCTCGATTGGTGGATGAGGTCGGGGGACATGGACTGTGGAATGGCGGATCTTACCCATTTAATGCCACTGTGTTTGGATACCCTCAAAAGCTTGATAACGGTAATCGGATGCGCGTATGCAAAAAGGGCACCTATTTGACGTGGTCCTTCCTCGCATACTTTTATCCGACGGTTTACTGTAAAGGCTTTGGGCTTGGTGCCTCTGGCTCTCCTTTTCTTCACAAATACGACCCCAGCACAGGCCTTGGATATATAAGAAGTGTGCTTAGCGCTGGGCCCGAATCTGATCTTGATATCTCCTACGGTGTGTTTTTTGACTCTCGTGTGGTGGACGACCTTCTTGGTGGTCCGGTAAACCCTTAAACGTTGCGGGTGCGGTTGGGTTGCAAGTTGTGTAATCCTCAGTATGTTTGATGCGAGAGAACCGGGTGGGTGCGTCAGCGATCTGCTGATTATCGTTTGTTGTCCCGGTTGCCGTAGGCGGTCGGGCTGTGAAATGCTGTTTATGCGTTTATAAGATGAGGTCAACGGAAAGACATCGTTTATCTCGTGCACAGCCCGACTGTCCGTGTTTCAGCACGAAAGGAACCCGATGACCACGATGCACTCCGTTCGTGTCTACAAGAGCGAAGAATCTCTGCCCCGCGAGGAGCAGCTTGCCTGGAAGATAGCCCTGGTGGCAGCGGACCCGGTAGAGGTGACCGCCGAGGTTACGGAAATGATCATTAACCGGGTTATCGATAACGCCGCGGTGGCGGCGGCTTCCCTCGTGCGTGCCCCCGTGGCTACTGCCCGTGCGCAGGCGCTGAGCCACCCGTCGAGCAGTGGTGGTGCGGGAGCCACCGTTTTTGGCGAGTCTCCCCGCACCCGGGTTTCTCCCGAGTGGGCTGCCTGGGCCAACGGTGTGGCGGTGCGTGAGCTCGACTATCATGACACCTTCCTGGCTGCGGATTACTCGCACCCGGGTGACAATATTCCTCCGATAACCGCGGTGGCCCAGCACCTTGCGATCGGTAAAAACCTCACCGGTCACGACCTAGTTCGCGGAATTGCAACCGGTTACGAGATCCAGGTTGACCTGGTGAAAGCTATCTGTTTACACAGACACAAGATTGATCACGTGGCCCATCTGGGTCCCAGCGCGGCGGCCGGGATAGGGACCCTCCTCGGGCTTGATGCCGAGACCATCTATCAGGCTGTGGGGCAGGCTCTACACACCACAACGGCCACTCGGCAATCGCGCAAGGGGCAGATCAGCACGTGGAAAGCCTACGCTCCGGCTTTTGCGGGAAAGATGGCCGTTGAGGCCGTGGATCGTGCCATGCGGGGAGAAACCAGCCCCACCCCCATCTACGAGGGGGAGGACGGTGTGATTGCGTGGCTGCTTGACGGTCTCGACGCCCGCTACGAGGTTCCGCTTCCGGCCCTGGGGGAGGCTAAACGCGCCATCCTCGACACCTACACTAAGGAACACTCGGCTGAGTACCAGGCGCAGGCCTGGATCGACCTCGCGCGCAAGCTTCACCGCGAGTATCCTGAGCTTGCCGGAGCGTTGGCCGAGAAATCCGTGCAACGGGTGGTCATCCGCACCAGTCACCACACGCACTACGTCATCGGGTCGGGTGCACAGGACCCTCAAAAGTACGATCCCACGGCCTCCCGTGAGACCCTTGATCACTCGATTCCCTATATTTTTACCGTCGCGCTGCAGGATGGTTTCTGGCATCACGTGGACTCCTACACCCCCGAGCGTGCGGCACGGCCGGACACGGTTGCGCTCTGGCAGCGGGTTGTGACGGAGGAGGATCCCGAATGGACCAGGCGCTATCACTCCCTTGACCCGCAGGAGAAAGCGTTTGGCGGCTCGGTTGAGATTGTTCTATTCGATGGCACGGTCATCACCGACGAGATTGCCGTGGCCGACGCACACCCGCTGGGTGCCCGGCCTTTTGCCCGGGAGCACTACGTGGCTAAGTTCCGCACGCTCTCCGAGGGCGTTTTGGAGTCCGCAGAGATCGAACGTTTTCTGAACACTGCTCAGCGTCTTCCTGAGCTTCGGGGAGAAGAGCTTGAGGGGCTCACTATCACCGGTACGTCGGGGCTGCTTTCCGCCCACTCCGCTTCGAAGGGGCTTTTCTAGTGCTGTACACAGAGGTAACACCCGACCAGAAACGGGTGCATTTCCGCGAGGCCCTGGCTTCGGGCAAGCTCTTGCGCGTACCGGGAGCCTTTAACCCACTGAGCGCACGCTTGATCGAGCAGAAGGGGTTTGAGGGGGTATACATCTCGGGGGCGGTGCTCTCCGCCGATTTGGGCCTGCCGGATATTGGCCTGACGACCCTCACCGAGGTTGCGGGGCGCAGCCAGCAGATCGCCCGGATGACCAATCTGCCCGCGCTGGTGGATGCCGATACCGGCTTTGGCGAGCCCATGAACGTGGCTCGCACTGTGCAGACCCTGGAGGATGCGGGGGTGGCCGGTCTCCATATCGAGGACCAGGTGAATCCTAAGCGTTGTGGACACCTCGACGGCAAGCAGGTTGTGGACGAAGAAACTGTGCTTAAACGCATTCGTGCGGCCGTGCAGGGACGCCGTGACCCCAACCTGGTGATCATGGCTCGCACGGATATCCGTGCAGTTGAGGGAGTGGACGCCGCTATTGCGCGGGCTCAGGCGATGGTGGATGCCGGAGCGGATGCGATATTTCCCGAGGCAATGCGTGACCTTCGCGAGTTCGAGGCGATTCGTGCGGCAGTTGACGTTCCTATCCTTGCCAACATGACCGAGTTTGGGAAGAGCGATCTTTTTACAACCGGTCAGCTTGCGGATGTGGGGGTCAATATAGTGATCTATCCCGTGTCTCTACTGCGGCTGGCTATGGGCGCCGCGGAGCGTGGACTCGATACCATTACGGACACCGGGAGCCTCAATCCGCTGTTGGGTGAGATGCAGCACCGCTCAGAGCTTTATGACCTTCTAGACTATTCCGCATATAATGCATTTGACGATAATATTTTCAACTTCACGTTAAACCCACACGCGCAGGATTATCAATAGCGGCTAGCTGACGCGGGCGGAAACGTACTAACTATCACCCCCCTGAGAGCCGTTGTTTCTGATCGGATACGCAACTTCCGAAGGAGTGTAACATGAGCGAAAACGAGAGCATCTCGCAGGTGCGCAAAGGGCTTGCCGGGGTGGTTGCAGACTACACCGCCATCTCAAAGGTTAATCCCGAGAGTAATTCGCTGCTGTATCGAGGGTATCCGGTTCAAGAACTGGCCGCTCACTGCTCCTTTGAGGAGGTAGCGTGGCTCATCTGGCACGGTGAGCTCCCGCAGCCGGAGGAGCTTGCCGAGTTTGAAAAGTTTGAGCGCTCCCTGCGAGCGCTTGATGATCGCACTAAGCGCATGATTGATGAACTGCCTGTTACAGATCATCCTATGGATGTGCTGCGCACCGCAGTGAGCCATATAGGGGCACTTGATCCCACCCTCGGGCATGAGCATGAGCATGAGCATGAGCATGAGCATGAGGGGGGTGCGGGTGCGAATCCGGGTGTGGACCCTGGATCGAGTGTAAACTCGGACGTCGATTTTAATCAGGGAAGGGCGGTGTACCTATTGGCTCAACTTCCCTCGATCGTCGCCTACGATCAGCGTCGTCGCCGGGGGGAGCCTCTCATAGAACCCCGCAAAGACCTGAACTACTCCGAGAATTTTTTGTATATGACGTTTGGCGCGGTGCCCGAGGCTCCCGTTGTGGATGCGTTTCGTGTCTCGCTGATTCTTTATGCGGAGCACTCCTTTAACGCCTCCACCTTCACCACGCGGGTTATCGCCTCAACTCTCAGCGATATCTACTCGGCGGTTGTTGGGGCTATCGGCGCTCTGAAGGGTCCCCTGCATGGCGGCGCCAACGAGGCCGTGATGCACGCCTTTGATGAGATTGGGAGCGCCGATCGGACCGAGCAGTGGCTTGCCGATTGCCTGGATCACGGAAATAAAATCATGGGATTTGGCCATCGGGTCTATAAAAACGGCGACTCACGAGTTCCCACCATGAAGGCGTCGCTCGATAACCTGGTTGAATACTACGGCCGTCCCGATATTCTTGAGCTCTACACCTCCCTTGAGACGGCGATGGCCTCGCGCAAAAACATCAAGCCCAACCTAGACTACCCTTCGGGCCCCGCCTACCATCTCATGGGCTTTGCGACGGAGGCGTTTACCCCACTATTTGCCGCCTCGCGGGTTGTGGGGTGGACCGCGCACTTCATGGAGCAGCAGAAACACAACTCGCTGATTAGACCGATCTCCGAGTACAACGGGCACGAGGAGCGGCATCTTTCACGCTAGGAGGGGTCGCGCCTCATGCGCTGTGCGGCGTCGGGTTAAAGCGACAAAATGGTAGCCAGGAGCTTGTGTGTGAGAGCTTCTGGGTCGTCGGCGGTCAGTATCAATTGCTGGATGAAAACTTCTCGTCTTCCCGTACACAAGAATATCCGCTTTAATACAGACTCCGCCGAGTATTTGCAGGCAGAATTGATTTATGTCACAGTCTGACGGTCATGAATATTCAAGGGGTAAGGGTTTTAACGGTCTGGTAGTAAGTCGCCAGACCTGGCAGGATCTCACTTTTCTCCACTGGCAAGTGCCCGTTGACCTGGTTTCGAAAATGCTGCCTCCGGGCCTTGAAGTCGATACTTTCCAGGGGAAAACCTGGGTGAGTGTTGTGCCGTTTGTGATGGCGGAGGTGCGTACAACGCCGCTGCCGCAGCGCTTGAAACACCCTCATTTTCATGAGCTGAATGTGCGCGTGTATGTTGTAGATCGTCAGGGAAATCAAGGGGTCTGGTTTGTGAAGATATGGTGTTCGAGCCTGGCGTTCACGTTCGAAGGACGAGCCGTTGGGTTGCCCTATTCTCACATGATCGGGTCATCGGCCGTGTCTCAACGCACGGCTGACTATGTGTTTGAGCGGTCTACCGATCCCCTTCCCATGACCTTTCGAGCAACACTCGAAGAATCGGAGGAGGCGACGCTTCGGGATTCGCCTCTGGAGGAATGGCTAACGGCCAGGTGGAACATGTTTGCAATCCGGTTTGGTCGTGTTTGGCGTTTTCCCGTTGAGCACGAGCCGTGGGACCTGCGCCCTGCCCGAGCCACATCGCTTTCGCTCGATCTGCCGGGTGGGCTATCGCGGCTGAACAAACACCAACCCGATCTCATTCACCTGGCAAAACCAGTGCACACGCGGGTGTTCTTTCCCCGCCGTGTTTAATCTGTTTTGTTCCTGATAGCGCGGCTACTCAGTGTACTGCAGCACTGGATCGGTCCGTAAGAATTGTTTTAATGGGAGAGTAGGCAGACTCTTCGAACGTGCCAATGTGATCTTGTGTACACCAGACCCGGTCGCACACCTTGCCTCCCTAAATGTCAAGACCATTAACGAGGGTTTTGGCCATCACTCAAGCAATGTTGTGGTTGGGGGAGCCGGCTACTTTACCGCTCCGGGATCAACCTCCACTACGGGAGATGCCTGTTCGGTAGGGTTTACCGCGTATACTCCGACGGGCGGACCCGCCGTGATCTCTGCGGGGCACTGCACCAATCTTTTTCAGAACAAAGAGGTGTGGCTGACGCTGCCTTCCGGGGACAGTGCCTACACGGGCAACCTCAGGGGCCCGGTTGAGCCCTACGCGGTTCTAGGCACCTATGGCTTCTCGCGATTCGGGTCTCCTAGCGACGGAATAGGCTCCGAAACCAAATCGAGTATCGATATTTCCGTTGTCAACGTGACCAATAACGCTCTCACGCTGGAGCCTTTTGTGACCAATTGGAGCACGGCCGGACAAAATAACCTTTCTCTTGCGGGAACACATATCACGGCTCTTGGTGAGGCTCAGGTAGGTCGACCCATCTCTAAGTCGGGTCGCTCCTCCGGGCTCACCGGCGCGAGCGCCGTGACCTATGTTGATGGTTGGGCCAACGTGTCCGGACATATCGTTTATGGCTTTGGGGTCGAGGGTCTCAAGTCAATTCCAGGGGACTCCGGTGGTGCCATGTTCCAGGGCACGACCGCCGTTGGTGTGGTGAGCGGGGGTGCCGCAGCTACCTTGACCTCGCCCTCTTTCGTGTGGGGAAGCGACCTGTCGAACGCGTTGCAATACACGGGCGGCTACACTCTTCGGCTGGCGCTCAGCGCACCGGTTATGACCTCGTTTGCGAATCACGCCCAGATCAACGGTGGTGCTACTATTTCCGGTACCGCCCCCGCTGGCTCAAAAGTTGTTGTAACCCCCAGTGGACACGCGGCATTCTCCGCGACGACTAACTCCCAGGGTGTATGGAGCTTTGCGGCCCCCCAGACCCCGCAGACCTACACCTTTGGAGTACATACAGAAAACGGGTTCAACAAGTCAAGCGTCACCACCTATAGCCTGACCGTTGCGGGTCCCGCTGCGCCCGTCACCTGAGTTGACCGTTTTTTGGTGGTCTTGCCTATTTTGGCTCGGGGAATGGCTTGTTTACGCGAGAGTAGCAGCACGGTCGGGGCACTAAGGGGGGTGTCTGTACCCTGGTTTCATGGGTGAATACGTACGCCGTGTGAAAACCGGGTCAGGTGCGACCGCGGTGCAGATCGTGTCGAAAACGCGCGGGGTGCGCAGCATTATTGAACATATCGGTTCCGCGCACACTGATCTGGAACTCGAGTTCATGGTCCAGACCGCGAAAACTCGCATCAGGGAACGCGCTCAGGCTACCGGTCAGACAGAACTCCAGATCGATACCCCAGCCGATCCTGCCGGGCCGCGTATCACGATGCAGCACTCTTACTCGCGTGTGCTCTACGACACTCTCGTCAGCGTTTACGACCGGCTTGGTTTCACTGATGCTGTGAACGATCGGGTATTTCGTGACCTCGTGATCGCGCGTATCATCGAGCCCTCTTCCAAACTCGATACGATCCGTATCCTTGATAATCTCGGACTCAAAGCGCCCTCGTATAGTGGCATTCACCGGTCATTGAACCAGGCCGCGAAGGGCAACTATCGTGATAAGTTCTCTGCTGCCTGCGTCGCGTTCCGGGGGACTGAGCACCTCACGTTGGTGCTCTACGACGTCACCACACTGTTCTTCTACGTCGAGCAAGAGGATGAGTATCGCAAGCCTGGTCTCTCCAAAGAACGCAGGCTCGAACCCCAGATCGTGCTGGGGCTTCTCGTTGACGAACACGGGTTCCCGCTGCAGTTACATTCGTTCGAGGGGAACACAGCTGAAACGCTCACTCTCGTGCCCGTGCTCGACAGGTTTCGGGCGCAGCATCCCGAGGTGACGGTGAGTGTTGTGTGTGACGCAGGTATGCTCTCCGCAGCGAATCTTCTCGCGTTAGAGACGGCTGGTTACTCGTTCATTGTGGGGTCCCGGATCGCGAAGACTCCACCTGAGGTTACCGAGTATCAACACGATGGTTCTGAACTCTGTGACGGGCAGGTATTTGAGTGTCGACAGTGGTTTGGTCAAGGTGAAAGGCGGCGTGAACGGCGGGTGGTGTATCAGTACCGTGAGAAACGTGCCCGTCTGGATCTGCGTAATATCGAGAAACAACTCGAGAAAGCGAAAAAGGTCGTTGCCGGGACCACGCCTGTGAAAAAGAGTCGGTTCGTGAAGATCAGTGGCGCAGCCAAGAGCATTGATCAGGTTTTGGTGGAATCGGCTAGGCAGCGGGCGGGGATCAAGGGGTATGTCACGAATCTACCTGTCTTAACGGTGAGCGCGCTGAGGGTGATTGATGCATACCATCAGCTCTTCAATGTTGAGGCGTCATTTCGGATGGCGAAGACTGACCTCAAAGCCAGGCCGATCTATCACCGGCATCGGGAGAAGATCGAGGCGCATCTCACGGTTGTGTTCTGCGCGATCGCGGTCTCACGGCATATTCAAGAAGCAACCGGGGTATCGGTGAAGAAGTTCGTGCAGCAACTTGCCCGGGTACAAGACGGGGTGATCAGGATCGAGGGTGTGGAGCATATTGTTCCAGCCGCGATACCGGCAGAAGTACGTGAGCTATTGACCCGGCTCGGTGACTCGGGCGCGGGGCACTAAACCGGTCAACTCAGGTACTATTTCCGGTACCGCCCCCGCTGGCTCAAAAGTTGTTGTAACCCCCAGTGGACACGCGGCATTCTCCGCGACGACTAACTCCCAGGGTGTATGGAGCTTTGCGGCCCCCCAGACCCCGCAGACCTACACCTTTGGAGTACATACAGAAAACGGGTTCAACAAGTCAAGCGTCACCACCTATAGCCTGACCGTTGCGGGTCCCGCTGCGCCCGTCATAACCTCTCCCGCCAACGGTTCCTCTGTTGTAACATCGCTCACGAGTGTCACCGGTACCGGGGCTCCCGGGGCCCGGGTCAACCTCACCGGTTCCGTGCGTGGAAGTGCTACCGTAGCGGCTAACGGCACCTGGCGTGTTCCGGCCTCTCTCGGTTACGGAACCTCCTACTCGATTACTGCCACCCAAACTCTCAACGCTAGAACATCCGCGCCAAACACAACTGTGTTCAAGGTGATTCCCAAGTCTCCGACGGTGAAGACCCCGCTTACTTCCCGTGTTGGGCAGTTTTTGGAGATCACCGGTGTCGGACTCACGGGTGCTACCGTGTCGCTTAGGATGAACGGTGAAGAACTCGCGGAAAATGCCGTGGTTGGAACACCCCCTGCTTCATCCAGCGGCGTTGGTACGGTGGCCAGCTTGAATGCTGAAGCCCCGGCCACAGATATTCTACTCCTCGGCGAAGAAGACGAAAGCGAGTGGAGTATCCTTCTCTCGACTAATCTTTCTCCCGGGGCATATGACATTGAGGTATTCCAGACTGTGGGGGGTGAGCACGTGTCCGAGGCCGTTGCGGTGACCTTCACCGTGGTAGAGACCGTCTCGGGCTCCGTTGTCTCGACACAAAACGTCTCGGGGTCGGGTGCTCTGGCGCAAACCGGTATTGGTTCTTCAGGAGTGTTGGTTGCGATTGCCCTTCTCGTGGGTGGTGTGTTTATCCTCGCCACGCGCACGATTTGTCGTCGCGAAAACAGCTAAAAGGTCGGTCTCAGGCAGGACCGTAATATCGCCTGTCACGATCGCGGGTACATGATGCTCGACCGTGTCTCAGGATCATTCCGGCCCTGATCGGCTCGAGTATCCGTATGAACAGTTTGGTTGGTGCCCCCTGTGTATTCTCGGACATACTGAAACATGACGATCCCCGCGAGCACAATCGTGAGGTGATCCTCAACCCCTCCCGTGCCCGGTGATAAATCGGGCGAGCTTTATGTCATCTTTCGCCACTCGTCCCATGCTGGTGGTTGAGGAGGTTGTTTTGAAGCGAAAATATAGGGCATTGCTGATGCACTGCCAATAGTGTACAGTCGTACATGTCTGCAGTGTACGAGTGTACACCGCAGACATGTACGTTGGGTTGTTTCTCGGTGCCGGTCTCGACCTTGCATTCACTGAATTGAATGTCCGCGACGTTGTAACGAGTGCGCGGCGTACTGTTTCATCTGTTAATAACGAGGTACCCTTGAAAACCTCGAAAGGATCGTTTGTGATGTCCAGATTCGGAGGCACGGCGACTACCCGTGTGCCCTTCTTCGAGAAGATTGCCTATTCTGGCGGAGATCTCGCTTTCAACCTCGTATACGTTGCGACCGGCACGTACCTTATGTTCTTCTACACGGAGATCGTCGGTATCCCGGCAGCCATCGTCGGAACAATGTTCCTCGTTGCCCGTTTGCTGGACGGGGTGTGGGATCTTGTGGTCGGAGTGCTGATGGAGAAGCTCAAGTCGCGGTTCGGCAAGGCGCGCCCCTGGATACTGTTCCTTGCGCTTCCTTACGGGGTAAGCGCGGCGCTGCTGTTTACCGCCCCGGATCTGGGTGAGACCGGCAAAATTGTCTATGCCTTTGTAACCTATATGCTCTCCGGCGTCATTGTGTACACCGCAATGAATATCCCCTACGGCGCGCTGAGCGCGCTGATGACCGAGGACGCCGCCGACCGCGGCCTCTTGAGCACCTACCGTATGGTGGGTGCATACGCGGGAGCTCTCATTGTTGCGGCGCTCACGCTGCCGCTCGTGGAGACCTTCGGCGGTGGTGCCGGTGCGTGGACGATGACGTTCTCCCTGTACGGCGGGCTCGCGGTTCTACTGTTCTTCATCGTGTTCGTCTTCTCTAAAGAGCGTATTGTTTCGGCGGATGCTCGGGCTCGAGAAGAGGGCTCCGATACTGCCGTGATGATAGCTGGGCGGCCATTTACGATCCGTGAGGGATTAAAATCGATCCTGCGCAACAAGTACTGGTTGCAACTTACCCTGTACGGTGTTCTGTTGCTAACCACGTACGGCCTGGTGGGGATTTACCCCTACTATTCTCAATACAGGCTCGGTGACGAGGACCTGTCAACGATGCTGTTCACATTCCGTACAGTCGTTGAAATCGCCGGTGTATTTCTTGCGATTCCGCTGGTGCGGTTGATCGGGAAACGGAATATATCAATGTTTGGGGCCATAGCCATAGTGGCCGGTCAACTGATAATCGCCGTTGCTCCATCCTCGCTTTCGGTCGTGCTGATCGGGCTCTCCATCGGCGGGGTGGGCGTCGGTGCGATGTTTGCCGTTCTGTTTGGGATGATTGGCGACACGATCGAGTACGAAGAATGGCGCAGCGGTATTCGCGCGGAAGGATTGGTTTTTGCCGGAGCGACTATCGGGCAGAAGATTGGCGGAGCTGTCGGTGGTGTTGCCATCGGTTGGACGCTCGGGTTTGGTGGATTCATCGAGGGAGGTGAGGCGACACAGCCGACATCCGCGATCACCGCAATCAGCTTCGTTTTCATCTGGTTGCCACTCATCTTTGCAATTGCGATGGCGGGCCTGTTGTGGTTCTACCGCCTCGACAAGGAATACCCGCAGATTCTTGAAGACCTGCGGCAGCGCCGCGCCGAGTCCGCCTACACTACTACGGAGGCAAACGCATGACCAGCCCCACTCAATCGGAAATCATCGCCCCGAGCGGAGGATTGATGTATGTTCCCTCCGCCGGCGCGGAATGGTGGCGGACCGCGGTGGTTTACCAGGTTTACCCACGATCGTTTGCCGACTCAAACGGCGATGGGAACGGTGACCTTCCCGGTATTACCAGCCGCCTCAGTTACCTCCGTGATCTGGGTGTAGACGCGATTTGGATCTCCCCGTTCTACCCCTCCCCCCAAGCCGACGGCGGGTACGATGTTGCCGACTATCGCGACGTCGATCCGATGTACGGAACGCTTGCCGACGCCGACGACCTTATCGCCACCGCCCACGATCTAGGGTTACGCGTGATCATTGACATCGTCCCGAACCACACCAGTGATGAGCACCCGTGGTTTCAAGCGGCACTCGTGGCCGGCCCGGGGTCGCCCGAACGCGACCGGTACTGTTTTGTCGACCATCACGGACTCCCCAACAACTGGCCCAGCGAGTTTGGTGGGCCGGCATGGACGCAGGTCGAGGACGGGCAGTGGTATCTCCACCTCTTCGATCGCAAACAACCTGACCTGAACTGGGAAAACCCCGAGGTACGCGAGATGTTTGCCGACACTCTCCGCTTCTGGCTTGACCGCGGTGTCGATGGGTTCCGTATTGACGTTGCCCATCACCTGATCAAAGCTCCGGGGTATCCCGATCACAAGGTTGACTGGGACGCCTATAATAGGGGTGTTCTCCCCACCAACGCGATGCCGTTTGCCGACCAGGATCGGGTACACGAGATCTACCGGGAGTGGCGAACGATTCTGGACAGCTACCCGGGGGATCGGGCGATGGTCGCCGAGGCCTGGGTTACCCCGCATGACAGGCTTGCCATGTACATCCGCGAGGATGAGTTCCAGCAGGCGTTCAATTTTGACTTCATGCGCGCGACGTGGGATGTTGACTCGCTCCGCACCCAAATTCTCGCCACACTCCGTAACGCGGACTCCGTGGGAGCGGTCGCAACCTGGGTGATATCAAACCACGATGTGATTCGCCCCGCTACGCGCCTTGTCCGAGTAGACCAGACGATGGCCCCGTGGATACTCGAAGCCACCGAGCCCGAGCCCGACCTCGAACTCGGTCTGCGACGAGCCCGAGCAGCCGCAACACTGATGCTGGCCCTTCCCGGCAGCTCCTACGTGTACCAGGGTGAAGAACTGGGCCTGCGTGAGGTGATCGAACTCCCCGCCGAGGCCCGCACCGACCCGGACTTTATCCGCGGTGGTGGCCACCGCCTCGGCCGTGACGGATGCCGCGTACCGGTACCCTGGGAGAAGGGCTCAGCGGCATTTGGTTTTAATAACACCGGTGCTTCCTGGCTCCCGCAGCCGATCGATTTTGGAGATTATGCGGTCGATCAGCAACTCGGACGCGACGACTCTACCCTCGAGCTTTACCGCATGCTGCTCAGCATCCGTCGACAGTACGAGCTCGGGAGCGCGACGTTTGAGTTTGTCGATCTTGGTGCGGATCTGCTCGCGTTTGATCTCATCAACGATCACGGGCGTACACGAGTTATGCTCAATCTCGGCACCGTTCCCAGGCCCATTGCCTCTGAAGCGCAGGTTCTTATCGCGAGTGTCGAGGGTGTCTCCGACACACTCCCACCGGACAGCGCCGCTTGGCTGGCGCTGTCGTGACGTGACGGAGGTGGCCGCCCTGACGGAGCCACCTCCGCCGCAGAGGATCGTGTAGGCTCGCACTATCTGGACCCAGAGAATGACGTAGCCGGGAGAGTCGAGGAATATGGTCAACCAGGTCGACGAGGGTCGCCGCGATCGAATCATTGATGCCGCTATGGAGTGCATCGCCGAGTTTGGGGTCGCGGGAACGTCGCACCGAGTGGTAGCCAAACGCTGTGGTGTCCCCCTGGGATCAATGACCTACCACTTCACCGGCATCGACCAGCTTATCTACGAAGCTTTTCATCGCTTTGCCCTGCAGATACTGGCCCTCGTTGAGACCAGGCTACGTAACGTGACGGGAGCCGAAGAAGCCATCGAAGCCGTCGTCTCCCTGATATACGATGATTTTGGAGCCGACCAGAACATTTATCCTCTCACCTACGAGCTCTACGCGATCTCCGCTCGCCGTGCCGAGTTTCGTCCCCTCGTACACGAGATGATTGATGCCGGTTATACCGCGCTCCGTGACCATTTTGACGATGAGGCTGCCCGGGCAATCAATACCTATATCGAAGGCGCATCCACGCACCACACTCTCGACACCGTTCCTCATACACCGGAGCAGGTCCGCCGCGATCTTGTGAAGCTCGCCGCATTTAACGACTCTGTGTGACAGCAATCACGGGCGCCGTGGTACGCATCGTGCATTTCGTCTGCGCTAACGGTTGGGACTGCTGAGGGATGAGCGACACGGCACCTCAGACGGCCTAGTTCCAACCGATCGATCCGCCGCCGGGCAGTGGGAAACGGGGGATCCAGATGTGCATCTGCCAGAAGAAGAAACTGGTGCGCTGTCCCGTCCACACCGGGTAAAAATAGATGCTCACGAGCGTGAACACCAGCAGAATCATGATGACCCAGTAGCGTCCTGCGGTGTTTTTCCCCGCGGTTTTTTGGTGTGCCAGCGGGCTCGGTTCGACAGTCAACGATGTCTCGATTGAGGACGGCCCAAGCCGGTTTCCCCCGGTGTGCGGGCGGAGGGGGCGGAAACGCCCGAGAATGCAACCCAGAGTGTAGGCGAGGGCAAGATACACAAAGGGTGCGTAGGCAATCGTGTAGAACTGGAACACCGCCGTGCGATCCCAGGTGAGCAGCCACGGCAGGTATCCGCTGGCGGCCCCAACAAGAATAAAAAAGGAGATGCCGTCTCGATAGCGCAGCAGTCGATAGACCAGATAGACGATGGCGGCGAGCCCCGCCCACCACAGAAGCGGATTGGGAAGTGAGCTGATTGCCTCGCTGCAGGTGGATCCCACACACCCGTCTTTACCCGGTTCAAAGGACTCAAAGTACATGCTGGTGGGGCGAAGCGCGAGAGGCCAGGTGAGCGGATGCGCCTGATAGGGATGCTCCTGCTGCAGATTCGAGTGCCACCCAAACATGGTCACGTGATAGTTCCAGAGGCTCTGTGCCCAGTGTGGCACCCAGGAGAAGAAGCCGGTTGCGGCGTTACCCGGCTGACCAGCCCACCCGCGGTTCCACCCTTCGGAGGTGAGGATCCACCCCGTCCACGTGGTGAGATAGGTGATAAACGCCACGGGAACCATCGCAATAAACGCTGGAATACCCTGTCGTACCACGGTGGCGCTAAACCACATGCTGAGGCCCGCTCGACGGCGCAGCACCAGATCGTATATCACGACGTACAGACCAAAGGCGGCAAGAAAATATAGTCCCGACCACTTGACCCCGGTGGCCAGCCCAAACGCGACCCCCGCGGCAATCAACCACGGCCTGTTCCACAGGACCGGTCCCCACTCACCGCGTGACCCCGGGGTGGGATGTTGACGGAGCCAGGACTGCCAGCGGCGAAGATATCTTTCCCTGTCGAGCACAACAAGCCACGCGCCCAGAAGGCCAAAGAACATCAGGAAGTTATCGAGCAGGCTGATCCGCGACATCACGATTGCGAGGCCGTCGATCGCCATGAGAAAACCGGCAAAAACGGCGATCAGGGTGGAGCGAAACAATCGTCGTGCCAGCATCATGAGGACAAAGACGGCGGCCACACCTATCAGCGCCGTGCTGATGCGCCAGCCCCAACCGTTGTCGGCCCCAAGAACGAGCATCCCCAGACCGATCAGCGACTTACCCAGCGGGGGATGCACCACATACGACGCGTCGGGAAGAACCCGAGCAAGCTCCGCCGAGCCAAAAAGTTCCCCCAGACCTTCCGGCCAGCGGGTGGGATAGCCAAAAAGAAGTTGACTGTACGCGTCGCGTACATAGTAGATCTCATCAAAAACCAGAAAATTGGGGTGCCCCAGATTCCACAGGCGTGCAATCGCCGCTAAAAGCGTGACACCCCAGATGGCATACCAGCCCAGCCTTCTCCGTTTCACCGGGTTCGTGGTCCAGCGCCTCACAAGCCAGCGCCAGCTCAGCAACCATCTTGCCACGGTTCCCTGAAGCCGTGCGAACCGCCGCGTGTGTGGTACCCGTCGCGAAATCTGCGACGTCTGTGGTGCGCGGTGTTCCGGCAGGGATTGTGGGATAGTCACGAACCTTATGTTAGCGTTCCCTCTTTAGAGGTCAGCACAGGGTGATACTCGTCCGTGGAGGAAGTAATCTGGGAGGATGATAATTCTTGCCGCCACACCAATCGGTAATCTTGGTGATGCCTCTCGTCGTCTTGTGGAGACGCTGGAGGGGGCAACCGTGCTTGCGGCTGAGGATACCCGAACCGCAGCGCACCTCCTGCGCTCGCTGGGCATCACCAATCACCCCCGAATCGTCAGCCTGCACGACCACAACGAGAGGGAGCGTGCGGTTACGCTGGTGGCAGAGGCTGCGGATATCGACATCGTTGTGCTGAGCGACGCCGGAATGCCCACCGTTTCAGACCCCGGCTACCACCTGGTTACCCTGGCCGCCGAGAAGGGGGTGCGAGTCACAGCTCTCCCCGGCCCCTCCGCGGTCATCACGGCGCTCGCGGTTTCTGGGCTGCCCACGGACCGTTTCTCTTTTGAGGGTTTTTTACCCCGCAAGCAGGGTGAGCGTCTTGCTCTGCTCACCGAGCTTGCTGCGGAGAACCGAACCATGGTCTTCTTCGAGTCGCCCGCCCGTCTGGCCTCCTCCCTTACCGATATTGCCGCGACTTTTGGCGGGTCTAGGCGCGTTGCCGTGTGCCGGGAACTCACCAAGATGTACGAAGAAGTCGTTCGGGGTACGGCCGAGGAGCTTGCCGAGTGGGCGGCGGGTGGGGTACGCGGAGAGATCTGCCTGGTTGTTGAGGGTGCGAGGCGCAGGTCGGTCGGTTTTGACGAGGCTGTTGCCCGTGTGCGTGAGCTGGTTGCGGAGGGGACGCGGCTCAAAGATGCTGCGGCTGAGGTCTCGGAACACACCGGCCACGGTAAACGTGATCTCTACCAAGCCGCACTTGACGCAAAACGACAGGCATGACAAACCCACCCAGACATACCTTTTGGGACTGAAGTCGAATAATATTAACCCCAGCGTGTAAACAGCACGCGCCCTTTTACGAAAGCACACGAATGTCTCAGGCACCGACTCCAGCAGAACCAACAGGCCCGGGAAATCTCACATTTGAGAAGAAATCACGCAAAAAGAGGGGACCCCTCTACGCTGTCATTGCGATTGTTGCCGTGTTAGCCGTTGTGGGCGGAGCACTCCTGTGGAACCAGCTCTCCTCCGAACAGGCGGCTCCGCCCTCGGATACTGTCGACGTGGACGGTACGCTCCGTGTTGGCTTAGTCTTAGGTCCCACCAACCTCGACATCCAAAAAACATCGGGTGCTGCGCTGGACCAGGCCCTTATTGGCAACGTCTATCAGGGGCTGATCGCCCTCACCCCGGAGTCCGAGATTGTTCCCGCGCTCGCCAGCAAGTATTCGGTGTCGGATGATGGGCTTACCTACACCTTTGAAGTGCGCGACGATGTTGTCTTTCACAGCGGGGCTCACATGACAATCGACGATGTCGTCGGGTCTCTCACCACAACGCGTGACGATGTCTCCTTCAAGGGTAGTGCTGCGCTTGCGGGAGTGACTGCGATCACCGCGAGTGATGATAACACGGTGGTGCTCACCCTGGATGAGTCCAACTCCATGCTCCTGTGGTCGCTTACCGGTCGTGCCGGTCTCATTTATGAACAGGCTGCAACCATTAATTACAGGGACTCTACCAACGGGACGGGACCCTTCACTCTGGGTACTTGGAGGCAGGGAGACTCCCTCTCCCTCACCCGTTTTGATGACTATTACGGTAAAAGCGCGGGGGTGAAGACGGTTGATTTTCTCTACATAACCGACCCCAACGCGGCGATCAATGCTGCCCTGAGCGGCGATATTGATGTACAGACCGCCGTTCCGGGAACGCTCAAGGGCCGGTATGAAAACGGTCCGGAGTTCACGCTTCACACGGGTGATAGTTCCGATGTGTTTACCCTCGCGTACAACAACGCCAAGGCTCCCTTTACCGATGAGCGCGTGCGTACCGCCATCAGCCAGGCGATTGATCAGGAAGCAATTATTGAGGCGCTTGACGGCACCGGCAGGGCCCTGGGCGGGCCGATACCCCCGACGGATCCCGGGTATCGTGACCTCACAAAGATCAACGCCTACGATCCCGAAAACGCCAGAAAACTTCTTCAAGAGACGGGGCAACAAAACATCACATTGACGCTTACGCTCTCAAACACCTACGAGTTGACGGTTCCCAACCTGCTGGTCTCACAGCTGGCAGATGTGGGAATCACACTCCAACTCCGACAGGTTGAGTTTGCAACGTGGCTGCAGGATGTATACACCAACCACGATTTTGACCTGAGCTACGTGAACCACGTTGAAGAGCGTGACCTTGTCAATTACACCAATCCTGACTACTACTTTGGATACAGCAACCCCGAGGTCACCAGTCTGTACAATCAGGCGCTCCGGGCAACAGACGAACGTCAGGTTGATGATCTCCTGGCGAGTGCCGCACAGATTGTGGCCGAGGACGCCCCGGCTAAGTGGGTCTATAACCTCACCCCGATCACGGCGGTTAACGAGCGGGTAAAGAACTTTCCCGTGCAGGGCACCAACGCACGCTTGAACGTTGCCGGCGTTACAGTAATGAAGTGACCCGATTTATAATTGTTCGGTTCCTCAATCTGCTTGGGGGGCTGTTTGTAGCCAGCGTGGTCATTTTTGTTGCCCTGCGAGTCTTGCCGGGTGATGTTGCGCAGACGATAGCGGGAACTGAGGCGACCCCCGAACGGGTGGAGGCCATCCGTGAATCTTTGGGGTTGAGTCAGCCGCTTTGGACCCAATACGGTGAGTGGGTCTGGGGACTCCTGCGTCTCGACCTGGGCAATTCCGTGGTCACAAACACCCCTGTTGCCGAGGAACTCCTACAAAGACTTCAGGTGACGGGGCCGCTTGCCTTACTCGCGCTCTTTATCGGGGGAGTGATCGCCTTTCCGCTGGGTATTCTTGCGGCGGTGTGGCACCGACGTTTTGTAGGCCGTGCGATCACGGTTCTATCAATTACCGCCGCCGCGGTGCCCGTGGTGTGGGCGGGCCTCATGCTGATCGCGATTTTTTCGGGGGGCCTGGGGTTGTTTCCCGCACAGGGGTTCCCGTTGCGAGGGTGGGCAGAGCCGGGCACCGCGCTGCGTTCTCTGATTCTTCCAGCCCTCACGATCGGTCTGATTGAGGGGGCGGTGCTGCTGCGTTTTGTGCGCAGCGCAACGCTCTCGGCGCTCGGCGCCGACCACGTGCGCACGGCCGCTGCCCGGGGTCTCACCCACACGCGCGCACTTATTACCCGGGGACTTCCCGTTGTGGGCCTCTCCCTCGTGTCGGTTCTGGGGCTTCAGATTGCCGCCCTCGTGGTGGGTGCGGTGGTTGTTGAGCAGCTCTACAACCTGCCGGGTGTGGGGCGAATGCTGGTTGTTGACGTGGGTAATCGAGATCTGTCAAAGGTGCAGAGTGAGGTGTTGGTGATCACCGCGATGATCCTCATCATTGGAACTCTGGTCGATATTTTGCACCGTATAATTGATCCCCGGCAGCTTGACAATAGCTGGGAGGGGAGGGGGCGATGAACGTGCACACCGCAAAGCCCCGAAAATCCTGGTTCGCTCGGTTGATTCGGCACCGTACGGGGGTCGCCGCCCTGGTAGTGATCGCCCTTATCGTGGTCACCGCGATTGTGTCGCTGTTTTGGACCCCCTACAACCCCAATAGCGCAGACGCCTTTGCCCGCTGGCAACCCCCATCGTTTGAGCATCTTTTGGGTACCGACAACGTGGGTCGGGATATTTTCTCGCGCCTCATGGTCGGTGCTCAAGTTGCCGTGCTGGTGGTGGCCGGTTCTACTCTTCTCGCGGCGGTTGTGGGAAGCATTTTTGGTGTTCTTGGCGCTTTTTCCTCGCGGTGGGTGCGTGAGCCCATCGCCGTTCTTATTGATGTTCTCATCGCGTTTCCCACGCTGCTCCTCGCCATGATGATGGTGGCAAGCCTGGGGGGATCGATCGGCGTGGTCATCGTGGCCGTGGGAATCAGCAACGGTGTAAACATCGCCCGGGTTTTGCGACCGGAGCTGCGGCAGGTTGCGGGTGCCGACTTTATTCTGGCGGCGAGGGCAGCGGGGGTGACCCGAGGCGGGATTCTGCGGAGGCACGTTCTCCCGGGGGTTACCCCGGTTTTGATCGTGCAGCTCTCGCTCACGGCGGCCGTGTCCCTGCTGGCCGAGGCGGGGCTCAGCTACCTGGGTTTTGGGGCGCCAGCCGCGACCCCCTCGTGGGGTCGGATGCTTCAGGAAACCCAGTCCTTTGTGATAGAGCATCCCTTCGCGGTGGTCTGGCCGGGCCTAGCTATCACCGTGACGGTTTTGGCTTTTCACCTGATTGGTGATGCCCTGCGCGAAGTTACCGATCCCAAGCTCACCCGCTACGCCGGGACGAATCGAACCCTGCGTCAGCTTCGAACCCTGGGCGGACCGCGATGAACCTCGAGGTTACCGATCTCACCATCGAGCTGCGCGGCAGGCGGGTGGTCGACTCCGTGAGTTTTAGCATTCCCGCTGGGCAATCATTTGGCATTATCGGTGAGTCCGGGTCTGGCAAGTCGCTCACGGTTCTGGCGATTCTGGGTCTACTGCCCGAGGGGGCGTCCGTGACCGGAAGTATCCGCTACGGCGATCGTGAGCTTGTTGGTCTTGCTGACCGCGAGCTTGCCCAGATCCGCGGTGACCAGATCGGTATCGTTTTCCAGGAACCACAAACCGCGCTGAGCCCGCTTCGTCGCCTGGGTAAACAGATGACGGAGGCCCTGCGTATCCACTATTCTCTAACCCGGGCTGAGGAGAGGGCCACCGCTATCGAACTGGCCACCCGCGTTGGCTTGCCAAACCCGGATTCGATTGTTCGCGCCTATCCGCACCAGGTGTCGGGAGGGCAGCGACAGCGCGCGGCCATCGCGGCGGCGATCGCAACAAACCCGAGAATACTCATCGCGGACGAACCCACAACCGCCCTCGACGTTACCGTGCAAAAAGAGATACTGGCCCTGTTTCGCAGGCTCACAGACAGCACAGAAATGAGCCTGGTCTTTATCACCCATGATCTGGCCGTTCTCTCGCAGGTTGCAGACCAGATGATCGTGCTCCACGAGGGGCGGGTTATTGAAAGGGGTACCGCTTCCACGGTGTTACGTTCTCCTCGTCACTCGGTGACTCAGGCTCTGGTGTCTGCGGCCAGGGAACTGTCGTGGAAGAAACCGTCGAATAGAGCCGCGGCAACCCTGCCGGGCGGGGTGGTAGGCGAAGCATCGGAAAAACAGCTGGGCGAAGCGGTGGACAAATCACGGGGAGGCATGGATGGCTGAAAAAACTCCGCTCATCGTGGCAAAAAACATCGTGCGCGACTACCGGCTTCCGCGCTCAAAACTTCTTGGTCCCACCCCGATCAGGCACGCCCTCTGCGACGTTTCGCTCACCGTGCACGAGGGGGAGTCGGTGGCCGTAATAGGTGAGTCGGGTTCGGGTAAGAGTACCCTCGTTCGAATCCTTCTGGGGCTGGGTACACCGACGTCAGGAACCGTGACGTTTGATGGACGCGCGGTTGTGAACAACAGAAAAGACCGGATGCTGTGGCTTCGCAGGCAGAGCGGAATTGTGTTTCAGGACCCATACGCCTCGCTTGATCCCCGGATGACGGCCTTCGATATCATTGCCGAGCCGCTTCGCGCCCTGGACATTCCCGGCAGCCACAGCGCACGCGTTGCAGAGGTGCTCGACCAGGTGGGACTTTCCGGGAGCAGCGCGGAGCGGTACCCAAACGAGTTCTCGGGGGGACAGCGGCAGCGTATCGCCCTGGCTCGAGCCATTGCACACAAGCCGCGCCTCCTCGTGGGAGACGAGCCTGTGAGCGCTCTTGACGTGACGGTGAGAACCCAGGTTCTCGACCTATTCCGGGAGCTCCGCACAGAGCTCAGCCTTACCCTGGTGATCGTGTCACACGACATCGGGATGGTGCAGGGCATGAGCGACACCGTTCACGTGATGACGGAGGGGCGTATCGTGGAGCACGGACCCGTCGCGCGCGTCCTGAGTAACCCGGATCATCCCTACACGATCAGACTGCTCGAATCTGTACCCGCGCTCGATCAGTAGCGCATCGTCACCTTCTGTGACACATTTACCGCTAGTATCAGAGACTATGCAGATCGAACTCTCTCCCCCGGAGGTTGTGGCGCTGGCCTCGCAGTGGGCGCCCGATTTTATCGATAATATACGCGAGGCCGAGGGAGAATACCTCCTAGACCTCGTCTTAGCCAGGGTTCCCGCAGAAGGGCCCGCCCTTAAGCTTGCGGCGGCGCTGTTTAAGACGGTGACCCTTGCTGTGAGGCTCACAACTGACCCGGAGGCTGATCGGCGTGATGGTGTTGCCCCACGTCTAGCGGCGACGGTTACGGTGAAGACCGTTCATATTCCGGCGGATGAGGTCCTCAAACAGGTGCGGGTTGTGCTTGTGAACGCCCTGCGGGAAAACGGGTTAGAGACCGCCGCGGAACTGGTGATCCTCCCGTCCGACGCTGCGCAAAAGAGGGGAGTTTCGCTGAGAGTTTTGGTGGATATGCAGGTCGTTATGCGCACACTATTTCCCGGATTCTCCGCGATTCGGGTAGCGTATGGAACCGCGGGATTTACGATTGTGACCGAGCTGCGCGCGGTGGGTGCCTGACGCGTACCGTCCGGCTGGGGTAATCAAACGTGACAATACACCCTGGCTCGTGGGACAGGCTACTCTCCCAGTGCGGATTCTAGCTGGGACGCCAGACGAAGCAGGAGGGCTTCGTCGCCAAAGCGTCCGATAAGCTGAACCCCCACGGGGAGGGGGAGCTCGGAGTGGGGAACCGAGAACCGTCCCACGGGAACAACCACGGCGGGCAGCCCGGCCACGTTAATAGCCGAGGTGTGTGGGGAATAACACACCTGCTGGGAAAAGTTTGTGTCTGTGTCCCTTGAGTATGACCCCACGGGGCGCGGTCCCTGTGCGAGCGCCGGTGTGATCACAACGTCAAACTCCGCAAATAACCTTCGAAGTTCCGCCCCGTAGTAGCCCAGGTTGTGGTCGTTGAGCTGGCTTTGCTCATCGCTGAGCGCCCGCCCGCGGTGTATGAGCTCGCGGGTGACAGGCCCCAGGAGATCCTCCTGCGTATCACTCACCGGGATGGAGGCGGCGGCTCGCTGCCACGCAATTGTAAACATGGACGAGTAGTCGAAGTCGGGGTAGCGCGCGCTATCGGGCAACACACGGTGACCCAGGCCGGCAAGCACCGTGAGTGCCCGGTGAAAGGCTGCCTGGGCGCCTGGTTCGACCTGAACGGGGAAGTGGTTGTCCCACGGAGACGCGAGGGTGGTGCCGATTGTGAGGGTGTGCGGGGCGCGGGGGAGAAGCGGAAGAAAACGGGCTCTGGTGGGGTGCAACATCCCGTCGAGTAGGAGTGTGGCGTCTGCCACGGTATGAGCTATGGGGCCTGAGACAACGCCCGTGAGGGTGTGTGGGGAGGCCGCGTCGGCGGGGACGAGCCCGCGACTGGGCTTGATTCCCACCAGACCCGTTGTTGCCGCGGGGATACGGATGGAGCCTCCGCCATCGCTTCCGGGGGCAAAGGGAAGAAGCCCGGCCGCAACGGCTGCCGCTGCGCCGCCGCTTGACCCTCCCGCCCCCAGCTCCGGTGCCTGAGGGTGCCGTGCGGCAGCCCCGTCTTCGGTTTCGGTGTAGCCGTAGAGCCCAAACTCGGGGGTAGCGGTTTTCCCTAGGCTGACGGCTCCCGCCGTGTCGATGGAGCGGGTGAGATAGTCGGAGGATGCGGGAATGGAGCCGCCAATGCGCGACCCGAGTCCAGTGGGAACGCCCTCGCGGTCAGAGAGGTCTTTGTCGGCAAGCGGCATTCCCCAGAGTAGGGGGAGCCGCGCGGAGCGAGACTCCGAGGTGTGCGATCTGGCGCTCTCTAGCTGAGCAGCACGGGCGAGGGCACGGTCCGCCGTGACCGTTACAAACGCCTCGATTGTGCGATTGTGCTGTGCGATTCTGTCCAGAAAATGCTCGGTCACGGTTACGGGGGAAAGCTCTCCTCGTGCAAGCCTGTCTCGTAGCTCGACGGCACCTAACTCATGGATTTTGGTCATGTATCGATGCTACGCGGTTGCCGCCTAACAATGTCTCTCTCCGCATGAAAACCTGGCATCATTGAGTCATGACCCAGGATCTTGATCGTGCAATTGATGTTGATGGCCTCTACAACATGAGGGACTCGGGAGGGTTGCGGGCGGGCGATGCGCGCATCAGGTCACGCAAGCTTCTGCGTTCTGACGGTCTGCACCACCTCACCGACACCGGTTTAAAAACCCTTTCTCAGCTGGGCATAAAAACGATTTTTGACCTGCGCGATAATAAGGAACGCGCGGCCGCACCTAATAAAATCCAGGGTCTTTCCGTGGCGACCGTTCCCTCTCCGATTTTCCAGGGTTCGGAGGAGGTGCTTACGGGTCCAAACATGCGTATCGAGGATTTTTATCGCGACATGGTTGATAACTACGCGGTAAGTTACGCCTCCACCCTCACCGCGATCGCGGATACGGGAGACGATACCGTTCTGGTGCACTGTACCGCCGGTAAGGATCGAACGGGAACCCTGATTGCGTTTGCCCTGACCGTGGCGGGCGTGGATCGTGACGATATAGTCCACGACTACTCCCTCACGGAGAAAAACCTGGAGGGCGAGTGGTTGGATCGACACGTGCGATTGGTGGAGTCCTTTGGGATTCCGGTGACCCCCAACCTGCTTAAGATTCTTGGCGGTAGCCCGCCGGAGGCGATGGAGAGTACTCTGCTGCACGTTGAAAAGCGTTTTGGTTCCGTTGAAAGTTATCTACGTTCCGCAGGAATGTCGGATGCTGATCTGGAACGCCTGGTGTCCGTTCTCGTGGGGTAGCGGGCGTGCGGGGCACCTTTACTCCGTGAGTGTTGTGCGGATCGCCGCAGCAAGCTCTGCGGGGGCGTGTTCCTGGATGTTGTGTCCTGCCGTGAGCGTGATGATGCGGGATTCGGGAAGGCGCGTGCGCCACTCCTTCGCGGCCTCCTCGCTAATAAACCCGTTTGATGCTCTAATCAGCGTGAGGGGAATCCGAATCGAGGAGAGCGTTTCCCAGAGAGCGCTGTACTTCTGAGAAAATGCGCTACTTGACTCCGAAGGCTCTACCTCCGTGAGTGCGGCGAGCCTGGCGAGGTGATGCTTGAATTCGAATCTCCCGTCCGTGCGCCGACGGGTATTAAGAAAAACACCGCGGGCGAGAACTTCCCGGTTGTGTCCGATCCCAAAAGCTATGGCACGGTCGACAATCTCGTCGCGCGAGGCAAAACTTTCTTTACCCGCGATGAACTCGCGAACCGCTTCCGAGCCGCTCTCGGGGGTGAGCCCGGGAGTAATATCAACCAGGACGAGGGCGGTAATCAGCTCTGGTCGGTTGGCGGCTATAACGGTGGCCACCAATCCACCGAGGGAGTGTCCCACCAGCACCTGGGGGGTGTGGGGATCGGTGCGTTCTGCGATCATCAATGCCACATCGTCGGCTATCGTTTGTGGACGGTAGTCGGCGTCGGCCCGCCACTCGGAATCGCCGTGACCGGGGAGGTCTATGCTGAGCGCGGGCTCCTCCAGAATAAGAATAGTCGGGTCAAAGGTGTGGGCGTTGAGTCCCGCACCGTGCAGAAACGTCACGCGTGGTTTTACGCGCCCGTAGAGGAGAGCGCTGACGCGCCCCTCCGCACCCGTCACCCGGGTTACCGCTGGCAGGTGGGTAACACCGTACCGCTCGGCGTCTTCGGCGAGAAAAGAGAATTCCGTGGGTTCCTGCGGTGATTGTGCCATACCCTCCAGCCTAGGTGTGGTTTGCGCCCGGGCCGAAAGCTTTGGCGGTTTTAAGTAATATTTCGAGTTCTACTCGGTCTTTGAAAAAGCATGACACTGTTAGGGGAGAATGACGCGTGAATTTTATAAGTAATAGGTTGGGAAAAATTTCGAGAGTGCTGGGGGGAACACTTGCCTTTGTCCTCGTGGGGAGCGCCATGACATTTGCGGCCCCCGCGGCGGCACAGGCGGACGACTCGTCGCCCGCAACGCTCCGGTGGGAAAACTGGGGGCACGATCGATCGGTGGGACTGGACACGGGAGGACTGTCCGCCAGCATCCGTAATACGAGTTCCGAGACCATCACCGACGCATATATCCGCTACGACATCAGCAACAACGGGTCGAATTTTCTTCTCCAGACGGTTCTGGGCGGAAACTGTACACAACCCGATGGAAGGGGTGGGCATGTTATTTGTGGTCCGCTGACGGTTAATCCCGGTAGTGTTGTGCGCAGCCCGCAATTTGTGATGGGCATTCCCGCGGATTACTACAGGCTTTTTGACACGAACACGGTTACTCTCACCGCGAGCCTGGTGGGCGGAAACATTGATCTGAGTGGGGTTGCGGCCCCCAGCGTCGACATGTTTATGTACACCTACGGGTCTATGCAGACCACCATTCGATACGCTTCCCAGCAGGTAACTTCTCTGGGCTCAACCATACTCACCTATCGGGTTTCACAGGCAGGACCCGCGGACTTCCCCGGGACGGTCGCCGATATTCTGATTCCACCGGAGCTTATCGTGAGGGGAATGCCGTCCTCCTGCCGCCTGGACGGGCCTGCCGATGCTTCAGGTCAGAAAGTGCAGTGCACGTATGATTCACGGCGCCAAACAATCAGCAACATCGGAATTCACGTTGGGGTAGTTGGCGGACTTGAAACCGGATACCGGATCGATCTCCCGGAACCGGTTGTGACCTACACCAACCCGATAGAACCAGCTGACGCTCAGAAGAACGTGTGGGAGGCCGAGGTGGTTTTTGCCCCGTTCTGGCTTGATGTGGTGGGATCTGACACCGGTCCGCTGGTGGATCTTGCAATCGAGATTAACGATCCCGACCCGGCTGCTGCGGACCCCTCAGGAGTATTTAACCGTGACGAGACGGTAACGTTTCCCACAGAGGTGTCACTGCTTTCCGCCACCGATTTTGCGAGTAATGTTCGTACGAGCTACACGGTAAACGGTCCGGTCCAATCGCTGACAACGGATATTCCCGGTTGTGTAGTCGAGGGTCTCACCGTGAACTGCTATGCCAATAATCTCTTTACTGATGAGACGCTGAGCGGCTCAATTACAGCGACTCTCGATGATAGGGATGAACGTTCCCTGGTCACGATTGAGGGAATTGTTGGATCAACCGAAACGGACACCGATCTGAGTAACAATCAGGCATCGAACTCCGCGCGGGTTGCCCAGTTGCAGATGACGGATCTGTACACCTCGATCACGGGTCCCACCGAGGCGGTGGAGCCCGGAACACCTGTTGATCTTGAGCTGGGCGTACGGAACGAGGGAGACGACGCCGAGGGTGTTGTCGCGACGTTTAACCTGGATGCGGGTGCGGTTGAGATGGTACTGGATCATCCGCTCTGCACGGTGAATGATCTGGAGCTTGCCTGTGTGATTGGGGAGCTGAGCGCGGGTGAGACCTGGGCAACCGATATTATGGTCAGCACTAAAACGCTTCCCGAGGACGACGAGTTGCTGGAGGCGCGAGCAACGGTTGACTCCATCACCCCCGATAGACTGCCCGATCTGCGTGGAAGCAACTACTCCTTGGGGTTTGTCGTCGCTTTACCGCCCATAGCAGACCCGGGTCCCTCAATTGATCCTGATAACTCGGGAGTGCCGCTCTCACGACCGCAGTCGGAGCTTTCGCGAACAGGATCTCAGACGCTTCCGTTTGTCCTCTTAACCCTTGCGTTGCTTGCAGCGGGTACCCTGCTTCTTGCTCGCCGTAGGGTTACCTCCGGCGCGAGACAAGAGCTCGAAAGCGGAGAGGCACTCTAGCGAGACCGAAGGGGTGGGCGGGTTATACCGCCCACCCCTTCGGTGTGCGCCGAAACGCTTCGGCCTCCTCACAAGATTGACTGTTTTGTCTGCGCTCTGCATCTCATTGAAAGATACGTCACCACGATGCGGGCCTCATAAAAAATTACCTAATCGGGGCTAGCCAACTAAGGTGAGGCTGGCCTATACTTGGAAACTATGTCGTCACCTCTTCGTCGTTCACACCGTAAGAGAGTACTGGATCTTCCCCAGTACCTCATCGTTGGTGACGAAAATTCTCTGACTCAGGTCGAGTGGGGAATCGCAACCCTTCCTCTGTGCGCCAGCGGCAGAATCTTTATTGAGGTTGAACGATCAGAACAGATTGTCCATCTGGATGTTCCCGCACGTATGGTGGTCACCTGGCTTGTCCGCCAGCATCCGCATATCACGAGCGCGGCGGGAGATAAAACTGCTCGTGCGGTCTCCGCCTGGGCTAGCGAGATGATCTGCGATGATGCGCCCCGCGTGCAGGCATGGCTGATGGGTGATGACAATCTGGTGTCAAGACTCCGCGATACTCTGTCTCGTAACTGTACCTCCGAGATAGCGATCATGTCCGGTAGCGTTTTTAGCCTCTAGGGCGCGTCTCCTCATAACCCCCGCTCAACCCATTCCAATCCCTGTATTGCTCAGAATAGGGATTCGTGACAGCCTCCCGCCACGGTTGCCTTTTCGTTTGTGCGTCTTCTCTGGGACGATCGCGCCGACACGTCGTCACGATTCACACCAGCGGCATAGGCTTTGTCGGCAAGCAGCATACCAGTCTGGTGCGCGCCACCTCACCAGCTAATCGGGAACCCGAATTTTTCACGTACAATCGGGAATGGCACCGGTTTATCCGACCGCGCCTCGTGACCGGCAAAGCGCAGTGGCTCCCTTCTCCCGCCCCCTGAGGCTAAAGCGGAAAGTAACCGTGGGGCCCTTACCACACGCACTATGTTATTCGTCAAGAACTATTCGTAAAGAACCGCGGCGATCTTTGGGTCGCTCAGATTGGTTTTGTCATACCAATAGAACCCGGTGTCGATGTTTTTGGGTAGGGTCTTGCCATTCATTGCCTCAACCGCGGCCTTCACCGTTTCGTAGCCGATACCGACCGGGTTCTGCGTGACCGCTCCCGCCATGATGCCGCTCTTGATGGTGTTCACCTGAGCGTGCCCGGAGTCAAAGCCGATGATGGAAACCTCGCCCTCCCGGCCCAGCTCGCTTACCGCCTGAACCACGCCGACGGCGGAACCCTCGTTGCCCGCGTAGATCCCCGTGAGGTCAGGGTTTGCGGAGAGAATCGCTTTGGCTAGATCGGCAGACTTGGCCTGATCGCCACCGCCGTATTGGATATCGACAATCTCAATATTGGGATGATTCTTCTTGATGTACTCGACAAAACCCTCGCGCCTATCAACTCCGGTGAGTGAGGTTTGGTCATGAATCACAAGAGCCACCTTGCCCTCGTTGCCGATGAGATCGGCCATATGCTTCGCAGCCTCCGCCGCGGCCACCCTGTTATCGGTCGATGCGGTGGTGAGGGGGATATTGCTGTCTACCCCAGAATCAAAGGCGATCACCGGAATGCCGGCGTCTTTTGCCTGTTGCAAAAACGGTTCGGCGGCCCTGCTGTCGAGCGCCGCAAAGCCGATGGCGGCAGGTCTGCGATCGAGCGCGGTCTGGAGCATCTGAATCTGTTGGTCAATATCCGACTCCGTGTCCGGGCCCTCAAACGTGATGGTGACGTTAAACTCTGCCGCGGCCTGCTCCGCTCCCTGCTTCACCGCTTGCCAAAATTGATGCTGAAACCCCTTTGATACGATGGCAATGGTTGGCTTGCCGCCGCCGGCCGAACCGTCGTCGTCAGTGCATCCCACGGTTGAAACCAATAGTGCTCCCGCCAGCGCTATCGGAGTCAAAAACTTCTTTGTTATTTTCATCTGAACTCTCCTGTTGTTTTGTGATGAGACCGAAGGCTCACCCCGTCTTTGGGTATCCGCCGCGAGGAACTCGCTAGGCACCCCGCCGCCGCAAAATATCGAGGTATACCGCGAGCAAGATCACCACGCCAACCGCAACCGATTGCCATTCCTGCGGAATCGACATGATGCGCAAACCATTGGTGAGTACGGCCATGATCAGGGCACCGATCACGGTTCCCACGATTGAACCCTTTCCGCCCTGGAGCGAGGTTCCGCCGATCACGACGGCCGCGATCGCCTCCAATTCGAGCCCCATTCCCCCCGTGGGCTGTGCCGAACTCAACCGCGACGCGGAAAGCACCCCGGCGACACCCACGAACAGGCCAGAAACCGTGTAGATCAGCACCTTCCACCGAACCACGCTGACACCCGAGAGGGCTGTGGCTGCCTCGTTGCTTCCGATCGAGAAGGTGTAGCGCCCAAACACGGTATACGAGAGTAGCACCGCGGCGATCGCGATCATGCCGAGAAAGATGACCACACCGAGGGGAAGGCGCGCACCCGGAATGATCGAGAGGTTCATGATGGAGGAGAAGCCGGGCGTATCGGTGAAGTAGATCGGCTTGGTTCCGCTGATCACCAGCGAGAGACCGGCTGCCACAAGCATCATGGCGAGCGTGGCGATGAAGGGCGGAATCTTCAGGATCGACACGTTTACCCCGTTGACAAACCCGATCAGCGCGCCAAACATGACGGCCCCGAGCACCCCGGCCCACAGCGGCCACCCCCAATAGGTGAGAAAGACCCCCGTCATCACACCGCTGAGCACCATGCCCGTGCCGATGGAGAGGTCGATTCCCCCGGTGATGATCACAAACGTGGTGCCGAGCGCCAGGATTCCCGTCACGGTAGCCGCGACCAGGATGCTCACGATATTAGACGTGGTAAAAAAGTGCGGGCTCGCAATCGCAAAAAACACCACGATGGCAATCAGGCTGGCAAAGGCCAAAAGCTGCTGCAATTGTCCGCGGATTTTGTGTGCGAATCGGCCTCCGAGGGCCGACGGGGCAGGGGTTTCTACGGCTGTCATCTGCGGACTCCTTCGTCGTTTGTCGGTGAACCCGCACCCCTGTCATCGCTGACGCGCGTGGCGAGTTCCATAATGTTTTCCTGCGTTGCCTCTCGATTGTCGAGGATGCCCGTGAGTCTTCCCTCGCTCATCACCGCTATCCGGTGCGACATTCGCAGCACCTCTGGCAGCTCAGACGAGATCATGATGATCGACTTTCCTCCCGCGACCAGCTCGTTCAGTAGCGCATAGATTTCTTCTTTAGCGCCCACATCGATACCGCGCGTTGGCTCATCAAAAATGAGAATGTCGCAGTCTTTTGTCAGCCACTTGGCGATCACGACCTTCTGCTGGTTGCCCCCGGAGAGGTTCTTCACCTGCTGGGTGATCGACGGTGTTTTGATCGCGAGCGAGCCCACCAATTCCCTTGCGGCCCGGCGGATCTCCCGGGAACGCACAAGGCCCATCCGGCTGAACGAAGAGAGGGAGCTGAGCGCAATATTTTCGGAGACGTCTCGTTCCAGGAGGAGGCCGAAGGCCTTGCGATCCTCAGACAGGTAGCCGATCCCGAGAGAGGCCGCGATCGCGGGGTTTCCGATCCGAACGGGTTTTCCGTGCAGGGTGATCGTGCCCGATTTGATCGGGTCAGCCCCGACGATGGCCCGGGCCACCTCGGTGCGACCCGACCCCATAAGCCCCGCCAGGCCAAGTATTTCACCCCGGCGCAGGTCGAAGCTAACGTTTCGAAGAAGGGCCTTAGTGCTGAGCCCGCTGACGGCGAGAACGGGTTCGGGGGTTGTCGCCCCCTCCCCCGCCTGGTCTGGCCGCACCTCGCCCGTGATCTCTCGGCCCACCATGAGCGAGATCACGGTTTTCATCCCGGTTTCGGCGGTGTTGACCGTGTCAATGTAGCTGCCGTCTCGCAGAACCGTGATGCGGTCGGAAATTTCGCTCAACTCATCCATTCGGTGAGAGATGTAGATCACCCCGGTTTCGGGGCTTTTGAAACGCGCGATAAGCTCGAAAAGCGTTTTGACCTCTGCGTCGTTGAGCGCGGCGGTGGGTTCGTCCATGATGAGGATTCGAGCGTTGAACGAGAGCGCTTTGGCGATCTCGACCATCTGTTGGAGAGCAACGGTGAGTTCTCCCACGCGGTGCCGGGGGTCAAGGTCGAGGTGGAGGCGGCCGAAGAGCTGCGAGGCCTGTTCGTTCAGGCGTTTTTCCGACACGAAGAATCCGGCACCGCGCGGTTCCCTGCCGATATAAATGTTTTGTGCCACCGTGAGGTCGTTCATGAGATTGAACTCCTGGTGGATAATGCTGATGCCGAGTTCTTGGGCGTGCCTCGGGTGTGCCGGGGTGATGCGCTTTCCGTTGAGGAAGAATTCGCCGCGATCGGGGGTGTAGATTCCCGAGAGGAGCTTCATCAGGGTCGATTTTCCCGCACCGTTTTCGCCGACGAGCGCCAGCACTTCGTTGTGCCTCAGGTCGAAGTGAACGTCTTGTAGGGCCAGGACTCCGGGGAAGCTTTTGCTTGCCCCGGTGACCTCAAGAAGGGGATGCCCGGCCATCATCCCCCGACCCCTTCGTTATCGTCTGGTCGCGCGAGTCCCTTGCGCAGCAGCGCATTCGCGTGGGCTTGGGTTTCCTCCGTGCGGATCATGATGTAGGTCTCTTCCGCCAGGTCGTCGCGTTCGAAGCGGTCGACGAAGAACGTATTGTTTGCGATGACAACCGCATCGGAGTGGCTCATCTGACCTAAATGCATCAGAACTTTACTCGTTAAGGTCGGATGTATTTTAATGAGCACGTTACCTCTTCTCTGAGATTTTAGTGTTTAGCCGATATTATTAGCCAAAATTTCGATTGTCAATATCGATAGGCGCCCGGAGGGTCAATAGACATCATATGTTTATCGGGTTCCAAGGGAGGGCTGCTCCCGAAAGAGTTCGGGCAGAAACTCGCCCGATCACCCATCCAACCTGTACGCGGTAGTGGCCGTGTCGCCGAGAACCTGCTCCCGCTCTCCAACCAAAAGCCCGGCGATCAGCTCCCGAATCACACCGAGCGTGCGCTGCCGGGCGGCCCACTCCTTGCTCTCCTGCCGATCCACAAGGGATTTGGGCTAGCGGAGGTAGCCGCCTTTTTGCAGTCCGGCTTCGATCTCAAACCTATTGTGGAGGGGATTAGACCCTTCCGCCCAGTAAAGCAGAGGGAGAATGATTCCGTATCTCTGCCACTGTTGTTTGTGTACGGCCTCGTGTTCGAGTACATCGGCACTCACATTGTGAGCGGTGAGATAGCAGGCCCCCACACAGCTTCCGCCCCGTTTAAAGGTCCAGCGGGGCATTCCGCGGAACACAAAGAGTCCGTTGTGCCTTTCAACTCGGCCGGTGCTCCAGATGCTTCCCCACACAAAACCAACGAGTGTTGCGTACCAGTATCCCAGGCGGCTGAGGAGAGAGTTAAAAAGAATTGATCTCACGGATGTGATCCTTGGGGTGTGATATGAGATTGGGTGATAGCGCGGTTGTACGGGCGCGGGTGGAGCGGCACGTGTGTGCAGCTATGCGGTGAGCGCGGCAATGAGCCGCAACACTGTGGTGAGATCATCCTCCGAATTTTCGGAGCCCGCGGGGGCATACTCATAGATCCCTCCGCCGGCAAGTTCCGCCACAGACCAGATGCTTCGAACCGCCCCGCTGAGCTGAGAAACGCTGAGGCCAAACGGAACGGGAGAGTGCACGGAGACATACTCGGAAGGGTCAAGAACCGCCAGATCAATGTGAACATAAGCGTGGCTCGCACCGGTTTCCGCGACGGCTTGGGCCAGGGTTTCCGGGTCTTCAAGATCAACGGGACTGAGAATCTGGACTCCCGCGCGCGTGAGATTCGCAAGCTCGCTGTCGCTGCAGTCTCGTACCCCCGCAATGATTACGTTGCGACTCACCGCCGGGACGCGGGGGAGTAGCTGCTCTAAACCCTCCCCGAGGAGCGCACGCAGGGCCATCTCCGAGAAAGCTCCCGAGGGTGCAGTCTCCGGGGTGTCAAAATTGCCGCGCGCAGAGAACCAGATCACGGCCACGTTTTCCGCTCCGTGTTTTGAGAGGGCGTATTCTGCTCCGGCGAGGTCGGATGCGAGGTCACCCCCCACGGTGATTACTGTGCTTGTTATTTTGGAGAGGATATTTTGGGCACTGGTGCGTGCGTACTGCAGGCTCGAGACCCGTTTGACGGGGGTGCCGATGCTGTCTCCCGCTTCGGGAAGAACATCAACAAAGCGGCTTTGTAGCGGAGGCAACTCTTCGGCTATGCGGTGTGCCCCCTCGCTCAGCAGCATCGCGCGAGAGGCGCTAGACCCTTGCCACTGGGGAAACACAAGAAATTCAACGGTCATGGTGACTCGCCCTTCCAGTTTTGGCATCCTTTACCATGATACTCCGCAGAGCCTTACTCGGGTTCGGTCACAAAATCGATGAGCTGTTCTACGCGTCCCAGGATGTCGGGTTCAAGATCACTGTATGAGCTCACCCGGCCGAGAATCCTCTTCCAGGCGTGGGCAATGTCTGCTTGGGTCTCGTGGGGCCAGCCGAAGGCGGCGCAGATTCCCTTCTTCCACTCGACGGTGCGGGGAATTACCGGCCACGTGTCTAGGCCAAGACGTTGCGGTTTAACCGACTGCCACACGTCAACAAAGGGATGTCCCACGATCAGCACGTTTTTACCGTGTGGCCCGGTCATAATCTTCTCTGCCACTCTGCTCTCTTTGCTGCCGGGTACTAGGTGATCAACAAGCACCCCCGCGCGTCGTCCCCGGTGCGGTGCAAATTCCGTGAGGATATCCTCTAGGTTGTCGACCCCCTCAATGTACTCCACCACGACCCCCTCAACACGGAGATCGTCACCCCAGATTTTTTCGACGAGCTCGGCATCGTGCCTTCCCTCCACAAATATGCGACTGGGAAGGGCGGTTTTGGCTCGTTCGTGGGCAACGGCAAACGAGCCGGATGCGGTTTTAGCTCTGCTGCCCGACCCCGGGTTTGTCGTTTGAGAGACACTAGGAACGGTAAGTATTACCGGCTTGCCATCGATGAGAAATCCGTCAGTGAGGGGAAAGGATCTCACCTTGAGAAGTCTGTCCTCGAGCTCAACATAACCGCCGGAGTAACCCACCACGGCTCCGCACCACTCGGAGACGGTGTGCTCTACCGTGAGGCCCAGTACTGCCTCGACGGTCTCGGGCGTGCTCACGGCTGTGTTCTTCCAATCACCGGAGAGCACGTCACGGCCGTATCTATCATCAATCATTTCTTGAGGATAGAGCGGTGGGGTGCAAACGCGGGTGAGGGCACACCGTCCCGTTTGTAAAGTGATAGAAACTTGTGGCGGGGCGTGCGTAAGCTGGTGGGGTGCATACTTCTTCGGCGGCGCGCTCACGCGCGCATTCAGACGGGGCGGTAAGACCCCGGACTTCTCCCCGCGTCATTATCCTGGCCCTTCTTCTTGACATACTCTGCGTTGTTATTTTTGTCATGATCGGGCGGCGAAATCACGAGGCGGGTGTGTTTACGCTCGGGACGCTCAACGCGGTGTGGCCGTTTGCCACGGGACTCATCGTGGGCTGGGTGGCGGTGAGGGCTTGGCGTTTTCCGACTCGCGTGGTAAGCCCCGGTATTCCCGTGTGGATTGCAACAATCGTGGTGGGGATGCTGCTGCGGGTCGTGAGTGATCAGGGAGTTCAGCTCAGTTTTGTCATTGTTGGCGCGCTTTTTACCGCTCTTTTCTTGCTGGGCTGGAGGAGCATCTGGTCTGTGATCGGCCTCCTGGCGTCCCGCAAGAACCGGTCGTGATAGCGTGTGTCTTTGGGCGCTAAAACAATGTTCGGTATCGTCGAGACGGCAAGAGGTAATAAATTGAGCGACAGTGCGTGGAACTCGTTAAAGGAACGCTTAGATGATCAATTCTCGCGGCGGGTGGATTCCAATCTTGCGTTAGCTTCGTCCTACGCGCTCTTTGACTCCCGCGGGGTTCTTTTCGCAAACGGGTTTGGTGAGGCGGTGCCGGGCAGCACAACCTCTGTCGACACCCGATTCCGGGTTGCCTCCTGCACGAAGAGTGTTACCGCGGTTGCGATTCTCCGTCTTCGGGACACCGGAGAGCTTGTTCTTGATCAACCGATTACCGATTTCTTCCCCGAGTTCTCGGCTCACACCGGTGATGGCCATCGCTACGTTCCCACCGTTCGTATGCTGATGACAATGTCGGGTGGCCTGCCCACCGACGACCCCTGGGCAGACAGGCAGGAGCCTCGGACCCACGCGGAGCTTAAGCAGATGTTTGAGGACCCTGTGCGCTTGATCTCTATTCCCGGCACGGCGTTTGAATACTCCAATCTGGGGTACGCGCTGCTGGGTCAGGTGATAGAGGGGGTGACCCGCCGATCGTATATTGACTATGTGGAGGAGCAGATATTTGCTCCTCTCACGCTCTCTTTGGGCTTTTCGACCGGTGGGCCCGAGACGGAAAGTGCCCCCGACGCAATCGGCTATCGACTGGCTCCCTCCGGCTGGGAGCCTCAGCCGTTTACAGATGCCGGGGTCTTTTCCCCCATTGGAGGCCTCTTTGCCTCCCCCACAGAGCTTGCGCGGTGGTGTTCGTGGCTCAGCGGTGCTTTTTCGCCTTGGGATAATACCGACGAATTGACATCTCCGCTCTCCCTCGAGAGCCGACGTGAGATGCAGCAGATCTCCCGTATCATTCAGCCCTTGCACGCCATTAGGGGTGGGGTGCAGCACTCCGTGGGATACGGTTTTGGTGTGCTGGTGGAGCACGATCCTGTGTGGGGAACACAGGTGTCCCACTCCGGTGGTTACCCCGGTTATAACGCACACATGAGGTGGGTGCCGAGCCTGGGGCTGGGGATCACGGCGGCTGAAAACGCAAAGCGGTCGGGTGTTCCTTCTGCGGCCATCACTGCCCTGCGGCACGCGATTGAATTTGTGGCGGAGCATCCTACCCTTGTGGGATATTCCCTTTCCGATGTGCCCAGTGATCACGGCGATAAAAGAGACCCAGTCGCGGGGGAGAAAAAGGTTCGAGCACCGCGAAGAGTGTACGACATTGCCCGATCCCAGCCGGTGGATGAGACACTGCAGAGAACACTTGCGGCCTCTCCCGAACTTGCGGCACCGCGGAACCCCCTGCCCTTTCTCGCGGTGAACGGTGTTTTTGATGTGTGGCCGGATACCGTGCGGGCGGCACGCGCCCTGGCAAAGCTAATCCAATCGTGGGATGATGCGGTTGCTGCGCAGTGGTTCGCCATGAACGTCCTGGACGATATCCCCGCTGCTGAGCGTCGAGAGCTCCACGAGACAGCGATTCACAAGATCGGTGGGCTTACTCAGGATCCGGGTGAGCTGTCCCGTGCTGAGTCGTCCTCGGCGGACCACCTGGTGTGGTATGTGCGGGGAGAGAGAGGACAGCTGCGTTGTGAAATTCGCCTGACGCCTCTCTCCCGGCCTTTGGTTCAGACGTTTGCGGTTGTTCCCATAACCGCAGAGTAGGGTCTCGAATCACTATCGTAGAATTTCAACGAGTAGCACCCACGAGTTGAATATTGAGCCGATAAATATCAGTAAGATTCCCGTGGAAACCCAGAGGAGACCCGCTTCAACCTGGGCGAAGAGGAGAATCGCGCCGACGATAACGGGGGTGATCTGTGCCAGGTTATTGAGTACCTTGAGGAGATTTTCTCCGAGGGGGCGCCGTGGGATCTGGGCGAGTATCTTCTTTGTCGATGCGATCATGCTGACAAGAACTACTGAGGATACGACAAGTATCATTATCGATAACGTGTCTAGCCGCTCGTGGGGGATGAGAGCGAGCAGCGAAATGATGAGTGCCAGTGTCAGCGCAGAAACAGTTGACAGGGCACGGGAGGGAAGTACATCGCTGCTTAGTATTTGTGTGATGTTCACAGAGATGGCCACGATTAAGAGTCCCACGAGTGCGGCAGCCGCCGTGGCCGTTGCCGTGTAGAAAAGCGACCACCCCGCGAGAACACCTGAATCCATAATACAAATAATAATACTTTTTGCCCTATGTATTGCCAGAGTCGTCGTGAGGCGGAAACTTCGTTCTTCCGCTCAAAGCGTCTGGGACCCGAGGACTACCGAGGGTCTACCTATTAGGTACCAGAGGTGGACGCGTGCTCGTGGGGGTTCAGCGATTATAAATAAGGATAATCGCGGTAAACCCGCAGAAAGTGAACGTGGTAATAGATTATGAATGCTGAAGCTCAGTTAGCTGTGGTGGCCCGGGGGCTCCGGAAGTCTTATGGGGAGGGTGTTTCTGCGGTTGCGGCGCTTGACGGTGTCAGCGTGAGTGTACCGAGCGGAAAGTTCATCGCGATCATGGGGCCGTCGGGATCGGGTAAATCAACCCTGATGCAAGCATTGGCCGGATTGGATAGCGTTGACGAGGGGAATATTTGGATTGATGGAACCGAGATCACCACGATGCGGGATGCGGCCCTTACTCGCCTGCGACGAGATCGTGTGGGTTTTGTTTTCCAATCTTTTAATCTGATCGCAACGCTTACTGCCGAGCAAAACATTCTTCTTCCGCTTAATCTTGCCCGTCGTCGGGTGGACAAAGAGTGGATGAAGCAGATTGTCGGTGCTCTGGGCATTTCGGAGCGTCTTACGCATAAGCCTCACGAGTTGTCCGGTGGGCAGCAGCAGCGTGTTGCGATTGTTCGGGCGCTCATCACTAAGCCTGCGGTTGTTTTTGCTGATGAACCAACGGGCAACCTTGATTCGTCATCGGGTGCTGAGGTTCTTCGGATCCTTCGTGACTCTGTTGATCGTTTCGGTCAGACGGTGATTATGGTGACCCACGATCCGGGTGCCGCAGCGCACGCGGACGAGGTGGTTGTTTTGGCTGATGGAAAGGTGAGGGGTCATATTGCTTCCCCCACTGTAGATAGCGTGATTGACGCTCTGCGTCGCCTAGAGACCCCGAAGGCCGAGGCCGCTTCATGAGATCGATCTTATTGTCGACACTGCGATCCCATTCGGGACGACTTATTGCCACGGCGGTAGCTATTGTCTTATCGGTAGCGTTTGTTGTGGCCACCCTGCTGCTCTCGGCAACGTTCACGGAGACGTCAGCAAATAAAATGACGACAAACCTCAAGAATGCCGACCTGGTGATTCAGGTGGGTGCGGATGCCGTGCTTGACGAGGACGGTGAGCGTAAAAATCGCCCCCTCGACGGTGCCCTGGAAACGGTGAGGGATCTGAGTGATGTTGCCGCTGCTGACATCGAGGCCTTTACATTTGTGCCGGTGGACAAAGAGGGTCAACGTTCATTCGCTAAGGTTGAGGGCCTCCTTGAGGAGGGGGTTCGTTGGCAGGAGCTTGAGTCGGGCGGGTGGCCTACGGCCACCGATGAAGCTGTAATAGACGCTCTCAGCGCCGATACCCTGGGGGTTAACATCGGCGATCAACTCAAGTTCACCTGGAGCGACGGTGACGACGCAGAATTAACGATTGTTGGGCTGTCTGGGGCTCAGAATATTGGAGTCTTTACCGGCGCGCCGCTGGTGACCGTTACCCAGGAAGCGCTAACCCAGGCCGAGGAGTCTTCCGTTTCCTTTGGTGGGATTCTTGTGCGTGGGACCGACTTCACCAATCCGGAACAACTTGCGGAAAAGGTGAGTGCCGCCCTCGCGGGGCAACCGGGCCTTTCCGTTGAGACCCGAGACGCAGTTGTGGCAAAAACCTTAGAGGAAGTATCCGGCGGTGCTGATGTGCTCACTCTGGTGCTCCTTTCTTTTGCTGCGATTGCGCTTCTCGTTTCAGGGTTTGTTATTGCTAATACGTTTCAGGTGCTGGTTGCACAACGCACCCGTGACCTGGCCCTATTGCGTTGTGTTGGTGCGAGTAGTGCGCAGGTGCGCAGGCTGGTTCTGGTTGAGGCGGTTCTGGTCGGTCTTATCGCGTCGGTTCTGGGGGCCGTTCTTGGGATTGTCGCGGCGCACCTGATGGTGGCGTTGAGTCAGGGTGCGGGGCCGAGCGGAGCACTGGAACCACTGATCGTCTCACCTCTCACGCTTATTATTGGATTAGTAGTTGGCATCGTCGTCACCGTTTTTGCGGCTCTTGGCCCCGCGCGCCGGGCAACTCGTGTTCACCCGGTTGCCGCAATGCGGCCGGTTGAAGCGGTCGCTCAGGGACGTGTCCCGGCGGTGAGAGTGATCCTGGGATCCGTGCTCACCCTTGTAGGTGTTTGTGGTTTGATCCTGGGAGCCACCTCTGGGATTACTCTAGCGCTGGGGGCTGGGGCTGTGAGCGCGATCGGTGTGCTTCTTCTTGGCGTTGTGTATTTTCCTCCCGCGCTTCGACTCGCGGGGCGGGCGATCTCTTGGATATCCACTCCGGCTCAACTTGCCGTTGCAAATTCAACGCGTAATCCGCTCAGAACTACCGCTACCGCTACCGCTTTGCTGATCGGTGTTACCCTCGTCACAATGATGGCCACCGGTGTCTCTTCGGCTCGTGAATCGTTTACAAAACAGATTGACGAGGGTAAGCCGGTCGACCTTATCGTGAGTGCACAGAACGACACCGGGCTTACCGAGGGAGTTATATCGGCTGTAACGGGGAATGAAAACATTGCCGCCGTTGCCCCTGTGAAAACGGGAAAAGTTACCGTTACTCTGCCCGACGGAGAAGAAGTTTTGGTTACGGCCGAGGGAATGAACCCGGCGGAGACCCAGGCGATTTCCCACTCTCCGATTGAGCTTCCCGAACCGGGTAGTATATGGCTCGGTTCCGGAGCGGTTGACCCCTCATTGGAGGGAAGCTGGGTTTCTGTTTCCGATGAGAAGGGAGGCATCGACGAGGTCTCGTTAAAGGTGCATCTTGTAGACGACCTGAACTGGGGGCGTGCGCTTCTTGCGCCGCAAGACCTGGTGAGCCTGCTGGGAGATCCTGTTGTCGGCAAAATACAAATAAAGCTCCTGCCCGACTTAGGCGTGCAAGAGACGCAAAGCGTCATCACCGATATGACGTCGCTGAGCGAGGAGATCGTTGTGAGCGGTGGGGTTCAGGAGCGCCTGATGCTTACCCAGATATTTGACACGATTTTCCTTGTGACCCTCGCTTTACTTGCGGTGGCAATCATCATCGCTCTTGTGGGTATTGGTAACACCACTGCCCTGTCGATTCTGGAGCGCAAACGTGAATCTGCTCTGCTTCGCGCGGTTGGGCTTGAGCGTAGGCAGCTTGTCTCAATGGTGGTGATTGAAGCCGCTTTGAGCGCGGCTGTGGCGGCCATTATTGGTCTTGTCTTGGGTATTCTCTTTGCCTGGGCAGGGGTGTCCGCACTGGGTGTGGATGCGGACAAGTTTAGGGTTTTCCTTTCCCCGCCGTGGGGTCAGCTTGTTCTGGTTGGTGTTGTTGCAGTGGTCGCCGGAGTTGCGGCTGCTCTTCTACCCGCGTATGCCGCCTCCCGGCGTTCCCCGGTGCGAGACCTCGCGTCCGACTAGTAACCTCGGTGACCCAGTCTCTCCTCTCTCCCCGAGCAATAACGGAGGGGCTGGGTCACTTCCCGCACCTTGGTGTTGTAGAGGCGGGATATCGTTCAATGGATCATTTGTGTGGGGTGTCTTTTCGCGACGGAGGAGACACCTCGCACGGGCGTGCGGAATATTTCTTGCGGAGGCACTGTTTCGAATAGATGAAGATATAAACCCCCTAATTTACGAGGATGCAAGACATGTTTAACCGCGCTGCGTGGGTACACGCCACCCTTTTCTCACTTCTCATTACCTTCCCGATAGCTTTTGTTCTTACCGCGGTTAATCTGGGTTTTGGTGATACCTTTATGTTCTTCTTTATCCGCAGCTCGATTGTTGCTTTTATCGTTTCGGTTCCCCTCTCCGTTATTCTTGGGCCCCTGGTGAGCCGCATGACCAGACAGATGCTTCCGGTACCTACCCCCGCTGCGGAGAAGGTGCGCGACTAGCCGACTCTCTTAACCTGAGGCCATCGATCAGGAGGTTAACACCAAATTCAAAATCGGTGGAGGGGTCCCCGTTCTCTGAATCTAGAGTGCGGGGGTTTCCTATAAGAACTCCGAGGCTGTCGTAGTGCATCTGCTGTTGCTCGTGTGAGACGTGTCCGAGCGCAAAGTGGAGCAGGGTTGTTGCGGCGCGTCGGGCGGTGTTCCTATCGAAGTTACCCGCGGTGATCGCCGCTGTGAGGCGATCGAGAGCCAGGGATGAACCGAGGCCGAGCGCGAGTGTGCTGGCTACCACTTCGGCACCGTCGCGATATGCGAGTAGAGCGTTGCGAAGGGATAGTGCTTCGAGGCGAACGCTGGCGGCCCACCCGAGCGTGGGGTCGGGTGGGATTGTGTTTACTCGGGAGACTATGCGGTCGGCGAGCTCAGCCAGGAGGGTTTGCTTATTAGGAAAGTGCCAGTAGAGAGCGCTCGGCTGTACGCTCAGGTCGGACGCGAGCCTGCGCATTGTGAGGTCGGGTAGACCGTAGTTGTCGAGTACTCGCAGGGCGGCGCGGGCTACGTCATCGCGGGTGTGGCGGCGTCCATTTTCCATTTCGGTCACACTACCACTATAGTTGAACGGTGTTCAGGTGAACGGTGTTCAGGTGAACATTTTTATGTTGCGATGCAGTGCTTATGATCAGGGGTGAAGGCCATAATGAACCGCTTGACCAGTCAAACCGGACGCAGGCTTGATGCCACGGATCTCGCGCGTATTGCGGTTTTTGTCGCCACTATTGCCGTGCTGGGACTCCCGGGGAGCTTCACTGTTGTGGGCTCCGTGCCCATCACAGCCCAGACGCTGGGGGTGATGTTGGCGGGAGCGATCCTTGGCCCCCGACTGGGAGCCCTCTCGATAACCGTTTTGCTCGCGCTTGTTGCGGTTGGCCTGCCGCTGCTTGCCGGTGGGCGCGGAGGCCTAGGCGTTTTTGTGGGACCCTCGGCAGGGTATCTGGTGGGTTGGATTCTTGGTGCTTTGGTTGTCGGTCTTATTGTGCACGCAGCGGGGCGCAAACCGGTTTTGTGGCGCACCGTTTTGGGTATGTTTGTTGGCGGAGTCCTGGTGATTTATGCGATTGGAATCCCCGTGCAGAGTGCAATGACGAGGCTTCCGCTGGTTGAGACGGCTCTGACAAGCCTTGTTTTTATCCCCGGTGATCTGATGAAGGCTGCCCTGGCGACCGCGATTGTTATGACACTCGTGCGGGCCTACCCGCGCGCATTTCGGCGAGTATGGAGGAATCCGGCGGGGTCGGTTCCCGCGTCGCAGAGCACGGTGAGGGTCTCGTGATCGTTCCCGTTTTGGATCGTGCGGACTCGCTCCTCAAACGCATCCGCGAGATGCGGCATGGCGGCCACGTCCCGCTGGTCATTGACGGAAGGTGGTCCCGCGCTCAGCGGGAGCAGGTTGCCGCGGTTGCTGCTGCGACAACCGTTCCCGAGGGAATCGCCTGGGCCACTCTCACCTCGGGGAGCAGTGGCTTCTGCAAGATCGTGCTACGCAGTGAATCATCATGGCTCGACTCGTTTGCGACCATCACCCGGTACTTTGGGGCGCAACCCTCCGATGCGATTCTACTGCCCTCTCCCGCCTCATCCTCACTCACGCTTTTTTCCATCGCACACTCGTTTCACGGGGGCCCACTCCCGATCCTGGCCCCTCCCTACGGGGGTCGCAAAACCGTGGATCTCGATCGAGTGACCTGCTTTCACGGCACCCCGGAAACGTTTCGTTCCCTGCTGGAGCGTGGGATCCCTCCGCATCTGCGTGTCGCGCTTATCGGTGGTTCACCACTTGATGCCAACCTACGAAAGCATGCTGAGGAGGCCGGTATCCGGGTCATCGCCTACTACGGTGCCGCCGAACTGTCGTTTGTTGCGGTTGACGAGGGGGATGGGCTACATCCGTTTCCGGGGGTTGAGTTGCGCGTGCGCGGTGGTGAGCTGTGGGTGCGGTCGCCGTTTGTAGCGTCCGGGTACGCCACCGGTGCCACGGCTGATGCCTCCCCTCAGGTTGCTGCCGTCACCGATTCCGCTCATCCCCTTGGCCAGGGATCACTGCGTCGTGAGGTCGATTGGGTAACGGTGGGAGACCGAGCTGAACTTGTCTCGGGGCGCCTGAGGCTGCTGGGCCGTGTCGACAACGCGATCCTCAGTGCCTCCGCCACCATTGTGCCGCACGAGGTGGAGGCCGCACTGCGAACCATTTCCGGGGTTCGTGACGCGATTGTGTTTGGAGTCCCGCGGGGTCGCGTTGGCTTTCTGGTAGCTGCTCTCATCGAGCCGACGGATTTGGCGCCCTCGCCTGTATATTTGCGCCAGGCCGCTCGCCATATCCTGGCCCCTATGTACCGACCTCGGCTCTGGTATGTTGGAATGCTTCCCCGTACGGTGTCGGGAAAACCGGCACGGGCCGAAGCCGTGAGGAGCGTTCTTGCGGGGGAGGTGAAGCCCCTTGTCCGTGCAACCTGACCCGGTGATTATCGCGGCTAGGCGAACCCCCATCTCTACTCGCGGTAGGGCACTTGCGGGACTCCGAGCCCACGAGCTTGCTGCGCCTGTGCTGCGCGCAGTGCTCGATGACGCTGCGCAAGTAGGAGCTGACGATTCCCGGGTGGCCGATGTTTTGCTGGGAAACTGCACGGGGCCGGGTGGTAACCTCGCCCGAGTGTCGGCCCTGGCCGCGCACCTCGGGGCTCAGGTTCCGGGCGCGACAATCGATCGGCAGTGCGGAAGCGGCTTAGCCGCGGTGCTCGATGCGGTCACCGCGATCCGCTCCGGCGATCAGGGGCTGCGCCTGGCCGGTGGTGTAGAGAGCCCGTCAACGGCCCCAACTCGTCTAGCGAATGGTGAGGCCTATACGCGGGCACCGTTTGCCCCCGAGGGGTTTCCCGATCCCGAGATGACGCGTGCCGCAGAGGATCTGGCCGTTGTTGACGGTATCTCACGTGCTCGACAGGACACACACGCCGCCCGTAGCCATGTCCGGGCCCGTGAGGCACTGAGGGAGAACCGGTTTGCAGCGGAGATGGTTCCCCTCGCCGGGCTGAACCACGATGACACAATCGGACGCGCCGAGCCACTGCTTCCCAGGCTACCTCCGCTCTTTCCCGGCGGGACTCTCACCGCGGGAACCTCCACACGAACCAGCGATGGTGCCGCGGTGGTTGCGGTGGCACCGTCGGGCATCGCTCCGGGATTAGCGGTGCGATGTGCTACCGTGGTGGGCTGCGACCCCGCACTGCCCGGCATTGGCGCGGCACCCGCGGTGAGCTCCGTGCTGCGATCGGCCGGTGTGGACACTACCGAGATCGCCGCCTATGAAATCGTCGAGGCGTTTGCCTCTCAGAGCTTGGCCGTGCTCGATCGACTCGGTCTTGCGGAGGACGACCCACGCGTCTGCGCCGACGGTGGTGCACTCGCGCTGGGGCATCCGTGGGGAGCCAGCGGAGCCGTTGTGGTGGTTCGACTGTTTAGCCGCCTGGTGCGGTCTGGGGCACCCTCAGGAACACTCGGAATAGCCGCCGCATCAATTGGCGGAGGAATGGGTATAGCAGCCCTTGTAGAGGTTGTCCGATGAGTACAATCGGTTTGAGGCGGGTATCCGTGTCTCTGGGAGAGACCAACGTTCTTCGTGAGATAAGCCTTGATCTGGACGCTCGAACGATTGCGATTGTGGGGGAGAACGGTTCCGGAAAATCAACGTTCGCGCGTCTCATCGGTGGCCTGATCAAGCCAAACGGGGGAGATATCCGTATTCTCGGGTTTGACCCGCAGCGGCAAGCTGACGAGCTGCGACGCCGGATAGCTCTCGTGTTCAGTAATCCCGATGCGCAGATCGTCATGCCCACAGTGGCGGAAGACGTCGCGTTCTCACTGCGTACGGAGCGTTTAGAAACCGACGAAACCGACCGGCGAGTCAGCGAGGCACTGAAACATTTTGAGCTTTCCGCGCTCGCTGAGCGGCCCTCTCACGATCTCTCCGGCGGACAGAAACAGCTACTCGCGCTTTGCGGTGCTTTTGTTCGCCGTCCGCAACTGGTTATTGCCGATGAGCCAACCGCCTACCTCGACGCGCGTAATTCTCGTCGCGTGTCCGACCATCTCTTTGCCCCTGCAGGACACCGCTTGATCCTGGTGACCCACGACCTTAGCCTTGCTCAGCGGTGTGAGCGGGCGGTGCTTTTTGCCCGCGGTCACGTTGCTGCCGTAGGGGAACCCGCCGACGTCATTGCCCGATACGAAGAGAGCCTGATATGTTGACCCTCTACCGTCCCGGCGATGGCTGGTTGCACCGAATGCCTGCCGGACCCAAGCTTGTGTTCCTTCTCCTAGCGGTGCTCGGGGTCTCTGCGCTGCCCGTTTCCTGGGGTGCCACCCTCGCCGCGAGCCTGGCGGGTATCGTGGCATACGCGGTGGCGGGCCTCCGCGACGGATTTCTTGGCATGTGTGAACTGGTGCGCCAGGTGTGGACGGTGCGCTGGATAATCCTGGCCACCCTCATCAGCCAGCTCGTTTTTCTCGGGCCGGAACCTGCCATTGCCAATACGGCGAGGGTGACCGTGGCGATTGTATTGGCCGGATTGCTTGTGCTCACCACCCGGGTGAGCACCCTGCTGAACACCGTAGAGCGTGGATTGATCCCGCTCCGGGTGTTGCGCATAGACCCGCAGCGTGCCGCCCTGCTGCTCACGGTTGCCCTGGGGTGTATCCCGGTGCTTGTAGGTTTAGCGGGCGAGGTGCGCGACGCTCAACGCGCTCGCGGTGCCCGGGGTGGCCTCCGTGTTTTTGTTGTTCCCTATGTGGTTCTTGTGCTGAAGCATGCCGATGAACTGGGTGATGCCCTCGCCGCTCGAGGGCTGCGCTAGCGAGATTTGGCGATGCGGGGCTTTATGAATTTTGTTCAAAACTGCTTACCAATAAAATTTTGACAGGGTAGTGTTGCTCATAATGTAATCTTGATATTTAACCCATCTGCAACAACCAACGTTGGTGTGTGTAAAAGGTGGGCTATTTTTTAGGAACGATACTTACTATGTTGAATCACCCCCCTGTTTCTTGCGTGCGCCACATTAAAATGCGTAGCCTTCTCCGGGGTATTGTTGGGGTAGGATCCGCAATTTTCTTGACGATGGGTGGTGTCGCGTCCGCTCACTCTGTCCCAGAGATAGCACCGCCAGGGGGCACGACGGCGGGCGGAACGATTGTCACGGGGGTAGCAGCCCCGGGATTTGCTGCTGTTGAGGCCTCGCTCGCATCAGCACTTGCGCTCACCTCCGAGGGAGAAATTTTTACCTGGGGAGGTAATCCATCTGGAGAACTGGGCAACGGATCAAGCGAATGGTTCAGTGAAATCCCCGGGACGATCCGCACCGATAACATACCGGGCGGGGTAGCTTTTATAGCGATTGCCGCTGGAGACAACCACATGACGGCTCTGGGCGATGATGGCATCGCGTACGTCTGGGGTAATAACAGTAGTGGGCAGCTCGGCATTGGCACCATAGATAATGTGATTGATACTCCTGTGCCCTTCTCTACGAGCACCACGGAGATTCCTCCCGGCGTGCAGATTGTTGATCTTGCCGCAGGTTCGGAGCACACCCTTGCGCTCGGCAGTGATGGATGGGTATATAGCTGGGGAAGCAATATTTCTGGCCAGCTCGGGAACGGTGCCGTCTCTAACACCCCCAGCACGACCCCCGTTTCCGTGAATCTTCCTCTCGGAATAAGTTTTACCTCGATTAGCGCGGGGTGGAACTCTTCGTTTGCCGTGAGTAGCGAGGGAGCTATTTATGCCTGGGGAGACAATACTTATGGCCAGCTCGGTGACGGCACGATTCCCCTGGGTGGAGGCATTGTGTCGCCAATACCCGTATTGACGCTCTCCTTGGGTCAGGGAATAACCGCGACCGCCGTTTTTGCTGGCTACCAGTACACGCTCGCCCTGGGTAGCGATGGCAACGTGTATGTTTGGGGGAGTAACAGCGCGGGACAGCTTGGAACCGGTGCGGGAAATCTCCCCGGGGACCCCATGGGTTCGGGAACCCCCACACCGCTGACAAACGGCGCAATTCCCAACGGAACAACCTTTGTTGATATCGGAACGGGTCTGAATGCCGCGGCCGGGTTATCAGGCGACGGTATCGTCTACACCTGGGGCGAAGGAGGGGACGGACTGTTGGGCAATAATACGACCGGACCGGGTACTCCGTGTTCTTGCAGTACTCCCGTACAGACCTCAGCCATCGGGGAAGCCGTTACTCAGCTTGCCGGGGGGCATGCCACCCTGTATGCGCTTGGCAGCAGCGGCGCCGTCTACGGCTGGGGAAGGGGCGACCTGGGACAGCTCGGTAATGGGGAGGCCTTTACGAGTTCCCTGGTTCCTGTGCTTGGTGTTCACACGGTCGTGGAGAGCGTATTTTTTGGGAGCACTCAAGGATTTAGTTTCACCAACGAGAACGGGATTATTACCGTTACGTCACCGGTAAACCCCGAGGGGATAGTCGATATTACCGTTGGTGCCGGGGTTTTTGCCGGGAGCGTGGATACGCAGACAACGATAACAGCGACCGCGGTGGAGGCGTTTACCTACGTTGCGCCCCCGAGCATTATCACCAATGCTCTGCCTTCCGCTGTTACCGGGGCGGACTACTCCTCGCAGATTGCCGTTGCCGGGGGAGTTGTCAACGCTCAAAACTACAACACATTTACCGATCTTGGTACTCTTCCCGTGGGGCTGAGTATCGACAGTTCCGGCGTTATCTCCGGTGTGCCACGCGAAGTGGGAACGAGAGAGATTACCGTGCGGGTGAGTAACCTGGCGGGGGAGGATACCCAGAGTTTTTTCCTCACCACGACCGCCGGGCAACCCGAGATTACAGTAGAGGTCATCCCTCACTCCGGGCCTGCGGATCCGTCCGAGAGGGGAGGAAAGTCTCTTGCTCACACGGGAGAAAATCCTGCCGCGTTGTGGCTCTGGGCCTGTGTGTGTTTCCTTGCCGGCGGCGGTATTCTGTTTTGCCAGCGCCAGAAGAAAGTCAAGCTTTCGGGGACTGAAAAAGTGTGACACCCTTAACATGAAATAAGTCTCGAATCGCCGGGAGGAGTGGAACGCGCCATGGGAGTCATCCACATTGATCTGTTTACCACGCTTGACGGTGTTGCGCAGGCCCCCGGCGGCCCGGGTGAAGACACCGACAACGGGTTTGCGTTTGGGGGTTGGCAGGCTCCCCTTATTGACGAGGTTGTTGGGCAGCAGGTTATTGCCGGGATGGACGGTATGGACGCCCTGCTGCTCGGGCGCCGAACCTACGATATTTTTGCCGCATACTGGCCGCACGAGCAGGGAGGTATTGCCGATCTCTTCAATCGCCTCCCCAAATACGTTGCCTCGCGGCAGCAGCGTGACCTCAACTGGGCCCATTCCACGGTGCTTGGCCCCGACATCGCTGCATCCGTTCGTGAATTGCGCGACCGTCACGCGAATATCCATGTCATCGGCAGTCTCGATTTTGTGCAAACCCTGCTGGCGGAGCAGCTTTTTGACCGGCTCACTCTCTGGGTACACCCGATCCTCCTGGGAGGAGGGAAAAAGGTTTTTGGCAGCGGGACAGTCCCCACCAGCCTCAGGCTTCTTGAATCCGCTGAGACCTCGCCCGCAGGGGTGGTAAGGCAGCGCTACGCTCCTGTTCCGGGTGTTCCCGGTGTGGGTGATATGTCAGATATGTGAGCGGAGAACGTGACCCGCTTGATCGGGACACGGTTCGGAAAAGACCATGAGTTGACGTAGGGCAGTAAACCGGTGCTCCAGGAGTTCTGCCAGTGGTCCGGGTTCCTCGTTTTTGGTCCAGGCACGAACCGTTTGGCGGAAGGTGAGGACAACGGCCTGGCACAGCAGTTCAGCAGAGGCCAGATTTTCGCCGCGCTTGGCAAGGATTTCCGCCATTTCGGTTGCAAGTCCGAGGTGCTTGACCGTGTTGTAATCATCCAGCACTGGATTTTCCATAATCAGGTGGAAGCGTGTTCGTGCGAGATCGGGCGTGGCGTCGATGCGGCGGCAGTGGTCTTTCATCGCCGAGACCACGGTATCCAGTGCGGTGACGTCGCTCGGGGTCGTGACCATGGCATCAAGCACCTTGGCCACGACCCCGTCCCATCCCAGAAACACCACGTCGCGTTTGTCTTTGAAATGGCGAAAGAATGACCGCTCGTGCAGGCCCGCGGAGGCTGCGATCTGAGCCGCGGTTGTCTCTTGAAAGCCCTGAGTAGTGAAGAGGGTGAAGGCTGCCGCGCCTAGTCGGCCCTGTGGATCATCCTTCCATCGTCCCATGCTTCTCATTATACCCATGATGGCAGTCACTGACATCATGGAGGTTTATTATGAAGATCCTTGTTACTGGAGCCACAGGGTGGGTGGGCCGTGCCGTTGTCCCCGAACTTATTGATCACGGGCACGAGGTCACCGCGCTGGTGCGTTCGGTGTCCTCTGCCGAGGCTGCTGAAAGACTGGGGGCAACTACCAGAACCGGTAGTCTCGACGACCTTCACGGTCTGCAGGCCGCTGTCGCGCAAGCCGAGGGGTTGTGCATCTGGCATTCCAACACAACTTCAGCGACTTTGACGCCGCGATAGCCGCAGACGCCGCGGCGATCACCGCGATTGGAGACGCCCTGGCCGGGTCAGACCGACCCTTTGTGACCGCCGGTGTAACACCAGCCGTGCCGGGACGTGCCGCAACGGAGGACGACCTTAGCGCGTTTGGCCCTACCGCCGCGCGCGAGGCTAACGCAACACTTGCGCTCTCGCTGGCAGAGAGGGACATCCGAACCTCGGTTGTTCGCCTGCCCCGCAGTGTACACGGGTTGGGGGACAAGGGCTTTGTTCCTCAGATGGCCGCTGTCTCGCAGCGCCAGGGAGTGTCGGGATTTATCGACGATGGTGCGCAGCGCTGGCCTGCTGTCCACGTGAGAGATGCAGCCTCCCTCTTCCGTCTGGCCCTTGAGGAGGGGGTCGCCGGTCGCCGTTACCACGCGGTCGACGATGAGGGTGTGACCCTGCGCGAGATGGCCGAGGCCATAGGCCGACAATACGGCTTGCCCGTAGCGGCTGTCGGGCCGGAACCCTACGGTTTTCCGGGGGTACTGATGGGTGTGGATCAGCCCGCAAGCTCAGTGCAAACACGGGCGGAACTCGGATGGGAACCAACATACCCTTCCCTGTTGGAAGATATTGAGACCGATGGATACTTCCGATCCCACTGACAGCGTGATCACCCGCTGCTGACCGTCGGTGAGAAATTACGCCTCGTCCCGCTCGGCTGGTGGCGGGTCATCCAGTGTTGAGACAAGACACCGGACTTGACCCTGCCCCCAGGGACAGGGTTTATGGTTCTTGTGGGAGGTAAAATGCGCATCGGAGAACTCGCCCAACGGGCCGGAGTGTCGGTAAAGGCTGTTCGCTACTACGAACAACTGGGATTAATCGAGCCGTCCCGAGAGGCCAACGGCTACCGGAGTTTTAGCCAAGATCATCTTCGTGCCGTGGTGGAGATCCGTAGATTGAATACGGTTGGCATCTCGCCGCTGCGTGCGGCACCCTTCATCGAGTGTCTGGATAACGGACACCAACACGGCGACGAGTGTGTGAGCTCACTGGCGGTTTACCGAGACGCAATTGCCGAGCTTAACCGCATCATTGATGCTCTGAGCGAGCGTCGTACCGTGCTACAAGAACGGCTCCACCTGGGAGCGAATAAAACTTTTAAAAAGGAGGATTCCGTGACCGATCCCGTGCCCCTTCCACAGGGCCTACCGATTCCAGAGGACGACGGGGCTGCCGATCATCTGCCGGGCACGAGGATGCCCGAGCTGACGCTCGCGACGAGTGACGGCGGTTCCGTAGACCTGTCGCGTCTTGGGCCGGGACGAACCGTGATCTACCTGTACCCGCTCACGGGACGTCCCGGGGTTGACCTGCCGGAGGGGTGGGACGCTATCCCCGGTGCGCGGGGTTGTTCAACCGAAGCCTGCGATTTCCGCGATCACTTCGAGGTGCTGCGGGAGGCCGGGATCAGCAGAGTATTCGGGTTTTCCAGTCAGGAACCCTCCTACCAGGCTGAGCTTGTGTCTCGACTGCGATTACCCTTCACCATGATCTCTGACGGTGCCTTCGCCCTGGCAGAGCAACTGCGGCTACCCACGTTTGCGGCTCCCGACCATGACCGCCTCTACGCGCGCCTCACGCTTATCGTCTCACGCGGCATGATAGAGCACGTTTTTTACCCGATCTTTCCGCCCAATACTCACGCACAGCAGGTGCTTACCTGGCTCGAGGCCAACCCCCGATAATAAGTTGCGCAGCTTAGGCTCCTCCTACGTATGCTGAGATTCACTAAAACCTATCAAGCATGAGGCAAATCAGCTCTGGATTTGGGTCAGCGATGAATCCGAGAGACGGCCATCAACAACGGTAACAAGCGTGTCGATACTGTCGCGGTGAACAAGATCATGAGTAACAAGCAGTGTGGCTATATCTCGCTCGTGGGTCAGACGGGCAATGAGCTGCATGATCTCTGCGCCGCGTTCTTGGTCGAGTGCGCTGGTTGGTTCGTCCACCAGTAGCACTTCGGGCCTGTGAATGAGCCCACGTGCAATCGCAACTCGTTGACGCTGTCCACCGGAGAGCTGATGTGGGCGTTTATTAGCGTGTGCGGTGAGGCCAACCGCGTCCAACAGCTCTGCAACCCGACCGTCGAGTTCCGCCTGCCGGGTACGGGTGGTGTTACCCAACCTAGCCATGACCTGCAACTGCTCGCGGGCGGTGAGAGCGGGGAGCAGGTTCGACTGCTGAAAGACGATACCGATGCACTCACGACGCAGTTGAGTGGCGTCTTTTTTCGAGAGCTGTGCCGCATCAATGATGTTAGCTCCGTGACCAATGAGCACACCACCGGAGTCTGGGCGGATCAGGGTCGCAGCGACCGCGAGAATGCTGGATTTGCCCGACCCGGATGGGCCAGTAATGCCGGTGAGGGTACCGTTTTCGCCGCGGAGGGTCACCCGATCGACGGCGGTGATACGGTTCTCCCCATCGGGGAAGGTGAGGGTGACATTCTGTAGCTGTATCATCGATTGCTCCCGAGTGCGGTGAGGGGGTCTGCTTTGGTTACGGAGCGCAGCGCAAATACTGCCCCCGCAATGCCCATAATGGCCAGGACGATGGCCGGGGCGAGGGTGGTGAGTGGGTTAATCACGAAGGGTAGTACCTGGCCCGCCAGAGTGCCGAAGCCGATGACTGCAAGGAGACCGACGCTTATACCCGCGGCAAGCACGATGAGTGCCTGGCCGAGGGCGTCGCGCACGAGCGAACCCGTGGTGGCCCCGAGGGCTTTGAGAACGGCGATGTCTCCGGCGCGCTGCATAGTCCAGACGGTGAAGAACGCGCCGACAACAAGTGCCGAGATACCAAACAGCATCGCGATCATCAATCCCAACGAGCCGATCTCGGATCTAAAGGCTTCGAGTGCTCCGAGGCTCGAAAGAGGAGTCTCGGAGATTGTGCCGGTTTGGTGCGCTACGACATTCCAGTTCGGGGTTCCCGTGACCGCAAGTACGGTGGGTTCACCGGTGCCGCCGATGCGTTTACTCGCCTCGCTCCACGCGTTCTGGGTGAGTCCAAGAACCGGGGTATGGCTGTACCAGAGATCTTCACCGATAGAGGTAACGGTGTAGTTATTTCCGGTGATTGTGACGCTGTCACCGATCTTTGCATCCAGGAGATTAGCGGCACCCTTGGAGAGCCCAACCTCGGTATCGGACGATGGGACAAGGTCGGACAGAGGGTTTGCAGCCTCCTGCGCGGCTTGTGCTGGAAGTCCAAAGAGGGCAACTCCGGTGGGTTCGTTGGAGCCCGTGATTGAGGCACGTGACTGGGCAATACCGACCGGGGTTACAGCCTCCACACCGCCAGCTTTTTTCCAGGTCTGAACAGTGTCTTGACTGAGGGACGAGGTTGCAAAGCTGGGAGTACTGTTCTCGGGTTGCTGCAGCACAAGACGGTCACCGGGCAGCTGTAACACCGCCGAGATATTTTGGGCGGCGAGGCCTCCGGTGAGGCCGGAGAGGAAACCGACAAGCAGAGTTATGAGGGCGATGACCGTCCCGATGAGCAGGAACCGGCCACGGGCGAATCGCAGCTCTCTCCACGCAACAAACATGATAGGAACCTTTCTGCCCGCACCTTCTGTGCGAGCCACCCTTTAATGTTTGTCTTGTGTGGTTCTTTGGGCATCGCCTAAACCGTTGGAATCGGACTCAAACTTTTGGTTGATGGCTACTCATGATCGCTCGCTTAGACTGGGAGAGTAATGCCACATTCAATCCTTGCCCCGGTTTTCATCGGGCTCCGCATCGGCCTCCACTCCCTCCTCATGGGGCTCACGGTCTTTGCGGTTGCGCGCGCATTTATTGTGTCATCCCCCGACGCTATGTGGGTATTGATCGCGGGGGTTGCGTTTGTTGCGGTCTATCTTGCGGGTGCGTGGGCGGCTCGCACGGCTGACGATAGGAGGCTCCCGCACAGCTTTGTTGCTGCCTGGGTGGCACTACTCACCCTGCTCTGGGTTGTACTGATGTGGTTGAGCCCCGAGGGTGCCTATCTTGTCTTCCCACTGTTTTTTCTCTATCTTCATGTGCTTCCCGTTGCGGGTGGTGTAGCTGCGATCCTGGTTACGACAGGTTTTGCGATCTGCGCGATTGGCCTACACATTGGATTTAGTGTTGGCGGAGTGATTGGCCCGCTTGTGGGGGCGGGTGTCGCTCTTCTTATCGGATTTGCTTACCGTGCGCTTATGCGAGAGGCAGCAGAGCGCGAACGGCTCCTGGCAGAGTTGGTTCGTACCCGTGAACAGCTCGCCGAGACGGAACGTAAACAGGGTGCGCTAGCGGAGCGAGCCAGACTTGCCCGCGAGATCCACGACACCGTAGCCCAGGGTCTCTCCTCGATTCAGATGCTGCTGCGCGCGGCTGAACGCGATACACCGGAGCCCGGTGCTGGTTATCTGAAATTGGCGCGCGAAACAGCTGCCAACAGTCTCATCGACACCCGTCAGATCATTCGTGAGCTCACCCCGAGCCGCCTCAACAATGGTCTAGCCGCGGCCCTTCGCAGGCTCGGTCAGGAACAGGAGAAGCAGGCATCGATACCCGTGAGGGTAACGGTGGAAGATATCGATTTGCCGATGGCCATCCAGACGGCTCTCTTACGCATTGCCCAGGGTACACTCTCCAATACCGTTCGTCATGCGGCGGCTTCGCGTATCTCTGTTGAACTCACCTCTGCGGAGGGATCAGCAATATTGACAGTGCAAGACGATGGGCGGGGTTTCGACGTGTCCAGTGCTGTTACGAACCCGAACAACGTTAACTCCTTTGGGCTGCGGGCCATGCAGGAGCGCATCGAACAGTTCGACGGTACCCTCGATATCACCTCAACACCGGGTCAGGGCACAACTGTTATTGCTCGGTTACCGTTGCCTGTGAGAGATGAGATGGAATCATGATTCGAATCGTGCTTGCCGATGACCATCCCGTGGTGCGAGCCGGGTTGCGCGCACTGCTCCTCGACGATCCGAAACTCGATGTTGTTGGAGAAGCAGCAACTCCCGACGACGCGGTCGCCCTTGCCGCCGAGCTTGAGCCCGATGTGGTTTTGATGGACTTGCAATTTGGCACGGCTCAGACGGGAGCTGATGCAACCCGGAGTGTCCGATCCCTATCCAAGCCGCCGGCGGTGCTGGTGCTCACAAATTATGATACGGACAGCGATATTCTTAGTGCGATCGAAGCTGGGGCTAGCGGATACCTTCTCAAAGATACCCCGCCCGATGAGCTCATTGCTGCGATCCGCGCCGCAGCCGAGGGTGAAACGGCTCTGGCCCCGGCGATAGCGGGTCGCCTACTCGAACGGATGCGTTCCCCGCAGCCCGGCCTCAGCACCCGTGAGGTCGAAGTTCTTCGCCTGGTGGCCGGTGGTGCTACAAACAGCGAGATTGCGGCACGTTTGCACATCAGCGACGCGACCGTGAAGTCTCACCTGGTGCATGTCTATACCAAGCTTGGCGTTTCCTCCCGTACCGCCGCCGTTGCCGCCGCTCGTGAGAGTGGCATACTGCGTTAGGCTCCGAGCCGACCGTATTGTGTGTTGGGGGATGTCGGCTTAGAACTTGACCGTCTCGTTTCCGGTGGTCCTAGATCGGGAAGGGGGGAGTCAGAGCCTTTGTCTGTTTCCTCACCAAATTTCACTGCAATTATCCGGATGCTGAAGTGTCGCCCTTATCACCGTCGAGTTAGTTCAGGCCCAACATTACCAAGTGCTGCTAAAGACTCAGTGATCACGCCTGCTTTCAGTGCCCTGCCCCACTTTGGCGGTGTCTAAGCCGGAAAATTTTATTATCCTGCATCCGTCATGGGAGTATATCGATTTCTGTGGTGGGGATGAGTCGATCTTCACGGATGACGAAGTTTTGGGTTTGGGCTGGAGTGTATTCCGTTGGAGTGCCGTTGTCGTAACGCATGAGCCTGGTCTGTGGTTCAGCGTGGAATATCTGGATGAATTGTCCGTCGGAATAGGCCTGGCCGTCAAGGATTTTTTGTAGTTCCTGACCCGAGTTTTGTCCTTGAATGGTGATGTTTTTTATGGGTGATGCGTCGACGTCAAAGAGGGAAAAACGGATGTAGTCTTGGTCTTTAAAATAGATGTTACTCCACGTATGTGTGTTGTTTTTTGCTTGAATCTTTCCTGTTGAGGGATTTAATATAACTGTGGCTACTGAACGGTCGCCGCTGCCTAAAAGGTTTACAGCAGCACTTGTCCCGCCAAACGGTTTGATTTCTGTGGTGGGGATGAGTCGATCTTTGCGGATGATGAAGTTTTGGGCTTGGGCTTGGGCGGTGCTGGGTTGGGTGGGGGTGTTGTTGTCGTAGCGGGCGAGTCTGGTTCTTGGTTCGGCGTGGAATATCTGGATGAATTGTCCGTCGGAGTAAGTGTGGCCGTCAAGGATTTTTTGTAGTTCTCGGCCCGAGTTTTGTCCTTGAATGGTGATGTTTTTTATGGGTGATGCGTCGACGTCAAAGAGGGAAAAACGGATGTAGTCTTTGTCTTTAAAGTAGTCGTGGCTCCAGGCGTCTGTGTTGCTTTGTGTCTGGATTGTTTTTTGTGTGGGGTTTAGGGTTATTGTGGCTACTGAGTGGTCGCTGATGCCTAAGAGGTCTAGGGTGGTTCCTCTTTCTACATCAATTTTTGAGGTGAGGGCGTTAGGAATACCCTGTGTGTTTTTCACATGTGCTATCACTGTTCCTTGGCTGGGGCCCGCGATAGGTGCTCGGACATAGAGTCCTTCGACGTGTGAGGTTCCGAGGTCGGATAGTGAATATTTGCCTGTGTAGGGTCCCTTTGTTCCTAAGAGGACAGTGTGTGGTGGGGTGTGGAGGGATCCTCGTGGAAGTGTATATTCGGGGACAAGGCGGTCAATAATCTTTTGATCTGAAACGATATTGTTCCAAATGGGAACTGCGACAGGGGGAACTCCGCGAGTTTTTGAGCGGTTTCTGCTGAGACGGTTAAGCCCCAGTTTTTAAAGTACGTTGAGAGGTCTCGCTGTGCCACGCGGGAGGCGTTCAGAATAAGCTGTTGCTGCTGTGTTGAGGTGTTGCTTTCTGATTGATGGAGTGCGTTGTGGACTCGATATTCTTGTGATAACCGCGGGAAAAAGTTATCGCCGTAGGCAATTCGCAGTTGTTCGAACAGTCCTAGTTTCACGAAGAGGTCGTTTTCCTCGTCGTAGGTTCGACCGTTTTGAACCTGAGAAAGAAAGTTTTTGATATCTGCTTTACGTGAGGAAAGACGGTTGGGGTATCCTAGCTTTTCTTGCACATACAGTGATGAAATATTGACAGTTACTTCTCCGAGGCCATCCCATCTGTACTGCGGTGTTTGGTAGGTGTGACCAATTTCGTGCCAGAGTCCCCATTGATCGGCGATATTGCCTCTGAGTAGGTCTGTTGCGGCTCCGGTAGAAGTCATGAACCCTAAATGGCCGTTAGTGGCATGGGCGTAGCCTCCTCCAGTGTCTGGGGTTGCTAGATGAATGCGGTGTTTTTGTTTATGGGCGACTCCTGTCGCATTGTCCTGTAAGCCGTAGACCTCGTTGGTGAGTTTCACAACAGTATCGAAATAAGACACTAACTCGGCCGCGGGTTTTTTCAGGTGTTTTTTGACAAGATCAGTGCGAATCGTGAGAAATGTGCGATCTCCTTGTATTTCTGTAAACAGCGAGTTTCCTCGGGTGTTAAGCATGGTTTGCCAGTCGTTCTCGGATGTTTCATGCAGTCGGAAGAACGGGGCCGGAGTTCCTCCGGTGATGGTTGCTTTACTTGTGAGGGAGTCGGATCTGTTGATGAGGTAGACCATTCCGTCGACGGAGGAAGTGACGAGGTTCTTTCCAGGGTTCAGTGGGTGGGTGGTAATTCCTGTGTCTTTCCCGGTGTTCAGGTCGGTATATACTCCCTTCATACCAATGCCGAGGAAGAGCTCGGTATTGGGTTCGGAGGTGACTTCTATAGTGAGTTGTGTTCCTGTTTTCACGAAACGTCCCGTGGGGTTGAGTTCGCTGTGGCTCATGAGACGATTTTCGCGTTGTTGGGCGTTGCTCGTGCTGCCCAGTGGGGGAATGGTGAGGGAGAAGCTTTCGTGAGTATCGGTGCTGATCTCAAGCGAGGTAGGGCTGTTTTGTGGTGTCTGAGCATGAGTGGGCAGGGCCGAGAGGGTGACTGACGATACTAACCCAACGGACAAAACGGCATGAAGAAGAAAAGTTAGTTTCAATGAGCTTCCTTGGTAATTGATAATCTTTTTCAGTAGAACAGTACCTAACACTACAGGATCAAATCGTACGCTTCTAGTCCTTAAATTTACTCAGCCATAGTTTTAGGTTCATAAAAATATGAATTATTACATTATGTCTTGCGAATGGTGAAGATTGCGGGTATTTTCCGATTGGGCAGGCTGCACTCACAATGCTGTACCTAATGACTCGGGCGCTTGACTCCACCGAGGGCGGTGGGGCACTGCCGGGTGCGGCGGTTGAAAGCTGTGTCGAACGCATTCGCGATTACTTTCGTTGGCAGAGCAACGGCCCGACAGGGGCCTTGAGCAATCTGATTAAACGCGTGTAGCGGGCTCCTGAGAGTGCCCCGCTGGATTCGAACGGGCGGCCCTCTGCTCCGGAGGTAGACGCTTCATTCCCTGAGCTAAGGGGGCCCAGAATGTGAAACTAGACTAGCATTTCTTGAGTGAAATACCGTGACCACTTTTCGGGTGCGTGTGTTTAGTTTCGTGGAAGCACGCAACTTATCCGCGTCTTGTATGAGGCCACGACGTTGTTTTTCCACGTTCAGAAAGAAGACGACTACCGTAAACCCGGACTATCGAAAGAACGCCGCCTCGAACTACAGATCGTGGTCGGGCTCCTCGTAGACGAACGAGGGTTCCACTGCAGCTACACATTCTTTCGAGGGGAACACGGCTGAGACCGTGACCGTTGTGCCCGTGTTGGACGCGTTCAAGGCTGCGCACCCTCATGTGACGGTGAGTGTGGTGTGTGATGCGGGTATGTTATCGGCTACGAGCCTGATCGTGCTGGAAGAAGCTGGGTATGGGTTCATCGTCGGCTCCCGTATCGCGAAGACTCCCTACGATATTGCTGAGTATCAACACGATGGTGATGAGCTCCAGGACGGGCAAACATGCGACTCGACGCAGCGGTTCGGGCGGGGTGATATCCGAAGGGAGCGTCGGATGGTGTACCAGCCTGATCGTGCTGGAAGAAGCTGGGTATGGGTTCATCGTCGGCTCCCGTATCGCGAAGACTCCCTACGATATTGCTGAGTATCAACACGATGGTGATGAGCTCCAGGACGGGCAAACATGCGACTCGACGCAGCGGTTCGGGCGGGGTGATATCCGAAGGGAGCGTCGGATGGTGTACCAGTACCGGGAAAAGCATGGGGCCTTTACCCCGAAGTGTGGACACGGCTTGTATGATTAGGCTGTTCTTCTCAGAGTAGTGCTCTCGTACCTATCTGGGGAGATTAACCCGCAATACGAATGCTGCCTCACCGTGTTATACTGAGTTGCCCACTGAAACACGGACCTACGGCACTCGACTTCGTCCCGGAACATCGAGTTCCCAGCCAGGACTTCTCTCTTCAGGGTTGCGTTAAAGGATTCCGCGAGAGCGTTATCCGCGCTGCTACCCACCGCTCCCATTGACTGGGTCACACCCAAACTCTGACATACTGTCGCGTAGCTCTCAGAGGTGTAAACAGACCCGCGATCCGAGTGGAAAACTGTACCAACCAAGCTTCCCCGGATATGAGCCGCATCTTTCAGCGCGTCAATAACCAGAGAAACTCGCATGTGATCAGCTACCGCCCATCCCACGAGCTTTCGTGAGTAACAATCAATCATGGTTGCCAGGTACAGATTCCCACCCGAGGCAAGAGGCAGGTAGGTGATATCACCCACATATTTTGGGTTCACCCTCTGGGCGGTGAAATCTCGTTGGAGTGCATCAGGTATCTTCTGTGTGGACTGGTCAGGAATAGTGGCTTTCACCCGACGACGTAACCGTAAACCGGCCAGACCCCGTTCACGCATGACCCGCGCAACTCGTTTATGATTCACCCGCCTACACGCAGGTACCCCATCGTTCAGATGCGCGGTCACCCGGGGGGGGGCGTAGGCTGGGTCTCCACCCTTGGTAGGAGATTGTGCGTGACGGATACGCCCTGAAAGCTCTTCATCTGCGTGTTTACGGGCAGCCCTGGCGGGGAAGCCTTTCCTCCACGCGTAGAAGGATGATTTCGCGATCTCAAGGATCGCACAGAGCCACTTCACCTCATAGGTGTCACGGTGGTCTTCAACAAACTGGAAGCGGCTCACCAATTTGTCTCTCCTTACGAATATTTAGCGGCCTGCCTGGGGATCTCACGTTCAGTTTCCAGCTTCGCTTTCTCTAGCCGCAGCACTCGATTCTCGGTTTGGAGTTCTCGTACACGGGAATCATCACTGTCAGAAACACTCTGTTCGCCAACAGCAACAGTCCGGTACTGGGCAGTGGTGCCGTACCGTTTTTTCCAGATCGATAGTGTGCTTCTAGAGACTCCAAGATCGTGTGAGATAGAGCCAATAGTTGCTCCGGGGGTTGTTTCGTAAAGCTCCACAGCTTGACGCTTGAACTCCTCCGGGTAATTCTTCAAGGTCATGTTCTTATTTTCTCGCTTTCTAACGGCTTATACCGAAATCAGCGTGTCCATAAAACGGGGCAAAGGCCCGACAGCTCTTGGCCGCGATCCGGTGATCGGTGAGTGTCCAGGTGTGTCGTGGACAGGTCAGGGACGGGCATCGGAGTCGGTGTTTACGCCACGCGAGTGTGATGTTTGTTCCGAACGCGGGTAGATCGGTGTAACGCACAATAGGGCGGTCTTTGATACGCCCACGAGTGTTGCACGACGGGCATACCGGGTTCACGTGGGCAAGCTCGATCACGAGTTCTGCACGGGGCCTGTAAAGATCACCGGGTAGAGCGCATTCAGTGGGCGGGAGGACCACTCAGCAAGCTCTCCGAGAACTTTATCGGTGATCCGGGAGATAGTGTCTTTAGAGACTTTCGTTCCGTAGATCTCTTCGAAATACCCTTGTATCTCCTCGGTGGTTAATCCTCGCACGGTTAACGAGAGCACCATCTCATCGATCCCACCCAACCGGCGTTTACGCTTGGGTGCGATCATGGGTTTAAATGATGCTTCCCGATCCCTGGGAACGTCAATCTTGACTGGACCGATCTCGGTGAGCACGGTTTTTGCTCGGGTTCCGTTGCGGTGATTTGTCCTGGTGGGGGTATCACCAGGTTCGTGACCGAGGTGTTCAGTCAGTTCTGCTTCGAACGCGGATTCCAACACGGTTTTCGTTAAGCTCGAGAGTAACCCGCCGGGACCTACCAGGCTGACGCCTTGTTCCTGGGCCTGCGCTAAAAGCTGGGCTGCGAGTTCTTTCTGATCAATGATTTCTCCGGTCACTGGATCAATCTCTAATTAGTAATAGCTGGTCTGGGACTGGCTGGCAGACTGGTGACTGACCCAGATATCGTGTGACTCTCAATCAATCTGGCCGGTATATCACCGTGCCTTTTAGATGACTTGTCCACGTTATCAGGGTCGGTACCGGTCTGGCCCGTTTCGATGGCTTAATATAAGGCCGTCCACAATCAGGAGCTTCTGATCGTGTGACTCATTAGAGATCTGCCTCGTCACGTTTTCTTTCCAGACCGATACCAAACGGAGTCACCCTCGATAATGGAAGGAAACACCGCAATGACTATTGTGGCAGAACACTATGACCAGGTCATCGGCGTGGACAACCACGCAAGAACTCACACCTAGACGCTCTTAGACGCACCAACAGGAGCACTCGTCCACAGCAATACTTTCCCGGTCTCCCCAGCTGGTTTATCTCGTGCTCTAGCTTGGATAAACCGCCACACCTCAGGACAGGTACTCGTCGCGGTAGAAGGCACAGGATACTACGGAGCAAACCTCACACGGACCCTTGAATCCGCAGGAATCACAGTATGTGAGGTGCGTCCACCCCGTCGTCACGCACGTGTCAGGAAACGAAAATCCGACACCATTGATGCCATTGCTGCGGCCCGAACAGCATTAGCTTCCCGGGTAGACGAGTTGGCGATACCACGGAACGATGGTCTCCGATCAGCATTGAGGGTTTTGCTTGCTGCGCGACGCTCTTTGGACATTCGTCGTACCGCAGACCGAAACGCCCTCACCGCTTTAGTGCGTAGCTTTGAGCTGGGCCTTGATGCCCCGTAAGCCACTCACCGATACGCACATCCGCACAATCGCATCCTGGCGCACACACCCCACCGATGATGACACGACCCGCACGATCCGTCACGAAGCTATACGTTTAGCCCGCTCAGTTCAAGAACATACCCAGCAACTTCGGGACAACCTCGCAGCACTATCCCAGCACGTGAGCACTCTGGCCCTGGGCCTTCAGGATATCTACGGTGTTGGAGCGGTGACTGTCAGTATTATCCTTACTGTTTACTCCCACACCGGCAGAATTCGTTCCGAGGCTGCTTTCGCAGCCCTGGCAGGAGCCGCACCGTTACCAGCGTCCAGCGGAAACACTACTCGCCATCGACTCAATCGCCACGGTGATCGACAACTTAACCAAGCCTTGGACGTGATATCTCGAGTCCGGATGGTCCATGACCCTGATACTCGTGCTTATGTCCAAAAGCGCACTACTGAAGGAAAAACCCCACGAGAAATTCGTCGATGCCTCAAACGCTACATTGCCCGTCAACTCTACAGACAACTTAACACCATCATGGCTTGACAAAAGACATAGAAGGGTCATCTCGTTATCCGACACGGTATCGGTAATCGGGTCATAGTCTTTATTCCTTATGGTTCAGACCGGCCTACCCACCGTTAATCTGACAGACCCGGCTGCACTGTGAAAGTGAGCCGAGCCGGTCGACACGTCGTATTAAGGACAGCCGTCAAGGAGGTGGTGTCAGAAGAGCCGTGAGTTAGACCCGCTTACCAGACCATTGTGTATCCGGTTGGCTGCGCCTGTCACATCCATCGAGGAGTCAGACCAAACGACCCCACAGATCTATAGTGAACTCCTATAGCCGGAACGTCACCGAAGTCTTGATGCAGATTCGTCACCGAAGTCCTGAGACATTACACATTATGAAATAGACTTGCTAAGAAGCGTTATCCTCAACCTATTCATTCATAAACTGATGTAGCACGGCAAGCATTCCTGGCCCAAGTCGGACTCCATAATTGTATTTATCCTCTGTCTGGTTCATAAATCCCCGTGAGTGTATGCCAATCATGACGGGGCCACGCTCTCCGTCGAACCAAATGGGAGAACCGCTCTGTCCCTCGTCCGTACTGATACGGTACCTGAAGCGCAGAGGGCTTTGAGGATGCTTCTCAATTTCCCCATACTCCTCATACATGAAGAAATTAGCATTTTCTATCATTTTATCCCGGGGATAGCCACTAATAAAAGCATAGTATTTACCACTTTCAAAATCTTTATCAGTGATAACACGCCTGTTGAAACCTAGGAAGTTCATCGATAGATCGCAATCATGCTTAATAATAGCCCAGTCCCGGTCGTAGTTATGGTCCACGTACCAGGCCTTAGGTACCACAGTGCGCTTACGGTCTATTTTACAAGTTCGCACCTGGGTGTCCCCCTCCTTGCCTACAATTACTTTCACGTCCTGCGCCCAACGATTTTTCTCAGGAGCGTCTTTATTGTAAAGGCAGTGTGCCGCAGTGAAAACGAGGTGTGGGCCAGCTATGCCACCGGAACAAGAGCCATACCCATCGCCAATTTTGAGTTGGAGAAACACCACGGACCTATGAGCCTGGCTAGCTATCTGGGGGGAGACTACTTTCTTCCTTTGATCTTTACCGACAATACCACGCGGTTCTATTGGGGTTCCATTGTTGGGGAACTCCGTGTCACTATCGTGAGGAAGAGCAGGATGTTCCTCAGTGTCAGTAATGCTTTTGCTCTCTTCCGCGAAGTACGAGCGTCCATCATCAGGAACGGGTACGGTGATTGTCTCATTCAGCATGTTAACAACGGTCATTGATGGTTTTCTTTCATTGGCGATCGCAATACCGCCCCCTAGCACCGTTGCAAAAACTAGAGTACACGCGGACAGAAGTGATACGCGCGTACGGCGATGAGTGTCATCCCTCGAAGAAGCCTTACGAAGCTTCGACACGGAGGGGAAAATTAGAGGGTCTTGTGTAGTTTGTGATTTCATTTAAATGTCGTTTCTCGCTGATATAACATCGTAAAAGAATAAGGTTGAATTTTTAACACCTGGGTAAAACCGTCCAATGACCCACGATTGTTTAGTTAAAAATAAACGTGAATTCCTAATTAAATACCCACTAACATGTAAATCTACTGAATGTATTTCTCTAAAATATATGCTATATAAGAGTAGAATTTTAATGAATTGATATGATTCCCCCTAATTCTCGGGGTGAGGGGATCTCATGGTTTTCCGTGATGACAACACTGACGGACGCGCCGAAACCGTGTTGATGGAGGGCATCCGCTATCGCAAACCACCCGCATCGCTTGGTGATATTCCTGTGAGGCTGTGGGCCTCGTGCTCGTTCACCAGAAGGATGTCGGTGAGCCGCAGCATCTCACCGGGAACCTCCGTGTGGGGGCAGGTTAAACAGCACCCGTGCCCTGGCCGCCCGTGCGCGCCCGGCCGCATCCAGCACTGTTTGTGTGTTGATTTCGAGGCACAGGCACAGGCACACCAGCGCGGCACCGTCAAACGCGGCACCGGCCTCATCCAGGTGCTGCTGACCCAACCGACCGTTGGCTCCTGGCGATACGATGATGGTGTTTTCTCCGTGCCCGTCAACCGTGATCACGGCGGTTCCCGTGGCCACGCCCTCAAGCGTGCTCACGTGAGTGTGGTCTACCCTGGAGCGCGCAATGCTCTGCTTCAGGAAGTCACCGTGGTCGTCGGCACCCACCGCTTCGATGAGAGCAACGTTGCCGCCGAGCTTGCCCCGCTGCAACCGCCTGGTTTGCGCCCTTACCGCCGGATACAATCGCGAGTTCTGAATCCTGTAGGGTCTCGCCCGGCTAGGGAAAACGCTCGGTATGAACAACCAGGTCGGCGTTGAGCGAGCCAACAACGGCAATTCGCGAGTTCTGGGGGCTCCTCAGGCTTATGAACGAGGCAGGACCTGGGGCGTTTCTCAGTCCGGGATATAAACAAACTACCACCAACCCAAACTTTGATTCGGCGATCATGCCAATAACACGTTCGCCCGGGCATATCCCGAGTTGAACGGTGACGGAAGGCTTGCTCAGACCGGCACAGTAGGAGCGAGCAAGAAAACACAACCCTCAGATATAATAGGGGCCTAATTAACACTAAAGTCGATATTAATTAATGCAATGTATTAGAAAGGCATGTATTGATGAAAGTTAAGAGATTATCCCGACGCGTGAGGGCAGGGCTGGGCATAGCCCTCGTGGCTGGACTTGCGCTCAGTTCTTCCCCCACCTGGGCTGCGATTACCCCGGACAGCGCCGTAAAGGGACCGGTATCCGGTGGTACCCCTCTTGTCGTCCAACTACCCGAAGACATTACTCAGGTTGCCGCTGGACTTTCTTTTTCTGCGGCGCTGGAAGCTAGCGGGAACATCTACTTCTGGGGCAAAATCAATGATCAGCTACCCGCGCCGAAGACTCCCACCCTGAAACAAGCTCCTTCCGGAGTAAGATTCACCGCAATTACAGCAGGACACCAACACGTTTTAGCATTAGCGAACAACGGAAGCGTATACGGCTGGGGAAAGAATAATGATGGTGAGCTGGGCAACGGAAAACCATACACTGAGGAATTTGTTGAGATCAAACATCCCACCGGAGGACAATTTACCGCGATTGGAGCAGGGCAATATTTTTCTGTCGCATTAGATTCCCAGGGAGATATCTATAGCTGGGGAAATAATTCGAGGGGCCAATTAGGTAACAACAGTACAGATACGAAGAATGCCGACTCGCCCGTCCGGGTGCACGCCCCGGGGATAAAGTTTACCTCGATCGGTGTACAGTCGAATCATGTTTTGGCGCTAGGAACCGTGGAGAACCCCACAACAAAAGCTCCCGAAAGAAAAACGTTCGCCTGGGGGAGCAATTACCGGGGTAACCTGGGCGATGGGACAAAAATAAGACGACATAGCCCGGTTGAGGTGAAGCTCCCCGAAGGGGTGACGCACTTCGTCTCCGTGTCGAGTGGAGCGGCGGGCGCACACTCTGTAGCGTTAGGCTCTGACGGGCACCACTACGCCTGGGGGGGCAATGTAGCTGGTAACCTGGGTGATGGGACGACCCAAGACCGCAATACCCCTACTCGGGTTGCTGCTCCACAAGGCTTGCACTTTGCTCCCATATCAACGGGGTGGGTTCACACCCTGGGAAAAAGCTTGGGTGCCTCTTCGGTGTATACGTGGGGAGGTAACTTCAGGGGTCAACTGGGTACTACTGGCAATGACATCGAAAGCCATCGTCCGGTGCAGTCGCTTACGCCCGATTCGGTCTCTTTTAGCTCGGTTGCAGCAGGGGGTGTGCACAACGTGGCATTGGGTTCTGACGGGTTGGTATATACCTGGGGAGGTAACCAGATGGGTCAATTGGGTTATGACCAGGGTGATTACTCATCGACACCAGGAGTTGTACCATTTTCGAAACTCGCTTTAAACTCGGTTATTTTTGGTGCAAGTGAAGCCGCTGCTGACCCTAAAAGTACTATGCAGATATCACGCGGAAAATGGTTGATTTTTACACCGGCGTTCTCTCGAGCAGGTACTGTACCCGTTGCAGTGACACGAATAGTTGATGGGAAAGTCAGTGTGAATGTAGATTCCTCCTTCACGTATGAATAGTCATAGGTAGTGAAGCGCCCTGGGACGGTCCTATAGCTGTCAAAGTATTTCGAGGTCGGCTGCCAAGTCGTGGAACACTTCGCGTGTGATGAAGCGTTTGAGGGGGCTTCATCACACCCCGCCAAAATCCGAAGCGTCTTCTTGATCTGGAGCAACCGTTCAAGAAGTGCCCCCTGCTGGATTCGAACGGGCGGCCTTCTGCTCCGGAGGTAGACGCTCCATTCCCTGAGCTAAGGGGGCCCAGAATGTGACGGTGAGTGTGGTGTGTGATGCGGGTATGGCATCGGCTACGAGCCTGATCGCGCTGGAAGAAGCTGGGTACGGGTTCATCGTCGGCTCCCGTATCGCGAAGACTACCTAAGATATTGCTGAGTATCAACAGCGTCTGCCCGGCAGCGGGCCGGGATCAAGGGGTGTGTCGCGAATCTATCGGTACTGACAGCACCGGCACTGACGATGATTGATGCGTGTCATCAGCTGTTCAATGCGGAGGCGTCTTTCCAGGTGGCGAAGACTGATCTTCGAGTGAGGCCGATCTTCCATCGGATGAGAGAGAAAATCGAGGGGAATGAGCATCGGGTACCGGCGGTGATACCCGATGAAGTAGCAATGATACTCAAGAAACTTAGACTCCCGGGTAGTTGTCACTAATCCGGTCAACTCATGTATTACGCACCCCCTGAAGCGAGGCGTTTATGGGTTCACATGAGGGTTGGAGCTAAAACGGGGCAGTTTATCTGTATCCAAAATAGTAACGATATGCCTTGCATTCTTTTTAATGAAAATTATTGGAAATCTTGCGTCTCTTCAATATACTAAATTATATTAATTTGGAATAGAAAATATATAGTTTGCTTATATATTTTCTATTGATTATTATTGCAATTTTACTAAGTAGATGCATATATAAAATATTAGAAAAATTTTAGTAAAACGCAGATTATTTTCTATAACCTGTTTATTTTATTCGCTTAAACACGCTGATATAAGTTACTGATATCAAAAATGGAGAAAGAATGAAAAAAACACTACGGTCCGCAATCGCTGGAATTGCGCTCATCTGCAGTATTGGTATGGCTTCGCCGGCGGTAGCTGCACCAGCAACATCAGTCTCTGCAACAGCTACAACGAACATCGGTGCACCGTACTCTTGTAGCGAGGAATCTGCGAGCGCTTCCGGTCAAATTCAGCTTATACTTTTTTATGCCCGAGCCAAAATAGAGGTGCAAGGTAGAACTTTTATTGGACATAGTGGTGGGTTCGGAGCAGGTGCTGGAGTTACCGTTGGCAAAGTAATAGCGCACTGCGGGTTTAATGCCCTGTTTGAAAAAACAGATTCTTTCCAAATAAATAATGTTGGTGGTGTCGTAAACGTTCTTTTTTTCGGACCGGGAACCCAGCTCTTGGGAACCTTTATTGGTGGCAATATAGGCCTCGGTGCCGGTGTCTTTGGTGGTAGTGGTAACTGGAATAACTAATTTCTTGGAGAGAAAAACCTGATAAAAGCGAGGTTTTTTCTGAGAGCTTGCCGCATCAAGACAACCGCAGGAAAGGCCTCGCTTGAGGATAAGCTCCAACTCTTTTAGTCAGGGTTGGGACATCATGTCAAGGTAAATATGAACCGGATTTTCGCTTCATTTCCCTTTTTGTGGGTCTTATGCGCCCATTTACCGTGCCCCCTGCTGGATTCGAACCAGCGGCCTTCTGCTCCGGAGGCAGACGCTCTATCCCCTGAGCTAAGGGGGCTCAGAACGTGAACTAGACTAGCATTTCTTGAGCAAAATGTCGCATTGGACACCCAATTTGTCATGAGAGGCGCACGGCGCAGGGCTAGAATTGACCCGTGACACCTGAACAACTATCGCAAGCCATCCTTGCCATTACCAACAATATCCTGGCGCAGCGCGGTGATCAGAGCACCACCGCAACCCTTGAGGATGCCGCGGTTGAGCGCCCCCGCAATAAAGAGCATGGCGATTGGGCCTCCAACGTTGCAATGAGGTTTGCCAAGCGCATTGGTGCAAACCCCCGGGAGTTCGCGACCGAAATCGCGGATGCCCTGCGTGAGGTTGACGGTGTTGCCAGCGTTGATATTGCGGGCCCCGGGTTTATTAATATCCGCCTCACGGCCGGTGCTGCGGGTCAGGTTATTCGGGAGATCGTTGAGCGGGGATACGAGTACGGGCGTAATAATTCGCTGAGCGGACGTCGCATCAATATGGAGTTTGTCTCCGCGAACCCCACAGGACCCCTTCACCTGGGGCACACCCGCTGGGCCGCGCTGGGGGACTCCCTGTCGCGTGTGCTGCGGGCCGCCGGGGCGGATCTCACTGCTGAGTACTACATTAACGATGCCGGTTCGCAGATGGATAAATTTGGTTACTCCGTGCTCGCGGCGGTGCGGGGTGAGCCCACACCCGAGGGTGGATATCCGGGGGAGTACATTGCCGAGCTTGCCCGTCAGATTCTCGCGGAGATCCCCGAGGTGGTTGATCTTCCCGAGGAAGAGGCTCTGGTCGCGGTGCGAGAGCGCGCCTACCAGCTACAAATGGCCGAGATCAAACGGTCACTCGAACACTTTCGGGTCTACTTCGATGTGTTTTTCTCGGAGAGGAGCCTGCACGAGACCGACCCCAGGGCGGGACGAAGCCCGATTGAGGCCTCCGTCGAGCGTCTGCGTGAACAGGGCCACGTCTATGAAGAAGACGGCGCGGTGTGGGTGCGCACCACGGATTTTACCGACGACAAAGACCGCGTGATTACACGGGGTAACGGTGTGTACACCTATTTTGCCGCGGACGCCGCCTACTATCTGAGCAAGAAGGATCGAGGTTTTACCGAGAAGATCTATCTGCTGGGCGCCGATCACCACGGTTATGTGAATCGATTAAAGGCGATTGCGGGGGCCGCGGGAGAAGATCCCGACACCAATATTAAGGTGATGATCGGGCAACTGGTGAACCTCAACGGGGCCAAGCTCTCGAAGCGCGCGGGAAACATCGTTGAGCTTGATGACCTGCTTGAGTGGCTGGGCGCGGATGCCCTACGCTACTGGTTGGCGCGGTATCCGGCGGATTCTCCGCTCTCACTCGAGGGTGAGAAGCTGCGCAGTCGCTCCAACGAAAATCCCGTGTTTTATGTGCAGTACGCGCATGCCCGCACATCCGCGGTGGCTCGTAATGCCGCCGCTGCCGGTGTTGATACCTCGGTGTTTGCTCCGGATTTGTTGACGCACGGCACCGAAACCGATCTGATCGGGGCCCTGCAGGAGTATCCGCGCGTGGTGGGACACTCCGCCGAATTGCGTGAACCTCACCGTATTGCCCGTTACCTGGAGGATCTGGCCGGGTATTACCACCGCTGGTACGACGCATGTCGAGTCACCCCGCTTGGCGACGAGAGCGTGTCCCCCCTGCATCAAACTCGCCTGTGGCTGAATAACTCGGTGGGTATCGTGATCCGCAACGGGCTCGACCTTTTGGGGGTTGAGGCACCGGAGCGCATGTAGGGTTTTATGGCGACCCGCTAGTGGGCTGGAACATTAAGATAAGGATTCTGATATGAACCGGGGTGTAAAGCGCTTACTCATCTCACTGGGAGTTGTGGCCGTGCTGGGAGGCATTTTGGCTGGCGCTCTTGCCGTCATTGACCCCTGGGTTCGTGATCGGGTTGAGGATGCGGTTGGTGACGCGATTGTGTCGCAGCTGGGGGGTGCCTCGGGCGGTCAGATTGAGGTCACAACCGGTGGCTTTATGATGATTCCTCAAGTTCTCAGTGGCAAACTCGACGATGTGACGGTGTCGCTAGAAGGCGCTACGGTTGGTGAGGGTCGGGGTGATGTGACTCTGACGCTCAAGGGGCTTCCGGCGGTACCCACCGCCCCCTTTGAGAGCGGCACAATGTCGGTCACTATGGATTCTTCGGCCATAGCAGATGTCATTGGCAAGATGGATACCGCCGCGATCGGGGAGGTCACTGTTGAGGACGGTCTTCTCCGGGTGAGCAGAACACAGAGCGTCCTCCGCTCCGAGATCCAGATTGACGTGTGGCTCTCGGTATCGGCTCAGGACAATAACCTGGTTTTGGCCCCGGTGCGCATCGCGGTTAACGGTTCGGAGATCTCGAGCGAAGACGCAGTGGCGCGATTTGGAGGAGTGGCCGCACTGGGTCTTGAGCCGCGATCGGTGTGTGTGGCGCAGTTCTTTCCACGGGGGCTCACCCTCACCTCGCTTGAGCAATCCGCAAACGAGTACACATTTAACTTTACGGTGGCTCCCAACTTTATCTCAGACTCCGCCCAGCGCGAGTTGGGAAGCTGTGGCTGATTCTCCCGTTCACAGTGCTTATGAACGTGAAGAGATACTTAAAAATTAGTGATCGGATGTCGCCTGTCGACTTGACCTGGGGACATGCCTAGTGCGAGCATCGTTAAGTGCGTAAACGGCACGCTTCATACTTTCACGCTCGCGAGAAAAATTCGTCTCAACAGAAAGATTTCGGTGGAACTCGCACTCATAGTGCTGCTGGTTATCGTACTGGCTCTCTTCTTTGATTTTACGAACGGTTTTCACGATACCGCCAATGCGATGGCGACACCCATCGCAACGGGGGCGCTGAAAGCAAAAACCGCTGTTCTCCTGGCGGCCGTCCTCAACCTGGTGGGAGCCTTTCTCTCCACGGAGGTCGCCAAGACGATTTCTCAGGGGATCATCCGAGAGGGTGAGGGCGGTGTTTTGATTTCTCCGGAGATGATCTTTGCCGGGTTGATAGGTGCCATTATCTGGAATATGGTGACCTGGCTCCTGGGTCTCCCATCCAGTTCCTCTCACGCTCTTTTTGGGGGTCTGATTGGCGCGGCGATTGTGGGGGCGGGTATCAACTCAATCGACGGTGGTGTGCTGCTCTCCAAGGTCATCCTGCCCGCGGTTGTCGCCCCCGTAACCGCCGGTATTATCGCTTTTACCGCAACAAAACTTGCCTACACCATTACGCGTCGGCACGATGGAAAGCCCGATGGTCGGGGTCGTTTCCGTTACGCGCAGATTGCGTCCTCCTCCCTGGTGGCGCTCGCGCACGGAACAAACGACGCACAAAAGACCATGGGTGTTATTACCCTCACCCTGGTGGCCGCGGGCGTGCAGGATGCCAATACCGGCCCTCAGTTCTGGGTCATCGTGTCGTGTGCTTTTGCCATTGCTCTGGGTACCTACTCGGGTGGGTGGCGCATTATCCGTACGCTCGGCGCGGGTCTCACCGAGGTGAAGCCCGCTCAGGGTTTTGCGGCGGAAACCAGCACTGCCGCAACTATTTTGGCCTCCACTAACCTGGGCTTTGCGCTGTCCACCACCCAGGTGGCTTCGGGGTCCGTGATCGGGTCGGGGCTCGGACGCAGGGGTTCAACGGTGCGCTGGCGCACGGTTGGCCGAATCGCTGTGGGATGGTTGATGACCCTGCCCGCGGCGGGTGCTGTGGGTGCGCTTGCCGCCTGGGTCGCTCATCTGGGGCCGGTTGGAATTATTGTTGATGCCCTTGCGGGCGTTGCGGTAATCGGGCTTATTTATGCCCTGTCGCGGCGCAATCGGGTGACCTCCAGCAACGCGGTGAGTGACGTGGCGGAGTCCGGTTACGCCGTGCGGATCCGCAAGCGTAAGATTCGCAGCGTTCCCACCGAGACGGGAACAATCCCTCCGCTCACCCCGGTGGCTCAATCGGCGGTGATGCACGATAAGGCCCTTGCCATTGCTGCCGCAGAGCTTCGTGCCGAAGAAAAGAAGGCAAAGGCCAAAGCTAAGGCGTCCGCTCAGCAGACATCAGTCGGATCCGACACGTCAAAAGAGGGTGATAACTCATGATCGACTGGGGAGCATTTCTTGTTGTTTTTGTCACCTCGCTTGTCTCTACGGCCGTTGTTGTGAGCCTCTATTCTCTGGGGCTTCGTTTTTCGGCGATGCCCGGGCCGCGTGTCCGCCGGGAGGACGGCACGCTAGAGCCTCTGGGTGATGCTCGTGACGCCGAAGACGATGGGGTGGAGGCGCAGGGTCGCCCCCGCTGGGCAACTTGGGGCGCCAATATTTGCTTCGCACTGTGTGTTTGTGCCGTTCTTTTTGGCATTTACCTAATCATTCCGGTGCTTCACGGCGGGCCGATTTAGACGGTTTATAAGCCGCGCTTTTTTTGCACCGGTGGGTGCGCGTAGTATGGCGCTATGACGAAGCAGCACAGTGTGAAGCGGGACACCTCCGAAATTATTGGTCTTCTGCGCGATTCCTTTGCGAACGGTGTCACCCGGTCGGTGGCGTGGCGAGATCAGCAATTGGCCGGGCTGGCAGAGATGCTCAGGGAGAACTCGGAGGCCTTCGAGAGTGCGCTCCAGAGCGATCTGGGCAAGAGCCCCGTTGAGGGTGTGCTGACCGAGATCGGCTTTCTGCTCAGTGAGATCCGCTATGCTCGCTCGCACCTTAAATCGTGGACTCGCGGCAAACACCTCACCGTCCCACTCGCACTTTTACCGGCTAGTGCGCGAGTTGTTCCCGAACCCTACGGAACGGTTCTGGTTATTGCCCCCTGGAACTACCCTTTGATGCTGGCCCTTTCGCCCCTCATCGGTGTGATTGCTGCCGGTAACACGGGTGTTATAAAACCGAGTGAGTTGGCTCCGCACACCTCTGCTGCGGTTGCCTCCCTGATTCCGCTGTATCTCGATCCCCGTGCCTTTGCGGTGGTGGAGGGTGGGGTGGAGGAGACCACCGAGCTTCTTGGGCAGAAGTGGGACTACATTTTCTACACGGGCAACGGCACCGTTGGCCGTATAGTGCAGGCGGCCGCGGCGAAGAATCTCACCCCCACAACGCTGGAACTCGGGGGGAAATCTCCCGTCTACGTTGACGACAGCGTGAACCTCCGGGCCGCGGCACAGCGTATTGTGTGGGGAAAACTTATGAACAGCGGACAAACCTGCGTTGCCCCCGACTATTTGCTGGCCACACCCTCCATCATCACAAAACTGATTCCCCTGCTGGCTGACGCTGTGCGAGACCTCTACGGTACGGCCGTTCAACAGAACCCCGATTACGGACGCATCATTAACGAGCGTCACACAAAGCGGCTGAGCGCGCTGCTCGAGGGCGGCACCGTGGTGTTTGGCGGGCGGGTTGATATTGACGACCTTTTTGTGGAACCCACAATAATAACCGATGTCGATTTAGACTCCGACCTGATGACTCAGGAGATATTCGGACCCATTCTTCCGCTGATTCCGGTGAGTAACCTCGACGAGGCTATTGCCTTTGTCAACGGTCGGGATAAGCCGCTTGCGCTCTACGTTTTCTCAAACGATCGGAGCATTCGTTCTCGCTGGATCGCAGAAACAAGCTCCGGTGCGATTGGGTTTGACGTGCCCGCAGCCCATCTCATGGCCCCGGGGCTTCCCTTCGGGGGTGTGGGCGAGAGCGGCACGGGAAACTATCACGGGGCGCGATCGTTCCTCACCTTCAGCCACGAGAAGGCGGTTCTGACCAAGCCGCTCAAGCCCGATACACTGCGATCCTCGGTGATGCCCCCCTTCACCGAGACAAAACAGACCATTATCCGAAAGCTGCTGAACAAGCTGTCTTAGGTGCGGCAACTCGTGAGACTGTAAAAACGTTACGGAAAGCTGTAGCTCATCGTATCCCCGGGCCATATCGCCTTGTTGCACGTGGCCGGAGCCCCTGGAATCTGCCATGAGATATTGGATTCGCCTGGGCGGTGTGACTTCTTCGAACATTACGCTAACGTTTGCTGGACCATATCCGTTTTCCCGCGGCATGGTGCCCGTGAATTGTTGGTGGGGTATGCGGTTACCCCTAGACTGTCTTAATGGAGAAAAACCAGTTACCCCCCGCGGTGGAAAGCCATAATGAGGTGCCCGAAGTGGTTCCGATGGGAATGAAAGTGGCGGCGGCTTGGGCCTGGAGATTGCTGGTGATTGCGGCCGCGCTGGCTCTCATTTTATGGGCAATTGTGCAATTGCGGATAATTGTTATTCCGGTGATTATCGCGATTCTTTTGGCTGCTCTCCTGCGGCCTTTTCAAATGCGGCTTATTTCGTGGCGATTTCCCAAGTGGGCCGCAGTTATTATTGCCTTTTTGAGTCTTCTGGTGGGGCTTGCCCTCCTAATTTTTTTGATCATTACCCAGTTCCGCAGCGGTTTTGATGAGCTCAGCTTGCGTAGTATTGAGGCTTACGGTCACTTTAACACGTGGTTGACAACCCTTCCCTTTAACCTGGATCATCGTCAGGCGGAAGACTTTATTAATACTCTTTTCAGTAGCGTGAGTGATGACAGGGGTATTTTAGTGAGCGGGGCGCTCTCCGTGACAACAACGGTTTCACACGTTGTTGCGGGCCTTTTGCTCGCCCTTTTCAGCACCCTTTTCTTTCTCATCGACGGAGGACAGATCTGGCGATGGTTTGTCGGTTTTATGCCCACGAGGGCCCGAGCTGCGGTTGACGGTGCCGGTCGCGCGGGGTGGGTATCCGTGGGGCAATACGTTCGAGTGCAGATATTTGTTGCGTTTGTTGATGCTATCGGTATCGGTCTTGGTGCGTTGATCCTTCAGGTCCCACTTGCCATTCCCATTGCCGTGTTGGTGTTTTTAGGATCTTTCATTCCGTTTTTGGGAGCGATTGCAACAGGAATTCTCGCTGCCTTTGTTGCCCTGGTATACAACGGCCCTGTGAATGCATTGATCATGCTTGGAATCGTTATCTTGGTCAATCAAATCGAGGGGCATGTCCTGCAACCCCTGGTGATGGGAACGGCAGTTCGGGTCCATCCTCTCGGGGTTGTTCTTGCGGTGAGTGGAGGTACCCTGCTTGCGGGGATACCCGGCGCGCTCTTTGCTGTTCCCCTGGTGGCCGCGCTCAACAGCATGGTCAAGTACCTCACGTCAAACACCTGGAAAGGTATGCCCGACCCGCTTATTGATAAGGGTCCTCCAACGGTTTCATCTCTGCCTCCCTCGCAACCTCATAAAACCCCTCAGAAAGCCGAAGAATGACTCACCCTCAACCCACCCTGGAGAACTTTCAGGCGGCACGTAGCGTGGTGTCTAAGATCGTTCAGCACACACCGCTCGAGACCTCGCGTTACCTGGCTGAGATTGTTGGGGTTCCGCAGGTGTATATGAAGTGTGAAAACCTGCAGCGAACGGGATCCTTCAAAATTCGGGGAGCCTACAATCGAATGGCTCAACTCAGTCAAGCCGAAAAAGATCGGGGCGTTGTTGCGGCCTCCGCGGGGAACCACGCTCAGGGTGTCGCGTTTGCCGCTCGAGAACTGGGCATAGGGGCTACCATATTTATGCCCTTGGGTGTTGCCCTGCCCAAATTGCAGGCAACAAAGAACTACGGTGCCGAGGTGGTTTTGGTGGGGCATACCGTGGGCGAATCTCTTCGCGCGGCTGCCGAGTTTGCTGAACAAGCTGGTGCTGTACTCATTCCCCCATTTGATCACTTTGATGTGGTTGTGGGTCAGGGAACTCTCGCGCTTGAGGTTCTTGAGGAGGCCCCAGATATCGAGACCCTTGTGGTACCCATTGGTGGCGGTGGCCTTGTCTCTGGCCTGGCACTCGCGGCTAAGCAATTTGCAGCGGCCCGGGGGAAAAAAATCCGCGTTGTGGGGGTGCAGGCGGCTAACTCTTCGGCGTTTGCCCCCTCGCTTGCGGCGGGACATCCCCTCGACATAGAGATCACGCCAACAATTGCCGATGGCATTGCTGTGAGCCGACCCGGTGAGCTTAACTTTCAGATTGTGCAAGACCACGTGGATGAAATCGTCTCGGTGAGTGACGACGACATAGCGCGCGGAATTCTGGTGCTCCTTGAACGGGCCAAGCTTGTTGTGGAACCCGCTGGAGCGGTTGGGGTTGCGGCCATGATTGCCGGTCTGATTCGTTCAAAAGGTCCCGTTGCAACGGTGCTCTCCGGCGGCAACATTGATCCGCTTTTAATGCAGCGTGTGATTAGCCACGGCCTAGCCGCTTCAGACCGTTATCTTAAGCTGCGTGTGATGCTGCCCGATCTGCCGGGGCAGCTTGCACGCACCGCTGAGCTGGTGGCCGAGGCCAATGCCAATGTTGTTGAGGTATTACACACCCGGCACGGGGGAGGGTTGCAGATCAGCGATGTGGAACTTGAGCTCCACATCGAAACCCGAGGGCCGGATCATCGAGACCAGGTAATCGCCAAGCTGCGCGAGGCGGGATACCGTATTAGGCTCGAGGGTTTTTAGCGACGCCAAGTCACTCCACGGGATTGCTGGGTTCGAGAGGCTCAACCATCACACAGGGGTTTGAGGGGTCGCGTAGTCCGGGGAATCGGAGCAGTGAATTTTCGAGGGCGTGGTGTCCCCCCCGCGAGTAAACCCGCACTCGTGTGAGAAGGCTTACTCCCCGGTGTAGGTTTCAACCTTGAGTATTGAGACGGGGATTTCTTTGCCATTGGGCGCGATGTAGCTGGTTGAATCTCCCACTCGAAGCCCCAAAATGGCCTCTCCCAAGGGGCTTTTCTCGCTATAAACGTTAAGGTCGCTGTCTCCGGCAATTTCGCGATTTCCCAGGAGGAAAACCTCTTCGTCGCCAAAAACTGTGGCGGTGATAACCGTGCCGATCACAACCTGCCCGGTGCTCTCGGGGGCCTCGCCCACGGTAGCTGTTTTGAGGAGATGGGTGAGATCGCGAATGCGAGCCTCCATCTTTCCCTGCTCGTCTTTTGCCGCGTGGTAGCCGCCGTTTTCTTTCAGGTCGCCCTCTTCACGAGCGGCCTCAATTTTATGAGCGATGTCAACGCGGGCAGGGCCGCTGAGGTGCTCCAGCTCATCTTTCAAACGGTTGTAAGCATCCTGAGTAAGCCAGGTCTCACGTACTTCGTTTGACATAGGAACTCCTTGCGCTAAAGAAACTGAGTTTCAGTTCTCGCTAAAAGTGACGCCCTAGCGACGTGGGTCGTTAGGGCGTGGAATAAGCATTAGCATACCAGGACAGCGTGCCGTATGTGGATTTATTACATGAATAGTGTGTTGTTCTAGAGGAAAGATACAGGAACTATCGCAATATCCAACACTGCTCCGCCAAGCCTGTTGTCGCCTCGCCCAGGGTGCGGAGACTCTCGGTGACCTGTCGGGTTCGCTCGGTACTCTCCGGGAGTTCCACCACTTTCCAGCCCAGAACGGAGTAGGAGGGGGAAAGCGCTTGCAAGGCACAGGCCACTCGCGTGTTAGGCGCTGTGTTCACCTCGAAGGTGATACTCACCGATTGTTTATCCTCAACGCTGTGCCCAACGTTACGAAACTCAAGGCTGCCGTTGTCCCCGTTGAGTCCCGCCCACACAACCCAGGAGACGAGTACCACCGCAAACACGGCCCCGAGGACTATAAAGAGTTTCTTGTCGAGGCGACGCGAACCGGACTTACCGTAGCGCTCCTCGAGGTAGTCATTCACAGGGGGTGCCTTGTCGGTCATCTCTCTTCTCTCAGTGTGCTACCGTAATGTCGTCTACATACAGCCTATGTGACGTACCATTGAGTATGTGTGCGGTTTAGCTGTGCACACCCAAACTTTAAGAACCCTCCCTTGCCCGCCCGGATCACTCCGGTGCTCGGGCGTGGACGGTCCCGATCCTGCAGAGAAAGAGGCGCCGGTGTCACTGCGACTAATGGCTGTACACGCTCACCCCGACGACGAGTCAAGCAAGGGGGCAGCCACGTATGCCCACTACCTGAGACAGGGCGCAGATGTCATGATTGTCTCCTGCACGGGCGGGGAGAGGGGCGATATTCTCAACGATAACCTCGAGCGTGACGCCCTGGCACGTCGAGACCTTCCAGGACTGCGGCGCTTAGAGATGGCCGCTGCCCAGGAGATCGTGGGGTTCCAACACCGCTGGCTGGGCTACGTCGATTCCGGCATGGCCAGTGAAGACGGTAGCGTACCTCCGGGGAGCTTTGCCGATATTCCGGTAGAGATTGAGGCCGAGCATCTGGTGCGCTTGATTCGTGAGTTTAAGCCGCACGTCATGATCACCTATGACGAGAACGGCGGTTACCCGCACCCGGACCACATTCGCACCCACGTTATCAGCACTCTCGCGTACAAGGCTGCAGCCGACCCCGAGGCCTACCCCGGTACGGGCGAGCCCTGGGCCGTGTCGAAGCTCTACTACGAGGCCATATTTAACTCGTCGCGTGTTAAGAGCGTCTACGAGCTCATGCAACAGCAACAGCCCGGCTCACCGCTGCTTGCCCAGTTTGCCGAGATGATGGAGTGGATGCGTGAGCGCCCCTATCGTGCCACCACTCAGATAGAAGTGGGCGAGCTATTTGAGCTGCGCGACAGGGCCCTGAAGGCGCACGCTAGTCAGGTTTCCCCCGATAGCTCGTTCTTCTTTTGGCCAATCGATCTTCAGCAGCGGGCCTGGCCCTACGAAGATTATCAATTGGCGGCATCGCGCGTTGCCACGGCAACTCCCGAGGTTGACCTCTTTCAGGGAATCGAGGCGGATTAGATGAGTGCTAGCGTATCTTTGCTTCCTTACGCTATAAGTGTTGTTGCCGAGATTCCGGCCACGCAGGATCCCGGGTTTGATAGTGACAACGTTACTCCCGGGGTTGTGGGCTTTGTCGCAACCGCATTTATTGCGGTGATGGCAATTCTGCTTGCGATCGACATGGCTCGACGAGTCCGTCGGGTTCGCTACCGGGCCGAGATCGATGCGATGCTTGACGCGGAAAGTTCCGCCGATCCCGGTGCGCCATCTGCCAGAAAAGCCGCCACGGGTGGGGGTTCTGCGCAAGAAAATGCGGTGGGTTCCAGCGATAACACGGGAACTTCCGATACCGCAAACGGGCGGAATCCCCGAGACGAAGCGTAATTTTTGTGGGTGGGTCGCGCGGTGAATGGCCAGGCGGAGCGGGTGACGATTTTCCCATCGAAGCCCTCCTCGCAGAGGGGCCAGATTTAGCTCTGTATCCGGAGTTTGCCGAGCCTCCGTCCGAGATTTACCCGCTTCAGGAGGTGAGTGACGGTACCGAGTCTTGGGCTACGGGCGATGACACCAGAAGCCGGGGTGCGGATGAGAACATCGTGTCTCAGCCCAATACCCAGAATATTACGGAGCTTCCGACCGAAAAACGTCGGGAACGGGCGTTGAACATTTTGAATCGGGTATTTGGTTACCCTGATTTTCGTGGAGAACAGGCCGAAATCATTGATCGAGTCGTCTCTGGCGGCGACGCGGTGGTTCTCATGCCCACGGGTGGTGGAAAGTCACTGTGTTTTCAGATCCCGGCTCTCCTACGTGATGGTGTGGGTGTGGTTATCTCGCCGCTGATTGCGCTGATGCACGATCAGGTAGACGCTTTGCAGGCCGTGGGTATACGGGCGGGTTTCCTCAACTCCACCCAGAGCCCACCCGAGCGTCGTGTCGTGGAGAGAGATTTTCTTCGGGGTGAATTAGACCTGCTCTATATCGCGCCCGAGCGGCTCAACTCGGGAAATACTCTCGAGACGCTCCAGCGGGCGAAAATCTCGCTCTTTGCCATAGACGAGGCGCACTGTGTGTCGCAGTGGGGACACGACTTTCGCCCGGACTATCTGACTCTCAATTCTTTAGTCGATGAGTGGCCAGGGGTGCCACGAATAGCTCTTACCGCAACCGCAACCGAGGCCACCCGATCTGAGATCATTGAGCGATTATCTCTGGAAAAAGCCGAGGTTTTTGTCTCGAGTTTTGATCGGCCTAATATTACCTACCGCATTGTGAATAAATCTTCCGTGCGCACCCAATTGGTCTCCTTTATCACAAAAGAGCACCCGGGCGAGGCGGGAATTGTTTACGGGCTGAGCCGAAACACGGTGGAGAAAACAGCGGAATACCTGAGGGGCGCCGGTGTTAATGCGCTTGCCTACCACGCGGGCATGGATCCTCGCGAGCGCTCGCGCGTGCAATCACAATTTCTTCGAGAGGAGGGAATCGTGATTGTGGCAACGATTGCATTTGGCATGGGTATCGACAAACCCGATGTCCGTTTTGTGGCGCACATAGACCTTCCCAAGTCGGTTGAGGGCTACTACCAGGAGACCGGACGTGCGGGTCGTGACGGACTGCCCTCGGAGGCCTGGCTCGCGTACGGTCTGCAGGATGTTGTGCAACAGAGGCGTATGATTGAGCAGTCCACGGGGGACTTCGCCCACAAGCGGGCGCAGACCCTGCATCTGGATGCCATGCTTGCGCTCTGCGAAACAACGGAGTGCCGTCGCAGGGGACTCCTGGCGTATTTTGGCGAGAGGCAAGACAAGCCGTGCGGTAACTGCGACACCTGTACAAGCCCGCCAGAGGTGTGGGACGGAACCGTCCCCGCCCAGAAACTGTTATCCACCGTGCACCGTTTGAAGAACGAGCGTAATCAGAGGTTTGGTGCGGGCCAAATTATCGATATTCTGCGTGGGAAAGAAAACGCGCGAAGCGCCCAGTCTCGGCATCAAGAGCTCAGCACCTGGGGCATCGGCGCGGATCTCAGCGATCAACAGTGGCGCAGCATTGTACGTCAATTGCTGGCCCGTCAGCTTCTCGCTGCACACGGTGACTACGGCGTGCTTATTCTTACAGAGGGAAGCGTTGAGGTGCTGTCCGGGCGTTTATCCGTGCCGCTTCGCCACGACCCGCTGCGGGTTACTCGACCGGAGCGCCGTGCGCCCACCCAGGCACCTGTGGTTGCAGATCTCAATGAGGAGCAGCGGGTGATGTTTGAGTCGCTTCGAGCGTGGCGAGCCGCGGAGGCTCGAGCACAGGGCTTACCCGCGTATATCGTTTTTAACGACGCGACTCTTCGCGCCTGTGCTACGGAGGCCCCGCAGACGCTTACCGAGCTTCGTGGTATCAGCGGGGTGGGAGACCAAAAGCTGGCGCGCTATGGGGAGGCGGTGCTGAGTGTATTGGCGGGGCGGAACCCCGAGATATCGTCGTCGCTAGAAGACTAGATCGAGTTATACACCGGGTTGAGTGCGATAAGGAGGGTTGCGGTCCAGTGGCAGAGGAACGCCAATACTGTCAGCGTGTGAAAGATCTCGTGAAACCCAAAGTGACCGGGCCAGGGATTGGGCTTTTTGAGCCCGTAAAATACAGCCCCAGCCGTGTAGCAGAGACCGCCCACAATCACCAGGATCATCATGGCGGGACTTGCCCGGTAGAGGTCGGGCATATACATAACGGCAACCCATCCGAGAAGGATGTAGATGGCCACGTAGAGCCAGCGGGGTGCACCCACCCAGAAAACGCGGAAGCCGATTCCCAGAGTGGCTCCTGACCACACGAGAATAAGCAGCACAATTCCCTTATCGGGGGGCAGCGCTAAAAGAGCGAGAGGTGTGTAGGTTCCCGCGATGAGCAAAAAAATGTTGGCGTGATCAATCCGCTTAAACAGCATCTTTACGGTGGGGCGCCAGTTAAACCGGTGATACAGGGCAGAATTACCAAAGAGCAGCATGCTTGTCAGAGTGAAGATAGCGGTGGCCCAGCGGGCTGTCGTTCCGTGTGCCAGCACAATGAGCACGGTGCCCGCGGCGACCGTCACGGGAAACATGCCCGCGTGAATCCAGCCGCGCCACGAGGGCTTTATATCTGAGGGGGGTTGTGAGCGGCTTTTTTTGGAGGCGGCCAGAAACGGAATGTTGGGGAGGGAAACGCCCGGATCATCCTCGTTTGGTTCCTGTGTTGTTTTGGTATTGTGGGGCAACGAAGAAACTTTTTGATGGTTTTTTGGCTGTGAGTTACCCATACAGCCCATGGTAGAACATTGATCTGTACCCCAGCGGCATAAACATCGGATATCGTGTGTGAAGTGACTAACCAAGATTCGCGCGGCGGGGTGAAATTTCTCTACCGCCTGTATGAGCATCGTCTTCGACGCGAGATTGATGCTGCGCAGATGCCCCATCACGTCGCTATCATTGTCGACGGTAATCGACGCTGGGCGAAGCAGCGGCTTCTGGAAAGTGCTGCTCAGGGACACCGCGCCGGGGCCCGCAAGATTCCAGAATTTCTGGGTTGGTGCGAACAGCGTGGAATCAGCGTGGTCACCCTGTACCTGCTTTCGACAGACAATCTCACTGGGAGGCAGGGGTCAGAACTTGACGAACTCTGCGACATCATTGCGACCTTAGCAGAAGATCTTTCGAGTCATGGAGGGTGGCGGGTGAGGCACGTGGGGACATGCGAAGGGTTACCCTCCGAGCTTGCTGATGCTTTGCGCACCGCCGAAAAGAAGACGGCGCACAACACTGGGATGCACGTCAACCTGGCCGTAGGATACGGCGGGCGGAGCGAGATTGCGGCCGCGGTTCGTAGCATCATTGATCAGCATCAGGCTGCTGGTCGGGGGCTTGACGAGCTTGCAGACACTCTTACCCCGGAGCTCATCGAAGAGCATCTTTATACCCGGGGGCAGGCTGATCCCGATCTGGTGATTAGGACGTCGGGAGAGCAGCGTATCAGTGACTTCATGCTGTGGCAGAGTGCCTACAGCGAATTTTATTTTGTGGAGGCTCTCTATCCGGATCTGCGGGAGGTAGATTTCTTGCGGGCCCTACGTGACTACTCGCGACGGCAACGCCGCTACGGCGAGTAGCCGAGAGGAAGTTTGCTGGACGGCCTGTGCGAGATTGGCTTTGGTGCATGACTGTTTGGTTTTGAGTGAACCTCAGATTTTTTTGCGTGTCGCTCTAGATTAATCTCAGTGCTGCACCATATGTTGTGTTGTATCGGACATCAAAGTTCGATCGAGGCGGCCACTTACGGCTTATCGCACACGAGAGCCAGCGTGGTTGAATCGCTTGACTAGTCGAGCGGTAAGTCGCTCGCGACAGGAGTGGTTGTGAACAATCAATACTCAGATCAGGCACCGAGCAACGCGCTCAACGAGACCAAAAATCTCAATACACCTCTGAAACAGGCAGAGCGAACCTATGTGCTGGACACCTCGGTGCTGCTCTCCGACCCCCGGGCCATCTTCCGTTTTGCTGAACACGCGGTTGTGCTGCCCATCGTGGTTATTAGTGAGCTAGAGCGTAAACGTCACGACCCCGAGCTAGGATATTTTGCGCGATCGGCGCTACGAACCCTGGACGATCTCAGAACCCGTCACGAGCGCTTAGACTTTCCCATCCCCGTAGGTGAAGGAGGGTCCCTCCGGGTGGAGCTCAACCACTCCAACACCTCTACCCTGCCGAGCGGGATACAACTGGGGGACAACGACTCTCGGATTCTTGCCGTAGCGCAGAACCTGGCGAGTGAGGGGCTTGCTGTGACGGTTGTTTCCAAAGATTTGCCGATGCGGGTCAAGGCCGCTTCGATCGGGTTGGCGGCCGAAGAATACCGTGCCGAACAGGCTGTTGATACGAGTTATACGGGCTTGGTGGAGATTCATCTTTCCGGCGAACAGATGAGTGAGCTTTATGACCGTGAACGGCTCGCTACGGCCCAGGTTCTTGATGTGCCGTTGAACACGGGTCTCATTGTGCACTCAGATCGCGGTTCCGCTCTTGGGCGGGTGGACGAACCCGGGGAGTTCCGACTGGTTCGGGGGGATCGTGACGTTTTTGGTGTGAATGGGCGCTCGGCGGAGCAGAGGCTAGCGATAGATCTGCTGCTTGATTCCGAGGTTGGCATTGTCTCCCTGGGAGGTCGAGCCGGTACGGGTAAGTCTGCTCTTGCGTTGGCCGCGGGTCTTGAGGCCGTGTTGGAGAGGAAGCAACACAAGAAGATTATGGTGTTTCGCCCCCTCTATGCGGTAGGAGGACAGGAACTCGGCTACCTGCCGGGGGACCAGGGTGAGAAGATGAACCCCTGGGGCCAGGCGGTTTACGATGTGCTTGGATCCGTTATTTCGCAGAATGTGCTTGATGAGATCGAGGCCAGGGGGCTCATTGAGGTTTTGCCTCTGACTCATATTCGAGGGCGTTCCCTGCACGATGCTTTTGTGATTGTGGATGAGGCGCAGTCTCTGGAAAGAAACGTTTTACTCACGGTCCTGAGCCGTATTGGGCAACACTCAAGAGTGGTTCTCACCCACGATATCGCGCAGCGAGATAATCTTCGGGTGGGGCGGCACGACGGTGTTGCATCCGTTATTGAGACGCTCAAAGGACACCGGCTCTTTGGCCACATCACTCTTACCCGATCGGAGCGCAGTAAGATTGCCGCTTTGGTCACGGAACTTCTTGAGGATGTCGAACCGATGTAGGCGTGGAGCCCAGAGGATCATAACTATAGGCCACGGATCAACAGGGTTGAGCCGATGCGATCCCGGGCCCGAGTAAAGACCCTGCTAGCTCCCCGTGCGGTGTTGAGTTGATGTGGCCCTGCTCCGAGGGCGATTGCCGGGGTTGTCATCGCCTTTGATCCTTGGCAATGACACTCGGGCTTCGTCTGTGGACGATTAGTAACGCGTGCCGGAGATTATCAATAGTCTCGTGACGAGACGAAAGACGGTGGGCGTGATGCAGAAGACAAAAACATAATGGGTTCTCTCGTTATTTGGGTACTCTTTGGGTATTTGGCGTGCGTCACGATTCCGCTGGCCTATAGTGATGTCAGAGAGCGTAGGCTACCTAATTCCTACGTTTTACCGGGGTTTGTGATCGTTTTTTGGGCAATTGCTGTTTGTTGGATTCACGATTCTGCACCGCCGATTGCCTCCTTGCTCGGTGGGTTGGTGGTGGTGCTTATCTTCTACTGCGGTGCGGCTTTGGGAGGTTTTGGCATGGGCGATGTGAAACTTGCCACTCTTATAGTGATGTCTCTCGGATTGCTTTCTTGGTGGGCTGCATTCGTGGCAATAACTCTTGCAGGGGCCGTAGGCGGAGTTGCCGGATACACTGTCCTGTGGCGTTCGGCGGGTCGGCGGGAGGCAGCAACCGGGGGAGCAGCCCTGAGGGCACGCGGAGTGCCGTTTGGGGTGCCGTTGCTTATCGGATTGTGGGGTGCTGCTGTGCTGTGGGGTGTCGTGTTTTTGTGGGGTGCTGAGTGAGTCTCGACCTGCTCGATATTGAGGCGTATGGTGGATGCGTGAGCAATATACAGGACAGCATTGTCGACAGCATACTTCCGAATGATCTTCTTGAACGGTTTCGTGGACGCGCCGCCGATTACGACAGGCGCAACGCGTTCTTTACCGAGGATCTAGAGGATCTTCGCCAGGCGGGTTACCTCTCCCTGTTTTCCCGCGAGCAAGAAGGCGGCAAAAATCTGAGCTTGGAGCAGGTTTCGAGGCTCCAAACTCGATTGGCTCAGGCCGCGCCCGCCACGGCACTCGGTATTAACATGCACCTGGTTTGGGCGGGGGTGGCGAGGGCTTTAAGCGAGCGGGGCATTACCGACCTCGACTGGCTGCTTCACGAGGCCGCGGCGGGAGAGATATTTGCTTTTGGTATTAGTGAGGCCGGTAACGATCAGGTGCTTTTTGACTCGAGCACAAGCGCTGTTCCAACTGCGGAAGGGTATCAATTTAGCGGCACCAAAATCTTTACATCGCTCTCACCCGTCTGGACTCGCCTGGGAATTTTTGGTCGTGACGATAGCGACCCGGACAATCCCACGCTCGTTTTTGGCTTTATTACCAGGCAGACGGAGGGATATTCCATCGCGGATGATTGGGATCCGCTGGGGATGCGCGCAACGCAGAGTCGGAGCACCGTGCTCGATAAAGTCTTTGTTCCCACAGACCGTATAGTTCGTAAAATTCCTGTTGGCCCCAACGCCGACCCACTCATCTTTGCCATATTTGCAAACTTTGAGTTGCTGCTTGCTTCCGTATACGCGGGAATAGGTAATCGAGCCCTTGAGCTTGCTAGCAGCGCTGCGCTGTCGCGAATGTCCAAGAAAACGGGGGAGAGCTACGCAAACGACCCGGACATCCGCTGGCGCATTGCGCACGCCGCGATTAGCCAGGAGTCGGTGCAACCACACATCCTCTCCGTAGCTCAAGACGTAGACGACCTGATTGATCACGGAACGGCCTGGTTCCCCAAGCTGGTGGGCCCCAAGATCCGGGCCACCGAGATTGCCAGAGAGTCGGTAGAGGCCGCGATTCGTGTGAGCGGCGGGCGCGCGTACCAGAAAGAGAGCGAACTCACCCGACTCTACCGGGATGTGCTGGCCGGACTGTATCATCCGTCAGACGACGAGTCGGCTCACGCAACCTTTGCGACAGCCTATCTCGGTGCGGCGATATAGGGACCCGGCAGGATTAGAAACCACACAGCTCCTCAAGGTTGGCGCTTGCCGTCTCGAGGTTGTAGTTTGCCGTGGTGAGAGCTTCGATATCTATCGAGGCGATGTCTTCTTCCATCTGCTGGGAGAGGCTCATGAGTGTGCCGAAGCTCAAAGCAAAAGTGCTCAACTCTGTCTTGACCTCTTCATTCTCGACACCGTCGGCAATGGTTGTCAGGGTGTTATTAAAATCGTCCAGGAGCGTCATTGCGCTCTCGGGGTCTTCCGCCAGTGTGGAGAGCATCTCCAGCATGCCCGCGCTCACCGCTTCAAATTCCTGGTTCACTGCGTCACACGCTTCCGCCACGCTTTGCGACCCTGCAGGAGCCTGAGTGGACGGGGCGGTACGTGGGGTGCTTGTGGGTGAATCCGCAGTATCGATAGCAGTGACGGTTGCGCAGCCCATGAGCGTAAGAGAAATGGCAACTGCCAGTGTCGCCATTGTAAAAATGTTTTTCTTCAAGGGGGGGTACTTTCTTCTTTGCGGGTTCTGAGCTTTTAGAACATTTCACCCAGCATACTCATCCGTTTCGATTGCTTCCGTTCGAGAGGCCATCATTCGATCGAGGAGACCACCGAGAAAAAGAAATAGATCGGATTGATGCGGGTTATCTCATCGTGCCCTCCCAGCAATACAGCGCGCGTAACGGATGGGTGAGACAGATAACCCGCATCCAAAGATTCTGCGAGTAGTGGCCCTAATTTCTTAGAGTGTTAGCTGCACAGCGCGGAGATTTCGGTGCTGACCGCGGCAATCTCGGTGCTTGCCGTGGTAAATGCATCAACGTCTATCGAGGTGAGGTCGTCTCCGGCCTGCTCGGTGAGTTCACGTATTGTGCCGAGACCCGAGGCCAGGGCGTTCACCTGGGTCTTAACCTCTTCGTTCTTAACACCGTTTGCGGCATCAACCAGGCCGGTTTCTAACTCCAGCAAAACCGATAGTGCAAGCTCGGGATTTGTCGCCAGCTCAGACATAGCCTCCGTCATACGCGAGCCCATAGGCTCGATTTCCTTGGTAACGGAGTCACACGCCTCCCTTACGCTCTGCGATCCGGCAGCAGAGGAGTCTCCCGCGTTAGTGGTTCCGCAGCCCACGAGAGTGAGGGAGAGTGCAGCTGCCAGCGTTGCGGTTTTTAGAATGTTTTTGTTCACGAGAGGGGGGTGCTTTCTTGTTTGAACGTCCTGAACTTTTCAGGGTGCCTGAATCAGGATACCCACCCGCACCCACCATAAGCCGTTGGAGAATGCCGATAATAAAAATCGTTGAATTCTATCAGTTTTTTGCGTAATATTCCGGTAGTGTTCAGCGTCGTCGGTCGCGCGCTGGTCAACAGATTCTCTGGTTTTAACCGCACAGCTCAAGAAGATCGGTGCTTGCCGCACTCAGGGTGGTGCTTGCCGAGGTGAGCGCGGTGATATCCACGGCTGAGACGTTGTTTCCGCTCTCTTCGAAGAGAGAGCGTACCGTGGAAAAGCTCGCGGCAAGAGAGCCAACGGCCTTCTTCACCTCCTCGTTTTCGACGTTATTAGCAGCATCCTTGAGACTGCTCTCGAGGTCGCTCAGGGCTGATACCGCAGCAGCCGGATCGGTCGCGACCTCGTTCATAGCCTCTGCCACCTGTTCATTGAGCGGCTCAATTTTCTGGGCGATAGCATCACACGCCTGCGTGACGCTCTGTGGCTCGGTGCCGGCTGTGCACCCCGCGAGAGTGAGGGAAACGGCAATTGTCAACGTTGCGGCTGTGAGAATGTTTCTGTTCACGGGGGTGCTTTCTCTTTGCGGGCCCCGAAGATCAGGGCGGTCCAGTTTAACACCTCCAACCCTATCGCTCCTCCGACGCGGCCTGACGGTTAGAAAGAACGGATTAGGTTTGCTTCCGGACGGCGGACACAGGGCCGTGGGCCGTGGGTCTGCGGGCACTGAGAGCGGGATGCGGGTGCTAGCGGATTGCGGGCGTTACCGGTAGAGGGTGGGGATGACCGGGTCTCCGCGGGTGAGGCGCATAGCCTCGGCCGGCAGCTCGGCAACGCTTGCCGAGTGGCGGTGACGAGCGAGAGAAACCCCCTCCGTTCCTCGATACTGCGTATCGATGCTCCCCGCGAGAACCAGGGGCACCAGGATTTCCCGTGTGTTTTCGGGGGTTTCGGGAGAGGCCTCCGTATCCTCATTCGCAACAACCAGGATCTCTGCGCTGGCCGTATCGCAGCTATCAAATTGGCGAAACGCCTGTTTGCGACCGCCAATAGACGCTTTGTCCTGCGACTTTTTTGCGGTAGATATCCACGACCCGCTATCGTCTTGACGCGCAACAAGCTTATACACCATACCCATTGTTGGTGAACCCGAACCAACCACCACAGAGGTACCTACTCCGTAGGAATCCACGGGGGACGCCGCGAGCGAGGCCACAGCGTGTTCATCCAGATCGTTAGTTACCGTGATACGAGTATTGTGTGCCCCTAGCGAATCTAGCTGGGCACGCACCTGGGCTACAACAACGGGGAGGTCACCCGAATCGATGCGCACTGCACCCAGCTCGGGTCCGGCGATGGCAACGGCTTTCCTCACGGCTTCTGCAATGTCATAGGTGTCTACGAGCAGGGTTGTTCCTGTCCCGAGGGTTGTGATCTGCGCGTGAAAAGCATCGTCTTCGGTGTCGTGCAGGAGGGTGAATGCGTGCGCCGCTGTTCCCATCGTGGGGACCCCCCAGCGACGACCGGCCTCAAGGTTTGATGTTGCAGAGAAGCCCGCGATATAGGCGGCGCGGGCGGCTGCAACGGCAGATTCCTCATGGGTGCGACGGGAACCCATTTCCGCGAGGGGGCGATTCCCCGCGGCCGAGACCATACGTGAGGCCGCGGTGGCCACCGCTGAATCATAGTTGAGAACACTGAGGGCGAGGGTTTCGAGCAGGACGGCCTCCGCAAAAGTCGCCTCGACCACGAGTACCGGTGAACCCGGAAAGAAAACCTCACCCTCGGGATAACCCAGAATATTACCGCTGAAGCGGAAGCGGGATAGCCACTCGAGGGTGTGATCACTCACCACACGATTATCGCTGAGCCAGTTGAGCTCTGCGGTGCCGAAGTGAAAATTATCGATCAGGTCGAGCAGCCTGCCCATCCCCGCTACCACACCGTATCGTCGTGCTCCCGAGAGCCTACGAGAAAAGAGTTCAAAGGAGCAGCGGCGGTGGGCTGTGCCTGCGGTGAGTGCGGCATCCACCATTGTGAGTTCGTACCGGTCGGTCAGGAAAGCTGAAGACGTGTTCACAGCGAAAGTTTATCTCTTCTTTGTGGGAGCCCGATGCGGGTTAGGCTAGTGGGGATGAATAATTTGCCAATTGGAATCTTCGACTCGGGTGTTGGGGGACTGACCGTTGCGCGGGCGGTGCGTGACCAATTGCCGCACGAGTCCATTACCTATGTCGGCGATACCGCACACACTCCGTACGGACCCAAACCGATCGCGCGGGTTCGAGAGTATGCTCTCTCCGTGCTCGATGATATGGTCGAGCAGGGCGTAAAAATGTTGGTCATCGCCTGTAACACCGCTTCCGCGGCAATGCTCCGTGACGCACACGAACGCTATGATGTCCCCGTGTTAGAGGTTATTCAGCCCGCGGTTCGCAGTGCGGTTTCGATCACTAAGAACGGGCGGGTTGGTCTGATCGGAACGGTGGGAACGATTAAGTCTCGTGCCTACGATGATCTCTTTAGCATTCGCGATGACATTACTCTTTTTACCCGGGCTTGCCCGCGATTTGTTGAGTTTGTTGAGGAAGGCGTGACAGCGGGGCCGGAGCTTCATCGAGTTGCCATCGAATATCTTACAGAGCTTAAAGAGGCTAACATCGATACTCTCGTGCTGGGGTGCACACACTATCCATTTCTTCGTGGAGCTATTTCCCGTGTGATGGGTTCCGGTGTTCGCCTGGTGTCCAGTGATATTGAAACCGCCAACGACGTCTACCGTGTCCTCGCCGAGCACGGCCTGATGCGCGGTGACTCTCACCCCGCCGAGTATCGATACAAGGCCACAGGAGATAACGCTGATACCTTTCTGCTGCTGGCTGAGAGGTTGTTGGGAAGTGGTGTGCCATCGGTAGATTTGATTACGACGGGAACTCGGGGAATAGATATTATTCAGGACTGATGTAGCGCCAAGATGATCCATAATCACACAAGAAACCTTTGAGAGAAAGAAGCTTCATGACCAAAAACGCCAGTACGCCTCGCCACGGTACCCGTCCAGACGGACGCACCGCATCTCAATTGCGTGCAGTGACCATTGAGCGAGGATGGAGTGAACAGGCTGAGGGCTCCGCGCTCATCTCTTTCGGGCGTACCCGCGTTCTGTGTACGGCATCCTTTACTAACGGGGTTCCGCGATGGATGATGGGCGAGGGCAAAGGTTGGGTCACGGCAGAGTACTCCATGCTACCTCGCTCCACAAACGAACGCATGGCTCGCGAATCAGTTAAGGGAAAAATAGGTGGTCGCACCCACGAGATTTCACGCCTCATCGGGCGCAGTTTGCGCGCGGTGGTTGATATGAAGGCGCTGGGAGAGAACACTATCGTGATTGACTGTGATGTGCTTCAGGCAGACGGGGGAACACGAACCGCCGCTATTACGGGAGCCTACGTTGCAATGTTTGATGCGATTGAGTGGGCACGCGGCAAAGGATTCATCGGGAAAAAAGCGGTCCCCCTGGCAGACAGCGTTGCGGCGGTGTCTGTGGGAATCGTGGATGGCGAACCTCGGCTTGATCTTGAGTACAGGGAAGACTCTCGGGCTGAGACGGACATGAACGTTGTTGTCACGGGTCAGGGCCGTTTTATTGAGGTGCAGGGAACGGCAGAGGGGGCACCGTTTGATCGCCAAGAGTTGGATGCTCTTCTTGACCTGGCGGTTACCGGTGCGTCTGAGCTGAGTGTCGTGCAGGCGACTGCGCTGGCTGTGGGTCGACTGGACGGGGCGTGACGCTCGTGGCCCGGATCGTTTTGGCGAGTCATAACTCCCATAAGCTCCAAGAATTGCGCGCGATTATTGGCTCGGAGCTTGGCGTTCACCAGTTAATCGGCTACGACGGTCCTGCGCCGGTTGAAGATGGAACCACGTTCGCCGAGAACGCCTTGATCAAGGCTCGAGCCGCGGCTGCCCACACCGGGCTGCCGGCACTGGCCGATGACTCGGGTATCGCGGTGGATATTCTTGGCGGATCACCGGGCATCTTTTCTGCGCGCTGGGGTGGCCCCGCCCGGGACGATAGGCAAAATCTTGAGCTGCTCCTGTGGCAGCTCAAAGATGTTGCACCGGCACATCGGGCGGCCCAATTTGTGTGTGCGGCAGCATATGTTCTCCCCGATGGTAGCGAACACGCCGAACTGGGTGTGTGGCCGGGTCGAGTATTGACCGAGCCCGACGGTGAGAACGGGTTTGGCTACGATCCGATCTTTGCGCCCGAGGGGGAGGAACGCTCGTCGGCCGGGCTCAGTTCCGGGGAGAAAAACCTGACCTCACATCGCGCGCGAGCTTTTCGTACTCTGGTTCCCGGATTGATTGCCCGCCTCGAAGAGTAACGCTCTCTGGTACCACTCTCTTAAGCGTTTTCAGCGGGAATTCTCTTGTAATTTTTCTACCGCAGAACTTTGGGTTGATCCCCGGATGTAGCTTTGGCTGTTTGCTCTCAATACTTTCACCTATCTTCGTGCGTCTTTGTTGTTGAGACGGACAAAGCTGAGCTTAGAGGTTGCGCTAGTAGGAGCCATCTATTGGGGCGACCTCTCAAGAAACTAAGTGATAACCGCCATCATTTGTTATAGGGAAAATCGCTGGATTTGCGAAAAAAATGTGCGTATTGTCGAGTGTTATGGGACATGATCACTCACACTCAGCAGCTCAAGCGGGACGCAAGAAACTCATTATTGTTATCTGTATAACGAGTACAGTTATGATCACTCAGGTAGTGGGTGCGATCTTCAGTGGATCGCTCGCCCTGTTAGCGGATTCGGGTCATATGTTCTCAGATCTGATGGGCTTGTGTGTGGCGCTAGTTGCATCGATTATCGCGGCGCGTCCAGCCAGCGATCGGCACACCTTCGGGTTTAGACGGTTTGAGGTTTTTGGAGCCTTGATCAACAGCGTTATTCTGATGGTGATCGCCGTCACCATCACCATTGAGGGGATAAGGCGGCTCATCACACCCAGCGAGGTCGAGATTCAGAGCGTCTTGATGTTGGTCGTGGCAACAATTGGTTTACTTGCAAACTTTATTTCGCTGCGAATCCTCCGGCCCGCAGCAAAGCAGACGATCAATATGCGCGGGGCTTACCTGGAGGTTATGGGCGATCTGTTGGGTTCTGTCGCGGTTGTTATTGCGGGTCTTGTGATCCTTGTGACAGGTTTCCCCCTGGCTGACACAATCGCGTCGTTTGTGATTGCGGCCATGATCGCTCCGCGAGCGTATTTGCTGCTGCGAGACGTGTTTAGGGTACTCTCTGAATCTGCGCCACAGGATACGAGCGTGGCCGAGATCAGAAAACACGTACTGGAGGTTCCCGGGGTTGTTGACGTGCACGATGTCCACGTGTGGTCAATTACATCGGGACTGCCTGTTTTTACCGCTCATATTGTTGTGGAGCCTCATATTCTGGAAGAGGGTCGGGCCGGGGGTCTTTTAGATACTCTTGATAGGTGTCTGTCAGACCATTTTGACGTTGCGCACTCGACGTTCCAGCTTGAACCGAACTCCCACGCGAGCCACGAGGATCAACTGCACGCGTAGGGATGTTAGTGTCCCGCCCGAGACCGAGCGAACCAACGGTGTGCGAAGGGACACTCGTTCAGGGCCTGGGCGGATGAACAGTGCGCATCGGGGTGTTCGTTCCGAACCCCGGCACCGTCACGCGTCGGGATAGGGTCTAACGGTGATCAGGAGTGGATATCGGTCTTTGTCGGGTCCGAAGACTCGACCCCCACGTTCGTCACAGGCTCTTTGCCCTTTGCTCGACTGCGGAGAAAGGCCTTAGAAATCTCGACAAGCAGTGGAATGCCCGAGATGAGGACAATGCCGATAATGAAGTATTCCGCATAGTTTGCGACAAACTCAACCTGGCCCAGGAAATATCCCAGTAGTGTGACGCCGACACCCCAGAGAAGGGCGCCGATAACGTTAAACAGGGCGAAGCGTCGACGCGGCATTTTCCCCACGCCGGCGGCCGCTGGAACGAACGCGCGGAAGACGGGCAGGAACCGGGCAATAATGATTGCTTTGCCCCCGTATTTGTCAAAAAAGGCGTGGGTTCGAGCAACATTTTCGGGATTGAAAAAGCGACTTTTCTCGCGGTTAAAGATGGAGGGGCCGATTTTGCGCCCGAGAGTGTACGCTACCTGGTCACCAAGGAAAGCCGCGATAAAGATCGCGGGTGCGGTGACCCATATGGGGTATTGGATAAAACCTGTGGCGGTGAGGAGACCCACCGTGAAGAGGAGCGAGTCGCCGGGAAGAAAAGAGAGGACAAGTACTGCCGTCTCAAGGAAGACGATGGCGCAAACTCCGATGAGAACGAAGGGTCCAAGCCAGTGAATAAGCCAGTCGGGGTCGAGCCAATCGATTCCGAAGAGGAAGGGAAGCACGTAGTTATCTCATTTCGTGTTGCGGATAGATGCGGCCTCCAACAGTCTAGCTACCGAGGCCCGAGTAAACCCCGAGAACTATCAAATGTACAAGGTTAAAAGGCCTCTCAGGCAGTCTGGATTATGAGTGAGAAAATGGGTTTGAGCCCGCCGTACTCGCCAAAAAGCCCCTGGAATCTCGGGTATTTACCGAGATTCCAGGGGCTTATGCATTATTTGCTTCAAGTGAGCACAGGTTGTCTAGGGCTGGTTTTTGCAATCTTGCGGGAAAATGTGGACAAAGCAACCCGTCTGCATGGTTAATCTTCTATAGGAACTAACCTTTACGAAACCTGTGAGATGTAATGGTTGATCACAATGTCGTACTCCTGCAAGAGCAGCCGATCATTCGCAATGAACCGGTTTACGAGAGCAAGGTCGGCAGCGGTCGTGATATGAACTCGACCGCGCGGGCCAAAAATCCAATATTGATCAGTTTTACTGGGATCGGCGATTTTCTGTATGCGTATCATTTTGTCATCTTCCTATTAGGGACGGTTGGGTTGATGCGTGGTCGTAGAGAGATATGGGGTTGGATCAACGTGGCGTCCGGAAAGGCGCACTTCAAGGTGCAGATGCACGCCAGTTGACCAACCAGTAGTACCCGCACCGCCAAGCGTTTGACCGGTCGTAACGTGCTGGCCAACACGCACAGTGAGACTAGCTAGATGGAAATAGTATGTCTGCAAATTGATTCCATGATAGATGCGGACATATAGTGCACCGCTGATGGCATCGCGACCGGCATAAGAAACCTTACCCTCGACTACAGCCGGAACAGCTTCACCCCGTGTGGCCGAGAAGTCGATACCCTGATGGAAATTGCTTCCAGCCACTGCCGTGGTTGAGGGGACGTGGTCCGTAACAGGAAGTAATACGGGACTGAGGAAACGGATATATAGATGTAAGTGACATTTGAGATAGCTCCAATTGAAGGGATGGTTGTGTTGGCCTTCGCTACTACTAGGTGCACTGCCATGCCTCAGCGCGAGACAGGGCAAACGCACTCCAATTAGGAGCAGTGATCATTTCCCACGCGGCGTGTTTGCTCCTGCGAGTGCTGGCGCCCCTGTACCAAGCACGGCGGCGACGAGGTTGAGCCACAGTCCCCCGTGCTCGGCTGTTAACACACCGATTGCGATGAGAAGCGGTAGGAGTGCAGCGGTGATGCCGTATATCCAAAGGCGGGTTGCTTCTGACTTGATCCACATATTTTTCTTCCTCATTGTTAGCCGAGTACGCGTGTGATGACCACGCCGCCTACGGAGGTGATTATGGCCATGCCTGCTACAGGCATCCAGGCCATGCGGTGTACGAGGACGGAGAGGCGGCGGGTTTCCTCGGCCTGATCCGTCAGGGCTTGGCGCAGGTGCCCGATATCCTCGGTGTCACGAGCCTGCTCGGTGATGCGGGTTTCCAATATGCGGATGCGTGCACTATGGGCATCCATTCGCTCATCGACCCGTGCTAGAGCCTCGACCGCAGCCTCTAGACGATCGAGGCGACGCTCGGTTTGCTGGCCTTGTTGGTAGATATCTCCGAGCGTGACGACGTGACCAAAACCAGACTGAGAATCAACCATCAGACCTTCCCCTATGAGGCCGCACTCTTGCCGCCGTTCGCTATGCTAACCCAGAGGTCAAACTCGCGATCGCTGCCTACTAGTCTCCGTGTTACAAGCGCCTCGGCGTTCTCGACCTCCTCCTGTGTGGTGAGCTGTCGGACATAGCCTGCGCCGATAATCGCGAAGCCGCGGCCTGGTGACTGAATTCGTATCATTTCTCTGTCTCCTATTCCCGGTATAGCTGGCGTTGTGCCAGTGTTGTGTAAAATGTAATTTGCTCGTGTCACAATCTGCTCTAAACGCGGATATAGATACGGTCCCGGGCATGCTGTCGCTGCCACTTGGCGGTGCCCGATAATGCGGTTTCGATCCAGTGGCCCCCACTGGTAGCGGGTAGAGAGGTCTGCTGCGAGGTGCGCCAACATCTCGATCTGCACGTCTGATACCGGCCACCCAGCGGCTTCCCCGCCCGTGTTGACCGTCTCGATGGTGATTGACGGTGAATCGGCGGCATCCGATCCGCTCGTCCAGGCTCTGCGCTCCTCGGGTACGATACCAACGAGTTGGCCCGTGGTGAGTAAACAGTAATTTGCGGACACCTGGCGCGCGTCCGTGGATAGTAGTGCGATGTTGCCCTCGTTTGTGCCGCCCGCCGTGTGATGTACAATCATCCGTGATATGGATTTTGTGCGAGTACTATGTTTCTGCGAGGGTGCGGTTCGTGTAGCGAGATGCGAAAAAACCATAATATTTCCATTCTTTTGCCGATTAAGAGATAAAAATTTAGCGGGTGGTTTCTGCGATATCCTGTAGCGCCTGTGCGATAAAGTCACGCTGTTACCGTCGTGGGGGTCATCGCCCAAATAATCATCCTGTACTCAAGATTTTGGGGTTCTCCGACCTGCTGCCAGAGAGTCACCTGACCCCACTCAGACACCTCACTCAGGCCGTGCGTCACCGTCAAAATGAAGTGTGAGCACACCCCGTCCGCCGGGTTATTAAGAACGAGTGTAGACTGGCAGAATCAGGCACGCGACGTGAAGTATAAGCGTGGTGGGCTTTGTGCCTCTGCGGCTCCGAGCGTTTGCCTATGTCACAGTTTTATAGATTGCGCTAGATAATATTATTTAGATTACTATCGCTTTCGTCTCCAACTAATGCCGGATAGACTGATGTGAAAAACCCCTACTGAGGCTGTTGTAAATCCCGTCTCAAGCCAGTATGAAATCTCGCCTGTGGTAGTCACCTCGATCATAGCGAACGCGGTTTCTCGGGATGATGTGCCAAATCGCAAGGTTCTTGCGGGAGCATCAGCCGCTGGGATCGTAGCGAGCGCATACCGCGCACCAGCATTTACGGTGAGAACAATTGAGTTTCGTACCAAACCTTCCAGGTACACGCGTGGCCCGTCTGTGTAGGCAGATGCCCGGTATACCCCCTCGTGGAGGTTGTAGTAGGCGTGGGGCGTGATCGTGATCTCGCGCTCATGAAATACTGGGTTCCATACCCCAGATGCGCGCCGATAGGTGCTCGTATCAGCGATACAGTACGCTAGCGACCCCTCCGGGGGTGACCACGCCGCTAGTTCCATAGCTGTACGCACAATCACTACGCCACCCGCCGTAGATGTATACGGAGCGCTTTGAGTGATCACGACACCTGTACCCTGTGTCGAGGTAGCCCCTGCTGACACCTGAGCCATCGCCAGTTCTACCGCACCCGGTGGGATCGCAGGTTTTACTAGGGAATTTATCGGTGCAACCGTGCCCTGTGCTACCCCCAATTCCGGGGCGTTTGACGTATCGGCACTGGACGAAAACCTTGCGCGGGCATAGATAACATCCAGCCGCGCGTTTGCGGTCGGGGCTGCGGTTGTAGTGACAACTTCGGTGCCGTCTACCCGCCATAGCTCCGACCCGCCCGCAACACGGGAGGTCACTAGGGTCATATCAGCGACACTGTAGGCCATCGTCGATCGCCCCGTTACCAAGGCATTGAGGTGCACCGGGAGCACCCCGGCACGGACTCTGCCCTGTGTGTCTCGCGCGATCAGACCAGCGAGAGCCTGCCGGGTATCCAGCACCGGTAATCCGGTGGGGAGTCCCGTCGGAAAAGAATTCCTAATTACCAATTTTTACCTCCTCATTAGGGTGCGACACGGGCTAAAACCCAGCCGCCAAAAAATGTTGTAAAGCTAAGACTTGAGCACAAATGTAGCTGGACAGTGAGAGACTCACCCCGTGGAACATCCACTATCGCCGCTGCCGACCCTGACGGCGCAAAGCTCGCGCCACCTGTCACCGCTACACGCCGCGCGGGGTTTTGTAGGAGACTCTCACGTGAGACAATCGTGCCCGACCGGTCACCTCTCACGCTGTAGCAAAAATAGCCTTCCCCGCCATTGAGCGCCCCACCCCAGTGGATTTCAATACGGCCCGTGGGAGAGGTCAGAGCAACAGATACCGAGTCTGCCCACCCTACAAACCCCCCTACATGGGTGGTAAATTCAGCGTATTTCGAATCGGCGATGGCGGTCAGCGTCTCAATAACCGTGGCCTGTGCCGCAACCTGCTCACGGAGCTTTTTCAAGCTCTGAGCAAGCTGCTGCCCGTCCGCTTCCTGACCTGACGCGATTTCACGTCGCAATCCGGCGAGCTGATCCGCCAAAAATTGGTAGTCTTCTCTCGGTGGTCTTGGATCAGCCATCGTACGCCTCCCCGCAGGTGATCGTAACCCATTCCCCAGCTTCGTCTCCAGACATCTCTACGATGCGGCGGCGATAGATCCCATCCGGGATAAAAAGATCATCCTGAAGCACGATCTCGCACATATCCCCTATTCGGTACTCCGATAAAAACGGAGGCAGCAGCAGGGAGGCTTTAAAAGCCCAAAACTGGGCTGGTGTCTTGCCTGTGCGTAGCGGTTCAGCGGCCCAACCGTCGAGCGTTTCTTGTTCAGATACGCTTGTGCGAGAGGTGTCTAGAGTTTCTAGGAGTGGCATCCCTGCGTCAATGAGGGCTGGGTCGTACTGCCGCGACACTAAAACGCTGTTATCTTCATTCGAGCCTTTCCCTCCGGTCGCCCAGGACAGTGAGGCCATGTTAGTGGGGTCGGTGAGTATGGTGGGGGCCGACCCTGCCGAGTCCTCTGCCGAGATATCCCAGGTGAAAACCTCGGGTGAAATCAGGCGGGGATTTTCCTCAGTGCCGGATTCAAAAACCCACTCGAGATGAGTGGACGATTTGCGACGTAACCCAAAAGAAAAATCTGGGCCGTTGATTACGTCAGAAAGGCTATCGAGGGTGTCACTGATGTTCGGGAATTTCACGGCCGTATAGTTTCTCACGCGCGTTCCTTTTCGAGCGGGCGGAAATACTATCGGGAAATTCGATGCGGGCCATTCACACGCCTGCTGCACGATCCGCATGCCGATAGACCCTAGGTCCAGCCCGGCAAGATTTGTGTCCATTGCAGCATTCGGCACACCATCCGACCCTACGAGGGGTTGGGTGAGTGCTGCTGGTGGCAGTGCATAACGTTTTTTAAAAATTGATCGAATTCCTCGTGCAGTGACCGAGAGTCGAGCTTCGTCAGCTTCGTAATCATGGGGCTGGATCGGCCCTCCAAACCACCTGCCAGACTCTTCCATCGCTAACGCGTGTTTCCAGGGAGTCGCGAGATTTCGCCAGTCTCTTCCCGCCTCGTCCGGCGATGACAAATCGATTGTGACGTCGACCGTCTCCGGCTCGTTAATACGCGCCGACCAGGAACCAGTAACCGGCTCAAACTCTGCGAGAATACGGCCCGTGAGGGTTTCAAAAATGTACCAGGTTGTCACCATGCGCTCCTGACTAAGCCTGCTGCCCAGGGATCGCCTGCGCCGCCCTCGACTTCAAACTGAATAGAAACGGTTTCTCCACCGCCGATTTCCCACCATTCGCGATCGGTCAGGTACCGGGAGATATCCGCTTCGCCGTCCAGATGGGCGGTACGTCGCGCGAAATCAAACTCCACATATCGCCCCGCGTCAATGGGAAATTCCAGCCCTACGCGGCTCTGAGACTCGACATGAACCAGAGTGGCAGCGGTCACCGCACCATACACCCGAAAAACGGGACTAGAGGGTTTCGTGCCCCGGTTGGTGAGTACAATGCGCCCGTCTGATCCGCCATCCCCGGGCCACTGTGCAGGCCATACAGCGGGCCACACCAGGCCGGTGCCGTCCCGTGCGGGGCGAGTGGCCACCCAGTCGTCACCCACAGAGTAGCGGCGCGGATCACGGGCGAGACAATCGACCGAAAAATAGTTCCAGGTCTTCCCGTGATGGTCTTGCACGTCCACAACGCGTACCGAGACGATCCGCTCTGTGGTTCCGAGGGCGTTAGTGACACGCATCACTACCGGACCCTCAGCCCCGATCCCGGTGATCTTCTCGGTGGCGGCTAAAAGCTCCGCCTCGTTCTTACCCCGATACCCCGCCTGGAAACTGGGAGCGGCAGAGGCACGAAAAGATTTCGATGTGCGAAATGCTCCATGCCTCCGCTTGCGTTCCACCAGGTCGTTTTTATCTGAGGATAGGCTGTACCAATCAATCAGGTTGTTGAAAAACCATCCGTGATTGTCCACGGGTTTTTCCGGGAATATCAGATTATCAAGCTCAATGATTGTGGTCATATGCTTCTCACCGCCCGTCCTGCCTCTCTGCCCCACATACGCATTTGAATACGTGGGTCATCCTGCACTGTCGTAATATGCTGATTGACCACAACGGATTGCTCCCCGGGGTCTCCTCTGCGCTGTAGCACCATATCCATCAGTGCGTTCATTTTTCCGGTATCAACCACTGTCTCGGCTCGTCCTGCCTCAGCCAAAACAGCTAGTGTTCCGCCCGGTGTTGGTAGTACCGTTCCGCCCTGGGCCATGCGTGGGATTTTTCCGATTTTCACTTTGATGCCGATCACATCGCCGATGCCACCGATCATGTCGTTAATGCCACCGATCATCCCGTTAACAGCGTCGATGATCCCATTGATGACATTCTTGATGATGCCGGTGACCCCCTCCCACAGTCCTGTGACGATACCGACAATCCCGCCCCACGCACGCGCCCAATCACCGGTGAAAACCCCGGTGATGAACTCGATAATGCCGCCCAAAACCTTTGTGATGCTTTCCACTGCGGTTTTGAGGTTAGTGCCAAACATGTTCACAACCGCGTCAATGATCGGCACGATGGCTTGAAACGCAGTCTGGAGAGGTCCGAGCGCAGTACCGATGAGTGCCGTGATTAACGGGGCGAGAACCCCCAGAACAGGACCGACCAAATCAAGCAGTGGTGTCAGGAGCGCCAGAATGGGATCCAGTAATTCCATAAAGACACCAATGAGAGGTACGATAGCTGGGATCAGCGCTGCCACCAGCTCAATGAGCGGCTCCATAATTACCCCGAGAAGGGGCAGAAACGCTTCGATTACTTGCATGATGACGGGCGCGAGTTGCTGAATGATGGGCACGAGTGCGCCAACGAGCTGTACTGCGAGGTCGCCAATAACCGGGATCAGAGGCAGAAAAGCTCCGACAAGCTGCGTCACGATGGGTGTGACCGAAGCTACGATTTCGGTTGCTACCGGAATCAGGGCTGCCAGCAGTTCTCCGAGAACCTGCACGATCACCCCGATAATCGGGCCGAGCGCAGCAAAAACTTCGACAATCAAGGGCATAAAAGCCACAATGAGATCCCCCACGGCCTTGCCGAGTTGATTTATTATGGGCATCAGGGTTGAGCCAATATCAGCAATAATGGGCCCCAGATACTGCCCAATTTCTGCAAAAACTTCCCCGAGCATGCCAAAGACCACTCCCAAGGAGGATTGAAGCTCTGGTGAGAGCGCAATGAGACCCGCAAAGGCACCCACTGCAAGCCCGATAGGGCTGAGGAGCATTGAGAGCGCGCCCGTGGTTGGTCCCGGTTTGAACGCGGTAGAGGCAGCCCCGAGGCCGCTGGTAAGCGCTCCGGTCTCGTTCACAACCGGTCCGATGGCTCCAGCCACTGTTCCCAGTGCTGCGGTGGTTTTGCCGATTGAGTCCTGTATTCCAGCGGAGAGGGTTTGCCACCACGAAATGACAGTTTGGATATCACCGATCACGGTGAACAGGGTTTTCCACCATGAAATGACAGTTTGGATATGACCTATCACTGTGAAGAGGGTTTCGCCAAGCGAACCACCCCAGACTTTTGCCTGAGCTTCGGGTTGCTCCATCGCGGAGGCGATAGTTGTAAAGCCATCGCGAATTTGTGGGAATACTCCTGAGAGAAGGGCTACTCCAATCTGATCAACAGCGGCAATCATGCTTGTGAAGGCACTGATAAAGGTATCGCCCGCTGCGAGGGCTGCACCACCAAGCCCATTCTCCATTGCGCTAGCAAAAATTTCGAAGGAGACCGCACCCTCAGATGCGAGCCTTCGAGCTTCCCCAGCGGTAACTCCCATTTCTTTCGCCACAAATTGTAGGACTGGGATACCCTCGTCCTGTAGTTGACTCATTGCATTGCCCAGAAGAGCGCTCGAGGCTGCAACCTGGTTGAAGACCAATCCCATCGATGCCAGGTCGGTTCCGGCGATAATTGCCGCATCCGCGGTAAGCATCAAAATTCGAGCGAGGTCTTGTCCCGGCGTAATTCCTGCGGCCACAGCGCCAGCCGCAGCACTAGCCGCCTCTCCGACTCCGAAGCTGGTCCCTTGGACAGAAGCAAGAGCGTTGTCCATGATGCGCTGTACAGTGGCAGCATCATGTCCAAGACCGGTGAGCTTTTCCCGGGCGTTATCAATGTCAACGAGGCTTTTGAGGCTGAGTCCTTCAGCGATCGTGGCCACTGCCTTCCCTGCCGCAAGCGCAGGTTTTGTTATCTTGCTGGTGACCTCACTGCCGGTGTCTGAGAGAATCTTCCCAACACCTTTCAGTGATTGTCCAATACCCCGACTGAGTTGTTTACCCATTTTGCGGCCGATTGCAGTGGTATTGATACGACTCAGCTCACGGGTGACTGTGGATGCGACACCCTTCATAGAGGGGACCACAGGAATATAGGCCGCTGCGATTTTTGTAGACATCGATCATCCCCCGTGGGTGTAAAAGAGCCCCACTCGGGGTGGGGCTAGGTAGTGAGTGTGTGGCGCGGTCTCGCGAGGAAATTGTCATAGTCCTCGGAGGTCATTGCTACTGAGCGCACCGTAGTTTTTTCGTGAGGGCTTGTAACGCCCGGGCGTGGCATCGGGTCGGGTTTGCGCGCACCGCGTTTAGCATGGCGCGAGAAGGTGTTGTACTGGATCGCATCGAAAATGAGAGCCAGCAGATGTTGGCTGCGCGTCCACCCCTCACTGTCAGCGAGCTTGCTATACAGCGCAGACTCCTCAGAGCACATGACGCATATTACCCAGGCATCATGCCACGAGAAACCGGGGGTTCCAATATATCGGATGCGTCCCCGGGCTTTTATGAGTTCGTACTCTACCTCTGTGGGGTATGTTGCTAGGAGGTAGGCTAGCTGTCTGATTTTCCCTCGTCACCGCTCCACGCCTTAACCAAGGGTACAAGTTGGGTTTTGATGTGAAGAGCGCGTACCGCGGCCCTGTCTTTTTCGTCAAAAAGATCGTAGAAAAACGAGAAATCACCGGCGCTCATCTGGGCCATGGTTTCTCCGGTCAGCACGTCCTCAGCGGATGCGATAGCGATCGGTGTCTTGCGGGAGGGGAGTTTAACCTCAAACGGCGCTGCGGTCGGTGCGTGCTTTGGTACGACGAATGTCATGGCTGTGCCTCTCAATAGTGTGACGTGGGTGCCGCGCCCAGTGATAACAGGAAAGGGTGGTGGGGTGAGGTGGGCACGGCGGTATTGCCTCACCCCACCGGTCAGTGGGTTAGGAGCTTTCGCCCTCGGGGGCGACTGCGATTACGGCGGCATCGTACACAATGGCCGTGTCTCCATTCGCATCGGGAAGAGCTGACAGCGTGATCGGGTACCCAATCGGCTCGCCATCGATGTAGATCATTTCGCCCACCTCGGTGACTTTTGCGCGAGGCACGACGATGCGACGCACGCGGTCGGGGCCAAGACCAAGCTCAAACACGTAAACATGCTCGGGGAATTCTTTGTTGTTGTGCCTGACCGTGATTGTGTTGCCGGTTCCGGTCACGTTTTCAGGGCCGAAAACCTGTTTCATGACCTCCACGCTGTTCTCGATTGCCTGGAAAGAGAACGTCTCAGATCGACTAGTGCGTTCATTGAGAACTTCGTCACCTCCCCAGGCGAGCACACTCGTGTTTTCAGTGGTAATGGAGTTGTTTAGCCCGTCAGTATGGATATACCCCAGGCCCGCGAATGATGGGCTCAGGGGGGCTATCGCGTCAGTGGGAACAGCTGTTCCGTCGGGGGCTACGAAGATCGCACCTTTAGCTTGCGGCTTACCGACCGCGACATTTTTTGCATTTGGAGCTCCCATAAGGACGGCCCCTTTCTGTGTGATGGTTGATTGATGAGGTGTCGTATACGGACAAGGTCTGACTGCCCGGGTGGTGCACTCAGAGAGAATCTGTTACAGACGACAAGGTGGCCGTCCCCGAAGCAGCCCCGCCCGCAGTAGCCGCCCGAATCGTAGCGACAATGCAGGGGAAGCAGCCTCCAAGGACTTAGACGCCTGATGCAATGACTGGAGCGACGCGGGATGGCTCTCAGAAACGAGTAATCCTGCGGTGTCCCTCACACTTGCCCACTTATAACGTTACGGGGTGCAAACACTCCCTCGTCAAGTAGCTTCGTTCTCGGGCGTGTCGTGCAGGTCTTTTGGCTCCCTGGAGGGTTGCCTCAGTGTAGACGGGTGGGCCGATATTAAGCACATTCAACTTTTATTTATACGTCTCCTCTTTTTCGTATAGAGCCTGTCTGAGCCTCCACTGATGCACCGGATTAGCAAGCGTCTTGGCGCGTAGCGTTGCTAGTGCTACGTCCTCTCGTACCAGGTGTACACCGTCTTCACGGCGCTTGGTGGGCATCCCCGAGGCCACCCAGTAACGCATCGTCCGTTTGCTGCGTCCCACTAAGCGTCCTGCCTGGTGTAGCGTTAACCATCTGGTCATAGAGTTCTCCTATCGCCTCCTCCATGGGGTAATCCGCCCCGCATTTCTCGCACTGCACCGCAATCTTGCCGCCGGGTGCGGTAACCGCTGTCACCCGGTAGCTCAGGCAGATTACGCACATGCGTTTCCGTAATCGTCTGGTGCCCTGGTAGCGCCTACCGTAGCGGCGCATTAAATCAACCAGGTCATCGTGGTAGGCGACGGCGGCGGGCAGGTAGACAATACTGGGATGGTGAGCGACGAGCCATCGCGCGATCTCGCCCGCGATCTCTGCAGTTTTTTGTCCGTCCCATGCTGTGGGGATGCCCTGAGCGTCCTGCTGTCGTTCTGCGAGCTTTACCAGAGGCCAGGCAGGGCGGATACCCATAGCACCAGCCCAATAAACAGCCCAATCGCAGAGCTGAGAGAAGAGGCTGGACGAGTCCTCCATAGCCTGTAGGCGGAACGGTAGAGGATTTTCTTTCGTACCGCTCACCGGCTCATTCACTCGACTGGTGATCCTCGGTGTGATCTGATCTCTGATCTGTCCGGTCAGTGCGGGGAGATGGTCTAGTTGCCAGAGAATACGGCCCCAACATGTGCGGCAGAGCAGACCCTCCGTCGCGTACCCGCCACAGTGACGAGCACACAAAACGCTGTCACTCATTTCCGCTCTCCTCTGTATGCTCAGCGTGCCTCTTGTGCGCGGCCATGGCTCGGGTCAGTGTGGGAAAGATCGGGTCGATCTTGGTGGTTATTACCTCGGCCTCCGCCGGGCACGTAAGGGCACTACGCCCCCAGGGGGTTCGGCATCGACCGCAGATATGGTCTGTGTTGTGTGGGTCCCCTCTGAGCGGAGGTGGGGTGTATACCGCGTCCCCGGTAATGAGTGAGATGCCTTTATTTTTGCCTGTCATTTATTGCTTGCCTAGCTTCCTAATATTTCTAAAAATGTTGCGAATTGGCCATTTGTGATGAGTAAGTGTTTTGTGTGAGGCGGCGCAGCGGTTCTTGTGATCGATAATCGTGCGGCGATGTGCTTGCTGTATCAAAAATGTTCAGACTGCGCTGTGATGAGGTTGCCGAGCAGATTACCCCCCGTGTTCTTGGGGTGAGCGGATAAAAATAATGCGAGGTTATCCGTTTGGATCAACCCCGCGTCTCGCCGCCTCGTACATTTCCCGCCAATTAGGCGGCTTTGTCGAGAGCGGTATGAGAGGTGCCGGTTCACGTGATGCTGCTATTCGCCTAGCCCTGGCGTGCTCTGACCACAAGGCCCGAACGCCAGCCATGATGTGGGCGGGCTGTAGCCATGCGTCCGATGCCTGTCGAAAGCGCCTCAGTGCCTCCACCGCGTCGCCGTAGTCGACTTGTTCAAGAACCTCCCACCACGCTTCAATCGCGAGGGGTGTGACCTGGCGATTATCAATTGCCGACGCTCGCACGAGGAGCCGCGAAATCTCTTCCTTCGTCATAACTGTCACCTCCAAATAGCTTGTGATGCTGCTGCAAGGCGGTTTCGGCATTTGTGATTCTCCGCAGGGGTGCCCGTGATGGAGAATATGATTGCCGCGCGGCACGGCGCATCCAGTTGCGCCAGGTGGAGTCCCAGCTGAGTTTTTTACCCTTTTGCCCCGGCACGCTGGCCCAATAGTCAGCAAAAACTTTGTGTTCGGACTGGTAGTCAAACCCGGGGTGCTCGGATGTGATTGCGGCGATGGAATCGTCGCTCGGTTTCCACGTCTCGGAGAGTCGTTCTCCGTGGGAGGATGACGTTTTTCGACCTCCCTTACCTAAGGGGGTAGGAGGGTTATTAACTACTTCGTTAGAAGTAGTTATTGTCTCTGTCTCTGTCTTAGCTAGGGTAGCGTTAGATTTTTGCTGGAGCACATCTGTAGCTAGTGCTATATTCCTGCTAGCTTTTGCCAGCCCGCCTTTGCGTCCCGCTTCCCGCTTTGCCTCAATGTCTGCCTTAGTTGTTTGATGTTCCGAAAAGTCATGGATCATAAAACCCCCGGAAACTCGTTGTAAAGATGGGCGTTCAGGGTCGTTACTACACAGCTCGTCAACGTCTGACACCTGCCAAAATTTGCCAGCTACTCGCTCTGATATAAAACCATCGGACAGCATTCGCCGAGAATAAAGTGCCATCTCTACAAGCGCCCGAAAGGCACCATCTGATAACGGCGCAATTTTGGGACTGTCAGCAAAGTCAAGGGTAAAGCGTCCATAGAGCCGGTCGTCTTTTGCCATTGATATTTTTCTCCTTATTCTTAAAAATTGGTTCCATGATTTCTCTCCGTCGCTCGTCGGTCAGTAGTCACCGTTTACGTTTTTGCGGGTCTTAGGCGGGGTGATGATAGCGAGGCGGGTAGCAGGTTTTTAATGTTCCTCATGCCGCCACGGGTGGGGGCGTAGTAACGGCAGGTGCTCATATTGCCACCCATCCGTATCTCGAAAACGAGCGAGGAGAAAGACATCTTTCTTCTGTCGGGGAAAAATCTCTCGGTAAGTCGGACAGAGAGTCTTGATTGTGCCGCGCCGTGTACTCCGTCAGAAAAGGGAGCTCACGAGGATCTTTCCCATCTGTGGGAATGCCCTTACCCGTGCGGGCATCTTGGGGCCTTATCCTTGCGTTCATTTTATGTACCTTTCTAATGAGGTCCCGCCGATTGGTAGGCCTCTCACTTGTATCGCTGTGCGACGCTGGGTATCGAACCCAGAAAACCCGTACGTTCATCGCGTGTATGGTCACCGGGACATGCCGGGCCATAGATTTAAATCATTTCGTGGTCTTGGGGGATGTCCTCTGCCTGACCCAGCTAGTGGGTGCCGCCCGCCACACCCTCAAGGTGCGTCCTCACGGCTCACGAAACGTATGTATTTATGAGAAGGGCTTTTGCCCTGTGCCTGTGGCCGATCTGTGAGCGCACCACGAGCTGAGAATTTACTGACCCCGTTGGGAAACGGCACACCATTGCAACCTGTGTAAGCATTTCGCCCTAATAAGAGCTCGATGGAGTTGGTTGAGGAGGGAAAGTGTCAAAGGGGTGCCATAGGGCCTTTGTCTCTGCGCAGATGTGGTCGCCCCTGTCGATTCGGGGATATGAATGGGGCCTCTTGGCTTAAGTGTCTTCACCCATTTGCTTATCTTCACCTAGCGACTTGTTTTAGACAGCGCTGTAGCTAACCCCTAGTGCATTTAACTCCACGAATACCACCACCGTGAGAGGCGAGATTGAAGCTCCTGAGGGAGCAGATGTTTCATCATGTCTGGGCAATAGAAGGGCAGAGGTCTTCCCAAGGGTTTCCAATCGAGCTTTCGCAAGTAGCGGGGGTTCATGTTACGACCCCCCAAACAGTCTCGTTTTTTCCATACTGATTTTTGCGGCGAGCGCCTGAATCGCGGAGCAATCCGAGGTTTGTAAGCTCGCTTCGGCGCTTCCGCGGGGTGTCTGGGTGGATGCGGCACTCGGGATGTGTTTTTACAAAAAGCTGTCCCAGTTCTGAATCAGTCATGCCAAAGGAGCGTGTTATAAAGAGCTGCATCACCTTCCCTTGGAGCTCTGTTATGACAGGCTCGGACGGAGCCTGGTTGCTCGTCCCTGGATCAGAGGGGCGAGATATAGGTAAAGTAGCAGCGGACATGATTAGCCTTCTTTCAAGGGGCGTGTCTGGCCCGATGCGTTAGTGCCGAGCCTTTTCATTGGTTTCGAGACAATTGGCGATGCGTCGCGATCGCGGTTCCCTGTGGTGAGCTGCGCTATAGAGCAGTCAAGCCAGGTAGAAGCGGACTCAAGTTCATCCAGGGAAAGCTCTTGGTTTCCGTCGTAACGACGTTTTGCAGCCTTATACCCCACCCCAAGGTGGGTTCCCAGGTCATTGATTGACAATTTTTGGAACCCCATCTCGGCGCGAAGCTCGGCCGCGACCCGCTGCCTCAAGTTCATCTCCATATTTCCATATTGAACCTATTTAGGTTCAATGTCAAGTCTATTTTCCTTCACCTCAAGAGTAAAAGTATGCAGGGGTGGACAGATTTGGACTCTAATAGGTACACTTGGGGTATGGCCCCGAGAGAACCCGAACCGCCCGTTAGCGAGTTTGCGTCTGCCGTGGCGGACGGAATTCAGAACCTCATTGATTCCCGAGAGATGTCCGCGAGAGAGCTGGCGAGGCGTATAAAGAGATCCAATAACTACATGGGTATAAGGCTTCGTAAAGAAGCTGCCTTCACGCTTACCGATATAGATAGAATTTGTGTCGTTCTGGAAATTGACCCGGGGTCGTTTTTGGCAGGCATTCATGCGGCAAGGGGGAGTAATGTTGTGCCTCTTGCCCGCGCCGCTAATGTGGAGACCGAGGCCAGCGGTGGTTCTGCTTGGACAGCAGAAGCCGCTCTTCGCATCGAGAATTTTGAGGCGCAGCAAGAATTTATGCAGGAAGACCCATAAATTACTCATCGCCTCTAGGGTGAAGAACTGTCTCCGGTCTCACACGCTCGGCACGGTTTTGAAAGCCACGCTCATCCGCTGTATACTGCCCTGAGCCGCCATGCGTTAGGGGAGCTGGTTGGACTCCGCGCGCGTACGTTGATCTTGAGCGCTGTCGTTTCGGTGTTGAGAAGAAAGGCTCAGATGGGTGGTAGTGACGTTTCTAGGGGCGCCTCTGAGAATTATGAGTACCGGAGCGTGCCGTTTCCTACCTATCTTGTCGGCCTGCTGCGCAAGCAGAGTGCTGGACGCAAGCCCGGTGATATGGTTTTTGTCGATGGCGAGGTATGGGCGAGAGGGCCGAAATCTGAGAGTGGTTGATTGGCATGAAGTCTGCCATGACCCGAAGCAGGTATGCAGGTCTTTTTGAGGATGGCCCTTGATGAGGTTTCGCTACTTCGCAACAAACCCGTCAAGCAATCAAACGTGGGTCAGCGGCCTTTTGGGGTGGTAAGCCCGAGCCCTTTTTGGGGCGGAAATCAAAAGAACCCCCACGATGTAGAAGCTACGTGAGGGTCCAGTGGCTCCGACGGGCATCGATCCCGTGACCTTTCGATTTTCAGTCGAACGCTCTACCAACTGAGCTACAGAGCCCAGAGTGTGTAAAAACACTCTGCAAGGCGAGAAACCCTTCCTAGGGAAGGGTTTCTCGCTCTTGGCGACCCTGACGGGACTTGAACCCGCGACCTCCGCCGTGACAGGGCGGCGCGCTAACCAACTGCGCTACAGGGCCATATTGTGTAATTATACTCGGTAGCCACTATTGTGACCCCAACGGGATTCGAACCCGTGCTGCCGCCGTGAAAGGGCGGTGTCCTAGGCCGCTAAACGATGGGGCCGCGGCGCTTTTAGACGCTTATGACTACCGAGAAGTAAGCTTACGATGAAACTTTGGTAATAATCAAATTGAATGGGGAGAGAGTTTCCCGGATACCTGTTAAATTTACTGTCTGATCTGCGACAATTTTTTTTGAAAGTGTTCTCCTTTTGGATCTTCTTCGTGTCTTTATTGGCAACCCTCTTGGGTGGGTGTTGTGATGCGGAATTGCCGTGTCGGGTCACGTTTAAAGTTGTGCTTTTGTTGGATATTTCCTTGAGGTTTTGCCCCTGTTGGCTCAGAGCGGTAATTATAAGACGTTATAAAATTTTGCCGTGCGTGTAATTAGGCGTATTGAGTTTGGGTAAAGTGAGACGTATTACGAGGGAAAAGTCGGTGAAGAGAAAGCTTGCGAGAAACAGCATTATTGCCCTGTTTGTTGCAGGGCTTGTAGGTATCACTTTCATCGTAGGCGGTGTTGGTTTGGCGTCGGCCGTAGCGCTCCCCACCTGGAACGACGTGCAGAAAGCCAAGGCAAGCGAGGCTTCTGCGGCTGCAAAAGTAGCCGAGATCGAGAGCCTTGTTCAAACTTTGAAGGGGGAGGTTGCCATACAAAATCAGAAGGGGAGCGTACCGCCCTGATTCTCAACGAGGCCGAAGCAAAGCTGCAAGATGCCGATACCCGATACGCCTCTCTTGTAGAACAGGCGCCGGAGAGTGAGGGGCGTGCCTCTAGTGCATCGTCCCGGGCCTCTTCGATGCGCCTCTCAAATGTACCGTTCAAGTGGTGGGGATCAGACCCTGCTGCGCAGCAGCGGTTGATATTGATCATGGCGGAGGGGTTGTTGCCCGTCATTCTCACGTCCTGAGGATTGACGTTGTGTTGGGTTAGCAGGTTTCTGCCGGAGTAGTTATCGCGCGTACCGGCAGTACGGGGACGTCTACGGGTATTCACCTGCACTTTGAGGTGCGGGTGAATGGAACTGACATTGATCCGAAGTCGTTTATGCGCGCACGCGGTGTTACATTGCGATAAAGATGTTCCTGGTTTCCCGAAAAGAGTCAGATTAACAGATCTCTCGGTGCTTTATCTTTCCATGCTTTACCCTGTGCCCTATTGGAACAGTATCGTGCGGGTGATCCGTCTTGAAAAGTAATGCAGTCTGCTCACCATATGCTTAGTCATTAAGTATTTAAGTGTGAGTGACGCTAGAGGGGCCCGTGAGCCATCAGGTCTCACCCCCGTGTATGCCCCGGTTATCTCTATACACTCACGGGCGTAGCAAAATTACGGTAGTTCAGGTGAGGAACTCTGTCGACTCAGCTTGAATAGGTTTTTAATCACTTTATCCGCCTGTTACATCGATTATTTTATAATTCTCATATAGGCTCATTTCGCTCAGCGGTGTGAAAAGTTGTGTTTTATGACGTATTCTGATGAATCCTTTGTTAGTGTGGAGTTCAAGTTTTGTGTTTAAACGACTAAATAAACACTCGTTTTTATTTGGCTTATTTTCTTAAAACAAGTGGATTAGGGAACAATGAAACGTACGATCAAAAAGACGTTAACCAAGCGAAAGCTTGTGCGGGGTAGTGTCACCACTCTGCTTGTAGGGGGGCTTGTGGGTGCTACTCTCACGGTGGGCGGTGTTGGTTCGGCTTCGGCTGCAGAACTCCCCACCTGGAACGATGTGCAGAGCGCTAAGGCGAACGAAGCTTCTGCTGCTGCGAAGGTGACCGAGATAGAGGGTCTTATCCGCACCCTTCAGGGCGAAGTTGCCGCTACAAAGGCAGAAGCAGAGCGTACCGCGCTTATTCTTGAGGAGGCAGAAGCAAAGTTTCAGGATGCTGATGCGAGATACAACTCTCTTATTGAACAGGCCGCTGAGAGCCAAGAGCGTGCTTCCTCCGCCGCGTCCCAGGCCTCTTCGATTGCCTCTCAAATGTACCGTTCAAGCGGTGGGGATCAGACCCTGCAGTTATTTCTGGATCAGGATGCTGCGGGCGTGGATGCTCTGCTCTCCAAGCTCAGCATGATGACCCAGGCCACTGATCGTAACAACACGATCTATAACGAGGCCCAGGTTGCAACAAATAATGCAAAATCGTTGGGAGATCAGGCCGAAACAGCCAAGGTAGAGCGGGAGGAACTGCGTGCTGAGGCGGAGGAAGCCCTGAAAGTTGCGGCACAGGCCGCGCAGAACGCGCAGGAACAGCTTGTCACGCAGGAATCTCAAGAAGAAACCCTTCGTGCCCAATTAGCGGCGCTCAAAGACACCACCCAGACAACGGTTGCCGGTTACCAGCAGCGACTTGCCGAGGAAGCCGCGGCACGTGCTGCCGCTCTCGAGGCTGAGCGCCAAGCTCGCCTCGCGGCACAGCAACAGCGGCCACAACCTCCGAGCGGTGGCGGAGGAGGCGGTGGCGGTAGTGTCGGCGGTGGCGGCGCGCCCGGTTCGATCATCGGCGACTGGGTACGGCCCAGCGACGGGCGCTTTACCTCAGGATTTGGGGGACGCGGACAGGTGTGTGGTAATGGTATCTGCACAGGTGGCGCAGCCCACACGGGTGTTGATCTTGCGGGCGCTCAAGGAAGCCGCATATACGCAGCCTCCGCAGGAAAGGTCTCGCTTGCGGGTTCATTTTACAGCTATGGAAACATGATTGAGATTGACCACGGTGGCGGTATAAAGACCCGCTATGGCCACATAATGGATGGTGGTATCTATGTCAGGACCGGTCAGAATGTTTCTGCGGGAGAGGTTATCGCGGGTGTGGGGAGCACCGGACTATCCACAGGCCCTCACCTGCACTTTGAGTTTTACCAGAATGGGTCACCCATTGATCCAGAACCCCCTATGAGAGCTCGTGGAATCACCTTTCGATAAAAATGTTTAAACGCGAGGGGCTGGTTTCTTACAAAAACTGTAAGAAACCAGCCCCTCGTATTTTGTATCTAAGTTGTGAGAGTTTCTAGTGCCCCTGTTCCTTTAGTCGCACAAAACCGTCCTCCACGATCTGGGTTGCCTCGGAAGCGTTACCCCACCCCTCGATCTTGACAAATTTGCCCGGCTCGAGGTCTTTGTAGCGGGTGAAGAAGTGCTCGATCTCCTTGCGGGTCTGCTCTGGAATATCGTTGATATCCTCGATGTGGCTCCAGCGGGGATCTTTGTGGGGAACCGCGATAACTTTGGCGTCGTTCCCCGCCTCGTCGCTCATATTGAGTACGGCCACCGGACGAACCTTGACTCCTACTCCGGGGAAAACGGGGTACTCAAGCAGCACAAGCACATCAACCGGATCCCCGTCGAGGCCCAGGGTGTTCTCAAAGTATCCGTAATCGGTGGGGTAAACAAACGAGGTAAAAAGTACCCGGTCGAGGAAGACCCGTCCTGTCTCGTGATCAATCTCGTATTTGTTGCGGCTCCCCTTGGGGATCTCAATGACGGCATCGTATGCGCTCATGGGCGGTATCTCCTCGTACGTGTTTCGATTTCTTTGGTGGACGTTAATCTTTATCAGGTTGGGCGTGACGCTTGCCGTTTATCGTCCGATTTCCACAGTAGTAGATTTGACCCGCCGCCGTTTGAACGCTTTGAGAGAATAACTGAAGTCCCGGTGTAATCTTGACCCTATGTCTCTCTCACGCCAGCCCGTGCCCCCGCCGCGTCCGGCTCGGCTGACGCCCACCGTGGCGGCGGTCCGGCACGCGGTTCGAGGGGAGCTGTTGCACCTGGGGACCTCTCGAGCAGAAGACTCTCACGATAGTGCGGATGCTCTGGTAGCCCTGAGCGGAGGACCAGACTCGCTTGCCCTTGCCGCTGCAACCGGATTTGAAGCGCATCGATTGGGTCTCCGTGTGGGGGCAGTCATCGTGGATCACGGGCTGCAGGAGGGTTCCGAAAGGCAGGCTGAGAGAGCCGCACAACAGGCCGCCTCGCTAGGGCTCTCTCCCGTTCTGATCGAACGGGTTCGTGTGGGATCGAAGGGAGGTCCGGAATCTGCCGCGCGTGAAGCCCGCTATCAGGCTCTTCAGCGGGCGGCCACACGCACGGGTGCGCGCGCGGTCTTGTTGGGTCACACTCTTGACGATCAGGCAGAAACGGTGCTGCTGGGTCTTGCGCGAGGCTCAGGCTCGGGAAGTCTTTCGGGTATGAGCGTGCAGACGGATATTTTTATTCGACCGCTCCTGGGCATTCGTCGTGCCCGGACGGTGGAGTTTTGTGAGGATAGCTCCCTCGATTTTTGGTCCGATCCGCACAATGATGATCCCGCGTATACAAGGGTGCGGGTGCGGAAAACCGTGTTGCCGCTGCTTGAACAAGAGCTGGGTCCGGGTATTGCGGAGGCGCTTGCGCGCACCGCCGATCAGATGCGTGAGGATGCCGCGGCTTTTCAAGAGATGATAGACGAGTTTATCGAGGAGATAGTTGAGCCGGCGGAGGCGGGGATTGCGGTGTCTATTGTCGCTCTGGAGGCGAACCCCGCGGCCCTACGTCAGCGCATCATCAGGTACGTCGTTCACTCGGAGTTTGGCGTAGCGTTGAGTCGCCAACACACGCTTGCTGCGGCCGCATTGGTCACCGATTGGCACGGCCAAAAAGCGCTTAATCTCCCCGGAGTGCGGGTCGCAAGAGAATCAGGCCTTCTGGTGTTTTCCTCACACTAACCGCACTGTGGGTAGTGAGTGGAAATATCAGGGTTATACAGAAAAGAGGAAGACATGGATGCAATCGATACCGGCGCAGACATCGAAAGGGTCTTGGTTACCGAGGCGCAGCTCACAGAAAAAACTGCCGAACTCGCTCGTCTCATTGAACGCGATTACGAGGGTAAGTCGCTGCTTCTTGTGGGCGTGCTACGCGGCGCCGTGATGGTGATGGCCGATCTCGCGCGGGAGCTTCGTATGCACATAGAGATGGACTGGATGGCGGTGAGTTCCTACGGCACGAGCACCAAATCAAGCGGTGTTGTCCGTATCCTTAAAGATCTGGATAGCGACCTCCACGGGCGTCACGTATTGATCGTTGAAGATGTTATTGATTCGGGTCTCACCCTGTCCTGGCTACGCGAAAATCTGCAGACGAGAGGTGCAGCATCTGTTGAGATCTGCACGATGCTGCGCAAACCGGCGGCGGCAAAGGTTGATGTTGAGGCAAAATATATTGGTTTTGATATTCCCAATGATTTTGTAGTGGGGTATGGTCTAGACTACGCTGAAAAATATCGTAATCTGCGGGATGTAGCGGTTCTTGCCCGTCATATTTATGAGTAAAAGCACAGGCTTTATGTTCTTCACAGGTTCTGGATCGAGTAATAAATAAGGAGTCAGGTTATTGTTAAATCGGTCTGATTACGCCTGTGGCAGAAACACGGACGTTCCACAGAAAACTTTCGCTAATCTTGAGGCTATGAAACGCTTGCAGGGTCGGCGCGCCCAGCACATTCAGAAAGGTGCTTCGATTGGCTGAGAAGACAACCCGCTCAAAAAAACTTTTTCGCGGCCCTCTTATCTACATTATTCTTGCCCCCATTGTCATTATCTTGGGTTGGACCCTGATCGCGGGGGGTGGCGCGCGCGAGATCAAAACTGAGACCGGTCTGGAGTTTCTTTCGGAAAAGAAAGTTTCTTCTGTTGAGATAATCGACCGTGACCAGCGTGTTAACATGACGCTCACCAAGGCAGACAAAGAGTATGGCAAAGAGGTTTACTTTTACTACGTGAGCCCGCGTGGTGATGCAGTGGTCCAGGCCGTCAACGATGCTGACCCCAAGGATGGATTTAACGATCAGGTACCGCAGCCTAACGGTTGGTTATCCCTGCTCACCTTCCTGCTTCCACTGCTCCTCATCGGACTTTTCTTCTGGTGGATGCTCTCGAGTATGCAGGGCGGCGGAAACCGGGTGATGCAGTTTGGTAAGTCGAAGGCCAAGCTGGTATCCAAAGAGACCCCGAAGGTGACTTTTGACGATGTTGCCGGGGCAGATGAAGCAATCGAAGAGCTGGGCGAGATTAAGGAGTTCCTACAGGATTCCTCACGGTTCCTCGCTGTGGGCGCGCGTATCCCCAAGGGTGTTCTTCTCTACGGCCCTCCCGGAACCGGTAAGACGTTGCTTGCTCGTGCCGTTGCGGGTGAGGCTGGGGTACCCTTCTACTCCATCTCGGGTTCAGATTTTGTTGAGATGTTTGTTGGTGTGGGTGCGAGCCGTGTGCGTGATCTTTTTGATCAGGCCAAACAGAACTCACCCGCCATCATCTTTGTTGACGAGATTGACGCGGTGGGTCAGCGCCGTGGTCAGGGAATGGGCGGCGGTCACGACGAGCGTGAGCAAACCCTCAACCAACTTCTGGTTGAAATGGATGGTTTTGATGTCAAGACAAACGTCATTCTCATAGCCGCCACCAACCGGCCCGATATGCTTGATCCCGCCCTCCTCCGGCCCGGTCGTTTTGACCGTCAGATCGGTGTGGACGCTCCAGACATGAAGGGTCGCAGGAAGATTCTTGAGGTTCACTCCAAGGGCAAGCCCCTCGCCGAGAACGTTGATCTTGATGTTGTGGCCCGCAAGACTCCCGGGTTCACGGGTGCCGATCTGGCGAACGTGCTTAACGAGGCCGCTCTACTGACGGCCCGATCTAACGCCCAACTGATCGATAACCGGGCGCTGGACGAGGCTATTGACCGTGTGATCGCGGGTCCTCAGCGACGCACCCGTCTGATGAAAGACAAAGAAAAGCTTGTCACCGCCTACCACGAGGGTGGACACGCGCTTGTTGCGGCGTCGATGAACAACACCGACCCCGTCACCAAGGTCACTATCCTGCCCCGCGGCCGTGCCCTCGGTTACACGATGGTGATTCCGTTGGAAGATAAATACTCCGTCTCTCGTAACGAATTGCTCGATCAGATCGCCTACGCTATGGGTGGACGAGTGGCCGAGGAGATTGTGTTCCACGATCCCACCACGGGGGCTTCAAACGATATCGAGAAGGCCACCGCAACGGCACGCAAGATGGTCACCGAGTACGGCATGACCTCCGAATTGGGTCCGGTGCTTCTCGGAAGTCCCACGGGCGGCGCCTACCTGGGCGACTTTGGACAGTCTCGCGACTATTCCGAGGGCCTAGCGGAGAAGGTGGACGCGGCAATTCGCGCCATCATCGAGGACGCTCACAACGAAGCCTGGAAAGTTCTTAACGATAACCGCGATATTCTGGATCGTCTTGCGCTCGAGTTGCTTGAGAAAGAAACGCTTGATCACAATCAGCTCGCAGACATCTTCAAAGACGTGAAGAGGCTTCCTCCGCGCCCCCAGTGGCTCTCCAGTGAGGGCCGCCCGGTCTCGGATCTTCCTCCGGTGGAGATGCCCGAGATCTCTCGCACAGATGATCCTGTTGAGAAGGTCTCTGGCGAGGGCAGCGATAATCACTCGTCCTCCGATAAAGACTCCGAAGAGACGCCGCGATCAGATAAAGTTCGCGATACAGAAGAATCCCCGCAGGGTGCGGGCGGTACAGAGGGCACAGACTCCGCAAAAGATAAAGATACAGACGGGTAGGTTTCTCGTGAACGAGTCTCATCTGGACAGGGCTCGCATAGAGGCTGCCGTGTTGGAGATACTGGCCGCGATTGGTGAAGACCCTGCACGGCCCGGGCTAGAAAAGACTCCGGGCCGTGTTGCCGACACATACGCCGAGTTTTTCTCTGGTGTGGGGCAGGACCCAGACGAGGATCTGGCCGCTAGTGTTCTCCCCGTGGGTGAAGAAACCGGGGAGCTTGTGCTTGTGCGCGGACTTGAGTTCCGTTCGATGTGCGAGCATCACCTGCTTCCATTTGTGGGGGTTGCCCACATCGCTTACCAACCCCGCGATCACGTTGTGGGTTTGGGTGCGTTCCCGCGGTTGCTGAGTGTTCACGCTTCGCGTCCCCAGATTCAGGAGCGGCTCACCGAGCAGATCGCGTCGAGTATTCAGGCGGCTCTGAACCCGCACGGCGTTTTTGTCATGATTGATGCGTCCCAGGGGTGTGTCACCATGAGGGGGCCCCATCAGACCGCCAGCACCACCGTGAGTATGGCGAGCAGGGGCAATCTGAGTCGCGCTGCCGAGCGCACCGAAATCATTGATGTGATTAGGGCCGCAGAATGACCCTCATCATGGGGGTGCTCAACGTTACCCCCGACTCTTTCAGCGATGGTGGAGAGTTCATATCCGAGAAAAGAGCTGTCGAGCACGGTCTAAAACTTCACGCCCAGGGTGCAGACATCATCGATGTGGGGGGAGAATCCACTCGCCCAGGGGCTGTACGAGTCGAGGTCGCCGAGGAGCAGCAGCGGATACTCCCGGTGGTTACCGCCCTGAGCGCCGCGGGCATCAGGGTGAGCGTAGACACGCTTAACTCGGAGACCGCACGCGCCGCGGTAGAAGCGGGTGCACACATCGTGAACGACGTGTCCGGTGGTCTCGCGGACCCGGCTATGTTTGAGGTTGTCGCAGCAACACAACGGCTGTACATCATGGGGCACTGGCGTGGCGGTCCCTCACACGCGAATGTTCATCGTGCCCACGAGGATATCGTTACCAAGACCCGAGACGAACTCCATCTTCAGGTAAGCAATGCGCGGGCTGCGGGAGTGTTTCCCGACCGCATCGTTCTTGACCCCGGACTGGGATTCTCTAAAAAAGCGACCCATAACTGGCAGTTGCTTGCGGGACAAAAGATTTTGAGTGATCTAGGCTATCCCGTGATGGTGGGTGCCTCTCGAAAGCGTTTTCTCGGGGAACTTATGCCTCCGAGAGCACCGTTTACTGACCGTGACCTGCCCACGGCAATTATTACTGTGCTGTCTGCACAGTTGAATGCGTGGGCGGTTCGTGTACACAATGTAGCTGCGACCAGAACGGCTCTCGACACGTGGGCCGAGTGGGAGCACGCGCTGAACGGTGTCAGAGATGGCACCACGACCGAATAGGAAGGTGTTTCATGAACCAATTTTTTAAGGGCGATGTTATTACTCTTACCGGGCTGGAATGCTTTGCCTACCACGGTGTGTTTGAGGGGGAACGTGAAACGGGACAGCGTTTTGTGGTGGATGTGGAGATGGACGTTGATCTTCGCGCTTCGGCACGCTCAGATGACCTGTCCCAGACTGTTAACTACGCCGACCTGGCCCCCGCAGTAGTTGCTGCGGTGGAGAGTAATCCGGTGGACCTTATTGAGACGGTTGCCGAGAGGGTTGCCGAGATCGTCCTATCCTACTCCGGGGTACGGGCGGTGCGCGTCGTGCTGCACAAACCGGATGCCCCCATCTCGGTGAGCTTTGCGGATGTTTCGGTGACCGTGGTGCGACCATAATGAAACAGGTTGTCGCAGCCGTTCTTGCCTTTGGCAGTAACTTGGGAGACCGGGAGGCCACCATCCTGGGTTCCCACAGGATGCTCGCAGAGCATCCTGAGATTTTTTCGTTTGAGGCCTCGTCGCTCTATGAGTCGGTGGCTCTCACCGAGAGCGGACCCAGCCCAGAGACCCCGGCATACTTGAACGGAGTGGCAACCATATCAACCGCTCTCGAGCCCGAAGCGCTTCTCGACTTTATCAACGGCATTGAGTCACACTACGGTCGCGTGCGTGCGGAACGATGGGGGAGCAGAACCCTCGACATTGACATCATTACCTACGGCGGCCGAGTGATCCACACGGAGCGCCTGACGGTGCCTCACCCCCGTGCGTTTGAGCGTGACTTTGTGCTGCGTCCCTGGCTCGATCTCGACCCCGGTGCTGTGCTGCCGGGGCGTGGGCGGGTCTCACAATTACTTAACGACCTAGACAAGACAGCATCATGAACAAGCGAATGTCTGTTACCGCGCTCACGATCGCTGTTCTCAGCGGTCTTATCCTGGGGTTCTTAGGAGAGGTAGCGCTCTCCGCCCTGGGCAGGCCAATGCTGGTGCCTCCGCTTGCCTGGCCCCTCACGCTTATTCTTTTGGCGGGCATCCTGGTTGCATTTGCGATCCCTATCCGACGCTCCCTGGTCGGTAAATCACAGAGACCGATCAACCCCTTCACCGCTGTTCGGGTTGTAGCGGCGGCAAAGGCTTCGGCCCTGGTGGGAAGCCTGTTTACGGGTTTTGGCACGGGGATACTGGGGCATATCCTCACCCGCACTGTGGGACCACCGTTAGAGGCCTGGCTATTGACAATTGCTACGATTATTGGTGGCGTGGTGCTTCTCGTTGCAGGACTTGTTGTTGAGTACATGTGTGTTCTGCCGCCGACCGACGACGGCACAGAGGGCGCCGATAAACAACCCGCGTAGTGAATTGTTGCGCGGGCAACCACAAGAATATGAGAGACTATGACCGACCGATTTTCACCCTCTCAGGAGTCTACTCCACGCGAGGGCACCCTCGAGACACCGCTTTCCGAAGACTCTGCCGCACCGCATATGACCCCCAGTGCTTCTGACGACGGGGGCTCGTGGAGGCGCGTGTCGTCCCGTTATGTGTGGGTGAGTCTGATGACCGAGGCTGCTGTTGGAGCGGTCCTCATAGTTTTTGCTCTTCTTGCCCTTTTCCTGGGATGGATGGACAGCGTCTGGGCCTATACCCTTCTTGGTGGTGCTGCTGCGTTCACCATTATTATCGGTGCGCTTACTCCGCGGCGTGTTCGTGCAATCGGGTATCAGATGCGACAGGACGACTTTTTGTTTCGCTATGGGGTCTTTTTTCAACGAATTGTGGCGGTTCCCTACGGACGTATGCAACTGGTCGATATTAACCGTGGACCCCTGACACGTGCCCTCGGACTCGCGCAGCTCAAATTTGTCACGGCTGCTGCGGCAACTGGGGTAACATTGCCCGGCCTTACCATAGAGGATGCAACGAACCTGCGAGATCGCCTAATCGCGCTTGCCGAAACCCGGAGGTCGGGTCTGTGACAGAAACAGGCCGTCACGAGGTGGGCTCTCCCGATGAACGCGGCCCGATTTACGCGCAGCCCCCGCAGTCCGAAGAGACACCCGTCGGCGTATCCGCTCCGATCAGTGTGGAGGGAGGGGCCGATGAAAAGTGGCATCGTCTTCATCCGGCAACCCCATTCTTGCGCGGGGGAATTGTTTTTCTCGCGATTATCGGTGCTTTCTTAGCGAATGCACGCGACACCATCATTCAGGCTTTTTTGGGGATGGACACTGGTCCTCGCCCCTTCCCCAGTGATGAATCCGGTAGTCAAGGTGACGAGGGGCTATCGGGTATTATTAACGATCTGATCGGTATTTTTGGAGTCTGGGCTGTAGTTACGGTTTTTATTGGGCTTGCTCTGTTGATTATGGTGAGCTTTTCGTACCTCAGTTGGCGACAGCATCGCTACCGCATCACACAGGATTTTATTGAGGTTCGGCGCGGGATTGTTTTTCGCACCAATAGGCAGGCGCGCCTTGACCGGGTGCAGGGAGTCAACGTCAATCGCACGCTGATCGCGCGTCTCTTTGGTGCCGCACAATTGGATGTTTCTACCGCGGGTCAAGACTCCAATATCGAGCTCAAATACCTGCGAAACTCGGTTGCAAACCGGGTGAGGCAGGATATTCTGCTCTTGGCGGGACGCAGGCGAACGGTAGAGAATCCCAGCGATGCCAGGGACATCCCGGTGCCGGTTACTGATGCTGTGTCCGTGGGGACTGGCACCAGCGGCGTCCGCGGCGTTGTGGGGCAGCGACTGAACGACTTGCTCTCTCCCGAGCTTGATCCCTCTGCGCTTGTTGACCCCTCATCCGTGGTTAAAATCCCCCCGGGACGCCTTATCCTTTCGAGAGTAATTGGTGTGGGGACGCTAATCTTTATTGCACTTTTTGTTGGAATCATTGTTATCGCGCTGCAGAAAGAGAAATGGCTGCTCTTTACACTGGTACCGGTAACAATTGCGATGCTGGGTATCGTGGTGTCCCGGATACTCAAGCTTTTGCAATTCACGATTGGGCTTACCCGTGACGGGCTGCGAATCGGACACGGCTTGCTCTCCACCGTTAATGAGACTATTCCACCCGGACGCATCCACGCTATCCAGGTGTATCAATCACCGCTCTGGCGTCCGTTTGGGTGGTGGACCGTCGTTTTTAACCGCGCTGGTGATTCGCTATCGAAGCAAAGCGAAAGCGGCGGGGCAAGTACACTCCTCCCGGTGGGTACGCAAGAGGACGTCTTACGAGTGTTAGCTCTCATCGCACAGGAGAAGCGGGCGGAGGACGGTGTAGTTGCTAGCGCGCTGACTGGAACCGGTGAGGGTCGGGGCTTTATCATCGCCCCTCGAAGGGCCTGGTTCGTGCTGGGGCTTGCGCAGCGAAGGCAGGCCTATCGCCTGGGAGAGAACGAGCTTATTCTGCGTCAGGGATTCCTGTGGCGTAGTATGGTGCTCGTCCCTCTGGCCCGCATTCAGAGCACGCGCTTTTCTCAGGGGTGGCTGGGGCGGCGCGTCCGTCTGGCACGATTCTCAGTGCAGACGGTTCGGGGATATATAAAAGCTTGGCAGCGTGGCATGGATGCGACTCAGGCTCAGAAAGCTTTTGAAGAGATCTCGAAGGCCGCGGTGGCTGCGGGGCGGCGTGATGAGTAGTGCAAATATGCGGGGCGAAAAGAGCGGACGTCTAGGCATCGGAATTATTGGGGCGGGCAGGGTCGGCCCCGTACTCGGGGCCGCGCTGGCACATGCCGGACACGCCATCATCGGTATTTCGGCAATTTCTGAGGAGGGCAGGGAGCGTGCCGAAGCAATCCTGCCGGGGGTTCCTCTGCTCTCGGTGGGGGAGATTGTCGAGCGCAGCGAGCTGGTGATTCTTGCGATTCCATCCTCCGAAATTGAATCGCTCGTGGGAGGCCTCACCACCTTGGGTGCGTGGCAACCGGGACAATTGGTGATGCATACCGCGCCCGAGTTTGGCACGGGGGTTTTCTCGGCAGCCCTGGCGCGCGGCGTTATCCCGCTCGCCCTACACCCCGCGATCTCGTTTACGGGAACCACGCTTGACCTGGCGCGACTGGCCGAGGGATACTGCGTGGTCACCGCCCCCGCACCCGTGCTGCCCATTGCTCAGGCACTGGCGGTAGAGATGGGTGCGGAACCCATTGTTGTCGCCGAGGGTGATCGGCCCGCGTATGCGAGTGCCCTGGACTCGGCAACCGCGATGGCAACCACTGTTGTTCGTAAATCCCTCGAGGAGCTTTCCGCTATCGGTATTCAGCATCCGGGAAATCTTTTGGGAACCGCTCTGCACGCGGCCGTGGATCGGGCGGTTCGCAGCGATCCGAACGCAATGGGTGCTCCCTGATCAGCGATAGACTGATAACCGTTCACCAACCCAGGAGTAATAGTCCAGCATGAGCAAGAATGCCACCCCTGACAGCGAGCTGACAGCCGACGAGATCTTTGAGCAGAAAGCCGTGCGTCTGGCCAAGCGCGAACGCCTCATCGCGGAATCCAGCGACCTGGGTGGTGGCGCCTATCCCGTGAGCCTGCCCGTGACCCACACCATCCCGCAGATTCGCAGGGAGTATGATCACCTGGAGACCGACACCGCCTCGGGGGATACCGTGGCGATTGCCGGACGGGTTGTGTTCGCGCGCAACACCGGAAAGCTGTGTTTTGCGAGCCTCCAGGCGGGCGACGGTTCTCGTGTGCAGGCGATGATTAGCCTGGCCGAGGCTGGCGAGGACAGCCTGCAGCGCTGGAAAGAGCTTGTTGACCTGGGAGATCATGTTTTTGTGCGGGGTGAGGTGATCTCGAGCCGTCGTGGTGAACTTTCCGTGCTGGTCACAGAGTGGGCAATGGCGTCTAAGGCGCTCTTGCCTCTTCCCAACCTCCACAATGAGCTGAACGAAGAGACCCGGGTGAGGCAGAGGTACCTCGATCTGATCGTGAGGGAACAGGCCCGCAACACTATCCTGGCGCGCTCCACAGTCATGACCAGCCTGCGGCAGACGTTCAGCGACCACAGCTTTATTGAGGTCGAGACGCCCATGTTGCAAACCCTGCACGGGGGAGCATCGGCGCGCCCGTTCACCACCCACTCCAACGCTTTTGACACCGAGTTGTACCTCCGCATTGCCCCGGAACTTTTTCTGAAACGTGCCGTTGTGGGGGGTATCGACCGCGTTTTTGAGATTAATCGCAACTTTCGTAACGAGGGTGCCGACTCTACCCACAGCCCCGAGTTTGCGATGCTGGAGGCCTACGAGGCCTACGGTGACTACAACTCCATAGCCGATCTCACGCAGGAACTGATCCAGCGCGCAACCCTGGCGGTTGCCGGTGGACACACCGTCACCCTGGCTGACGGTGCCGAGTACGACCTGGGTGGCAACTGGGATCGGATTGGCATGTACGAGAGCCTTTCCGAAGCGGCCCGCGTGAAGATCACTCCCGAAACGCCGGTATCCGATTTGCTTGAGCTGGCCAATCGTGAGGGAGTGGAGGTCAACCTGCCCAACCACGGAAAGCTGGTGGAGGAGCTGTGGGAGCACTTCGTGAAGGACGGCCTCACCCGGCCAACCTTTGTGATGGACTTTCCCGTGGAGACGAGTCCTCTGACCCGTTCACACCGCAGCACTCCCGGGGTTGTAGAAAAGTGGGATCTCTACATTCGCGGGTTTGAGTTGGCCACGGGGTACTCCGAGCTTGTTGACCCCGTTGTGCAGCGGGAGCGTTTTGTCGCGCAGGCCAGGCAGGCCGCCGCGGGTGACGACGAGGCAATGAGTGTTGACGAGGAGTTTTTGAGGGCACTCGAGCACGCGATGCCACCCAGCGGGGGCATGGGCATGGGAATCGATCGATTACTGATGGCAATCACCGGCCTGGGGATTCGTGAGACGATCCTTTTCCCGTTGGTTAAATAGGATCCTTGCGCAATATTAAACAAATCCCACGATCACGGTTGCTGGGATTGCGTTATGCTGAGGTACCCTAGAAGAACTATGCCTGATATCCTTCTCGCCTCCATCTGGGCTCTGACTCCCACTGTTCTTCTTGGGCTGTTCTTTTGGTTTGTGATGCGCGTGATCATTCGTTCGGATCGTAACGAGCGCAAGGTTTACAAGAAGATCGAGGCAGAAGAACGGGCAAAACGAGGTTTGCCCCCTACCGGCGCACCGTCGGGAGAGAAGCCCACCTCGCACGGCACGCCGTCATAACATGGACATTATCAACCTACTGACCTCCGCGTCACCCTTAGCGTCGGTATGGTTTACCGCGGTTCTTGTGGTGCTTGACTACATCATCCGCATCGTTGCGATAGTCATAGTGCCGCGCAACCGTCGCCCTACCTCGGGTATGGCCTGGCTTCTTGCGATCTTTTTTATGCCCTCGATCGGGTTTATCCTTTTTCTCATTATCGGCAGCCGCAGGCTACCGCGGGCCCGACGACGTAAACAGGATGAAATCAATCGCTTGATCACCGAGGCTACCGTGGGAGTCGACCAGCTGAGTGATCAGAAAGACGCACCCCCGTGGCTCACCGGCATTGCCGCGCTAGGTCGCAACATGGGCGCTCTGCCTCTCACCGGGGGTAATAGCGCCGTTCTCCTAGACGACTACGAGGCCACGATCAAGGACATGGCGGACGCGGTAGACTCCGCCGATCGTTACGTTCACGTGCAGTTTTATATTCTTGCTTACGACCCCACCACGCGGGTTTTCTTTGAGGCGATGGAGGCGGCCGTGCGCCGGGGGGTTGCCGTGCGTGTGCTTCTTGACCACATCGCCTCGATCCGTTCTCCGGGCTATCTGCGCACCAAACGCAAGCTGGAGGAGATTGGGGTTGAGTTTGCACTGATGCTTCCCGTTCGTCCTTGGCGGGGGGAGTATCAACGGCCCGATCTGCGTAACCATCGCAAGATTCTTGTGGTTGACGGCACCCTCGGATACATGGGTTCGCAGAACCTTATTGATTCGAGCTACAACAAGCTGTCAAATCGTCGCAGGGGACTATCGTGGAAAGATCTCATGGTGCGCCTGGAAGGCCCCATCGTATCGGGACTCAACGCGATTTTCCTGGGGGACTGGTTTAGCGAGACCAACGAGGTTCTTGTGAACTGGGTGCACGATGTGCAGCATGCCCATCATCCGGGTTCCCTCGATTGTCAGGCGGTTCCGAGCGGACCCGGGTTTGAGGGGGAAAATAACCTGCAGATGTTTGTCGCCCTGCTCTACGACGCGACCGAGCGCATCAGCATTACGAGCCCGTATTTTGTGCCGGACGAGTCGATTATGTACGCGATTAAAGCGGCCACCGCCCGGGGCGTTCAGGTCGAACTTTTTGTATCGGAGGTGGGCGACCAGGCGATTGTGTATCACGCTCAGCGGTCCTACTATGAGGACCTTCTCACCGCCGGGGTGCGCATCTTTATGTATCGTCCGCCGTATATCCTCCACTCCAAGCACTTCTCGATTGACGATCAGGTGGCCGTTGTGGGATCGAGCAATATGGACATGCGCTCTTTCAGCCTCAACATGGAGGTATCGATGATGGTGCACGGCCGATCTTTTGTGGAGGCCCTGCGGCTTATTGAGGATGGCTACCGCGAGAATTCGCGTGAGCTTACCCTGGAAGAGTGGAACAAGCAGCCGCTCCGCTCTACGATTTTGGATAACCTGGCCAGGCTCACCTCTGCCCTGCAATAGGGCTGCAAAATGGGCGTTTGTCACGCCTACGGCGAACATCGGCATATTTTCGAGATTTGGTCGTTACTCTCTATATCAAGGCAACTAACGTCTTGACTGTGAGGAGTGACCAATGTTCGAGAGATTTACCGACCGGGCGCGTCGAGTGGTCGTTTTGGCTCAGGAAGAAGCCAAGATGCTCAACCACAACTACATTGGTACCGAGCACATTCTGCTCGGTCTCATCCACGAGGGTGAGGGAGTAGCCGCCAAAGCGCTAGAGTCGCTAGGAATTTCCCTGGACGCCGTGCGCGAGCAGGTAACCGACATTATCGGTACCGGGCAGCAGCAGCCCACCGGGCACATTCCCTTTACTCCGCGCGCAAAAAAGGTGCTCGAGCTGAGTCTTCGCGAGGCTTTGCAATTGGGGCACAACTACATTGGTACCGAGCACATTCTGCTCGGTCTTATTCGTGAGGGTGAGGGGGTTGCAGCGCAGGTTCTGGTGAAGCTTGGTGCCGACCTCAACCGTGTCCGGCAGACCGTTATTCAGCTTCTCAGTGGTTACCAGAGCGGCAAGGAATCCGTTGCCGTGGGAGCCCAGGAGACGGCCGCAAACGATAAAGGATCGCAGATCCTTGATCAATTTGGCGTGAACCTCACCCACGCCGCGCGTGACGGAAAACTCGACCCCGTGATCGGTCGTGAAAAAGAGGTTGAGCGCGTGATGCAGATTCTTTCGCGCCGCTCCAAGAACAACCCTGTGCTTATCGGCGAACCGGGTGTGGGTAAAACCGCCGTTGTTGAGGGACTCGCCCAGGCAATCGTGAAGGGTGACGTCCCGGAGACCCTCAAGGACAAGCAGCTCTACTCGCTCGATCTAGGGTCGCTTATCGCGGGTAGCCGCTATCGCGGTGATTTTGAGGAGCGTCTCAAAAAGGTCACTAAGGAGATTCGTACGCGCGGTGACATCATCGTCTTTATCGATGAGATTCACACGCTGGTTGGTGCGGGTGCCGCCGAGGGGGCCATCGATGCCGCAAGCATCCTGAAGCCCATGCTGGCCCGGGGTGAACTGCAGACCATCGGTGCGACCACGCTCGACGAATACCGCAAGCATTTCGAGAAGGACGCAGCCCTGGAGCGTCGATTCCAATCCATTCAGGTTGCTGAACCGAGCCTCCCGCACACCATCAATATTCTTAAAGGTCTGCGCGATAAGTATGAGGCCTTCCACAAGGTATCGATCACAGACGGTGCCATTGTTGCGGCGGCAAACCTGTCCGACCGTTACATCAGCGATCGTTTCCTGCCGGACAAGGCAATCGACCTGATTGACGAGGCGGGTGCCCGGTTGCGGTTGTCGATTCTTTCGTCTCCGCCCGAACTGCGCGAGTTTGATGAAAAGATCGCTGGTGTGCGCACCGCTAAGGAAGCCGCTATTGAGGATCAAGACTTTGAGAAGGCCGCCTCGCTTCGTGACGAGGAGAAAAACCTTCTTGCGGAGCGACTGCGCCTCGAGAAAAAGTGGCGCGCCGGAGATGTCCAGACCACCGCGCAGGTTGACGAGGGCTTGATCGCCGAGGTTTTGGCTCAGGCCACGGGTATTCCCGTGTTCAAGCTCACCGAAGAAGAGTCGTCGCGACTCGTCTTCATGGAGAAGGCTCTCCACCAGCGTGTTATCGGGCAGGACGAGGCTATTTCGGCTCTTGCCCGCACCATCCGCCGTCAGCGCGCCGGGCTTAAAGATCCCAAGCGCCCCAGCGGCTCCTTCATCTTTGCCGGACCAACCGGTGTGGGTAAAACCGAGCTGGCCAAGGCCCTGGCGGAGTTCCTCTTTGACGATGAAGATGCCATGATTTCGCTCGACATGTCGGAGTACGGCGAGAAGCACACGGTATCGCGTCTCTTCGGTGCCCCTCCGGGATTTGTCGGCTTTGAAGATGGCGGACAGCTCACCGAGAAGGTGCGCCGCAAGCCGTTTAGTGTGGTGCTCTTTGACGAGATTGAGAAGGCGCACCCCGATATCTTCAACTCGCTCCTTCAGATCTTGGAGGAGGGACGCCTCACCGACGGTCAGGGTCGTGTGGTCGACTTCAAGAACACCGTGATCATCATGACCACCAACCTGGGTGCCCGCGATATTGCCGGCGGGCCGGTTGGTTTCCAGATCGAGGGCAACACCGAGGTCGGCTACGCACAGATGAAGGGCAAGGTGAACGAGGAGCTGAAGAAGCACTTCAAGCCTGAGTTCCTCAACCGGGTTGACGATGTCATTGTCTTCCCGCAGCTCAGTCCCGCAGAACTGCTACAGATCGTGGATCTCTTTGTGGCGCGCCTGCGTGACCGCCTGCTTGATCGAGACATGTCAATTGAGGTGTCGGATACCGCCAAGAAGCGCCTGATTGAGATCGGGTTTGATCCCACCCTGGGCGCTCGTCCGCTACGCCGTGCGGTGCAGAGTGAGATCGAAGATCGCCTGAGCGAGAGGATTCTTAACGGCCAGTTGAACGCCGGCGACCACATCAAGGTGGACTACGTTGAGAAGGAATTCACCTTTGAGACGATATCCCGAGAGGCCTCCACCGCCGGGTCAACGATCGCTTCGTCGGCCGCGGCAGCCGCCTCAACCGCGCCCACCACGGGAGAGTTGCCAGCGTAGAGGTTCACACCCTGTGGACGTCTGAATGACAAGCGCTCCCGGGAATCGTCACCGATCGTGGCTTTTCTCGGGAGCGCTTGGGGTTTATGAGCGGGCCAGAAGATCACGTATGCTTCACAGGGTATAGGGTGGCAGGATGACCGAAAAGACACCGGTGGAGGTTCGCCGGGCTCGAACCTCCGATATCCCCCATATTGAACGACTGATATCCCCCCTGGTAGAGGAACGTATTCTGCTGGGTAAAGAGAAGGTTATTCTCTACGAGTCTGTTCAGGAGTTCCGTATAGCGGAGGACGCTGACGGCACGATTATCGGCTGTGGAGCGCTGCACGTCATGTGGGAAGATCTGGGGGAGGTTCGTACTCTTGCGGTTGATAGAGAGATACTTGGGCGCGGTGTTGGGGGACAGATCTTGCAAACGCTGGAGCGTGACGCGATAGAGCTTGGGCTGAGTCGCCTATTTTGCCTGACCTTTGAGGTGTCGTTTTTTGAACGGAACGGTTTTTTGGCGCTGCGTGATTCGGATGGTGATCCGGTAGTAGATAGTGACCTTTACTCGGAACTGGTGCGCTCGCCGGACGAGGGTATCGCCGAGTTTCTTGAGCTTGCGCGAGTGAAACCCAACACGCTGGGGAACACACGAATGCTGAAGCGTCTTTTTTGAGGGCGTGAATATACATTGAGGAAGTAAGGTGATGGTTCTCGACGTGGCACCAGCATTTTAGAAGCTTATTCCGGTACTGTGTGTGCATGTCGGCGATCAAAAATCCGGTCGGACCCCACTCGCGGCGGGTATATGCGCGCCGCAGATTAGTGGCGCTTTTGGGTTTGATTGCGCTCATCGTCGTTATTATTTTGATTGTTGTTCGCCCGGGCTCCGGTAGTGAGGAAAAGCCTGCGGTTCAGGGGAGTGCCGCACCAGAAACTCCCGCTGCGTCAGAACCCGTGGACTGTGCAGCAGGAAACGTTGTTGTCACTCCGCAAACCGACAGTACAACCTATGGGGTCGGCGCCCTGCCACAAATTTCCCTCAACGTTATAAACAACGGCTCAACGCCCTGCACAATTAATGCGGGTACCGCGGCAATGGTGTTTACCATCAAAAGCGGAGATGAAACCTACTGGACATCCACGGATTGTCAGGTGGGGGCCGTCGATAATTTTGTGATCCTTGAGCCGGGGGTATCCGCACCCTCAGAGCCTTTTGCCTGGGAGAGGGTGCGCAGCGCCTCTGATACCTGTGAGGGCGATCGGCCTGCCGTTCCGGCGGGTGGGGCTTCTTACCATCTCTCGGTGTCTCTCGGAGGAATTGAATCCACCGAGACCGCGCAATTTATACTGAGCTAGCGTCTCTAGCTGGCTGGGGGTGACAAGGATTTGTCCAAAAATTATGCTTGAGGAGACGCCTCTAGTCTGTGTCATCGACGAGTAGGCTGAGGCGCATTTCGGTGGATTCGAGCCAGGCAATCAGGGTGTGATCTATATAGTGCCCACGTTCGTTCTGTAGCAGAGCGGACTCTCGTAGCCAATCGCGTAGTTTGGGCGTGGCATCCGCGGGAACCAGATCGATATCGAGCTCTTTGCGGTACTTTTCTTTTTCTCGTTGATAGGAGAGCTCGGTGCGGACGAGTTCGAGTGTTTTTGCGGGGCCTCGGCGTGCGCTGAATATTAGCCGGATTTGAAAGTCTGTGTCGAGGGGATGGTCTGACGGGGTGTAGGGGGTGTCAACCCATTCCTCCAGGACTCGGATGCCCTCATCGGTAATGCTAAAAACTTTTGCGTCCGGCCCAGAGTCTCGTTTTTCGACGGCAGAGAGGGCCCAGCCGGTATCCTCTATCTGCGATAGCTGGCGATAGATCTGCGAGGGCTGTGTGGTGTATCCCACCAGGGAACCATATCGTTCAAGCCACTTGTGCACATCGTAGCCGGTGCGATTGCCCGCTGAGAGCAGGCTGAGGATGATTATATTGAGTTTTGCCAGTGCCATGGAATTCCTTTTGCGCGAGAAATACGTGTTGCCGGATGGCAGTTATCGGGACGCGGCGCAACGACAACTGCTGTTCAGAGATAATTTTGATATGACCAGGCACTTTAATATTACACTATTCAAGTTGATAGAAAATACAGAATTAGGGTCTGCTCGTTTCGACAGCCCAATAAATTGCATACTTTATGTATGTCTGTGATTTCGTGAGCCGGTATAGCGCTGAATGGTAATCCGGAATTTCTGCCAGATCTATTGGGGGGAAAAGTCCTTGTTGGTGAGGACACTGACCCGCGGTGTTTCTTCTGTGTGCTGAGCTCTCGTTCGATTGTGCTGGGGGAGAAAGAAGAGGAGAAGTACTAAGCCTATGAGTAGGGCACTGGTAATCAGTCCGAGGGGGGTTTGGAGTAGTGCGGTGAGGCTGCCGAGATAGGGAATCACGAGTATAGTTCTCCACACCTCTGTGACGGTGTAGGGGCGTGGGTCGTTTATGTCGTTTGCGTCTCCCCTGAGGATAAGTGTTGTTTCGCCGGCGGCTGTGCTGGTTTCAACTACGCGGTGTGTGACAAGGCCGCTGTGGTCGAGCCTTGGGGTGGTAACTATGTCACCCACATTGATGTCGTTTGCGGCGGTCTTTTGGGTGAGGATAAGGGAACCTGTAGGGATTGCGGGCGCCATGGATCCGGTTGCTACGATTGCCGGTCTGATGTTGAGGATGAGGGCTACGAGGAAGAAGAGGAGGCAGAAACCGCCGATGATTGCCATCAGGGTGAGGAAAAAAGAGCGAAAAAAACTGAGTGCGCGCATGGTTTCCTTAAAGGCTTCTTTTTTACAGTGTGGTGGAGGTTCCCGTAAACTGCACAGCGAGGGCGGCGAGGCCGCCGTTGAGCGCTGAGGTTGCTGGGTCGTTGAGGTAGTGGATCATGACTGTTACAGTGGTGGTGCACTCTGGAGGTAGGGGGATGAGGAGGGGCTCCCTATCGGGGAAGGGGGGTGAGCCGAGGGGGCTGAGGACTCCTAAGTGTCCTGACGCGTCTCCGAGGGTAACTCCTAGCTGTGGGTTAGAAATAGAGCCGCCCACAAGAAGTTCGTTTGTGAGTGAGTCAAAGATTGTGATGCGGAGGAAGGGCATGATGTTTGGGGCGTTTCCGACGAGTCCTGTTCCCACGGGGACAACGGCGACCTCGGTGTCTGCGGGGAGTGTCTCTGAGTTATTGAAGACCGTGGTTTCGAAGGTGAGGGTGCGCCCGGGGACGAGGGCGTTTTCACCGGGGATAGGGAGGGTGATGCCCTCGTCGGGGTGGGCGTAGGCTACAATGCCGCCGGGGAGAACAACGGCGATACTGAAGGGCGGCGATCCGATCCCGGCCTCTCCTCCGAGTCGAAGGATTGCAAAGTCGACTAAGTCGGCACTCGTGCTTCCGACGCCAAATAGGAAGAGGAATCCGGTGAGGAGCCAGGCCCATTTGTGGGTTCTGGGTGGAGTCCGTTTGTGTTTGAGGGTGTAGTGAGGTGTCTGTCGCTTGTGCCTGTGGCGGGAGTGTTGCCGCAGAGGGTTGCGTTTCATCGGTCAGTTCCCTCCGGGTAGTCTGAACAGCGTGATGGGTTGTGCGGGGGTGGTGGGTGTCGTGCTGACCCCCCAGTTGTCACGAACGGAAGAGTGCAGGTTGGCATTATTTCCTGCCGTTGTCCCACCCCAGATGCGCATGTTCCCGTCCGTAGCGAGGGACATGCCAGTGTAACCAAAGCCGCCTATATCCGTCACGTTTGATCCGAGGGCGAAGACCTGTGCTGGTGTTTGGAGATTTGTGAGCGACATGCTTCCTGTCCAGGGATCGGGGCCTCGTCCAAAGCTGTAGCGTCCGTAAATAAAGACTGAACTGTTTGTTCCGAGGAGCATGACATAGTCCTGAGTAACGGCAACTTTTCGGACAGAAACATTGCCGGGGAGTGAGAGAGCTGCGGGAGTGTTGTTGATAATCGCGGTGCTGTTGGCGCGACCTGTTCCCTGGATGGCTCCATTTCCCCAGGTGATGAGTTGCCCAGTGTTGAGAAGCATCTGATTACCAAAATAGTGGCCGGTAAGAGTTTGAATGGCGCACGTATCCTGAGGGGAACCTGCTATAACTCCCGGAGTATTACATCCCCCCGTCGCAAAATTTGAAAGAGTGTTGGAGCGCTGAGGAGAAGACATAATGCCGATAAAGTCATCGCCGGAGGGAGAACCAGCAAAACCTAAGCCGCCGTTTGCCCACCCCCACCACACGACATTGCTGTTGCCCATAACCGCCCATCCGTTCCAGGTTCCCGATCCGATAGAGTGTGCGCCCTGGAGTATACGTTGGGGGGTGGGACTCGAGGCAACCGGTGTTCCCTGACCGGTGATTCCCCTCCCTTGAGGCCAACCCCACGTGTAGACAGCTCCGTTTCTGGTGAGGGCCATAAAGACTCCGGCAGAAGAGATCAGATCAACCACGGGTCCGTCAAAAGCAGGAATGCTTACCAGTCCGGGAACGCTGAAGTTTCCGGTGCGTCCCATGATGTTATGCACCTGGTTACCACCCCAGGTGTAGACAAGTCCGTCGTCGGAGAGAGCCGCGATGCCGGTTCGGTTAAAGTTTGTAATATGAAAGTTATCGTAGCTGGTACCGGCAGCCTTGATCGCCCTGCGCTGCCCACCTGGCCCGGTATAGCCGTCGTTGGGAAGAACAACGCGGGAGGGAGGCTGAGGACCAGCGACAGTTGCCGCTCCTGTACCTGCGAGTCCATTTTGGCGGAATCCCCACACCCACAGGCTTCCGTCTGCCTGAACCATCGTTCCGGTATTAGCAATGTAGGTGCTGGTGATAGCGAAGCCTGCTCCCGCTGTGCGTAGAACGTTGGGACCCGTGCTGGGGGTCACGGCGGTGGCCTGATCAGTATAGGCGGAAGAGGTCTGGAGGACCCACAGCGGTGTGTAAGACGGCACAATAAGCGCGATGACAATGAGGGCGTAAAAACCAGAGCGGAGGAGTGATTTACGATGAGTCACGTTTTGTATTCCTTCTCTGTTGTAGGAATGAGGCGGTTGTGAGGTAGGTTCCGACCCCTGCCGTGCTCAGTAAGATCCAGAGAATGAGCGATGTATCGTCGCTTCCGGTGAGAGCAAGCCCCTCATCGTGTGGAGCATCGCGCGTGAACGGAGGCGTCTCGGGAGCAAAAGGTGGAGGGGGAAGAGCGTCGACTGTGGCCGTGATGGTGAACGTTAGCGCTTGGGATATCCCTTGGAATTGGTTTCCGGCTGTGCTCGAAAGAGAGACCGTTGAGTTCAAGACGATTGTTTCTTGGGGAGGGAGAGAACCGAGCGGCACGCTCTGGTTGTGTATGTCACACAGCGTTGTGTTCACGCTCTGCTCGTTATTGATCGTGACTGTGAGCAGGATAAGCCGGTCAATGGAGTCCAACTGTTCACACGCGAGGGAGAGCGGGTCTGGATCTTGAGTGACGGTGAGGAAAATCTTGGTGGGGTTACTGCTGGGGTTGGTGGCGTTTAAAATCCATGATGAAGAGTGCCCCGGAAACGGCATCGCAACGGTTATAGATTCTGGACTAACGTCGAGTATCGGGTTATCTGTTGCAATCGCTGAGGATGGTGCTGTGTTGAATCCGAGCGCGAGAATTATTCCGCAGAGCAGAGGGGCGAGTCCTAAACGGGAAAGGGCGTGTTTTCTCATGAGGTTGATCCGTTGAACTGAACTCCCAATACAAGGATTCGATTATAAAAATAGGGGTTCCCGAGAGCGGCTGGCATGTTAATTGATATGGTGACCACTCGAGGAACATTTTGCACCCAATCAGTGAGGATAATTGGTTGGCTGTTAATCGCTGCCGCAGTGGTGGCGGTCCTGAGCGTTATTCCGTCAACTGAGATGGTGAAAAGCGCAACGTTGTAGGGTTCGGCGCCCGTGGGAAATCCGGGGTCCGGTGGGCGAGTTCCCTGGAAAGCATTGAACAATTGCAGCGTTACCGGTCCCGAGGCCTCCGTAAGCGTGACGACGGAGATATCGAAAGTTGCGGTTTGTGGGGAGCCAATGATGTTAATGATTCCCGCACTGGATGTATCTATTGTGTAGGAGACGGGGTTCCCCTGGTGAATATTCCCGTTTCTATCGAGGAGAGCGATATCGTATAGCCCTCCCACGGTACCGTTTGTGCCAAGACTCAGGGAAGAGATATTGGTGAAGGCAGCCAGTGTGGTTGAGACGGTGGCTGGGAGGAATATGCCGATAGCGAGTATCGTCGCGCAGATTTTTGTGGAGCGTTGAGCGAGTTGTGCGCGGCGTGGGTAATGATATTTGTGCGATTGGCTTCTGCGCCGTCGAGTGGTGAACTTCCTCATTATGCGCTCGTTCCAACGAATTGGAATTCCAGTCCGGTCTTCTTGTCCATCCAGTCCTGATCAGTCTGTGGAATGAGGCTGATTTGGACGTCAAATATTGTGTATTCGTCTGCGGCAAGTCCGTTTGGCAGGGCAATGTTTTCGAACTCGGGTGCGAGACGATTCTGCACGATAAGGGTTTGTCCCTGTCGGACGGTAATGGCCAGCTGACTAAAGAGGTAGTCTGAGTCGGCTGGGTCTTCGCCTGGAACCGGAACCGGGTAGAGGGAAAGCGTAAGGTGTGTTGCGGTGATGGGGCTTTCATTTCGGACCGCCATCCTCACATCGAGCGGCTGTCCGGGGGCGACGGAACTCTCAACAAGCTCTATTGTGTAGGAGCGACCGGTGTGCCTGCTCCAGGCCTCTGATGTGGGTGTCCAACTTGGTTGGGGGCTTCCGATGGCTGCGATTCTCAGGGTGTTTTGTTCGCCCTGAAGAAGAATGCTGCTGCTTTGCCACTGAGTAATAATTGCGGAGGTGAGGAGGGTGGCGAGGCAGAGGAAGATCCCACCGGTCAATAAGAAACGTATTGGTGTTTTCACTGTCCTCTGCCTCTCCCCCTCGATGAGCTTTTATCGGTGGATTTAGGCGATTGAGGTGGCGTTGAAGTTGGCCTGTATGAAAGCCTTGAGTCCGTTGAGGTCATTGTCTGGAAAAGTAGCTTCCGAGTCCGCCTGGGTGAGTAGAACGATGGTGATGGTGACGGATGATTCTTCTCCTCCTTCAAGCCTGTTAAGGGTGAGAGTGTTGAAGTCGTCATAGGTTACCGGTCCGAAAGTAACGGAGGTGCTGTCAAGGTTTGTTGCTGGTTGGGTGACTGAAAATCGGAGGCTTGATAGATACCTGGGAGAGGTAACGTTTGTTCCAGTGTCTGGAATCTGTGTGAGTCCCAGGGTAACTGCGGAGTTCAGAGAGGTTGAGGCATTACGGACGGGGATCTGCACGGAGATTGAAGGGCCTCCTGGAAATATGCTGTTTGCGCCGGTAATAGCGATGGGTGCACCCTCGGGGGTATTGGCCTCTTGCCACTCGCCAGGGATCATTTGACCCGTAACGGGATCTGTGTTAACCACTTGGAAGTTAAAGGCGTCGGAGCCGATACCGTTAGTTCCTAGGTTGAGATTAGCAAAGTCTGTAAAGACGGCGCTGGTAATAAGAATTGCGACTCCGACTAGGCTACCGAGAGCGATGACTGCTCTCTTGCGCCCTTTTCTCTGAGGGGTATTGGGTTCTGGAGTGGTGTCTACTGAATGCATGAGTGTTCGCTACAATCTGTGTTGTCTTACCTGGGGAAGGAGCACCTGTAGATTATATGTTGACTCAGTTAATTTATTTCGAACCAACTTTAATCCAGTGCTTTCTGGATGCGTCTTATCAAATATCTATGGATTAAAAAATTATAGATATTTTTTAAATAAACTAAATTATCTAAGTTATTTGAGAGAAACATAACAGATAATCTCTTTTTAATCTATCTTGAAATTAATTCACTAAAATAAAGAATCACAATTTAATGCAAGAATATAAATTTCCCCGAGATTTCAAGGCTGTTACGGCTCTTGACTTCTTTTTTGAAAATCTATTACATAAATGTATTTCTTTACAGAAAGAGAATTTAGAATTAAAAAATATTTCATAAGATCTGCTCACAAGATATCTTGAGGGTTGCCCAGGGACTGAATGGTAAAAACTTTGCCTTATCGACCGGGGCTTTAGGCAGGTGTGAGCTACGATTTCTCAGTGTCAGAGTGTCTTGCACATAAGAGCTCGGGAGCTCTTGCCCAACGGAGAGAAAGCTAACGCAGGGTATTAAAAGCTAAAGCTTGTTCATGCTGAGTGTGAGCGGCTTGCGTATTTAGCGCCCGGCACCAGCTTGGGTATAGGCGAAACCCTCGTTTTCCCGGCTGCGATACGGAAGCTGTGATGCCCATTATTTCGAGCTGGCAAGCCTGGAAACGGAAGACCCCGAACCTATCTCTCTCTTCAACAAAGACTAGCAGGCCCGTGGCCGGGTCGTCAGTATCGAACGGTTGGGTTTTTCCTCGTTCGTTACGTTTCCATACCGCTACAAACGCGCCAGGTTTTGTCGGTGTTACACGCGCTGTACGTATCCGCCACAATTCACCGTTGAGACGAACGACACCGGATTGGTAATTGCTATTTTGTGGCTCTAACTGTGGTGCTTCATATTCGGGAGCCTCCTCGCCTAAGAGCTCCACATAGCGATAGAAAGCCGTAAACTGAACCGAGCCACCCGTCAGATTGGTGAGGCTCGGAGGGGGAGGGGCGCTGTTGTTCATACTGCCCCACAGTATACGGGGTCTTTGCTTCGTATACCGTGGGGATAACGCTCACCCGGTGAACTTGTTATGCGGGATAATCCGAGTGGGATCACCCCGATTGATACGGGTTGGCCGGGTAACGCCGGAACTATGCAGAAGGCCCCGCATCCCCAGATTTTTAGAAATCTCGGGGCCCTCTATGTGGCGGTGACGGTGGGATTTGAACCCACGGTAGGCTTTGAACCTACACAACATTTCGAGTGTTGCACCTTCGGCCGCTCGGACACGTCACCGCGAACGATTTTATGCGATATGAGCGATGAATGCCAATCGAGGGGCGCGCGTCATAAAATGCTACATGAAATATTCTGACGTATTGGCATCTTCTGTTGGTGAATTCGCTAGCGTCATAGTTATGACCGTGCAGCGCCTAAAATTAGGTTTTCTTTCTTTTGTCCCCAATGATTATGGGCCTCTTGGGGCCGGACGGGCGCTCCGAGAGGGAGTGGAGCTTTTTCAGTTTGCCGAGGAGCTGGGCTATCAATCGGGATGGGTGCGTGTTCGTCATTTTGAACCCTATCTATCAAGTCCGATGACTTTTCTTTCTGCCGTCGGGCAGCGTACTCACAGCATTGCCCTGGGGACGGGGGTGATTCCCGCGCGCTATGAGGATCCCATCCGGCTGGCTGAGGACGCCGCAACCGTTGATCTGCTTATTGGAGGACGTCTAGAACTTGGACTGAGCACGGGTATCGGTGGCCTCGCATCGATCCTTGACCCGGTTTTTGGGGAGAGCGATCGAAGTTTGAGCGAAGAGTCCCAGTATCGCATCGAACGTCTGCGTAGGGCCCTTGAAGGGTACCCCGTGGCTCATAGCGGTCAAGGGTTTATGAGCGTTCCACCAGAGACGGATCTTCATGTGACCCCGGAAAACCCGGACCTGGCCGAACGCCTTTGGTACGGTGCAGGTTCTCTAGGCAGCTCAATACGCTCCGGAGAGCAGGGATTTGACCTGCACGTTTCCACTCTAATAACGGAGGGTGGCGAGGATGTTCTGGAGGTTCGTCAGACTGAACATGTGCGTGCCTACCGTGAGGCGTTTGCAGCTTCGGAGGCGGGAAACAGACGCAGGGGGCGGGTTGCTGTCGGCCGAATAGTGCTTCCCACGGCGAATCAGGAAGACAGCGATGCACACGCGGGATACATCAAGAGCTATAAGGAGCGGATGCGCCCCGATGGGAGACCACACGACCCCTCCCTGAACATGCGCTTTAGTAGGCTTCATACGGGGTCATCTGACGCTATCGTCGATTCGCTTGCCGCGGATACTACAATCGCCGAGGCGGATACCCTTATTATCACCCTGCCCGCACCGGGTGGAATTGAAGCGCATCGACGGGTCTTGCGCACTGTCGCAGAGGAGATAGCCCCAGAACTGGGGTGGAACCCTCGGTAGAGTTTTTGCCATATCGACCGTTATACTGCGATTCGTAGCCTCCGGTTACTAACCGGCATCCTCGTCACGGATTACCCCGTCAGATCTGCGGGTGTCAGACGTGGTCGGTAGTCTTACTGACATGGCAAAGGCTTCTTCATTATTTCGCTGTACCGAGTGTGGCTGGCAGGCTCCCAAATGGGTGGGGCGCTGCGGAGAGTGTCAGCAGTGGGGAACGGTTGTCGACTCCCTAGAAGAGCCGGGTTCTCTCGGACCTCGTGCGGTTGCTGCTCTTAGCGCAGACGAGATCGCTCGGCCCATCACCCAAACATCCACCGTTGCTACAGATCGCTCCACAAGCGGTATTGCGGAGTTCGACCGTGTGCTCGGGGGTGGTCTTGTCCCGGGTGCGGCAGTGCTGCTTTCGGGCGAACCCGGGGTGGGTAAATCCACGCTGCTCCTTGAGGTTGCCGCAACAATTGCTCGGGGTGGTAACCGGGTTTTATACGTCAGTGCAGAGGAGTCCGTGGCCCAGGTGAGGGTCCGTGCCGAACGCACCCGGGCCCTGACGGACAACCTCTTTTTAGCTGCTGAGACTGCTCTCTCCAGGGTTCTCGGTCAGTGTGATGCGGTTCAGCCGCAACTTCTTATCGTAGATTCCGTGCAGACAATAGCCAGCGACTCGGTCGAGGGCATTGCCGGAGGACCCAGCCAGGTCAGAGAGGTGGCGGGTACCCTGATTCGCCTGGCCAAAAGGCAAGATCTCCCTGTTATTCTTGTGGGCCATGTTACCAAAGACGGCAGCATAGCTGGCCCCCGCCTGCTTGAGCACCTGGTAGACGTGGTGTGCCATTTTGAGGGTGATCGTCGCAGCTCCCTGCGCTTTATTCGTGCTATTAAAAATCGTTTTGGCCCCACAGACGAGGTGGGGTGTTTTGAGATGACGGGTGGGGGTATCGCAGAGGTGTCGGATCCCAGCGGGCTTTTTCTGAGTCGCTCCGAAACCTCCGTGAGTGGCACCTGTGTCACGGTGGCTCTGGAGGGTCGTCGTGCCCTTCCTGTCGAGGTTCAAGCGCTGGTGGTAGAGGCATCCGCGCCCAATCCGCGCCGGGTTACAAGCGGGGTCGACTCGGCGCGGGTAGCCATGATCCTCGCGGTTCTCGAGCGCCGCGCCGGAGTGTCGCTCGGCTCTAAAGACGTTTATGTCTCCACCGTGGGCGGGGTGAGGCTCACTGAACCCTCCGCCGACCTGGCTATAGCGCTCGCAATTGCTTCGGCGGCACGGGACACTCCAATTGATCACAGTCTGGCGGCTTTTGGCGAGATTAGCCTTGCCGGGGAGGTTCGAGAGGTTACCGCCGCGCAACAGCGAAAAAATGAGGCTCAGCGCCTCGGTTTCAGCACCGTGATTGATGCACAACTGGGCAGCCTTGCTGATGCTCAACGAGAGGCGTTCCGAGCGGGCACCCCTGCATAGTGGGTGCTTTGTCGCGCTCGGTTATGCTGAGTGCTGCAACACCCTACTAAGCTGGACGGGTGAGTAATACAAAGACGGTTGACGTTGTCCTCATCGGTGCCGGAATCATGAGCGCCACCCTCGGTACACTGCTACAGCGACTTCAGCCGGAGTGGACGATCCGTGTCTATGAAAAACTTGCTGATGTGGCGCGGGAAAGCTCCAACGCTTGGAACAACGCGGGAACCGGTCATGCCGCTTTGTGTGAGTTGAACTACATGCCCGAAGGGGCAGATGGTAGTGTCGATCCGGCTAAAGCGGTGAGTATTAACGAGCAGTTTCAGGTCAGCCGTCAGCTGTGGGCATCACTCGTCGAAGAGGGCATCGTGAGCGAGCCCGATACTTTTATTAACCCCGTTCCCCACATGACTTTTGTGCAGGGAGAAGCCAACGTGTCCTATCTCAAGACACGCTTTGAAGCCCTCAAAAACCTACCGCTTTTTGCTGGAATTGAATACTCAGAGGACCCCTGGGTTATTGCGGAATGGGCACCGTTGCTCATTGATCAGCGTAAAAAAGGAACCCCGATTGCAGCCACCCGCATACCGGCTGGAACGGATGTGGACTTTGGTGCGCTCACTCACCAGATGTTTGAGTCAATGACCCGGACCGGTGCCTCGGTGGAAACCGAGCACACCGTGCGAAAGCTCAGGCGCAGAAGCGATGGAACCTGGGATGTGCACCTGTTGAGCGAGGTGGGGCGCACCAAGAGCATCGTCAACGCCAAGTTTGTTTTTGTCGGTGCAGGGGGAGGGGCCCTGCCTCTTCTGCAATCGTCGGGTATTCCCGAGATCAGGGGTTTTGGCGGATTTCCCATCAGCGGTCAGTTCATGCGCTGCGATAATCCCGAGATTGTTGCCCAACACCAGGCTAAGGTATATGGTAAGGCGGCGGTTGGTGCCCCGCCCATGTCGGTTCCCCACCTGGATACCAGGGTCGTTGATGGTAACACTAGCCTGCTTTTTGGTCCCTACGCGGGGTTCAGCCCTAAATTTCTCAAAAAGGGATCGTGGTTTGACCTTCCCCGCTCCGTTCGTATACACAACCTGTGGCCCATGCTGGCGGTTGCGCGAGACAACTTCAGTCTTGTCCGCTACCTGATAAGTGAGGTTCTCGCGGGACGCCGCAAAAAAATGCGGGCTCTGCGCGAATTTATGCCCACCGCCCGTGACAGGGATTGGTATCTCATTACGGCGGGCCAGCGTGTCCAGGTCATGAAGAAAGACCCCAAACATGGAGGGGTCCTCCAGATGGGCACCGAGGTGGTCACTTCTGCCGACGGTAGCATTGCCGGACTGCTCGGGGCATCACCCGGAGCCTCTACCGCTGCACCAATCATGCTTGAGGTATTAGAGCGCTGCTTCCCCCAGCAATTTGAGGGGTGGCGTCCGCAGCTCACACGAATGATTCCGAGTTTTGGTACCAAGCTTTCTGATAGCCCCGATAAAACCGCTGAGTCTCTTGCCCGAACCGCCGCGGTGCTCGGGATCAACGAGTAGTAAGGAAAACCCGTGGCTAAACTTTATTTTCGTTATGGAGCGATGAATTCCGGTAAGAGCACCGCGCTTCTGCAGGCGGCCTTTAACTACGAGGAGCGGGGACATCGTGTTCTGCTCGCAAAACCCTTGATCGACACCAAAGCCGAAGAAAATATTGTTTCACGTCTGGGAGTTGAGAGACGGGTCGACTTTCTTCTGGACGCAGACTTCGGCGTGCGTGAGGTATTTCAGGAGCACAGAGAGGTATCCCGGCGGGCATTCGGCAGAGACGTGAGTTGCCTGTTGATTGACGAGGCACAGTTTCTCACAAACGAGCAGGTTGACGACCTTTTACGAATCGCGATACTTGATGACGTTCCCGTGATGACCTACGGAATCCGAACCGACTTTCAAACGGTCGCTTTCCCGGGCAGTCGGCGCCTACTTGAGATCGCGCACTCCCTGGAAGAGCTAAAAACGATTTGTCGCTGCGGACGCAAAGCTGTGTTTAACGGTCGGCGAATCGGGGATCGCTTTGTTTTCGACGGTGACCAGGTGGCTATCGACGGGGTGCAAGTGAGCTACGAGTCTCTCTGTGCGGCGTGTTACTTACAGGAGAGCGGAGGGAAGCTTTCGGTTTAGACTGACCGTGCTATACGAGGTCAGGTGCGCTTGGACCCACGCGTTCGGGCACGAGATCGTTGGCAAGGTAGTCACTCAAAAACTGAGCGGTGTCTTCCCAACCCTCGACAGCGTGGCACAACACGCCCAGGGCAAGAACGGGATAGTCATTGCCACCTTCATCGAGACGATCCCCTACAAAAAGAATATCCTCCAGGCCGATTCCGCTGTGCTCAACAAGGCGACGGATACCGTAGGCCTTGTCAATCCCCTTGCGGGTGATATCAATGGAGGTTGATCCGCCGGAGCGTACCTCAAGCTCGGGAAGAGCCTCGGCCACCCGATCACGGAGCCGTGCCTTTTTGCGTCCGTCAGCGTCCCACAGCTTTTTAGCCTCAATCGGCGCCTGCTGACCGAGAGCGGAGAACGTGATCTGCGATCCCCGGTCCTCAATCACGGTTCCCCAGGTGCGCGCTTCCCAAAAGCCTAGTTCACGAGCAGAGACCTCCAAAGCTCTGGTTGCGGCTGAGGCCTCTTCCGGGCTGAGTCTTTCCTCATATATTTGTGACCACTCACCACCGGTGTAACGGTAATACTGTGTGCCACAGGTGGGCATCAGATGAAGCTTGCTCAGAAGTTCATCATCCAGATTATCGAGGCTTCCGAGCAGTTGCGACTCAAATTGGGGATAGTTGCCCCCGGAGATAACACACACCTCGTGATTGCGCAGGAGCTGCCTGAGGAGGTCAGCAATAATGGGACTGACGGGCGACTTGGACTGAGCAAGGGTATCGTCGAGATCAAAGGCTATGAGTCGAGGCTTGGTGGACATCTCAACCATTATTCCATAGAAAAATTACGTTTCTTGGGCAATCGCTGTTGTCGCGAGTGGCGTGGTTCTAGCTCAATGAGATTGTTAGGAGACGAGCCCGGCAATGAGATTGACCATGGTAGCAAGAATAACCGCGCCAAAAAGATACGACAGGAGAGCGTGTTTAAGAGCGGTGGCCCGTATCCGAGGAGAGCGCAGACTGGTGTCGGAGACCTGAAAGGTCATACCGATAGTGAACGCCAGATAGGCAAAGTCTGTATAGCGTGGAGGCTCCTCCTGATTAAAATCGATAGCCCCGGGGGACGGTATCGCGTTTCTGGGAATAGAGAAGTACAGCACTGCATAGCGCAGTGTGAAGAGGGTGTGTACAAGCAGCCAGGAAAAGATTACGCTAGCGACACTGAGAACCGTCAAAACGATTCCCTCTGAATCGCTTCGTGAGGATGCCTGAGAGAGCACAACCCCCACAACCACCAGGCTCGCCAGGCTCGCACATACGAGAAGAAAATCGCTCATTGTACGAGACGGGTCTTCCCTGGTGGCGTGAGCAGCGGTTCTTTCGGGAGGAATTGCCCCAATGACGACCCAGACCCAGAGCAGATATACTCCACAGGCCGCGCACCACCCGCCGAGGGCCGCATACTGCCCGAGGCCACAGAGAGTGAGCACTCCTCCCGCGGTAATACCCACCACCAGCATGGCAACAAAACGAAGCCGAGCGTAGTGCTGATTTTTCGACTGTGTGTGGGACATACTCCGATGATTGCACGTAATTACTCTTTGGAGAAGCACGGAGCCGCTTCGACTCTCTCTTATTATTTTGCTTCAAGCTCGGGATAATTTCTTGGCCCGCTCAAGAATGCACTAAGCTGGTGAAGGCCGCAAGGTTATGCGGGGTGTGGCGCAGCTTGGTAGCGCGCGTCGTTCGGGACGACGAGGTCGCAGGTTCAAATCCTGTCACCCCGACTCTAAGCCGCTCGAGTCCTTATAGATAAAGGGGATTCGGGTGGCTTTGGTGTTTATAACTCTTAGTTCCAGAGAACCAGGCACGTCGTAGACACGATGGCTTTTGTCCCAGGTTCTGCTTGAATCTGTTCTTAACTCTTCTGAACCCTCGGTTTTGGCTTAGGGGATAAGCTGCATGGCTTTCTGAATTGGTTATGCACGTTTGAGCGTCAGCGTTCCGTAGTGTGTCACCTTCTCGACTGCTGGAGCTAGGGTGTATCTCTGCTATATACAGACACAGGAGATACGTCCTAGAAATTGACACGTAAACGTATCCGCCCAGGCTCTGCCTGCCACTCTCCCTAAAACCGAAGAAACTTTTTCCATCGACTCTGTTGGGGGGCCTTGCTGGGAAGAATGCTCTCCATTCCCACCGCTGAGCGAGCCGGAATCGGCGTGTCGCCCTTTGGAAAGTTCTGAAGTGCCAGCGCCCTCATTTTTGCCCGGGTGATCTGATCCACGTTATCCCGAACCTGTACTGTTGTTTGCATTGTATATCCCCTAATATTTCTGTGCTCGACTCGGGCGCGGGTCGTTACGTTCAAGCAGCACAGTACGTACTATTCGAAGGCGTATAAATCGCATGTACGAAGCGACCCCGATGAAGCACCTCGGTGCTCAGGGCGCTGAGAAGTGCTAGCACAGTCTCTTAGCAGGCCCGAGCGGAGGCGCTGTGATAACACCCGATTTCGACTGTGGCTCCCCATGCCACAGGATATAAAGTATTGCAATTTATGCTGAAGGTTAGCAGGGAGAATAATAAAAATTCACTAGATTTTTTCGGGCTCGTTATTTGCGAATAGGTTCGTAGAAGGTGATTTTGTGGGGTGGGACGCCCTTCTAGCTGGCGGCTCCTGCGCTCCTTCCAGGGGGAGTAACACCGACAATAATTCGTTACAAAGGACACACCCAAGGATGACCCCTACGAGCGTGTGCGCGGGTGGAGGGCCTTTGGCGGGCTCCCGTTGCGATTTGCGGCTCTTGAAGTAGCATAAAGGCCATTTCAGTACCTTCCCATAAAAATTCTCACTCGGGTTAGCTTCCATTCGGTTAAAACGATCCAGAGAATAGAAAAAGACTGTTCGCTATTCCGCGAGTTTTACTCATAATTTGGTTAATATTGCCGCAGACCGCTGATCACGGTCCTGAAACCGCTTTCTTCAGCGGTACCACTCAAAGGAGAGACACATGACACACGAACCCCCCGTCGTTACTCAGACGTTTAAAAAGTTTGAGCAGCAACACATTCTGCCCATCCCGGAGAGCGAGCGGACGGGCACAAACTGGTCACTTGCCGCCATCTGGGTCAGTCTCAATATGATGCCCCTCACCGTGGTAACGGGGGCCGTGGCAAGCGGATCTTACGGTCTCCCCATCACCTGGAGTATTATCGCGATCCTCACGGGAAACCTCATCGGCGCGTTTGGTTCGGCGCTCCACGCTTCGCAGGGACCGCACCTGGGTATCCCACAGATGCTACAGGCTCGTGCACAATTTGGTTATCTCGGTGCTAGCCTTTTTGCGCTCATCGCCTTCATTATGTTCATGGGATTTTTTGCCAGCATTCTTATTGTCGCCAAAGAGGCGCTGCTCGCGGTGTTTCCCGAATTTAACGGCACCCTGGCCATCCTTCTCTTCTCGCTCGTCGGAGTGGCGCTGTGTGTTTTTGGTTATGAGTTGCTCAGTAGAACAATGGCGTGGTTATCAATCATCATCGCTCTGGCGGTAACCGTGTCGATGATAATCTTCTGGACTAAACCCGAAGTTACCTCGCAGCGAGCCGACGCCATGTTTACGTTTGAGGGGTTCTTTGCCATGCTTGCCATCGGTATTGTGTGGCAGCTTGCCTACGCTCCCTACGTCTCCGACTACACTCGCTACCTCCCCAAAGACACAGGCCCCAAAGCAGCATTCTGGGGAACCTATCTCGGTCTTGTGGGGAGTTCCGTCTTTGTGATGACGCTCGGGGTCCTCCTCGGCGCAGCAAATCCCGATAACCCGCTGGCCGCGCTCGGAGATTTCCTCGGGCCGCTCGGTCTACTCGTGCTCATTATCTTTGCGGTCAGCTCCGCGCTCATCAATGGCGTTGAACTCTACTCGGCCGTGATGAACGCGCTCACGGTTATGCAGTCAAACTTTCGAATGGTGATCACCTCTGCCACCCGTGTGTGGACCACCATCCTGGCCGGTGCCCTTGCCACGTTTATCGCGATCATGGGTCAGGGCGATTTCATGACGGTGTTCGAGAGTTTTCTCACCCTGCTGCTGTACGTTCTTATCCCATGGTCCGCGATCAACCTGGTCGACTACTTTATCGTGCAGAAGGGGGAGTATGTGATTGCCGATCTTTTTGCACGTGACGGTGGACGCTACGGCAGGTGGAACAAGGTTGGTCTCACCAGCTACGGTATTGGGCTTGTTGCTCAGGCACCCTTTATGGTCACCCCACTTTACACGGGCCCGCTTGCCGCACCGCTTCAAAACATTGATATCGCCTGGCTGGTCGGGTTCCTTTTCACCGCTGCTCTCTACCTGGTGCTCACCCGTAGCGCTCGCAAAGTACCGGAGTCAACGGTGGTTCCCGTCGCCTAGACTAGGGCGCGGTTATTTAACGCCCACCCGTATCCATAACAATTAGCCCCGCACAAAAGATAGCTCCTGGTAGGTTCCAGTGATTGTCGCAAAGCCGTAGAACTCCGAGCATGACAGAAGCGGCCCCGCTCACCAATGCGGTGAACGGGGCCGCTTCTTTTTGACTAGATGGCTCGCAGGACACGGTGAGGCACCCATCCTTCAAGACCTGATCGATTCCGACACCAGGCCCACCCACTCTCGGGATCGTCTGAAAGCACCTCGACCGTTTCTCCAGCGGAAGCAGGAAGCTCAGTGGTGTCGTATGCAACTAGCACGGTTCCCAGAGACCCATGCGTGTCGATATGCCGTGCAGGCACCCAACCAGTTCCAGTAGGGGTAGTGACGAATACGAAAGCTGGCCATTCGGTGTCGCGTTTACCAATCGAGACTTCTTCACCGGGCTGAATCTTCAACGGTGCTCTGGTGGGGATTTCGTGATCCTCTATGAGTAGGTAACGCATGACGACATTCTGGCACAGAATGCTCACGACAAAGTTCTTGGATGCTACATGGGTGAGTGCGTCGAGCCTTTTGGAGCGAGGCGTCCCAACCCAGTGTTTTACGAGGCCCGGTGCCCGAGTTACTGGGCAACTCGGGCAAGTTCTTCAGGGCTGTGAGTAGAGAAGTCCGTGCGTTTCGGGAAATACTGCCTCACGGTGTGACTGGCCTCGCCCTTGAACATAGAGTGTCTGGTAGATCGTTGCGCATCCCTGGACCTGTACGATAGTCCACCCGTAGCGTAAGGCTGATCTGCTCCGGCGACCAGGGCCAGAAAATTTCTCTTGTACATAAGAGGGCAAAGGGGCCGCAAATTTCGATTTTCTTGTGGGATTTGGGCGTGGCCTGAGCCTCGTTGTTTTCCGACGCGCCGCTACGGGTGAAGGGTTTGTTGGAGCTTTTCATATTTGGGGCAACCAACCGTGACCGTCTGGTCAGTGCGTAGGTAGTTATACCAGCGGTGCAGTGTACGATCCTGCAGTAGTCCGCGAAGTAGCGGCGGTTCTGGAAGTGGCGAGTCTTGCCGTAACCACCGGTATGTTGCGTTCTTGTTAAGTTCTAGCCGTCTAGCCGTTTCAGAGTTGTCTTGACGTTCTTCAAACAGTGCGAAGAACTCAGCCTTCTGGTCCGCAGTGTATCGGGGCCTGCCCGTTGGCCCATTGCCTCTCCAGATATGCGTCAGGTGTTGCAATGACCACTGGAACCTAACTCTTCAGCGCGGGGCAGTTGTTGGGTTGCGCTGCTCCCATCGAACTTTCCCCTGCTCCCATAGAGTTTTGCTCGGCTAGCACACGGGAGAGTTCGAGTGCTATAGGGTTTCATCATGGCCAAGAAACCGCTGTCGCGTGATTCCTTTTTGCCGGGCGTCGATCAGGAGACCGCGATCGATAGCGGATTCTTTATCTTTAGCGGGGCCGCGTCCATCTGGTTAGCCGTTGTGCTTTTTCAAGAAAGCCTCAACTGGAGTCGCATCTGGTTTCTTATTATTTTTTGGGTTATCTTGGCCTATTTTGTGCTGCCGAGAATCCACAAAATTCTCACAAAAATCTATCTCCCAAATTATTTTTTTGGCCGGGCTCGTACCAGTGATGGACTTGTTGGTGATCCGGTTAATGTGGCTCTCCGTGGTTCAGAAAAACAGGTTCTTTCGGCGATGCAGAGCGCCGGGTGGACACTCGCCGACGATCTCACCTGGAGATCAAGTATTCGTATCGCAGCCGCAACCCTTTTCCGCAGAAGCTATGATCAGGCTCCCGTGAGTCCGCTCTTTCTTTTCGGTCGAAAACAGGACTTTTCTTTTGAGCAAGAGGTTAACGGTAGCCCCGGTAAACGCCACCACATCCGTTTTTGGCAGTGCCCCCCGGGATGGTTACTACCCGGTGGCACGGGCGTCGATTGGCTGGCTGCCGGGTCCTACGACCGCGCCGTGGGACTCTCTCTCTTTACGTTACAAATAACCCACAAAATCTCCCCCGATATTGATGCTGAGCGGGATTTTATGCTGGAAGGACTCACTCGGGCGTTGCCTGCGATAACGGTGGATACCATTAGAGATTTCTCAACCGGATACCACTCAAGAAACGGTGGGGGAGACAACGTTGTGACAGACGGGGATCTCCCTATCGTGGATCTGCGTGAGGTCGTTCCTCAGGAAAGCACCCTACCCAGCCTTGATCAGCGCAAAAACCGACGTCCGGCCAGTACGACTTTTGGTGCCACCGTTGTGGCGTTGCGTGGTATTGCGGCTCTTTTTCTCGCACTCAGCCTGGTTATTTCAAACCCCCAGGGGGCAATTTTTGCAGACCTTATCGATGAGCCCACTGTGGCAGACCTGCCGGGTGTTGTTCTTACCGTAATAGCGATTATTGTTTTTCTCTTTGCCACAGTAGAGCTGCTGTTAGCGTTTTTTATCTTTCGCGGGGGTAATAAATCGCGTCTTATCGCAATGATACTCAGCACTCTAGCGATTATTGTGCAGATCTCCGCGACCCTCAGCGGCGGCATGGAGATCCATCTAGAAACAAACCTCGTAGGCTTCTCTCTGGATATCTTGTTGATGCTTGCTCTGACAAGCAGAGAAGCTCGTCAATACGCAACAAAGCATCGACGAGCTAGACGCAGCCAATGAGACCACGCGAGTCAAGTGCAACGGACCGTCTCAGAAATCCGCCATCAGGGCGTAGTACTCCCCCGGCTATGATCGGCGCTGGATATGATGGTGGGATCATAGTCTCCAAGATACAACCGCATTCGTTCGCTGAGTGACCCGGTATGCAGCTCGAACAGATGGTTATCGTCATCATAGAAATAGAGTGATCTACCCTCGGCCGCATTCCGTTGACGCCCTTCTCGTACGACAAGCCCAAGATGTTCTACTCTGTCTTTGTAGTGTTGATAGTGAACATCTCTAATGCGGAATGCAGTGTGGTTGTAACTTCTGGGTAAGATCGTGTCTCCCCGCATGGTTGCGACCCAGATTGGCGCCTGACCGTCGCTTCCACCGATCATGAAAAACCGTTCGGGCGACAGGGAAAAAGTCTGCGTGTCGCTGTCGTAGAAACGCCGAGCCCCCAACACTGTTGTGAGTATTTCTTCCATACGGTCGAGGTTCTGCACGATGAAGGTGATATGGCTCAGACCGAGAACTTTGTGGTTGACGCAAGGTATTGGATCAGCATCGTGTGGTCTCATGACCTCACCATAAACCCTGTCCCCGAGGTCAGGGTCAAGTCTGATCGTGCCAGCTTGTTGCTATTTTCGAGAGTGTCGATGCTCTCGGAGGAACTTGCGTCTCAGGCTGCGACGCGTCGACCCTCCGCACGACCTCATTCAGGGCTTAATACATTGGAGAATTAACCGGCTTAAACGGCTGCGGGCGCACCGTTTGTGTGGTGCGCCCGCAGGGTGTGATTCACTCGCTCTTGGGTTTTTCTTCGCGGAGAAAAAACCTTATTTGTTTCGTGAGGGAATTACGGCTGTTGCTTCGATCTCGATTTTGAACTCGGGAAGTGCCAGCGCTGCAACCTGAACCGCGCTTGAGGCGGGCTGGTTGCCCACGCCCAGGATCTCGTCACGGACATCACGCATTAGTTGAAGGTCATTGATGTCGGTCACAAAGTAGTTCAGCTTGACGAGGTCGTCTAGCGATGCTCCCTGAGCCTCCAGGCTCACGCGGATGTTCTCAAACACCTGGCGGGTCTGAGCGGCAAAGTCGCCCTCGCCGATGAAGTCACCGTTGGCGTTAAACGCTGTCTGACCGGCCGTGATAACAATACGTCCCTCACTGCCCACTACCTGGCTGTAGCCGAAACCTGCCGGTCCGCCGGGTACCTGCTCAATAAAGGTAATTGTCTCGGCATCACTGTCAGAAGGAATAATCGCCGTTGCTTCGATCTCGATTTTGAACTCGGGAAGTGCCAGCGCTGCAACCTGAACAGCGCTTGAGGCGGGCTGGTTGCCCACGCCCAGGATCTCGTCACGGACATCACGCATTAGTTGAAGGTCATTGATGTCGGTCACAAAGTAGTTCAGCTTGACGAGGTCGTCTAGCGATGCTCCCTGAGCCTCCAGGCTCACGCGGATGTTCTCAAACACCTGGCGGGTCTGAGCGGCAAAGTCGCCCTCGCCGATGAAGTCACCGTTGGCGTTAAACGCTGTCTGACCGGCCGTACGAATGACCCGACCCTGGCCGCTCACTACCTGGCTGTAGCCGAAACCTTCCGGTCCGCCGGCTGCGCGTTCGGTAAAGCTGATGGGGGCGTTTCCGCTTTCGAACGGCACCAGGGCTACGGCCTCAATCTCGATGAGGAAATCGGGGCTTGCCAGGGCTACAACCTGAACCGCGCTCGAGGCGGGCTGGTCTCCTACGCCTAGAATCTCGTCACGGACATCACGCATGACTTGAAGGTCATTGATGTCGGTCACAAAGTAGTTGAGGCGCACCAGATCGTCGAGAGAAGCTCCTTCTGCGGCCAAGGATACGCGGATATTCTCAAAAGCCTGGCGGGTCTGAGCAGCAAAATCTCCCACTCCAACAATCTCGCCATTCTCGTTCAGCGCGGTCTGTCCCGCGGTAAAGACGTAACGTCCTTCTCCGCTAACAACCTGGCTATAACCAAACCCTGCGGGTCCGCCTGGGACCTGCTCCATAAACTCAATGTCAGGGCTTGCTACCTGCTGAGCCGAGGATGATGTTGGAGAGGGTGTGGATGTGGTGGTTGCGGGTGCGCAACCTGCTAGAACCGCTAAGACAGTGGCCGCTCCGGCCGCTATCAGCATAAGTTTTGTTTTCTTAAGACTCATAACGAATCTCCCTAAGTGATTGTTAATATAACCCCCCCGTGGCTTTTAGGCCACTCAGGTGAGTTGGTGTACAACCACTGACAACAGGAGGGAATCGATTTATATTCCTCAATTGATTGTGGGGAATATGCTTTTTTTAAAATCCGCTGAAATCCGGATGACGGGTAACGCCTTATGTGTAGGTGTTTTTCACAATATATGGTCTCAGCTTTTCCATAGCATCACCCCCTACTGTCGGAGCATGGAATGCCCAGTAGATAAAAGCATGCTCCTGATGAGCGAGCGCAACGGAATTGAAATTGACTACTGCCCCCAATGCCGGGGTGTTTGGCTTGACCGGGGAGAGATCGACAAGATCATTGAGCGTTCGGCTCCCACCGCGCAGACCGCTGAGCCGGTATATCAAAAATCACCCCAGCAGCGCTTCGAGGATCAATACGATAGTCATAGAAAGAGTGACTACCGGCGGGGTGATGGAGGATATGGAAGCCCCGAGCAAAACGGTCAGCAGGGCGGTTATCGCAAGAAGAAGCGCGAGAGTTGGTTAGGGGAGCTCTTCGACATGTAGCGGTCCGATTCAGAGACGCAGTGCGGTGATCACTCGTTCCGCGGCTGCTTCAGGATTTAATGTCATATCGACAATGAGTTGAGACTCGTCCGCCTCGAGCGGCTCAAGCGTGGCGAGCTGAGAGTCGAGAAGTCCCGGACCCATAAAGTGCCCCTGTCGTGCGGTGAGCCGCTCTTCGATGACCTCGCGTGTACCGTTCAGGTGAACAAATACAACGCCCTCCCCACGCAGCACGTCCCGGTAGCGTTTTGCGAGCGCGGAACAGGTAACAACCACGTTCTTTTTGTCGGTAAAACGTGCGGTCATCCACTCCGCGATGGAGGAGAGCCACGGTGCACGCTGTGCATCGCCCAGGGGAGTTCCCGAACGCATCCGCTCAACGTTTTCTGTGGAGTGTAGGCTGTCACCCTCAAGAAACTCCCACCCGAGCTGTCTGGCGAGAAGGGCTCCAACCGTTGTTTTTCCGCTTCCGGATACTCCCATGACAATTAGAGCGCGCGGATTCTTGAACATTCTAGCCTCCCACAAAGACGCTGAGTATAAGCACACCAGCCAAGCCGGTGACCGATACGAGACACTCAAGCACGGTCCAGGTTTTGAACGTTTGTGTAACGCTGAGTCCAAGATATTCTTTGACCATCCAGAACCCCGCGTCGTTGACGTGCGAGAGGAATACGGAGCCCGCTCCGATTGCAAGTACCATCAGCGCAACCATCGGGCTGGAAAGTTGTTCGGCAAGGGGCATGAGCAGCCCAGAAGCTGTCACGGTGGCAACGGTGGCTGATCCGGTAGCAATTCGGATGAGGGCTGCAACAACCCAGGCGACCAACAAGACGGAAGCCCCACTTCCCGTTGCAAAAGCCGCGATAACCTCGCCGATGCCCGTGTCAACGAGCACCTGCTTGAACCCGCCACCGGCACCGACAATCAGGAGGATTCCGGCGATCGGTGGTAGCGAAGAGGTGAGGCTCGACTGGAGCGCACGACGATCCATCCCACCGCCAACACCGAGGAGGAAAAACCCGGCGAGGACCGCCATCGTGAGCGCTATAACAGGCGTGCCGAGAAAATCAAGTGTTATCTTCCACGCTGCGGAGGAGTCCTGTGCAAAGATTGCTGCAAGCGATTTTCCAAGCATGAGGATCACGGGGAATAGGATGCTCATCAGGGCTGCGGGAAAGGAGGGTCGTTTGGGCTTTCCTTCCTTCTCGTCCGCCTGAAAGAGCTCCGGGGTTGGAACGGGAGCCCACTGTGCTGCAAAGCGGCTGAAGAGCGGCCCGGCCACAACAATGGTGGGGATTGCCACGAGCACACCAAAAGCGAGGGTAAGACCCAGGTTTGCGCCGAGGGTGTCGATTGCCACCAGGGGGCCGGGGTGCGGGGGAACTAGACCGTGCATGGCCGAGAGACCCGCGATGGCGGGGAGGGCGATGCGCATCAGGGGGAGCCCCGAACGCCGGGTAACGAGGACGATCACCGGCATAAGCAGCACAAGGCCAACCTCGAAAAACATGGGTAGCCCGATAAGGGCTCCCACCAATCCCATTGTCCACGGTAGCATCTTGTGGCTGGTGCGAGCGATGAGAGTGTCGACGATGCGGTCGGCGCCTCCGGAATCGGCGAGCATTTTGCCGTACATGGCACCGAGACCGATAAGAACGCCCACCCCGCCCATGGTTGCTCCAAAACCGCTGGTGAAACTTGCTATCGCTTCCGTCGGTGTCATCGCGGCAAGAAGGCCGGCGGTGAGAGAGCCGAGGAGTAGCGAGAGGAAGGGGTGCAGCTTGAGCCAGGTGATGAGCAGCACGATCACCGCTATTCCCACGAGTGCCGCAACAATGAGCTGTGGTTCCGGTGCGGTGATCACGGGGTCCGCGGATTCCGTCAGTGGCCGGAGTGGGGGGAAGGGCATCGGTGCCTCCTTGCGTGAGAGAAATTGTCCACCCCACATCCTATGATTAAGTAGGATAAATTAGAAATTTACTGTAATAAATACTACTTATAAACAAAAGGCTCGTATTACTTCCGCTGTTTTTGCGTGCAGGGGTTAACATGGGGGAATGGTCTCGGCTCCTTTTGCTTCCCTCCACGAACAGGTGATTGAGAGGCTCGGTAGTCGTATTGTTTCGGGAGAGATACCCGAGGGAACGGTTCTTATCGCCGAAGAACTTGGCCTATCCCGCTCCGCGCTTCGGGAGTGTGTGCGAGTCCTCGAAACTTTGGGGCTGGTTCATGCCCGCCGCAAGCGCGGAACCGTTGTGCAACCGGAAGCTGTGTGGGACGTTCTTAATCCCAAGATCATTGCTTGGCGCTTAGCCGGCCCCGACCGGCTGAGGCAACTGCGCTCGCTCAGCGAATTGCGCTTAGGTATTGAGCCCGTTGCGGCCAGGCTAGCCAGTGAGCGTGCCACTCCGGAACAGTGCGGGGCCCTCACGGCTGCAATCGTCGGCATGGCCGCTACTCAGCGCTCCGCCGATCACGAAGAATACCTTACTCACGACAAAGATTTTCATCGTATCCTACTCGAGGCGTCCGGCAATCCGGCCTTTGCCGCCCTGAGTGATGCGGTTGCGGAGGCCCTAGCCGGACGAACCGTGAACGCTTTAATGCCCGGAACGGCTAATCCTGAGGCTATCCGTCTGCACGAAGAGGTGGCCGTCTCCGTGCGCTCCGGGGAGGGGCAGCGCGCCGAGGCAGCGATGCGAGCCATCGTCGAAGAAGCAGACGGTGCAATGCAGGCCCTCACCCGTTCCGGGTCTTGAAAGCGAACTGCCCCAGAGCTTATGCCTCAGCCAGGCGATTTACCGGACCAAAAGGGAATGGTTCAGTAGGCTCGAAGAGGTCGCTGACGTTTCCTGCCAGCGTCTCGGCTCGGTGCTGTGTGAGTTGCAGTTGCTGAGGGCGCCCGGACTCGCTGAGGTCCACCTCGTTAACGTTTACCCAGCTCAGGCTGGGGGACAGAGCAGAGTCAAAGTAATATCTCCCCTCCTTGTGATCGGCCAGGGTGCGCCAGAGGGTCGTGGCGATATTGGGTTGATCCGGGGTGGTTACCCCGTAGGGGACGGAGGCGTTTCTGATGACACCAAAAACCGCGGCGGTTGCGACGGTGAGGTCGCCCACCTGGGGAATCGTGTTTATGTAGAAGCTGGCACGCGCGTACCGGTCAGATGCTCGGTTGGTACCGGGAAGCATGACGGTTCCGCCCACGGTGCTCCAATACGCGTTGATGGCAAGCTGTTGATCGTAAGGGGGAGAGTTTGTCATAACCTGGTAGGCGCGACCATGATGAATAGTGAGCTCACCATTAATATACTCGAAGATGGCGCTGTCGCCACTTGCATCGGAGATGGCTAGGTGAACCGTTGCCCGCATGGATTTACCTGGGATGTCAAGTGTGAGTACCGCAAATTCTTGTTTGGAAATCTCGTTCACAGCCTCCTCCACGGTTGCAAAATTGTCTATCACATACTGTGCCCAGGCTCCCACAGAGAGCCCCGGGCGAGGGTCACTCGGCTCCGGGTATTCTGACTCTGCGAGCCACAGTGCGTTGACAACCAGGCCGGCCTCGTTGATGCCGTCTGCCGTGGCTATATCGTATGCGCTGGTGACGATGCTGCCGTAGCGAGAAGTCCAGGTAATAGAGTTTGGGCCGGCTGCCCCATCGCGGTGCATGCCGCGTGGAAAAGCCCAAAGGTTTGAGCCGATATCCTCAAACCAGTCCATTGATCTTGCGGTGAGTATTCGGCTTCCATCTCCCAGATAAACAACTCTCGTGCACACGGTGTTCTCCTCTTTTACGATGTGACGCCCTTTTGCGTCGTTATAAACGTCAATATATCGATAAATTTTAAAATTCACTAGGTTAATGTAGAAACTTTCTATAGTTTGAAAACTGTTGCTTATTGCGTATTCTCTTTGCCTGCTGTCTGGCTAATTGATGAAGCCTGTGGTGATAAGGGTTGGAAATAATATGAACGCAGCTTCCGGCGGTAGTTGAGCGCAACCGTGTGCTTATCGCACAGGTGGGTCTCCCGTTTTAGGAACGCAGCATGAGCGTGGGTGTGAAGCGCTCGTGACGAATCTCTTCACTCGTAAGCAGAGAAGCGGCCATCTGGCCAACCTGTACCAGTGGCAAATTTAGGGCGGTGAGCAGCGGTGCACCCGCGTGCGCGAGAGAGAGATCGTCCACGGCGGTGACCTCAACGCCCGCCGACTCTCCAAGCGTAAAGTACAGCCCCAGAGCAACGTGGCTGCTGAACACCACGACCCCGTCAACCCCCGCCTCAAGGATTTGCGTGGCGATCTCCACACCGTTTTCGACGGATGGCTCTACCGGCCCTAGGGTCAGGGCGGCTATTGAGGTTTCGTGTGCCGCCTGTTCAAAGGTGACACGTCGATGTTCATCACGGTGCGAACCGGGAGGGCCCCCCACGTACGCGATTTTTGTGGCACCCCGATCCTTGAGATACGTGACGAGCCCAACGATTCCAATGGCGGTATCAATGATGACCCCGGATCTGTCCGAAACGAGGCGATCAACGGTGACCACCCGAACATCCGGCAGATAGCCCTGGAGGTCAGCTTCAGAACTTGACGGGGTGACAACGATGAGAGCATCAACGTGTTGTGCGAGGCTCCCCATCACTGCCCGCTCACGCTCGGGATCTGCCCGGCCCTCAACCAAGACAACGTTGCTTCCCTGCTGCTCTAGCTCGAGCTGTATTCCTTCCACAACCGCTGCAAAAAAGGGGTTGGTGAGTTTAGGGACGACCACTCCAATCAATCCGACCCGTCCGGTGGCTAACGCGCGACCAACGTGGTTGACCGAATAACCGAGCTCCTGGGCGATTTTGCGAATTCTGGCCTCGGTGGAAGCGTTGACGCGATCCTGTTGGTGTAACGCTCGTGAAGCTGTTGAGACGGCTACCCCGGCCGCGGCCGCGACCTCTTTTAGCGTTACCATCTCATTATTCTCCTACACGGGTCGTGTGCTGGGGGGAAAAAACGGAGCTCTCCGCTAGCCACCAGGAATGAGTCAGGGCGTTCAGAGCCGTGAGACGGAACCCGTGTTACTGTGTTGTCGCTCAGTTAGTGTTGTGTTCCGCAGCCTGACTAAAAAATCTGACTCGAGCATCGTTCAGGTTTTTGAGCAGGGCATCGCTTAGGCGAGGCTGCTCTCGGGTGTGAGGGGAAGACACGGTGATGCTTGCGGAGTCGAGCATCTTGACCTCATCGTGTAGTCGCTCCATGGTGCTGTCCAACTGGCTTGCGGTTGTGGCGGCGACCCTGAGCTCGTCAAGTAGGCGAGAAGGCACATCCCTATTGTATTTGTAGTAGATCTTATGTTCGAGGCTGGCCCAGAAGTCCATGGCAATGGTTCGGAACTGAGCTTCAACCTTAACCGTTTCTGGGCCGGTTGACATAAAAACTGGAATTTCCAGTATGGCGTGCAGGCTTTTGTATCCGTTTGGTTTGGGGTGCTTAATGTAGTCTTTGACTTCAAGCACCACGATGTCTTTCTGCCGGGTGAGCATGTCAAAGACCTTGTAAGTGTCGGAGACAAAACTGCATGTTATCCTCACCCCGGCAATATCGTGAAGCGTGTGACGGATACTCTCGAACGAGGGCTCACACCCCGTGCGGGTGATTTTTTCGACAATGCTTTCCGGTGATTTGAGGCGGGAAGACAGATGCTCAATGGGATTGTAGTCGTGCACCAGACTGAACTCTTCTTGCAGGATAGATATCTTTGTGGTGACTTCGTCAATCGCAAACTTATAGGGCATCATAAACCGAGTGAACTCTGTGCGTAACATTTTCACGCTGTCGAACTCCTCTTCGGAAAGAGTAAGATCGCCCGGGGTGCGGGTTCCCATAAACGGACCCTTGAGAGAGAGCTGGGAGTCTTTTTCTGGGCTGGTGTCTAAGTTCTGCATATCAAAGGGGTCTTCGGTATCCATAGTTGTGACTGTACTCGCCTGTTCTGTGAAAAGCATCGTTCTTGAGTATCATTTGAATGAGTTTGAGCGCTTTCTGTCTATTAGTCGGGGCACAGCCGGTTGAGAAAGTGATTGATGTCTCGCAACTCTTGCTCAGAGATTGAGTGGCCAACGCCGGGATAGAGCTGGATTGTTGGGGTTGAGTGGCCGGGAATCCAATCCTCGGTTCGGGAAATAGCGTTGGGGGTGATAATCGGGTCATCAACGTCACGTCCCCAAAACACGGGCGGGCGTGTCGTCTTGAGGGTTTTATCTCCCGGCATATCGCAGTCAATGATAAATCCGGAGCAGTTGACGACTGAGATGAAGCGTTCCGGTTGTGTGCGCAGGGCGTGCGTGGCCATGGCGCCACCCTGAGAAAATCCCAGGAGGCTGACGCGGCTGAGTCCGCCCTCAACAGTTCCAGCTACACGATCAAGCCATCCAAGAAGCGCTGTTACCGCCCTTTCGCCGTCCTCGGGGGAGGGGTTTCCCGGGTCTTCCATCTGGAACCAGGCAAAGCCATCAACCACGGGCGGTGGGGCGATAAGGGGTGCGCGCGGTGAAGCCAAGACAAAGTGTTTGGGCAGAAAATTCTGAAGATTAATGAGGTCGCCCTCGAAAGAGCCGTAGCCGTGCATCATTACCAGTAGTGGTCGGGTGCGCAGCGCCTCCGCACGCTCGTCTTGGGGGACAGACCAGCGCACGAGAGCATCATCAATGATTAAATCGGTCATAGTTCTACTCTATGCTGTGTTTCTCTATCTATTCTCAAAGTTTTTATTAAGTATTGTTCTTTCTTGCTAACGACCGGTACGTGCCGGGTGTCTGACTTGCAACACGGACAGCACCGGGTAGTGCAGAATATAGGTTATGGACATGAACACTCCCGACCCCAATCTCGGATGGCTGAGCGAGGAGGAGCTGGCGCAGGCTAGACGGAGACTACCGATAGTGTGCGTTGAGGCGATCCCGGTGAGGGTAGACGGCCTAGGGCGAATCACCGAGGTTGGGCTTTTGCTTCGTGCGACTCCCGGGGGCGCGATGGCAAGGATGCTTGTGACCGGACGCGTGATGTATGGCGAGACAATTCGTGAGGCTCTCTTTCGACATATCGAAAAAGATCTTGGCCCGATGGCTTTTCCTCTGCTTCCAGCGAACCCGGTGCCCGCACAGGTTGCAGAATATTTTCCCCTTCCGGGCATTAGTCCTTTTGTTGATGAGAGGCAGCACGCTGTTTCCCTAGTGTTTATTGTTCCTGTGACGGGAACGTGTGACCCGCGTCAGGATGCTCTCGAGGTAAGCTGGCTCAGCCCGCAAGAGGCGACTCTTGATAGCACAATCGCAGACATGGAGGGGGGCCGCGGTGCGCTTCTTCGCGCGGTTCTGGCAAGCGCTGGGGTCTTTTAGATGGCGCCTTTTGGATAGGGTGCACGTCGATACTGTGGTGGATAGTAGGGAAGAGTTTCGCCAAGTTTTGCCGCTGCCTTTAACGGAAAATAGGGGTTGCGTAGCAATTCCCTGCCCATCAGGATGATGTCCGCCTGCTGCTGTTGAAGTATCTTTTCTGCCTGTGATGCCTCGGTGATGAGACCAACTGCGGAGACGGGGATGGCCACAGCCTTGCGGATGGTCGCGGCGTACTCTACCTGGTAACCGGGAAAGACAGGGATTTGCGCATCAGCGATGAGTCCTCCACTAGAAACATCGATGAGGTCTGCCCCCGCCTGCTCGGCCCACTGAGAAAAGAGCGCAACCTGTGCCGCATCTAGGCCACCCGGAACGTAGTCATCGGCGGAGAAACGCACCAGGAGGGGGAGGTTTGTGTGTTCAGAACGAATTGTGCGAATGATGTTGAGGAGCATCCGTGCTCGATTCTCGGCGCTCCCACCATAGTGATCGCTGCGAGTATTGCTGAGCGGCGATAAAAACTGGTGGATCAAATATCCGTGTGCTGCGTGTATTTCGATCGCGTCGAATCCTGCTGCGACAGAACGACGGGCTGCGCTCACAAAAGAATTAACCACCAGGTCGATCTCGGTTATTGTAAGTTCTTGTGGCCGGTCGTGGCCGTTAAAAGCGATGGCGCTGGGGGCGACCGTTTTCCACCCTCCCTCGGTCAGGGGTATTGAGCCGCTTTGGGCTGACCACGGTCGATACACTGAGGCTTTACGGCCCGCGTGCGCGAGCTGAATCATCGCAGCGGTGCCGCTTGAATGGATGGTCGACACCATTCGAGCCAGTGCGTTTTGCTGGTCATCGTTCCACAGACCAAGATCCTGTGGAGAGATTCTCCCCTCGGGCGTCACAGCGGTTGCCTCTACAATAACTGCCCCTGCTCCGCCCCGGGCGAGGGAGCCCAAATGCACAAGATGCCAATCGTTTGCTACGCCGTCTTCTGTGTTCACCGAGTACTGGCACATGGGTGCCGCCCACAGCCTGTTGCGAAATGTGGTGCTGCGAAGCGTTATCGGGCTAAATAGTTTTGTGGGAGACATGGTGTAAAAGCCTAGCAGCGGATCAGAACATCCCGAACGGATTAGCGTGAAGGATGGGGCGATCGAGAGGCACTCTTTCTGCCGTTTCCTCCAGTGCCACCCCTGCGGTTTTCGCGAGATGGGGTGCGCGAGGATCCGCCCGTGCTACGCAGAGCACGCTTGCGTTTGGCATTGGCGCCGGTCGAGGCTCCCCCACCCTTTTTCTGCTGCACTACGGGAGCGGGAGCAACGTATTCTGCTGCTGGTCCCACGAGTTGTACAACGCTCTCTGATTGAGCGGTCACTGTAGTCGGGGTAGCTGTGATGGCTGCCTTGCGCAGCAATTGCAGGAGATCACGGCGCTGTTCGGGAAGACAGATGGTCACAACCTGACCCTCGCTGCCGGCACGAGCGGTGCGACCCGAGCGGTGGAGATAGGCCTTGTGCTCCGCCGGCGGGTCGACATGAACAACAAGCTCAACATTGTCAACGTGAACCCCGCGGGCAGCAACATCGGTGGCAACAAGCACTCGGGCCTCACCCGAAGCAAAGCGTGCGAGATTTCGATCCCTCTGGTTCTGTGAGAGGTTACCGTGTAGGTCAACGGCGGGGATACCACCGTTGGTAAGCTGTTTTGCCAATTTTTTAGCGGCGTGCTTGGTACGAGTGAAGAGGATACGACGCCCCTGACCTGACGCCAGCTTCTTGACGAGTTCTTTTTTGATCTCGACCGAGGCGACCTCGTAGATGCTGTGTGTCATAGCGGCAACGGGTGAGTGAGCCTCGTCCACCGAGTGAAGTTTGGCGTTTGTAAGGAACTTTTTGACGAGGCGATCCACCCCGTTATCAAGTGTTGCAGAAAATAGTAAGCGCTGGCCTTCACGCGGGGTTGCTTCTAAAATACGGGTTACACCGGGCAAAAACCCCAGATCGGCCATATGATCTGCCTCGTCGAGAACCGTGATTTCTACCGCGTCGAGCGTCACCTGACCCTGTTTCATCAGATCTTCTAACCTTCCGGGGCAGGCAACCACAATATCTACGCCGCGCCGCAATGCGTTTACCTGGGAAGTTTGGCGCACCCCACCAAAAACGGTAGTGGTAGTGAGGCCGTACGCCTCTGCCAGGGGTGAGATGGTTGCGGCGATCTGTGTTGCAAGTTCACGAGTGGGTGCAAGAACAAGCCCACGGGGACGTCCCGGCCGAGGCTTTTGTCCCGCGTGTTTTTCACCGATACGGGCAACCAGGGGGAGCGCAAACGCGATCGTTTTTCCCGACCCTGTTTTACCTCGCCCCAAGACGTCACGTCCTGCTAGCGTGTCGGGAAGAGTGTCTTGTTGAATGGGAAAAGCCTCGGTTTTTCCCTCATCGCGAAGAATGGCGACGAGAGGAGTGGGCAATCCCAGCTCAGCAAAAGTGGTGGTCATTATTGTATGTGTCCTGTTTTCTGGGCTGTCTGTTTGGAAACGTGAGTGAATCACACAAACAAATGCGTCACTGAAACCAGGCTATTGCGCAGTGTGTGGTGATTGTGGTGCGATTACCGCACCGTAAAAACGATTAAGTACTCACTAGATAGAGAAACTTCTTCTCCTACACAGTATCGTATTTTCCTGAATGTAGACGTAAGACAGCTGTGCCTGTATTCGTTGCAAACCCTGTGACTCAAGCCGCACCGGGTCTGCGAGTCTCCCACGTAATCAGATAGCGCACATCAAAACCGCTTCCGCAGCTCCCACAGGAGAGTTCTCGAGTGGGAGCGCGGTAGCGGTAGTGAGTGTGCCCCGCGGCGCAGTGACCGACGTAGGGGGCGAGTTCATGCGCGGATTCCCCATCGTGAAGTCGTTCGCCATCGTAACCAATGTTTTCCGCTATTTTTTTCCAGACGGGGCCGTGAGCCGCGGCATGTCCGGCTAGGGCGTGAGCAATCTCGTGCAGCAAGATCTGGTGGATTTCGTCGTCGCTATATTTCGCGGCGAGGTAGCGGGAGACCGTGATTTTTTTCTGGGTGTAGTGGCATGCCCCGGCACGTCTTTTTGCGTGGTCAAACGCAAACGACCACTCGAGCGGGTTCAGGTGCAGCGCGATAAGCGCCTCCGCCCACTTTTTAACCTGCGAGAGTTCAGCCATTGCCGCACCCTATCACTATCACTTGAGCTATGACCTCCTGATTACTGGGTGACTTCGACTTCTATGCGGGTCGGGTAATGGTGATCGGTGCGCTTCGATCGGAACTTGCAAAGCCTGCCGAGATACTGAGTTCTTTAAGATCTGTGAGCCCTCTGCTGTAACCAAAAACCCTGCTGATCCTGGCGGGGGGAACCGTGATGGTGGCGGTTGTTGCTTCTCCCGGCCCTGCCGTGACCTGCGCACTTCCTATATAAAAAGGTGGAGAGTCGTTTTGTTCGGGGGAAGATGCAAATGCCATTACCGTCTGCTGGCCGATGCGTTTACCGGTGTTGCCTACGGAAACAGAAATCGTGAGGGCCCCATTATGTTGCCACTGTACTCGCACCGATTCTCTACTCCACGAGCTATAGCCTAGACCGTGGCCGAAGCCGTAGGAAAACCGTGTGTTTGCGTTTCGATACCCCACGGAGCTGCCCTCGGAATAAACGACCTCCCCATTTATCGGTGAGGTGAGGGGAATCTTTGTATTGTCTGACTCGGGCCAGCTGTTGGGGAGACGACCACCCGGCTCGGCTTCCCCCGAGAGCACCCGTGCGATTGCGGTTCCCCCTTCTTGTCCGGGGAAATGGCTCAGCAAAATAGCTGCAACCCGTTCCCGCCAGGGGAGAGCGACGGGGGATCCCACGTTAAGTACGACTACCGTCTGTGGGTTGGCTGTCGCAACCGTTTCGACCAGGGCATTGGTCGCGGAGCCGAGACTGAGCGTCGTTCGATCGAACCCTTCTGACTCATCGGCTTCGGTTGACCCCACAAACACCAGGGCCACCTCGGCCCACGCTGCCAGCTCTTCCGCTTCGGCTAGTAATTGTGCCGCGGTGCGTTGCGGACCTGCGTAACCGAGACGCAGATTTACGAGGGTGTCAGGGTCTGGGATAAAGTCCACAGTGACCACCTGCGGTGATGCAGCCAGCTCCACGTCGTGCACACGCTGCGGTGGGAAAGAGAGGCCCCCTATGGGGTCGACCGAGCCGAGCGCAAGGTGTTCCTCAGATAAAACCTGATTGCCTAAGCTCAGCGTGATACGACCCACCCCCGCAACGGAGATTCGACGCGTGCCGTGATGCTCTGCACCGAGGGTGGTGCTCAGGCGAATGCGGTGTACTCGATCACCATCAATCCCATTCGGGTATCCCATGCCGTAGACAACATCGTTGCCATCGCGCTCCTCCGAGCCTAGGAGGGTGCCGTCCGAGGCAAAAAACTGCACGTCAACGCCGGGGGTGCCACTTGCTGCGCGTCCCGCTGAGCCTATTGGTTTGAGTAGCTCGTGTGTGTCTGCTCCGAGGGTGTAGCGAATCTCTGCCTGCGGGAATTGGGTACGGATTCCTTCGAGGGGAGTGATGAGGTGGGGCGGTACTACCGTGGCGCTTCCGCCTCCGCCGGAACGAACACGCTCCGCTGCCGGGCCGATAACCGCTATACGCTTCACGCTTTCCGGCTGTATCGGGAGCGCTTCATCTTGGTTACGTAGTAAAACGCTTCCCTGTATCGCTAGGTCGGTGAGAAAACTGCGAACCTCGGCGTCTGTGGGCTGTGGTGGAACTTCAAGGGTGTTGGGGTCTACGGCGGGAGTGAATCCCCTGAGAGCCCCCACCCGGGCTGCGGTTCGTAGCAGGTGGATCACCTTTTTATCCAGATCTGCTTCTGGAACACGGTTGTCCTTCACCGCCTGCAGGAGGCCTTTGTTCCAGGCTGTTTTGGGGCCGGGCATCGCGAGGGTAGTTTCAGTCTTTCCACTGCCCTCAACACTACGAACGGCGTCCCAATCCGAGATGATCAAGCCGTCAAATCCCCATTCGCCCCGTAGCATATCCCTGAGTAGGGGCGATTCTGTTCCGGTGGTTCCGTTGATGCTGTTGTAGCTGCTCATCACGGCCCAGACCCCGGCCTCCGTCACCATCTCCTCAAAAGGAAGGGCGTAGACGGTGCGCAGTGTGTGCTCGTCGATCACCGAGTTTGCGGTGAATCGGTCGGTCTCCGCATCGTTGCCAATGAAGTGTTTTGCTGTTGCAGCTACTCCCTGGGACTGAATCCCCTGCACCAGTGCAACGGCGGTTTCGGCCGTGAGGACTGGGTCCTCGCTAAATGCCTCGAAATTCCTCCCGGCCAGGGGGGAGCGGTGTAGATTTACGGTCGGTCCGAGCACAATGTCTACGTTTTTCCTCCGTGCCTCTGAACCGATCAACTGCCCCGCTCGTTTTGCGAGTTCGGGATTAAATGTTGCTGCCAGTGCAGTGGGGTTGGGCAGAGACGCTGACGGGTGCTTCTCTGACCAGGTCGGTCCCCTCACTCCCGCCGGTCCGTCCGAGAGCATCAGGGATCGGAGGCCCACACGCTCGATTTCGGTTGTTGACCAGAACGTCGCTCCCGAAACCAGTGATACCTTTTCTTCGAGCGTGAGCTGTTTGAGTATGTCAAGCAGTTCGGCTTCGTATGATGAGTGCTCCACGATTTATTTCACCTTCTTGATGGGGAGCACCAGGAGCGCTCCAATCGTTGAGAATATTGCGGCAAAGAAGAACAGGGCGCTGAAGTTGTCCTGTGAGGTTCCCGATCCGTTGAAAAGGGTCATGCCCAGGAATAGGGGGGCAATAAAGGGGGCCATAAACTGGGGGCCCGCCGAGGCGATATTGAACACACCCAGGTCTTTTGCCGCATCCGCTTTTTTGTCGGGGAGTACGTCGGTAACCAGGGCGAGGTCGATGCCAAAGTAGATTCCCTGTGCGAGTCCTCCGATGAACAGGCCGATGAGTGCAATGGGAAGTCCGGAGTGGTCGGGGGTGGCAAACGTGAGGAAAAGAAGGCTGATGGCGTAGAGGAGGGCAGAGAAGATCACAAAGATTTTCCTACGATGGAAGATATCCGAGAGCTTACCCGCGAGATATCCCGTGATGACAACTCCACTCACGGTTGCGATGGTACCCCAGAGAACAACATCGTCAAGCTCAGAACCGGTAAAGCCAAGGTGTATCTCAGAGTAGGGAGCTTGGTACACAAGCAGGTAGGCGATTCCCAGCATGAAGAAGAAACGGCTGATCCAGGCCCAGCTAAAGTCGGGGTTCTTCTTAGGGTTGAAGACAAACGAGCCAAAGAATTCCCCGGCCGAGTAGGTGGGGACCTGGGAACGGTCAAGCCTGCGATCCAGGGGAGCCAGCACAACAAAGAGGGCAAAAGCCGTGATCAGCGCGATCGCGAGAGGCACGAGAAAGCGCAGTGGGCTGGAGGGGTTTCCTCCCGTGATGACCCCCAGGTCACTGAACTCTATGGTTCCGGCAGCAAACAGACCGATGAGCCAGACAGCCGCCAGGCTGGCAACGTTTTGTGCGATTCCGAGCGAGGCCGCGACTCTGCCTCGAAGCCGTTCGGGAATCTGGTCGGGGAGTATTGCGGTGTAGATCGCGAGCATTCCGTTAAAACCGCCCTGGGCGAGAACCCACCCCAGGGTGAGAGTCACAATGTGCCCGGGGCCAAACGCCACCAGCAGAATTCCGGCGGTGAATATGAGGGAACTAATGGCCAACCAGGGGCGACGCATTCCCCACCGTGAAGTGGTGCGGTCGCTGAGACGTCCAATGAAGGGGTTTGCCAGGGCTGCAGCTATGGCGCCGATTCCCGAGACGATCGCCAGTGCGGATACGGGGCTGAGTAGTCCGTCGACCTCCGAGGGGAAGACATCGGTGAGTCGGGTGTAGAGCGAAAGTATAGCCGGCCCAAAAATACCAATGAATCCACCTCCGTAGGCGAGCACATAGAGGATGATGAAACGTCTTTTAGGGTTGAGTGTTTCTGACTCGTGCTCTGAAATTTCGGAAGACGTATTGGCTGTGTTTTGTTGTGCGCTGGACATGCGCCTCTCCTTTGGGCCGCTATTTGTGAAAATCTCACTTTCCAACCAGTCGGTAGGTTTGTGAGGGTATCACATTATAAGCACAGATTTGTTGCTTCAACAACCTCGTGTTGCTGCTGTTCGCCACAAGAGATTTTTAGCGTTTGTATTTCAGGCCTGATCCCGTACCCCGTGCAGGATAAAACGGTGGTTCTAAGGTCAGTGTCTGCAAAAATACATTGTTAAACGTGATCAATAAGGCAGGTAAGGTTGAGCTATGCCTGAATACGATAGTGCCGCTGGACTCACCGCTGTGGAAGTGGCGTCTAAGCGTCCGTCATCTCACGTAACTCGCGAACGTATTTTGAATTCTGCAGCGCACTCTTTTGCGCGGGCCGGATATAACGGTACATCGCTTGACGAGATTGCCTCACGTGCGGGGATTTCGAAGGCGGGTCTTCTCTACCATTTTCGGAGCAAGCGTGAACTCCTTGATACGCTGCTTGCCGAGCGGGACGAACATAACGCCTGGGAGTTCGACCAGGAGGCGCTTCCGCTCGAGACCATCGATAGTTTTCGTGACGTTGCCGCAAATGATATTGCGCACCCCACCATCACTCGGGCCTTTGCTGTTCTTCTAGGAGAATCCGTTGCTCTTGATAGTCCCGTCACCGATTGGTTTCGGCAACGTTACCACGATCTTGAAGAGCAGCTTCGGGTTGCCCTTGCCGAGGCCGTCCACGAGGGACAAATTAGCGGCGACTTTAACGCGGGAGAAATCGCCGCAGAGGTGATAGCCGTTATGGATGGACTGCAGATTCAGTGGCTTCTTTCCGGTGATGATCAAGCTTATCTGGCCCGCCTGGAGGGGTATCTCGACCGTCTGCTTGACTGGCTGGTAAACAGGTAGTCACGATTACGATTTTCTGGCGCACCGCAGATAGGTACAGATATAGAGCGATTCCCCTAAACCTGGAAGATGCTGCGCGCGGGTGGGGGAGAGGGCAGTGACGTATTATCTGTCACGATGTGACCCGAGGCGGCAAAATTTGCGAGTTCGGTTCCCGTGATAACCCGTGCCGGGTGTGGGCCGCCTGCCATGAGGCGTGGGATCCACTGGGCTCCGAACTCTCGTTGCGAAGCCATCAGTACAACGTTGCCAAAGCGGCGCCCCTTCAGTACCTGCGCCTCGGCCAGCGCGCTCACATGAGAAAAGATAGAGCCCACGGTGGCCACCTGCGACCGCGCAAAAGCGAGCCCTGGGCCGTCCGCAACGTTGACAAGTAGGACTCCGCGGGAAGAGAGCAGGGGGCGCAGTGTTGCGTAAAACTCCTGGCTGGTTACGTGAGCGGGAGTCTGGGCACCGGAAAAGATGTCAACCACAATAATGTCCACATTGCCCGTGAGCCCGCCCGGCAGCTTGGTTATCACCTCACGCGCATCCCCGTGGCGAATGCGAATGGGTGCGCGCTTGGGAAGAGGAAGCTCTCGGCGGACAAAGTCAACCAGATCGCTCTCTAGTTCAACGATTTGCTGGCGGGAACCCGGACGTGTCGCCTCGATATAGCGGGGCAGTGTAAAAGCCCCACCCCCCAGATGCAGTGCGGTGAGGGGTTCTTTCTTTGCCCCGACCAGGTCGATAACGTGCCCCATGCGCTGGACGTATTCAAAGAAGAGTTCTTTGGGGTTTGCCATATTAACATGGGACTGGGGAGTACCATCAACCACCAGTTCGTAGGCCCCGGGTACGTGGCGGTCTTTTTCGATAGTGGCAATGTATCCACTCACGCTGAGGCGTTGCTGGCGAGGATTGTTCACTCCTCGACTCTAACCGTCTTCTGTTGCGCAGAGTTAAACAGGAAATTTTCAGAATACGGTTTCTTGCCGATTTCTTCATCCTGAACGGGGAGGTGAAGTAACTCGGAGGGGTAGACAGGCGTGCGTGTGTCGCACTATAGTAGGTATTTGCGCTCTCAGACGCTTTTGCCTTCATATTGCGGTCGGCCTTCGTTTTCGCCCCACTAAGCGAAATCACGCATATCGTCTGGCGAGCTTTCCCAATAATTACACCAGTGTACCGGCCCGACGGGGCCCACGGAGGTTATTTCCTTGGCTGCTGCGCGCAACGCATCCACCAGTAACACGCCCAAGAACGGTCGCCTTCACCAGCGACTTTCGTTCGCCAAAATTAGCGACACGCTCACCGCTCCCGATCTGCTTGCCCTGCAGACTGAGAGCTTCGACTGGCTTGTCGGTAACGACCTATGGAAGGAGCGCCTGGCTGCGGCCACGGCTGCGGGACGCGATGATCTTGCGACCCGTAACGGTCTCGAAGAGATCTTTGAAGAGATATCCCCCATCGAAGACAACGGCGGCACCATGCAGCTGTCATTTAAAGATCCCTTTCTTGACGAGCAAAAATACTCAATTGACGAGTGTAAAGAGCGAGGCAAGACCTACTCTGCTCCTCTCTATGTAGAGGCAGAGTTCTTCCACAAAGAAACCCAGGTTTTTAAAAACCAGACCGTATACATGGGCGACTTTCCGCTTATGACGGAGCGCGGTACGTTTATCATCAACGGAACTGAGCGTGTTGTTGTTTCGCAGCTGGTGCGTAGCCCCGGAGTGTACTTTGAGCGTATTCAGGAGAAGACGAGCGATAAAGACGTCTTCACCGCTCGGATCATTCCCAGCCGCGGCGCCTGGCTTGAGTTTGAAATTGACAAGCGCGATCAGGTTGGTGTTCGTATCGACCGCAAGCGTAAGCAATCTGTCACCGTCTTCCTCAAGGCTCTGGGAATGACCTCAGATGAAATCCTTGAAGAGTACAAGGGCTTTGCATCGATGGAGCTCACCCTCGAGAAAGACAGCATCCTCACCCAGGAAGAAGCGCTTAAAGATATCTATCGTAAGCAGCGTCCGGGTGAGCAGGTTGCCATCGAAGCGGCACGCTCGCTGCTTGACAACTCCTACTTCAATGCGAAGCGCTACGACCTTGCCAAGGTTGGTCGTTACAAGATCAACCGCAAGCTTGGACTAGACGCTCCTCTTGCCGATTCGGTTCTCTCGCTTGAAGACATCGTGGCCACAATCAAATACCTGGTTGCGCTGCACGCTGGCGAGGCTACCCTGCCCGGTGTTCGTGAGGGTAAGAGTGTTGATATCCGTCTGGACACTGACGATATCGATCACTTTGGTAATCGCCGCATCCGCGCCGTGGGTGAGCTGATCCAGAACCAGGTTCGTACCGGACTCAGCCGCATGGAGCGTGTGGTGCGCGAGCGTATGACCACGCAGGACATTGAGGCTATTACTCCCAATACCCTGATCAACACGCGACCGGTTCTGGCAGCTATTAAGGAGTTCTTCGGAACCAGCCAGCTCTCGCAGTTTATGGACCAGAACAACCCGCTTGCGGGTCTCACTCACAAGCGTCGCCTTTCGGCGCTGGGCCCCGGTGGTCTCTCGCGTGAGCGCGCGGGTGTTGAGGTTCGTGACGTGCACCCCAGCCACTACGGTCGTATGTGCCCCATCGAGACCCCCGAGGGTCCCAACATTGGTCTGATTGGCTCGCTGGCCACCTTTGCTCGTATTAACTCTTTTGGTTTTATCGAGACTCCGTACCGTCGTGTTGTTGACGGTGTGGTTACGGATCACATCGACTATCTCACCGCCCACGAGGAAGACGAATACCTGGTTGCACAGGCAAACGCTCCTCTCACTGAGGAGGGCCGCTTTGCCGAGAAGCAGGTTCTGGCCCGTCCGCAGGGTTCTGAAGTTGTGCTGGTTGACGCCGACCGCGTCGACTACATGGATGTGTCACCGCGCCAGATGGTATCGGTTGCAACCTCCCTGATTCCGTTCCTGGAGCACGACGACGCTAACCGTGCCCTTATGGGTGCCAACATGCAGCGCCAGGCTGTGCCTCTTGTTCGTTCCGAGAGTCCCGTTGTGGGAACCGGTATGGAAGGGTTTGCCGCTATCGACGCCGGTGACGTGGTCATCGCTGAGAAAGCCGGTGTTGTTGCTGAGGTTTCAGCCGATGTTGTTACTCTGCAGCTTGACGAGGGTGGCAGCCAGAGCTACTACCTGCGCAAGTTTGACCGCTCTAACCAGGGAACAAGCTACAATCACCGCGTCATTGTTAAGGCCGGTGAGAGGGTTGAGGCTGGCGAAGTTATCGCCGACGGCCCCGCTACCGAGAACGGTGAGCTTGCGCTCGGAAAGAACCTGCTCGTTGCCTTTATGTCCTGGGAGGGACACAACTTTGAGGATGCCATCATCCTGAGCCAGAGCCTCGTGCGAGATGACACCCTCTCCTCGATTCACATTGAGGAATACGATGTTGACGCACGCGACACCAAGCTGGGTAAAGAGGAGATCACCCGTGATCTTCCCAACGCCTCGGTAGAGTCCCTCAAGGATCTCGACGAGCGCGGTATTATCCGTATTGGTGCTGAGGTTCGGCCCGGAGACATTCTTGTGGGTAAGGTTACCCCCAAGGGTGAGACCGAGTTGAGCGCCGAGGAGCGCCTCCTGCGTGCCATCTTTAACGAAAAGAGCCGCGAGGTCCGTGACACGAGCCTGAAGGTGCCGCACGGTGTCTCGGGAACCATTATCGCCGTAAAGGTGTTTGATGCTGAGCAGGACGACGAGCTTGGCTCGGGCGTCAACCAGCGTGTTGTGGTGTACATTGCTCAGAAGCGTAAGATCACCGAGGGTGATAAGCTCGCCGGACGCCATGGAAACAAGGGTGTTATCTCCAAGATTCTCCCTGTTGAAGACATGCCATTCCTGGCGGATGGAACCCCGGTTGACGTTATTCTGAACCCGCTCGGTATCCCCGGACGAATGAACTTCGGACAGGTTCTTGAGATCCATCTCGGGTGGATTGCGCAGCAGGGATGGAAGGTTGAGGGCGCACAGGAGTGGGCGAGAAACCTTCCGCCGGAGGCGTTGAGCGCCGACCCCGGTACCAAGGTTGCAACCCCCGTATTTGACGGTGCAACCGAAGAAGAGATCGCGGGCCTGCTCGAGTCGACATACCCCACGCGTGACGGAGAACGCCTGATTGGTGCCTCCGGTAAAACTCAGCTCTTTGACGGCCGGTCGGGTGAACCCTACCCCATGCCTATCTCGGTTGGGTACATGTACATCTTGAAGCTCCACCACCTGGTAGATGACAAGATTCACGCCCGTTCAACCGGACCCTACTCGATGATCACACAGCAGCCGCTGGGTGGTAAGGCGCAGTTTGGTGGACAGCGGTTTGGAGAGATGGAGGTGTGGGCACTCGAAGCATACGGTGCGGCCTACGCTCTGCAAGAACTGCTCACGGTGAAGTCCGACGACATCCTGGGTCGTGTGAAGGTCTACGAGGCCATCGTTAAGGGAGAAAATATTCCTGAACCCGGTGTCCCCGAGTCATTCCGAGTGCTGATGAAAGAGATGCAGTCCCTCTGCCTGAATGTTGAGGTGTTGGGCGCTGACGGTACCGCTGTGAACCTGCGTGATAACGACGACGAGGCCCATCGCACTGCGGAAGAGCTCGGCATTAACCTCTCTAGTCGCTTCGAATCGTCGACAGTCGACGAGATCTAAGCCCGAACCCAGATACTAAAGATTTTCTTTCAAGGAGAAACATTGATCGACGCAACAACTTTAGACGGGCTTCGGATTGGCCTGGCTACGTCGGAGCACATCCGTAATTGGTCATACGGCGAGGTGAAAAAGCCCGAAACGATTAACTATCGTACGCTCAAACCTGAGAAGGACGGCCTCTTCGGTGAGCAGATTTTCGGACCCAGCCGCGACTGGGAATGTTCCTGTGGTAAGTACAAGCGTGTGCGCTTTAAGGGTATCGTGTGTGAGCGCTGTGGCGTTGAGGTCACTAAGTCCTCTGTCCGTCGTGAGCGCATGGGCCACATCGAGCTCGCCGCCCCCGTTACACACATCTGGTACTTCAAGGGTGTTCCCTCACGCCTGGGATACCTGCTTGATATGGCGCCCAAAGACCTCGAAAAGGTCATCTACTTTGCTGCCTACATGGTTATCGATATCGATGAAGAAGGCCGTCACGAGGATATGCCCGGCCTTGAGAACGAGCTGCGTCTCGAGATCAAGACCCTGGGCGATCAGCGTGATGCCGCCATCAACGAGCGTCAGCAGCGGGCAGAGAATGACCTGGCCGCGCTTGAAGCCGATGGTGCAAAGTCCGACCAGAAGCGTCGCGCCCGTGACGCGGCCGATAAAGAAATGGCCTCGATTCGTAAAAGTTACGACGAGGACATTGCTCGCCTTGAGCGGGTGTGGGAGGAGTTCCGCAACCTCAAGGTTGGCGACCTCAAGCCGGAAGATGCTGTATTCAACGAGTTGGTCGACCGCTTTGGTAGCTACTTTGAAGCCTTCATGGGTGCCGAGGCTATCAAGCGACGTCTTGAAGACTTCGATCTAGCCACCGAGGCCGAAGAACTTCGCAATCAGATTGCCGAGGGCAAAGGCCAGAAGAAGATCCGCGCTATTAAGCGGCTCAAGGTTGTGAGCTCCTTCCTGCAGACCGGCGGAAGCCCCGCCTCCATGGTTCTTGACGTTGTCCCGGTTATTCCGCCGGAGCTTCGCCCCATGGTGCAGCTCGACGGTGGACGCTTTGCCACCTCCGACCTTAACGACCTGTACCGTCGTGTGATCAACCGCAACAACCGTCTGCGTCGTCTGCTTGATCTCGGTGCCCCCGAGATCATCGTGAACAACGAAAAGCGGATGCTGCAGGAGGCTGTTGACGCGCTATTTGACAATGGTCGTCGCGGTCGCCCGGTTACGGGTACCGGAAACCGTGCCCTCAAGTCACTCAGTGACATGCTGAAGGGTAAGCAGGGTCGTTTCCGTCAGAACCTTCTGGGTAAACGTGTTGACTACTCGGGCCGTTCGGTGATTATTGTTGGTCCTCAGCTCAAGCTGCACCAGTGTGGTCTTCCGAAGCAGATGGCACTCGAACTCTTTAAGCCTTTTGTGATCAAGCGTCTGATCGACCTGAGCCACGCTCAGAACATCAAGGCTGCAAAGCGTATGGTTGAGCGTAGCCGTCCCCAGGTGTGGGATGTTCTTGAAGAGATCATCCGTGAACGTCCGGTTCTTCTGAACCGCGCACCCACTCTGCACCGTCTCGGAATCCAGGCGTTTGAGCCCCAGCTGGTTGAGGGTAAGGCCATCCAGCTGCACCCCCTGGTGTGTGCCGCGTTTAACGCCGACTTTGACGGTGACCAAATGGCCGTGCATTTGCCCCTATCGGTGGAGGCGCAGGCCGAGGCCCGCATTCTCATGCTTGCCTCGAATAACATCCTCAAGCCGTCAGATGGCCGTCCCGTTACCCTGCCCACGCAGGACATGATTATCGGATTGCATCACCTCACCACGGTGATGCCCGGTGCCGCGGGGGAGGGACGTGCGTTTTCCTCTATTGCCGAGGCAATCCTGGCCATGGATCAGGGAACACTCAACATCAATGCGCCGGTTCGCATTCGCATGACGGATGTGGTCTTTGCCGAGGGTAAGGCGCCTCAAAACTATGTTGCGGGCTCTCCAGTTATTGTTGACACAACTCTGGGTCGCGCCCTCTTTAACGAGATGCTTCCCGCTGATTACCCCTACTTCGAAGAGGTTGCGGGTAAGACCGCGCTGTCTCAACTGGTCAACGACCTGGCTGAGCGCTATTCCAAGGTTGAGGTTGCAGCAACGCTTGACCAGATTAAAGACGCCGGCTTCTACTGGGCTACCCGTTCGGGGGTCACGGTGGCGATCTCCGATGTGATAACGCCCTCCAGTAAAAAGGAGATCGTGGCCAAGTACGAGGGGCAGGCTGCTAAGGTTCAGTCACAGTTCGACAAGGGTCTGATGACCGACGTTGAACGTCGTCGCGAACTGGTTGATATCTGGACAAAAGCAACCGACGAGGTTTCGGATGCCATGCGCGAGGCTTTCCCCGAGGACAACACCATCAACAGGATGGTCTCCTCCGGGGCTCGTGGTAACTGGCTACAGATCCGCAACATTGCCGGTATGCGTGGTCTCGTAAATAACCCGAAGGGTGAGATTATCCCCCGTCCGATTATCTCGTCATACCGTGAGGGTCTTTCGGTTGCCGAGTACTTTATTGCAACGCACGGTGCGCGTAAAGGTCTGGCCGACACCGCCCTGCGTACCGCCGACTCGGGATATCTCACGCGTCGTCTTGTTGACGTCGCGCAGGACATCATTATCCGCGAGGAAGACTGTGATACCGGACGAGGACTGGAACTCCCCATTGCGGTTGAGCTTGACGGCACGCTCACGCGTGACCCCAACGTTGAGAACTCGGTCTACGGACGCACACTGTCCGCGGACGCCGTTGATTCCTCGGGCACGGTTATCGCCAAGTCCAGTGAGGACGTTGGTGACGTTTTGATCGACAAGCTCATTGCGGCTGGTGTAACACACATCAAGGTTCGCTCGGTTCTCACCTGTGAGTCGGCTGTTGGAGTGTGCGCAACCTGCTACGGTCGTTCGCTTGCAACGGGTAAGCGTGTAGACATTGGTGAGGCCGTGGGCATTATCGCGGCTCAGTCGATTGGTGAACCCGGAACCCAGCTCACGATGCGTACCTTCCACACGGGTGGTTCGGCCTCAGCTGACGACATCACGCAGGGTCTCCCGCGTGTGCAGGAGCTCTTTGAGGCTCGTACCCCCAAGGGCGCCTCGCCGATCGCGGAGGCTGCCGGTCGTGTGGTAATCGAGGACAGCGACAAGGGGCGTAAGGTTATCCTCACCCCCGACGACGGAAGCGAAGAAAAGGCATACCCCGTTCTCAAGCGTGCAACCCTGGTTGTTAGCGATGGTGATCACGTTGAAATCGGACAGCCCTTTATCGCGGGAACCCTCGATCCCAAGGATGTTCTGCAGGTGGGTACTACTGAGAATGGCAAGCACATCCCCGGTGAGCGTGCCGTACAGAAATACCTGGTTGAGGGCGTGCAGGGAGTCTATCGTTCACAGGGTGTGCCTATCCACGATAAGCACATTGAGGTTATCGTCCGTCAGATGCTCCGTAAAGTAACCGTGGTTGATCACGGCCAGACCGAGCTGCTGCCGGGTGAGCTGGTTGATCGCTCGCACTACACCCGTCTGAACCGCGAGGCCGTGATGGCGGGCAAGAAGGCTGCCACGGCTCGTCCTGAGGTTATGGGTATCACCAAGGCCTCTCTAGCAACTGAATCGTGGCTATCCGCTGCATCGTTCCAGGAGACCACCCGTGTGCTCACTCAAGCCGCTATGGAGGGTCGCCGCGATCCTCTGATCGGGCTCAAGGAAAACGTTATTATCGGTAAGTTGATCCCGGCTGGAACTGGTTTGGATCGCTACCGTAATATGACGGTTGAGGCGACCGAGGAGGCAAAGGCGGAGCGTTACCCGAACCGTATCTTTGTTGACGATGCCAATTTTGATGAGGCTGACCTGTCATTTGTTGACTTCGAGAGCTTCACCTCGGACGATTTTAATCCGGGAACCTACAACTAGTTAGGCAAAGCGAAAACCCCGCCCAGTCTCACCACCGGACTCGGGCGGGGTTTTTGTGTTGAGCTAAAAGTTTGAGTTAGGGGCGGTAGGGGAGCCGAACCACTGGGTGAAGTAATAATAAAAATTACGATTACCGTAAGAACTGCACCCATCACCAGCTTCTAAGCCTGCGTCGAGTGCCGCTTGGTTGGGCTGGTAAGGAGTGTAAATGTAGAGCCCCGCGGTTGCCTGATTTTTAATGTAGATGGGGGAAAAGCCGCACTCGTGGTTGGGATGATACTGAATATTGTTTGTGGTGTGCGCTCGATAGCTGTATATGCTTGGGTTTGCAGCGTAACGGTTAAAAGCCTGAGCTCCTTGATAAACCTGGTTCAAAAAACCATAATATTGCTCGTTGCAGGGGGCGCTGTCCGGGCAGCTATAGCCCATGGCAACGCGAATATTGCGCTCCGTGGGGTTGTGATTGGTGATTAATCCCTGTTCTTTTTGGAGCATAACGAGGATGACCTGCGGGTTGATTCCGCATGCGCGCGAAACTTTATAAATAATATTTGCGGCAGATTCCCGCTTGGAACCCGAGTATTTTCCGCAGTAGGGGCCGGCGGCGAGGGAATCGGTTTGTTGATGATAGTTACGAAGGCAGTATGAATCGGTCTCACAGGACACCACCTGTGAGTTCAAAAATTCTTGAATCTGTGCCGCCGTCATAGTTTCAGAATCAAAGAATTTTGCGTCGCTAATGATTTCTTCAGGATTAAAAACACCCGTTGGTTCCGTTGAGGTGTGTGATACCGAGCTAACGGTTATCAGATTTGCAACGACGGCAACAATGCCCATAACCCCGACAATGGCCAGAAGCGTTAGGAGTCGTTGTTTTTGAGCTTTTTGAAGTTTGACAGCACACACCCTGCGATCCTAACAAGATAGGCTGATCACCCCCGGCTTGTACTCTGTGAGAAAGCGCAGTCTTTGGAGTTTTACGTTGCTTTTTGATTTTAGTCTTATGCTTTCGGGGTGAAAGCTATTATTGCGCATCGCCACTGTTTGGTTATGACTGTGCGGTATCGACTCAGAGGAGGCTGAGCGCAATGCCATCCAGTATGTCGTGTTCACTTGTCATCACGTCGGGAAAAGGTCGTCCCGACTGAGTCACTCGCTCCTGTACGCGGAGAATGATGCGCGCCCAAATTGTGGCACCAACACCGATGATATCCGCACGTCCGGGGTGTAGATAAGGAAGAGTGGCAAGTTTTTCGCGCGGCATGGTGGCAAGATCGTTGCACGCTTCTAACAGGGTAGAGGGGTGCAGTCGTGCCCCGTTAATGGCGTCACGGTCATAGCTGCTGAGACCGAGCGCGTGAGCAGTGACCGTTGTTATTGTTCCGGCAACGCCGATGAGGGTTCCCGTTGTTTTCAGGGTGACCCGTTCCTCCGCACTGGTGAGTGCCTCATCTATGTTGGCGATGATGGCGGCGTTGCGTGCCACGGGGTCTGTGAAGGATTGGTAACGCTCGGTGAGGCGCACGCTACCGATGTCCATGGAAAATGTTTCCTGAGGTTCCCGAAGGCCTGCTACCAGCTCGGTGGAGCCTCCCCCGAGGTCAGTGACCAGGTAGGGTGACGGTGTGTGTAGAGCGGTGCCCCTGGTCGCTCCGGAGAATGAAAGACGAGCCTCCTCGTCACCGCTGATTACTTCCGGGGAAACCCCGAGCAGATCCTGTACTCCGCTGATGAAGTGTTCGCGATTCCGGGCGTCTCGCGTGGCCGAGGTCGCAACAAAACGAATCTTTGAGCATTCGTGTGCGCGAATGAGCGCGGAGTAGTCGCGAACGGCCTCTAAAGTTTTCGCCAGTGCTTCTGAGTTGAACTCACCCGTGCGATCAACACCGTACCCGAGTCGAACTATCCGAGTGTGACGAACAATGTCTCTCAGTCGCGCCGTGACCTGTTTGACGGGTGGAGACTCGGGTTTCTGGGGATCAGAGTCAAGGAAGTTCGATCGTGGTTCCGCTTCGGAGCTTTCCGACCTGTGGAGTTCGGCGATGAGTAAACGGATGGAGTTTGTTCCGCAGTCGATAGCTGCAACTACTGTCATACAACCACTATGCCGCAGTTACACGTCTTCCGGGTTTTCCCAGGGCCAGCGTGGTCGTCCCCGGTCCGTATAGATGCGCCGAGCCACCATGGCCCAGTAGCACAGAGCACACAACCAGCCGATAGGAAGAAGAGCGAGTAGAAAGGCACTGTAGAACGATTCGTGCGGGGGTAGTCCCACCGCAAAAAAGACGATTGCAGCCACGAGATAGGCGCCGATCCCCGCGAGGAGTATGAGGCTCCAGGGAAGGCGGGAGTGGCCGTGTTGGAGACTCTTTCCGATACGAAACATGCTTAAGAACATGACAACGAGGGCGAGCACTATTGAAAGGGGTCCCACCACAAGGGAAATATCTGCCGTCTCGATGGGGTCAGACGCTGTAAACAGCGCAATAAAACCCCAGGTGGCGATGGTGAGTGCTCCGGCGAGGACGGTGAGCATGAGGGCCGCTACCGTGCAGTAGAGACTCTGATTTGGTCTGCTCGGTTGCGGTTCCACGATGTTCTCCTAAACGTTTGGCGTCAGAGGTTGGGTTGCTATGGGTGAGGCTGCGAGACGGTTCTCGTACTCGCTGATTTCTTCGGCATTGGCCAGTTTGACTTTGCGAGCCCTGGCCGCGATCCACGCCCCGAACCAGACGGACACCTCGCGTCCGGCCACGCCGGCAAGAATTGTGAAGGGAGAGAGAACGAACTCTTCTAAACGTCCCCATGACTCATCGGGAGTGAGGTCCGTGAGTGAGCCGGAGTAGAGTAGGCCAATAACGGCAGCGCAATAGACAAAAGCACCCACAAGGAATCCGAAGAGAACGTAGGCCCACCAGTTTGCGCGATTTGCAATCATCACAAGAACCAGTAACCCCACGAAGAAAGCGGCAATTGATGCCGGGTACATGGGGGTGAGAAGGTGATCCACGAGCGCGTCGAGAAACTGGCTGGGAGCTGTGATGGGGGCGATGATCGCCGCGATAATACCGGCGTAGAGAAGAGCAAAGCCGAGTGTTGCCACGATTGTTATCCAAAGACCGGCAACTCGGTTTCCTCGGATCTCGGGTAGGAGTGGAGCCTGAATATAGAGGGGAGCCATCGGATGATCCGTGCTGACGGTGAGGACATCCGGGTTGCCGGTGGAAGCGTGTGCGTCAGGTGTAGGTTGCGGAGTCTCGGGGGAGGCTACGGGAGGTGCCTCGGCTGTTGCTCGCGGGGAAACGATTGGCCGGGCGGAAATGACGGAGGGGTCAACACCCGCGGCAACCTCATCCAGCGCCCCGGGGTGAAACGACGGGTCTGACATGTCCGTTGCCTCAAAATGGTCAGATTCGCTATTCACGGATTCTTGTGAGCCGTGTTCGGGGTTTGTGGCAGCGAGCGGGGTTTCCGTGCGTGAGCGATCAAGAGCTGCTTTGAGTTGGTCGTTTGTTGCGGGGGACTCCGAGGCGGGACTGCCCTCTGCGGGATCCTGCCGGTTTGCTTCGGTCATTGCTTGTTCTCCTCGAATCGCAACGGGTGTTTCTTTGGGGTCACTTTAGCAATTCCCGGGGTTATCAGCGTGGATTGAGGGCGGCATGTGATCAGCTGGGCGCCTACTCCCTTGCCGATCACAGGGGAAGGAGACATACCGCAGGGTGCCACGCGGGGGATTTTGGCTTGGCTGACCGGCTTGTCTTGGGTACCGTAGTGAGTATGGCTGACCCAGATCTTCCCACACGAGTAACCACCGAGGTGGAGCTGTGGACTCGTTGGGTTCCCGGGTGGAAGATCGGAAGCTACCGTACCCGGGCGCGAATCTGTCGCCGGTGTTTTAACTCCCCCATAGCGCGGGCCGCGGGGCTCGATCAGGATGTTCCTCATCAGGTTCGTCACGCCCTGGTGAGCCGGATGCAGAAGATCATTGATCGCTCCGTTGAAGAGTTTACCGAGGCGAGCCTCCCCAACCTGTGGCGGGAAATCGCGAGTGACTCCCCGGCGCCCCCTTCAAACGGATATCACCCACACGAGGGACTCGACCCCGAGTATGAGGGTATTGAGCTTGACCCGATTCCTGATCCAGGACAGTCCTTTCTTTTTACCCTGGAGAGCCTGGCGGAGAAGCGGCCGGAGCGTTCTTCTCCACCACCTGCGCCCCTCTCTGATGAGCAGAAGGCTGTACTCCGCTCTGAGGTGGCGCTTGCCGATGAGTGTGCCCGGATCACAGGCCAGAGGGTGTGCGAGGCCCTGCGGGAACACGCTCCCCGTATAAAACACGCGATTACCACCTGCGTTGAACCTCAGGTTCGGGCGGTGCTGAGCGAGCTTTCGCACTCTCTCGAGTCTCCCTAAAGCCTCTGGGTGCTCTTTGTTCTTGCGTCAAGTGCCAAATACAGGGTAGAATTTTCGCTTGGTGCTCTTTGTTCGCTTTTGTGCTGCACCCTCAGGGGTATGGTGTGGGAGCTGGCGTCGAAATCCTCAGGGTCTTGGTCTCTACGAGGCGGGACCCCCACGGCATATCCATCATCTCAGATGCCGCAATTCTGCGGTATCGATGGATCCAGATGAACTCGCCAAAATCTTTATTGATTAAGCACTCTCGAGTGTGGCGAATGCAAACCGCTTAGTGCAGAGCTGTCACCGTGCAGCATTTATATAAGGAGAAGAAGTGCCAACTATTCAGCAGTTGGTCCGGAAGGGGCGTAAGCCTAAGGTCTCGAAGACCAAGGCACCGGCCCTGAAGGCAAACCCGCAGCAGCGCGGGGTGTGTACCCGTGTGTACACCACCACACCCAAGAAGCCCAACTCGGCAATGCGTAAGGTCGCTCGTGTCAAGCTTTCAAACGGTACCGAGGTTACCGCTTACATCCCTGGTGAGGGCCACAACCTGCAGGAGCACTCGATGGTTCTTGTGCGTGGAGGTCGTGTAAAAGATCTTCCCGGTGTTCGCTACAAGATTGTTCGTGGCGCTCTTGATACGCAGTCAGTGAAAGACCGTCAGCAGGCGCGTAGCCGCTACGGAGCGAAGAAGGAGAAGAAGTAATGCCTCGTAAGGGACCAGCTCCTAAGCGCCCCACGGTTGCCGATCCGGTATACGGTTCTCCCGTTGTGAGCCAGCTTGTGAACAAAATTCTTAAAGACGGCAAAAAAGGCCTGGCTGAGCGTATCGTTTACGATGCTCTTGAGGGCGTTGCCGCTAAAAACGGTGGAGATGCCGTTGTCACCCTGAAGAAGGCTCTTGATAACGTCCGTCCTACGCTTGAGGTTCGTTCACGTCGTGTTGGTGGTTCGACCTATCAGGTGCCCGTTGAGGTTAAGCCGCATCGAGCTAATACTTTGGCTCTGCGCTGGCTCACCAGCTACGCAAAGGCTCGTCGTGAGAAGACCATGACCGAGCGTCTCACCAACGAGATTCTTGATGCCTCTAACGGTCTTGGTGCCGCAGTAAAGCGTCGTGAAGACACACATAAGATGGCCGAGTCAAACAGGGCGTTTGCTCACTACCGCTGGTAAAGCTGCACGTTCTGGCCAGGTTCGCGTGCGATACTGTGGCCAGAACAAAAACGCTGGGGTAGCGTTTTTAAAAGCTGCCCCAGTAACATTCACCCAAACATCCCAAAATTTTCGGAGGAACCCGTGGCACAGGACGTGCTCACCGACCTGAACAAGGTCCGTAACATCGGCATCATGGCCCATATTGATGCCGGAAAAACCACAACAACTGAGCGCATCCTGTTCTACACGGGCGTGAACCACAAACTGGGTGAGACACACGATGGTGCCTCAACCACCGACTGGATGGAGCAGGAAAAAGAGCGCGGTATCACCATTACCAGCGCCGCGGTCACCTGTTTTTGGAACAAAAACCAAATCAACATCATTGACACCCCGGGACACGTTGATTTTACAGTTGAGGTGGAGCGTTCGCTTCGTATCCTCGACGGTGCAGTTGCCGTTTTTGACGGTAAAGAGGGTGTTGAGCCTCAATCAGAAACGGTATGGCGTCAGGCTGACAAGTACGATGTACCCCGTATCTGCTTTGTCAATAAAATGGACAAACTGGGCGCTGACTTCTACTACACCGTAAGCACCATTGTCAGCCGTTTGGGCGCTAAGCCTCTTGTTCTGCAGCTTCCGATCGGTCAGGAGTCTGGCTTTGAAGGGGTTGTTGACCTCGTAGAGATGCGCGCGCTCACCTGGCGTGGAGACGCAAAGGGTGATGTGACCCTTGGCGCTAACTACACCGTCGAGGAAATTCCGGCAGACCTGGCCGATAAGGCCCAGGAATACCGTACCGCGCTTCTCGAGACCGTTGCCGAGACCGACGACGCGCTCATGGAAAAATACTTTGGTGGCGAGGAGATCACGGTTGCCGAGATCAAGGCTGCCATCCGTAAGCTCACCGTGAGCAGCCAGATTTACCCGGTTCTCTGTGGCTCTGCCTTTAAGAACCGTGGTGTTCAGCCGATGCTTGACGCGGTTGTTGACTATCTGCCCTCGCCTCTTGACGTTCCTGCGATCGAAGCACACGATCCGCGTGACGAAGAGAAGATTATTCTCCGTCGTGCAGATGCTAATGACCCCTTCTCGGCTCTTGCTTTTAAGGTTGCCGTTCACCCCTTCTTTGGGCGTCTTACCTATGTTCGCGTTTACTCGGGAAGCCTCGACAGCGGAACCCAGGTAGTTAACTCCACCAAGGGTAAGAAGGAGCGCATTGGAAAGATCTTCCAGATGCACGCCAACAAAGAGAACCCGGTTGATTCTCTCACTGCTGGAAATATTTACGCCGTGATCGGGCTGAAGGACACCACCACGGGTGACACCCTTTCAGATCCGAACGAGCCGGTGGTTTTGGAATCGATGACCTTCCCCGAGCCAGTTATCGAGGTGGCAATCGAACCAAAGACCAAGGCCGATCAGGAGAAGCTGGGAACCGCAATCCAGAAGCTTGCAGAGGAAGACCCCACGTTCCGTACCGAACAGAACGCAGAAACAGGTCAGACCGTTATTGCGGGTATGGGTGAACTTCACCTCGACATCCTGGTCGACCGTATGCGTCGCGAGTTCAACGTTGAGGCCAACGTTGGAAAGCCTCAGGTTGCTTACCGCGAGACCATCCGTGGCACGGTAGACAAGTTCGAGTACACCCACAAGAAGCAGACGGGTGGTTCTGGTCAATTTGCTAAAATCCAGATCTCGCTCAGCCCGCTTGAGGCCGATAGCGACAAGATCTACGAGTTTGAAAGCAAGGTGACTGGTGGACGTATTCCTCGTGAATACATTCCCTCGGTTGACGCCGGTGCCCAGGATGCCATGCACTCCGGACCCGTTGCCGGGTTCCCCGTTGTGGGAGTCAAGGTCACTCTGCTTGATGGCCAGTACCACGATGTCGACTCGTCCGAAATGGCCTTTAAAATTGCCGGTTCGGTGGGTACGCGTGATGCTCTTCGGCTCAAGCAGGTGAAGGCTGTTCTGATGGAGCCTATGATGGCCGTTGAAGTCCGTACCCCTGAAGAATACATGGGTGACGTCATTGGCGATCTGAACTCGCGTCGTGGGCAGATCCAGTCGATGGAGGATGTGAGCGGGGTTAAGGTCGTTCGCGCCCTGGTTCCGCTTTCAGAAATGTTCGGTTACATTGGTGATCTACGGTCGAAGACCTCGGGTCGCGCAGTGTTCTCGATGGTGTTCGATTCTTATGCTGAGGTTCCCAAGGCCGTGGCTGACGAAATCGTTCAGAAAACTAAGGGCGAATAGTTTCGCACCGAGGCCGGTCGAAAAATTTCGGCTAACCAAGTAACATAAACACATAAACCCCGTAAGCGTCCGGGTCGGCACTTGTCGGCCCGGGTGTTTACACGAAAGTCCTGAGGAGGACCACAGTGGCGAAGGCCAAGTTCGAGCGGACTAAGCCGCACGTAAACATCGGAACGATCGGTCACGTTGACCACGGTAAGACAACTCTTACTGCGGCCATCTCAAAGGTGCTTGCTGACAAGTACCCGTCAGACACCAACGTGCAGCGTGACTTCGCTACCATCGACTCCGCTCCCGAGGAGCGTCAGCGTGGTATCACTATTAACATCTCGCACGTAGAGTACGAGACCCCGAAGCGTCACTACGCACACGTAGACGCTCCCGGTCACGCCGACTACATCAAGAACATGATCACCGGTGCCGCCCAGATGGACGGCGCAATCCTCGTGGTTGCCGCCACCGATGGCCCCATGGCTCAGACTCGCGAGCACGTTCTGCTTGCCCGCCAGGTTGGTGTTCCCTACCTGCTGGTTGCACTCAACAAGTCCGACATGGTCGATGACGAAGAGATCCTGGAGCTCGTTGAGCTTGAGGTTCGTGAGCTTCTCTCCAGCCAGGGCTTCCCCGGCGATGACGCTCCCGTTGTCCGTGTTTCGGGTCTGAAGGCTCTTGAGGGCGACGAGAAGTGGGTTAACTCTGTTCTCGAGCTCATGGAGGCTGTAGACGAGAACGTTCCAGACCCCGTGCGCGACAAGGACAAGCCGTTCCTGATGCCCGTTGAGGACGTCTTCACGATCACCGGTCGTGGAACCGTTGTAACCGGTCGTGCAGAGCGTGGAACCTTGAAGATCAACTCTGAGGTTGAGATCGTTGGAATCCGTCCCACCCAGAAGACAACTGTGACCGGAATCGAAATGTTCCACAAGCAGCTTGACGAGGCCTGGGCCGGTGAGAACTGTGGTCTTCTTCTTCGCGGTACCAAGCGCGAAGAAGTAGAGCGTGGTCAGGTTATCGTGCAGCCCGGTTCGGTTACCCCTCACACCGACTTTGAGGGAACCGCCTACATCTTGAACAAGGAAGAGGGCGGTCGTCACAACCCCTTCTTCACCAAGTACCGTCCCCAGTTCTACTTCCGTACAACGGACGTAACCGGTGTGATCACTCTCCCCGAGGGAACAGAGATGGTTATGCCCGGTGACACCACCGACATGACGGTTGAGCTCATTCAGCCAATCGCTATGGAAGAGGGCCTCGGTTTTGCTATCCGTGAGGGTGGCCGTACCGTTGGTGCCGGAACCGTAACAAAGATTATCAAGTAGTAGATTTTACTGCTTACAAACCGACCTCGGGTATTTACCCGGGGTCGGTTTGCTTTTAATAGGCGGAGTTTTGTTCCCGGGGAATCAACAATAGGATGCTTGTAGGGCTTGCTTATTGGAGAGTGCAACATGGATGACTTCCTCACCCTTCTGGGGTTTCTTGATTCACTGATTGCCGTTCTTGCCCCCGTCGCGATTATTCTCGTTGCGGCGATTGGTGTGAAGATATCCGGGGTTGAGCGTTTCTTTCTCTTTGCTGCCGTTCGTCGGGCACGGAAGGTACTCCACAGAAGTATTCCGACCTCCGATAAGAAAACGATTAAAGCATTACAAACAACTCTGGTTTTTCGTTACCTGTTGCCAAAGCTCAAGGGGGAGGAACTGACCCCTGCGGACCTGGTCTCCTGGCTGATTAAGGATAAAGATCGTACACAATATGATGATCTCCTCGGACAGCTTCACCTGCTTCTTCAACTTGCTATTGCACCCGAGAGGCAGAGCGCCGTAGCCCGCGTTTTGTGGGCTGACAATGTTGACGCGGTAAGACATGAGTTGCGCCTAGTCAGTGACTATCTCGATCGTGACTACATTGCAAAAATCCCGGTTCCTATAGAGGCCTCACAGCGAGTTTTTGCGGATACTGTTTCTCTGTTTGTGGGTGCAAACGTTTTGGTGGACGGGATGGCTAGCCGTCTGGGTGCGCTCACACGCGTTTTTGTTAACCACCGTGATGCGTGGGATGGCCCAGAACTACCGCATCCCCCAGCGGATGAGCACACCCTGCCCGCCCTGCGGGGAAGAACAAATAGGCATGCGGAACTCTTGCGAGCACCCTCCCGTTTTGATGTCAGACACCGTGGATATGATGTGAGCCGACTGAACGTGCAGCGTGAGGTGGTGAGTAGCGGAATCGAACCGGGAGACCACGATGGACGAATCTTTAGTCTCAAAGCTGCACGTCAGATGGTGGACGAGGTAACGGGAAAATTGGTTGTCGAGTTGGAAACTCATGAATCATGTACGGTATTGAGCGAGCAGCATCCGCGTTATCGTTCCCGCAATCTTGGTTCTGATCTCTCAGCGGCCGCAAGCGCGTCAGTTTTTGAAGTGGACGGGGCTAACGCTTTTGTCTGTCCTGAGGAGCGCCCTCTGACGCAGCTTAATACCTGTGTGTCGTTTGTCTCGCACACAGAACGTGGGGTTCATCTTTTGCTGGCAAAACGCACAAACCCCTCCGCACTTGTTGATGACACGCTGTCGGTTACCGCTGAGCACACCTTCGAGCACTCAAGGCACGGTGAGAAAGGTGATGGGGATATCTTTGGGTCACCATCACCGTTAAACTCTGTTCTTCGAGAGGTCCGAGAGGAGTTTGGGTTTACCCTGGATCCCAACCAGGTCTCTCCGGTTGCAGTTTTTGCCTCAAACGCCCAACACAAACCGGTTGACTCCGGTGCGGATAATGCGCATGAGGGAGTTCTTGGTGCCTCGGTGTGCTTTATCGCGCAGATTAGCCTGAACGCAGCCGAGATAGAGCATCAGAGGGCGTTGCATTCGGATTGGGCGGAGGGACGATTTGACCGCGACAGTATTGCCGAGATCGAAATTCCACTTGCGGGTTCTTCTTCTGAAACGACGATTGCGGATGCTGCGTGCCGCTATGTGTTGCTGCTAAACGGTATGCTCGGTCAGCTTGACCAGAGTGCGATCATTACCGCTCTGTACACGGGTGCTCATTTTTACGGAAGCGATACGATGCGGCAGGCGTTGCTTACACACTCTCCGGTTCCCTGGGGTGCGCTTCCCTGGGAAACCGGTACTTTCCGTGGCCCCCGAATTATCCGCCACCCGAAGGTGTTCTTTGGGCATCGATACGGTGTGATCAGTGAGCTTCAGGTCGACTGGTCTGCGGCTTATAGCGGATTAGTTCCTGTGCGCGGTGGAGAGGCCCACGATGAGAAGCCGTTGGCTGTTTAGGGGGATGCACGCCCCCCGAGCATAGTTTTTCGGACTAGTTTCCCTGCCAGACGGCGTCGAAGGGGGCGTGAGAGGATACGCGATGGGTGATGCTCTTGTGGACAAACTCTTTGGCACTGTGGGCGGCCTCGAGAGGGGTCACGCCCTTTGCGATTTCCGCTGCGAAGGCTGCGGCGAGTGAGCAGCCGGCGCCGCTTACCGCGACCTCGCCTACCTTGGGGGCGGTGAGAATTTCCAGAGTTGTTCCGTCATAAAAAACATCAACCGCTTCGGAACCCGCGAGACGAACGCCCCCCTTGGCCAGTACGGTTGAGCCGCTGCTATCGTGGATGCGCTGTGCCGCCTCGGTGAGGTCTGAGACCGAGTTGATATCCTTCATGCCGGATAACTGGATGGCTTCGAAATGGTTGGGGGTGACAAAAGATGCGAGGGGGAGAATCTGTTGCTTGAGAGCCCGGTCGGTATCAAGTGCGTGCCCCGGCTCCTGCCCTTTACAGATCAACACGGGGTCGAGAACAACACGGTTAAAATTACGGGTGCTGAGAACATCGGACACGACCGCGATGGTGGCGGGGGAACCGAGCATGCCAATTTTGACGGTGTTGAGCTGGTCGGGGCCGTACGCCGTTAGCGCGGCCTCAAGCTGATCCGCGATAACCTCGGGTTCAATGGGAACAAAGCGGTGGTTCCAGTTGTCTTTCGGGTCGAAAGAGACGATGCAGGTGAGGGCGGCAATGCCAAAAACATTGCGGGCCTGGAAGGTTTTGAGATCGGCCTGAGCTCCGGCGCCTCCGGTGGCCTCAGAGCCTGCGATGGTGAGAACGATATGTGGCATGAAGTAATCCTATGCCCTGTGCCTCTCCTGCCGTGCATTCTCCTCCAGATACGTTCCTATAGCGTCTCTTATCCCCAACTGTTTGTTCCCTATGGTGGGAACAAACACTGACGGGTGATGATTGTAAAACGCTGAGGTTTACCAGAAACGAGTGGATCAGGATGGAGGGCAGCGGCGTGAGAATCAAGATGAGGGTTGAACATCCGCGGCTTCGGGCACAGAACGTTCTTCTCAGCGCAAGCGTCACCAATACAATTAGCGATGTTGCGGTGTGCCTTGTTCAAAACAGTCCAGAGTCCTATGTGAACGCGCGCCAGGCAATCGCTCAGCTGGCTCCCCTAGCTCTTCGGGTGAGATATCCCGGGGATAATAACACCTATGTGCTAGATCCCGGCGCACCCATAGGGCGGAGCGGTCTGCGTTCTGGCTGTTGGGTCCAGCCCCAGCCTGACAATCAGAAACTGGCTAACGATATTAGGGTCGACCCGATTGTTGCCACGCTAACCGTAGAAAACGGGATCCAGAGCGGCATCACCTTTTCTCTTGTGCGGGGAGAAAACACCATTGGACGAGATCCCCAGGCTCGAATTTATCTTCACGATTCTAGCGTTTCTCGTCGTCATGCCACCGTCATGATCACCGATACGGTTACTATCGTTGATCACCAGTCTGCTAACGGGGTCATCGTTGATAACCACAAGATAGCTAGCAGTGCTCCACTTCAAGGACAGCATCGGATTCTTTTGGGTAGCACCCGGGTCACAATTTTTGTGATGCCACACTATGATGCTGCTACCCCCGTCTACTCGTCTGTGCTGCAGGACGGTGGGCACATGCGATCACCGCGCATCGAGCCCAGGTTCGAGAGGGGCGAGATCCACCTTCCGCATCCGCCGCAACTACCCGAACCCTCAAAGTTTTCCTTTATTGCACTAATCGTGCCGCTCATCATGGGTGTGACGCTGTACCTTGCAACGGGCAATCCGATGAGCCTTCTATTTGTGATTCTTTCGCCGCTTTTCCTGGTGGGCAGTTACATTGACACGCGAGTTATCCTGAGGCGTAAGAACCGAGCGCAGGCTCAGCAATTTTACGAAGCGATCGATCGTGTTGAGCAGCGATTAGAACAACTCCGAGCTCAAGAAGCTCAGATAAGAAGTACCGAGACACAATCGAGCAGCGAGGTGATGACCGCCGTTGTCAAACGGAACCAATTGTTATGGACTCGACGGCCTGAGCACAGAGCGTTTTGTGAAGTGAGGTTGGGTCTGGGTATGCAACCAAGCCGCATGAGGGTTCAGCCACCAAAGCGTAACGGTGAGCTAGTTGAGCCTGAGCACTGGTCAGAGATTGAGCGGATAGTCGATAAATACTCCCGGATTGCAACGGTTCCAGTTGTTGAACGGCTCAGTGTGTGTGGAGCGCTGGGGGTTGCGGGTGAGGGTCTGCGCTCGTGGGGGTGTGCTCGATCCATTGTGCTCCAGCTCGCAGGGTTACACTCGCCCGCCGATATGGTCATCACCTGCTTAAACGGACTAAGCGGAAGGAGAGCCGCGGTTGATTGGGAGTGGTTATCGTGGCTTCCGCACGTCGATTCTCCATACAGTCCGTTGCGTAATACTCGCAGCAAAAACATCCGATTAGACAATACGTCTTGTGTCGCCCCTGAAGAGGGGGAGCCCCGGCGGGGTGAGTTTCACCCGAGCAATGACGTTCAATCCGCGCAGCAGTTATTGGCTGATCTTGAAGAGCTTCTGGAGACACGTCGGACGCATTCGGGAACCCCAAGAACGGTTCGTTCTCACCTCAACGCGAGTATTGGGGCTGCGCATTTTCGTGAGGATTCCGTCTCAGAGTTACCCGCCACACCGGTGGTCGTTGTGCTCGTTCTTTTCTCTCAGGGGGTAGGAGAAGCCGCAAAATCTCTCGAGCTGGGGCGTCTAACGGCGCTTATAGACGCTGGAGCAGACTTTGGCATTTACTTTATCTGGGTGGCGGAACGCTTAGAACAACTACCCGCACAGTGTCGAACCTATGTTCATATTGAAGAGCAGGGTGGGCATGTGGGGTATGTTCGCACGGGCGAGGTTGTTGCGTTAGAACGAGTTGATACGGTGGAGGTTCTTGAGGCAAGCTTGACCGCGATCCGTTTGTCCTCCGTGAGCGATGTGGGGAGTCAACTGCTTGATGAGAGTGATCTTCCCAATGCCGTCAACTATCGTGACCTGGTTGAACACGATGTTCTTGCCGGTTCCTCCCACGTGATGATGTCTTGGCTTGCGAGCGACAGCTTGGTATCACGCTGGGTGCCGGGAGAAGAGCGCGCTGCGCAGGCGTTAACGGCGGTTGTAGGTTTAGCAGCCGAGGGACCGATAAGCCTCGATCTCCGGGCGCACGGGCCCCACGCCCTCGTAGGTGGAACCACGGGCTCGGGTAAGTCTGAGTTTTTACAAACCTGGATCATGAGCCTGGCCGCTCATCACAGCCCCGATCGGCTCACTTTTTTGCTTATTGATTACAAGGGTGGGGCGGCCTTCGCGGAGTGTGTTAAGCTTCCGCACACGGTTGGTCTTGTTACCGACCTGAATCAACACCTAGTGCGTAGGGCGCTCACGTCGTTGCGGGCCGAGCTAGTACACAGGGAACGGCTGCTTAACAGCAGGGGCGCTAAAGACCTGGCTGCTCTGGAAACGCGAGGTGATGTGATGACCCCGCCGATTCTGATGATAGTTATCGATGAGCTAGCCGCTCTTGTCGCTGAAATGCCTGAGTTTATTAGTGGGATTGTTGATGTTGCTCAGCGCGGGCGATCATTGGGGGTACACTTGGTGATGGCAACGCAGCGTCCCGCCGATGTGATTTCCGACAGTCTGCGGGCAAACACAAACCTTCGTATTGCTTTACGCGTTGCGGATCGGGCGGATAGTGCTGATATCGTCGGAACGGAAGACGCCGCTCTTTTTAATCTCGATACTCCAGGACGTGGAGCGGTGAGGATTGGCCCGGGGCAGCTCATTCATTTCCAAACCGGATACCTCGGCTCCCGCTCGGGTCGGGCATCAACTCGCCCAGCAATACGCATAGAAAACCTTGGGTTTGGGGCGACAAAGGCATGGAAAACCTCGTTAAAACCCTCCAGCCCCGGCGGCGCCCTGGAGCGGGTTAGTGCGCAGCGCGATATTGAGAAGCTCTTAGAGAATATTCTGTGTGCCTACACGAAGGCCTCGCTTACGCCACCGCGCAGGCCGTGGCTAGAGCCGCTCCCGAGTATGGTGGCTTTGGAGAGGCTGCCCAGCATCCCGGAGCGCGGGATCGTGATCGGAATGGCCGACGAACCGCAGCGCCAGCGGCAAAATCCCTACAGTATAGATTTGGACACTGTTGGTGGTGTTGCGATCGTGGGTGGCGGGGGTAGTGGCAAGAGCACAGCGTTACGTACCATGGCAATTGCGATTACGCGGACGGTTCGTGACGACCCAACGGATATTTATATTCTTGATTATGAAGGAGGTGCGCTCGATTCGCTCACCACCCTTCCCACGGTCGGCTCCGTTATACCGGGCAGGGATGATGCCCGGCTCCGACGCTTATTCCGGGAGTTAATAGCGCAACTTCGGCAAAGACAGCACAGATACTCTCGGCTGCGGGCGGGTACTCTCACAGAGTATCGTTCTCATTCGGAGGAGGAACACGAACACAGAATAGTGTTGCTGATTGATGGCCTGGGTGCGATGCGTCAGCGTTATGAACTTGTGGCTGGCGATAATCCCTACCGTTCTTTTGCTGCCCTCTTGGCAGAGGGACGTCAGGTGGGTATTCACTGTTTCTTTACCCTGGATCGTCTTGAAGACATCGACAGGGCGCTGAACGCAAATATTCAACAGCAGATTATTCTCCGGGCCGGTGTTGACAGTGATAGCGGTGCGGTCAAAAGAACTCTCGGTGCTCCCAAGGGAATGTCCCAGGGGCGGGCCCTCGTGCGTAAAAGGAGTGAAGGCTCGGAGATGCACGAGGTGCAGCTTGCTATATACGGCGGTACGGAGTCTCTTCTTGCGCAATCCACTCGTATTGAAGAATTAGGGGAGAGGCTTGTGGCTCGGGGCGTGACCCCGGTTCCGGAGATTATGACGCTTCCCACTTCTGTTGTCCGTACCGAGTTGCCCACCACACACGACGGGCGTTTGGTGGTTGGTCTAGATGACCTCACTCTTCAGCCCGCGAGCATCTCCGATACGGGACTTTTTACAGTGATGGGGCAGCAGGGGTCAGGGCGAAGCACAGCGATTGAGACCATATATCTCAATCGGTGCGTGAAAAATCCACAGGCAAATACCTTTCTGCTCTCCACTCGGTCAACTCGCCTGCATAACTTACCCTGGACAGAAGAATGTAGGAGCATCAACGGCGTGGAAAACCTTGCCCATAAGCTGGTTACGAGGCTTAGCGGAGGGCCTGCCGCTCACGGTGCAGGTGTTGGTCTGTACGAGGGGGACACTATTTTTGGCTCTGCGCTGCAGCCTCCCCGCCAGTCCGAGAGTAACGCGCAGGGATCCGAGAACAACACGTGGGCATCTGGTGACAATAGTGAGCAGAGGCCCGGCGAAAAAAGAGAACGGGTGTCCGGCAAAAACAGTGTCTCTGAGAACCTGCAGAACAGTAGTCAGATATTTATCGTCATTGATGACGTTGCAGAGCTTGAGGGAACGCCCGCCGACGGGGCCGTGTCTCAGCTACTTAAGGTTGCCCGAAGCTCCGGTGCCCACACCGTGATTATGTGTGATCCCAATACCGTCTCTCAATCGTGGGGTGTTCACGCTCAACTAAAGAGTGTTCGTAATGGGGTTTTCTTGCAGCCAGACGAGGATGACGCCCCCAACCCACTGCGAATTCAGACCAACAGGATAAAACGCTCAGATTTTCCGCCGGGACGAGGGTATCTGGTAGAAAGCGGTCAGAGCAGCCTGATTCAGGTGGCCCTGCCTCGATAGCAGCCCTACCATCCCCGTGAGTCAAACAGCTGTTTCAATTCAAGCCACTCAAGGGAACCGGGTTGGGGCTGCCGCAACGAGGCAATGCGGGTAGCTTGTAAAAAGCTATCGGTTGTCACCCGCTTGCCCTCAAACTCAAGCACCGATACTGTTGCTAGGTTATGAGTCTCAGCAGTTGGGAAAATGAGCAACCTGTCGCCGAGAGAAACCTGATCTGCGGGAAGGTCTCTGATAGCTCGCTGAGCTCGTTCTACGAGAGCGCGGGCTGCAGCCACGCGCTGTTGAACGTGTGCCTCCGCTGCCGATATAAGGCCTTTGACACGTTTCACCTCGGATACGTGTCGATTGAGGCTGTGTAGGGCCTCTTCACACCGACCAACCAGGGCCAAGAGCAGCGTGTTAAGCGAACGGGCGCGTGTGCAAAAGGCCGTTGCGGATGAAGCATTCCACGTTGTGTGTGTTAGAAACCTCTCTAACTGGTCGTGTAGATCCCGGGCCTGAGCCATCTGCTGATTGAGAAAAGCAGCCTGTTTGAGGAGCGCATCTTCTGTGCCATACACGGCGGTTAGCCTTTCTCAAGAACAAACGAAACGAGAGACCAGTTGGAGCTGTGTAACCTACGCTAATATCCACGTCACGGGGGTGCCTATGTGTACATCGTTCCTGTGTACAACTGTGGATAGGTTCCCGCGTGAACCCCTCTGTGAGTCTCCGGAGCGTAACCGGGTACAGATCCCCCGTCTGTTGCTTGGCGGGCTTTGAGCGGGACTGGCTTAAGAAGCGACACGCCCGGGTTGCATAATGATCTATTTCTATGGCAGAATTACGTAGTTCAGTATTTCGTGATGCCTCGTGCTCGCGAATCACTGCCAGGCAGTGCATAGCTTGATTGAGACTACTCAAAAGAACAGCTAGGCCGCGGGTAGCAGAACACTGCTCATAATCCCATCTCGCTCAACGAACATACTCCTGTGCCGTTGTGAGGTGAGAGCGTGAGTCTTGATATAAGAACAGCGGTGTGACATGAGAGTGTTCCACGTTATAGTCCGCAAGTCGTCCAATGTGGTGAAAACCATACGACGCAACCAGAAAGAGAGAGTCACACATGGCGGGACAGAAGATCCGCATTCGACTTAAGTCGTATGACCACGCCGGTCTCGACACCTCGGCACGCAAGATTGTTGACACGGTAACCCGCGCGGGTGCCACCGTCATCGGTCCGGTGCCGCTTCCCACAGAAAAGAACGTGATCGCAGTTATCCGTTCCCCTCACAAGTACAAAGACAGTCGCGAGCACTTTGAAAAGCGCACTCACAAGCGTCTCATCGATATCGTGGATCCGACACCCAAGGCTGTCGATTCACTGATGCGTCTTGACCTGCCCGCCGATGTTAACATCGAGATCAAGCTCTAGGGGAATCATGTCTACTGCTGCAAAGACCTACAAGGGTCTGCTGGGCACCAAGCTTGGCATGACCCAGGTGTGGGACGAGAACAACAAACTCGTACCCGTGACCGTTATCGAAATCACTCCGAACGTGGTAACCCAGGTTCGCACTCCCGAAATTGACGGATACAGTGCGGTTCAGATTGCCGCCGGTCAAATTGACCCCCGCAAGGTGAACAAACCCGCTCAGGGCCACTTCGACAAGGCCGGTGTTACGCCGCGTCGCCACCTCACCGAAATCCGTACTCCGGACGCATCCGACTACTCGGCCGGTCAGGAACTCACCATCGACACCACCTTCGAGGCGGGTCAGCTGGTTGACGTTGTGGGCACGAGCAAGGGCAAAGGCTTTGCCGGAACAATGAAGCGTCACAACTTCAAGGGTGTGAGTGCATCACACGGTGCACATCGCAACCACCGTAAGCCCGGTTCTATCGGTGCTTCAGCAACCCCCGGTCGTGTCTTTAAAGGACAGCGCATGGCGGGTCGCATGGGTGGAGACCGAGTGACGGTTCAGAACCTCACGGTTCACTCCATTGATACCGAGAAGAACGTCATTCTGGTCAAGGGCGCCGTTCCCGGTGCTCGTGGCCGTCTTGTATTCGTTCGCAACGCTGTGAAGGGGGCGTAGTTCATGGCTAACGCAACCACGATTGATCTCATCAACGCGCAGGGAAAGAAGACCGGCACGGTAGAGTTGCCCGCTTCTATTTTTGACGTTGAGACCAACGTTCCGCTTATCCACCAGGTTGTTACCGCTCAGCGTGCGGCAGCTCGCCAGGGAACCCACAAGACCAAGGGTCGTGGTGAGGTATCCGGTGCGGGTCGCAAGCCGTTTAAGCAGAAGGGAACCGGCCGTGCCCGTCAGGGCTCAATCCGTGCCCCTCAGATGACGGGCGGTGGAATTGTTCACGGGCCGACGCCTCGCGACTACTCGCAGCGGACACCCAAGAAAATGATTGCCGCGGCCCTCCGCGGATCGCTGTCAGACCGCGCACGCGGCGAGCGTATCCACGTTGTTGAGTCCCTGGGAATTGAAGACGTACCGTCAACCAAAACCGCTATTGCCCTGCTGTCGCAGGTCGCGCCCGGACGCCGAGTACTCATGGTGCTCGACCGCAGCGACGACCTCACACAGAAGAGTGTTCGCAACATCGAAGACCTCCACGTGATCAGCTGGGATCAGCTCAACGCGTACGACGTGATCGTGAGCGACGACATCGTCTTCACCAAGGCGGCATTCGATGGCTTTGTCGAGGCAAAGACGAGCGGTGCTAAGAAGGAGGTTTCGGCATGAGCCTGAACAAGAATCCACACGACGTCATCATCGCTCCGGTTGTCTCTGAGAAGAGCTACTCGCTGATCGACACCAACGGGCAGTACACCTTTGAGGTACACCCCGATTCCAACAAGACCGAGATCAAGCTTGCTATTGAAAAGGTCTTTAACGTCAAGGTAGCGTCGATCAACACGCTGAACCGCAAGGGTAAGACGCGTCGCACAAAATTTGGAGTGGGCAAGCGCAAAGACACCAAGCGTGCCATTGTGACGCTCAAGTCTGGCTCCATCGACATCTTCACGGTCGTTAGCTAGGCCAGGAAGTCAAGAGGAATACACACATGGCTATTCGTAAGTACAAGCCCACGACGCCCGGTCGTCGCGGTTCGAGTGTTGCTGACTTCGCTGAGATCACGCGCTCGACCCCGGAGAAGTCGCTTCTCCGCCCGCTCCCTAAAACCGGTGGTCGTAACAGCTCGGGTCGCATCACGACCCGTCACATCGGTGGTGGACACAAGCGTCAGTACCGCGTGATCGACTTCCGTCGTCACGACAAAGACGGTGTAAACGCTAAGGTCGCCCACATTGAATACGACCCCAACCGCACGGCACGTATCGCCCTGCTCCACTACGTGGACGGGACCAAGCGCTACATCATCGCCCCCAACAAGCTGTCGCAGGGCGACATCGTTGAGTCGGGTGCCGGAGCCGATATCAAGCCGGGTAACAACCTCCCGCTGCGTAACATCCCCACGGGTACCGTTATTCACGCCATCGAGCTGAAGCCGGGCGGGGGAGCCAAGCTGGCACGTAGCGCGGGAACCTCGGTGCGTCTTGTTGCTAAGGACGGTCCCTACGCGCAGCTTCGCCTGCCCTCGGGAGAAATCCGCAACGTAGACGCTCGCTGCCGGGCCACGGTCGGCGAGGTTGGCAACGCTGAGCAGTCCAACATCAACTGGGGTAAGGCCGGACGTATGCGCTGGAAGGGCGTTCGTCCCACCGTTCGTGGTGTTGCCATGAACCCTGTTGATCACCCCCACGGTGGTGGAGAGGGTAAGACGTCCGGTGGTCGTCACCCCGTCAGCCCCTGGGGTCAGAAGGAAGGCCGCACACGCCGTCCCAACAAAGAGAGTGACAAGCTCATCGTTCGTCGTCGCACCGTCGGCAAGAAGCGCTAGTAGGAGTTTTAGAAGATGCCACGCAGTCTTAAGAAGGGCCCCTTCGTTGACAACCACCTGCTCAGTAAGGTTGTTGCCCAGAACGAGGCCAATACAAAAAATGTGATCAAAACCTGGTCGCGCCGTTCCATGATCATCCCGGCAATGCTGGGACACACCATCGCGGTACACGATGGACGTAAGCACATTCCCGTGTTTATTACCGAAACCATGGTTGGGCACAAGCTCGGAGAGTTTGCTCCCACCCGCACCTTCCGTGGACACGTGAAGGACGACAAGAAGGGCCGTCGCCGCTAAGCGGCGACGTGAAGGAGGAGAAAGAATGGTTGAGTCGATCGCACGCGTTCGTCACATCCGCGTAACCCCCATGAAGGCTCGCCGCGTCGTTAACCTGATCCGCGGCAAGCAGGCTGAGGAGGCTCTTGCTATCCTCAAGTTCGCCCCCCAGGGTGCGAGCGAGCCGGTATTCAAACTGGTCACCTCGGCAATTGCCAACGCCAGGGTGAAGGCAGACGCGACAAATACGTTCCTGGATGAGCAGGATCTATTCATCTCAAAGGCATACGTTGATGAGGGTACCACCCTTAAGCGTTTCCGCCCGCGAGCACAGGGACGCGCATTCCGCATTAACAAGCGCACCAGCCACATCACGGTTGTCCTTTCGACACCGGATGAGGTCACGGACGGGAAGAAGGGAGCCAAATAATATGGGCCAGAAAGTAAACCCCTACGGCTTCCGTCTGGGAATCACCACCGATCATGTATCGCGTTGGTTCTCCGACAGCACCAAGCCGGGTCAGCGTTACGCAGACTATCTTGCAGAGGACATCAAGATCCGTCAGCTGCTCGCCAAGACTCTTGACCGTGCGGGTGTTGCTCGCATTGAGATTGAGCGCACTCGGGATCGCGTGCGTGTGGACATCCATACCGCCCGCCCCGGTATCGTTATCGGTCGTCGTGGTGCTGAAGCGGAGCGTATCCGTGCAGACCTCGAAAAGCTCACGGGCAAGCAGATTCAGCTCAACATCCTCGAGGTTAAAAACCCCGAGGCTGAGGCTCAACTGGTAGCACAGGGCATTGCCGAGCAGCTCACCGCCCGTGTGGCCTTCCGTCGCGCGATGCGCAAGGGTCTGCAGGGTGCGCAGCGCGCCGGTGCCAAGGGTGTTCGTATCCAGGTGTCCGGTCGTCTGGGCGGTGCCGAGATGAGCCGTTCAGAGTTCTACCGCGAGGGACGTGTGCCGCTGCACACCCTTCGTGCAAACATTGACTACGGCTTCTACGAGGCAAAGACCACTTTTGGTCGTATCGGTGTCAAAGTCTGGATCTACAAGGGTGACATCACCAATAAAGAACTTGCTCGTGAGCAGGCGGCTCAAAAGTCGTCTCGCCCCGAGCGTGGTGACCGCCGTCGTGCGCCGCGTAACAACAACGCGCAGACAGAGGCACCAGCTGTAGCAGGAGCGGAGAAGTAAAGCATGCTGATTCCACGTCGAGTCAAGTACCGCAAGCAACACCACCCGGGTCGTAGCGGCCAGGCAAAGGGTGGCACCACGGTGAGCTTCGGTGAATTTGGTATTCAGGCGCTCACCCCCGCCTACGTGACCAACCGTCAGATCGAGGCAGCTCGTATTGCCATGACGCGTCACATCAAGCGTGGTGGAAAGGTCTGGATTAACATTTACCCCGACCGTCCCCTCACCAAAAAACCCGCCGAAACCCGTATGGGTTCGGGTAAGGGTTCGCCGGAGTGGTGGGTTGCAAATGTCAAGCCGGGTCGTGTTCTCTTTGAGGTCGCCGGTGTAAATGAAGAGCTTGCTCGTGAGGCGCTCACCCGCGCAATTCACAAGCTTCCGCTTAAGGCCCGCATTATCAAGCGAGAGGAGGGCGACGCGTAATGGCTATCGGATCAAAAGAATTGACTCCCGCCGAGCTCGACACATTTGAGGATGAACGCCTCGTCGAAGAGCTTCGCAAGGCAAAGGCAGAACTGTTCAACCTGCGTTTCCAGTCGGCCACCGGCCAACTGGAGAGCCATGGACGAGTTCGTCAGGTAAAACGCGACATTGCTCGTATTTATACGATCATTCGCGAGCGCGAGCTGGGCATTCGGGCAACTCCCGCCCCCCTAGTCTCGCCGTCTGATAAGAAGACCGCCACGAAGAAGACCAAGAAAGCTGATGCCGCCGCTGACGCTTCAGAAACGAAGGAGGCCTAGTCATGGCAAAGGTCGAAGATAAGACCGACGGCCACGCATCGGCCGCAAGCGACGTTCGCGACAAGACTGAGCGTGGTTATCGTAAGGCTCGTCGTGGTCTTGTCACGAGTGACAAGATGGACAAGACCATTGTGGTGGAGGTTGAGGACCGCGTAAAGCACCCCCTCTACGGCAAGGTTATTCGCCGAACCTCCAAGGTGAAGGCACACGACGAAAACAACAGTGCCGGTATTGGTGACCTCGTGCTCATCAACGAGACCCGCCCCCTAAGCGCCACTAAGCGCTGGCGCCTGGTCGAGATTCTCGAGAAGGCTAAGTAAGCCGCGAGGCCTGCTTAAGAAGGAGTAAGAAGTGATTCAACAGGAATCCAGAGTCAAGGTTGCCGATAACACCGGTGCCAAGGAGCTGCTTACCATCCGCGTTCTCGGCGGCTCGGGTCGTCGTTACGCAGGATTGGGTGACACCATTGTGGCAACCGTGAAGGACGCCATACCCGGTGGAAACATTAAGAAGGGTGACATCGTTAAGGCCGTCATCGTTCGTACGAAGAAGGGAACCCGTCGCCCAGACGGCTCCTACATTAGGTTCGACGAGAACGCCGCCGTTATTCTGAAGACAGACGGGGACCCCCGCGGTACCCGTATCTTTGGGCCGGTTGGCCGTGAACTTCGTGACAAGAAGTTCATGAAGATCGTCTCCCTGGCGCCGGAGGTAATTTAATCATGGCTAAAATCAAAAAAGGCGATCTGGTAGAGGTTATCTCGGGTCCCAAGCAGGATCGCGGTGGTTATCGCGGTAAGCAGGGACGTGTGCTCGAGGTTCTCACCGACAAAAACCGCGTTATTGTCGAGGGCGTTAACTACGTCAAGAAGCACGTGCGCGTCAGCCAGAGCAACCGCGGGTCCAAAGAGGGTGGCATTGAAACCCACGAGGCTCCCATCCACGTGTCAAACGTTGCTCTCATTGATCCCCAGACAAAGAAGCCCACACGCGTGGGGTTCCGCGTTGAAGAAGTAGAGAAAGACGGCGTCAAGAAGACGGTTCGTGTTCGCTACGCAAAGAAGTCAGGTAAGGACATCTAATGGCAACGACCGAGGCTGCTGCGACTGGCGCTGTGTTGGATGCACGGCCCCAGCCGCGTCTGAAGCAGAAGTACAAGAACGAGATTATTCCACAGCTCACCTCCGAACTGGGTTACACCAACGTTCATCAGGTTCCCGGACTTGTGAAAATTGTTGTTAACACGGGTGTGGGTGAGGCGGCTCGCGACGGCAAAGTTATTGACGGTGCAATCGCGGATCTCACTAACATCACGGGTCAGAAGCCCATGGTCACAAAGGCTCGCAAGTCTGTCGCGCAGTTTAAGCTGCGCGAGGGACAGGCGATTGGTGCCCACGTAACCCTTCGAGGCGACCGCGCCTGGGAATTTCTCGATCGCCTGCTCACACTCGCCCTTCCCCGTATTCGCGATTTTCGAGGACTCAGCTCGCGGCAATTTGACGGTAACGGTAACTACACGTTTGGTCTGACCGAGCAGAGCGTCTTCCACGAAATTGATCAGGACAAGATTGATCGGGTTCGGGGCTTTGATATCACGGTTGTGACCACCGCCAAGACGGACGACGAGGGCCGCGCCCTGCTTCGTGCGCTGGGATTCCCCTTTAAAGCCGAGGGCTAAAGAATTTGATTTCCTTCATTTCTGAGAACGTTTCGAGAAAAGTGTTGGAGATCAAGTAAAGTTGATCGGGTGACTTTTTGCCTAGCGAGAGTCACCCGATCAACCATAAGTGAATATGTATCAACCATCACAGGTCCCCATGTCGTGTAACGGCTGAGGAAACCAGACGAGAAAGTAGTAACACATGACAATGACAGATCCGGTCGCAGACTTGCTGACCAGACTGCGCAACGCCAACTCGGCGTACCATGATGAGGTGACGCTGCCCGGCAGTAAGCTGAAGTCACACATCGCAGAAATCCTTAAAAAAGAGGGATACATTGCAGATTGGAAGGTTGAGGACGCCCGTGTGGGGACTAACCTCACCCTGTCGCTTAAATATGGTCCCAACCGTGAGCGCTCAATCGTAGGCATCAAGCGCGTTTCAAAGCCCGGTTTGCGTGTTTACGCAAAGTCGACGGAGATTCCCACCGTTCTTGGTGGTCTTGGTGTCGCAATTCTGTCCACCTCCTCCGGTCTTCTGACAGACCGCGAGGCCGAGAAGAAGGGTGTAGGCGGGGAAGTTCTCGCCTACGTATGGTAGACACCCATGTCACGTATTGGAAGACTTCCTATTAGCATCCCCGCCGGTGTCGACGTGAAGATCGATGGCCAGGATGTTGCCGTTAAGGGGCCGAAGGGCGAGTTAAAGCTCACCGTTTCAGAGCCCATCGCGGTTGCAATCGAAGAGGGACAGGTTCTTGTAACCCGCCCGAACGACGAGCGCAACTCACGTTCTCTGCACGGACTCACCCGCACCCTGATCCAGAACCAAATTGTTGGTGTCACCGAAGGGTACTCTAAAGCCCTTGAGGTTGTGGGTACCGGTTACCGTGTTCAGGCAAAGGGCTCGGGCGCTGAATTTGCCCTGGGCTTCTCGCACCCCGTTGTTGTTGAGCCGCCAGCCGGAATTACTTTTGAAATAGAAGGCAGCAACAAGCTCACCGTGCGCGGAATTGATAAGCAGGCTGTTGGTGAAGCAGCCGCAAACATCCGCAAGATTCGTAAGCCGGAACCCTACAAGGGTAAGGGCATACGGTACGCGGGTGAAGTTGTTCGCCGCAAGGCTGGAAAGGCTGGTAAGTAACCATGGCCACAATCAAGAGAGGCAAGAGCCGCAGCGCGGCACGTACCCGCCGCCATGTCCGTCTTCGCAAGAAGATCCAGGGCACAGCTGTACGTCCCCGCCTGGTTGTTACTCGCTCGGCACGTCACGTGTTTGTGCAGGTAATAGACGATTCACAGGGACACACCCTGGCTTCAGCATCAACTATGGAAGCCGATCTTCGTGCGTTTGACGGTGACAAGACCGCAAAGTCACGTAGGGTTGGCGAGTTGGTTGCTGAGCGCGCAAAGTTGGCCGGTATTGAGGCCGTTGTATTTGACCGTGGTGGTAGCCAGTACGCGGGACGCGTTGCTGCTGTTGCCGACGGCGCTCGAGAGGCAGGATTGAGCCTGTGAGCAACGATAAGAAGGAGCAAGAGGTGTCTGCAGAAGCAGCAACCACCGAGCCCACCGCAGCTACGGCCAGCGATGTCTCGGCTACCGAGACGGCAGCCGCTCAGGAAGCCGCAGCGGACAACCGTAATGAGCCTCGTGAGGCTCGTCGTGGAAGTCGGGAACGCAACCCTAATCGCGGAGACCGCGGTAGCCGCGACAATAGCGACAAGAACCAATTCCTGGAGCGTGTTGTCACGATTAACCGCGTATCCAAGGTGGTCAAGGGTGGACGTCGTTTCAGCTTTACTGCCCTCGTGGTAGTGGGTGACGGAAACGGTATGGTTGGCGTTGGGTACGGAAAGGCAAAAGAGGTACCCCTCGCCATTTCGAAGGGCGTCGAAGAGGCAAAGAAAAACTTCTTCCGCGTTCCCCGCGTTCGCAAGACCATTCCGCATCCCGTTCAGGGTGAGACCGCGGCCGGAGTAGTTCTCCTCAGGCCCGCTGCTGCAGGTACCGGTGTTATCGCCGGTGGACCCGTCCGCGCCGTGCTCGAGTGCGCCGGTATCCACGACGTACTCAGCAAGTCGCTGGGATCGTCCAACACCATCAATATCGTGCACGCCACTGTAACAGCGTTGAAGCAGCTCGAAGAGCCGCGCGCGGTTGCGGCGCGTCGCGGCCTTGAGTTTGATCAGGTTGCGCCGCAGCGTCTTGTGCGTGCAGAGGCAGAAGCTGCGGCTGAAGCCGCAGCGGCAAAGGCAGGTGCCTAACAATGGCTAAGAGCCTAAAAATCACGCAGATTAAGTCCAAAATCAGTGAGCGTCAGAATCAACGAGACACGCTTCGTAGCCTGGGGCTTCGCAAGATCGGCCAGACGGTCGTCCGCGAAGACAACCCGGTGAACCGTGGCTACGTCAAGACTGTTGCTCACCTGGTCAAGGTTGAGGAGGTCGACTAGTGGCCGAGGAAAAGAAAGAAGCCAAAAAAGTGGAGTCCGTAGAGGCCCCCGCAAAAAAGGCTCCCGCTAAGAAGGCTGTGGCTGATACTGCTGAGTCTTCCGCTACCGCGGCAAAGAAGGCTCCCGCTAAAAAGGCTCCGGCCAAGGAGACCTCAGCCAAGGAAGCTTCGGCCAAGAAGGCTGTGGCTGATACCACTGAGGCTCCGGCTAAGAAGGCACCCGCTAAGAAGGCTGCTCAGGCTAAGAAAGCTGCCGAAAGCGCTGAGCCGCGTGAGCAGGTCCTGAAGATGCATCACCTTCGCCCCGCACCCGGTGCAAAAAAAGAACGTACCCGTGTGGGTCGCGGTGAGGCCTCCAAGGGTAAAACAGCGGGTCGTGGAACCAAAGGAACCAAGGCTCGTTACCAGGTTCGCGCCGGTTTCGAGGGTGGGCAGATGCCGCTGCACATGCGCACCCCCAAATTGCGCGGGTTTAAGAACCCTTTCCGTGTCGAGTTCCAGGTTGTTAACCTGAACAAGCTCGCAGAGCTATACCCCCAGGGTGGTGACGTGACCGTTGGTGACCTGGTTGCCAAGGGCGCTGTTCGTAAAAACGAGCGGGTCAAAGTTCTTGGCGATGGCGATATTTCGGTGAAGCTTAACGTTTCGGTAGACAAAGTCTCCGGTTCGGCTGAGCAGAAAATCGTTGCTGCCGGCGGTTCCGTAAACTAAATACATGTATGTGGGGCAATACCAACAAACTCGGGCCACAAAACACTGTGGTTTTACAGGTGTGTTGAGTATTGCCCCGCATTAGCCATTAACAGGCCTGCAGAATACGTGTAGGCTCAGTAATTGGTTAGCTCACCCCGCCGTTGGGAGAAACGGTAAACAAAAGCAGGAGGCTTTTTTGTTCAGCGCTATCGGTCGAATTTTCCGAACACCAGATCTGCGACGCAAGATTGGGTTCACCCTGGGAATCATCGCGATTTTCCGCCTGGGGTCGTTCATACCCGCGCCATTTGTCGATTTTGGAAATGTGCAATCGTGTCTTGCCGTGAACCAGAACACCTCCGGGCTCTACGAGCTGGTTAACCTCTTCAGCGGTGGAGCGCTTCTACAACTTTCAATTTTTGCGCTGGGAATCATGCCGTACATCACGGCCTCGATTATTACCCAGCTACTTCGTGTGGTGATTCCTCACTTTGAGGCGCTTCACAAAGAAGGGCAGGCGGGTCAGAGCCGCCTCACCCAGTACACGCGCTACCTCACCATTGCTCTGGCCGTTCTTCAGTCCACAACGCTCATTACGGTTGCCCGTAGCGGTCTTCTCTTTGGAGCGAACACGCAGACCGAATGTGCAAACCTACTCACAAATAACTCGTGGTACGCTGTTCTGCTCATGGTTGTGACCATGACTGCGGGAACGGGTCTCATCATGTGGATGGGCGAGCTCATCACGGAGCGCGGTGTTGGTAACGGAATGTCCCTCCTGATCTTCACCTCGATCTCTGCACAGTTTCCCAGCTCTCTCTGGGCTATTCAGCAGTCACAGGGCTTTGAGGTCTTCCTGCTTGTTATCGCGGTGGGTATCGTCATCATCGGGTTGGTTGTGTTTGTGGAACAGTCACAACGCCGTATCCCTGTGCAGTATGCCAAACGTGTGGTGGGCCGCCGTACCTACGGTGGAAACAACACCTATATCCCCATTAAAGTGAATATGGCCGGTGTTGTTCCCGTTATCTTCGCCTCTTCGCTGCTTTATCTGCCGGCCCTTATCGCGCAGTTTAACCAGCCGCAGGCGGGTGAAGAGCCCGCAGAGTGGGTCGTGTGGATTTCTAACTACCTCACCCAGGGTGACCATCCGCTCTACATGCTTCTTTACTTCATCCTCATCGTTGGCTTTACTTTCTTCTACGTCGCGATCACGTTTAACCCCGAAGAGGTCGCCGAGAATATGAAGAAATACGGTGGCTTCATCCCCGGTATTCGCGCGGGACGCCCCACTGCTGAGTACCTGGATTACGTTCTTACACGCATCACCTTCCCCGGCTCTCTCTACCTGGGTATCGTCGCTCTGATCCCGCTGATCGCCCTCTCGCTGGTGCAGGCTAACCAAAACTTCCCCTTCGGTGGAGCCTCGATTCTTATTATCGTGGGTGTCGGTCTTGAGACCGTGAAGCAGATTGACGCGCAGTTGCAGCAGCGTCACTATGAGGGACTTCTTAAATAAATGAGTGTGTATCGTCTTCTTATCATCGGCCCGCCCGGTGCTGGTAAGGGAACTCAAGCGGCCCTTCTTGCCAAACGTCTAGGAGTTCCCGCTATCTCTACCGGAGATATTTTCCGCGAAAATATTAGGGAAAAAACTGAGCTTGGCGTTCAGGTTAAAGCGATTGTTGATAGCGGATCATACGTTCCGGATGAGCTCACCAACAAGATTGTGGCCGATCGTCTCGCCTGGCATGACGCGCTCGGTGGTTTTTTGCTTGACGGTTATCCCCGTACCCCCGAACAGGTCGTGGAGTTGGATCGCATTCTTGCAGCCTCCGGTCATCAATTAGATGTGGTCGTGTTGCTTGAGGCCGATACCGATGCTGTTGTTGCGCGTTTGCTGAAGCGTGCGCAGGAGCAGGGGCGCTCTGACGATACGGAAGAGATCATTAGGCACCGTCAGGACGTGTACGCGGCCCAGACCGAACCCCTTATTAAGACCTATGACGAGCGTAAGCTCGTGGTTCGGGTGGACGGCATTGGAACGGTTGACGAGGTTTTTGCACGCATTACGGCTGTGCTTGGACTTGCCGCGGTTGCCTAGCAAAAGTGCTGTGTTGGTGTGAGTATTTTTCGTAAGTCAATCTATAAGACCCCCGAGCAGCTGCGGCAGATGGTTGCTCCCGGGCTTGCAACAGCAGCCTCGCTTGAGGCAGCCCGCATGGCGATTGTGCCGGGTGCAACAACTCTGAGTGTAAACGCGGCGGCAGAGGCCGCCTTGGCCGAGAGGCGCGCGCGATCTAATTTTAAGCAGGTTCCGGGATACCGCCACACAATATGTGCCTCGGTGAACGAGGACGTGGTTCACGGCATCCCTAACGATCGTGTGCTTCAACCCGGAGACATTGTGTCGATTGATAGTGGGGCGGAGATTGGCGGGTGGAACGGTGATTCAGCGTTCACCGTTGTTCTTCCCGACCCAACTCGTCCAGAACTTGTTGCCGAACGCCAGCGTCTTTCCGAGGTGACCGAACAGTCACTGTGGAGAGGAATCGCTCGTCTTGCTCGCGCAAAACACCTCAATGAGGTGGGGGAGGCGATCCAGGACTACATTGAGTCGCAGGGCAACTACGGAATACTGACCGACTATATTGGACACGGGATTGGCCGATCCATGCATGAAGAGCCTCCCGTTTACAACTATCGGGTTCATAGGCGTGGACCCGAGGTAAAGCCCGGCCTTGTGGTTGCGATTGAACCCATGGTGGTGGTGGGTTCTACCGATACGTTTGTTCGGGACGATGAGTGGACTGTAGCCACGGTAGATGGACTCTCCGCGGCACATTGGGAGCACAGTGTTGCCGTCCACAAAGCTGGTATTTGGGTGTTAACCGCCCCAGATGGTGGTGAATCTGCACTAAAACCTTTAGGAGTTCGGCCTGTTCCCATAAGCTAGTAGTTATAAGACTATTGAATGCTTCCTGAAAGGAACATTGTGCCTAGATTATTTCGACTAACTACAGGTGCCGCTGGCTCTATCCTCGTGCTATTGGCCGTGAGCGCGTGTGCGGGATACGGTGGAGAAACAGAGACCACCGCGAGCACCCCCTCTTCCACGGTGGTTGCTCCCGCCAACACACAGGACGGTGGATTGGTTGCGGGGTCGGGGCCCAACGAGATCGATGTCTGGTTAGATTTTCAGTGTGGACACTGCCTCGATTTCGAAAAGACAAACGGCAGTTTTTTGCAGAGCCTGGTCGAAACCAATACCGCTACCGTTCGGTTGCACCCCCTTTACTTTCTAGATCGGGGCCAAAGTCAAGCATCACTGAGCGCGGCAAACGCCCTGGTGTGTGTGGCTGACCACCAGCCGGATGCAATGCTTGAGTTCAACCAGGCTGTGTTTGCTCTTGACCCGGGTTCTTGGGACATCGCAAAACTTCAGCAAGAAGCTCAGAGTCTGGATATTCACGGTGTTGATAGCTGTATTCAAGATGGAACATTCACGGGATGGCTCACCGAACAGCAAGAAAAAGCTCTGTCCGGACCACTCGCGGCAACAACCGAGATTAACGCGGTTCGAGGAACCCCCACCATCATTGTGAACGGCTCGGTCTATAGCGGACCTCCCAGCGATAACAGTGCTTTTGTGGCCTTTTTTGAGTCTGTAAAAAGAGCGTAAGGGTCGCTACTCGCCCATAACACCGCTGAGCGCCTCCAGGAACGTTTCAAAGGAGTCTGACGAGCGGATGATCTGCTGTGTTTCGCTGCGAGCGCTGAACACTTTAACCAGTTGATCAAAAACCGTTTGGAAGTCTTCGCGGTCATCCGCTGAGAAAGCCACAAAGGCCACTATTTGAACGCGGCTTTCTCCCCACGGAATTGCCGTTTTTGACACAGAGATCGCTATTGCGGTTCTGTGTGCGGTCATGTTCATTGCGTGGGGAACGGCGATGAGTTCGCCAAAAGCGGTGGAAGACATCCGCTCCCGCTCGAGTGCGTCGTTCACATAGGACTCTTCGACAACTCCCTGCTTAATGAGGAGGTTTCCTAGGGCGCGGATAGCCTCTGTTGCGTCCTGTGCGGCAAGCTCAGTGGTGAAGAGGTTGGGTGAGAGATAGCGCAGTAGTCGTTTTTTGAGCTCGTGACGTTTATCGCGTCGATGGATTCGAGAAGCACGGTAGCGAATACGCTCCTTGTCCTCCTCCGTCAAAAAAGGTTGAATGTGTAAAACATCCGGGAGGGCCGGAGGCACCGGGATTGTTGAGAGCACGATATCGGCATCGATGCGAGCCCAGTCGACGTCGGTGCGAGTGATGACCGAGGTGATTTCTAGGACGTCGTGAAGCTCCTGTTCGATGCGATTGCGAAGAAAAAGGTGCATCCCGTAGTAGTCGGGACAGACAAAAACACAGCTCAGACGTTTGGTACGGGGAGAGACTCGCTCTAGGTGTGAGCCGACGTGCAGTGCTAAAAACGCAATTTCATTTTCATCAAGTGTCGCGTTAAAGCTGCGACCTATCTTATCCGCGAGGAACACCGCGACCTCGTATACGGTGGGATAGCTTTCTTTAAGCGACTGGGTCATGGGGTTGGGGGAGGAGAGGCGTCCTTTTGCCCGCTCGATGACGTGCGTAACGTGTTCGGTAAGTCTGTCAATGAAAGCGTCGTCCGAGAGGTCGAGAGTGAAGTGGGAGCTGGCGTTGTGAACGATTTCTGCAACCTGCGGTCTGATTGAGGACGAGGCTGGGAGGGGTCCTGAATCTGCCTCGCTATTGAGGAGGGAGCCGAGGTGTTCTGGTGCCTGGCCGGGACGACGGACCACCTGAGCTTCAAAGAGGTGTGCGATGTGTTGGGTCTCGCTGCACGGAGGCCAACCGGGCAGGGGTACGCCTGCCTGAAGCTCGTTTGATCGGGGGGTATTTGGCTGAGGCCTGTCGAGGAATGACCGGCTCGATTCAGATCCGCTGAGCCCTGTGCTTTCCGGAGGTTCGGCGACTGCGCCAAAGATGGTGTGCGCCATCTCGATAACCGCGGGAGAAACAACGGGTGGTGGGGTAACCACGTAACCGCTGGCACTTTCGGGAAGTAAAAACCCCGAACGCACGCGGGCGCCCGCGATCGCAGCGCTCAGAAGTACACTGCTCAGGCCAAAATCGTTAGCGCTGAGGCCGTCCCGTTGTAGCAGCTCGATAACCCGAGTTTTGAGCGGACCGAGAGGTGGTGTGGCAAAGTGCGATTGCACGTGAGCGAGGTCTATCACATTGTTGGTGAGCTCCTTGAGATAGAGGGAAGCCAGGACGCGTCGTTTGTCCAGTTCGGTTCCCATGATGCTCACGTCGGAGCCGGAGCGCTTGAGTGAGAGGTGTGAGCTTTCGAGTGCGGGGCGGATGCGGCGAAGATCCGCCTCAATCGTAGACTCGCTGACAAAGTATTCGGAAGCTATCGTGTGAACATCCATAGGTTGACGCTCGTTTAGGAGACGTGTGATGAGCGAAGCCTGGCGATCACTGGGACGTTCTGCAATCTGTGGTTCGATGGCGGAAGAGGCATCGTGGGCCTTGAGGAATTGCTGGTAGTCGTCCCGCGCGATTCGGTACCCCCGGCTGCTCGCCTCGACAACCTCAAAGGGTGCGTAGAGTTCGCGGACGGTGGCCGCATAGTTGCGCACGGAACGGGTGGTGACACCGAGGGAATTGGCAAGCTCATCGGCGGTAACCCAGCTCTCAGCGGCAGCCAGATAGGCAACAAGCTTGTGGGCTCTCTCGATGGACACGAAAACAGTTTATGCTTTGTTTCTGAAAAGCACGGGGACGGGGCGGAAAGTTTATCGGGTGGAAGTTTCCTAATGTGAGGAAAATCCTCTACTGGAAGCCCTCGTATGGGAGAGGGATAATGAAAAGCTGGGGAAACAAATGGGGATTGACAGGAGAAGACGTGTCTAGGGTAACCGTGGTGTGCGGTGCGGGTGTGTCAAGTACTTTCTTGGTGCAGAGCATGACCGAGGCCATGCGCTCGCGTATGCCCAAATCGGAATACGTGCTCTCCGCATCAACCATCTTGTTGCTGAGGGATCACGGTCCGGGGGACATCATTCTTCTGGGTTCACACCTCGCAAATCAGCGAGATATTGTGGCTCGGGAATATCCTCTGGCCCGTGTGGTTATCCTCTCCGAGAGAGTTGTTCGTGAGCGTGACGGGAATGCCGCGCTTGACCTGGTGCTCTCCGTCCTCAACGATTAACACATAATCTGACCGCAAATATATTAAGACTACGAAAGCTGAGATCATGGCGGAAAAAACCGTAACTATTTTGTCAAAAGAAGGCCTGCACGCACGTCCTGCTTCTCTCTTTACCCAGGCGGTCGTTGCCAGCGGTGCCGAGGTAACAATAGCTAAGCCCGGTGGAAACCCGGTTAACGCGGCCAGCATTCTCAGCATTATTGCGCTGGGGCTGAGCCACGGCGACGAGGTTATAGTGACGGTTACGGGTGACAATAGTGATGCCGTGTTGACCGACCTGGTGACCTTTCTTGAGACGGATCACGACGCATAATCATGACCGCAACCACAAGTTATCTTCACGGCATTGGAATAGGCCGTCATCTCGCGGTGGGAAACGTGCTGCGAATGCCCGATCCGATGCCCGCTCCGATCGACACCATCAGCGAACTTACCGTGGAGCAGGAACATAAGCGTGCCTCGGAATCGCTGGCATTTGTTGCTGCCGAGCTGAATGTTCGCGGCGCGAAGGCGGGTGGATCTGCCCGGGAGATCCTCGAAGCGCAGGCGCTTATGGCGCAGGATCCCAGCCTCATGACCTCAATTGACGATCTATTGTCGCTGGGAAAGACCGCTGAAACAGCGGTCTGGACAGCGTTTGGAACGTTCAGAGACATGCTCATCGGGTTGGGCGGTTACATGGCCGAGCGCGCAGCCGACCTGAACGACGTGTCGGGTCGCACCATTGCCCACCTTCGGGGCCTGCCCGCACCGGGAGTGCCCGTGTCTGACGAACCATTCGTTCTGGTGGCTCGTGATCTGGCTCCCGCAGACACCGCCCTGCTTGACCTCACCAAGGTGCTTGCGCTGGTTACGAGTGACGGCGGACCCACCGCGCACACCGCCATCCTGGCGCGTGAGAAGGCGATAGTCGCCGTTGTTGGCGCCGAGGGTGCGCTCGACCTGAGCGATGGAACCACCGTGATTGTTGATGCGGCAACGGGAACCATCACCGTGGATCCGGAAGAAGCTGAGCAGCAAGCCGCTCGCGAGGAGCGCGATCGGAGGCGTGAGGCTGCAACGGCCCCCAGTACCCCCGGTGCTCTTGCCGATGGTACTCTTATCCCCCTACTTGCAAATCTTGGGTCGGCCGGAGCAATCCCCGCCGCACTTGAGGCCGGCGCGGAGGGTGTGGGGCTGTTTCGCACCGAATTTCTTTTTCTCGATGCCGTCAGCGCCCCCACTATTCAGGAGCAGCGCGAGAAATATCAGGAACTTCTTGCGGCCTTCCCTGGACAGAAAGTAGTTGTGCGTCTGCTCGATGCGGGAGCGGATAAGCCCCTCTCCTTTTTGAACCCCGAGCGTGAAGAAAACCCGGCCCTAGGGCTCAGAGGGTTTCGCGCGCTGCGCACCAACGAAGACATCCTGCGGGAGCAGCTTACTGCTCTCGCGGAGGCGGACGCCGCCACCGAAGCGGATCTCTGGGTAATGGCGCCCATGATCTCCACGGTGGAGGAGACCCGCTATTTTACAGAACTCGCTCACGAATTGGGGCTCTCTACCGTCGGTGTGATGGTGGAGGTTCCGGCAGCGGCAATTACTGCCAAGCACATTCTTCGTGATGCCGCCTTTGTCTCGATCGGCACCAACGATCTGACGCAATACACCATGGCGGCGGATCGGATGCTTGGAAGCGTTGCCGCGCTACAGGATCCGTGGCACCCGGCTGTTTTACAGCTGGTGAAAACGGTGGCGGAAGCCGGAAAAGAAGCGGGGAAACCTGTGGGAATCTGCGGCGAGGCCGCGGCTGACCCACTACTAGCTGTTGTTTTGGCGGGGCTCGGGGCAACAAGCCTCTCCATGTCACCCGCTGCGCTCGCCGATGTTCGGGCCGAGCTGTTACAACACACTCTTAACGAGGCCCAGCGTCTGGCCTTGATAGCACTCGACGCAGAAGATGCACAGACCGCGCGAGCGGCTGTTGTTGCGGAGACACAGAAGAAAGCACAGGAATCATAATGACGACATCTGCGGAAACCACCCGCGGTGGAGCTCGTGTAGGGATACAAAAGTTTGGTACCTTCCTTAGCGGAATGGTGATGCCAAATATCCCCGCGTTTATTGCGTGGGGTCTCATCACGGCCTTTTTCATCCCGGTTGGGTGGACCCCCAACGCGGATCTTGCCCAGATCGTAGGGCCGACCATTCACTACCTCTTGCCCCTGCTGATCGCCAACACCGGTGGAAACATGGTGCACGGGGTACGCGGTGGTGTTGTTGCGTCAATCGCGCTTATGGGTGCGATCGTGGCGGCCCCCGATAACCACATGTTTATTGGAGCGATGATCCTGGGTCCGCTTGCCGGATGGATCATGAAGAAACTTGACGCCCTTTGGGATGGCAAGATTAAGCCCGGCTTCGAGATGCTGGTGAACATGTTCTCGGCGGGAATCACCGGGTTCATTCTTGCCATCGGCGGGTACTACGGGATCGGTCCGGCTGTGACCTGGATTACCAGTGTGCTGGGTGGCGGGGTGAACTGGCTGATTGAGACGGGGCTTCTTCCCGTGACCAGCATCCTGATCGAACCGGCAAAGGTGTTCTTCCTGAACAACGCGATTAACCACGGTGTACTCACCCCCCTGGGTACGGAGCAGGCAAGTGAAGCCGGTAAGTCGATCCTCTTCCTCCTGGAAGCAAACCCCGGTCCCGGTGTGGGAATCCTTCTCGCGTTTGCCATCTTTGGCGTGGGACTGGCTCGGGCGAGCGCGCCCGGTGCGATCATCATCCAGTTCTTTGGTGGAATTCACGAGATTTATTTCCCCTACGTGCTGATGAAGCCCATGCTGCTGCTGGCCGCTATTGCCGGTGGCGCCACCGGTGTGGCCACCAACATGATCTTTGACGCCGGACTGCGCGCTCCTGCGGCCCCTGGAAGCATCTTTGCAATCCTGGTGCAAACCGCAAGCGATAGCTACCTCGGGGTGATTCTCTCGGTGATACTGTCCGCAACCGTCTCGTTCCTGGTGGCCGCCGTTATCCTTCGCGCGAGCCGTGCTCGCGACCTGGCCGCAGAGGCTGCTGGTGAAAACAAGTTGGCGGATGCTGTGCAGCAGAATGCCGAGAATAAGGTTGGCGGAAGCCGGGTTGGTTCGCTGCTTGGAGAGGGCACTGTGGAAGCAGAAGCGGCCCCGGTGGCGGTTGCGACCGCCACCGTTACCCCCATCTCGAGTGTCATCTTTGCCTGCGATGCGGGCATGGGGTCGAGCGCTATGGGTGCTTCTGTCCTTCGGAACAAGCTCAAAAAAGCCGGTGTGACAAACATCACTGTGACAAATAAGGCGATTGCTAACCTGGTTGAGGGCGAGACGGACGTCATTATTACGCAGCAGGATCTCACGCCGCGTGCGCAGGGACAGGCGCCCCTCACCCGTCACATTTCGGTTGAGAACTTTATGGCCAGCCCCCGGTACGACGAGATCATTGCTGAGATAGTCTCTCAGCAAGAGTCACGCCCAACGGGAGAATAGAGGAGTAAATAGTGTCTTCGGATATTCTTAATACGCGTGTCATCCGTGTGCCGGGAACGGCGACAACACGAGATGAGGCCATTCGTGAGGTCGGTAACATTTTGGTGGAATCAGGCGCGGTACTTCCGGCCTATGTGGACGCCATGTTCGACAGAGAGGCTTCGGTCTCGACCTATATGGGTAACTTCCTCGCCATTCCACACGGAACAAACGAGGCAAAAGAAACTATTGTTCGTTCGGGACTCTCTGTTATTCGGTATGAAAAACCGATCGACTGGGACGGCCACGAGGTTCGGTTTGTGGTTGGTATCGCCGGGATCGGCGATGAGCATCTCGAGATTCTCTCGAAGATCGCTATCGTCTTCTCGGACGAGACCGATGTGCAAAAACTTATTGATGCCGCCGACAGCGCAGAGATTTTTGCACTCCTTGAGGATGTGAACGAGTGAAACAAGCTCTCCACTTTGGTGCGGGAAATATCGGGCGCGGCTTTGTTGGTTTCCTTCTGAGCCGCGCCGGTTATGAGCTGACGTTTGCCGATGTGAATGCCGAGTTGATCGATCAGCTTGCTAACGCCACGGGTTACACGGTTCACGAGGTGGGCGAAAACTCGCAGACGCATGAGATCACCGGGTTTCACGCCCTCAACAGCGCCACTCATGAGGCAGAGGTTGCGGATGCGATCGCTCACTCCGACGTGGTGACAACTGCGGTGGGGCCGAACATCTTGCGTTTTGTGGCTCCAACCATCAAAGCCGGTCTTCAGAGGCGAGCGGTGGATGCTTCACCACTCGTTGTAATGGCCTGTGAAAATGCAATTGGGGCAACGGACATTCTGCGTGATCACCTTCGCGATATCTCCACCCCCGAGGAGTGGCAGGAATTGTCTGCGCGTGCGATTTTTGCCAACACGGCAGTGGATCGTATCGTTCCGGGACAGGCAGTCGATGCCGGTCTTGACGTGACGGTGGAATCTTATTTTGAGTGGGCGATTGAGGCCGCGCCGTTCCAAGGTGATACCCTGGAGATTCCAGGTGTGACCTGGGTGCCCGACCTGAAACCCTATATTGAGCGTAAGCTCTTTACGGTTAACACCGGCCACGCAACCACCGCATACTACGGCTTTGTCGCGGGATACTCGGGACTTGCCGAGGCTCTGCTCGACCCGGAGATCCGGGCCCGTGTTTACTCTGTACTGCAGGAGACCAAGGCCCTTATTGTCGCAAAACACGATTTTGATCCTGCGGTGCAGGAGGAGTATCTACAAAAGATTCTCACGCGTTTTGCGAACCCGCACCTGGTGGATACCGTGGGGCGTGTGGGGCGTCAGCCGCTGCGTAAGGTCTCACGTCACGAACGCTTTATCGGCCCCGCTGCGGAGCTTGCTGAACGTGGGATTGCGACCGAATCGCTTGTGGATGCCGTGGGAGCACTGCTTCGTTTTGACGTTGCGGACGATCCCGAGAGTGTTGAATTACGGGCGCTCCTCGATTCGGTCCGGGACGGACGCGGTGCCGATGAGGTAACCGAACAAATCACGGGGCTTGCGTCAAATCATCCGCTATTTGCCGCGGTTCGTGATCGGGTTGCGGCGGTAGCGGCCGGATAGAGGCCCAAGGGGGCCCTCGCAAAAGTAGACAAGGCGGAGTCTTACGGGGTAAGATAGCTCGTTGGTGCTTTGTCTATTTAGGTGGGGGCACCATACGCATGACCAGTATTCATCATTAACTTGAGCGACAGTGAGGCTATGGCCAAAAAAGAGGGCGTCATCGAGATGGAGGGCCAGGTTGTTGAGGCTCTGCCCAACGCCACGTTCCGTGTTGAACTTACGAACGGGCACACCATACTCGCGCATATTTCGGGCAAAATGCGTCAGCACTACATCCGTATTCTCCCCGAGGATCGGGTGATTGTAGAGTTGACCCCGTACGATCTCAGCCGTGGTCGTATCGTTTATCGATACAAGTAGACACACGCAACTCAAGCTAAAGTAAGAATGCTGTAAGTAACGGCCCGTGGCATTCCGCGGGCACGAGGACAGCGAAACAAGGATAAAAAATGAAGGTTAATCCCAGCGTCAAGAAAATTTGTGACAAATGTAAGGTGATCCGTCGTAACGGACGTGTCATGGTTATCTGTGATAACCCTCGCCACAAACAGCGCCAGGGCTAGCAAACGGAGTGTGAACCTGTTCACACATCCCACAATTGAATAGAGAAAACCAAGCAACATCAGAACCCGCTCTTGTGTGTGCGGGGGACACCCTCGGTTGGAGGCTGGGGCACAGGTGTTGTGACATACCTCCACTCACTATTGAGGAGAAGCCACTATGGCACGTCTAGCAGGCGTTGACATTCCGCGCGAAAAACGCGTGGAAATTGCACTCACTTACGTGTACGGGGTAGGGCGCGCAAGCGCTCTCAAAACCCTTGCCGACACCAAAATCGACAAAGACACTCGCGTTAAAGACCTAACCGATGAGCAGCTTGTTGCCCTCCGTGACTACATTGAGAGTCACTTCAAGGTTGAAGGTGACCTGCGTCGTGAAGTTGCAGCGGACATCCGCCGTAAGGTCGAGATCGGTAGCTACGAGGGACTTCGTCACCGTCGTGGTTTGCCCGTTCGCGGACAACGCACCAAAACCAACGCACGCACCCGTAAGGGACCAAAGCGTACGGTAGCCGGTAAGAAGAAGTAGTTAGCCAGCGGGCTAAAAGCCAATAAGTTTTAGGAGAAAACATGGCAACACCACAGGCGGCTACTCGTAAGCCGCGTCGCAAAGACAAAAAGAACATTGCAGCCGGACAGGCTCACATTAAGTCCACCTTCAACAACACCATTGTTTCAATTACCGACACAAACGGTGCGGTGGTGAGTTGGGCCTCCTCGGGCGGAGTTGGTTTTAAAGGGTCGCGTAAGTCGACTCCTTTTGCCGCTCAGCTCGCAGCGGAGTCCGCAGCTCGCCAGGCTCAGGAACACGGCATGAAGAAGGTTGACGTTTTTGTTAAGGGTCCCGGTTCGGGCCGTGAAACCGCGATTCGTTCGTTGCAGGCGGCGGGTCTTGAGGTTGGTTCAATCACCGATGTCACCCCGCAGGCACACAACGGTTGCCGCCCGCCTAAGCGTCGCCGAGTCTAAAAGAGTCGCTCTTATACCTCACTACGTTTGTGCGCCGAACCCGAGTTGTGGATTCGGCGCACTACATAACTTAACATCAACGCTAACGCAGGAGTCATATAGCGGACTCCTGGCCGAAAGGACATAACAGTGCTCATTGCACAGCGACCCACTCTGACTGAAGATAACATTTCGGAGTTCCGCTCACGTTTTGTGATCGAACCCCTTGAGCCTGGTTTTGGTTACACCCTGGGGAACTCTCTCCGTCGCACACTGCTGTCATCGATTCCCGGTGCAGCGGCCACTAGCGTCCGTTTTGAAGGTGTCTCCCACGAGTTCACCACCATCCCCGGTGTCGCGGAGGATGTGACCGAGATAATCCTCAATATTAAAGGCCTGGTCGTGTCTAGTGAACACGATGAGCCCATCACCGCATATCTCCGTAAAACCGGAGCCGGTGAGGTAACTGCGGCCGACATCTCAGCCCCCGCGGGTGTTGAGGTGCACAACCCTGAGCTTGTTATTGCAACTTTGAACGACAAGGCTCAGTTCGAACTCGAGCTCACCATTGAGCGTGGTCGTGGCTACGTTTCGGCGACTCAAAACCGTAACGAGGAGGCCGAGGTTGGTCGAATCCCGATCGACTCGATCTACTCGCCAGTGCTTAAAGTTACCTACCGTGTGGAGGCAACCCGTGCCGGTGAGCGTACTGACTTCGATCGTCTAGTTGTTGATGTCGAGACGAAACCAGCTATTACCCCTCGCGACGCCATCGCGTCTGCCGGTAGCACCCTGGTTGAGTTGTTCGGTCTCGCCCGCGAGCTGAACACCGCCGCAGAAGGTGTTGAGATTGGTCCCGCGCCGGTTGACGCGGTTCTCAGCAACGAGTTGGCAATTCCGATTGAAGATCTTGATCTTTCTGTTCGTAGCTACAACTGCCTCAAGCGCGAGGGTATTAATACGGTCAGCGAATTGGTTGCCCTCTCCGAGGCGCAGCTCATGAACATTCGTAACTTTGGTCAAAAGTCGGTGTTTGAGGTTCGCGATAAGCTGGTTGACCTTGGGCTGTCGCTCAAAGATGCGGTACCCGGTTTTGACGGTGCACAGTTCTATAGCTACGACGAAGAGTCCAACTAGTTCTAATAACTTTTACCCCTTTTATCCCAGAGAGAAACTAAAATGCCTAGACCAACAAAGGGACCCCGCCTCGGTGGTGGACCAGCGCACGAGCGCTTGATGCTTGCGAATCTTGCTACCGCACTATTCACCCACAAGAGCATCGAAACCACTGAGACCAAGGCTAAGCGCCTGAAGCCCTACGCTGAGCGTCTTATTACCTTCGCAAAGCGTGGGGATCTACACGCACGCCGTCGTGTTCTGCGTACGATTACAGATAGAGGCGTTGTTCACGAACTCTTTACCGAGATCGCACCGCAGATGGCGGAACGTGAGGGTGGTTACACACGAGTTATTAAAACCCGTTTCCGCAAGGGTGATAATGCTTCTATGGCGGTTATCGAGCTCGTTCTTGAGCCGGTTAATGCCAAACCCAAGAAGTCCAAGCCAGCAGCTGAAAAGGTTGAGGAAGCTCAGGTAGTTGAGGAGCCTGTAGCTGATGAGGCTCCAGCCGAGGAGACCGCCGCTGAGGAAGCTGCTCCCGCTGGGGAGTCTGCAGCCGCTGAAGAGGCACAGACTAACGAGGCAAACGAAGCCAAGTAGTGTATTGACCCCATCGTGGTCGTGTAATTGCCCCGAATCGCCGAGTGTGGTTCGGGGCAATTGCTGTTTAACGCTCGGATTTTATGGCGGAGACTTTGCTCTACGGCCCCGGTGCGTCCTGTTTGGGGTATTCAACGAGTTCAGAGGCTCAGCGTATCCCAAAGGGATTATCCGGGGGAGATTCCTGCCTATCCACCAGCTTCTGCAGCGCGAGTCTTACCGCGCCGGCGTATAACTCTCCGCCCTCCTGTCCCGGATGTATTTGATCCCCCGCAAGCGTATTGGTGTGCGCGGCAATGATATTGTGCCACTGACCGAGCTCGACGTTATTGTAGCGGGTAGTAAACGCGGCGAGAGCGTCGTTAACCCCGGGAATCCACTGTCGTGGAGCGTAGGCGGTCATGAGAATGATGAGCCTACCCGCCGCTATCGAGTGGAGCTCTTCCAGGGAAGAGTCTTTAATGGGGCCGTTCGTCCCGAGACCAATAACCACAACCTCACGTAGCTGGCCAGATTCCGCCAGTGTTTGAGCGATGCTCACTCCGGCGTCGAGGCCTCGGGAAACCGTTGCATCGATTGTGATCCCGGGAAACATGCTCTGTAATTCGGGAGCGCTTGCGAGCATTACCGAATCACCGATGGCTGTGATTTGTGTCCCCGGGGGGAGAGGATTGGGCTTTGCAATGGAGGGGGGAGTGGTTTGTTGCGGGTGTTGCGGGTGTTGAGGGGCACCGGGGGCGTCAGAGGAGGAGGGGGCCGTTCCCTCGGGGGTGGGGCTTTCCTTCGGGGGGACACCCTCTTTGTGGGTCGGGCCTGATTCTTTCAGGACTTTTTCGCCTCGAAGAATGTTTGCTGTGGCTGAGTTTGTGCTGCTGCTCACCGTGATTGCTGCTGTGCTCCCCACGATGCCTGCGAGAAACACGGTGGCTAGTATGGTGCTTGTGAGAAAGCGCATTCTGCTCTGGGAGACAGAGTTGAGTGCGGCCCGGAGGCTCCCGCGCAGTCCGAGGCGACGTGCGGGTTGCTCAAGGAATCGATAGGAAAGGTGCGCAAGAATAACCGTGAGGATAAGCGTGAGAATACCGATGATCCAGGGGTTTGTTCCGCGGGGCTGCAGCATAGCGTTAATGAGCACAAACAGCGGCCAGTGCCAGAGATAGAGTCCGTAGGATCTTTCCCCCACGTATCGTAGCGGTGCAACATCAAGCATCCGTCCGAGTGAAGTAACGGGGTTGACCGCGGCCCAGATAAGGCCTGCGCTAGCCAGGCTGACAATGAGGAGCCCACCCTCGTAGGTGAATCCTCCCTCTTCTTGTAGCCACACGGCGCTGGCAATAAGCACAGAACCACTCAGGAGGGCCATCCCCCAGACGAGTAGGGGTGAGGCAGTACGAATCTCTGTTGGGGAGAGATGAGCTGAGGCTGTGTTGCCGTGGTAGGGGCTGAGAATGAGCGCGAGTCCAGCACCAATAAAAAGGCCAAAACTGTGGGTGTCGGAGCCAAAATATACGCGGGTGGGGTCGAGATCCGAGGTGTAGTTTAGAGCCATCAGGAGCGCGGATGTTATTCCCAGCAGCGCCACAATGATAATTCTTGCTCGGTGTTTACGGAGGAGCAGAAGCAGTATGAGGGCAAGAGGCCAGATGATATAGAACTGTTCCTCGACGGCAAGTGACCAGAGGTTTCGAAAAAGCTCGGGGGTGTCTTGTGTGAAGTAGCTTCCGCCGTGAGCGATGTAGATCCAGTTGCTACTAAACGTCGCCGCTCCTACGATTTGGGGCCCCAGATTAACCAGGGTGTCACCGCCCACCAAAAAAGCGATCGCACTGCACACCAGTACAACCAGGGCGAGTGCGGGGAGGAGACGCCTTGCTCGCCGCTGCCAGAAATTGAAAAGAAAGATTTTCCCTTTTTTTGCTTTTTCGCGCAGGAGAAGACTGGTGATAAGAAAGCCGCTGATGACAAAGAAGATGTCGACTCCGATGAATCCCCCGCGCAAAAATCCCGGTGTGAGATGGTAAACAAGCACAAAAATAACCGCGATTGCCCGTAGTCCGTCTAGGCCACTAAAGCGTTGCTGCGGAGAATTTAGAGGGGGAGTCTGAGGGGTCGTGGCATTGGTCGCAGTGGTGTTAGCGGGAAAATCGCTTTCTAAACTGTTCTTGGCAAGGATACGAAAAGACTTCTTCCTGGTTTAATGCTGTAAATACGATCTATAGATGACACTGTGAGGCTCATCGTTGCGGGTTTTGGGTTCTTATAGAATACCGCCCGTGAGCAAAATATCCCACCCGGTGAGTGCGATAAAATCTTTCTCATGCTGACCTCATCCCGGCGCCGTTTTGCGCTGCCTCTCTCGTACGACGGAACAGATTTTATGGGGTGGGCAAAGCAACCGGGACTCCGCACTGTTCAAGGAATGCTCGAAAACGGTCTGGGGATTATTACGAGGCATCCGTTGGATCCCCCCACCCTTACCGTTGCGGGAAGAACAGATGCTGGAGTCCATGCGCGCGGGCAGGTGGCTCACGTTGATCTTGCGGAAGCCCACGTTGAGTCGCTCAGGGATCGCCGAAAGGATGATGCCCATACTACTCCCGCCCAGCACCTGCGCTCCCGCCTGAACGGGGTCTTGGGCGTGAGCGGTATGGACGTTCGGGTCGGTGAGGTTACCGAGGTTTCTGCGGATTTTGATGCCAGATTTTCCGCGCTGTGGCGGCGATACGAGTATCGCATTGCCGATGATCTTGCCTTTAAGAATCCGCTGCACCGTCAATATACCCTGTGGATAGATCGTGAGCTCGATGTGGAACGGATGAATGCGGCGGCGGGGGTTCTGGTCGGTCTGCACGATTTTGCCTCGTTTTGCAGGCCGCGCCCGGGAGCCACAACAACCCGTACCCTCCTTGACTTTTCTTGGCGACGTGAGGCTGACGGAGTTCTGGCGGCCCTGGTGAGGGCTGACGCCTTTTGTCACTCGATGGTTCGTTCGCTCACGGGAGCCTGTGTTGCTGTCGGTGAGGGAAAACTTGGCCTTTCTGAGCTCATTGAGGTACTGGAGGAGGCAAAACGGGGGAGTCGCTTTGTGGTGAGCCCGGCAAAGGGATTGTCTCTGCAGGAGGTGGCTTATCCGGCTCCAGAGGAGTGGGCTTTGCGCGCGGAGACCACCCGAGCCCGTCGCGATTTCGTGGAAGAATAGTATCAATTGTGCAACGGCGAGATGAAATATACGCAGATTGCTTGCACACTTAGGCAAGCCTACCCTATTGTTGCAAGGGGTTGCCGATAGGAGCAGCTCTCTTTGGTCCTATACGAAAGTACACTGATGCTTATCCGTAAAAATATTCGTTTTGCTGCCGTAATCTTGCTTGCTGGGTTTGCTGTCTCTGTTGCAGGTTGTGCAACCTCCAGTGAGCCCACCACTTCCGCCGCTCAGAGCGTCAACTCAGTAACCGTTGAGACTGCCAACGGTCCTGTAGCGGTTCCGGTTGAACCCAAACGGGTGGTTGCCCTCGATAACACCTCTTTTGAGACGCTTCGTGACTGGGGAATAACCCCCGTGGCGGTTCCGAAGGGACTGCTCCCGGGTGAGGGGTTTGAAGACTGGGTAACAGACGAAAACATTTTGGACATCGGTACTCATCGCGAGCCGCAATTGGAGCTCGTGAGCGAGGCGCAACCCGACCTTATCCTGGGGGGTTATCGTTTTTCCGAGTATCAGGATGATCTGAGTAGCATCGGTCTCACTATTGATATAGCGGCTAGCGAAGACTACTCGGGCGGTTGGATTGAGTCGCTTAAAGCTCAGACCGAGACCCTCGGTACGATTTTTAACAAAGAGAGCGAGGCCGACAAAACTGTGCGAGCGCTAGAGGACGCCGAGAAAGATGCAAGCGCCGCAACCGGAGATCAAACCGTCTTTTTTGCCGTTGTGAGCGGTGGAAAAATTGACAATGGCTCGCAGCGAATTGGTCGCATTATTGAGCCCCTGACGCTTCAGGATGTTTTTGCCGGCGAGGGGGGAGATATTCATGGTGATTCGGGACTCGCGCCGGAAACCATCGCACAGGCCAATCCCGATTGGGTGATCGTTCTTGATCGTGATGCGGCTGTTGGGGAGAGCGGTGTACTCCCCGCCGAGCAGGTGTTTGCCGCGCAGGAAGCCTTGAGAAATACCACCTTCATGACGGAGGATCACATCATCTATCTGGATCCGTATTTCTATACTCGTGAGGGAATACAGGCCTACACGCAGGTTTATCAGCAAATTACGGATGCCTTTAATAACAGCTAGGATTCGCAACTAACCCAGGTAGAGTTTTGCAACTTTATGGTTCAATCTCCCCACCTGAATGACCAGAAAATTTAACTATGGCTGCTAGCCCCTATACTGATCAGGGTCGGCCACGGCACAGCATTGTCACGCGGGGTAACCGAAGGGTCGTCCTCGGGATCACGCTTGTTGTTGTGGTGGCCCTGGTCGTGGTTTCGCTCTTTGTGGGTGGTTACGATATCACCGTTTCTCAGTTACTTCACAACCCCGAGGCCCGAGAAATGTTTTTTATCTCTCGTGTGCCACGGACACTCGCGATTATCTTTGCCGCTGTGGCAATGAGTGTTTCCGGGGTGATCATGCAGCTGATCACCCAGAATCGTTTTGTTGAACCAACCACCGCTGGGACGAGTCAGTGGGCGGGGCTTGGCGTGCTGGTGGCTCTTCTGTTCGTGCCCGGAGCCACCCCTCTGTTTAAGATGATTATCGCCACGGCTTTTGCCTTTTGCGGAACGCTCGTGTTCATATTTTTGCTGCGGCGGGTGGCGGCAAAGGGCGTCGGGCAGGGGTCCATATTGATCCCCCTCGTGGGAATTATGCTGGGGGCCGTGGTGGGGGCAGCAATGACCTTTATCGCGAGCGAAACACAGCTTCTGCAATCAATGTCTGCCTGGAGCTCTGGCGGCTTCTCGGGTGTTGTCCGTGGGTTTTATGAACCGCTCTGGGCGGTTGTGGTGATTGCAGTGCTCGCGTATATTCTTGCCAATCGCTTCACCGCGGCTGGCCTGGGTAAGGCCCTGTCAACCAACCTGGGGATGAACTACGAGCTCACCGTTCTTATTGGTGTAAGCATGGTGGCGCTTGCCACCGGGGTCACCTCGGTGGTGGTGGGATTTATTCCTTTCCTGGGACTGATCGTTCCCAACGCGGTGTCTGTTGTGCTGGGCGACGATATGCGCCGCAACCTGCCCTGGGTGGCAGTGGTGAGTATTGGTCTCATGCTGGTGTGCGACCTCATCGGCCGCGTAGTGGTAGCGCCGATGGAGATACCCGTGTCGGTTATCCTGGGTGCTGTGGGCGCCGTGCTTTTTATCGCCCTGGTTTTGCGTCAGAGAAAGTATCTCAGTGCATAGTGTGGATACGGTGAAGCGTGCGCTTCCGCGACCAAAGCTCAGGCTCGCTATTTTTGCGCTGGTTGCGATTGTTCTGGCGCTCTGCTTTTTGTTGCTATTTGTGCGGGGGTCCTGGAGCTTTGCGATGCCCCGCCGCTTCACCCTGCTGGGGGCCATCACGATCGCGGCCTTTGCGCAGGGGGTGGGAACGGTCATTTTTCATACGGTGACGCATAACCGTATCCTCACACCCTCCATCATCGGATTTGACTCGCTTTACGTCCTCATGCAGACGCTTGCAGTGTTTCTCTTCGGAGGAACCATCATTGCGCAGACAGAGGGTATCCCTAAGCTCGTTGTGCAGACGGTAATGATGGTGTCTTTTGCGGTTATTCTGTACCGCTGGTTGTTCTCGGGAAAGTTTGGCAGCCTCTATCTGCTTCTGCTGGTGGGTGTTGTGCTGGGCATATCCTTTAGCAGCGTGGCGGTTTTCTTACAGAGGCTGCTCTCTCCCACCGAGTATGACCTGCTCTCGGTGAAGCTTTTTGGGCGACTCAGTACGGTAAAGGCCGAGTACCTCCCTCTGGCTTTTGCCGTTTGTGGGGTTGTGGCAATCTTTCTTTGGCTCCGGAGGCGACACCTCGATGTGATCCTCCTGGGTCGGGAGCAGGCGACAAACGTGGGGGTGAACCACAGGGGTGAACTCACTCTCATGCTTATTCTTGTAGCGGTCTTGATCGCCTTCTCGACGGCGCTCGCAGGACCCATGACATTTTTTGGTTTTATCGTTGCGACACTGGCCTACCAGTGTGCCGGTGATTACCGGCATCAATACGTGATGCCCATGGCGTTTCTACTCGGGTTTATCACCCTGGTTGCCGGGCAATTTGTTATGCAGCATATCTTCTATGCTGGCGGTCTTTTTACGATACTCATTGAATTTGTGGGGGGAATACTGTTCCTTGTCCTCCTCTTAAGAAAGAAAGGGCATCTGTGATTACCTTTTCCAACCTCACGAAAAAGTATGTTGAAACGGCGGTTCTGGGCCCCGTTTCCGGCACCATTGAGGAGGGTGGGATTACCTCGCTGATCGGCCCAAACGGTGCCGGAAAGTCCACGCTGATGACCATTATCGGGCGTTTGCTCGAGCCAACGAGCGGCCGGGTCACCGTGGGCTCTCATGATGTACACGTCGCAAAATCACGGGAGCTTGCTAAGCAGCTGTCAATTCTGCGTCAGGAGAACCATATTACGGCTCGGCTTCGGGTGCGTGAACTGGTAACTTTCGGGAGATTTCCGCACTCGCAGGGCCGCCTCACCGCCGAAGATCGCGAGCGTGTTGAGACTGCGCTCGACTTTGTTAATCTCACCTCCCTCGCGGATCGTTTCATCGATCAGCTCTCCGGGGGGCAGCGTCAGCGTGCTTTTGTCGCGATGGTTCTGGCGCAGGACACCAAGTATCTTTTATTAGATGAGCCGCTGAACAACCTGGACATGAAGCACGCTGTTCTCATGATGAGGCACCTGCGACGAGCGGCGGATGAACTCGGAAAAACCATTGTTTTGGTGATTCACGATGTGAATTTTGCGGCTGCGTACTCGGATCGTATTATCGCGCTGCGTGAGGGAAGCATTGCACACGTGGGATCTGTGGCGGAAATTATGTGCGACGATATCCTTAGTGATGTTTTTGACACGCCCGTGCGGGTCCACGATCTTGATGGACAACGAACAGCGGTGTACGCGCGCTAGTGTATGTGATAGGATGGTTTCTTGGTGTCAGCCGGTTTTATCGCGCTGCCCCGAAGTTGAGCCCTCCGATGGCCGGTTTTTACACGCATCCGCGATGTAAAAACTGCGATAGGAGCGGGATTCACGAACATCTCATTTCGACACAGAAAGCAGCACGGTAGTGACTCGCACATTTTCTCCTAAACCCTCAGATCAAAAACCTGAGTGGATCATAATCGACGCCACCGATGTGGTGCTGGGTCGCCTCGCGACACACGCCGCAGCGCTCCTGCGTGGCAAGCACAAGCCCACCTTTGCCCCCCACATGGACATGGGTGACTACGTCATTATTATTAACGCCGACAAGGTCGTTCTCACTCGCAACAAAGCTGAGAAAAAGCGCGCCTACCGTCACTCGGGATACCCGGGTGGTCTCCGTTCGGTTTCCTACACGGAACTCCTGGCCAAGAACCCCGAGCGCGCGGTTGAGAAAGCCGTTCGCGGTATGCTCCCCAAGAACTCTCTTGGTGCGGATCAGTTCCGCAAGCTTAAGGTTTATGCCGGTGCGGAACATCCTCACCAGGCGCAGCAGCCTCAGGCATTCACCTTTACGCAGGTCGCGCAGTAGTCGCGAAACTAGAAAACACTCACAAGAATTTTAAGGACTAGATATCGTGGCTACTATTGCAGAACAGCTTGAGGAAGCGGCCGAGAGCTTTACTACCGAAACTCCCGCGGAGGAGGCCCCCCGGGCCGCCCGCCCCGCGCTCAGCGTGCCCGGTGCGGCTGTGGGACGTCGTAAGCGGGCCATTGCTCGTGTGCGTCTCATCCCCGGAACCGGAAAGATCACGGTTAACGGGCGTGAACTCGAAGACTACTTTCCCAATAAGCTACACCAGCAATTGATTAATGATCCCTTCACCCTGCTTGAGCTTGTGGGTGGATACGACGTTATTGCTCGTATCGGAGGAGGGGGGCCCTCGGGCCAGGCGGGTGCGCTTCGCCTCGGAATCGCCCGTGCCCTCAACGAGATCGACCAGGAGAACAACCGTCCTGCACTCAAGAAGGCAGGATTCCTGAGTCGAGATGCTCGTATCAAGGAACGTAAGAAGGCCGGTCTTAAGAAGGCCCGCAAGGCTCCACAGTACTCGAAGCGCTAGCCTCGAGTCGGACCACAGGTACACATGCGTCGCCTCTTTGGCACGGACGGGGTTCGAGGCCTCGCCGGAATTGACGTTACGGCCGACCTAGCGCTCGGGCTTGCTCAGGCAGCAGCTCGGGTGCTGGGTCGCTCAGCCCGTGAGGAGAGCCGTCGGCCGATAGCCGTAATTGCTCGGGACCCCCGGGTATCCGGTGAGTTTATTGCTGCCGCCGTTGCGGCGGGTCTCGCCAGTTCCGGTGTTGATGTGCTCGATGCCGGGGTTATTCCCACGCCAGCCGCTGCGTTCCTTGTGGCCAATGCGCGGGCAGACTTTGGCGTGATGGTTTCTGCGTCACACAACCCGGCCCCCGATAACGGCATCAAGTTTTTTGCCCGTGGCGGGAAGAAGCTCCCCGACGAGGTTGAGGATCTGATTGAGGCCGCGCTAACGGAACCAAAGCTGAGCCCAACCGGACGTGAGGTGGGCAGGATTCGTCGTTTTGCGGACGCTGAGGATCGTTACGTTGTTCACCTCTTGGGAACGCTTTCTGAACGTCTCGATGGAGTTCACGTGGTGTTGGACTGCGCCCACGGTGCGGCCGCCGGAATCTCACCGGATGTTTTTCGCGATGCGGGTGCTCGGGTCACGGTTATCGGCAATAGCCCCGATGGTTTTAATATCAACGACAGTGTTGGCTCAACCCACCTTGAACAGCTTTCCGTCGCTGTGCGTGAGCACGGTGCAGACTTGGGAATCGCCCACGACGGAGACGCCGACCGCTGCCTGGCGATTGATCACGAGGGCAATGTTATCGACGGTGACATGATCATGGTCATCCTGGCTATTTCGATGTCACAGCGCAACCTGCTCAAAGATCACACCCTCGTGACCACGGTGATGAGTAACCTGGGGCTTCGCATCGCGATGGACAACCACGGGATCTCGGTGGTTGAGACCGGTGTTGGTGATCGTTATGTTCTTGAGGCGTTAAACGCGGGAAACTATTCGCTGGGCGGTGAGCAATCGGGCCACGTTATCATCAGTGACCACGCAACAACCGGTGATGGAATACTCACCGGTCTCCAGATCGTTGCAGAAATGGTGCGCACGGGTAAAACACTTAAAGAGCTTGCCTCGGCTATGACGGTCTATCCGCAGGTTCTTGTGAACGTGCGAGGCGTTGATCGTTCTCGGGCATTGAACGATGAGGTTATCGCTCAGGCCGTGACACAGGCGGAGCTTGCTCTCGGGGAGAACGGACGCGTGCTTCTGCGCCCCTCCGGGACCGAGCCTGTGGTACGTGTGATGGTTGAGGCGCGGGAGCAACACACCGCCGCCCAACTGGCTGACGACCTGGCCGACGTGGTTCGTGCGCGCACCGCTCTTTAAGCGTTTTGTGTGGTTGTGGTGCCTAGCGTGCCGCGCCTGCAAGGGTGCCCGTGGTTGGCTCGTCCGCAAATATGATGCACGATATGGTTCGGTCCTGCAGGATTCTCCATCCCTCCGCGGTGGGGGTGTAGTAGGTGTACCAGAACTCTGAATCCGCGTAGGGGAATTCTACAAAAGATTCAAACTCGGCCCAGCACGCCTCATCAGCCTGAGTATCGATCTCATCGTCACCGGGATAGCGAGAACCCTCGAGAATAATGTTTTTGTACACTTCGTAGTCGTGTAGCTGTTCGCAGGGTACTGTGTAGACGCTGGTTACCTCGTCGTCCTCGTTGCTGTCGTAGTACCCTGCGGAGGTGATGGTGTCGTCAATAGAATCGGAGTCTTCGCTCAGGGGTGCGTTGTTGTCGTTAAAGCAGTCGCCTTCCCGCAGATCAAAAACATCTGTCTCGCCCTCCATGGTAGTACCTCCGCGATCATCGCGTTCGTCGGTGCTGTTGGGCAGCGCTACGACGCTGCATGCACTCAGCGATAGTGCGGCTATGAGAGCGGGTATCAGGATAAGTTGGCGTGACTTGACGCGAGGAAGCCGAGGCATGAGGGGACTCCGTTTCAAAAAGGCTTAACTGTGTAAGGATATCGGCAAAACATTATCCTCGCAAAAATTGAGGCGCTGTGGTTTTTGAGTTTTGATTGCCGTATCCGACGCAACCGGTTGCACCTGTTCTATTTCTGGGCTCGCGAGCCCATCCTCTAAACCACCCGAGGCTTTGCGATTGTGTGCTAGAGCTTGCGCAGCAAGACCTTCTGCACGGTGTGGTCTCTGTCTTTGCGAAGCACAAGCGTGGCCCTCTGGCGGGTGGTCCTTACGTTTTCAATGAGGTTGGGTTCGTTAATGTTTTTCCAGTACTCCATGGCCAGCGCGCGGGCCTGGTCTTCCGTGAGGTCGGCAAAGCGTCGGAAATACGAGTGGGGATCGGTGAAAGCGCCTTTTTGGAGGGCAAGAAAGCGTTCTTCGTACCAGCTGGCTATATCGCTTGTGCGGGCATCCACATAGATCGAGAAGTCAAAGAGGTCACTCACCGCGAGGGGATGGTCAGTGGTTGCGGGCTGAAGCACATTGAGCCCCTCCACAATGAGGATGTCGGGCCGACGCACCGTTATCTGGGCGTTTGGCACGATGTCATAGGTGAGATGTGAGTAGAAGGGGGCATGAACCTCCGCGGCACCGCTTTTCACCTGGCTGACAAAGGTGAGGAGTGCCCGGCGATTATACGATTCGGGGAAACCTTTGCGATGAGCGATTCCGCGACGTTCAAGTTCTGCGTTGGTGTAGAGGAAACCGTCGGTGGTGATGAGTTCCACGCGAGGGGTGTCTTCCCAGCGGGCGAGAAGCTCTCGAAGCAGACGGGCGATGGTGGATTTCCCCACCGCAACGGAGCCCGCAATGCCGATAACAAAGGGGGAAGGCTGAGAATTTTCCCCCAAAAAACTGTTTGCCCTACTCGTGAGTTGGCGATTACCAGCGGCAAAGATATTGATCAGACGGCTCAGGGGGCGGTAGACCTCGTTAACCTCAGTAATATCAAGGGGATCGCCCAGTCCACGCAGCTGAACAATCTCGGTTTCTGTGAGGGGGAGGGGGGTTGAGGGTGCGAGAACTGCCCACTTGCGGCGGTCAATTTCGGTAAAGGGATTGGCCAGATCTGCCCGTGTTCCGCGTATTAAATCAGTCATAGGTAATTAATAGTGCCACTAAAATAGGAAGCTATGTGTGGAATTGTGGGATATGTAGGATCAAACAACACTCTCGACGTGCTTATGGGCGGTCTCAAGAGACTTGAGTATCGTGGTTACGACTCTGCGGGTGTTGCCGTGGTGACCGACGGGGGAGCTATCGACTCGCGCAAGCGCGCAGGGAAGCTGGCTGTTCTTGCAGAAAACCTTGAGGCTGAACCTCTCGCCGCGGGTAACACGGGAATCGGCCACACACGCTGGGCCACCCACGGTGGTCCCACCGATGCAAACGCTCACCCCCACCTGGCCGATGAGGGTAGGTTGGCCCTGATCCACAATGGGATTGTCGAAAACTTTGTAGAACTGCGAAACGAATTGCTTACCGCCGGATACACGCTCGAGAGCGAGACCGACACCGAGGTGGTGGCCGCGACGCTGGGTCGAGTGTACCGTGAAGTGGGAGATCTGCGCGAGGCGTTTCGTCGGGTGGTGGGGCGGCTCGAAGGAACATTCACGCTCCTCGCCGTGCACAGCGAGGAGCCGGGGGTGATTGTTGCTGCGAGACACAATTCTCCTCTGGTTATCGGGTTGGGTAACGGGGAAAACTTTCTAGGCTCCGATGTTGCCGCTTTTGTTGAGTACACCAGGCGAGCGGTGGCCATTAACGAGAACAATATCGCAGTAATCACGTCAGACTCGGTTGTGGTCACAGATTTCAACGGGGAGCCCGCTAACGTTCAACCCTTTGAGGTTGAGTGGGACGCCGCGTCGGCCGACAAAGGCGGTTGGTCAAGCTTTATGGCCAAGGAAATCGCTGACCAGCCGGAGGCAATCGCCAACACGCTTCGCGGTCGTATCGGCGATGGAACCGTGAGTATCCCCGAGCTGGAGGGCCTGGGGGATGAAGCCCTGCGCGCCATCGACCGGATCGTTATTGTGGCGTGTGGAACGGCTGCCTATGCGGCATCCGTGGCTAAATACGCGATTGAGCAGTGGTCACGGATACCCGTGGCGGTTGAGCTCAGTCACGAGTTTCGCTACATGAACCCTGTGCTGAGCGAGCGTACCCTGCTGATTTCGGTGAGCCAATCGGGCGAGACCATGGACACTCTCATGGCGGTTAAATATGCTCGTGAGCGCGGCGTAAAAACGCTTTCGGTGTGCAACACCCAGAGCGCGACCATTCCTCGAGAATCAGACGGTGTTATCTACACTCATGCGGGGCCGGAGGTTGCGGTTGCCTCAACCAAGGCTTTTGTGGCCCAGATCGTAGCGCTTTATCTCTTTGGACTGCATCTGGCTCGTGTTCGCAGCTCGCTGTCCACCGCGGAGCTTGCAAACATCACCACCCAGCTGTCCGAGGTGCCGGAGAAACTCTCCGAGGTGCTTGAGGTGGGAGGGAGTATCCACAACCTGGCCCACTGGATGGCGGATACCCGTTCCGTGCTCTTCCTGGGGCGTCACGTGGGATACCCCATAGCCCTCGAGGGTGCGCTAAAGCTCAAGGAAATCTCGTACATTCACGCGGAGGGATTTGCCGCCGGTGAGCTTAAGCACGGTCCGATAGCGTTAATTGAGCCGGGACAGCCCGTGTTTGTGCTCGTCCCAAGCCCGAGGGATGACTCAACGATGCACTCGAAGGTGGTGTCGAACATCCAGGAGATTCGTGCGCGCGGTGCCCGAGTCATCGCGATTGCAGAGAAGGGTGATGCGGCGGTTCTACCGTTTGCCGACGAGGTTATTCCCGTTCCCCTTGCTGAGCCATTGATCCAGCCGCTACTGTCGGTTGTCCCACTGCAACTCTTTGCTCTGGAACTCTCGACGGCCAAGGGCCTGGATGTTGATCAACCCCGCAATCTGGCAAAATCAGTAACGGTTGAGTAGAAACGATTGGTAGGGCCTCTTGGCTGAAGACGCGGTGTGAGTTCTCTCGTACAGTAGTCTTGCGTCATGAAGTAGTTTTGTATGGGCGGCTGCGCGAGAGCGCACCCTGTAGTGTGGAGAAGAATGATCGTAGGCATCGGGGTGGACACCGTGGAGATCGAACGCTTTGAGCGTTCACTTGCGCGTACTCCGGCGCTCCTGAACCGTCTTTTTAGCGAGGGAGAAAGAGGCCTCCCGCCCGCCTCCCGTGCCGCTCGCTTTGCGGCAAAAGAGGCTCTGATAAAGGCCCTGGGGGGAGACAGGGATCTTTCGTGGCGCGATCTGATTGTCCCAAAAACTAACGAGAGTCGTCCCGAATTTGAGAGAACAGCCGCGCTGGAACGGATTCTTGCTCACCTATCTATTACCCGGGTGCATCTCTCCCTCACCCACGACGCGGGAGTGGCCACGGCCTTTGTTGTGCTTGAGGGAGGCAATGGATGAGTTCCACGAGCCTGCGTCGTGCGATTATTAGCCGTGACGCGATCCGTCATAACGTTGCCACCCTGCGGAGTATAATCCCGGGCCGCGAGGTAATGGCAGTCGTGAAGGCCGACGCTTATGGTCACGGTGCCATCGAGAGCGCTCGCGCCGCCGTTGACGGGGGCGCTACCTGGTTGGGGGTAGCCGATGTCGACGAGGCTATGGAACTCCGTGAGGCCGGCATACAGGAACCAATTCTCTGCTGGATACACGGACCTTACACCGATTTTTCTGTTGCGTTAACACACAAAATCGATCTGGGTGTGAGCTCTCTCGCGCAGCTTGAAACGATTGCTGAGGCGTCTCGGGGTCGTGCGGATAACCTGGCTCCTCTGGGGGTTCACCTGAAGTTTGACACGGGACTCGGAAGAAACGGCTTTGCCCCGGGTGATGCGCTCGCGGGTATTGTCCGAGCCCGCGAGCTGGAAGCTGACGGCGACATCAGGATTCGGGGTCTGTTTAGTCATCTCTCTAACGCTTCCCGTCGAGAGGACAGGGAAGCCATCGACAAGCTTGCACTCATCGTTGAACTCGCGGCTCAGCACGGTGTTGCACCCCGGCTCACCCACATAGCGGCATCGGCAGCCACCCTCAGGTACCCGGAACTTCCCTTTAGCATGGTTCGCATCGGCCTGATGATTTATGGCCTCTCTCCGCTGCCCGAGTTCACCCCGGCTGACATCGGATTAAAACCCGCGATGAGGCTGGAGAGCACCGTTTTGAGTGTGCGTCGAGTGCCCGGTGGTTCCGGGGTATCCTACGACTACACCTACACGACGTCTCAGGAGACCACCCTGGTGCTTGTCGGGATGGGCTATGCCGACGGGATTCCGCGGTCAGCTTCAAACTCTGCCTGCGTGTCTCTTGGGGGTAAAAACTTCCGTATCTCAGGCCGCGTAGCGATGGATCAATTTGTTGTTGATGTAGGTGACACAAACGTCTCCGTGGGGGACCCCGTGATTCTTTTTGGAGATCCGCTCGCACAGATTCCCAGTGTAGAAGATTTTGCTGAGGCCAGCGGCACCATCAACTACGAAATAATAACCCGGCTCGGTCGTCGAGTTGAACGGATCTACACATAACCCATGAGCGTTATTACCGTGAGTGACCCCGAACAGATGCATCATCTCGGGCTGAAACTGGGAGCGCTTCTGCGCGTGGGAGACCTCCTGGAACTGACCGGACCGCTGGGGGCTGGCAAGACAACCCTCACCCGGGGAATCGGTGAAGGCTTAGGGATTCGGGGACCCGTTACGAGTCCAACTTTTGTTCTTGCTCGCACCCACCCCTCGCTCGTGGGCGGGCCACCCCTTGTGCATGTGGACGCCTATCGGCTCTCGAACGCGGTGGAGCTTGACGACCTGGACATCGACTTTGCCCGCTCGGTTGTGATCGTGGAGTGGGGCGCGGGCATGCTTGAGGGGATATCCGAATCGCTTCTGCGCGTGGTTATTGAGAGGCCGAATAGCGCGGGAGGCGATGACGAACCCGAGGAAATCATTGAGCCGCGCCGGGTAACCCTCACTGCCCTGGGACCGCGCTGGGCCGGAGGCCTCAGCCTCTAGCGGTACTCTTGTATGGTGCTTCTTGCTATTGATACGTCGCTGGGAACCAGCGTCGGCGTGAAAACAGGCTCCGGTGATCTTTACGACGCGGTTTCGGAGGACGCTTTTTCGCATGCCGAAGCCATTGGCGATCTTATCCGTCGGGTGCTGAACGATGCGGGGGTTCATCCCGCGCAGATTACCGGTGTGATTAATGGTGTTGGCCCCGGCCCCTACACGGGGCTCCGGGTGGGCATCGCCGCGGCGCAGGCGTTTGCCGCCGGCCGAGGAGTGCCTCTTGAATCGATCGTGAGCCACGACGCGATAGCCTGGGATCAGCCAGTGACGCTTGGGGAAGACCTGGTCGTAGTTACGGATGCTCGTCGCAGGGAAGTCTACTGGTCGCGCTATACGGCTGTGACAGAGGGGGGCATGGCGGCTTTCTGGGAACGAAAAGACGGGCCCGTCGTGACAAAACCGGATCAGGTACCGTCAGGCATTCCCACGGTTGACGGTAACAGGGTGGGACTCCGGGCTACCTCCCTGATTGAGCGTGCCGATCTGATGCGAACACGCGGGAGTGCGTTTGAAACGGGAGAGGCTCTCTACCTGCGCTCGCCGGACGTGACCCTGTCGCGGGGACCCAAGCGGGTGACGGCGTGAGTATGGTCGAAGAGATCGTTGTGCGGGATGCCACCGTGGCTCATCTTGACGCCATTATGGTGATTGAAAACCAGACCTTTAACCGTGACGCCTGGTCGGTGAACTCCATGCGCGGAGAATTGCTCGCGGCTGATCGACGCTACCTGGTGGCGCTCACCCGAGACGGTGCCGTCGTGGGATACGCGGGACTCCTGGCTTCCCGCGGTGCCGGGGAGGGCGACATCCAGACGATCGCTGTGCTTCCCGAGTGGCGAGGCCGGGGACTTGCCCGGCGTATGCTCGAGATGCTACTGGGCGAGGCTCAAAGCAGGGGGGCACGTGAGATTTTTCTCGAGGTCCGAAAAGACAATCCGGTAGCGGAGGGCCTTTATCAGAGCTTGGGGTTTGAACGTATTGGCATCCGTCGCGGCTACTACCAGCCGGACGGGATGGACGCCGTGGTCATGCGGCTCGCACTGAGCGGCTGGAAGCCTGGACAACCTCGTGAGGAGGAAGAGGCCCAATGAATCGACAGGAACCACTTGTGCTGGGGATTGAGACCAGTTGCGACGAGACGGGCATTGGGATTGTACGGGGAACAACGCTCCTGGCTAATGTGATAGCCTCCAGCATGGATGAGCATGCCCGCTACGGAGGTGTGGTGCCGGAAGTTGCCGCCCGTGCGCATGTCTCGGCGCTGCGACCTACCCTTGAGGGTGCGCTGCGGGAAGCCAACGTCTCGTATGAGGATTTGGATGCGATTGCGGTCACGAGTGGCCCGGGTCTTTCGGGAGCACTCATGGTGGGTGTGGGGGCCGCTAAGGCGCTCGCGCTGGCCACCGATAAACCCCTTTACGCGGTAAACCACCTGGTGGGTCACGTGGGTGCCGATGTTTTGCGCGGCCCTGACAGCGAGCAGCCGCTACAATTTCCCACCGTGGCCCTGCTGGTTTCCGGGGGGCACACCTCGTTGCTTTTGGTGCGTGATCTGGTGGGTGATGTGGAACTGCTCGGTGAGACAATTGACGATGCGGCGGGAGAAGCTTTTGATAAGGTTGCACGAATCTTAGGGTTACCCTATCCGGGAGGCCCACACATTGATCGGGTCGCTACACAGGGTAACCCCCGGGCTATCCGGTTTCCGAGGGGCCTCAGCCTGCCCAAAGATCTGGTGAAGCACCGCTACGATTTTTCTTTTTCCGGGCTTAAAACCGCCGTGGCGCGCTACGTGGAGAAGCTTCAGGATGCGGGACAGGCAGTTCCCACCGCCGACGTTGCGGCGAGCTTCCGTGAGGCGGTTGCCGACGTCCTGACGGCCAAGGCGCTCGCGGCCTGTAACGATCTGGGGGTGCCCCGACTCCTACTGGGTGGTGGGGTGTCGGCAAACGCTCGTGTGCGTGACCTGGCCGCCAAGAGAGCTGCCTCCGCCGGGGTTGAGCTGAGGATTCCGCCGCTGAGCCTCTGCACCGACAACGGTGCGATGATCGCCGCCCTGGGTGCCCAACTTATTATGGCGGGACACGAACCCTCTACGCTGGGTTTTGGGGCCGACTCAACACTGCCCGTGACGGAGATTCACGTTCGTTAAGCGTGGAAGCGTGCGGCGTCGTGATATTTCCGAGTCAGGAAGAAAACGCGGGGAGCCTCTCTGCAAGCAGGGCAACGTGTTTGTGGCCGTGGCGCGTGATAATGAGGGTGGCGTGGTGTGGGCCGCGTAACTGTAGCCTCTTGCGCAGGAGTGCCGGGTCGGTATCCGCGCCACGTTTTTTGATCTCAAGGCTGCCGATCCCGCGGGCGCGCATTGCCTGTTTGAGGCGGCGCTCCTGAAAGGGGAATACCTCAACAATCCTAAAGGCCGAGGCAAATGGTGTGGGAGTGAGCGTCTCTGAGGAGAGATACGCGATTCCCTCGCTCAGCATTCCCGCGCCAATCTGTCGCGCAAGCAGGCCGATAAGACGGGCCCGGATGACGGCACCGTCGGGCTCATAGAGGTACTCTCCGAGCCCGGTCACCGCGGCATCCTCGGAGTCCTGCGCCGCACTGAGCTCATAGCACCGATTCTCGCCCTTTGTGGCGAGGAGAAGCGCTGAGCGTCCCACTCCGGGACGGGCCAGGGGCCCCGACCAGAGCCCCATTTCAACTACCTGGTTGTCGACCGAAACCCACTGTGCCTCAACCCCCTCGGGAATGAGGTCACGATCCAGGCCGGGACCTAGCTTAATGCCGGTGGGGAGTCGCAGCGCTAGATTGTGGGCGAAGTGAAGGCTGGGTGAGTAGTCGTCGGGGTCTGTGATCCGGCGGGTGTTGGAGTGCCCCGCGGTGCGGCGGGCGGGGTCGAGAAAAACGCCGTCTACACCGTCGAGGGGGAACGATTCGGCATCACCCGTGATAACCGTGGCGGTGGGAACGACCGTGCCGGAGAATAGCTCCGCGCCCTGTACCGTGAGATTGTGTGCGGCTATCTTTGCGGTGAGTGGATCGAGTTCTACCGCAGTAACCTCTCGGTTCGCGCGCTGGAGCGCGAGTGAGTTTGCCCCGATGCCGCAACCGAGATCTGCGACTCGGTTCAGCCCCGCGTCAGCGTAGCGGGTGGCATGATGGTCGGCGACGATGCTTCGGGTAGCCTGCTCGAGGCCTGCCTCTGTGAAGAGGAGACGCGACGCGAGCGCTCCAAACTTTTGGATTGCGCGTCGCCGCAGCGCTGCCTGGCCCAGGAGCGCGGACACCTGCCAGGGGGCAAGTCCTTCTGCGCGAAGTCTGCTCACTTCCCGAAGAGGGTCTGTGGGGGCGGAATCTGCTTCACGAGCCAGGATGGCCAGGCCCTCGCGGCTGAGAAGAAAATCCACACCGTCATGGTTCACGGTCGACACCCTTCAAAAGTACAGTATTGGAGGGCAGTGTGTTGGCACTCGCCTTGCGTGAGTGCCAATCGCGCTCTAAACTTCTAGTTAGCACTCTCCTATAGAGGCTGCTAACTCACGTCTTTTAGTTACTAAGAAAGAGGTCAAACGTGTCGGTCTCCATTAAGCCGCTCGAAGATCGGATTGTTATCAAGCAGGTTGAGGCAGAGCAGACAACCGCGTCTGGTCTAGTCATCCCCGATACTGCTAAGGAAAAGCCCCAGGAGGGCGAGGTTGTGTCGGTAGGCCCCGGCCGTATCGACGACAATGGAAACCGCGTTCCGCTCGACATCGCCGTGGGTGACAAGGTCATCTACTCCAAGTACGGTGGAACCGAGGTTAAGTACGACGGTCAAGACTATCTTGTGCTCTCTGCGCGTGATGTGCTTGCCGTGGTGGTTCGCTAGAAAAAATTTGTGAGTTGTGGGTTCGGGTATCTTTCCCGGACCCACAACTTTTTTAACCCCGTATAGGCATCCGGTTGACATCTATGCTCTGTCTCTCGCTATAGGAACAGCAGTTTAGGTTTTGATTTTTCTTGAGCCTATGGGGTTGACCCCACCTCTAAGAGCCCCGTTTTGCAGGGGGACTAGGATAGAGAAGTGAATACGCGCTCCGGTCTGATCTATGCGGTTGGGGCCTACCTTCTGTGGGGCATTGCCCCCGCGTACTTCCTCTTGGTCGGGTCCGCGAATGTTTTTGAAATTGTGCCCTGGCGGATTTTATTTTCGTTGGCCTTTTGCGCGATTTTACTCACCGCGATGCGTGGCTGGGGACAGTTACGCATCCTCTTCAAATCTCCCAGAACCATCGGATTTCTTATGGTTGCGGGTGTTCTCATCTACATCAATTGGCAGCTCTTTGTTCTGCTGATACTCGACAACAACGTGGTCGAGGCTAGTCTCGGTTACTTTATTAACCCCCTCGTGACCGTTCTGCTCGGGGTCTTGTTTCTGCGTGAGAAATTGGCTCTCACGCAGTGGGTCGCCCTCGGTGTGGCTTTTATAGCGGTTCTGATCCTCACCCTGAATTACGGGCGTCTACCGTGGGCTGCGCTTGTTCTTGCGATGTCTTTTGGTCTGTATGGACTGGTGAAAAAGAAGATGGGGGTAATTGTTGGGGCGGTTGCCGGGCTGACCGTAGAAACCGTTTTATTAGCACCGATTGCCATCGTGCAGCTAGTGGTCGTCTCACAGTTTGTTGCCCTGAGCTTCATCGGGGTTTCTCTCACCCACACCCTGTTGCTGTGTGGTCTGGGAGTTATCACCGCGGTTCCCCTGTTGCTTTTTGCGGCGGGTGCCCGCCGCAGCACCCTGACACAGCTGGGGCTCACTCAATTCTTGGCCCCGATCCTACAGTTTCTCTTCGGAGTCTTTGTTCTGGGGGAGAATATGCCCTCGGAGAGATGGCTGGGGTTCTCCCTGGTGTGGGTCGCGATACTTATCGTCGTGTGGGGCACAATTCGCGGGGGTCGCAGGGGGAAGTGAGGGACGGTGAGGGTGAAACCCGTTCCTACCGCCCGGTAAAGTGAGTAAGGAGCATATCCGCACGTAAAGTCGTTTACGATTGTTAGATGGCACTTCACGTGAGCGCCGACTCCGTTGCAACTTTAACCACAAGAGGGTGTTATGGATCAGCACGATCCTTTTGGATTTACCGGACTAACCTACGACGATGTGCTGCTTTTGCCGGCGCACACGGACGTCATTCCGAGTGAGGCTGACACCTCCTCGCGTATTAGCAAGAGAATTAGGGTGGCAGTGCCACTGATATCCGCCGCGATGGATACCGTGACTGAGGCTCGCATGGCTATATCAATGGCGAGGCAGGGTGGAATTGGAATACTGCACCGTAATCTGTCAATCCAGGATCAGGTTGAGCAGGTTAGACAGGTCAAGCTGAATGAGTCCGGGATGATTACCAATCCGGTCACAACAAACCCGGAGGCGACGGTCTCTGAGGTTGATGCCCTGTGTGGCGAGTACCGGGTGAGTGGGCTTCCCGTTGTGGATAATCGGGGAATCCTGGTGGGAATCATCACCAATCGGGACATGCGTTTTGTTGATCCTGTGACAAAGAACACCACCCGTGTGCGCGACGTGATGACTCCAACCCCGCTGATCACCGCCGCTGTGGGCACCACGCCGGAAGAGGCATTTGCTCTGCTAGGAGAGCACAAAATCGAAAAGCTTCCACTGGTTGATGCCGAGGGAAAGCTTCGAGGCCTCATGACGGTGAAGGACTTTGATAAGCGCGAGAAATACCCGCACGCCACTAAGGACGACTCCGGACGCCTTCGAGTGGGGGCGGCTATCGGTTTCTTTGGAGACGCCTGGCAGCGTGCCGAGGCGTTGCGCGATGTGGGGGTGGACCTCCTGGTTGTTGACACCGCAAACGGTGATAGCCGCGGGGTTCTTGAAATTATTGCAAAGCTCAAGCGTGACCCCTCTTTTGCGAATATCGACATCATGGGTGGGAACGTGGCGACTCGGTCGGGTGCTCAGGCGCTGGTTGATGCGGGGGCGGACGCCGTGAAGGTTGGCGTTGGGCCGGGGTCGATCTGCACCACTCGTATTATTGCCGGCGTGGGTGTTCCTCAGGTGACCGCGGTGTATGAAGCCTCCCGTGTGGCGCGCGAGGCCGGTGTGCCCGTGATCGCCGACGGCGGTTTGCAGTACTCCGGTGACATTGCAAAGGCTTTGGTTGCGGGAGCGGACGCGGTTATGGTGGGTTCGCTGCTGGCGGGAACCGATGAGAGCCCCGGAGACCTGGTATTTGTGGGCGGAAAACAGTATAAAAATTATCGCGGAATGGGTTCTCTTGGGGCCCTGCAAACCCGGGGCGAGCGTACCTCCTACTCCAAGGATCGCTATTTCCAGGCGGATGTACCGAGTGATGAGAAACTGATTCCTGAGGGTATTGAGGGTCAGGTTCCCTATCGCGGACCGGTGTCTGCCGTTGCCTTCCAACTTATCGGCGGTCTGCGCCAATCCATGTTCTACGTGGGTGCCCGCACGATCGAGGAGCTTAAGGCTCGCGGTAAGTTCGTGCGGATTACTGCGGCGGGCCTCAAGGAGTCGCACCCGCACGATGTGCAGATGGTGGTAGAGGCTCCTAACTACCGTCGCTGAGCGTGTAGCCGTTCGGGCGTTCCACAAGAAGGCCGTCTTTGAGGAGTCCCGCGAGGGCACGATCGCGCTGGATCACGTCGTCCCAGAGCAGCTCAACACGCTCGGGGGCGACGGGCCCGGTGCTGGTACGGGCCTCCGCCATAATGAGACCACGAACTTGACGGTCGGAACCCTCATATTTCTTCTGCACCGGTTTTTTGGGGCCGGTGTATTCGGGGTAGCCCGTTTGCTTCCAGGCGCAGTCTGCGGCAAGCGGGCACGTGTCGCAGAGCGGGTTTCTTGCGGTGCACACCAGGGCACCCAGTTCCATGATGGCGGCGTTAAAGGTAGCCGCTTCCGCATCATCCTCGGGCATAAGCTCTGTCATGTCTCGCAGATCGGATGCGGTGCTTGGGGGTGCGGCTTCCGCCTGCCCCTTGACCGCGCGCGCGATAACGCGACGGGTGTTGGTATCAACAACGGGGTGTCTGTCACCGTGGGCAAAGACGGCGACGGCGCGCGCGGTGTAATCACCCACCCCGGTGAGGGTGAGGAGCGTGTCCACGTCTCGTGGAACCACCCCGCCATGCTGCTCGGTGATGATTGTGGCCGCGCGGTGTAACCACAGTGCCCGACGAGGATAGCCAAGGCTGTGCCATGCCCGTAGAGCCTCGCCTGCGGGCTCAGCGGCGAGCGCTGCGGGTGTGGGCCAGCGTTCCATCCACTCCAAAAAACGGGGGATGACCCGGATGACGGGGGTCTGTTGCAGCATAAATTCGCTGACGAGTACGGCCCATGCCGAGGTTTCCTGCCCGCGCCACGGTAGTTCGCGGCGGTTCGCGGCAAACCACGAGTTGATAAGCCGCCATTTTTCCATGACCACAAGCGTATCGCAGCGGGAGCACCGTAGACTGGGGGCATGTTCAGGTGGAGTAGCGCAAAGAAGAAGGTCATCGCCCAACTGATCGACGACTATCTGGCGCTCTATCCGCGTGGTCGCACCATACTGGGCTGCGATACGGCTTATGGTGCTGCGGGTGGTGCCTTTGCCGATGATCTCGCCCAGGAGTTTACCCACAGGAGTGTCGCGGTTTTTCGTGCCAGCCTGGAGGACTTTTTTGCCCCGGCCGCTATCCGCTATCTGATGGGGCGTGACTCCAGTCGTGGATACTACGAGTACGCGTATGACGAGTCTCTCCTCCGCAGAGTGCTTATCGGCCCGTTCAAACTCGGTGGTAGTACCGGCTTTGTGTGTGAGGGATTTGATAAACAGCGTGACCAACCGTATGAGTCCCGCTGGATAACCGCGCCCGCGGATGCGGTTCTGATCGTGGACGGTCCGTTTTTGAATCGACCCACGCTTCGCGGAGTGTGGAATCAATCTCTGTGGCTTTTTTCGGATAGGGTTTCGGTGGGTGATTCACCGTCTGCTATTCGTAACGCCGCCGCCGATACTCTGTACCGACAGCGGGTGCGGCCCATTTCGTATGCGGCGGCTGCCGTGGATCTCAGTGATTCCGATCATCCGGTTCGCGTGTTCCACGATTTTTGTTAGGACGTTTTGTGTCTCTTGCTGACGGGACGGTTCCCACGGGTATTCTGCTGATCGATAAGCCCGAGGGCATGACTAGTCACGATGTGGTGTCGCGAATCCGTAAGAAGTTGGGCCTCAAAAAGGTGGGTCACGCGGGGACCCTTGATCCGATGGCAACGGGGATGCTTGTTGCGGGGGTGGGAAGTTCCACCCGTCTGCTCACGTTTTTGGTGGGTGCGGATAAGGAATATGTGGCCACCATACGGTTGGGTTCAACAACGGTGACCGACGATCGAGAGGGAGAAACTCTCAAAACCGCCCCTGAGGAGGCGATTCGGGCTATTACCCCGGAGCGGCTGAGTCTGGGTATTCGTGATCTTACGGGGGATATTAAACAGCGTCCGAGCGCGGTAAGCGCGATTAAGGTGGCTGGAAAGAGAGCATACGATCGGGTGAGATCCGGTGAGAGTGTTGATCTACCGGCCCGGCCCGTGACGGTGAGCGAGTTTGTGATTGTGGACGTTCCGCGTCCGGTTTACACCGACAAAACACTGACCGCGCTCGACTGCGATGTGCGGGTGGTGTGCTCATCGGGCACCTATATTCGGGCCCTCGCGCGTGATCTGGGAGACGCTCTTGGAGTGGGTGGGCACTTGACCGCGCTCCGACGCACTCGGGTGGGTCCGTTTGATATCAAGGACGCTGTTGATCTTGATGCCGACAACCTGGCCGATCAGCTTCGGGGGGCCGCCTCCGTTGCCTCACACCTGTTTCCCACACTCTCCTTGAGCGCGGAACAGACCCTGGCGCTTGAGCAGGGTAAACGGGTGCGTGTTGGGCAGACAGAGGGCGCCGGGCACGCCTGGCATGCACCAATTGTTGCGGCACTTGCGCCTGACGGTCGTCTGGTGGGTCTCGTGAGCGTTACTCGGGGAGAAACGCGGGTGATTGTGAACTTCCCGGTGGTGCACGCATGATTGAGTGGTTTGCCTGGTTACAGGTGTGGGTCGCGTGCATCGCCGCGGTTATTTGTCTCGGATTTTTCCTGGCTCGGCGTGGCCCGAACGACTATACGCTGGGATCTGTACTGCTGGTTGAGGTGTTGCTCATCGCGCAGGCGATCATAGCGATTATTGCGCCGATGGCGGGGAACCAGCCCACCGGAGACGGTCTGGAGTTTGCGCTGTACCTGATCTGCGCCCTTGCGATTCCCGCTGTCGCGGGGTTTTGGGCACTCAGCGATCGCACCAAGTGGAGTAATCTCATCCTGGCGGTTGTGGGAGGAACCGTCGCTGTGATGGTGTTTCGTATGCTTCAGATCTGGACGGTGCAGGGCGCGTGATGCCGAGTGCCACTGAACCTCGTTATTTACGAGTAAACTTAGCCTGTTATGTCTGAGGTGAGTAGAGAGTCTGAGCGGCAAAAAAGTATTGGTCTGGGCCGGGTGCTTGTTGTGGTGTACGGTATTTTAGCCTTGGCCGCCGTCGCTCGTTCGGTGTATCAAATTGCTACCAAGTTTGAAGAGGCTCCCGTGGCATATCTTCTCTCCGCTGTCGCGGGTGTGGTGTATTGCGTTGCCGCGGTTGCACTGCTGCGTCCCGGTCGGGGGTGGCGCACTATCGCCTGGGCGGCCGTTATCTTTGAGATGTGTGGCGTGTTGGTTGTGGGCGTGCTGAGCCTGGCGATGGGTGATCTTTTCCCTCACGATACTGTGTGGTCTGGTTTTGGCCGCGGTTATATTTTTATTCCTCTTGTTCTTCCTGTGCTTGGTATCCTTTGGCTCAAGCGCCGTGACTCGTATCGGACAGTTTAAACTTATGCGTGTTTTTTCTTCACTTGAGACGATTCCCTCCGACCTTCCGGGGTCTGTTGTTGCCGTGGGCAAGTTTGACGCGATCCATGTGGGGCACACGCAGATCCTCCGTCGATTGCGTTCTGTGGCGGATGAGCGGGGTCTTGCGACTGTCGTGTTTACCTTCAGTAATAATCCGCTCAGTGTGGTTGCCCCCGAGGCCTGCCCCGAACCGCTACTCAGCCAGGCGCAGAAGTTGGAACTCCTGGATCAGGAAAATATCGACACTGTGGTGAACATCCCCTTTGACGCCGACTTTGCCGCGACCACGCCCGACGATTTTGCGAGAGATATTCTGGCGGGAAAACTATCTGCAAAACACGTTCTTGTGGGGCCCGATTTTCGATACGGACAGGGAGGCTCGGGGAATACCGACACCCTGATGAGAGCTGGGGAGCGACTAGGTTTTACCGTTGAGCTGGTGGAGAACGTGGTTGTTCCCGACGAGAAGATTCACACGTCCGACTCGCTCACAAACAAAAAAGAACATCTTCGGGTCTCGGCCACTATGATTCGTTCCGCGCTCAAACACGGTGAGGTGGAGCGTGCCGCTGAGTTGCTGGGGAAGCCACACTCCGTACGCGGTGAGGTGGTGCACGGAGCACAGCGAGGACGCGAGTTGGGCTTTCCCACGGCAAATTTGAGCCCAGAGCCGGAGGGGATGGTTCCGGCTGATGGGGTTTACGCGGGATGGGTGCTCCTGGGCACGGACGATGCCGCGGGTACGGTCGAGAGACTCCCCGCCGCGATTTCTGTGGGGGTGAACCCTACCTTTGGTGATGTTGCCCAGAGCCAAGTCGAAGCCTACGTTATTGATCGAACACTCGATCTCTATGGGCGCACCATTACGGTTGAATTTGTCTCGAGAATCAGGGGAATGGTAGCTTTCAAATCGCTTGACCTTCTTATTGATCAGATCACCAACGATGTTGCGGAGACGCGTCGGATTCTGGGGACGTGATTTTTGTGAAGGGTTCTTCGTCTCTCTTTGGCTCCTTCTCGGGAAAGATTTTGGTGCTGGTTGCTATCTTTCTCATGGCCCTTAACCTGCGCAGCGCGGTTGCTGCCGCCTCACCGGTCTTTGTGTATATTGCGCAGGATATGCAGTTGAGTGTTTCGGACATGGCGATTATCGGGATGCTTCCTCCCGTTCTCTTTGCGATCTGCGGTGCCCTGACACCGTCAATTGTGCGCCGGGCATCTCTGGAGTCCGTCACGGTTCTTGCACTAGCGATCCAAGCTTTTGGGCTAATCGTTCGCACCGTTTCTCCCTCGAGCGTGTGGCTTATTGTGGGAAGTATTCTGATTTTTGCCGGAATAGGGATGGGGAACGTTCTCCTCCCGCCTCTGGTAAAGAAAAACTTTTCCCAGAACATTGCTTTGATGACAACGGCTTACACAACGTTAATCGCGGTGGGGACCTTTGCTCCGGCATTTCTTGCGGTCCCGATAGCTGCGGAGGCGGGGTGGCGTGCTTCCTTTGCGGTGTGGGCGGCTCTTGGCGTAGTTGTGCTGGTTCCCTGGGTAGCGATTGTTATCGGGGCACATCGCCGAATGTCTACGCTGCACAATCAGGGTGCGGGGGCACCGAACGACACCGCACGATCCGGTAACCCTCCCGTGACCGGTCCCGTTATCACCGGGAAGATGCGTCATTCACCGGTTGCCTGGGCCGTTACCCTGGTTTTTACGCTCTCCAGTATGAACGCCTACAGCATGTTTTCGTGGCTGCCCAGTATCCTCACGGAAACGGCGGGTGTCACCACGGCCGAGGCCGGAAGCCTGTTGGGTGTTTTTGCTCTCATGGGGCTTCCCGCGTCCCTCCTGGTACCGTGGCTTGCCAATCGCCTGGGAAGCGTGAGTCCCCTGATCTACCTCTTTATCGGGTGTGGAATTCTGGGCTACGCGGGGCTGCTTCTTTTTCCTGAGACGCTCACCTGGCTCTGGGTCGTTTTGGCGGGGATTGGGCCCGCGCTCTTTCCCATTGCCCTTCTTCTTATCAATCGCCGCACACGCAGTCACCACAGCGCCATCGCGCTAAGCGGTTTTGTGCAGTCGGTGGGGTACACCCTGGGCACGGTAGGACCGCTCGGTATCGGTTTTTTACACGACCTCACGGGAGGGTGGACCGTGCCGATCGGGGTGCTGACCGTTCTTTATCTGGGGGCAATCTGGTCTGCGTTTGTGCTGCGTGTTCCCCGCCCGGTTGAGGACGATTGGGCTGCGGGGGGCCGTCGCTGATCTGGGAATCGCCGCTGACCGCCCGCGCGTTCTTGCCGTGAACTACCGCACCGTTACCGGGCGGAGAAACAACCAGGTGCCTACGGAGCACAGAAGGATTGTTGCGAGGGAGAGTGCTCCCAGCCACCAGAGCTGAAACGCCTTAAAGATCTCGGATGCAGAGGGGATGAATATTATCAGTGCCACCAGCACGATAAGAACAAACCCCAGGGCAACGAGTTGGGGCCCACGCGAGCCCAGGCGTAGCCAGGAAGCCCCAAAGAAGCTGCTGATCGCAAGTATCGTGAGGGTGCCGAGGAACACGTTGGGAATGAGCTGGGCGAGGTTCCCTGCGCCCAGGATGGTGATGTCAAAAATGTAGAAGTTGCTGAACCAGTGCCCAGTGGCAACTTCAAGGAGCATGAGCACACCGAGCATAACCGTCAGGTAAGCGGAAATCAGGATTTGCCAGATGAAGGTTCCTCCCGTGAATCCTCGCCGTGTTGCCCCGAGCGACAGCGCAAAGGGAAACGTGGTAGAGACCGTGGTTACGCCGAGGGCACCAAAAAATCCGGCGTACGAGTAGAGCAACCCGGGATTGCTTTGGCTTCCCATGATCCAGTCGGGTGATCCGGGTTGGGAACCGGAGCGCCAGAAAAGCAGCGAAATCACAACAGAAACGAGGGCGACAATCGCCAGGATGATGAGGGGTATGTAGAACGAGAACAGGCGCCTATTAGTGTGCAGTTTGAGGGTGGGAATAACGGTGTTCATGAGAAATCCTTGGGGGGAGGGGGCATGGAGGACGCCACAGGAGACGCTGAGGCGGGGGAGAGGTGATCGGGAGATATCGGTTGTGCGGGGTTACCCTGGGCCAGCATCAGGTCTTGCAGCGTTGCTGTTGTGACCTGGACTCCGCTTGCGAGCGCCTCCGACGCAACAGCGTCGGTGAGTTCTCCATCGACAACGGCCGATCGCAGGGAACCGGTGTTTTGCTGATTGAGCACGCGCTTGTTGGAGAGAAAGCTTGTGATTCTTTCTCCCGCCCCGGAGGCGATGTAGGCGGTTTTGCGGATTTCGTCGGGGGCGCCATCCATAACAATACGCCCCTCATTGAGTAGTAGTACGTGGTCAAAAAGGGGCTCCGCTTCCTCTACCAGGTGGGTTGAGAAGAGAACGGTTCGTGGGGTAGTGGTGATCTCGCGGAGGAGGATATCGTAGAAAAAGTGGCGGGCTCCCACGTCAAGGCCGAGGTAGGGTTCGTCAAAAAGTGTGAGGGGGGCTCGGGAGGCCAGCCCCAGTATGATCGCGATTGCGGAGAGCTGTCCGCGCGAGAGTTTCTTGATCTTTGTTTTCCCGGGGATCTGGAAGCCGTCGGCCAGTTCGGCCGCGAGGTCTGCATCCCAGCGCTGCGCAAAAGCCGGCGCGATGCGGAGCACATGCCGCAGGTAATAGTCGTCGGGGTAGCGCTGGTTGTCGCGAATATAACTGATCTGAGCCAGAGTATCTGCGTTTTCGTAGGGGGTCTGTCCGTTTATCGTCACCGTTCCAGAGGTGGGACGGTCCTGCCCCGAGAGGAGCGACATGAGGGTGGTTTTTCCCGCCCCGTTGCGGCCGAGCAACCCGCAGACCGATCCTGCCGCAACGGTGAAGCTCACTCGGTCTAGCGCGGTATTCTTGCGGAAGGATTTGGTGACGTTACGAAGTTCAACAGTGTGTGTCATCGCTGACTCTCCTCTATTATCTGTGATAATTCTGTCGGCTCAATCCCGAGTATCCGTGCCTCGCGAAGGAGCGGTTCAATAAATTGGGTGTGAAACTCGGCTCGTCGCTGTGCACGAAGAATGGCCTGAGCTCCAGTGGCTACAAACATTCCAACCCCTCGTTTCTTGTAGAGAATGCCCTGCTCGACCAGAAGATTAACGCCCTTACCGGCGGTGGCCGGATTAATGCGGTAAAAAGCTGCGTACTCATTGGTGGAGGGCACAGCAGATTCCTCTGGATAGACGCCGTTGACGATCTCATCGGCGATCATGGCGGCGAGTTGCTGGAAGATGGGTTGATCATCCGTGAACATTAACACCTCAGACTGGTCTTAATTGGTTAGTTACTCCACTAGCTAACCTATGTGCATGGCGTGACAAAGTCAAGCACAGAACACATCTGAGCCTTGGAGGAGACACGATCTCGAGCCTTGGCGGGAAGAGCTCTTTGTGCCTTAGGGGATAGCAACGCGTCGGGCCCGGGCGAATCCATCGCGGCCGAACCGCGGAAGAGGACTCCGTCCGGACCTGCTATCCCTGTTTGGCCAGCAGAGCGGCACCCAGCAGGGGGCCGTCATCACCAAGTTCGCTTGCCACAACCCGGGTTTTACGCGCGTAGGCCAGAGGATGCTGAGTCACGGCTTTCTGCACCAGCCGAGCGTAGTCGTGCGTAACTCGGGAGAAGCCCCCACCAATCGCAACCAGCTCAAGATTGAGGAGTGCCGAGGCGCCCGCTATAGCCTGCCCGGTGGCCGCCGCGGAACGCTCTACCGCGGCAATAGCGATCTCGTTTCCGGCGCTGTAGTCGCGAGCGAGATCGTGACCGTCGTTGCCGTTCCATCCGTAGGAGCGCGCCCAGGCGATACTGGCCGGGCCGGAGGCAACCTCCTCCACAGTAAGCGAATCACCAATAAACCCGGCACGAGGACCGCGGGGTTCTGGGGTGCTCGTCAGGGCCTGGCTAAAGCCGCTCACATAGGTTTGGCCAATGTGACCCGCGTTACCCGAGGCGCCTCTGAGTAGGGAACCGTCGGTAATCACTCCGCCACCAATACCGGTGGATACCACCATGCTCATAAAGTTTGTGACCCCTCGTCCCGAACCGTAGTGGTGCTCGGCCAGGGCTATCGCTGTGCCGTCAAGACCAAAAGCAATGTGTGCGTCGGGAAACAGCGGGAGAACCGCGGAGGCTACCAGGTCACGGAGGGGATACTCTTTCCACGCCGGGAGGTTTACGGGGGTTGTTGTCCCCTCACCGGTGTCAATGGGGCCGGCCGTGGCAATTCCCACCCTGTCTATGGAAGTGTGAGGGGGGAGCGAAGCGATTGATTGCTGGAGTGCGCTGCTCACAGACGCGGCCAGCTCCTCTCGCGTTGCTTGCGATCCTGTCGGCTGTCTGTGCCTGCTCCCCGCGACTATGCTGCCCCGACTAACGAGGGCCGCATCAACTTTGGTTCCGCCGAGATCAACGGCGAGCGTGTAGGCATCGTGTTCCATAGCCACAGTCTATGGCGTGTGATCTAGTCTTTTGTCACCCGCCCCGCGCGTTCCTCCCACTCGTCGCTGAGTATTCCGTAAATACCCGTATCTGCCCACTCACCTTTAAAGAATTCGTCGTGACGCAGGTGGGCCTCCTTCTGCATTCCCAGCCGAAGGCACAGCGACACGGAAGCGTCGTTGCGGGGATCGAGAAGAGCAAAAACCCTGTGTAGTTTCATGGTGTAAAACGCCACATCCAGTAGGGCTTGAGCGGCCTCGGAGGCGTAGCCATGACCGTGAAACTGTGGATGCAATACCCAGCCTATTTCGGCGCGTGAGTGCTCTACGCTATCAAGCTTGAAATACATCTCCCCTATCGTGGCACCGTCGCTGCGACGCTCCGCGAGGAGCATCATGTAGTCTCCGTCCTGTGCGAGTGAGTCCCTGATCGAGTGTTCTTGAATTTTTTTGATGACGGTATCACGATCCCGCGGAGGATAAGGAAGATAGCGGGTAACCTCTTCGTCTGCCTGGTACGTGAGTATGGCTTCGGTGTCATCGAGAGTCATTAGCCTGAGAGATAGTCGAGGGGTGACGAGGGGTTCTGACAGGCTGTATGGGTGCACCATTTCAGTATAGGAGGTGCGGGTGAGCGCGGAACTCTCTGTGGAAGGTCTTGCCCTTCAGGCGAACTTGCGGTTTTTGCGCAGGGCTTTTGCAGGGAGGCTTTCCGACCCTTAAGTACTATTTTCTTTACGGCCGAGGTTAGCGCTAGTAGGACTCCGGCTCATAAAGTTTTATAACTTTATCTTCCCCCTAATGTTTCTAAAAAGAAGGGAAGAAGATGCTTCGAATGAGAAAAACTACCGGGCGACTCTGGGCTGTTGCCACAGCCCTGGGAACCGTTGTGATGCTCACAACGGGCTATTTTGTACCGCTCTACAGTGCGAGCGCTGCCCCCGTGACGAATGAGGGTACAAAATTGATCGTTCCGTTAGGTAACGCGAACGCCGAGATTGACCTGACCTCGCTTCAGATTGACTTCGAGAAGGATAACGGCGAGAGGGTGCGGTGGGCAGAGCCCGCCATCCTCGACGGTAAGGTTGACGGTTTTGTCAACACCGACGATACCGCCCTGTGGGACTACTCAGGCATCGGGCTGAGTGCCTCTGCCAGCCAGGTGGAGGGTAGACTACACATCATCCTGGAGTCCGACCGAGATGTCTCTTTGGAGTGGCCCGCTACCGGACAGGATTCCCATACCACCTCCATTGAGTTCACACGAGGTAGCGGACAAACTATTCCTGTTGCCGATCCATTCTGGCTTGCAGCGGGAGAAGACCTGTTTGATGAGCCGGCGCAATTGGCGGGTGATCTATCTATGCCCTTTTGGGGGACCACCTATGATACTCAAGGTTTGAACGTTATTGTGCCAACCGATATAGGTACCACCCTTGAGTTTAAGAAAAAAGACGAGAGGATCTATGCGCAGGCCGCGCACGAGTTCAGCGCTGATCGTCAAACTTCCACGTACGAAGTTATCTTTACCCCCACAACCGGTGGAGCGGTTGACGCAGCTCTCGACTACCGTGACTATCTTCACAAGACCTCGGGCATCGTCACTCTCCGGGAAAAAATAGAGCAAAACCCCAATGTTGAGTCGCTCATCGGAGCCCCGCACGCTTACGTCTGGGGTGACGGGCGCGATCCTGAACTTGTGCATAAGCTCAATGCGTTGGGCATTAACCGCATGTGGATTGGATACGATGCCGATGGAAGCCCGCCATCTCCCTACACGGTTAGCCTGGCACAGGACTCCGGGTTTCTGGTTGCCCCCTACGATACCTGGGCTAACGCGCAAGACCCCGAGAAGTCTGACACTCCCGCGGCCCTGTGGCCCTCTCCGCTGTGGCCGGACGGGTGTGTGATGAATAAGGACGGAACACCGGTGACGGGTTTTGGAGGACGCGGATGTTACCTGAGCAGCGCTGCACTGCGACAGGCGCAGAAAGATTCCAACGTTCTGACCGAGCGAGTAAAGAGCTTTACAGAGAACGGTGTCCAGAGCTATTTCCTTGACGTGGACGCGGTGGGACAGCTTTTTCGCGACTACAATCCACTTCGCCCGGCTACGGAGGCGGAGGACCGAAAAATTCGTCTTGAGCGAATGAAGGCCCTTGCCCTGGGAGAGTTTTCTCAGAACAGCCCCTTGGTAACGGGATCCGAAGCCGCTGCAGACTGGGCTAACAGCGCCATTAGCTACTCTCACGGTAGTTCTACACCGGTGCCGGGTTCTTTCTTCAGCTTTCAAAAAAACACCGCCGTGTGGGGTGGTTACTATCCCCTGGGGAGACCAGGAATATTTTTCAAAGAGGCTGATCTACCCGACGACCTAGCAACCAAGATGTTTGCGCCCGAGTACAGGGTTCCCCTTTATCAAACGGTATTGCACGACTCTGTTATTTCAACTGACCGCTGGGAGCTGGGTTTGTACAAGCTTCCTCAGCTGAGCGGTAAGCGCACACTGCTGAGTCTTCTGTATAACGAACCAATCAATCTGGCTCTCGATACCCGGGAGCTTGAAGCGCACGGGGAAGAAATTGCTCGTATTCAGAAGTTCTTTATGGAGATTCAGGACGTGGCGGGTCTTGAACCGCTTACCTCGTTTGAATTTTTGGACGATACGAAGCGGGTGCAGCAAACTGTTTTTGGTGATGGTGTTCTGACCCTAACCGCTAACTTTGGTGATTCCCTCAGTGGCGGCGTGGACGCAGGGTGTATTAGCGCGGCTCTTCCCGGTGCAAAAACAATAACCTACTGCACACCGTAGTTGGTGATGCGCGGTAATCCGGCGGGAACCCGTTATATCGCATGAGTCACGCTGGTTGGGGATGGACTTTGACTCCCTTCCCAACCGGTTTTTCCTAGGATCACGATTTTTAGTAGGCCTCCAAAAATCTCAGTTTCTTTAATCGAATCATAAGAAATGCGTTCTTTTACGGTTTTCTGGCTACTGAAACCGTCATCTGACGAGTAGGCTTGATTGGTGAGGAAAACCTCGATACGAACACTCAACGCCGAGACAATCTGGAGCGTCTAAACAGTCATGAACAATACCTCGTCCCCCATCCGTGTTGAAAAAGACTCCCTGGGAACGTTAGAGATACCCGCAGATGCTTATTGGGGCATCCACACGGCTAGGGCCCACGAAAACTTTCCTATCGCAAAGCGTCCGATCTCCGTGTATCCCGAGTTCATCCGGGCCTACGCGTGTGTTAAGCAAGCGGCGGCGCGTGCCAACGCCGAAATCGGTGTCCTGAGTCAGGAAAAAGCGGACTACATCGACCGCGCGTGCGAAGATGTCAAAAACGGTATGCTCCTTGATCAGTTTGTGGTGGGGGTTATCCAGGGCGGCGCTGGAACCTCCAGTAACATGAACGTCAACGAGGTTATTACCAACCGTGCTCTCGAAATTGCGGGCCGTCCGCGCGGTGACTACGCATTTATCAATCCGATTGATCACACCAACCGTAGCCAGAGCACTAACGACACCTATCCCACCGCCATCAAAATTGCCCTGGCGTTCTCACTGCGCAACCTCCTCAATGAGATCGATCTTTTGCGCGTTTCCTTCTTGAATAAATCATCCGAATTTTCGCAGGTGCTCAAAATCGGGCGCACCCAGATGCAGGATGCGGTTCCCATGACGCTCGGTCAGGAGTTCCACGGTTTTGCAACGACCATAGCCGAAGATATCGAGCGTCTCGAAGATGCTAAGGCTCTTCTGCGTGAGATTAATATGGGGGCAACCGCGATCGGTACCGGTATCACTGCCCCCAAGGGATATAAGGAAACCGTGGTGCGTCATTTGCGCGAGATAACGGGACTCAACCTGGTGACGGCGAGTGACCTGGTGGAGTCCACCAGCGATACGGGGGCGTTTGTCACCTTCTCCGGGGCGCTTAAGCGGAGTGCGGTGAAGCTCAGCAAGATCTGCAACGATCTGCGCCTGCTCTCCTCGGGGCCGCAGGCCGGTTTGGGTGAGATAAATCTCCCTCCGCGTCAAGCCGGTTCGAGCATTATGCCCGGAAAGGTGAACCCCGTTATTCCCGAGGCCGTGAGCCAGGTTGCATACTCTGTTGTCGGGGCGGACATGACCGTAACGATGGCGGTTGAGGCCGGCCAATTGCAACTCAACGCGTTTGAACCCGTTATCGCGCACTCGCTTTTTCAGAGCATCACCTGGCTGGAGCGGGCTATTGCGACTCTGCGTGTCAACTGTGTAGACGGAATAACCGCTAACGAAGATCGCCTGGCCGATATGGTTGCGCGTTCCGTGGTTGTTATTACAGCCCTGACTCCCTACATCGGGTACCAGGAGGCGGCCTCTTTGGCGCACACAGCGCTCGCCGCAAATGCCAACGTTGCGGATCTGGTGGTGGAGAGCGGGTTGCTCACTCGTGAGGAGGTTGACCACCTCTTTGAACCTGATCGTCTTTCTGGTGTCACTCCCGCTACGTCATCGATCAGTATTATTCGCGCTAATCAATAGCTCGGGTGGCGCGCGTCGCCCGGTGGTGTGGCGCGCGTCTTGATCCTCGTGGTGGTGCGTCCCGATGTTTAGACGCTGTTTGCGACGTGAGTCGTCGCGGTTTAGATCGCGGCGCAGTACGAGGTGAGTTCTCCGATCGCGTCAACGGACACCGTTACCACTGTGCCGTCGTGCAGGTAGAGCGGAGGTTTGCGCGAGCGTCCCGCGCCTCCGGGAGAGCCCGTTGAGATGAGCGTTCCCGGCAGCAGGGTCGTTTCTTGCGAGAGAGAAGAGATGAGCTGTGCGACCGAGCGAATCATCTTATCCGCGGAGGAGTCCTGCACCGTTACGCCGTTCACAACCGTTTTGATCCGGGTCTTTTGGGGGTCGGGAATTTCGTCGGCGGTCACCACTACCGGGCCGGTTGGGGTGAACCCATCAAAAGACTTACAGCGAGACCACTGCGGCTCCTGGAACTGCAGGTTGCGGGCCGTGATATCGTTCACAACGGTGTATCCAAAAACATAATCGAGGGCGTTCTCTACCGAAACGTTTTTGGCTTTTTTCCCGATGATTACCCCGAGTTCTGCCTCGTAATCGACCTCCTCGCTCAGTCTGGTTGGGAGTGGAACGGTGCGCTTGTGCCCGGTGAGGGAGTTGGGGAAGAGGGAAAAGAGTACGGGGCCAGACGTGTTGTCTATGCTGAGCTCGCTTGCGTGCTCAGAGTAGTTAAGTCCCACCGCGAGCACGATGGGTGGTCGTTGAACAGCGGAGCCAAAGTGGAGATCGGTCAGCGGAACGGCGGGGGTGTGTGAGCTGTGAGTCGCCTCGGTGAGCGCTGCGTGAATCTCGGCCTGTACGGCGGCCGATACTTCTGATCCGCGAGAGATAAGGTCTTGTAGATCTCGGGGAGGGTTGGGGATCAGGTCGTCAACAAAGGCTGCTCTGTCGTCGACAACAACGGCTAGACGGGTAGCGGCGGACTCGGTTTCTCCCACATGCGCAAATCTCACACCCACTAGCGTATCGAATTTTGCGGAGTCCACACTGTCTCGCGGGTTTGTTGGAGGCTCAAAATGGTGTCTTGCAGGGGCGGTTGGCATAGGAAGAAACGATCTTGGCTGTATTTTATGGAGATCTACCACTAATCTCGTTATATACGGTACACCCGATAATTACGCAATTATGTTGCTTAGGGGTGCCTTTACTATCCCTCCCTCAGAAAGACTGTTTATCGAAGTGACTCAACTTTCTCCGCTTGTCCGTCCCATTTTCGAAAATAATCTGCGCCGAAACTCGGGGGAACCAGAGTTTCACCAGGCCATGCGGGAGGTGTTTGAGTCCGTATCACTGGCGATTGAGAAACATCCGCACTACGCTGATAACTCAATTTTGGAGAGGATCTGTGAGCCTGAACGGCAAATTATCTTTCGGGTGCCGTGGGTTGATGATGCCGGACGCACCCAGATTAACCGAGGTTTTCGGGTTCAGTTTAATTCGGCGCTGGGACCTTATAAGGGTGGTTTACGTTTTCACCCCTCTGTGACGCTTGGCACCATAAAATTTCTTGGGTTTGAACAGATTTTTAAAAATTCCCTTACGGGAATGCCCATTGGGGGTGCAAAGGGCGGTAGCGACTTTGATCCCAAGGGCAAATCTAACGCCGAAATCATGCGTTTTTGCCAGTCTTTCATGACGGAGCTTGCCGGACATATCGGTCAGTATACGGATGTTCCCGCTGGTGATATTGGTGTGGGACAGCGCGAGATTGGTTATCTCTTTGGCCAGTACAAACGTATTACCAACAGCTATGAGTCGGGCGTTCTTACGGGCAAGGGTCTGACTTGGGGCGGGTCGCTCGTGCGTACGGAAGCGACCGGATTTGGAACCGTGTTCTTTGCCGAAGAAATGCTGAGATCCGCGGGGAAGGGTCTGGAGGGCAAAAAGGTCATTGTGTCCGGTTCGGGAAACGTTGCGCTGTTTGCGATGGAGAAGGTGGCGCAGCTGGGTGGAACCGTAGTGGCGTGTAGTGACTCCAGCGGTGTGGTGTATGACAGCGAGGGTCTCGATATTGAGCTTCTCATTCACACAAAGAACGAGCAGAGGGGACGCCTTTCTGATTACGCGCGTGCGCGCGGCTCCCGGAGCGAGTATCGCGACGCGGCTCGCGTCTGGGACATTGCGGCGGAGACCCGCGTCGATGTGGCTCTTCCCTGCGCCACCCAGAACGAGCTTATGGCAGACGATGCGCGCACCCTGATTCGCTCGGGGGTTATTGCGGTGGCTGAAGGAGCTAACATGCCCTCCACTCCCGACGCGATCCGTCAATTCCGTCAGGCGGGAGTTCTGTTTGCGCCGGGTAAAGCCGCAAACGCCGGTGGTGTTGCAACCTCCGCCTTAGAGATGCAGCAGAATGCTTCGCGTGACTCTTGGACCTTTGAGCACACGGAGGAGCGCCTAGCCTTGATCATGCGTTCTATCCATGATCGCTGTGCCGAAACAGCCGAGGAGTACGGACGACCGGGGGACTACGTTCTCGGCGCCAATATTGCCGGATTTACCCGGGTGGCAGATGCCATGATTGCCCTGGGCGTAATCTAGGTTGCGCCTTCCCCTGCGTACGTATACACCACGGTCAATCAAAGACTTGCAGAGGGGAGAGGCTCAACCTAGTGCCGTGCGGGCATGGCATGATTGTAGGTATGACTGATATAGCACGTGAGAAGCCCGAAATTGATTTTCCCGAGGGTAGCGCCCCCGAATCCCTAGAGATCACCGATCTCATCGTGGGAGAGGGTCCCGAGGCCGCTGCCGGGTCAACGGTAAACGTACACTACGTGGGGGTCGAGTTCGACACCGGTGAAGAGTTTGACTCTTCCTGGAGCCGCGACGAGTCCATTAACTTTCCGTTGGGCAGCTTGATCAGGGGATGGCAGGAGGGAATCCCCGGAATGAAGGTGGGAGGACGTCGTAAGCTGGTTGTGCCTCCCGCGCAGGCCTACGGTCAGGCCGGTTCCGGGCATCCGCTCAGTGGCAAAACCCTGATCTTTGTTATCGATCTTCTGGGCGTCAGCTAGGTCGTTTGCGGGGTAAGATCACTCATGAAACTCTCTGTGCTTGACCTGGTTCCCGTCCGCACGGGACAGAGTACAACACAGGCTCTTGCCGCAATGGTCTCGCTGGCAAAAACGGCGGACTCTCTCGGCTTTGAACGGTTTTGGCTTGCCGAGCATCACAATATGCCCTCGGTTGCGTCAACAAATCCGCCCGTTCTTATCGCCATGGCCGCTGCCCACACGTCCCGTATTCGGGTGGGCAGTGGCGGTGTGATGTTGCCCAATCACTCGTCATTGATCATTGCTGAGCAGTTTGCACTGCTTGAAGCAGCACATCCCGGGCGCATCGACCTGGGTATCGGTCGCGCTCCGGGAAGCGACCCTGTGATCACCGCTCTGTTGGGGCAATCGGGAACAACAACAAGTGTTGACCGGTTCCCCCAACAGATTATGGATACCGTGTCAATCATGAGCCCCCAGGGAACCCGGGTGCGGTTGCCGAGCGGCCCCGATTACGCTCTACACGGCACCCCTGCGGCTACGAATATCCCCGCGGTGTGGCTGCTGGGGTCTTCAGACTACTCAGCCCGGCTTGCGGGGGAGATGGGGCTGCCGTATGTCTTTGCGCACCACTTTGCGGGTGCGGGACTTGCCCGAGCCCTTGATCTTTATCGCTCAACCTTTAGAGCATCGATCTACTCCGACAAGCCCGCGTCATTTTTGGTGGTTAATGCGGCCGTCGCCGAGACAGCCGAGCAGGCGCGCCACAGTGCCCTGCCCCAATTGCTTCAGTTTGCGCGGCTGCGGCTGGGACGTAAGCTTGAGGCCGTTCCCCGGGCTGACGACATTAGTGAAGCACAATTGGCAGACGAGGAACGTGTGCTCATTGATAAGCTGCTCACCTCGTGGGTCGTTGACGAACCTGTTGCTGCTTGGCAGCGGATTGCCTCTCTCAGCGCCGAGCACGGGCTCGACGAAGTGATGATCTCTCCAAGCGCGGGGTCGCTGCAGGCGGATCCGCCCGATCGGTCACCCGCGCGAGAACGCACCCTAGAGTTGCTTGTCGAACAGAAGTTAAGACACGATCGCGTGTAGCGGCTCGATGATGCTCGGGGCCGACGCTATAAGCAGGTCTGTCCCGGGAGAGCTTTTATCACGGCCCCAGACGGTAGCCCCGGACTCCTGCGCGATGAGGAGTCCCGCAGCGTAGTCCCAGGGCTGCAATCCGCTCTCGTAGTAGGCGTCCAGGCGGCCTGCCGCAACCGAGCAGAGGTCAAGTGCCGCGGAGCCCGCGCGACGGATGTCCCTCACCCACGGAAGGAGGGTGAGGAGAGTTTCTGCCTGTGATCTTCTCTTTTCTGGGGTGTAGCCAAAACCCGTTCCAACGAGTGAGAGGCTGAGGGATCGTGGAGAGTTTACTCTGAGCATCTGTTCCGCCCGGTCCGTGGCCTGTACCCGCTGCTTTGTTACCGTGAGCAGGTGGGCGCCTCCACCCCTAACCGCACTGAAGCTCTCGCCTGCAACAGGGTCGAATACGCAGCCAGCAATGGACGTTCTCCCATCCGGGCCGTTGTTATCCTCGACGGTGGCGGCAATGCTTACCGCAAATGCGGATATATTGTAGAGGTAGTTCACCGTTCCATCGATTGGGTCCACCACCCAGGTGATTTCGGACGTTCCCGTAACCGTTTTGCCGCCCTCCTCGCCCAGAATAGAGTCGTGAGGGCGTACCTCTTGAAGTCGCTTGACGATGAGTTCTTCTGCCGCGCGATCCGCCTCGGTCACAATATCAACCTCGGATGATTTACTCGCCGCCACAGTGACACCCGCACTCCGCAGCCGGGTAATGAGACCTCCCGCCTCCATCGCAATTGCCTGCGCTATATCTCGTAGCTGAGCGCCTAAAGCGTTGTCCTGGTCGTGAGCGATCACGTTACCGTGGTCTTTTTCCGTGTGATCTTGCATGCTAGTTTGCTCCCGTTCCGCTCAGGTTAATGATCAAGAGTATGAGGGCAAGGAGCGGAAGCGCCCCCTGTATAGCTGCTGAGCGGATAAACCGCTTTCCCGTAGTGATTAAAACGATTGCGGCCGCAACCATGCTTCCGAGGGAGAAAAATGTGAGGGTGAGCCCTATGCTATTTGCTCCACTGCCGTAGAGAATTGCACCAAGCAGTGCACCAATCGCGAGAAATAGATTGTAGAAGCCCTGGTTATAGGCTAGTTTTTGCGTGGTTTGTGCTTCTTCTTGCGACTCTAGCCCAAAGCGTCTCCACACGCTGGGTCGTAGCCAGGCAATGCTCTCCATATAAAAAATTAGGATGTGCAAAACCGCCGCGAGGGTGGTGGCGATGGTAACGAGTACGATCATAATCCGATTTTATCCCCGAGAAGACGGTGTGCGATAGTGTTCGGGTGTGGTACTGGGGTAGGAGGGCAGAGTGAGAAGTTAATACCCTGTATTGATGTGATAATAGTGCGGTTCGGGTTGACTTGTTCTTATGGAAAAACCCGTTGTTATTGCACAAAACCTGACCAAAAAATTTGGTACTACAACTGCTTTGCGCGGAGTGAGTCTTACTGTTAACCGGGGTGAAGCCGTAGCGATCATGGGTCCCTCAGGCTCTGGAAAGACCACTCTGCTGCACTGTCTCGCGGGTATCATCACCCCCGATGCGGGGGAGGTACGCCTGCTGAGTGTGGGGGGCTCATTGCAAGCCAGCGGAAGTATCCTGAGCCAGATGAGTGACGCTCAACGTTCACTACTGAGGCTTGAGCGGTTTGGCTTTGTGTTTCAGCAGGGCCTGCTGATCCCGGAGCTCACAGCCCTCGAGAACACCGCCCTGCCCCTGATGCTGGGGGGCTTTTCACGACGTGATGCCGAGATTAGGGCGGGCGAGTGGCTCACCGCTCTCGGGCTTGCCGGTTTGGAGAATAACCGCACCGGCCAGCTTTCCGGCGGACAGGCGCAGCGGGTGGCTATCGCACGCGCTCAGGTGACCGCGCCGGACGTTGTTTTTGCCGATGAGCCCACTGGAGCTCTCGACTCCACCACGTCCGAGGACGTCATGACGATTTTACGAGACACGACCCTGAACCGTGACGGCGCCCTCATTGTTGTTACCCACGACGAGGGCGTGGCGGCACGCTGTCACCGGATCCTGCGTCTTCGTGATGGAGCCCTGGTGAATACTGAATTTGTCAGTAGCGTCTCGAACGGAGGTAGCTAATCATGAGCGGCATTGATATTCGTCCGGGAGGCCGCCCGCCAGGACAGCCCAACCCGATATACGCTCTGGGGGAGCATACTGCGGTATCTCGTCCGGGTTTCGCAGGGAGGATGAGGCTGCCGCTGACGCTTGTCTGGTATCTGATGCGCCGTGGCGGGCAACAGGCATCAGTGTCTCGCGCGGTTGTTGTTTTGCCTCTTGTTGCTTTTGCCGCGGCCACTGCGCTTGCCCTCACCGTCTTGGGCGGGGTCAATATGTTTCTGTGGTCGCCTCCCCCAGGGATGCAATCTCTCGGAGAGGTCTATACTGTATGCGCTCTTCTTGCGGCGGCAGTTTTGATCGTTCCCCTTTTGAGCCTGGGCGGGGCGGCGGCTAGACTTTCCGCGCGTCGCAGAGACGATCGGCTCTCCACCCTGCGACTCCTGGGAGCCACCAGTTCAACGGTGTCAACCATGACCGTGCTGGAATCGGCCGCTATTGCTTTTACCGGTTCTCTTCTGGGGATTGTTTTCTATCTTTTGGGCGCTCCTCTGGTAGGGCTTATCCATTTTGGTGGTCAAGCGATTGGCTCAGCTTCACTGATGTTGCCTCCCGTGAGCGTGATGGTTGTGGTTGTGGTTATGACGCTCATCGCCGTGTTGAGCGCTGTGATGGGTATCCGGGGTGTTGTTCTCTCACCCCTTGGCGTTCGCATGAGAACGGACGCCCCTCCGCTCAAGAGGTGGCTCTTCCTCGTCGCCGCCATCAGTATTGTGGTGCTTTTTGGTGTGTCACAAGCGGTGGGTGGTGCCGGTTCGGTTGCCGTGTTCCTCCTGATGCTTCTCGGTTTATTTGTCGGAGCAATTCTGCTGCTTAATCTTCTGGGGCCACTTGTTATCGCTGCGATAGCGCGGCGTCAGGTCAAAAAGGCCAGGACAGCGGAGCGCTTGATGGCGATGCGCTTTATCCTGGAGTCTCCTAAAGCGGTGTGGCGGCAGGTTGGAGGTATTGCCGTTACCAGTTTTGTGGCGATTATTGCGGGCAGTGGGCTCGCCCTTATGCAGGGGACGGGTAATGACCTGGACGATGAAGCCCGCATCATGGTGGGGGATATTGCCACCGGAATCTACCTGACGATAGCGATATCTTTTATTATGGTGACCTGTTCGGTGGGAGTGAGCCAGGCGGCGTCCGTATATGATCGCTCCGACCTGTATCAGAGCCTCAGCGTGTTGGGCCTCTCCCCACAGCGGGTGGATCGGGCTCGCCGTACGGCTGTCCTTGCGCCGCTTCGCTGGGTGATGTTTGTCTCTGTAACGGTGGGCGGTATCCTGGTCTTTCCCCTGGTGGGAATCTCGATTATCATTGCGCCCACAAACCTGATGACGGTTGGTGGGGCTCTTGCCCTGGGAGCTGTCCTGGTGGGGTGTGGGCTCTTGTCAACTCGTCCGCTATTACGATCCGTATCGGCGTATCGACCATGACCCCCGAGTTCTCCGCGTGATAAACAGGAGAGTGCCGACCGGAGGCTCCAATAGGAAGCGGGTAACAACGTCTAGAATCTGCTATTATAAATCGGTTGCCGTTTGAACGGCCGCGGATAAAGAGAGCTCGGGTATCCTGCCCAGGGCGCCGCGCAGCGAAGGAGAAGGGAATCACTATGGCACTTGAAGCCAGTGTTAAGAAAGCCATCATCGAAGAGTACGCAACCCACCCGGGTGACACAGGTTCCCCTGAGGTTCAGGCGGCCATTATGACTCAGCGGATCAAAGATCTCACCGAGCATCTCAAGGAGCACAAGCACGACCACCATTCACGTCGTGGACTACTTTTGCTCGTGGGCCAGCGTCGCCGCCTGCTGGGTTACCTTCAGCAGGTTGACATCACCCGTTACCGCTCGTTGATCGAGCGCCTGGGGCTGCGTCGCTAATTGCGTCCCATTCACGGGGTGGTCGTTTCCGGCCCCCGTGATGTTGGAAAATTCCACGAGTCCCTCGTTGCCCTACGGCAGCGGGGGCTCGTTTTTTGGTTTGATCTTTTCGTGGGAAGCTCTAAGTGGTTTCCCCGGCACGCTACTATGTTGTAGTGCAAGAACCTCAAAACCCCTCTTCAAGCGTCTCTGGCCAGCAGTATCCGTCAGGTTTTAAACACTTAGTTGACAAGTTCTTTCGTATCACGGAGCGCGGTTCTCCTGAGTTGACCGTTTTTTGGTGGTCTTGCCTATTTTGGCTCGGGGAATGGCTTGTTTACGCGAGAGTAGCAGCACGGTCGGGGCACTAAGGGGGGTGTCTGTACCCTGGTTTCATGGGTGAATACGTACGCCGTGTGAAAACCGGGTCAGGTGCGACCGCGGTGCAGATCGTGTCGAAAACGCGCGGGGTGCGCAGCATTATTGAACATATCGGTTCCGCGCACACTGATCTGGAACTCGAGTTCATGGTCCAGACCGCGAAAACTCGCATCAGGGAACGCGCTCAGGCTACCGGTCAGACAGAACTCCAGATCGATACCCCAGCCGATCCTGCCGGGCCGCGTATCACGATGCAGCACTCTTACTCGCGTGTGCTCTACGACACTCTCGTCAGCGTTTACGACCGGCTTGGTTTCACTGATGCTGTGAACGATCGGGTATTTCGTGACCTCGTGATCGCGCGTATCATCGAGCCCTCTTCCAAACTCGATACGATCCGTATCCTTGATAATCTCGGACTCAAAGCGCCCTCGTATAGTGGCATTCACCGGTCATTGAACCAGGCCGCGAAGGGCAACTATCGTGATAAGTTCTCTGCTGCCTGCGTCGCGTTCCGGGGGACTGAGCACCTCACGTTGGTGCTCTACGACGTCACCACACTGTTCTTCTACGTCGAGCAAGAGGATGAGTATCGCAAGCCTGGTCTCTCCAAAGAACGCAGGCTCGAACCCCAGATCGTGCTGGGGCTTCTCGTTGACGAACACGGGTTCCCGCTGCAGTTACATTCGTTCGAGGGGAACACAGCTGAAACGCTCACTCTCGTGCCCGTGCTCGACAGGTTTCGGGCGCAGCATCCCGAGGTGACGGTGAGTGTTGTGTGTGACGCAGGTATGCTCTCCGCAGCGAATCTTCTCGCGTTAGAGACGGCTGGTTACTCGTTCATTGTGGGGTCCCGGATCGCGAAGACTCCACCTGAGGTTACCGAGTATCAACACGATGGTTCTGAACTCTGTGACGGGCAGGTATTTGAGTGTCGACAGTGGTTTGGTCAAGGTGAAAGGCGGCGTGAACGGCGGGTGGTGTATCAGTACCGTGAGAAACGTGCCCGTCTGGATCTGCGTAATATCGAGAAACAACTCGAGAAAGCGAAAAAGGTCGTTGCCGGGACCACGCCTGTGAAAAAGAGTCGGTTCGTGAAGATCAGTGGCGCAGCCAAGAGCATTGATCAGGTTTTGGTGGAATCGGCTAGGCAGCGGGCGGGGATCAAGGGGTATGTCACGAATCTACCTGTCTTAACGGTGAGCGCGCTGAGGGTGATTGATGCATACCATCAGCTCTTCAATGTTGAGGCGTCATTTCGGATGGCGAAGACTGACCTCAAAGCCAGGCCGATCTATCACCGGCATCGGGAGAAGATCGAGGCGCATCTCACGGTTGTGTTCTGCGCGATCGCGGTCTCACGGCATATTCAAGAAGCAACCGGGGTATCGGTGAAGAAGTTCGTGCAGCAACTTGCCCGGGTACAAGACGGGGTGATCAGGATCGAGGGTGTGGAGCATATTGTTCCAGCCGCGATACCGGCAGAAGTACGTGAGCTATTGACCCGGCTCGGTGACTCGGGCGCGGGGCACTAAACCGGTCAACTCAGGTACTATGTTGTAGTGCAAGAACCTCAAAACCCCTCTTCAAGCGTCTCTGGCCAGCAGTATCCGTCAGGTTTTAAACACTTAGTTGACAAGTTCTTTCGTATCACGGAGCGCGGTTCTAACCTGGGTAGGGAGGTGAGGGGAGGGCTCGTTACTTTTGTAACGATGGCCTACATCGTTGTGCTCAACCCCCTCATCTTGGGTGGACACAGCAGAGAGGCCGCCACCCTGGACGTGCAGGGTGGGTGGTTGGACGCCGCTCAGGTTGGTGCGGCCACCTCACTCACCGCCGGTGTACTTACCATTCTGCTGGGGCTTGTTGCCAACCTACCCTACGGTATTGCCGCGGGCCTCGGGATTAACTCGTTTCTTGCGGTGAGCGTTGTGGGCCAGGTGACCTGGGCCGAAGCCATGGGGCTTGTGGTTATTAACGGCCTTCTTATCGTCCTCCTGGCGTCAACAGGACTTCGCACCCTTATCTTTAATGCGGTTCCCGCGCAGTTGAAGACGGCGATCACGGTGGGTATCGGACTCTTCATTGCTTTTATCGGTTTTGTCAATTCCGGCTTTGTGCGATCGAGTGGTAATCCTTCTCCACCGGTTCAGCTGGGGGAGGAGGGCTCTATCGCTACTCTTCCCACCCTCGTGTTTGTCATCGGACTGGTTGTGATGGGGGTGCTGACCGCTCGCAAGATTCGCGGGGCTCTGCTTATTGGAATCCTGGGAACAACCATATTGGCGATTGTGGTGGAAGCTATTTTTAAACTGGGTCCCAGCTATGTGAGTGCGGGGGGATGGAACCTCAACGTTCCAGAGATTCCTGGGCAGTTAATCGCGATGCCCGACCTGGGACTTCTGGGTCATTTTAGCTTTGGGGCCTTTGAACGTATCGGTGTGCTTGCCGCCAGCATGCTTGTTTTTACCCTGGTCTTTACAAATTTCTTTGACGCTATGGGCACCCTCACCGGCCTCAGCAAGGCAGCCGGGCTTGCTGACGAGAGGGGCAACTTCCCCCGTCTGAAATCCGCACTTGTTGTTGAGGGAGTGGGGGCTGTTGCCGGTGGCGCAGCTTCGGTGTCGTCAAATACCATATTTGTGGACTCGGCGGCGGGTGTTGGTGAGGGGGCCCGTACCGGGTTTGCCAATGTCATTACAGGTTTGCTCTTCCTGGCCGCCATGTTCTTTACCCCCCTCACGCTTGCCGTTCCCCTGGAAGCCGCTGCGGCTGCGCTTGTCGTGGTGGGAGCCCTCATGGTTGTTCAGATCCGCGACATCAACTTTAGTGATTTTGCGATTGCATTGCCCGCCTTTCTCACCATTATTGTGATGCCGCTCACCTATTCGATTGCCAATGGAATTGGTGTGGGATTTATCAGCTGGGTTCTTATCCACGCGTTTTCCGGGCGCATACGAACGGTGAGTCCACTGCTCTGGGTTGTAGCGGCAGGGTTCTCATTGTATTTTGCGCGTGGTCCCATTGAAGCGCTATTTTAGCGACAGACGCTGTTGACGTTCACGTTGTGCTCAGGCGATTTTCTGCTTTCCCTTAAGCGTTATAAGGGGTGTGGCGGCACTATCGGACGTAAGGTTGCAGGGATAGTCTAGTTTTAACTAGTTACAAGGATTCTAGAACGTTGACGGTATAAAAGTTATAAGGAGTCTGCACATGAATCGATCCGTGATGCCGTGGGTTATGCCCTGGGAGGGAGTCCCTCACGAGCGCACCTGGGTGGCCTGGCCAACAGACGGGTACTCACTCGGTGAAAGTTCAGAGGAAATCGAATCGGTTCGGCGTGCCTGGGCCGCTGTAGCCAATGCGGTGGCGGAGTTTGAACCCGTGACGGTTATCGTTGATCCCCGCGACGTAGAGGTTGCGGCCCCCTACCTCGACGAGGGAATTACCCTCAAGGTTACTCCGCTTAATGACGCCTGGGTTCGCGATATGGGGCCCACCTTTGTTGTGAGCCAACCCGATGCCGCCGGTAAGCGTCGTTTGGGCGCTGTGAACTGGATATTTAACGGTTGGGGTGCTCAGGAATGGGCCGAGTGGGACAAAGACGAAAAGGTGGCCGCTACGGTTGCGGGGTGGGCGGGAGCCGAACTCATCGACTCGCCCATTGTGAACGAGGGCGGTGGAATTCATGTTGATGGTGAGGGAACCGTGCTTGTTACGGAGACGGTGCAGCTTGACCCCGGGCGTAATCCCGGTAAAACTCACGGTGATATCGAGGCGGAGCTGAGACGCACACTTGGCGTCTCTAAGGTGATTTGGTTGCCGCGTGGTCTCACCCGTGACTACCAGGAGTTTGGTACCCGCGGTCACGTAGATATTGTTGCTACTTTTGCTCGTCCGGGAGTGGTATTGGTGCACGATCAGGAGAATCCCGAACACCCAGACTATGGGGTGAGTCAACAAACCGTTGATCTTTTACAGGAGCAAACGGATGCGGCGGGTCGCGAACTAGAGATTGTGCGTGTTCCCGCTCCGGCCACTCTGCGTGATGACAGGGGGTGGGTGGACTACAGCTATATTAATCATCTGGTGGTTAACGGGGGAGTTGTCGCGTGCTCCTTTAACGATTCGAACGATGATCGGGCTGCGGAGATTCTTGCGCAGGCATACCCCGGGCGTCGTGTGGTAACGGTGGATGCGCGATCAATCTTTGCGGGCGGCGGCGGTATCCACTGCATCACGCAGCAGCAACCCAGCGTGTAGAGGGCTGTTCTACACACTCACTGCGCTGCACAAATATATAGGGCAGACACGCCACTGATGCGGCCTTGTGCTCAATAACGCGCGTAGGGCCGCCTCGGCAGTTCGTTTGCGCCCGATACCAGATGTAAATCAGGGTGTGGGATAGAAACTTCCACGAGTCTCTACCCCACACCCTGACCAACTTTAGACGGTGAAGATTATGCCCTAGATTTTGCTCCAGCCCTCGGTGAGTACCCCGCGGAGGATCTGCTCGATCTCTGCAAACTCTTTGGGACCGATGGTCAGCGGCGGCGCAAGCTGCACAACGGGGTCGCCACGGTCGTCGGCGCGGCAGTAGAGTCCTGCATCGTAGAGTGCGCCCGAGAGGAAACCGCGCAGCAGTCGCTCTGCCTCGTCGTCGTTAAAGGTTTCCTTGGTAGCCTTGTCCTTCACCAGCTCAATTCCAAAGAAGTATCCATCGCCACGGACGTCACCAACGATGGGGAGGTCCAGCAGCTTTTCCAGCTCTGCGCGGAAGAGCGGAGAGTTTTCCTTGACGTGATCAGTCAGTTTTTCCTCTTCGAAGATGTCTAGATTCTCCAGAGCTGCGGCACAGGAGACGGGGTGACCACCGAATGTGTATCCGTGGTAGAAGGTTTCGTCTCCGCTGGCAAAGGGCTCGTAGAGTCGATCCGAGATGATGGTTGCTCCGAGAGGGGAGTATCCACTGGTGAGCCCCTTTGCGCAGGTGATCATGTCGGGGACATAGCCGTAGGCGTTGCAGGCGAATATCTCACCAACGCGTCCAAAAGCACAGATGACTTCGTCGCTTACCAGCAGCACGTCGTATTGGTCACAGATTTCGCGTACACGCTTGAAGTATCCGGGAGGGGGTGGGAAGCAGCCACCGGAGTTCTGTACGGGTTCAAGAAACACCGCCGCCACCGAGTTGGGTCCTTCGGCGAGAATCTGCTCCTCGATACGGTTAGCCGCCCAGAGGCCAAAGGCCTCGATATCGTCGCCGTGTTCGGGTGCCCGGTAGAAGTTGGTGTTGGGAACGCGGACGCCTCCGGGGGTTAACGGCTCAAACATCTCCTTGATATCGGGCAGACCGGTAACTGCCAGGGCACCCTGTGGGGTTCCGTGGTAGGCAACCTGGCGTGAAATGACTTTGTACTTGCCGGGCTTTCCCATGAGCTTCCAGTACTGCTTTGCCAGTTTGAATGCTGTCTCAACGGCCTCGCCTCCGCCCGTGGAGTAGAAAACCTTGTTGAGGTCGCCGGGTGCGTAGTCTGCAAGACGGTCAGCCAGCTCAATGGCGGCCGGGTGAGCGTAGGACCACAGCGGCATGAACTCAAGCTGTTCTGACTGTGCGGCAGCGGCCTGCGAGATACGCTTGCGTCCGTGCCCCGCGTTAACAACAAAGAGTCCAGCTAGTCCATCAAAGTACTTTTTGCCGTTAATGTCCCAGATATGGTGGCCCTCGCCCTTGACGATGAGGGGCACGTTGCTATTGTCCGCCGTGGATTGGCGAGTAAAGTGCATCCAGAGGTGGTCTTTTGCCTTTTTTTGCAGCGAATCGTTATCGCCGGGCTGTTGTGGATTGTATGACATAGTTATCGAGTTCCCCAGTCGTAGTGTTGTTTTCTGAGTTCGAGAAAGACAAAGGTTTCAGTGGACACGACTTCCGGTAGAGACCGTATTTGAGAGTTTAATAGGTCAACTAGGTGGGAGTCGTTCTCGCAGACGACCTCAATCATGATGTCGAACGATCCTGCCGTGAGTATGAGGTAGCTTACGGAAGGGATCTGCGCGAGACGGTCGGCAACTTTCCGGGTATCGCCTGTCACACGAATACCGATGGTGGCTTGGCGATGGAACCCCAACTGGAGGGGGTCCGTGACAGCAACAATCTGCATCACCCCGGCTTCAGTGAGTTTTTGTACGCGCTGACGAACAGCAGCCTCGCTTAAACCCACAGCTTTGCCAATCTCAGCGTATGAGCGCCGACCGTCCACCTGGAGCTGCTCGATGATCGCCTTTGAGGTCTCATCAAGTGTTAACGGTTTTGTTTTCGGACCCATAACGCGATTCTCGCACTTAAAACATAATTTTGCAAAGGAATTCGTTGATTAAGCGTGTTGATTATGGCTATCTCGACCGGAATATCTGGTTTTTTCCTAGAAAATGTTTAGTATTGGGACATGACTTCAAAAACATTGCAAAATTTTATTAACGGGGAGTTTGTCTCCTCACGTTCAGACGACACCTTTCAGGTCATTGATCCCTCAACCGAGGAGGTGATAGCGCTCTCACCCGTTTCCAATGAAGAAGACGTGAACGCTGCCTTTCGGGCTGCCGACGCCGCTTTTTCCACCTGGGGTGAGTCAACACCCGCCGAGCGTCAGCTAGCGCTTTTTCGTATAGCCGACGCCATGGAGGCGCGCATAGAAGAATTTGCAGACGCGGAATCGCTTGATACGGGCAAACCCCGGGCATCCATTATCGAAGATGAGATTATCGCGTCGATTGACCAGATTCGCTTTTTTGCGGGGGCCGCACGCGTCCTTGAGGGACGCGCGACCGGTGAGTATATGAACGACCATACTTCAAGCATTCGTCGCGAGCCCATCGGGGTTGTCGCCCAGGTGACCCCGTGGAACTATCCGCTCAACATGGCGGTGTGGAAGATTGCTCCGGCCCTGGCCGCGGGAAACACAACCGTGCTGAAGCCCTCGGATACCACCCCGCTCTCGACCCTGCTACTCGCGGAGGTTGCCGCTGAATTTCTGCCTCCCGGCGTCCTCAACGTGGTGTTGGGTGACCGCACCACGGGTAACCTGATGGTGGAGCATAAGACACCGCAGCTGGTGTCTATTACCGGTTCTGTGCGTGCGGGAATTGAGGTGGCAAAGACCGGTTCCGAAGACCTCAAACGCCTCCATCTTGAACTGGGTGGTAAAGCGCCCGTAATCGTTTTTCCCGATGCCGACCTTGATCAGGCGGTCGAGGGTATTACCGCCGCCGGATACTTTAATGCGGGTCAAGACTGCACTGCAGCAACTCGACTGCTCGTGCACGAGTCTATCCACGATGACTTTGTCGCCAGGCTGGTGGCCTATGCGGCTCAGAACGCTAAGACGGGTGCGCCGCACGAAGAGGGCATACTCTATGGCCCACTTAACAATGCCGGTCAGTTTCAGCGGGTAAGCGCGGTGGTCGATAACCTTCCGGCACACGCCAGAGTGGAGCTGGGTGGCAAACGTCAGGGCACGCGGGGATATTTTTATGAGGCAACGGTGGTGACCGGGCTGCGACAGGATGACGATGTGATCCAAAATGAAATCTTTGGTCCCGTGATCACCGTGCAGTCGTTTACTGATGAGGTCGAAGCCCTGAGACTGGCTAACGGTGTGAATTATGGACTAGCGTCTTCGGTGTGGACAAGAGATCACGGGCGGGCACAACGATTTGCCAAGCGTCTTGACTTTGGCGCGGTGTGGATTAACACGCATATCCCGATTGTTGCTGAGATGCCACACGGCGGTTTTAAACACTCGGGTTACGGCAAGGATCTGTCAATGTACGGTTTTGAAGACTACACCCGCATCAAACATGTGATGAGCTATATCGGTGAGTAGCGCCGCCGGCTAAACCGTGCCGCTGTGGCTTTTGTTTGCCTCGGGGTATGCCGTGATGGAAGAGTGATCACCCTCCGGTTCTCCCGGGGCGGACGTGCTGAGCCTGAACCTGTAAGCTGTACAGACCATGTTAGATTTTGATCTTTCCACCCAGATTGGTGCGTTGCGCTCCACGTTTGCAGACATCACCGCGGTGATCGGCGTTGAGAGGCTTGTGAAAGAGATCTCGGATCTTGAGAAACGGGCCTCCGCGCCGGACCTGTGGGATAACGCCGAGGAGGCTCAGCGGGTAACCAGTGATCTGAGCCATCGCCAGGCCGAGTTGAAGCGTATCCGTTCCGTTGTAGAACGCCTTGACGATCTGGAGGTCTTAGTTGAGCTCGCAAAAGCTGAGGACGATGAGGCATCGGCACAGGAGGCGCAACATGAGCTGGGTGAGATTGAAAAGGTTGTGAGCGACCTCGAGATCCAGACGCTACTGGGCGGTGAGTACGACCCGAACCCCGCGGTGGTCACGATCAGGGCGGGCGCCGGAGGAGTGGATGCTGCTGATTTTGCCGAGATGCTCTTGCGCATGTACCTTAGATGGTCGGAGCAGCACGGGTACTCGGTGCGGGTGCTAGACACCAGCTATGCGGAGGAGGCCGGTATTAAATCGGCAACCTTCGAGGTGGATGAGCCCTATGCGTTTGGCAAACTTTCGGTCGAGGCTGGGACTCACCGTCTCGTGCGGATGAGTCCTTTTAACTCTGCGGGTAAGCGTCAAACCAGCTTTGCCGCCGTGGAGGTTGTTCCACTGATTGAGCAGGCTGAGAGCATTGATATTCCCGAGAATGACATTCGCATCGACGTTTTTCGGTCGAGTGGACCCGGGGGACAATCGGTGAACACCACCGACTCTGCCGTGCGGATCACTCACCTTCCCACCGGGATCGTGGTGAGCTGTCAGAATGAGAAGAGTCAGCTGCAAAACCGTGCCGCTGCCCTGCGTGTATTACAGTCGCGCTTGGTGCTTCAGATGCGCGAAGAAGAGAACGCAAAGAAGAAAGAGCTCGCGGGGAACATCACGGCTAGCTGGGGTGACCAGATGCGTAGCTATGTGCTTGCCCCATATCAAATGGTGAAAGATCTCCGTACTGAGTACGAGGTCAATAACCCGCAGCCAGTTTTTGATGGTGATCTTGACCACTTCATTCAGGCGGGTATTCGATGGCGTTCGCTCAAAAATCTCGAAGCGCAAAAGGCCTAACCTTTCTCTGTGGATTGTGTGTGGTGCCGCGCGTCGCTTCGTGAAACGGCGAAGTGGTGCATAGGATTGTGCCGACATGATTTGGTTTGATAACGTCTCCAAGAAATACCCGGGCACCGCAAAGCCGGCGCTCTCAGACATTAGCATCCGTATAAATCGCGGAGAGTTTGTGTTTTTAGTGGGAGCCTCAGGTTCGGGTAAGTCCAGTTGCCTCCAGCTCATCCTCCGTGAGGAGCGGGTGACGGGTGGTTCAATTAACGTGCTGGGCCAGAACCTCAGTTCGATCTCTAATCGAAAAGTGCCGTATTTTCGTCGCAGTCTGGGCGTAGTCTTTCAGGATTTTCGCCTACTGAACAATAAGACGGTGTATGACAATGTTGCGTTTAGCCTGCAGGTTATCGGAAAGTCTCGAGGCTTTATCCAGGAGGCAGTGCCCGATACGCTTGAGCTGGTTGGTCTTGGAGGTAAGGCAAAACGGATGCCGCACGAACTTTCTGGAGGCGAGCAGCAGCGCGTTGCCATTGCTCGCGCTTTTGTGAATAATCCTCCTATTTTGTTGGCTGATGAGCCCACTGGAAATCTTGACCCGCAGACAAGTCTTGGCATTATGAATCTTCTGAAGAGCATTAATGCCAGGGGAACCACTATCGTGATGGCAACCCATGAGGCCGGTTTTGTTGATCAGATGCAACAGCGTGTTATTGAGCTTTCCGGGGGACAACTTGTGCGAGACGAGCGCGAGGGTGGATACGGTGTAACTGCCGCCGTCCCACTTATAAAAGAAGGATTAGAAAACGCTGCACCGCATATCCCGGTGCAGTCCGACCTGCCATCGGCCGGATTCTCTCAGGCCGGTGGTGACGTCTCTCGCGAAGAGGCACAGTCTGTTTCTCTGGGTGCTACTGAGGCGGAGCAACCGCACGTGAAACCGGCAGACCCCACTGTAGATTCCGGTATTTTGGCTGATACGGCGGCGCTGGCAAAGAGACTCCGACTTGATGCTGACCCGGATGGGGACGAACAGCAGGATGTGGGGCCGGTTCGATGAGATACGCGCTTGTTCTGAAAGAGGTTGGACAGGGGCTTCGTCGTAACCTTTCTATGGTTGTGTCTGTTGTTCTTGTGACCTTTGTGTCGCTCACGTTTGTTGGCGCTGCGATTGTGATGCAGATGCAAATATCGCAGATGAAAAGCTTCTGGTACGATCGTGCCCAGGTTGCCGTGTACATGTGTACCGAGGTATACAATTCACAGACTTGTGCGGGGAGTGACGCCACCCCCGAGCAGGTGGAGAACGTTCGGAGTATTTTGGAGTCGGACGCGCTTGCGCCCTTTATCGAGGATGTTACCTTTCTCGATAGAGATGCTGCTTTTGAGGCTTTTTCGCGGGAATTTGAGGGTAACGCAATTGTTGATATTTCCTCCCCGGCGGATATGAACGAGACTTTTTGGATCAAACTAAAAGACCCCTCCCAGTCGGCGGTCATCAGCGAGACTCTCTCAAATATTTCCGGGGTGCAGAGCGTCTCGGACCAGAGAAGTCTTCTGGACAGAATTTTTAACGTGTTGAATGCCGCCAGCTACACCGCACTGTCGATTGCAGGCCTGATGTTGGTTGCGGCGGTTCTTTTGATCTCTACAACAATTCGTCTATCCGCGTTCTCACGCAGGCGAGAGATCGGTATTATGCGTTTGGTGGGTGCATCAAACCGTTTTATCCAGACTCCCTTCATTATCGAGGGAATTATTTCAGCACTGATTGGTGCCGTTCTTGCAAGCCTAGCCACTGTTGCAATTGTTGAGTTCTTTGTGCAGGGTGTCTTAGTAGAGACGCTGCCTACCTTCTCCTACATTTCGACGCTTCAATCTTTGGTTATCCCGCCCATACTTGTGGCATTGGGTATATTGCTCTCGGGGCTGGCTGCAAAGGTTGCAATTACGCGCTACCTGAGAGTATAGAGCGTCCTTTTTGAGAATCTGAGGTCCGCACTGTGTTAGTGTTATAGGCTGCCCGAGCTACGTTTGTTTCGGGTTACCATCACATACAGGAGATATAACCATGCCTAAGGAACGTGGCGAGATTGTTGTCGCGACCAATCGTAAGGCTCGCCACGACTATCTTATTGAGGATACCTACGAAGCGGGTATGGTTCTATTCGGTACCGAAGTAAAATCGCTGCGGCAGGGTAAAGCCTCGCTCGTGGACGGGTACGCCTACATCGACAATAACGAGGTGTGGCTCGACAACGTTCACATCCCCGAGTACTTCAATGGGACCTGGACCAACCACGCTACTCGTCGGAAACGTAAACTGCTTCTACATAAACAGGAAATAACCAAGCTGTGGCATAAAACCCGTGAGGGTGGCTATACGATTATTCCTCTCAAGCTGTACTTTAACGACGGTCGTGCCAAGGTTGAACTTGCCGTAGCGAAGGGTAAGAGAGAATACGACAAGCGTCATGCCCTGCGTGAGCGTCAGGATAGGCGTGAGGCCGAGCGCGCGATAGCTACACGGAGCAAACTAGGCGAATAGGAGATCTGGGTTACATCGCTTCTGTATCCGCGCTCCAGTTACTTCTTGTGACTGTCCTGTCGGGCTTTTTCTCGACTGCGGGCAAAAGACACTCCCGCGATTGCGCCCGTCGCAAAGAGGACAAGCAGAAGAACCCACACCGGCGCTGAGATCTGTATCCACAGCAGTGAAATGTTGATGCTATTAATAATGCCGATATTTTGGATCAGCAGTACAACCATGAGCGCCGTTACGACGATGCCAAGCCAGCGGTTTTTCAACCAGGTGAGAAAGCGGTTGCCTCGAGGTGTGGGTTGTGCATTGGGCGAGGTGTGCGTGCTCATGGTGTTCTCCTCACTGAGGATTCGTGGGATCTGTGCCTTAATACTAACCCTTTGTGGTCGATAGGATCAGTGCTGTGTTGTTGGTTGAGGCCTGATTGTGCCGTGTCCCACCGGCTGCTTGCTACTCAATGCTCTCGACGAGACTCTGGGTGTCATCGAGAGCACGTCTGCCGCGAGTTTGCGCCTACCACACGACCGCAATAACAATGTTTGCGATTGTGAGCGCTCCGATGGCTCCGATGACACCCGTGGCAACCTTCTCTTTTTTGCGGTTAACAAAGATGAGAACCATGATGGCAATAAGAATCGCAAGCTTCACGGCGATCTTCACATGGTTAACCGTTCCATCGCCCATCTCGGCGACGCCCACGAGTAGGATGCCGGTAACAAGCATGGTGAGAGCGCCGTGGAACATAGCGGGGTTAATAACCGCGGTGCCCAATTTGAGCTGTTTCATCTGGGTGAGGAAGCCTCCGAGGAGTGCTCCGATGCCGATGAAATGAAAAATCACAAGAATATTACGCAGGATCTCCATACCCTCGATGGTACGCAATATCTGAGAAATGAGCTAATTAGGTTCCCCTGTGTGGGGGATGGAAGCGTCCAATTTTACATGATAATTGTGTTGGGAAAGACTACTGGGTAGTGAGCCGTAATTTTGCTGATGTTCCTTTATTAGCGGTGTCATCCAGAGGGATGAGAAGACTTTGGTCGAGTAGAGGAGGAGGACTCCCTGGCCCGGTGGATGTGCTTTTGGCCGGTGTTGAGGCACACTGGGTTAAAGTTTGAGCATCGGCGTGTTGCCCCGGAGAAAAGAGAAGCATGAGCCGCTACACATTATTTTTTGCAGGAGTCCTGGTGGCCGCCTTCGCCTTGACGGGGTGCTCTGTTCCGCGGCCCCTGAGTGCTCCCTCGTCGGCTCCCTCGAGTCCGACGCCCTCGTCCCGGGCTGTTGTTACCGAACCAGAACCTGATCCAGGTCCGGTTGTTCGAGAGGATCTCGTGGGGCTTTCAATCGAGGAGCTTAATTCAAGACTGATCCAGGCGGCCTGGGCTAACAACGTTGCAGAGGCAGAGCAGCTTATTATCGCGGGCGCGGATGTGAACGCAAAGGATGACACCGTTCAGAGTGCCTATCTCATTTCCACCAGCGAGGGCTATCTAGACTTCTTGAACCTCACTCTTGCCAATGGTGCAGACGTGGCGAGCCTTGACTGGTACAACGGTACCGGTCTTATTCGGGCGGCTGAGCGTGGCCACGCGGCTATTGTGGGGCGTTTAGTTCGGGCGGGGATTTCCCTTGACCACGTGAACAACCCGGGCTGGGTGGCCCTTCATGAGGCTCTTCTATTTGCAAAAGCCACGCAGGTTGAAGCTTATCAGGACACCGCGCGGGTTCTTGTGGCCGCGGGGGCAAATCTTGAGATTCCTGCCGTGGGGGATGGGGAAACTCCACTCCGGATGGCGCAACGGCGGGGCTTGCAGGTGCAGGAAAACCTCATGAACAGGGCTATTACCGCGCCGGTGAATTCGGTAAATGCTCAGGCTGAACTGATGCGTGCTGTCGAGATTGGTGACCCCAACCTTGCTGCGCTTGCGATTCGTGCTGGGGCTTCGGTGACACAGCCCGATGCCGGGGGGCGTACCGCACGAGAGATTGCCGCGGCGGGTGCGCACGGTGTAACCTTGCGTTTGATTGAGAACCTTGGTGGTTAGCGAGCCTCTTGCGGTGAGTAACCACACACTGAGTGTGGTTACTCACCGCAAGGGTTTCAATGGTGTGTGATCGAGTGACCCAGTGGAGCTGCCGGGAATTGAACCCGGGTCCGCTACTGTGATTCTAGGCCTTCTACGGGCGTAGCCTGTGAGAACGTTCTACTCGGCCCCGATCTTTGTCACAGGCACCTAGATCGACGAGCCCAGCCTCAGTAAAAGTCCCGATAGATCCTGAGACTCGATCTACCAGCAAGCTCCCTTAACGACGCCAGAACACGGGGCGGAAGCAAACCCGGTCTGACGGACTTTCTACTCTGGCTTAAGCAGCGAGAGCGAAGTCGGTGCGCTTAGAATTGGCACCTATTGTTTTGCACAGATCGTTAACGAGATAACTGTGCATCCTCGACCCGCTTCTCATAGTTTCGCAGGTAACGTCGAAACCGATCAGCCCCTGAGTGAATACACGAGGTATTCGGGATAAGGGTCATAAATCACACGCTATTGAATTGTTATGCCAGAAAATCTGGGCAGCTATTAACCATATCTCGACCGAATCTTATCGTCAAGATGAGGGTGGGAAAATGGGTCTGTTCCTAGAGAGCAAGCATTACTTTTCTGGAGCTAGGCGGAATCATTATGAATGATATCTAATCTTTCTTGATGATGTGTTCTGTAGGCATAGGAAAAAGATGGTAGGCTCGTGCCCGTCAGAGCGGAAGGGGCTCGCATGGGCGTGAGGAACACAACTCTTGATATGACGCCTGCTCCCCGGGGTGGCGAAGAGGTTTGGAAGACGCCAGAGATTTTCTGGCCACAGCTCTCAGCGGCTACCGATCGGTTGGACACTCCGCTGGCGGTTATTCATCTCCCAGCGCTGCGCCACAACGCTCACGATATGTTGCGGCGGGCCGGAGGGAAACCGATCAGGGTCGCCTCGAAATCTGTTCGAGTGCGCTCGGTGTTGGACGGTGTACTGGAGCTTCCCGGGTACTCAGGGGTGCTTGCATATACGCTTCCCGAGGCCCTGTGGCTCGCGGAGGGTGATTCAGCACATTCTCCTATCGAAGATGTGGTGGTGGGTTATCCGACCGCTGATCGAGAGGGAATCCAGCGTCTTGCAGGCTCAGCGGAACTCGCGGACCGTGTCACGCTCATGATCGACTCGCTTGCCCAGCTTGATTTTATCGATTCGATCGTTCCTTCCTCTCGACGGGAAACTATTCGAGTGTGTCTTGAGCTTGATGCCTCGTGGAAGGCTCCTCTTTTGGGCCATATCGGTGTTTTTCGATCGCCGCTACACGAGCCACGGGGGCTGCGCGAGATGGCGGAGCAGATTATACATCGGCCCGGTTTTAAAATCGTGGGGCTGATGGGATACGAGGCTCAGATCGCGGGACAGGGAGATAACTCTCCAGGACGTCCGCTAAGAAGCATAGTTGTGCGTTGGATGCAGCAAAAATCGCGCGAAGAACTGCTGGCCCGCCGGGCGGAGGCCGTGGCGGAGGTTCGTGAGTTGATCGATCTGGAATTTGTTAACGGTGGCGGTACGGGTTCTCTTGAGTTCACCGGTGGTGATCCGTCGGTAACAGAGATTGCGGCGGGTAGCGGGTTGTTTGGTGGGCACCTCTTTGATACCTATCGCGGATTTACCCCGGCACCCGCCGCGTCCTTCGCGCTTTCGGTGGTGCGTCACCCTAACGGCAAGACCGTAACGCTGCTCGGTGGGGGATGGGTGGCTTCTGGCCCGCCCGGCGTGGATCGTCTTCCTCGTATTGAATGGCCGGTGGGCCTCTCGATGGTTCCGCGAGAAATGGCTGGCGAGGTTCAGAGTCCGCTTGTTGGCGAGTCTGCGCATGCCCTGAGCATGGGAGATCGGGTGTGGTTACGTCATACAAAATCCGGTGAGCTGAGTGAACACGTGAACGAGTTTCAGGTAGTAGAGGCGGCCTCTGGGGGCATGCGGGTGGCGGGCGCTGTGCCCAGTTATCGAGGTGAGGGAAAAGTATTTTTATGAGGACAAAGGATAGAACCTGGCGTAACTGGGGGAGAACCGTATCAATTGTGCCCACCCGGGTGGAGCATCCCGTGAGCGTCGAGGAAGTGCAGCGCACCGTTGTGTTAGCAGTTGAGCGGGGAATGCGGGTCAAAGCCATCGGCTCCGGGCACAGTTTTACCGATATTGCGGCAGCCCCGGATGTACAGCTCAGTCTTGACGGACTGAGTGGTGTTATTAGTGTGGATGCGGAGCGTAGCAGGGTAACTCTTGCAGCGGGCACGCCTCTACATCAGTTATCAAAGCTCCTGCAGCCCTATGGGCTTGCGCTACAGAATATGGGTGATATTGATCGCCAGACCCTCGCTGGAGCCACCTCAACAGGCACCCACGGCACGGGTGGTTCTTTTGGTGGTTTGGCCACTCAGATTGTCGCCCTCACGCTGGTGGTTGCTAACGGTGAGAAGTTACGCATCAGCGAGACCGAGAATCCGGATCTCCTCCCCGCCGCTCGTGTTGCTCTGGGCGCCCTGGGCGTGATCACCGATCTGACGATTCAGTGTGTGCCCGCTTTTCTCCTCCGGGCCGTTGAGCGACCCGAACCTCTGCAACAGGTTGTAGAGAGCTATGTGGAGCGGTCAGCGGATGAAGATCATTTTGAGTTCTACTGGTTCCCCCACACCGAGATTGGGTTGACTAAAACAAACACTCGGCTCCCGCTCTCGGAAGCGCGAGTGCCGCTATCGAAGGTTGGTCGCTGGGTAAACGATGAGCTGCTAGCTAATCAAACGTATCGTGCTGTTTGCGCTCTGGGCGCGATGATGCCCGGCATCGTGCCCCCGGTTAATCGATTTGCTCAGCGGGTTACAGGAAGCCGCAGTTTTACAGATCACTCACCAAACGTTTTTGTGAGTAATCGCGCCGTGCGGTTTCGTGAGATGGAGTATGCATTACCGCGCGAGGCAGTACCCGAAGCACTGCACGAGATGAAAGTTCTCATCAAGCGTCGAGGGTGGCGTATCTCCTTCCCGTTGGAGGTTCGCTCCGCCGCTGCTGACGATAACTGGCTCTCTACCGCGTATGGTCAGGAGACCGGATACATTGCGATTCACCGTTACTATCGCGAAAATCCGCGTGAATATTTTGTTGCTGCCGAGGAAATTATGAAAGCGCACGGCGGGCGTCCGCACTGGGGGAAAGTCCACTTTCGACAGGCCGGATCGTTGCGCGAGGTTTATCCGCGCTTTGAAGACTTTCTTGCCGTGCGTAACCGTCTTGATCCAGAGCGCCGCTTTGAGAACGCGTATCTTCGCCGGGTGCTTGGTTCCTAGACGAGTTGGGCAAGTCCCTCTCGCAGGGGAGTTGTTGGGCGCCCGATCAAACGGCTGAGATCACCCGTGACCAGGGAGAGGAGACCCTGGGCCGCATCCAACTCGAGCCGGGTGAGAAAATCTGCAACCCCCCGGTCTAGTCCAGCGTCAATGAGGCGTTGCGTATAGGTCTCGGTTGAAACCTGCTGGTAAATTACTTCACGGTCAATAACGCTGCTGAGAGCAGCAGCGAGTTCTTCATAGCTCCATGCGACATCGCCCGAGAGTTCGAAAACTGCTCCATCGTGTACAGCGTCTGTCAAGACGATTGCTGCCGCCTCCGCGTAGTCGGAGCGGGATGCGCTCGACACTTTTCCATTTCCGGTGATCCCAACAACAGTGCCCGTTTGGCGCGCTGTGCTGAGATTTCCAGCGTAGTTCTCGGTGTACCAACCATTGCGCAGGAGGGTGTGAGTGACCCCTGAGGAGACGAGGTATTCCTCGGTAGCTTTATGTTCGGGGGCGAGGGTCAGTTGGGAGGTATCAGCCTGCAGGATGCTGGTGTAGGCAATAAATTTCACCCCACTGGTTTTAGCTGAATCAATAACATTTTTATGCTGTGCGAGGCGCTGCCCGATTCCGTCAGAGGAGATGAGGAGCAGTCGATCTACTCCAGCAAGCGCTGCGACTAGCGAGGGCGGGTCCGTATAGTTTGCCTGACGGACGGTGATCCCCTGCTCTTGTAAGCGAAGGGCTTTCCTTGGGTCTCGTACCAGCGCGATGATTTCTGATGCGGGGATCCCGCGGGCGAGGATCTCAGCAATAACAAGAGTGCCAAGCTGGCCGGTTGCGCCGGTGACTGCGAATCCCATGATCGTGTCCTTAAAGATATCTATACGTGGTGATAGAGAGAGGGTTATATCGAGGAGTGAATTTTTCTCTAGTGCCACAAAAGTATACTGAATGGTTTGAAGCGTCAAGTAATTCACGTAATATTGTAAATATGAGCGATACCCGATGGCTAAATCAAAAAGAGCGTGAGCTGTGGTTAAAACTTACGGCTTTATCCATGCTGATGCCCGGTGCGGTTGAGGCGCAACTCAAGAGAGAGGCTGGCCTGAATCAATTTGAGTATCATGTTCTTGCGATGCTCTCAGAGGCTCCCGGTCGTAGCCTCCTCATGAGTAATCTGGCGTTTCGAACAAACTCATCTCTGTCCAGACTTTCACACGTTGTGAGTAGGCTTGAAAAGCAGGGTTGGGTCACCAGGTCGGTGTGCCCCACCGACGGCCGGGCAACCAATGCATTCTTGACCGACTCTGGGTTTGAAAAGATTAGAGTAACGGCTCCCGGCCATGTGGAGCAGGTTCGTCGGATTGTGTTTGATCCGCTCACGAGTAAGCAGGCTGAGCAATTGAGTGGTCTGTTAGACCCCCTTTTGGAATCGATTGACCCCGAGGGTCGCTCTGAGTATCATCGTGGCAAAAATAGTGACGCTCAAGATAAGTAACGCGCTATCGTGAACCCTAGCGATTAAAAATTTCCAGTACCTGGCTGTGAAGTAGTCCGTTTGTTGCGAGAGAGTTACCCTGCCAAGCTCCGGGGGAACCATCGATACTGCTAAACCGACCGCCGGCCTCCTCAACAATTGTTACCACTGCTGAGAGATCGTAGGGTTTTACGTCAAACTCGGCGGTGATATCGATGAGACCCTCAGCGAGAAGCATGTAAGACCAGGAATCACCAAACGCTCGATCCCGCCAGGTTTTGCGTGACAGCTCGACGAGTGTGTCCAGGTGGCCAGCTTGATCCCACTGGGCAAGGCTTTGAAAGCTTAACCAGGCGTCTCCAAGCTGTTCGATTGCGGAGACTCGAAGCCTTTGGGGTACTTCGCCGGCGACCTCTTTCCAGGCTCCACCACCACGCGTTGCCCACCACCGTGTATCGGTGGCGGGGGCGCTCACGACACCGAGCTGAGGAACCCGATCAACCTCAAGCGAGATGAGCGTTGCCCACCCCGGGACTCCCCGCATGAAGTTGGCTGTGCCGTCGATGGGATCAATAACCCACTGGCGGTGGCCCGTTCTCGCCCGGGGCGACGCCGAGTGTGAACCTGCTTCAACCGTTCCGTATTCTTCTCCGAGGATACTGTCGTTGGGGCGTTCTTGCTGGAGCCGGTCGCTGATAGCCCGTTCCACCGCTTTGTCGGCGTCTGTTACCTGCGAGCGATCGGGTTTTATTGAGATAATCAGGTCGTGTGCTTGAAACCGTGCGAGCGAGATGGCGTCAGCAATTTCCGCGAGGGTAAGAGCAAGCGTGAGATCGTCTGTTATTAAGGGGTTTGTCACCCCTTTAGCCTAGCGGTCAGGGTCATAAGGTGTGGTCTTGCACTTGCGTGGGAGGGTGCAATTCCGGAAAAACCGAGGTATAATTTCGGTATGACGAACTTTTTGATTTCCAGCTCCGGAAAATCTTTTTCTCCCGTTCGTAAACAGGAGAGGCGTTCTCCTCTATTTGGGTTTTTGCAAGTGGTTGCTGGGGTGGCCGTTGGTCTAGTGGTTGTTATGGCCGCGGTCATATTCTTCGCCGCACTGTGATCAATAACCTGTTTTTGTCTTGAACGCTTTTTGTCTGTCTTCTGAAAAGTGATCGTTTTGCGCTCGCAATAATTCCGTAGTAGGGTTTTATCTGTTGTCCGCAAGGTAAGCGCACCTCTAGCTCAATCGGCAGAGCAACTGACTCTTAATCAGTGGGTTCTGGGTTCAAGTCCCAGGGGGTGCACCACGGCCCCCGGTTTTCCGGGGGTTTTTAGTTTAAGGGATGAGTTTTTTGCTTTTACTTGACGAATTAATGACGGTCACTTTCTGGTGCGCATTGCCCGCAGAGTTTTGCTATGGTTCTCAATTAGCCGATTTCGCTCGATGTAGTGATTGTCTGTGATGAGTGCCTAAGCTGATATCGGGCCCCCATTCCGTCCGCCTCCCGATCCAGAAGTGTATCTACGGCTTTATGACAGTTCTTCGGGATTTACTTCAGCGCCTCTGAGTGCGTCTCACCACCCCCTGCGTTAATTCGAATGGTTCTTTCACGTCCCGACGCCAGAAGGAAATACGTATTCTGAAGTGGAATTTACGCTCTTTCTCATGGCATGGCGGTAACCTCGGGCATATGATTACTAGCCCCCGCTTGCTCTGCTCGCTTTTGTGGATGTCCTGGACATGCGGCTTGCCATTCTCTCCCACGGCAATTGTTCTTTTATTGAAAAAGTGGATGGGACTCCTTTCTCGTGTGTCGAATTCTATTGGGCGCCACCCTGTGGCAAAAATCTCGCCATTATTCAGTATCGTGGTGGACATAAACTGCGCATGCTCATAGAAGTCGGTGTGGCGGGGGCGTCCGTTTTGGTCGGCGAAAGGTCGCAGTGACGTAGTTGCGTGAGAATACTGCGTACAATATCAACCCCTGGTGCGGTTGCGGGCTGTTTTACGTTAACGTACTGTATCGCTGATACGAGCACTTATCGGCGTCTGTCCGGTGTGTGGAATCTGGTTTTCAGGAGTGAAGCGTTCTGGGTTTTGTTCCGGTGATAGGAATACTATGACTAAACAATATGATGCAGCGTTCCGTGAGCGGGCGCTGCGTATGATCGTGGAGGCGATGCCTCAGCATACTAGCCTTCACGCATTGAGTGGACATATCGGTGGGCTTCGGGGCGGGGGTCTCACCAGACGCTCTCAGGAAGTGGTATCGTCAAACCCAGATCGATACCGGTAGCAAGCCTGGCACCACGACCGACGTCGCTGAAGAAAACCGGCGCGTGAAACGCGAGAACGCGGAATTGAAGAAAGCGAACGAAGTACTCAAAGCTGTGAGTATATTTTTCGCGAAGGAGCTAGGCCAGCCACGAACGACATGATCCGGTTTATTGCTCAATACCGTGATCGTTTCGGGGCCTGTGTTCCTCTGCTGCATCCTGCGTGCAGCAGTTCGTGGGTTTCTTACCTCATAGGGGTACCGGGCAGCGAAACGGCGGGTGCTGTAGGCGCGGCAGTTACGCGATGAACTGCTGGTACCCGAGATCCGTCGGCTCCACGCTGTGAACTATGGCGTCTACTGAGTGCGGGAGATACATGCCTTGTTGAAACGTGGAGGGTGGGTTATCGGTCGTGATCAGACCGCGAGAATCATGCGTCTCGCGGAAGTCTGGGGTATCACTCGCCACGCGAAATCCCGTACTATCAGGAGAGACCGTGCGGAAAGCTTCCCCGGTGATCTCGTGAACGGAGTCTTCGCTGCGACCGCTCCTCGGTGTTTGTGGGTTGCGGATATCACCTATGTGGCGACATGGTCTGGGTTCGCGTATGTCACGTTCATCACTGACGTGTTCGCTCGCAAGGTTGTTGGTTGGAGCGTCTCTTCGGCCTTGAAAACAGAAGCACTGCCGTTACAGGTACTCGATATGGCTGCTTGGAATACTGGTGGTGATTTGGGTGGGGTCAGGCACCACTCGGATCACGGGTCGAATTACATGTCTGTGGTCTACACCGAACGAATGCTCGAACTCGGAGCAATACCCTCCTCAACAGGGAGCGTTGGTGATAGCTACGATAACGCGCTCTAGCAGAGACCGTCAATGGGCTCTACAAAGCCGAATTGATTCGTAGGCAAGGGTCCTGGAAAACGGTCGAGGAAGTTGAACTCGCAACTCTCGAGTATGGGTGGTGGTGGAATAGCCAATGCCTCTATGAAGCCCTTGGCTACCGTACCCCGGTCGAGGTCGAAACACCATACCATCCTGAAATATATCAGCCCGTGAGCACCCGAGTGTAACGAAAATCAATGACGGAACAAAACCCAGAAAGCTTCAACATCTACAAACAAGACCAATAAACCGGACCTTGCCTCGACCGTTTAGAAGCAGCAGTTGAATCTCTGGACTGAGTCGACGAGCGTATGAACGCACACAGCGCCCGCATACGGGCACCCGAAACCCGTATCACTGAGCAAGCTCGTGATACCGAGGATATCGATCACCTGCGCCTGGCACTCACGGATCAGGACGAGGAAACTCGCCGCCTCTCCGCCCTCGTACAGCGCTGGTCTGGATACATGTAGCAGGCATGGTCATCTTTACATCTATAGGCGGTGTGATCATCACACACGTACTCAGCTAAACAAGATAGGGAGAAAAAATATGTGGATCACATTAGACAATGTGTGCCGCTGGATATAGGACGCTGCAGCTGTACTCGTACCGTTCCTGACAGCGATCGGTGTCCTGACCGCCGAGCACAGCGGTCTTTGGTTATCCCTGGTAGCGGCGATACTCGGCACCCTTGCCCCAGTGCTCGCAGGAGTAAATAAGCCGCGCGGGAGACGCGCCGCCGAAAACACATAGCATCGCTCTGATCTCTTACTGCCGAGGCAAGGCACAGGTGTATATGAAAGTTTAGACTTGACGACGTATTCTCAGACCACGTCCGTATAGTACCGCACCGGCCAGAGTGAGCACACCACTGAAGAAGCTAAGCATCGACAGATCAAAAGTACCTGTGCTCGCAAGCGTACCATCGTGCTTATGACCGCTCACCGTGATACCTCCACGCGGCTGTGCTGGATTCACCACGGATGGTACCAGGGGATTATTGGGGTGGGGAACTGGAGGAGCGGGGGGAACTGGAGGAGTGGGGGGCGAGATTGATTCCTGAGTGATCGTCCCGGAAAAAATTGACCCGTCACCGTTTTCCCAGTCCCAAGTCAGAGTATTAGAACCGACTGCTGCATACGTCCAAGACAACCCATTAGAAGCAACCTCTGCGGAACCGGTCTTTGAAACCACTGGCAATACATCAGACTTACCACTAAACCCAATCACTGGACTATTCTGGGTATCACCCTGCGTGATTGGTGGCAAACCAACATTTTGGCCCTCAGCCGAAATGGCACCTACCAGTTCTGATAGCGGAGAAACGTCACTAATCTGGTTCTCGCGCAGGTGTAGGGTAGTGAGACTGTCCAGTTCTGATAGCGGAGAAACGTCACTAATCTGGTTCTCGCCCAGGTTCAGGGTGGTGAGGTTTATGAAGGATTCGAGCCCTTGAAGACTTGCAATTCCCTGGCCGGCGCAGTCAAGAACATTTATGCTTTGCGCTTGAGCGTCTGTAATAGGAGCCTGGGGTTCTTGGCTAAGCATCCCATTAATGCATGATCTCAGGTTGTTGTCGACAATATTCACGAATTGAGAAGTTGATCGCTGAGTGATCGTCCCGGAAAAAATAAATCTACTGCTTCTCAAGTGCCAAGTCAGGGTATTACGACCGATGGCTGTATACGTCCAAGACAACCCATTGGAAGCAACCTCTGCCGAGCCGGTCTTTGAGACCACGGGCAGCACATCAGACGTGCCACCAAACCCGATCACTGGACTATTCTGAGTATTACCCTGCGCGATTGGGGGCAAACCAATATTTTGGCCCTCAGCCAAAATCGTACCTACCAGTTCTGATAGCGGAGACACGTCACTAATTTGGTTCGTGCTCAGATCCATGATCGTGAGCTGGTGCAGTTCTGATAGCGGAGACACGTCACTAATTTGGTTCGTGCTTAGATCCATGGTCGTGAGCTGGTGCAGTTCTGATAGCGGAGACACGTCACTAATTTGGTTCGTGCTCAGGATTAGGCCCGTGAGCTGGTGCAGTTCTGATAGCGGAGACACATCACTAATCTGGTTCCTGTGCAGCCCCAGGGTGGTGAGGTTGCCCAGTTCTGATAGCGGAGACACATCACTAATCTGGTTCCTGCTCAGGATCAGGCCCGTGAGCTGGTGCAGTTCTGATAGCGGAGACACATCACTAATCTGGTTATCGAGCAGGTACAGGCCCTCGATGTTTATGAAGGATTCGAGCCCTTGAACACTTACAATTCCCTGGCTGGCGCAGTCAAGAACATTTATGCTCTGCGCTTGAGTGTCTGTAATAGGAGCCTGGGGACTTTGACCAAGTACCCTATTAATACACGCTTTCAGGTTGTTATCGGGAATATTCACGTCAGCAGCATGTGCGGGTGACGCAACACAAGAAAGTGCCCCGGTCGCAACAATACAACCTGCCAGAACTCGGTGAGACTTCATGTATAAAAGACTTCTCCATTATCCACAAAAATAAAATAAAGCAAATCCTAGCACAAATTGCTCTTCAATCTCGTTAAACCCTGGTTCTAAAAGGAAGCACAATCTATGCAACAAATTGTGTTTGAAGCGCCCTGGGACTTTTAAAGGCTCTGATGTGCCCTGGCTTTGATGGAGTCATATACTTAGATCCCTGATCGCAGCATCTGGTTTTTTCGTACAGCTTCTCATACTCGACAGGCGTGCGCATCCCGAGCCTGGAATGGCGGCGTTTTCGGTTGTGTAACACCTCGAGGTACTCGAAAATCGCGTTCGCGAGCTCTAACCTGATCCGTCAGGAGTTCCGATTCAAGAACTCAGTGTGCATACGCCCCCCAGAACGATTCGATCATACTGACCTGCCCTATGGTTTGGTTTCCACGTTTGGGGCCTTTGCCCTGTTTTATGGACACGCTGATATCGGTATAAACCGTTAGAAAGCGAGAAAATAAGAACATGGCCTTGAAGAACTACCCGCAAAGAGTTCAAACGTCAAGCTGTGGAACTCTACGAAACAACCCCCGGAGCAACAATCAACTCTATCGCACAGGATCTTGGAACTTCCCGGGGCACGCTATCGATCTGGAAAAATCGATACGGAACCACTGTTCAACACCGGCCTGCTCCTGTTGGTGAAGAGAGCGTTTCTGAGAGTGATGATCCCCGTGTACGAGACCTCGAAACCGAGAATCGGGTACTGCGGTCGGAGAAAGCGAAGCTGGAAACTGAACGTGAGATCCTCAGGCAGGCCGCTAAATATTCGTAAGGAGAGACACGTTGGTAAGCCGCTTCCAATTTGCCTGCGACCATTCTGACACCTATGAGGTGAAGTGGCTGTGTAAGGTTCTTGAGATCGCGAAGTCATCGTTCTATGCGTGGAGGAAAGGCCTCCCTGCCAGGATTGCCCGCAAACACGCAGACGAGAAGCTCGCAGAGCGCATCCGTCAAGCGCACTCTCCCCTTGAAGGTAGAGACCCGGCCTACGGGATCCCTAGGGTAACCGCGCATCTCAATGGCGGACTACCTGCGCATAGACGGGTGAATCATAAACGAGTCGCTCTGGTCGTGTGGGAAAAAGGCCTCGCAGGCGATGGGAGCGGTGGGTAGTAGCGCGGATAATGCTCTCGCGGAGTCCGTGAGCGCGGCTCTGAAAAGGGAGGTCCTGGCTGGGAATCCGATATTCCGGGATGAGGTGGGGTGTCGCCGGTCCGTGTTTCGGTGGGTGACCCGGTATAACACGGTGAGGCGGCATTCGTATTGCGGGTTGATTTCCCGGGATAAGTACGAAAGTACTACTCTGGGAAGAGCGGCCTAAACCTAACAAGTCGTGTCCATACTTCGGGGTAAAGGCCCGTGCGAGAAGTGAATACCCCGCACACGCATACTAAGGCGAGAGTCGGTAAGGACGACACCATCGATGCTGAAGCTGCTGCACGGAAAGTGCTCGCAGGGGTTGCAGCGGCCATCTCCAAACGAACCGATAGCGTCATCGAATCGATACGGTTCCTCTTGCTGACCCGTGATTCTGCGGTGAAAGCTCGCACCGCGGCTATCGTGCAACTGTAAGATATGTTACCGTGCCTGCCGACATGCGGGAGAACATGCCCACTGGTGGACTGGCAGCTGTGCGCTACTGCTGGAAGTTCATCATCGACCGGGCGCGCCTGAATGATCCCGTTCAGGCAGTGAAGCTCGCCCTCCGAGCCCTCGCTGTCCGGGCCGCTGACCTCGACACGGAGATCAAAGAGCTTGAGAGTGCGCTGGCCACTCTCGTGCACGCAACAGTACCTACCCTGGTATCCAAGGCAGGAATCGGAATGATCCATACGCCCAACTGTTGGTCACTGCCGACGAGAATATTGCGCAGTTACGCAGCGAGGCGACGTTCGCGAGGCTCTGCGAGGTCGCATCAGTGTCATTAGGGAAGAGCCACCGCATGAGGCTCCACCGAGGCGGTGATCGGAAAGCGAATCGCGCACTCCACATGATTGCGGTCGTGAGGCTCAGGTACGACGCCCAAACGATCGACTACATGCAGCGTCGACTCACCGAAGGCCTCTCTAAGAAAGACGTGCTGCGCTGCCTCAAACGATTCATCGCACGCGAGGTGTTCAACGACCTCAGAAGCGATCTTAGTACGGCTTGACATCTATACCCAGAGCACTTCATCCCAGGGGTACGCTATGGCTCCGAGAAACCGGGTCTTTATCTTTATCAACGATGTTGCGGGGCTATCACTTTTAGCGATCTAGCGTGAGGCATATCGTTCATAAGCGTGTTTGATAGCATGCTCCTGCATGCTCCGTCTCGAGGTAGGGGAAGCTTGCGGCCCTGCCCAGCCACGCCGCCGTTGACTACGGCCCCGAAAGCCTCCGTGCCATGAAGAGAAGTTATAAGAGTCATAAAATTTGGCAAGAAAGACTACTACTTCCCAGTATTTACGTTATAGAAACTACAGCTGGAAAGTTGGTCCACGGGATCTGAGTCCACGAATGTGTTCTTCGATGGGGAATGAGGGGCAGCGTATTGAGATTGCCGTGGGGAGCACCTTTCGCGAGCTACTGGCGTATCTGTGGGTAGAAGATACAGGGATGATCTTGGTGAAGAGAAGCACTCTCAGTGAGAGTATCGTGGGTAACTTGCGGTAGCGTTATGAAAGCGGGGATTTTAGGTTTAGTCGGAAATGAAACGTGCTATGCGATTTCTTTGGTGAGGGTAAAGCTGTATTCTCGTACCTCAACTTGAAGCGCTCGGAGCCTGTGGTAACGGCTGCGGTCGAGTATGCGTTGATAAGCATAGAGAATCGGGGGTGTTACGCCCAGTTCGCGTGCGATAAAGGAGTGGTTTTCTGCCATTTTCTCAGCACGAGCGTAGGCCTCGTCTGTGATGAGTAACTGCGCCGCGATTTCGTCAGCCTCGCGCTCTGTCTGCTCGGTGCTATGGCGGTGTCTATGGATCGCGTGTCCGAGCTCGTGTGCCAGGGTGCATATCTCGGATCCTCCGCTGAGCTGGTGAGCTAATTCAATCGTGCGGATATCGTCCAGATAGCGCCCCTGCATACCTGTGGGCAGCATGACGTGTTTTACGCACACGTTTATGGCTGCGGCGTGTTCGTATAGTGACCCCAGTGTCATGGTCATCCCCTTTACTACCTCATGGGTCTTCTTGCATAAATTCTTGCTGGGCCTCAAAATTCTCCACTCGGAGAGCAGCCTCTGCGGCCGGTTCCTGTGGACTCGCGGTACGAGGAGAAAGAGGGGTGACGGTTGCTGTGTGTTTGGGAGTATCCCGCACGGCCCTGTAAAGAACGTCAAGCGCGGATTCTGTAGCCTGCTGGCGGTGTTGCGGTGGAATCTGTTCGATCAGGGTGCCCGCCATGACAAGCCATTTCTGTGTGCCGCTCTCGAAGATTACATCGCTGGTTTCGACCCCGAGCGTGTCGTAGATTCTTTCTAGGATTTCTGCCTGGGGGACGGTTACGCCGTTCTCAATGTTGTCCAGTGTTTGCCGTGTGATTCGTGCCTGGTGAGCTGTTTCTTTTTTGGTCAATCCGGTTCTCTGTCTGAGCGCCTTGACCTGAGAAGCCAATTCGCGACGCTCATCACCGGTGAGTTTTTGAAAATTATTTTTTGTCATTGAGGTGTTCGATTCGCTTGATGGTTTACCAAAAAGAATAGCATTAATTAGACATTTAGACCAAACTAAAGTGATGTTTTTGCTTTTTCAGGTTGCGTTTGTGTCTAATAAGTGATTATATATTAGACATGAATGAACGGGGAGTAACGATAGGGCAGTCGCTCAGAAAGCTTCGCCTGTCGGCTGGGATGACTCTGTCTGATGTGGCAGAGGCGGCAAAAACTTCGGTTTCGTACCTGTCCAAGGTCGAGAGGGGGGTGTTTCTTCCTACTGATAAATATCTCGCGGCGGTGACGTTGGCTGTGGGGAAGGGGGTGTCGGCTCGGGTATCGCCCGAAGGGGAGCGCTCACGGTTGTGAAGCCAGCTCGCTTTCAAATAAACACTGCGTTGACTATCGGCCAGTTGCCTCTTCGAATCGGGTGAGCGTGCGGAAAAGCTAATTTTCTAAAACTAAAAATACGTTTTGTGAGCCGCGAGGACTCTCCCGAGGGACAAGCGCTGTTGTGCTGTGTCTGATGTGAAACGTTTATATTCGAGAGGAAATTTTATGGAGAGTAAATATTCCGCTGCAGATAAGCAAGCTTGCTGTTGGTTGAATGCGATGGGTTTGGATGTAGAACGTGCGGAGGGAAGCGATCACTCGCGGAAAGGCATGCATTCTTTATGGCGAAGGAGGACAAAGTGACGTTAGGATCTAAAAATTTTGTGCGATCGTTTATGACCGGCAGTGCGATTTATGATCCGCCTACGACACGGGGAAATGATCGTGAGGTCGAGCATATCTGCGGGCGTTGCCGTACTCCCTGGGGTAGCAGCGCACTTCCCTGTCCGGGGGAAGCTAGGGAAGTTGCGAGGGCGGCGGAGACGTTGGACACAGCGAAGACTGCGGAGGTGACGGGGGCTGCTGCGAACGCTCCTATCGGGAAGGTTAGCCCGTAATCAGAAGAGATATTCCGTGTGTGAAGGTGCCAGCTACGCAAACTGTGCTGCTGGTTGGTTCGATTGTGCTGATACGAGAGAAGTTTAGGGCGAGTTGGATAGAACGATTGAGCAAAAAAAGGAAGATAATGGAAACGATTTGCGCGAGGCGGTGAAAGCGCTTACTGAGCCCATCTGTGCAAAGTTTATCCGTGACGATGGCACTGTCATGGTGGGCAGGCAGAATCCGCTATTGGAGCAGTTGGAAACCGCAATTCGTGGGTCGGGGATCGGTGCTGGTAGATCGCAAGCCATCGCTTCGGAGCGTTCGGTGCTTGATGCTCAAGCGCTCTTTGAATTTCAGCAGATTAGGGATCAGCTTCGTGGCTGGCTTGTTGACGCTGAGCGAGAGATTGATGGCGATATCTGTGGTAGCCTTCAGCGCTGGTATGTTGCGTGGGTGGTTAAGCGGCCCGCGGCGAAATTCTATCTGTCCGAGCTACGTCGTTGGAAAACGGTTATCACCAGTGTGGTGGACCCTCCGCGGCAGATGGATCACCCGTCCCCGTGCCCTGAGTGTGGAGCGACGGTCTGGCTCGAGGAGTTGTCAAAGGAGGAGAGACAGAGGCCACTCGCGATCTTTTACCGTGAAAATGAGTCGATTGAAACTGCGAACGCTAAGTGCCGTGCCTGCGGTAAAAAATGGACTGTTCTGGAACTGGCTCAAGAGCTGGCAAATTCTCTTGTTTCCTAAATGAGATATTTTACTTCCTGCCTTCCCCGGTCAATACACGGAGCCGCAACGTGGCAACGCTCATCGCGCGAGGAATTACGGCCAATTGAAGAACGAGCACTCACGGTGCGGGATACCGCCCCTAGGTATTGACCCGTGGCGCGTGGCGCGTGGTGAATGGTGAAGTGTGTTCAAACAACAGGGGCAAAATTTGTCTGGGTAGTGCCTCTATCGCACAGGTTCCATCCATTGTTAGACCGCTATTAGTGGGTGTGGGGATCGTTCTCATTGTTTTGTCTTCAAGGACAATCCCGTAGTGAGACGTTTTAGTCATGCAATGGACGTTCTCTCCGGGTTGCCAGTTTTATGTAAAAAGTGAATCAAGAGCACACGGATAATCATGGTTCTGGCTTGAAATATGCCATTCGACGGATCGAAACCTAGGGAATTCCCACGGAAAAGAAGCTGATTAAGCTAGATGCCCCTTTGCGGTCGTGGGAGCATATATCCGATACGGTTGCGCGGAAAGCTTGACAAGAGGATCCTCGTTGAGGAAATAGTTGATAAGAATATTAAAAGCCTGATGCTGGCTTTTTCCTTTGTGGGGAGCCTACGCTAAAGCCATGGATATCTTTATGCACAGCATTGCAACGGCAACACCCCCGCACGTCCTTGTGCAGGCTGAGGCAAAAGAAGTTTTTGCTACCCAGCCAGACCTCACTCGCTTGACACAGAGGTTAGTGCGGGCGTCATTTGATGCGTCCGCTATTGATACCAGACGCAGCGTCATTGCAGATTTCAACCTGGAAATGGAACCCGAAGCGGAACCTACCTTTTTTGACCGACTGTCGGGAACTCTGCTCAATCCGTCAACACTCACGCGTAACGAGCTGTACATTCGGGAGGCTCGCAAGCTAACGCTGGAGGCTGCACAGAATGCGATAGCCCAGACAGAGAATATGAGCGCCGCGGACATCACCCACGTTGTCACGGTATCCTGCACTGGGTTTTATGCTCCGGGCCCCGACTATCAATTGGTGCGGGAACTCGGACTCCCCGGCAACACGCTTCGCTACAATATCGGATTTATGGGGTGTTATGCGGCCTTTCCGGCGTTTCGGCTCGCGGAATCGTTTTGCCAAGCGAACCCGGACGCAGTGGTGCTGGTGGTGAGTACGGAATTGTGTTCGATTCACGTGCGATCCTCTAACGACCCCGATCAAATAGTGGCCGCTTCGGTTTTTGGAGACGGTGCGGGAGCCGCAATCGTTTCAACCCGGGCGGATATCCCGGGGGCGCGGTTCCGACTTGATCGGTTCACGAGCGCGCTCACCCCTGTGGGCGAGGACGATATGGCCTGGACCATTGGTGACGAGGGTTTTGAGATGGTATTAAGCGCCGCGGTTCCTAAAATTATTGATACTCATATTGAGGATGCCCTGCGCCCCTTGCTCTCCCACGAATCCGAGTTGCTAGAAGACCCCGCCAAAGGAGTGACCCACTGGGCGATTCATCCCGGAGGAAGGAGCATCCTTGATCGAGTGGAGTCACGGCTTGGGCTGAGCAAAACGCAGCTTTTACCCTCGCGCGATACCCTGCGTGAAGTGGGAAATATGTCGAGCGCAACCATCTTTTTTGTGCTCAAGCGGATCCTTGAGCAGCCCGCCCGAGGGGAGGGCGACGAGCGTGTTGTCGCGATGGCGTTTGGTCCGGGTCTCACGGTAGAGACCGGTCTTTTGACGAAACAAGCGGGCGCGCAGGCGGTACCGTGATCTTTCGAGCGCGTGATGTATCTGCTGTTGAGCTGATGGAAGACCCTGAGTGTGATCCTGACGCCCTGCAGCGTACCTACCGACAATTTGCCCTGGTCAATCGGGTGGTTTCGGGATGGAGGCGCACGTATCAGCACCGTATTCGCCCTCGATTCACCACGAGGGAACACACCCTGCTCGATGTGGGAACCGGAGGCGGCGACATAGCGCGTTTGCTCAGTCGATGGGCCACCCGTGACGGTGTGCGTTTGTCGGTAACCGGGATCGATCCTGACGAGCGTGCGTTTCAATTTTTAAGCGCAAGAGAGCCCGCTTCTCTACGGCACGGCACAGAGGTTGAGTGGCTATGCACCGACACTTCTTCTCTGGTGGAACAGGGCAGGTCTTTTGATTTTGTAGTGTCAAACCACGTGCTGCACCACCTGAGCGCCCCGGAGTTGGGGGCATTGCTGGTTGATTCGGAGAGATTAGCAAACACCGCAGTAATTCACAGTGATATCAGGCGGTCTGCGGTGGCATACGCGCTTTTCTCATTGTTGACGGCACCTCTGATTATGGCTCCAAAACAGCGACAATCGTTTATTCGGGTAGATGGACTTACCTCGATACGTCGAAGTTTTACTCTCTCCGAGGCGGCTGAGGCATTCCCCCAACCCTGGTCGGTGCGCTCACAGACGCCCTATAGGCTTCTTCTGCTTTACGAGGGAAAACGCCATGTTTGACGTTGCAATTATTGGCGCCGGACCCGTGGGACTTTTGCTGGGTTCCCTGCTGCTTGATCTAGGGTGCAGTGTCGTGATTCTTGAGGCTCGACGAGACCCGCCCAGCCACTCCCGCGCGATTGGGATACACCCTCCCGCGTTAGCCGTTTTGAGGCGGGCTGGGGTGCTGGAGGCCGTTCTTCAGCAGTCCGTCCAGATTTCGAACGGGAAGGCTTTTAGTCGCGGGCGGATGCTTGGTGAGCTTTCTTTTGATATTCCTGGAGCGCCCTATCCCTTTGTGGTTTCTATCCCGCAGTTTTGTACACAATCGATTTTAGAGAGTGCCTTTATGCAACGTTCGGGCGGTGTTCTTCTTCGGGGGCACCGTGTCACCCGTCTGACCCGGTATGGAGAGCACATCGTGCTTGGTTGTGCACAAGAAGACACCACCGGAGGTCCGAGAGATATAGCTGCTCGTTTTGTGGTGGGAGCGGACGGCCCGCACGGTATGACGCGTGGGGCGGCACACGCGCACACCCTTCAACGGGATTACCCCGACAGCTATGTGATGGGTGATTTCAAGGACGGATCCGGGCTGGGCAATTTGGCCAGTATTTTTCTTGAGGATGGGGGAGTTGTTGAGTCTTTCCCGTTGCCCAAGAACCAGAGAAGGTGGGTGGCACACTGGGGTAGAACTCATGCTCCCCGTACCGCTGAGGGTCTGGCCGAGGTTATCTTTTCTAGAACTGGCTACTCGGTAGACGTGTCGAGTTCGACCATGCTGAGCAGTTTTCGACCTCGGTGTCGGATAGTGCGCCACACGGTTGGTGATCGTGTTGTGCTTGTGGGTGACGCCGCTCACGAGATCAGCCCTATGGGTGGTCAGGGGATGAATCTGGGCTGGCTTGACGCAGAGGTTATGAGCGAGGGCATCGCCCACTTTTTAGAAACGGGTGAGAAAGATGCCCTGATGCGGGCGGGCAGCGGGCGCGTGGTCGCGGCGCAACGGGCAGCGCGTCTGGCCGGTTTTAACATGCGATTGGGGCGTCCCGTTGGGTGGGTTCGAGGCACCGTTCGAAACACCGTGATCGGTGTACTTGCCCGGGGTGCACTACGTGATTCTGCGGCTCGCCTCTTTTCGATGCAGGGGTAGCTAGGAGGGGAGAACCGTGTGTGTCTTGTGCTAATGCTGAGTCATTTCTTCCGCTCTCGAGAAGGTCGGGTTGCTGATAGTTAGCACTGTATGACAGCGTACGCTTTTATCGTTGGTGTATTCTCGAAGGTGCCCATAATCAGAAGGTCGGCATCACGATGAGGTCGATCAGATCAAGGAGGATTTGTGAGTAACTACGCCGTAATCAACCCGGCTACGGGTGAAAAAATTGCCGAATACCCCACTGCAACTGACGCTCAAATCCAAGAAGCTATCTCTGCGGCACACGGAGCGCAAAAAAACTGGGAAAAAGGACACACGCTTGCTCAGCGCACGGCGATTATCTCTCGTGTGGCTGATCTTTACATTGAGCGTCGAGAAGTTCTCGCTACCATCATCGTCCGTGAAATGGGTAAGCCCATTGAACAGGCGCGGGGAGAGGTTGACTTCGTTGCCGATATTTATCGATACTACGCTGACAACGCGGAGGAGTTCCTACGGGATGAACCTATTGAACCCGCGGGTGGAGGCTCTGCCTTTATTCGAAAGAGCGCATTGGGTTCTTTGCTCGGCATTATGCCGTGGAACTTTCCCTACTACCAGGTTGCTCGATTTGCGGGCCCTAACCTCATCCTGGGAAACACGATTGTGCTGAAGCATGCCCCGCAGTGCCCGGAATCGGCGCTCGCTATCGTGCAGATATTCAAGGACGCGGGCCTTCCTGAGGGTGCCTACGTAAATATTTTTGCCACCAATGAGCAGGTCGCAGACATCATTGCTGATCCCCGTATTCAGGGTGTCTCTCTGACCGGTTCTGAGCGTGCAGGCTCTGCGGTGGCCGAACTTGCGGGTCGCCACCTGAAGAAGATTGTTCTGGAGCTGGGCGGCTCTGACGCGCTTATCGTGTTGAGTACGGATAATATTGATGAGGCTGTTGGAATGGCGGTGGCCGGTCGTCTAGAAAACAGTGGCCAGGCCTGTAACGCTTCCAAACGCATCCTTGTGATGGATCACCTTTACGAGGAGTTTGCCGATAAGTTTGCGACCGCACTGGCCGAGGTCACTCCCGAAGATCCCACCCATGAAGATACGGTTCTTGGCCCTCTATCATCCGATTTAGCTTCTGAGCGCCTACAGGGACAGATTGAACGGGCCCTGGCTCAGGGAGCGGTTGCCAAGATCGGTGGACCTGCGCGAAACGGAAACTTTGTTCCCACTACTCTGCTCACGAACATCACACCCGAGAACGATGCGTATCGGGAGGAGTTTTTTGGTCCGGTTGCCTCTCTCTATCGTGTGACCTCTGAGGAGGATGCCGTCAGGGTTGCCAACGATTCTCCTTTTGGACTCGGTGCGGTTGTTATCACTACTGATCAAGAGCAGGCTTTGCGTGTTGCCGATGCTCTTGAGGTGGGGATGGTCTTTATTAATGAGGTCGGCGGAGACTCGGCAGAGCTTCCCTTTGGTGGAGTCAAGCGTTCCGGTGTAGGCCGTGAACTTGGACCCCTGGGTATTGACGAGTTTGTCAATAAAAAGCTCATCCGTAACAAGGGCGCGCACTAACAGTTGTGGTTTTCCCGCCCGGCCACGGTTTTGGATAGCAGAATCAGTGTGTCGGGCCGGGAAACAAAGCCTCCAGATCATAACAAAAATTACTGTTTTGTCAGCCATGTTCCATTCAGAAGGCGTATGATGTTCCTATGGACGCCTTGTTAATTACCCTACTTATTGTTATTGGCCTCGCGGTCATTATAGGGCTCTATCTTTGGGCCACGTATAACGCCTTGGTGCGCCTCAACGTGCGCGTAGAAGAGGCGTGGAGCGACATTACGGTGCAGCTTAAGCGTCGAGCGGATCTGCTTCCCAATCTTATCGAGACGGTCAAGGGGTACGCTGCGCACGAAAAGGGCGTTTTCGAAGCCGTGACTCAGGCTCGTGCCGAAACGCTGAGTGCCCAGGGGCCAGCAGAGGCCTCTGCGGCGGAGAACCACATGCAGACTGCCCTTAAGAGCATCTTTGCGGTGGCTGAGGCCTACCCCCAGCTACAGGCAAGTCAGAACTTCTTGCAGCTTCAGGCTGAGCTTGTGGATACAGAAGACAAGGTGCAGGCTGCACGCCGTTTCTATAATGGTGGAGTTCGGGAACTGAACACGAAGATCCAGTCTTTCCCGAATAACGTTTTTGCGAAGAGACTCGGCTTTACTAACCGTGACTTCTTTGAGGTTGAGGATGTAGCGGCTATCTCTGAGCCGCCTCGCGTACAGTTCTAACGCAATGTACAGCGCCATTCGAAAGAACAAGATCAACACCTTTGTGATCATTGTTCTCTTTCTCATAATCATCGGTGGGCTGGGGTGGCTTGCCTCCTACGTCTACCAGAGTCCCGTTATCGTGTACGTTACGGTTGGTTTTGCCCTGCTCTATGCCGTTTTTCAGTACTTTATGGCGAGTAAGCAGGCCATCGCCATGAGCGGTGCCCAGAAAATCTCAAAGGCCGATAACCCCAGGCTTTACCGGGTGGTGGAAAATCTCTCGATCACCACGGGAACCCCCATGCCGGATGTTTATATTATTAACGATCCGGCCCCAAACGCTTTTGCCACGGGGCGTGACCCGCAGCACGCGGCTGTCGCCGCGACCACGGGGTTGCTCGACATTATGTCCGACGCCGAGCTAGAGGGTGTAATGGCTCACGAACTGGGCCATGTGCGTAACTATGATATTCGCCTTTCGATGATCGTGTACGGGCTGGTCGTGGCGATTGGCATTCTTGCGGATATGTTTATGCGTATGGCGTTCTTTAGTCGTCGGGGTAACAATAATGGCGGCCCGATCCTACTCATATTTGGTCTGGTGGCTATGATCGTTGCTCCTCTGATCGCTACCCTGGTGCAGCTTGCCGTGTCGCGTCAACGTGAATATTTAGCCGATGCTACGGGTGCGCTCACCACGCGCCATCCTGAAGCCCTCGCGAGCGCTCTTCATAAACTTGAGGAACACGCCCGGCCCATGCAGCGGCAGAACAGCAGTATGGCTCACATGTGGATCTCTAATCCGCTTAAAAAAGGTGGCCTCTCCAATCTTTTTGCCACCCACCCGCCTATTCCCGATCGTATTCGTCGGCTGCTCGACATGGGTGGAAAGTTCTAACTCACCTGGTTCTGTTTGCAAAGCGGCTCATGCTATTGCCCACGTCCTTGCTGGATGTGGGCAATAGTGTGTTTTCTGCCCCCTGAAGCCTGTGCTTTCTGGATTTTTGGTGGCCGTCTAGTGGAAAATTTATCGGTCAAGCTGCATTTCCTCACAAAAATGACTACCTAAACATACCCCTGGGGGGTATATTTATAGGTGGTTATTCACTCGAATAACATCGAAGTGTGCTCAGGAAGGCTCTTATGGCTCAGCAATCGGTCCCGATAGAGGCGACAAACACTGGCTCTCAGACCACAACCTTGTCTATCGAGGGGATGACCTGTGCAAGCTGTGTGAGTAGGGTGGAACGTACTCTCAGCAAAATTACGGGGGTTGAAGCCTCCGTGAATCTAGCCACCGAGAAGGCTCGGGTGAGGCATCCGGCATCACTTGAGCAGGGTCTTCTTCTTCGGGCGGTTGAGCAGATTGGATATGGGGCTTATGTCCTTACGGATACCGCCGCTGAAACGGTTATCGAACCCGCCTCTATGCCTCACCGAGTTCGTTCTCGTTACACGACACGACTGGTCGTGAGTCTTCTCCTCGCAGTTCCCGTGATGGTGCTTGCCATGGTCCCTCTGTTTCAATTTAACGGCTGGCAGTGGGTGTCTCTGATCCTCACTATTCCGATTGCTACCTGGGGTGCATTTCCCTTTCATCGTTCCGCACTTATAAACCTCAAACGGGGCGCCGCCACCATGGACACCCTCATATCGCTCGGAGTAACGGCTGCCTTCCTCTGGTCGATCTACGCGCTGGTGTGGGGTCAGGCCGGAGAAATCGGGATGCACCACGAATTCTCGTTTGTGGTCCAGTCTGGTGATGCTCTCGGCCTCATTTATCTTGAAGTTGCGTCGATGGTGACGGTGTTTATTCTGCTTGGACGGTATATCGAGGAGCGCTCTAAAAAGTCGGCGGGTGCTGCGCTTAACTCTCTGCTTCACCTGGGAGCCAAGCGGGTGCGGGTGCTTCACCGCGGTAAGGAGCGTGAAATCCCCATCGACCACCTGCGTGTGGGAGAGCACTTTGTCTTACGACCCGGTGAAAAGGTGGCAACCGACGGCGTGGTGTTGGTCGGACATTCCGCAATCGACGAGAGCATGCTTACGGGTGAGTCTCTTCCTGTTCCAGTAAAACCGGGGGACACGGTGATTGGCGGAACGGTAAACACATCGGGCTTTATCACCGTGGAAGCAACACGGGTGGGTGCTGAAACTCAGCTTGCTCAAATGGCCGCACTGGTTGAAAACGCTCAAATGGGTAAAACTGCGGTTCAGCGTCTTGCCGATCGAATATCGGCCGTCTTCGTGCCGATTGTTATTGCGCTGTCCTTGATGACCTTTTTCCTGTGGCTTGTGACAATGGGGGATGTTGCTGCCGCTTTTACCGCTGCGGTTGCTGTTCTCATCATTGCCTGCCCGTGTGCCCTTGGCCTCGCAACGCCCGTAGCAATCCTGGTGGGAACCGGGCGCGGAGCGGAAATGGGCATCCTGATTCGTGGCCCGGAAGCACTTGAATCAAGCGGGAAAGTTACCATGGTTGCTCTGGATAAGACCGGAACTATCACCGAAGGTAAAATGTCTCTTACATCAGTGGGCACCAGTCCAGGGGTAGACCCGCTTGAGGCTCTGCGTCTCGCGGCCTCTGTTGAGGCGGGGTCGGAGCATCCAATAGCGCGAGCCCTTGTTGCTGCAGCCGAGGAAAAGGGCATCGAGTTCTTACCCGTAACCAACTTTGTCGCGGAGCCGGGGGCGGGGGTGAGTGGAACCGTTGCGGGGACTCAGGTCACGGTGGCGGGGATATCCCATATTGTGCAGAAGGGCTGGGCGAGCGCCGAGCAGAAGGCGGAATTTGAAGATATCGTCGCCGCGGGTGAGGGAACCGTGGTGGCCGTGGTCTGGGGGCACATCCCACAGGCATGGTTTGTGATCGCTGATAAGGTACGTTCGGATAGTGCCTCTGCAATAGTCGCTCTTAAAAATCGAGGGCTGCAACCCGTCATGCTGACAGGCGATAACGAGGCCGTCGCGCGGCGGGTAGCGGAACAGGTGGGAATAGTCCACGTTATTGCCGGGGTTAAGCCGCTGGACAAGGCTTCCGAGGTATCGCGATTGCAGCAGGGTAAAGAGCGTATTGTGATGGTGGGAGACGGTGTAAACGACTCCGTAGCGCTCGCGACGGCGGATCTGGGCATTGCGATGGGAACGGGTACCGATGCCGCTATCGAGGCAAGTGATATTACTCTGGTTCGTTCTAGCATCTGGGCGGTGCTAGATGCGATTCTGCTCTCGCGTGCAACTATGCGTATCATTCGTAGTAACCTCTTCTGGGCCTTTGCCTATAATGTTGCTGCCATTCCCCTGGCCGCCTTCGGGCTGTTAAACCCCATGATTGCCGCCGCGGCGATGGCGTTCTCAAGCGTTTTTGTAGTTCTTAACAGTTTGAGGTTGAAGGGTTTTTCTCGTATACAGTGATCAAATTGATATCTATTCAATTAGGAACCCGCTTTGTTAGGGATGTATTGCGCCTGTAGTGTGAGATACACAAATACCAGTCGTTAGACTCCCTAGTACTTTACGAGAAAGTGGTTGTTGTGTCTTTTCAGAGTGTTAAAACCGCGTTTTTGGTAACCGCCATTGGGACAGTTGGTGTGTTGCTCTTGAGCGGGTGCAGCGGTACCGATAATGCTGCATCGGGACCTCTCCTCCGTGAGGGCGTGCTTCAGGTCTGCAGCGAGACCGCCTACCCTCCCTTCGAATTTACGCAGAACGGTGAGATCGTTGGGCTCGATATGGATATTGCCGAGGAGATCGCTGCAGATCTTGACGCTAAAACAGAAGTCATCAGCACAGCTTTTGAAGCTATTGAGTCCGGGCAGGCGCTTGAGGCTAGCCAGTGCGACATTGTTATTTCAGGCATATCAATCAACGAAGAGCGGGCTACAAAATTTGATTTCTCTGAACCGTACTTCGACGATAATTTGGCCCTTCTCGTCACAGCCGGTTCAGGCATCACTGGTTTGAGCGACCTGGCGGGTAAGACAGTTGCCGTTCAGCAGGCAACTACAGGAGAAAAGTTTGCACAATCCGAAGGGTTAAACCCGGTCGCTCTGGAAGACGGCACGCTGGCTGTGCAGCAGCTCATTGGGGGACAGGCAGACGCGGTCATCAATAATGTGGCCTCTCTCGCGTTTTTCGCAAAGGATAATGCTGATCTGGTCGTTGTGGACAGATTTGCCAGCGAACCCCTGGGAGCAGGTGTACGCAAGGGCAACGCCGAATTGCTCACCAGCGTCAACAGCACCCTGCAGCGTATCGAGGAGGACGGCACGCTGACAGAAATACTTACGAAGTGGGTTCCCACAACCAAATAGAATTTTTCTCGAGACTACGTACAAGGTAGATTTTAATGGCAATGACGGCAGCTAAACGGGCACGCGTATCCCGTGGAATTCAGTATGCACTCCTTATCGCTGTGGTGGGGTTCCTCGCCTTGATAGCTGACTGGGAAAAGATCACAAACTCCTTTTTCAATCTCGAGGTTGCAAAAGAGCAATTTCCCGGCATCATTACCACGGCCTTTGCAAACACGCTGCTTTTTACCGCTCTTGGCCTCGTAGCCGGTATGAGCGGCGGCATCCTACTTGCCCTGATGAAGCTGTCTTCGGTAGGTCCCTACCGCTGGATAGCCACCACATATATCGAGATTTTTCGGGGTCTTCCCGCCCTGCTCGTTTTTATCGTTTTTGGTTACGGCGTTCCGGCAGCCTTTAGCATTTCGCTTAATACGTATCTGACGGCGATGCTGGCTTTGGGAACCGTGTCAGCAGCCTATATTGCGGAAACAATTCGTGCTGGCCTGCAGGCGGTTCCACCGGGTCAGATGGAAGCGGCACGTTCGCTGGGGATGTCGCATCCGAGGGCGATGGTGACCATTATTATTCCCCAGGCGCTCAGAATCGTGCTGCCTCCCCTCACAAACGAGGTTATTCTTTTGACCAAAGACTCCTCGCTTATTTACGTGCTGGGGTTGACAGTGAGCCAGTACGATCTCACGAGGTTTGGCCGAGTGGGGCTCACCGCTGCCAATGCTGGACTCACGCCCCTGGTGCTCGCGGGCGCTTTTTACCTTATTATTACGATTCCATTGAGCTACCTTTCGCGGCGGTTTGAAGCCAAGACAGCGAGGATGAAAAAGTGAACGATTTCCGGGGCGAAAGTTCAGGCACAATCAGACTGAGTAACGTGACCAAGTCTTTTGGCGATAACAGCGTTCTCAAGGGAATTTCTCTCTCGGTGGAGCCAGGCGAGGTGGTGTGCCTCATTGGCCCCAGCGGCTCAGGAAAGTCGACGTTACTGCGATGTGTCAACCTTCTTGAGACGCCCGACTCGGGTGAGATCGTTGTGGGAGACACCGTGGTGACCGATTCGGAGTGTGATATTGATGAGTTCCGGCGTCGGGTCGGCCTGGTATTTCAACACTTTAATCTTTTCCCGCACCTGACGGTGATAGAAAACTGTTCAATCGCGCAGCAGCGGGTGCTGGGGCGCTCCAAAGCTGCAGCACACGAGGTATCGATGCATAACCTGGAGAGGGTGGGCCTGGCCGATAAAGCAATGGCCAAGCCTGCATCGCTGTCCGGGGGGCAGCAGCAGCGTGTTGCCATCGCGCGGGCGCTCAGCATGGAGCCGGAACTTATGCTGTTTGACGAGCCAACCTCGGCTCTCGACCCTGAAACGGTGGGGGATGTTTTATCGGTTATGCGCGAGCTTGCTGATGCCGGTATGACCATGCTGGTGGTAACTCACGAAATGGGCTTTGCCCGTGAGGTGGCTGACAAAGTGGTATTTATGGATGAGGGAGTTGTGGTGGAGGAGGGAGCTGCCGCGGCGGTGATCGGGAATCCTCAAAATCCTCGCACCCAATCATTTTTGAGTCGTGTGCTCAATCCGGCAGAGGTAGACCTGGGCGAGTGAGCTATTTAGGTTCTGTGACTGTGGCGCAGGGCCGGCTCATCCATCTTTATGAGCTTGCGAGCGGGTATGCCCTCGATAGATTCGAGTAGCCAATCGGTGCCATCATGCTTGATGACACTGATTGACAGGTTAGAGACACGCGGAGCCTCAAACGTGAAGAGACTGCTCAGTGTGATGCGGATAAAGGCTCCGTGACTCACCGCGATAATCTTTTGTCCGGGGTAGGTGCTGCGTAGATGCTCAATCGCCTGAACCCCCCGCAGCGCCACCACATCTTCAGGCTCGGCTCCGATAAATCCGCGGGAAATTCTCACCTTTTCAAGTTCAGCGCTCGCGGTAAGGCCTTCGGCCTCACCGAAGTGGCGTTCGGTGAGATGTTCCAGGAGGAGCGGTTCGCGAAGTCCGAGTTCAGACGCAATGATGGCCGCGGTTTCTGCGGCTCGTGAGAGGGGAGAGCTCGAGACCACTTGCCAATCGTTCGTGAGAGTCTCGGCTGCGCTTTGCGCTTGGTTTCTTCCCACCGGGTTGAGCGGAATATCGGTTCGTCCCTGGATTCGGGACTCCGCATTCCAGGCTGTTTGGCCGTGGCGAACGAGGGCGATTGTTGTGGGGTGGGTCATGGTTCCTATTCTGGACTATGCGACTCTAAAGATTATGAGACAGGCTGATACATCACCAGGATGAAGGGGGAAAACCCTTGTTTTAAGAGCCGATGATTATCGAGAGGGGTGAGTCTCTCGGTGTGTGGAGTAACAAATAAGTGTCAAGGTATCGGTAAGATGTTTAGGAACCCAATAACAGATTTTATCGGTTGAGTAGTGGGGAAGTCTTTTAGTGATGATGTTTTGTGTGTCTGTTTGGAGGGTATCTGTCTCGGGCTATGGGTCGGGTGAAAATTCGGGAATAGCGTGGTCACAGGATGAAGGTATAGAATACTGCTAGCGTAGTTGTTTCAATCACCCTCCTGACCGTTCAACACGTTGCTCAGGAATAGAAATTCATTACACTGCATGATTTCGTTTACCCCTGTGAGGGAGAATTACTTCTGTGGGGATAGAGTTTTCGAACATTTTAACCGGCCAGTCCGGTTCTGATCAGGAGAGATATGGCGCAGCCAGAAATAAAAAAGATAGACTTAGAGCTTCCGCAGGCAGCTCAAAAGTCTGGGCAACAGAGCCGCAAGGCGTCCTCTAAGCAACCCAACAACGAGGGACTCATCCCTCTTCTTGCTCGCGCGGTTCGCGAGGTTGAGGCCTCCGCGCAGAGAGGCAAGACAACTCCGCTTAACCGTACCAAGTTCCAGGTGATTGCGCTTCTTATGCGTGATGAGCGTTCACGGGCCAAGACGGATCCCGAACTCAGTGATGCGGATCGGGCGGAAACGCTTAAGCGCCTTGACGGTATAGCTTCTATTTTGGCAAAAACCGCCGCGAGGGATACCTCCCTCATCACGCTGCTTGAACCAGACGCTCCGGTGAATGAGGCCGCGCGTAAATTTCGTCGCAAACTTCTAGAAACCGCTGGACACGACGTCCCCGAAGAGGAGCCGATGGCTCCCGTGGTTGAGGTTATCGTTCCACCCGAACTTGCAGAGCGGCAGGTCGTTCCACCCACCGTCATCGCTCGTCAGCGATCAAATCCCTTCCTCGCGCCAGATCTGACCCCGGTTGCCCCTCCACGCCCGGTTGTACGCCTCTCTAACTGGGAGCTTCTTGGGCCTCTGTTTAAATCGTTTGAACAGGGTGCCGGAGGCAAAGCGGCAAGCATGTCCCTTCCCGAGGCGGCACCTATCGACCGTTTTGCTCCCAAAGATCAAGAACTCATGCCTCATCAGGCCCGATTTGTCGAGTCTGTTAAGCGAGGGCACCGCAGTTTTTTGCTCGCTGATGAGCCCGGCTTAGGAAAGACCGCACAATCGGTTATAGCCGCCTCCGTGGCCGACGCCTACCCCCTGCTTGTTGTTGTTCCCAACGTGGTAAAGATGAACTGGGCCCGTGAGGTTCAGCGCTGGACACCTCAGCGACGCCCAACTGTTATCCAGGGAGACGGCGAAAACCTCGATGCGTTTGCCGATGTTTTTATCGTGAACTATGAAATTCTTGATAGGCATCTCAGCTGGATTAGCAAGATGGGTTTCCGCGGCATGGTTGTCGACGAGGCTCATATGATTAAAAACTTGCAATCGCAGCGCTCCAAGAACGTTCTTACCATTGCAAATCGTATTCGTAAGGATACGCCGGGTGGCCGGCCCCTTTTGATAGCTCTCACGGGAACCCCGCTGATAAACGATGTGGATGATTTCCGTGCTATCTGGCGATTTCTTGGTTGGACAGACGAGACTAAGCCGACCGCCCAGCTCATGGACCGCCTGGAAGACACCGGTCTGACCCCGGCCGACCCCGGATTTTACGCGGCAGCACGCGAGTCAGTAATTGATATGGGAATTGTGCGACGCAAGAAGATTGATGTTGCCGCCGACCTTCCGGACAAGCGTGTTGTTGACCTTCCCGTTGAGCTTGACGACGATCTGGGACGCAGTATTCGTGAGGCAGAGGAGGAGCTGGGGCGTAAAATGCTTGCGCGCTATAACCGTGCCCTTGCCGGACGTCTGGGTGCCGAGATGTCTACCGATGCGTTGATTCGTATGGTTGCGCATCAAGAACTCGAAGAGTCAGGACCGGCAAAGACCGGAACCAACGTCTTTACCATGGTTCGTAAGATTGGTCAGGCAAAGGCCGGACTCGCGGCGGACTACGCAGCACAGCTTGCCCGCTCCGTGGGTAAAGTGGTGTTTTTCGCTAAGCATATCGACGTGATGGACACGGCGGAGAATCTGCTGGCAGAGCGGGGGCTTCGTACCGTGTCGATCCGTGGGGATCAAACCTCGGAGCTACGTCAATCACAAATTGACGCGTTTAATAACGATCCCGACGTTTCCGTTGTGGTCTGCTCGCTTACCGCGGCCGGCGTGGGGGTCAACCTGCAAGCCTCATCAAACGTTGTTTTGGCCGAGCTCAGCTGGACTGACGCGGAACAGACTCAAGCTATTGATCGTGTTCACCGAATTGGTCAGGAAGAACCCGTTACCGCCTGGCGTATCGTTGCGGCAAACACTGTCGACAGTAAAATTGCTGAACTTATCGATGGAAAAGCGGGTCTCGCAGCTCGTGCCCTTGACGGCAACGACGCCGCGATCAACGATGGGGACTCGGTTCAGCTGGAAGCGCTCATCCACCTCTTGAAAAGAGCGATAGCATCGTCTTAGAGCAGACTTCACTGTCTGCTCTGCGGGTCACAGTGACTCGACCGATGCACTGACGCATCCTCCACTGAAACAGGAACTATTAGGGAGTGTGTAATGAAGATCGGAATCTTGACGAGTGGTGGCGATTGCCCGGGACTCAACGCGGTTATCCGCGCAATTGTTCTCAAAGGGACAAGTGTCTACTCGCAACATTTCGTTGGTTTTCGCGATGGGTGGCGTGGGCTGGTCGAAGGGGATATTATCCCTCTCGATAGGCACCGCGTTCGGGGTATCGCAAAACAGGGCGGAACCATTCTGGGAACCAGCAGATTTGGCCCGTATGAGGGGCCAAACGGGGGACCCGAGAATATTCAAAAGACGCTCGATCGTCTCGGAATTGATGCGGTTGTTGCTATCGGTGGAGAAGGTACTCAGGCCGCTTCAAAACGATTGGCAGATGCCGGTATAAAGATCATTGGGGTGCCCAAAACCATCGATAATGATCTGGGAGCCACCGACTACACCTTCGGTTTTGACACTGCGGTAGAAATCGCGACCGAAGCTATTGACCGTCTCCGCACAACCGGCGACTCGCACAAGCGTTGCATGGTGCTTGAGGTCATGGGTCGTCATGTGGGATGGATCGCCCTGCACTCCGGGATGGCCGGCGGCGCACACGCGATTCTGATTCCGGAACAGCCGGTAAGTATCGAACAAATTGTTACCTGGGTGGAGAGCGTGCGTGATCGGGGGCGGGCACCGCTGCTGGTCGTTGCGGAGGGCTTTAAACTCACCACCATGGAGGACGCTCATTCGCACAAGGGGCTCGACGGGTTTAACCGGCCACGGTTGGGAGGAATAGCCGAGATTTTAGCCCCCATGATTGAGGAACGAACGGGAATTGAGTCTCGTGCGACCGTCCTGGGGCATATCCAGCGCGGGGGCGTACCAACGGCTTACGATCGTGTGCTCGCTACACGCCTGGGCCTCGCAGCCATCGATACTGTGCTGGAGGAGCGCTGGGGTAACATGGTTGCTCTCCGGGGAACCGAGGTCGAGGTGGTCGGCCTAGAAGAAGCTCTGGGAGAGCTGAAGACGGTGCCGCAGCACCGCTACGATGAGGCTGCAATTCTCTTCGGCTAGGGGAGAGACAGGTCTCGTCCCCAACCTAGACTCCCAAGACAGCCTTAACATCGTTGAGGGAGGGGTTGGTGGCGCTTGATCCGTCGGGGTACAGCACGGTGGGGACCGTCTGGTTCCCACCGTTGAGAGACTCTACTAGCTCTGCGGTGCCGGGAACCTCCTCAATGTTGATCTCGGTGTAGCCGATTCCAACGCTGTCCAGTTGCTTCTTGAGGCGCTGACAATAACCGCACCACGTGGTAGAAAACATGGTTACGCTGCCCTCTTCGGGGATGTAGTTACTCATGGGTACATCCTACTGTTGGCGGTGTAAATGTTGCTGATAGTTACAGCTGGGCACCGCTACGAGGGGTCACCGAGGCCGAGGGTATCAAGGAGCCAGGCGAGTTCAAACGCGCGCTCACGCCACACGTTGTAGCGACCGCTTACGCCGGCGTGCCCCGCGTGCATCTCGGTTTTGAGGAGGGCGGGGGCACCCACCTCTTGCAGGCGAGCCACCCACTTTGCCGGTTCCACATAGAGCACGCGGGTGTCGTTAAGGCTGGTAACGGCTAGTATCTTTGGATACTGCACCCCTTCGCGCACGTTTTCGTATGGGGAGTAACTTTTTATGTAGGTGTATGCCTCTGCGCTGTGTAGGGGGTTTCCCCACTCGTCCCACTCGTTTATGGTCAGGGGGAGCGACGGGTCAAGAACACTCGTGAGCGGGTCAACAAAAGGCACGTTTGCAAACACACCTGCAAAGAGCTCTGGGGCCATATTGGTGATAGCTCCCATGAGCAGTCCGCCGGCACTAGCGCCTTCGGCGGTAAGGTTTTTTGCGGTTGTTTGCCCGGTTGAAACGAGGTGCTCCGCCACTGCGATAAAGTCTGTGAAGGTATTTTTCTTGTGGGATAACTTGCCCTGGTCGTACCAGTGGCGGCCCATTTCACCGCCTCCACGAACATGCGCAATGGCATAGACAACACCGCGATCAAGAAGGGGGAGAAGCAGCGTTGAAAACTCTGGATCAAAACTTGCCTCATACGAACCGTAGCCCTCCAGGTGCAGGGGGCGAGGGTCCGTGGTATCCGTCTTGGCATAGACCAGCGAGACCGGCACTAGGGCACCGTCCGGAGCGGTGGCCCACTCGCGTCGTTGCTCGTAGCGTGATGGGTCGTAGCCTCCCAGAACTTGCTGCTGTTTGAGAACGGTGCGTATACCGGTAACGCTGTCCACCGAGAGTATTGTTCGTGGCGTGATAAGGGAGGAGTACTCCAATACTAAAATGGGCTGTTTCCAATCACGATTTGTGCCCGGAAGTACGGTGTAGAAAGGCTCCTCAAACGTGAGTTCCCACTGATGAATATCAAGAGATTCTTCGATTTTCTGGGCGGGTATGACCGCCACCTGGGTGAGTCCCTTGCGACGATAACCCAGGGCGAGAAAGGTTTCAAACGCAAGGGCATAGGTGAGACGGACATCGGGCGAACTTTTCACGAGGACCCGAGCCGAAGTCTTATCTACACCGGGGTTTTTGGGATCAACGGACACCAGCTCGAACCCGGGGGCCTCGTCGTTATGTAGAACAAGAAGCCTGTCTTCACCCTGAATAAGTGCGTGCTCAACGCTGTATTCGACTCCGCTCCTGCGTGGCCAGACAACCTGAAACTCCTGGTCTGTCGAGTGAGTATCGAGTAGGTGATACTCACTCGTGGTGGTCGAACCCACCTCGATAAGAACGTATCTGCGGCTGTGGGTTGGGCGCACTTCAAGCCAGAACTTTTCATCTGGCTCGTGAAAGATCTGCACGGGAGCGGAAGTAGCACCCAGCGTGTGTCGCCATACGGTATCCACTCTCCAGGCGTCGTCATAGGTGCTGTAATACACAAATTTTCCGTCTGGTGAAAAGACGATGTCGCTTGCGACATCCTCAATAACATCTGCTGTATCAGAGCCCGTTGCGAGGTCTCGGATACGTAAGGTATAGCGTTCATTGCCCACGGTATCCACCAGGTAGGCGAGGAAGAGTCCGTCTGCGCTTATTGCGAGGTTTCCCAGATCAAAAAATTCGTGTCCTTCGGCCTCCTTATTGCCGTCCAGGAGGACCTGCTCGCCCGGGACCGGTTCTTGAGGTTTTAAGGTTGGTGGTGCCCAATCGTCTTGCCCGAGGACAGGGACCCGGCAGTGAATCCCGTATTGCTTGCCCTCTACTGTGCGAGTATAATACCAGAACTGTCCCTGGCGGGAGGGAACAGAAAGATCGGTCTCGCTTGTGCGGTTTTTAATCTCGTTAAAAATTGATTCCTGGAGGCTTGAGAGGTGCTTTGTCTGCGCATCGGTGTGGGCATTTTGGGCGTTCAGGTAGGCGGATACTTCGGGAGAGCCCTTGTCGCGTAACCACTCATAGTTATCAGCGAAAGTGTCACCGTGGTGCGTTCGAGAAAAAGGAACACGTTTTGCTGTGGGAAATTTGGACATAGGCATAGTTTCTACACTAATGGCCAGATAAAAGTGGACCTCTCAGCTAGGCTCGGATGCATGGCAAATTCACAGGTATCGGTGTGTTATCTGATTCGCACGGCAGAGGACGACACTCGGGAGGTGCTCTTGGGAGTGAAGAAGCGCGGAATCGGTGTGGGAAAGCTTGTGGGACCCGGCGGCAAGCTGGAGGTGGGAGAAACCCCCGCACAGGCAATAGTTCGTGAGATCGCCGAAGAAACAGGGTTGAGGGTTAATCCTCAGGATCTTCGTGAGGCAGGGAAAATTGACTATAGTTTTCCTTCTCACCCTCAGTGGGATCAGAAGTCAACCGTTTTTGTTTTACACAGTTGGGTGGGCACCCCCGTGAACTCTGACGAGTTAGAGCTCGACTGGTACCCTCTTGACCAGATCGACTACAGCGCAATGTGGGACGATGCCCAATACTGGCTTCCCAAGGTTCTTCGAGGGGGGAGTGTCAGCGCAGCCTTTACGTTTGCCGAAGACCTGAGCACGGTGGCCACAATCGACGTACGCTAGGCGTATGACTGCAATTCCCACACGTCGTCTCAACGACAACACTGAGCTGCCCCAGATCGGATTCGGAACCTATCCCCTGCGTGGGAATGAAGGGGCGCACGCGGTACAGACCGCTATTTCGGCGGGGTACCGTTTGATCGATACCGCGGTGAACTACGATAACGAGGCCGCCGTAGGAGAGGGGATCAGACGCTCGGGTATCCACCGTAACGAGGTGTTTATCGCCTCCAAGCTCCCGGGACGGTTTCACGACTATGACGACGCTGTGGATTCGGCGCGCGAGACTCTCTGGCGCCTGAGGGTCGACTACATCGACCTCTATCTAATCCACTGGCCCAATCCAGGCATCAATAAGTACACGGATGCCTGGCAGGCGCTGGTTCAGCTGCAGAAAGACGGTCTGGCGCGATCCATAGGCGTGAGCAACTTTACTGAGCAGCACCTGCGCGTGATTATCGGTGATTCTGGAGTGGTTCCCGCCGTCAATCAGGTGGAGCTTCACCCCTACTTTCCTCAGGAAGAACTGCGGACGGTTCACGCGGAGCTCGGTATTCAGACGGAGTCGTGGAGCCCGTTGGGGAAACGAAACGCACCCTATGGAGAACCTGTTATCGAGGCCGCGGCGCGTGCTCACGGGGTTGCCCCCGCCCAGATTATCCTCCGTTGGCACGTGCAGCTTGGAACTATTCCTATCCCCAAGTCGGCGAACCCCCAGCGGCAGGGGCAGAACATCGATATTTTTAGTTTTGAACTGACGGATGTGGAGGTTGCTGCCATTACCGCCCTCGGTAAGGCGGACGGGCGGCTCTTTGACGGAGACCCCGATAGACACGAGGAGCTATAGGGAATTATGCCTCGGTGCGGTTTTATTCTCTGGTGAGCTTCCGTTGCCGGTTGTAGTCCCGTTTGCGCCGTGCCCAGGATAGGCGCCGCCAGCCCTCCACAACATTGCTCCTAGCGAGAGAACCGTTACCATGATCAGGGAAAACAGGGTGTAGTTGACCAGCGCGGTAATTCCGCCGTCGCCCGAGGTGACAGATGTGGCGAGTATAAAGGTGGCAAAAATATAGGGTGCCCCCGTGACGGAGCCGAGTATCCCGAGCGTAAGAAAAATGACCGCTAGGAGTCGCCGCCACAGTGTTGCGGCGCGAGCGGGGTAATCGCGTGTCAGGGCTTCCCGACGTAGGTTGCGTGCGAGCATAAACATACCGGCGGCGAGGAGTGCCGAGGTGATGACGGCAATACAATAGGCGATAACGCCGGGAGTGCCCGCGTCCGCGAGTGTAAACGACATCGCCAGTACAATTGTGTAAAAGAAAAAATACCAGCCGGTAATTGAGGCCGAAACGCTCAGGGGAGTCTTGGGTGACGGTTGAAGCGCGGGTGTGTTCACGGCCCTTACGTTACCAGCGTGTTGTAGTAAACCGTTACTATTATGCGGGTTTAGCGGCTGCGAGTATAGGATGTTTAGGTGACTCAACCCGATAACAACCTCTTGAATCCCGCGATTTTTTCCCGCAGTGTAGCTCGCGATAGCTCGGGAATCGTGACGGTTTCCGGTGTGCGCGTTACGGATCTAGCACAGCAGTTTGGCACTCCGCTGTACGTGGTTGATGAGGTGGATGCCCGGGAGACGGCAGTAGAGATTCGTGAGGCATTTGAGGGGGCTTTTGCTCGGGTTGGTGCCACGGCAAAAACCTACTATGCGGGTAAAGCTTTCTTATGCACGGAGGTTGCCCGTTGGGTCGATGAGGCGGGAATGGGAGTGGACGTGTGCAGCGGGGGAGAATTGGCGGTTGCGCTCGCCGCAGACGTTCCTCCGGCTCGAATTGGTCTGCACGGAAATAACAAGTCCGTAGCCGAGATCAGCATGGCCGTTGAGGCGGGTGTGGGAAGCATCATCATCGACAGCCTGATCGAGATTGAGCGGATAGCGAGTATCGCTGCGGCTGCCGGAGTCGTGCAGAACGTGCGATTGCGGGTGAACAGCGGGGTTCACGCAAACACACACGAGTATTTGGCGACATCACACGAAGATCAGAAGTTTGGGCTTCCTCTTTCAGCGGCGCCGGATGCCGTAGCACGTATTCGTTCCCGGGAGAGCCTCAAATTTTTGGGCCTGCACTGTCATATTGGATCGCAGATCTTTGCGTCGGAGGGCTTTGCTGAGTCTGCACGCCGTCTTTTAGAGGTGCACCGCGACCTCCTGGTTGACGGCCCCGTTCCCGAGCTCAACCTCGGCGGTGGTTTTGGGATTGCCTATACGGAAGAGGATGAGCCACCAAAAATTACGGAGCTTGCCAATCAAATTGCGGGTGCGGTTCGAAGCGCCGTGGATGACCTGGCCATTCCCATGCCGATTGTGCTCTTTGAGCCTGGCCGGGCTGTGATAGGTCGTTCCACCCTCACCCTGTACACAGTGGGGACTGTGAAGCCGGTGGCGCTTGAGGGCGGTGCGGTGCGCACCTATGTGAGCGTTGACGGGGGTATGAGCGACAATGCGCGTCCCGCTCTCTACGGTGCTGACTACTCGGTGCGTTTAGCGAGTCGGGTATCCGACGCGGATCCTATTCTGATTCGTCTTGCGGGGAAACACTGCGAGAGTGGCGATATCATTGTGCACAGTGATTACCTGCCTGCGGACATCTCACCGGATGATCTTGTGGCGGTTCCCGCAACGGGTGCCTATTGCTGGTCACTCTCAAGCAACTATAACTATTTGGGGCGACCCCCCGTTGTTGCGGTGCGCGGGGGTCAAGCACGGATGATCGTCCGTGGCGAGGGACTGACTGAACTGCTATCGCGGGACTGCGGGATCGTCGGTTAGCTTTTCCCGATAATTAGGCACTATCTTCACACCATACTCCCCGCGTACACAAGGAGAAATATGATCGAGTATCGAAACCTGCGCGTCGCCCTCCTGGGCGCCGGTTCCGTGGGTTCTCAAACGGCCCGCCTGCTGCTTGACCATGCCGATGAGCTTGCGCTTCGAGTGGGTGCTCGCCTTGAGCTTGCGGGGATCGCGGTGCGTAATCTCGACGCAAAACGTGATGCTGATCTCCCCGCCGAGCTGTACACAACGGATGCCGCGGCCCTGATTGACGGTGCTGACATTGTTGTTGAACTCATGGGCGGCATTGAACCCGCACGAAGCTATATTATTCAGGCGTTAACCTCGGGTGCCGACGTTATCACGGCGAATAAGGCCTTGCTGGCGGAGCACGGCGACGAACTGTTTGATATTGCTGATCAGGTGGGGGCGCAACTTTACTACGAGGCTTCGGTTGCTGCAGCAATCCCCATCCTGCGTCCGCTACGCGACAGCCTTGCTGGTGACCGGATTAATCGGGTGATGGGCATTGTGAACGGAAGCACCAACTACATTCTTGATCGCATGGATCGTTTTGGTGACAGTGCTGAGGATGCGGCTCGGGTTGCTTTAGAGCTTGGGTTTCTGGAAGCCGACCCCACTCTCGATGTTGAGGGATACGATGCTGCCCAGAAGGTAACTATTCTGGCAAACCTCGCTTTTCACACCTCAGTGCCGGTGGAGCAGGTTTATCGTGAGGGGATAACGGAGGTGACGGCCGACCAGGTGAACGCGGCTCGCGAGGCCGGTTACGCAATCAAGCTCCTTGCTATTGCGGAGCGCCTACCGGACCCAGAAACCGGTGTAGAGTCCGTTTCCGCGCGTGTGTATCCGGCGTTGATCAGCCGAGACCATCCTCTTGCCACCGTTCACGAGGGCAAAAATGCGGTTTTTGTGGAGGCAGAGGCGGCTGGAAGTCTCATGTTTTACGGCGCGGGTGCTGGAGGGGTAGAGACCGCCTCCGCAGTGCTGGGAGATGTTGTCTCCGCGGCGCGGCGGCACCTCGCAGGGGGACCGGGAGTCGCTTTAAAAGCCCGTGCTGATCTTCCTGTTGTTCCCGTGGGGGCCATAGAAACCCGGTATCAATTTACTCTTGAGGTGAGTGATGAGCCCGGTGTACTAGCCCGGGTAGCGAGTGTGCTTGCAACCCACGGTGTGTCTGTAGAGACGGTGGTGCAATCTGCATCTGTTGTCACAAACGGGGTTCGCACCGCTACGCTTGTCATAGGGACCCACAGTGCACAAGAGTCTGCTCTTTCTGCCACGGTTAAGAAACTAGCCGCTCTCAGCGTTGTTACAGCCGTGAAAAGTGTTTTACGAATCGAAGGAATCTCATGACCCATCTTTGGCGCGGTGTTATCCGCGAATATTCTGATCGTTTGAACGTCACCGATGCAACCCCCGTTGTCACCCTGGGTGAGGGAGGTACGCCACTCATCGCCGCGCCCGCGCTGTCACGGCGTACGGGGGCTAATGTTTTTATTAAGTACGAGGGGATGAACCCCACCGGATCTTTTAAAGATCGCGGGATGACAATGGCTATTAGCAAGGCAGTGGAGCACGGCGCCCAAGCGGTGATCTGTGCCTCAACGGGAAACACTTCCGCCTCGGCCGCGGCCTACGCGGTTCAGGCAGGGGTCACCGCTGCTGTACTTGTTCCGGAGGGTAAGATTGCTCTGGGCAAATTGAGCCAGGCGCTCGCACACAATGCATCCCTGCTTCAGGTGCAGGGAAATTTTGATGATTGCCTTGATATTGCGCGCGAGCTTTCGGCGAACTACCCGGTTCATCTGGTCAACTCGGTGAATCCCGACCGCATTGAAGGCCAGAAAACCGGCGCGTTTGAGGTTGTGGAGCAGCTGGGCAAGGCCCCCGACTTTCACTTTATTCCCGTGGGCAATGCCGGTAACTATACGGCGTATCACCGCGGTTATAAAGAGTTTGCAGAATCTGGTATTTCGGATCGAGTTCCCCGCATGTTTGGATTTCAGGCCGAGGGTAGCGCTCCCATGGTGTTGGGGTATCCGGTGAAGGATCCTGAGACTATTGCTAGTGCGATTCGTATTGGAAACCCTGCATCGTGGGAGTTAGCACTCAGTGCGCGCGACGATAGCAAGGGATACTTTGGAGCGATAAGCGACGCCAAGATTCTGGAGGCTCATCGAGTGCTCTCCGCTGAGGTGGGGGTTTTTGCGGAGCTGGCGTCTGCCGCTGGTGTTGCGGGTCTTTTAGAGAGGGCGGCTGCGGGGGAAATTCCCAACGGGGCTACGGTGGTAATTACAGTAACAGGGCACGGTCTCAAAGACCCGCAGTGGGCGCTTCGGAACGAAGAGGGCGGCGAGGCGCAGCCCACTGTCGTCGCGGTTGACGTTGCCGAGGTTGCCGCTGCGCTGAAGCTTGTGCCGACGCAAGGTGCCGAATGAGTCTCGCCGGACGTAGCGTTCGAGTCCGGGTACCCGCAACTACGGCAAATCTGGGTCCCGGGTTTGATACTCTGGGGCTCTCCCTCGCTCTCTACGACGAACTTGAGGTTACCGTTCGTAACGAGCCAGGTGTGACCGTTGAGGTGAGAGGAATGGGAGAGGGGGATATTCCGACGGACGAAAATAACCTGGTGTTTCGTTCTCTTGCCCACACCTTTGAACGGGTGGGACAGCCTCTTCCCGGGCTCAATCTCGTAGCCCACAACGTTATACCGCAGGGGAGGGGTCTTGGTTCTTCGGGGACCGCCATTGTCTCGGGGATTATGGCGGCGTCTGGTTTGCTTGAGGGGCGTGTTGAGTTTGACGAGAATCTGCTTCTCGCTCTTGCAACCGAGCAGGAGGGGCACCCGGATAACGTTGCTCCCGCTCTTTTTGGCGGTCTGACTATTGCGTGGGCTGGAATTGACGGACCCAGACACAAGAAACTCACGGTGCATCGCGGTGTTTACCCGCTGGTGCTTGTTCCCGAATTTGTGCTGTCTACGGAGGTTGCCCGTAGCCTTCAGCCAGAAACTGTTCCTCATGAAGACGCTGTTTTTAACGTGTCACGTTCGGCTCTGCTGGTAACAGCTCTCACTCAGAGCCCGGAGCTTCTTCTCGAAGCGACTGAGGATCGCCTGCACCAGAACTATCGGGGGGAGGCTATGCCGCAGACCCGCGATTTGATTACGGCCCTTCGCGGTGCCGGATATCCCGCGGTTGTTTCCGGCGCGGGGCCTTCAATCCTTGTTTTATGCAGTGATCCTGCTCAGCGAGCCGCTGCCGTGAGACTGGCCAATAGCGTGTCAGATAACCCGTGGAAGGCTCTGTCACTGGCGGTTGACTTTAAAGGTGCTACAGTAGTTTCTGTGCCTTAACAAATTTAAGACGCGTATGCGATCTTTGAGGTTGAGTGCACTTTTACTCTTAATCGGTTCTTATAGGAGCCTGATTGATTCCATGCACACCGGAGATTTTATACGAAACCTTTTTGCTAAAAGTTAGCAAAAAGAGTTTTTTATTAGATAAAATTTCAGAGTGTGAGGCACCCTCGCTTTATTTATACGGGAGCAGAACGAGTGATACTCACCGGGCTTACGTACTAGCGGGCGGTACGCCATCAAACCCCTTATTGAAAGGAACATATCGTGGAGAATGCCTCCAACGGTCCTCATACTGGCGATTTGACCACTCCGTCTGACGCCGCAACCAATCCTGCAGAAACAGTTAGTGCAGCTGCAGAGGAGACCAAAGAAGCTCCCAAGAAACGTGCCCCTCGTCGGGCATCATCGGCAACGATTGCTGAAACAACCGCTTCCACCGAAGCCGCGGAGGTCACAGCCGCCGAAACATCAGCGGACCTCTCCGAAACTCCCGCTAAAAAAACTACTCGCGCTACTCGTAGCCGTGCTACTGCCGCCTCCAGTAAGAAGAACGATGCGGCAACCCCAGCGGATGATGTCGCCGCGGATGCTCCTGAGCCCGCCGCCCCTAAAAAACGTGCGAGCCGTGCTAAAAAAGCTACCGCTAGCGATGCAAAAGAGGCGACGATTGCTGAGGATGGTGCCGCCGAAGCCCTCCCGACCAAGCGTGCAACACGGGCCACCTCTAAGACCGCTTCCACCGCCCGAAGTGATGAGTCAGCGGAACCGGATACTGTTGCAGATAGCGGCTTGTCCTCAAATGATCAAACGGCTCCCGCTGAAAAGAGCGAGATTGATACAGAGAAAAAATCGGAGAAAAAAGTAACGCGTGCAAAACGTGGACGTAAGACGGCCGAGGCTGCGGCGGCTGAAGCCGATTCCTCGGAAGCCATCGCTCTGCCTGAAGCCGCATCTGACAGCGCCGTCCAGGAGTCCGTATCCCCCAGTGGCACGGTTGCAGCTCCAAGCGACGCGAGTTCCGATGAGAACCAATCCACTTCGAATGATGCTGATTCCCGCGTGGGTCGTGGTGCGCGTAATAGTCGTAGCAAAAGTGGCGCATCCACTACAGCGGAGGCTAGTGCCGATGCCGGGGGAGTCTCCGCAGCCGGCCAGGCCGTTCCGGAGACATCCGATAACGGCTCAAATAATGAGCCGCGGCAAAATCGTGGGCGTAATCGTAATCGAAACACTCAGGGTGATGACTCGCAAGACGATAATTCCAGAGGAAGTCGTAACGGCGGCCGCGGTGGCAACGACTCAAGTGAGGATACCTCGCGTAACTCGCGGAATCGCCAGCGTGATCGCAAACGTCGTGGCGGAAATAACGATGACTTTGAGCCCGAGATCGGTGAAGATGACGTATTACTGCCGATCGCGGGTATCCTCGATGTGCTTGATAACTACGCGTTTGTTCGCACGAGCGGTTATCTCCCGGGAGTGAACGATGTATACGTTTCTCTGGGACAGGTTAAGAAATACAATCTGCGTAAGGGAGACGCGGTTGTTGGCGCTATTCGTCAGCCCAAAGAGGGTGACCACAGTAGCCGACAAAAATACAACGCCATCGTTAAAATTGACACCATTAATGGTCTTAGCGTCGAAGAAAACGAAAAACGCGTTGATTTTAACGATCTCACTCCCCTGTATCCCCAGGAGCGTTTGCGTCTAGAAACATCAGCTGAAAAGCTAACACAGCGCATCATCGACCTGGTTTCGCCCATCGGTAAGGGTCAGCGCGGACTTGTGGTTGCGCCGCCCAAGGCGGGTAAGACCATTGTGATGCAGCAGATTGCAAACGCCATTGCAACCAATAATCCCGAGGTGCACCTTATGGTTGTACTGGTTGACGAGAGGCCTGAAGAGGTCACCGATATGCAGCGCACCGTGAAGGGCGAAGTGATCGCTTCAACCTTTGATCGTCCCGCCGAAGACCACACCACGGTTGCCGAGCTTGCTATTGAACGGGCTAAGCGTCTGGTCGAGCTTGGTCACGACGTTGTTGTGTTGCTCGATTCGATTACCCGCTTGGGGCGTGCCTATAACCTGTCTACTCCGGCTTCTGGTCGAGTGCTCTCCGGTGGTGTGGATGCTGCCGCGCTCTACCCGCCCAAGCGTTTTTTTGGTGCCGCCCGCAATATTGAGAACGGAGGTTCACTTACTATTCTTGCAACCGCTCTTGTCGAAACTGGTTCCAAGATGGATGAGGTTATCTTCGAAGAGTTTAAGGGAACCGGCAATATGGAACTCCGCCTGTCGCGTCACCTGGCTGATAAGCGTATCTTCCCCGCCGTTGACGTCACGGCCTCAAGTACTCGCCGTGAGGAAATGCTGATGGGGCCTGACGAGGTGAAAGTTACTTGGAAGCTTCGCCGAGCGCTGAGCGGCCTTGACCAGCAGCAGGCGCTTGAGGCTGTCTTGAGTAAGCTGAAAGAGACCTCGTCAAACGTGGAATTCCTGATGCTGATGCAAAAGTCGGGCGCAATTTCTTCAACGAAAGAATAGTCACGTGTTTGAATCAGTACACACCCTGCTTGCGGAGCACGAGGACCTTCAGCAGCAACTTGCCGACCCCGCGCTGCACTCCGATCCCGTGCGAGCGAAAAAGGTAAACAGGCGCTACGCTGAGTTGAGCAAGATTAAGACCGCTCATGAGAGTTGGGTGCAGCAGCAGCAAGATCTTGAAGCTGCTCGCGAACTGGCAAAAGAGGATGAGAGTTTCGCCGAGGAAATTCCGGAGTTGGAGGAGGGCTTAGTAGTGGCGCAGGAGAAGCTGCGCCGCCTCCTGATCCCGCGCGACCCGGATGATGGCCGGGATGTCATTATGGAGATAAAAGGCGGCGAGGGCGGCGCAGAGTCGGCGCTTTTTGCCGCTGACCTTCTGCGCATGTATATCCACTACGCCGAGTCTCGCGGCTGGAAGACGGAACTCTTAGAGCGAACCGAGAGTGACCTGGGCGGGTATAAAGATGTGCAGCTCGCTATTAAAGGTAATGCCTCAGACCCCTCGCAGGGGGTGTGGGCTCATCTCAAATATGAGGGTGGGGTTCACCGCGTTCAGCGTGTTCCCACGACCGAGTCTCAGGGACGTATTCACACGTCTACAACGGGTGTTCTTGTTTTTCCCGAGGTGGACGAGCCCGGTGAGGTGGAGATTCACCCTAACGATCTGAAGGTGGACGTCTATCGCTCGAGCGGTCCCGGTGGCCAATCGGTTAATACAACCGACTCCGCGGTTCGATTGACGCACCTTCCCACGGGAATCGTTGTTGCAATGCAGAACGAGAAGAGCCAGCTACAAAACCGCGAGGCTGCTATGCGTGTGCTTCGTGCTCGTATTCTTGCCCGGCAGCAAGAAGAGATTGCAGCAGAGGCAAGTGCTCACCGTAAAACTCAGATCCGCACGATGGACCGCTCAGAGCGTATACGCACCTATAATTTCCCCGAAAATCGTATTGCGGATCACCGTACGGGGTATAAAGCGTACAATCTCGACGCGGTGATGGACGGTGCTCTCGGACCCGTTATCGAGTCATGCATTGCATTTGATGAGGAGGCCCGGTTGGCAGAGCTTGGTGATAGCGGCTAGCTTGTGAAATTCAGGGTTTGGGACTCATGTTTTGCGTCTCCAAGAACTGACTACTGTACCAGCGTAAAACACGAATAATTTCTTGTAAATCTATTCTGTGCCATGTACTTTTTGTTCCGATAGGAGGATACTCAAATGTACGGTGATGTTTTGCGCACCCAAGTCGTTTAGCGATTTTAGGAGAGTGTTCTCATGACAAACGAAATGAACCCGGGTCAACCTGTCCCAGAGCAACCCGGAAACAATTTACCTCCGCATGTGCAGCAGCCGGGTACGGGACAGCCGGGTATGGGACAGCCGGACTATACGCAGCAGCCCGGATACTCTCAGCAACCGGGATACTCACAGCAGCCCGGGTATTCCCAGCAACCGGGATACACACAGCAGCCCACGGTGGGACTGACCCCCGCACAGATGAGTAACCTGCAGCTTAACTATTGGCTCAGCGTTTTTTTCACCTGGATACCTGCGCTGATCTTTTATCTGGTGCAAAAAGGTCAGAGTCCGCTCTACGATAGCTATCTGCGAAACAATCTGAACTTCTCGCTTGTTCGTCTGATCTTGTTTGTGTGCACGTTTATCTTGGGTGAGCCCCTGCTGTTTGTGCCCTTTATCGGTGGCCTTCTGATCTTTTTGCTCTGGGCAGCCGCTGTTGTGCTTTTTGTTTTCCACATCATTGCAGCAGTTCAGAGTGCAGAGGCAGCCAGGCGCGGTCAAGAATACAAGTTTATCTTTAACCTAGATATGGTGCACTAGAAATAAGCGGTGGTGTAGTCTTTGCTATCCGTTACGAGGGGCTGATTCCGTGAGGTCGGGAGCAGCCCCTCATTATTTTGTGTGCTGCCAGGCTAAAGGTTCTTGTTACCGTATCTCCTCTTGACGTGAGGCTAAATAAAGATCGCCGGATCGATATAGTCCTGATCTGGTATTGCGCTTGCGTCACTGCTTTCGTCGCTGGAACCGTGAGAAGCCGGTGACGGCGACATCTTACGGGGACGCACGGTGGCTGGAATGCCTACGAGCAGAGAGCGGGCGGGGGCATCTTTCACCACAACCGCGTTGGCACCCACCACGCTGTCTTCTCCGATCGTAATGTTCCCCAGCAACTTAGCTCCCGCGCCGATCATGACACGATTCCCCACCGTGGGGTGTCGTTTAGAGTGAACGCTTGTGGTACCTCCGAGCGTGACACCGTGGTAGAGCATGACATCGTTTCCCACAATTGCGGTTTCACCGATCACCACACCCATCCCATGATCAATGAACACCCGGTGCCCTAGGGTGGCGCCGGGGTGGATCTCAATACCTGTTATCCATCGTGTGAATTGCGCGAGTACACGGGCTATAAATTTAAAGCCGATGCGCCACAGGCGATGACTAATCCGGTGCCAAAATACGGCGTGAACACCCGAATATGTAAAAAACACTTCGATGGAACTACGCGCAGCGGGGTCGTGGGCCTTCGCAGCGAGAATATCCTCGTGTAACCGTGGAAAGAGTGCCCGGGGGGTGCGTTTTTTAGTCACGAAGATCCTCATAGAGAACGGTAGAAATGTATCGCTCTCCGTAATCGGGGACGATTACAACCACTGTTTTACCCTTATTTTCTGGTCTTTTTGCCACTTCGATCGCTGCGTGCACCGCGGATCCGGAAGAGATTCCTGCGAGAATTCCCTCCTCCGTCGCGAGTGCACGGGCCATCCTTATAGAGTCGTCCAGGGTCACGTCAAAAACCTCGTCGTACACGGTGGTGTCTAGCACCTCGGGCACGAAGTTGGCCCCGATGCCCTGAATTTTATGGGGTCCGGCCTTACCCTCACTCAGGAGCGGTGAATCAATTGGTTCTACCGCAACCACCCGGGTGTCGGGCTTACGCTCTTTCAACAGCTGCCCAACCCCGGTGATTGTCCCACCGGTTCCAATGCCCGCGACAAAAATATCCACGTTACCCGCGGTATCGTTCCATATTTCCTCGGCTGTTGTGTTTCGATGAATAGCGGGATTGGCCGGGTTAGAAAACTGCTGTGCCCAGATGGCGTTGGGGGTGTTTTCGGCTATTTCTTTTGCCCGAGCAACGGCCCCCCTCATCCCCTCCGCTCCTGGAGTAAGCACAATTTCGGCTCCATAGGCTCGCAGGAGTACTCGGCGCTCTACGCTCATGGTCTCCGGCATGGTAAGAACCACCCGATAACCTCGAGCCGCTCCCACCAGTGCGAGTGCAATTCCGGTGTTGCCACTGGTCCCCTCAACGATTGTACCGCCGGGTGCAAGCTGTCCCGCTTTTTCCGCGGCATCAACAATTGCGATGCCTAGCCGGTCCTTTACGCTGGCAGCGGGGTTGTAGAACTCGAGTTTTGCAAGTACGCGGGCCCCCGCGTTATCGGTGACCCGGTTGAGTTGCACCAGGGGAGTATGACCAAAAGCTTCGGTTATATTTGAGTGGATACGTTGTGACACGAGAACTCCTTTTAGTATGCCTTGCGGGGTTATAGCGCACTGTGCATCTACTCCGCTGCTCCCCATGTTATGCGTCGGGGAGCTCGTGTGCGCAAGTATTACGGATGTTTTGTAATATGAAATACTCATCATCTTTCTTATTGAAAGCGGTTCACCGTGGTTTTTACCTCTTCTTCGTCCGGCAAAGCTCCGTTGTCAATTGCAACGTTTTTAGCCCGGGTAACAGCACAGCTAGAGGAGGCTGGAGTACCGGATCCTCGTGTGGATGCTGAGCTCTTGCTGGGTCATATCTTGGGGGAGGGACGGGGTCGTGTGCAGTCGCTTGCGATTCTGGGAGAAACGCTCACTCCGGATCAGCGTGAGCTGGGTGAGGAACTGGCGTTGAGGCGCGCAGCCCGTGTTCCCCTGCAGCACATCACAGGGATTGCGCCCTTTCGGGGGCTGAGCCTTGCGGTTGGCCCGGGGGTGTTTGTGCCGCGCCCCGAAACCGAGTTTGTGGTTCAGTTTGCGATTGACGCGCTTCGAGAATCATCACTGGAGCGACCGATTGCAGTCGATCTGGGAACGGGGAGCGGAGCCATCGCCCTGGCCATGGCAACCGAAGTTCCCCATTCGGATGTGTACGGCATAGAAAAGAGCAGTGACGCGTTTTCCTGGGCCCAAAAAAACTTTTACAGTGTGGATGCCAAGAACGCGCAGCTTATTCGTGGAGACCTCGCGGAAGCCGTCCCCCACCTTGCGGGTCGGGTGAGCGTTGTGATTTCTAACCCGCCCTATATTCCGGTTGCCGCTGTTCCGCGGGACCCCGAGGTGCGAATATTTGATCCAGAGATAGCTCTTTACGGCGGAGAAGATGGGCTTGATGTCGTGCGTACTGTGAGCATAGTCGCTCAGAGGTTGCTTGTTGTCGGAGGAACCCTTGTCCTTGAGCACGCGGAGCAGCAGGGTGAGAATATTCGAGATATTCTTCGTGCGGACGGATGGCAGAACCCGACAACGCACAAAGACTTTACCGACAGGGATCGGGCCACGGTTGCTAGACGCTGATTAGGTAACTATTTGCGCTCGCTCTGAGTGTGGTTGGGCTTTCTCACACTGTTACTAACTATCATGGGATGGTTATGGCTACGGTATTTGATTGTTCAGTGAGTGCTGAGCTTTTGGCTGGTATGCGCCACGCGCGCGGCGCGATAGGACGGGGCGAGCTTGTTGTGCTGCCCACTGACACGGTTTACGGGATTGCTGCGGATGCCTTTTCACCGGTGGCGGTGCAGCGTCTTCTTGACGCTAAGGGCCGCACCCGTCAATCACCGCCCCCCGTCCTCATCGCAAACACCGATATGCTTGCCGCCCTTACCGACTCTGTACCTGCGCCCGTTCGTACTCTGGTGGAGACATTTTGGCCGGGGCCCCTCACAATCATCCTTCAGGCGCAAGCTTCGCTTCGCTGGGATCTTGGCGACACCAACGGTAGTGTTGCGGTTCGGATGCCGGATAATCCCATTGCTCTTGAGCTGCTTGCTGAAACAGGTCCGCTCGCGGTGTCTTCCGCAAACCTCACCGGACAGGAAGCCGCAACAAGTGCAGCAGAGGCTGAAAGAATGCTTGCCGACGCCGTCGCCGTCTACCTGGACGCTGGGGAACGAGAGTCTTCAGGAATCGCCTCCACGATTATTGATGCCCGCGCGATAACCGATGACGGGGGCGAGCTTGTGGTGCTTCGCCAGGGGGGGATTACTCCTGAGCAATTAGCGGCGGCGATCCCGACTGTGACGGTGAGTTAGTGCGCGCTTACGCTCTGATCGGTTTACTCGCCGCGCTGGTGTCTTTTGCGGTCTCAGCCGGTGTGTTGATTCTGAGCAAAAAATACCGACTTGCCCCTGCTATCCGTGCTCGTGACGTTCACATAACGCCCACTCCTCGCCTGGGTGGGATAGCAATGTTTTGCGGGGTACTTGTTGCGTTTGGTATTGCCTCGCAACTTGGTAGGTTTGGGGTAACTTATTTTGCGCTAGTCTTTGCGAATCCAGGGCCTATCTGGGCTATTCTGGGTGCTTGTTTGCTCATCGTGCTGGTTGGTGTGGCCGACGATCTGTGGGATCTTGACTGGATGATCAAGCTTGGGGCCCAGTTGCTAGCCGCCGGTCTTCTTGCGTGGCAGAGCGTTCAGATTGTATCGCTTCCCCTGGGAAATAGTCTGTTGGTTGCCTCGCCCCTTGTCAATTTTGCGCTCACCGTTTTCTTGATCGTCCTGGTGATGAACGCCATCAACTTTATTGACGGACTTGATGGTCTCGTTGCGGGCGTGGCGATTATTGCCAATGGTGTTTTCTTTGTCTACTCGTATCTGCTGGTTCAGCAGACCAGCCCGAGTAATTATTTTAACCTTTCTAGCTTTATTGCGGTGGTCATCGTTGGGGTTTGTGTGGGCTTTTTGCCCTTTAACTGGCACAGGGCTCGAATGTTTATGGGGGACTCTGGTGCCCTATTGATAGGGCTGCTCATGGCGGTGTCGACCATTTCGGTAACGGGCCAGTTGAACCCTGGAATACTTGACGACCGCAAGGTGCTTCTTGCAGCATATATTCCCATAATTCTGCCGTTTGCAGTCATGCTGGTGCCTCTTCTCGACTTTTCGCTTGCCGTTATTCGGCGTGTGCGCGCGGGTAAGAGCCCCTTTAGTGCAGACCGCAAGCACCTCCATCACCGTCTACTCGACATGGGGCACAGTCAATTGCAGGCGGTTCTCATCTTTTATTCGTGGACCGCTGTGATAGCGGTTGGGTTCCTGCTGATTTTTGTGATGCAATCTTTTTTGACTCCTCTAATTTTTATGGGCCTTGGGTTTATTGTGTGTGTCGTGATAACACTCGTTCCACTGGACCCTCGTAAACGCACAGAGGTAGATGTGCAGGCTGCCGATATCGATTCGGCGGCCTCGGAGGTGCTTGCTTCATACGACCCGCTTGATGAAGCGTCCGAGGGGCGAATCAGGCTTAACGACTAACCTAAATTCATAGAAACCACTTTGTCAGACAGATCACGCGTATCGTAAACAGAAAAGTAGCCATGATAGATCACAACTCCGAGCAACCGCCGACTAAATCCGTCTCCCCGGGGAAACAGAAAGAGCCGAATGAGGGAGCCTCTACCGTGGAGAGGGGCACCCCCTCATCGCAGCCGGTTCTGAAGAAGGCGCTTATCGTCGGTGGAATCGTCGCGGTTGTGGTAATCACAGTGATGTCCCTCATAGGGGTGGGCGTTGACGGCGGTCGGGGTGCGTTAAGCGGTGGGCTCGGAGCGGCCAGCGCCTTTGTCTTTATGGGTATCACTGTTTTAAGTATTTTTGTTTCAAACTTCTTTGTGAAGAGCGATTTGTATGTGGTGTGGTTTTTTATCTCGGTTCTTGGGTCTTGGATAGTTAAGTTTGGTCTTTTTATTGTTGCCGTTCTTCTGCTCCGAGATCAGCCCTGGCTTAACCCGAAGTTATTTTTTGTAAGTCTTCTTGTGGGAGTGGTGTGCTCACTCGTTCTCGACGTGATCATCGTGACAAAATCTCGCCTTCCCTACGTGGGAGATCTCTCTGGGAAGAGGGCCGTTTAGGATAGCGACTGCCACGGGATCAGGGTGCGGGCGCAACATTCTATATCCAGCACATCAAAAAAAGTCAACTAATTTAGGCCTCAGCTTGCGTTCCGCAGTGAAAAACTTGATAAGCTAGAGCAGTTCCCGTTATGGATGTGAATCTCTGTGTTCACCGTTGGGATGTCCGCCGTTCGTCGTCGTGTGAGCTTGTTTTTACACCCCGATTCAGGAGATAGCGCTGTTAGCTAACGTTCTGAGCTCGTCAGTTTCGTTTGTGGCCGCCAGTGATGGCGAGTTTCATCCGCCCACTATTAACGAGTTCTTCCCACCGGTAATCTTCTTCGAGGGCACAAACTTTGAGATCAATCGGATCGTTCTGATTCGTTTTCTCATGGTTATAGTTCTCATTCTTCTTTTCTGGCTTGGTACGCGCAAGATGAGGCTGGTTCCAGGTCGCGGCCAGAGCCTCATTGAGATGGGTCTCGACTTTGTTCGGGTCAACATCGCAGAAGACCTCCTAGGTAAGGTAGACGGTCGTCGCTTTTTGCCGATTCTCACGTCGCTGTTTTTCCTCATTCTCGCGTTTAATATCACCGGAGTTATCCCCGGGTTGAACATTGCGGCATCCTCAACAATCGGCCTCCCGCTGGTTCTTGCGGTGGTTTCATATGTCACCTTCATCTACGCGGGAATCAAGAAGAGTCCCAAAAACTTCTTTAAGAACTCGCTCTTCCCCTCGGGCGTACCGCTTGGAGTCTACATAATTGTTACTCCGATCGAGATTATCTCGACGTTCATCATCCGACCCGTCACGCTCACCCTTCGTCTTTTGATGAATATGCTGGTTGGCCACCTGCTCCTGGTGCTCCTATTCGGTGCGACTAACTTCTTCATTCTCTACAGCGACGGAATTTTTAAGCTGTTTGGCGTGGGAACCTTTGCCTTCTCCCTGGCGTTTACACTTTTCGAGATTCTTGTCGCGGTTCTCCAGGCATACGTATTCACCCTGCTCACCGCTGTTTACATCCAGCTTGCGCTGGCTGAAGAGCACTAAATGAGTTCAGCATCCGCTGTACTTAACCACTAAAGATAAAGGAAACACAGTGTCAGTTCTTGCTCAAGTTTCAGGAAACATTGCAACCGTTGGATACGGTCTTGCAGCTATCGGACCCGCCATTGGTGTGGGCATCGTTGTAGGAAAAACAATTGAGGGTGTTGCACGGCAGCCCGAACTTGCTGGTCGTCTTCAGGTTCTCATGTGGATCGGTATCGCGTTCACAGAGGCTCTCGCCTTTATCGCTATCGCAACCCCCTTCATCTTTGGTGCCTAAATTATCTCTACCGTCTCGATAGGAGGCAACATGCTCAACGCAGTTTTTGTCGCTACTGCTAAGGAAGAAACGGTTAACCCAATTCTCCCCCTGACATACGACATTGTTTGGTCTGCGGTGTGCTTTGTAATCATTCTGTTTTTCTTCTGGAAGATGATTCTTCCCAAGATGCAGACGATGCTGGATGAGCGTTCTGCTGCTATCGAAGGCAATATTGCAAAAGCCGACGAGGCACAGGAGCAGGCGGAAGCCGCGCTGCAGAAGTACACTGCGCAGCTCGCTGGAGCTCGTAAAGAGGCCGGAGAGATTCGCGAAAGTGCCCGTGCAGACGGTGCCAATATTATTGCGGAAGCAAAAGAAAACGCAGTCACCGAGGCCGCTCGTGTGACGGCCAGTGCTAAGGCTCAGATCGAAGCCGAACGCCAAACAGCTGTCACTACTCTGCGCAAAGAGGTCGGGTCGCTTGCGATTGATCTCGCCTCTGGCGTGGTCGGCGAAAGCCTCAGCGACGATAAGAAGGCTGGTGCGCTGGTTGATCGTTTCCTCGCAGACCTCGAAACTTCCGAATCAGCTAAGGCCGCTAAATAAATGGGTAGCGCATCCAGAGAAGCTCTTGTAGAGGCCCAGGGAGTGTTGAACTCCCTGGCAACGAAGTTAACCGCTGAGGCAGGGGAGCAGCTGCTTCTTGTTGCTCGCTCTCTCAACGAAAATTCTGCGCTGCGTTCAGTGATCGGCGACCCGGTGGCTGATGACGAGGCGAAAATCACGGTTGTTAACCGTCTTTTTTCCGATCTGCTGTCAGAACCCGCTCTCACTCTCCTGCAAACAGTTGCGAGTAGCCGCTGGTCTTCCCCGGAAGACGTTGTTGGCGGCCTTGAAGACCTGGGAATTCGGGTTTTTGCTGTGACCGCACCTGCGGGATTATCTATTGACGAAGAAATTCTTGCGATTAACGTTGCCGTCTCTTCCAACTCAGAGTTGGAATTGGCGCTGGGCAGTACCCTCAGTATCTCCGATGCCAAGGTCGCACTGGCCAATCGTCTTCTCTCTGGCAAGGCCTCTAGCGCGACTCTTTCGATTGTTACCCACCTGGTGAGCATGCCCCGGGGGCGCCGTATCGGAGAGCTTCTGACGGGAGCGGCCAAAATAGTGGCCGAGCAGATGGGCTTTGCTCTGGCAACCGTCAGAGCGGCGCAGAGCCTGGACGCAGCCCGTTCTGAGCGGTTACAAAAATCACTGAGCAGATCATACGGCGGTCCCGTTAAAATCAACCTGATCATTGACCCCACCATCATTGGTGGTCTACACATTCAAATTGGCGACGACGTCATCGATGCGAGCGTGTCGAGCCGCCTGAGCGAGCTACGCCGCCAGCTAGTCGGTTAGCGCAGCGTATAAAACCACCCCCAACCACATCCGAATTTACACGGCTTTTGAACCGCAGGGTTTAAGAATCAAACAAGAGGAAACCAAATGGCAGAACTATCGATCAGCCCGGATGAGATCCGCGACGCGCTGAAAGACTTTGCGGCATCCTACGAGCCCGGCAAAGCATCCACGACCGAGATCGGGTACGTTGTTGACGCCGCCGATGGCATCGCCCACGTTGAAGGGCTCCCCGGCGTTATGGCGAATGAGCTGGTTCGTTTTGCCGACGGTACCCTCGGGCTTGCACAGAACCTGGATGAGACCCAAATCGGTGTTGTTATTCTGGGTGAGTTCACCGGCATCGAAGAGGGACAAGAGGTCACCCGCACGGGTGAGGTTCTTTCCGTTCCCGTGGGCGAGGGGTACCTCGGTCGCGTTGTTGATCCGCTCGGAAACCCGATTGATGGGCTCGGAGAAATCGCCGCCACCGGTCGTCGTGCCCTGGAGCTTCAGGCTCCCGGTGTGATGGCTCGTAAATCGGTGCACGAACCCATGCAAACCGGTATCAAAGCTATTGACGCTATGATCCCGGTTGGCCGTGGGCAGCGTCAGCTTATTATTGGTGACCGTCAGACCGGTAAAACCGCAATCGCGATCGACACCATCATCAACCAGAAGGCGAACTGGGAGTCGGGAGACACCACCAAGCAGGTTCGATGCATCTATGTCGCAATCGGTCAAAAGGGTTCCACAATCGCCGCGGTGAAGGGTGCCCTTGAGGACGCTGGCGCGATGGAGTACACCACCATTGTGGCATCGCCCGCATCTGATCCTGCCGGCTTTAAATACCTCGCCCCCTACACCGGATCAGCTATTGGACAGCACTGGATGTACGACGGTAAACACGTTCTTATCATCTTTGATGACCTCTCGAAGCAGGCCGAGGCATACCGTGCGGTATCGCTTCTTCTTCGTCGTCCGCCGGGCCGTGAAGCATACCCCGGCGATGTTTTCTACCTACACTCGCGCTTGCTGGAGCGCTGTGCAAAGCTTTCCGATGAGCTAGGTGCCGGATCGATGACGGGTCTTCCCATCATTGAGACTAAAGCCAACGACGTGTCGGCCTATATTCCCACCAACGTGATCTCGATCACTGATGGCCAGATTTTCCTCCAATCCGACCTCTTTAACGCCAATCAGCGTCCCGCTGTTGACGTGGGTATCTCGGTTTCCCGTGTGGGTGGAGACGCTCAGGTGAAATCGATCAAGAAGGTTTCTGGAACGCTGAAGCTTGAACTGGCACAGTACCGCTCACTCGAAGCATTTGCGATGTTTGCCTCCGACCTTGACGCCGCTAGCCGACGTCAGCTCGCTCGGGGTGCTCGTCTGACCGAGTTGCTGAAGCAGCCGCAATATTCCCCGTATCCTGTTGAAGATCAGGTTGTATCCATCTGGGCTGGAACAAACGGCAAGCTTGACGAGGTTCCGGTTGAGGACATCCTGCGTTTCGAACGTGAGCTGCTTGACCACCTGGGTCGCCACACCAGCATCCTCTCGACGCTGCGTGAGACAAACGTTCTCGACGATGATACCGTCGCCGCCCTGGACGAAGCGATTGACAAATTTAAGCTTGAGTTCACTACTTTTGACGGCAAGCCACTCATGGATGCCAACGAGGATGAGGACGAGGCCGAAATCATTAACCAGGAAAAGATCGTCGTCAAAAAGCGCTAACTGTGTGAGGGTTCTGGTGGTCCTCCGTAGGGTTGGGCAGCAGAGCCTCAAACAAACACACAACGGGCGTGAGAAGTGAATAGATAAGAACTACAGGAGAGATATGGGAGCGCAACTTCGGGTCTACCGGCAGAAGATTAAATCTGCGCAGACGACCAAGAAGATCACGCGTGCGATGGAACTGATTGCGGCCTCACGGATTCAGAAGGCGCAGGCGCGGGTTGCGTCATCAACCCCCTTTGCGCTGGCGGTTACACGCGCTGTTTCGGCCGTTGCATCGCACTCAAATGTTGATCACCTGCTCACCACTGAACCCGAAAAGGTGGGACGAGCAGCCGTCCTTATCTTCTCGTCTGATCGTGGTCTTGCCGGAGCCTTCAACGCAAACGTGCTGCGTGAGGCGGAACAGCTCAGCCAAATTCTTCGTGAAGAGGGCAAAGAGGTTGTTTACTACCTCGTGGGTCGAAAAGCTCAAGGATATTTTGCCTTTCGCCAGAGAGCTGCTGAGAGAGTGTGGACGGGAGGCACCGATAACCCGGTATTCGACACCGCCAAAGAGATCGGTGATGCTCTGCTTGACGTCTTTCGCCGGGATGCGGATAGCGGCGGGGTAGACGAGATTCACCTGGTCTACAACCGCTTTGTCAGCATGATGGTGCAGACTCCCGAGGTCGTGCGCTTGTTGCCCCTGGTTATTGTTGAAGAAAAAGCAGCAAGTCCCTCGGTGGTGGAACCGCTCTACGAGTTTGAGCCGGACGCAGAGACGGTGCTTGATCGGCTCTTGCCGGTTTATATCGAATCACGTATTTTTAACGCGATGCTTCAGTCGGCTGCCTCAAAACACGCCGCGACACAGAAGGCGATGAAAGCTGCCAGCGATAACGCTGACGGATTGATTCGCGATTACACCCGCCTGTCGAACAACGCCCGCCAGGCAGAGATTACCCAACAGATTTCAGAAATTGTGGGCGGCGCTGACGCGCTTGCCAACTAAGCAGACACTGCGAAAAGAGAGAGAAGCTATGACACCGACCGCAACCGCTAATCAAGCGACCGAGGCCAGGGTCCAGGCTGTGGGCCGTATCGCCCGTGTGACCGGCCCCGTCGTCGATATCGAGTTCCCGCACGATGCCATTCCTGAGGTATACAACGCGCTCAAAACCACCGTTAACTTTGGTGACGGAAGCGAGCCGTTTGAAATTACTCTTGAGGTTGCCCAGCACCTGGGTGACGACCTGGTTCGTGCCATCGCGCTAAAGCCCACGGATGGGCTCGTTCGTGGCCAGGAGGTCCGCGACACGGGTGAGCCGATCTCGGTGCCGGTGGGAGACGTCACCAAGGGCAAAGTGTTTAACGTTATTGGTGAGGTACTCAACGCTGAGCCCGGTGAGCAGATTGAGGTTACTGAGCGCTGGCCAATTCACCGCCGCCCTCCGGCCTTTGACCAGTTGGAGTCCAAGACTCAGCTTTTTGAAACCGGTATTAAGTCCATCGACCTCCTTACCCCCTACGTACAGGGTGGAAAGATTGGTCTTTTTGGTGGAGCCGGAGTGGGAAAAACCGTTCTGATTCAGGAAATGATTCAGCGCGTGGCTCAGGATCATGGTGGTGTATCGGTTTTTGCCGGTGTGGGTGAGCGTACCCGTGAGGGTAACGACCTGATTCACGAGATGGAAGAGGCTGGCGTTTTTGACAAGACAGCTCTTGTCTTTGGCCAGATGGACGAACCTCCGGGAACGCGTCTGCGGGTGGCTCTCTCCGCCCTCACCATGGCCGAGTATTTCCGTGACGTTCAGAAGCAGGACGTGCTTCTATTTATCGATAACATCTTCCGTTTCACGCAGGCCGGTTCTGAGGTATCAACCCTGCTGGGTCGTATGCCCTCTGCCGTGGGCTACCAGCCTAACCTGGCCGACGAGATGGGAATTCTGCAGGAGCGCATTACCTCAACTCGGGGTCACTCCATTACGTCGCTGCAGGCGATTTATGTCCCCGCGGATGACTACACAGACCCCGCCCCCGCAACCACGTTTGCGCACCTGGACGCGACCACCGAGCTTTCTCGTGAGATTGCCTCGAGAGGCCTCTATCCCGCTATTGACCCGCTCAGCTCCTCGAGCCGTATCATGGACCCCCGCTACCTAGGCGAAGATCACTACCGTGTTGCCACGTCTGTGAAGCAGGTTCTTCAGAAGAATAAGGAGCTTCAGGAAATCATCGCGATTCTTGGTGTGGATGAGCTTTCTGAAGAAGACAAGATCGTTGTGTCCCGCGCACGCCGTATCGAACAGTTCCTTTCACAGAACACCTACATGGCCAAGAAATTTACGGGTGTTGAGGGATCAACTGTTCCCCTCAAGGAAACCATCGAATCCTTTGACGCGATTGTTAAGGGTGACTTTGACCACGTGGCTGAGCAGGCTTTCTTTAACGTCGGTGGAATTAGCGATGTTGAAGAAAAGTGGGCTCAGATCCAGAAAGAGAACGGATAAACATGTCATCGCTCCTGACCGTGAGCGTTGTCTCGGCAGACCGTGAGGTATGGACCGGTGAAGCGCGTCAGATCATTGCAAAGACAGTCGAGGGAGAGATCGGCATTCTTGTCGGTCACGAACCGATACTTGCGATCTTGGCGAGTGGAGAGGTTCGGGTGACAGCTGCCGACGGAAGTCTGGTGACCGTCGATGCGGCTGACGGGTTTCTGTCTGTTGATAGCAATATTGTGCAGGTTGTTGCGGGGCGCGCCGTGATTAGCGCCTAGTGCAACTATCCCTATACATATTGTATGACCGGCTGAATTCTTATTCTGTCTTGAGTAATCAATGAAAATAATTCTGCCACCCTCTGAAACGAAGGTGAGCGGGGGGACGGCGAGTTCGCTCTCTATTGAGGAGCTTTCCTTCCCCCGCCTAACCCACCTCCGAAAACAGGTTCTTGAAGCTGTAACTGTTCTTGCAGAAGACCATCCTGAAAGCTTGAGGGTGCTCAAGCTTGGCCCCAAACAGGGGAGTGAGGTGCAGCGTAATCGTGACCTGCTGACCTCTCCCACGATGCCAGCCATTGAGCGTTATACGGGTGTTCTGTTTGACGCTATCGGTGTCTCTACTCTGAGTCCACAACAGCGTCAATTTCTAGACTCTCACGTGCTTATTCAATCCGCCCTTTTTGGAATCATCACTGCAAATGACCATATTCCCGCTTATCGTCTATCCCATAACTCTTCCGTATTCGGGCGTGGACGCCCGTTAAAAAACCTTTGGCGTGCTGAAAGTGCCAAAGTTTTTGATGATATGGAGGGCATGATTTTGGATCTGCGTTCGGGAGGTTACACTACTTTAGCTCCCCTCCCACGGCGGGATGGTGTGTTGTCCCTGACAGTGGTTACGCGGGGTTCTGATGGCTCACTCCGGGCGCTTAATCACTTTAATAAGAGGGGTAAGGGCGAAATCGTTCGGTCTATTGTCCAATTAGGTGAGGTTTTTTCTCAGCCGCAGGATCTGATTGCGGGCTTGAACGGTGTAGGACATGAGGTGTCCCTGCTCGACCCCTATACCCTGCAATTCATTACTCATCGACAGTAGTAGATACTTCCGAAAATTCTGTGGCCAGCGGAGAACAGTGAGATTCTGGCTTTCTGGTCGCGCGTAAAGTTGATTTTTTCTTTTCGTGGTTAGAATATTTCGGGCTACTCTATTAACCTATCTGTTTTATTATCGCTGTGATGTTTACGAAAGGTATGCCGTGTTTACTCTCTACGACTCTCCAACGTTCTCAAGAGCAGAAACCTGGGGGATATTTGCATTATTTGCAAGCTTCTTCTTGGTAATCCTGATTTTGGCTTTTGCCTTCTACATAATCACCGCGATCTTTACGGCGCTTCTCTTCACCAAGGCCGGTGTAGATGGAAAGTGGCGTGCCTGGGTGCCTATCTATAACACCATGATCATGCTCAAGTTGGGTGATATTAATCCGTGGTGGTGGTTTATCGGCTTTGTGCCGTTTGGAGGAAGCCTGGTGCTGGCCGTCTTCGTCGTCATGAGCTACTATCGGATCAATCTTAAACTTGGGAAGTCTCCGGTGGGTTTTACCATTTTGGCCGCTTTGCTACCTTTCATTTGGCTGATTATTATTTCTGTTGATAAATCCCGCTGGAACGCAGCAGCGGTGCCCGCTCCAGGTTGGTCTCACTCTATACTCGCGGATCGGGTGCGATTCACGGGGGTTCCTAATCAGGGATATTTAGCGTTCCGATAAGAGTCCTTTTCACAGAGGTGATTTCTCCCTTCTGGCAGGCAACTTGTGGACAACACCCTGCGAAAAAGTGATTTTAGGTACAATAAGCGACTAAGCTCGTGATGTGCGAAAGACAACCCTATGACCGAGGTAGGCATCGGCCAGACTAACTTTCAGGTAGACGCGCCCGATCTTAACCCCCGAGAGGTAACCCTCAGTTGGTGCGCGGTGACTGATGTGGGACACCGACGTGAGATCAACGAGGATAGCTACGTCACTGTACCCCCGGTTTTTGCTGTTGCGGATGGCATGGGGGGACACTCGGCGGGTGATATCGCTAGTGCAGCGGTTGTGCGGCGGCTGGGCGAATTCTCTGGTTCAACCACGGTTACACGGGACGAGATTAATTCCGCTTTGGAACAGGCGGTGGAAGACATCGAGATAAACGCGGGAGACAGCGATCTCGGAACGGGTACCACCGTTACCGGGGTAGTGCTTGCCACGCACGAGAATTCGCTTGTCTGGGACTGTTTTAATATTGGTGACTCTCGCGTTTATCAGTACTTCGAGGGTGCCCTCAGTCAAATCACTACTGACCACTCGGTTGTGCAGCACCTGATAGACACGGGTGCAATCAGCCTACATGAAGCTGAAACCCATCCGCACAGCAACGTGATTACGAGAGCGGTTGGATTTAACGAAGCGCCCATTCCTGATTACATAAAGCTTGCTCTTGTTGCCGGGCAGCGCCTTTTGATTTGTTCGGATGGACTTACCAAGGAACTTACCGATCACGGAATTGAACACTTTCTCGGTGCTGATCAGTCTCCCGAAGAGGTAGCAAATACCCTTCTCGACCAGGCACTCGCTAATAGCGGACGCGATAACATATCGATTGTTGTGATTGATGTGGTATCTGCTGAGTATGTTAACGATGATGTTTACACGCAACCGATAATTCTATAGCAAGGCTCCTGCCCTGTTATTGCGTACCAGGGCAGGAGCCTTTTTCGGGGAGTTCTTACCGTACCGGCTATGAGCGCTAAGGCTCTTTTGGTGCTGGCTTCTATTCCCTACTCAACTTTGGTTACCTGACGGTCGTTGAGTGGCTGTACCGGGCGATGGTTATCGGGGAAAATCGCTGCAAAAGCATCGATTTGTTCTGCTGATACCTCGCCAGCGGCCTTAAAGACGTTCCACAGGATTCCCTCGGTGCACGGAGGGGTGGTGAGTGACCCTGTGTAGCGGGCGATGCGTCTGTCGCTGGGGAGCAGATCGTTGGGATCGATCGGGTGAACAAGCTCTATTTCGTCACCCTTGGAAGTTGTGCTTGTGGGCATAGTGGTAAACAACTCTTCCAAAGCTGCATTTTCTGCACCCCCGTTGAGCATCACTCCAACAACGGCTATTTTGTTTTGAGCGTTTGTGTGCACCAGGTGTAGCTCCATATCCGGTTGGACACCGTCTAGTGTGTGCTCTCCGGGATTGTGCAGGTGAAATTGCTGGAGGTAAAACGTGTCGCCGTCTAGCGTGATGGAGTTTTGCTTCAGATCATGAGGTGCAGCTTGAATAGTGTGTCCGTTGTTTTCGACACGAAAAGAACTGGGTGAATAGTTAAATATTGGAGCGGAGAGGGAGTCGCCGGCAACAAGGTTTTCTTCTGTTATATCAATGGGAGATTGGGTGCTGTCGTGTGTGATTGCACATTCGCCGTGGATATTCCCCCAGTGATCGGGTCCGGTGGCTCCGACATAGGACCACTCATCTGCGTGGTCTGTTGCAGAAGGGGTGCTGTCCGGTGAATCGGGGGTGCCCGTGCATCCGCTGACGACCAGAGAAAGTGCAGTAATCGCGATCAACGGGGTTAGTTTTAATCTCATTAATTTCGTTTCTTTCGTTAGTTGATTTTTGAGACCCAGTGTGTGGATTTAGTTGATTTTTATTGACTTTCAGGGGGAGAGGGGATGTCAATATGTTTATTGAACTAAATTAAAAATATCAATTTTGTGAAAATTGGACAAGGTAATATCGGGGTGATTGTTCCTTATTCACACGAGTTTCCTAGCGTTTTGTGTGGCGCTCTTTCGTCGGTGGGCCGGGTCTCAGGAGAGATTGGGTGCTGGTCCTTGCCGTTCGTGTTTTGGGGTGTTTTGGGGTGTTGTGTTGTTGGTGGTGTGGTGGTGTGCGACACGCCCGGGGTGTGTTTGTGGTGGTGGTGTTTGTGGTGGGTTTTGTGTTGTTTTTTGGGGGTTTTTGGGGTGTGTGGTGGGTGGGTGGGTGGTGGGGATTTGTGTTGGGTGGGGTTTGGGCGTAGTGTATTCGAAGTACCCCGGGGTCGTGATGTTGTGTTGTGGCTTGTACGGGGTTCTTGCTTGCTAGTGGGATGCTCTCTTGTGTGGGGGTTGTTTTGTTGGTGGGTGTGTGCCGTTTCTGGTGGGTTGCTTGTGTGGTGGCTTGTTGGTTGTGGTGTGTCTGGTCTTTGAGAACTCAATAGTGTGCACTAATGTTATATGCCAATTTTTTGGTTTCTGTGGCATGTGCTGTGGCTGATCGTTGTGGTTGGTTGTGGTGTGTGTTGTGGGGACTTTTTGGTTTATTTATTTGATTATGCAAGTCAGTTTTTGATTTGTGTGTCAGTTTTGAACTCGTGATGCTGCATGCTTTCGCTGTTGTGGGGGTGTGTGGTGTTGTTTTATGTTTAGCGCAGCTGTGCTGTTCACTTGTGTGGGTGGTGGGGTTGTTGCTTTTTATGCATTTACGGAGAGTTTGATCCTGGCTCAGGACGAACGCTGGCGGCGTGCTTAACACATGCAAGTCGAACGATGAAGCTGGAGCTTGCTCTAGTGGATTAGTGGCGAACGGGTGAGTAACACGTGAGTAACCTGCCCTTGACTCTGGGATAAGCGCTGGAAACGGTGTCTAATACTGGATATGACTTCTGGCCGCATGGTCTGGGAGTGGAAAGATTTTTTGGTTGAGGATGGACTCGCGGCCTATCAGCTTGTTGGTGAGGTAGTGGCTTACCAAGGCGACGACGGGTAGCCGGCCTGAGAGGGTGACCGGCCACACTGGGACTGAGACACGGCCCAGACTCCTACGGGAGGCAGCAGTGGGGAATATTGCACAATGGGCGCAAGCCTGATGCAGCAACGCCGCGTGGGGGATGACGGCCTTCGGGTTGTAAACCTCTTTTGGTAGGGAAGAAGCGAAAGTGACGGTACCTGCAGAAAAAGCACCGGCTAACTACGTGCCAGCAGCCGCGGTAATACGTAGGGTGCAAGCGTTGTCCGGAATTATTGGGCGTAAAGAGCTCGTAGGCGGTTTGTCGCGTCTGCTGTGAAAACTGGAGGCTCAACCTCCAGCCTGCAGTGGGTACGGGCAGACTAGAGTGCGGTAGGGGAGATTGGAATTCCTGGTGTAGCGGTGGAATGCGCAGATATCAGGAGGAACACCGATGGCGAAGGCAGATCTCTGGGCCGTAACTGACGCTGAGGAGCGAAAGCATGGGGAGCGAACAGGATTAGATACCCTGGTAGTCCATGCCGTAAACGTTGGGAACTAGATGTAGGGGCCATTCCACGGTTTCTGTGTCGTAGCTAACGCATTAAGTTCCCCGCCTGGGGAGTACGGCCGCAAGGCTAAAACTCAAAGGAATTGACGGGGGCCCGCACAAGCGGCGGAGCATGCGGATTAATTCGATGCAACGCGAAGAACCTTACCAAGGCTTGACATATACCGGAAACTGCCAGAGATGGTGGCCCCGCAAGGTCGGTATACAGGTGGTGCATGGTTGTCGTCAGCTCGTGTCGTGAGATGTTCGGTTAAGTCCGGCAACGAGCGCAACCCTCGTCCTATGTTGCCAGCACGTGATGGTGGGAACTCATGGGATACTGCCGTGGTCAACACGGAGGAAGGTGGGGATGACGTCAAATCATCATGCCCCTTATGTCTTGGGCTTCACGCATGCTACAATGGCCGATACAATGGGTTGCGATACTGTGAAGTGGAGCGAATCCCAAAAAGTCGGTCTCAGTTCGGATTGAGGTCTGCAACTCGACCTCATGAAGTTGGAGTCGCTAGTAATCGCAGATCAGCAACGCTGCGGTGAATACGTTCCCGGGCCTTGTACACACCGCCCGTCAAGTCATGAAAGTCGGTAACACCCAACGCCAGTGGCCTAACCCTTTGGGAGGGAGCTGTCTAAGGTGGGATTGGTGATTAGGACTAAGTCGTAACAAGGTAGCCGTACCGGAAGGTGCGGCTGGATCACCTCCTTTCTAAGGAGAATATTTATGGTGTTGGTTGAAGAGCCGAGTGTGTTCTTGCCGGCACTGGGTGGAACATATAACAGTTATCCTGGTATTGGGTGTGCGCGTGATGTGAGTACGGTCATGGGTTCGAGGGAAACTTCGGGTTCGTGGTGGGGAAAGTGTGGCGTGTGTGTTTGGTAGTGGGGGTGTGTGCATACTATTGGGTCCTGAGGGACTAGACCGGTTTGGTTTGGTATCTTCATGTATCAGGCCTCTTGTGACATGGAACGTGTGTTTTGTGTGGTGGGGGGTGTTGATCGTATTTTGAGAACTACACAGTGGACGCGAGCATCGTGAATGCGCGCAACATCATTTTTGTTTTTGATGGTTATGTTTTGTTGGCTCTTGTTTGAGGGTTGATGGGGTGTGGCGTATTGAGGGCTGGTGTGTTGTGTGTGTTCATACAATAATTTTTGATCTTAAACAATGTTTTTGATTGTATTGGTCTGAAAAGCATGGTTTGCGCTTGTTGCTTTTGTGGTGATGGGTGTGAGTTTCATGTTTTTTGGTTCTTTATTCATGTGATTTTTTAAGTTGTTAAGAGCGAACGGTGGATGCCTGGGCATCTGGAGCCGAAGAAGGACGTAGTAATCTGCGATAAGCCTCGGGGAGTTGATAAACGAACTGTGATCCGAGGATGTCCGAATGGGGAAACCCCGCCAGGACCTTTCGGGGTATCTGGTGACTCCCGCTTGAATGTATAGAGCGGGTAGAGGGAACGCGGGGAAGTGAAACATCTCAGTACCCGCAGGAAGAGAAAACAATATGTGATTCCGTGAGTAGTGGCGAGCGAAAATGGATGAGGCTAAACCATGTGTGTGTGATACCCGGCAGGGGTTGCATGTGTGGGGTTGTGGGACGCTTGGAGGGATTCTGCCGGATCTCTAGCGTGACAGGGAGCGTATAGGAGAATGGCTTGGAAAGGTCGACCGTAGACGGTGAGAGTCCGGTATCCGAAATGCGTGTTCCTTGGCGTGTGAGTGTATCCCAAGTAGCGCGGGGCCCGAGAAATCCCGTGTGAATCTGTCAGGACCACCTGATAAGCCTAAATACTCCCAGATGACCGATAGTGAACAAGTACCGTGAGGGAAAGGTGAAAAGTACCCCGGGAGGGGAGTGAAATAGTACCTGAAACCGTTTGCTTACAATCCGTCGGAGCACCCTTGTTGGTGTGACGGCGTGCCTTTTGAAGAATGAGCCTGCGAGTTAGTGATACGTAGCGAGGTTAACCTGTGTGGGGTAGCCGTAGCGAAAGCGAGTCTGAATAGGGCGATTGAGTTGCGTGTTCTAGACCCGAAGCGAAGTGATCTATCCATGGCCAGGCTGAAGCGACGGTAAGACGTCGTGGAGGGCCGAACCCACTTAGGTTGAAAACTGAGGGGATGAGCTGTGGATAGGGGTGAAAGGCCAATCAAACTTCGTGATAGCTGGTTCTCTCCGAAATGCATTTAGGTGCAGCGTTACGTGTTTCTTGCCGGAGGTAGAGCTACTGGATGGCCGATGGGCCTTACCGGGTTACTGACGTCAGCCAAACTCCGAATGCCGGTAAGTGAGAGCGTAGCAGTGAGACTGTGGGGGATAAGCTTCATAGTCGAGAGGGAAACAACCCAGATCACCAAATAAGGTCCCTAAGCGTGTGCTAAGTGGAAAAGGATGTGGAGCTGCTTAGACAACCAGGAGGTTGGCTTAGAAGCAGCCACCCTTGAAAGAGTGCGTAATAGCTCACTGGTCAAGTGGTTCTGCGCCGACAATGTAACGGGGCTTAAGCACACCACCGAATTTGTGGCATTCATACATGGGTAGGCCTTCGTGGTCCAGCCGTGTGGATGGGTAGGAGAGCGTCGTGTGGGCTGTGAAGCGGCGGGGTGACCCAGCCGTGGAGACTACACGAGTGAGAATGCAGGCATGAGTAGCGAAAGACGGGTGAGAAACCCGTCCTCCGAAAGACTAAGGGTTCCAGGGTCAAGCTAATCTGCCCTGGGTAAGTCGGGACCTAAGGCGAGGCCGACAGGCGTAGTCGATGGATAACGGGTTGATATTCCCGTACCGGTGAAAAACCGTCCGAAACAATCTAGTAGTGCTAAGAGTCCTAAGACCACATACTGTGTCACCTTTCGGGGTGGTGTGGGTGTGGGGATAACGCTCGACCCCTTATCTAGTGCGTTTAGCGTATTAACAGGTGTGACGCAGGAAGGTAGCTGATCCCGGGCGATGGTTGTCCCGGGCTAAGGATGTAGGACGAGTGGTAGGTAAATCCGCCGCTCTTAAGTGTCTGAGATCTGATGGGGAGTCTTAAGTGATGAAGTCAGTGATCCTCTGCTGCCAAGAAAAGCATCGACGTGAGGTTTGAACCGCCCGTACCCGAAACCGACTCAGGTGGTCAGGTAGAGAATACTAAGGAGATCGAGAGAATCATGGTTAAGGAACTCGGCAAAATGCCCCCGTAACTTCGGGAGAAGGGGGGCCTGACACGTGAACCCACTTGCTGGGGGAAGCGTGGTAGGGCCGCAGAGACCAGTGGGAAGCGACTGTTTACTAAAAACACAGGTCCGTGCGAAGACGCAAGTCGATGTATACGGACTGACGCCTGCCCGGTGCTGGAAGGTTAAGAGGAACGGTTAGAATCTTTTGGGTTCGACGCTGTGAATTTAAGCCCCAGTAAACGGCGGTGGTAACTATAACCATCCTAAGGTAGCGAAATTCCTTGTCGGGTAAGTTCCGACCTGCACGAATGGCGTAACGACTTCCCAGCTGTCTCAACCATGAACTCGGCGAAATTGCATTACGAGTAAAGATGCTCGTTACGCGCAGCAGGACGGAAAGACCCCGTGACCTTTACTATAGTTTGGTATTGGTGTTCGGTGTGGCTTGTGTAGGATAGGTGGGAGACTGTGAAGCATGCACGCTAGTGTGTGTGGAGTCGACAAGTGAAATACCACTCTGGTCATAGTGAATATCTAACTTCGGGCCCTAATCGGGTTCAGGGACAGTGCCTGATGGGTAGTTTAACTGGGGCGGTTGCCTCCTAAAAAGTAACGGAGGCGCCCAAAGGTTCCCTCAGCCTGGTTGGTAATCAGGTTTTGAGTGTAAGTGCACAAGGGAGCTTGACTGTGAGACTGACAGGTCGAGCAGGGACGAAAGTCGGGACTAGTGATCCGGCAGTGGCTTGTGGAAGCGCTGTCGCTCAACGGATAAAAGGTACCTCGGGGATAACAGGCTGATCTTGCCCAAGAGTCCATATCGACGGCATGGTTTGGCACCTCGATGTCGGCTCGTCGCATCCTGGGGCTGGAGTAGGTCCCAAGGGTTGGGCTGTTCGCCCATTAAAGCGGTACGCGAGCTGGGTTTAGAACGTCGTGAGACAGTTCGGTCCCTATCCGCTGCGCGCGTGAAGAAATTTGAGAAGATCTGACCCTAGTACGAGAGGACCGGGTTGGACGAACCTCTGGTGTGTCAGTTGTGCTGCCAAGTGCATTGCTGATTGGCTACGTTCGGGATGGATAACCGCTGAAAGCATCTAAGCGGGAAGCCGGCTTCGAGATGAGATTTCTATCCCCCTTGTGGGGGTGAGGCTCCCAGTAGATCACTGGGTTGATAGGCCGGATGTGGAAGCACGGACTAAAGACGTGTGGAGCTGACCGGTACTAATAGGCCGATTACTTAAAAAATTCTTTACTCACCCCGCCTGTATTTTATGGTGGTGGTGGGGTTGTGTAAGACAGTTATTGTTGTGTGTTGTGTGCGTCCACTTTGTGGTTCTTGATAGACGATCAAGAACTGATGTAAGTAAATAATGTGTGATTGGAACATGTTGTTGATTACTCCAGAACCCGCCCCTCTTCCTTGTGTGTGGGGGTGTGGGTGGTTGGTTGTATCACGAGTGTTTCGGTGGTTATAGCGTGAGGGAAACGCCCGGTGACATTCCGAACCCGGAAGCTAAGGCTCACAGCGCCGATGGTACTGCACGGGGGACCGTGTGGGAGAGTAGGACACCGCCGAACAAAAACTATATAAAAGAGGGAAGATAAAGAAAGACAGCTATTTTTCTTTATCTTCCCTCTTCTGCTTTAACCACAGTGTTCTGAAGTACCATGTTTGAAATGTTGCGTTCAGGAGGCGTGTGTATATTGAACGCTTATAAGTCCATAGTAGAAGAATGACACTGTTGCACATCGTATTGTAGGTGCGTATCAGCTAGCGATGTGCCAGAAGCACGAGGAGAAATAATGTCTGAAAAAGATCAGAACGATCCGGACGGTAGAGTTGAGCGTTCACGCAACTCTCGTGATTCTTCTACTGATAAAAAGTACGGACAGTTAAAGCGCCCGAACGGTAACAAGAAGCCCTTTGCTGAAAGATCAGGAGACGGAACCACACGTAAGTATTCTTCTTCAGATCGCTCGTATGGTTCCCAAACTGATAATGCGAGTCATCGAGGGAACAAGGGTTCCTATCGTGGTGAGCGGTCGTCGCGGGGTGAGGGTTCTTATCGTGGTGAGCGGTCGTCGCGGGGTGAGGGCTCCTATCTGGGTGGCAGACCAGCGCGTTCTGGACGGCCACGATACGGCGAGGGGACACAGCAAAATGCCCGGAGACCCTATGATCGTGATGGCTCTGCGCATGATGGCGGTAAATCGAATAAGGAATTTCGCGGTGCAGGTGAGCCTCGATGGGGCGGGGATTCTCGTGATCGCGGTAAGCCGAATAGGGATTCTCGTGATCGCGGTAAGCCGAATAGGGATTCTCGTGATCGCGGTAAGCCGAATAGGGATTCTCGTGATCGCGGTAAGCCGAATAGGGATTCTCGTGATCGCGGTAAGCCGAATAGGGATTCTCGTGATCGCGGTAAGCCGAATAGGGATTTTCGGGATAAAGGTGGGGCACGGTGGAATAATGATAGCGCGCATGACGGTGCGCAAGGAGAGAAACGAAACTTTCGTGATAGCTCCAACCCCCAAGAAAGTTTTGATGAAAACCGTAAGAAGTATCACCGGGAACGGGGAGGTCGGATTGATCGTCCTGGCCGTCCACGGCGCGGTGGGCAGGGGCGTAAGCTCTACGGAGATAATGACAACAGATCGCAATTTAGCGGAGAACGTCGTGAGCTGACTGAGGAAGAGATTCTTGCGCGTGGCCTCAGAAGCGTGCGTGTCCGTCACAACGATCCTGAGCTTCCATCCGATCTGCAACCTAACGAACTGAACAAGGGGGCTCGTTTCGAGTTGAAAACCCTTGCCTCGGAAAACGCAGATCTGGTCGCGAAACATCTTGCCATGGTGGTGCGTCTCATCGACAGCGACCCAGAGCTTGCGCATCAACACGCTATTTCAGCGTCGCGTCGCGCGGGTCGAATCGCAATTGTGCGGGAGACCCTTGCCATCACGGCCTACCGGATAGGGGACTTTGCGCTTGCCCTTCGAGAACTTCGAACCTATCGACGCATCTCTGGTTCTGACACTCACCTCGCAATGATGATCGATTGTGAGCGGGGGATGGGGCGTCCAGATCGTGCGCTTGAGTTGGGTGCAAGCGTCGACCGTAAAAAATTTCCTGCCGAGGAGCAGGTTTCAATAGCGATCGCACTTTCTGGAGCGCGGTTAGACCTAGGACAGACGGAACGGGCTCTCGAGGAACTAGAAATCCCTCAGCTTGACCCTAACCGAGCGTTTAGCTATAGCCCCGACCTTTACCTGGCGTATGCGGAGGTGCTTCAGGACCTGGGGCGTGGAGAAGAGGCCGCCGGGTGGCGTAAGAGAGCAAAGATAGCGGAAGAAGCCCTCCAAGAAAAATTTGGTAATCCTGAGATTATCGACATTTTCGATGTGATGGATGATGAGCTAGCTCGAGAAGTTGATGCCGCTGATGCCGCTCTGAGGGCGGAAACGGAGGCTGCTGTACAGGTGGATGCAGATACGGGTGCTGGCGCCGATGCTGTGAGCGGTGCTGGTGTCGATGCTGTTGTGGATATGAACACCGATGACGCTATGAGCACGGATGCTGATACAGTTGCGGATCGGACGGTTGATGTAGAGACACCCGGTGCTGATATCCTCAATAAGCTTGACGAGGAGGCGGATACGGATGGCACTCTTTCGCCAGAAAACCACGCCTGAGGAGCCTGCCCCGATCACCGGTATCGACCTGCTTCTGGCCGACCTCGACGGGGTTGTCTATAAAGGCCCTCGCCCGATTCCTCACGCGGTGCACGCGCTTAACCGGGCTTCCGAATCCGCTCGAATAGCCTATATAACCAATAACGCCTCACGAACCGATGCCTCGGTTGCCACACATCTCACGGAACTCGGATTGTCGGTGGCTCCGAGCGACGTGGTAACTTCTCCACAGGCTGCGGTAACGCTCTTATCTGAGCTAGTTCCTGAGGGCTCAACCGTTCTGGTTGTGGGCGGTGAAGGCCTAGTTGTAGAGGTGGAACGCGCGGGATTTGTTGTGACCCGTTCCGCGGATGATGGACCGGCGGCGGTTGTTCAAGGGTTTGCTCCCGAAGTGGGATGGACCGCTCTTGCCGAGGCCGCTTTTGCGTTGGCCGCCCCCGAAGGAGAGACGGGAATCCCCTGGGTTGCAACCAACACGGACTGGACTATCCCCGTTGCTCGAGGGCTTGCCCCCGGCAACGGAACCCTTGTCTCAGCCGTGCACACCGCCGTAAGCCGGTTACCCGTTTTTGCAGGAAAACCCGAAACAGCGATCTTTGAAGAGGCCTTTTTGCGGTTTTCGTCGCGAAACGCCCTCATGATTGGCGATCGGCTAGACACCGATATTTTGGGGGCGCGCCGTGCCGGTATTAAATCTGTGCTGGTGCTTACCGGTGTTGATAGGCCCAAACAACTTGTGGCAGCGGATAAGACGATGCGTCCGGACTACATTATCGAAGATCTGCGACAGTTACATGAGCCCTACCCTCAAACCGTTGTTGACCCCAAAACCGGCTCGGTTAGGGTTGGCGATGCCGAAGTCCGCATGCGCGATAATCTGGTCGAAATTGTCCGTTCGGGGAGCAGCAAACTGAACCTGTTACGCGCGGGATGTGCAGCAATCTGGAATTCTGGGCTTGCGATCTATGGGTTGCGAGTCCCGTCAGAACTTTATTCTGACCCCTTTTCTTAGGAAAGCTATAACCCTGGAGAGTATCCAACCTGACTATCATCTTTATTGAGAATTCCTGATCTTTCTCAAATAAAACATTTATTTCGGGGATAACCTAGATGTATGGCCAGTAGTGATGACAACACTCAAAAAAGCGATGAGGTTGAGACCTTCTTGAGAGATGACGACGGACTGTTGCCGCGTTTAAACATAATTGAGGAGCAGCCTCTCGAGCGGCGCGCAGAAGCCTACCAGCAGGTTTATGCTGAGCTGCAAAATCGGCTTGAACGCGGAGACTCTCATTGAAGTGGACGCAGCAGTGACCGTTCAGCGGCTAGACGCTGCTCTTACTTCTCGAGGTTTGGTACGTTCCCGCAGCCACGCTAACACTCTCATCGCCGCCGGTGATGTAAAGGTTGACGGGGTGGTGGTGAGGAAATCATCTCACCGGGTCTCCCCGGACAACGCTCTTGCGGTCGTAACCGAAGATCGTTTTGTCAGCCGTGCCGCTCACAAGCTGGTTGCTGGGTTAGATGCCTTTCCCCGGGTATCGGTAGCCGGGCGCACCGCCATGGACGTGGGGGCGTCAACCGGTGGTTTTAGTCAGGTGCTGCTGGAACGAGGTGCTCGCAGTGTATTTGCCATAGAGGTTGGTCACGGTCAGCTTGCTCCTGCCCTCCATGAGGCCGAAGGACTCATCCTGGCGGAGGGATTTAATGCCCGCTATATGACGCCTGCCCTGTTGCGTGAGGCTACCGGTAGCCCAGAAACACCGGAACTGGTTGTTGCCGATCTGTCTTTTATCTCCCTGACCACCGTTCTGCCCGCACTTCGCGAAAGCAGCGCCCCACACGCAGATTTTGTGCTTCTTGTGAAGCCTCAATTTGAGGTGGGGCGGGGTGGTGTGAAAGGGGGGATTGTCACGCGACCGGCGGACCGTGCCCGGGCGATACGCTTGGTTCTAGAGAATGCTTACTCTTTGGGGCTTGGGGTCGGAGGTCTTATCGCTTCTCCCATTGTCGGTGTTTCAGGTAATCATGAATATATTGTGTGGTTGAGCGCCGAGATAGGCAAGAGTCCTGGAGAATGGGAGCAGACCATCGTGCAATTGACAGGAGAATAACCTCGTGACACAGCTTATTTCAGGCATAGGTGACGGGTCTGTGAGGTATATGCTGCTTGTCTCTCACACCGCAAGGGCTGAGGCGTTGGAGGCTGCACTCACAGTTTGCCAGCAGCTTATTGAGGCGGGAGTGATTCCCGTGATGGCTGCCGAGGAGCGTCAGCGTGTACTTGAATTTGCAGGATCCGCGTTAGACATTGCCTTACTATATGACGATGTTTCTGTTTCCGAGATTGATAGCGCCATAGTGTTGGGTGGTGACGGCACTATCTTGCGCGCGGCAGAGGTCCTGCGGGGGGCTGCAGCGCCTATCCTCGGTGTGAACCTGGGGCACGTTGGTTTTCTTGCTGAGAGCGAAAAACACGATTTAGCCAAGGCAACCACTCACCTGCTCAGGGGCGAGTACACGGTTGAAGAACGGTTGTCGTTGCAGGTCTGGGTGAAACATCGCGATGAGATTGTCTACGAAACCTGGGCGCTTAATGAGGCAACCCTTGAGAAAGCCGCGCGTGAGCGCATGCTTGAGGTCATGATTGAAGTGGATGAACGTCCACTATCCAGCTTTGGCTGCGACGGAGTGATTATCTCAACTCCCACCGGTTCTACGGCGTATTCTTTCTCCGCTGGTGGGCCGATCGTCTGGCCCAGTGTGGAGGCTCTACTCGTGGTATCCCTGAGTCCACACTCGCTGTTTAACCGTCCCCTGGTTGTTGATCCTGGTTCCTCAATTGTTGTTGAGGTCCTTGACCGAAATCAGGGAGACGGTGTTCTGTGGTGCGACGGTCGACGGGCCTGGGATCTTCCCCAGGGAGCTCGGGTTATCGTTAAGAGATCCGAGATCCCGGTGCGGCTGGCTCGGATCGCGGACGCGCCATTCACCGATAGGCTCGTTAACAAATTTCATTTGCCGGTAGAGGGCTGGAGAGGACTAAAACGCGGTGATTGATGAACTCTCTATTAGCGACCTTGGCGTGATCCGAAACGCCTCCCTGCCTCTGGGAGCGGGGTTTACCGCCATCACGGGTGAAACAGGTGCGGGAAAGACCATGGTGGTCACAGCGCTGGGGCTTTTGTTGGGCGCGCGAGCCGATGCGGGTTCGGTTCGTTCGGGTGCGAATCAGGCTCGGGTACAGGGTGTATGGTCCGTGGATGATGACGGCCCGGTGGCTGAACGCGTTCGCGATGCGGGAGGTCGTGTCGAAGACGGCGAACTTATTCTGGGTCGCACGGTTTCGAGCGAGGGGCGCAGCAGAGCCGCTGTTGGCGGGGGTGCAGCGCCCGCCGGTGTTCTTGCTGAGCTAGCTGGTGAACTTGTTGTGCTTCACGGGCAGTCAGATCAGCAGAGACTTCGCTCCGCGTCTGCACAGCGAGAAGTTGTTGATCGTTTTGCGGGTGAACCGGGACTCTCCGCGCTGAAAGACTATCAGGAAGTGTATCGGCGCTTGGCCGCACGTCAAAACGAATATGACACTATTCGCGCTGAGCGAGATCAGCGACAGCGCGAGGCAATGGAGCTGCGGCTCGCGGTTGAAGAGATCGCGGCGGTGGCACCGCAGGAGGGCGAAGACATCGAACTCACCGAAAAGGCTGAGCGACTCACACACGCTGAAGCTCTTCGGGAGGCAACGGGCGGTGCTCTTGAAGCCCTCTCGAGCGACTCTTTAGACGCCACCGCCTTTGACGCGCGTGCACTGGTTGACCGAGCGAGGCGAGACCTGGAAAAGGTTGTCGGATTTGATCCCGCTCTAGCTCCCATCGTGGAGACCGTTTCGAGCGTAGGATTTTTGCTTGACGACGTTGTTACTGAGCTCTCAGGATATCTTGCCGGACTTGATATAGAAAGTGCGCGTGAGCTTGAGCAGGTGCAGGAACGACGGTCTGCGATTGCCTCACTAATCCGCAAGTACGGGCCGGAAATGAGCGATGTTATTGCCCTGGAGCAGAGCGCGGGGAAGCGCCTCTTCGAGCTTGATAGCGACGATGAGCGGGTCGAAGAACTCTCCCAGCTTATTGAGGAGGATAAAATTCTTCTTGCACAGCTGGCAGGCGTTCTCTCGGAGCGCCGCGCCTCGGCGGGAGCCCAGCTTGCCGATGCCGTATCTCAGGAACTTACGGCTTTGGCGATGCCCGACGCAAAACTTGTGGTGAGCATACAGCCCCTCGCAGAACCCGCGCTTCACGGTAACGACGAGGTCATGCTTCTACTCCAGCCCCATCCGGGTAGCGAGCCACGTGCGCTCTCAAAGGGGGCCTCCGGTGGAGAACTCTCCAGAATAATGCTCGCCATCGAGGTTGTGGTCGCCGGGGCGGACCCTGTCCCCACTTTTGTGTTTGACGAGGTGGACTCGGGGGTGGGAGGATCCTCCGCAATTGAGATCGGCAAGCGCCTTGCGCGCCTCGCGCAGCAATCTCAAGTGATCGTGGTCACTCACCTGGCTCAGGTGGCGGCGTTTGCCAATAACCACCTACAGATTGTTAAAGACAGCTCCGGTGGTTATACCGAGAGCAGTGTGCGGGTGCTACGGGGGCCAGAGAGAGCCGCTGAGATTGCTCGGTTGCTCTCTGGGCTGAGCGACTCCGAAAGTGCATTGAGTCATGCGCGAGAACTGCTCGACATGGCTTTGCCCCGGTAAAGTAGTTCAAAATTATTTGTTTGAGAAACGTCACCCGCTAGAGCGTGCCTCCAGCCCAAACGATTAAAATCGCGCTAGGGTCGGGCCATGATCTTTGGTGGTAAAAAAGATAAGGGTGCGGCAGAAGATCGCACACGCACTTCCGAGCGGGAGGACGACACGGGCGCGCTTGTGGGAGAACCTGTCGCGGATGCGGATGCGGTGACCCCGGTCGACTCCGTCTCCAAAGATAAAACTAGTCCCCGAAAGGAGCGTGGTCGGACGAGGACGGTGTCTGTGCGATCACCGTTTGCGCTCGGATTTATCGTCACCCTCGGTGGTTTAGCGGCAATCGTCATGGGCTTTGCCCTTCAGCGACTTTCAACCATTATCATCTATATTGTTGCGGCGCTTTTTATAGCGCTGGGTCTCGACCCCATCGTGCGCTGGTTCGAAAGGCGCCGCATGAGTCGGGGGTTGTCTATCGGGGTTGTCTTTGGAGGCTTTGCCCTCGTCGTTTTTGGACTCATTGCTCTGATCGTCCCGGTCCTCGCTCGGCAGGTGGGGGATATGATGCGGTTGTACCCTCACTATCTCACCGATGTTCAGAATCAAGAGTGGTTTCGGGATCTTTCGTCGCGGTTTGACAGCGCGATTGATCTGTCACGACTCTTGCAGATGGGTACCGATTTTATCGGCAATCCGCAAAACTGGACCAACCTTGCGGGTGGTATCTGGCAGGCTGGAATAGGCGTGGCAAACGGGGTGACCGCGACGATCATTGTGCTCATCTTGAGCCTCTATTTTTTGGCGTCGCTGAGCAGGATGAAGCAGGGCGCTTACTCTCTTATTCCCCGCTCAAAACGAGCCAAAGTGATTGATATCACGGAGCAGGTATCAAAGTCGGTGGGTGGCTATGTAAACGGCATGGTGGTTCTTGCCCTCATAAATGCCATTTTGGGCTTTATCGCCATGAAAATTTTTGGGGTTCCCTTCGCCGAGGTACTCGCGGTTGTTGTCTTTTGCCTGGCGCTTATTCCCCTCATCGGTTCTGTTATCGCAACCGTTTTGGTGGTGATTGTGGCCCTCTTCAACTCTCCCGCTACGGCTCTGGGTATCGGCATCTACTACATAATTTTTATGCAGGTGGAGTCATACCTGCTCACACCCCGCATCATGAATCGGGTGGTGTCGGTTCCCGGCTCACTCGTGGTGATTGGTGCGCTGGCGGGAGGGACACTTCTGGGTCTTTTAGGTGCCCTCATCGCAATCCCCGTCACAGCGGCGTTGCTTATGATCGTGAAGCAGGTTGTTGTTCCGGCTCAGAACTTGCGCTGAGAGGGGAACTCCCCACACGGAGGCTGTGAATTTTGCGGTTTTTGCGGGGTATGGGGACAACTCAAATTGAATAGGTGTTAGGATTGAAGCCCGTGACGGATAACAATAAAACGGGTACTTCGGGCGACATCACCAAGCATATTTTTGTGACCGGTGGTGTCGTTTCTTCTTTAGGCAAGGGACTCACCGCGGCCAGCCTGGGAAACCTTCTTACCGCACGCGGTCTGCGTGTTGTCATGCAGAAACTTGACCCCTACCTCAATGTTGATCCGGGGACGATGAACCCGTTCCAACACGGTGAGGTTTTTGTCACCGATGACGGTAGCGAGGCAGACCTCGATATCGGTCACTACGAACGTTTTCTCGACATCAACCTGGATCGCTCGGCAAACGTAACCACCGGCCAGATTTATTCGAGCGTGATCGCAAAGGAGCGTCGCGGAGAGTATCTGGGCGACACCGTGCAGGTCATTCCACACATTACCGATGAGATCAAGTATCGTATGCGCCAGCAGGCATCCCTTGATCCTCGCCCCGACGTGATTATCACCGAGGTCGGTGGAACCGTGGGCGATATTGAATCGCAGCCGTTTTTAGAGTCTGCACGCCAATTGCGCCACGAACTCGGGCGTAAAAACGTGTTTTTTGTGCACGTTTCCCTCGTACCTTTTATGGGGGCTTCGGGAGAGCAGAAGACAAAACCTACTCAGCACTCCGTAGCGGCTCTCCGCTCCATCGGGATTCAGCCGGACGCCATCGTTCTGCGTAGTGACCGTCCCGTGACGGATTCCAACAAACGTAAGATTGCCCTGATGTGCGATGTTGATGCTGACGCGGTGGTAAACGCTGTTGATGTGCCGAGTATCTATGATATTCCTGCGATGTTGAACTCCCAACGACTTGATGCCTACATCACCGAACGCCTGGGTCTTCGTGTGAACGAGGTGGACTGGTCCGAGTGGCAGCCCGTCCTCGACGCCGTGCATCACCCTAAACACGAGCTCACAATCGGTCTGGTAGGAAAATACGTTGATCTTCCTGACGCGTACATCTCGGTCACTGAGGCTCTTAAAGCTGGAGGATTTGCTCACGGAGCAAAGGTCACGATTTGTTGGATTCCCTCGGACGATTGCGAAACCGAAGAGGGCGTCAGGGAGGCATTCGCCGGTGTTGACGGTATCTGCGTTCCCGGCGGTTTTGGTATCCGTGGAATTGAAGGAAAGCTGAATGCCCTGCGGTTTGCGAGAGAAAATGGTATCCCCGTATTGGGGATTTGCCTGGGGCTGCAGTGCATGGTTATTGAATACGCTCGCAACATGGCGGGTCTGGGGGAGGCATCATCGACCGAATTTGACCCCGAGACCACACAACCCGTTATTGCAACCATGGCGGAGCAGGTGAGCATCATCGAGGGGGGCGACCTGGGCGGTACCATGCGCCTTGGTCTCTACGAGGCCAAACTGTCTCCCGGCTCAATCGTGGCCGAGCTCTACCAGGCTGATTCCTGTCAGGAACGCCACCGTCACCGCTATGAGGTTAACAACGCCTATCGTGGGGATATTGAACGTGCGGGACTCCAATTCTCCGGTCTGAGTCCCGACGGCAATCTGGTGGAGTTTGTGGAGCTTCCCCGGGGCACACACCCGTTTTATGTTGCCACTCAGGCCCACCCCGAATTACGTTCGCGTCCCGGACGACCCCACCCGCTTTTTGCCGGTTTAATCAAGGCATCGCTCACACGTCAGCAGGCGACCCGTCTCTTCGAGGTGAAAACCGAGGATGTCTAACCACCGTGAAAAAGATGCTCCCGGTGAGCGTTGGATCAATGAGCAGATCGGTGGAGTAGAACTTGTTGATACTCCCGCGGATGATGTGCAAATTGTGAAGAGCGAGGTTGTTTTTCACGGTGCGGTCTGGGATATTCGTCGCGACACATTTGTGCTTGGAGGGGAATCCCTTACCCGTGAGTACACGGATCACACGGGAGCGGTTGCGGTGCTTGCGCTTGATGAGGGGGAACGGGTCTTACTCATCAAGCAGTATCGGCACCCCGTGGGGGCCCATGAGTGGGAAATACCCGCCGGTCTGATGGATGTTGTGGGAGAGAGTCCTCTCGCCGCCGCTCAGCGTGAGTTGATGGAGGAGGCCGACTTTCAAGCCTCCGAGTGGGCGTTACTGACCGATTTTTATACCACACCCGGTGGTAGCACTGAAAACATCCGGGTGTTTCTGGCGCGCGGTCTTGCCCCGGTTGCGGAGAAGTTTGTGCGGGTGGCCGAGGAAGCCCACCTAGAACACGCCTGGTTTCCACTCACAGATGTTTTTCACGCGGTTCTGCGACGTGACCTTCAAAACCCCTGCTTAGTCGTGAGTATTCTTGCGGCCCACGCAGCGCGGGAAGAGAACTGGTTGACGCTGGGAGACGCGTCAGAGAATTGGGAGCGGCGTGAGTGGGTGAGGGGTGACCGCTCGTGACCGACATGGCGCGGGGAAAGGGTGACGTAGGGCAGCTCCTTGATCGGGCCATCCGTAATTTTCTGCGCTATGTTTCTTTCGAACGGGGTTTATCTCACAATACTGTTGAGGCGTACAGGCGTGACCTCGAGGTATACGCTCTGTGGTGTACAGAGCATAGTATTACCGACTTTGGACAAATCACAGAACGCGAGGTGTCTGACTTTTTAGGGCACTTGGTGACACGGCAGGACCCTTTGAGCGCCTCTTCGATCGCCCGAGTCCTCTCGACCGTGAGGGGATTACATCGCTATTTGCACGCGGAAGGGCTCGCGGAGGAGGATGTGACCCTGGAGCTTTCCCCTCCCAAACGCGGTCGAAAGCTGCCCAAAGCGATTTCCATTGACCAGATGGCAAGCGTTTTGGGGGCGATAACGGGTGATGAACCGATTGCTCTGCGTGACAAGGCTCTGCTTGAGTTGCTGTATGCAACCGGTGCGAGGGTGTCAGAGATCACCGGACTCACCGTGGACGATTTGGCGGGAGAAGACAACCTCATACGGGTGACAGGTAAGGGTAATAAACAGCGGATTGTGCCCTACGGAAGTTTTGCACATGATGCGCTGAGTGCCTATCTTGTGCGCTCGCGGCCTGTCTTGGCTGCGAGAGGCAGGGGGACGCCCTCGCTGTTTTTGGGCTCTCGAGGAGCCCCCCTCAGCAGGCAGAGCGTGTGGTTGATTATTCAGGATGCCGCTGAAAAATCTCAGATCGGCGTCCCCGTGTCTCCGCATACCTTTCGGCACTCTTTTGCAACCCACCTGCTTCAGGGCGGTGCCGACGTGCGCTCGGTGCAGGAACTGCTAGGACACTCTTCTGTGGCAACAACGCAGATCTATACCCTAGTCACGGTGGACACCCTGCGAGATATGTATGTCACCGCCCACCCTCGTGCCCGATCAGCCGGTGGCGGAAAGCCTCACTAGAGCCGTATAGATGACGACGGCTACTCGACTAGGCGTCGGTCGGTGGTGAGTTCAACGTTCGCCCACAGGTCGTAGCCGAGCGGTTCTACCCGGGAGATGATGGCACGTCGCACCTGATCCTCGTCCGAAACATCCCACTCGCCCGCCAGAACGATAAAATCAATCTCCAGGTACAGGCGTCGCCCGATCTTGTGCATACGAACAATGGGCTCTCCCAGTGAGAACTCTTGCTGAACCTCACGCACGATGGCGTGGACAGAGTTCTGCACCGCTTTTGCGGGTGCGCCCTCCAGTAACTCGTTAAACCCTGAGCGCAGAAGCTTGATGGGAATGGGGAGCAGAATAGCAACCGCGATAAGAACAAGAGCCGGGTCAAGATAGAGAACCACCCCGGAGAGGTTGGGCATGGTTGAGAAGAGGAGGGCGGCGCCCGCTCCCGCAGCCATGACGGTGCTCAGAACGGCCCCGGCTTTCCACTGGGCGGCTTCGACCACCACCAGTTCGGAGCTGCCCGCAAGGCGAGGCAGCCTATAAGCGACTGCATAGCCAATCACCGCGGTTACCGTTCCGTAGACAGCAACAGATAGCGGTGCAACGTCGCTGCCGCCCCCGAGAACGATGACTATGGCATCGCCCGCAGCGTAGATGAGTGTGCCAAGAAGGGCCAACCCTTGGAGCGAGATTGCAAACGGGGTGAGACTTGCTCGTCCAAAAGGGTGACGAGCCGTGGGGCCGTCTTCAACCGCTTGTGACACCCGCAGCGAAATCCAGGTGAGTAGGAGTCCGAGCAGAAGGTAGACGCCATCAAAGAGAATGATGCGAGCCCCCGCAAGAATTCCCCACACAATGGCGAGGATGGAGATCGCCAGGGAAGCAAGGAGCGAAATAATAAGAACCCGACGTTCGACGGCTGGGCTTGTCTCCCGCTCCGAACGGTTTCTTGAAGACCTCTCAGAATTGCTGCCCATACGATGAACGCTAGCAGGTCTATCGATACTAAAACCACTTTTTGAGGGCACGACGGTCAGCATTAAACGAAGGGGTACGCCTCCGCACAGGGGACGAATGTGGTGAGACGATAAGATAGGGAAGAAAGTTTTTGGGTTGCGAGATGAAGGAGTGGGTGGCCTGTGGCACACAGCAAGAGCACCGTTGCGGGGACGGCCCTGGGACCGACCGGCCGACCGGTAGTAGAGTTCCCCGTTCCCGCACCGTTGCAAAGCCACGGACCCGCACGTATTATCTCGCTGTGTAACCAGAAGGGGGGAGTGGGGAAAACTACCACCTCGATCAACCTTGCGGCCGCGCTGGCTCAGTATGGGCGTCGGGTGCTTGCGGTTGACTTTGATCCGCAGGGAGCCCTGTCTGCCGGCCTTGGTGTTGCGAGCCACGATGTTCCCACTATCTATGATCTGCTCCTGGGCAGCGTCAAAGACCCCCGCGAGGTGATCCAGACCACCGCTATCAATGATCTCCATGTCATTCCGGCGAATATTGATCTTTCTGCGGCAGAGGTTCACCTCATTAATGAGGTTGCTCGTGAACAAATCTTGGCGGGTGTCCTGCGCAAGGTCAGTAATGACTACGATGTCATACTGATTGATTGTCAACCCTCGCTCGGTCTTCTCACGGTGAACGCTCTCACCGCAAGTCACGGCGTTGTTATTCCGCTGGCCTGCGAATTTTTTGCGCTTCGTGGTGTTGCCCTGCTCATCGAGACGATAGAGAAGGTTCGTGATCGACTCAACCCTGTTATCACCATGGACGGTATCATCGCTACGATGTACGATGCGCGTACCCTGCACTCGCGTGAGGTTCTTGAGCGCGTTGTGGAGGTCTTTGGTGATCAGGTTCTTGAAACGGTCATTGGGCGAACCGTGAAATTCCCCGACGCGAGTGTTGCCGCTCAACCCATCACCACGTTTGCACCGGAGCACGCCGCGGCCCAGGCCTATCTTCAACTCGCGCGGGAGCTTGTCGCTCGTGGTTCGGTTGCGTAGAAAACGATTGCTGCGGGGGTGCCATGGCGGATAGCGCTCCCGTGCAGACCCTCCATGTGCCCGAAGAGTCCGTAACGGGTGATGATAACTTTCGTGTGTCTTTGAGTAACTTTGAAGGACCTTTTGATCTGCTTCTGAGTCTCATCGGTAAACACGAACTCGACATTACCGAGGTAGCTCTAAGCCGGGTGACAGATGAATTTATTTCCTATCTGCGAGGTCTTAACGCTCCCGACGAATTAGATCGAGCCTCAGAGTTTTTGGTGGTTGCTGCGACCCTGCTTGATCTTAAAATTGCGAGTCTGCTTCCGCGAGGAGAGGTTGTTGATGCAGAGGAGGTTGCGCTTCTCGAGGCCAGAGACCTGCTTTTTGCCCGGCTGCTTCAGTATCGTGCATTTAAAATTTCTGCCGAATGGTTTGCGGAGAGGCTGGCTGCTGAGTCTGCCCGTCACTCCCGCACGGTGCGCCTCGAAGAGAAATACCGTCAGAGCACGCCCCAGCTTGTCTGGACACTGACAACAGATGATTTTGCCGCTCTTGCTGTTCTTGCATTCACCCCGCGAGAGGTTCCCACTGTAGGGCTCACTCACCTGCACGCACCCCTGGTGAGTATTCGGGAACAAGCAGCATACGTTGTGAGTCAGCTTCGCGGGGGCGAGCCGGTGAGTTTTCGTCAGATTATTGGGGGCGTGGGGGAGCGGGGTATTATTGTTGCGCGTTTCCTTGCGGTTCTGGAACTCTATCGAGTGGCCTCCCTAACCTTTGAACAGCTTGAACCGCTCGGAGAGCTCATTCTCCGTTGGACAGATAATGATTGGTCGGATGATGACCTAGCCAATCTGGGAGCAGACTATGACGGTTGATCTCGATCGGGCCGTGGAGGCCATCTTGATGGTCGCGGACGAACCACAGAGTCCGGTGAGCATTGCGACGGCCCTGGACACACCCGTTGCAACGGTTCGTAAAGCTATTGAGCGTTTGGTGGCCGATTACGACGGCGTGTCTGAGGGGGCGATTGAACGCGGGTTTGAGCTGCGTGAGATTGGCGGGGGGTGGCGCGTTTACGTGCGGGCAGCCTATGACGATCTGGTTAACGAGTTTGTCCACACCAATAATCCGAGCAAACTGTCCCAGGCCGCTCTGGAAACTCTTTCCGTAATTGCGTATAAGCAGCCGATCAGTCGGGGCATGATCGCCTCAATTCGTGCGGTGAACGTCGACTCTGTTGTGCGAACCCTGCTGGGGCGTGGTCTCATAACAGAGGTCACCACAGACGGCGAGACTGGCGCTATTCTGTACGGTACGACGGATCTGCTTCTGAGTCACCTGGGAATTAACTCTCTTGATGAACTCCCTCCCATATCACCGCTACTCGACGACGGCGCAAAAGGATTTGATGGTGACCTACGATAATAACGATCAGGATCAAGGTGTGTCTGGCGCTTCCGAAGGGGGCGCGGCAGAGGGTCGTGCCGACGGGGTAAGGCTGCAGAAAGCGTTGGCTGCCGCGGGTGTGGCTTCGCGGCGAGCCTCAGAAATCCTGATCTCCGAGCGCCGGGTCAGGGTTAACGGCAGGGTCGTGGAGGAGATGGGGCGTCGTGTAAACCTCGAGAACGACCGTGTTACCGTGGACGGCAAGGCGGTGCAGCTTGACGTTTCTAAACGCTACTTTATGTTGAACAAGCCACGTGGCGTCGTGAGTACCCTGCGAGACGAGGCGGGGCGTCGCGACCTGCGTGAGTTTACCGTACAGTATGAACAGCGCCTCCATAACGTGGGGCGTCTTGATTACGACACCTCAGGACTGCTTGTTCTCACCAATGATGGTGAGGTAACACACGTGATGTCGCACCCCTCCTTTGGGGTGTCCAAAACCTATGTGGCTAAGGTTCGGGGGGTTATGACCCCGCAGACTGTGAATCTTTTGAAAAGCGGTATCGACCTTGAAGACGGGCCTATTCGGGCCGATAAGGCGCGGTTGATCGAGAAGGGTACTAGTAGAGAGTTTTCCCTTATCGAGATTACCCTTCATTCCGGGCGCAACAGGATTGTGCGTCGTATGCTTGACAGTGTTGGTCACCCGGTAGAAGAATTAGTGCGGCGACAATTTGGGCCTCTTCACCTGGGCACACTACGTGTGGGACAGATGCGTGAATTGACTAAGGTAGAGCAGGGAGAACTACTCACTCTTGTTCGTCAGGCTGCGCAGTCTGCCGCGCAATAGTTCCTGGCTTATGTCACGCCCAGATCCCACTCACAACCAGTATGTAAAGGAGAAGCGATGAAAGATTCAGAGCTATCAACGCGACTTCGCGGACCTGTGCGCATCGTGGGGACGGGACTTTTGGGCACGAGTGTCGGATTGGCCCTGAGGGGGCGAGGAATCGACGTGACGCTTGCAGATGCCTCCCCTTCAGCGCTGGCGCTGGCGGTTGACTACGGGGCGGGTCGCAAGCACCGTGACACGGATGTTCCCGCGCTTATTGTGGTGTGTGTCCCTCCCGATGTGACTGCCGACATCATTGAGAGAGAGCTTCAGCACTTCCCAAGGGCGGTGGTGACTGATGTTGCCAGTGTTAAACTACAACCTTTTCACGAATTGGTATCGCGAGGGGTTGATCTCACTCACTATATTGGTTCGCATCCGCTGGCCGGGCGTGAGCGCGGTGGGGCCACCTCGGCCCGCGCCGATATCTTCTATGGAAGACCGTGGGTCATCTGCCGCGACGAAGAAACACCCGCGTGGGCCTTAAGCCTGGTGGAGGATCTAGCACTTGATCTCGGGAGCACACCCATTGAAATGACCCCGCAGGAGCACGATCGATCGGTGGCGCTTGTCTCACACGTTCCTCAGGTTATTGCCAGTCTGCTGGCGACTCGCTTGATTGATGCTCCCGACACCGCCGTCATGTTAGCGGGTCAGGGGGTGCGTGACACAACGCGGATTGCATCGAGTGACCCCGCTCTGTGGCTACAAATTTTGAGGGCAAATTCCGAACCGGTGGTGGCCATCCTACGCAGTTTCAAAGAAGATTTGGGCACCGTGATAGAGGCCCTTGAGGCCGAGGATGTCGAGTCTGATCCGGCTCCCGGTGCGCGACGCGTGATCGCCGACACCATTGCTGCGGGAAATATTGGTGTGTCGAGGTTGCCCGGTAAGCACGGCCAGAATCATCGCTTTGAAAGTATTACCGTGATGGTGGATGATAAGCCCGGTACGCTGGGACACCTACTCACCGACCTAGGCGAGATCGGTGTTAACATGGAGGACTTACGCTTGGAGCACTCGCCGGGGGCGCAGATTGGTTTTGCGGAGATATCGATTGTCCCAGAGGTGAAGCAACGCGCTATCACAGATCTTGTGGCTCGTGGATGGAGGATAGCCGGACTATGACGGGTACAAATAAGAGTGCTGATTCGGGGACCGAACCCATTGTTGTGGCCGTTGATGGTCCAGCGGGAAGCGGAAAGTCGAGCGTGAGCCGCAAGATTGCTCAGCAATTAGGGTACGGCTATCTTGATACGGGAGCCGCCTATCGCGCCCTGGCCTGGTTGGTAGGTGAGCGGGGCATCAATAAAGATGATTCGGATGCGGTCTGCGCCCTGGTTGAAGATTTTCATTACGCCTCAACGCTCGATCCTGAAACGCCGAGCGTCGTGGTGAACGGCACGGATGCAACGATGGCGATCCGACGTCCCGAGGTGAGTTCGGACGTCAGCGCCGTGGCTCGTATTGCCCGTGTTCGAGAGCATTTTAACTCAATGTTTCGCGTTATTGTTGCCGACTCGGGGATGCCCGGGGTTATTGTTGAAGGCAGGGACATCACAACCGTGGTGTTTCCCGACGCATCGGTGCGTATTCTCCTGACCGCGGACGAGACGGTGCGCGCACTCCGCCGCAACGCAGAGCTTGCGGAGCAGAGCCCTGGCTCTCATTCCGCAAAGAAAACCGCGGAGCAGCTACACGCTCGAGACAGGGCGGACTCTCGAGTTGTTGATTTTATGAATGCCGCTGAGGGTGTGGTGCTGATTGATTCGACAACCCTCAACTTTGACGAGACTGTGGATGCTGTGATCGCTGTGATCCGGGAGCAAACGGTAAAGGAGAAAGCATGACAAACGATAATACCGTGCCCGATTCGGAGGGCTTTGTAGATCCTCTTGACCCGGATAGTGAAGCGAATGAGCGTCTCGCAGCGCTGGACGCAGAATTAGCTGAGCAGCGCTCGGAAGCACTGCGTACGGGGCTTCAAGAGTATGATCTGGATGACGCAGATATCAGTATTCTCGCGGTCGCAGACGAGGACGTTGATACGGTCACTTACCTCCCCGCACTTCCTGTGGTGGCGATTGTGGGGCGTCCCAACGTGGGTAAGTCGGCGTTGGTGAACCGTATCCTTGGCCGTCGTGAGGCCGTTGTGGAGGATGTACCCGGGGTAACCCGTGATCGGGTTACGTATCAGGCGCAGTGGAACGAACGTAAGTTTAGCCTGGTGGACACGGGCGGTTGGGAACCCGGCGCAAAGGGCATCGACGCATCTGTTGCCGCGCAGGCAGAGGTTGCTATCGATCTGTGTGACGTGGTGCTCTTTATTGTTGACTCGAGGGTTGGGGCTACCGCAACGGATGAGCACGTTGTGCGGATGCTACGCAAAACGGACAAACCCGTTTTTTTGGTCGCCAATAAGGTCGACAATGCGCAACAGGAGCTTGAGATTGCGACGCTCTGGTCGCTTGGCCTGGGCGAGCCCCATCCGGTGTCAGCTCTTCACGGACGCGGAGTTGCCGATCTTCTTGATCTGGTGATGGCAAAGCTCCCTGAGCAATCCGCAGTTGCCAAACAACAGGTGGGCGGCCCGAGGCGCGTAGCAATTCTGGGACGTCCCAACGTGGGTAAGTCAAGTCTTTTGAATAAGGCCGCCGGTGAGGAGCGTGTGGTTGTTAACGACCTGGCGGGTACCACTCGTGACCCGGTCGATGAGCAGGTTGAGCTGGCGGGTAAGGTGTGGACCTTTGTGGATACCGCTGGAATTCGCCGCCGTGTCCATATGGCGCAGGGTGCAGATTTCTACGCTTCACTTCGAACCAGTACGGCCCTTGAAAAGGCCGAGGTTGCGGTTGTACTGATTGATGTGTCCCAGCCGATCAGCGAGCAGGACGTGCGTATTATCGATTTGGTTTTGGAGTCTGGCCGCGCGCTTGTTCTTGCTTTTAACAAGTGGGACATGCTGGATGATGAGCGTCGCAGGTATCTGGAACGTGAAATTGAGCAGGATCTCGCTCATGTCTCGTGGGCTCCTCGTGTGAATATTTCGGCCCGCACCGGCCGACACATAGAGAAGCTTGTGCCGGCGCTGGAAACAGCCCTGGAATCGTGGGATAAACGCATCCCCACGGGAAAGATCAACGCTTTTCTTGCCGAGCTTGTACAGGCCCACCCACACCCCGTGCGCGGTGGTAAGCAGCCCCGCATTCTTTTTGGCACCCAGGCCGCATCCAGACCACCCACCTTTGTGCTCTTCACCACGGGTTTTCTTGATCCCGGTTATCGTCGATACATAATTCGGCGCTTGCGTGAGGTTTACGGTTTTGAGGGTTCACCCATTGTGCTCAACATGCGGGTGAGGGAGAAGCGCATCCGAAAATAGAGCGGAGCCCCGGGACAAGGGTTCAATAGTTGACCTATTTAGCTCCTCGCTTGCCCGCCCTCCCCGCCCGGTCAAATCTTGTTGGAGGGGAGAGACGCTCAGCGTCTCTCCCCTCAGGTTCTATCCATGCGGGGGCCAATGAGACATCAAAGTCTCGATGGTGATGCGGTTATGACCTACCGAATTGCTCTCCACACAGCAGGCTCCAGGTGATTTTCCCAGAGAGGCTGTGCTCCTGAACCGCTGTGATAGGGATGTTCACCGTTTGAAGTCCGGGATGCACGATGCCAATTTTGTGGCCTGTAAGGGTTCGAGAGGTGGGAATAACCCGCCCATCCTTATCAACGTTTTTGTGCACTACGGCCTAACGCTTACTACCAGATTGTCCGAGAGTATCGGTTCGGCGGCCACAATAATTACTCTGTTACCTGGAGCAGCCTATGAGAGGCGTTCTTCACCGCGGGTGATAACTTTCATTGTAAAGTGTGACTCCACAGTGGCAATGCCCGGCAGCGCCATGAGGTCGCTTGTGAGGAAATCCTCAAATGCTTGTTGATCGGCCACCGCGACTCGAAGGATGTAGTCGGGCGTGCCAAACATTCGTCGAATCTCTACGATTTCATTAAACGCAAGAACTGCCTCTTCGAACTTGTCCATGTTTTTGCGGTCTTGGGTGCTGAGAGTAACGTTTACGCTGGCGTCGAATCCTCGCTGTGAAGCCTGGGGATTAATCTGTGCGTGATATCCCATGATGACCCCGTCGGTCTCAAGTTTTTTAACTCGACGCAGGCACGGGGCTGGAGTGAGACCTACTTGAGCGGCCAGATCTACATTCGACAGTCGGCCGTCTTTTTCAAGGAGGGAAATGATTTTGCGATCGACGTTATCCATAGTGGTCCGTTTCTTTCTTATCGTTGCGGTCAGTATATATTGTGGCAAGGGAATGTGTGTGCCCTTTTTATCGCAGATTCCGTAATTGTATATAGAATTTGCGTGATCGTCTGTTGAGGCGTTTTCTTTAGCTGGGAAGTACTTCCTCAGCTAAGTCTTTTCCCTCTGTTTCAACGGTATCGGGTTTTCTGATAAAGAATGCTGTAGCGAGAGCAAAAAGTGATAGTACGCCACCGTACATGAAGGCGGCGTGAATGCCGCCGGCCGTTGCGTGCACCGTTTCGGATCCTGAGGCATGGAGGTTTGCCGCCTGTAGGGTCATGACGGTGATAAAGAGCGCGGTTCCTGCAGCACCCGCAACCTGCTGTACAGTGCCAAAGATCGCACTGCCATATGAGTAGAGAGCTGGCTTTACCGATCCGAGGCCCGTGGTAAAAAGCGGGGTGAACATGAGGGCGAGTCCAATACTGAGGCTTATGTGCAGTGTGAGAACCCACCAGATTGGAGTAGTTTCGTTCAGCGTGGTCATTCCCCACAACACAGCACTCACGATGCTTGCACCGGGAATCAGTAACACTCGGGGGCCTTTTTTATCGTAGATGCGCCCAACTATGGGGCCGAGTAGCCCCATGATGAGACCACCGGGGAGGAGGAGCGCTCCGGCGGCTACGGGTTCAAGGCCGAGCACATTCTGCATGTAGATGGGAAGAAGGATAACCGTCCCGAACAGCGCGATCATACTGATTGCCATCATGATAATTGAGAGGCTGAACATACGGGAACTGAACGTGCGTAGGTCAAGCAGGGCGCTGTCCTTTTTTTGCAGGGAGAGCTGCCGCATGATGAAGACCACCATGGTGAGGGCGCCGATCGATAGCGGTATCCAGGGGGCAACCAGTGATGTTCCAGTAGCGGATTCGCCAAAGGAGCTAAGGCCGTAAACCAGACCGCCAAACGCGACCGCAGAGAGGACGATTGAGAGGATATCGACGGGTACTTTTTCTGTTTGTGTCACGTTGAGTATGCGCAGGGAACCAAAAATGAGAGCTGCGAGTGCGATGGGAAGAACAAGCCAAAAGAGCCATCGCCACCCGAGATAGTTCAGGATAATTCCCGATACGGTGGGGCCGAGCGCGGGCGCCACTGAGATGACAATTGTGATGCTTCCCATGAGCTTTCCACGAGATGCTGGGGGAACCAGGGTCATGACGGTTGTCATGAGTAGGGGCATCATGATCGCGGTTCCGCCGGCTTGAACGATGCGGCCCGCGAGCAGCATGGGAAAGCCCAACGATGTGGCGCTGATGAGGGTACCTAGGCTAAAGAGGGTCATTGAGGTGATGAACACGGGCCTGGTGTTAAATTTTTTGAGCATTAAACCGGTGACGGGGATCACCACAGCGGTTGTGAGAAGAAAAGCTGTTGTGAGCCATTGTCCGTAGCTTGCTGTGATCCCCAGATCTTGCATGAGTCGGGGGAGCGCGATGTTCATAATGGTCTCGTTGAGGACCACCACAAAAGTGGAGACGAGAAGGATGGCGATAACAAGCCTGTCCCGAGGAGAGAGTCGATCGTCCGCATTGATATCGGTGTTGGGACGTTGATCGGTGTGAACCATGCAGAGTTCTTTCTATGATTTTTGGGGTCAAACGACAGTATATAGCTATTTTTAGGCTAGCTAAAGTATTTGGTTCTAAGCGCTATTTTAGTAGGGATAAAAAGGGTCTGGCCGCGCCCGTCTCACCGAGGGCGCGGCCAGACCGCTTATAAGTGTAGTTTTTATGACCCGGTAACACCTATACGAGGTACGGCGATGTCGGGCATGAGTGAAATTAGTCGTTGACGATAAGTATTTCGGAGAGGGGGAGACGCTCGCGGGGAGCAGTTTCCCGCTCGCGAAGCACATCGTTTGCCAGGTTATCGGGGGTGGAAAGAGTTCCCAGGGCAAGAACCGTTACGGGGGTCTGGTTGCTAGGGAGGTTGAAAGCGCTGCGCAGTTCGTCAGCCATGATCCCGCCCATCTGGTGAACGTGGAGTCCCTCGTGGTGTGCCTGAACGGAGAAGTGGGCTGAGGCCTGTCCGAGATCGTAGGTTGCCCACTGGAGCTCTGTGCCCTCAGCATCGGAGGTTGTTGCGATTGTCACGATAAGAACGGAGGCGTTACCCGCCCAGCTCTGGTTCCACCCGCTGAGGTTGCTCAGAATGGTGTTAAAAGTCTCGCTTCCTCGACGGGCAACGATGTAGCGCCAGGGCTGGCTGTTGTACGCGGAAGGAGACCAACGAGCAGCCTCAAGCACCGAGGTGAGGGCGCTCTCGTCGATAGTTGCGGACGGGTCAAAGCTGCGAGGGCTCCAGCGCTCTGCAAGCACCCCCAGGATGGGTGCGCTGGTCTGTGCGTTGCGGGTAGCCGTGGCGTCTGCGTTCATGTTGTGTTTCTCTCTTGTCTTTTGTATCTCGGGAGGAGCACACCCCCACCGTGTCAGAAGAAAAATTCGTTGAATTTATAAAGACGGGTGTGCCCGGCATTTTAATGCCCACAGAGTTTAACCATATTGCGGCTAGGTTATTCCGAAGTATTTTATTTTGGTTTTTCTCGTACTGAAGTGACTGTAGATTAGAGGGATGACTTCTGATAACACTCGCTTTGAATCACCCACTGTTAACGATGAGGGTCGGGAGGTGTTGAGCTGGGAAGAATTTGGCTTTGCCGCTCGCGAGCTTGCGACGAATATCGTCCAGGATGGGTACGAGTTTGATGTTGTTGTGGCCATTGCTCGCGGTGGTTTGATCCCCGCGGGTGCGATTTCTTACGCGCTCGGTACCAAAAACTGCGGCTCAATTAATGTTGAGTTTTATTCGGACATTGAGGAGACCCTGGCTGCCCCCGTGGTGCTCCCTCCGTTCCTAGACACGGGCTCTCTTGCCGGCAAGCGTGTTTTGCTGGTGGATGATGTTGCCGATTCGGGACGTACGCTCGATTTGGTGGTAAAACTTTTGCGATCTCATTGCGAAGAAGTTCGCAGCGTAACGATTTATTCGAAGCCTGGAACGATTATCCAGCCCAACTATGTGTGGCGTAAAACCGATCGTTGGATTGATTTTCCCTGGTCGGACAAGGGCACGGTCGTTCACAATAAGCCTGCTGCCTAGGGCGATATAAAGAGCCTCTGTCGATTTTTGCCAGAAACATTGCCTTAGCGGCCTATGGGCAATAGTCTGTGGTTAGCTGCAGCTCACGTAGGGTCTCCTCAATAGTAGCGGGGGAGCCTGTGGGTGAGGCGAATGATAAACAACCAGAGGAGATGGGAATCATGACAAAAAATCATGATCACAGTGCAGATAGGAAAGCACCCAAACCACGCGGAGAAAAGGTTTTGCGGGAGATTCCGGTTGAACCTATTCACTATCCGGCTGACCATCCGCACACCCCTGAGCACTTGGATCCTAACGAGCCCGCGCCGGAGACTCCCAATCGTGTTGACGGTATCTTTCCCGTGATGGACGGCGCAAAAGACCCCGACTCAGGGGAAGGCGCTGGTGCCTGGCGCCACAAGAAATAGAGACAGCTGTGTTTCTGTGGGTGTCGTTCCGGGTGGGAACGGCGCCCACAGTTTTTTAAAAGCTTATGAGCAACTCACCGTTGTCACCTTTGAGGTTGTGTTCTTGAGGCTCCCGGCAAATACGGTCAGAAGGAGTGAGTTTCCGTTGTGAGCGGTTATCGTCCGATTTGCGGTGGCGTTGACGATGGAACGAACGCTCGGTAAAACGGTAACTGAGTTGTTCTTTTTGCACGTGCTGAAATTGATTCGCATTCCCTGAGCGGCGGGTTCGGCATACACGCAGTAGAGGCCGGAGCCGCACCCAAACTGGGCCGACCGGGTGTTCCGCTCGGCGAGTGTGAGTACAATTTCGCCGTTGTCCCAGGAAACCTCGTTCCAGGCGGTTTGAACTCCACCGGGGTTCATTTCCATGATTCGGTTGATCTCCTGCTGGGACTCGGTGTGGGTGGTGGTGGAAAAAGTGATGTGGGGGAGGGCCAAAACGGGGGTTGACGGTAATAGGGCAAGTCCCAGAGCGGCGGCGAGAGAGCTGATAGCGGTGAGTACCTTTTTCATTGTGTCTCTTCCTTGAGTAGTGTAACCGTGCCAGGAGGCACAGTTTGTGTTGGTGTTTGAAACGGATATTTTTTTAAATTAACTATTAGATAGATAATTACTAGGTTTAGGATACTGGTCATCATTTGTTTTGTGAAGAGCGACGGTGTGTTTATTCAACATCTTCTGATTGATAAGTGAGGTAGCGTGGTCTTCGTCTAGGATTTAAAGCGAGGCATACATCCGCCAGAGAACGGATCGATTCAACGATGAACAGTGAGGAACAGGGTCAACTAAGATGAAGCACTTTAACGTGGTGGAGGCGTCAATTCAGCAGCTACGCGAGGCGCTGAACGAGGGGGTGGTGACGAGCGAACAGCTCGTTCAGGCCTATCTGAAACGGATCGCTGCCTACGACTTCTCTGGAATAAGGCTGAACTCCCTGGTGGTGATGAACTCTGACGTGCTAAACGAAGCGCGTGCCTCCGACAAGCGTCGTGCGAGCGGCCTAACGCGTGGCCCCCTCGAGGGCATTCCTTACACGGCAAAAAATAGCTACCTCGTTCGGGGACTTACGGCCGCTGCCGGTTCCCCCGCCTTCAAAAATTTGGTTGCTCAGCGTGATGCGTACACCATAGAACGACTGCGCGAGGCGGGAGCGATTTTGATTGGCCTCACCAATATGCCCCCGATGGCAAATGGTGGGATGCAGCGTGGGTTATACGGGCGAGCTGAGAGTCCCTATAACGCGGAATACCTTACCGCCGCGTTCGGGTCGGGATCCTCCAACGGGTCGGGAACGGCAACGGCCGCAAGCTTTGCAGCGTTTGGTCTGGGTGAGGAAACCTGGTCGAGCGGGCGAGCCCCGGCCTCGAACAATGGACTCTGCGCTTATACACCCTCTCGGGGGGTGATTTCGGTGCGCGGAAACTGGCCGCTGGTACCCACAATGGATGTTGTGGTTCCGCACACCAGAACAATGAGTGATCTACTCGAACTGTTAGACGTGATCGTGGCCGATGATCAGCAGACCCGTGGCGATTTCTGGCGCACCCAGCCCTGGATTAAGATCCCCCGGGCCTCCGAGATCCGTCCGCAATCCTATCTGGGGTTGGCCCCCGACACGGTGGAAACGGCTCGGGCCTATCTTGCGGGCAAAAGAATTGGTGTTCCCCGCATGTATATCAACGCCGACCCGGAGGCCGGAACCGCTCAAAATGCCGGTATCGGAGGGCCGACCGGAACGCGCATTCAGACGCGGGCATCAATCATTGAGCTATGGGAAGCCGCTCGGCGTGACCTCGAGGCCTCTGGGGCAGAGGTCGTTCCGGTGGATTTTCCCGCTGTCTCGCGTTATGAGGGCGACCGTCCCGGGGCGCCTACCGTTCTCACCCGGGGTCTTGTGAGTCCCGAGTACCTCCGCCAGGAACTGAACGATCTAGCTGCGTGGTCCTGGGAAGATTTTCTGCAGGCAAACGCCGATCCCCGCCTGCACAGCCTGGTGGATGTTGATGGGGCCACGATTTTTCCGCGCCCGGAGGGGGCGCTGCCAGATCGCTACCTCGATTCTAGCGACGATATAGCACACTATCCCCGCATCATACGGGAAAAGGGTGCTCTGTCCCTTGCCGACATGCCACACCTGGAGGAGGGGATTCGTGGTCTTGAAGAGACCCGCAGGATAGACCTTGACGAGTGGATGGACACGCTGGGACTGCACGCGATCGTCTTTCCTGCCGTGGCTGATGTGGGCCGAGCAGACATGGATGTCAACGTGAAATCTGCTGACCACGGCTGGTTAAACGGTGTGTGGGTGGCAAATGGGAATTTGGTTCCGCGGCACCTGGGCATCCCCACGGTCACTGTTCCATTGGGGACAATGCGGGATATCGGGATGCCGGTTGGCTTGACCTTCGCGGGTCGGGCCTACGATGATAACCGGCTTCTTGCTATAGCGGCGGCATTTGAGGCAACAGGCGCCCGCCGCACGGTACCCCCGCGAACCCCGCCGCTTGAGTAAGGCCGTTTCTGGTGGGGAGCGTCGGGAGGTAATACGGGCAGAAAAATGGGAGGGTTAGGCTCTGTCCTGTTCAGACTTGTCAGAGGCTTTGCCCGGCCCCTCGGGTTCGAGAATCGGGGATGCTTGCCCTGCGATTGTGGGTGTGCCCGCGTGTGCGGCGGCGGCCTGTGCCGCCCAGATTGCTCTTTCCTCATCCACCTGCTCCTGGAGTGAGGAGTGCTCGCGAAGCTGAGCCGGTTTGAGGAACCAGGCGAGCACAAAGGCAAGCAGGGCAACAACCAGAACCACGGCAAAAGTGGTGAGAGCCGCCTGGTTAAAGCCCACGATGAAGGGTTCGGCGAGACGATGATCTGCTCCCGTAAGAAATGAGGTGTCACCGTCGAGACTAGAGCTTACAGAGCCGCCTCCCTGCTCCTCAGCCTCCCGAAGAACCTTGAGAATGCCCGCATTGGCCGGGTTCTCTGTAACTTTTGGATCGGCAATTGCCGCTTTAACCTGGGCCTGCAGAGAGGGGTTTTTAAAGGCCTCTGACAGGGTCGTGGGCATACGGCTAAACATGACAGAGAAGATCACGGCGGTTCCGAGGGTTGCCCCCATCTGGCGGAAGAAGGTTATCGAGGACGTGGCGACCCCCATGTCTTTGCCGGTTACCGAATTTTGTGCGGAGATGGTGAGCGTTTGCATGAGCTGGCCCAGCCCGAGGCCAACAAACACCATCCCTGTGAACAAGATGGGAAGGGGGCGGTTGGGGGTGAGGGCTAGTAAGATTCCGAAACCCAGGCTTGCCATTCCAGTACCCAGGATGGGGAAAACCCGATATTTACCAGTGTAGGCAATGATCTGGCCGGTGGTGATCGTGGCCACCATCATTCCCACAATAAGGGGAAGCATCTGGAGGCCAGCCTGGGTGGGTGTTGATCCGTTAACAATCTGTAGATAAAGCGGTACCAATTGCATCGCACCGAACAGGATAAACCCGGCCAGTACGCTGATGATGGTTGCCATGCGAAACGTGGGCTGACGGAAAAGTTTGAGGGGAATCAGCGCGCTCTCGCCAACTTTTTTCTCCCGCAGGATAAACGCCGTGATGCCGAGCACTGCGATCGTGTAGCACAGCAGAGAGAGCGGGGAGCCCCACCCCCAGAGCCTCCCCTGATCGGCGACCAGGAGAAGCGGGACCACGCCGATAACGATGGTTGCGGCGCCCCACCAATCGATCCGTGACTGGTGTTTCACAAAGGGGTAGCGCAGGAGGGCAATAACAACAATGATCGCCACAATCGCGATGGGAACATTGATTAAAAATACCCAGCGCCAACCGGCAATGCCGAAAATATGCGGTGTTCCTGCAAACAATCCGCCCAGTATCGGACCGATAACGCTGGCGACCCCGTACATTGCCAAGAAGTAACCCTGGTACTTGGCGCGCTGTCGCGGGGCAATGATGTCACCCATGATCGCGAGGGGGAGGGCCATGAGACCACCGGCACCAATCCCCTGAAATGCCCTAAAAATGGCCAACTGGTACATGCTTGCCGAGAGAGACGCCAAAATTGATCCAGTAATAAACAGAACAATCGCCAAGATGAAGAAAATGCGGCGCCCAAATATATCCGAAAGCTTGCCGTAGATAGGGGTGGTCACCGTGCTTGTGATGAGATAGGCCGTTGTGACCCAGGCCTGAAGGCTCAGGCCGTCAAGATCGTCTGCGATAGTTCTCATGGAGGTGCTCACAACCGTTTGGTCGAGCGCGCTCAGAAACATTCCCATCATCAGCCCGATAACAACAAATATTATTTGTTTTTGCGTCATTATGGGGTTGGTGACCGGGGCAACGTTCTCAGCCGGGTTCTTCTGTGACGACACCATAGTATGTTCATACTAGGGCTAAAAGTTTATTCTGTCATGGAGGCTGGCACGGCGGAAAAACCCTCTGGTCTTCCGTGCTCTGGATGCGGAGAGTACACCTTTTGCACACCCCTTCCGCTGTGTAAAAATTATGTAGAGTCCACATCATAAGGAGTTTGAATGAGTGTCCACGCAGATGCACGAGTTATTGCCCTCTCCACAGAAGCTGCGCCCCGGGTGGGGGATGGAGCGTGGGTGGCCCCGGGTGCGGTGCTGGTGGGAAGAGTTTTTATCGGCACAGAGGGGAGCGTGTGGTACAACGCAACGCTACGAGCCGAGCATGAGGATATTCGTATAGGTGCTCGCAGCAACGTGCAAGACGGAGTTGCGATGCATGTTGATCGTGGGTTCCCCGTACTTATTGGAAACGACGTATCCATCGGACACAATGCTGTGGTCCACGGGGCAACCGTTGAAGACGGGGCGCTCATTGGCATGAACGCCACTATTCTAAACGGTGCTGTGATCGGAGCGGGATCGCTCATCGCCGCTGGGGCGCTTATTCTTGCTGGAACGGTTGTGCCTCCGGGCACACTTGTTGCCGGGGTGCCCGGACGGGTGCGGCGAGAGCTTACCTCCGAAGAGAAGGCCTCTCTTCGGGAGAACTCCGCCAACTATTTGGAGCATACGCGAGCACACCGGGTGGCTCTTGCCTCGACCGAATAGTCTTTATCTCGATCAGAAAGACGCGTCGGAGCGAGCGCCGAGAAGTTCGTTCATATAGACGATTTCCCCGGACTGTGCGGTAACGATCGCCTGCGCCAGGTTTCGAACAACTTCGGTCTGGGTGCGCTCAAGAATCGCCTCGGCCATCTCAACTCCGGCGCGGTGGTGCTCAATCATCAGATCGAGAAAGAGGCGCTCTGCCTCCACACCGCGCAGGTTGGTCAGCTCGGTGATTTCGGCTGCGGAGGCCATACCCGGCATAAGACCTGGGTTTCTTCCCACCAGGGTTGTTGTGTCGTGCTTATGACCCGAATCTGCCATCCACTCCATTTGGGGCTGGGAGGAATTTTGGGGGAGACCCCACGAGGCGAGCCAGCCAAACATCTGACCCGATTGCTGAGCCTGCGAGGTTGCAATATCGTAGGCAAGCCTGCGAATCTGTTCGTCATCGGTGTTGTCACGGATAATCAGGGCCATCTCTACGGCCTGATCGTGATGAAACTGCATGTCACGAGAGAATCCGGCATCCGCACTCAGGTTTCCGGGTGTTGCATTTGCCGTGGGGGAGGTTGCCCGACCCACGATTAGCGCAACGACCACCACAATAAAAACCGTGATGGACGCTGCGATAACAAGACGAAGCGCGCGAGACGACATGGACTAGGAGTCTTTGCCGGGACCGTCGATTGCTCCGGTGCAGGATGCTCCGGGCTCTGGGGCTGCGGGTGAGCGCCAGAACTTATCAAGGAAGGGCTGGATACGGCTGTCCGATGCCTCTTCGAGCTGGAGCTGTGCACCCCAGGCACTCATGACGATGGGGGAGGGCAGATCGGAGCGGGGCGAAAGGATGACATAGGAGCTGGGGAGCTTGCTGCGCAACTCTCGCACCTCGTCTTCCGATAGGAGGTCCCTGTTGTACGTAACCCACACGGCACCGTGCTCAAGCGAGTGAACGGCATTTTCTGTGGGCACCTCTTCGGTGTACGCGCCACAGTTCAGCCAGTACTGGTTGTGGTCGCCACCAACCGGAGGATCCTGCTCGTAGTTTACGGTTCCAGTCACGTGGTTGTTCGTGAGGTTTGCGTAGGTGTCAACGCCCTCGATTGCGATTTCGTCGCGAGTGGGAGCGTTAAGCGAGGTGGCGATCACACCAACAATAAGTCCGGCGACAAGCACTCCGGCAGTAATTCCAACCCCAACGCCGATTTTTTTGTTTCGTTTGCTGCGGGCCTGCTGCTTACGGAACTCCGTCAGCTTTTCTTGGCGTCGTTCCTCACGAAGCTGCTTTGTGCTCTGTCCTTTATTCTTCGTCACGAGTTATGTCCTCAGGGGGTCGGGGGGTTGAGCAGGCCTTATTAAAATTGGCTGCTACAACAGGATACTTGTCGTGTCAATTGAAGGCTGAGGAAAGTCTGTGGAGGTGCTGTGTATGTATTGGAAATCTGTCAGGAAATGAGAGTTTTGCAGGTCTCAGAGCGTGGTGTAAACAGGCACTCCGCAAAGGATAAACGGTACGGTCCGCTCGTTTAGATGAAGCCCAAAATTTCTTGTAGCGACGTCCCCCTGAGGTGGAAATGGTAGGTTCCATTCACGATGTCTTTGGCCGTGTAGTCAAAGACATCGCCACGCCGGAGCAGGGTGCCCCTATACTCGGGATGGCTTGCAATGTAGACGAGCCACACACCGGGGCTGATCGCTGTAAACGTGTAGGAGTCGCCGTGGTGGGGGAAGCTTTTTACCTCGTCCACTATTTCGGGCAACTGTATCGAGTGATTTTCTATTGTGTTATTTATGGCAGACATACGCTGTCCTTTCTTACGAATGTGAGTGTCGCGCGCTCAGTGGCAACTCAAGCAAATCCCCATTAAATTGGATGCGAGTTATGGCGACTAAAGAAAAAATTCTAACATCTAAATAAGCGACTGTCAACTGGTTTGAGGCTTATTTCATTAATGGTGAGGTGGTCGACACTGTGGAGCTGTGTCGCGCGCAATCAGCGACGTTCCAACGATTGTTGTGATGACATGATCGGCGTGGATGCGACGCAGGGGCTGCGGCTCATAACCAGGATTTAGTCATTTTTGGGAGTTCTTGGTTTCTTGCGCTTGGCGGGTGTAGCGTCTTTCGGCTGGTCGTGGGGCTGCCGCTGCTCGTGTTTAGCACGGACGATCGAGATGCTTGTGGTGGTGGGGCGGATCACCGGGATGGTGGACGTGTGGGCACGAGTGGAGGTGGAACCCGTGTGTGGTGCTTCCCCGGGGCGACGACGGCGTAGCGAGAGAGGGCGCGAGCTGCCCTTGGGTACAATTGGTGCGTCACCATCTCCCTGGCGGGGTCGACGCAGGACGAGGCTCAGCGCTTTCTGTTCGGGCAGGCTCCAGCCGTAGCGAACCGCGAGCAGACGAATCACGGTGGTAACCACAACACACACCAGGGCTGCAATCTCTACCGGCTGTCCGATGACGAGGCAGCCCACCAGGATGACGGAGCCCGCGATCGGTGCCACCGCGTAGAAAGATCCCACGTGCATCACCGCGATGGGAAGATTAATAAAGATGTCCCGGAGTATAGACCCGCCAACCGCCGCGATACACCCGATAAAAATCGAGGGAACAACGGGAAGCCCTAGGGACAGTGACTTGGTTGTTCCAATGGCGGCAAACAGGCCGATCGTGACGGCATCTAAAATCGTAATCACGGGATCCAGACGGGTAAAGATGCGCTGCAAAAGCATACCCACCAGGGCCGCAAGGGTGGCGGTGATCAGGTACAGATTGCTCTGGAACGCCAGGGGAGTGACCCCGAGAAGCAGGTCGCGCAGAAGACCCCCGCCCAACCCCGTTGCAACGCCAATAATAGAAATCCCCAGCAGGTCTATCTTTTTAAATCCCGCGGCAAACATGGCACCCTGGAGGCTACCAATTCCGACCGCGACCATGTCGCCCCAGAGGGGGACCGAAAAGCTGGAGTTAAGCACTCACTAATTCTCTCGTACTTGGGTGGATAATTGATACATGCCCATGCTGTATCGTGATGAAGTCATCGTGCTGCGCACCCATAAACTAGGGGAGTCCGACAGAATAGTTACGATGCTCAGCCGAGATAACGGTCAGATACGGGCCGTTGCTAAGGGGGTACGTCGCACCGCCTCGAAATTTGGTGCCCGGCTCGAACCCTTTATGGTCGCAGATGTGCAGTTTTACGAGGGACGTACCCTGGACACCGTCACCCAGGCAGAAACCCTTGGATCATACGGCGCTCAGATAGCCGCCGACTACGACGCGTATCACGCGGCAAACGTTATGGTTGAGACCGCCGAAAAGCTCACCGACGGAGAACCCGCACGGCAGCAGTACATGCTTCTGGTTGGCGCCCTGCGCTCGCTATCTCGAGGCGAGCATTCGGTGGGGCTTGTGCGCGACTCCTACCTTCTACGCTCACTCGCGCTTGCCGGATGGGCCCCCAATTTTGCCGAGTGTGTGCGCTGCGGTCGGGAGGTTTTACGGGGTGCGGGACGGACCGTTGCCCTGGCGGTGCAGCAGGGGGGAACCGTGTGTGATGAATGCGCGCCACCCGGTTCGCCGCGTCTCCCGGGGGAAGCGGTGGCTTTATTGGCGGCCCTCCTGGCGGGAGAGTGGGAGCAGGCTGAAGTTCACAGCGAGGAAACACGGGTGCAGGCCCACGGATTTGTTGCGGCCTACACCCAGTTTCACATCGAGAGAGGAATCCGCTCGCTCCGGCACGGATATGCCTAACGAGGAGATTTCGGCGTGTTGTTGAGGATGCGGGGACCCGTTATTTGCCGTCGAGATACCCGTTGGGGTTGAGTACAAACTTGGTGGCGGCACCCGCGTCAAACTCGGCGTATCCGCGGGGCGCATCCTCAAGCGTGATTGCCTGAGCGTTGACGTTTTTAGCGATGTGGGCCCGATCGTGCAGGATCATTTGCATGAGGCCGCGGTGATACTTCATTACCGGACACTGGCCGGTTGCAAACGACAGTGATTTAGCCCAGCCGGTGCCGAGGCTGAGCGAGAGGGAACCCTTTTGCGCTGCGATGTCTACCCCGCCCGGGTCTCCCGTGACGTAGAGGCCCGGAATGCCCACAGAGCCTCCTGCCGTGGTAATGTCCATGAGGGAGTTGAGCACCGTGGCGGGGGCTTCTTGTCCCGAGCCCTGCCCATGACCGCGCGCCTCAAACCCCACCGCGTCGATGCCGCAGTCGACCTCGGGAATCCCCAGGATCTGCTCGATCTGCTCGGAGGGTTCTCCCCTGGTGAGGTCGATTGTCTCGCAGCCAAAGCTGCGGGCCTGGGCGAGTCTCTGCTCGTTCATATCCCCGACAATAACCACGGCGGCGCCGAGTAGTTGTGCTCCCGTTGCCGCGGCAAGTCCTACCGGACCGGCTCCCGCAACGTAGACGGTTGATCCCACTCCCACCCCGGCGGTGACGGCCCCGTGGAAGCCCGTGGGGAAAATATCGGAGAGCATCGTGAGGTCCATGATCTTTTCGAGGGCCTGGTCGCGGTCGGGAAACTTGAGGAGGTTCCAGTCCGCGTAGGGCACCAGAACGTACTCGGCCTGTCCGCCCACCCAGCCACCCATGTCTACATAGCCGTAGGCGCTGCCCGGGCGATCCGGATTAACGTTGAGACAGATTCCGGTCTTGCGTTCCTTGCAATTGCGGCAGCGTCCGCAGGAGATATTAAAGGGCACGGAGACGATGTCGCCGACCTTGATAAACTCAACGTCCGGCCCGGTTTCAACAACCTCTCCCGTGATCTCGTGTCCAAGCACCAGATCGATGGGGGCGGTGGTGCGCCCTCGAACCATGTGCTGATCCGATCCGCAGATATTTGTGGCGATCGTTTTGAGAATAACACCGTGTGGGACCTTGCGGCCCACATTGGCGGGGTTTACCCCGGGACCCTCCTTGAGCTCAAACGTGGGGTAGTCGATGTCAATGACCTCAACCTCGCCGGGACCCTTGTAAGCGACGGCTCTATTTTTTGACACGGAAGATCCTCCTTGATCGTAATTTGTGGGCGCTACCGATAGGAACGGAGCATGATCATTGTGGATTAGTGTACGTTACGTTGAAAAATAATCCAACAATTAGATTATTTCTTTTTGTTTGTGCAATTATAGTTGTGAAATATTTGCTATATAAATCCCGTTGCGCGTGGAGAAGCCGACCGTTCACGACTATTGTTAGTGGCATGGACGTCACCGTTTTGCCGCAGCCACCGAGGGTTGCAGTGATCGCGGTGTCCGATCGAGGTGCGGCCGGGATTCGTGACGACGTTTCGGGTCCCCTAGCTGTTTCTCACCTAGAGAACGCGGGATATGAGGTGCAGCCGCTCCGCCTGGTAAGCGACGGCCTGGAGACCGTTTCTCGTGCGTTGCGTGAGGCGCTGGCCGAGGGGGCACGGTTTGTGATCACCCTGGGGGGAACCGGCGTCTCACCTCGCGATCTCACACCTGAAGCAACCCGCCCCTTTCTCAGCACGGAGCTTCCCGGCATCGTCGAGGCTATTCGGATTGACGGTCTTACGCAGACTCCATTTGCCGCGCTCTCGCGTGGCATCGCCGGTGTTGCGAGGGGAGTTCCCACGGGCGACGTTTCAGGGGAACACGGTTCCGTGAATTTCGGTGAGAGGTCGAGAGTTGGTGAGGGTTCGAGAGCCGGTGAGGGTTCGGGCGTTGCTAACTTTTTGGGTGCCGCCGTGATTGTTAATCTCCCGGGCTCGCCCAAGGCCGTCGCTAGTGGCCTGCGTGTGCTGCTTCCTCTGCTTCCCCACCTCGACCATCAGCTCAGCGGCGGAGACCACGGATAATAATGACCATTTTGCGCATCAGCGATACCCCCCTCGATCTTGCGAGTCACCTCGAGGCTGTGGATTCTCCGCACAGTGGTGCGGTGGTGACCTTCATCGGACGGGTGCGGGATCACGACCCCGCGGTAACCGGGCCGGTCACCCTGCTGGAATACAGTGCCCACCCCTCGGCGGTGGAGGTGTTGCGCGGCCTGGTAGAGCGTATCGTTCCGAACGGAATCCTCGTTGCGGTAAGCCATCGGGTGGGACGCCTTGAGGTGGGTGACCTGGCGGTCATCGTGTGCGTGTCGAGCGCTCACCGGGCGGAAGCCTACGAGGTAAGCCGGAAACTCATCGAGGCGATCAAAGCCGAGCTACCCGTGTGGAAAAAACAGCATCGGGCGGACGGCACACACGATTGGGTGGGACTCTCATGACCGTTTGTGACTCTCCTCGCGCTGGAGGCTCCCGCGGGCCGGTTCCCCTCACCCTTACTCGCCGACCGGGCTCGGCGGTCGAGTACGTTCGGCTGAGTGAAACAGCGGTTCAAGAATCGGGTGCCGCGGCGGATAAGGGCGGGCTGGTTGATCGTTTTGGTCGGGTTCATCGTGACCTGCGCATCTCCCTCACCGATAAGTGTTCCCTCCGCTGCACCTACTGTATGCCCGAGGAGGGGGTTCCCTGGCTAGCCAAGTCGAGCATCCTAACCAGCGATGAGCTTGAACGGGTGGTGCGTGTTGCCGCGTCGCTGGGGATCACGAGCATACGGCTCACGGGAGGCGAGCCGTTGCTGCGCCAAGACATCGTTGATGTTGTTCGCCGAATAGCCCGCATTGAGGGGGAATCGGGGCCGCTTGGTGTGGCAATGACCACAAACGGCATCCGGCTTCCCGCGCTGATGGACGACCTGGTTGCGGCAGGACTGCAGCGGGTTAATATTAGCCTGGATACGCTTCGTCGTGATCGGTTTCACGAACTCACGCGCAGGGATAAACTCGCGGAGGTTTTAGCCGGGATTGAGGTTGCTCGTCTATCCGGCCTTGCGCCGCTCAAGATTAACGCGGTGGCGATGCGAGGGGTGAACGACGATGAGCTTGCCGACTTGGTGGCATTTGCCCTCGAGAATAACGCCCAGATGCGCTTTATCGAGCAGATGCCCCTGGACGCGGGACACACGTGGTCACGCGTCGAGATGGTGTCGGGCGAGGAGATACTGGAGAGCCTGCGCGCCAGGTTCACGCTCACACCGGTGCCGCAGCGTGGGGCGGCGCCCGCCGAGCTCTGGTACGTGAACGGCACGGAAAGCACCGTGGGTGTGATCGCCTCGGTCACCGCGCCGTTCTGTCACGCGTGCGACAGGGTTCGCCTCACCGCAGACGGCCAGCTACGTAACTGTCTTTTTTCTCGCACGGAGTCCAACCTGATTCCACTGGTGAGGGGTGGGGCCACGGACGAGGATATCGCGGCCCTCATGCGTCGCTGTATCACGGGTAAACTGCCGGGACACGGCATTAACGATCCGGGATTTTTGCAGCCCGATCGACCGATGAACGCGATAGGTGGTTGAGGCTGTGAGGTTATCTCCCTCGGAGTTGTGCACGCCCTCAGATCTGCAGGCGGAGGCAGGAAAGAACGCCGTTATCGATGGCTGGGTAGTTTATCCTCCCGCGAACGGGGGCATCACATCAACCGTCGCCCCCGCGGCGAGCGGTGTTTCGGGAGCGCTCTTTCTGACGCCGTTCACCAGGAAACTGCAGCGTTCAAGCACGGATTGAACCTCCCGCCCGCCATCAGCCGAGAGCAGCCTGGTGAGTTCTCCGAGGGTTTGTGCGCCCAACGTGAGGGCTTCCGCGCCCACGCTCTCCGCTGCTCCCGCAAACAGTCTGACGTGTACCATCGTTATTCTCCCTTGATTGTGCCGTTGTCTGGGGTCCAAGACTTCGCACGCTGCGTGATGGTCTCGGCTATCTCTCGCAGATCCTGTGTGCGTGATTCCGCGGTTGCCGTTGCGCTTCCGTGCGCACTGCTCTGTGCGCGGCCCAGTGCCAACCCCATAAGGAAGGTGCTGAGCGGGGCGGCAGGGCGGGCGACGCCGTGGGCGACGTCCCTCGCCACGTCAAGAACCACGGGGATTGAGACCTCGTCGGTAGACAGCCCCAATTCGGTGGCGAGCGCGGCCAGCCACGCGTTCAGGGCTTCCGGTGGAAGGTGTTTGGTGTCACTCACGGTGTTCTCCTTTGCTGCGGGGGTTTGTTGCGGTGTAAGCCCTTGCTGAAACTAGGTCGTCCTCGGTATCAATATCGGCGGATGCCCCGGTCTGATCAAGGACCTCCGCTATTCGAAGCCGCGATACAACAGAGCGCAGGGGGAGTCCCGAGGGGTTGCCACCGGCATCCGCTAGCGACGCTTCGATGGCCAGCTGGAGCGGTTCCGTGCGATAAAGGCCCGCTAACCACTGGAGCATTCCATGAGCGTCGCGCACGATGTAGGCCTCGGGGGCTGTCTCTGTTGTGGTGGGGGACTCCTGGTTTATGCTTCCGCGTGCGAGTGAGGGAGCCTGGGCTGCGGCTGGAGGAGTCTGGTCTAGAGTTGGGGTTGGGGTTGGGGTTGCCTGGGTTGCGGCCTCGAGCGTGCTAGCGGGGTACTGGGTCGCATTATGCCGGGCCGTGGCTCCTTGCAAGAGAAGGTCACACAGTTCCGCCGCTCTGGGAAGATCAACCGCGAGCAGAAGCACCCACTCTGCCGTGGCGAGCGAGAGACCGGCCGCAAGCGCCGCGACCGGTCCGCCAAACGGGGGGTCTTCACGAGTGTGAAGCACGGATAAGCTTGCGGGAGCGACCTTGCGGCTCCCCACAACGATGAGACGCTCGCTTCCGGATGCGTACGCGGCCCCCAGAACCGTATCGATGAGCCGGGCTCCTCCCACGCGCAGCTCGGCCTTGGCCACCCCACCCAAGCGAGTTCCACGGCCACCGGTCAAAACGATGGCATCGAGGGAGCGTAAAAATGTGCTGTCCTCCTCGGCTTCTCTGCCCGCCATCATCCTGCTCCCTCAACCTGAGGCGTCTTGGTGCGACCAATCACCGGCGTCTTCGCGTGACCAATCACCGGATTTTCCGCCGGTCTTGCGAAGAAGTTTAATATCGGTGATGCTCACCGACTTATCGAGGCTCTTGACCATGTCCACGAGGGCAAGTGCCGCAACCGACACGGCGGTAAAGGCCTCCATCTCCACTCCCGTGCGATCCGCGGTTCGTACGGTGGCGGTGACCCGCACCCCGGCATCCTCAATTGAGAGGTCAACGGCGGCACCGTGCACGCCGATCACATGGGCCAGGGGGAGCAGTTCCGCGCAGCGTTTTGCCCCCTGAATTCCGGCTATTCGGGCAACCGCAAGCACATCGCCCTTGGGAACGGTGCCGTCGCGAAGCGCCGCGATAACGGTGGTCCCGCAGAGCACAAATCCCGTTGCGGTGGCGCTGCGAACGGTGGGAGTCTTGGCCGTGACATCGACCATGCGGGCCTCGCCGGAGGCGTTTACGTGGGTAAAGGGTGCACTACTCATGATTCCACCAGTATGACACTCACGGTGTCACCCTCGCGCACCCGGGACACCTCAGCGGGAACCACGGCGTAGCCGTTGGCGCGCCCCAGCCCACCCACCAGGTGTGAACCCGATCCTCCCGCGGCGGCGGGTCGAACCGTCCAGGGTCCCCGGGCGGGTGTTGTGGCAATCACGGGAATGTATTGGGTGCGGCCCTCCGGGGTCTTCCATCCCATCTCGGCCACCGCATCCCGAGGCGCGCGATCCGTGCCTTCGCGTCCCTGCATGGCGAGAAGCGCCGGGCGCACAAAAACCTCAAACGACACCCAGGCGCTCACCGGGTTACCGGGAAGCCCAAAAACGGGGATGCCCCCGGGGAGAGTGCCAAATCCCTGGGGCTTCCCGGGCTGCATCGACACGCGCACAAAGTCGACGGAGCCCGTGGGGGCCAGAACCGCTTTCACCACATCGTAGGCACCAACGCTCACGCCACCCGTGAGCACAACGGCATCGGAGATTGCGGCGGACTCGTCGAGGACAAGCCGCAGCGCCCGCTCATCGTCGGGGACGCGCAGCGTCGCAACGGTCTCAGCTCCGCAGGCGGTCACAAGCGCCGCGATCAAGAGAGAGTTGGAGTCGGGAATCTGCCCGTGTGCCAGCGGCTTGCCGGGGGCAACAAGCTCGCTGCCCGTTGCAATCACGGTGACTCGGGGCCGAGGATGCACGGATACGCTTCCAACACCGGCGGATGCGATGGCGGCAACCCTTTCGGCGGTCAGTACCTCGCCGCGCGACGCCACCGTCTCGTCCCGCCGGGTGTCCTCACCCGCTCGGCGAATGTGGGCGCCCGGGCGAGGCTCCGTGGTAACGAGGATGCGCGTGCCCGGGCTTTGGGTGTGCGGAGTTTGCGTGTGTGTGCCCGGAGTTTGCGTGCGCGTGCCCGGGTCGTGGGGTGTGATTTCCGTGTGCTCAAGCGGCACGACCGCGTCGGCGCTCGCGGGAACGGGTGCGCCCGTCATAATGCGCGCGGCCTGACCCTTCTCTAAAGTCGGTGTGAGAGAAGACCCCGCGGGGATATCCGCCACCACCTCGAGGCTTACGGGTTGCTCAGCGGAGGTCCCCGCAACATCGGCCTGTCGAACGGCGTACCCGTCCATGGCAGAGTTATCCCACAGGGGAATATCGTGTTGTGAGCGTACGTTCTCCGCCAGGGTGAGCCGGTGAGCCCGGTCGATGGGGACGGTCGACGGGGGGAGGACAGCGATGCGGGTCAGCACCGCGGCCAGGTGTTCTTCAACGGAGATCATGCGGGAAAAGCATCCTTACTCTTGTTGCAGCAGCCTGCTGACCCCGAACCGAACCGTGTCGGTTTTGTTCGGGCGCGACCCCGACTTTTACGAGGGTAAACGGCTTGGCCTCCACGCTACCCGTTCCCGGCGTCAAAAGCACGGGTATGACGTGCAACGGGTAGAAGTGAGTTGCGGGCAGGTGTTAGCATCCGACTATGCGATTAATCACAGGGGCTATTCTCACGCGTGTCATTATCGCAGCCGCTTTAGTGCTTCCCCTCGCGGCCTGTTCTCCGCGGGCCGCTCAGGACAGCGACTCGGGGTCACACTCGGAGGAGAACGTTAAGCTCACCGTTTTTGCGGCGGCATCTCTTCGCGATGTTTTTGACGAGCTTACCGAGGCCTTTAGCGTTCATAACCCCAACATCACCTTCGCCCCCAGCACCTTTGACGGTTCCTCCGCCCTCCTCGCCCAGATTGCCGAGGGGGCACCCGCCGATATTTTTGCTGCCGCCGATGCCCGCACGATGAGCAACGCGTCCGATCGGGGACTCTTGAACAACGGATCCCTTCCCGCCGGTGAAGCCCTCGTTTTTGCCACAAACATACTCACGCTTGTGGTTCCGCCGGACAACCCCGGGGGTGTTACCTCGCTCGCGGATCTTTCCCGCGATACGGTGCGGACCGTGCTCTGCGCACCCGAGGTGCCCTGCGGGAGCGCCTCGAACACGCTTCTGGACAGACAGGGGGTTGTGGTGAGCCCGGTGAGTCAGGAATTGAGCGTGACGGCCGTGCTCACCAAGGTTGCCATGGGTGAGGCCGATGCCGGACTTGTCTATGTGACGGATGCCCGCGCCGCGGGTGACACCGTCCGCCAGATTGAGATAACTGGTGCCGAGAGCGTTGTTAATGAGTATCCGGCCTCCGTGGTGGCGGCCTCTTCGCACCCGGAAGAGGCTGCCGAGTTCATCCGTTTTCTTGAGTCCACGGAAGCCAGCAGAATATTTGAGTCTCACGGTTTTGGTGTTCCCGGGGTGCCGGAAACACGATGAAAAAAGCGCCCACCCTGCTCTACGTTCCGGCGATTCTGGGGTTGGCGCTGCTTATCCTCCCCCTCGCCGGGCTGGTTGCCCGGGCGGACTGGGCCACCCTTCCCGCGGCAATCACCAGCGAACAAGCCCTTCAGGCGCTGGGGCTGTCCCTGCTTACGGCAAGCCTGGCAACCCTGCTCTGCGTGCTACTTGGCGCGCCGCTTGCCGTGATCATGTCGCGTAGCGGACCCCGGATAGCGGGGGTGCTGCGCGCGCTCGTGACCATACCGCTCGTGATGCCCCCGCTCGTGGGGGGAATCGCGCTGCTCTACCTCTTCGGGGTTAACGGGCTGCTCGGGCACACCCTGCAACTGCTGGGAGGCATCCGGCTTCCCTTCAGTACCGCGGCGGTTGTCATCGCGCAGACCTTCGTAGCCATGCCGTTTTTTGTGATTACGGTGGAGGGAGCCCTGCGCAGCGTGGGAACCCGCTATGAACGTGCGGCGGCCACGCTGGGGGCGTCGCCCTGGACCGTGCTGCGGCGAGTCACTCTCCCTCTCGTAAGGCCCGCCCTTATCGCCGGAGTTGTGCTGAGCTTTTCGCGGGCGCTGGGCGAGTTTGGTGCAACAGCCCTTTTTGCGGGAAATACCCCCGGGGTCACCCGCACCATGCCGCTTGCGATCTACACCGCGTTTAACGGCGCGGGGGTCTCCACCAACACCGCGGTTGCCCTGTCCCTGCTACTGCTTGTGGTCTCGCTCACCATGCTCATTATTCTGCGCGGGTGGCGTCCGGGGGTCGTGGGAGCCGGATCCGTAGGGTCGAGTGCTGGGGGATCGGGTATTGTCGGGTCGGGTGCCGGGGAAGCGGGCGTTGCCGGGCTGAGTATCAGGGAGCCGGGCGCTGCTGAATCGGGTATTGCCGAGCCGGAGTCCGCCGGACTGAGCGTCGGAGATCGAGGTGTTGCCCACGAGCAAGTGCGTGATCGGAGGATATCGCGGGCGGAGGGTCACCCACCCTTAGGTCTTGCTGCGGACGTAGAGGTTTCGCGGGGCGACTTCAACCTATCCGCATCACTCCGTGTTGAGGGAGGAGAGGTGGTTGCGCTGCTGGGACCCAACGGTTCCGGCAAATCAACCCTCCTCGCGGCGCTGGCAGGTTTTCTCCCGCTAGACCGAGGCCGAATCAGCGTGGCCGAAAACACGATTTCCAGCACGGATACCCGGGCACTGCGGGTGCCGCCGTACCGTCGTGGAATCGGGCTTCTTGAGCAGGACCCCGGGCTTTTTCCTCATCTCACGATTCGAGAGAATGTTGCCTTTGGCCCCCGTTCGCAGGGTGCAGATAGGCGTGAGTCTCTGGCCCTGGCAGACCGCTGGCTCGCCGACGTGGGGCTTGCGGGTGCGGGTTCCGCACACCCGCACGAACTGTCCGGAGGGCAACAGCAGAGGGTTGCCCTTGCCCGCACGTTTGCGGCCCGCCCCGGAGTGATTCTTCTTGACGAACCGTTCGCATCCCTCGACGTTGCAACTGCTGATGATATTCGTCAACTTGTTGGCGAGCAGTTAGCCGCCACAAACATAACAGCGCTTATCGTGAGTCACGATATTGTGGATGGGTTTGCGCTTGCCTCTCGCAGCATCGTTCTTGATCGGGGGTGTGTTGTGGAAGAGGCCTCAACCCCCACCCTTATGGTTGCTCCACGAAGCGTTTTTGCCGCGCGTCTGGTTGGGCTCAATCGGCTGGAAGGGGTGGTGAGCGCGGAGGATGCGGTGATTGCGGATGTTGCTGAGGGTGTGCAGGGTGTTGAGAAGCTGAGGCAGGAGGCCTTCTGCGTTCTTCTCCCCGGCGGGCACCGGATCGTGGCCTCAAGAGGCGTTGACACCACACCAGCTCTAGGGTCAGAGGGGACCTCCGCCGCGAGACTTCGGCCGGGGCATCCGGCTACGGTACTTTTCCATCCGGGGGACGTTGCGATTAGCGTGAATCGGGCGGATTCTGCATCCGGAACTAACTCGTGGCGGGCCCGGGTGAGGGGGCTGTCGCACACCCCCCGAGCATTGACGATTCGGCTGAGCCTGGTTCCTCAGGCGGGTGATATCAATCCGGCCCCCACCTTGATCGTGGCGGAGGTTCGCATGGAGGACGCCGCGCTCCACGGCCTGAGGCCCGGCGTGACGGTTTGGGTGAGCGTGGAGCCCTCAGCCGTGGCAATTTATCCCACCTATAGCCTCCGACCGCGGGAGAGTGGAGCGCTGGTTACAGATACACGGTAACGTGACCGTTTTGGCAGACGCCTTGCTTAAGGGATGTTTCTTCGCGGTGGCGAAGGTGGCCTGTGCCCTTGGTGAAGGCAACCTCGGGCAATCGAGGAGGGTGAGAGTAACAGCTCGTACGGGCTGCGTGAACTCTACGAGTCTACGGGTCAAAAAGAGCTGTATCATGCTCTCACTCAGGACATGATGCTGTTGGGACTTCTCACGAATGATGGGGAAGCCTCGTCCGACCCCCTTGCCTAGCTCGCGGGGAGATGATAGACATGAAATGTGGGCAGAATAACGGTTCGACGGCGAATTACGCGTATAACGGTGGGGTCAGCGCCCCGCAGGCGAGAAGACGTGCTTGCGGCGGAGGAACCCCTAGAGATTAGGGTGGGCGGTCAGTCGCTCGCCATCACCATGCGCACGCCCGGCAACGACTTTGATCTGGCGGTGGGATTTCTGGTCTCCGAGGGCATCGTCTCTCGGGGGGAGCAGGTGAGCAGCGTGCGCTATTGCGCGGGTGCCCGCCCGGGCAGCCCCACTAACGAGTACAACGTTCTTGATGTGACCCTGGCGCCCGGCGTTCCCGCACCCGATCCGAGCCTCGAGCGTTCCTTTTACACCACCAGCTCGTGCGGTCTCTGCGGCAAGGCGAGTATTGATGCGGTGCGCACCACCTCCGCCTACACGGTTGCCGCCGACCCGATGCGGATCAGTGCCCGCACCCTCACAACTTTTCCCGAAATACTGCGCTCCCGACAGGCGGTCTTTGAGAAGACCGGCGGGCTGCACGCGGCCGCCCTCTTTGATGCCACAACGAGCCAGATGCTTATGCTGTGTGAGGATGTAGGTCGGCACAATGCCGTGGACAAGGTGATTGGCTGGGCCGCGGCAAACCACAGGCTGCCGCTCACAGGTACCGTCCTCATGGTTTCGGGCCGGGCCAGTTTTGAACTCACCCAGAAGGCGCTGATGGCGGGCATTCCCCTGCTCGCGGCGGTGTCGGCACCGTCGTCCTTGGCGGTGGAGCTGGCAGACGAGGCCGGAATCACCCTGGTCGGCTTTTTGCGCGGAGACTCCATGGTTGTGTACAGCGGTGCTGAGCGCATTGTCGAAGAGGAGACCACTGATGAAGCTGTGGGCGGAACTCTGGCGGCAAGCCAGGAAGAAGCCCTGGGAATAACCCCCGACGCGGCCCCGAAAACTTCATCCGCCCACCCCCTGAACACCCCCGAGAAAGTGAGCGCTTCATGACCCCCAAGGCCCCCATCGAAGACGTTTCAGACGACAACATTGAGGTGACCCACGAGAAGGAGTGGGCCGCCGGTGTCCCGGGTGTGATGCACGCCATGGGTCCGGCCCTCAGCCGCATGGGTGTTGTCCGCTCGGCAAAGCTGCTCACCTCGATCAACCAGAAGCACGGTTTTGACTGCATGAGCTGCGCCTGGCCCGATCCCGATCATCGCAAGATCGCGGAGTTCTGCGAAAACGGAGCAAAGGCCGTCACCTGGGAGGCTACGCCCCTCACTATCCCGCGCAGCTTCTGGGCGGAAAACTCGCTCACCAGCATGCTCGATAAGTCGGAGTACTGGCTGGGAATGCAGGGCAGATTGGTTGAACCGCTCCACAAGCCCGCAGACAAAGATCACTACGAACCCATCTCGTGGGACGATGCCTTTGGCATCATCGCCGAGAAGCTCAACGGCCTCGACTCCCCAAACGAAGCCGCGTTCTACACCAGTGGACGGGCCTCCAACGAGGCCGCGTTTGCCTACCAACTTTTTGTGCGGGCCTTTGGCACCAACAACCTGCCCGACTGCTCCAACATGTGCCACGAATCAACGGGCACGGCCATGCTCGACACCCTGGGAATCGGAAAGTCCACCGTGGCCTACAACGACTTTGAGAAGGCCGACCTGATCATCATCATGGGTCAAAACCCGGGCACCAACCACCCCCGCATGCTCACCACGCTGGAGGATGCCAAAAAAGCGGGTGCCACAATCGTCACGGTCAACCCCCTCCCCGAGGCGGGTCTCATGCGCTACAAGAACCCACAAACCGTTAACGGCGTGATCGGGCACGGCACAAAGCTCACCGACCAGTTTCTTCAGGTGCGACTCGGCGGAGATATGGCCCTGCTCCAGGCCGTGTCAAAACGGGTGCTTGAGGCCGAGAAGAAAAACCCGGGAACGGTTCTCGACCACGAATTTCTTGCGGAGCACACGGACGGGCTTGACGCCTTCACCGCACACCTCGAAAATCTTGACGGTAGCGAGGTTCTGGCGGCAACGGGACTCACCGAGGCCCAGATCGACGAACTGGCCCAGCGCTACATCGCCGCCGACCGGGTCATCATCACCTGGGCCATGGGAATTACCCAGCACAAGAAGGCCGTCGACACCATTAAAGAGGCCGTTAACCTCCTGCTCCTGCGCGGCAATATTGGTAAACCGGGTGCCGGAGCATCCCCGATTCGCGGTCACAGCAACGTGCAGGGAGATCGCACCATGGGTATTTGGGAGAAGATGCCTCCCGAATTTCTTGACGCCCTGCAACACGAGTTTAACTTTGATCCGCCCCGCGAAGAAGGTTACGACTCCGTTCACGGTATCCAAGCCATGCAGCGGGGTGAGATTCGGGCGTGGATCGCGCTCGGCGGAAACTTTGTGGCCGCTATCTCTGACTCCAAAGCGGTCGAGAAGGCAATGCGCGGCACGGAGCTCACCGTTCAGATCTCCACCAAGCTCAATCGCTCACACGTCGTCACTGGCAAAGAGGCGCTCATCCTCCCCACGCTGGGCCGCACCGAGATCGATAGGCAGGCCTCCGGCGAGCAATTTGTCACGGTTGAAGATTCGGTGTGTGCGGTACACGCGTCTCACGGACGGGTGGAGCCGGTGGGCCCCGGACTGCTCTCCGAGGTGGCGATCGTGTCCCGCATGGGACGCGCGGTGGTCGGTGATCGTATCAAGGTCGATTGGGCCGGGTTTGAGGCCAACTACGACACCATTCGAGAGCACATCAGCCGCGTGGTGCCCGGCTGTGAAGACTACAACAAGAAGGTGCGGCAGGAGGGCGGATTTGTCCTCCCCAACGGTCCGCGCGACAGCAGAACCTTCCACACGGCAACGGGTAAGGCCCGTATCACGGTCAACGAGCTGGAGCATGTCGAGTGCCCGCCCGGACGCCTCCTGCTGCAGACACTGCGTTCGCACGACCAATTTAACACCACTATCTACAGCCTCAACGACCGCTATCGCGGGATTAAAAAGGGTCGCAACGTTATCTTTATTAATCCGGATGATCTGGTCGAACTGGGTCTTCGCGACGGGCAGACGGTAGACATCTTTAGCGAGTGGGAGGATGAGCCCGACCGGGTGCTTCGCGGCTTCCGCACAGTGTCTTTCCCCACGGCGCGCGGCTGTGCCGCAGCGTACTTTCCCGAGGCCAATGTGCTTGTTCCCCTTTCGAGCACGGCAGAGAGGAGCAACACCCCCGTGTCGAAGTCGGTGGTAATCCGCGTAGAGCCGGGTCTCTCACCGGCTCCGGTGGGGCGTCCGCTCGTCGTGTAGGTGTGAAGGCGGGCACCAGATGCTCAGAGTCGGGTACCCGCCCGTGCGGTGATGAAATTGCGGCTTGTATCGTGTAGCTACGAGCTACGAGCTACGAGCTACGAGCTACGAGCTACGAGCTACGATCCGCTGCCCGCGGTGCACCGATTCCCGGATCAATCTGGAACGGACCCGATACCGAGGGTCGCACATCAAAATCAAAAATTGACGTGGGGATATACACGGTCGAACAGGAATTGGGGATATCGACCACTCCCGAGAGCCTTCCCTCGATGGGGGCTGCACCCAGCAAGAGGTAGGCCTGCTCGGGGCTGTAACCAAACTTGGTGAGGTAATCGATGGCGTGCAGGCAGGCCCGCTGATACGACAGGTGAGAATCGAGGTAGCGCTGTTCCCCGTCAAGCGTGACAGACGTTCCCGAGAAGGCCAGCCACTCGCTAAACTGCGGCTCAACGTTTCCGGGCATAAAGATGGCGTGCTCGTGCACTCCGTAGGTCTCCATGCCACCCGGGATAATCTCTACGCGCAGATCGATAAACCCACCCATCTCAATGGCCCCGCAGAAGGTGATCTCGCCGTCACCCTGTGAGAAATGCAGGTCGCCAACCGAGAGATTGGCGCCGTCAACAAAGACGGGATAGAACACGCGAGATCCTTTCGAGAGATTCTTAATGTCCTGGTTGCCGCCGTTCTCACGCGGCGGTGCGGTGCGCGCGGCCTCACCTCCCACCCGGGCCCGCTCCGCGGCCGCAACCCCGCCGAGCACGGCGTGCTCTGCCTCGGGCGGGAGCGCGAGCGGCGGAACCCGGTGCGGGTCGGTGGCGATCAGATCGCCCTCGCGCTTGTTCCACTTCGCGAGCAGGGCCGCCGAGGGTGCAGTTCCCATGAGTCCCGGGTGGGTGAGCCCCGTGAAGGACACGTGCGGGATGTGCCTGGAGGTTGCAACCTGGCCGCTAAAGTCCCAGACTGCCTTGTAGGCATCCGGAAATTGATCGGTGAGGAAACTACCGCCGTTGCCCCGCGAAAAGATGCCGGTATAGCCCCAGCCCTGACCGGCGAGGGGGCCCGAGTCCTCCTGGGGAATAGGGCCTACATCGAGGATGTCGACCACGAGCAGGTCGCCGGGCTTTGCGCCCTCGACCGCAAAGGGTCCGCTCAGCTTGTGCACGGTGAGCAGCGGCGCGTTCAGGATGTCTTCGGCCGAGTCGTCGTTCACAATCGCGCCGTCGAACCACTCGCGGCAGTCCACACGAAAAGAGTCGCCGGACTTCACGGTGGCGACGGGCGGGATCTCGGGATGCCACCTGTTGTGGCCGAGCTTTTCTTGGCTCTCAAATTTTTTGTTTGAATCGAGAGGAAATAATACTTCTGGCATTGTTCTTCTTTCTCTTGGGGATACCTTGGGGTGAATTGGTGCGTCACAACCGGGGTGGATGTGTTGCAGCCTGTGTGTACGTCATGACTTGGATGGGGTGCGTAGCAACCGGTGTATGGCACGATCCGAATCGGTGCGCCGCAACCCGGTGGGGGTGTTTTAGGGGCGGGGAAGCCCGCGGTGGGCGGGGTTGTGGGTGTAGCGCTGGGTGCGACCAGAACTGGTCGAGTGCGGGGTACGTCCGGGAGAGGACGAGGTAACAACCTCGGGTTCGTGAGCGCTGCGCTGGGTCGAATCGATCAGTTGATACGCTGCGGAACCGGAGGCCGAGAGGTGCGGGGCTGAGAGGCGGCGCTGTGCGGGGGCACCGCAGCGTATGCAATCTGTGTCGCCTGGAACCTCGGACATTGAATAGACGGCATCAAAAACATCGCCGTTTGTGCAACCGAACTCATACGTAGGCATGGGCCACCCTCCATTGCGTTGCCTGGATTATTGAGCGAACCCGTTGCCCGAGCGATTGAACGTTCTCAACGACGTAGGCGACCGAGTGCCCTCAATATTTGCTTTCTCTCACAGGCTATTGAGCCGCCCGTCACTTGTCAACGAAACGACAAGACTTGTAAAAATGGGTGCCCGCCCGGGTGCGCCTCCCCTGCGCGCCCCTCTGCCCTCGTGAGGAGACTACTTCTGACGCGACTGCGGATGTCCCCGCGCATCCGCAAAGCGTCATTGATGGGTCACTATCTCAGCCTGGCCACGCTACGCTGAGATGGTGAGTGAGAAACTGTCCCGTCGCGCGGTGAAGAATCCGCAGCCCTTTATGGAGCTTGACTACACGGGGGTTCGCCCCGAAAACATTCCCCCGCGCGTTCCCGAGCATGTGGCCATCGTGATGGACGGTAATGGCCGCTGGGCTAATCGGCGTGGCCTTTCCCGTATCGAGGGCCACAAAGCGGGCGAGGCAGCCCTGCTTGACGTTGTTGCCGGGGCCATTCAAGTGGGGGTTGGGCACCTGAGCGTTTACGCCTTCTCCACCGAAAATTGGCGACGTTCCCCCGAGGAGGTCCGCTTTCTTATGGGGTTTAACCGTGAGGTTTTGCGGCGGCGCAGGGACCAGCTTAACGCCTGGGGGGTTCGGGTGCGTTGGTCGGGCCGCAAGCCTAAGCTGTGGGGGTCAGTGATTAAAGAGCTCCAGGCGGCGGAGGAGCTAACCCAAAAAAACTCGACCCTCACCCTTAACATGTGTGTCAACTACGGTGGTCGCACCGAGATAGCGGATGCGGTAAAAAAGATTGCCGAGGACGTGGAGGCCGGACGTATCAAGGCGTCCGGGGTCTCCGAAAAGGCGATTAAGCAGCGGCTCTACCTCAGCGATCTGCCCGATGTGGACCTCTTTGTACGCAGTTCGGGCGAGCAGCGCACGAGTAACTTTATGCTGTGGCAGGCGGCGTACGCCGAGATGGTTTTCTTGAATCGGCTCTGGCCCGACTTCACTCGAACCGATCTGTGGGAGGCCATCGAGCAGTATGCCTACCGCGAGCGACGTTTTGGCGGGGCCGTTGATCTTCCAGTTTCTTCCCCCAATAATCTGGGAGAATAGCTGAGTGACCGCAGCAACACACACCTCGCCCGCCCTGGAGATTGGGAACCTCCGGGTGGATGTTCCCGTTATCCTGGCCCCCATGGCAGGCATCACAAACACCGCTTTTCGTCGCCTCTGCCGTGAGTTTGGCGCGGGTCTTTACGTGTCGGAGATGATCACGAGCCGCGCCCTTGTGGAGCGCACGCCGGAATCGCTGCGGCTCATTACGCATCACTCCAGCGAGACCCCCCGCTCAATCCAGCTCTACGGTGTTGATCCGCACACGGTGGCGGAGGCCATTACCTTTTTGGTGGCCGAGGACCGTGCCGATCACATCGATCTCAACTTTGGATGCCCGGTTCCCAAGGTAACCCGCAAGGGAGGCGGGGCGGCCCTTCCCTGGAAGCAGGATCTTTTCCGCGATATCGTGGAGCGGGCGGCCCGGGCCGGGGGCGATATCCCCGTGACCGTCAAGATGCGCATGGGCATTGACGACAACCACCTCACCTATCTCGAGGCCGGGCGGGCCGCCGAGGGTGCCGGGATCGCGGCGGTTGCGCTCCACGCCCGCACCGCAAATCAGCACTATTCGGGGCAGGCTCGCTGGGATGCCATCACCACCCTCAAAGAAACCGTCACCAGCATCCCGGTTCTGGGTAACGGCGATATTTGGTCCGCCGAAGACGCCGTCAGCATGATGGATCAGACGGGCTGCGACGGTGTTGTTGTGGGCCGCGGTTGCCTGGGCCGACCCTGGCTCTTTGGCGACCTGGCCGCGGCCTTTCGGGCAAGAAACGGCGAGATTTCTGGGGACGAAGCACGCAAGGCGCAGATTCAGCCCAGCCTGGGCGGGGTCGCGGATACGCTGCGCCGCCATACCCTGCTGCTCGCGGAATTCTTTGACAGCGAAGAGCACGCGTGCCGGGACATCCGCAAGCATGTTTCGTGGTATCTCAAGGGGTATCCCGTTGGCTCGGAGATCCGTCGGGGGCTGGCCCTGGTGGAGAGCATCGAGCAGATGGATGAGATATTAGCGACCCTCGACCCGAACGCGCCGTATCCCGGGAGTGACGCCGAGGGGCCCCGGGGTCGCGCGGGACACCCCAAGCGAACGGTTCTTCCCGAGGGGTGGCTCGACAGCCGCACCCTGTCGCGCGATGAGGGCAGCGGTCTCACCGAGGGTGAAGAGGACACCACCGGTGGCTAGTAACCCTTCTCATGTGCAGACTTTCGCGCAGAGCGATTCCCGTTACAGCGCTCACGACGAAGAACGCTGGCTGCCCGAGGAACATCCCTACACCGATCGTAGCGACTTTGCGCGTGATCGGGCGCGCCTGTTGCACTCAAGCGCGCTGCGGCGTCTGGCCGCCAAAACGCAGGTGCTCAGCCCCACCGCGGGCATCGACTTCGCGCGCAACAGGCTCACCCACTCCCTGGAGGTGGCCCAGGTGGGTCGGGAGCTTGCAACCTCTCTGGGACTTAACCCCGATGTTGTTGACACCGCCTGCCTGGCGCACGATCTGGGACACCCCCCGTTTGGACACAACGGTGAGAGAGCCCTCAACGAGTGGATGAAAGACAGCGGCGGTTTTGAGGGGAACGCCCAGACCCTACGCATCCTTTCGCGGTTGGAACCCAAAGTTTTTAGCCAGAGTGGCACGGGGTATGGGCTTAACCTGACCCGTGCGAGCGTGGATGCGAGTTGCAAGTATCCGTGGCCGCGCGGCCTAGCCGTCGACGATCCGAGCGGACGTCAGAAATTTGGTGTATACGAGGACGATCTTCCGGTTTTTTCATGGCTTCGTGAGGGGGCACCCGAGGGGCGGGTGTGTGTTGAGGCTCAAGTGATGGATCTCTCCGACGACATTGCGTACTCCGTTCACGACTTTGAGGACGCCATTGTGGGGGAGTATATCGACCCTGCAATCCTGAGCTCGCGGGTGGGTCACGACTCGCTCATTCGCACAGTTGCCGAGTGGTCCGGCAACGAGGTGGGAGAAGAAGATCTAGCCGACGCATTTGATCGGTTAGCCGCCTCTTCACTGTGGTTGACCTCCTGGAGCGGAAGTCGCCGTGATCACGCCCAGCTTAAAAACTTCACGAGTCAGATGATCGGGCGGTTTGCGCACCTGTCAACCGACGCAACCCGCGCGGCCTTTCCGCAGCAGAGCCTGGTTCGCTTTGGGGCGGATATCGTGGTGCCCGCCGAGGTGCGGGCCGAGATCGCTGTGCTCAAGGGGGTTGTTGCGGCCTTTGTGATGTCGAGCGGTCAGCGCCAGCCCATTTACAAAAAACAGCGGACGCTCTTGACCGAGCTCATGGAGGCCCTTTACGATCGCGAGGGTGCCGAGCTCGACCCGGCGTTTGTGGTGGATTGGGAGGCCGCCGAGGGGGATGCCGCCCGTCGCCGCGTGATTGTCGACCAGGTGGCGACGCTCACCGATCAATCCGCTATCGCGTGGCACGAGCGGCTGTGCGCGGTGCCGCTGGTGTGATGCGGCTGGTGTGATGCGGCTGCTCTGCGGGTGGGGTATGGCTGATGCATCGATCGGTGCGCGGCCGATGTTCGGCTGGCCTGAGGTTGGCGTACGGCTGACCTGAGGGCGCACTGTCAGACTCTGTCGGCTAAACTCGTCTGCATGGCTGGGCGTATTCGACAGGGTGATATTGATGAGGTAAAGTCTCGTATCAATCTGGCAGATGTTATTGGTAATCATGTTGCCCTCAAGCCCGCCGGAGTCGACTCTCTCAAGGGGCTGTGTCCCTTTCATGACGAGCGCAGTCCCAGCTTTCACGTTCGCCCCTCCGCGGGGTACTACCACTGCTTTGGATGCGGTGAGAGCGGCGACGCCATTACCTTCCTCCAGCGCATGGATCACGTGACCTTCTCCGAGGCGGTTGAGCGCCTCGCGTCGAGTGTGGGTTACCAACTGCACTACGAAGAGGGAACCGCTCCCAAAGATGGGGTCAATCGTGCCCGATTGCTGCAGGCTAATCAGGCTGCCGCGGAGTTTTTTACCGAGCAGTTGAGTGGGCCGGAGGCCGGGGTTGGGCGCGCATTTTTAGGTGAGCGAGGTTTTGATGCTGCTGCGGCAGCCCACTTTGGTGTTGGTTTTGCCCCGCGAAGCTGGGATTCTCTCCTGAAACACCTACGGGGGCTGGGTTTCAGTCAGCAGGAGGTGATCACCGCCGGACTCGTCTCGCAGGGAGACCGGGACGTATACGATCGTTTTCGTGGACGTCTCGTGTGGCCCATCCGGGACACCAGCGGGCAGGTCTTGGGGTTTGGCGCGAGGCGACTCCTTGACGATGACAAGGGACCTAAGTATCTGAATACCCCGGAAACCCCTGTCTACCACAAGTCGCAAGTGCTCTACGGTCTTGACCTGGCCAAGCGAGACATATCGCGCTCGGGTCAGGTTGTGGTGGTTGAGGGATACACCGATGTGATGGCCTGCCATCTGGCCGGGGTCACAACGGCGGTGGCCACCTGTGGCACCGCTTTTGGGGTGGACCACATTAGGGTGGTTCGGCGCATTATGGGGGATAACCGAGGCGGTTCGGTGATCTTTACCTTTGACCCGGATGAGGCGGGTGAAAAAGCCGCCATGCGTGCCTTTAGCGAGGAGAAGAATTTTAGCGCTCAGACCTATGTGGCTGTTGCGCCCGAGGGGCTTGATCCCTGTGATCTGCGGCTGGCGAGGGGGGATGACGCGGTGCGTTCCCTCATCGACACCAAAAAACCGATGTTTGAGTTTGCACTGCGCCAAAAAATCGCCGATTACAATCTCAATACGGTCGAGGGACGTGCGGGGGCGTTGCAGGCTGCGGCTCCTATTATTGCGGACATTCGCGATGCCTCGCTGAGGCCGGGATATACGCGAGAACTCGCCCGGATGCTGGGAGCAGAACTGGGTGAAGTAGAGAGGAGCGTGCGCCAGGCCGGACGGGGGCAGCGGTCCTCTGCGCGGCGGAATCTTCGGGGGAGTAGTGGCGAGCGTGCTGAGGCACCGCCTCTGCCCGTGACTGAGCCCGCGGGGACAGAATCTCGGGGGGATTTTGTTGAGCAGATTCCCCTGCCTCGGGTCAACCTGGCGGATCTTCCAAAGGATCCCATGACACGCATTGAGCGAGACGCTCTCATGGCTATGTTGCAGCAGCCCACCCTTATTACCCCCGATTTGCTGATACAGGCAACACGGGTTTCTTTCACCAACTCGGCCCTGGCCGTGGTGCGTGATGCTATCGCCTCTCACCTTCCGGCGGAGGCCTCCTCCCAGTGGCTAGGGCGGGTCATAGACGACACACCTGAGCCGTTCCGAAACCTGGTGAGAGAACTTGTTGTCGCCCCGATTCCCTCGCGTTCTCAGATCCTACTGGAACGCTACGTTAACGATATCGTTGCGAGCCTGGTGGAGCGCGACATGCTCGCTTTCAAAGCGGAGCTTGTGGGCCAGTTGCAGCGGCTGGGTGATGTCACGGGCGAACCGTATCGTAGGCTTCAGCAACAATTGGTTGAACTTGAAGCGGCTCGGCGGCGCCTGCGGCCGAGTGATTCCTAGGTGTGCTGGGGTTCCGTGTTCCGTTGGGTGCCAAAAGTTGTTGGGGTGTCACGTTCCGTTGGGTGTCAAAAGCTGTTGGGGTGCCGAGACTTGTTATGATGTCTAAGCTTATTGCGATGCCTCAATTTGTTGACCGACAAGCGGTTCGCTTATTCTGGCGACTAAGATGGAATTCAGTATGTTTGTGAGCGGATGGGCGGGATAGCGTCACATAATGATGGGGAATCAAGATGGTTGAGCACGGTGCTCGTGGAGACGATATTATCGTTTCCGATTTATCGGTGTACTACCCGTCGCGCGGGGGGAGCGCGACACACCAGGCGATTGAGGGAGTAAACTTCACCGTTGCCGGGGGTGCGGTGTGCGGTGTTCTGGGGGAGAGCGGATCGGGCAAATCGACTCTTATTCAGTTTCTTGCCGCTCGTGGAAACGAGATGACGCAGCGCGGCATCCAGCCTATTGTGAACGGTGGGGAGGCAACCGTTCTTGGTGTCAACCTGACCAAATTGTCGAAGCGTAAGCGCAACCAACTTACCGCGCACATCGGCTATCTGGGGCAGTCTGACGGTTCGACTCTTATGCAGGATCGCACCATTGCCGATTCCATTCTTGAGCCAATCGCGGAGCGTTCCAAAGACTTTGATCGGCAAGCAGTGGGACTTATCATCGCCGAGCTCATGGATCAGCTTGCACTACCCCTCACGATGCTGCACAGCTATCCCTCTGAGCTGAGTAAAGGGCAGCGGCAGCGTATTGTTTTAGTTCGTGCGCTGGTCACTCAACCTAAGATTTTGGTGGCGGATGAGCCCACCCTCGGCGTAGATCTGGCAAACCGGCCCAAGATCGCGGATGTCCTAGAGCGTCAGAAGAGGGAACGCGGGATGACCATGCTGCTTGTGAGTCACGATATCTCCGTGTTGGAGCGACTGGTTGAGGACTTAGTTATTTTACAAAACGGTTCGATGGTCGGTCACGGTCCCATTAATGAGGTTTTTTCCGCGACAAAACACAGTTATGTTCAGCGGCTTGCTGAAGCATTACGGGAGACCGCGTATGACGAATTGGCTTTGGACTAGCAAAATGGTCAGCAGTGGTTAAATCTTTTGCTAGAGTAGTACCTGTTGCTCTCATCCCGACAGGGTAGAGGAGAAACATTCCCCGATAGCTCAATTGGCAGAGCAGCCGGCTGTTAACCGGCAGGTTGTTGGTTCGAGTCCAACTCGGGGAGCGAAGGCCTGGAGACACCACTCTCCGGGCCTTTTTGTTTTAACGGCGCTTCGGATTTTGGGGCTTATCGGACAAAAATAGTGGATTGAGGTCGGGCGTGTTTAGCCTCTTCCGGCCCATTCTTTATAGGTCCATAGACCTTCGTTCGGGTCTAACCCATTGTCGTAGAACACTGGATCTGGATCAGGTTCAGTGAACTTTGGTGAGTGTCTCTGTGGAGGTATGACCATTGCTTCTGTGCTTTTTCAATCGTGGTGTGTACCAGACCCGCACGCTCGATAAGAACCCACTCAGCAGAGCGTTTTTGGTGATTGATTGTCACACCCCGGTGTAAGCGCAGTGTCTGCTTGATAACAGAGTGCACCCCGCCTTCAAGTCGGCTTATCGTCCGGGGCCTCCCGCTTGGAGATACGTGACGAGGTGCTCGCGGCCTCGGAAGTCCACGAGGAAATTGTAGGCTTTCCAGAGTAGGTCATGCGTGCACCACTTCTTCCCGGTAGGTGGGTCCCAGAAGCCCCATTGGGAAGTCGGTGTTTCGCGTAGGAGTGTTCCCTAGTGAGGTGTCTGCAGGGGGTCTAACAGCCGTTGAAGTGCTGTAAGCCGACACGTTTATATCAATCAGCGTTCCTGTAAAGCTGTTTAACCTAATTAAATAATAAAAATTCTATTACATGCTCTCTAGTTTTTATCATTAAAGTAAGCCATACTTATTGATTATGAATCTCAATGATGTTATTTCTTCTGCCGGAGATGGCCTGTGGACCTGGGGTGTTCTGCCCATACTTCTTCCTCTCGGAATCTATTTCACAATACGCTCGGGTGTGGTGCAGTTCCGGTTAATCCCGGAGATGTTTCGTGTCCTAACCAATAAAACACCCCGTGATGAAAACGGTAAACCACAGTCGGTTTCAGCCTTTCAAGCGTTCACTATCTCAACGGCGTCCCGCGTTGGTGTGGGTAACATTGCGGGGGTGGGAACAGCAATCGCGGTGGGTGGAGCCGGCTCGATTTTCTGGATGTGGCTCATGGCCTTCATCGGATGCGCCTCAAGTTTCGTTGAATCTTCACTCGGCCAACTCTTTAAAATAAGAGACAAGGACGGGTTCCGAGGAGGCCCCGCCTACTATATGCAACACGGGCTTAAAGCTCGCTGGCTGGGAATCATCTTTGCCATCATCCTCATAATTTGCTTCCCTTTTGCCGTGAGTTCCGTTCAGGCCAACACAATCAGCGCAACCGCTTCTGGAAGCTTTGGTCATGAAATCGAGTGGATACCATTCGCCGTCGGTATTATTCTTGCCGTTCTCACCGCGCTGGTTATATTTGGTGGACTTCGCCGTATCGCGCAAGTATCCCAAGCGCTAGTTCCCCTGATGGCTCTGATCTATGTACTGGTGGGGCTGATCATCGTGGGGATGAATATCGAGCGGTTACCCGAGGTGTTTACCTCGATTTTTACCCAGGCGTTTGGTTTTAACGAAGTCGTGGGTGCGGCACTGGGAATGATCATTATGACCGGCGTGAAACGCGGTATGTTCTCAAACGAAGCGGGACTGGGCTCTGCACCTAACGTGAGTTCAACTGCAGCCGTAACCCACCCGGTCAAGCAGGGTCTGGTTCAAGCTCTGGGTGTTTACGTCGATACCTTCCTGATGTGCTCGGTGACAGCCTTTATTATCCTGATCTCTACCCCAGACCTTGCGGGTGCAACAAAAGGAATCGTTCTCACTCAAGACGCCTTCATAAACAATTTTGGAGCATGGTCCAATATTCTTCTCGTTATCATTATTTTCCTCCTCGGGTTCAGCTCTATCCTGGGCCTGTACTACTATGGCGAAACAAACATTGATTTTATCTCGCCAAATAAGCATCTGCTCGCCGCGTACCGAGTGGGCGTAGTGATCAGCACCTTTTTTGCGTCGATTGTGTCAGCGAGTACGGTGTGGGATGCCGCTGATGGTGTCATGGGAATCATGGCTCTGGTCAACCTTGCGGCGATTGGTTTGCTCTCTGGAATCGCCTTCAAGTTACTGCGAGACTACACAGAACAAAGAAAACAGGGACGTGATCCCGTTTTCACGCGAGATAGACTCCCCGGGGTAACGGGAATTCAATGCTGGGAGGACGAGCACAGTGTTGTTGGGGAAGTAGCCACTGCGCACCAGAAGAACAAGTAAGGGCTGATAATGGGACTTGTCGTTTTCTTCCGTCGGCTTGCTCGGCGGAAGAAACACAGGCTTCAAGGAACATACGGTGTAGGTGACTGACTCCTTCTAAACGCTGTATTCCCATCCTTCCCGTGTTGCGCTTGACGGAGTGGCTCAGCAGCTTTTGTTTTTGTGCAGCGTATTTCATGGCACTGTATTGATTTTGCCACCGGTAATGAAGTCTGTTCAATAATTCCTAAATAATACGAATGCGACGGTGAGAATGGCCAGTCACACAAGTGACTGGCCATTCTCATTGGTGACTTTTTCACTCTGAGGAGAGTCATAATAGTTTTAAAAATTTACTTACCGGGTCGTAGAGAATCCGGGATCGGTCAGTCCAAATACGGGTTCCGGTGTTGACAAGCACGTGTCAGTGCTCGGCGGGTGTTACTTCCTATTGGGGGTGACTACGTATTGTGCGTCTACCGTCAAAGAGCTGCTTGCTGGAAGAAGCTCATCGACGCGACTCCCGGTTGGCTGTTAACGACGTGGGATATAGCGGAGGCGATTATATGGCTGCTACCATTTTTGCGGAAATTAACACCGACCTTGCTCGCTCTTAACGCTTTTTCTGAGTTCTATTGTGGAGTACTCGAAATGCTTCCCTGCGATCTTTGTGCTCTGACTGGCTGTGGAGCCACTGACCCCAGGCCCGTGGGCGTGCGGGAAGTTGTAGCGTATTTTGGGCTGGGAAAATCGTGGCTAAATACGCAGTCATTGGGCGTCGGTGGTGAACCCTTGTAAAACGTGGGTGCTGTTTCTGTGGAGGCTTACCTCATCGCATTTTGGAAATGTCCGTATGTTAGGACAAATCAATTTACTTGTGTAGTATGTGAAGTGCACAGAGGGTGCGAGCAAATACAAAGGAGTGCCGTGGTGGGAATGAATCAGCCCTTCGATGTTATAAGTATGGGGCGAGTTGGTGTCGATCTCTACCCGCTTCAAACGGGCATCGGTCTTGAAGAGGTCACCTCTTTTGGTAAATTCCTCGGGGGCAGTGCCACCAACGTTGCGGTGGCGGCGGCTCGGCACGGCCGCAGGGCATCCATCGTCACGCGAACGGGACAAGACCCTTTTGGAGTATTTGTTCAGCAAGAGGTTGACCGTCTGGGTGTAGATAATCGGTGGGTCGTGGGCCTTGAGGGGCTTAAAACTCCCATAACCTTTTGTGAGATATTTCCACCGGACGATTTTCCCCTCTATTTTTATCGTGATCCCGTTGCTCCCGATCTGCTCATTCGGGCCGAGGAGCTTGACCTCGAAGCAATTGCCGAGGCCCGTATCCTGTGGACAACCGTTACGGGACTCAGTCACGAGGTGAGCCGCGAGGCACACCACACGGCCTGGGACGCCCGGACTCGGGCGAGGGCAGAATCAGCGGAGTACAGCATCCTTGATCTTGATTACCGTCCAATGTTCTGGGACTCGCCGGAGAGCGCATCCCGCGAGGCTGGGCGCGCGGTGGAAAAAGCTAGTGTTGTGGTGGGCAACCTTGAGGAGTGCGGTATTGCGGTTGGTGAGACCGACCCCTCCCGGGCAGCGGATGCCCTGCTCGAGCGCGGGGTAAAAATAGCGATCGTGAAGCAGGGGCCGCGCGGGGTGCTCGCAAAAACGGTCGATGAGACCGTGGAGGTTGCGCCGTATCCGGTGAGCGTGACTAACGGGTTGGGTGCCGGTGATAGCTTTGGCGGTGCGCTCTGCCACGGGCTGCTTGCGGGCTGGGATCTTGAAAAAATCCTGCGCTTTGCCAATGTGGCGGGGGCGATAGTGGCCTCTCGCCTGGAGTGCGCTACGGCAATGCCCACCACCAGCGAGGTAAACGAGGTTCTTGAGGAAACAAATCGATGACGGAGTTCTTGCACGCCGTGGCACAGAGCGGCGATTTTTCCGGCAGCGTGTTGGCCAAGAGACTGCGCGAGACTCGCGCGAAAAACCCCGCTGCAATCGCGGATACGCTGGCCTCGCGTTCGCGTCGCCCGTTGCTTCGAGATGACGGACGCCTGCTCATCGTGGCGGCGGATCACGCTGCCAGGGGCGCGCTGGGGGTGGGAACCAACACGATGGCGATGGCTAATCGCTACGATCTTCTCGAGCGTCTCGCGATTGCGCTTAATACTCCCGGTGTTGACGGGGTATTGGGCACTCCCGACATCATCGAAGACCTAGCCCTGCTCGGACTGCTCGACAACAAGATTGTGGTTGGTTCAATGAATCGCGGTGGGCTTCGGGGAGCCGCCTTTGAAATGGATGATCGCTACACCGCCTACAGTATGCGGTCGATTGTCCGCGGCGGGCTAGACTTTGCCAAGCTTTTGGTACGTATCTGTCACGAAGATCCCGCCACGGTTCGTACCCTCGAAGAAACCGCCCGGGCCGTCACCGAGGCTGCGGGGGAGCGGCTGCCAATAATGCTTGAGCCGTTTCGGAGTCGCTGGGTCAACGGTTCTATTGTCAACGATCTCAGCACGGATGCCGTGATTGAGTCAATTGCGATTGCGTCGGCGCTGGGGGCCACCTCGGCGTACTCGTGGATGAAGCTCCCCGTTGTTCCCAACATGGAGCGGGTGATGGAAGCCACGACTCTCCCCACACTGCTGCTCGGGGGCGATCCGAGCGCTGTCCCCGATAAGGTGTATGCCTCATGGGAAAATGCTTTGGGGCTTCCCGGCGTGCACGGGTTGGTTGTGGGCCGGACGCTTCTGTACCCGAGGGACGGGGACGTTGCGGTCGCAGTGCAGACCGCCGCCACCCTGGTTCACGGATCGTAAGGGAGTGTTGTCGTGAGAGACGAGGATGAGGTCGTATGAATAATCGGTGGTTTTTTCCGCGCGGCACGCTTGCCGTGGGTCGATGGGAGAGCGTTGTGGCTGCGGGAGGAGAGGGCCACGAGCTATCGTCTCTCCCAGGATGGAAACACACGGGATTACGCGTGGCTGAAATTACGCCCGGGGAGACCCTGGAGATGCCCATCGCCGGTGTGGAGAGGATCATCGTTCCCCTGAACGGAACGTTTCGTGTAGAGGTTGTCGAGAGAACGATCACCAAACACGGTGAGAGGGGACTCCTCTCGGGCGCAGAAACTATCCCGAGCGGGGGAGATGCCCCTGAGAGAAACAAGGTCTCGGATGGCGGCCACACCCCGGGCGCAAGCTACACCCTGGAGGGGCGGGCATCCGTTTTTGAGGGCCCCAGCGATGTGATCTACCTCGGATGCCACGCCGGTGCGGTGGTGACCGGCTCCGGCAGGTTTGCGGTGGCGGAGGCTCCCGCAACCCGGCACTATCCCGTTCACTACACGCCCGCGTCCGAGGTCGCGGTGGAGCTTCGAGGGGCGGGGCGTTCGAGCCGCCAGGTCCACAACTTTGGCACGCCCGACAACCTGGCCGCCGATAGGTTTATCGTGTGTGAGGTCGTAACCCCCGCCGAAAACTGGTCCTCCTTTCCCGCGCACAAGCACGATCACACGGTTCCGGGGATCGAGTCCTCCCTCGAGGAGATCTACTACTTTGAGTCCGCCGTGTCCCGAGGTGTCGAAGCACCACCCGAGGCGCGGCCATTTGGTCTCTTTAGCACCTACGACTCGCCCGCGGGAAGCATCGATATTAATGCACGGGTTCACACCGGAGATATTGCGCTTGTTCCCTATGGTTATCACGGGCCAGCCGTTGCGGCTCCGGGATACGATCTTTACTATCTGAACGTGATGGCGGGGCCAGATCCCGAACGCGTGTGGAACATCACCGATGACCCCGCGCACGGGTGGATCCGAAAAACCTGGGAAGAACAAGAGCTTGACCCGCGTCTTCCCTATACAAAGCAATCCACATCCTGAGCCCGAAACCGAGAGGAAACGCGTAATGACAACACGCCGAATGACAGTTAGCCAGGCCCTCATTGAGTTTTTGGCCCACCAGTGGACGGTTGACGGTGAGATTCGGGAGCGAACCGTCCCCGGGGTTTTTGGAATTTTTGGGCACGGTAACGTTGCCGGTATCGGTCAGGCCCTCAAACAGTACTCGGAAGTCGACCCCCACGCAATGCCGTACCATCAGGCCCGCAATGAGCAGGCTATGGTGCACCAATCCGTGGGTTATGCGCGCATGCGCCGTCGCCGAGCCACCTATGCCAGCGCCGCCTCGGTGGGTCCCGGTGCCACCAATATGCTCACGGGTGCCGCCCTGGCCACCACCAATCGTCTCCCCGCGCTGCTCCTTCCGAGCGATACTTTTGCCACGCGGGTGAGCGACCCCGTTCTGCAGCAGCTTGAGCTTCCACACGACACCTCAATCACCGTCAACGACGCTTTTCGCCCGCTCTCACGCTTTTTTGACCGGGTCGACCGCCCCGAAAAACTGTTCTCGACCGCGCTCTCCGCCATGCGCGTGCTGCTCGACCCGGTTGAGACGGGAGCCGTGACCATCTCCCTCCCGGAGGACGTGCAGGCCGAAGCGCTGGACGTGCCCGTCGAATTTTTGCAGGATCGTGAGTGGCATATCCGCCGCCCGCTTCCTGAACGCGCACCGCTGGAGCGTGCCATCGCCGCTATTCGCCGGGCCCGCAGACCCCTCATCGTGGCCGGGGGCGGAGTAATCTACTCCGGCGCGGAAAAGATTCTCAGCGAGCTGGCCGAGAAAACCGGGATACCCGTGGGAACCACGCAGGCGGGCGGGGGATCGCTGCACTGGGAACATCCACAGAACCTGGGGGCTATTGGTGCCACGGGAAGCACCGCATCCAACCGTCTTGCGGCGGAGGCCGACGTGATCATCGGGGTGGGAACCCGCTACAGCGACTTCACCACCGCCAGCCGCACGGCGTTCCAAAACCCCAATGTGGTGTTTATTAACATCAACGTTGCGTCTTTTGACGCGTACAAGCACGGCACCCAGCTTCCAATTATTGCGGATGCTCGCGAGGCGCTTGCCGCACTGCTGGAAGAACTCGGCGGTTACCGGGTCGATCCCAACTACGCTGCAACCAGCGCTCGCGAAAAGGATGCCTGGAACAACACGGTTTCTGCCTCCTTTGGACCGAGCGGACTACCCATACCTGGTCAGCCCGAGATTATCGGTGCCGTGCTCGGGGCGAGCGATCCGACCGACGTTGTTGTGTGTGCCGCGGGATCGCTTCCGGGAGACCTGCACAAGCTGTGGCGCACACGCGACGCCCTCGGCTATCACGTGGAGTACGCGTTCTCCTGCATGGGATACGAGATTGCCGGAGGAATCGGGGTTCGCCGCGCCGCGCCCGAGCGCGACGTGATCGTGATGGTGGGTGACGGCTCCTACCTCATGCTTAATACCGAGCTTGTCACAGCGGTAGCCGAGGGAATCAAAGTGATTGTGGTGCTCATCCAAAACCACGGATACGCATCGATCGGTCACCTCTCGGAAGACGTGGGGTCGCAGCGATTTGGTACCAAGTATCGCTATCTTGAATCGACCGTGGAGGCTCACTCGTTTGACGGGGAGCGTATCTTGCCGGTTGATCTGGCGGCTAATGCCCGCGGTTACGGGCTTGATGTCATTGAGGTTGAACCAGCTGAAGACGCTATAGAACAATTGCGTGCCGCGGTTGCGAGGGCCAAGGAGTCGACCGGCTCAACCCTTATTCACATTAACTCCGATCCACTCATCTTTGCGCCCGACGGGGAGGGATGGTGGGACGTGCCGGTGGCTGAGGTGTCAGCGATGGAGTCCACGCGGGATGCGCGTGAGGCCTATCGTGCACATCGGGGTGAGCAGAAGCCGTTTCTCGGATAGCTGCTACTTAGCGTATCTCTTGGGTTTGCCCGGCTCGCCGCTATACCACGCAATTTAAATCACTTAGATGCAAAAATGATCTATAAGAAAACAATATTTGCAAAGTCTTTGCGGGTCAGATATCCTTAAAGTAAGGTGTTGTGCCGCAAGAAGTGACTGGTTCTTCTCCCGTTCGGAAGTTTTTCAGCGATCTGTTTTGGTTGCACAACCGCATTTTGTTGAGGCTGAGGGAATCCCTAGATTTACATGAGTCAACTTCATTTATCACGCACGCCCCGTCACCCCGTGTCAAAAACTCGGCTTCTCAGCAATCAGGTAATAGGTCGTGTGCCTCGCAATGTTATTCGAACGCTGATGATAGCTGGGATCGTAATTGGACTCTCCGTCGCGGGATATGGAAAAACCTATGCTGCGCCTATCCCAAATTCCGGTTCCGTTACGGGCGGCACCACCGTTACAAACTCAGCCCCACCCGTATTCACAGAAATATCCCCGGGGGGATTGCACAGTATTGCTTTTGGCTCTGATAGCAACCTCTATGGCTGGGGCGGAAACTGGATGGGGCAACTCGGTGACGGCACCACCACAGACCGGTCCAGCCCGGTACCGGTACAAACCCCACCGGGAGTCACCTACACTCGGGTAGGTGCCGCTGGTGGAGCCTTTTCTCTTGCTTTTGGCTCTGACGGCAACCTCTATGGTTGGGGCACAAACGGGTTCGGACAGCTCGGTAACGGCACCAATACAAATAGTTCCACACCGGTGCAGGTGATAAACCCACCGGGAGTCACCTACACCCAGGTTGTTGCGGGTGATCGTCACTCTCTCGCCTTCGGCGATGACGGCAACCTCTATGCCTGGGGTGAAAACGGGTTTGGGCAGCTTGGTGATGGCACCACCACAGACCGGTCCAGCCCGGTACCGGTACAAACCCCACCGGGAGTGAGCTACACCCAGGTTGTTGCGGGTGGATTTTTTTCTCTGGCTCTCGGCAGCGACGGTAATCTCTATGCCTGGGGTTCGAACTGGACGGGACAGCTCGGTAATGGCACAAATATAGACAGCGCCGAACCGGTGCAGGTGCAAACCCCACCGAGTATAACCTACACCCAACTGGCTGCTGGAGAACTTTTTGCTCTGGCCCTTGATGATGCGGGCAACCTCTATGCCTGGGGTAATAACCTGCTCGGACAGCTTGGTGATGGCACGACCACAGACAGCTTCCAACCGGTACGGGCAGAAACGCCACCGGGGGTGGAATACGACCGAGTAGTTGCTGGCGGAACCCAGGCTTTTGCTTTTGGTAATGATGGTAACCTCTATGGCTGGGGCTCAAACGGGTTCGGACAGCTCGGTAATGGCAGTACCATAAACAGTTCCACGCCGGTGCGGGTGCAAACCCCGCCGGGAGCAAGCTCCGCGCGGGCGGGCGTGGCAGCTCAAGCTGGTGTGAGTTACCTTCAGGTGGGTGTTGGTACGTCCCACGCTTTAGCCCTTGCCAGTGACGGCAATCTCTATGCCTGGGGCAACAACCTTCTCAGACAGCTTGGTAATGGTACCACTACAAACAGCTCCATACCGGCACAGGTAATCGGCGAGGTTTCTGTAATGGGGGTAACTTTTGGCGGGGTGCCGGGCACAGATCTGTCGGTAGGGGGTGGCACCTGGAGCGTGGTTACTCCACCGCATGCGCCGGGGCCGGTTGACGTGCGGGTGCAGTGGAGTCGTAATAGCCTCTCGCAACCAGATATTGTTATCCCCGGTGGTTTCACCTATATCGCTCCCCTTCTTACGGTGTCTGATCCGGCCGATGTCACTATCGCCGCCGGGGAGTACGCGCTGTTTGCCGTTGTTATAGGCGGCACAGACAGTAGTGGTGTGGACGTACAGTGGCAAGTGCTGCCCGTGGGAGATATTGTGTGGGAGAATATCTCTGCTGACCCACACGCCACGACCTCTGCCGATGGTCTTACGCTTACTCTTACGCGGGTTCCGCTTGAGCGTAATGGCTACCAATACCGGGCCGTTGCGACAGATGCCAACCAGAGCGTGACGAGTTTGCCCGCAACGCTGACAGTCACCCAGGGTGGAGCGAACGGCGACCCAAAGATTCTTGCGGATACCGGTGGTAGGACTCCGATTGACTCTCTCGTCTCTGGTGCGCTCCTCCTTATCGCCGGGGCCGGGATTCTTATGACACAACACCTGCGAAGAGGGTTTGGTAAGGCCTAGGGGATTGTAGCTGACGCACTCGGGCCTTCTGCTCCGGGCGCTTGGCCTGCCAGGTGTTCGTTGAGCTTTTGTGTTGAGTTTGTTGTGGAAGTAAGGGTTAATGTTATTGTGTTCAGGCTGCCAGGATCGACATGGTAAGGTCAGCAAATGGAGCTTCTACACTTGGGTACCCAGCGCTTAGAGACAGAGCGGCTCATTTTGCGTCGATTTACCGTGGATGATGCACAAGCGATGTTCCGCAACTGGGCATCAGACGACGCGGTCACCGAGTACCTGGCGTGGCCGACGCACCGTGACGAGGGGGTCAGCCGGGGTGTTCTGAGTGACTGGGTTGAATCCTATGAGCGAGACTCCTACTACACGTGGGCGATTGAGCTGGTCGGGCTTGACGAGCCAATCGGAAGCATCGGTGCCGTGAGGACGGATGATGATCTCAGGCTCGTGGAGATCGGGTACTGCATCGGGAAACCGTGGTGGAATCAGGGAATCGTCACGGAGGCCCTGCAGGCCTTGACCGCTTTCTTTATTGAGCGGGTGGGAATTAACCGCATAGAGGCTACACACGTTCCGCAGAATCCCGGTTCGGGAAGGGTCATGATTAAGAGCGGTTTCCGCTACGAGGGAACCCTGCGGCAGAGGACTCTGACCCACAAGGGAGTGTTCGATGCGGAGATGTATGCCCTGTTGGCGGAGGATCGCTGATCGGGCAGTGTGTCCGATAGAGTCTCACCCGCTATCTCACGAAAACACTGGGAATAGCACGGAGGTCGCAGTGTCAGGATGGTGAGATAGCGGGTAGGTTTGGCGAGGTGTAACCTAACCTCGAAGCGCATCAACGTTCTGCGGGGCGGGAGCCGCCTGCTCGGAACTCGGCGAGGTTCCCGGGGTACCCGCCGCCTGGTTCAGAACAGCGTCCTCGGTCTCGTAGGTGAGGTACCCGCGCTGGATCCTGATGTGGTCGGTGAGGTACTTGGCATCGTGCCACACCCCCCAGATGAAGCTTGAGCCGCGGTGTGATTGCCAGGGGAGACCCAAGAAGTAGACGCCGGGCTCTGTGGACACTCCGCGATGGTGTTTGGGTTTGCCGTCCGAGTCAAAAGCGTTTACCTTCAGCCACTCGTAGTCGACACCGAAGCCGGTGGCCCAGATTACGGAGGTGATTCCTGCATCGGCCAGGTTGAGTTCGAGGATGGGGTTGGTGACGGACTCCGGGTCGGGCCCCAGGGTGCGGGCTTCCGGCTCCTCGGGGAGGTCGAGGCCGTTGCGCGCGATGTAGGCATCCGCTTCATCGAGTAGGGAGAGGTAGTTGGCGTCTCCATTGGCGATGTTGGTTGCGAGGTCCGGGGCGAAGTGTACGGTCCCGTTGTCGAATGAGTTGGCGCGGCCGAGGAGCGTAATGCCGCTGGCGGCCAGATTGCGGAAGTCAACCGTGTGTCCGCCGTGGGCTCCGGTCACGGCAATGGTGACGTGCTCTGCTCCCACGGGAGGGGCGGCGGCTTCCCACAAGCCGAGGACACCGAGCCACCACACAAAGTCACGATCACGGTATTTCCGCGGTGGGCGGTCGTGCGGGCCAACGGCTAGGTAGACTTGGTGTCCCGATTTTTGTAGTTCGTCGGCGATCTGAACGCCCGAGGATCCCGCTCCCACCACCAGGACGGCTCCCTCGGGAAGCTGCTGCGGGTTGCGGTAGGAGCTGGAGTGCATCTGCTGGAGTTGTGAATCCTGAGGGATCAGCGGGGGGATGATGGGCTTTTGAAACGGTCCCGTCGCGGCCACAACGTAGCGGGCGTTAATGGTGCCGTCTGTTGTTTGCACACGAAAACCGGCTCCGCCCTCATTTTTTTCTACGGAGGTGACCTCCACGCCGCTTTTGATGGGGGCGTTAAATTTTTGAGCGTAGGCAACAAAATAGTCGGCAACGCGTTCCTTTGGCGCAAACGCATCCGGGTTGAGGTCTGAAAACTCTAGGTGGGGGAAGCGGTCGTGCCAGGCCGGTCCATTTGCCACCAGGGAGTCCCAGCGCTCAGAGCGCCACCGCTCCGCGATTCGGTCACGCTCCAGCACAAGGTGAGGTATGCTGTTTGCGCTCAGGTGTTCGCTCATTGCTACTCCGGCCTGGCCGGCCCCCACGACGAGGACTTCTGTGTCTTGGCTCGACATTCTTGTTCTCCTTTCGGACGGGATACATTGAAGAGGGTTGTCGCAGCGTTGCTTGACGCACACCTGTGTGCTTGTCGAGGCTTGTTGCGGACAAGATTTTTAATTCCGGCTTTCCCGGTGGAATCTAGCCAACCGCATTCGGCATTATTTTGGCCAATACACGTTCACGGTTCATTTCATCTGTTTTTCTGATTTATTGTCGAGAGTGCATCAGAAAAATGTATTACGAAAGAGGGTTGTTGCAAGCGAGCCCTAAAAAGTCGGCCCGTGCTAGGCCCGCGGTGTTGAGTCCGCAAGAATGCCCCGGATTGTGTCGGCAACCACGCGCGCTCGGGCGGATTGTTCGAGCTGGGTGAGGGCGGAGACGGCAATGCCCAGGCTGGGAACCGAGTCTTTGATTTCGATGGAAACGGTGTGGGCTCCCGTGTAGGTCTGGTCGATCATTGGCTTCTGGTTGAGAATTGAATATCCGAGGCCCGTGGCCACCATCGTGCGAACCGTCTCGTAGTTGGAACTGCGGTATTTGAGCTTTGGTGTGATCCCCGCCTGGCGGAGGATGCTCAGAAAATACTCGCTGCTATCGGGCAAGTCGAGCAGCACAAAGGGGTCGTCGGCGAGGTCGGTGAGGGTGACGCTTTTTCTCTTGGCGAGCGGGTGCCCGCTGTGAACGATAATGTGGGGGCGAATTTCCCCCACGATCTCGTGGGTGATGCCCTCCCCGTTGGTGAGATTGTAGTTGACGGCGAGTTCTGCGCGCCCGCTGCGCAGAGCGGTCAGGTTGTCTTCGTGATCGCCCTCAATGACCTCGATGATCAGCTCGGGATGCTCCTGTTTGAGTTCGCCCAGGAGCCGGGGGAGCAGGAACGGCGCGAGGGTGCTAAAGCAGGCGATTCTGATCGATCCTCGAATATCGTTTTGATCCGTCCGGATGCTCTCAATGGTGTTGTTGAGAAGCTCAAAGATTCTGTGGCTATCGCGAAGGAGGCTCTCTCCCGCCGGGGTGAGTACCAGCCCGCGGGCGTGCTTTCGGATGAAAAGGGTGGTCCCCAGTGAAGTTTCGAGATGAGAAATAGCCGTGGATACCGCTGATTGTGCCACGTGTAGCACCTGACTGGCCTCGGTCATGTTGAGGGTTTTTGCACACTCGACAAAGTAGGTGAGTTGGGTGAGGGTGATGGAGAATCGCTGCACCAATTGGAGGCTCCCTTGCGCTGTTTTGGGTTTGATTTTGTTCCCGCGAACCATTGGATCATATTTTTAGATTTACTGTCTAACTTTTGACTATTTTACAGATGCAACGGGTGTGTCCACAATAGTTCTGAAGGATTACCAGAATTACCCACTACTCGACGAGGAGGGCAGCGTGGCAGAAACGACTCACGTGCGGCTCAGGAAGTTCAACACCAAAGAAACCTACCCCGAGCAGGATCTCGATAACGATCTTTGCCAGGCCGTTGTGGCCAACGGGGTTGTGTACCTGCGAGGCCAGATCGGACAGGATCTCGAAACCCGCGAGTCGGTTGGTATCGGTGACGTGACCGCACAAACCGAAAAGGCAATGGCCAACATTAAGATGCTGCTGGAGGAGGCGGGAAGCCGACTCGAAGACATTGTGAAGGTCACCATCTACATTATCGATCCGCGCTACCGCGAGGATGTTTACCGCACGGTGGGAAAATGGCTCAAGGGTGTCTTCCCCGTTTCAACGGGTATTGTTGTGCAGGCGCTCGCTCGCCCCGAGTGGCTGGTTGAGATCGATGCCACGGCGGTTATCAGCGAGAGGCCCGCAGAATGACTTTTTCACTCATCCTCAGGGACCCCGAGAGCGGAGAATTTGGTTCCGCAATTTCTTCTTCCTCCCCGGCCGTGGCGGCGCGCTGCGTAAATTTGGTCGATGGTGTGGGTGGTGCACACTCGCAAAACGTCACCGACCCGCGCCTGGGTGTGAAGCTCATTGAGCAATTGCGAGGAGGCGCTTCGGCGCAGCAGGCGCTCGACACGGTGGTTGCCGCGGCCGACCCGGAGACTATCGGCTACCGACAGTTGCTCGTGCTGGACAGCACGGGTCGTTCCGCCGTCCACTCGGGTGATCGGGCTCTGGGCACCTACGGAGCAGCAATCCGTGAAAACGCCGTGGCCGGAGGCAATATGCTGGCGAGCCTCGATGTTCTTGATGCTCTCGTAGACACGGCCTCGGCAGCACCGGGACGCATTGAGGAGCGACTCTACGCGGCGCTTCAGGCCGCAATCGCCGCCGGTGGCGAGGAAGGGCCCGTGCACTCCGCGGGTATCTCCGTGGTGGGAAACGCCGGGTGGCGAATCACCGATCTGCGCGTTGACTGGGACGACAACGACCCCATTGGGACCCTTGGGCGACTGCTCGACCTGTGGCTGCCGCAGCGTGACGACTACACCAGCCGCGGCACTAATCCCGCGGCAGCCCCCTCGTACGGTGTCCCGGGCGATGAGTGATGTGAATAAGGAAAGAATTGAGGCCCGCCTGCTCACGGTCTACGACGAACTGGTGGCCCTCTCCAACCAATTGCACAACGATCCCGAGGTCGGATGGCAGGAGCACCGCTCCTCGGCACTCCTCGCGCACCTTCTCACCGATCACGGTTTTACGGTGGAACACCCCTACCTAGGTCTGGACACCGCGTTCCGAGCGGTGAGCGGTTCCGACGCGCAGGACGCTTTTACCGTGGGTTTTCTCGCGGAGTACGATGCTCTTCCCGGCCTGGGGCACGCCTGCGGGCACAACCTCATCTCGGCCATGTCGCTTGGCGGGGCCATCGCCCTCGCCGAGGTGGCGCGGGAGGCGGGAATCCGCGTGGAGGTGATCGGCACGCCCGCGGAGGAGGGCGGCGGAGGCAAGATCGAACTGTTGGAACGCGGTGCCTTCCAGCAGTTAGACTTTGCGCTCATGGCACACCCCGCACCCGTTGACGTTGCGGAGGCGCGGCCCTTTGCGGTGACCCACTGGCACGTGCAGTACGACGGTCAGGCCGCCCACGCCGCCGCGTACCCCGAGCGAGGAATCAACGCCAACGACGCCTTCCTCATAGCCCAGATCAGTATCTCCCTGCTGCGGCAACAGCTTCCTACGGGGGTGCGAGTACACGGGGTGCAGACCCGCGGGGGAGAGGCCCCCAACGCGATTCCCGAACGCACCGAGGGGCGCTGGTACGTGCGCGCGGAAACCACCGCGCAGCTCATCGAGCTTGAGGAGCGAGTGCTCAAGTGCTTTGAGGCCGGCGCGCTCGCCACCGGAGCGAAGCTCACCGTCACCCCCGAGAGTAAGCGCTACTCCGAGATGCGAACCGATGAGGAGGCGCTTGAACTGTACCGCCGCAATGCCGTTCGGGTGGGTCGTAACTTTGACGTTGATCCGCTTGCGGCAACCATGAACCGGGCCTCCACCGACATGGGAAACGTTTCGCAGGTGGTCAACGCGATCCACCCCTATATTGGTGTGGGCGGTGAGGCGAGCAATCACCAGCCGGGCTTTGCCGAGGCATGTGTGGGTCCCCGGGCTGAACAGACCCTTCGCGACGGTGCCGTGGCCCTTGCCTGGACCGCACTTGACGTAGCCGAGGCCCGATCCAGAGCGGACGCAAGCTAGAGAGGACCCCCCATGTCACGTGCATCATCGGGGCTGCACCCCAGCGATCTGGTGGATCAAAAAAGCCTGCGCAAAAGTGTGGTGGCGGGATCCATCGGCGTTTTTGTGCACTGGTTTGACTGGGCCGTGTACGCCTATCTGGCCGCCACCCTCGCCATTGTGTTCTTCCCGGATTCCAACGGCACCAACGGATTGCTCGCCGCGTTTGCCGTGTTTGCGGTGTCGTTTTTTGTGCGCCCGCTCGGAGCTATCCTCTTTGGGCGGCTCGGTGACCGTCTCGGACGCAAGCAGACCCTCTCGATTGTTATTCTGTCGATGGCGGTGGCCACCTTGGTCTTGGGACTTCTTCCCGGATACGACTCTATCGGTGTGCTGGCACCGATCCTGCTCATCCTGACGCGTATCGTTCAGGGGCTTGCCGCCGGGGGAGAGTTTGGAAGTGCCGCCGCTTTTCTGGGCGAGTTTTCTCCGCCAAAGCGTCGCGGGTTTGGTGTGAGCTGGCTTGAATTTGGTAGCCTGCTCGGATTTTTGCTCGCCTCCTTTGTCGTTTTCCTGCTCAACCAAATTTTTAGCGGTGAAGAGATTATCGCCTGGGCCTGGAGAATTCCGTTTCTCATGACGGTTCCCCTCGGGTTCATTGGGCTTTACATACGTCGCAAGATTGAGGACACCCCCGAGTTTGAACAGCTACGTCAACTCGAAACGGTATCCCACGCCCCGGTGAAGGAGATGTTCTCGCGAAACTGGAGAGAATTCCTGCAGACCTGCGGCATGGAAACCTTTATGAACGTCACGTTTTACGTAGTACTGGTCTATCTGTTCACCTATCAGGAGTTTTACCTGGGCTTTGACCCGGGTCGGGCCGCGCTTCTCTCAACCCTGGCGTCGGCACTCGGCCTGATCGTTGTACCGTTTGCCGGGATTGCCTCGGATCGTTTTGGACGTAAACCCGTGCTGCTGATTTCGGCGATTTCGCTCACGACGCTGTCGGTCCCGCTCTTTATCCTGATGGGACAGGGCGAGGAGTGGTCGGCGTTCCTGTCCACACTGGGATTGGCCCTCATTCTCGCGATTATCCTGGGTACCCACGCGGCTACAGTGGTGGAGCTTTTCCCCACCAGAACCCGGCAGACGGGCCTCTCCATCGCCTATGCCCTCACCGCAGCGCTCTTTGCGGGTACCTCACCCTATGTGCTGACCTGGCTCATCGACACCACGGGCAACACCCTCACTCCCGGTTTCTTTCTCATTGTGGTGGGGCTGATCGGTGTGGTGACCGTGCTCACGCTCCCGGAAACACGGGGAATCTCGCTTATTAAGGCTCAAGATCTAGAAACGGCAACCGTCACAATCCCTCCGGCTCTCCGGGCCGCGGATACAAAGAACTCAACAACACACGAAAGAGGAAATCATGGCACGTAGCCACGCAGAGTGGAAGGCAGCAGCCGAGGCTCTCACGTTTGACGGTCGACCCGTCATCGGGGGAGTCCGGGTTGCGTCCCGCTCGGGAAAGACAATCGACAAGGTAAACCCTGCCACGGGCGCGGTGATCTCGCAGATTCACGCCTGCAACGAGGAAGATGTTGACGTGGCGGTGAGCTCAGCACGTGCCGCCTACGAGGAGGGAAGCTGGTCCCGGGCCGGTGCGGCGTTTCGTCGCGAGCGACTGCTTGAACTCGCGCGGCTGATTGACGAGCGCTCCGACGAGTTTGCGCTCTACGACACGCTTAACATGGGCAAGCCCATCAGGGAGTCATCTACCATCGATGCCCCCGGCTCCGCGGCCCTCTACCGCTTTTATGGCGAGGCAATAGACAAGCATGAGGATCTGATTCCCGCAACACCGCCGGGTGCAACCGCTCTGGTTACCCGGGAACCACTCGGCGTTGTGGGTGTTATTGTCGCCTGGAACTATCCGTTGGAGATTGCCACCTGGAAGGTTGCGCCCGCGCTTGCCACGGGAAATGCGGTCGTGCTGAAGCCACCGGTTGAGGCGCCGCACTCGGCGCTGCTGTTGGCGGAGCTGGCGATTGAGGCGGGAATTCCCGCGGGCATCCTCAACGTTGTCACGGGCCGCGGGTCGGTCGCGGGCAGCGCGCTCGCGCGACACAACGACGTTGACATGCTTGCCTTCACGGGCTCTACCGAGGTGGCAAAGCAGTTGCAGCGGTACGCGGGAGAATCCAATATGAAGCGTCTTGCACTGGAGGCCGGAGGTAAGAGCTCCAACCTGATCTTCGCCGATTGCGACGATCTGAAGCTCGCAGCAGAGAAGGCGGCCTTTGGGAGTTTCTATAATCAGGGAGAAATCTGCTCGGCAAACTCGCGTATTTTTGTCGAGCGCCCGGTCTATGAGAAGTTCCTTGAGCTCTACAAGCAGGCCGCGCGCGCCTATGCCCCGGGTGATCCGCTTGACCCCAAGAGCGGCATTGGATCGCTCGTGTCGGAGGCACACGCCGACGGAGTATGGGCCACCATTGAGAGTGCGCGGCGCGACGGCACTATCGTTGCGGGGGGAAGCCGGCCCGAGATTAACGGCTCCCGCGCCTTTATCGAGCCGACCATCGTCACCGACGTTCCCTTGGATCACGAGGTGCACACGCGGGAGATCTTTGGACCCGTTGCCGTGGTCACTCCCTTTGACACGGAGGAGGAGGCAATCGTGAGAGCAAACGAAACTCCCTACGGTCTTGCAGCTTCGCTGTGGACTGGCAGTCTTTCTCGGGCACATCGCGTGTCGGAGCGCCTGGTGGCGGGTACCGTCTCCGTGAACACGGTGGATGCCCTCAGCTTCACCACCCCCTTTGGTGGCTTTAAACAATCGGGGTTTGGTCGTGACCTTTCAATTCACGCGCTTGACAACTACACCGACTACAAGACCACCTGGATGCAGTGGGGCTAAAGATCAATCAGATCTGCATCCATTTGGGCGATGTAGACAAGACAAAATAACTATTTCACAGATTGTACTGACGATGAGACGATGGGGAGAGCGACGGATTCCCCCCCCGTCCAGTCAGAGTGGACTGAGAGGACACTAATAATCATGACCCTGCAACAAGAGCCGGTTACCCTGACGGAAGCCGCAACAGACGCCAAGAGCCACCTGGCAGAAGCTGCCAAGCGTCATCTGGTGATGAACTTCACCCCCGCGAGTAAGTATCGCGACGACGAACTTCCGGTGTTTGTGCGCGGTGAGCACTGCTCGGTTTTTGACGAGAACGGGCGTCGTTTCTTTGACGGGTTGGCCGGCCTGTTCTGCGTGCAGCTCGGATACACTCACGGTGCAGAGGTGGGGGAGGCCGTGCGAGAGCAGCTAGCCACCCTACCTTTCCAGACAACCTGGAGTGTCACTCACCCGCCCGCCGCCAAGCTGGCTCACAAGCTTGCGCAGCTTGCCCCGGGTGATCTCAACCGGGTTTTCTTTGCGTCGGGAGGTGGCGAGTCAAACGAGGCGGCAATCAAGCTTGCCCGTCAGTATCACATCACGAAGGGTCACCACACCCGATACAAGTTCATTGCGCGCCGGGTTGCTTACCACGGCACGAGTTTTGGTGCCATGTCACTCAACGGCATGACCGATGTGCGCAAGATGTTCGAGCCGCTGATGAACGGTGTGCGCCACGCTCACAACACTAAGCGGTATCGTCGTCCCGAGGGGGAGACCGAGCAGCAATTCACCGATTTCCTGCTGGGCGAACTCGAATCTCTCATTGTGCAGGAGGGTCCCGACACCATCGCCGCCATCATTATGGAACCCCTGCAAAACGCGGGTGGCAGCCTGACTCCTCCAACCGGATACTTTCAGGGGGTAAGGGCTCTCTGCGATAAGTACGGCATTCTCATGATTGCGGATGAGGTTATCACCGGCTATGGGCGACTCGGTAGCTGGTTTGGTTCGACACACTACGGGTTCCAGCCCGATATGATCACCTTTGCCAAGGGAATCGCGTCCGCCTATGTTCCGCTCGGAGGCGTTATTGCAAGCGACCACATTATTGAGACGGTTCTAGACGGTCCGGTCGGCATGTTTAACCACGCCCTCACCTACGGAGGCCACCCGGTTGCCTGCGCGGCCGCGCTCAAAAACATTGAGATCATGGAGCGCGAGGGTGTTGTTGAGAACGTGGCACAGCTCACTCCCTATCTGGCCGAAAAGCTGGGTGAGGTGCGAGACAAACACAAAAAGATTGTGGGTGACCTGCGCGGCGACGGTTTTCACCGCAGCTTCGAGTTGGTCACCAACCACGAGGCAAAGCGGTGGGAGACAGATCCCATTAGCGCGGCGGATTTTGTGGGTAAGCACCTTAACCCGGCTCTTGCCGAGGTGGGTCTGCTCTGCCGCGTGGCGATCGACGCCGAGGGCAACCCGCTTGTTCAGGTCTCACCCCCGCTTGTGATGACGCGGGACGACATCGACGAGCTGGCAGATCTGCTCGATCGGGCGTTTGCCACGGCAACACGTGAGGCCGGGCTCTAACAGCCAGCCACGTCGTCGCACCCTCGCTTTGTGGTTTGAGCTCTAGCGTGGGCTACCCTATATTGATTTTTTCTTTGAGTGCTATGAGGCTTGGTCGGCGAACCCGTGATTGGTGAGCCCGTGAAGCTTGACGGAGTCGGGTGGTTTCCAATTGACAGGATGCCCGAAATACGGCGACTCAGTCCATAAAATTCAATTTATGTGTGGGAGTCAGAGGGAAGCAACAGTTAGCTGGTTGTGGGTAGAAGGGTGTCATGGATCAGTAGGCACCGTGTCCGCCCTGCGACGAGCGAGTTCAAAAGGGAGGATGAGTACCTATGGTGATAGTGGGAAGAGCTGATCCAATAACTGCCGCACGCTTCCCTCTCCCTCCGATCAAGGTCTGCTCGTTGAGGTCATTCACAGACATATTGCTTTCGAAAAAGCCCCGGGTTCTGGTTCGGAGTGCAACATGATGTGAGTTACCCAGAGCATAGCTCGTGAAGTACTTCGGCGGGAGTCGCCCACCCAAGTACTTTCCGCGGCCGGTTATTGATCTCCCACACGTACTCATCAAGCTCGGCTTGGGTCAGATCGTCAAAGCTGGTGCCTTTTGGAAGATAACGACGTAGCCGCCCGTTGAAGTGCTCGTTCGTGCCCCGCTGGTACGCCGAGTAGGGGTCACAGAAATACGTCGGCACCCCGATCGCGTCAGCGAGTTTGTAGTGATGTGCGAACTCGCTCCCGTTATCGGTGGTGATCGAGCGAACCGCGTGCACTGGCAAGCCCCGATACACCCCAAGCTGCGCCTGAACGGTTAGGTCAGCTGCTACCGCAGGGATCTTCACTCCGACGTAGTAGCGGCTGACTCGCTCGACTGTGGTGTGGATGCTGCCAGTACCACGCGCACCGAGGACGCTGTCTGATTCCCAGTGCCCGAACTCTTCTCGTGTCTCGATCGCTTTGGGGCGATCATGTATTGAGGTGCGGTACTTGATCCGTTCTGTCTGCACGCTTCTGCCCTTTTTGCGTCGGCGTTTCTTCTGCCCACGGGCAAGATACTGCCACAACTCACGATGCCGCTGCGCTGGTGCGTAGATCCATTCATAGAGCGTTTCCACGCTCACCCTCATCCGGTGATCGTCAGAGAACTCGGCAGTTAGCCTGCCGCTGATCTCTTCCGGGGTCCAGCCCCGTCGTAAATGTGTGATCACCCAGTCAGCGAGCTGGTCATGGCGCATTTGGTAGGGCTGGTGTGAGCGGGTCGCGCGACGCTCCGCGTGGAGGTGAGCTTGTCCTGCGAGATAGATTCGTTCGTGCGGGTCTCGAGAATCCAGTTTGTTCCTGAGGTACGGGCGGAGATTCGTGTGGTCTGACTCGGGTTGCCAGGAATTTCGGTGTAGTTCTCTGCAGATCGTTGATCGATTCACCCCGATTCTTCGAGCGATCTCGGCTTGAGAATATCCCTGTTCGAGGAAGAGCTCGATCTGGACTCGGTCCTCAAGGGTCAGGTGACTGTATTGTGTGGACAAGGAAGCGCAATACCTTTCGGTCGTAAGTGTGGTAACTCACAACCTAGAGGGTGTTGCGCTTCCGTTTAGAACCCGGGGTGCAGTGCAACACCCGGCGATTCACGTCAAGGATAACTCTTGAAAAGCCTCAAACTCGGGCAACCTCATCATGATGTTTGCTGGAGAGACAGTTTTTGTTTATGGTCTCACCGAGGCCGCGGTCTCTACTCGGAAAACTTCGGATAGTGGGCTTTGCCACTGGCCAATACTGTAGGACAAACGATAGAAGTAATTCGTACCGGGAGCCAACACGCACTGTGTTCCAACGGACACTGCACCCGCCACACACACCGCAACCTTGGGCATCAATACGTTACCAATCGTAGAGTTGGTCGCGCCCATGCGACCGGTGTTTCCTTCGCCCAATGCGCCATTAGTGCCCAGCCCCGCACACCCGGCAGTACCGTCGGTGTATAGCCAGCAGCGAAGCCCCGCACCAGGACTGTAGGTAGTAGAAGTTGCTAGGTATCCGCTACTAGAGATCGACGCAACAGTTTTTCCCGCTGGGTTAGGAACCGCAACCGCAGAAAGAGCTGAGGTGAGGTTCCCAACACCTAGTTGCCCACTTGCATTTGCGCCCCAACAGTAAGAATTACCGTTGCTATGCACGACACATCCGGTTAGTGTTCCTACAGAGATTCCTTTTAGCGCTCCCGTCGGTATGTTTGACACAGCCCGAGCGGTATTTGAATAGGGGAGATTTCCGCCGTTGCCCAGTGCGCCGAACTCTCCGGAACCCCAGCAATACGGGCGATCATTGGCGATAACACATGTCCCTCCGACGTACCCAGATGAAGCCCCACTATTGCCGTCCACAGATCCAGCCGAGATGTCGGTGATGGTTGCACCTGCCGGAATTTGACTCGGCGAGCCCTGTACAACCTTCCGCATATAGAGTGAATGTGAAACGGTCGTGCCGTCCCCTAAGTACCCTCCCGGCTGGCTGCCGTTGTTGCTACCCGAACAATAGGCTGCGCCCGAGGCTATTAAACAGGTTGTTCGTATACCAGCGGCAACCCGAGTTATTGTCGCCTCTCTCGGCAATTGAGAAAGCGGCTCTCCCCGAAAAACAGGCACAGGTACAGTGGAGTTCAGTGATGTCCCGTTACCGAGCATACCAAGCAGGCTGAGCCCCCAGCAGTATGCATTATCATCTTTTACGACAAAACAGGCCTGGCGTGAGCCGACGCTTAAATCTATGATCTCTCCCGCTGGAATTCCCTCTACGCGGGTGGGAAAAAGGTGCGTACGCCTCTGCGATGCCTCGACGCCCAGTTGCGGACCATAACCTGTTCCCCAGCACCACACGGATGTCCCGTCACTAGTGCAAACAAACTCGTATCCGGCATCTAACAATGTCAATTTTGCGTTCACTGGAAGAGCCGATGATGCAGACTCTGCTGAGGTTTTTACCGGTATCGGAGTGGCAGAGTTTCCCGCCCGTGTTCCCTGGCCTAACTGACCAGCTAGATTGTTACCCCAGCACCAGGCGGTTCCCTCGCGCAGCCCACATGCCGCTTCCGACCCGGTAGCTATAGTATCGAATTGAACCTCTCGAAACTCCTCAGACAAAGGTCCCCCGGTATCCGTCACCCGCTCCGCTTCTCCACTTGAGACCACAACGGGGTCACCGAAATCTTCTGTTGCTGAACGCTCTAGGGTATACCGGGTGGGAAGGGTCTGGCTTTTTTGCCCACCCGTGCTCATATCAAACGTTAACGAGTTTCCCCCGTTTATAGCCACACTTCCCCCAGGAGGAGCCACCAACTGGTCGCTCTGAACTGAAGCCTCAACATTACCCCGGGTGCTCCATAGCGCCCCCGCAGGAATAACCCCAAGAACACCCACAATAATACTGAAGGTGGCACTAATAGCTACCAAACGAAATTTTTTGCGCAAAAGAGACCCCCCACAGTATCCCCTAACAAGAATAAGTCTTAACTTTATCACGGTCTGTCTTCTTGTGTCCTATGGTTAAGGCGCAATACTCTGTGAATTGCCCCAGTGGACACACCTCGATCGGGAGTGAGGAAGGCGCGGTTATGCGCGTCAACGTTTCCCGCTGCAACCAGGGTGCTCATGACACCAGGGTTCCACTCCAAGCGAACCGCTCCGACAAACCAGGACTCTTTAGCGTCAATTGGACCGGGTGCGCTGAGTGACGCCCAGGGGACGCCAAAGAGAGCATCCCATCCGAAGACACTGCGAGACGTATCGCGGCGGATCAGGGTGTCCGTCAACCAACCCTCGCAGCTCCAAGTGTCGTCGAAGCTCTGTTCAGGACCGCCGGGATCAATGACGCGCAGATCCCGAGTCGTCCCAATGGGGTTCAACTGAAAGTGATAGCGAGCAGTGGGGGATGACCGTTCCGCGACTCCACCAGGTTGCGTTTGGGTAGGGAAGACCAGCGTAGATCCTCCAACCGCCGCCCCCAGGAGCATCGCCGGGAGGAGAAGAGAGTCGGTTCCGACGTAGACCTGCCAAGCGGATTTTAGCCCTTCCCCTATCGCAATCACCTGTTGTAGATACTCAAGATCACTGTTGGAGTCTTTCACCCCCGCGCCCAGAGCCCGTTCGATGAGGGTTGTGAGACCGTGGTAATCGAGGGTGCCGTTTTCGGTGAGTGGGGTGGGTAGATCGGGAACAACGCCCTGAGGAGAGAAGGGTAGGGGGTCTTGCTATAAGCCGACGCTGGCATGCTCTAGGGTGTAGCAAGGTAATCACTCAGCTGGCAAGAGGTCTGATCGGTTTGTCGTCTTTGTGTCTTTACGCGTTGCGAGAATCCTGTGATGGCTGTCGTTGCTCGCTGGGTATGTGTCCTCGAGGGGCACCCCGTATGAATAGCGTGGAGGCCGTTGGTATCGCAAGGGCGTCTCAGAAAGGTATACAGCATCTTCGGTATTTATGGCAGGCTTAAAGCATTGTCATCCACTGCGCTGCGGCGCCGACCAAGGAGTAGCGATCATGTCAAACCTGGTTGTTCATTTTGAGATTCACGCAACCGACCCCGAGGCGCTGGTCACGTTTTATTCGGAGCTTTTTGCCTGGAGATTTACCCGCTTTGGCGAGATGGACTACTGGGCCATCGATACCGGCGAGGATTCGATCGGGATGAACACCCCGGGTCGCGGCATTAACGGTGGCCTCGCCAAGCGGCGCGGGCCACGCCCCGAGGCCGGGGCGCCGGTCAACGGAGCGAACTTTGTTGTGGGTGTTGGTGATGTTGACGCTCTCTTTGCCCTCGGATTAAAGCTCGGTGGTACGGAAGCTTTAGCACCGGACGATATGCCCGGTGTGGGTAGGCTCGCCTACCTGCTTGACCCCGACGGTAACGTTTTTGGCATGATCTCGCCGGTGCTCTCCGACGGCACCAACGTGATGGAGACTTCCGCGGCGTAACACTCGGGTGCTGTGTGAGAATAGCATCGTGATTGAACTTCACATCCGACCCTACGAGCGTTCGGATGCCGCAGACACTCTTGCCGTTTTTATTGCCGCCGTGAGCGAGATAGCCTCCGCTGATTACACGGAATAGCACAGCACCTTCTTAATCACGTAGAGGCCAGTGCGCGCAATCGCGGGGTATCCGCGCTCGTGGCCGATGTGAGCTTCGCGGCTCGACCATTTTTTGCGCGACAGGGTTTTATTGTCGAGGCAGAGCAGAGTCCGGTGCGGCAGGGTGTGACACTGATCAACTACGGGATGCAAAAATCCCTGCTATGAGGCGGCAGGACCCGTGAGGTGGTTAGGGCGTGTCTCGCGGGGCTGGAAAATACGCCGCCTCTGCCCAGAGGTGGAGGAGCGCGTAGGAACGATACGGCGCCCAATCGTGTGAGCGCCGCTCAGCCTCCCTGTGATTAAGGCCGAGTGCACGGCGGGCAACGAGGTCTCCGAGTGCAAAGGTGTCGGGGTGCTGCAGGGCGCGTACGAGGAGATAGTCTGTCGTCCACGGCCCAATGCCGGGAATAGCGAGGAGCATCCGGCGGGCTTCTTCCGGTGCAAGCCCCGTGAGTAGATCGCCGTCTGCCCAGTGTGTCGCAACGGTGTGGAGCGTTTTTGTGCGTGCCCGGGTGAGTCCCGTGCACTGCTGAAGTTCGTTGACATCCTGTTGAGCGAGCACGGCGGCGAGGGAAACTTGCTGACCGATGACTGTTGTGGCCACCGCCTCAAACTCTTCAGGATAACCGATGAGGCGTATTCCCGGGCGTTGAGTCACAAGCGGTGCGAGAAGGGTGTCCCTGCTGAGGGCCTGGTCAATCTGTGTGGTGTCGGTATTGAGGCCGAGCCAGGCTTGTACTCTTTGTAGTATCTCAGTGGTCGCCTGATCACGGGTATCTAGGTGGACACGCACTCCCTCAGTATCGAAGGCGATTGTTACGACTGATGGCCCGTTTGCGGTGCGGAAGACCCTGGTGTGCGTCAAGATATCATGATCGGTGCGTTCCGCTCCGGGAATGGCGTGTGCCTGGAGCACTGCAAAGGCTGTGTTGTGGTGGAATGGTTGGGCGGCATTGAGGCGGATACCGCTCGTGGGAGATATTTTTTCAGAGTGTAGCTTTTGCATGAATCGTTCGATTTTCATGGGGTAATATCCTGAATACTACACGGATAGTACGTTTGCACTGATCGGCTTGTGTCAGGGTAAATGTAACCCTGGGCTACGGTAACATCGGGGTGTGACGAGCATAAATATTACGACCAATCTTGATGAGATCAACCTCGATACTGTCCACGAGTGGCTATCCACCGACACTCATTGGGCAAAGGGGCGTTCACGTGAGACTGTTGAACGGGCGGCTCAATCGTCTCTTAACTTTGGCGTGCTGAGCGGAGATAAGTAGCTGATCGGATACGCCCGTGTGATTACCGACTACGCGGTCTTTGCCTGGTTGTGTGATGTTTATATCGCGCCCTCTGCACGCGGTAACGGTTTTGGTCTTGAACTTGCAAGGACGGTGGTTGAGACGCTTCAGGGGATGAACGTCGGCCGAATCTTGCTGTCGACCTCGGTGGCACGTGATCTTTATTCGAGGGTTGGGTTTGAAAGCTTCCAATCACCCGATGGAATTATGCAACTCTTGCGGAATCGCGCGTCAGTTCAGGTGGGTTGACAGCTATATACAAGAAGTAAAATTGGCCCTGTCCGACCCGCAGAGAGGGTTGAACGGTGGACTGCCTTGATAACTCTAGCTGTTACGTCGGGCGTATTGTTTTATAAATTATGTTTTTATGTTGATAGATGAGTGTGCCGTGATATCGTTGGTGAAGATCACAGTGATTGCAGTGCCCTGTTAGGGTGCGCTCTGACACCGGAAGAAGTGTTCATGCAAAAGATCGTTCCCAACATATGGTGCAATCGAAACGCGGAGGAGGCCGGTGTTTTCTACGCTTCTGTGTTCCCGGGCGCAACATCCCGGGTTGAATCGCGTTACCCCAGCGAGGGGCTTCTCGATTTTCAACGTGACTTTGCGGGTGAGCCGCTCACCGTTAACGTTGAGATCGAGGGCACGCGGCTTGTTCTCATTAACGCGGGTGACGAGTTCCACCCAAACCCCTCGATCTCCCTCGTCCTGAACTTTGATCCGCTCATGTTTGGTGGCGATGCCGAGGTGGCGATTGCCCAGATGAACAGCATCTGGGGTGCGCTCTCCGACGGTGGAACGGAGCTTATGCCGATTGGGGAATATCCTTTTAGTCCTCGATACGGCTGGGTGCAGGACCGTTACGGGGTGAGTTGGCAGCTCATGCTTACAAACCCCGAGGGTGACCCGAGACCCTTCATCATCCCCGCGCTGATGTTTGGGGGCGCGGCACAAAACCGTGCGGCTGAGGCCCTCGATCTATACACCGCGGTGTTTGAGGATGCCGCTATCGGAAACCGCTTCCCCTACGGTCAGCAGACCGGTCCTGCTACGCCGGACGCCCTGATGTTTAGCGAATTTCGGATAGGGGAGCAGTGGTTCGGCGCGATGGACTCCGGTGTTGAGCAGGACTTCTCCTTCACCTGTGGCGTATCGCTTGAGGTAAGCTGCGCGGATCAGCACGAAATTGATCGGCTGTGGGATGCCCTCTCCGCCGTCCCCGAGGCAGAACAGTGTGGTTGGTTAGCGGATCGCTTTGGGGTGAGCTGGCAGATTGTTCCCGCCAACATGAAGGAACTCATGGATCATCCAAATGCTTTTGAACACTTGATGGAGATGAAAAAGATCGTTATTGCCGATATCTAGTGAACCCGAATACTTCTGAGAGAGTGGTGTTGTGGTTGAAAAAGTAGATTCTCTCTCGCTCAACGAGGTTCGCAGGGCCGCCGTTAACGCCCAAGGGCTTGCCGTGTGCTCGGAGTCGGCTCCCGAAGTATCCGACACTATCGATTCTTTAGGATGCGTGCAGATAGATTCGATGTGGGCACCAAGACGTGCTCACGAACTGGCCCTTTTAGTGCGTGGCGTCACGATTACCGACGTCGACTCTCTGATGCTGCCGCGTGACCAAACGCTTACCTTTGAGTCGGGGGACACGCGCACTCCATCATGGGGCTGGAACTCTGGCCCCTCCTTGAGTGGCGTCGCAGGCGCATTCGTCAGGGAGGGTGGCGCGGCCCCAAAGTAAAACGCGAGTCTCTCGCGAGGGTCAGAGACCTTATCACCGCCGAGGGTCCCAAAACGCTGAGTGACCTGGACAGCGCGAGGGGGAGCGGTTGGGAAAGGCAATCGCCGGGTCGATGGGCGTGCGAGTGGATGCTGAGCGTCGGAGAACTGGCGTGTGTGCAGCGTGATTCCCGATGGCGGCGAGTGTACTCACTCAGCGCCGCGGTGATTCCCGAGCCCCTGCGGAGTCAGGATCTGGATGAGGAGGAGTGTTTTCGGCGGCTTATTGACATCAGCCTGAAGGCTTTAGGGGTGGCAACCGTGTCCAGCATCGCAGACTATCTTCGGTTGCCCAAGAGGGCTGTCAGTCAGGTTCTTGGTGATTCGTCGTATCGCAGGCTGAGAATCGAAAAATCAGCGGAGATCTGGTACGGCCACGACTCCCTCGACACCTCGGTCCCGCGGGATACCTCGATCATCACGGCACTCTCACCTTTTGACTCTCTGGTGTGGACCCGCCCTCGGCAGCAAGAAATCTTTGGGAAAGACTATCGTCTCGAAAGCTATAAACCAGCAGACAAAAGAGAGTTTGGTTACTACGGGATGCCCCTCTTGCAGGGGGAACAGATAATAGGCCGGATAGCGGTACGAAGAAACGCTCAAAAATTGCTCATTGAAGCACAGGAACTTGACAATCCTGTGGCAACTGTGGACTATGAACAACTACTGGGCACTCTGCTCGAGTGGTCGGGCTGCTCTGAGATCTCCTTAAGCACCGCCCGCCATAAGAAAGAAAAACATCACGATTACTTGTGAGGTGAACTCCGCGCTGTTATGTAATGGAACTCTGTGAAGCCTTTACCTTCTCCGTTTTGTTTTTGCTATTGTCTGGGCAGTGCTGTTATCCTCCATCGCGATGAGCACGGGTCCACTGCTGACAACTCTTCTGATTCTCTACCCGCTTGCTGACGCGCCTGCTGTTTTGTGGCAGTTGCGCTCCGAGAAACGTGCACCACGCCCATAGTAGGAAATCAACAGGGCTTCTATAAAACTCGTGTTAAGCAGACCACTGGGAGCCGGGTGAACGAGAAGATGTTTTCTCAATGAACGATCTGCTAATCGGTGTGGGATGTAGGGTTGTGATGAGGTTGTTTTGTAGTAGAAGACAGGCAAGTCTCGAGTGCTCGATTCTGTAAACGTGGAGGTTTAGATGATCATTCGAGAACTAGCGCAGGGTGAAACCGCTCTGGCCTACGTGGTAATGCGGTCCCTGCGTCCTCACCTCAGCGATGAGGAGAGCTTTGTTGTGCAGGTCGGTACCCAGCGGAATAAAGGGTATCGACTTGCGGGTGTTTTTGACGAGGACGCTGAACATGCCCGTGCGGTGGCTGGATTCAGGTTTACCACAAGCCTGGCGTGGGGTTATCACTGCTACATTGACGACCTCGCGACCCTGCCGGAGGCGCGGGGGAGAGGGTACGGCACGGGCCTGCTTCGCTGGGTTCACGATTTAGCGAAGGCGGAGGGGGCCTCACAGGTTCATCTTGACTCGGGAACCCAACCCGAGCGGCAGGATGCGCACCGACTGTACTTTCAAAACGGTTACCGGATTAACTCGTTTCACTTTAGTGCGCCGGTCTAGCCGTCTGTGTGATACTTGGTGAAAGCTATTCGAAGCACTTACCGTGACAGGACTATTGCAGTGATGCATCTCGCGTAAAACAACAGGTGACTAAGACCACAATCGATACGGCCGGAACTTCTCCGTGTCTGTAATTTTGCTACGTAAAAAAGTAAGAAGTGAGTGTAGCGTGTTCTTCCGCGTGGGCCACTCAAGATGCTTTCCAGCGTGGATAACTCAAATGCTCTCTCGTGTTGACAACCCAATATTTGTCTCGGCTGATTGTTTGGGTTGAGTCCGGGAACCTTTCTTGCAGCGAGAGAATCGATTTGTTGTGCGCGAATAAAACGCAATCGCGGAAGTTTGATGCTGGTTTGGTCACGACAACCCCAATTGATCAGCGAGAACGAGTAGTGAATAACGCACCTTTTATATCTAATAATCCGGAAACGTCCCCCAAAGCCCCTCGAAATGACGCGCTACTGCGGCTAACCGTCTCGGTCTTCTTTTACCGATCGGCCGGTGCAATGCTGGGTGTCGCCCTGCCCTTTTGGGCTATCACATATTTTGGCTTCAGCCTCGCAACGGGAATTGCGCTTGCGATGCGGCTCGTTCCGAACGTTCTTCTGGGCGTGGTTGTGGGTTATTGTGTTGATAAGTGGGAACCTCGTACGGTGGCATTGGTGACGGGGTTGCTCCAATCAATAATGATCGTGCTCGTTCCGTTTATGGGCTCTCTCTCGCACTTGCAAATACTCCTGCTGCTTGAGGGGGTAGTGTATATGTTTGGTTTCCCCGCGAGGATGGCCCTGCGTCCCATGGTGATTCCCGTGGGAAGTGAAACCGCTGGCAATTCCTGGATCATCACGGCGGAGAGACTGAGCTCAGTTCTTGGGCCGGCGGCGGCGGGTGTTCTCATTGCCGCGCTGGGAATACAGAATAGTTTTTTCATCCCCGGAGTGCTCAGCGTAATCGGAGCGTTGCTGATGATCGGCATGAAGAAAAGGGATTGGACAAGCTCTTCATCACCGCGGGAAATCCCTCAGGGTGAGCTCTATCAGATGGTCGTCTCCGGGCCAAAAGCTCTGCTGCAGGTCGTCTACAGGGACAAAATGTTACGGATGATCGTGTTGACCTCGCTGAGCTATGTTGCCGCTGTTGCCTGTGGGGAAATTTTTGTGGTGGCTTTAGCTCGAGAAATCTTTGCCGATATACCCGGGGCAAGTGGTTGGATTGTCGCGGCGATGGGTTTTGGGGGTGTTGTTGGTGCGCTTTTAAGCGGGATGCTGGGACGTTTCCATCCGGGAAGACTCTATTTTTTCAGTAATCTCTTGGAGGCGGCGGTGTGGATGTCTCTGCCCTGGATCGAAAATTTCTCCTTGTTTCTGGGGGTAATGATCATTGCGGGTGTCATGGAATCAGTGGCAACGGTTGTCTACTTTTCCGAGGTTCAGCGTCGCTTACCGGAGAGGATCACGGGACTCTTCTACGCCTCGTTCATACCGCTCACCGACTCGTTGGGAGTAGTCGGGGTGCTTGTGGCTCCCGCGCTCTTAGCGGCAACCGACCTGGCTACGGGCGGGGTCGCTGTGGGCGTGCTCATAGCGGTTCCGGTGATCCTCTGTGGCGCTTGGCTTGTACCGGCGCGTTTGCTTCCCGCTCCCTTTGCAGATACTCAAGAGCCATCATCGCGTTAAGCCGGTGATACCCCTGCTCCAGATGCTCCGACCGGAAGGTGTTTAACGGCACCTGCTTGACACGGATGGCTTCACTCGGATCAAGCTTTTGCGGGTCAGAGGGCGTGCAGTTGGTGGCGAGAAAACTGTAGATGCGGTTGGTGTGGTTGCCCCAATTGGTCCACACCCAACCGAGGTTGATGAGCTGTCCGGGCTTGAAGCCCGTTTCTTCACGTAGCTCACGGATTGCGCCGGCTGTCGCGTCACTGTCGCGCTCTTCCTGCGCGCCACCGGGTAATCCGAGGGCCACCAGGCCGGCGCCGTGATGGTACTCCCGGGTCAGGAGGAGGTTGTTGTTGGTATCGATAGCAAAGATGGATACCCAGTCTGGGTATTCAAGGATGTAGTAGGGGCTTACGGATACGCCATCTGGGGTTTGGCAAGTGTCTGCTCGAAGAGATATCCAGCTGTCTCGAATCACGTACTTGCTTGAGTTGATGCTCCAGGCCAACTGGTTGTCTATATCAGTGTAGGAAGAGGTTGCCATGCTACGGAAGCTTAGCGAGGGGGTGCCGGGAAGACGACGTTACGTGGAATAGAGTAGCTTCTTTGGTCGGGAAGGGGATGCGTGTTTATGTTGCAGCCTCGCACGAGTAAACACAGGAGCGACCTGAGGCGAAGCGCTGGGAGCGGCTCCACGAGGGGAGCTTCACCGGGCGGCCCGAGATAGAGTAACGACCTTGGTCCTCAAGATATTGAGTATGAAACTGCCTGAGAGAGCTTGCTCTGCAACCGCTTTCAGCGCTATTGTTTGTATCAAGATTTCTTAAAGATATGTGCATTTAATATATTTAAGAATTATTAAAGTGCAGATTGGTTTTGTGTCTTTCTGAATTGATGTGATGACGTGACAAGGGAGACGGGTGAATGAGCTTCAGGGACTATTTGTGGCTGAGCACGACCCCGTTATTATTCTTCGTTCTTCCATTGGCGTCCGCGGTTAGTCTGCGTGAAAGCTGGAACCTGTCCGGTCGAGGGAAGACGCTGCGGTTGATGCCCGCCAGGTTCGTTGTTTGGAGACGGAAACTGAGGTCTTTGTTATTAGCTGTTAGGGCATTCTCATGAGTGATGATTCTCGTACAACCGGTAGTGTCGTAACAAAGGTTAGCCTGCTTGCCCTGACCGCAATGGTTGTGGGGTCGATGGTTGGCGCGGGGGTATTCTCGCTTCCGCGTCGATTTGCGCAGGAGACCGGTGTCGCCGGAGCCTTGATCGCGTGGGCGGTGGCTGGTGCGGGTATGCTAATGCTCGCGTTTGTGTTTCAGCGCCTTGCGATCCGCAAGCCCGATCTTGATGCGGGTGTCTACGCATACGCCAAGGCGGGTTTTGGTGAGTATACGGGCTTCTTCTCAGCAGCAGGCTACTGGGCTAGCGTGTGTGTGGGTAACGTTACCTATTGGGTGCTCATCATGTCGACGCTGGGGCAGTGGTTTCCAGGGCTTGGTGCGGGCGATACGATCTTGGCCATGTTGCTCTCGTCGGTGGGGTTATGGCTGTTTTTTATTCTGGTGCGAAGAGGAATCAAAGAGGCTACGGCGATCAACCTTATTGTGACGATTGCCAAGATCGTTCCGATCATCGTTTTTGTGCTGCTGGCACTTTTTGTTTTTGATCCGGCGGCATTTGCGGCCAACTGGGGTGGGGCCGACTACGCTGGAAACCTCTTTGATCAGGTTCGCGGCACGATGCTGATCACGGTTTTTGTGTTTCTCGGGGTTGAGGGTGCAAGCGTTTACTCCCGGCACGCCAAACGTCGCGAGCACGTTGGGCGTGCCACAATCCTTGGGTTTGCGAGTGTGCTCGCGATCTTTGCGTCCGTCACGATCGTGTCCTACGGCATTATGCCGATGGCCGAAATCGCGGAGTTGCGCCAGCCCTCTATGGCCGGTGTGCTCGAAGCGGCCGTGGGGCCGTGGGGCAGTGTCTTTGTTGCGGTGGGGTTGATTATTTCTGTGCTCGGTGCCTACCTGGCCTGGACACTCATGGCGGCGGAGGTGCTGTTTGTTGCCGCTAAGGATCGTGACATGCCACGGTTCCTGGCGCGACAGACAGATCGGGATGTGCCCGTGAACGCACTGCTGCTAAGCACCCTGCTCTCGCAGGTGGTGCTGGTGGTGACCTATTTTTCTGAAGACGCGTTCGACTTTGCGCTCGATATGGCCGCCGTGATGACGCTGATCCCGTTTCTACTCGCCGCACTATACGCTGTAAAGCTCCGACTCACTCGCGAAACCTACGACGGGGCTAAGCCCTCAACGCTCCGAGGAGATCTCCTCATCGGAATTCTTGCCACGCTCTACACGGGATTCCTGGTCTTTGCGGCCGGGGTAAGCCTAGTGCTGATCTCCTTCATCTTTTACACTCCGGCAACAATTTTGTTTGTTATGACCCGTCGTGAACAGAAACGACGCGTCTTTAGCCCGGGTGAACTGGTGCTGTTTGTGGTGGTTACGGTCATCGCAATTGTGGCCGTTATCGGTCTCGTGACCGGATGGATCACACTGTAGCCGGACACACTTAACACCGATCGAAAGGAGTTCAGACCATGACTGAACAAGCTTCTACCTCCATCAAACACGGCGTTTACTCGGAGGTGGGTCGTCTACGGAAAGTACTGGTGTGTTCGCCAGGTCTTGCACACGAGCGGCTCACCCCCACTAATTCCGATGAGCTACTCTTTGACGATGTTATGTGGGTCGAGAACGCCCAGCGCGACCATCTCGACTTTGTCAACAAGCTGACCAATCGTGGAGTGGAGGTTGTGGAACTACACGACCTGCTCGCCCAAACCTTTGCTATGCCCGCTGCTCGAGAGTGGTTTCTGGATCGTGTGGTCACCTCCAACAGGGTTGGTCTGGGGCTCGTGGAGGGAACCCGGGCCTACCTGGACTCTTTGTCGGAGCGTGACCTATCGCGATTTGTTATCGGCGGATTAGCAACGATGGACTTGCCCACCGATTACCGCACGGACTACGTGAGCCTGGCTCGGGAGTCTACCGGCAATCGAGAGTATCTCCTGCCGCCGCTGCCCAACACGCTGTACACGCGCGACACCACGTGCTGGATCTACGGCGGACTCACACTCAACCCCCTGTACTGGCCCGCACGCCAGGAGGAAACCCTCCTGATGAAAGCGATCTACACATTTCACCCGGAGTATCGGTACTCAACCGTGTGGTGGGGCGACCCCGAGTTAGAGTGGGATCGGGCAACGCTTGAGGGCGGTGACGTCATGCCCGTCGGGAATGGTGTGGTGCTTGTGGGAATGAGTGAGCGCACATCTCGCCAGGCGATCACACTGCTGGCCAAGTCTCTGTTTGAGGCCGGTGCTGCCGAACAGGTTGTTGTTGCCGGGATGCCCAAATTGCGAGCCGCAATGCACCTCGACACGGTGTTCACCTTTGCCGACCGCGACCTGGTCACCGTTCATCCGGCAATTGTTGATGGCATTCATGCGTTTACACTGCGGCCATCAGACCGCGAGCCGGGGGTGGAGATCACCGACGAGGGGGATACCCCGTTTGTTGATGTGGTAGCTCGCTCGCTCGGACTGCCGCGGCTCCGCGTGGTAGAAACAGCGGGGGATGCGTACGCATCCGAGCGGCAACAGTGGGACTCGGGAAACAACGCCGTTGCCGTCGAGCCGGGCGTTGTTTTTACCTACGACCGCAACACCCTCACCAATGCCGCTCTGCGTCGGGCCGGCGTTGAGGTCATCACTATTGTTGGCTCCGAGCTTGGCCGCGGTCGTGGCGGCGGGCACTGCATGACCTGCCCCATCGCGCGCGACCCGCTCGACTAGGGTCGCACCTAATCGGATTGTGCTCGACTCTGTAGCGTCATAAAGCAGTCTCAACTTATACATTCGGTGGTGCTCCGGGATAAGATGTTGATCATGTTCCCTGACTCCATAGAGATGGCGACAATCCCGGCGGGATCAATCGATCTGGTGGATGCACGATCACGGAGCACACGGTCGGTAGAACTTGAGGGGTTCTCACTTGCGCGAACCCCGATCACCTGGGCGCAATGTTCCTCGACCAGCGGAGAAGCGCCGCCCCGATTGGGTAAGCGAAGAATCACCCGTTCACTCCGTCTCGTGGCTGGGAGCGATCGTGTGGTGCAACGTCCTCTCGGCTGCCTCTGGTCTAGCACCCGCCTACTCCATAAAACAGGATGCGGTGAACTGGGAAGTAACCTCCCCGGGTTATCGGCTCCCGACAGAAGCCGAGTGGGAGTGGGCTTGCCGGGCAAACACCACGGCCGCGCACTACGGTGAGCTCGAGAAGATCGCTTGGACGAGTACCGACTCCGTGGAGAGTGCGCAACCCGTGGCACAAAAGACCCCCAACGACTTCGGCCTCTACGACATGCTCGGCAATGTCTGGGAATGGTGCTGGGATTATGTAGATCCCGCACGCTACGGCAACTACCGAGTATTTCGCGGGGGAGGCTGGCTGGATAAGCCGTGGAGCGTGCGGGCTTCGGTGCGTCGGGGCAGTATGCCAGAAGCCGATTTTAATGACGACCTTGGATTCCGGGTGGCGCGTGGTGGGGTGGGTGTTGCGGGTGTGGCTGCTGCACAGGGCTGGTCGCATCTGGTGGATGTCGAGCGGTCTCGTGTGAGCGGTTTTATTCCCTTTGGGTGGACGCCTCTGCGGTTGGAGTAGGGGTTTCGTAACTGTACGTGTATTGCCCACAGATTCTCTTGATCCAGACCAACGACGCTCCGGTTGATGCCTACCCGTCAGTAAAAACGTGAAGGGCTATCTGGTCGCGGGTACGGCATTTGTGATAAAGCGTTCAGTGAATTCGAAGGATTAACTTTGGAAAATTACTTTTCTTTGAGGTTTTCTATCCTGTAGTCTTCCTAAGTTCGTAATTTTTTACGCCGATAGTCACTGAGGGGAACTGTGATTTCGCATCTCATTCGAGTTAAATACTCTATTGTCTGTGCAACGTTTTTTGCCGTTATCGTTTCAAGTTTTATTGTTGCCGGTTCGGCCTCGGCTGTAACGGCACCATCGTCTGAGCTTGCCTGGCCTACCCCGTCAAGCGGTCCTACCTCGGGAGGCACACGGGTTAATGTGGAAGTCCCTGGTGGGTACGTGTCTACCGATAGCGGGTCGATGCACTCGGTAGCGTTGGGTGCCGATGGAACCGTGTGGGCCTGGGGCCATAACGAAAACGGTCAGGTGGGCGTTGAGACGGGTCGTGTGCCACAGTATGAGCTGCCCGTGCAGGTAACCGGTTGGGGTGACCGCACGATAGTAGAGATATCGGTTGGTCAGGAACATACCCTGGCGTTGGCTGCGGACGGAACCGTGTGGGCCTGGGGGCTCAACCGGAACGCGTCGCTTGGTGATGGCACCCGGGTCAATCGAACCACTCCGGTGCAGGTCACCGTGCTTGAGGGTCGTGCCGCAACCCGGGTATTTGCACGAGGAGGCTCCTCCTTTGCGTTGACCGAAGACGGAACACTGTGGGGATGGGGGAGTAATTTTCGCGGTGATTTAGGTAACGGAACCATCGACCCCTCCGCAGGCGATCCGCAAATGCACGTTACGCCCGTTATTGGATTGGACGGTCACACGGTTGTGCAGATGGCATCGGGAACGGGAGCTGGTACCTTCGCCCTGATGGGGGACGGCACCCTGTGGTCGTGGGGTAATAATAGCGGCCAGCTTGGCGATGAGAGAACGGGAGACCGCTCTATTCCCGAGCAGATCATGGCTCTGGACGGGCATAGAATCACAAAAGTAACGGGTGGCATACATCTGCTGGCGTTGGACTCGGAGGGTGCAGTCTGGACGTGGGGCCTGAATATTTTTGGGCAGCTTGGTGACGGAACAAAAACGGATAATCCCACCCCCACGCGGGTCGCCGCGCTGAGCGGGCAGAAGATCATGGATATTAACAGCGGCCTCTACCACTCGATTGCTCTCGACACCAATAACACCGTGTGGACCTGGGGGTACAACGGCTCTGGCCAGCTTGGTGACGGAACCCGGAGTAACGACCAGGTGCTTCCCACTCAAGCGGTTGGTCTTCTTGCGGGGACGCTCACCCGCGTGGACGGGGGAGGAACCTCCTCCTTTGCACAGGACTCAAACGGTGCTCTCCAGGGTTGGGGAGAAAATACTCGGCTGCAATTGGGGGCCATCACCGGTGTCAACCTGAGGAATACACCGGTTCGGGTGGAGCTTCCCACACTGACGCTCACGGTGTCGGAGGTCCTTTTTGGCGGAATTTCCGGTACTGAAACGACGATGGTGGGGCAAAACCAGGCTACGGTGATCACCCCGGCCCACGCAGCCGGACCGGTGGATGTAAATGTAAAAACGACTCGCGGAGACGGAACGAGCGGACCTACTTTTGAGTACCCGGGAGGATTTGTCTACATTGGTTCTGCCCCATCCGGAAAAACGGATTTGGTTGTGTCGATTGAGGGGCCGGATGATGCGGTTCAGCCCGGTCTCACCCACGACTACACCGTGTCGGTGGCAAACTACGGGGGTGGCGCGAAGGAGGTGACTCTGGTCTTTGAGGTTCCCGTCGCGGCCACCATTTCTTACGTACCATCCTCGGACGAGGAACCTGTCAATACTGTCTTGTTCGCAGACTGTGTTCCTCAGGATAATCTCTCTTTCTGCGAGATCGGAGACCTTCCTGCCGGGGAGACCTGGACGGGTGTTTTTGCGGTGACCACCATCGACTCGCCCTCTTCCGAGCAGACGCTGCGTTCAGAGGCCGTAGCGGATTCAATCACCGAAGACGTGAGCCCCGAGACCCGCACAACAGTTCACGAGGTGGGTTTCTTGTCCGACTTCAGACCGGAAGATCGCGAGCGAGGAGATACAACTATTGTGCAGGACGGGGAGGGTAAAAATAGTGCCGGCTTGGAGAAAGCTGACAAGCTTGCCCGCACCGGACAGGATTTTGAGCCCCTTTTTCTCCTCGCTATGGGGGTCGTTATTGTGGTGTTCGGGAATCTTCTTTTGGTTTTGAGGACTCGACGCCGCATCTAGCCGCGTTCAATTTTGTTGTGAATAGGGGCAATTTTTTCAGGACAGCACAAATTGTAAAGCCCTCCCCGGGTAGCGTGTGGGGTATGACAACTTTTGTAAATGACCCAGTTACGATTATCGGTGTTGAGCTTCGCACGACCAATGCGGACTCTGCCGCGACCATCCCCCCGTTTTGGGATGAGGTGAGCGGTTCGGGAATACTTGCGAGTATCCCCGGGCGGCTCTCGGAGGATACCTATGCCCTGTATAGCAACTTTGAAAACGCGGGGCAGGACAATAACGGCTTTTACTCACTCATCATTGGTGCGGCAGTGAAATCTGATACTCCCGTTCCGGACGGGATGACCCTCGCCGTGATTCCAGCATCCGTTCGCGAGGTATTCTCCGTTCGAGATAATGACCGGCACAACGTTGTTGAAGCGTGGCAGGAAGTTTGGGCGCGTACTGATCTGGCGAAGACCTATCTGTGTGAGTACGAACTCTACGCCGCAAACGGCGAGATTACCGTAAACATAGGCGTGCGTTAGGATTTTCCTATAGTGGCTGGGGCAGGCGAGACACGTCCTGGCCACTACGACGCTATTACCCCAGACATGTCTGGTAACGCTTGAGAGAGGAAAATGCGGTGAGGCCGTCCCAGTGGGTCGACTATGAAGAACGATTCGATGTTGTGGTGTCCCATATTTACGATAATCTGCACCGTCCGCTTGATCTTCCGAGTCTGGCCGATGTTGTCGGGCTTTCTGCCCAGCACTGGCATCGTGTCTTTACCTCGGCATTTGGAGAGTCTATTGTTGCTCTGGTGAAACGCTTGAGGATGCAGAAAGCTTCTCATCTGCTGGCTAACAGCTCGATTGCGGTTTCTCGCATCGCGGTGGAGTGTGGATACCCCAGTGTGCAGTCGTTTACACGGGCGTTCAGCGCCACCTACGGAATGCCACCCGCTCGTTACAGGAATGAGGGCTCACACTCTGAATTCCGACGTGCCCGTGCGCAATTTGATCCTAATTCTTTTAGTGTTGATATTAGGGAAATTGCGTCTATTGACTGCCTCTCGGTGAGCCAGAAGGGTCCCTACCTGACAATAGGGCAGGCTTTTACCGATCTGGCTGTTTGGTACTCCTCGCACGGACTTGACCCAGATGCTCAGCGTTATCTGGGAGTTTATGGCGACGACCCGACGGCCAAGAAGGAAAGCGATCTGATCTCGCACGCGTGTTTTGTGCGACCCCAGACTCTCGTGGGTGCTCCTGTTCCCGTCGCTCCCGATGCTGCCGTGGTGCGTGAGCTCACGATCGAGGGTGGCACGTACGCGGTGCTGCGATATCGGGGACCCTACGCTGACATGCGTTCGGTCTACGAGTGGCTATTCGGATGCTGGGTAATGTCGTCCGGTTATGCGTTGGCCAATCGCCCCCTTGTGGAAGACTACCTGAACAAGCCTAAGGATACCGCGCCGGCCTCTCTTGAAACAGAGATGTGGTTGCCGCTCCAGGATCGCTAAGTCTCTTTGTGCTGGGGAGAACTTATCAATATACTTTTTACTGTACCGGGTAGACGGTATAGTTATTTTATTCCGTAGCGATACTCTATTTTAGAAATTAGGTGACCATGCCTCGTGCGCTTGAAAACCAGCCTCCTCAACGTGCCGGTGTCAAAGAGTGGCTTGCCCTGGGGGTATTGACCCTTTCGGTGTTGCTCATCGCGGTTGACAACACGGTGTTGAGTTTTGCTTTGCCTCAGATTGCAGAAGCGCTGGAGCCTACCGCAGCTGGGCAGCTATGGATTATCGATAGCTACCCTCTGGTGCTGGCAGGATTGCTCGTCAGTATGGGAAGTCTGGGTGACCGTATTGGCCGACGTCGAGTCCTCCTGATTGGGGCAACCGGCTTTGCTCTGGTCTCAGTGTTTGCTGCCTTCTCTGCCAGTGCGGGCCAGCTTATCGCCGCACGCGCGGCCCTCGGCTTTTTTGGGGCGATGCTTATGCCCTCCACACTTTCATTGCTTCGCAGTATTTTTGTTGATCGTGAACAGCGTCGACTTGCTGTTGCGATTTGGGCCACCAGCTTTGCTGCGGGAGCTGCCCTGGGCCCACTCGTCGGTGGAGTCTTGCTTGCGCACTTCCATTGGGGTTCTGTCTTCTTGATTGCGGTTCCAATTTTGATTCCTCTTCTCATTGGCGTGCCCCTCCTGGTGCGGGAATCGCGTGATCCGAACCCCGGGCCGCTTGACCTCCTGAGTATCCTGCTCTCGCTGGTGGCAATGGTTGGTGTCGTCTATGCGATCAAGCATTTTGCCAGTGAAGGATTTGATGTAGTCGGTGTGATATCTCTCCTGGTGGGCGGTACGTTTGGTTATCTCTTTGTGCGTCGACAGTTACGGCGTCCGATACCTTTACTCGACGTGAGACTGTTTAAGAATTCGCTGTTCAGCGGTGCTATTTTGGTTAACCTTCTCATTACGATTGCACTGGTGGGATTTCTCTTCTTCGTGTCGCAGCACCTTCAAACTGTGCTCGGATTCGACCCCGTTACGGCAGGTCTCACCCTCCTTCCGGGGTTGATGGTCTTGGTTGTGGTGGGGATTGTTGTTGTTCCGTTAGCGAGTAAAGTTTCGCCACATATAGTGGTAGCCATCGCGCTGCTTTTTGCAGCGGCCGCGTACCTTCTACTGGCGATAGGTCCCGACCATCCGAGCAGGGAAGTGGTTCTTATTGCGGTTATTCTGCTTGGAGTGGGAATAGGTGCCGCCCAAACAGTTTCAAACGACCTCATCCTGAACGCGGTGCCGCCCAATAAGGCAGGTGCAGCCGCAGCGGTGTCGGAGACGGCCTATGAGATGGGCGCCGTTTTGGGAACGGCCCTGCTGGGGGGAATCCTCACGGCGAACTATCGTATGTCTCTGGTCTTGCCGGAGGAATTAGCCCCAGAAGATGGAGCGGCCGCCCGGGAAACGCTTGCCGGTGCCTATAATATGTCGGAGCAGATCGGAGGCGAGCTGGGCAGTAGGCTCATGGCCTCTGCGGTGGAAGCGTTTGAGAGTGGTGTCACCATAACCGCAACTATTGGAGCCCTGCTGATGGTGATTGCATCGTTTATGGCCTGGAAAAAACTCCGTAGCCGCACCGATACTGGCTCTTTTGAGCGGTGATGCTACAGGGTTACCGCACGCGTAGAAGTGCCGGTCCGAGAATGCAGAGAATCGCAAGTTCTCCAATCGCAGCAACCCACAGTGCTGTTGGAATACCAAGATTCTCGCCGATAAAAGAGACGATCAGGGCACCGAGAGGTAGGCTGCTCATTATTGCAACCCGAGCGCTTGCATTGACTTTCCCGAGGGAGCCCGGGGGCGTGAGCTTTTGTCGAAGAGTTACAAGTGCAATGTTGATGATCGGGGTTCCATAGCCAATTAAAATCTGTGCGATGAGGACGAGGGCCAGTGGAATACTGGTCCAGATCGAGAGTGCAAGCAGGAGCGTTCCCAGTGTCGTTACGGTAACCCAAGACCAACGCATTGGCCCTCATGAAACCTTCGGGCCCAGTACGGGTAGGTTATAGCCCCACCGAGAGCACCAGCGCCGGCAAGCGCGACGCTTATGCCAAATATTACGGGGTCATAGCCTAGCGTACGAGTAACAAAAAGAATGAAGAGTGCGCCTACTCCAGCCACAAAAATGTTTAGAAATGCTCCGGACGATACAACCAGTCGAATCTGGTGTGATCGCCAGACGAGTTTCAGTCCGGAGAGCAGGTCTTCGAAAATCTTTGGCTTGGACGAGTTATGCTCACCGGGGGTGCGGGGGAGTGGTCTGTAGCGCCCGGGCAGGAGAAGCAGTGCGATGAGGGCAATAAGAAAGGTGGCCGAGTTTATTGAGACGAGATACTCGGGTTTGTATACAGTGGCGAGTGTTCCTCCAAGAAGCGGACCCGCGAGCTGCGCAATGGAACGGATGAGTTCCAGGCGGCTATTTGCGAGGCCGAGCAGGTCTATGGATACTAGGTCTGGAACATAGGTCTGATAGGCAATGTCGAAAAATACGTTACAGATTCCCACCAGGAAAGCAATAATGATCAGGAAAGGAATCGTGAGGTGTCCCATGAGGGCGAGGACGGGGATCATGGTAATCAGGAGTGCACGTAGCGCGTTACAGATCACCATGATCTTCCAGCGACTGGTGTGATCTGTGATCGTTCCGGCTAGTAGGCCAAAGACGATGATGGGTAACCATCCGACCGCGCTGAGCACGCCGATCATGAACTCGCCCGAGTGCAGTGTGAGAACAGCGATGAGGGGTATCATGATCGAAGCGATTTGAGTACCAAAGAGGGAGAAAGATTCCCCCGCGAGCACCAGCCGGAAAGCCCCGGGCAGTTGCAGTCTTTTTGTTGATTTTTCTTGAGATGCTGGTTGCCGGTGCATCGGGGAACTCATACTCTTACGTCGAGTGAGGGGATGACTATCGTGACGTTTTCTCGATCCGGGTCACGCGGGAGAGCGGTGGGGTGCCCCGTATGTGCTACACGTTGCTGTTTGTGGCGAGTTATCACAGGGGCTTTAAAAGGTGTATCAACATTGGCGCCTTTTCTGATCAGAACGATGAACTGAAGGTTCAATGTTACCTGATCGGAGCCCTGGGAATGCTTGGACTCTCACTCGCACAAAGTAGGCCGAATCAAATCTTACTTATTTGAAAATCTCATGTATTGATTTGTGCCCGATCTTTAGGGTGGCGCGTCTGTCTCCGATGCTTTTCCGCGGCGTAATGGAAGCGTGGCGCAACGGAACCCGCCTGGGAACTTGGTGACCTCTGAGAAATCGATAACCACGGTTTCGACCCCGTGTGAGTGGAGGGCTTGCTCAAGGGCTTGTGCTTTTCGATCGATGATGATGCGATTCGGCGCAAGCGCGACGGTATTGACTCGAAGTGAGCGAGCGTCATCGTCGGTTGCCTCGATGATCTCGAATCGTGCGGCGAGTTCTGCTCGAGAATGTGGTGTCAATGCGGCGGAGTGTACATATGCGAGGCCCGGGCCTACCAGGGTGAATTTCGTGTCTAGGTGCACCACTCCACGTCCGGAGAACTCGATTGGAATGATTTCACGTTTGATGCCCGCCTGTTTCATTGCCTGTCGCAACGCTGTTACCCCTTCCCTATTGGAGGCCTCGCTCAGTCCTACGAAAACTACGCTGTCACTCACGATCACGTCGCCGCCTTCAATAAGCCCGTTCTCAAGACGCTCTACCCGAGAGAAGCTCGAGAGCATCGATTCCAGCGCGCGCTGCTCTTTTTGTCGAATCGGATCGCGGGATCGGGCGAGGAATAGTGTGTCATCGATAGCGAACGCAATGTCCCGTGGGTATAGCTGTATCGAGACATCGGGCAGGTTCTTAAGAACGTGTACTTTAGTACCGAAGTCGCGAAGCACCTGGATGAAGGCGGCGTGCTGGAGCTTCGCTATTGAATGGTTTGGCACCGCAACTCGATGGATCCGGGCGTTGTTGTATGCGGGGAAACCGAACTGGAGACTCCTCGGCTCGATCGTCGTGCGATGAAGCCCCCGCCACAATCCGAAGCCCCCCCAACATGGCACTGACAGAAAACAGTGAGGTTAAGACGGTTTCAAAAACCTCGAAAGCAGAAGGGACGGTCAGCAGGGCCGAAGTTATAACTTCGGCCCTTTAGTCGGGATGACAGGATTTGAACCTGCGACCCCTTGACCCCCAGTCAAGTGCGCTACCAAGCTGCGCCACATCCCGTTATTGCCAAAGGCAACTTAGTTATCTTATCCATAAAAGAGGGCTGGATGCTAATTTATGGGGGTATCAAAATTTTTATTGTTACGCAGCCCCAATGTCTGTGGCTTCCAGTAGGCTCGACTTATATCCGCTATCGTGCCGGTGGTGCCCATTTTGTGTGAGTAGCGCGGATCTGTGTCTCGTAATGTCGATGGGAGGTAGCGGTGAGCGATGGCTTTATTTCGTAAGCATAAGCGTAAGCGTTTAGCTGATAGACCGTATGTTGGTGTTCCCGCCGAGGTTGCCTCTATAGAAGAGGTGGTCAGTCAGGGAATGATGATTGCCGAGGTTGCCGTGCGTATGGCTACCAAAAACTTCATCATCATCAACGCTATGGGCGACCAATCGGCATATAACGAAGAAGTTGTTATGGAGACGGTCCGTGATGAGCTTGAGGCTCTTGCAATTGAGAAACATGCCGATGCTCTGCGTATCGCTGAGGTGCGTATTCAGCGCGAGGGTTCAGTTTCGCAGTGGGTGAGGCACCAGAACCACGCCGCCGAAGAGATGAGCCAGCTGGCTCGTCGGCAGCAGTCTTATCAAATGCTCGCAGAAGAGCTCGAGAGGCTCTACGACGACGATGACTACGTTCGCGAAACCGCTGAAAAGGCTCGTCAAGATGCCTGGCGTGAGGTGAGCCGTTCGTTTGAAATTATGCTCACCACCGAAAAGACCAGGCTAGTGAGAGACGCCGAATACTGGAAAAAACGTGATGCCCGCATCAAATATCTGATAGAAAAAGACCTGGCAAAACTTGCTAAACGTCAGGGTCGACGGTCGACACCTGAGTAAAAAGTTGCCGCCCGAGTAAAACCGGAGCGGATAAGGTGGTGGTGTTTTTGTGCTACCTGCCCACATCCCGTCTGTTAAACGTAATAACCGCTACCAGAACGAGCAGTATCCCACCGCCATAAATTAACGCAAGTCCGCCGAGGTCCCACCCGTTGGTGAGCGGTTGGTTGCGAAACGCCCACGAATACGGTGAGAAACTCTTCAGCCACTCCACACTTTGTGTCTGGTTGCCTACGGCATTAAAAACGTATCCCACAACGGCCACAAAAGTGCCTCCCAGCAGGGCCCAGGTACGACGTCCACTGGTTGCACCAACCGCTAACGACGCGCACGCGAAGAGCAGCGCCACCCCGCACAGGGCAATAACCCCCGACAGTACGTTGCCTGCGGAAAGTTTGAGGTTGGAGGGGCCGTTCAGGATCAAGACGGTTGCGAGAGTAACCAGGCCCAACGCCCCGATCCTGACCACAATGGAGGCCACACGTTCTAGCACAAGCTGTGTGCGGCTCACACCGTGCGCGAGAGTAAGCTCAAGGGTTCCCCGCTCCTCGTCACCCGCAATCGAGGCTGTTCCCCAACCGATACCCGCAATCGAAAACAACAAAAATCCCATCAAACCAAAAAAGGTGGTCTGTGCATAACCCGAGCCGGTAAAGATATTGTTGTAGCCGAGCGTGTTCACGAGTTCTGACGGAAGCTGATGAATGAGTTGCTGCATTCCGGAGCTGCCCCCGAGGGAGGGAAAAAGGGGCAGATACAGCGAGAGGGCCGCAACCAAACCAACCGACCAGCCGATCAGAGAACGCCAGGACTCGTGCAACGAGCGACGCAGCAGAGGTAGCCTTGTGGTGGCGCTCATGATCCGGTCTCCTTCGTGAGAGAACTAGTGATCTCGGCATCCGACTCGCTATACAGTGTGAGAACAGCATCTTCAAGATTAGGCGTTTCGATGCTGATATCGTGCACATGTAGTCTTGCAATGGTCTTGAGGAAGGTGTCGGGATCACCCGCGAGAGAGCCCGTTATCGAGAGTAGGCCGGGGGAATCCGCAGAGCCTGCGGAATCGGTGGAGTCGGGGGAGGTGGCGGGCGTGAGAGAGCTGACGGGCTCTCTGCTCACCTGTAGATCGCGTAGCTCGGGTAGCGAGCTAAACAGGGTGTGGATGTGCTCCAGGACATCCACACCCTGCGGCTCCGGGGCTATAGCGACCAGCGCTCGGATGCGTCTCCGAGCCACGGCTCGGAGACGCTCAACGGTGCTCGTGGCTACCACATGCCCCGCACGAAGTATCGCAACCTCGTCGGCTACCTGCTCAATCTCGCTCAGCACATGAGACGAAAGAAAAACGGTCTGTCCAGCATCCCTAGCTTCGCGAACCAGGTCAAGAAAAATCTGCTGCACCAGGGGGTCGAGACCGCTGGTGGGCTCATCAAGTACCAACAGCTCCGGTTGATGCATAAAAGCTTGGATGATGCCCAGTTTTTGTTTATTACCCTTGCTGAGGCTGCGCACCGGCACGTTCAAGTCTAGGTTGAGGCGTTCTGTAAGCGACGCGATCATGCCGGGTCGCACAGTACCGCTGATGCGCGTGTAGTGCTCTAGGAGTGCGTGCCCCGTTACGCGACCCTCAAGAATGAGCTCCCCTGGAAGGTAGCCGATCCTGCGGCGGAGACTTATCCCGCCGCCACGCGGGGACTCGCCCAGTACCCTCACTCTTCCCGAAGTGGGGCGCATGACGTCGAGCAGAATACGCATGGTGGTAGTCTTACCCGCACCGTTGGGGCCAATAACACCAAACACCCCGCCGCGCGGAATATTGAGATTTACCCCGCGAAGAGCAAGACGTGACCCAAACTTTTTAGTGAGGCCCTGCGTCTCTACCGCGGCACTCATGAGTTCTCCCGAAAACGAGGCAATGCGCTGGTGAGGGCGTCCGGATGCTTTGAGGGTTGGGAGAAGCGCACGCGGGGGGTGCTAAGGATCCAATGAAAGATTGAATACATGTTCATATGCTAAACATTTGTTTATGGGGCTGCAAGGGGATGTTGAGAATATTCGACAACAGACTGGCTATGTTGTGTGCTGGGCGGCCAAACGCACAGGAGCGTTGGCGGCACCATAACCCGCATAACCGTTGCGACGCTCCACCACCTCAAAAAACAGATTGTCAACCGTTGCTGTGTAGAAGTGGAGATATTCGCCCCGCTCATCCCGGTCATAGAGCAGATTAAACTCGCGCATAGTGTCGAGCGTCTGCAAAGGCAAGTCGTAGCGGGCCTGAACATCCGCGTAATAGTTTTCGGGAACGGGCAAAAATCGCATCCCCCGATCGCGCGCTCGCCGTGCCACCGATACCACATCACCGGTAGTAAAAGCGATGTGTATTGGGTGATCCGATGGCTGCTTGATCTCTGCGAGTGGCGGTATGAGGCTAAACAGGAGCCGCACCGCACCGTTCTCAGAACTCACGGACTGGCTACGCACCAACCCGATAAGCCCAGCTACATCCTCCGTGGCCTGGGGGTGCAGCGAGAGAACACTGCTATAAAACAGAACGGCCTCGTCAAAGTGCTGCCACGAGTGGGTGAGATTGATGTGATCGATACGTTCGATCAGGGGTGGGGCCCCGGATGCGTTGGTTGATCTTCCGGATCCGGTGGGCGCATTCTCAGACACAGTAGGCGGCTCTCCGACAACCCCAACTGTAGAAGTTGAACTCGCAGAGAATGCTGTTGTCCACGAAAGGTTTTTTACGCTGGCATCGCACAGGAACACATCGGTGCCGTCGGGAGCTTGAATCGCCCGGCTGCTCTGCGCAGAGGGGTGCGCGCGAAGCCGTATCGCTCTCTCCTCGGAGACCCCGGGGTCTGCCACCGTAAATCCCACGGCAACAATCGCAGGGTCGTTAGATTGCTCTACCGGGGTCCTTACAATAATGCGCGCCTCACCCTGTGCCCACAGCTGTGCGGGGGGTTCTGGGCGAGTGCCAATCAGGGTGAAGTCGAGTTCATGCAGCAATTTTTTGATCGTGTGTGGATGTGCCGTGTTCACCTCAATAAAGTTCATTCCCAGTGGTTCCGTAACCAAAGGAAGGGCTTGTAGAGTTCCCGAGGCCCGAATAGAACCCGCATCCCTCGCTGCGGAAGGCGTGCCCGGTACCCGGAGTCGGCCACTCGAGTATTCGGACGTACCGAGCGTGTGTGCGTTATCCAGGCGGGACAGTTCCGCCAGGGTTTGATCCTCTAGCCAGACCAGGGAGCGCATCGCGTCGAGCGCGGTTCTTGTGCTGTCGACCTGTCGAAAGACATCGTTAAAAACTTCTAGGGAGAGAGGCCCCGAATATCCGGCTCGAATCACGTGAGACATGAAGCTGCCGAGCTGAAACGTTCCCTCACCTGGGAAATTTCTGTGGTGGCGACTCCACGAGAGCACGTCCATGGTGAGGGGTAGGGCGTCCGCCAATTGAACAAAGAAAATTTTATCGCCGGGAATCCCTTCGATTCCTAAAGGGTCGTGCTGCCGGGAGAGGATATGAAAGCTGTCAAGGCAGACCCCAATATTGGGATGGGAGGCCGCTTCAACGATGCGATACGAGTGCTCGTAACCGTTGACAAAACGGCCCCAGGCTAGGGCCTCATAAGCAACCCGGATACCGTAGCGCTCGGCAATCTCGCCCAGTCTGTACAGCTGGCTTGCGGCAAGTGCATCATCGTCAATGACGGCGGTTGCTACGTTGCTGCACAGCAGCAGGGTATTGATGCCGAGCTCATCCATGAGTTGAAACTTGGCCTCCGCCTGACGGAGATTTGCTCTGAACCGCTCCTCTGTAACACCCTCTAAATCACGGAACGGTTGGTAAAGATAGAGAGTAAGCCCAAGGTCGGTGGCCCTCTTACGAATCTCTTGAGGGGTCTCGGGAGACACAATCAGGTCGGGTTCAAAGAGTTCGACCCCGTCAAAACCGGCCTCTGCCGCGGCGCGGAGTTTGCTGGCTATTGTTCCGCTGAGACAGACTGTAGCCAGTGATTTTTTCATAGATATCTCCTTGAGACAAATCCTGAGGCGCTATTCAATATTTGAATCATGACATATATGCTCATAGTACTGACTTTTGAATCTTCCCGGTGAAATACAGATAGCCTCTGAAATGATCCGAGATATCGATGGTCAGTCTGAGGGCAGGCCGTGACAATCAGACCTGACAGTGATGTTGGTACAGGAGCGTAAGATGACCGTTGTGACGAAGAGAAGAACAGTGCTTATCTGGGCGCTTATTCGCTTGCTCATGAGCGCCCTCATAGTGGCTGCTGTTATTGGGCAGCTCACGGTGAGCATAAATTTCTGGCAGAAAAACCCTCTGAGTGACATTCCTTTCCTTCTGGTGGGATTTTTTAGCTTTTTCACCATCGAATCCAACATTTTTTCGGCCATCATGTTGGTTGTGCTGGCCTGGCTGGGATACCGCAACCGGGCCCACCCCACCTGGTTCTCAATTATTCGTGTGTCAATCGTGACGTATATGGTGATTACCGGCCTGGTTTACAACTTGCTTTTGCGAGGGATCCCATTGCCGCAGGGGTCCACGCTCGGCTGGTCAAACGAGGTTTTCCATGTGTTTGCCTGCATCTACATTCTGGTCGATTGGATCTGGGGTCCCGATCCCGTCAGAATTGCGTGGCGCTCGCTGTGGTGGATAATCTCCTTCCCCCTCGTATGGGTTACCTATACGCTCCTCCGCGGCAGCTTTTCGATTGACGCAAGAACCGGGGAACACTGGTATCCCTACCCCTTCCTGAATCCGGCAAACTTCGATAACGGATACGCGGGGGTTGCCGTGTATGTTGTTGCGATAGCGGCGGCGATAATCCTCGTGGGGTCTCTGATGATTTGGATAAGCCATCTGCGGATTGCACTCTCTACGCGGGGGAGCGTGGTGGCTGAACCTGAAATCGATAGGCATTAGCGGTCGTTTTGTTTGCAGAGCCTTAGCCTGCGGAATAGTGTGGAGCGTCCGTCGAGTCGAGAAGGTGTGCTAGCATCGCAAGGGTCTATTCGAATATATGTTCGATATTTGTGGTTTGTAATCCAAAAGGAACGGTGCCCTATGCCCACTGCTGATGAATTGCTTGGTATCGAACAGGTGGGTGAGCTACGCAAAATTCTTCGGGCGTCTTCTGCAGAGGTGCCGGGTCGAGGCATTGGGGAAGCTTCGGCCCTGCTTGGGATCGGCGACCAACTCGCGGATACCCCACTCAAGCAGAGGGTCGACAACATCGCCGCTGCTGTCCTGTCGGACCTTGTCGGTTCTTTTTCATATCGCGCCGCTGTTATTCGTCAGGCACTTACGCGTGACGATTTTCACGGGTGGATGATCTGGCCTGTGAGCGAAGCGGTGAGTGCCGCTTCACTAGAGGATGCCACTCCCGAAGGTTTTGACCAGGGTATGTATCTGCTTGCTGATCTCACGTCGCGGCTAACCTGTGAGTTTGCGATCCGGCCGATGCTCAACGCCAACCTGGAGCGCGCACTACCCATTATTCGTGAGTGGACAATGCACCCCGACGAGCACGTGCGTCGCCTTGCGAGCGAGGGAACCCGCATGTTTCTTCCGTGGGGGAGGAGGGTTCCCGAGTTGACTCGCCAGCCTCGGATTACCCTGCCGATTCTCAACGCCCTTTACCGTGACCCCAGTGATATGGTGAGGCGCTCGGTCGCAAACCACCTGAACGACCTCAGCCGCAACAACGCCGATATTGTGCTGGAAACAGCGGCCATGTGGTTGGCAGAACCCGACAAACACACCGTGCGGGTTGTGAGGCACGCGTTGCGAACCCTGATCAAGCGCGGTGATCAGGGTGCCCTGAGCCTCATGGGCTTTGAGGCTTCTGATGATGTGGTGACAGAGGGTCCGTTCATTGCGACCGAAACTGTATCCGTGGGAGGTTCTCTGCCCTTTAGTCTGGCCGTTAAAAACAATGGAAAATATGCAGTGTCGGTGATGGTCGACTACGTTATTCACCACCAAAAAGCCAATGGGACACAGAGCGCAAAGGTGTTTAAGCTGGCCACAAAAACGGTGGCTCCCGGCGAACGCATCGAGTTTCAGAGGAAACACTCCTTCGCTCCCCTCTCCACCCGCACCTACCACCCGGGTGAACACTCTATCGAGGCTCAGGTGAATGGGGTACCCCTGGGTAAGACCTCCTTCATGCTCACCGTTTAGGATGCTGCGTATGGTCCCTAGGGAGTGTAATTTTACGCCCGAGGATACGAACAGCGTGGAGCGTTAACGCCCGGTCAGTGAGGTAAATCAAAAGTTGTTCGTTAAGTTTTTGCCGGGTATATGATTTTGGGTATCTGCGGCGATAAGCTAAACGTACAGTGTTGAGCGGTAGAGAAATCAACCGCCCAATCCGCTTATTGAGAGACTACGAAGGGGTTGATGTCATGCTTTATATTGACATTCCGACACGAGCCGATATTGAGCAGCTTGTGAACGAGCGGGAACCGGTTTCTGTTTCTATTTACCTGCAGACGAACCCGATTCCCTCGGAAACAGAGATCTCAAGAATCGAACTCAAAAACCTCACCGCCTCTGCGGTTGAGCAGCTGCGAGCGGTGGGAGCGCATAAGGCAGATATTGAATCTGTCCAAGAGCAGCTCGAAGGTCTGATCGAAGACAGCTCCTTTTGGCGTTATCTTTCTCGCAGTCTGGCACTGTTTGTTACCCCCCAGTCAATTCAAACCTTCCGGTTACCCAATGTTCTAGAGTCCACGGTTGAGGTAGCGGATCGCTTCTACGTTAAGCCTCTGCTGCGCGCCGTCACCTTTCCACAGGCCGCTTTTGTTCTCGCCCTTGCGGTCAATTCGGTTCGCCTCATCGAAATTTCTGCGGACGCTCCACCCGTTGTTGTGGAGATTCCCGGAATGCCAGAAGACGCTGCTGATGCTGTAGGCCTTGAATCAATTAACGGTCGCTCTCCCGACCGACGCATACAGGGTTCCGAGGGTCATAAAGTGCGTCTGCGGCAGTATGCCCGGGCGATCAACCAGGCTCTACGTCCGGCTTTCACGGGAATCAACCTTCCTCTCATACTCGCGGGTACCGAACCTATGCTGGGTATATTCCGATCGGTGAATACCTACCCTAATCTGGCAGAAGCCAGTATTCAGGGAAATCCCGAAGAGACAACAGACGCCGATCTCGCGTCCGAAGCCCGCAAAATCCTCGATGATCTATACGCAGCCGAGCTCAAAGAGCTTAAAGACGTCATGGCGAGCAGGGGAGCACACGGAAAGGCCATCACCGACCTCAGCGATGTGGCCAGGGCCGCCACTTTCGGCGCGGTTGAGACCCTCTTTGTAGATATCGATCGGAACATACCCGGGATCATTGACGAGGAGTCCGGTGCAATAACGCTGGCTCCGTCCGACGACGCTCGAAACTACGGCGTGGTTGACGAAATACTACGCCGGGCGTTACTCTCACAGGCCAGTATTTTTGCGGTCAGAGAACCCGATATGCCCGGTGGCGGTGCGGTAGCCGCAAGTGTTCGTTTTCCTGTTTAGCTCTGTGCTGAATGCGGGGGTGGGGTATATATCTCTCACCCCCGTTTCTGTATACAAGGCCAACAATTTTACGCGCTATTACTCACCTTTCCTCTCTGCAATTATGCGATCATAACCACTCTCACTAGCCCAAGAGTCCCCCATGACGCTCTCTCATAACCAGTTTGCCCTCAACGCCCTTCAATGGATTGATGTCAGCGTCGAGTGGGAATACACCAAGCCCGCTTTTCTCACCAAGCAGCCACGAGTGCTGCGTGAGGTCAAAGACTCGGGGTTTGGCGCGGTCATGCTGGAGGTTCTCCCCGCACAAACCCTGCAACCATACAGGCGTGTCATCGACGATTCTGGACTACGTGTTGCCCCCGGTTATGTTTAGATTGGACTCCCCGAGGATCAGGGCCTCTCACTGAGGCGTCACAGTGCTGAGTATTTTCGCTGGTTTGATCCGCTACGTCGCCGCGCTGAAGAATCAAACTTCATGGGTATTGATCGAGTTTTTCTTGCGATGGATATGGACGTTGCTGGTCATAGAAGTCGTCTTGAGACGGCCGCAGCCATCGGGCATAATTTCGACCAGGACAGGCTTGACCGTGTAACCGAGCTCCTGGCGGATGCTGCAGATATTCTGGTAGCGGAGGGTGTAAAATCGTCCCTCCACAACCGCGTAGGAACCTAGGTCGAGACCCAGTACGAAACCGAGTATGTCCTCGACCACATACCAAAGAATCTGCTCGCGGCGGGATTCGACATAGGCCACCTTGCGTGGGTGGGGCAGACTTTACCGCGCTTATGAAGAAATACGGGGACCGCATCGCTGATCTGCACATAAAGGACATTGACGTGAAAAGGGCACAGCAAAGCCGAGAGCTGGGGGAGTCCTACTATCAGGTTATGAGCGACAACTTCTTCTATGAGCCGGGTCTTGGAAGCATTCCTCTTGTCTCAGCTGTCAGAACCCTTCGACGGATGGATCATCGTTGAGGTTGATAAACCATCCATGTTCCCCTTCCTGAGCGCGGAGGTCAGTTGGCCCTGGGTTGAATCTCACTATCCCTAGGCAGGGGCACCAAACTCTCCCAGGCCAGTGAGGATCGCCCGTCCGAGCGTGTGGAAGTGAAGGTTAAACCCGAGAACAGCCGGTGTTGCCCTCGGGTCGATGTCGAGTGATTCAACGTCTAAAGCATGCACAACAAAAAAGTAGCGGTGGACACCCGTTCCCTGGGGCGGTGCGGCTCCGATAAAGTGGCTGAGTCGCATCTCATTGGGAAGCGTTACAGCCGCGGAGGGAAGTAACGGGCTGGAGGGGGCGCCGGCGTTGCTCTCCAGGGTGGTGACCTCAGCCGGAATATTAAAAACAGCCCAGTGCCAAAACCCGGAAGCCGTCGGGGCATCCGGGTCAAAGCAGGTGAGAGCAAAGCTTTTTGTTTCGGGAGCAAAACCACTCCACGAAAGGTGTGGAGAGGCATCGCTTCCTCCCACGGACTGTGAGTACTGGGCCGCGGGCATTAATCGACCATCCTGAATCTCGTCACTCATCAGCGTGAAGGAAGGAACCGGGGCAAGTACTTTATAGGGGTCGTAGTCAAACATTCAGGTCTCCTTATGTGGTGGAACTGCGAAAAACTTCGTTCTCTTTGACCGTAGTCGGTGAGTGGCGTTCTGCGCGACCCTCTCTCAAAGATTCTGTCTTGTTGGAATATGCTGTGATGATGCAGGAGATTAAATACGTGGCCCTGGGTGATAGTTTCACCGAGGGAGTTGGCGACGAGCTGTCGAACGGTTACGTTCGTGGATGGGCGGATCTGGTAGCGGAGGGCTTTGCCCAAGCCTCCTCTGAGGCTGTGTACTACGCAAATCTAGCGATTCGCGGAAAACTGCTTCGCGTGATTATTGATGAGCAGTTGGATCGGGCTCTTGCACTCTCCCCGACCCTCGTCACCTTTAACGGTGGTGGTAATGACATGCTTCGTCCTCGCACCCATGCTGCTGAACTCATTGCGCTCTTTCAAACGGTTATAGAGCGGGTCTCTGAAAGTGGGGCTCAGCTTGTTCTTCTGAGCGGCGGAAATCCCACGCGAGGGCTCCCCCTGGGGGGCTCAATCGAGCGTAAGGGTGATCTTCTTAATAACGAGGTGCGCCGCATTGCGGCAAAGAACGCGATTCCTTTTGTCGATAATTGGACAGATCACGAACTATCTGCCGCGCAGTACTGGTCCCCCGATCGTCTGCACCTCAATTCGGTAGGGCATCACCGGGTGGCGAGCAGAGTGTTACAGGCCCTGCACTACCCGGCTCCGAGTGACTGGCAGGTCAGGGCGGAGCGGCCCAACCCCCGTCCCGGATTTCGTGAGAACGCGGTGTATTACCGAGATCACGTTGTGCCCTGGGTGCAGCGTAGGCTCACCGGTAAGTCATCGGGGGACGGACGACAGGCCAAGATTGCGGAGTGGAAGCGCATCTCCGGGGCTCGGTAGGTCTCCTCACCGCTAACCGTGACGGTGAGGAGACCTCGCAAAGTATCTTGACTAGTGGGTGAGGTTGTCTTTGCGTCGGCGAACAATAAGCGTCGTGCCCACGGCAAGGAGGACAAGAGCTCCGAGAGTCCACGCGCCGAACTCCGAACCTGTTTGGGAGAGCCTTCCCTTCTCCTTGCCAGCAACTACAGTAATCTCATCCCAGCCGATCACCTGATCTTCGGAGTCAAGCACCACGATCCGGTGTTTTCCGTGTTCGGTATCAAGGGGAATGCGAGCAGACACTGTTCCCGCACTGGAAACCTGAACCCACCCGTCGCTGATTATCGTGGGGGAGGAGTGCATCCACACGCTTGTCCATCCTCCGCGCCAGCCGTCATCAAATCCCCCGCCGCGCCACCCACCGAGATAGGCGGTGATGGTGTCGCCGGGAGAGACCACATCGGGTGATACCGATATGAGGTTTTTATTGTGCTCCGTGAGCTGGTCATCGGTGGTGGGAGAGGGGTTTCTCGTGGGTTTATCGTTGGGAGGAGTGATTATTTGGTTGCTCGTCAACTCCACGGGAATACGCACGGTAGTACCGGACTCCTCTAGCGTGACAACAATCTCACCGGAGGTAAAGTTAGCCGTTCTGGCAGTAGTGTCTACTGTGGTGAGGGCGGCGGTGCGGGTAAAGCGTTCAGCACCAATTTTGGTGAGGGCGGCGGTGCTCGTCAACGTGGACGCACCGCTAAAAGGAGCAGGTGAGAGGCCGGGAATTGGGACCGCAAAAGAGGCTGTGCCGTTAGACACCGGAACATCGCTGACGAGGGGGACGGTAAATCCGCCGGGCCACTCCCAGTGAGTCACGAGTGTTGTGTGTTCGGGGCTTCCCAGGGAGGTCAGGTTAACGCCGGAGAGAGTCACTGCGGCGCTATCCCCATGGTTGAGGGGTGTGGTGGGTGCTTCAGTCACCGCAACCGAGCGGGCAGCAAACGACGGACCCACACCGGGATTAGTTCGAAGATAATCGATCCAGGCGTCGCGGTCGACCAGCCCGGAGTCTCTGGTGTTGGTTCCCTGAGTGAACACACGAAAGTTGTCTCCTCCCTGCAGGAGGAAGCTAAACGATCCGATTCGGTAACTGGCGGTGGCGTCGATGGGCTTGTGGTCAATCCAGATGCCGGTTACCCGGTCACCCTGTGCCCTGCTCTCGTCGAACGTGTACTGCACGTTTTGTGAAAGACCAAGCTTGAGGAAGGGGCGAGAGGACGGGACATTACCCTGCGCGTCTGTTTGCCATTGCTGCTCGAGGGCGGCTTTAAACTGAGCACCCGTCAGACTGGTGGTCCACAGGTTGTTTACGAAGGGCAAAACAGCGTTTGCCTGCGCGTACGTGATCACGCCATCAGCCCCGTAGCGAAGGTCTGCTCGAAGGCCCCCCGGATTAACCACGCCGATTGTGGCGCCGCCCCGTTCCTCAGATGAGAGGCTGGACACGAGAGAGTCGGCTACCAGATTGCCCAGGGCAGACTCCGCAGCTCGATTATCACGGTCTCCTCCCGTGTAGACACCGTTTACGTAGCTTCCTCCGCTAAACGCCGTTGTGATGTCCGACGATATTGTTCCGACGGGTTGGTTACCGATGACTGCGGCCTCGCTGAGCGCTGCATCCACAATGCTTTTTACCTCTGCAACTCGCGGATAACTAGTGATCAAATCGACGTCATTTGTGGTGGTGCGGGGGACATTGTTAGCGGTGTAATCTGTGATTTCTTTACTGTCGGGACTCACTGAGAGAACAACCTGTCCCACATTCTCGCCGTAGTTTCCCGTCTGAAGTATGGGACGAGTCTGCCCGTCTTTCCCCGGGATTGGGGCATCCCACGCGTATTGTTTGTGGCTGTGTCCGGTAAAGATGGCACCCACACTGTTTGTTGTTTCGGTCACAATCTTTGCAAAGGCACCACCTGCGGCAACCTCCTGTTCAAGGGTTGCTCCGTCGGGGGTGCCGGCACCGGCACCCTCGTGATAAACCGCGATAAGAACATCGGCCTGCCCGTTCTCGGGGTTTCCATCGGTCAGTTTTTCCGCAACGCGGTTGACCGCATCAACCGGATCACCAAAGCTGAGATCGGTGATTCCACCCGGAGACACCAGGGTGGGGGTTTCCTCGGTGACGGCCCCAATGACTCCCACCGTGATGCCCTCTACATCAAAGAGCGCGTACTCGTCGAGAACCGGATCTGTGGTGCCGCGAGCGTAAACGTTGGCACCAAGATGGCTAAAGAGGGCGTTGGGATTATTCTCGGGACCGATCACCCGATCGACCAGATCGGTGAAACCGGTATCAAACTCGTGGTTGCCCACCGCCGTTGCCCGTAGGTCGAGTGCGTTGAGCACATCAATGGTGGGCTGATCCTGCTGGATTGAGGAGGCAAAGAGTGAGGCACCGATGTTGTCCCCGGCGGAGAGCATCAGGGTGTTGGCATCGCCGTGCTGCTGTCGTAACTGCTCAACGGTTCCCGCAAATTTTACCGTGTTCGAGTCGATACGTCCGTGGAAATCATTAATGCTGAGCAGGTTAATCGGAACATCTGGCAAGAACGTGGTGTTCAGATCAATGCCCACGATGATCGGGTCATGGTCACTCGATCGATAGGGGCTGGTGTCGTAAAAGTTGGTTGCGTTGTAGTTGTAGCGGCTGTACTCGAGGGCTATTGACTCGCCCGCATTAATGTTCCAGATGTCCGCTCCGGCAACGTGTGGAGCCGCCCCCTCAGAGGCCAATATGTGGTCGAGGGAACCGCTCGCACCGTCAAACGAGTAGGTGTACTTACCCGTTGCCGCACCGAGGTCGGTATAACCCGCATCTGCGAGTGTGATCAGAGGGTCTTCTTGGCTATACGCGTTAAAATCGCCCAGGAGAAACACCTTGTTGGTGTTCTGTGATTGCTGTAGTTTTTCCGAAAAGTCAATCAGGGCGTTGGCCTGTGCCACTCGTGAGTGATTGGAAGCCCCCTGTCCGTCACCCGTGTCTGCGTCCGCTCCGCTGCCGGAGCCCTTTGACTTGAAATGGTTTGCGATGGCAATAAAGGTTTCGCCGCCTTCGTCACCTTTAGCCGCAAATTGTTGGGCAAGAGGCTTGCGAGCGTTATTAAACGCGGTTCCCTCTGTGAGGATGCGTGACTCTCCTACGGGAGCGACCACATCCTCTTTGTAGATGAACGCCGTGCGAATCACGTCTTCCTTGTTGAGAGGAGGAAGCGTACTGGGGGAGGGAACGTAAGCCCAGGGGTTGCCTGTGGTTGCGCTGTTGAGAGCGGCAGTGAGCGTGCTGAGAGCGTTATCCCGATCTTTACCAAACTTTGCGGAGTTTTCGATCTCTTCCAGAGCAACCACGTCTGCGTCGAGGGTATTGATGGCGGTGACGATTTTCTCTTGCTGCCGTGAGAGATTCTGTGCATCTGCGGCTCCCCGCGCGTCGCAACCAGATCGAACGGTTATTTTATTGCCCTGCCGGTCGTTGTAGAAGGAACAGCCGGGGATACTGTCTCCCGTGGTAGTGAAGTAGTTGAGCACGTTGAAACTGGAGAGTTTTATCGTGCCACCGACCTGATTGGGCTCGGGGGTGCGTACATTGGAGAATTTTACCGGTTGTGTGCTCGCAGCGTTTTCTGCCGTGAGCTGCGTGGTCGGCTGGAACTTCCAACGACCATTTCTGTAGTCAAAGATAACGGCCGAGTTGAAGGTTACGGAGGATCCCACGCTCACAGGTTCGGAGCTTGATAGATACGGAAGGGGGGTGTCCTTGGAGGTGGTAAGAAAGTTGGTGGAGGAACCATCATCCAGGGTAACCGACCGGGCAGCGTTGTCAGCGACCACTTGAGCATACTCGGCGCTACCTGGGCGGGCGATCTCTGTGGGGGTGATGAGTGGTGTTGCTCCTGCGGCCAAACCTATCTCTGCGTACTGGTTGGTGGTGTGGGTGTTTGTCACCGTGAAGTCGCCCTGTGGCTCCATAAGCATTCCCTCAAACGCTTTTCTCTGCGCTTCGGTTGCGGGCAAAGAAACTCGGGCCGGAACGGGGTCCACGACTGATTCAGAAGTTTTTACCAGGTCGGAAGTGTTGCTTACCGTCACCTGGGCGAGCCCCTGATAGCTGCCAACAGTGCCAGTAATCTCAACGTGATCGCCGATAGCAACGTGCCCAACGGTAGCGCCAGAAAAGACAAAAATTGCGTCCGATACGGTGTGTGTGACCGGATTCAGGTCTCCACCTGTTCCCGGGGTTTGGATGTAGTAGCCGCTGTATCCGCCGGTGGGGTACGTCGCAGTGACAACGCCCGAGGTGGTAATTTTTTTGCCCTGGTAGGGAGAGAGGGCCCCTGTACCTCGAACCTGCGCGATGGTGAGTTTTTCTGCTGGCGGAGGCACAGGAGGGCCCACAATGGGTGGAGTCGTTGGATCTTCGGGGTCAGTGTTGGTAGCACTCTGGGGGGTGATCGTGGAGGGATGAGTGAAGTCTGCCTGATTATTATCGGTGTCGACAAAATTGGTGCGGGCAAGGGAATTAGGCACGCTGTTTGCGCCGGTCACAAGAGCAGGCGATCCCTCAAAAGCTGCTGCGTTAGCGCCATACCCCAGAAAGTCTTGAATAGCGGGTAAGCCTGTGAGGGATCCCGCGCCTACGGTTAGCGGCTCGGTACTTGATGAAAGAAAGAGTTGGCCCAGCGTCCCGCTCGGGTTGAGTCCGATAGAAAGATCGGGGGTGGGTAGGTCAGCTCCGACACTACCGTTTCCGCTCATGGCCACAAGAAAATAGCCTTCGGCGGGTATGGTGCCGCTGAGGGCTGCAACGTTGTTACTTGTCACCGGTGCGGTGTTGGTTCCTGCGCGGTATTGGAGCGACCATCCGCCGAGAGAGACCTCTGTCTGGGTGGGGTTATAAAGTTCGATGAACTTCTGGTTGTAGACGGCGTTGGCGCTGCCACCCTTGAGGTACACTTCGTTGATGATGACGCCGGTCCCATCGGTGTTTGCGTGGGCAGTTGTTGCCCCCGATGACACTGTGAAGGGTGCTGCGAGGAGGCCGAGGATGAGCGTGACGGCAAGGGCAGGCCGAGAGATGAGAATGCTGCGAAGCTTTCCTTTGTGCTTCGACAGCGGGGCGGTGTAATTCGGATGAAGCTGCTGAGCGCGATTCTTTTCAGAGTGTGACATGAAGTGCCTTGTGGGTATTACCGGTTAGGTGTTGGACGTTCAAAATTGTACATATTACGAGGTAACGGTGCGTTATCAATACTGGGAACCAGGTGTCCACTCGGTCACCCGACATTGCGCGATAGTAAATAGACTAGAACGTTTTGTTAGCTCCTGGCAAAATTATCGGTTTTCCCCGGCTTGCTTATGGACTTCCTCTGAAAGTGTTGTTGCGCATATACAAACCGGCGATTAGCTGATATTGGTGATTACTGTATCGGCTTGGACGCAAAAAGATTAAGACCTAGCCTTTCCGAAAGGAAAGAAGCGGAAAGAGTTCCACGCACGCTACTGCCCGCAGAGTCCAGCGGTGGGGAGAACGAAGCAACTCCACCCTTACCCGGGGAAATCGTTACGAGACCACCGCTCACCCCACTCTTTGCGGGTAGGCCGATATTGTAAAGCCACTCGCCGGAGCGTTCATAAAGACCGGACGAGGCCAGTACCGCCAACACCCGCTTGCACGTTTCAGGGCTGACAACCTGCTGCTTGGTAAGGGGATTGAGCCCCCCATCAGCAAGGGTTGCCCCCATCACGGCTAAGTCTTCGGTGGTGACCCGCAGAGAGCACTGCTTGGTGTAGTTATCGGTGGCCTCCTCCGGGTTGGAATAAATCTTTCCATAGCCTTCGAGTAGCTGTGCGATGCCCCTATTGCGCTGATTCGTGGCGGATTCTGAGTGATACGCATCGTGATCTAGGGTAAGTTCCCGACCGGCAAAATGGTTAAGCCCGTCGTGAATGAATCGCCATCTCTCCTCCGCGGTGTCACCGGGAGCAAGGCTGGTGGTGGCTATTGCCCCCGCATTAACCATGGGGTTCGACGTTCTTCCCTCCTGCATCTCCAGGGCAAGAACCGAGTTAAACGGGAGTCCGGTGTTATTAACACCAATTTTTTCTTGGGCCTCGTGGGCGCCGATGATTTCTAGGATTAGGGCGAATACAAACGGCTTTGACACACTCTGCATTGAAAAGCTGTGTGTGCTGTCGCCCACGGAGTAGAGATTACCGTTCATATCGGCCAGGGAAATACCAAAAAGGTGGGGTGAGGTACTCGCAAGACTGGGAATGTAGTTCGCAACTCTACCGTCTTGAACATGCAGAAAAGTGGAGTAGGCCTCGGTAATAATCTGGCTAACCGTTTCGGGAGGAGGAAGGAATCCCGTTGACACCAGTGGGTTTGGCTCGGGCTTGGTGCCGTGATGAATAAGAAAACCCGTGCCCTGGGTGTGGCTTCTCGTCTTGCGTTTAGACATCTGAGGCGGCCGATAGCGCGGCGAGTTCTTCAGGACTGAGGTCAAGACTCATGGACGTAATCAAGGCTTTAACCTGTTCCAGGTCGCGAGCGCTAGCCAAGGGGGCGACCACGGTTGGCTGTTCGCGGAGCCAGGCTAGAGCCACGCTAGCCACGCCGACACCCTGGCGGTAAGCAATGGCGTCCAGGGAATCAAGCACCCGTTCTCCTCGGGTGTTTAGGTACTTATGAGCCTCTGAGGAGCGAGGGCTGTTTACCGTTTCACCCCGGTATTTTCCGGTGAGGAATCCCTTGGCGAGCGAAAAATAGGGGAACACCCCGAGATTATATTTTTGAGCTCTGATCCGTAGCTCTGACTCAAAATCGCGCTCCATGAGGTTGTAGTGTGGTTGCAGGGCCACGGGGCGATAGAAGGAATTTTCTTCCGTGAGAGACATCCATTCGTCGATACGCGTTGCCGAGTAGTTGGAGATTCCAATGAATCGTACCTTCCCCGCTTCGATGAGGGAGTTAAACGCGGTGAGTGTCTCTTCAAGTGGAACCTGTGGATCATCGAAGTGTGCATAGTAAAGATCGATGTAATCGGTGTTTAGTCGGCGTAGGGATGCGTCAGCAGCCGCTCGGATGTTTGCCCCCGCGAGTCCCTCGTACTTTGGGTGGGTGCTCACCTTGGTGGCAACGATGACCTCATCACGGTTACCGCGAGAGTCCATCCACGCTCCGATTGTTTCTTCGCTTTCGCCACCGGTGTTACCGGGAGCCCAGTGTGAGTAGCCATCGGCAGTATCGACAAAATTGCCACCCTTATCAAAGAATGCATCAAGAACGTCAAATGAGGATGTCCTGTCGGCGGTCCACCCAAAGACATTGCCCCCGAGTCCCAGGGGAGAAACCATCAGGTCGGAGGAACCAACTGCGCGATAGCGAGAGCCAGAGATATGGGTCATGGGATTCTCCTTTAAAAATTGATGTTGTCGAGTACACAGACACACGTACTGTAATTAGGTTAGCTGGTTGCCGATGGTCTGCCCAGCTGAGGTTTTAAGTCGGTCCACAGCTCCCGTCACAGCCCGCAAAATGGGAGGATAGAGGGGTGAGTGAAAAAACCGGACTTCCCACGGCGCTGGCTACCCTGCAAGAAACGGGTGAGGCCGACCCCGATGCTATTTTTTTGGCGTTTACCGGGTGGGCGGAGTCCACGGGGATTAGTCTCTATCCGGCGCAGGAGGAAGCGTTGATGGAGATCGTTTCTGGTTCCAATGTCATCCTGTCAACACCCACCGGGACGGGAAAGTCACTTGTGGCAACGGGGGCGCACTTTACCGCTCTGGCTACCGGTCTCCGCACCTACTATACGGCCCCGATTAAAGCTCTGGTCAGCGAGAAGTTTTTTTCCCTGGTTGCGATTTTTGGTGCCGAGAGCGTGGGGATGGTCACTGGCGATTCTGCCGTTAACCCCGACGCTCCCATCATCTGCTGCACCGCCGAGATTCTTGCCAATCAGGCTCTTCGCTACGGAGACGAGGCGGATATCGGTCAGGTGGTTATGGACGAGTTTCACTATTACTCAGACCCCGAGAGAGGCTGGGCCTGGCAGGTTCCCCTGCTCCTCATGAAACACACCCAATTCATCCTCATGTCTGCCACTCTCGGGGATATCACGGACCTTGCGGCGGATCTTACCCGCCGCACGGGCCGCCCCACCGCTGAGGTCACGGGAAGCAGTAGGCCCGTACCCCTGAGCTACACCTACGTGACCACCTCGGTTCAGGAGACCATTGAGGAACTCATGCAGGGTGGTCAGGCACCTATTTACGTGGTGCATTTTGCTCAGGCCGCCGCTGCCGAACGGGCGCAATCGCTCACGAGCATCCGGGTGATCACACGCGAGCAGCGTGACGAAATCGCAGAGGCTATCGGAGAGTTCAGGTTCACAACGGGCTTCGGTAAAACTCTCTCGCGCCTGGTTCGGGCGGGTATCGGGGTGCATCACGCGGGTATGCTGCCGCGCTACCGGCGGTTGGTAGAGCAGCTGGCTCAGCGTGGACTCTTGAAGGTCATTTGCGGTACCGACACCCTCGGTGTGGGCATCAACGTCCCCATCCGAACGGTTCTCCTGAGCGGACTGACCAAATACGACGGGGTGAGGATGCGCCAGCTCAACGCCCGCGAGTTTCATCAGATCGCGGGCCGAGCGGGTCGAGCCGGTTACGATACCGCCGGTGACGTTGTCTTGCAGGCTCCCGAGCACGAGATTGATAACCTCAAAATGGTCCAGAAAGCGGGAGATGATCCCAAGAAAAAACGTAAGATTATCCGCAAAAAAGCCCCGCAGGGCTTTGTCTCCTGGGGTGAGCCCAGCTTTGAGCGGATCATTGCGGCGGAACCGGAAAAGATGGCGAGCAGCATGGTGATTACCCATTCAATGATGCTCAACGTGATAGCCCAGGGACGCGACGCTTTTGAAACGGTCAAAACTCTAGTCTTCGATAATCATGAGCCTCGAGCCCGTCAATACGAACTGGCCCTGCGGGCGATAGAGATTTACCGTACACTGCGTTCCGCTGGAATAGTTGAGCAGTACACGGACGAGAAGGAGCGCACACGCTTCAGGCTCACGGTTGATCTTCAAGCCAACTTTGCTCTCAACCAGCCGCTCTCGCCGTTTGCTATTGCTGCGTTGGAACTTCTCGATGAGGATATTCCTACCCACTCTCTTGACGTGATCTCGGTGATCGAGTCCACGCTCGAAGACCCCCGACCCATCACCAACGCACAGCAATTCCTCGCGCGGGGTGAGGCCGTGGCGGCGATGAAGCAGGAGGGCATCGAATACGACGAGCGTATGGAACTGCTTGATGACGTCACCCATCCCAAGCCCCTGAAAGAGCTTCTGGACGCAGCTTTTGAACTGTACGCTGCCGAACGCCCCTGGGCCCGCGACTTTGAGCTGTCTCCCAAATCTGTTGTGCGCGACATGTACGAGCGGGCAATGACGTTTACCGAGTACGTATCGTTTTACAAGGTTGCGCGCTCTGAAGGTCTGGTTCTTCGGTATCTCTCGGATGCCTATCGGGCGATCAGTCAGACGGTGCCCGACGAGAAGAAGAGCGAGGAGCTGCTCGATATTATCGAGTGGCTTGGCGAGTTGGTGCGCCAGGTAGACTCAAGCCTGCTGGACGAGTGGGAAGAGTTGGCTCATCCCGATCCGGCCCAGCACGAACAGGTGGCCCGCTCCCTCCCGCCCACCCCGCGAAACATTTTGAGTAATCGCCGGGCCTTTCTGGTGCTCATCAGAAACGAAATGTTTCGCCGGGTGCAACTGGCTGCCCTGGATAGGGTTGAAGAACTGGGAGAGATTGATGGGACCTCGGGCTGGGACTCCGAACGTTGGGCGGATGCTCTTGACGCCTATTTTGCCGAGTATGAATCCTTAGGCATTGGACCCCAGGCACGAGGCCCGCACCTGATCACTGTGGATGAGACCCCCGAAAAGAGTCGCGGAGTCTGGTTGGTTCGGCAGATATTTGATGACCCCGAGGGTGACCACGACTGGGGCATGAGTGCTGAGGTTGACCTGGCCGAATCGGTCACGGCCGGCGAGGCTGTTATCCGGATCACCAACGTGGGTCCGCTCAGTGACGCAACCGCGACAGCGCCCCTGCACGAGGGCGGGCAACGATGATTCGTGGGGAGGCTTACAATCCTGCAGACGGGGTGCGAATTTCCTATGAGGTGGATGATAACAATGCAGAGCGTCCCGTCATCCTTCTGATCCACGGCTCAGGCCTCTCCCGGGCCAGCTGGCGTGGCCTCGGCTATGTTCGTGGGTTTCGAGAGGCGTTTCGTGTTGTAACGGTTGACCTGCGCGGGCACGGTCTGAGCGATAAACCCCACTTCGCAGATTCCTACTCGCGCGATCTGTTTCTCCTGGATCTGATTGCCGTTCTCGATGAGGTGGGGGCCGGTTCCGCCCACTTTGTGGGATACTCCATCGGGGCCCGGCTCTCCCTGGAGATGGCGGTGACCCACCCCGAACGCATAACAAGCGCAAGCATGCTGGGCGGTACACCCGCCGGATCGGCAGGTCAGGTGGCGCGCCTTTTCTTTCCCGATTACCTGGAGGCTCTTCGCATCGGGGGGATGTCCGCCTTTATCGAGGGATGGGAGGAACGAGCGGGCGGCCGAGTCGACTCCTCGACCCGCGGTGTTTTTGAGCGAAACGATCCACATGCGCTCGCCGCGTACTTTGAACGGGTTGAGACCGAGCGGGGGATTCCCGAGGAGGTTCTGGTACACGTTGCGGTGCCCACCCTGTGGATGGCGGGAACTGAAGATAATCCCCGCTATGCGCAGTCGCAGCGGGCCGCAGAGGTAATGGGGGGACTCTTTGTTCCCCTGCCCGGGAGAAATCACGGCACCACGCTCTTTCCCGCAGAGCCGGTTGTTCGAGAGATTCTTGCCTTTACGGGTGCTTTGTTGTGACCGAGGAAGTAGCCCGACCGGGGCCGAGCGTGATCTGCTGTAAAATGGTACGAGCGGGTGCGGAGCGATCCGTCACGACCGTAGGGGTCTCACAGTGGCCGTGAGTAACACCGATTTTCTTGTCCCCACCCGAGCCTTTTTTGAGCGGGATGCGCTAGAAGTGGCTCCGGAACTCCTGGGTGCCCTTTTTACTACTCGCTTGCCGGAGGGGACTGTCACCGTTCGTCTTACCGAGGTTGAAGCATATCACGGGAAGGGAACCGGTCGGATAGCCGATCCGGGTTCTCACGCCCGTATGGGGATGACTCCGCGCAACGAGGTGATGTTTGGTGTAGCGGGCGGGCTCTACGTGTACTTTAACTATGGAATGCATAGCGCGGTAAACCTCGTTTGTTCGCCCGTCGGGTTGCCGTCAGCTGTACTCTTTCGTGCCGGTGAGGTTGTTGACGGGAGGGATATCGCTCGCCAAAGAAGACCCACAAGTAAAACGGATCTGGATTTGGCGCGGGGTCCCGGGCGGTTTGCTCGGGCTGTGGGGTTGAGGTATCCCGAGCACAATGGGATTGACGCTCTGACGGAGTCCCCGCCGGGCATCGCCCTGGTGAGGGTACTCAGGTATCCCCTCCCCAATTTTTCTCGAGGCCCCCGAACGGGTGTGGGTGGGGAGGGCGGTTCCGAGCTCTTTCCGTGGCGTTTTTGGCTGCAGGGCGACCCAACTGTTTCTCCGTACCGCAGGGCTCAGCGTCGCTAGGCCAACCGGCAAGGACGGGCGCACTTGCACAATATTCGAATATATGTTCGAATGTATCGATGCGATGGAATGCCCAGAAAGTTACCGCTCAAGAACAAGGCACCCTTCCTGGGCTGACTCGGCTAGACGGCCTGGTAAAAACAGTGCGTGCTCCGGAATTCAAGGGGATCACGTTTCATGAGGTTCTTGCGAAGAGCGCGTTGAACCGTGTTCATAGTCGGTCAACCATGCCGTTTGGGTGGACGATAAACCCCTATCGCGGATGCACGCACGCCTGTGTGTACTGTTTTGCGCGCACGAGCCACACATACCTCGATTTGAACGAGCGAGAAGATTTTGACTCACAAGTTATCGTGAAGGTAAACGTTGTGGAGGTTCTTACTCGGGAACTATCCAAACCCTCGTGGGCGCGACACCCCGTGGCGCTCGGTACAAATACAGACCCCTATCAGCGTGCCGAGGGGCGGTACTCCCTGATGCCGGGGATTATTGGTGCACTCGCAAACTCGGGAACCTCGCTTTCAGTCCTCACTAAGGGCACACTCTTGCGGCGTGACCTACCTGTGCTGGTGGACGCTGCCGCCAGTGTTTCCGTAGACGTGGCGGTATCCATCGCAATTTTTGATGATGAGCTGCAGCAATCGATTGAGCCTGGAACCCCCTCCACCGCCGCACGCCTGTCCACGGTGCGCGCGGCGGTGGAGGGGGGTTTAAGCTGTTCCGTCTTTATGATGCCTATTCTGCCCTATCTGACGGATAGCAGGGAGCACCTGGATCGGGCCCTGCAGCTCATCGCTGAGTCTGGGGCAACCCGTGTTCTCTATGCTCCGCTTCATCTTCGGCCGGGTGTTAAAGCCTGGTTTATGCGGTGGTTGGAAGAGACCCATCCGGAGCTTGTGGATCGGTACAACATGCTGTACTCGAAGGCATCAGCCTACGTGCCTCGAGAATATCGAGAACAATTGGCGGGTCGGATACGCCCTCTGATGAGGGATCACGGACTTGAGCAGAGTCGTGAGCGTAGCATTGCCACGCCATCTTTTTCTCCCATAGAACAGCCAAGGCTCTTTTAGTGCAGAGTATCCTTGAGTGTCAAGGTCCGTCTACGTGGCTTTGGAAGTTTCTCGTCGCCTAGCCCCACACTCCCGAACTACCTCGCCTGTGGCTATTTACCAGGTGTGTGTCCACCATGCCTATGGCCTCCATGAGAGCGTACATCGTCACGGGTCCCACAAAGGAGAAACCTCGTTTGCGCAGGGCGGTCGAGAGGGCCCGAGACTCGGGAGACTGTGTGGGAATGTCTGCGGGTGTTTGTGGTGCCGGGGTTGTCTCTGGCTGAAAAGACCACACAAATTTTACCAGACCGCCCTCATTTCGGAGCGTGATGGTTGCCCGAGCATTTTTGATTGTTGCAAGAATCTTGGCTCGATTTCTGACGATGCGGGGATCGGCCATCAGCTGGTCAACGTCTTTGTCTCCGTAGGCGGCGACTGTTTCGGGGTGGAAATCTGCAAACACTTCTCTGAACGCCTCTCGTTTGTGCAGGATTGTATTCCATGAGAGACCCGACTGGAAACCCTCAAGGCAGATGCGTTCGAGTAGACCCTGCTCCTCGCGTACGGGCATTCCCCACTCGGTGTCGTAGTATGCGCGCATGAGGGGGTTTGCGTGAGCCCAGGCGGGTCGGGTGAGTCCATCTTCACCAATGATGACCGTATCTGTTTTTATCTTCGTGCTGATGTCGGCTCCAGTCGTACCGGCAGTGGCCGCGTCTGTTTCGGTGGCGATTGAACCGGAATTATTGCTCATTGTGGGTCTCGATTTCTTGCTGTGGTTGGTGCTCGGTGATTAGCCAAAGGGCACAAGAAGGGTCGGGTTGGTTGCACAACCTGTGGCACCGTTTGGGCGGCACGGGTTGTAGGAGATCGTGCGGTAGCCTCGATATAGCTTTGTATGCCCGTAGCCTATCGTTCTTGGCGCGCTCAGAGCGCTGAGTTGGAGACCTCTGGATAATTGATGTTCAAGGTCGCCTGTGAAGGAGAATCCGAGCCATGAGCCTTTTCCTAAAATAGTTTGCCGCTTTCCTCGAGTGGTGGTTCTTCCAGCTGCAGTAGTAACCGTTTGCGTTCGAGCCCTCCTGCATATCCGGTAAGAGAGCCGTCGCTTCCCACTACCCGGTGACAGGGGATGATGATACTGAGCGGGTTGCTTCCCACGGCCCCGCCCACACGTCGAGCCAGTGAGGGGGAGCCCAGCTCGTGGGCGATGTCACCGTAGGTTCGGGTGCTCCCGTAGGGGATGGCGCGCAGAATATCCCACACCCTGAGTTGAAACTCGTTTCCGACCGGTGCCGTGGGGACAGAGAATTCTTTTCTCGTGGTGTCGAGATACTCTTTGATCTGTTGCAGTGCAAGCGCAAAGATTGGTTCTGAATCCCAATCGACAGCTTCCCCCCGGGCCTCATCGTTGGGGTTCGTCCAGTGGCCGGGGAAATAAATCGCGCGGAGTGCCTTCCCGTCTGCGACGAAGGTGAGGTCGCCGAGCGGAGTAGGTGCGATAGCGTGGACTATCCCTGTTGTGTCTTGCACGTTTTCTCCTTTGTTTGCGGCTGTTCCCGCAGGGGAAATCTTTTTCTACCCTATAAACGTGCAGACAGCGCTAAACGTGAGATTAGCATCAAAAACTAGATGATGCGGGCAAAGACCCTCGTCAGTGGGACATCCCGGGATGGTGTCCCGTTGCTCCCGCGCCGGGTGGGGCGGTGATCTTGCGCGGGGCGGAGCTGACCTCGTCGGGAGCTACCACGGTGTACTGGCCCATCATGCCCATGTCCTCGTGCCAGAGCAGGTGGCAGTGGTACATATAGGGCAGGTAGGGATCGGGATAGGGGCCAAACGTGATCAGGCAACGTACCGATGTTCCTGCGGGGAGAAAAACCGTGTCTTTCCATCCCGCGAGATGGGGTGGGGGAGGCTCGTTATCAACGCTGAGGACGGTAAAGCGCGCGTTGTGAACGTGAAAATTATGCGCCTGGACATGAATGTTACGAATCTCCCACAGCTCTACCGCTCCGGCAGCCACCACCTCATCAATTCGTGTCATATCCATCGACTTGGCGTTGATGAGGTGACCGCTCAGCTCAAATCTTTTTCGGGCTGTCGCGCTGTTAGCATCTGTGAGTAGGGCGTCCTCTGCAGCGGCCAGGAGAGACGGAAGGGTGCTTCCGGGCAGCAGATGATCGGCAGCGCGGATCTGAAGGATATCGAGAGAGTCGTTTGCTCCGGCTGCGTTTGCGTGGGTGAAGCTCATGCGGGAATCGTAAGGTAGAGACTGTAAAACGCAGGAGTCGGAGGGGCTGAGACGGACAATGATTTCGGCCCGTTCCCCGGGGGAAAGAATAATGCTTGAGAGTTGAATTGCACCCGCAACGTATCCACTATCCGTCGCAACAAGAGAAAATTCGCGGCCGTCCGAAAACGCAAAGTTATAGGTGCGGGCGCTTGAGCCATTGAGGAGTCGCAGCCGGAGAGTTTCGGTTGTGGCGGTGAAGTAGGGTGCGAGCGTTCCGTTCACCAAAATGGTGTCTCCCACGTAACCGGTCACTGCCCGCTCCCTGGTGGTGAATTCTCCGGAAGAGGAAAACATACGATCCTGTACCACAACGGGGATATCATCCACGCCGTAGTTGTGGGGGAGCCGAGTTCCGGTCTCTGTGTCATCGTCAATGATAAAGATTCCAGCCAAACCCATGTTTACCTGGGCCTCCGTGCGTCCGTGCGGATGCGGATGGTACCAGGCCGTTGCGGCGGGCTGATTGATGGTCCAGGTGGCTGTCCAGGAGTCTCCCGGGTGTATGGTTTGATGGGGGCCGCCGTCCATAGCTGCGGGGAGCTTCATGCCGTGCCAATGAACCGTCGTGGCCTCGGAGAGATCGTTTTGCACGTGGATGGCAACCGTCTCACCGCGCTGTGCCCTGATCGTGGGGCCGAGGTAGGAACCGTTATATCCAAAGGTAGTAGTATCGCGCCCCGGTATAAACTCGGTTTTTGAGCTCCGGGGTGTGAGGTTAAACGATCGGTGCCCGTCGGGTGTTTGTGAGGATTCAGCGAGGGGAGGTATTGTCAACTCATTGTTAAAGTTGATCTCTCCCCGGGTGGATTCAGGATCACGCGAGGCTACCGTGGAGCATCCGGCCAGCGCGAGGGGGGTAGCTGCTGCAAGGACGGTAGTTGCACCGATAAGCAGGGAACGACGCGAGATGGGTTGATTCACGCTGTTAACTTTATTACGGGTGAGTGAGGCTGTATCTCAGGAAACACCCCACAGGGTTGCAACGCTGTTGCGTGTCGCGTGTGTGAGTTGCGTGAGGAGATGCGGTATCCAGAAACCTCCCTGCAAACGCATAAAATTGGGTCGCGGGGTAGAGTTATACCCCGCGACCCAACCGTGAGATTCCCGTTATGGAAACAGGAATGAGCGCGATTTTATGTCGCTTAACGCCCGATCCCGCTTAGAGGGGACGGATGTTCTCAGCCTGGGGTCCCTTGGGTCCACGGGCGGTGTCGAACTCAACTTTTTGGTTCTCATCGAGTGTGCGATAACCGTTTGTTGCAATGGCAGAATAGTGCGCAAAGACGTCGGGGGTTCCGTCGTCTGGTGCAATAAAGCCGAAGCCTTTTTCTGAGTCGAACCATTTCACGGTGCCTGTAGGCATGTGTTTCTCTTTTCTCTGTGTTTTCCGACTCGGTCTTCGAGACGGGTTGCCGCGATGATCTTACAAGCGACTTTTCTTTGCGTGACGCGCAAAGAAAATAGGTGTCGATCGTGAGACGGGGGAATCACGGCATCACCGTTCGGGCGAATAGTAGGTTTGGTACTGAGACCTGGCCTGCTTCGCACAAACAGCGAGCTAGTGGGGTTTTGGGCGGTGAGCGCCGAGGTAACCGGAGTGTGTAATAGACCTTCGATAACTACTGTGTGCTTGAGCGCACACGAGGGGATTTGTGTGTTGCTGTGGGAAAAGCCTAGAAGCGGCGTGTTGTCCATGACCACACACATTCAATTCGGAGCCGCGAGGCGAAACTGGTCTATCATCTTACGCAAGCGTAGCACGCTGAACTCCAAACCTACAGAGGTTTTTTTGTATTCGATGTATTCGCGGTCTGGGCATGCCCTGACACCTCTGATAACAGGTGAAAGTGCTTCTCGCGCGTGGGTGTTTATTAATGGGTTTGTAGTTCAACGAGGCTGTTTTCGGGCTACGTAGATCAATATGTGGGGTTAAAAGCTATAAAAATCCCGGTATTTAACAAAATCTCAAATCTTCCTAAGTCTTCGTGAGAGTTTGAGGTTATCTTGCTGAAAATTTACGTAGTGTTGGGGTTATGAATGCAATGGAGTTAGAGATTCATCGCAAATGCAATGAAGCCGAAGAGTATTTGGTACTGGTGAAGCAGGCGTTTCTAAATGCGGAAGCCTCGATCGCCCAGTACCAGCGTGCTATCGGTGGGTTCCAGCGTGTATGTGAGCTCTACCGTGAGTACACGGGCAAGGCCTTTGTCGCCGTCCGTGCCTAACCATCAATCAAGCTAAACAGTTTCGTGTGTGTGGCCTGCGGGGTAGCGGGCCACACGAATCGAATAGCACACCGGCCCATCCGAAAATTTCCTAGTCTATCCAGTCGTGGTGTCTGCGTGACGGGGAGATATCGGGCGGGCCGGTTTTTTATTGCTGTTTTCTAATAGTGGATTCGAAGTTCCAACGGGGCGAGGGTCTACTGTGGGCTGAGCGCCACGCTAGCAAAGAAACCCTAAAGATGAGGAACCGATTGGGTAATGAGCGTACCGTCTGCGCGGCGATTGTCACGCAGGTCCCGTGCGCTGGGGGCACCAGATCGACGCGGTCCCTGCCCATCAAGCGCGACGGTTACCGGGGCCGCCGATGTGAGGGTAACGCTTTGTCCGCGTACGCTCACGCTCACGCTATCACCGTCTTCGACCTCAAACTCGATGCTGTCCTGAGTGACAGTGATGCGCAGCCGTGTTCCGCGAATCGTCATTTTAAACGAGAGCTTCGTCCAGCTCTTCGGTAGGCGGGGGTCAAACGAGATGTGTCCGCGGTGATCCTTCATTCCTCCAAATCCAAAGACGAGAGCACTCCACGTTCCACCGGTTGAGGCAACGTGGACACCGTCCGACGTATTGTTGTGGAGATCCGCGAGATCAACAAAGAGCGCGTTGTGAAAATAGTGCAGGGCGAGTTCGTGGTACCCAACCTCGGCCGCAATGATTGACTGAACTACCGCGGAGAGTGTGGAGTCTCCGGTGGTGATCGGGTCGTAGTACTCGAAGTTCGCCAGCTTCTGTTCTTCCGTGAAGTATTCACCCTGCAGAAGCATGGCAAGAACAACGTCGGCCTGCTTAAGCACCTGGAAGCGGTAGATGACCAGGGGGTGATAGTGCAGAAGTAACGGGCGCATAGAGGCTGGTGTATTTTCTAGGTCCCACACCTCGCGCTCAAGAAAATGAGCGTCCTGGGGGTGAATGCCGAGGTGCTCATCAAAGGGAATATTCATTGATCGTGCCGCGTGGCTCCACTCCAACACCTCGTTTTCGTCCAGGTTGAGGCGATTTGCCATCTGTGCGTATTCCTCGGGCCGGGTGGCGGCGAGGCGACGCACAGTGTTAACGGCGTACTCAAGGTTAAAGCGGGCCATTACATTGGTAAAGAGGTTGTCGTTTACCACTGTGGTGTACTCGTCTGGTCCTGTAACGCCGTGAATATGGAATGTTTCATCCCCGCTGTGGCGCCAAAACCCCAGATCGGTCCACATTCGTGCGGTCTCTACAACAACATCAACGCCCTCCCGGGCAAGAAATTCGTCGTCATTTGTGGCAGAGACATATTTTGCGAGCGCGTAGGTGATATCCGCATCGATATGGAACTGTGCCGTTCCGGCGGCGTAGTAGGCGGAGGCCTCTTCTCCGCTGATGGTGCGCCAGGGGAAAAGAGCTCCGCGTTCGTTAAGATCGACAGCCCGTCTCCGGGCCGCGGGGAGCATGTTATAGCGGAAGCGTAGGGCGTTGCGGGCAAAACGCGGTGAGGTGTAGGTGAGGTACGGGAGCACGTAGATTTCTGTGTCCCAGAAGTAGTGTCCGCTATAACCGCTTCCGGTGAGGCCCTTGGCAGGTATTCCGTGCCCCTCGGCGCGGGCTGATGCCTGAGCGAGCTGGAAAAGGTTCCATCGGATTGCCTGCTGTACCGCGGGGTTACCCTCAACCGTGACGTCGGAGCGCTCCCAATACTCTGAGAGCCACTCGCGTTGCTTATCGAACTGAAGCGAAACGCCCTCGGTTTCTACTCGATCAAGGGTTCTGCGGCAGCGGTCAACAAGTTCGCGCGCTGGGACGCTCGGTGAGGAGTGATAGCTCACCACTTTGGTGACGGTGACAGATTGTCCCTCGGTGGCCTGTAGGCGAAAGACGTGCTTAGCGATGTCACCGTCGATGGAGCTTCTCTCCACAACGTCGGCCTCCGACTCAACATAGTGGTCGGCACCAACCGCTACCGTCATACCCGAGCGGGCGACTCGGTAGCTCAGCATGGAGCGGGGGCCATCCTGCCAAAAGATTTGTGGCTGAAGCACCCGATCAGTGAAACTATTTGTTTTGCGGGGGTCAAATTCGAGGTCGTCTTTTTTGTTAAAAACGCCGTACTCGTCTTTGCCGTCCTGGCGGTTGAGTAGCTGGCATGAAATAGCAATGGGGGCGTTGCCCTCGAGCATGGTCACCGTGAAGGTGAGTACTGCCAGGTGGCGCTCGGCAAAAGACACCATTCGCTCTGATTGGACAAGAACCTTCTTGCCTGAGGGGGTCATCCAGATGAGCGAGCGTTTAAGTGTTCCCTCCGTGAAATTAAGCGTGCGGTCGTAGTGAAGAAGCTCGGAGTCGCGCAGGCTCAGCGGCTCATCATCAACGTAGAGCCGGATAGTCTTGGCGTCGGGGGCGTTGACGATTGTCTGTCCCACCTGGGCAAAACCATAAGCTTGCTCCGCGTGCAGGATGGGGAAAGTCTCGTGTAGGCCGTTAATAAACGTCCCGTGTTCCTGGTGCTCATGCCCCTCCTCGTGGTTGCCACGCATGCCCAGGTATCCGTTACCGGTTGTAAAAATTGATTCGCTACGTCCGAGGTCGGACTCATCAAATTGTTTTTCGCTTATTTCCCACTCGTCAACGGGATAGCGGGTGCGATCCAGGAAGGCCTCGGGAGAGAGAGGGGAAGTCAGAGGAGTAACGTTCACAGGGGGTTTCTTTCTGCGGGTTTTTCGAAGGTGTGAGCTGGGGGAACTGACGGGACTAGGTCGTCGAGATCGGAGACTACGATATCTGCTCCGGCTTGAAGAAGAGCTGTGTGTCCAACTCCTCGGTCTACCCCGATAACCAGTCCAAAGTCTCCGGTACGCCCCGCTTGGATTCCTGAGATTGCGTCTTCAACAACGACGGATCGCTGCGGAGTGCTGTCTAACAGTCTTGCCGCAAACTCAAATGTGTCGGGTTGCGGTTTCCCCGGGAGGTCTTTGGTCTCGGAGACCACACCGTCGATGACAACGGGAAACCTTTCACGCAGACCGGCAGCACCGAGCACGGCTTCCGCATTTTTTGAGCTTGAGACCACTCCGAGTCTAAGTGGTGTGTGGGCCAGTGCGTTGAGGAAGCGCAGTGAACCGGGATAGGCGTTGACTCCATCTGTGGCCAGAATGTGTGAGAACTCTACGTTTTTGCGGTTGCCCAGGCCGCACACGGTTTCTGCGTCGGGAGAGTCGGACGGGGTTCCCCACGGCAGCGTGATTGAGCGTGACTCGAGGAGACTCTCTACACCCTCGTAGCGGGGCTTGCCATCAAGGTAGGAAAAATAATCACTGTCCTGATAGGGATCCGGTATATTTTTCCGTTCAAAATAGCGTGTGAAGAGCGTTTGCCAGGCTCTTCTATGCACCTCTGCGGTGGGGGTAAGTACGCCGTCTAGGTCAAAGAGTATGGTGTGAAACCGTGTGAGATCAATCATTGCTTTAATAATAGGTGTTGATGCGGGGGAAACCCCCTCAAAGTTCTGTAAAAACGATCTGTGTGATCGTTATCTGCGTTTTTCCTTCCTCACTATTATCCTTGGCCTTTTGATTGCGATGACCACTTTTCCTGAGGAGAGAGAAGAAGGCGCGCGTGGTTTGTAATGTTTTCCGCTGTAATTCCTAGGGAAGACATGACCTCAGCTCCGCTTCCCGACACTCCAAAACGGTCAATGCCGATAACGCTTCCCGAGAGCCCTGTGTATTTCCACCATCCGTCGGTGCTACCTGCCTCAACCGTGACGCGGGCGGCGAGGGAACGTGGAAGTACTGAGTCGCGATACTCCACAGGTTGTTCATCGAACCACTGTGTACAGGGCATTGAGATCACCCGGACGTCGTGCCCCTCTGCGGTGAGGGTGCGTGCGGCCTCGAGGGCGACGGACACCTCAGAGCCGGTTGCGATGAGCGCAAGGTCAAGGCCCGAGCCGGACTGCCATACGATATAGCCTCCGCGAGAAACCTCGGCAATGATGTCGGGGGGTTCCGGGAGAACGGGGAGGTCCTGTCGGGACACGACCAGGGCTGTGGGGTGGTTGCTCGTTGCGGCAATGCGGTGCCAGGCTGCAATGGTTTCACGGGCGTCGGCGGGTCGAACGACATCAAGCCCGGGGAGGGCGCGGAGCGAGGCAAGTTGTTCCACCGGCTGGTGTGTTGGGCCGTCTTCGCCCACGGCCACGGAGTCGTGGCTGAATACAAAAATATGGGGGAGCCGCATGAGCGCGCTGAGCCGGAGTGCCGGGCGTAGGTAGTCGCTGAACACCAGATAGGTTGATCCGTACGCTCTCCACGGTGAGTGCAGGGCTATGCCGTTCATTATGGCAGCCATCGCGTGCTCACGAATTCCGTAGCGGATGAAGTTTCCCTGTGGGAAGGTCCTCCCGTAGGCCTTGCCCTCGATGGCAACGCTGGTTGAGCCGGCCAGGTCAGCGGATCCGCCCCAGATTACGCTTCCTGAAGGGGCTCCGGGGGTGTTGTGCAGCGCCCTGATGACGGTGTTGTTTGTTTTGCGGGTCGCAATCGGGGTTCCCTCCGGGGGAAGGTCTCCCAGGAGGGGACGGAGCAGTTCCTGCCAGGCCCCTACCGAGGCACCGGGGGCTTCGAGGTGATTCGCAAGCTCTGCTTCGTGCGGATTGCGCGAAGCCCAGATGGCGTGCTGCTTAGTCCAGGACTCCTCCGCGGCTCGGCCGCGTTCGAGCGCCTGACGAGTGTGGAGGAGAACGTCTTTCGGCACCAGATCGAGCAGGGTGGCGGCCGGGTCAAAACCGAGCGTGCGCTTAATATGTGCCAGATCTTCTTCACCAAATGCCCCCGCGTGTGCAGCGGAGGTTCCTCCAACAGCCTTGGAAGGGTACCCGATAATGCTTTTGAGGGCGACCAGGGTGGGTGCGCCCGTTCTTTCGCGGGCCTTGGTGAGGGTGGTTTCGAGGTTTTCGAGATCGTTGGCGTCATCGATCTCGAGCACTCGCCAGCCGTAGGATCGGTAGCGCGCTCGTACGTCTTCCGAGAATGTTTCGGCGTTTGTACTATCGATGGTGATGTTATTGTCGTCCCAGATAAGCACTAGGTTATCCAGGCCCAGCGTTCCGGCCAGACTTGAGGCCTCGGCGGATACCCCCTCCTGTAGGCAGCCGTCCCCCGCGAGCACCCACACCGTGTGATCGTAGAGGTCCCCGCTTGAGGGGAGCAGCGCGCGTTTGCGGGATGCGGCCATTGCCATGCCCACCGCGGAGGCAACGCCCTGGCCCAGGGGTCCCGTGCTCATCTCTACCCCGGGGGTCATTTCGATTTCGGGATGCCCCGGGGTGCGTGAGTGAAAGCTGCGGGCGGCGGCGATATCGGCCAGCGTGAGTCCGTATCCGCTGAGATAGTTTTGGGTATAAAACAGGAGGCTGGCGTGTCCGGCGGAGAGCACAAAACGGTCGCGTCCCAGCCACTCGGGGTGGGCGGGGCTATGGCGAAGTATTCGCTGGAAGAGTACGTATGAGAGCGGTGCTAGGGCGGCGGCGGTTCCCGCGTGACCGTGCCCTTTATCCTGCACAACCTGGATGGGAATGAGCCGCGCGGCGTTGATTGCGGCGATATCGGTCTCGGTGAAAGTCTGGTTTTGCGGGCTGCTCATGTGATAACTTTCGTATAGAAATATACAAAAGTCAAGAAGCTGTACCGGTTAGACTCGTTCGGTCAGAGGTTGTTCTAGGCAAAGGAGTGGCTTGTGGTTGTTCCCCGAATCGTGACGGGGTCGGGCGTTATGCTCGGGATGATCCGAAGTGGCAGTGCGCAGACCCGAACCGACCTGGTTACTCGCCTGGGGTGGTCTCGGGTTACGGTGAGTAAACGACTCGACGAATTGCTCGACGCAAACCTCATCGTGACTACCGGGCAGCGGGACTCAACGGGAGGTCGCAGAGCCGAGGTCTTTGAGCTGAACCGGAACGCGGGTCTGCTGCTCTCTGCGGATATTGGCGGTTCGCACAGCCGCGTAGGGGTCAGCGACCTTTCGTCAAACATCCTGGTGGAGGCCGAGGTTGATATCGATATTGCTACGGGACTAGATCGGGTGCTCACCTGGGCGCACGAGGTTTACGGGCACCTGTTAAGAACGCTCGAACGAAAGGCCTCCGAGGTGGTGGGGATTGGCGTGGGTGTTCCCGGGCCGGTTGATCCGGGAACCGGGCGTCTGATGAATCCACCCATTATGCCGGGGTGGGACGGTGTTTTGGTGGCTGATTACTTTCGTGAACGATACCCCGACGCGGTTGTCGCGGTTGATCGTGACGTAAATATCATGGCTCTTGGAGAGCAGCGTTTTGCCTGGCCCGAGGTGGATACGTTTGCACTTGTCAAGCTGGGCTTGGGGGTGGGCTCGGCTCTTATTCTGAGCGGTAATGCGGCGCACGGTGAACTGGGGGCGGCGGGTGACCTCGGGCATATTCGTCACGGAGGATCGGAGCTTTGTCGCTGCGGCAGCAGGGGATGTCTTGAAGCGACCGCGAGTGGGTGGGCGATACGGCGCGAGCTCAAGAGTTTGGGGTACTCCGTGAATACGAGCAGGGATATTGTGGCTCTTGCGAGGGAGGGAAACGAGGACGCGCTGCGGTTGCTGGCCGATATGTGCACGCAGGTGGGGCACTCAATTGCGGACATTGTTGGTCTTTATAACCCCGGAGTGGTTGCCATTGGGGGTAATCTTGCAACCCTCGGGGATCTCGTGTTAAACCCGCTCAAAGCGGCGGTGATGGAGAGAATCCCCTCGTATCTTATTGATCGCTTTGTTCTGGCGCCGAGTCGTCTTGATCGTCGAGCGGGAACCATGGGGGCGTCGATTTTGGCCCAGGATGCGGTTCTTGATCCCGATAGGGTGAGCCGGATTACCCGGATTCTGGTGTAAACTTTCGCGAAAACTTTTGCAAATCTATAGACATAAGTAATAATAGGGGCATGACCGTTGACTTTGCTCATGAGCTTCCGCTTGAGGCCATTGCTATTCAAGCCTCTGCTTCCTCTTGGCAGGAGGCTCTGGGTCTGGCCGGTTGGCTACTTGTTAACGTAGGCATCACAACCGCCGAATACACCAGCGAGATGATCACCGCGGTGAATACTCTTGGGCCCTATATTGTGATCGCTCCGGGTATAGCGCTGGCCCATTCGCGACCATCACCCGCGGTACTACGCACAGGATTGTCCTGGGTCACTCTCGCGGAGCCGGTGGTGTTTGGCCACACCCAGAACGATCCGGTAGACCTCATCATCGGACTCGCCGCAATGGATCATGATAGTCATCTTGGACTCATGTCTTCTCTGGCAACCCTCCTCATGGACCCGAATTCCCTGGCTGAGCTGCGGGCGGCAGAGAGTCCCCAGCACCTACACGACCTTCTAGAGAAGCTGGCGGGTGAGGCGGCTTAGTCTAGGCTTGCCGGGGAAATGTCCATCATGTTATGTCAGTCAAATTGATTGTTATCCACGAGAGTAAAGGATTATAAATATGAAAATTGTATGCGTCTGCGGAATGGGTATCGGTACCTCCGTCCTGCTCAAGATGAACGCAGAGAAAGCTCTCGAAGCGCTGGGTGTTTCTGGTGACGTTGAGGCATCCGATATCGGTGTTGCCCGAGGAATGGCCCGCACCGCCGACATCGTTTTGACCTCCGAGGATCTAGCCCCCGAAATCGGAGAGGTCCCTTCGAAGGTCATTGTGATCAATAACTTCTTTGATATGGACGAGATCACCGAAAAACTGCGTGCCGTCGTCGCCGGTTAATTACCCCAAAAAGCCGATCAAAACACACTAATTATCTACAGCGAAGTGAGGCAAGACCAATGGAATGGCTTGTTGTTGTTCTCGAGTTCATCGGGCAGCAGATTCTCAACGTTCCCGCCTATCTGGTGGGAATTATTACTGCGGTGGGGCTTATCGCCCTTCGTAAATCGGTGGGGGTTGTTATTGGGGGAGCCCTCAAGGCTACCCTCGGGTTTCTCATTCTCGGTGCGGGTGCCGGTGTTGTGGTTGCGGCCCTCGATCCTCTGGGGAGCCTGATACTTACGGTGACGGGCGCGCAGGGTGTTGTGCCGACCAACGAGGTTATCACTGCGGTGGCCGCCGAAAGGTACGGCGCGATTTCCGCCTACGTTCTCTTTCTCGGCTTTGTTGTGATGCTGCTACTTGCACGTTTCACACCGCTCAAATACGTCTTCCTCACGGGGCACCACATGGTGTTTATGTCGACGTTGTTGGCGGTGGTTCTCTCGGTGGGGTTTGGTGCGGGCAGCGACTGGCTGGTTGTTGTTGTGGGCGCGGTTCTTCTCGGAATTATCATGGTTGCAATGCCCGCTTTTGCACAGCCGTGGGTCAATAAGATTACGGGCAACGATTCGATTGCGATCGGACACTTTGGCACCCTCGGTTATGTCGCCGCGGGTGCGTCGGGTCAGGCTCTCGGTGGTAAAAGCCGCTCTACCGAGGAGATTAAATTTCCTGACGGGCTTCGCTTCCTGCGCGATTCGATGGTAGCCACCGCCCTCTCGATGGTTCTCATCTATCTGGTCTTTGCTATTTGGGGTCTGATCGCTCTTCCCCTGGAGGATGTGCTGCCCATTTTTGGTTCTGAGGATGCCGGAGCCTTTATCATGGCGGCCTTTGCGCAGGCACTGCAGTTTGGGGTGGGTGTTGCGATTATCCTCTACGGTGTGCGCACCATACTCGGTGAGCTCGTGCCCGCGTTTGAGGGGATCGCCCGCAAGGTTGTTCCCGGTGCAAAGCCCGCACTGGATATTCCGCTTGTCTTCCCCTTTGCCGCCAACGCCGTTTTGATCGGATTTTTGGCGTCGTTTGCCGGTGGACTCGTGAGCCTCGCTATCCTGGCCACCTGGCTGGGGCCTGTTTTTGGTCTGGCGCTGATCTTGCCCGGTATGGTGCCTCACTTCTTCACGGGTGGTGGGGCTGGAGTATTTGGAAATGCCACCGGTGGACGACGTGGAGCCATAGTGGGTGGGTTTGTTAACGGTGTGCTCATCTCGTTCCTCCCCGCTGTTCTGCTGAACGTTCTGGGAAATCTGGGCCTGTCAAACAGCACCTTTGGCGACACGGATTTTGGCTGGTACGGAACGCTGATCGGAACCATTGTGGGCGGCGAGAATAACGCACTCAGCGTTGTGCTCATCGCTGTTGTTGCGATCCTCCTGGTTGTGGCTGCCATCATCTGGCAGGTGCGAGTGGTTAATAAAGGATGGCTCCCCGGAGCCAAGAGAGACCGTGCTCTGGCTGAGGAAAAAGCGGCTACTAAAATGTAGAAATGGCCACTACGCTCAAAAATATTCATAGAAGTAGCTGACCACTCGTCTCCCTTGCTTATAAAGACCTGTGCCTGAAAGAGAAAGATAACCATGACCGCTCCAACACAACCCAGCTCGGCCGCAGAACTCGCCACCTATATCGATCACACCCTGCTTAAGCCGGAAGCGACCCCGGCCGATGTGGAGGCTCTAGTCGTAGAGGCGCTTGGACTCGGCGTTTTTTCCGTGTGCGTCTCCCCGTCGATGCTTCCGGTGAGCGTTCCCGAGGACTCGGAGCTTAAAGTTGCAACCGTGTGTGGTTTCCCCTCGGGAAAGCACGAGGCAGAGATTAAAGCTCGCGAGGCTGCCCTGGCGGCAGAGCGTGGCGCTGACGAGGTTGATATGGTGATCGACCTGGGCCATGCTAAAGCCGCTCGTTTTGATCTGGTTGAGAGCGAGATCCGGGCGGTGCGTGAGGCTACTCCTGCGAGCGTCATTCTCAAGGTCATTATCGAGTCCGCGGCCCTGAGTGACGAGGAGATTGTTGCGACGTGCCGTGCCGCCGAGGCCGCCGGTGCCGATTTTGTGAAAACTTCCACGGGTTTTCATCCGGCGGGAGGGGCAACCGTTCACGCCGTTCGGCTCATGGCGCAGACCGTGGGTGCTCGTCTGGGAGTTAAAGCCTCCGGGGGGATCCGCACGCTGGCGCAGGCGCGGGAGATGATTGGCGCCGGTGCAACTCGCCTAGGGTTGTCCGGATCTGCCGCCATTCTGGCCGAGTGGGATGGGCCTGTCGCCGAGACACGAGCAGATGCAGAGGGTTCCGAATACTAGGCTTCTTTCTTTGGGGGCTCGGCGCTATACGGCTCCCTCTTTGAGTGATTTCTTCACGTGTGCTAGTTGGTTGCGTAGTGTATCCACTATGTGATCTGGAAGGCCGTTTTTTGCGCTTCGAGATCGTAGATCCGCACGAACCTCTTGGTGAAAGGCGGCGAGTAGAGCATCGATTTCCTTGAGCTTTTGGCGTGAGGATGCTCGCGGGTCGGTGGAGACCGTGGTGACTGTGGGCTCCGGCGGAGAACCCGTCTTTCTGGCTTCCCTGCGTGCGCTCTGGGCAGCCGCGGCAAGCTCTGCTCGGACGCTCTTCATTGCCTGGGAAACCTCGTTGCGCATTGCCTCCGCACGCCTCCGCGCCGACGCCTCCATGTCATCCTCAATCGTGTCCAGCTCGCTTTGGCGTTTGTTGAGTTCTTCTAGGCCCGTCTGGGTTATGGAGTAGATGGTCTTTCTGCCGTGGCTTTCCTTACTGATAAAACCCTCTTCGTTCAGCTTCGCGAGTCTGGGATAGATGGTTCCTGCGCTTGGAACATAGGTTCCACCGAATTTTTCGGTCAGAGCCTGAATGAGTTCGTAACCGTGCATGGGGTTTTGCGCGAGCAGGCTGAGGAGGTAGAGCCTCAGGGAACCGTGGCTAAAGAGTGCCTGTTTCACGGCGCAAATTCCTGTTTTTGTGCCGAGGTTCGATGCATAATAGAAACCCCTCCTGAGACCGAATTGACCGTGATGCTGGTTGGTGAGCTACCGGCAGGGCCTAAGTGTGCGCTGTGTCCAACCCCGCGCACACCGGTGACAAGTTGATCACCGTATTGAACCTTCCCGGAAACGGAATTGATGTGAAGCCGTGCGCTTACCCCCTCATCAAGACGCACCGTCGTGTTTCCGCTGACCGTATTTGTTGTGATGGAGTCGGGTGTTCCCGCGAGATCGAGGAAGACACCGCCGGAGACGCTCTCGGCGCTGAAGGAGGAGAGGCGTCCTGTGCAGAGAACCTCTCCGGTCACCGATTCGGCTGTGATCTGTCCCTCGTGGTTTCTGATGCTGACGTTCCCGGAGACACTCTCGATAGTTAGTGCTCCCGTAAGGCCGTCGAGGATGAGTTCTCCCGAGACTGTTGAGATTCTTGCGTTGCTTCTCACTCCCGAGACAAGCCCGCTAGCGGAGACCGTTCCCATGGTGAGGGCGAGAGATCGGGGCACGAGAATGCTCATGTCAACCCTGGCTCGGCCGGGAAAAGAGCCAAAAACTTCGAGGAAGTTGTCCCACCGGATCTGAGGGTGATCGACCTCGAGCGATTCACCGATCGCCTTGATGTTGAGCGCTTTACCGGTGACGCTGTGCACCTCGATTCGAGCGCCAGGCTCATCGTGAGCAATCACGTCGACCTGTCCACCGAGGAGTCCGAGCTTGAGCGAGGCTACTCGGTCAATCGTGATTGTTTGTGTATCACCCGGTTGGATGATCCAGTTTTGAGTGTCCATGATAATTCCTTACGAGTAGGGGCCTTCAGAAAAGACGCGATATATCGCGTTGTTAATATCAAGATATATCGCGTTTTGAAAGTAGGCAAGACCGGGAAGGAAAAATCAGGGTTTTCCCTGAGAGGTTGGAGGTTGCGCCAGAGATTGGAGGCTGCATCAGGAGTTGGAAGCCGCGGAGGTCTCGGCTAGGCGTTCCAGAAAAAGAATCTCCGCGAGCAGCGAGTTTTCGATCTCCGTGATGACCACACGCTCGTTCGGGGCGTGGATCGCGCTAAACCCATCGGCAACGCCAAAGAGCAGAATTTCCGCTCCCGGAACCGCCTCCTGCAGGGAGTTCACCAGAGGTATGGAGCCTCCCGCCGCCGCGGTGGTAGCTTCTGCCTCCCAGGCATCCGTCATAGCGCCGCTCAGTAGCTTAAAAGCTGTCCCGTCCGTGCGGGCCGCGTAACCGTTACCCGCCTCGCCCGGTATAACGGTGAGCGGAACACCCAGCGGAGTAAGGTCCTCCAGGAAGCTTACGAGCGCTTGCTGCGCCTCGTGAACATCTTGTTCGGGGTGCACGCGGAGGTTAAGTCGAGCCCGTGTGTGCGCCGAGACGGCATTGAGCGACCGGTCAACCGAGGGAATATCAATTCCGATAACGCTGATCGCGGGTCCCGACCAGATGCGCTGACCCAGATCACCGGTCCCGAACTCCGGCACTCCCGGGAGAATTTCGGCCAGCTCACGAAACTCTTCTGCGGTGTAGGTGGTGCCCTGCCACTCGTTACGCCGTAGCCCGGGAACCGCCACGTCACCGTTTTTGTTGTGGAGGGCGGCGAGGGCGTGGAGGAGGACAAGAACGGAGTCCGGTGCTGCTCCGCCAAACATGCCGCTGTGTTTAGGATTTGCGAGCGTGTTAACCTCAACATCGACCGTTGCGGCTCCTCGCAGGGCAACCGTAACGGTGGGTACACCCGGGCGGATGTTCCCCACGTCCGCAATAATCATGGCGTCGGCGGCAAAGAGCTCGGGGGCGAGGGGAGGGTAGGCATCAAACGCGCTTCCAAATTCTTCCTGGCCCTCAACAACAATTTTGAGCGTGACCGGAGGTTTGCCACCAAAATAGCGCAGAGCTCCCAGGTGCAGGAGAAAATTACCCTTGGAATCTGCGGTACCCCGACCATAGATAACCCCGTCTTTTGGGGTAGCGGTGAACGCGGGGGTTTTCCACTCCGCCGTATTCCCCTCGGGAACCACATCGTAGTGGGTATATAGGAGTACCGTGGGGGCGCCCTCCGGCCCCGGAATTGTCGCAAAAACAGCGGGGGAGGTGTTCGGTAACTCGATTTTCTGGATGTCCGTCACACCCTCTGCGCGCAGCAGGGAAACCACAAAATCGTGAGCCTCCTGGATTGCCTCGGGTGGATAGCCGGGGAACGCTACCCCGGGAATGGCCACGTAATTGGCAAGATCTTGCGTTAGCTGGGGCATGAGCTCCTGCACGTGGTCGCGAACACTTTTAACGTGTGAGGGGTGTGGCGTGGAGTGGGACATTCAATGACTCTCAGTTCTTATTATCGCTTCTTGATCTTGGGCTGAGCGCTGCCTGTGTGTTGCACAATATCATGACGCTGAGAAATAATTCTTCTTTCTATTGAATGATAGGATATAGTCACAATCACCATGAGCGACGTATCAATAACCCTCCTTATACTCGTGCTCTCAGTCGTTGTTTTCGTCTGGAACAAATTCCCCGTTGGCATCGTTGCCCTGGCTGTTTCTCTCGCCCTGTACTTTACCGGCGTTCTTAACCTGGGGGAGGCCTTTGCCGGTTTCTCTGATCCCACAATTGTCCTGATCGCGGCACTCTTTGTGGTGAGCGAGGGGCTCGATTCGAGTGGGCTCACTGCCTGGGCGGGTCAGCAAGTTGTCAGCCGTGCGGGTACATCGCGAACCAAACTGATCATTTTGATGATGTCAGCTGTTGCTCTTTTGGCCGCTCTGATCAGTCTTAACGGTGCCGTTGCTGCGCTCCTGCCCATGGTTGTTGTGGTGGCTGTTCGACTGGGCCGACCACCGTCGCAATTGCTCATGCCGCTAGCCTTTGGTGCGCATGCGGGTTCTATGCTGACACTCACCGGGTCACCGGTTAACGTGCTTATCTCGGAGGCTGCGGCCGAGGCACCGGGCGGGCGTGCGATTGGTTTCTTCGAATTTTCTCTGGTGGGTATTCCCCTCCTGGTGGGCAGTGTGATGATCGTCGTTCTCTTTGGCGAAAAGCTTCTCCCCAACCGCACTGCGCGGCAGCTTCCGCGTGATCTGAGTAAGCACTCTCGTGATCTGCTCAATCAATATCTTGACGCGGATGAGGTGTGGCGGTTTATCGTGTCGGAGGGGTCTCCTCTCATCGGTCGTGAAATTAGGGGCCTGACGCTGGAGAAGCATCCCGGGGTCTCGGTAATGGCTGTGAAGGATGGGGAGGGATACCCTGTTCGAGAAGCGACGATCGAGTCTGGACAAATTATTACCATGCGGGGTTCGGTTGAAGACCTGACAAGTTTTTCTGAGTGGGGACAGCTGCGGAGACTTCCCGAGGAGAGCGGCCTGGTGACCTCCACTTACGGTGTTGCCGAGGTTATTGTTGCTCCGCGCTCCAACCTGGTGGGAGAGTCTGTTTTCCCCGGAATGGTAACGGATAGTGGAGAGCTTGTCGTTCTTGCGGTGCAGCGGGCTGAGAATGATCTACCGAGTGTTTCTCGCGACACCGGACCGATTACGCTAGCATCGGGCGATGCCCTGCTCCTCCAGGGGACGTGGTCGGCGCTTGCCGAACAGACGGAAGATAAGAACGTATTGCTGGTTGACGAGCCTGATCTGATCCGTCGCCAATCCGCGCCAATGGGAAAATCGGCCCGCACTGCGCTCATCATCACCGCGGCCATGATCGCTCTTTTAGCCACGGGTCTTATGGTTCCTGCGGTTGTGACGCTTCTTGCCGCAATTGCCATGGTTCTGTTCCGCGTTGTGACCGTGGAGAAGGCACACCGCTCAATCTCCTGGACCATGCTCATCCTTATCGCCGGAATGATTCCACTCTCTACCGCGATTAGCGCAACCGGGGCGGCCGCCCTCATCGCCCACCAAGTTATTGAGACTGTTGGTGGGTTAGGGCCCCACATCGTTCTGCTGAGTCTTTTTCTCCTCACCGCTTTGCTCGGCCAGCTGATCAGTAATACGGCTACCTCCCTGGTGCTGATTCCCATCGCAATCTCGGTTGCGACCGAGCTTTCTCTTTCGCCCCTGCCTCTCCTGATGACGGTGTGTATTGCGGCCTCTGCAAGCTTCTTGACCCCCATCGCGACTCCCGCCAACCTGATGGTTATGCAACCCGGAGGTTATCGTTTTGGGGACTACTGGAAGTTAGGGCTGCCGCTCATTACTTTCTACGGTGTGGTTGCGGTTCTGCTTGTTCCCGTTGTCTGGCCTTTGTGAGGCGTGAGTTTTATTGAGCCTGCTATCTCACAATTCCTGCAGGTTCGTTAGTTGTTGGAGTCGCCCTGCTGCGCCGCCCATCGTCTGATCTGGCGCCGAGAGATGAGGACTCCGGTGACCCCCACCGCCCACAGCGGGTAGTAAACTAACATTGCTGTTCGGAAGGCCTCGCGTGTGTATGTCTCGGGGGTTCCCGCTCCCAGAAGGTCGAGCGCATATCCGTAAGCAAAGAGGGCAACAACGGCCGCCATAAACCCGGCAGAGTTAACCAAGCCAGAGGCACCACCCTGCCGGTGAGCGGGGGTAAACTGCTGGGCAATATCAAAGCCGATGAGCGACCCGGGCCCACCAATCGCAAACGTGACAAAGAGAAGCACGATGAGCCACAGGGGAGCGGGGCCGGGGAAGAGCATTATTCCCGTCCAAACTAGCACCTGGAAACCAACAATACTGAGCACTACTCGGGAACGGTGCAGGGGGAATCGGATCACAAGCTGGGCCATGATCAGGCTGAACACCGCACTCAGCACAACGAGTAGCACGTATAGTGATGCGGCCGTCTCCTGAGTCACCCCCTCGCCCGAGAGGAGAAAAGGATACCCCCAGAGCAGAGTGAAGCTTGCCCCGGCAAACGGGGTGACAAAGTGGGACCAGAATCCCAACCGTGTACCGGGGTGTTTCCAGCTTTCTGGGATCCCTGCCAGCGCACTGCGGAAGCTGATAGAGGGAGCCATGCGTTCGGGTCGATAGGGCGCGTTAAAGACGAGCATGAATGAGAGAAGGGCTGAGAGCCCTGTAACGCCTGCAACTCCGAGGAATGCGGCGGTCCAGCCGTGAGCACTCATGACGGCGACCAGCGGGATAACGCTTGCGATCTGCCCGAGCTGACCTGTCATTCCGGTAATCTGGGTGAGAATGGGGATACGCCGGGGAGGGAACCACGAGGGAATCAACCGGATAACGCTAATAAATGTCATGGCGTCTCCCGCCCCCACCAGTGCCCGAGCCAGGATTGCCACACCCGTGAGGGAAGCTAGGGCCAGGAGGACTTGGCCAACGGTCATGACAAGAGCGCCCGTAATAATGAGTGTGCGTGCCCCAAAACGATCAATGAGTATCCCCACCGGTACCTGCATGCCCGCATAGACGATCAATTGTAAAACAGCAAAGCTTGCCAGCACGGCGGAGTCGACGTGGAAACGTTCTGCCGCACTTATGCCCGTGGCTGAGAGGGAGGTGCGGGAGAAGATTGCCACCACATAGCAAAACGTTGCGGAGCCCCACACAACCCAGGGGCGCCACGATCGCGCGAGGGGGGACAGGATGGGGATATTGGTGGTCATCGGGAAAGCGCGGAGCGCAGGGTTTCAATCCCTATACTTCCGAAGGATAGAGCCTCGCTGTGGAAGTCACGCAGTGTTTTTGTGCCCCCGTGGCTGCTGAGATAGTCGTCTCGGAGCTGTTCCCAGATGCGCTGGCCCACCGAATAGGAGGGAGCCTGTCCCGGCCATCCGAGATAGCGGTTTACCTCAAATCGTAATTGCTCCTCATCCATGTTTGAGTTAGCGCGCATAAATCGTAGCGCGTACTCGTAGTCCCAGACGCCGTTACCGTCGGGACGCTTTTTACCCAGGTGGGTGCCAACGTCGAGCACAACGCGCGCCGCACGCATGCGCTGCTCGCCCAGCATTCCCAGGCGGTCACCCGGGTCATCAAGGTAGCCTAGCTCGGCCATGAGCCGTTCGGCGTAGAGCGCCCACCCTTCGCCGTGGCCGCTCACCCAGTGGCCATCTCTGCGCCAATTGTTCAGGTCGGAGTTCATCATGCTGTGGGCAACCTGCAGGTGGTGTCCAGGAACTCCCTCGTGGTAGACGGTTGTGAGTTCGCGCCAGGTTGTAAAGTCCGTTACGCCCGGAGCCACCGACCACCACATACGACCCGGACGGCTCAGGTCTGTGCTGGGTCTGGTGTAATAGATGCCGCCGGTTTGGGTCGGGGCGATCATGCACTCGAGGGTACGCATCTCGGGAGGAATGGTGAAGTGCTTCTCACCCAGTTCCGCTACGGCTTGGTCAGACATTTCTTGCATCCACTCGCGTAGCGCAGCCGTTCCGTGGATTATCCGCGATGGGTCATTGTTGAGATGATCTATTGCCTCTGCGAGGCTGGCGCCGGAGACTATTTCTTCTGCCACGGTGTGTTGCTCGCGAATGATGTGGGATAGCTCCTCAAGGCCCCACTCGTAGGTTTCATCCAGATCAAGTTTGGCACCGAGGAAATCGTGAGATGCGATTGTGTAGTGTTCGCGTCCGACCCCGTCAGCTTCTGTACCCGCTGGGGTCAACTCGGTGGTAAAAAAATCAGAGAGTTGAGCGTACGCGTTGGCTGCTTGGTCGGAGTGTCGGTCGATATCCTTCAGGAGCGCCGCGGGGATGTTGTGAACAGAGGCCGCTCGCGTCAGTAGGGAGCGGAAGAATCCTTTTGGAGCCGACCACTCGGCGGCCTGCTCCGCTGCAAAGCTGATCTGACGACGCGCGGGTGTCGTGTTTTTGGTGATTCCGAGACGCAGCGTTGTGGTGTAGCCCGCGAGGGCGGCGGGTACTCGGCTGAGTCTCTCGGAGATGTCTTCCCAATCAGAAACAGTGGTGTCGGGCATGAGGTCAAAAACATCACGCACGCTTTGCACGGGAGAAGCGATGTTATTGACATCGCGCAGTTCTCGTCCAATTGTGGCCGACTCGATAATGCTTTTCCACGTCTGTGAGAGCTCCGCGGCGGTAACGGTATCAACCGCATCAATCGGTGTCAGCGTTGCAAGTCGGGCTGCAGCTGCGGTAGCCGCTTGAACCAGGGCCTGGTTTCCCGACGGAGAGTAGTCGCCGTATCCTGTGGAGGGGTCCGGTAACCCGAGAAAAACACCCAGGGAAGGGTTGAGGGAGACCAGAGTGTCAAGCCAGTCGTTGGCGAGAGCATCAATGGCGGTGGCGGAGCGAGCAGAGTTCATATCACAGACAATACCCCAATGGTTGGGTGTCGGAATCTCTGTCTTGGAGGGAGTCCACGGTCCGCGGTTTTTCTGAATTTACCAGCACAGTAGATACATAAGAATCTCCCAGGTAAATTGGCTCTACACGGAGTCCCGATCTGCGGTAGCGTAGTAGGTGTTCGCGGAGGTATCTGGTCATATTCGCGGAGCGTCAAAACTACAGAAGACAGGAAGATCAGTGATGAATGAATCACCCGATAAGGGTACCGACTCAACGGCAAGGTTTAACAGTGAATTGAGTTCGCTTGTAGACGCTTTGAACGCTGAGTTGAGTGCAGAGGAGCAGGAAGCGGTTAAAGCTTTGCCCTCGGGTTCAGCGCTTCTGATTGTTCGTAGAGGGCCAGATACGGGTGCGCGTTTTTTGCTTGCCAGCGATTCAACGGTGGCCGGTCGACACCCAGAGGTTAATATTTTTCTTGATGACGTGACGGTCTCTCGTAGACACGCGGTTTTTACTCGGGAGGGCATTTCTTTCTCTGTTACCGACCTCAACTCGCTTAACGGAACCTTCTGCAATGGTGTTCGAATTAGCGAGCCCACTCTGCTCAAAGACAGCTCAGAGGTTCAGATCGGTAAGTTTAAACTCACGTTTTATCCTTCACGCCACGATCTTGTTCGTGAAAGTGAGGGTAAATAGACGTGGTGCCGGTTTCAGCCCGTCAGTCGGAAAATCGTACGCGACGTTTATTGGGCATTGGGCAGGTGCTTACGCACCTCAATCCTGACTTTCCCGACTTGACCCCGTCAAAGCTCCGTTTTCTGGAGGAGCAGGGACTTATCACGCCGGCACGTACCAAATCTGGATATCGCAAGTTCTCAGACAGCGATGTTGAGCGATTACGTCTTATTTTAACGATGCAACGAGATCACTATCTTCCGCTCAAGGTGATTTACGCGTATTTGAGCGATATTGACGCCGGTCGTGAGCCCACGCTTCCGGGTGGGGTGGGAACGATCGCCGTCTCTATTCTCCCGGTACGTCGTGTGCTCACTCGCGAGTTGTTACTGCGGGAGGCGGGAGCAACCCCCATGCTCCTCAGTGATGCGGTGAGCGCTGGCCTTTTGCCCGCAGCGGAGTCGTACAAAGAAGACTCTCTCGAGGTTCTGAGAGCCCTTGTCTCTCTGCAGCGATTAGGCATCGAGCCTAGGCACTTGCGTTCGATTCGTGCGGCTGCTGAGCGAGAGGCTGATCTGATTGAGTCTGCTTTGCTTCCCGTGACCAAACAGGACGATGGGGTGAGTCGGGCGCGAGCTTCGGACATGGCAACAGAAATCGTCTCCTATCTTGAGGTGGTGCGCGGTAGTATTATGCGTACGACGCTTCAAGACAAAACGCGAGTTTCAAGGTTAACGTGAAACTTTAGAGACGACACGCCGAAAAGATATTGCGGATGTCGTTGCTACCGGACAGAGAGGTCGATAGCGTTAGATCGTAGCTACTCATCCGGGCCGCTAGAGCGCATCGGATGAAGATAAAACGATCAGTGAGAGGATGTACGCAATGAGTGATAATACGCCTGAGGGGGCGCCTCGTTACGACACCGGTTTTCTCTTTACTGATGGCCTTCCCGATCCGGATGACAACGGCGGGTACCGCGGTTCGGTCGCTGCTCGTGCGGCGGGAATTAGCTACCGTCAACTCGACTACTGGGCTCGAACCGAGCTTGTTCAACCAACCGTGCGGAATGCCACGGGTTCAGGAACCCAGCGACTCTACGGGTTTCGCGACATCCTTGTCCTCAAACTTGTGAAGCGTCTTCTCGATACGGGAATCTCACTGCAGCAAATCCGCACTGCGGTGGAGCAGCTTCACGAGGCGGGGGTTCACGACCTTGCCCAAACTACCCTGATGAGCGACGGTGCCAGTGTTTATCTCTGCACCTCCAACGACGAAGTCATCGACCTGGTAAGCAGGGGACAGGGAGTGTTTGGTATTGCCGTTGGAAAAGTGCTTCGTGAGGTTGAAACCAGCCTGGTTGATCTTAACGAGCATAAAGAAGATCCAATGGACGAGCTCTCCGTTCGCCGCGCCGCACGTAAGATTTCTTAAAAAGCCACAGCTTCCGAGAGCACCAAAATTTGTACAGGGTGGCCTCTTACTCCAAAATCGTGTGAGCGATGCCTGCTGCTACACCTATCGCGTGGAGGTCTCCTGTGCCGGTGTATCCTCGTCAACTTCGTTACCGCCGCTGTCGCTCTCCGCAGCTACAACCGTTGTGGCACTGGCACGAGGGGTGTTTCTGCTCTCGGACATATCGGCACTGCGCAGTACCCGATCAAGGATTTGATCGAAATACCCTGCCATTTCTTGAGCATTTTCACCGGGCCATACGTGAACAGGCTTGGCGGCTCCCTGAGCCTGCTGCAGGGAGGTGCGTTCGGGAAGCTGAGGGTTCAGCACGAGCGGGCCAAACATCTCCCGCATTTCACGAATACGGAATTGGTGCTCCATTGATTGTGGACGGGCTCGATTGACCACAATGCCGAGGGGCTGAAGCCGTGGGCTTAAGCCCCGACGGATTTCTTCGATGGCTCGTAGCGCTCGGTCCGCGGCGGCCACAGAAAAGAGTCCCGGCTCCGTAACAATGAGTACACGATCACTGGCGGCCCAGGCAGTACGGGTGAGTGCGTTAAGCGACGGTGCGCAATCAACCAGCACCAGGTCGTATTCGGACTCAATATTGGCAAGAGCCTCTTCCAGCTTCCAGATATCGCGGATGCTGGGGTGGGGGCCGTCAAAGTTAATCGCTGCCGGGCTGCCGATCAGAACATCTATTGTGCCTTCGTGGTGTTTGATCCAACCGCTGGGTGCGATGGCATCACGAACATTTTTTTCACGGGGATCTTCAAGTACGTCTGCGATGTTTCCGTGACCCGTGATGTCTATGTCCATGCCGGTTGAGACATCGGATTGTGGGTCCAGATCCACCACGAGGGTGCGTAACCCTCGCGAAAATGCAGCCGATGCTAATCCAAGAGTGACCGTGGTTTTGCCAACTCCGCCTTTAAGGGAACTTATACTCAAAACATGCACAAGTACTAAGCGTAGCGCCCTAACCTGATCAAGTACTAATAGATTTAAATTTAGGGGTGCAGGAGGTGCCTGCGTTTTGCAGTATTTTGCGCGTAATTTCTTGTTCAGATCGCTTCATACTCTAGAGTCATAAGCATGCGTTTATCTATGCCCCCAGATTCCTTGGGTTCATAGTAGAAGGGTTGTGATGTTTACAAAGATTCTTGTTGCAAATCGAGGAGAGATTGCAATACGGGCGTTTCGTGCCGCGTACGAGTTGGGGGCTCAAACGGTTGCGGTTTTTCCCTACGAGGATAGAAACTCACTTCATCGATTGAAGGCCGATGAGGCCTACCAAATTGGCGAGCCCGGGCATCCGGTTCGCGCCTATTTGAGTGTCTCAGAAATTATTCGTGTGGCACAGGAGTCTGGTGCGGATGCTATCTATCCGGGGTATGGCTTTCTCTCTGAGAACCCCGAGTTGGCCGCTGCTGCTGCCGCTGTGGGTATCACCTTTGTTGGTCCATCCTCTCGGGTGCTTGAAATGGCGGGCAATAAGGTCACGGCTAAGGAGCACGCAATTGCTGCGGGTGTTCCCGTTCTCAAATCAACCCCGCCGACGCAGGACATCGATGAGCTTATTACGGGTGCCGATGAGATAGGTTTTCCTGTTTTTGCTAAGGCTGTTGCCGGGGGTGGTGGCCGGGGGATGCGCCGTGTCGAAAGGAGAGAAGACCTACGCGCCGCACTCGAGGCCGCTATGCGCGAGGCTGAAAGCGCTTTTGGTGACGCCACCATGTTTGTAGAGCAGGCTGTTTTGCGTCCGCGCCACATTGAGGTGCAGATTCTTGCGGACAAGAACGGCGAGACTGTTCACCTTTTTGAGCGTGACTGTTCGGTGCAGAGGCGTCACCAGAAGGTGGTTGAGATTGCGCCCGCCCCGAACCTGGACGAGGAGACTCGACGGGCTCTCTATCGGGATGCTGTTGCGTTTGCTCGGTCTATTGGATACGAAAACGCTGGAACCGTTGAGTTCCTTGTGGATACGGCGGGGGAACGCGCCGGGGAGCATGTGTTTATCGAGATGAACCCTCGTATTCAGGTTGAACACACCGTTACTGAAGAGGTCACCGATGTTGATCTGGTGCAGGCTCAGGTGCAGATTGCTGCCGGGGCTTCCCTGTCCCAGATGGGGTTGGAACAAAACAATATTCACCTGCGTGGAGCGGCACTGCAGTGCCGGATTACGACGGAGGATCCCTCACAGGGGTTCCGGCCAGATACCGGAAAAATCACAACTTATCGTTCCCCCGGCGGTGGGGGCGTTCGTCTTGACGGTGGAACTATTAATCCTGGGGCGCAGATCAGCCCTCACTTTGATTCAATGCTGGCAAAGCTCACCTGCCGGGGTCGAGATTTTTCGGCCGCTGTGACCCGGGCTCAGAGAGCGTTGGCAGAGTTTCGTATCCGGGGTGTTGCCACCAATATTCCGTTCCTGCAGGCAGTTCTGGAAGATTCCCAATTTCGTCTCGGGGATGTGAGCACAAGCTTCATCGAGGAGAGGCCCGAACTGCTCGATACGCATCGCTCCAAAGATCGGGGAACAAAGGTTCTGAGCTGGCTTGCCGATGTCACGGTGAATCAACCTCACGGTCCTCGTCCTTCTCGGACAAACCCCTCCGAGAAGCTGCCGGCTCGTGGGCTTCACTTAGAGATTCCTCGCGGTACACGAGACCATCTTCTCGCGGTTGGCCCCGCAAAATTTGCGGCTGATCTGAGAGCACAAACGAGGCTGGCAGTTACGGAAACAACCTTCCGCGACGCACACCAGTCCCTGCTTGCTACCCGCGTGCGTACCAAGGATTTGCTTGCTGTGGCGCCCTATGTGTCTCGTCTCACCCCCGAGCTTCTTTCTGTTGAAGCGTGGGGTGGAGCCACCTACGATGTCGCCCTGAGATTTCTTGGAGAAGACCCGTGGAACCGCCTTGCACAGCTTCGCGAGGCGATGCCGAACATTCCAATCCAGATGCTGCTGCGCGGGCGTAACACGGTTGGCTATACGCCCTACCCCACAGAGGTGACGGATGCGTTTGTGCGCGAGGCTGCAGACACGGGGGTTGACATTTTCCGCATATTTGATGCCCTCAACGACGTTGATCAGATGAGACCGGCCATAGATGCCGTGCTTAACACAGGAACCTCTGTGGCTGAGGTGGCGGTCTGTTACACCGGTAATCTGCTCGACCCGGCCGAAGATCTCTACACGCTCGATTACTATCTGCGCCTGGCGGAACAGATAGTGGAGAGCGGGGCACATGTTCTTGCGATCAAGGACATGGCCGGACTATTGCGCCCAGAGGCCGCAGCCCGGCTTGTGAGGGCTTTTCGGGAGCGCTTTGACGTTCCTGTTCACCTGCACACGCACGACACGGCAGGAGGGCAATTAGCTACGCTTCTCGCCGCGGCAAATGCGGGGGTTGACGCAGTGGATGCAGCAAGCGCGCCGATGGCCGGTACTACGAGTCAGCCCTCGCTCTCCTCGCTTGTTGCAGCCCTGGCGGATACCGAGCGAGACACCGGCATCAATCTGGATAATGTTCTTGATCTTGAACCCTATTGGGATGCCGTGCGTCACATCTATCGGCCTTTTGAATCCGGGTTGCCCGGCCCTACCGGTCGGGTCTATCAGCATGAGATTCCGGGTGGTCAGCTCTCCAACCTCCGCCAGCAGGCCATAGCATTGGGGCTGGCTGACGATTTCGAATTGATAGAGGATATGTACAGGGAGGCCGATAGGATTCTCGGGCGTGTTCCCAAGGTCACACCGTCTTCCAAGGTGGTGGGTGACCTGGCTCTTCACCTGGCTGCGGTTCGTGCTGATCCAAAAGATTTCGAGGAGAATCCTCAAAACTACGATATTCCCGACTCTGTCGTAAGGTTTATGGCGGGTGAGCTCGGAGATCTTCCGGGCGGATGGCCTGAGCCGTTTCGCAGCAAGGTTCTTGCCGGTCGCGAGGTAAAGACGGGTATCACGCGGGTTGCACCGGAAGACCTGGCGCTTCTCGTAGCTGACAGCGAAAATCGCAGAAAGACCCTCAATCGACTTCTCTTCCCCGCGCCAACTGCTCACTACGAGGCAACGCGTGATGAGTACGGCGATCTCTCCGTGCTGGAGACCAGCGGGTATCTCTACGGGCTTGTGCCGGGTGAGGAACACGCCGTTGACATCGCAAAGGGGGTGCGGCTTTACCTGGGGCTCGAGGCCATCGGTGAGGCAGACGACAGGGGCATCCGTACCGTTATGGCAATCATGAACGGTCAACTGCGGCCCGTGTTCGTGCGGGACAGGAGCATTGCGGTGGACACTATTGCCACTGAAAAGGCAGATCGGGACAATCCTGCTCACATTGCTGCTCCGTTCTCAGGGGCGGTAACCATTAAGGTCGCTGTGGGGGATCGGGTTGAGAGCGGGCAGCCCGTGGCCAGTATTGAGGCGATGAAAATGGAGGCGGCGATTACTGCCTCCACGGGCGGTGCTGTTGAGCGCCTGGCTTTTAGCGGTACTCGTCAGGTAGAAGCTGGGGATCTTCTCTGCGTTATCAGGTAGGAGCTGGATGGCTCTTTGACATCACTTCCAGGCTGTATCGTTGAGTAATGGCTGAACGCGTAATTCGAATATTTGGTGACCCCGTGCTCAAATCGGTGTGCAGGCCGGTAGACCTGGGTGATCCGGGTGTTCGCGGGCTGGTAACTGATCTGCTCGACAGTGTCAAACTGCCGGGTCGGGCCGGGGTCGCGGCAAACCAAATAGGTGTTGATCTGCGCGCTTTCAGCTATAACGCTGATGGGGAGGTCGGTTATGTCCTCAATCCCGTGCTGGTGAAGGTGTGGGGGGAGCCCGAGCACATCGGTGAGGGGTGTCTTTCCGTTCCAGACCTGTGGTATCCCGTCGAGCGCTACCCATTTGCGCGGGTTGAGGGCGTTGACCTGGATGGAAAGCCGGTTGTGCTTGAGGGGGAGGGGCTTCTGGCTCAGGTTCTGCAGCACGAGACCGATCACCTCGATGGCAAGCTTTATCTCGATCGTCTAGACCGTGAAAATCGCGGCAAGGCGTACCGGGATATCCGAGAAGCACCGTGGTTTTAGGCCTTGTGGTGTCAGTGTTGGATTGACATTCCCTCTGTGTGTGGGGCTGTACCCGCGTAGAGAGCCTCAATATCTGACGCAAAATCGCGGAGGATAATGTTTCTCTTGGTGCTCATCTTGGGGGTGAGGTGGCCGCTCTCCTCGGTGTACTCGACCGGAAGTACGGTGAACTTGCGGATCGATTCAGCCCGTGACACGCGCGTGTTTGCAGCATCGACGGCTTTTTGGATCTCTGCCAGAACGGTTGGGTCTTTTGACGCCTGGCCGAGTGACATGTCGGGATTGAGCCCTTTGTTTTTGAGCCAGGTGGGTAGCATCTCCATGTCCAGGGTGATGAGGGCCGAGATAAAGGGCTTTTGGTCTCCAACAACCGTTACCTGAGAAATGATGGGGTTGGCTCGAATCGGATCCTCAAGGAAAGCGGGGGCAACGTTTTTACCTCCGGCGGTGACAATAATCTCTTTCTTGCGCCCGGTGATTATCAGGCGTCCCTCACTGTCGAAGCTACCCACATCACCGGTTTTGAAGTATCCGTCCTCGGTAAAAGCCTCTTTTGTGGCCTCTTCGTTGTTCCAATAGCGATCAAAAATATCCACACCCTGAGCGAGGATTTCGCCGTCCTCGGCAATGCGGATGCTTACACCGGGCAGGGGTGGGCCAACAGTGCCGATTTTAAAGTTCTGAGGCAGATTAACCGTGAGGGGTGCGGTTGTTTCGGTGAGGCCGTAACCCTCAAGAATCTTGATGCCGAGGCTGTGGTAGAAATGCCCCAGTGTCTCACCGAGGGGAGCAGAACCGGATACAGCGTACTTGACCTGTCCGCCCAGAGCCTCCCTGAGCTTGCTGAAAACAAGCAGATCGAAGATGCGGAACTTAATGCGAAGGCCAAGAGGAACGCTGCCCCTCTCAACCGCTCGTGAGTGCTCTACCGCGACCTTGACCGCGGCGCGGAAGATCTTTCCTTTGCCCTCACCCTCCGCTTTCTGCTCGGAGGCGTTATACACCTTCTCAAACACCCGGGGCACAGCGAGTAAGAAGGAGGGGCGAAATGACTTAAGTGCGGGGAGAAGCTGTGTTGTATCTGCCTGGTGCCCCACACGGATTCCACCGTCGATGCAGAGCACCGAGATGAAACGGGCAAAGACGTGCGCCAGCGTGATGAAGAGGAGGGTGGAGGCCCCGCCAACCAGCATAATGGACAGAGCCTCAACAGAGTTTCGTGAGGTCTCGACAAAGTTGGAGTGGGTAAGAACCACACCCTTGGGACGGCCTGTCGAACCCGATGTATAGATGAGGGTCGCTATATCCGACCCCTGAGCGAGGTTGCGGCGACGTTCGATCTCCTCGTCGGGAATATCAACCCCGGCTTTAGCTGCGGTGGAGAGGGCTCCCTCATCTAACCGCAGCACAGTTTTTATTCGAGGAAGGTCGTGGCCAACCTCATCAAAACGTGCAAAGTGTGTTTCTGTTTCAGTGATAAGCGCGACGGCCTCTGAGTCTTCAAGTATCCATTGGATCTGTGACGGGGATGAGGTGTCGTAGATGGGGACCATAACGGCTCCGGCGAACCAGAGTGCAAAGTCTACGAGGGTCCACTCATATTTGGTTTTACAGATGAAACCGACTTTGTCCCCCGGCTGGATATCTGCCGCCACAAAGCCTTTTGCTAGTTGTGTGACTGCGGTGAGAAATTGTTGAGCGGTTATATCGCTCCATCCTTCGCCCGCAGGAATTGCAAAAAGTACCTGGTGGGGTGTGGCCTTTACTCGATCAATGAGCAGGTCGGTTGTGTTGTGGGATGGTTGAGCTTTTACAATTGCGGGTGTGTTTACCTGTTTCACGGTAGCTCCTTTGACACCGGTTATGAACGCCTGCCATTGTGGGGCCGGTGTCATTTGTCATGTTCATGTGTCTCTATTCTATCGGATAGGACCCTTTTTGAAACTAATTCCTCATGAATCCTACTGTTGCCAATACTTGTAGGTTCAAAGTCTTTGGTATTTCCCTACTATTGCAAATTGCTCCCTGTGAACTTGTTAGGATTGAGCAGCATTAACGGTTCATACGCGCTATGAAAACCGGTTAGTGTAGCGAAGACAGATCCCTACCCTGCGCCAACCGTTTATAGCGTGGAGAGAAGAGAAGCGTGTTCTACTGGATTATGAAGCACCTGATAGCGGGCCCGCTTTTGAAGACGATTTATCGGCCCTGGGTAACGGGGGCAGAAAACATCCCTAAAGAGGGTGGGGTGATTCTTGCCAGCAATCATCTTTCTGTGATTGACTCGGTTTTTTTGCCGATAATGATTGATCGGCCCGTGTCCTTCCTAGCAAAGAGCGATTACTTTACGGGCCGTGGCTTCTCCGGTTGGATCACCAAGAACTTTATGCTTGCCACCGGACAGAAACCAATTGACCGTTCCGGGGGTAAAGCTTCTGAGGCCTCGCTTAATACGGGTCTTGAGGTTTTAGGGAACGGTCATCTCCTGGGAATTTATCCAGAGGGTACACGCAGTCCTACGGGAAAGATGTACCGTGGGCGCACCGGTGTTGCTCGTATGATCTTAGAATCGGGGGTGCCGGTTGTCCCGGTTGCCATGGTCGACACCGATAAGGCCATGCCCATCGGAAGTAAGCTTCCCAAGATTCGTCGTATCGGCACCGTTATCGGTGAGCCGCTCGACTTCTCCCGTTTTCAAGGCATGGACGGGGACCGTTTTATACTTCGTTCCATCACAGATGAGCTGATGTACGAACTGCAAAAATTGAGTGGACAAGAATACGTTGACATCTATGCGTCGACAGTGCGTAACCGGATTCCTGCATCATAAGTTTTGCGGGGTAGGATGTACCTGTTAACCCAGTCGGTGTGAGCCCTAGGCTTTCCCCGTCTCAACGTGAGAAAGAAGAATAGTGTCCGAGCAGTCAAACACCCCCACCCCCGTAATAGAGGACGTTTTGGCGGGACTCGATTATTGGCGTAATCTCGAGGCCAAGCAACAGCCTTCCTGGCCGGATATGGCGGCGGTGCGCGAAGCATCTGCCGAGCTTGCTTCGTTTCCGCCCCTGGTGTTTGCGGGCGAGGTTGATCAGCTGCGTGACCGTTTAGCCGCAGCCGCTCGAGGAGAGGCATTTCTCTTGATGGGTGGGGACTGTGCAGAAACTTTTGCCGGTGCAACCGCTGAGCAGATTCGTAACAGGGTTAAAACGGTCTTACAGATGGCCGTTGTGCTCACCTACGGTGCCTCCATGCCTGTTATTAAGGTTGGACGCATGGCCGGTCAGTTTGCCAAGCCGCGCTCCAACGACTTCGAGACTCGTAACGGTGTGACTCTACCCGCCTACCGTGGGGATATCGTTAACGGCTACGACTTCACGCCCGAATCACGTGAGGCAAATCCGCGACGTCTCGTTCAGGGGTACCACACAGCGTCAAGTACCCTCAACCTCATCCGGGCTTTCACGCAGGGCGGCTTTGCCGACCTGCGTCAGGTGCACGAGTGGAACAAGGGTTTCACGGAGAATCCCGCGAATGCGCGCTACAATCGGCTAGCAAAAGAGATTGACCGCGCGGTTCACTTTATGATTGCCTGTGGTGCAGACCTGGGGGAGATGACGCGCACCGAGTTCTTTGTGAGCCACGAGGCACTTCTGATGGATTACGAACGTCCGATGACTAGAATCGACTCGCGCACCGGAACCGCTTACAACACCTCCTCGCACTTCTTGTGGGTCGGCGAGCGTACGCGTGATCTTGATGGCGCACACGTGGATTTTCTCTCCCGAGTGCGCAACCCCATTGGTGTCAAACTGGGGCCCACCACTACGGGTGACGACGCTTTGCGTCTGATCGATAAACTTGATCCCGACCGGGAGCCGGGTCGTCTCACCTTTATTACTCGCATGGGTGCTGACAAGATTCGGGATGCGCTGCCTCCCGTTTTGAAAGCCGTCCATGATAGTGGCGCTACACCCCTGTGGGTTACCGATCCCATGCACGGGAACGGGATCACCACCCCCACAGGGTACAAGACGCGTCGTTTTGACGACGTCATGGACGAACTCAAGGGGTTTTTTGCCGCTCACCGAGAGGTAGGAACATTCCCTGGAGGAATCCACGTTGAGCTTACGGGTGACGATGTCACCGAGTGCCTGGGCGGTTCAGAAAACATTGATGAGGCGAGCTTGGCGACGCGCTACGAGTCCCTCTGCGATCCGCGCCTCAACCATATGCAGTCTCTCGAATTGGCCTTTCAGGTAACAGAAGAGCTCACTCGCTAACTGCTGCGGAAACCTGGTTCGTGCGAGCCCGTTGACATATGTGACGGGTTCGCACGGATCTTTTGTTATGGGTTTTTTGTGTTCCGTGTGGTGTGGCAGTAGCCGTGTTACTCGGTCGCTGCAATATCGACGGTGGTGCCCTTCTCTACCCTCGTACCGGCGGCGGGAGAGGTTCGGAGCACCCGCGCTGTAGCCCACACGTCGATCCCGGCAAATTTCTCGGCTACGCTTGTGCTGGGAACAAATCCCGCTGAGGTGAGGGCGTTCATTGCTTCACGAATGGTCTGTCCCGATACGTTGGGAATTTCAAAAAGCTCTGGTCCCTGAGAGATTTCTATCCCCACTGAGTCTCCCACACGCAGAGTTTCCGGGACGTTAGTGAGGGCGATGACTCGAGCTTTATCAACTTCCGTGCTAAAGCTCTGAATATCGAGTTTTGGATCGTGCACCAGTCCCGCAGCGGTGATAGCTTCGGATGCTTTGGCGCTGGTAAGTCCGTAAACTCGTGGTCGTGCGCCCGCCGAGGTGATGAGGTTGATGAGCGTCTGTTCGTTGAGTTCTGCGGGAACTCCCCGACCGTCTTCGGTGACCGCCACGATCACTGTACCCGCGGGGAGGTCAGTATCAAACTGTTGTTCAACAACGCTACCGGCCTTAAAGCCCGCAGCGGTTATAGCCTGGAGCGCCTCATCCAGTGGTACCCCGCTCAGGGGAGGAACACTCAGTATGCGCGGGCCGGTCGACTCGCACAGAACAATCTCCGTATCCCGTGCAAGACGTGTCCCCGCGGTGGGTTTTGTGTTGACCACGTCACCGGCGGGAACATCAACGCTCGAGCACTGGTTAACCTGAACCCTAAAATCCTGTTCGTTGAGGATTTGCTGCGCTTCGGCAAGGGGAAGGGAGACAACATCTGGAACGGTTATGAGAGAGCCCGGGCCACCGCCAAACCACCATCCGCCCGTTCCTAGAGTGACGGCAAGAAGAAGCACAAGTGGGAAGATGATCGCCCCGCGTTTTCTGCGACGTACAGTGGAGCTGTGTAGCGCGTGAATACTGCTTTCCGAGGATTCGCTCGCGCTTGTAACGGTTGGGGTGTTATGAGGATGCGAGGCAGTATCTCGGAGCGTCGAGGTGAGTGCGGAGGTCGCCTCGGAGGTGGGGGTGTGAGGAAATATCGTGGTGGCCTGAGTGGGGAGGCCTCCGGGAGGCATAACGGTGGTGTGGGCGGGGTCGATCCCATCGGCTAGGCCTGCGCGTATTCGATGAACCTCTGCCAGAAGCGCCTGTGCATCTGCCGGGCGATTTTGAGGATCGCGTTGGGTGGCCCAGCGTACCAGGGCGTCGAGTTCCGGTGTGGAGTTTGATGAAGCCAGGCTGGGAGGGGGAACCTCATCGTTGGCGTGCTGGTAGGCAATTTGCATCGGCTGTTCGCCGGTGAACGGCTGGACTCCAGTGATCATCTCGTAGAGAACAATGCCAAACGCGTAGATGTCACTGCGTTCGTCAGCAACACCCTTGGTGACAAGCTCGGGGGAGAGATAGGCGATGGTTCCCAGAAGAGCCTGTCCGGTTGTTGTGTTTGCGCTGGCTGCGCGTGCAAGACCAAAATCACCCAGCTTGATTCGGCCGTCGTCGGCCAACAAAATATTTTCGGGCTTCATATCCCGGTGCACGATTTTCTCGTGGTGCGCAGCGGCTAGGCCACTGAGAACAGCCTCGCTGATCTCTAGCGTCTGATCGGCGGTGAGCGCGCCCTCCGTTTTGAGGAGATCGCGCAGCGTAATTCCCGGAAGGTATTCCATCACCAGGTAGGCAAATTCAGAGTCTTGACCCTGATCGTAGACATTAACGACGTTGGGGTGGGCAAGTCGGGCGGCGGATCTTGCCTCTTGATCGAAACGTCGTTTAAAAGCGTTATCATCGGCCAGGTGACCGTGCATCACCTTGATTGCTACACGGCGTTCAAGGCGCTGGTCTGTTGCCACGTAGACGGTGGCCATTCCGCCCCGGGCTATGCGAGAGCGCACGACGTATCGACCATCGAGTACTCGACCAATCAACGGGTCTACGTGTGCAGTAGTCACCCCAAAATTTTATGTAGAAAGCACCTGAGAAGCCGCTTAGTGCTCCGGTGTGCCGGTGTAAATCATAGTAAATGACCATAACAATGCGATTAAACCGAAAGAAAATTGTATAAACGTGCCCTGTCCTCTTGGTACACGGGCCGAGGCGTGGCATTCTGTTGTTGTGACACATGCGACACACGACAATGATTACTACACGATTCCCGATTTAGTTGAGATGTTTGATGTGGGGCCGGGACGAATTCACCGCCTTATTGAGCAGCGTGACCTTGCGGCTATCCGGGTTGAGGGTATTCTGAAGGTTCCTTCCGCGTTCGTTCTCAACGATGAACCTCTCTCGTTCCTGAAGGGAACGCTTATGGTGCTGGAGGATGCCGGCTTTAGTAACGAAGAAGCGGTGAGCTGGCTTTTGAGTGATAACGATACCCTGGGGACCACCCCGATCGAGGCTCTGCGTAACGGTAGAAAAACCGAAGTTCGACGGGTCGCTCTAGCCCTGGCGTTCTAATCGGTAGCCCGAGCCCCTGGGTCTTACTGTAATACTTTTACGGGGTAGCTGAACAGGGTAATGCTTCTAGGCGACCCGATTGGCAACTCTGTTAGCAAGGGTTCGTAATTGATGGCGGGTTACCGGTCCGACGGGGGCATCGTCGAGGGCACTCTGAGAGCGCTGCACATTCTCTGTGATCATTTTTTCCACCTGCGCCAGGGCACCCGTATCGGTGATGGTGTTTTGTAACAGGGTGATCTGTGCGCTGTCCAGAGTGGGGTCACCCACAAGTTCGTCAAAGAGTCGACGCTGATTACCGGGGAGCGCGCGCCGCGTGAGCGCAATGAGAACCGTTTGTTTACCCTCTCGGAGATCGTCGCCGGAGGGTTTTCCCGTGATTGAGGAATCACCAAAAACTCCGAGCACATCGTCGCGTAGCTGGTAGGCGATGCCCAGGGGAAGACCAAAATCGCTGAGGAGAGCTTCCTGTTCCGGGGTTGCTCCGGCGAGGGCGGCACCTATGAGGAGGGGGGCTTCCACGGTGTATTTTGCTGACTTGTAGATGAGGACACGGGTGGAGCGTTCGAGCTGCTCCGCGTCGGAGGCGTTTCCCCAGACCTGCTCTTCGAGCACATCGAGGTACTGACCCGCGGCAACCTCGGATCGCATCCGGTTGAAGTGCGCACGTGCGGCTCGGGCGGATACCTGGTCTGCGAGAGCCGACGTTCCATCGTTAAAAAGCTCATCGCTCCAGAACTGAAGTAGGTCACCGAGGAGGATCGCTCCGGCCACACCAAACGCTGCCGCGCTGCCGCGCCATTCGCCGTTGAGATGGGCGTGTTCAAACTGCTTGTGTGCGGCGAGGGCGCCGCGGCGCGTGTCTGAGTTGTCGATGACATCGTCGTGGACAAGCGCTGCCGCGTGAAAAAGTTCCAGTGCGCTTGCCACCCGAATAACTGTTGAGTGGTCTCGGGAGGCCTGAGGTGAAGCCTCCAGGGAGTCGGGATCGTTTAGTGCTTCTCCCTGCGGTGTGCTCACAAAAGGATCGGACTCGCGGTTCTCAACAAGGCCGCGCCAGGCCCAGTAGGTGAAAAGGGCGCGGAATCGTTTGCCGCCGCTGAGGAAGTTTTGTGATCGTTCTAGGAGGGGGGCGGCGTCTGGACTGATATCGGTCAGAATAGAGGAGCGGGTGTTGAGGAAGTCATCAAGACAACCCTGTAATTGGCTGAGAAGTCTGGCGCTGTGTGACACGTGTCTAGCCTAGTACGGCACACAGGAATAGAATGAACTAAACGGTTGTATCGAAATTGTGAGGTGTGAGATGGCTCTATCCGAGAGGGAGCAACGGCTTCTGGAGGAGATGGAACGTAATCTCTATAACAGTGAGTCCGACGTGGTGAACACGTCAAACGCGGCTAAGTTGCGCCCTAGTTACCGGTCTTTGGTTGTGGGGATACTATTGGCGATCGCGGGGATTATTGTTCTGTTAGCCGGAGTGGTTACCTCGCTGGCCTGGCTTGGAGTGATTGGTTTTGTCGCTATGCTCGGCGGGGTCTTGTATGCGATTACACCGCGCAAGTCCTCCGGGAATCCGCAGCACGATGCAAAGGTTGGCAGCTCCCATAAAACGCCTCGTTCTGCCGCCAATGCGCAGCCCAAGCGTTCACTCTCGGAGCGTATGTCCGACCGCTGGGAAAAACGCCAAGACGGTGAACTCTAGGGCATCTATATAAATTTTAGTTTTTTTGAATGATTCCTTTCCGTAAGGGGTCGGGCTGAAGCCCGGCCCCTTTTTTTGTTTAAAAAATGAAATAATTTTGATTTTTCCTCCACTGTTTAAAAGCTTGTAATTACAGTCTTTTTAAGGGGTTATTTTGTTTTTTTTCGGAGTTTTTCAAGATTTGTGGTTTGAAGTGGAGTAAAGTGGGGGAAAATGGTTCGAGTGAGGCGCCTGATCAGCGATCGATCTGACTGAAGGGAGAACGTAACCGTGTTTCTTGGCACGTTTTCTCCGAAGCTGGACGAAAAAGGGCGCGTTATACTCCCCGCAAAATTTCGTGACGAGCTTGAGGGCGGGGTCGTGATTACTCGAGGTCAGGAGAGATGTCTGTACGTTTTCAGCACGCGTGAATTTGAATCCATGCACGAGAAGATTCGACAGGCGCCGGTGACAAGCAAACAGGCTCGTGACTATTTGCGAGTGTTTCTTTCCGGGGCACACTCCGAAACCCCGGATAAGCAGCACCGCGTGAACATCCCGGCAACACTTCGCAGCTACGCCGGTCTGGACAAAGAGCTTGTTGTTATTGGGGCGGGAAGCCGTGCAGAAATTTGGAACGCTGAAGCCTGGAACAACTACCTGAATGCTCAGGAAGCCGAGTTCGCAAATATCGAGGAGGAGGTGATTCCCGGTCTGTTTTAGCGGATTTTTCTCGCTCCAGACCCTCAGCCATCACCACTGACTCACCTTCCCCGGTGTCAGTTGGATGGACGGGGATCTGGGATGAGAAAATCTGACCAGATCGAAAACTCTATGAGTACTTCCTTCACAACAGACGGCTTCCCTGACAACTCGGACGGTCTGAAAAAGCCCGATCAAGCATTCGAGCGAGATACGGAGGATATCCATATTCCCGTGATGCTTGAGCGGTGCATCGAACTCCTTGAGCCTGCGATAAGTAAGCCCGGTGCCACGGTGGTTGATGCCACGCTTGGACTGGGTGGGCACTCCGCCGTGATGCTTGAGCGGTTTCCCGACCTGACGCTTGTTGGTCTTGATCGTGACACTGAGGCTCTGCATCTGGCGGGACAGCGACTTTCCCGTTTTGGCAACCGTGTGCACCTGATCCACACCGTCTACGATCGAATCTCCGACGCCGTCCGCTCTCTGGGGCTTTCGGCGGTTGAGGGAATCCTTTTCGACCTGGGGGTTTCGTCTCTTCAATTGGACGAGACGGAGCGTGGATTCTCCTACTCCCAGGATGCTCCGCTTGATATGCGGATGAACCAGACTGAGGGTACTCGAGCAGAGGAAATTCTTGCCACCTACAGCGAGGGCAACCTGCGGCGCATATTTGAACGCTATGGTGAAGAAAAGCTGGCGGGACGTTACGCCCGTGCCATCATAACTGCCCGTCAGGTGGCTCCCATTACCCGTTCAGAGCAGCTAGTTCAGATACTGGCCGATGCAACTCCCGCTGCTGTCCGTCAGCTCAGGCACCCGGCAAAGAAAGTTTTCCAGGCCCTGAGAATTGAGGTTAATCAGGAGCTGGTCGTTCTTGAACGAGCAATTCCAGCGGCTATTAACACCCTTGCCGTGGGTGGTCGCCTTGTGGTGATGTCCTATCACTCGCTGGAAGATCGAATGATTAAACACGATCTCCTGGCTCAGGCAACCTCAACCGCCCCACCGGATCTACCCGTTGAGCTTCCGGAGCACTTACCCGAGCTCAAACTTCTCACTCGCGGTGCTGAACAGGCCAGCGAGGAAGAACGCCGCCTCAACCCCCGTTCGCAGTCAGTGCGTCTTCGTGCTGCTATGAGAATTGCCGCTATAAAAAATAGGGATATCGCATGAACAACAACACTGCACCCATAGATCCCATGGAGTTTTGGGCTTTTGACTCCGCGCTTCCACGCGAAACGCCGTCAGTTGATCGTGATACCGAGAATCCGCTCAAGCTCGTGCCGGCGACACGCTCCAAAGCTCGATCGAGTGTTTTGTACGCCCTGGTCAGCCTGACGACCCTCGGGGTAATCCTTGGGGTACAGCTCCTTTTGAGTATTGCGCAGGCTGATGGTGCCTACCAAATCTCCGCGCTGCAGGTGCAGGAGCGTGATCTTGGTCGTGCCGGTCTTGTTGCGGCTCAAGAGGTTGAGAAGCTCTCCTCACCACAGCACCTTTCAGAGAACGCGGCTGCTCTGGGTATGGTGGTCAACGCTCACCCCGCATATTTACGCCTGAGCGATTCCGCAATATTGGGAACTCTAGGGGGAAGCACCGCGCAGCCAGATATAAACAGGATTGCAAACTCCCTTCTCGCGGATACCCCGTTGGCGGGGGCTGAGGGACAGGTGTCTGTGGCTGCGGCACAGGCTGCGGAGGCGGCTGCGGCACAAGCGGCCGCGGAACAGGCGACTCGTGAGCAAGCTGCACAAGAGGCTGCCGCTGCGGCGCAGGCCGCGGGTGAACCCGGTCACGCAGTTGTTCCCCAGACTGAGGCGCCGAGTCAGGGCGCCGCGTCATCATCTCCGGGGGAAAGAGGAAATGGCGGCTCTCCGGTTTCGCCTCCAGCTCAAACTCCGTCGCAGGCTGTACCTTTGAAGGGATCGTTGCCCGCGCCCGTTACACGGTAGATCGAATGATTTCCCAGATGGTTGACACGAGAGTAACTAAATTATGGGTGGTTTACCACAGTTGTAGAGGAAGCTGATTATTGTGAAGAGACAACGGATAGGGCGGCTGCGTTCATCTCTTACCCTCCTGGTAATTTTGTCTTTTATCGGGGTGTTTATTTTTCGACTCGCTGATATTCAGGTGGTTCGGGCTGACGAACTCAACGAGGCGTCCCTTGACAAGAGGTCGGTTCCCCTTAAGCTCTACGGAACCCGAGGCAATATCGTCGACGAGGAAGGCAGCATTTTAGCGACCACCGAGCTGCGTTATGACGTGCAAATGTCCCCGCGGAATGTCAGTGATTTTGTCCGTGTTAAAAATATGGGTGAGGGTAGTTCTGAGCGCGAAGATGTGTCATCTGAACAAGCGTTGGCGGAGATAGGCGCACTCACCGGCCAATCGGGTGAAGAAATCCAAAAGATTGTTGATGAAGCTCTTGCGAAAGATCCAAAATCTGATTTTGCCTATGTAAAAAGGTCTGTGAACCTCCAAACGATGGAGGCCGTTAAAGATCTCCAAGTTCCCTGGCTCACCTACGCCCCGAACGCCAGTCGAACCTACCCCAATGGTGCAGTGGGGGGCAACGTTGTCGGATTTGTGGGCAGGGATAACACTCCACTCGCGGGTATAGAAGTCTCGCAGGAGAGCTGTTTGGTCGCGACGGACGGTATGGAGACCTACGAGCGTGGCGCCGACGGCGTAGCGCTTCCGGGGAGTGCGGTGGTGGTCCAGGACAAGGTTGACGGCGGCACGGTGAAGCTCACCCTGAATACAGACCTTCAGTGGCAGGTGCAGCAGATAGTTGATCGTCAGAAAGAGGTCAGTGGTGCTGAGTACGCATACGCCACTGTGATGGAGGCGAAAACTGGAAAACTCCGTGCCGTTGCCGAAGACGGTTCTGTGGATCCCAACAACTTTGCAGCCTCTGATGAGGACAAGCGTACCTCCAGAGCTTTCCTCAACTCCTATGAGCCCGGATCAACCTTTAAAACGCTCACGGCTGCCGCTCTGATCGATCAGGGCCTTGCTAATCCGGGGACACGAGTTATGGTTCCCGGGGAACGGGTTACACCCAACGGCGCCAATTTTCGCGATTCATGGCCCCACGGACCCACCCCCTACACCCTGACTGGGATTATGATCGACTCTTCCAACGTGGGTCTATCAATGCTGGCCGAACAGCTTTCCAATCAGCAGCGTTATGATTACTTCAAAAAATTTGGTATCGGAGAACCCACCAATACGGGTATGGGTGCTTCCGAGAGTCGCGGAATTATGCGAGACTGGACCGCCTGGGATAATCAGACCGGATATACCACCATGTTTGGGCAGGGTCTAGCGTCGACTATCATCCAGACCACGAGTGCCTACCAGGCGTTTGCTAACGGTGGTACTCGTATCCCAGCGAGTGTTGTAGAGAGCTGCACAGCATCAGATGGAACAGTAACAGAGTTTATGTCCGGTGATCCGGTGCAGGTTGTAAAGCCCGAGTCGGCTAAGACGATGACCGACATGCTTGAAATGTTTTCGTCAGAGTCCTCTCTGGGCAGTTATGTTGACATTCCCGGTTACCGCATTGCCGGAAAAACGGGAACGGCGCAGCAGACCGACCCAAACACGGGTGCGTATCGTGACATATACGTGTATTCTTTTGCAGGGTATTTTCCTGCTGAGGATCCGCAATACGTTGTGGTTTTCACGCTGGGATACCCGCCCAACTCTGTTGGTGCCCGTGACTCCGTTACCGGTTTCCGTGATGTTGCTCAGGCGGCAATTAAAACGTATGCGGTTCCCCCCTCAACGGTTCCGGCCGTGCCTCTCCCCAAAAGATACTAGTGTGCTGCGCACGCAGTTTGCTGTGTGCGCAGTGGTCTTTGTTTTCTCCAGCCACGGAGTGTGGCGAGGGTTCGCACGTTGAAAGGTAAACTTCCATACATGATCTCAATTACTCTGGATGATATCGCTCAGATAATGAGCGGGACTCTTGTTGTGGGCTCCTCGGGCCGGCTACCCACAGATAGAGTATCTGGTGACGCACAAACAGATTCCCGGCTTGTCCTTCCCGGACAGATTTTTTTTGCCAAGCGTGGAGAAACCACCGATGGACATCGCTTTGTGGGTGTTGCGTACGAGCGGGGTGCTCACCTAGCCATTGTTGAAGAAGAGATTGACGATAGAATCGCACAGATTGTCGTAAAAGACTCTGTTATCGCTCTGGCGGATCTGGCGCGCGAAGTGGTTTCCCGAGTAAAGCGGCTGGGCCGCATGAGAGTCATCGGCATCACGGGGTCGAACGGAAAAACCACCACAAAAAACCTTCTTCTGGATATTTTGCAGACCCGGGGAGAGACGGTTGCCCCAACCAACTCGTTTAATAATGAGGTGGGTGCTCCGCTGACCATGCTTCGTATTACCGAGGAGACCGACTTTCTCATCTCGGAAATGGGCGCCAATGCCGAGGGGGACATCGCTCGCCTCGCCTCTATCGCCCAGCCAGATATCGGTGTGGTGCTTAAAGTGGGTCTGGCTCACGCTGGTGGCTTTGGTGGCATTGAAGCAACTTTTCGTGCTAAATCCGAAATGGTTAGCTCCCTGGGAAGCTCCGGTATAGCGGTGCTCAACCGTGATGATACGTGGGTGACAAAGATGTCTGACCTGACGAAAGCTCACACTATCTGGTTTGGGACTACCGCTGACTGCGATGTCCGGGCAACAGATGTTCATGCTGCTGCGACGGGAACCCGTTTTAGGGTGGTGACAAAAAGTGGGGAAGAGCGCCAGATTGATTTTAAAATACTGGGAGAACATCACGTTTCAAACGCTCTAGCTGCAATTGCCGTGGCCGAGGAGTGTGGTGTTCCGCTGCGAGATACGGTTGCGTCTCTTGAATCTGTGACCCGTGCCGAACGCTGGAGAATGGAGGTTATGGGGGGACGCAATAACATCACCATTATTAACGATGCCTATAATGCCAGCCCCGACTCTATGACGGCCGCCCTCAAAACGCTTGCTCTCATCAGCAGCCCCGCACAGCGCACTTTTGCCGTTCTTGGAGAGATGAGTGAGTTGGGTGAATTTTCCGGCGATGAACATGATCGCATAGGCTTACAAGCGGTTCGCTATAACATTTCGCGAATTGTTGTGGTCGGCGATGGCGCGCGTCGAATGCACATTACCGCAATTAACGAGGGATCGTGGGACGGAGAAAGCGTGTTTTTTAGTGGTCAGGATGAGGCTTATGACTACCTCATAACTGAACTTCGCGAGGGCGATATTGCGCTGGTGAAATCCTCTAACTCTGCGGGTCTTCGCTTTTTGGGCGATCGATTGGGAGAGTTTTTCTCATGATTGCTCTGATGCTTGCAGCAACCCTGTCGATGCTCTATTCCCTTCTTCTTACCCCCGTTTTTGTTCGAGGATTTAACCGGCTCAAATGGGGCCAATTTATTCGCGAAGACGGACCAAAGTCACACTATGCAAAGCGCGGAACACCCACTATGGGAGGAATTATTTTCCTCTCAGGATCGGTCTTGAGCTACTTTGCTGCGAAGCTTATGACGGACCGAATTGTTAGCCCTTCCGCCCTACTGGTGATTTTTATGATGTTGGGGCTCGGCTGCGTGGGATTTCTTGATGATTTTCTCAAGACCCGTAAACAGCAGAGCCTTGGCCTTGGAGGCTGGGCCAAAATTACGGGCCAGGTCATTGTAGCCGTCATTTTTGCCCTGCTCTCTCTGCAGTTTGCAAACGCACGCGGTATCACTCCGGCCTCAACACACATCTCGCTATTCCGGGATCTTCCGTTCGACTTCATGTCTCTGGGACTTGTTGCTGGACTTCTCCTATTCGTGCTGTGGATTATTGTTCTTGTGACCTCTGCCTCCAACGCGGTAAACGTGACCGACGGCTTAGACGGCTTGGCGACTGGGGCCTCCATTCTTGCAATTGGTTCCTATGTTTTTATTGGGTTCTGGCAAGCGAATCAGGCCTGCGGCAACACCCAGAACGTTATGAGTTGTTATGACACTCGTGACCCCATGGATCTTGCGGTCATAGCCGCTGCCATAGTGGGTGGGCTGGTTGGTTTTCTCTGGTGGAATACGAGTCCCGCGCAAATCTACATGGGTGACACGGGCTCCTTGGGAATAGGCGGCGCCCTGGTTGCCCTTGCTATTTTGAGCCGCACGGAACTTCTACTCATCGTCATCGGTGGACTTTTTGTGATGGAGACTGGTTCGGTTATTCTGCAGAGGCTATATTTCAAAGTCACCAAGGGCAAACGTATCTTCCTGATGAGCCCGATTCATCACCATTTTGAGCTTAAAGGGTGGGCCGAGGTCACGGTTGTGGTTCGGTTCTGGTTGATCGCCGGTTTCTTTGTGATTGTGGGCATCGGAATGTTCTATACGGAGTGGATCAGTCGTGTCTGATACAGCCGCACGAGTCTCCTCCTTGACCAGCTGGCACCAGGACTGGAGTGGGTTGCGGGTGGCGGTGCTTGGCTTGGGGGTCACCGGATTTTCGGTAGCGGATACCCTGGCTGAGCTGGGTTGTACTGTAACGGTTATCGCGGCGCACGGTGACCCTGATCGTGAACGCCTCCTCTCCGTTATCGGTGTCTCTTTTGTGGCAGACCCGAGCGACGAAGCTCAGCTTTTACAATTGCAAGAGATAAACCCCGACCTGGTTATTGTGTCTCCCGGGTATCGTCTTGAGCATCCGCTCCCCGAATGGGCTTCCTCGCAGGGCATTACCGTGTGGGGTGATATCCAGCTCTCATGGCGGCTTCGTGACAAGGTGGGAACACCCGCCGACTGGATTGTCATAACGGGTACCAACGGTAAAACCACAACAACGGGGCTTACTGCCCACATGCTTAGAACCGCCGGGCTGCGGGTAGCCCCTGTGGGTAATATTGGCACTCCGGTTCTTGATGCCCTGCGGGATCCAGGGGGTTTTGATGTGCTGGTTGTGGAGTTGTCAAGTTTCCAGCTTTCCCGGCTGGGACATATCGAGCCCTACTCGAGTGTCTGTCTTAATATTGCTCCGGACCATCTTGACTGGCACGGCTCGCTAGAACAGTACATCGCTCACAAGGCAATCGTGTATGAGAACACCCTCCACGCTTGTGTCTATAATCGGGCCGATCCGGTTACCGAGCGTATGGTAGAGAACGCGGATGTGGTGGAGGGGGCCCGGGCTATTAGCTTCGGTCTGGACACCCCACAACCGAGTGGGATAGGAATTGTGGACGGTGTTCTGTGTGACCGTGCTTTTTTGGCGGAGCGTCGCTCACAGGCGTTAGAAATTACCACGATTGGACGGTTGCGTGAGCTGGGTCTTGACGCCCCCCATACCGTTCAGAATATTCTTGCGGCAGCGGCGCTCGCTCGCTCCTATGGGGTGACTCCTGAGCAGATTGCCGCAGCCTTGGAAAATTTTACACTGGGCGCGCATCGCTTGGAACGCATTGCTTTGTCTCGCGGCGTGCTCTGGATTAATGATTCCAAAGCGACAAATCCGCACGCGGCATCCGCGGCGCTCCGTTCTTTTTCAAGCGTGGTGTGGATACTCGGGGGAGTGTTGAAGGGAGTGGATGTGAACTCCCTGGTGGCTGAGCACTCCGGGCGACTTCGAGGGGCAATTATTATCGGACTGGAGCGCGGTGATCTTCTTGCCGCGTTCAAGCGACACGCCCCCGATGTGCCGCTCTTCGAGGTCTCTCCGCGCGAAACTGAGGACATAATGGTAGCAGCCGTTACCCGAGCTTCGGAGATCGCTCAGCCGGGAGATACCGTTCTTCTGGCACCGGCGGCTGCATCCCAGGATCAATTTGAGAGTTATGAAGACCGCGGCATAAGGTTTACCCGGGCCGTACAGGAGTATTTAGGAGGTGAGGCGGATGGCGATTCCGCCTCCCGCTAGCGACGATCAGGCCTCTACACCACGCGAAGACGGTTCACGATTAGCAGCTTTTCAAGCTCGGATGTTTCTGGGTAAAACTCGGCGTCGGGAGAGTGGAACTTACTTTCTTGTGCTGGGTACCACGCTCTTCTTGGTGGCGATTGGTCTGGTGATGGTTCTTTCTTCGTCAGCGATTACATCGTTTGCGTCGGGGGATTCAGGGTTTTTTGGAGCATTTTTAAGACAGGGAACGTTCGCGTTGATCGGTGTTCCCCTCATGCTTGTTATCAGTAGATTCCCGATATCTTTCTGGAAGAAGTGGGCCTGGCATTTTTTGGGTGCCGGCATTCTTTTGCAATTGCTGGTGTTTGTTCCCGGTATCGGTATTTCAAGCTATGGGAATCAGAACTGGATTCGATTGGGACCATTAACCGGGCAGCCCTCTGAGTTTCTTAAATTGGGTCTTATCGTGTGGATGGGGTTTATTCTGTGGCGTAAGCAGGATCGGCTTCGTGATTGGAAGCACGCTCTCATCCCGGTCTTTCCGGCCGCTGTCTTGGCAATTGGTTTGGTGGTGCTTGGTGCTGACCTGGGCACGGGTATAATCATGTTTGCGATTTTTATGTCCGCTCTTTATTTTGCGAATGTGCGGATGAGAATTCTTGCGATTCCGCTGATTTTTGGAGCGCTTGCGGTTGCGGCAATGACGGTTCTCAGCCCCAATCGTGTGGCGCGTATTCTCAATTTTGCGGGTGATAGCTGCGACGCCTCAACCGATATTAGCGGGCTGTGTTGGCAGCCTCTCCACGGCCTGTGGGCCATCGCAAACGGTGGAGTTCTTGGTGTTGGTTTGGGAAATTCCAAGGCCAAGTGGTTATGGCTTCCCGCCGCCGAGAACGACTATATCTTTGCAATTATCGGCGAAGAGTTGGGAATGGTCGGAGCTATTGTTGTGATCTTGCTTTATTTGGTGCTCACCTTTGCCCTGATCCGAGTGATGCGTAATGCCCGAGATCTTTTCGGAACTGTTGTGACCGGAAGTATTCTTGTGTGGATTGTTGGACAAGCATTTGTTAATATTGGTGTTGTGATTGGCTTGCTCCCGGTGTTGGGTGTTCCCCTTCCCCTGCTGTCATCGGGAGGGACCGCATTAGTTTCGTGTCTACTTGGAATCGGTGTTGTGCTTTCGATAGCAAGAGATTCCAACCACAAACCCGAAGATGACGCGCTCAACGATACCTTGGGGGCGCGAAGTTGGGCACCCAGGGTTCCCGCATAGAATAAAGGACATTATGACCACATACCTGCTCGCAGGCGGCGGGACCGCTGGCCACGTGAACCCTCTCCTAGCCGTCGCGGACGAAATTCGGGAAACCGAGCCCCGTGCTCAGATAGTGATTTTGGGAACCACAGAGGGTCTTGAATCCCGGCTGGTTCCCGCTCGCGGATACGACTTGCTCACCATTCCCAGGGTGCCCTTTCCCCGCAGACCAAACAGGGCAGCTCTCACCTTTGTGCCCAAATATTTGAGTGCGGTAAGGCAGGTCGCGGGGATCATCAACCGTCATTCTGTAGATGTGGTTGTGGGTTTTGGAGGGTATGTGTCCGCGCCGGTGTACCGTGCGGCGCAGAAGACCTCAACACCGTTTGTTATTCACGAGGCCAACGCAAAGCCTGGACTGGCAAACGTCGTTGGTGCTCGCCGCACTAAGTTTGTTGGCGTAGCCTTTGAGGGAACTCCCCTTCCTCACTCGCGTTTTGTGGGGATGCCCCTGCGTAAAGAAATTGCTGCGCTTCGGACAGAAACGGCGGGGTCCGAAGCCCACGCCCACTTCGGCCTTGACCCCAGCAGAAAAACCCTCTTGGTGACCGGGGGCTCCCAGGGGGCGCGGCAGATAAATAATGGGATTGCGGGAGCCGCTCAAAAAATTGTGGATCATGGCTTTCAGATCCTGCATGTCTGGGGAGAGCGGACTGAGATTGCGGATCCTGGAATTGATCACTACTCAATCATTGCCTATTCCGATCGAATGGACCTAGCCCTGTCGGTGGCGGACGCTGCTGTCTCGCGCGCAGGATCCGCCACCGTGAGCGAGCTGACCGGGCTCGGGATTCCCACCGTATACGTTCCCTACCCGGTGGGAAACGGTGAACAACGATATAACGTGGCGGGTCTTGTTGCGGTTGGTGGGGCCATGCTGGTGGACGACGCCAATTTCACACCCGAGTGGGTTGAGAACAATCTGGTTCCCCTCCTCGGTGATGTGAGTAAGCTTAATAGCATGGCTGAACGCGCAGCTCAGCACGGGGTTCTTGATGGAACTCAGCGGACACTGGCCCTGATACACGAGGCAATTGGCCTTTCCTAGCCGTGTCGTGTGAGTGGTGCGGAACACTTCGGTGGTGCGGGGGGATCGCACCGTGATCTCTAAGTTTGCGCTTTTCTCACGCTTCACCCCTGCCTGATCATCACCGATTTTTGTTGACTCGGTGGGGTAACAACAACTTTTCAGGCTTAAACGTTACGCTTGAGTGCGCACTTAGGTGCCCGTTAGAAAGGCCACACATGATCTACCCCGACCTCAGCCTTGAGCTACCCGTACAGGTGGGTATAGTGCATTTTATCGGCGTGGGGGGATCTGGGATGAGCGGGATCGCACACCTCTTTGTCAACGCCGGGTATGTCGTGACGGGTTCAGACGCAACCGAAAACGCTAATACCATCGCGCTGCGTGAGCGGGGTGTGCGCGTCGATATTGGACACGACGCCCGGAACCTGGGGAACGCAGACACCGTGGTGGTGACGGGCGCTCTGTGGCCGGACAATCCGGAGTACGTGCGCGCCCAGAAAAAAGGTCTTCCGGTGCTTCATCGCTCCCAGGCGCTGTCCTGGCTGATCGGTGATCAGCGCCTAGTCGCTGTTGCCGGGGCACACGGCAAGACAACCTCGACCGGAATGATTGCTACCGGCCTACTGGGATTGGACCAGGATCCGAGCTTTGTGAACGGTGGGGTTATTGAGGCCCTCGGAGTGAGTTCGGCAGACGGACAAGATCCCCTTTTCGTGGTTGAGGCTGATGAGTCCGACGGTTCTTTCCTGATTTACAACACCGCGATAGCTCTGATCACCAATGTGGATCCGGAGCACCTGGACTACTACGGTTCGCGTGAAAAGTTTATGGAGGCTTTTGTTACCTTTGTGCGTAATGCTTCCGAACTCGTGGTCATTTCTGCCGATGATGCCGGTGCTCAAGAGGTTTTGGGACAGCTGGATGATCAGCAGAAGGTTCTCACCTTTGGAGAATCGGAATCCGCTGATGTTCGTGTGCACTCGATCGTTACCCAGGGACCGGTTTCCTTTAGCATTCGTTACAGGGGCGAAGATTTCTCTGCACAGCTGAGCGTTCCGGGTCATCACAACGCGATTAACGCTGCCGGTGCGGCTGCTGTTCTGATCGGATTGGGTAACGACCCACAGGCCTCTCTTGCTGCGGTAGCCGAGTTTGGTGGGACTAAGCGTCGCTTTGAGCTGCACGCAGAGATCGGTGGGGTGCGAGTATACGATGATTACGCTCACCACCCAACCGAGGTGGAAGCCCTTCTCACCTCTGCCCGTACGGTGGTCGGTGGTGGGCGGGTCATTGCGGTTCATCAACCGCACCTCTATAGCCGTACACGGCTTTTCTCTCGCGAGTTTGCCGAGGTGCTTGAATCTCATGCTGATCACACGGTGGTTCTTGCGGTCTGCGGTGCCCGCGAGGATCCGGAGCCCGGCGTGACGGGAGAATTGGTCTCGGAAAAATTTAAGGATCCTACAAAGGTTGCCTATATTGACGAGTGGCAGGCTGCCGCCGATTACGTGGCCCAAATTTCACAGCCTGGCGACTACGTCATCACCATGGGGTGTGGGGACGTCTACCGCATTATTCCCCAGCTTCGTGAGTCTCTTGAGGGACGCCGGCCGTGATTCGGGTGTTTGGATGAAACGCCCCAGCGGTTTTAGCTCGGGGGAGGGTAACCCGCCATCGCAGCAGTCCGAGACACAGGTTCAGCCCGATAAAGAGTCGGTTTCTCCTCGAATAAGAATTACCCGAAAGACGCAGGCTCCTCAAAGATCTGCATCGAAGACGGTCAATGATAAGTATCCAGCTGCGAATGGGTCGCCAGCGCTGGAACAGGACTGGGATTTTACTTCTCCCACTATTGACCTGGGCGAGGTGCGCACGCGACAACGGCAGAAAACCGTAGAAAGCGGGGAGGCCTCGGGGATTCTTCCCAATGCGGCGAAGAAGTCTTCCGCAAAGCGCGTAGATTCTTCTCGGAAGCGTGACCCGTGGTCTCCCCGCGGTATCGCACAATCGACCGCGCAGGCCGTTCGCAGGGCGGTTGCGGAGCGTCGTCGGGCTGAGCGCCGTGAGGTGAAACGTTTTACGGTAGAGTCTCGTCGGAGACGGCGTACCCTCACGGTTGTTGCAGGGGCTTTAGCCGCTCTGGTTCTTTTTGTCCTGGTGGGGGTCTTCAGCCCCCTCATGGGGCTCCGCACCATTGAGGTGGTGGGTGCTGAGCGGCTGGATGCGGCGGCTGTTGTGGAGGCCCTAGACGGACATCAGGGGGTTCCGCTCTCCCTGATCGACCGGGGGAGGGTGCAGTCAGATCTTGAGCAATTCTCAATAATTCAGAGTTACTCGCTGGAGTTGAGGCCGCCACACACGATGGTGGTTCGAATTATTGAGCGTAATCCGGTCATGTCGGTTCACACCGAAACGGGCTTTTCTCTGATTGACTCCGCTGGAGTGACGGTTGAAACAGCGGCTGAGCGTCCCGCGGGATTTCCCCTGGTGGTGAATGTCCCAGTTGATGCCGATTCGAGAGTTTTCCAAGCCACCACCGAGGCGGTTCGCACTTTGCCGCCCGATGTGATGGCGCTCATTGATACCGTTACCGCAGGTACCGAAAATGAGGTTTCGTTTCAGCTACGAGATTCCGGGATTACCGTTGTGTGGGGGAGTTCTAAAGAGTCCCCTCGTAAGGGTGCGGTTTTGAGGGGCGCGCTTGCGGGCTTAGCTGATCGGAACGTGACCAGTATTAACGTGGCTTCACCAGAGAATATAGTTTTTTCCTAGAGATCCCGACCGTTGGTGCAACCGCCCAGTTTAAATTTTCTGCTACTTGACAGGCTGGTTTTGTGGTTATCTCCGTGCCGGTCGAGCGTATGAGATTTTTGATTGTTCCGGAGAGATACTTGTGGGGGATATTTAGAGGTAATTTTCGACACGCGGGAAGCCCAGCGGTACCGGGAGTGGCTCAGCCCATAGCCTTGTGTCCAGGAATTGTATACTGAGAATAACTTTAATTCTCTAGTTGAGGTTTAAGGTTTAGCGGAGGTCCGACGTGTCAAATAATCAAAATTACCTCGCGGTCATCAAAGTTGTCGGTGTTGGCGGTGGTGGTGTCAACGCGGTCAATCGTATGATCGAACTCGGTCTCCGGGGTGTGGAATTTATCGCGGTTAACACGGATGCGCAGGCGCTTCTGTTGAGCGATGCTGACGTAAAACTTGATATCGGGCGTGTTCTTACTCGTGGGCTCGGCGCTGGAGCGGATCCTGAGGTGGGTCGTCGTGCGGCCGAGGACCATGCGGAAGAGATTGAGGAGGCTCTTGCGGGAGCCGACATGGTTTTTGTCACCGCGGGTGAGGGCGGTGGTACCGGCACCGGTGCGGCCCCGATTGTGGCACGTATTGCAAAATCTGTGGGAGCGCTCACGATTGGTGTTGTGACGCGTCCGTTTAATTTTGAGGGCAAGCGTCGAGCGGCCCAGGCTGACTCTGGGATTCATACCCTTCGTGAAGAGGTTGATACCCTGATTGTTGTTCCTAACGATCGCCTATTGGAGATCAGTGATCCCGGGATTAGCATGCTTGAGGCATTCTCGCTCGCCGACCAGGTTCTCCTTGCTGGCGTTCAGGGAATTACCGACCTTATTACGACCCCTGGGCTTATCAACCTTGATTTTGCCGACGTGAAGTCCGTCATGGAGGGAGCCGGTTCTGCCCTCATGGGTATCGGCTCGGCGCGAGGCGCGGATCGCGCTATTAAAGCCGCCGAGTTGGCTGTTGCCTCGCCTCTTCTTGAGGCAAGTATCGAGGGTGCGCACGGCGTACTGCTGAGTATTCAGGGTGGCTCTAACCTGAGCCTTCATGAAATCAACGATGCGTCCTCGCTGGTTCAAGACGTTGTTCACCCCGAGGCAAACATTATTTTTGGGACCGTCATCAACGATGCGCTGGGGGATGAGGTGCGAGTCACGGTCATTGCCGCGGGATTTGACTCCCACGAGCCTGCCTCAAAGAATATGCACATAGAAGCGAGTAAGCGCCAAACATTCACCCCTCCTGCGGAAGAAAAAGTTTTGGGCGATGAGGCCTCAAACGCCACGGAGTTTGGTGAGGCTATAGTGTCTCCTCCTGTTGAGGCCGTCCTTGCGGACGAATCGTTTGCGGATGACGATGATCTTGATGTTCCCGAGTTCCTCAGGTAGATCGTGTCTGGTTTTGATCCCATACTGAGCGAACGTCTGGAGAGCGTGCGGAGAGGCGTAGCAGATGCTGCCGCGGAGGCTGGCCGGCCGGTATCAGAGATCACGACAGTTGTGGTCACTAAGTTTCATCCGGAAAGCCTGATTCGCGAGCTCTATCGACTAGGTGTACGTGACTTTGGCGAAAACCGTCATCAGGAGGCTCGGGAAAAGGCGTCTAAGCTTACCGACCTGGACCTTACCCTGCATTTTATTGGACAAATCCAGGGTAAAAAATTTCGTCAGATTGCCGAATATGCGGATGTTGTGCACTCACTTGATCGGGTTCGACTGGTGGATGCTCTTGGTGAGCAGGATCATCCCCTTGCTTGCTTTGTGCAGGTGAACCTCACAGAAGAGGAGGACCGCGGTGGGGTTGCGCCAGATCAACTCTTACCTTTGGTGGAGCGTGTTCTTGCGAACCCAGCTTATGATCTGAGGGGTGTGATGGCTGTGGCGCCACTTGAAGAGGAGCCGCGTCGAGCCTTTGCGCGATTGCGGGGGTATTCCGATGCTGTTCAACAACTCGCCCCGAGAGCAACCGCAATCTCTGCGGGTATGACACACGACTACGTGGAAGCTATCGCGGAGGGTGCGACACACCTCCGAATTGGCACAGCAATCACGGGAAAACGACCGGAAACAGTCTAGTCTCAAAGTAGACAATTGCTATGGAGGTAGTACAATGAGCAACCCGCTGAAAAAAACCATGGTTTACCTCGGGCTCGCTGATGAAGAGCTTGAGAACGAAGAAACCATGCAGGGGACCCAGGCTAAGCAGCAGCCTCAGACAGCTGCGGCCACACCTGCGGCAGAAGGCGTCCGCGCCCCTGTTACCCCCCTGCGTCGCGCGGCAACGCGCGCTCCCTCGCCCTCAACCCTGAACGAGATTCTTACCGTGCACCCTAAACAGTACCGGGATGCGCAAATTATTGCAGAGAACTTTCGGGACGGAGTGCCCGTCATTATCAACCTCTCGCAAATGGATGATGCTGAGGCAAAGCGCCTGATTGACTTTGCTAGTGGACTCTCACAGGGGCTCTACGGAAAAATCGAGCGCGTCACAAACAAGGTGTTTTTGCTCTCTCCTTCCCACATCGCTCTGAGCGGTGAGCAGGATGCGGTTAACGACTCCGGGGATGCTGAAGCCTCCTTCTTTGTGAACTCTTAGGACGGCTTTTAACTACCTTGGTAAGCAATTTGGCACTGATTATTGGGTTTAGCCTGCAACTAATCATTAGGATTTATATAGCTATTTTGTGGGCACGACTCATCCTTGACTGGGTTCGTGTACTCAACCCGAGATGGTATCCGAAAGGGTTCCTGGTGGTTCTTGTGGAGTTAGTCTTCACGCTCACTGACCCGCCCATTAAATTTATTCGAAAACTGTTGCCTCCACTGCGTTTAGGGCCCGTTGCACTTGATTTTGGCTGGCTCATAACGATGATTGTGTGCTGGATATTACTGGCGATTATCCCCGGTATTATCGCGATTTTTCTCTGAATCATGTGTTTTAATTGATTTTTGAGCGCGTAGTGTTACATATTTACGCCTTGCGTTTGGTAGCGTTGTCTTGACGCCGCGAGTGTGGCGAGACTTAAGCGAAAGAGACCAGTAATGGCTTTGACACCTGAAGATATCGTAAACAAGCGGTTTACGATTACAAAGTTTCGTGATGGATATGACCTGGATCAGGTTGACGACTTTCTCGATGAGGTTGGTCGTGAACTTCGACGACTCCAGGACGAGGCTTCCGCCCTGAAACAGGAGAACGAGGAACTTCGTGATCGTGTTCAAGGTTTCGAAGCAGGCCAGTTTGCTGAGCCTCGCTCCGCTGTTGCCGCACCATCTGAGCCTGCCCAGGACGAGGACAGCGAAGAAACAGTCATCACTACCCCTCCGGCTCAGGAGCCCGTTGTAGTTCCTGCTCCTGCCGTTACCGTAGTTGAGGCGGAGTCCACCAACGAGGCTTCCAAGAGCAGCGGAATGCTACAGCTTGCTCTTGAACTGCACGATAAGCATGTGCGTGATGGTGAAGAGAAGCGCGACGCGCTTATCCGTGAGGGTGAGAGCACCGCTCGCGAGCTTGTCTCTGACGCACAGAAGCAGCGCGCAGACGAGCTTGCACGTCTTAACACCGAGCGTGCTCAATTGCAGACCAAGATTAAAGACCTGCGTGAGTTTGAGGGTGAGTACCGTTCCACGCTTCGCAGCTACATTCAGGGTCAGCTGCGTGGGCTCGACGGCTCTCCGGAGCCCGAGGGTGCCCCCTCCGGACTCGAATAAAATCGGGTGCGTCACTCCTCTGACCCGTCTGACCTGTCCCCTTCTGAAGTGCAGGAGGGGACAACTCCGGATAAACCCTCGGCTTCGGGTAGCCGCCGGTTGAGTGTTTTCCTTGTGCTTGCCGGCTTGGCGATCGGTGTGTACGGGATTGACCAGCTGACAAAGGTGTGGGTTGTGGACAACCTTGAATACGGTGTCGCAATCCCCGTCATCGGCGATTTCTTGCAATTTTACTTTGTACGAAACCCCGGGGCCGCGTTTTCTTTGGCGAGTGGGAGTACCTGGATTTTCTCGATACTCGCAGCCGCTGTTGTCGTTTTTATCATCTGGTATTCCGCGAAGCTTCGCTCCCTGGGGTGGGCAATATTTTTAGGGTTGCTCCTGGGTGGTGTGCTGGGCAATCTCAACGATCGTCTTTTTCGCGAACCGGGATTCGGGCGCGGTCACGTTGTCGATTTTATTTCGACCCCCTGGATGCTCCCGGCGATTTACAATGTGGCAGATATCGCTATCGTCTCCGCGATGGGCGTCTTTGTGATTCTTACCTTCCGTGGGATAAAGATTGATGGAACCCGTGAGCCCCGATCTTCACGTAAGAACCAGAGCAAAAACGTGCCTACGAAAGGTACCGCGGTTGGTGGAGAGTAGGAGTCTCTTTGTCCCGGAAGGACTGGGAGGAGAACGCATTGACACTGCGTTGGCTAAACTTTTGGGTTTCTCTCGAAGCTTTGCGGTATCGGTTCTTGCGGAGGGAGGCGTGCTGGTTGACGGCAAGGTGGCGAGTAAATCGGATCGTTTGCATCCCGGTTCCTACCTGGACGTGACATGGAATCCCAAAGAGGGCCCGCGTGTGATTCCCACCGAGGTGGAGGATTTCACAATCGTTCACGACGACGATGATCTGGTGGTGGTTGATAAGCCAGTGGGGATTGCGGCCCATCCCGCTGTCGGCTGGGAAGGTCCTACCGTGCTTGGTGCACTCGCGGCTGCGGGATACACCATAGCAACATCGGGAGCGCAGGAACGAGCGGGAATCGTTCAGCGCCTCGATGTGGGTACGAGCGGTTTGATGGTGGTGGCTAAGAGCGAAAAAGCATACAGCCTCCTAAAGCGAGCGTTTCGTGATCGTACGGTTGACAAGGTATATCACGCGATTGTGCAGGGGCATCCCGACCCGTTTGCCGGGACGATTGACGCCCCTATCGGGAGACATCCCGGCTCTGAATGGAAGTTTGCGGTGACGAGTGAGGGACGTCACTCGGTTACCCACTACGAGACGCTCGAGGCTTTCCCCTACGCAACACTTCTAGAGATTCATCTTGAAACGGGGCGCACCCACCAGATTCGGGTACACATGGCCGCTCAACGCCACCCCTGTGTCGGTGACAGCATGTATGGGGCCGATCCCACGCTCTCTCAGAAACTGGGGCTTGAGCGGCAGTGGTTACACGCCACGGAGCTATCTTTCACGCATCCCGGCACAAACGAGTGGGTCACCTACAAGAGTGGATACCCTGCTGACCTGCAGCACGCCTATGAGGTTCTTCAGAATCTTTAAAGACTGATACTACTGTCACCGGAGCGGGGTAGAATTAAGGCCTGCCCGGCGACTTTGGGAGATGGTGTGTCACAGACTGATTCTTTTGTTCACTTGCACGTTCACAGCGAGTACTCAATGCTCGACGGTGCTGCGCGGGTTAAACCGCTGATCGAAGAGGCCGTTCGGCAGGGAATGCCCGCCATCGCCGTTACCGACCACGGCAACATGTTTGGTGCGTTTGATTTTTGGAACACCGCAACAAACGCGGGAATCAAGCCGATTATTGGTACGGAGGCCTACCTCACGCCGGGAACCCACCGCGGTGATCGCACCCGGGTTAAATGGGGAAGCGGCGGGGGAGACGATGTTTCGGGAGCAGGTGCCTATACCCACATGACCCTGCTCTCTGCCTCTCAGACGGGAATGCACAATCTTTTTCGGCTGTCGAGCCGTGCCTCCATTGAGGGATACTACTTTAAACCCCGAATGGATCGTGAGCTGCTCAATCAGTACTCCGAGGGCCTTATCGCCACGACGGGCTGTCCCAGCGGTGAGGTGCAGACCCGCCTTCGCCTGGGTCAATATGAGCAGGCCCGGGCTGCAGCCGCCGAGTTTCGTGACATCTTTGGTAAAGAAAATTTCTTTTGCGAGATTATGGATCACGGCATCGATATTGAGAGACGTGTGATGTCGGATCTCATTAAGCTGGCCAAAGACCTGGGACTGCCCTTGGTCGCCACAAACGATCTGCACTACACCCATGCGGCGGACGCCGAATCGCACGCGGCCCTGCTCTGTGTGCAATCCGGATCGCGACTCGACGACCCCAACCGATTTAAATTTGACGCTAACGAGTTTTATCTTAAGACCCCGGCCGAGATGCGTCAGGTTTTTCGAGACTATCCCGAGGCCTGCGACAACACCCTGCTGATCGCTGAGCGCTGTGAAACGGCCTTCGATACCCGCGCAAACTATATGCCTCGTTTTCCCTGCCCTCCCGGTGAAAACGAGGAGAGCTGGTTTATCAAGGAGGTCGAGACCGGCCTACACGAGCGCTACCCGGGTGGTATTCCTGATAACGTTCGCAAACAGGCCGACTACGAGGTGGAGGTTATCCTCCAGATGGGTTTCCCCGGATACTTTCTTGTGGTTGCCGACTTCATCAACTGGTCTAAAAAGAACGGTATTCGAGTGGGTCCCGGTCGGGGTTCGGGTGCCGGATCAATGGCGGCGTACGCCATGAAAATTACCGACCTTGATCCCCTGCAGCACGGTCTCATTTTTGAGCGTTTTCTTAACCCGGATCGCGTGTCGATGCCAGACTTTGACGTAGATTTCGACGAGCGTCGTCGCGGTGAGGTCATTAAATATGTCACCGAAAAATACGGTGACGAGCGTGTGGCGCAGATCGTCACGTACGGAACTATTAAGGCCAAGCAGGCTATTAAAGATTCCTCCCGGGTGCTCGGTTTTCCCTATGGCATGGGTGAAAAGCTCACCAAGGCCATGCCGCCTGCCGTGATGGGTAAAGACATCCCACTCGAGGGAATCATGGATACGGCACATCCTCGTTACAAAGAGGCTGCCGATTTTCGGGCGATTCTTGAGGTAGACTCCGACGCGCAAACGGTTTTTCAAACCGCCCGCGGTATCGAAAATCTCAAGCGGCAGTGGGGTGTTCACGCGGCCGGTGTAATCATGTCGAGCGACCCGCTGATCGATATCATCCCCATCATGAGGCGCGAGCAAGACGGCCAGATCGTTACCCAGTTTGACTATCCGGCCTGTGAAACCCTTGGGCTCATTAAGATGGATTTTCTGGGCCTGCGCAACCTCACAATCCTGGATGATGCCCTCGATAATATCCGGGCCAACCGCAACGAGAACATCATTCTCGAAGATCTTGATCTGGACGATCAGGCAACGTATGAGTTGATTGCACGCGGAGACACCCTCGGGGTGTTTCAGCTTGATGGTGGCCCAATGCGTGGCCTGCTGCGGCTCATGAAGCCCGATAACTTTGAAGATATCTCGGCCGTTCTTGCTCTCTACCGGCCCGGTCCCATGGGTGCAAACTCTCACACCAATTATGCTCTGCGTAAGAATGCTGCCCAGGAGATCATTCCTATTCATCCGGAGCTCGAAGAACCTCTCAGCGAGGTGCTGGGCGGAACGTTTGGTTTGATCGTTTACCAGGAACAGGTGATGTCAATCGCCCAAAAACTGGCTGGCTTTACACTGGCCCAGGCCGATCTTTTGCGTCGGGCCATGGGCAAGAAGAAAAAGTCAGAGCTGGACAAACAGTTTGAGACCTTCTCACAGGGTATGCGGGATAACGGGTACTCAGACGCCGCTGTTCAAACCCTCTGGGATATTCTGCTCCCATTTTCCGACTACGCTTTTAATAAGGCTCACTCGGCGGCCTATGGCGTCTTGAGTTACTGGACGGCCTACCTAAAAGCCAATTTTCCGGCGGAGTTTATGGCCGCGCTACTCACGAGTGTGGGCGACTCTAAAGATAAATTGGGTATGTACCTTAATGAGTGCCGCCACATGGGAATCCAGGTGCTGGCGCCCGACGTGAACGAGTCTCTTGTACACTTCTCCGCGGTGGGTACCGACATCCGCTTTGGCCTGGGAGCCATCCGTAACGTTGGTGCGCAGGTGGTCGAAAATATTCGTGAGGCGCGCGAAGAAAAAGGGCGTTTCACCTCGTTTCATGACTTCCTCAATAAGGTTCCGCTTACCGTACTCAACAAGCGCACCGTAGAATCCCTCATTAAAGCGGGAGCGTTTGACTCGATATCTCCGGTTCGTCGCGCGCTTGTCGAGATTCACGAAGATGCCGTCGATGCCGCGTCCAAGGCCAAGCGCGAAGAGGCAAACGGAAATTTTGGGTTCGATTTTGATAGTCTCTTTGACGATCCCGCGCAGGCGGAGGACCAGGTACCCGAGCGTCCCGAGTGGGGCAAAAAAGACAAGCTTGCGTTCGAGCGGGAGATGCTTGGGCTCTACGTTTCCGATCATCCGCTCGCGGGTCTCGAGATTGCCCTAGCAAAACACGCCAGCACCACCGTTAACGACATTAACAATCCGGATGCCAACCTTGATGGTGAAATTGTGACGATCGCCGGTCTCATCACGAGCGTTCAGCACAGGGTTGCAAAGTCGGGCAACCAATACGGAATGATCACGGTGGAGGACTTTACCGGGGAGATACAGGTGCTTCTGATGGGCAAGTCCTATCTGGAGTTTGGCCCGATGCTGCAGAGCGACTCGATCGCCTCGGTTCGTGGAAAGGTGAATGCCCGCGACGACGGCATGTCGATGCACGCCTATGGTGTGTCCCTTCCCGAGGTAGAGCAGTCTGAGGTGGGGGCACCCATATCGATAACCCTGCAAGATAAGCGTGCCACCCCCAAGACGATGAGGGAGCTTAAAGAGTTGCTGGAGCGTCATTCTGGACAAAACGAAGTACGGCTCAGGCTGCTCACCTCCACCTCCGTTCGTATCTTTGAGCTTCCCTACCCGGTCTCGGTCAACTCAAGTTTCTTCGGAGACATAAAGGGGCTTTTGGGTCCCCGCTGCCTGCAGTGAGCACACCTCTTGCTGCAAACACGACGGCCCTGATGTGGAGGTTGTCACGGAAGCGGGGCGACGGTGAATAAGTTGTTGGGAGCGTGCTGGAGCATGTACGGAGTGGTGCGATCAGTACGGTGCGGCGTGCGTAATGTTGTAAGGGTGAGCATCGGCGGGAAAAGGCGATGACCTATCGAGAGAGCCGGGCTTCTTTCCTCGGAGCTATCGTGTGGGCCTCACGATCATCCGTGCGGGAAACAATTGTGCCTGATGGATGCATTGATGTGCTGTGGCACCGCAATATGCTCAGCCTGGCTGGTCCCACCACGCGCCCGTTTGTGTCGCGGTCAACCGGGGGAGAAAGCCTGGTGGGAGTTCGTCTGGCACCCGGAATTGCTCCCGCGCTGCTGGGACTTGACGCCCACGAGATTGTGGATATGCGTGTTGATCTCGCGGACGTGCTGCCTCACTATCTCACGATTTTTCCGTTAGCCAAGATTACCCCTGATTCGGTGGAGTCGTCGCTGCCCCAAGCTTTAGCACTACAGGCAGAGCGTGTGAGTTCTCGGCGGCTTGCAAGGGCTGCTCAGCTTCGCTCTGCTGCTCGGTCAGGCATTACCGTGGCAGATGCCGCCCGTATAATGTACGTGTCAGAACGACAACTGCACCGGGAATGCCTGATGTATTTTGGTTATGGGATGCAGACCCTTAAACGAATATTGCGTTTCCAGAATGCGTATCAACAGATTCGACGAGGGAGAGCCCTCGCCGAGGTCGCTATGAGCAGTGGGTACTCCGATCAGGCCCACCTATCACGAGAGGTGGGTAGACTCAGCGGGGTATCGCCCCGTGCGCTTCGATCGTAGACGCTCATCTGGGCCTCTTATCGAGGTCTGGGTCGTCTTTGTACTCGATGCGGATCTGCGCGGAGCCTGCTGAGCTTTTCACCGGGGCATACCGGATGACGGGTCTACGTGGGACTATCGAGCAGCGTGGGCCCGTATCGGGCTACACGGGTTACAGGTCTGCGTAGAGATCAATCGAGTTACCGTCGGGGTCAAAGATTGTTGCGTAACGTTGGCCCCAGAAAGCATCCCAGGGGGCTGTGTGACCCGGATATCCTAGGGCTTCAAGCGCGGCAAATTTGTCGTTGACCGCATCGGCTGTACCCAGATTAAAAGCGAGGGCCACGCGGTGTTTTCCGCTGGGGAACTCATAGTGCGGGTCAAAAGTTTGAATAGTCTGAACGGTGTCCCAGGCAAGACGAACCCCCGCGTTCAATTCAATGTCTACGTGTGGTTGATCCTCAAGGCCCTCCGGAATATTAAGGCCAAGCGCCCGATAAAACCGGAGAGACTCTCCCATATCGCGTGTAACAATACCGATGAATCCAAGTTGTGTTTGCATGTCTTTACGGTAGCCCAGTAGAAACTTCCTCGTCTTGAACGTTTCGGACAGGACACCCCTGAACATACAACGCGGCGAGAGGAAAAATCACAACGCTGTATGAGAGGTGCTTCCCCAGTGAGAGGCGGTTCCCCACGGCTGTGAGAATATGCACGAGTGAGGTGCAGACTTTATAAGGGTGGGTAACCTTTTTAGCCTAGATCGGGCTGTGTGCTGTGGAGCAGGTCAAAGAGTCTGTGCTCGGCGGCCATGACGTCGGGGTCTTTGGCACGAGCGCGCAGATTGATTGGCTGCCCCTGCTTAATATCATCAAAAATGATGTCTGCCACAATACTGGTTGGTCGTGGGGCGAGCGCAACAACTCGGTTCGAGAGGTATACGGCCTCGCGGATATCGTGGGTGATGAGTAACACCGTGACTCCTAATTGCCGACACACATCGCTGAGCCACTGCTGCATGTCGCTTCGGGTGAGGGAATCCAGGGCGGCAAACGGCTCGTCGAGCAGAAGAATCTTTTTTCCCTGTAGCACGGTACGAAGAAGTGACACGCGTTGCCGCATACCACCGGAGAGGTGCTCGGGTTTGGCCTCGGCAAAATCGGTGAGGCCAAAGGTGGGAAGCAGCTCTATTGCGCGTGCGCGGGCCTCGCGTCGCGAAACCCCCTGAATTTGCAGGCCGATGATGGCGTTATCAATCACGCTGCGCCACGGAAAGAGAACGTCATCCTGGGGCATATAGGCGCAGTGCTTTGCGGAATCGCGATGGTCGGTGATTGTTGATCCGTTCAGCGTGACCCGCCCGCTATCCGGCCCGGTGAGGCCGGCCAAGATGGTAAAAAGGGTGCTTTTCCCGCACCCGCTCGGACCGATCAGGGACAGGAAGGCGCCGGAATCTACCTCCAGGCTGAGATCGCGAATCACGGATAACGGGCCGCGTTTTGTCGTAAAGCTTTTTGTGATGTGGGAGAGTGAAATCGCGGTGGGTGGGAGTGAGCTCATGAGTGGCTCTCCTTCGGGGACGAGAGTGTCCAGGGAGCCACGATCCTCTGCACGAGATAGGTGAGGAGAAAGAGGGTCACGCTCATGAGCGCGGTAACAACAACCGCGGCCAACACCAGATCCGTTCTAAAAGAGTTTTTCTGGACGCTCATATAAATTCCGAGCCCAGATTTGGCACCCACATACTCGGCAAAAATTGCCCCCACCACGGCGTAGGTGATTCCTATGCGCAGCGCTGTAAAGAATCGGGGGAGCGCCTGGGGGAGACGCAATCGATAGAAAATCTGCCACCGGGACGCCCCCATGCTGCGGAGCAGGGCGGTGGCGCTGGGGCTCGCGCTTCGAAATCCCTCGATCAAGCCGAGCGCTACGGGGAAAAACGTGACGAGTAGTATAACCAGAATTTTGGGCAGTGCCCCAAACCCAAACCAGATGATCATGAGGGGGGCAATCGCAATGATTGGCAAGGTCTGCGAGGCAACAAGAAAGGGGGTGAGCGCCCGCCTCAGCCCGGGCACAAAATCTACCGCGATAGCGATTGCCCAACTCACAAGTAGCGAGACGGCAAAACCAACGAGTGTTACACCCAGCGTTGCTGAAGCGTGCAGCACAAGGTCATCGCGGTGAGCGATCCCCTGTTCAAGAACCCTGGAGGGAGCCGGCAAAATTTGCGGACGAACACCGCTGAACTGTACCGCGACCTCCCACACGGCGATTAGAAGGGTAGCAAGGATGAGTGCTGGCCAGACAGCACCTATTAGCGTGCGTGACCGCTTCATGAGGCGTCGCGGGGTGGCAAATACTCAGTGGTGTAGTAGGTGGACCAATCGGGTTCTTCGGTGAGTACTTTACCCGTGTCATCGCTGAGGAGGCCGTTCTCGAAGAGGAAACGGGCATACCCTTCCCAGTGCTCCTTTTCGAGCGTACCAATCTGGTTGTTTGCATCGCGGAGCAGTTCCCGTGACAGGATGCGCTGGCTCTCGTGAACCATCTCCTCGTCATCAAAGAACCCGGGATTTGCGGCGATAAGAATATCTGCCGCCTCGTCGGGATTCTCCGCCGCAAATTGGTAACCCTTATTCAATGCCCGAACAAAAGCGGCGGCGTCTTCGGGCGCTTGCGAGAGCCACTCGCGGCCGGCGTCAATTACTACCGCGTATTGCTGGGGGAACCCGTAGTCAGTGTAGTGGAAAAGCCGGAGAGGATTACCACTCCGCTCGGCTTCAACCCCCTCCCATGCAAAGAAAGGGATTGTAAAATCAGCATTGCCGGAGTACAGAGCCTCGTAGGCGGAGGTGCCGAGCACTACGTTCTCAAACGAACCGGTTCCACCGTCATTGCGAATCACCTGCGTGAGCAGGGGGAGCTCAGCGGGTTCTCCAAAGCCGGCATAGGTTTTTCCGTCCAGGTCTGCCGGGCGGGTAATAGACGGGTCGTCGGCGCGGATCGCAATGGCGCTGGCCCAGTCCTGTAGCACCGACATGATCGCCACCACCTGAGCTCCCGAGGCCTGCGCCATGACGGAGGCGTCGTGAAAACTGATTCCCGCATCGGCGTGACCGGCATCGATCAGAGTGTCGGGAAGCACGCTGTTGTAATCGATGAGTTCAACCTTGATGCCCTCCGCCGCGAAGTATCCTTTTTCTTGTGCAACGTAGAGTCCGGTGTGGTTGGTGTTGGGGGTCCAATCCAGGGCAAAGCGAACGGTTCGAGAGCTATTATCGGATACAGAAGTAGCCCCCGCGCATCCGGTAAGCAGGAGTGCAGCAGTCGCCAGGAGCGCGACAAAGCCTGTGGTTATCTTATTCACAAGGCACCCGTTCGCGTTGAGCGTGGCCACGGCTGCCGGTTGAGCGCGGTGTCCCAGAAGAGTAGCTCGTATCGGGTGGCGATCCGGTGAGCCTCAAACATGGCTGCGGTCTCTTCCTCGCTGGCACGGGTGTAAACGCCATCAACAACTTCGCGGGCCCGCCGAACGGAGGACTGGAATTCTTCTCCGTCGTAGGCCGCTACCCACTGGGCAAACGGGTGTTCTGGATCCCGAGCGAGCACATCCGCCGCCGAGGCGGCCAAGCGTGAAGACACATCGGCGTAGAGCCAAAAGCACGGAAGCACCGCGGCGCAACCCACCGCGTAGGGTGCGGTTGCCGCCGTAGCGATGAGATATGAAACATACCCCAGGCAGGTGGGGGAAGCTTCAGTATGCTTGTCTACTCGGGCCTCTGCGGCGTTGTTCGTTGCGAGAATATCCTCGTGCAGGCTCGCCTCCACCACCGCCGCATCGTGAGAGGACTGCGCCCAGAACGCGGCCGTGTGAGGGTCCGGAGCCTTGGCTGCGAGCAGGGCAAGCGCCCTGCTGTACCCGGCCAAGTAGATCGCGTCCTGATGCATGTAAAAATAAAAGTCGTCCAGCGCGAGGGTACCGTCCCCCAGGCGCTGCAAGAACTCTAACGAATCAATTTCCCCGCGGAGATCCGCGGTTGACTCCCAGAGTCGATCGGTGAAGCGCGGGGACACCGAGGAATCTTTTTGCGGTGTGAGCGCAGCATCGCTTAGTGTTTGTGGCGTGCCATCCATGGCGTGGACATCCCTTCGTCAGAATTACCTGAACAGGTTCGTCGGGTGTTATCTCAGCCGCGGCAGAATAATGAGCGGCACCCCGTGTCTGTAAGTTTTCTCTACTTACCGTAACACACATCCCCTGTGGTTAGTATTGTGGTGCGTGGGAGGTCTACTGTGGTGGATGAGGTCCCACTGCGACGGGCCAAGACCCCGCTGCGCGAGTGAGAGGCAAATATGGAACCTGCAACACACCGGATAGACCTGGTGGTGGTTGGCGCTGGAATCATCGGGGCGCTTGCCGTGTGGCGCGCACTACAGGACGGCTTGACCGTGCGATGGTACGACCCCGATCCCGCAAACGGGGCAACATATGCCGCTGCGGGAATGATAGCTCCTACCTTCGAGGCGGCTTTTGGGGAACACGATCTGATGAGACTTAACGTTGAGTCAGCCAGGTTGTGGCCAACCCTCGTGAAAGAACTCGAGCATGAGACGCGGGTGGATATCGGCTTTCGGCGGGCGGGCAGCCTCACGGTAGCCTTTGACAGCGGCGATCTTGAAGAGGCTAGGAGATTGCACGCTCTTCACCGCGAGTGGAATCTTGACTCAGAGATGCTGAGTGCCGCCGAGGTGCGTGAGCGTCTTCCCCTAGCCGGAGCGCATGTTTCCGGCGGGTTGTGGGCAGAAAATGACCACCAAATCAACCCTCGCGAGGTGAGCCTGGCACTCATCGGGGCAATAGCTCGCCACGGGACTCATGTGGAGAAGAAGCGGGTTGCGGCCCTGCTCGTGACAGATGAAAACAGCGAGCAGGCGGGGGTGAATAACCATCAGGTTGGAGAAGAAGATCAGCGGGTTGAGGGGAAACGTCAGCGGGTTGAGGGCGTTATTCTTGAGGGAGGGGTTTCAATCCACGCGGATCGGGTCCTGATTGCGGCGGGTTGGCAGTCATCCTCTCTTGTCGCCGACCTGAGCGGGATCGACATTCCCACCAGGCCGGTTAAAGGTGAGGTGGTGCGTCTCAACTATAATTCCGTTCCCTGGCTGGACACAGAGTTTACCGTGCGGGGGTTGGTGCAGGGACGTCCCATCTATATTGTTCCCCGCAGCGATGGAGAGATTGTTGTGGGGGCCACGACGTATGAACGGGAAGACGACCGCCAAGCAACCGCCGGTGGGATTTTTACGCTGTTACGTGATGCCCGTGCCGTGATCCCTGGCTTGGATGAGGCCGAGATCACCGAGGTAACGGCGAGGGCTCGTCCCGGTTCTCCCGATAACCTGCCCCTTATCGGGAGTGTGGCGGACGGCACGCTGATGGTTGCAACGGGACATTACCGTCACGGAATATTGTTAGCCGCGGTCACCTCTCATCTGATTCAGTGCATGCTGCGCGGGGAAAAGCTTCCCGATTACGCGGAGTCATGTTCCCCGTCCCGATTCACTCAACTCGAAGATCCGGACGCTCGTTATCCGTTATCCGTTGAATAGTTCGATTGAGGCTTTATAGATGAATTTTTCCAGTGATCAAATTTTTACAATAAACGGGGAAGACCAGCTCCTCATCGCCCCCCTCTCGCTTGAATCGGTTGTGCGCACGCTTCTTGACCTGGCGGCGACCGAAGAGCTACCGGGTGGGGTTGCTGCCGCAATTAACGATGCCGTTGTGCCGCGGAGCGGATGGGGAAAACACTCCATCAATGCGGGGGATCGTATTGAAGTTCTTGGGGCCGTACAGGGAGGTTAAAATGGGTGACACATTACGCGGGGGAGAGCAGGCCGCATCAATGTTAGCGTCAGACAGCTCAGCGCCGAGGACAGGTTATCTGGGCGCAGACGATCCGCTGATCATCGCGGAGCAAGAATTTTCGTCCCGATTGGTGATGGGAACGGGTGGGGCACCGAGCCTTTTGGCCCTCGAAGAGGCCCTGGTGGCGTCGGCCACCGAACTCACAACGGTTGCGATGCGTCGGGTGCAAACCGGTGGGGAGGGATCGGTGTGGTCGCTTCTGCAGCGCAATGGCATCCGGGCGCTGCCCAATACGGCTGGCTGTTTTACCGCCTCGGAGGCGGTGCTCACCGCACGGCTTGCACGTGAGGCCTGTGAGACCAACTGGGTGAAGCTTGAGGTTGTAGCAGATGATGTCACCCTGCTTCCCGATCCGGTTGAGCTTCTTCTCGCAGCGGAAAAGTTGGTGAACGAGGGATTTGTGGTGCTACCATACACCAACGATGACCCGATTCTGGCCCGAAAGCTTGCCGATGTGGGCTGCGCCGCCGTTATGCCGCTGGGTGCCCCGATCGGCTCGGGTCTCGGCATCCTCAACCCCCATAATATTGAGGCGATTGCGGCGCACTCCCGGGTGCCGATTATCCTTGACGCGGGTATCGGCACGGCCTCGGACGCGGCCCTCGCCATGGAACTGGGATGCGCTGGTGTGCTTTTGGCCACGGCCGTGACCCGTGCGGCCGATCCCGTGCGGATGGCCTATGCAATGCGTTACGCTGTGGAGGCCGGACGTCTTGCGGCAAACGCGGGGCGAATCCCTCGCCGCAGGGAGGCGCTCGCTTCCTCGCCGCTGGACGGTCGGGCAAATCTTGATTTGGCGCTCTAACCCTGTTTGAGTCCGCGCCCTGTCAAGTTCGTGTGACGGGCACCAGAGGTTGGTTGCTGGCGACCGGCGGTGCCCGTTAGTACCGGGGGATAGAGGGATCTACGTCGAGGCTCCACCTGTCGATCCCGCCCTGAAGATGACGAACTCGGGTGTAGCCCGCGGCATTGAGCATTTGCCGTGCGTAGTCGGATCTGGAGCCGTGGTGGCAGTAGAGCACGATTTCTTCGTCCGGGTGAAGCGCATGCTGTAACGAGGTTGTGTTGTGTAGTTGGTGGAGCAGGTCATTCAGCGGAATGTGCTCTGAGTTTTGGATCACGGCGAGTTCACGCTCGTGACTCTCACGGATATCGATCAGTCGGAACTTCCGCGTGCCCGAGGCGCGCTCCGTAAGAGCCGCGGCAAGAAACGAGCTGCTCCATTCCACGGATTCGTGTGTCTCGGGGAAACCCTCTGAGTCAGTGTGTTCCCGCGAGGAATGATTCTGTGCTCGCGGAGTTATTCCGCAGAGCGCGTCATAATCGTCAAGCTGGGTTACGGGAGTCCGCTCGGGGTCTGGCCCGATGGTGATCTCGCGCCAGCTCATGAGCTGGGCATCATAGTTAACGATCCGTCCCAGCAGGGTGCTGCCGATACCCGTGATGAGCTTGATCGTGTCCGTGGCCATAATCGTTCCGATCATCGAGCAGAGCACCCCAAGAACACCACCCTCCGCGCAACTGGGCACCGTACCCGGGGCTGGTGGCTGAGCGAAGAGATCACGATAGGTCACCCCCGGTAGTCCGTCGTTGGGCGCGGCCCAGAAGGTGGAAGCCTGACCGGAGTAGCGCAGAATTGAGCCCCACACGCAGGGAATGCCCAGGATTTCCGCCGCGTCGCTCGCGAGATATCGGGTGGAAAAATTATCGGAACCGTCGATGACCAGATCGTAGTCTCCAAGAATCTTGATGGCGTTTTTGCTGGTGAGCCGAACGGGATGCAGCCGCACGGTAGCATCGGGATTGCGCTCAAGGATGGAGTCTCGCGCCGATTCACCCTTGGGACGTCCGATATCTTGCGTTCCGTGAATTACTTGCCGCTGAAGGTTTGATGATTCCACTGAGTCATCATCGATGATTCCAACAGTGCCCACACCGGCCGCCGCGAGGTACAAGAGGATGGGACTGCCCAGACCCCCCGCCCCGATCACCGCAACTTTTGCCGCGAGCAAACGCCTCTGAGCCTCCTGTCCAAAATCGGGAATAACGATGTGCCGTGAAAATCTGGTGACCTGTTCCGGGGTAAGTTCATCGCCCGGTTCTACCAGAGGAGGGAGTATGCGTGGGTGTGGGGTTGAGCGGGCCATTAATTATTCTCGTTTCGCTGTGCTGGGTGTGGTGCTAGAGACCACAGATGATGGAAGTGATGGACCGGGCCGCTGCCCGAACCCACCCGGAGTTCATCTGAGTGGGCAATGGCGTCTCGCAGCCACTCGGTGGCCGCAACGAGGGAGTCTTCCCAGTTGTTCGTGCGCGATTGCAGAGTTGCCATCGCGGAGGAGAGCGAGCAGCCCGTTCCGTGGGTGTTCTTAGTGTGGATGCGGGGGCCCGACACCTGAAACGTCTCATGGCCCGACGGGAGCCTATGAACATTCACGAGCGCGTCGGGGCACCTCTCACCGGAGAGGTGGCCGCCCTTCACCAGGATGGTGGTGTTGAAGCGTGTGGAGGCCCGTTTTCCCTGGGCAAGAGCCTCATCCCACGAGGAGGCAACCGGTTCGTTAAGGAGAACCGCAAGCTCGGGGATATTGGGTGTGATGAGAGACGCCTGTGGAAGCAGGGAGCGGAGAGCTTTTTCGGCATCCGTGTCTAGCAGGCGATCGCCGCTTGTGGCGATCATCACGGGGTCGATCACCACGATGGGGGGCGTAACCTCTGCCAACCACTCGCCAACCGTCTGAGCGATGAGGGAGGAGCCGAGCATCCCAATCTTGACCGCGTCAATGGTCACATCATCGCTGACCGCCCTGAGCTGTTCCATAAGAAACGAGGGCGGAGGGGTGTGAACGGAGCGAACCCCCTGGGTATTCTGGGCGACCAGAGCGGTAACCGCGGCCATGCCGTATCCTCCGAGAGCCGCAATGCTTTTGAGGTCGGCTTGGATTCCCGCCCCTCCCGAGGGGTCTGTGCCGGCGATACTCAGCACGCGGGGAGGTCCGATTCTGCGCGGTGGATTTAGTGTGGATTGAGATGTTACAGACCCGGTCAATAGACATTCCCTTCGCTAGTACGAGCTAGAGCAGGTTCAACGGGTTTGGTCTCAGCCCGGTGGGCACCCCGTGTCACTGAGTCCCAGTCTACCGGTGTGTGTTTCCTCCCCACGCATTGTCTCTCCGCTTGAGCCTTGAAGAGGTGAGGAAAGTAATGGAGTGTAAGGAGATTGCCCTGGAATTCTCCAACGGGTGGAGATCTCCAGGGCAATCGATCTTACTCGCTTAAATTACCTCCTAGTGTCGGCGGCGAGTTTTTACTATGAGGGAGGTGCCTGTGACACCAGCGGCCAAGCTTAGGGCGAGGAGTAACATCTGATTTCCTCCGTTTGCTCCGGTGTGTGCTAGTTTCTTAGCGTCTGCGGTGGGGTGCTTAGGGTCGCTATCGCCGGGGGGTGTGGATCCGCTGGGGGGTGTGGGTCCGTCCGGGTTCACCGGGGGTGTGGGTCCGTCCGGGTTCACCGGGGGTGTGGGTCCGTCCGGGTTCACCGGGGGTGTGGGTCCGTCCGGGTCCACCGGAGGCGTAGTCTCGCCGGTGAATCTCACGTTCACACTTCGAGGAGCAGCCACTCCATTTACGGTAAAGCTCACTATTGCAATCCCTTCAGTGGAGCCTGACCTCAGGGCTGCTGAATAGGTCCCGTCATCGTTATTAGTGGTAGACCCTATGCTTCCGCCGGTCGACTGGATAGCGACTTCTCGATCGGCAATTGTGTTTCCCCAATTATCAACAAGCGTTACGGTAATTGTTGAGGTCGAGATCCCATCGGCCACAATTGAGAGCGGGTCTGCATCAATAGAGGAGTCGTTCAAGTTCACGGTGCCGGGGGTTACCTCCATCGAAACTGAAAGGTTTGTATTGGGCGTCATACGAAGGAGGAAGTCATAATTTCCAGATCGGGTGGGTGTCCCAGATAGTATTCCGGTAGCAGACAGGGTCAACCCGGGAGGAAGGTCACCGTCGATAAGCGATACTCTCGGTGCCAGGTTCGGATCCGTTACGAAATTATAGTAATAGGGTATACCCGCGACGCCGGTGTGAGGACTGACAGGAAGGGTCACGAGCGAAAGTACTTCCCAGGAAAAAGCTCTGGAGGCGGAGAGCAGATGGGAAGTTGCCGTAATGTGAACGGTTGACGATCCAAGGGTTTCAACGGTTCCTGAAATCTTGCCGGATGCAGAATCCAATCTCAAACCCTGGGGTAGCCCTGTTGCAGAATAACTTACCGGTAATGAGTCCCCTGTTATCGTTCTTGTTGCGGCCGATAGTGATACCTCCACCGTGTCACCAATCACGTTTTCCTGAGTGTTGATAGTGTCTAGCTCAATGCTCGCGGGGGTGATTAAGGCTAGGTGCTGTTGTGGGTTACGGAAAGACCCACCCACTAGTATTCTGTCCGCGGAGTCGTCGTAGGCAACGGTACGAACATCCGTATCAAAACCGTTTCCGTCTTGGACGTCGAGTGTTCGGTGTAATGTTCCCTGAGGCGTCAACTGTATCAGGCCGTGAGCTGGTTGGGACTGGAGTGAGAATGATTTAAAGTTACCTCCGACAAATACCCCACCATTACCGTCAGGAATTATAGAGTTAGCCCACCCATCAATATTGAGGTCGTATCCCGTTATGCCCCCATTTTCCCCGAGAGCTACCAGTCCTCTGCCCCCTGAACCTGAAAGGCTGCTAAAGGCGCCGCCGATTAGCCAATAATCTCCTATAGTTGCAACGGCCCTAACTTCACCTCCCGTAGCTCGAGTGAACCCTCTATTTCCGTCAGGCCGTAGCCCCGTCATGTGCTGTGATCCTTGCGTCGAGTGCACTATTAGACGACTTCCCCGCTCATTAACCGCAATATTAGACACCGGCCCAATCTCAGAGGGAGCATTAAATGTCTGGTAGTCGACAAATCCCTGGTTAGTAAGCCGTATGAGGGATGCTCGGATGCGATCATTCTGTCGAAAATCGCCACCCACCAACCACCCGTCTCGATCGCGAACAACCTTACGAATAGCACCGTCAAAAGTGCCGTTTATATTGGGAATAAAGCTGTGGTCTATCGTGCCGTCGCCATGAAGCCGCAGTAAGTTATTTATCTGACCAGTGCCAAGCTGCCATTCGTCATTAAGAGTTCCGAAGCGGCCCGCAATCATCCAACCGTCGTTATCTGAAGCGATGCTTAGGATGCTTCCCTGTTCTTCAACTCCATTACCAACGTTGCTGTTAAAAACAGTATTTGGTGTACCGTCATTATTGAACAACCTGAGGGTTTTCCCGTCGGTGGCCAGCCAGTTGTCATTGCCCCGAGCTACGACGGTTGCTGCCTGAGGCAGTTCTTCCCCCATTGCGATTCGGGTATCAAACTCTAGGCCCGTTGTTGCGGCTGAGGCAGAAGATCCCGGGGTAACAATCGCTGCTCCCAACACCATCGCACTCGCGATTATCATGACCAGGGGCTTTAGAACAGCACTATTATCACTCTTTGTTGGTGTGCGACGACCGGTAAACTCACCTTTGCCTCGATCGTGAACTTTTCGCGAGCGCAACTTGACTCTCTCGCTTCTGGTCAGCACCCGTGCGGTGGGCCATATTGAGTATCTCAATTTAGATTTATACCTTTCATATCGCTAGTGGCAAGGATTATGAGGCGATGAGGACGTGCCGTTTAGTGAAGGCTCAGCATTTCAAGCGAAGGATCCCTCTCAACTCTTGTTGGGAGTGTCTCGTACCTGGGTATTCTGTGGTCTACACATAAACGGATTGCCATTTGTAAGCGCCCCAATGTCATTTGACATCCTCAAGCTCACTAAGTTGTTGTTCCAAAAGAATAAAAGTTGCTATCGAAGGTAGCTGACCCTATTCGCCAGGTTGCGTAGCAAATAGGGCGAGACTGCGTTAGTCCATAATGAAGATTCGTAGTCTGTTTCCATGGTCTGCATTTTTTATCCGTGATACCCGGAAACTGTGACCAAGAATTTTCCGATCGGTAATTTCCTCAACCCCATGAGCCACTGTCCCGGGTGCGGCAACAGTTTCTGACGTCGTAGATCCGTGAGTTGATTCGTCTGCTTTTGTTAGTGAGGGGGAAGAGGAAACTCTCATAGAGCAGTTGGGGGAGGCGCATGAAGGCGATTCCGAAGGTGGGATCGAGCGTTCGTTAATGATCGCAACGTTCGAGGGTAAAGACGCAGCAAACGACGAGTAGGGGGTCTGTGTCAGGTCGTCTCAGTCAACCATCGCGGACACACAGTCGATAGTTGTCATGGAAAAATGTGCGTGACCGCAAACAGTGGGATAGGCAAAGACACTCCGAGTCAACCGGGCCCGCACCAGACCCCTCTTTCATCCCTGGCTCATGCATGATCCATGCCCTGAGCGTCGTGATTGTGGATTGAGGCGGTGCTGAGAGCTGGAAATAAGGGTCTATACCAAATCCTCTTAAAAACGCGGCCTTAAAAACGGGGAGAGCCAGGTGCCCGCGGCATCTGCCAAATCACCACGGCGCGACACGCCAACCTTCCTGCAGGCACGTAAGACGTGCTGTTCCACCGTGCGCACTGAGAGAACAAGCGCGTCGGCAATCTGCTGGGAGGTGGACCTATCGGCGAGCATGGAAACAATCTCTAGCTCACGATCAGTGAGCCCGATCTCTTGCACCAGCGGAAATAACATATGGGCTAGGCCCGCATCATCAAGACATAGTGATCCCCACAGCGCCTCAGCCTCGAGGAGCGCTCTCTCATGATCTCCACCGGCTCGATGCATTCGAACCGCGCGAACACCCGCGCGAACTGCGGGTAGTATCAAGCCAGCATCAGCTAGCTTAATTCTCACCCTAGACAGATTTTCCGCAGATGGTTCAATCAGCGCCTCAGCGTAGGTTGCGAGGCTATTCAATAGTGGGCTCTCCGTATTCTGGGCAAGATCGCTAATACGTTGTGCGTGTGCCGGATCGGCATCGTACTCCAGAGCAATCATGCCGACCTGAACGGCACTGGTAATGTGCCCTGCTGCGATGCGTTGTTCGGTGGCTTCCCACGCAGCGCGTGAAATGCCCTCACCGGTTTGTGTGGCAATAAGGTGGGCTAGGTGAGCGGGAAACTGCATGCACACCTCATCCGAGAATCCAAAGCTAAGAGCCTGTTTAGCGTAGGTGATAGACGCGTTAACCTGGCCACGCTCGGAAGCCACCATAGAGGCAAACGCAAACGTGCTTGCAAGAAAGCGTGTGTTGATGTTTTTGGTGCTAGCTGTTGGGGCTAGTGTCGCTAGATGGGTATCGAGAGCGTCTAGCCGCCCCGCCATGGCTAGGCTCAGTGCAGCGACATATGCGTGTCCCTCCGCCCAGGAGAAGTCAAACTCTATTCGAGAGACTTCGTAGTGTTCGAGGGCCCACTCAGCAGCACCTCCAATATTGCCGTCGAGGAACATGATCATCCCGCGTGCCACTTTCTTTGAAGTTTGGATGCCCGTTTCCCCATCGATTGTGGCATCAAGCTGTTGAAAGGCCTGTTGCAGTAAACCCTGTGCAATAAAAAGTTCAACCCGTACGGCTCCCAAGAGTTCTTCCGATAGTGCGTGTTCATTTAGTGCTGGAGAATCCAGAAGATAACTATCGGGGATGCCGCCGGTATTCAAAATAATGTATGCCTCAATAGCTCTGAGCGCGCCGTCAAATGCGGGGTGTTTGAGGCGGCCACGCCGTACAAGAGAAATTCCTTCCTCGGGCATGTTCTGCATAATCGCCACGTGGCAGGCCCACCAGCTCCAGAATAGAACCAACGCCATAGCGGGTCCTTCCTCCGGGGTGAAGACGATAACCCTGTCATGCTCCGCCGTATCTGCTGAGACATGACTGAGCGCAATAAGGTAACGTAACGCGGTCCACGGTGAGGGGTCCGCTAGCCAAGCCGTCCTTCTTCCGGTAACTTCGTTCTCCCAGAAAGAGCGAGTCCGATAGCTCAGCAGCGCGGTCTGAGAACCCGTTACGCGATCAGCGTCTTTTCGGGTCGGACGAAGAGACTTTTGCTCAGTTCTGCTCAAATTCTGACAGATCTCGTATCGCGTGAGAGAACCCCCTTCGTGTTCAAAGTAATCGATCAATAGTGGCGGGTACACCGCAATTTCTTGTTCTCCTCTGACCTCCAGGACGTGGATCAGGCCAAGCTGTTCAAGCGATCGTATCTGTTCCCACAGGGATGAAGATTTAGCTTGCTCTATTGTCATTACTCGTGCCACCGCAAGTGTGTGTAGGGCTAGCACCTCTTTTTCGGACAGGGGAAAAAGATACTGTTGTGCGAGTGCTGTGAATTCAGACTTCCACAAGCAGTCCTGCACCCTCCACGCCGTTCCAGATCGTGATAGAGCGTTGCAGCGTTGCAGTGTCTCTGTTATCGATAGTGCTAACCCCGGAAGACCACCACAAATACTCGTAATTAAACCGAGAGAGGAAGGCTCGAGAGTAAGTTGAAGTTGATCCCGCAAAATACGATCCACGTGATCGTAACGCATGGAACGCATCGGTGCGCAGAGGATCGGGGTCAGATAGGCAGACAACGGTAAGTGCTGCGTCCCGCCGCTGTTGTGGGACCAGGTAGCGATGAGGATGGGTACCCGTGTCTGGTGTCGGACGAGAAGAATCGTCTGAATCGATGTTTCGTCAAGCTTGTCGGCATCATCAATCACCAAGACCGACCGCGGATGTTGAAGTTTCTTAACCAGGATATGCACCGCGCTACGAAGCTCATCCGCGTTTGTCCCTGCGTTTGCTCTGTTTGAGATGAAGGGTGCAAGGGGGACCGCCACCGGCATATCGATGCCCGATATCCTGACAACATTGATGTCTTCCAAGCTCAAACACTCACTGACTATTTGCAGAACTCTTGTCCGCCCCGACCCGGGAAGACCCGATACTTCGACATTTACCCCCTGGTTTAACGACTTGATTATTGGGCCCACTATTGCTCTATCAAATGTGTCCATTGTCCCTACCGGTTAAACTTTTCAATGCGGTCTCGTGATGTAATCTAAACTTCTCGTGTACCCATATGGTCGTGCAAGAGCTTTCACCCCGTTTTGTTCCTGCGACTTTGCTGCTCTGGTTAGGTAACTGAATCAAAATCGTATACGTATATTGCCTCTATATCGCAGATAGCTAGGCATAGTTGCGGTAATACTTCGTAAGAATGAGTATTTGTTCTTCAGTGACTACGTAGTTTAGTAGACGGCTGTGTTGAGGCGAGTTGGAATAATCGCTATCTGTGCTGATACTTTTCCCACATCGGTGTAAGGCGAATGATTGTTCGAGTTGCCCGGCCTGCTCGAAGCGAGCCGGGCAGCGCGAGTGCCTGTCTCTGGAGCGGGTGGTAGAGGATCCACACAGCTATTTCACGTATGTGCCACGATGGTCATCAGCGAGCGGAAACGACCTATCAGCTACTTTTCTCTCGTGGAATATTTATGAGGGTCGCGGAAGGACTTTACACTCACCCTCACGTTTTGCTTTCTCTGACCTTGACACTAATTCTCAACTCATTCGGGTTCTATGAGACCGTTCACAAGGTGTCAGAATAGTAAATTAGATGCCGAATGAAAGGCGTGAAGATGACAAACCATACTGCTGCAATAAAAATCGACCCGCATGCGGTGCGTGAGCGCCTCAGAAATGCCTATGTTTATCTGTGCACTGACGCCCGTGTGGCACAGGGTGATCTGGTTGAATTTGTGACGGATGCGGTTCGCGGCGGTGTTGATATTGTCCAGCTGCGCGACAAAAAACTTGAGGCCGCGGCTGAGAGGGCTGCGTTGGATGTCGTTCGCGAGATCTGCCACGCACACGGTGCCCTTCTCTCTGTTAATGATCGTGCGGATCTGGCTCTTTTAGTGGGGGCTGATATCTTTCATACCGGTCAGGGAGACCTCTCTGTCGCGGATAGCCGCCGCCTGCTCGGCCCCGACGTTATTTTGGGTCGTTCAACAAACACTCTGGAGAGAGCCCTTGTGGCCTCTGAGGATCCCGGTGTTGACTATTTTTGTGTGGGTCCGGTGTGGGAGACACCCACAAAGCCGGGTCGAGCCGCCGTGGGGCCGGGGCTTCTGAGTAGGGTGGCAGAAACGCATCCGGACAAACCCTGGTTTGCTATCGGCAATGTCAATCTCGATAGTGTGGGTCAGGTGATTGATGCTGGTGCTACACGGGTGGTAGTGGTTCGCGCGCTCACCGAGTCGTCTCACGTCCTGAACTCTGCTCGGGAACTTAAGCGGATCATGACGGAGGAGGGTGCAAAATACCCTGAGAATGGGGGGAGAGTGGCAGGGGAGGCACGGGATGGTAGATAGTCTTCAGGGCTGGGTTCCCGATGTGCTGGGTGGGGGATATCAGCAAAGAACCCTTCATCTGGATCAGGACGACGAGGGTCAGGTTGTTACCACTCTGGTGCGTGCAGCGGCCCCCGCGCCGTGGCCTCGGCTGCGCGGAACGGCGCGCCTTACCGACGTTGTGTACGTTCACGGATGGTCCGACTACTTTTTCCAAAAGGAATTGGCCGACTTTTGGCGAGAGCGGGGCGCGCGCTTTTATGCCGTTGACTTACGTAAATACGGTCGAAGTCTCCGGGAAGGTCAGACCCCCGGTTACATTGAGGATTTAACGGTTTACGACGCAGATATCGAGGCTGCGCTCGCCGCTATTGGCCACGGAGCCGGGCAGAAAACATCACGCAAGCTTGTGCTCATGGGGCACTCGACGGGCGGTCTGGTGCTGACCCTGTGGGCGGCTCGTCATCCCAATCGCGCAAGCTCTCTTATTCTTAATAGCCCGTGGTTGGAGCTTCAAACCCGTGAAATTGGTCGTATCGCGTTTGCCCCGATGAACACGACGCTGGTTCGCCTGGGAAGGAAAACGGCCTATCCTCAAATTGACAAGGGGATGTATACAAGATCTCTGCACAAACATTTTGGTGGTGAATGGGAATACGATATGGAATGGAAGCCGGAGCAGTCGTTTGCGATTTATCCGGGGTGGCTCAACGCGATTATTCGGGGACACCAGAGTGTCGCACGCGGACTTGGGCTCACGATCCCAGTTCTCATTATGCTTTCAAAACGTAGTGTGTTTCGCACTACGTGGGACGAGTCGATGCGGCACTCCGATACTGTTCTGAGCGTCGAGGGAGTGGCCAATCGTGCAAAAGATGTGGGCGAGTGCGTCACCCTGGTGCGCCTAACGGGAGCGCTGCACGATGTTTTTCTCTCGGAAAAGTTGGTTCGTGATCACGCGTATCAACAGCTGGATCGATGGATCAGGTCGTACCTATAACCCAGTGGTGTCGTACGTGTGACTGAAACGCTGTGCTTTCAGGTCGAGAATAACCTATTTTTCGGACTAACCTGCTGCGATAAGGGTAATCAGCGGATGCGAACCGGTATCGTAAAAGCATGCGTTTTCACCAGTCTGAAATTATTTCCACGCTCGGGGTATCCCCTCAGATTGATGCAGCAGCCGAGGTTGAGTCTCGGGTGTCATTTCTTGTTGAGTACCTGATATCGGTTCCCGGCTCACAGGGGCTTGTACTGGGCATTAGCGGTGGGCAAGACTCTACCCTGGCTGGACGGCTGTGCCAAATGGCCGTTGAGCGGGTGCGAGAACGAGCAGGGGCTGCTACCTTTTATGCGGTCCGGTTACCCTACGGTGTGCAGGCTGATGAAAGTGATGCCCAATTGGCACTCGATTTTATTCGACCTGACCGCTCGATTGCTTTTAACATCTGGGACGCCGTTGCCGGTGTTGGTTCCGAATTCGATCGCGCGTGCGGGGAGTCCCTGAGCGATTTTAATAAGGGGAATGTGAAGGCCCGGGTACGAATGGTGGCCCAGTATGCCATCGCGGGGCAGTATCGTGCGCTTGTGGTTGGAACGGATCATGCTGCCGAAGCGGTGACAGGATTTTATACGAAGTTTGGCGATGGCGGGGCGGATGTGCTCCCGCTCAGCGGTCTTACAAAAGGTCAGGGACGTGAAATTTTGCGGTACCTGAATGCTCCGGAGCAGCTTTATGTGAAGGAGCCTACTGCGGATCTGCTCGATGATGCACCGGGGCAGACCGATGAGGAAAACCTGGGGCTGGGGTATGAGGTTATTGACGCGTATTTGCGGGGAGAGAGCGTACCCGATCAGGCAGCTGAGGCTATCGAACGCTACTACGCTGCTTCGGAGCACAAACGCCGCATGCCCGTTGTGCCCGGTGATCAGTGGTGGCGAGGGTAAACAGTAGGAGCTAGAGGGAGCGGGTCAGGCTCTCAACGGCATCCTCATAGCGAGAAAAATCACCAATGTGACGATTGCTTGACGTTCCTGCGGTGTGTAAAGCAGCCTGGAAGTACGGCCCGATTGCGTCATTTTTAGGAAAAACATAACCGTGTATTTCTCCGCTGGGGAGGGTGATACGGATGATTCCCGTGCGTAGCGTGGTAGTGAGAAGGGTGACGCAGTCATGGCGCCGGGTTGAGGGGGTGTTGCCCGAGTTGCTGTTGCTTGAGTTGTTGCCCGAGTTGTTTCTCGGGTCGCTATTGCTGCCTTTGTGCGGGGGAAGCCGTGTTGTTCCTGAGGTGGAGTTGAGGGGGCTCATAGTGTTCCTTTCTCGAACGTTGTACCCAGGTTAGGAGCAGCCACTGACGCTGGCCTCGGTGGCTAGACTCTCAGGTAGGCAGGAGTATTATTGTGGGTATGACTTCTCTCGTGGTAGCTGGCGGATGTTTTTGGTGCCTTGATGCGGTATACCGTACGCTCCGGGGAGTGCGTGAGGTGGAATCGGGTTATACCGGAGGCGCAACGCACAACCCCACGTACGAGCAGGTGAGCCTTGGTACAACCGGTCACGCCGAAGCGGTGAGGGTCGACTTTGACCCCGAGGTTATTCCGGCCGAGGTCATTCTTAACGTATTTTTTACCCTGCACGACCCCACACAGCTCAACCGCCAGGGTGCCGACGTGGGTACGCAATATCGCTCAGCGATGTTTTACGCTTCTGAGGAGCAGCGGGAGATGATGGAGGCCGCGCGTGACCGAGCAGCTGAGTGGTGGCCCGGAGAGATCGTAACCCAGCTTGTTCCTCTGGGCGAATTTTATCGTGCAGAAGAATATCATCAGAACTTCTTTGAGAAGAACCCGAATCAGGGATATTGCCTGGCTGTCGCGGTTCCTAAGGTGAATAAGATTCGCGCTTCTTTCACGGAGTATATGCGCTAGCCGCGGTGGTGCCGCCCCGCGCTCTACCTCCTCCACAGGCGGTTACTCGCGGATTTTTACTCACAACTTTGTTTTTTTCGAGTGCGTTATTGTCGTTCCAGACAAAATGATTGTGGGCGCTACACAAACACGTGGGCACGAGTTTTAGTGTGGCGCTCATCAAAGAAAATTCTTTGAATAATCAATGCTTATGCACTCACCGGGAGACAAAACTATGATTGATTCACTCACCATTTCTGGGATTGTAGCGACGGAGCCGCGTCACGTTACCACCGCTCAGGGGCTACCCATCACCTCGTTTCGTCTAGCATCCCAACAGAGAAAATACGATCGAGTAACGGGCTTGTGGAGCGACGGCGATACCAATTGGTACACCGTAACCGCTTTTCGACAATTGGCTGCCAACGTTGCGCTCTCGGTTAAAAAGGGTGAACGCCTGATGGTCTCCGGACGGTTGCGTATTCGCTCGTGGCAGAAAGACGATCGCTCTGGCACAAGCGTCGAGGTTGAGGCGGATTCAATAGGTCATGATCTTTCCTGGGGCACCGCCACCTATACCAGGGGCGTTTCCTCCGCTTCCACCGTGGGCGCTCCAGAAACGATAAATGAACGCGACCTCACCAAGCGCAATGATCAACGCGAGGTAACCGGTGTGAATACTCAAGGGAAAATAACCGAGTTACAAGGGCAGCAAGAATTCGCCGATCTGCCTATCCCACAAGAGGCCCTCGATTCCGAGGGGGAGAGCGCGCTTTCTGTGCCATTCTAGGGGCAGCCTTGCCCCGATTGTTTTGGAAGGTGTGTTCTTATAAAACCTGTTGTATGTATTTATTGAGGTTCGGTTTAGTTCTCTCTGAAACAAAAGGTAAGGAGCGATGAATTGATAAAAGGTGAGGTTCCGTATTCCGCTTCACCAGGCAAATGTCACGGTAGTATTTTTACCGGTGATCTTCAGCCTTGAAACAATATTCACGGTTACACTCGGAGAGTGATGAAACGTAACCTACGCTCCGGGGCTGCTCTTGTGGGTATCGCACTGATGCTGAGCGGCTGCGCTGCTTTTAATGCGCTAACCGGGCAATCCCCCGAGGTCAGATCAACAAACATACCAACGATGAATCCCGATAGTCCCGGTCCTGAGTTTGTACCGGGAGGAAGCGCCGAAGAGAACCTAGATTTCTTCAACTTCGTCAACCTGCAGACCGCGCAGGGAGGGGCGGCCATTAACGGCCAGAACGTGGTAAATGCCCTGGTAGCGGGAGGTTTTGACAAACAAGCGATGCAGGTTTCTCTGGATCAAACCACTCAGGGGCTCACCGCTGACAGTATTTTTGTGTCGGTGCGTATCGGATCCGAGTGTTTGATCGGACAGCTCACGACTGAGGATCGCACCGTTGTGGGTGCTGTAGAACCGGTTGTTGGGCCGGATGAGAGTGTCTGCCTCATTGGCAGCACTCGACCAATAGACTGGTAGCAATATGGCTGAATACATTTACCAAATGGTGCGTGCCCGCAAGGCGCACGGTGACAAAGTAATCCTTGATGATGTTTCGATGTCGTTTTTCCCCGGGGCTAAAATTGGCGTGGTGGGGCCGAACGGGGCTGGAAAATCAACGATTCTCAAGATCATGGCGGGACTGGATACCCCCAGTAACGGTGAGGCTCACCTCACTCCCGGCTACACTGTAGGCATCCTCCTCCAAGAACCCGAGCTTGACGAAGACGCAACGGTTCTTGCCAACGTCGAGGCTGGAGTGGCGGCAACTAAGGCAAAGCTGGATCGGTTTAATGAGATCTCTGCCGAAATGGCAAACCCCGAGGCCGACTATGATGTCCTCCTCCCTGAGATGGGCACCCTACAAGAAGAAATCGACGCCCTTGATGCCTGGGATCTTGACTCTCAGCTGGAACAGGCAATGGATGCCCTGCGCTGTCCTCCCGCCGACGCGATCGTGAAAAATCTCTCCGGTGGCGAGAAGCGTCGTGTTGCACTGTGTAAGTTGCTGCTTCAAAAGCCAGACCTGTTACTCCTTGACGAGCCCACAAACCACCTGGATGCAGAGAGCGTTTTGTGGTTGGAACAGCACCTAGCTAAATATCCCGGTGCGGTTCTTGCGGTAACACACGATAGGTATTTCCTCGACCATGTTGCCGAGTGGATTGCTGAGGTTGATCGGGGTCGCCTCTACCCTTACGAGGGTAACTACTCAACCTACCTGGAGAAAAAGCAAGAGCGTCTTCAGGTTCAGGGGAAAAAGGACGCAAAGCTTGCCAAGCGCCTTGCTGATGAGCTTGAGTGGGTTCGCTCAAACGCTAAGGGACGCCAGGCAAAGTCGAAGGCGCGACTTGCCCGCTATGAAGAAATGGCTGCTGAGGCGGAGCGCAGCAAAAAGCTCGATTTTGAAGAAATTCAAATTCCAGCGGGTCCCCGTCTGGGGCAGGTTGTGCTCGAGGCGAAAAGTCTCAAAAAAGGATTTGGTGACCGAGTATTGGTCGACAACCTCTCCTTTACCCTTCCTCGTAACGGAATCGTCGGTGTTATTGGGCCCAACGGTGTGGGAAAAACCACCCTCTTTAAAACGATTGTTGGCCTTGAAGAGCTTGACGGCGGAGAACTCAAGATCGGTGAGACCGTGAAGCTCTCGTATGTTGATCAGAGCCGTGGTGGAATCGACCCCAAGAAAACCCTCTGGGAAGTTGTTTCCGACGGGCTCGACTACATACAGGTGGGAAACACTGAGATTCCCTCGCGCGCCTACGTCTCAACGTTTGGGTTTAAAGGACCCGATCAGCAGAAACCGGCAGGGGTTCTTTCGGGGGGAGAGCGAAACCGGCTTAACCTGGCGCTCACCCTCAAACAGGGAGGGAACCTCCTGTTACTTGACGAGCCCACAAACGATCTCGATGTCGAAACTCTCGGAAGCTTAGAGAATGCGCTTCTTGAGTTTCCCGGTTGTGCCGTGGTTATCACGCACGACCGCTGGTTCCTTGACCGAATTGCCACCCACATCCTGGCCTACGAGGGGACCGATGAAAACCCGGCAAATTGGCACTGGTTTGAAGGAAACTTCGAAGCCTACGAGGAAAACAAGATCGCACGTCTGGGACCGGACGCAAACAGGGTCTCCCGTTCTAGCTACCGTAAGCTCACCCGGGACTAACGATGAGGGTCCATGTCCCGCTCTATCTGCGCTGGGCAGATCTTGATGCCTACGGGCACGTAAACAACTCCGTGATGCTGCGCCTCCTGGAGGAGGCGCGCATCCGGCTCATGTGGCTACCCGCCGGAGGACACCCTGCGGATAAAACTCGGATTTTTGATGCCGAAGCGGGCGCCGATTCCCTCACCGTCGTAGCTCAGCAGCACATCGAATACAAGAACGTTTTACCTTACCTAGAAACTCCTCTTGACATCAACGTGTGGGTGGGAAGGCTAGGCGGGTCAAGCGTTGATATCTACTACGAAGTTTATGGAACCCCAGAAACTCCCGAGCAGAGTGTTCTCTACGCGCGCGCAATGTCAACGCTTGTGGTTATTGACGCAGCCACACAAAAGCCGCGACGTCTGCGCGAAAATGAGCGTGACGCGCTGCAATCTCTCCGCGAAGAGCCCATCGCCATCGGACGTTCTCGGTAACCCCACCGATTACGTACAATCCTCAACCGTTCTCTGCCGGGTTGAGGGGTGTACCAATGCTTAGGTCCCCGATGGAACGGTGGGAACCCGTACCATTCCCTCCTGTGCGAGGGAAGCCACGTGGAGCCCATCGCGTGTGTACACCTTGCCGGTAGACAACCCGCGGCCGCCCTGGGCGGTTGGGGATTCCGTGACAAAGAGTAGCCACTCATCCAGGCGGAAGGGTCGATGAAACCACATCGCATGGTCGAGGCTCGCCGTGCGTAGCCCCGTGGTAATCCAGCTAATACCGTGCCTTCGGTAGATAGGCTCCAGAATGGAATAGTCACTCACATAGGCAAGCGCCGCCCGGTGGAAGGTGGGGTCATCCGGCAGCGGACTAATGCTCCGCACCCACTCGGCCTGGTGTGCGACATGTTCACCCTCAACCGAGAGAAAGATAGGGGACTCCGTGTGGCGAATATCAAAAGGGCGCTGCACCACCCAGTCAGCAAAAGGATTATCCTCTATCTGACCGTATCGCTGTTCCAGGGTGGGCAGTGATTCCGGCTCTGGAAACCGGGCGATGTCGAGGGGGACATGATGTTCAATACCTGAATCCTCACTCTGAAAAGAAGCGATGAGCGAGAGCATTGGATTACCCGCCTGATAGGCCTGTGTGCGTCTCGTGGAGAAAGAGCGTCCGTCGTAGATGCGATCCACGGCAAAGGTCATGGAGGTGTTAAGATCGCCGGGGCGCAGAAAGTAGCCGTGCATCGAGTGGATTAACCTGTCTGCCTGTACGGTGCGGGCTGCTGCCATGATTGCCTGCGCAAGCACCTGACCGCCGAAGGCTCGCCCATAAGGAGTGTGCATGGGCTGACCCAAAAAAATATCCTCATCGGTTCGCGCGTCGGTATCGTCCAGACGGAGGAATTGAGCGATATTATTGCGGGGATCCGTCATGGAGACTCCTTTTAAGATTGGGCGATTCTCCTCTCTATTATGGCGAAGAAATCTAGACGTTAGCTGCTGATTGTCCCGCTATACGCCCGCTGAATAGACAGCCGCCCAAGAAGGTCCCCTCTAGTGCCCGATATCCGTGCACCCCGCCGCCACCAAATCCGCTGACCTCTCCCGTTGCATAGAGACCGGGAACGGGTGAGTCTGCATGATCCAGGGCCTGTGCTTGCAGGTTTGTCTTGATCCCGCCCAGGCTCTTGCGTGTGAGAACGTGTAGCTTTACCGCAATGAGGGGACCAGATTTTTTGCTTTGTATCCGGTGCGGCGACGCCACGCGGATGAGCTTGTCACCAAGATAATTGCGAGCACCGCGAATTGCCATCACCTGAAGATCCTTGCTAAACGGGTTTGCGATCTCCCTGTCCCGGGCCGTAGTCTCTCGTATAACACTGTCTTGATCGATGGGAACATTGCTAATTTTTTGCATGCCCTCGAGCAGCTCTGAGAGGGTATCGGCAACCACAAAACCTGCTCCGTGCGCTTTGAAAGCCTCCACGGGACCGGGAGCACCGCTGCCGATTCTTTTCAGGAGCAAGCTGAGGTCTTTATTGGTGAGATCCGGATTTTGCTCACTGCCCGAAAGAGCAAACTCTTTTTCAATGATTTTTTGGGTGAGGACAAACCACGAGTGATCGTGTCCCGTGGACCGAAGGTGCTCCAGGGTACCGAGGGTGTCAAACCCGGGAAAGAGCGGAACGGGAAGTCTTTTTCCGGTTGCGTCAAACCAGAGCGAAGAGGGTCCCGGTAGGATACGAATTCCGTGTTTTTGCCAGATTGGGTTCCAATTATCGATGCCCTCGACATAGTGCCACATCCTATCGCCGTTGATCAGGTGAGCGCCCGCGCGCTCCGCTATCCCCAGCATTAAACCGTCAACATGGGCGGGTACCCCCGAGAGCATGTGCTCGGGAGGGGTACCCAAACGTTCGGGCCACTGGGCACGAACCAGGTCGTGATTTCCCCCTATTCCTCCGCTCGCCACAATAACTGCTCCCGCGCGAGCCTCAAAGTCTGCCACAACCTCCCTGTTGCTTGCTACACCGCGCCCCGCGCTGCTGGGAGCAAGTACATCACCCCGTACCCCCACCACCGCCCCATTCTCAACGAGGAGCTCGGTCACCCGGTGACGGGTCTTGAGCGTGACGAGTCCCTGGGCCTGACCTCGTCGCATACCCGCCTCGAAGGGGGCGACGAGCCCCGGTCCGGTACCCCAGGTAATGTGGAAGCGCGGGACAGAGTTGCCATGCCCTACTGCCCCGTAACCACCGCGCTCCGCCCACCCCACAACGGGAAAAAACTTAATACCGAGCGACTTCAGCCACGGACGTTTTTCGGTATGAGCAAAATGCAGGTAGTCCTCGGCCCACTGCCTCGGCCAGTTATCCTCCGGTCGATCGAACCCTGCGGTACCCAGCCAGTCCTGCCTGGCTAGCTCAATGCTGTCGCGAATTCCCAGCCGTCTCTGCTCGGGGGAGTCAACCAGAAAGAGCCCTCCAAACGACCACCAGGCCTGCCCTCCCACACCGCTTTCTGGTTCCTGTTCGAGGAGCAGCACGCTTTTTCGAGCCCTCACTAGCTCGTTGACGGCGACTAAACCCGATAGGCCCGACCCAATAACGATTACATCCGCTGTGAGCGACATCTCAGACTCCTTCATCCTGTTATTGATAGCTTAGAGGGAACATGGCTATCACACTCACCCTCGACGATACCCTCGCATTTTCTGACCTGCGAGTGTTCCTTGAACGGGCGGCGCGGGTGGATGATACGGCTACCCGTCTTGTTGCCAATAACGGGGTCTTAGCCGTTTATGTGGGTGTTCTCTTTCCCGTGGGTCTTCTCGACTCCACCCCAACCGTTTTGGGGCTTCGCACGTGGCGAATCGCCGAGGGAGAATCTTGTGATGCGGTTGTGCCTGTTCGGAGCATTCTCGATCGTCTTGCCCACATCGCTGTTCCCGACCCGACTGAGTCGGAGGCGTCGAAACCCGTTCGGGTTCCAATCCCTCCGATGACAACGGCTGTGAGCTGGGCGGGGATTACGCCGCCGCGTGGTGGTTGGGAACGTGTGGGGAGCATCACCTCAAGCGAACTGGGTGCGGCTGCGCAGGCCGGTATCGCGGAGGTTGCAGAGGTTGTGCCCAGCGGCACCGGCGAGCAGCTTATCCGTAAGGTGCGAAGTGAGGTGTGGGGGCGGCCCCTTGCGGAGGGCTCTAGCCTCCCGGCGGGGGCAGGTTTTGCCGCAACCGCGCTGGGATTTATCTCGGATGCGCCGGTGCGAAGCGTGTCCGCCGCTGTGCGGGCGGCGCGTGATGCCGAGGAGGTCCCCGTTTTTAAATCGGAAACTTGGCAGAGGGTTTCACTGCGGAGGGGACATCTCCTCGTTCGTGTCCGTTAGGGGCACGTTCTGTGTCGGTGCTTTATCGCTCCCTGGGAAACCATTGTTGTTGGTTTCCCAGGGGCGAAGAGAGCGAGGTGTTTGTTAGCGTACTTTTACGTATCGGCAGGCGAGCTGCGTTGACATCGTCGTTTTGTTGTGCTTTGCGTAGAGACAGATTCGGTGTTCACCGGGAGGTGACACGACAGTGGCCGAGAATCCGTGGTTACCGCCTCTGCGGTAGAAGGATTCGACATCGGGGCGGTAGGCGTTAGCCTGTGTGGTTGTCCGGTAGGCGTCGTCGATCATAATCTGAACACTAATCGCCCCGTTGTTAAGGCCGTCCAGCGCCCATCCCCTCACGGTGAATGTTCCTGTTCCGCCAAGTGCTTCCTCAAAATTGCCAAAAGGTTTGGGGTGTTCGAGATAGTTGACTCCCGCAAGATCGCCGGCCGCGAGAACGGTTGAGTCATAAGAGCTGCTGTGCATGAGCTGGTATTTTCCAGCAAACTTCTTATCGTAGTGGAGGAGAGAAAGGGCATGGCCTAGTTCGTGGGCTATCACGTGCTGACGTTGGTTCGAGGTGAAGTTGAGAACCATTGGGTGAATCCAGGTTTGCCCAGCAACTGCCTTGCCCACACCGTCTTCGTTGATAATGAGCGGTCCGCCGCAACCCGCCCAGGATGAACCTTCGCAAATGCTGACGGTAGAAACTTCCATGTAGATCTCACCGCGAATAGCGGGTCTGGGTTTTGCCGGTATTGTCTCGTTTGCGATCGTGATGTTTACCGTTCCGGTTTTGTTAAAATCCGTCACCGCTGCGGCGATTGAGGGACGGAGCTGCTCGATCTGTGGTGAGGCTATGAGTTTGAGCGTGTAGTCACCATTGGTGTAGCGGATTCCGTCGTAATGGTTGTACCCCAGGTCGGATCTTGAAACCTGCTTTTCGGGGATTACCTCACCGGTTTCAAGGTCTGCCGCGACGCCCCCGCTGTCAATAGGGGCGTCAAAAAGGGGTGCTGTGGTCGGATTATATGTCTGAGTTCCCGCCCCTGGTTGATATTGCTGGGTGGCAAAGGCAGGAGCGACGGTGGAGAAGCTGAGCGTGAGTACGAGCGCGGCTGTGTTGAGAAATCGAGAATGGGTTCGGGGAGAATATTTTGTCATGGGACAAACAATATCGGCGTTGTTTATGCTTTCTGGTAAACAGAGAGTGACTAACTTCCTCGTTTTTTCAGCGCAAATATAAGCAATTGCATTGGTAAGGGAATGGGGGTGTATTACGCCGTTGTGGTTGGTGTGACGGGTGTGCGTTGGTAGCTTCGTTTGGGAGGGAATGGTTTTGGAGTTGGTTTATCCGTCAAAGTCTCGGGAGCCTTTCAGAAATTTGGGACTCTCTGAATGTTTAAAGTGATGGTTCCTTAGGGAGCCAGGTGAGGGTATCGGAACCGTAGCGATGGGGTGGGCTGGGGTAGTCAACCGGTTTCTCTCCGAGGTCGAAGGGTGGGAAAACATATTTGAGTTCTCCATAATTACTCATGCGGGTAGCATACGGAGGTTCCGCTAGCTCCTGGATGGGGTCATGGGGGACGGGTGTTTCCCAGAGTAGGTCTGCGGTGTGGGCAAGGGAGAGTTGAGCGTGACCCGCGTGACCGTGGTGGGTTTGAATGGTGAGGAGGGTGGCTGCGGCTGCGAGTATCCCATAGCCGGTAGCATGATCCAGAGCTTGGACAGGGAGACTTCCCGGTTTGCCGTCGGGGGTGCGGTAAACGTCCGCAATACCGACCGCCGATTGTACGATGCTGTCAAAGCCGCGTTTCTGCCCCCATGAACTGTTGTTCCCCCAGGCGTTGAGGGTGACGATAATGAGGCGAGGGTAGCGGGTTTGTAGATCGGTGACGGAAAGGTCAAAGCGATCCAGGCTGCCGGGGCGGTATCCCACTAAAAGGATGTGTGCCGATTGGAGAAGCCCATGAAATTTTGCGAGTGCTCTCGGGTCTTCAAGATTCGCGGTGGCGGTTCTTTTGCCGCCGCCGGTATCGATGTGCTGCTCTAATAGTTCGGGCAGGTCGGGTGGATCAACACGAAGAACATCCGCCCCCAGAGCGGCTAACGAGCGGGAGGCTATCGGTCCCGCAATCGTACGGGTCAGATCAAGCACGCGAAGCCCGATGAGGGGCAACGCCGCAGTTTCGTTCGGGGTCCATACTTTTTCCTGTTGTGAGTGTGGTGTGGCAGAGGGGACGAGTTGTATCCAGGTGGGTGCTGTGGCAAGAGACGCCATGGGGGAGGACTGCCAGGCGGCTCGTGTGCGCACAGCTGCGGCAACTCCGTCACGGGAGGTGATGTGTTCTTCTGCTTCGGCGGAGGGCATCTGTAATAGTTTGGCTGCGATTGAATTTTTTGTTGTTGCATTGAGGGCGCTGCAGAGGCGTTGTGCGTGGTGGGGGTAGTTAGCGTGGGTGCGAATCCAGCCGTCAGCCGTCTCGAAAAACCCCGATAACTCTGCAAATCCTTGTGGGCGGGTACCTGCAATACGGAGCAATTCTAATGAGTTAAAAGACGAAGCGACTCTGCCTGCATCAACGTTTGTTATAACGGGTTGGCCCATGAGGCGATTAATGGTGGCTGCCGCGGTGCTGACCGAGGCGAGGGCTAAACCTTCAACATCTAGCGGGCCACCCCACCAGCGCCGTGGCCCCCGCCGCGGTACAGCTGTAAGGGGGGACAATAGCTTGTCTGGCTCAAAATTGGTTGTCAGTGCAGTGAACATCTCTTGAACCTGTTCTTTGTTCTCTCCGGGGAGAGATAAAGCGGGTAAAACGGGGTGTGAGTGGTGGGTAGTGCTTCTCTAAGCATCCCATAATGCGTTGGAGTGCCCGTGTAGTTCAGGGGCCCGGGCAGACAAGATTGTCGTGGGTTTTGTTTCTTAGGTCTGATGGAAGACGGTGGTCAGGATAATCCACAGGCTCAGGCTGGTTATAAATACAGCGCTCACCAGAATAACCGCTACAACAAAGATCGGACGAAACCGGGTGAAGAGAGAGCAGAATATGCCACCCACAAAGAATGTGAGGCTGGGATAAAACAAAAGATACACCGTGACAGAAGCTGAGCTAGCACCCTCAAGAAAGTAAGACAGAGTTCCGAGGGCGAGCAGGAAAAAACTTCCTCCAATAAGCCCAAAAAAGAAGGGTTGGATAACAAGGTGAAAGCTATTGATCCAACGGAAAGGCCAGGTCATGAGTAGTGAGGCAAAGAGCGCAATGATCAAGGAACCGACGGCGATAACAAATGACGTGTATGCAACGGTAAAGATATCTGGTCGCGAGGCGAGTATCGGTAAGAGTATTGATTGATAGCCAAGAAGACAACCAACCAAAAAACGTATTCGAGCCCATTTTAAAGGAACCTTTAGTTGAGGCTTTTGCTGCTCTTGGTCGGTTGTCATGAATTTTTCCTGATGCTATCTTGTCATTCATTCAGTGCGGTTCGGCAGAGTTTTCTTGCGGATTGGTACGTTTACCGTTGGAAGGAAGCCGATCATGTTCCATGATCGGGATCCTGGTTTTAAAATGCGGTGTGTGAACTTCTTGAGGGAGTCTAGGGAGGCTTCTTTTTGTTCTTGGGGTAAGGGGAGTTGACTATTCTTTCGGTGTGTCGAAAGTCTCAACCAGTGCCCCCACGGGTAGTTTAGGAACGTCGCCTGGCCAAGGTCCAAGTTTTTCCTCGAGGGATTCAATTGAGATGGAAAATGATCGGACTCGTTCTGGAGAAGAAATCACCTGAAACCCGAGTGCTTCAGCAGCAGTAGCACCGCCCCATTCTCGTTCCGTGGGTTCTTGGTCGAACATCACAATAACGAGCGTGTTGCTGTTGGGCTTCTGATCGTTGAGTGACCATGTGGTGCGTATGAGCCAGTCGGTGAGAGCTTGAGTATCAGCGATTTCGTAACCGTCTTTGATACGGAGTAACACTGTTGAATCTTTGATGCGTTCGAATCCTTGCCACATTGATCCCGTGTTTGCCCGGGAGGCGGGGGCTACACCGTCGAGTTGGGTGAGTTGTGTGTTTGCTTGTTCTATTGTTTGCCCTTGGGAGGTGCTGGGGGCGCATCCTGTGAAACCCAGTAGCAGGGTTGTGACAAGGATTGCGTACAGGGTCTTGAAGTGTGTCTTGTGGAGTGTCGGTTTCATTGTCTGTGCCCGTAGTATCGTTGGGTTTTTTGGTGGGGTGAGAAGAAGCCTGTGATGCCGGTGGTGTGTTGTGGGTCGAGATTTTGTGCGTTGTATGCGTAGCGCAGGATGTTGTGGGAAAGAAGAGTGCTTTCTTCTTCTGGGAGTGTGGTGAGGGTGGTGATACCGGGCCTGGTGGGGTTAGGCGCTGCATCGAGCCTGGGAACAGGGTCGCCGTATTGTTCGAGGGCGAGGACGGTGAGCTCGTTGTTGTCGGGGAGAGAATTAAGGATTTTTGCAATGGGGGATCCTGCGGTGATGACGTGGGTGATGTTGTATTTGCCGGTGGCGGCGATGGCTGCGGCGACTATGCCGCCTTGGCTGAACCCGACGGTCATGATTTGTGCGTTGTCTCGTTGTTCGGGGGTGAGTTTGGCGAGTTGGTCGTCGATTGCTTTGTGGGTGAGGGCTTGAAGGTCGCTGGTGGCTCCTTGCATGGTGAGAAGATTCCCGATGAGGTCGTTGGGGACGTTGCTGCCCCAGGGTTTCCATTCCTGTGTACTGGGGATGATGACCGTAATGTGTGTTGGAGGGCCGGGCGAGAGGATGGTTTCGATTTGGGCTTCGTTTTGTCTGCCGAGGGCATCAAGCTCACCAGCCTTGAGTAAAAGGTTTTTAACGTCAAGGATGGGTGAGGAATCATCGTAGTTGTACTCAAGTTTTTCAGTTATTGCAGCTTTGTAAGCATCTAAACGTTCAATACGATCATCCTCGGAGAGCACTGAGACGTTGTCGGTGATGGACCAATTGGGATCGTGCCAGGGTTGGGTGTTACCAGGTTGGAAGCCACCGAGTTGTTGGATGCTGTTGATAATGGAGGTGACGAGGAGAGTGTAGCCGGGCTCGGTGAGGAGGGCGGTGTGGGTTTCGAGGGCGTTGTAGGTGTTCTCGAGAGCACGGTTGGGGTTGAACTCGGAGAGGGCGTTGAGGAGGAAAGACAGCGGTCCGTAGGCGGTGGTGGTTTTGAGGAGGGTGTCGAGGGGGTGGGTGTACTGGGTGGTCTTGTGGGCGGCTGTGATGGCGGAGTGGAGGGCTTCTTGGGTGAAGCCGTGAAGGAGCGAGATTTGAAGGAGGTTGGCTATGATGGCGGCATCAAACGTGAGGGTGGCAGCGGCGGTGAGGTCTGTGAGACTGGGAGGGAAGGGTTTTGGTGCGTTGGGTGTGAGCTGGTTGGCATCTTGTGGGGCTGTGGGAGGGGTGAGTGCTGCGGGTGTGGAAGAGCTAACAATGGCTGTGGTGGCCGTGGTGAGGGTGTGGGCTTGGCGGGCGAGGGTGGTATCGGCGTGTTGATAGGTGGGGATGATCGTAGTGGTTGTGGTGAGGAGGTGGGCGGCTTCTTGGGCGTGTCTGTTCGCGGTGTGGCGGGCTGCGGTGAGGGCGTGTTGGGTGTGATGTGCAGTGGAGGGGGAGAGGGGCGTGGTGTGGGGAAGGTTGGGATTTCCTTGGAGCTGGGCAAGGTGCTGCTGGATGTGATGGGTGTGGGCGGTGATGCGGTGGAGGAGTTGGTTGAGCTGGGTAATCTCGGGGTAGGAGAGTGTGGTGCGCGTGGTCATGGGAATAGACGGGTTAGCGCAGCCGCGAGGCAAGCTGGGTGTCGAGTTCTTGCAGCGCCGCCGAGGTGCCCTGAAGGAATTGGGCGAGTTCGTTGAGCGCCTCGAGCGTTTGCTGTGCGCCACCCGTGAATTTCTCGAAGCTGTCTCGATAGGCGCCGGAGGCCTTGTCCGTGACAAAACCGGAACTGACGAGATTTTGGATGTGCTGGTGCATGGCTCGGAGCTTATCGAGAATTTCGCTCTGGCCCGTGCGCAGGGTGTGCGCCGCAGTTTCTATCTCTTGGTATGACACTCTAACGTTTGACATGTGTTCCTTCGGGGGGAGAGGGGTTTATCTGATGCTAGTGTGAGGCCCACTCTGTTGTACAGCAAACGTTAGAGCTGTGGATAGAAAGTTATTGTGGAGGAGCTGATTCCTCGAAGGAGTTCACCATGGCGTGTGCCGCGCGTTCCAAGTAGTCCCACAGGGTTTCTCGGTGCAGGGGAGAGAGATCTAGCGAGTCTACGGCCCGCCGCATGTGAGCGAGCCAGCGATCTCGTGCATTCGGATTTACGCGAAACGGGGTGTGACGCATGCGCAGGCGAGGGTGTCCGCGCTGCTCGCTGTAGGTGCTGGGGCCGCCCCAGTACTGCTCGAGGAAGAGCAGTAGGCGCTGCTCGGCAGCGGCAAAGTCTGCCTCCGGGTACATCGGGCCGAGGACAGGGTCTGCGGGAATCTCGCGGTAGAACTCGGCCACAAGCTTCACAAATGTTTCGTGGCCCCCCACCTGGTCGTAGAAGGTTTCGGTGACCGCAGGTCCGGTTTCGTTTGCGCGTAGTGTGAGCCGTGGGAGGGGTTTGGGGGTGTCGGTCACAGTGTTTTCTTTCTTCGAGGTCTGCGTGTGGGAGGGGTGGTGAGGGGGCCGTCTACCCCGCTGAAATTTATGGGGTTAGCGGGGGGCGCAGGAGAGAGGGTGATGCCCGCATCATCCAGTTCTTTCTTGAGTTCTTCGCGCAGGATACGCGCGATATCCCACTGCGAACCGGAGCGGGTCTTGACCACCAGGCGGATAATCGCCTGCTCGCCCGTGACATATTCCACACCCCATACCTGTGGCGGTTCGAGTATCCGGGTAGCAACGAGGGGTTGTTTTACAACCACCTCAGCCGCGTGCTGGATGATTTCTTTGGCGTTGTCCAGGTCGGCATCACTGTTGATTGCCAGGTCGAGTATGGCGCGAGACCACTCGTGTGAGCGGTTGCCCACACGAGCGATTTCGCCGTTGCGAATGAACCAGAGCGTTCCGTTAACGTCACGCACCTGGGTGATTCGGATTCCCACAGCCTCGACCCGGCCTGACACCTCGTTGATCTCGACAATATCGCCCACGCCGAGTTGATCCTCAAACACCATAAAGATGCCGTTGAGAACATCTCTCACAATATTTTGTGCGCCGAAGGCAAGTCCGGCAGCGACGATACCGGCCGATGCCAAAATTGCCGTGAGGTTGACATCAAGCTGTTGCATAGCCAGAACGATCGCTACGGCACTGACGATGATTGTGATCAGGTTATTGGACACACTCCCGAGCGTGCGCGTGCGTTGCACCAGGCGCGCAGCTAGGAGCGGTGAACCGATGATGGCCTGGGTGTCGTCTACATTCTGACTCTTTTTAGCTCCCGTTACAATCTGCGCGACGACCTTGTGTATAGTTTTTATCGCGAGAAAGCGGATGACTATGGCAAGCAGGACGATAACAACGATATTGATGGGACGCTCATACGTCTGGTAAAAGCTCATGAGCTGTGCCCAAAATGTTGTTGCTGTTCCTGTGACCAGGTCGGGTTCGGGAGTTTCCATACTTACGTCCTGTCTGCTTTCTGAGCGGCAAGAGCACGCTCTACCCCGGCCAATTCCTCGATGACCAGACGACGCAGAGCCGCGGGCTCTGGGTGAGCGTCAAGCCAGGCCTGGGTGGCCATTACGAGTTCTTCGGAGACAAATGGGGAGGGGTAGAGGCCCGAAACGAGGGTGCTGCTAATGGCGTAGCTGCGGCTCTTCCAGAGGTTTTCTATAGCGGCAAAGTACTCCGCGACAAACGGCTCCAGCAGGTTGAGATCGTTCACGCGGAGGAAACCGAGACCCGTTGCGTGCACTATTGTGTTGGAGGCGGTATCGTCGGTCACAATTGATGCCCAAGCCGCACGCTTCGCCTCGGCGGTGGGGAGTGCCGCGCGGGCATGTGCGGCGGATTGAGCCCCGGTTGAGGTGTTATCGTCGGCGAGCGCCGCATCGATTTCCGCCTCGGTAACACGACCACCCGCGGCCAGCGCAATAAGCAACTCCCACCCAAGATCGGTGTCGATATCGAGGCCCGGTAGATCTATTTTTTCTTCGAGCAGGGAAAGGATCGTGTCGAGGTGGTCAGGGGTGTGAGCGACCTGGGCAAAGAAGCGGACAAATTGAAATTGCTCGTCGGAGCCGGGGGCGGCCTTCAGCGTCATACTCCACAGTGCGTCGGCAACCCGAGCACGGGCACCCGCGCGGTTTTCCGGTGCAACATAGGAATTTGCCGCAAGAATAACCTGGCCCAGAACCGTGCGCAGCGTGGTGGACTCTGTTTCGGACGCAACGTGATCAAGAACAAGATCAATAAAGTCGCTGGGGGCCGCCTCGGCGTCTCGTGTTGCATCCCAGAATGATCCCCAGAGCAGTGCCCGGGCGAGGGGGTCTGTTACCCGGGAGAGTGACGCCCTAGCCATCGCCTCGGAGTCCTCATCGAGTCGAATCTTGGTATAGGCCAAGTCCTCGTCGTTTACTAGGATGAGGTCGGGACGCTGCATCCCCACCAGTTCAGCAACCTCGGTGGTTGTGCCATCCACATCAAGCTCCACACGGTGCGTGCGGACGAGGTCGCCATCTACCGCATTGTAAAAGCCCACCGCGAGGCGGTGCGGGCGAATGGTGGGGTAATCGGGATGCGCGCTCTGTTCGATAATAAAGCTTTTGATCGTTCCGGTTGCGTGCGTCTCAATCGCGGGTCGGAGCGTGTTGACCCCGGCAGTTTCAAGCCACTTTGTTGACCAATCGCTCAGGTCTCGACCGCTGGTGGCCTCCAGCTCGACCATCAGATCTGTGAGTTCGGTGTTTTTATACGCGTGTTTGGTGAAGTAGCGGTTAACGCCGGCCATAAACGCGTCCTGCCCCACCCAGGCAACAAGCTGTTTGAGGACGGAGGCCCCCTTGGCGTAGGTGATGCCGTCGAAGTTGACCTGGACATCTTCCAGATCATTGATGGTGGCAACGATGGGGTGTGTTGAGGGCAGCTGATCCTGGCGGTAAGCCCAGCCCTTTTCGAGCGACGCAAAGGTGGTCCAGGCTTCGCGCCACTCGGTGGCCTCGGCCGTGGCGAGCGTGGACATGTACTCGGCAAACGACTCGTTAAGCCACAGGTCGTTCCACCAGCGCATGGTCACGAGGTCACCAAACCACATGTGGGCAAGCTCGTGCAAGACGGTTACCACTCGGCGTTCGCGGACAGCATCCGTTACCTTCGAACGGAAAACGTAGGTTTCGGTAAAGGTGACGGCCCCAGCATTCTCCATGGCCCCGGCGTTAAACTCCGGGACAAAGAGCTGATCGTACTTCTCAAAGGGGTAGGCGTGCCCAAACTTCTCCTCGAAGAAGGCAAAGCCCTGGCGGGTCTTCTCGAAAATGTATTCGGCGTCGAGGTACTCCGCAAGCGAAGCCCGACCGAAGACTCCCAGGGGGATGACCCTGCCGTCGCTGCTGGTGAGTTCGCTGCGCTGCTCCACGTAGGGACCAGCGATGAGGGCTGTGATGTAGCTGGAGATAACGGGGGTGGGGGCAAACGTCCACACCGCCGTGTCGTTGCCCGAGGGAACGGGCTCTGGGGTGGGGGAGTTACTCACAACCTTCCAGGAAGAGGGTGCGGTTACGGTGAACTGGAAGGTAGCTTTAAGATCGGGCTGTTCAAACACGGCAAATACCCGGCGGGAATCGGGAACCTCAAACTGGGTATAGAGGTAAACCTGATTGTCGGAGGGGTCAACAAAGCGGTGTAGTCCCTCGCCTGTGTTGGTGTATTCGGCGTCTGCGACAACAATAAGTTCGTTTGACTCGGCCAGATTATCGAGTTGAATACGAACGTTATCGCTCACAACAGCGGGGTCCAGCGCAACCCCGTTGAGATGGACGGAGTGAACGGTCCGGGTGATGGCGTCGATGAAGGTGGATGCGCCGGGTGTGGCAGAGAATCGAACCGTGGTTTTGCTGCGGAAAGTCTCCGAACCTGTGGTGAGGTCGAGGAGAATTGCGTAGCTGTCAACACTGACGATGTGTGCGCGGTCGCGGGCTTCGGTACGGGTGAGATTTTCTCCTGGCACTTTTTTCCTTAAAATGTTTAGGTGTTGTCGGTTTAGAACGGTATGTCTCTTATAAGCCTACGCGTTTAGACTCGTAATGAAACCGCTGGATGCTCAGCTTGTGCACAGCATTTTTAAGTTCATCGTGTGATACGGAGGAATTGTTGATGGAATATCGCTCACTCGGTCGTTCCGGACTGCGCGTATCTGCTGTGGGGCTGGGATGTAATAATTTTGGTCGGCCCGGTTCCCGTACGGAGGGGCAGGAGGGAAGTACCGCCGTTATTCACGCCGCTCTTGACGCCGGCATTACCCTCTTCGACACGGCGGATATCTACGGGTACCAATACGGGCGCAGCGAAACGTTTATGGGAAAGGCCCTGGCCGGTCAGCGTGACAAGATTGTGCTGGCAACAAAATTTGGGCATCGAGATTACCCCTCCGACATTGAGTCTTGGGACGCTAAGGGATCGCGCCGCTATGTTCGCCTGGCTGTGGAGCAGTCTCTCAGGCGTCTGGAAACCGAGTGGATTGATCTATACCAGCTACACACCCCCGACCCCCTCACTCCTGTTGAAGAAACGCTTGCAGCCCTCGATGAGCTCATCCAGGAGGGCAAGATTCGCTACATTGGTCACTCTAACTTTGCTGCCTGGCAGGCTGCAGACGCGGAGTATCGGGCGCAGCTGGGGGGACATCCACGTTTTATCTCGGCGCAGAATGAATATAGCCTTCTGGTTCGTGACGCTGAGCACGAACTCTTACCGGCTCTTGAACACTACGGAATTGGTTTTCTTCCCTTCTTTCCGCTGTACAACGGGCTGTTCACCGGCAAGTTCACGCGGGACGGCGGACCCGCCGAGAGTCGTATTATGATTCAGCGGCCTCACCTTCTTAAAAATGCCCCGTGGGATGCGATCGAGGATTATCAGCGACTCTGTGACGAGTGGGGGGTAACGATGTTGGCCGCCACGTTTGGCTGGTTGCTTTCTCGCGGTGTGCTCAGCAGCGTGATTGCCGGGGCGACAACTCCCGAACAGGTTCAAGAGAATGCTGTTGTGGGTAACTCCTGGCGACCGGATGCCACCCAAGTGGCGCAGATTGATGCCCTCTTTCCCCCGTCGCAGAGCTAGACGTTGAGACGGGGCCACCCGGCAGCACGCGATTATCCGCCGGAGGCCGATTCACGGTATTTTTCGTCTAAGCTTGAGTGCATGACAACCCGCGTTGAATTTTGGTTTGATCCTTCCTGTCCCTGGGCTTGGATGGCAAGCCGTTGGGTCGATACCGTGGCAGCTCAGCGTGATCTTGACGTTAGCTGGAAGATAATGAGCCTGGCTATTCTGAACGAGGATAAAGAGGTATCGCCGGAGTATCGTGCTTTCTTCCCCCGAGCAATGCGCCTTACTCGCCTTGTCGCGGGGGTCAAAGAGGAGTATGGCAGCGCCTACGTGAAGCCACTCTACGATGCGCTGGGCACGCGTATCCACCCCCAATCGCGCAAGGATTGGAACGCGATTATTGTCGAATCGGTAGTGGAGGCCGGACTGCAGGAGGAGGCTGCGCGGTTAGCTGATACCGAGGACTACGATTTCCAATTACGAGAAAGCCACTTTGACGGCATCAATCGTGTGGGCGAAGACGTAGGAACCCCGGTTATCTCGGTGAACGGCACCGCCTTTTTTGGTCCGGTTATCTCTCCCGCCCCCACGGGTGAAGAGGCTCTCAAGCTTTGGGACGGTGTTGTTGCCGTGGCCGACTATGAGGGTTTCTTTGAGATTAAGCGGACCCGCACGGCAGACCCGATCTTTTAAATGAAGTCCTGATAGCCGTGCCTCACGATTATTACAGAACCTCGTCAGTACCGCATATTTTCACGAAGTAGAAGGATTACTTGATGCGTATTCATATTGCCACCGATCACGCGGGCCTTGAGTTCAGCGAGTTTTTGCAGCGACATCTCGCGGATGCAGGCCACGAGGTTATCGACCACGGGCCGACCGCATACGATCCGCTTGACGACTATCCGTCGTTTTGCATCAACGCGGCCAGGGCTACCGTGGCAGATCAGACACGGGGAGTAGAGGCTCTGGGTGTTGTCTTTGGCGGTTCGGGTAATGGCGAACAGATTGCGGCAAACAAGGTTCGTGGTGCCCGCGCCGCCCTTGTGTGGAATCTGAGTACGGCGCGTCTTGCCCGGGAGCACAACGATGCAAACGTTATTTCGATCGGTGCCAGGCAGCACACGGTGGAGGAGGCTGTTTCCTTTATTGATGCCTTTATTGCGGAGCCGTTTTCACATGATGAGCGTCACGTGCGACGAATCGCACAGTTGGCAGAGTATGAAACAACCGGTGCTATCTCCGGTAAATACATTGACTCCGGTGATGAGTAACCTCCCGGTTGAGCATTCACTAACGGTTGGCGTTCGGCCAGCCGTAGTGGTCGATAAATCAGTAACTGCGGCAGTATTTTTAATAATTGAGGGCTAGTTCACATGCCAGAGGGCCATTCCGTACACCGTATTGCGCGTCAGTTTCGGCGTAACTTTGTGGGTCAGATCTGTCGGGTATCCTCCCCGCAGGGACGTTTTGCACAGGGTGCGGCTCAGCTTGATGGGTTGCGCATGGTGGAGGCAAAAGCCGTGGGTAAGCAGATGTTTCTTGAATTCGAGAGTGATCGGTGGCTGCGAGTTCACCTGGGCATTTACGGTGCGTGGGATTTTGCGGGCGAGATTCTGGTGGATGACACTATTGCCAGCGCTGCGGGTCGAATGGGTCAGACTAACCAGGCTGGTACTGTTGCGGGCGCTGCCGCCGATCGGGGTGGGGTACCTCTCACCCCGGCGGGAGGAGATGCCGCCGATAGTGCGGCCGAAGATTCCGTATCGAGTATTGGTGCTCCGCGTCGCTCGCGTGTGAGCGGTGCCTCGGTCACTATCGCCCGGATGCGCATGGCCGAATACGATACCGTTTCGCAATCAGAGGTGGCCTTTCCGCCACCACCGGTGGGTGCGGTACGGGTTCGGATACTTACGGAGAAGACTGTGGCTGATCTCCGGGGGCCAACGGTGTGTGAATTGGCAACGCCCGCAGAGATCCAGGCCGTTATCGATCGGCTGGGACCAGACCCGGAGAACGATAGCTCGCAGGGTGCGGAGCGTACCTTTATTGAGAGGGTGTCTAAGACCTCACGGCCTATCGGGGCTGTTTTGATGGATCAGGCGGTAGTGAGCGGTATTGGTAACGTATATCGCGCTGAAATCTTGTTTCGGGCCGGTATTAACCCGCACACGCCCGCAAAAAATCTGACTCATGAGCAGCTTCATGACCTGTGGGTTGACTGGGTGCATCTGTTATCGGTGGGAGTGCGCTTGGGGCAGATGATGACTATGGACGATCTTGATCCGGAGAGCTATACGCTTGCCATGGCTAACCGTGACGATAGGCACTGGGTGTATAAGCGTGAGGGGCTGCCCTGTCGCAGGTGTGGGACCAACATTGTCCTTGAAGAGATGGCGACTCGAAAGTTGTACTGGTGCGTAGAGTGTCAGAAATAATTGCGGCCCGGTTAAAAGATTTTGTTAAATATTGAAATAAATTTGACTTGAAATTACAAGTAGTTGCTAGACTCTCTTTAGTACAAGGTTCAACTTTTTTATCTAGGAGACTTTTATGAGTGCCGCCCTTGCATCTTCTATTCCCGGCTACAAGGCTGGAACGTGGAGTATCGACCCCACCCACAGCGAAATTAGCTTCAGCATCCGCCACCTCGCCATCAGCAAGGTAAAGGGAAAGTTTGAAAACTTTGACGCTACTTTCGTGACTGCCGAAAACCCCTTGGAATCCACCGTGACCGCCTCTGCCGAGGTAGTATCCATTAACACCAACGAGTCCAATCGTGATGGGCACCTGCGCACAGGAGATTTCTTCGACGCTGAACAGTTCCCGCACATCACTTTTACGTCCACCGGAGCACGTCACGAAGGTGGAGAGTTCAAGGTTGATGGTGAACTCACCATCAAGGGAACTACCCTCCCGGTAACTTTCGACTTCGACTTTGGTGGTTTTGGAACCGACCCCTACGGTAATTACAAGGCAGGATTCACTGCCACGACCGTGGTTAAGCGCGAAAGTTTCGGTCTTACCTGGAACGCGCCGCTTGAGGCCGGTGGCTTTTTGCTGGGTGCAGACGTTACTATTACGCTGGATATTCAGGCTGCGCTTAACGCCTAAATAGACGCGTTCTCTACGGTTGGGAAGCTCTGGTTTTTACGCAGATTTTGCTGTGTAAAGCCTGAATGTTTCTGAGGAAACATATGGGCAACTGGAACATGGTCGCGAGATACATTAGTCTAGTTAAAGCCTGAGTGATCCACCGGGGGGAGGGTCACTCAGGCTTTTGCTTTCTCTGAGGTTCAGCTTCTTTGAGCTGTTCGCTCACCTCTACTATTCCCTCGCGTACTCGGCGCAAATCTTCCAGAAGAGAGCCGATAAGGATCCAGTGGTGCGGGTTGGGGCGTACCACGGATAGTGGCGAGGTTAGCGCGGGAAGCTGTGAGGTGATCGGGGTGTCTTCTGTGTGAAGATCCTCTCTGATCTGCGATATCCGCCGTAGATCGTGGGCGGCGCGCCGACACTCTTCGGCGAGTCCGTGTACGGTGGGATCGTCAATGAGCGCGGGTGAGTAGTTATCGTGAAGAGCCCGTGTCATCCCTGAAACCTGGGTGATGATGGGGCTGAGCCGCCGCATCAGCTCGGCGTCCTCTTCGAGCTGATTGCGGTGCCGACTGCTTCTTGGATTAAGGGCGAGACTCTCGCGTGCAGAACCAACCAGATCGCGAACCTTCTCACGGCGATCAACTATTTTGCGGGTTTCCTCAAGCATGGTGCTCAGCCACTCATCATCTCGCGGCTCAGACAGTGCTTCTGAGAGGCGATCTAGGCACAGCGAGGCGTCGTAGCCGAGAGTGCGAATTCCAATGTGTGCGGGGGTGATTTTGATCGGAGCAGCGATGAGCGCATTGATCGTGATTCCGATGGCGGCACCCAGAAGGGTCTCAAAAATTCGTCCCAGCGCATAGTCGGCGTTCTGTCCGCCCAACGCAAGAACGAGTATCGCGGTGATGGCAACCTGGTTGGCGGAGGTCGTGCTCATCCGCAGAGCCCACCCCGCAGTAACCGAGAGAACAATAGCGAGGATAAAGAGCCAGTCGGGGGTTCCAAAGAGCAAGACAACCACATAGGCTACAGCAACGCCGAGCACAACACCGCTCACACGCTCCACCCCCTTGGTGAGGGACTGGGCCACGTTGGGTTGCACGCAGAGCAGGGCCGCAATAGCCCCAAATATGGGTGCCTGATCGGGGATTATGGCCCCACAGACAAACCAGGCTGTGAGCATTGCAATCATGGTCTTAGCGGCCTGCACGGCCGGTTCTCGCCGAGATGCTCGGAAACTTACGGTTGCCATACCTCTAGATTACTGCCGTGTGTGGATGTGGAAATGCTCTCACGAACCGAGACCTGAGGGCATTATGGCTCCCGCTGGATCTTCTCCATTTCGCTGGAGAGGGTGGCGCCATCGGGGCCGTAAATCCAAGGCACCCCACTCACTTGGGTGTGCAGCGTTGCCTTGCTTCGCCCGCCCGCAAGGACCGCTTCACCCGTTGTGAGTTGACGAATTGCAACGGTGGAAACATTGTCGGGGTGCTGCAGCGAAAACTCGTGGTACAGAGCCTCATCGTGTTGGCCGTCGTCGCCGATCAGAAGCCACTTAATCTCGGGGAACTCAAGTGCGATACGGCGCAGTTCTCGTTCCTTATGCTCCCTGCCGCTACGGAACCATCGGTCGGGTGTCGGACCCCAATCGGTAAGGAGGAGCGGACCCATCGGGTAGAGATTACGCGAGAGAAACCGGGTGAGGGTCGGGGCGACGTTCCATGCGCCCGTGGAAAGGTAGATGACGGGGGTACCGGGATGATTCGATACCTGCCGGTCGATAAAAACCGACATTCCGGGGGTGGGTACCCGCGCCTGCTCGTGGCGAACAAACGAGTTCCAGGCCGCGACAAAAGGTTTGGGAAGCTTCGTGATCATTACGGTATCGTCAACATCCGAGATGACTCCAAAGTGGGTGTTGGGATCAACCACGTAAACGGGAGACTCGCTTCCGCCCTGCCCATCCACACTGAGTTTTATGCTGTGCCAGCCGGGAGTGAGGGAAACCGGCACGATACTGTCGATAACTCCGCCACGATCAGACATCACCTCGCCGTGAATAACGCCATCAACTTCAACCGTGACGGGAGTGAAGGGTACGTGGACGCTCGTAAAGCTGCGCCATCCGCGCACGCGAGAAGCCTGCTGCTCATCAATACGAACACCCGTGACGTGGTTTTGTTTTGGGTTGAGGTAGAGCACTCTGCCCAGCACACGGATCCAGTGAGGGCGGCCATAACCAATGTAGGGAATAACAGTGGGAACTTTTCCGCGTTTGACGGCTCGACGGGAACGACCAATGTGTATCCAGTCCTCTAGCCGGGCCAGGAGAACGGGTCGGATGGGCTCATCGGGAGTGGGGGTGATTGCGCTAGAGGGTGAGTCCACCAATCTAGTCTAGAAGGTAGCGGGTGTGATGGAGAAACAGGTGGCGACTTTAGTTCGCTACGAGCACGGCTTTCGCTTTTAATATATCTTGACGTCTAAATATGCAACCCTATTGCAACTAAATGGAGCTGTGAAAGTACTGACAAGCGTAAAATAGTAGGTGGCTGAGCACTACCGCCAGCAGGATCACGGGAATGACCATCCCCTTAGATTCTTTCTCAGGAATTCTCCCTTAAGCCGGGAAGAATCCGACTCTTTGGAGTGCGAATTGAACGTAGTCTTTGAACTAGACCCGCTCTTGCTTGCCCGATGGCAGTTTGGGCTCACCACGCTGTATCACTTCTTATTTGTGCCGCTTACCATAGGTATGGCCCTGCTGGTCGCTATTTTGCAAACTGCCTGGGTTCGTACGGGAAAGGTTAAATACCTTCAGCTCACCAGGCTGTTTGGAAAGATCTTCCTGATTAACTTTGCGATGGGGGTAGTCACCGGAATTGTGCAGGAGTTCCAGTTTGGAATGAACTGGTCCGACTACTCACGGTTTGTTGGTGACGTTTTTGGGGCTCCTCTCGCTATTGAAGGATTGCTCGCCTTCTTCCTGGAGGCCACGTTCATCGGCTTGTGGATATTCGGTTGGAACAGGCTGCCCAAGGGCCTCCATCTTGCATCCATCTGGATGGTTTCACTCGCATCAATCCTGTCTGCGTATTTCATCCTGGCGGCAAACGCCTTCATGCAAAATCCACAAGGGTTTGAGCTCAACATGGAGACTCAGCGCGCGGAGCTCACCGATATGGGAGCCATACTTACTAACCCGGTAGCGCTTACGCAGTTCCCCCACACCATCTTTGCCTCGATTATGTTCGCCGCGTGTGTGATTGCTGCGGTCGCCGCATGGCACCTCTTACGTAAACAGCACGTTGAAACAATGCGCACCGCCCTCCGCTTCGGTCTCTGGACCAACATCGTCGGCTTTGTCGGGGTCTTTTTGAGCGGTGATCAACTCGGCTTGGCCATGGTCGAGGCACAGCCCATGAAAATGGCGGCTGCGGAGGGTCTCTATCAGACTGCCACCGGGGCGGACGCCTCCTTCTCCCTACTGACTATTGGGACACCAGACGGGGTGCAGGAACTCTTCTCAATTCGTATTCCCTACCTGCTGTCATTCCTCTCCACACACACTTTTGACGGCACCGTCGAGGGTATCAACGACCTTCAAGCCCAATACACCGAGATGTTCTGTGGGGCAGACTCAGCACTGACCTGTCCCGCGAATGGAGACTTCACCCCCATCATTTGGGTTACCTACTGGGCTTTCCGCTGGATGATTGGTCTTGGGGCACTTGCCGCTCTGATCTCCGTGGTTGTTCTCTGGTTCACTCGTAAGAACCGCGAGGTTAAGCCCTGGGTATGGAGGCTCGCTATCTGGAGTGCCCCGCTTCCTCTGCTGGCTTCACTCGTCGGATGGATCTTTACGGAGATGGGCCGCCAGCCCTGGATAGTGTTTGGCCTCATGACTACCGAGAGCGGGGTCTCTCCCGGGGTCACGGGGGTAACCGTCCTGATCTCACTTATCGTCTTTACCCTCATATACGGTGGGCTTGCCGTTGTTGAGCTTGCGCTTATCCTGAGGGCAGCGAAAGAGGGTCCACCCAAGATTGAAGAGCCCGAAGACGGCTCAGACGTTGACCACAAGACCTTCGCCGCGGTCTACTAGGAGAAGAAATAGCTGATGGAACTTCAATACATTTGGTTCTTTATTGTTGGGATACTCCTCGTGGGGTACCTGGTACTTGACGGGTTCGATTTTGGTGTCGGAATCAGCCTTCCCTTTGTTTCCCGTGACGATGTTGATCGCCGTGTTGTGATCAACACCATCGGTCCGGTCTGGGACCTGAACGAAACCTGGCTGATCGTCGCCGGGGCCTGTCTTTTTGCGGCCTTCCCCGAGTGGTATGCCACCATGTTCAGCGGCTTTTACCTGGCGCTCCTTCTGATACTTGCCGCGCTCATACTCAGGGGTGTCTCTTTTGAATACCGGCACCAGGGGAAGAGCGAGAGATGGAAGAAGTGGTTTGACTCTTTTATCTTCATCGGCTCGGTGCTACCTCCGCTCCTGTGGGGAACCGCCTTTGCTAACCTCATTCATGGGGTGCCAATTGAACCGCTTGAGACGGGCGGATGGATCTTTACGGGTAACCTCTTCACACTCCTCAACGCGTATAGCCTGTTGGGCGGAGTAACCGTGATGATGCTCTGCTTCGTTCACGGGTTGGCCTTTATCGCCTTGAAAACCGAGGGAGAGGTTCGCGAGCGCTCGCGCGCGCTTGCCGTACGGATGGGGCTTATCACCATTGTGTTGGCAGCCGCTTTCTTGGTCTGGACTATTATTGAGCACCTGGACTCTGAAACCATCGGTTTTGTTGTAGCCTTTGCTGTGCTCGCCGCTGTGGCTCTCATCGGTGCCTGGTTTGCCAACCTGAAGGGGCGCGAGGGAATTTCCTTCACCTTCCATGTTTTCACAATGGCCTTTGCTCTGCTCACCATCTTTATGGCGCTGTTTCCCAACGTTATTATTTCGAGCACAGACCCCGCGTATTCCATGAGTATCACGGGGGCTTCTAGCTCGCAGATGACGCTTGAGTTTATGACGTGGGTTGCGATTGCAACGCTCCCGCTTGTGCTGGGCTATCAGGCGTGGACCTACTGGGTGTTCCGCAAGCGGATCTCGCGCAAAACCATCATGGCTGCACCAAAACACTAGGTGCAGGAATAGATCTGGCAGCGGTGCACTTCTCCCCCCCTCTGTGCCGCTGCCAGTCACCTTCTGCTGTGAGATTGTGGATCAGGCTGTATGACATGGGTTAAGCGAAAAGCTAGGTACTACTTAAATAATTAATGAGGCCTGATCGCCTACGCGGCTCGACACGTGGACGGCGGGGATACGGTGTTGTGGTTCAGAATTTGGGAGAATAAGAAGTGTGAAGCCATTTGACGTGAGACTCCTCAGTTACGCACGATCAATTCGCTGGGTTCTTGCTCGTAGCGTGCTGATCGGGTTGTTACGGGTTGCCTCTCTTGTGGGTTTTGCCTGGTTTACCGCCCAGGTTGTTGTAGGGGTTGTCTCAGGCACCGACTGGGATTCCCTTGCGCTCAATCTGGCGGGCCTTGCGGGAGCGGTGGCGATTCGTGCGCTCACTGTGTGGTTGAGCGAGGCAAATTCTGCCCGCGGTGCGTCAGAGGTAAAAAGTGAATTGCGTCGTGCGAGCCTGGAGGCGGTTCACCGTTTGGGGCCTTCTTGGTTGGCCGGACGTTCCTCCGCCTCCGTCACAACTTCTCTCACTCAAGGGTTAGATGCTCTGGATGAGTACTTTGCAAAGTATCTCCCGCAGCTCATTATGACGGCCTTGGCCACCCCTATTCTTGTGATCATTATTTGGGTGCAAGATTGGACAAGCGCCGTGGTGATTCTTGTGGCATATCCCGTCATCCCGATTTTTATGATTCTTATCGGGTTGGCAACCCAGTCGGTGCAGAAAAAACAATGGGAGGCTCTCGGTTCGCTGGCCAGCAGCTTTCTTGACGTGGTGAAGGGGATATCTACTCTCAAGATTTTTGGGAGGGCTGAGCGGCAGGCTGCGCGTATTGAGAGCGTTACCGAAGATTATCGAAAGCGAACCATGAAGGTTTTGCGGATTACCTTCCTGAGCGGTTTTGTTCTTGACCTGGCCGGAACGCTATCGGTGGCTTTTGTTGCCGTGGCGATTGGTCTTCGGCTGGTTGAGGGCACTATGCTGCTCTCGGTTGGCCTGTTTGTTCTTTTACTGGTGCCCGAGGTTTTTCTCCCGATCAGGCAGGTGGGGGCAAGCTTTCACGCTGCCGCAGAGGGGCTGACCGCGGTGGAGGATATTTTTGAGATTCTTGAGGGGGAGCAGGCTGCTCGCGTTACCGATCGGGTCGAGACGGGTCGTGATGGGAACATGACGGGTCGTGATGGGAACGTGACGGGTCGTGATGGGAACGAAGCGAACACTCCTGTGGTGAAGTACGCGGGGAAGAGCCCGCTGCTCGAGCTCAGAGACGTTTCTGTGAGTTACGGAGAACACACGGCGGTGAGTGAGCTAAATCTTCGGGCCTCAGGCGGGGAGATCGTGGCGCTGGTGGGGCCGAGTGGTGTGGGAAAAAGCAGCGTGTTGGGGAGTATCACGGGGCTTGTTCCCCACGCGGGGAGTGTGCTGGTATCGGGTAGTCCCGTGGACTCGCAGGCCGCGGGCGTGCGCACCTGGCTGTCGTGGGCCGGCCAGCAGCCCGGTCTGGTTGCGGGAACAGTGGCAGAGAACATCGCCCTCGGTTCGGGTGTTCCCGACGGTGCAGCCGTTGTCGCCGCGCTTGAGACCGCCGCCGCGTTGGAAATCGATCCAGGGCTGAGACTCGGTTCCGCGGGTGAGGGTCTGTCGGGAGGACAGGCCCAGAGAGTTGCCATTGCCCGGGCCGTTTATCGATTGCGTAGCAGAGGCTCTCGTGTTTTACTCTTGGATGAGCCAACCTCGGCGGTGGACTCGGTGACCGAATCATCCATCATGGACGCGCTTGAAAAGCTTGCGGCAACGGGAATTGCCATTGTTATTGTGAGTCACCGAGCTTCCGTGATCGATCGGGCCCACACGATCGTAAGGATGACAGACCGTGTCGCAGCATAGCTCGGAAAGTCTTGAGCGCGAGATTATCGCGAACGCGGTACCACCGCGGAAAAACTTTTCCCTCAGTGCGTTGCTCGGGGTACTGGGTGACTTTTCAGCGGTTGCGCTGCTCGGAGTGAGCATGTGGCTGATCGTCCGTTCGTCGGAACAACCTCCAATCCTGTACCTCACCTTTGCCGTTGTGGGGGTGCGTGCCTTTGCGATAGGCCGTGCGGCATTCCGCTATGGAGAGCGTCTTACCAGTCATGACGCCGCCTTTCGACAGCTCTCGAAGCTACGAGTTTCGTTTTACGAACGGCTTTTACCGATTGCACCGGCGGGGTTACAAAAAACCGGTCGCGGAGACCTCATGAGTCGGGTGGTGCGCGATGTGGATGAGCTGCAAAACTATCCTCTGCGGGTGCTGCAACCGCTGATCATGTCGGGAACAGTTCTGACGCTGAGCGTTGTTCTTGTGTGCTTTATTTCCCTTCCCGCGGGTCTGGTGCTTGCGGTCTGCTTAGCGGTATCGAGCGTTTTGGCCCTCGGAGCTAATCGGGCGGTATCGGCCCGGGCCGAGAAAGAAATTTCACGACTGCGAGGAAGACTGGCGGACATTATTCTCGACACCCTGGCTGCTCTGAGCGTGCTGACCGTTTTTGGGGCGCTGGAGGAGCGGTTGGCGCTGGTTTCTCAGGCCGATGCCGAGCTGCGAGCCGCCGAGCGGCGTAGAGCGGTTGGCGCGGGCGTGGCCGCCGCCATAGTGTCCCTGCTTGCCGGGCTCGCCACGGTTGGTGCGGTTTTGGTGACCGCGGATTCCGTGGCTGCGGGTGTGCTAAACGCCCCGCTCTTTGCCGCCGCGGTGTTGGTTCCCGCCGCGGTGTTTGAGGTTTTTGGTGCCGTTCCCGTGGCTCTGGCGTCTCGTCGTGAGGTTCAGGCTAGCGCTCACCGCTTGGCTACGGCCGTGCCCGAGAGAATACCGGAGGGCATTCCCGCGGACACCTCAACCGAGACGCTTCCTCAGCTTCCCCTCACGGATAGCCTGCTGGAGCTACAGGGGGTGTCCGCGCATCACCCGGGCGAGGACACGCCGGTTTTGCGTGACGTGACCTTCTCCGTGATGGCGGGTGATCGTATCCTTATCGAAGGGGCGAGCGGGGCGGGTAAGAGCACCCTGGCTCAGGTGCTGGTTCGCTTTGTGGATTATAAAGGTTCGTATCGGGTACGCGGGGTGGAGGCTCAACATCTAGCGCAGTCGGCTGTCCGCGGGGTTGTGGGCCTGTGTGAACAGCAACCACACCTTTTTGACAACGACATTCGTCAGAACCTTCTCTTTGCCAAGCCCGACGCCACCGAAGACGAGCTACTTGACGTGCTTGAGCGTGTGGGTCTGGCCGAGTGGGCAGCGGAACGAGGTGGGCTGGCTGCTCGGGTGGGGGAAAGCGGTGCGCTTGTCTCCGGTGGCCAGGCGCAGAGAATAGCACTTGCTCGCGCCCTTTTGGCGGGATTCCCCGTGATCGTTTTTGACGAACCCACCGCAAACGTTGATCCCGATCGGGCGGATCGGCTAGTCTCCGATATTCTCGGGCTTGCCCGGGAGAGCGGGCGGGCTGTCATTATTATTTCGCACACCCCGGTTCCCTCTGAGGGGCTTACCGCAACTCTGCGGCTCAGCGGTGGGAGAGTGCTGGTGAAGTGAGGGGCCCGAAGCCGCGGTGTTGTTCTCTGGAGAATTTATTGCACGCTGAGAGATTCTTTTGCGTGTGATCGTTGCAGTGAGAACCGCTCTAAACGCTCCGCTTTTGGCGCTGCCAGCACAGTGTTATTGATAGCTATCACCGCACGTATACCGTGGAGTGCGTTTACCGCCCACACTTCACACTCTCCTGCGGAGGCCTCCTCGATGATGCGTTCGAGAGGAGCCGTTTCAGGGCGGATAGCGGACCCCTCTTGCTTTGCCACCCTGCGTACTATTCCTTCGGTGATACTGGAGATGCGTTGAGCGGTGTCGTCGATGTGAAAAAGTGTTTCTCCTCGCCAGAACAGAAGGCTTGTCGTTGTCCCCTCGACGGGTCCTCCGCCGGGAGTGCACATGATGGTCTCGTGCCAAACTTCCAAGTTATTGTGCGCGTATATATCCTCTGTGCGGGTGGAGCTATTAAGGCAGGCAAGAGCCGGGATATCTGGACCCTTGATGGTGGGGGAGTGTCGGGGGTCCCGCAGTGTACTCACCGCCGAAACCAGCGGTGTGATGAGTGGTGCGGGGCGAATCAGGAGGGCGAGAATTGGGCCCTTTTTCTGTTGTGGCTCAACACTACTGAAGAGTGTGTCGTTTGGTGCAAGTATTTCGTAGCGCGGAAACCATTCCTCCCCGTCGCCGAGGAGTGATCCCGCGGCCCTGTAGTAGGCATCCAACTGCTCTGTGAGAGAGGCATCGATGCCTCGAGAGAAATCGCGGAAACGCTTGTGATGCTGATGAAGTGCCACGACCTGTCCGTGTGACACTCGATGAGAGTCAGCCGCCAAGAGGGAACGTTCCGTGTCGGGGGCAATTTCGTGCAGTTTTCCCTCGCTCCGCCAGAGGAAAAGACGCTCGGTGGCGATCGGGTGGTGTGACACTCGGCTCCTTGTGGGGTGGGTGTGGTGCTGCAAAGCGGGCAAGGCCCTGAGGGATAGAACTATTAATCCTATGTTAGGGGTGTACTCGGCTTCTTGAGTAACCATACGGTGCTTTGATCGGGCTCCGCCACCCCGAGGTGAATCCCACGCATACCTCAGCCGGGTTCGCGCTATTCTTATATGTGGGTCTGTCACAACCCTGCGACCTAAGTGATTGAGACGTGCGATAGAGGATCGATTGAGCAACAAAAACGGCGCTTCCGCCCACGAGGTATACGACTTTCAGGCAATTCAGGATCGATGGCTTCCCGTGTGGGAGGAGTTGAAACCGTTCCAGATCGGGCAGGAGCCTGATTCCCTCCCGCGCAAATACGTTCTTGATATGTTTCCTTATCCCTCCGGCGATCTGCACATGGGGCATGCCGAGGCCTTTTGCTTTGGCGATGCCGTGGCGCGCTACTGGCGCGGGCAGGGTTTTAGCGTGCTCCACCCGATCGGATGGGACTCTTTTGGTTTGCCCGCTGAAAACGCAGCCATCAAACGGGGTGTTGATCCGCGGGAGTGGACCTACGCCAATATTGATCAGCAAAAAAAGAGTTTCCGTGTTTATGCTCCCTCGTTTGACTGGGACCGTGTGGTTCACACAAGCGATCCCGAATACTACAAGTGGAATCAGTGGTTGTTTCTCAAGATGTACGAAAGGGGCCTGGCCTATCGTAAAGCTAGCTGGGTTAACTGGGATCCGGTAGATCAGACGGTTCTTGCCAACGAGCAGGTGCTTGAAGACGGAACTTCCGAACGCTCGGGTGCCGTCGTGGTTAAGAAAAAGCTGACCCAGTGGTACTTCAAGATCACCGACTATGCAGACAGACTCCTTGATGATCTCGACCAGCTTGAGGGCACCTGGCCCGCCAAGGTTCTGAGTATGCAGCGCAACTGGATCGGTCGCTCGAAGGGGGCTGAGGTTGACTTTGAGGTGGAGGGGCGCGAAGAAAAAATCTCCGTCTTCACCACTCGGCCCGACACGCTCTTTGGCGCGACCTTTATGGTTGTTGCTCCGGACTCCGATCTGGCGGCCGAGTTGGCTGCCGAGTCTACTCCCGAGATTCAAGTCGCGTTTGATGAATACCTCACCGCAGTTCACAAGAGCAGCGATGTTGATCGACAGAATGCGGATCGTGAGAAGACGGGCATCTTCCTGGGGAAGTACGCCACCAACCCGGTCAACGGAGAGCGCCTCCCCATCTGGACCGCAGATTACGTTCTGGCGGACTACGGGCACGGCGCGGTGATGGCTGTGCCCGCCCACGATCAGCGCGATCTAGACTTTGCCCGCAAATTTGAGCTGCCGATTCGGGTCGTGATTGATACAACCGCGGCCGTGACGGGTGTGGTGCCCGCTGTGGCTCGTGACGAGGACGATATTGTGGTTGCGCCCCCAACGCTTGATCAGATTAACCCTGCCGTCACAGGGGAGGCGCTGGCGGGCGATGGTCGTCTTATTAACTCCGGCCCGTTGAACGGTCTGAGCAAGACCAACGCTATCAATCGTTCCGTTGAGCTTCTTGAGGAGATGGGAGCGGGGCGCGCCGCAAAGACCTACCGTCTGCGCGACTGGCTGATTTCAAGGCAGCGGTACTGGGGAACCCCCATCCCGATTTTGCACGGCGAAGACGGAGAACTTATCCCCGTCGAGCAGGATCAGCTACCGGTGAGGCTCCCCTCCAGCGAGGGCCTTGATCTCAAGCCCAAGGGAACGTCTCCCCTGGGGGCGGCAGACGAGTGGGCTACCGTTGTTGACCCTCAAACTGGGCGCACCCTGCGCCGTGACCCCGATACCATGGACACGTTTGTGGATAGTTCGTGGTATTTTCTGCGTTTCTTGAGCCCCAACGATGATACGCGGGCGTTTGATCCTGAAATGGCGGATGCCTGGGCTCCGGTTGATCAGTACGTGGGGGGTGTGGAGCACGCGATTCTTCATCTGCTCTACGCCCGGTTTGTCACCAAGGTTCTTCACGACATGGGGTATGTGAGCTTCACAGAGCCCTTCCACGCTCTCCTGAACCAGGGGATGGTTCTGCTTGACGGTTCCAAGATGAGCAAGAGCAAGGGAAATCTGGTTGAGTTTGACGACGAGCTTAAAGCTCACGGTGCGGATGCCCTGCGCCTCACCCTTGCGTTTGCCGGGCCTCCCGAGGACGATATCGATTGGGCGGATGTTTCGGTACAGGGATCCGCGAAGTTCCTTGCCCGGGCGTGGCGTGTGGCGCAGGATGTTGCGAGTGAAACCGGTGTCGATTGGAGCGGTGGTGATCGAAAACTGCGAAGGCACACCCACCGTTTTCTTGCGGAGGTTCCAGGATTGGCCGAGTCGTTTAAGTTTAACGTTGTTATCGCTCGCCTGATGGAACTCACTAACGTCACACGCAAGGCTATCGACGGTGCGGTGGGTCCGGCGGACCCCGCCGTTCGTGAGGCGGCAGAGGTTATTACGGTTGCGCTCAATCTTTTTGCGCCCTACACTGCCGAGGATATGTGGAACAAACTTGGATACCCCGCGAGTGTTTCCACCGTCGTGTGGCGTAAGGCTTTGCCTGAGCTTCTTGTGGAGGATCAGGTAACGGCGGTTATTCAGGTTGATGGCAAGCTGCGTGATCGTGTGGAGGTCTCACCTCAAATTTCCGCTGATGATCTGGAGGCTCTTGCTCGTGGAAGCGAAGCGGTGGCGCGTTCTCTCGAAGGTCGGGAAATCGTGAACGTTATTGTTCGTGCGCCAAAGATTGTAAATATCGCTACCCGGGCGCAATAGCTTCTTGCCGTTCCCCACCACAGCTATCTGCCACTGACAAGTTATCCACTGATTGAGTATTCCGTCCACGCTAGGGTACTGCCTGGCCTAGCGTGGACGCATGGTACTTGCTCCGTCTCATTGGAATCTCAGATCAGACCCCGAACGTGGGCCCGTTAAAACGGCTGGCTCACCGGGCGCTGCCTCAGGGCCGATTTCCGGCACCGGGGCGGGGGTCGATTCCGGGGTGGGGGCTGACCCGGGGTTGGCGGCCGATGCGGGGGCGACAGGCCGGTTCGTGTCGACGCCAGATGCAGGGTTAACGGCCGGCACTGAGGCCACGGTGGCCCCCGTCGCACGTAACCCTCTCCGAGTCACTCTGCTTGCTGCCTGTCTAGCTTTTGTGTTGGCGCTTGCCGCTGTTGTGGGTTGGGGTGTTGTGGGTGAATGGTTGCAATCCGACGAGGCGGCGTCAGACTCTACACCAGAGGAACTAGAGAACTCTGTCTCCTCGACAGCTTCAAACGCCCAGGGTTCCACTCCGAGCGAACCTCGTGCTGCAGGGAGTGGGCAGCAGGTCTATGTTCACGTTCTTGGTCAGGTTGTGAACCCCGGGCTATACGTTATGACGGAGGGGGTGCGGCTGGTAGACGCGGTTGCTGTAGCCGGAGGCCTCACCGCGGAGGCGGACTCGGCGGCAGTGAACCTGGCACGCGTAATATCCGACGGTGAGCAGGTCTACGTTCCGGCGCTGGGTGAGGTACAGCAGGTGGTCCCACAGGGGACACCGAGTGGGGGATCTTCCGGGGCAACTACCGGCCTGGTCAACCTCAACGTGGCAACTCAGGCCGAGCTAGAGACGCTTCCACGCGTGGGGCCGACAATGGCTCAGCGCATTCTGGAGTGGCGTCAGAACTCGGGTCCCTTCTCCGCGGTAGAAGATTTGCTCAACATTAGCGGCATAGGCGAGAAAACCTTTGAAGGGTTACGCGATCTTGTTTCTGTTCGATAAACAAGCATCAAAACCTCAGAACGAGGTGAAGCACACGGGTGAGCTGCATCCACGCGGAGCGGTGGGTGCTCGCGGTGAGCTGGATCTGCGCTTGGCTATTCCTGCGGCATGTGTCTGGGTCGCTGGGTTTATTCTGATCACCCAACCCAGATACGCCGGGTTTGTGGCAGTGGGGTGCTTCCTCTGTGCTTTTCTGTTGATTCTTCTCTTCACGGTGGTAAGTAGGTCGTCGAGGGGATGGCCCGGATATCGCGGACGCCTGAGTGGTGTCCCACAGGCGGTGCTGAGCCTCACCGTGGTGGCGCTGGTTGCGTTTCGGATCGGAGGAGAATCCGATTTACGTGTTCCCGAGGCGCTTCTTGATGCGGCCCAGACGCGGCAGACCGTGCTGGCCATGCTTGAGGTTACGTCGGATCCCACCACGACCCAAACGGGTTTTGGAGAGGAACAGAGAGTTTTTGCCGTGATGACCTCTGCGATTTTGGCTCCCTCAGCGCCAGGAACAACAGGGCGGGACAAGACGCTAGACACAAAAACCGTAATCTCGATGCGGTCACCGGTTGTTGTCCTGGGGGAGAGGGAAGATCTCTCTCCAGCACACATCGGTTCTCGAATGGTTGCGCAGGTCACACTTCGTGCGACCGAAAGTGGTGAACAGCGTGCCTTCATTGCAACGCTTGGTGCTCAGGCCCCGCGACACCTTCCAGCTTCTCCGTTTCTGGGCACAATGAATACCCTCAGAGATGGATTGAGCGATTTTGCCGAGACATTGCCCGGGGTGGGAGGAGAATTGCTACCCGGTCTTGCAATCGGTCAGACCGGCCTTGTCTCGGAAGAACTGAATCGGCAGATGAAAGAATCATCGCTCAGCCACCTGACCGCCGTGTCGGGTTCGAACTGTGCCGTGGTCACCGGAATTCTGGTGGCGTTGAGTTCTCGTGTGGGATTCCTCCGGCGAGGCCGCTCTCTTATTGCCACCGGGGGTCTTGTCCTCTTTGTTGTGCTGGTTACTCCTGATCCCAGCGTGCTGCGTGCTGCGTGTATGTCGCTTGTGGTAATGGCGAGCATGCTTTCGGGACGACCCGGACGAGGAATTGCGGCGCTTTCCTGCGCAGTGATTGTTCTGCTCGTGGCCGATCCGTGGATGAGTAGAAACTACGGCTTTGCACTCTCGGTTTTTGCGACCGGGGGTATTCTCTTGCTTGCGCCCGCTCTAGCTGAGCGATTGGCGCGGGCGGTGCCCGGCTGGTGTGCACTTGCTGTTGCTGTTCCGGTTGCTGCCCAATTGGCGTGCCAGCCGATTCTTATCTTGCTTCAGCCCGAAATTTCGTTGATTGGTGTGGTAGCGAATATTGTTGCCGCTCCCGCAGCACCGGCTGCCACTGTACTCGGGTTGGTAGCCTGCCTTCTTCTTCCTGTGGTCGGGTGGCTAGGACAGATGATTGGTTGGGTGGCGTGGTGGCCATCCGCGTGGATTGGGCATGTTGCCCGAGTCTCTTCCGAACTGCCCGCAGCAAGAATAGCTTGGGTTGATGGAGCGTGGGGGGCCGCGCTAGCGGCGCTTGCGATCATCGGGGCGCTCTGCGGGCTCCTGATTCTTTCGCGCCATCCGGCACAGAGAGCTAAGAAAGCACCTCGGATCGGTGGAGCGATAAAAGAGCTTTCCCACCGAACTGTTGCCGCGGTGATGTTTGTGTTGAGCGGTGTGATATCCGGTTTTTCAATCGGTGCGGTTAACGTTTCTGATTGGATTGACCTGGCCACTCGCCCCTCCGAGTGGGCATACGCAATGTGTGACGTTGGGCAGGGAGATGGGTTTCTCGTTCGATCCGAAGAACACACCATCATGATTGATGTGGGGCCCGACCCCGCTGCTGCGACGGAGTGCCTGCACCTTCTGGGTGTTGATCGGATAGACCTCCTGGTGCTCACCCACTCGGATCTTGACCATGTCGGAGGGTTAAACGGTGTCATGAGCAGGGTGCAAACCGCGATCGTTTCTCCTCCGCGCGAAGCCCGGGAGCAAGCAATTTTTACGAAGCTTGAGTCTGCGGGTATAAAAACCACTCGAGGTCTTGCCGGTATGAGCGGCAGCATTGGAAATGCGCAGTGGAGCATTCTGGGTCCACACGAGCCAGACACACGAGAAGAACGGGGCATCAACACAAATGATCGAAGCGTGATCCTGGAGATCACTCTGTCGCCGCCGGGAAGGCAACAAAGCCGGGCCGTGTTCTTAGGTGACCTGGGGGAGAGGGCGCAGCAAAAACTTCTCGCTCGGGTGGAGGGAGAGTTGTCTTCCATCGATGTTGTCAAGGTGGCGCACCACGGTTCGGGCGACCAATATGATGCGCTCTATCAAAAGATTTCCGCGCGGTTTGCGCTTGTGTCTGTGGGAGCCGAAAATAGTTATGGACATCCGGCAAAAAGCATTCTCGAAACTCTGCGGCAAAGCGGGACTCGAGTCTTTCGTAGTGACACTATGGGAACGGTTGCTCTCACGCCACCGTCGAACAAAAGATCTACAGACACATCCGGTATGTCTCAGGGACAACGGGGAGTGTGGGACGTGTGGCAGCGGGGTGTTCCTCCGAGCGAGTAAAGTCGTTGTACCCTTCTGCCAGAGAGCACACACGGGATTATTTTTCAGGCGCTTGGAAGCTTTTATGACTGGTGGTCATGCCGGGAGAATCGTAAAATTCCTGCGAGTAATTTGGGTCTTATCGTGACGTGCTGAGGTACTGGCCCATATTTTGCGCTGTGCTCATCACGATCCGGGTAGCTGGATATCCGCACGAACGCCTCCGCGGTGGGGCCGCTCGCACAAGCCAGCGTACAACTTCCTGGTTGATGCTTGTGAAGTCAGCTATTACTGGACAAATCTCTAGAGGGCGGAAGAAGTGATTACTGCCAAGGGGGCCTGTTTGTTCTCCTCGTGGTAAGGCTATATGAGCATCTACGCGTCCAGAATTAGGTTCTTAGTAATTGTCTGGATCCAGGAGCGCACCTGCTGTGGAACAGGGTCTCATCGTCAGGATATATTCCACTCTATGATCAGGATGAGTGTCGCCAGAAAGCCGGAAAAGAAATTGAGGAAAATGAAGCGACGCCAGGCCGCATGCGTGCGGTGCGCGTCAGCGTCGCTGAGGTTCAACCAGGGGGCGCAGTTCAGCAGGTAGGGGACTGCGATGAGTCCGGCGAGCGGTCCTGGCCACGGTGTCAGGAGCATCGTTGTTCCGGCTAGTACCCAGAGCACGAATGCGAAGCGAGCGGTCCTGCGCGCGCCGAAGACGGTGGCTATCGAGTGAATGCCGGCATCGCGGTCTGGGGCGATGTCCTGGATCGCGCCGAACGCGTGTGCAGCCATGCCCCACAGGAAGAAAGCGCCTAGGACGAGCAGGATAGGCGAGCTAAAATCTGCTCCTCCGAGTGTGAGCCCGACCAGTGCGGGGCTTACAAAGTGAGTGCTGGACGTGATTGAGTCGAGCACCGGACGTTCTTTGAAGCGCAGTCCCTTCACAGAGTATGCAATCACCGCGAAGACGCTCACTCCGAGTGCAAGCCAGGTGTTTGGGCCTCCGGCCGCAGCGAGCAGCGCTAGGAAGGGTAGGTTGATGATCGCGGCGGTCCAGAGAATCGGGCGATGGAGCTGTGGGTCTAGCAGAGCTCCTTCTATGCCGCCCTTGCGAGGGTTGCGGAGGTCAGACTCATAGTCGAAAACATCGTTGATCCCGTACATAGCGAGATTGTAGGGAATGAGGAAATACAGACTCCCCACGAGGAAGACCCAGTCGAAATTATGGGTTGTAAGTAGATAGGCGGCCCCGAAAGGAAAAGCTGTGTTCACCCAGCTCACCGGTCGAGAGGAGAGAATCAGCTGAGCGAAGCCGCGCCGCCGCGCCACGCCGCCGTGTTGTAACAGTATCCAGAGTGAGGGCAAGAGTAACGTGCCAGCGAGTGGGTAGGCGAAATCCTCGATGGGGACAAGACCAATCATCAATCCCCCCACGTATTCGGGAGCGTAGGTAAAGAGGCCCGATCCAATCATGAGGTTGTCGAATATTGCGGTGAGTGTGAACAACACCAGCACGGTCAAGCCAATTGCGCTCCAGTGACGCCGTAAGCTCCCCGGATTGGTCAGCGTCGGATTGCGGCGATGCTTTGCAACAGCCAAGATTATCAGCGACAAAACCAGTGTGAGTCCGCTGCCGAGGAGCGCGAGCGCAGGGTAGCTCATGCGCGGTCCCTCGTACGCAGGCCGAGAAGCCGCACCGCACTCGTGTAGACGACCATGATGCACAGCACCAGGAAAATCAAGAACACAGGCTCTTCGATCGGCATCTCTGGTGCGAGTACTATGCCGGTTGCAATTATGCTGTCGCCTCGCAGGAAGATTCCCGTGGCTATGCCTGCTAGGTCCCAGAACAGGAATAGAACAGTTCCCAACGATGTGATGATCATCGCAGCCAACGGGTCGTGCCAGAAGAACAGACGGAAACGGCGATCAAGGATGAGCATACATCCAATCCCCGTGAGCAGCGATGCGAGATAAAGCACTCCCATCAGACTGCCTCCTTCGTTCGCATCGGCCTGAGGAGTGGCCCTGGACTGTGATCATTGCGAATGCGCTTAAGTACGAGTTCGGCGCTGATGAGGCACATGGGTACGCCGACTCCGGGTGCTGTTGTCGCTCCGCCGTAGTACAAACCTGACACCTTTTTTGAAGCGTTCTGTGCGCGGAACATCGCGCTTTGGCTGAGAGTATGGGCCGGCCCGAGCATGCCACCCCGCCAGGAATTGTACTCACGGGAGAAGTCCGTCGGTCCAAGGGTTTCGCGTACGACAATGCGCTCTGGTAGGTTCTCGATGCCGGCCCAGGACGCGACCTGATCGATCGCCGCGTCGGCGGTGCGCTCAATTAAATCGTCTCCGATTCTGTCGCTGCCCCCCCTTCCGAGACTGGCATCTGCTGGAATAGGGATCAATAAGAAAAGGTTCTCGTGACCTACCGGCGCAGCGTTCGGATCCGTGGCGCTGGGCTTGCAAACATACAGTGACGCGGGTGAAGGGATGCGGGGTGAAGAGCCGAAGATTGCGTCAAAGTTCGCCTGCCAATCCTCAGCGAAAAAGAGTGAGTGGTGGGGCAACTCGGGCAACTCGCCTCGGACCCCGAGCATCACGATGACCGCGCCAGGACCACTGGTACGTTTTTGCCACCATGACTCCGGGTAGCTGCGATCGGATTCGGAGAGCAGGCTCGTCTCAGTGTGGTGCAGGTCGGCCCCGGACACCACGATGTCAGCCGACGCGTAGTGTTCGGAACCAGAAAGGTCGCGCCACACAACACCGGTGACCTCGCGGTGTCGCTTGCGCGTCCTTTTGTTCTGTGATTCGCGAGTGGTGATCCGTACTGCTTCTGCTCCAGTTGTTATCTGAACCCCCGCTTCGTGCGCGAGAGCTTCCAATCGTTCGATGATACGCCAGAAGCCACCCATCGGATATTGGACTCCCTCGTCGAGGTCGAGCGCGCTCATGAGGTGATACATCGCTGGAGCATCAGCCGGGGTGGTTCCCAGGAAAACAGCAGGATAGCCCAGTACTTGGCGCAACACGGGGTGCTTGAATCTTTTTGCTACATAGGACTCAAGAGATCTCGAGAGCAGACCTATCAGCTTCGGTGTCGCCCTGAGAACCTCGCCGTGCAGGAGAGAGCTTGGTCGTGTGAAGGGGTTGTAGAGGAAATATTTCTCGGCCATATTGGTGGCGTGGCGGGCTGAATTAAGGTAGGCGTTGAGCTTCCAAGCGCTTCCCGGCTCGATTCGCTCGAAGGCGTCCAGCACTGCCTTCGCTCCGTAAGGGATCGTGACGGCCTCGGAAGGTCGACCGTCAGCGCCGGGTTCTGAGAAGACACGGTAGCCGGGCTGGAGGTAGGAAAGTTCGAGCTGTTCAGCCGTGTTCGTACCTAGTAGCTCAAAGAAGCGATCGAACACCCTGGGCATCAGATACCAGGATGGTCCGGTGTCGAATCGGAATCCATCGCGCTCAAGTACTCCTGCCCGCCCTCCAACGCGACAGTTCTTCTCGAGCAGTTTCACCTCGTGTCCTTCCTGCGCCAGAAGCGCAGCGGTGGCTAGTCCGGCAACCCCGGCCCCGATGACAATCGTTCGAGTCATGAGTCCCGCTCCAGCCAGGTAGTGAGCAGCGCACGTGCTGCGAGTGCAGCTTTCAGCAGGTCGGGAACGCGCACCCGGGATCGGTAGAGTTCCTCCACGGGTGTGCGCTCGACACGGTCGGTGAGAGCGGAAAAAAGCGCCAGTGCACTGCGCACTGCCGCCCGAGAATCCTTGGGGAGCAGCGCTATAGTGGCTCTCGCGTTCTTTAACTGGGATCGCACGGTGCGAACCCATAGAAGACGATCCTCATCTGTGAGATGCGGGTTTTTACTCAGGTAGCTGCGGCCAAGGCGATCTGTATCGTCGGCGAGGTCGCGCAGAAAGTTTATGTTCTGGAAGGCCGCTCCGAGCTGGCGAGCACCGTATTCGAGTTGCTGCCACTGACTCTCGTCGAGCCTGCGGTCTCGGACGAAGACGCGTAGGCACATAAGTCCTACAACCTCGGCGGAGCCGTAGATATAGCGCGAGTGAGCCTGCTCGTCAAAGACCAGCGGCGCGTGCAGGTCTCCCGAGAGGTCCTGGTACATGGACTCGAAGAAGGGGCGCACGAGTGCCTCGTCAATGCTAGCAGCGCGGGCGGTAGAGGCGAATGCATGAATCACTAGGTCACACGAGTAACCTGTTCGCATAGCGCAGTAGGTGTCCTCGACGTAGCGGTCGAGGACACGCTGCTGCTCGGGTACACCCAGGCCCGCCTCTGAAGCAACACCATCGACGATTTCATCTGCAATACGCACTAACGCGTAGATATTGCGTACGTGTTGTCGGTGGCGACGACCCAGGAGTTTTGTTGCCAACCCGAACGAGGTGGAGTATGCAGTGATAACCTCGTCTGCTGCGAGCTCTGCTGTTCGTGTGAATTGATGGAGCGCTGAATCGTTGCTTGTCATGCTGCACGCCCCTTAAGCTCAGAGGCATATGAAAGGAGGAGGCGTCGCGCTCCTGGAGGAATAGAGTGCGCACTATGCGCATTTACCAACACTTCGTACAGGGCTGAGGTCTGTTCTTCGATTAGGCTCCGCACAAATTTCTTTGCCCCGCACTCGTCGAGTAGACTTCGTATTCGCTCGGCAACTTCCACGGTGATCTTTGGATTCTCAAAATTGGCTTCGATTGAGGGCCATGTGCTGGTCGTCCTGGCATACGAGATGATGGTTGTCTGTTTTCTCTCACGAAGATCAGAGAATGCGTCCTTCCCGTGAACCTCGGAGTCGCCAAACGTGGAGATTAGGTCATCTTGGAGCTGGAAGGCGAGTCCGAGATAACGACCCGCCATCGCAAGGCTGTTCTCAAGCTCTTGGGTAGTGCCGGCGATGATCGCGGCTGTTCGCAGAGGTAACTCAAACGTGTAGGTTGCAGTTTTATGTGTGGACATTGCGAGCACCGTGCTGAGGTCGGGCATGATTAGCCCGTCGCTGAGCCCGACATCTAACTGCTCACCCGCCACCGACTCAGTAATGCTGTGTTCAAGCAGATCCAGCAGTTTTAGACGCATTTTTTGCGGCACTTCCGCCCTGGCGAACAACTGGTGAGTGGCCGCTAATAGCAGATCACCCATCAGGATTCCACCGGTACGAGCCCAGTGAAGCGCGGTATCCTCTCTTCCTTTCTGAGAGACCTCGCCATAGAGACGGTTAACACCGTCGTCTAGGAGCGTTCCGATAAGGTTGCGGCGACCACGTCGGAAGAGATCCCCGTCAATCACATCATCATGCAGGAGAAACGAGTAGTGCAGTATTTCGATTGCGGTAGCGATGCGTAGTACTGTCGAACGATCGGTAGCTTGCTGAGAAGGGTTGTCCTCCACCAGTGCGTCATATGTCTCCATCATCAGTACTGGGCGGACTAGCTTTCCGCCCAGTACGTGTTGTGTGGCAATTGACCAAAGCTTCGAGAATTCACTCCCATACGCCTGTGCTGCAGCGCTCTGCCGGGCGAAGATTTCCGCGAGCTCATGTTTAATCGTTCCACGTAGTTTCTCACGGGCCAGATTATCGGTGGCAGCAGCCTTCATGTGGCTACTCCTCTGTATGAATCCAGCGTTTCAAGTAGCAGAGGGAGTTGCATCACAAGCCAAGGGCTAAAGGCGAATGGTGCGAGTCTGACTGCCTCTGTAAGAGATCGCGGCGAGACCCATGCCCATTCGGCCACTTCAGTAGCATTGGGGCGGATCTGACCCCTCAAGGTGGCAGTGTAAACAGGGCAGAGTTCGTTCTCGACTATTCCATTCGCGTCGACGGCGCGATAACGGAATTCTGGTAGCTCAACCGATAATCCTTCAAGTTCTGCACCGAGCTCATCGGCTGCTCTGCGAAAGATTGCGGACTCGAATGATTCGCCTGGAGCGGGGTGGCCGCAGAAACTATTCGTCCACACACCTGGCCAGGTGGGCTTCACAAGCGCCCGACGTGTCACCAACAAATGCCCCTCTCGATCGAGCACATAGCAGGAGAAAGCAAGGTGGAGGGGTGTGTTTTTGCTATGTACTGTGGACTTATCTGCAGTTCCGACTACCTCGCCGTGGTGACCAAGCAGGACAACTCGTTCCACCGACTACCTCCTAAGTGCTTATGTGGGCTTACCCAGATTACTATCTTCGTTATCAATCTAGGAAGCGCGAAATCTCTATTGTGGTAGTCCTTAGTGCGTCAATCTCCCGAGAGCGTTGAGGTTTCTGCCTCAGCCAGCCTCTCTATACCGGACGGTAGTGATCCGAGATCGAAGTTATCGAACGTCCGGGCGTGGCACGGTAGGGGGTCTATTCCTAGACTTAATACAATTGCTGCACACGATGCCCCGGGTGAAATGACTCTCGAGAGGTCGACGGTGGGATGATTTCTTCAGGTGTTTGAGGAACATTTACACTACTGTGTAGATGCGAGCCACGTCGTAAAATCGGCATGAGCAATCGGGCTTCACAGCTATCTTCCCGATGCACTGACTCAACCGCAAAACGGTGTTGACTGCGCTAGATCACCGTCAGGTTGGGCGGGAATATTACGCGGCTGACAGGCAAGAAAGGATTCTCCACGATGGAGAACTCGACTGATAAAAACACCGAAGAAAACAGCCCTGCTCTACAGAACCGAACGGGGTGGTACAGTACAAGAGAACGAAGGCAGCGCCTTGTTCAGGGGTGGGGAACCCTTTCCGCCTCCATCACTGCACTCGCCATTGCGGCTTGGAGCCTCTACGTTGCCCTTGACGCGTCTTCGAGATACGAACTCACCTCAACGTTCGGCAGCAGTGCCACGGCCTGTATCGAACTTGGCGGCGCTCGAATTGCCCCCTCTGTGATTCAAGACGCTGTAATCACAAACACAGGGCGTTTACCGATCACAATCGTTGAGGTTTTTGACAGCGGAGCTAGCGGGGGAGACTTTTATTGGTCGCGTATTAACACGCCAGAGATTCCTACCGTCAATTCAGCCGTCGAGTTAAACGTGGGGCAGTCAATTGCGGTGCGGGTGGTCTCACCCGGTGATGTGTTAAGCATTCCTCTTGTCGTTGTCACCACCGATGGGCGCAGCAGGGCACTGAGCGAGGTGGCGGATGCGCCTCGCAAAACACCGGAAGCCATCGTTAACGCTTTTCGTTACCTGCCCGAGTGCTCACAAAAAGATGGATAACAACACCCGAGGAATATGAGTTCCTCACTTATCTTCACGGGATATAGACAGAGGAGACGCCCCTAGAATAGAGGGTGTGGCAGTGGCAAAAAAAGCGACCAAGGGAACGACCAAAGCGCGCGGTAAAACGGTTGTGGCAATTCCCCAATTAGACTGGAGTGGCATCCGTCCCGAACCCGTGGTACTTGTCTCGGGAACACAGCCTTTTTTAGCTGATCGTTCCCTGAGGCTCCTGCGTGACATGCTTAAGGTGGAAGATCCCGATATCGAGATCAGCGATATTAACGCTGATTCCTACGCCGCGGGAGAACTCGCCACGCTAGCGAGTCCCTCCCTGTTTGCTGAGCCCCGGTTAATTCGGGTGTTTGGGGTGGAAAAATGCACCGACGCATTCCTCCTGGACGCACAAAAATATCTGAAAGAGCCAGCAGAGGACACCTATCTGGTGCTTCGGCACGGTGGAGGCGTGCGAGGCAAAGCCCTCCTCGACGCGGTTCGTCGGGGCGAGGGAAACGGTATTGAGATTGTCTGTGCAGAAATCACCAAGGATACGGAACGTTACGCGTTTGCGCAGGCCGAGTTTCAGCGAGCTCGGGTGAAGATTACCCCGGGAGCCCTCCGGACGCTTGTCACCGCGTTTGCCGATGATATTGGCGAGTTAGCTTCGGCCTGCTCCCAATTAATGTCGGATAGTGCCGATGAGATTACTGAGGATACTGTTAACAAGTACTACGGCGGGCGGGTTGAAACCAACGCTTTTCGCGTGGCAGACGCGGCCATCGCGGGGCGCCCCGGGGAGGCGCTAGTTCTTCTCCGCCACTCTCTCATTAGCGGAGCCGAGCCTATTCCCCTACTTGCAGCATTTGCAAACAAGCTGAGGACGATGGGAAGAATCTATGGGGTTCGTGGAAGCTCTGGACAGTTAGCCAGTGCCCATGGGATGGCCCCCTGGCAGGTTGATCGAGCTCGCCGAGACCTCGATGGGTGGACAGAGGCCGGTCTGGCGGAGTGTATTCGTGCGATTGCAGATACCGACGCCCAGCTTAAGGGAGGCGGAAGAGATCCCGTATACGCGCTAGAAAAAATGATTCTCCTAGTCTCCCGGAAAGGACGATCCTTTAGCTAGAGGCTAGAGGCTTCCCGCGCAGGGCACTCCTCGTTCAGCGAAGCTATGGTTCGAAAGAAGAGCCGTGAACACAAAAAAGCCCCGACAAGCGGGGCTAATTTGTAGAGTCTGACTCGTGAATCTAGAGAGCCGCAACCTTTTTAGCGAGGGCCGACTTGCGGTTTGCGCTCTGGTGCTTGTGGATTACTCCCTTGCTGACTGCCTTGTCCAGCTTTTTGGAAGCGTGGGCCAGAGCCGAAACGGCTTTGTCTTTGTCACCGGCGGTGATTGCCTCGCGGGTTGCGCGAACGGCCGTCTTGAGCTCGCTCTTTACGGCTTTGTTGCGCTCCTGGGCCTTCTTGTTGGTGCGAATGCGCTTGATCTGCGACTTGATGTTTGCCACGTATATGTTCTTTCGTTTAATGTTTATGAGTAATGAATTGTCCGCTGAGCGTGAGAGGCGCCCATCGGGTTCGTGCGGAAATCCACACGCAAGCCAACAAGCAACACTACCAGTTTTTAAGCGGATGTTCCAGTAGCAACGCGTCTATTTTGTCGGGGTTCCGCGGAAATACGCGAGGAGAAGAGAGCAAAGATAACGAGGGCACACCCCGCACCGATAAGAACACCGGCAAAGGTATCACTTGCCCAGTGTGCCCCCAGGTAGGTTCGCGAAAAAACCATAAGAATGACGTAGGCGGACCCAACGGCCCACACCCACACCCGCGGGAAAATAAGCCCCAGTGCCACCGCAATGAGTGCAGCATTGGCGCTGTGTCCCGAGGGAAACGACCCAAAATCCGAGTGAATCATAATTTCTTCTGGGCGAGAACGCTCAATCAATCGCTTCAGAACCTGCACGATAGCGGCGACTGCGGCGGAGGTGAGCAAAAAATAAAATGCCCCCCACGGTCGCTTACAAAGCAGAAGAAAGGCCGTGACCCCCACGGGGATAATAAAGATTGCGATGACCCCTCCTCCTACCGTGTTAAGCACGTGGCTAATCGCGGTGAAAACTTCCGTGTGCCCCTCCAGCACGGCACTCATCCACCACCTATCAAATGGAAACGGTTGTTTATCGGGAGAAAAATAAACCACCGCGCTGAGTAGAGCCATCAGTAACAGGGCGATGCACCCCGCAAAAAGGGTCCAGTTTCTCAAGCGGCGTGCTGAGTTTTCGTCTGTGGTCATCCCTCTATTTTCTCATTCAGTATCATGTAAGAGTGCTGAATAGTGAGGAGCGTTGCCCCTGTCTCAGCGGGGAGCAATACGGTGCGTGCTGTGAGCCTATTCACCAGGGTCACAGAAAAGCCACAACCGCAGAACAGCTGATGAGATCCCGTTACTCCGCATTTTTCTGTGGTGATAGCGCATACCTTTTAGACTCTTGGCATCCCGATACGCGTCCGCATGAACTTCACCCGGATGAAACTATCCGCTGGGTGCGACTCGATATCGTGACGACACACGCCGGCAGGATGTTTGATACCGAGGGAACCGTGGAGTTTCGAGCGTACTATCGCACGCTCCCCGCATCGGGTGAGCAGAGCCAGCGCGGAGAAATACACGAGGTGAGCAGATTTAGCCGAGTTGATGGCCGCTGGCTGTATGTGGACGGTATATCCGATTTGCTTTAGCGGTTAACCGTCTAATGTGGGAGAATTGTCCGCGATGTCTCCACGATCTATAAACGCACCGGTTCCCGCTGAGACCGATCCAGCGATCATCCGTAATTTTTGTATTATTGCACACATTGACCACGGCAAATCAACCCTGGCCGACAGGATGCTACAGATTACCGGTGTCGTGCAGGAACGGGACATGCGGGCCCAATACCTTGATCGCATGGACATCGAACGCGAGCGCGGAATCACCATTAAGAGCCAGGCTGTTCGTATGCCGTGGAACGTGGGTGGCACCGACTACGCCCTGAACATGATTGATACCCCCGGGCACGTTGACTTTACCTATGAGGTGTCCCGATCGCTTGCCGCCTGCGAGGGAGCCCTACTTCTTGTTGATGCGGCGCAGGGTATTGAGGCGCAGACGCTTGCAAACCTCTACCTGGCAATAGAGAACGACCTTGAGATCATCCCCGTTTTGAATAAGATTGATCTTCCCGCGGCTGATCCGGATAAATATGCTCAGGAAATTGCCAACCTTATCGGAGGAAAACCGGAGGATGTTCTTCGTGTGTCGGGTAAGACCGGTGCGGGGGTGGAGGAGTTGCTCGACCGAGTAGCAACCCGAGTGCCCGCTCCCGTCGGTGATAAAGACGCTCCCGCACGGGCAATGATCTTTGACTCCGTGTACGACCCGTATCGCGGGGTGGTCACCTACGTGCGTATGGTGGACGGGCGCCTGAAGCCTCGTGAAAAGATCGAGATGATGTCTACTCGTGCGGTTCACGAACTTCTCGAGATCGGTGTGAGTTCTCCCGAACCCAAGCCGTCTCAAGGTCTCTCCGTGGGTGAGGTGGGATATCTCATCACCGGTGTAAAAGACGTTCGCCAGTCCAAGGTTGGGGATACGGTAACAGGAAACCAAAAGCCTGCAACCGAGGCGCTGCCCGGATATACCGATCCCAAGCCTATGGTGTTTTCCGGGCTATATCCCATTGACGGGAGCGACTATCCGATCCTGCGTGACGCGCTCGATAAGCTCAAACTTTCGGATGCCGCACTCAACTACGAACCAGAGACCTCGGTTGCCCTGGGTTTTGGTTTCCGTGTGGGCTTCCTGGGGCTGCTCCACCTGGAAATTGTGACGGAGCGTTTGCGACGCGAGTTTGATCTTGACCTGATTGCCACCGCCCCCTCTGTGACCTACGAGGTGACAACCGATGACAAAGAGGTCACGATCGTAACCAATCCGAGCGAGTTTCCCAGCGGAAAAATTCTCAGCGTGAGTGAACCCATCGTGCGGGCGGCTATCCTGGCACCCAAAGACTATGTGGGTGCGATTATGGAGCTGTGTCAGAGTCGACGGGGTTCTCTTCTCGGCATGGAGTACTTTGGTGAGGAGCGTGTGGAGCTTCGATACAACATACCGCTGGGCGAGATCGTTTTTGATTTCTTCGATCACCTGAAGAGTCGTACCCAGGGATATGCAAGCCTCGACTACGAGCCCGCCGGGGATCAAACCTCCGACCTGGTAAAGGTTGATATTCTCTTGCAGGGTGAGCAGGTTGACGCGTTTAGTGCGATCGTTCACCGAGACAAGGCGTACGCATACGGTGTGCTGATGACGGAACGATTGAAGGGTCTCATACCGCGTCAGCAATTTGAGGTTCCCATCCAGGCCGCTATCGGTGCGCGTATTATCGCGCGCGAAAATATCCGGGCAATCCGCAAAGATGTTCTCGCTAAGTGTTACGGTGGTGATATATCACGTAAGCGCAAGCTGCTCGAGAAGCAGAAAGAAGGTAAGAAGCGCATGAAGATGGTGGGACGAGTAGAGGTTCCACAGGAAGCCTTCATCGCCGCGCTCTCCGGTGAGACAGAAACGAAAGATAAGAAGTGATCAAAAGGCAGTCGACACCCGACGAGCCACCCATTAGCTACGGTGCAATTGGGGCGTCGCGTGACCCCAACCTCATGCGTTTCCCTCCCAGGGGAAGCACTCCGAGCGAATTTGCCGTAAAACTGGGTAGCGGCACCGAACGTTTCCGCCTGGCCAGCGCCCGGCTGATGACGTGGGGGGCGCAGCGCGGTGCCGGGTTTGACGTCCACAGTATCCACGAGGGAACAGGAAGTCACTACACGGGACTTGAGTTCGATGAGAACGGCATTCCCTTTGCGGATTATCATGGGGATGAACAGCTCTTTTCGGAAGAGGGCGAAGAATTTATCACCCCCGGGATATCGGCGACTCTTGTTCGCGGGTCTGTCTCGCGTGAGGTGCGTGTTGTTTTTGTCGTCAACGAGACAAATCGCGTGGGCTTTGCCTACGGAACACTTGATGCGCGAGGTCCCGTGGGGGAAGAATTTTACATGGTGGAGCAGCGAGAGAACGATACCGTGTGGGCCGTGTACCGTGGGTTTCACGAGGTCGTTCAGTCGCGCTGGAAGAAACCTCTCAGAGCGGCGGAGATTCGGTCTGTCCAGGATCGTGCCCGTGAGCAATTGCGTGCGCTTTTGCCAACGCAGACGGTAGTTTCCGCAGCCCGTCGAGTTGAGTAGCGTACATGCCCGCCCCGCTACCTCTTGGCCTTCCTGCTCCGCCGGATGGTTTGCTCCCTCCCGCGGCATCCCGAGGTGATGAAACCCGTAACTTCGGAGTGTACGTCCACGTTCCGTTTTGCCTGGTTCGCTGCGGTTACTGCGACTTTAATACCTACACCGCGGAGGAGTTGCGCGGGGCAAAACGGAGCGATTATGCCTCCCTCGCACGGGCAGAAATAGATTTTGCGGGGGACGTGCTGCGGGCCTCCGGTGTGCGTGACCGTTCGGTGAGCACCGTATTTTTTGGAGGAGGAACCCCAACCCTGCTGCCCGCAAACGACCTTATCGGCATCCTTCAGTCGATTCGTGATCGCTGGGGAATCCGGGACGGGGCCGAGATAACAACCGAGGCCAACCCCGATTCGGTTGATCGCGACTACCTGGAACGCCTTCGTGACGGTGGATTTAGCAGGGTGAGTTTTGGTATGCAATCGGCGGTTCCCCACGTGCTTAAAACGCTGGATCGAACCCACGACCCGGAGCGAGTGCCTCGTGTTGTTGAATGGGCCCGTGCGGCCGGTTTGCAGGTGAGCCTTGACCTTATCTATGGAACACCCGGAGAATCACTGGAGGATTGGCGGGCCTCGGTCGAGATGGCTCTTGAGTGTGCGCCGGATCACCTCTCGGCCTACGCTCTGATCGTGGAGGAGGGGACAAAACTAGCCGGGCAGATTCGCCGAGGTGTTTATCCCCAGCCCGATGATGATCTCCACGCCGACATGTACGAGATGGTGGATGAACGGCTGAGTGCGGCCGGTTACTCCTGGTACGAGATTAGTAATTGGGCGCGACAGCCCGAATACGAGTCCGCGCACAATCGCTCCTACTGGAAGGGAGAGGATTGGTGGGGTGTGGGTCCGGGGGCGCACAGCCATATCGGTGGTACGCGCTTTTGGAATGTTAAACATCCCTCACCCTATGCGGATCGTATTGTGGGAGAGGTTTCTCCCTCGGCAGGACGCGAAAACCTTGATGAAGAGACTCGGCGAATCGAAAACGTTATGCTGCGGGTGAGGCTTGCTGAGGGACTGCCCGTGAGCGAATTGACGGACCCTGGGAAGCGGGCGATCGCGGGTCTCCTTGCAGACGAGCTGGTTGAGCCTGCCGCCGCTTTTTCCGGTCGCATTGTGCTGACACTGCGTGGGCGACTACTGGCAGATGCCGTTGTGCATCGCCTGCTTGACGCCGACCCGTAGTGATAAAACCAGTTTGTGATGATCGGGTTGCGAACCGCTCGTTTGCAAGGGTGATAGATTGTGCGCAAGTTATCAGTAGCTCGGGGTAGAATTGGCACTTGGACTGGACGAGTGCCAATATCTTGAGATAGGGCATGAGCATGTCAGAGGCGTGTAAAAACAATTAATTGAGTATGGGAGGTGCGGCGTGGTTTCTGAGCGTGGTCTTGACGTTCTGCGTGTGATTGTCACCGACTATGTGCAAACACGAGAACCCGTCGGGTCAAAATCCATTGTTGATAGGCACTCTTTTGGGGTCTCTGCCGCCACTATCCGTAACGATATGGCCCACCTCGAAGAAGAAGAGCTTATTGTTGCTCCCCACACCTCATCGGGGAGAATTCCCACGGATAAGGGGTATCGGGTTTTTGTTGACAAGCTAGCCGATCATCGCCCGCTGAGGGCGGCTCAGAAGGTGGCCATCAAACGGTTTCTCTCTGAGTCGGCCGATCTAGATGATGCCCTGGTTCGCACGGCACGCCTGCTCTCTCAGCTCACCAACCAGGTGGCTGTTGTACAGTATCCTTCCCTGGCAAAAAATTGCGTACGGCACATAGAGCTTGTCGAACTCAGCCCCCTGCGTATCGTATCGGTGCTTATCACCGATAACGGAGTGGTGGAGCAACGAAATATCGATATAGCTCCCTACACCGATGCCGTGGGTCTTCACGGTACCGGCCTCTGGCTCCCTGAGCTACGGGATCAGCTTCTTGCTGCTGTTCGCGATCTCGATATGGCCGCTGCCGCACATAAAACTCGGGAGATTCGGGATACTATTGCGCGACGGGTACAGTCGAGAGAAAATCTCTCCGGTATCGAAGCGCAACAGCTTACAGTGCTCGACGTGATCATTGAACAGATCACGATAAACCGCAGTGATCGAATGGTTCTGGCGGGAACGGCCAACCTGGTGCGCACCGAAATAGATTTTAATAAGAGCCTTCCGCCGCTTCTTGACGCCATTGAAGAACAGGTCATCCTCCTCAAGCTATTTGCCGAGTTGCGGCTTGACCAAACCGGCATGGCAATCAGTATCGGACGTGAAAACGAGGCTTTTGGGTTGGAAGAAACCTCGGTTCTCTCAACCGACTACGAATCTTCTGCGCACTCGGTTTCCCGCCTGGCGGTTCTAGGACCCACACGGATGGATTACTCCGCAAACATTGCGGCGGTGCGGGCGGTTGCTCGCTACCTGAGCAGGCTGTTTAGCGAGGAATAAAACTGCGGCCTCACGCTGCGAATCATAGTAAATAAAGAGAGTAAGGAGTGGCCCTTGGCGGCTGACCACTACGAGGTGCTGGGTGTCTCACGTGACGCAACCTCGGAAGAAATTAAAAAAGCGTATCGTCGTTTGGCGCGTGAGCTTCATCCCGATGTGAACCCGAGTCCCGAGGCTCCCGAGAAGTTCAAAGCGGTCACTCACGCCTACGACGTGTTAAGCGACCCACAACAGCGCCAACAATACGATATGGGCGGCCAGGGTGGCCAGGCATTTGGCGGCTTTGGGGATATCTTCGAGACCTTCTTTGGGGGAGGCTTTGGGGGAGGCTCCGGCCCGCGCGAACGTGCCGAGCGGGGACAGGACGCGCTGATTCGCATCGATGTGGCGCTCGACGACATCGTTTTTGGTACCTCGCGCGAGATAACAATCGATACCGCCGTCACGTGCACCACCTGTCACGGCTCCTGCTGCCAACCCGGAACCTCTCCTACCACCTGCACGGTGTGTGGTGGACAGGGAATGGTTCAGCGCCAGGTGCGTTCCCTCTTTGGCAATGTTGTTACCAACCAGCCGTGTAACGCCTGTCAGGGGTATGGAACTGTTATTGAGAGCCCCTGCACCGAGTGCAGCGGCAACGGTCGAATCCGGGCAAAGCGTGACATCACTATCGATATTCCCTCCGGCATCGATTCTGGTGCCCGTATGCAATTGAGGGGTGGGGGAGAGGCCGGCCCTGCGGGAGGCCCCAATGGCGATCTCTTTATCGAGTTCCGTGTTCTGCATCACGATGTGTTTAGCCGTGACGGTGATGACCTGCTCTGCACCCTCGAGGTGTCAATGACAGATGCCATTCTTGGGGCGGAAACCACTATTCAGAGCCTAGACGGTGAGGTTCCGGTTGAGATCAAGGCGGGAACCCAGGGTGCCGACATCATTACGATCAAAGATCGAGGCATCACTAAATTGCGCGGAAACAATCGTGGTGATCTGAAAATCGCGGTGCAGGTGCTCACCCCCTCCCGGCTCAATCACAAAGAAAAAGAGCTGGTGCGTAAGCTCGCGGAGTCCTCAAAGCCCCCGGCACCCACGCTCAGTCACTTCCAACAGGGCATGTTTAGTAAACTTCGTGATCGATTCTTTCGCGGGTAGGGGAGCCTAGCGTGAGCAATCTGTACCTTGACGAGTCGCTGACCGCTGAGAAGATGGCGGTGGGGTCCTCGGTGCTTCTCACCGGGGAGGAGGCCCGACACGCAGCTACCGTGAGTCGACTCCGGGCGGGTGAATCTATCCTTTTGGGAAACGGAGCCGGGGTACTTGCCGAGTGTGAGGTGCTTCGCGCCACCCCGCGTGAGGTGGAGCTTCGGGTGCGTAGCCTGGAGCATCGGCCACGGGAGGAGCATCGGATTGTTCTTGCTCAGGCCCTCGCAAAGGGTGATCGGGACGAGCGCGCGGTTCAGGCTGCGGTGGAGGTCGGGGCGGACGCGATTGTGCCCTGGCAGGCGGAACGTTCGGTTTCTCGATGGTCTGGAGAAAAAATTGAGAAGGGTGTTGCCCGCTGGAGCAAAGTCGTTCGTGAGGCCTCTAAACAGTCTCTGAGGGCCTGGATTCCTCAGGTACGTCAGCCCGAATCAACGGCCGGGTTGGTGCGGCATACGCAATTCAGCCGACTCCTGGTGTTGGACCCCCGTGCCGAACGCTCCCTCTCGGGATTGAGCTGTCACGATATTGTTCCCGCAGACCCGCGCGGTGACGTCCTCGTCCTCGTGGGGCCAGAGGGTGGTCTCACCGATCGTGAGCTTGAGGTTCTCACAACCTCCGGTGCCCTAGCCGTTCGCTTAGGACAAAATGTTTTGCGTACCTCAACGGCGGGTCCCGCAGCCCTCGTACTAGTGAACGTGGCCCTGGGACGCTGGTAGTTATCGGGCTAGGCGCGCGGTAAGCAGTGCCAGGGTGTGTTCAGTGTCGCTAAAGTGCACGAGCTCGTCACCCACAATCATGGCACTCTCGTGCCCCTTGCCCGCGATCAGTACGATGTCTCCGGCTACGGCGTGGTCAATGGCGTGTTCGATAGCAAGACCGCGATCCCGCTGTTCAACAACACGCTCGGGGTGCTTAAAACCCCGCCGAATATCGTCGAGTATCTGATCGCCGTCTTCAAAATGGACGTCGTCGTCTGTGACCACAACCAGGTCTGAGGCTTCTTCGGCGATGCGAGCCATTTCGGGACGTTTACCACGGTCGCGGTCTCCGGTACAGCCGAAGACGGTGACGATGCGCCCGCGAGTGTGCTCCTTAAGAGCCGCAAGGGATTGGCTGAGCGCATCGGGCGAGTGGGCGTAATCAACAATGACGAGCGGTAGCGAGGGGTCGGGCTGAATTCGATTCATGCGACCAAAAACGGGTTGAAGCTGCCCGAGAATGTTAAACACAACCGCGGGCTCTACTCCCTCAAGAAGCAGTACACCCGCACAAATAAGCAGATTGTCTATGTTGAAGCGCCCCAGCAGCGTGGTGGCAAAAGGATACTCTTCTTTGCCGTAGCGTAGGGTTGCCTGGATGCCGTCGGGCGAGAGCTGAACATTGTGCGCTGCAAGCAGCGCCGCGGGGTGTCCCTGGGAACTTACGCCCACGCGCCTGAGGTGGGAGGCTTGGTGTTCAAAAAATCTTTCTCCCTGGACATCGTCCAGATTGATCACGGCTCCGGTAACTTCCGGGAGCGAAAAGATCTTGGCTTTTTCTGCCGCGTAACGCTCCATGGTGCGGTGGTAGTCCAGGTGATCCCGCGTGAGATTGGTGAACGCTGCCGTGCTAAAGCGAGCACCCGCTACCCGACCCTGCTGGAGCGCGTGGGAACTTACCTCGAGGGCAACCCGAGTGGCACCCTCCTCTCGAAAGTTCGCGAGGAACTCGTGTACCTGGGTTACCGGTGGGGTTGTCAATCCGGTGGTGATATTGGGAGACCCGTAGACTCCCGCGCCGAGGGTTCCCATGCTCGCCGAGCGGATCCCGAGCAGGTTCCACGCCTGATTGAGGAGCTGAACCACAGAGGTTTTACCGTTGGTTCCGGTAACTCCCACCAGGGTGAGGTCGCGTGATGGATGCCCGTAGAAGTCATCCGCTATTGTTCCTAATTGCTGGTGGAGTCGGGCGATGGGAAAAGCTGTGGCGTGTGCGCTGGGTGAGAGATTGAGCGTGGAGATATCAACCGACGCGTCATAGAGGGCGTACGAGGCTCCCTGGGCGAAACCGTGCCCGATGAAGGCGCTGCCGTCGGCTCCCGTGCTGCCCACCGCCACAAAGATATCGCCGGGCTGAACATCACGACTGTTTTGCACGAGGCGCAGTCCGGCCAGTGTAGTGCCAGCATGGCGTGAATCGTAAGTTTCGAGGTGGAGGCGGTACTCGGGCGCTGATCTCATGCAAAAAACCTCATGAGTTTTATTCTATTTGACTGTGAAGATCTTGTACCCGAACGGGGTTGGTGTGGTGGCTTTTTGGGGCGGGTAGCCCGCAAGAAAAATAGCGAAGCTCGTCTTGTTCCGATCAGATCGGTAGAATGTTTTTTATGTCTGATGAACCCACCGTTTTTGGCCGGATCGTATCCGGTGAGATCCCCGTTGAGGTGCTTGCCGAAACCGAACGGGTTCTTGCCTTTGCCGATATTGCACCGCAGGCTCCCATACACATTCTGATTATTCCCAAGGAAACAACCTATCGTGATGTCACCGAGCTTGCCGCCGGAGACCCGGGGTTACTCGCAGAGATTGTATCCGTGGCTAAAGATTTGGCGACACGGCTAGCAGACGGTGACTATCGTCTTGTGTTTAATAACGGAGCCGCCGCCGGCCAAACCGTTTTTCACGTGCATGCGCACCTTTTAGCGGGCGGACTAGAGGAGCACACCCTAGGTGCCTAAAGAACAACCGCAGGTGCCGTCCATAACCCAGACGGTTCAGCTCACAGGGGTTGATCTGGTTTCTTTTCTGGGGCCGGGTGATGGTCTGCTTCACGAGTTAGAGAAGAGTCATCCGAACGTTTCCGTTCATGTGCGGGGTGACGTCCTCACCCTAAGCGGGCCCCTGGACGCGGTGGCCGCAAGTGCAGAGGTGGTGGGGGAGCTTTTGACACTTGCCCGGGGAGGAGCCCAAATGACGCGTCTTGACGTGCAGCAGAGCAGCAAGATGGTGGATTCCGGTTCGCAGAAGAGAGCCTCAGAGGTGTTGGGGGAGGTCATTCTTAATGCGCGTGGAAAGATAATCCGGCCAAAAACTGAGGGGCAGCGCGATTACGTTGACGCTATCGATGACCATACCATTGTTTTTGGAATAGGCCCGGCGGGTACCGGTAAAACCTATCTGGCTATGGCAAAGGCGGTGCAGGCCCTGCAACGGCAGGAGGTCAGCAAGATTATTCTTACCCGTCCGGCAGTGGAGGCTGGGGAAAATCTTGGTTATCTTCCGGGGACGCTGGAAGACAAAATTGATCCCTATTTGCGGCCGCTCTTCGACGCCCTCAGCGAAATGATAGATGCGGATACAGTTCCTCGCCTGATCGAGAGCGGAACCATCGAGGTGGCCCCCCTTGCCTATATGCGTGGCCGTACCCTCAACGATTCTTTTGTTGTGCTTGATGAAGCACAAAACACCACCCCCGAGCAGATGAAGATGTTCCTCACCCGTCTAGGGTTTGGCTCCCGCATGGTGGTCACGGGCGACATCACCCAGGTGGATCTTCCCCTTGCAACAAGCGGGCTTCGTTTGGTGACCACGGTGCTGGACAACATCGACGATATTTATTTTGCGCGGCTCACAAGCGATGATGTTGTGCGACACACCCTTGTCGGGCGTATTATCGACGCCTATACCGCCTACGACGAGGCCCAGCAGGCGGAAAAACATCGCCGAAGCGAAGAGAAAAAAGCGAGACAGTTGAGGAATGAAGCATGAGCATCGAGATTAACAATGAGTCTTCAGAGGAGGTTGATGAGGCCTCTCTTCAGAGGCTGGCGGCTTTTACCCTCAACTTCATGAAGGTTCATCCCGATGCTGACCTCGCCATTGTCCTTGTTGATGAGGGGGCGATGGAGCAGCTTCACGTTCAGTGGATGGACGAGTCCGGCCCCACCGATGTGCTGAGCTTTCCCATGGATGAGCTTCGCCCCGGAAGCGCAGACGCGATTACGCCCCCCGGTCTTCTGGGTGACGTGGTGATCTGTCCGCAGGTTGCCCAAGTTCAGGCTGAGTCTGCAGACCACAGTGTGATGGATGAGATTCGGCTGCTCCTCACCCACGGAATTCTGCACCTCCTGGGCTTTGACCATGCGGAGCCCCACGAGGAAAAGGAAATGTTCGGTCTTCAGCGCGACATTCTTGTGAGTTTTGCCGCAGGTGAGCAGCGCTAAATGACTCCCATTGTAGTTGCGATTCTTATTGTGAGTGCAGTTGCCCTGGTCGCTCTGGGGGGTCTTTTGGCCGCGTCAGACTCTGCAATAAGCTCCCTCTCGCGTGCAGAGATCGAGGAGGTCGCAGATAGGAGCCCCCGATCACAAAAGGCTCTGCGTGCAATCGCCCTTGACACGGACGCACACACCAACGCCATCAACTTTTTTCGTGTTATTGCGGAGACGACTTCGGCGGTTCTGGTAACCCTCACCCTGGCTTTTACGTTGAATAAGCTGTGGCTCACGCTGGTTATTTCGGCGCTTGTGATGACGGCGGTTTCCTTTGTTTTGGTGGGGTCAAGCCCCCGGAGCGTGGGGCGCCGACACGCTGTAGTGCTGCTTGCCATTGTGGCTCCTCTGGTCCGAGGCGTCCGTGTAGTGTTGGGGCCCCTTGCAAACGTTTTGGTGCGTCTGGGCGATAGGGTCACACCCGGGAGGCCTCACTCCGTGAGCGTGAATAACGGTCAGCAGCTACTCAGCATGGTTGACCAGGCTGCGGAGCACGATCTGCTTGAGGACGACGACCGTGAGCTCATCCACTCTATTTTTGAGTTCAACGAGACGTATGTGCGCGAGGTTATGGTTCCTCGGACGCACATGGTAACGGTTCCCGCCACCGCGACCCTGCCCGAGGCTATGGACATTCTGATGCAGTCGGGGCACTCTCGAGTTCCCGTTGAGCGTGACGAGGTAGACAATATCGAGGGGGTTCTCTATCTGCGTGACGTGACTAAGGCGCTTTTTCGCCACCCGGAAGATTTTGCAACAACCGCGGTCACCCAGATTATGAAACCCGCTGTTTTTGTGCCGGAAGCTCAGAAAACCGATACCCTACTCAAACAGATGCAGGTGGAATCAAGCCACCTGGCGCTTGTTGTTGACGAGTACGGCGGGATTGCGGGTCTGGTAACGCTTGAAGACCTCATAGAAGAATTGGTGGGGGAGATTCTTGACGAGTACGATCGAGAAGACGTTCCCATTGAAAACCTGGATGAGGGAAAATACCGGGTGGGTGCTCGTGTGCCGCTTGAGGATCTAGGTCAACTTTTTGGTGTTCAACTGGACGACGACGAGGTGGATTCTGTGGGTGGGTACTTCTCCAAGATCCACGGGCGTCTTCCCGTTGCGGGGGACGAGGTTCGGGTGAACGGCCTCGTCCTTGTTGCCGAGCGTATTGGTGGGCGAGCAAAAATGCTTCTCACCGTTATTGCTTATGCTGACGATACCCCTGCGATAGTGCAGGATTCTGTTTATCCGCCAGACACGTCTCAAGGAAAAAAGAGCGGGGAGGAGGGGAACGCGTGACTCAGAATTCAGTGCCCGAGCCAGGCCCCCAGAACTCAGAATCCGGGTTAAACTCTCGTGGACCAGTACCCGAGTCGAGTTTCCAGGTGTCGGACGATGGTGTCGCCGACCCACAGTACCGGGCGGGATTTGTGTCCTTCATTGGGCGACCAAACGTTGGAAAGTCAACTCTAACCAACGCGCTGGTGGGTGAGAAGATCGCGATCACTAGCGACAAACCTCAGACAACCCGCCGCGCGATTCGGGGTATTGTCCATCGTCAAGACGGGCAGATTATCGTGGTGGATACTCCGGGAATACACAGGCCTCGAACCCTGCTGGGGGAGCGCTTAAACGCCCTCGTAAAATCGATTCTCGGTGATGTGGATGTTATCGGTTTCTGTGTGCCCGCCAATGAAAAGCTTGGCCCCGGAGATCGTTTTATTAACGATGAACTGAGTCTCTTCCCTCGGGCCAAGAAGGTGGCCATCGTGACCAAGATGGATGTAGCAAGTCGTACGCAGGCCATTACACAGCTGGCTGCGGTTGGTGAGATGCGCGAGTGGGATGCAGTGATTCCGCTCTCTGCCGTCACGGGTGAGCAGATAGATATTTTGGCCGCTGAGTTGGTAAAATTGATGCCCGTTTCGCCGCAATTGTATCCGGACGAGAGCGTCACCGATGAGCTTACGGATGACCGCATCGCGGAGTTTATTCGCGAGGCGGCCCTTGAGGGGGTGCGCGACGAGTTGCCCCACTCGATAGCGGTTTCGATTGAGGAGACCATTGAGCGTGAAGACAAACCGCTCCTTGAGATCTACGCCAATATTTATGTTGAGCGGGATAGCCAGAAGGGCATCATCATCGGTCATCAGGGCTCGAGGCTTCGCAACGTTGGCAGGGTGGCTCGGGCACAGATTGAACCTCTCGTGGGCAAAAAAGTGTATCTCTCGCTCCGGGTCAAGGTGGCAAAAGAGTGGCAGCGCGACCCCAAGATGTTGAGACGATTAGGCTTTTAATGTCGGTTTTTACTGTTTGTGTTTGTGGCACTTGGTGCTAACGTTGGAGTGTGTCTTACCTTGCGCTCCTTCTTAGCTGCCGCGACGAGTCCTAGATTTCGGGCCTCCTCGTTGCGGAGTTTTGTTGTTGGCTCATCCGTACAGTAAGTAGCTCATAGAAGGAATTACAGAGCAGTGCAAAACACGCAAAAATCTTCGGGAATGCCGATTCACAAATACGTTCCCTTTCACAAACAGATCACGGTAAGCCTGCCGGATCGCACCTGGCCCGATAATCGTATTACCCAAGCTCCCCGCTGGTGTGCGGTCGATCTTCGCGACGGCAATCAGGCTCTTGTAGACCCAATGACCCCGGAACGCAAGCGCATCATGTTTGATCTACTTGTGCAGATGGGCTATAAGGAGATCGAGGTTGGTTTTCCGAGCGCGAGTCAGACCGACTTCGATTTTGTGCGCTCCTTGATTGAGGAAAACGCCATCCCCGATGACGTGACCATTCAGGTTCTTACCCAGGCGCGAGAGCACCTGATTAAGCGCACCTATGAGTCGCTTGTGGGCGCAAAACGAGCCATCGTGCATCTCTATAACTCCACAAGTGTGCTTCAGCGAGACGTTGTCTTCCGCACCGACGTTGCCGGGGTCAAAAAAATCGCGGTCGACGGTGCCAGGCTCTGTGTCGCCTCGGAGAGCATCGCCGCCGGGACGGATATCTACTACGAGTATTCGCCCGAAAGCTACACCGGAACCGAGCTAGAGGTTGCTGTTGAGGTGTGTAACGCGGTGCTTGAGGTGTTTAAACCCACACCGGATCGCAAGGTGATTCTCAACCTGCCCTCAACCGTTGAGATGACTACTCCCAACGTGTATGCCGACTCAATTGAATGGATGGGTCGTCACCTTAACCATCGTGAGAATGTCATTATCTCTCTCCATCCCCACAATGATCGTGGAACGGGTATTGCGGCGGCGGAACTGGGATACCTAGCCGGTGCCGACCGCATCGAGGGCTGTCTCTTTGGCAACGGTGAGCGCACCGGAAACGTTGATCTGGTCGCGCTGGGTCTCAACCTCCTCACGCAGGGGATTGACCCGCAGATTAACTTCAGCAACCTGGACGAGATAAGGCGCACAGCCGAATACTGCACGCAGCTACGGGTTCACGAACGCAGTCCGTGGGCCGGAGACCTGGTCTACACGGCCTTTAGCGGTTCCCACCAGGACGCCATCAAAAAAGGCTTTGAGCACATGGCCGCAGACGCGTCCAAAGCAGGCGTGACCACCGACGATATTCCCTGGGCCGTTCCGTATCTGCCCATTGACCCGCGTGACGTGGGTCGAACCTATGAGGCGGTTATCCGGGTGAACTCACAATCGGGCAAGGGCGGAGTTGCCTACCTACTCAAAACCGATCACTCCCTTGACCTGCCACGCCGCTTGCAGGTGGAGTTTAGCTCCGTAGTGCAAAAGAGGACCGATGCCGAGGGCGGAGAATACACGAGCGAGCAAATTTGGTCTCTCTTCCAGGATGAATATCTTCCATCCACAATAGAAGATTCGTTTGCCAAATGGGGTCGTTACGAGATCATCCGCACTCAAAGTTCAAACGAACCCAACGGTACCACCGACCTGATGGTAGGGCTGCGGGTGGATCGCGAGGAGACCACTGTAGAGTCGGTGGGTAACGGGCCTGTCGACGCCTTTATCTCGGCCATGCAGCAACAGGGCCATGAGATTACCCTGTACGACTATGTTGAGCATGCGATGAGCGAGGGCGGCGATGCCGTCGCAGCCGCTTATGTTGATCTTGCTGTTGACGGGACTCGTCTCTGGGGTGTGGGTATCGACCCCGACATCACCACGGCCACGCTTAAGGCAATTGTGAGCTCTGTGAACCGCGCTGTCCGCGCAAAACAGAAAGATCAGGTGCACGCGGGAGCCTAGCTGACTGGTACGGGGTGCTTTCCGGGATAGCATGGAGGGATGAACCACAGCGGATTGCTGAAACAGTGGTCACAGGTTGCGTGGACCGAGGGTCGATACGATCTGCACACACACTCCATAGCGTCGGACGGCACCCTGACCCCCTCCCAGATTGTGCGTGAGGCAGCGGACCTTGGCTTGGGCGGAATAGCTCTTACCGACCACGACACGATGGCCGGGTGGGCGGAGGCGGAGGAGGCAGCGAGGGAGCACGGCCTTTCTTTTGTGCCCGGGGTGGAGCTCACCACAAAAACACACACCGGATTTGTGGTTCATCTCCTGGCGTATTTTATTGACCCGCAGGATGCCGCGCTGTACGAGGTTATGGAGCGAGTGCGCAGGGATCGGGATCGGCGAGCCCGCGATATGGTGGCGCTTATTTCGCAGGATATTGCGCTCAGCTGGGCGGATGTTGAAAGCCTGGTATCGGACGGGGCCACAATAGGGCGGCCCCACATCGCGGATGCCCTGGTCAGTCTTGGGTTTTATCCTGATCGGGGTGCCGCTTTTAACGACGTATTGCACCCCGGGAGTAAGTATTACGTGCCCAACTATGCGGTGGAAACCCTCGAGGCGGTGCGTCTGGTTCGGCTGGCTGGTGGATTGCCCGTGCTGGCTCACCCTGCGGCCAGCCGGCAGAGGGCACCCATCCCCATTCCCGCGCTTGAGGCTCTGGTCGATGCCGGTCTGTACGGCATTGAGCTTGACCATCCGGAGAATCGTCGCGAGTGGCTTCCCCCACTGAGGAGCGCCTCGGAGCGGTTAGGTTTGATGGTGACCGGATCGAGCGATTATCACGGTGCGGGCAAAGAAAATCGCCTGGGCGATTGCGCAACCGATGCGTCTATAGTCCGTAAAATGGCGACGGATGCTGGGAAAAAACGCTAGTTTTAACGCCCACCAAAGAGACGACCAAAGAACCCTCGTTGCTGCCTGTCCTGCGGATCGGGGGTACGCTGGGGGGCATCGGCTCGCTGTTGCGGAGTGTCGTCTTGCGGGTCGGGTGTGTGTTGAGCGTTGCTAAGCTGTTGCGGGGCTGCAGCTTCCCCACTCTTTGCAGCGCTGTTCTGGGTGGTCGGCAGATCTGAGACTCGTGAAACACGGCCGTGCTCGTTGATCTCCACACGGACAGCAGCGCTCTCGGAGATGGTAAGAGTAGCCACCGTGATGAGCGGTGACGGGGTGTCCCAGCGAAGAGGGAGCCTACGCTGTGTGGCATACGCGGTGAGGGCGCGTTGAATATCGGTAACGTATGATCCTGTGCTTCCCTCACGAATGGCTTGGGCAATCGTAGCTGCAGTGGGATCGGGCAGTGCGAATTTTGGATCTTCGAGGAGCATCCATACGTGAGTATTGTTGTCGCCTATTTTGGCCGCAACGTGTATAGCGTGGCCGGTGAGAGCCTTGATTGCGATTGTAATTCGGAGGGGAAGACTGTCCCATTCAGACTCGTCTTGTGTGGATAACTCGGGGATATCAAGCGAGAGTATCTTTTCGCGGAGGCTTTTGACGAGAGAGATTGTATCCTCGGAGAAATCGCTGCTATCCCAGCCCCATGCCCAGCGTTGAGGCGTGACGGTTGAAAATCCCAGAATGTGTGGGCGGAAGACCGTGGGAGGTGTTCCCTCGAAGACAAATGATGGCGTGTGCGTGTCTACACTCCAGCTTAATCCACCCCAGCGATTCTGAACGAGCAATTGGGTTTCTGCTGAGAGAAAGATTGCGTCATCAACTAGATCGTTCAGTGATGTGGGTGTATTGGTCATGCAAACCGCCTTACGAGGAGAGGTTTTAGGGGAACCTCTGATGGTACATATTTGATCAGGTTAGCAGCAGGGAGGGGCGCTGGAGTGAAGATTACATTTGCTTGTGTATCGCCTGGGCCTCGGGGAACGCACCCACGACGGGGAGCTTATTCGGCGGGGGATGCAGAGCCCTCTGCCGTGCCGTGGTGTCGGCGACGGCGACGGCGTACACGAGGTTGCTGAGCTGTGGTCGCTGGATCGTCTTGTGATGCTGAGTTAGACCCCTGCGAGGGTTCGCTCTTCTGTGTGCGTGAACGGTTGGTTCCCGAGTTTTTCGGGTCTCTGGAGGTGCCTCTCGATTCGCCTTGTTTGGGATTCGTGCGCTGTAATCCGCTGCGGCGACGTGAGTTTTCGCGCGGCGCAGGTTCCTGCGAGGCGGGCGGCTTGAGTCGTCCGGTAGCGCTTTCGGGAATATTGAGATCGCTGTAGAGGTGAGGCGACGAAGAGTAGGTTTCAACGGGCTCCGGCTGGTTGAACTCGAGTGCCTTATTAATGAGCGCCCACTTGTGAAGATCTTCCCAATCCACAAAGGTTACGGCGATTCCGGTGCGTCCAGCACGTCCGGTGCGTCCGACCCGGTGGAGATAGGTTTTCTCATCCTCGGGAATAGTGTGATTGATCACATGGGTAACGTCGTCTACGTCGATTCCGCGAGCGGCGACGTCGGTGGCGATAAGAACGTCTTTCTTACCCGATTTAAACGCCTGCATTGCGCGCTCACGCTGTTCTTGATTGAGATCACCGTGCACGGCTGCCGCGTTAAACCCTCGGTCGTTAAGCTCGTCAACAAGCTTGGCTGCCGCCCGTTTGGTGCGGGTGAAGACGACTGTTTTACCCCGTCCCTCAGCCATAAGGATGCGAGCAATGACCTCGTCCTTATCGAGCTGGTGGGCGCGATAGACAAGGTGCTGAATATTGGCTTGGGTGAGCCCCTCCTCGGGGTTGGTTGCCCGGATATGAACCGGTTTAGACATGAAGCGACGGGCCAGCGCGATGATCGGTCCGGGCATGGTGGCAGAGAAAAGCATTGTGTGGCGGCGATCCGCCGGGACCTGGGAGAATAATTTTTCAATATCGGGAAGGAAGCCGAGATCAAGCATTTTATCGGCCTCGTCGAGAACCATTTCGCGCACACCGCTCAGGTTAAGTAGCCGCTGACCCACCAGGTCAAGCAGTCGACCCGGTGTACCCACAACAATCTGTGCGCCGGCTTTGAGCTGTTCAACCTGGCCCTCGTAGGCTTTTCCACCATAAATTGACGCAATGGCAACCTGGCGGTTGGAGGCGGCGAGAATTAGATCCTCTGTCACCTGCATGGCCAATTCGCGGGTGGGAACCACCACGAGGGCCCGCACTCCGGGTTCGGGTGTTGCACCGATGCGCTGGAACAGGGGGAGGCCAAAGGCAAACGTTTTACCGGTTCCGGTTTTTGCCTCGCCAATAATGTCTTGACCAGCAAGGGCTAACGGAATTGTTTGTTCTTGGATGGGGAAAGCATCAACGATACCTGTGCTGGCGAGGGCAGCAACAATGTCCTGCTCAATGCCAAGTTCTGAGAAAGTAGTCACTCTAAAATGCCTATTCGATTATTTTTTGGCTACGCCGTTTTTGTCTCGGGCGTAGAGTGGTCGCTCCATCGGCGGTACACATTCCTTTCCAGTGTAGTTCTCCCTTCCTGTGAGAGCCGGTAAACTGAGAAGGTGTTTTCTTGGTTTCGTAAGCGGCGTTCGACGCCCACCGCAGCTCATCGCTTGCGGTCTCGCGACGAAATTAGTGCTGCTGCGAAGGTCGATCTCGCTGAATTAGCCCCAGGAATTATCCCGTACCTTGGGCTAGTTTCCTACCTGCAATTGGAGATCTACGAGGCAGCGTCGCGTGCCGTGGCTGATGCCCCCGATCTGGTTGCCAAGGAGGTTTTAAGCAACGCTGCGGGCCTTTCGCTCAATAAATACAAGGAGTTTGCTGCGGAGCTTCGTCGGCGGCAAAGAGACCCGGCTACGGTTATGGAGCCGTACTCGCACTCAATTAATCGCTACACTGATCGGGTCAGTCCTGCAAATTGGAATGAGCTTTTACTGCTTGTTTATCTGTGCGGTGGATTTTTTGAGGATTTCTTTTCGCAATTGGCGCGAGGACTCGATGATAAATACGGTGACAGCGCGGCGGAGATTCTTAGTTCCGATTCCGGAAGGTCTGAGGTGGCGATGCTTCTGGAGCGTGCAATTCGCGATAACCCCAAGAATGGTGATCGCTTAGCCCTGTGGGGGCGGAGGCTCGTGGGGGACTCGCTCCTGGTGGCCCGTTCAACGCTTGTATTGAGTGACAATTCGGATGACGACGAGAAGAAGATCGAACCGGTATTTACCGAACTTATCTCAACCCACATTAAAAGAATGGATGCCCTGGGCCTCACCGCGTAGATGCTACCCGGGCATCCAATGTCACAGTACTACTATTAAGCCCTTGAGAGTTCCAGGTGGCGCGTTTCGTCGTGGGCAAGGCGCAGCCGCGGAACAACAATTCCGTAGGCGGTGCAGGCTCCTGCCGTGATCACCGGGGTGATGGCCCAGATCCAGAACCCGTCCCAGGGCATTCCTGCAACGGTGAGAAGAACCCAGACCGCTGATGCGACGGCTGCACCAAGTCCCAGTTGCGCCCCTACCCCATAGGTGTGGCGTCCGGGAATAAAGTAACGAGCCGCTAACCCGATAACAAGACCGATGACAACGATAAAGATGAGTTCCACGGGTTACCCCACAAACCCGACCCTGCGGGCGGTATCATTACCGATCTCGACATAGGCGATTGAGCCGGTGTGAACCAGGTAGATACGCCCCTTGGAATCTGTGAGTCGAACTACGGGTTTGCCCGCCTCCAGGGCAGTATTGATGGTTGCCTCAAAACTTTCGGCGGACTCGTCTGTCTCGAAGGAGATTTCACGAGGAGTGTTAATGATGCCAATACGGATTTCCACGGGATGCCTTTCGTAGCGTGTACGCAGTGACACAGATGATGAAGCGCTGTGCCTATGACTAGGGTACGCGACAATCACCGTCAAGCTAAATACGTTGCGGAGGTTGTGATGGGTAGCATTGAGAGCATGGCCGAAAGAAGCGAAGAACCGTCTGAGTGGGATGTCTCCCAACAGGCGGCTCTGGGCCTGCAAAATGGGCAGCACGGGGTGATAGTCGGGGCTCCGGGCTCGGGCAAAACCGAGATACTGCTGAGGCTTTACGCTGACCGCGTATTGCGTGATGGTCTCTCTCCCGACCAGATCACAGTGCTCTCTCCCACTCGGCTCAGCGCTACACACCTCCGTGCCACTCTTGATGCACGTTTAAAGCAGCCGAGCACTGGGGCCCGAGCACGAACTTCCACCTCTCTTGCGGTACAAATGGTCACCACCGCGCGCTCTCTTGCTGGGCAAAAACCCCCTCGGTTACTCACCGGTGCCAGCCAAGATCAGCTCATCGAGAGCCTGTTGGCAACAGAGCAGGTTCTGGCACTTCCCTGGCCCGGAGAGCTTACCCCCGATGTGAGGGCGCTACGCGGATTTCGTAACCAATTGCGTGAGTTGATTCGTGTGTGTGTTGACTACCGCATTACAACGCAAGAACTCTTAGCTCTCGGCAACGCGCATAACCGCCCCGAGTGGGTGGCGTGTGCACAATTGATGCCTCTCTACTGGGAGGCTGCGGCGGAACGACACCCCGGTGAGCTTGACCTGAGTCAGTTTCACCGAGCCGCCGCCGACCTGCTTGATTCCGTCACGACGGGCGTGGATCGTGCCAGCATCCTGGGTGAGGCAGCCAGACTGCAAACCATATTTATTGATGATGCGCACGAACTCACCCGATCATCCATTGAGCTTCTTGCGGCTTTTGCCAGACGCGGCGTTAGCATTGTTGCGGCGGGAGACCCCGACATCACCACGGGGGCTTTCCAGGGAGCCGAGCCCGAATTCCTTGCACAGATGAAAAACTTTGTTGCGGATCAGAGAGTGCATACGTTTGAACTGATGAGTGTCTACCGGCACGGTTCCACGATTCGGGAGCTTATTCAACGGGTAAGCGGAGCCATCGGCGCGGCCGGATGGGGCATTCAGCGAGCTGCTCCTGCGGTTCGTGAAGAGTCCCAAGAAAACAACAGTGTGCTCCTGGGAACCGTGCCTTCAGGTTCCCAGGAAGCCGCGGCCATAGCCCGATTACTGAGAGAACAGCACCTGGGAGCGGGTTCGCTCCCTGAGAACCCAGAGCCTCTTGAGTGGTCAAAGATGGCGGTAATCTGCCGAAGCCGAGGTCAGGCCGCTGCGTTGGCCGAAGCGCTCGTGGCACTTGATGTTCCCACCTCCGTTACGGCGGGTGGTACAGTTTTGCGAGACCACACCATTGTGCGCGACCTGGTCTTTGTATCCTCCATTGCCCTGGGAGAAACTAAGCTGGACTCAGAGTCACTGGCGCGTTTATTGCGCGGGCCCCTGTGCGGTCTTGACCACATTGCCCTGCGTCGTTTGCGAGCGGCGCTCCTGCACGAAGAACGCATGCAGCAAAAGGTGTCTCCACACGAAGAGGACGCACCCTCCGTCGAGCCGGCAGAAGGCGCGGAATCGCCGGTGTCCTCACGCGAAGAGGACGCACGGCGGGAGCGGGTCTTTACCGCGCAGATCCGCTCCGCCGACGAGCTCCTGTTGGAGGCATTTCTCGACCCGCAGGGCTTTCTGACCATCGATACCGAAGCCGCCCGACGCGCAGAAAAACTACAGAAGATTATGAGAGCAACGCGTTTAGTTGCGCACGAGGGCAGCATAGAAGAGATTCTCTGGGCGGCCTGGGATGCCTCTCAGCTTTCCCGTGTGTGGGAGAAACAGGCACTGGGCTCCACGGGAATTGTTGCGGACGAGGCAAATCGTTCGTTAGATGCTGTTGTGGCCCTCTTTTTTGCAGCTCAGCGCTACGAGGAGCGTTCTCCCGGGAGTGATCCGCGTGCGTTTATTACGCTCCTTATGTCGAGCGATCTTCCCGAGGACACCCTCGCCCCGAGGGCCAGGCAGGACTGTGTGACGGTCACCACGCCCAACGGTGTGATCGGTCGTAGCTTTGACCTGGTTATCGTGTCGGGGGTGCAGGAGGGGGTGTGGCCCAATCTGCGACTGCGCGGATCTCTCCTGGCGGTCACCTCCCTCATTGAGCTGTGTGAGCGGGGGGTCACCGGTACGGGGCACTCTCCGACGGGCAACGGATCCGTTCCCGTTGTCGACGCCACGAGCACCGACACTCACAACAGGCGAACGGTTCTGCACGATGAGCTCAGGATGTTTAACCAGGCGCTTTCTCGCGCAACCTCACGAGTGGTCATCGTTGCGGTCGATAACGAAGACTCCTTTCCCTCGCGATTTTTCAATCTGGTTCCCGGAGAAGGCCCACAGCAGCTTCCCAGCGGTACCCTGAGCCTTCGGGGAATGGTGGGCACTCTGCGCAGCAACCTTGAGGCTCAGCTAGTGAACTCCCGTAAGGACTCAGAAATGGCCGGGTCCCAGGATGTCTCAGGAGAGGCAGAGTCTCGCGATTTTCAGGTCTCCGCGGCCGCGCTCGCACTGCTCTCCCGCCACGGCATTGCGGGTGCACACCCGGAAGAGTGGTACGGAATTCTTCCTCCGAGCAGCAACACACCGCTTGTAGACCTCACCGACGAGAGCAGTGTTGTGTCGGTGAGCCCGTCCCGTTTGGAGACCCTAGAAAACTGTGAGCTCGACTGGGCTATCGGGTTCCTTGGAGGAGGTGACACCAGTGCTGTTGCCGGATTGGGCACGCTTGTACATCGAGCACTGGAGCATGAGCAGACCCCCAATGTTTCGGCGCTTATGGTTCAGGTCGATGCGGGTTGGAACGCTCTTTCGTTTGATGCCGAGTGGGAAGAACGGCGTATGCACGAGCGGGCGCGTCAGATGGTGGTTCGTCTTGTTGAATACCTGGGAGCGTTTGAGCGGGCACACGGGCGACTCCTCACCGCGGAACAGTCTTTTCGTGTTATCTCGGAGCGGGTGCGGCTTAGCGGTGCCATCGACAGGATTGAAATCTACCCCCCTGACCCACAGGAAGAATCAGATATGTTCTCCGGAAGAGTTGTGATTGTTGACCTTAAAACGGGAAATCCGGGGGTCACCGCCAAGACGGTGGGGGAGAACGCGCAGCTCTCTGCGTATCAGTTGGCGCTGGAGTCGGGAGCCCTGGAGGGAATCCCCGCACAGGCAACCTCTGGTGGGGCAAAGCTCATCGTGGTGTCGCCCGATTTGGCAACGTATAAGTCCGTTGAACAGGCCCCGCTTAGCCCGCAAGAGCTCAGTGCGTTTCGCGGACGGCTGGCATCCGCGGCCGAGCGCATGGCGGGAGCATCTTTTCACGCCAATATCGCCCGCCACTGTAGCAATCCGCATAATTTCGGTCTCTGTACCCTTCACACCGTGAGGGCGGTGAGCTTTCGATGACGGTGAACGCCCACGAGATTGCGGATGCTCTGGGCCTGCCCAGGCCCACCCCTCAGCAGGTGCGCGTGATTGAGTCCGATCCTCGTACGCCCACGCTTGTGATTGCCGGTGCCGGAAGCGGTAAAACCGAAACCATGGCCAATCGGGTTTTGTGGCTTGTAGCGAATAAACTGGTGCAGCCGTCAGAGGTTCTGGGCCTCACGTTCACTCGCAAGGCGGCAGGCGAGCTTGACGAGCGCATCACCAAGCGGCTTGATCAGCTTGTTGCCCACGGCCTGGCGTCCGCGCGCGGCGACGACCTCCTCGATCAGCCCACCGTCTCCACCTATAACTCTTTTGCTAGTTCCATTGTGAGCGAGCGCAGTCTTTTGGTGGGGCGTGAGCCAGACTCCACGGTGATTGATGAGTCTACCGCCTGGCGTCTTGCTCGCCAGACTGTTGTCGCAAGTGAGGATACCCGTTTGGTATCGCTCGATCGGAGCGTGGGACGTATTACAGACGCCGTTCTTCACCTGGAAAGAGCGATGCGTGAGAACCTGTGTACTGCAGAGCAAATTCTTGACATTGCAACCGAATTTGAGCGGTTGCTCGACCTCCCCATCAGTGAAACCGGTTCTAAGAAAACCCCCTACGCCTCGGTGGTAACCGCCGTTGGTGAGGTGTCGGCTCTACACCCTCTGGTGGCGCTTGCCGAACGCTATACGGAGGAGAAACGACGGCGCGGTTTCTTGGAGTTTTCCGATCAAGTCGCGCTGGCGCTTGAGGTGTGCCGCCGTTCGAAGGCAACCGTTTCCGACTACCGGGCCAGGCATCGGGTGATTCTGCTTGATGAGTACCAGGATACCTCGGTGGTTCAGACCTGGTTGTTGGCAGAACTCTTTGCAAACCACGGGGTCATGGCGGTGGGAGACCCGCACCAGTCCATTTACGGTTGGAGAGGAGCAAGCTCAGACAACCTCAACACCTTTAGTACCCAGTTTGCGCGCGGGAACTCTCGGATTCTGAGCCTGTCAACTAGCTGGCGGAACTCCCGCGCTGTTCTTGACGTGGCAAATCACCTGGTTACACCGCTCACACAGAAGTCTCGTGTCCCGGTTGAAACTCTCTCCGCGCGACCGGAGGCCCCCGCCGGATTGGTTCAGACGGTGTATCCCGAAACTATCGAGGATGAAGCCACTGCAGTGGCTCGCTGGATGGCGGATCAAATCGCCCGGGCCACCCCGCAATCCCCGGTGTCTGGAGCGGTTATCTGCCGCAACCGCTCCATTATGTCCCAGTTTTCAGATGCACTTACGCGCGAAGGGGTACCCAATCGTATCCTGGGGCTCGGGGGGCTTCTGAGTAGCCCCGAGGTGGTAGATATCGTTTCGATGCTTCGCACTGTGTGGTTTACGGATGCAAACTCCGCCCTGATCAGAACCCTGAGCGGTCCTCGCTGGAGAATTGGTGTGAGCGATCTGGCCGCTCTGCACTCCGCCGCGCGGTGGCTTGTTGCGCACGATTGGAAGCTTACTCCGCTCAGCGCGGAGCAGCAGCGGATCAGGCGGGAGTCACTCGCACCAGAAGACAGCGCATCCCTTATTGATGCGCTTGATGCGGTGGCTGCTGCAACTGATGATAAGCACGAGATGCTTCGTGGTTTTAGCCGGGAAGGGCTTCGTCGGATACGGGAGGCGGGAGAGGTCATCGCCACCATTCGGTCACGAACCTCCCTCAGCATCGCAGACCTGGTGCGCATCGTTGAAGTTGAATTGCGTTTGGACACCGAGGTTATGGCGGTAACCGGTCATGTGGGGGCCACGGGGGTGGATGTTAAGGAAGCGCAGAAGCACGCGCGTCGCAATCTGGATGCCCTCTACGATGTTATTGCCAACTTTGTGGCTACTAATGAAGACAGCACCCTGCCGAGTTTTTTGTCTTGGTTGGATCACGCAGAACGGCAGGACAGCTTTGCGGCCAGACCGGAAGCTCCCGACCCCAACGCGGTGCAACTGATCACTGCTCACGGTGCAAAAGGGCTCGAGTGGGATGTTGTGGCGGTTCCGCGCCTGTGTGAGGGTGACTTTCCCTCTCCCTCACGCTCGGGTGCGGGATGGCTTCGAATTGGCCAGCTTCCCGATGAGCTTAAGGGTGATGCCGCCTCGCTGCCCTCACTTCCCTGGAGGGAAGTGCACACTCAGAAGGAATTTAACGATCTGTTGACAGAGTACAAAAATCAGGCCAGAGAGCGGCAGGAAGGTGAGGAGCGCCGTCTAATCTATGTTGCTACCACCCGGGCGCGGGAGAGGCTGTTGCTCTCCGGTTCCTTCTGGGCGGAACAAACCAGGCCCAGAAGTCCGAGTCGCTTCCTGACGGAGCTTGTGCAGGCTGGGCTGGTCGCAGAGGTGCCGGAATCTTCCGAGTACAGAGAGAACCCGTTGAACAGCACGCAGGCCTCATTTGAGTGGCCGGGGGATCCCCTTGGATCTCGGCGGCCTGTTGTGGAAGATGCTTCTGCGATGGTAACCCAGCTGCGAGATTCACTATCCGCAGAGCAGCTTATGCGACTAATCACCCCCGACATTCGTAACGATTTAATACTGCTGCTTGAGGAACGGCAGCGGGAGAACACCCGGGGAGAAGGTGCGCTGCTTCCCCAGAGAATCACCGCTTCCGGATTTAAGGATTTTATTTCCAATCCCGATGAGATTGTGCGCCGTATGCGTCGCCCCGTTCCTCAAAAGCCTTTTGCGCAGACCCGGTTGGGAACCCAGTTTCACGAGTGGGTTGAACAGAGATACGCCACTCCGCGAGGAAGCGCTATCCCCCTTCTTGATGACGTTTTTTCTCCGTTTATCGATCCAGAACACGATATTGATGGTGAAGCGAGCGGTGCTGCAGACGGTTCCCACGAGGGAGGGTCGATAACGTTAGCTCAGCTTCAGGCCACGTTCGAAGCCTCGGAGTGGGGCGATCGGCAGCCCGTTGAGGTGGAGCGGGAGATACACATTCCCTTTGCGGGTCGCACCCTCGTGTGTAAAATCGACGCGGTCTACTCGCAGAATATAGAGGGGGTGGAGCATTTTGAGATTGTTGATTGGAAAACGGGACGGGCTCCTCGCACCGAAGCGGAAATAGCTGAGCGTCAACTACAGCTTGCGCTCTATCGTGTTGCCTATGCCACATGGAAAAACATCGAGTTGGATCGGGTCAGCGTGGCTCTGTACTATGTTGCAGAGAACACAATTATCCGTCCGACTTCTCTGCCTTCCCTGGAGCAGATGGAGAGCATATGGTTTGCGGCGGTTTCGAGTCAGAACCAGATGTGATCTCTTTGTGGCGACCTCAAGACAGAAGCGGGCTGGGGCTTTGTGCGGCGGTGTGTGCTTAGTCGGCCAGCGTTCGGTGCTGCGCCCCTATGTGAGTCGCTCTACCGGAACGGTCTCGTGCTCGCCCGCGGGGGACTGCGGGGTGGCGTTGTTCTTTTCTTCGGCAAAATCATCCTCAACCTCGGCCCGAGCCTCCAACTCTCCGTCATCAAGGATTCCCTCGGCGTCAGGCTCGACGCGCATCGACACGTTTGCGGGTACCCGCCCGAGCAGGTCCTGAACTTCGGTAACACTCATCGAGTGGGTATCGGGATCGAGGGAGTGGTCTCCGGTAATACGGTCTACCAGCGTTGCAAACATTGCCACTGCGTCGTCAATGATTTCCTGATCGTGGATGTCTTTACCGTGAAGCAGCCACTTGGCCACTTCTAGCTCTGTATAAAACTCGATGCGTCTCAGGAGGTCGGCGGGGTTTGCGAGGTCACGCAATTGCGCGTATCTGTTGATAACTGCGGCTAGCGTGTGTGCCGGTGCACTGGTGAGCCAGCAAAAGTCGAGGGCGGGATCCGATACACGAAGCCCCGACCAGCCAAGAACTGCGGAAATCTCTGACTCTTCGTTAAGTAGTAGCGATTCGGCCGAGAGCGTTCCATTGATAACTGTTGTGCTGAACTGCCACAACTGGCGGTCTTTCATAACATTTTTCCAGCGATTCAGAACGCTTGTGGGGACGAGCCTAGTTGCTTCTGCACGGGCAAGAAGGCGGGATATCTCCTCGTGGACGTCCGCAGAACTCTGCACGGGAAGCCCCGCGTCCAGGACAAGCTTGCTGGGGAGTCGGTGGATAGCAGCCGTGGTAACGGCGATAGAGGGAACCAGGGTGGAGTCATCCGTGATCTGGTTTTCTCGAACCTTGTAACCGGGTAGGTATGTGTAAACGATGGAACGGGTATTCTTAGCCCGCGTCTGTCCCAGAGCCTCTGTGATGCGGAAGGGGAGGCTTTGGCGGGCACCCGAGGTGAGTGCGGCCAGACCCAGAAGATCGGCAGACTGCTGTGTCTCTGCCGTCTGTGAGGTGGGGATTCGGATGATTACTTCTTCCCCGTTTGCGACACTGAGAACGGCGGAAAGGTAGTCTCCCTCCCCATGGTAGGTGTGTTCGCGAACCTGAGTAACATCAAGGTTTGGTACAGCAGAGGTCGCAAGCGCGGCTAGAGTGAGATGTGAGCGAACCATGTAATCAAGACTAACCCGTGCTGTGTGAACTTGGCCGTAAGCCGCAGCAGAAAAACCGATGAAAACAAGAGATGGAGGGGGCACGTGGTTAAACCTCATCATTCGCATCCTCTTTTTTCGTTATCGCAGCATAATCGTGATGCCGCTACGCGGGAAGACCCGCAGCTGCTGGCGGGCGCCCATAACCATCCTGATGCGCGTTTCTTGGTGCTGTCCCGTGGAAGGGTTCTTATTGTCGCATCCGACATGGAGCCTCCCGCGATTAAGTTTTTGTCGGCATCTCAGCTACCGAGCGAGGGGGAGGACTTCTACCTGGGGCGTGTGGCGGGTGCGAGGGGTGTTCGTACAATACCCGTTTTTGTGAGGGCGCTCGACGGGGAGGATTCACCGGGTCTTATCTTTGCCTCGGCTCGCGACGTCATGAAGCATCTTTCGTCAGAGCACTCTGATCTGTTGGTTCAGGCTTTAGCCGTTGCGCGCTGGCACGAGGACTATAGGTTCTCGCCAACCACTGGACGAGTTACTGTCACGGATCACGGTGGGTGGATGCGTTATGATCCCGAATCGGGTGAAGAATTTTTTCCGCGTATCGATCCGGCCGTGATTGTGCTGGTTCGCGACTCAAATGATCGTATTTTGCTCGGGTCGAATGTGCTCTGGGAGGTAGAACGATACTCGTTACTTGCGGGATTTGTAGAAGCGGGAGAATCGCTTGAAGACGCTGTGCTTCGTGAGGTGTTTGAGGAGTCTGGTATCCGCGTGGTAAACCCGCGATACCGTGCTTCACAGCCCTGGCCGTTTCCTCGTTCCCTCATGCTGGGCTTTGAAGCGACAATTGCCCCCGATCAAGATCCGAATGATGCCGTACCTGATGGAAAAGAGATCGCCGAGCTGCGCTGGGTGAGCCGGGACGATGTGCGTGCGATTCCTGCCACTATTAAGCTGCCGGGTGTTTCATCTATTGCCAGACGGCTGATTGATGATTGGCTTGCAGAAGCATGACCGATATTCCAGTGTTATTGCAGGGGCTTGATGAAGAGCAGCGCCGTGCCGCGATGGCTTTGCGTGGCCCGCTGGTTATCTTGGCGGGTGCGGGCACGGGTAAGACCCGTACGATTACTCACCGCATCGCCTACGGCGTTGCGAGTGGAGCCTATTCGGCGCAACGTGTGATGGCGCTCACCTTTACCGATCGGGCTGCAGGTGAGCTTCGTGTCCGTCTGCGACAATTGGGTGCCAGCGGGGTGTCCGCACGAACGTTTCACTCGGCGGCCCTCTCCCAGCTCAGTTTTTTTTGGCCCCAGGTCGTCGGCGGGACTGCTCCGAGCCTACTCACGGGTAAGGGGAGAAATCTCGGGCAGGCTGCAGAGCAATTGCACCTTCCGGTTGACGCCGAGTCTTTGCGAGATGTGGCGTCGGAGATTGAGTGGCGCAAGGTTAATATGCTCTCGCCCGCTCAATATGAGCGAGCCCTAGTCACTCGGGCAAAGCCGAGTGGACTGAGCCAACAGCAACTTCTCGAGCTCATGGACTGCTACGAGCGACTCAAGGATGAGCGACGTCAGATCGATTTTGAAGACGTCCTGATGCTTACCCTGGGCATGTTCGAGAACGAACCTCGGGTTGCTTTGCAAGTGAGGGAACAGTACCGTCATTTTGTTGTGGATGAGTATCAGGATGTCTCGCCCCTGCAACACGCTCTGCTCTCGGCTTGGGTAGGTGATCGCCGTGACCTCTGTGTGGTGGGTGATGCGAGTCAAACCATCTACTCGTTTGCAGGTGCGTCAAGTGAATACCTGCTTCAGTTCGGTGTGACCTATCCTGACTCTACCGTGGTTAGGCTCGAGCAAAACTACCGTTCACAGGCTCCTATCGTTTCTACGGCAAACTCTCTGATGAAAAACCAGAGGGGCGCTCTGCGCTTGAGACCCGCAACGGAGCAACAGCAGGGGGGAGCGGTACCCACGGTGAGCGTTGCGGCGGATGACCAATCCGAAGCGGAGAACGTGGCTAATGCGATTGCGGTGCAAATAGAGAGCGGTGTTTCTGCTCGTGATATCGCGGTTTTGTTTCGGCTTAATGTTCAGTCTTTTCTCTTGGAAACCGCCCTCGCACGCAGGGGGATCAGCTATCAGGTTCGGGGTGCTGGGCGGTTTTTTGAGCGGACGGTTGTTAAACAGGCCGTTCACGCTATCAGGGCGGCCGCGCTTGTAGCTGTGAGCGAACCCCTGTTTCAGACGGTTAGTGATGTGCTTCGTTCGCTGGGGTGGACGCAGGAGCCGCCGACTGAAGCGGGGGCAGTGCGTGAGCGCTGGGACGCTCTGAGCGCTCTGATGGCCCTGGTGGATGAGGCACCCCAGAACACCACACTGCGAGCTTTTAGCGATGACCTTCTAGAGCGTCAAAACACGCAGCACGAACCAGTGTTAGACGCTGTAACCCTGGCTACAATCCATACGGCTAAGGGGTTGGAGTGGGAGTACGTTTATGTGCCGGGTGTGAGTGAAGGGTTGCTCCCTATTTCGTATGCGGAAACCCCGGAGGCGGTGGAGGAGGAGCGGCGACTCCTCTACGTTGCTATCACACGAGCCCGCACCGGGCTTGCTCTGTCCTGGGCAAAGCGTGGCGCTCGTGATCGATCTAGGAGCCCGTCACGGTTTTTGAGTGATCTGAATTTAGAATAGTCTGCTTCCTGCTCACGGGTATGGAGTAGTCTCAGTCGTCGGCTTATGGTCCCACAAATATGGTCCACTGGGGTTTAATAAGTGTTTTGTTGCATTTTAAACACTTTTTTTATCGATAGGTTGGCGAGGGATTCACTGAAGTAAAACTGATTATGTATCAAAGTTTATTTAATTAGTATCTTTCTTGTCATATTGTTATCTATAATTTCCGATAGTGGTTAAGAACTTAAAATTTATTTAAGGAGAATTACTGTGAGTCCTGCACCTGGCTTTGTCCATAACGTTCAGCGCGTTCTCTCCTTTGGTTTTATCTCGGTGATAGGACTTTCCCAAGCCCCTATTTCTGCACCATTCCCTAAAAACTCTGAAGCGAGTTTTGCAAGCCTTTCCGCTCTTCCTCTGGTGATCTTAGGGTCGCAAAAGTATTCTCAAAATGATGATTCCTGTAGTGCTTTCTCTCAGGGAGTCGTTCTGAGGGCGCGGTACAAAGCTGGACCTCAAGGTCTTTACGCATCCAAGCCTGGGCTGACTTGCAACCCGGTTAGTGCAAATCCGAGTTTCCCTGCGGATGGTGGGCCCAGTCAAGGACCCCAGGGCGCTCAAGGTGTCCAAGGTGCAGAGGGTTTGCGAGGCTTAAGCCTAGAGGGTGTCGCTGGTGCTCGGGGCTTCCAGGGTGCTAGTGGTGCCGCTGGCCCCCAGGGTGCTAACGGTTCTGCTGGTGTTCAGGGTTCGATTGGTCCTCAGGGTGTTCAGGGCGTTCAGGGCGTTCAGGGTGCTGATGGTGCTGACGGTGCGCAGGGTTCGATTGGTGCGCAGGGTTCGATTGGTGCGCAGGGTTCGATTGGTGCGCAGGGTTCGATTGGTGCGCAGGGTTCGATTGGTGCGCAGGGTTTGATTGGTGCACAGGGTGCTGACGGTCCTCAAGGTGTTCAGGGTTTGATTGGTGCACAGGGTGCTGATGGTGTTCAGGGTGCTGACGGTGCACAGGGTGCTGATGGTCCTCAGGGTGTTCAGGGTGCTGACGGTGCACAGGGTGCTGATGGTCCTCAGGGTGTTCAGGGTGCTGACGGTGCACAGGGTGTTCAGGGTGCTGACGGTGCACAGGGTGTTCAGGGTGCTGATGGTGCACAGGGTGTTCAGGGTGTTCAGGGTTTGATTGGTGCACAGGGTGCTGACGGTCCTCAAGGTGTTCAGGGTGCTGACGGTGTTCAGGGTTTGATTGGTGCACAGGGTGCTGATGGTGCACAGGGTGCTGATGGTGCACAGGGTGCTGATGGTGCACAGGGTGCTGATGGTGCACAGGGTGCTGATGGTCCTCAGGGTGTTCAGGGTGCTGATGGTCCTCAGGGTGCTGACGGTGCACAGGGTGCTGATGGTCCTCAGGGTGTTCAGGGTGCTGACGGTGCACAGGGTGCTGATGGTCCTCAGGGTGTTCAGGGTGCTGATGGTCCTCAGGGTGTTCAGGGTGCTGACGGTGCACAGGGTGCTGATGGTCCTCAGGGTGTTCAGGGCGCTGACGGTGTTCAGGGTGCTGATGGTGCTGACGGTGTTCAGGGTGCTGATGGTCCTCAGGGTGTTCAGGGTGCGACTGGTGTTCAGGGTGCGACTGGTGTTCAGGGTGCGACTGGTGTTCAGGGTGCGACTGGTGTTCAGGGTGCGACTGGTGCGCAGGGCGTTCAGGGTGCGCGAGGTTTTCAGGGTGCACAGGGCGGGCGAGGTCTTTCGGGTCCTCAAGGTTCTAGCGGTCCCCAAGGCTTTCAGGGTGCCAGTGGTGCTGCTGGTGTCGATGGTGCTCAGGGCGCCAGCGGTACTGATGGTGCCAGCGGTCCTCAAGGTTTCCAAGGTGTTCAAGGTGTTCAAGGCGCCACAGGTGCCCAGGGTCCTCAGGGTGCCCAGGGTGCTCAAGGTGGGGCGTTAGCGTATGCGAGATTCTCAAACTCCACCGAGCAAAGTGGTGTTCTTGCAAACACCGCTATAGCATTTACAACTACTGACGCTACTGTTGGTGCAGATATTCAGAATACTTCCGGAAGTATAGTGTTGCAGCCTGGAACCTATTCGCTCACAGGCTCCCTTGGTACCGTAGCATCGAGTGATGCTGCATGGATACTTTATGGGTTTTATAATGTGACGAGCGGTTTATGGATTGGTCAGGGCGGACATAGTTCGTCGGGAGGCGCAGAGAGTATGGTTGCGTCGTCATATACTTCTGCATCGGCCGCGATTACGGTAGAGACCGCCACTACAATACAGCTAAGGGTCAACAATAGCTCGTTTGAGTCAACAGCGTTTTCGGTCAATAGTTCTGGAGATTTCACGTCTCAGGTGTTGGGCGCTTCGTGGGTGACGATAGAGAGGGTGCAGTAATGAGGACTCATATTTGCCGCTCACTCTTAGGCCCTCGTTCGATGATCAACATGCTTTCGAGCCTAACCACGTAGGATGACATATAAGCGCTGCGGTGAACGAAAAGCCGCGCCCATCTTCGCCAGAGCTGCAAGTGCGAAGAAAAACCTGAGACAGCTTGTGGTTCACACTGAACTATCGCAGGCTGCATGATAGGCCACATTCGAGTTTTAAAGTTATTTGGAGGGGATGACGGGAATCGAACCCGCATCATTAGTTTGGAAGACTAAGGCTTTACCACTAAGCTACATCCCCGGAAGGTGTCTGTCTGCAGTAACAACCGCAGCAGATATTTAGCATAGTACAGATTGTACCTCCAATGCACCTTTTGGTGTGACGTCCGGGCGCGTCTCCTTATTTTTTCAGTGTTTTTTGCGTACTTTATGTGAAAGTGTCGGCAGAGCGTAAAAATCTCGGTTAGACTTGCGGAGGTTATTCTGCTTTATTTCAACTTTTAGTTGATTCCCCATAATTGGCAATAACCCACGGATTGTAAGAACATTCCGGGGCGTAGCTCAGCTTGGTAGAGCGCTCGTTTTGGGGGCGAGAGGTCGCAGGTTCAAATCCTGTCGCCCCGACAAATAATCTAAACCCCACGAATATAGCGGCTCCGGTCGCTCAATTTAAGGAAGAATCACACAGTGTCCACAACAACCGTAGAGAAGATCAACCCCACGCGGATCAAACTGGTGGTAACGGTTACAGCTGAAGAGCTTGAACCCTACCTCAAAAAAGCCTACCAAACCGTTTCTGAGCAGATCAGTATTCCGGGCTTCCGCAAGGGTAAAGTTCCCGCGGCGGTCATCGATCAGCGAGTGGGTAAGCCTGCCGTTATTGAGCAGGCGGTTAACGACTCTCTCGACTCCTTCTATCGTGCTGCTATTGAGAGTCAAGATGCTCGTCCCATGGGGCGCCCCAGTGCCGATGTCACTGAGTGGTTTGAAGATATGAAGAATCTCTCGGGTACGTTGACCCTGGCGTTTGAGGTTGAGGTTCGTCCAGAGTTTACGATTCCTGAGTTCGAGGGGCTTGAACTCACCGTTGAGGATGCTGAGCTTGACCAAGATGCCGTGCAAACCGAGCTGGATGAGCTCCGTTCTCGCTTCGGCACGCTTGTTACGGTTGATAGGCCTGCCACCACGGGTGATTTTGTCCAGATTGATCTGGTTGCAAAGATCGATGGTAAAGAGGTCGACACCGCGTCAGGTATCTCCTACGAGCTTGGCTCTGGGGACCTGGTGGAGGGTATTGATGAGGCGCTTGAGTCGCTTACCGCCGACGAAACCACCACGTTTGAGTCAAAACTGCTCGGCGGTGAACGCGAGGGTGAGAATGCTGAGATCACGGTAACCGTTACCAGTGTGAAAGAACGTGAGCTTCCTGAAGCAAACGACGACTTTGCACAGATCGCTAGTGAGTTCGATACTATCGACGAGCTTATGAAGAGCCTTGAAGAACGGGTTAACAAGCAGGCTGTCTTTACGCAAGGGCGTCAAGCACGGGACGCTTTTGTTGACCTTCTAATCGAGAAAGCAGAGATACCCGTCTCCGCGGAGATCATTGAGGAAGAAGTTCACCGCCACCTGGAGAGCGAGGGGCGTCTTGAAGACAAGGAGCACCGTGCAGAGGTAACGGAGTCCAGCACAAAATCACTGCAAACTCAACTACTGCTCGACGCAATTGTCGAACGCGAGAACATTCAGGCAACGCAGAATGAGCTCACACAGTACATCGTTTCGTCTGCTGCGCAATACGGTATGGAGCCGGGGCAGTTTATTCAGGCTCTTGAGCAGCAGGGACAGATCCCGGTTATTGTGGCTGAAGTCGCACGCAATAAGGCGCTGGCTATCGCCCTGGGCAAGGCTGTGGTTAAGGATAAGTCGGGCAATCTGGTTGACCTTGGTGAGTTTACAGCGGTGGAAGAGAACGAAACCGCTGAGGACGCTTCTTCAGAGGTGACCGAGGATGCTCCCGCAGAAGCAGCCGAGAAGAAAGCCCCCGCTAAAAAAGCTGCTGCCAAGAAGCCTGCGGCAAAAAAACCGGCGGCTAAGAAGGCTACGACCAAGAAGTCCAAGACAGAAGATTCTTCTCAGGACACAGCCGAGTAGGTTCCTGCTCTAGCGTTTGGGGCGCGTTTTCTTTCTGAAGAGAACGCGCCCTTTCGTTTTACGTTTTCTCCTCAAAGCCTCTCAACTATTGACAGGTTGTGATTATTATCGTGGACGGCGGTGAGAAGGTCGCCCCTTATGTTTACGGGTGCTTTTATGGGTTACCCCTCACAATGCACAGGCCCGTGATGATTTCTCTTAGGGCGAAAGGTGTTCTCGGGGTGAGGAGTATGGGGGAGAGATGCCACTCTTTACGCGGGATTTGCCCGCTTATAACATGCGTCATGAGATGAAATATTTCAGGGGGATCTGTGTTATCCGCTGATTTTGGTTTGCCCTGAGCGAACTCGTGAGAATAGGGACGTTGAACCCTATAGATTCGATTCAAGTCCACTAAGTGAAATGGAGTCCACAATGAGCGAAACTAAAATGCCCAACAGTGTTTTCGATCGGCTGCTCAAAGATCGTATTATCTGGCTTGGCTCCGAGGTGCGTGACGATAATGCGAACGAGATCTGTGCGAAGATCCTGTTGTTGGCTGCGGAAGACCCCAAGAGCGATATTTATCTATACGTGAACTCACCCGGTGGATCTATTACCGCTGGAATGGCGATTTATGACACCATGCAGTTTGTCCCCAACGACATTGTCACGGTGGGAATCGGAATGGCCGCGTCGATGGGTCAGTTCCTTCTTACCGCGGGAACTAAGGGTAAGCGTTACATCACGCCCAACGCCCGAGTGCTGCTGCACCAGCCCCACGGTGGATTTGGTGGAACCGCAAGCGATATTCAAACTCAGGCGCAGCTCATCGTCTCGATGAAAAACCGCCTGGCAGAGATTACGGCGACGCAGACCGGTAAAACGGTTGAACAAATCAATGCTGACGGTGATCGTGATCGCTGGTTTACCGCTCAGGAAGCTTTGGAATACGGATTTGTTGATCATATTCGTGACTCCGCAAGTGATGTTATTGGTGGTGGCGGTACCGATAAGGATGACACCTCGTCTTCACGCTCTACCTCAGCCAAATAATCGCCGAGAGAAAATAGGATACTCATATGAAAACCCCACAGTTTGGCGGAACGGCTTTCTCCGGTATGGAGGCTCCCGGTTCTCGTTATGTTCTTCCCACTTTTGAAGAGCGCACGGCTTACGGATACAAACGTCAAGATCCGTATGCAAAGCTCTTTGAAGACCGCATCATTTTTCTTGGTGTTCAGGTTGATGACGCTTCAGCAGATGATGTTATGGCTCAGCTTCTGGTGCTGGAAAGCCAGGACCCCGAGCGTGATATTACAATGTACATTAACTCACCGGGTGGTTCCTTTACAGCTATGACCGCTATTTACGACACCATGCAGTATATTCGCCCGGACGTGCAGACGGTGTGCCTGGGACAGGCTGCCTCCGCCGCTGCGGTGCTCCTGGCGGGTGGTGCCCCGGGTAAACGTCTTGCGCTTCCTAACGCCCGTATTCTGATTCATCAGCCCGCTATGGGTGAGGCCGGACACGGTCAGGCATCAGACATTGAGATTCAGGCCGCAGAGATTATGCGTATGCGCACCTGGCTTGAGACAACCTTGTCGCTGCACTCCAACCAGTCCGTTGAGCAGGTGAACAAAGATATCGATCGGGATAAGATTTTGAGCGCTGAGGAGGCTCAGAAATACGGTTTGATCGATCAGGTTCTCACCAGCCGCAAAGCCGTTTCTTCCCTGAATAACTAAGGAATCCGGGCTGCTCGGACGAGGAAATGCCACGAGCGTAACCTCGTCCGAGTGGCCCGTGGACCCTCAAATTGCGGCGTTGCGCCCGGTAGTGTCAGTGGTAGAGACTAGGCTCGTAGATAGAATACGTTGAAAATATTCTTGGGAGAGGAAACCCGATGGCACGGATAGGCGAAAGCGCCGACCTATTAAAGTGTTCCTTTTGCGGAAAGAGTCAAAAGCAGGTTCAGCAGCTTATAGCTGGTCCCGGCGTTTACATCTGTGATGAGTGCGTTGAACTCTGCAACGAGATCATCGAAGAACGCATGGCGGAAGATGGCGAGGCCGCAGAGGCGGAGTTTGAGCTTCCTCGTCCGCGAGAGATTTTTGATTTCCTCGAGGAATACATCATCGGGCAAGAACCTGCAAAGCGTTCTCTGGCCGTTGCCGTCTATAACCACTACAAGAGAATCCGGGCGCTCGGTTCACTCACCAGTGCAGATTCCCTGGCGGATGAGGTTGAGATTGCCAAGTCAAATATTTTGCTTGTTGGCCCAACCGGTTGTGGCAAAACCTATCTCGCTCAGACCCTAGCCAAAAAACTCAACGTTCCTTTTGCTGTGGCTGATGCCACCTCGCTTACAGAGGCTGGGTATGTGGGCGAAGACGTTGAGAACATTCTCCTTAAGCTCATCTCTGCCGCTGACTACGATGTCAAGCGGGCCGAGACAGGCATTATCTATATAGACGAGATCGACAAGATTGCCCGCAAGGCAGAAAATCCCTCGATCACGCGTGATGTTTCAGGAGAGGGGGTGCAGCAAGCACTTCTCAAAATTCTTGAGGGAACCGTTGCCTCAGTTCCTCCCCAGGGTGGACGTAAACATCCCAACCAAGAGTTCATCCAGATTGACACCACCAACGTGCTTTTTATAGTCGCCGGGGCATTTGCTGGACTCGAGGAGATTATCTCAGAGCGCGTGGGCAAAAAAGGCATTGGGTTTGGTGCACCTCTCCACACCAAGGGAGACAATATCAATCTTTTCAGCGATGTGCTTCCTGAAGATTTGCACCGGTTCGGACTCATACCGGAGTTCATTGGACGCCTTCCGGTTGTGACCAATGTGACTCCGCTAGACCAAGAGGCCCTTATGCAGATTTTGACCGAGCCTAAAAACGCTCTGGTCAAGCAGTATCAGCGTATTTTTGAACTCGATAACGTCGCACTCGAGTTTGAGCCTGATGCTCTTGAAACCATTGCGGATTTGGCTGTTGAGCGCAAAACTGGTGCGCGGGGACTCCGCGCCATTATGGAGGATGTGCTTGGTCCCGTGATGTTTGAAGTTCCCTCCACCGACGAGGTAGAGAAGGTGACCATCACACGGGAGAGCGTCACCGAGGGCAGTATGCCCCTTCTTACGCTTCGTAAGCCACGTCGCGCTGAAAAATCTGCCTAAATAATTGGGACCCCAACCGCTTAGCTGACGTACGCGAGTAGTAACCGTAACGCGGGTTGCCCGCGTTGTGACGACTTGCCTAAAACGAGTTCGATCTTCCCTATATATCGCCCTTGGACGCTTTGGGGATACGATTCCTGTACTCACGTTGGGGTATGAGGCCCCTGCTTCCGTTGATGCACGCTGCAGTAGGGTGAGGAACCCATGCTGGGTGGTTGGGTTTGAGGGAGGCAGCGTCATGATATGGTCGCGTGGCAGATTGTGTTTTGAATACTATTTTCGCTAATAAGAACCTGACCTTAAAATTCTTGAGTACGATAAAGTGTGGGAGAACACAGGCCTATCTAGGTTTTGATTACACCCTTCATGAGCCTTGGACCGTACACAGGGAGAGATAAACGTGAATGAGGAACCACAGAAGCATTCCGTAAAGGTTCCTTCGGCCCGCATCAAACCGGTTAGACGGGTAATGCGGCTTGTCACTGGGAAACCACTACGCACCTCTGATGCTTCCACCGAACAGATCGGAGTTGTTGAAGGTCTTCCTGCCCTATCTCTAGACGCAATTACCTCAGTGGCGTATGGGCCGGAAGCAATTGTTGTGGTTTTGGCTGTTGCTGGTCTAACGGGCTTGCAGTTCATGCTTCCTGTCACCGCTGTTATTGTGCTGCTACTCGTTCTGCTTGTCTTTTCTTATCGCCAGGTGATTAGTGGTTATCCGATGGGTGGTGGCGCCTACGCGGTGTCACGAGACAACTTCGGAAAGTCTGCGTCTCAGGTGGCGGCGGCATCGCTTGTGGTCGATTATGTCCTAACCGTTGCTGTCTCGATTGCTGCAGGAATTGGCGCGCTCACCTCTGCCTTCCCTATACTTACTCCCCATACCGTTCCGCTGAGTCTTCTGATGCTTGCGATCATCACTGCGGTCAATCTGCGCGGATTAGGTACGGCTGCTCGAGCTTTCCTCATCCCCACCGCGATTTTTATTCTCGGGCTTTTTACTGTTGTGATTGTGGGTCTGCTTCATCCGCTGGGGCCCACACCGGAACCGTTCTCCGATCATGCGCTAGGTCAGAATATTGAGACCGTCAGTGTTCTCCTGCTTCTTAAAGCCTTTGCTTCCGGCTGTAGCGCTCTGACCGGCGTAGAGGCAATCGCCAATGGTGTACCCCTGTTTCGAGAACCACGTGTCAAACGGGCACAGCGTACGGAACTTGCCCTTGGTTTTATTCTCGGGGCTCTTCTTCTTGGACTTGCAACTCTCGCGAGCCGTTTTGAGATTGGACCGCAAGAAAACCAAACCGTTCTCAGTCAGATTATGGATGCTTCCGTGGGACGCGGCTGGATATACTATGTTGTAGCAATTGCGATTGTTGTTGAGTTGGGGTTGGCTGCTAATACATCGTTTGGCGGGCTTCCTATTCTCCTGAGCTTGTTGGCCCGGGACAAATATTTGCCCCGCTATTTTTCCCTGCGCAATGATCGGCTGGTGTATTCGCGAGGGGTATGGGTTCTTGCTCTCCTGGCGGGTATCCTCTTGATTGCTGTCTCTGGCAATACAAATAGCCTTATTCCACTGTATGCAATTGGGGTCTTTACCGGATTCACGCTTGCTCAGAGCGGTATGGTCCTGTATTGGCGGAGGCATCGTCCTCCACGGTGGAAAAGACGGGCTCTCCTCAACGGATTAGGTGCATTTCTGACTTTGGTAGCCACCCTGGTATTCATTCTTACTAAGTTCACCGAGGGCGGTTGGGTTGTGGTGGTGACCATTCCACTCTGTGTTGTTTTGTTTCGAGGAGTGGAACGATACTACCAAAATAGGGCTCGAGAACTCGCTGTTAACGACCTTAACGAGCAACAGGCGCCCCGCCACACGGTTGCGGTTGTTCCTGTTATGAGCCCCTCTAGGCTTACCAGAGACGCGCTCACTACAGCACGTTCGTTGGCCGATAAGGTTATTGCCGTTAACGTTATGTTTCCTGAGGACGCTGACAACGCAAGAGAGCTTCAGCAGGAGTGGATCAAGTGGCACTCCGACACGCGCCTTGAAATCTTACGCACGGAGTACCATTCCCTGGAACGTCCGCTAGTGAGGTTCGTGGACTCTCTGGTCGACAATGATGAACGGGTTGTGGTTGTTATACCGGTGCTGATACCACGCCACTGGTACCATCGAATATTTCAAGGGCAGGCAGACTTTACACTCAGCAAGGCGTTTACCCATCGGCCCAATGTTTTGGTCACCCGCAGTTATTTTGATCTTAAAAGCTAGCCAATACCAGAAGTTGTTCACTTGTTCGAGTAGAAGTGGCTGCTTCAACCACGGGGTCACCTCCATCGGCCTAGTTTGTGCCCGCCCTGGAGCCCCCTGCTTTGATACCTGCGCCCGCCGGGACGGTCTGGGGAAGGCCGGAAGGTAAAGTGAGGCCACCTCTACGACATCCAGGAGTCATCGTCCTCTTCGTCATCCTCACCGGAGCTTGTGATGGCTATCGTTCCAGTTGCCGAGACGATCACCCGGGTGCCATCATCAAGTTCGCACACCGGACGACCCTCAAGCCAGGTCAGAGTCCAGAACCAGGGAATACCGTCTGCACTGTCAGGAATCTCAGCACGCCGACTGTGTTCAACAGCACGCACAGCCTCAACAACATCGGCACCAAGGCTGTTTGGCGGGCTCGCGCCAAACAGCCAGCGTGTTCCTAATCGCATCTTTCCGCGGCTCTCTGTGTGAGGAGAAACATTCGCTACCCGTCTGCCACTAGCAGTTCGATTTCGGAGACGGCAAACTCTTCGCCTTCAACCAGCACTAGCTGTGAGATTCTTCCAACGGCTTGCAGGTCAGCCTGCGCCGCCGATACAAGCGCTATTTCCTCGGCCGACCCTGTGATCACAGCTCGACCCACCTCGGTTTTTTGTGAGGCTTTTGCATCAGTTTTTGCCCGGCGAATCCCGATGAGCGCTGCGGAGGCCTGCTCCAAGATGGCGGGGTTGCCGGCTGCAGCAGCCGCCCCCAGCTCGGCCACCGTGGGCCAAGGTGCCAGGTGAACAGAAGCGTCGTTAAACCAGCTCCATGCCTCCTCTGTAGCAAAGGGAATGAAGGGGGCAAAAAGGCGCAGGAGAGCCGACAGAGCTGTGCGTAGCGCGGCAATGGCAGAGGATTGAGCCTCCGAATCTACTTTGCCATCATTTGCATAGGCACGCTCTTTCACCAGCTCAAGATAATCGTCACAGAAGGTCCAGAAGAAACTCTCAACGACCTCAAGAGCCCGGGCATGATCATAGGCGTGAAACGCTCGAGTAGCCTCCTCAAGCACAGTGGCCAGGGACGTAAGCATACTCTTATCAATGGGCTGGGTAACGCGTGCGTCACGAGCTGCAAGATCGATGTTCGCCTGTCGCTCCTCAAAGCCCAGGATGAGCTTGGATGCGTTGAGTACCTTGATAGCGAGGCGTCGTCCGATCTTTACCTGGGTGGGGTTTTGCGGGTCAAAAGCCGCGTCAACTCCGAGTCGCGCGGAGGCGGCCCAGTAGCGGACTGCATCGGCACCGTGCTGCTCGATGATGTCGCGAGGGGTCACAACGTTGCCCTTTGATTTGGACATTTTCTTGCGATCCGGGTCGAGAATCCATCCTGAGATCCCCGTGGTCTTCCACGGTTTGGTGTTGTGCTCCAGAATTGAGCGTAGCATGGTGGAGAAGAGCCAGGTGCGAATGATGTCCTGGCCCTGGGGACGTAGGTCGAAGGGGAACACCAGGTTAAAAAGCTCGGGATCGCGCTCCCACCCTCCGGCAAGCTGGGGCGTAAGTGAGGAGGTTGCCCAGGTATCCATGACATCAACTTCGCCAATGAATCCTCCGGGAGTGTTTCTCTGATTCTCGCTATAGCCCGGTGCGGTGTCGGAGGAGGGGTCGACGGGTAGCGAACTCTCTGATGCCACAATGGGTTTGTCAAAAACGGGATTTCCCTCGGAATCCAGCGGATACCATACGGGAATGGGTACCCCAAAGAAGCGTTGCCGTGAGATAAGCCAGTCTCCCGAGAGACCGTTCACCCAGTTCTCGTAGCGTATCCGCATAAAATCGGGGTGCCACTCAAGGTCGCCGCCCAATTCGAGGAGGCGTGAGCGGAGTGTCTCATTGTGGGCGCCGTTGGTGATGTACCACTGACGAGTGGAGACGATTTCGAGTGGCTTATCGCCCTTTTCGAAAAACTTTACGGGGTGGGTGATGGCCTCCGCTTCGCCGATCATTTCCCCTGACTCCTGGAGCAGTTCAACCATGGTTTTTTTCGCGGAGAATACCGTTTTACCAGCGAGCTGGGCGTATGCGGCCCTGCCCTTCTCACTCGTGATGGCTTCGGGGCTCTCCGCGATGATTCGTCCGTCAAAACCAAGGATCGCCCGGTTGGGGAGTTGAAGTTCACGCCACCATACAACATCGGTTACGTCACCAAAGGTACAGACCATGGCAATTCCCGAACCCTTATCGGGTTGTGCTAGGTGGTGAGCCAAAACAGGAACCTCTACCCCAAAAATCGGTGTGGTTACCGTCGTGCCAAAGAGTGTTTTATAACGCTCGTCGTCCGGGTGTGCGACCAGCGCAACACACGCCGCTAGCAATTCGGGGCGTGTGGTTTGAATGAGAATGTCTTCTCCGCCTGCACGGTGAAAAGCAAGCTTATGGTACGCCCCTGGTTGGTCTCGGTCCTCAAGTTCGGCCTGCGCAACAGCGGTGCGGAAGGTGACATCCCAGAGCGTGGGGGCCATCGCCTGATAAGCTTCACCGCGCTCGATATTGCGGATAAACCCGAGTTGAGATGCGCGGCGCCCGTCATCACCGATGGTGCGATATGACTGTTTCCAGTCAACTGAAAAGCCGAGCGTGCGCCACAGCGATTCAAAATGCTTCTCGTCTTCAACGGTGAGAATTTCACACAGCTCAATAAAGTTGCGGCGAGAGATGGGTACCTGTTCTGAGGCTTTGCTGCTCTTATTGCTGCCACCCTCAAATGGGGGAGTGAAATCTGGATCGTAGGGGAGTGAGGGGTCGCAGCGTACACCGTAGTAGTTTTGCACTCGACGTTCGGTTGGGAGGCCATTATCGTCCCAGCCCATCGGGTAGAACACGTTTTTACCCGTCATGCGTTGGAAACGCGCCACAACATCGGTGTGTGTGTAACTAAAAACGTGTCCTACGTGCAGTGAACCGGATGCGGTAGGAGGGGGAGTGTCGATTGAATAGACACTTTCGCGGTTGGTTTCGTGGCGTTTAAACGAGTAAATGCCCTGTGCGCCCCACTTTGCGTTCCACTTGTCTTCGAGGTCTTCAAGTTTTGGCTTGTCGGGGATGGGGGCGTAGTTCATCGTGAAACTCCAGTTGGTGTGTGCGGCACCGCGTCAATGGGGTATTCCTCAATGCGGATACCCCGAGTGCCTGAGTATAAAACCACACTAGCCTACACATCGTGGCCGTTAAAATCGTACGAACCGGAGTAGCGCCTGTGTGAGGTTGAACTGTTGTGGCACGGTGAACGGCTATCACGTCAACCAGATATTTTGAGGATTCCTTTTTATTTTTCTTTATTTATCGTCTTTGAAACCGTGTTCGAGAGGCTCAATCGCGTGCAGGATGTAGGGGGAGAGGTGTCCGCGTTCGTTTCCCGCCGCTGCCCAAATCTGAGCTGCTGCAATAACCGCACTCACGGTGGAGTAGGCAATAATTCGGGGGGTTTCACTTTCTGGTGAGACTCCAAGTCGGGAGGCCGCAAAGTGGCGCAGGGTGTGCGTTTGGGCGGCAAACCGTGAGACCGCAGAGGCCTGTATCTCGCTCAGGCTTCCAAGGAGCGAGTAGTTGGTGAGAATCCAGGGAACATTTCCCGGGCCAAAGTCCTGAGCGATATCCGCGAAGGCCTGTCCAATAGCCTGGACAACAGAAAGGGAGGGGTCCGAAGCTGCAAGGCGTTCTTCGAGGTGGGCGAGGCTCTCATCAACCTGTCCCCAGAAAACATCTCCTTTTGCGTGGAAGTAGTTAAAGAAGGTGCCACGGCTGACGCCGGCGCGCCGAGTGATGTGATTGATGGTGGTTTTGGCGTAACCATTTTCAATAAAGAGATCAAGTGCGGCTTCCTCAAGCATCTCCCGGCTGGAGACGCGGGGTCGTCCGCGACGTGGACGAGGGGGTTCTTCGGGGGTTGTGCGTTTGTCAGTAAGGGGTTGTGTCACGTTAGCTCCGGTATACTATCTTCTTACACTGGGTTTATATATGTGTATGGTTTAATTATTTTTGGTGTAAAACACCGATCCCATCTATTCTCTCCCATTTATATGAGCTTTACGGAGTTTTTGTGTCGATTTTGAGTTCGCGTTTGTATATTCCCACGTTTATTGTGGCTGTTTCTGCGGTTTTCTTAGCGGGGTGCACGGTGGATACCCGTGATTCCGGCTCTGAGCAGGAGCTGACGTTGGCAATTGAGGGTGCTAACGTCTTTGACGGGCATTTGGATATACATAAGACACAGATTGACTCCTCAATGCTTATTTTGCGCAATGTTTTCGATTCTTTGGTCGATATTAATGCCGAGGGTGACGTGGTTCCCTGGCTGGCCACGGACTGGGAGGTGAGTGAGGACGGTCTTGTCTATACCTTTGATCTGCGACAAGATGTTACTTTTCATGACGGAGAAAAATTCACAGCCGAAGCGGTCAAACTGAACTTTGAACACGTACTTGACCCTCAAACAGAATCTGCCTCGGCCCTGAGTAAGCTGGGTGGCAGTGATGTTTTTGCAGGGGTGGAGGTTGTGGACGACTATCGAGTGGTGCTGCGACTCAACAGTCCTTTTTCTCCGCTGTTGCGTAACCTCAGCAGCCCACAACTGGGCTTTTACTCGCCCAGTGTGCTTGTAGGCAAGCGTTCCGAGCTTGCTGCGGGGGGCAAGGGGGTTACGGTAGGAACCGGTCCTTTTATTGTTGAGAAAGTCGTGCCCGGACAGAACATCTCTTTGCTTCGAAACGATAATTACGAATGGCAATCCCAAGCGGCCACTCACGCGGGGCCCTCACAGCTCACGAGCCTCACTGTGAATGTGCTTCCCGAAAACACCGTTCGGATAGGTGCTATGAGAAGCGGTGAGGCAGATATCGCTACGGAACTTCCGCCCTCGGTCGTGAACGAATTGGGGTCAGGGATAATCGTGAACGTTCAGGAGTCCTCGGGAATCCCCTATTCGCTCTATCTCAACGATGGATTTGGTGTTTTTGCTGACCAGAAGGTGCGTGAGGGCTTTCGTAGTGCGCTCGATATTGACACGGCCGTCGAAACAATATTTTTCGGTGAGTTCGATCGTGCCTGGTCTATTCTGAGTCCCAATACTCCAAACGCGTATGACTCCTCTATTGCGGGGAGTTGGGAGTTTAATCCCGAGGCTGCTAATGCGTTCTTCGAAGAGGCAGGATGGACCGAACGAGACAGTCAAGGGTACCGAACAAAAGACGGGGCCCGCTTGGGTGCGCGATGGATTGCCTGGACCCCAGTATCGAGCGAACACCAGAGCCTGGCAAACGCTTTCCAAGAGAACCTTAAGGATGTGGGGTTCGAGCTGAAACGGGAAAATCTGGAACCCGCTCAGTATAACGAACAATATGGTCCGCGAACTTTTGATCTGACCGATTGGGGCTTTGACGGGCTTGACGGTGATGTTCTGCGTAACCACCTACACAGCGATGGGTTTCAAAACGTCTCAACCGTGGTGCGCCCCGAGATCGATCAGCTCCTTGAGCGAGCGGTCGCAACAAATGATCCGCAGGAGCGAGAAGAGCTGTATCAGCAGGTACAGCGGTGGAACAATGAGTTTGTGTCGATCATCCCCGTGTATGTTCCCGCTGTCATTACCGCACAGAGCGATCGAGTTGAGGGGTTAGAATTTGATTCCACCGGGCAGCCTTTGCTGTACGGAGTATCTCTTAAGTAGGTAACAGTGTGGCTGTCGCCGAACTGGATAAATACGATGTAGTGTGGGCGAGCACACAGGAGAATCGGGAAGCTGGCGATTGAGATAATAGTGAATGCTCAGGGCATTGGTGGTAAAAAGTCCTACGCCGTGCGCCGACTCGTCTCTCGGTTTGCCCTGCGGATGGCTGCCCTCTTTGTAGTGATCTGGGGGGCTGTGACCCTTGCTTTTTTTGCAATTAAGCTGGTCCCCGGAGACCCCGTAGATGTGATGCTGGGGCCGCACAGCCAGGTGGGGCCGGAGGAGCGTGCCCTCATCCGTACAGATCTGGGTCTGGACTATCCCCTCTGGCAGCAGTACCTTCTCTATATCGGACGTCTGCTTCGTGGAGATTTGGGGATGAGCTATCAATTGCGTCAACCGGTAAGTCAGGTTATTGGTTCCCAGCTGGGCGCGACCGTTCAGCTCTCCGTGGCGGCTCTTTTATGCGCCACCCTGCTGGTACTGCTGGGCGCGGTGATTGGTCGCACACCGTGGTTAAGGGGAATCGTGGGAACGATTGAGCTTGTTGCGGTATCGGCGCCTGTTTTCTGGAGCGGTCTGATTCTGCTGAGCGTGTTTTCTTTTGGCCTAGGCTGGTTTCCGGTGGCGGGGTCTCAGGGTATTCCCTCTTTGGTGCTGCCCGCTCTCACCATTGCTATTCCGGTGAGTGCGGTGATTGGGCAGGTGCTCCGACGAGGAATTGAATCCGCTGAAAAAGAACCGTTTGTCGAGACGGTTTTGTCGCGGGGAGTGGCCCCTTCTCGTCTCCTGACACACCACACCCTGCGGCATGCCGCCAACGGAACCCTCACGCTGGGTGCCTATGTTGCGGGCTCACTCATGGCGGGGGCGGTATTGGTGGAGTCGATCTTTGGGCGTCCCGGCTTGGGCCGCGTTACCCTCTCCGCGATTCTTGCGCGTGATCTGCCCGTTGTGCTCGGGGTGGTGCTGTTTATCGCCTGCATTTTTGTTGTGATCAATACGATTGTCGACGTTGTGAGCGAGATCATTGACCCCCGCCTGGCTCGAGCAACCGTTAGTGTGAGGGGAAGCCGTCCGTGAGGTCAAAAAAGTTATCGCCGGCGCCAGTGCTTGCGTGGTTATTTTTGCTGGTTCTTGTTCTTGCCGCCCTGTGGCCTTCTTTGTTTACTCCTTTTGATCCGCTTGCAAATGACTTGAAGAATGCTCTTCAGCCACCCAGTTGGGAGCATCCTCTGGGAACGGATCAAACCGGACGAGATGTTCTGAGCAGGATAGTCTATGGTGCGAGATTTTCGCTGTTGGTTGGGTTTGGGGCTGCACTGGGTGCGGCTGTGATCGGGACACTCCTGGGGGTTTTGCTGGGGAGTTCTCCGCGCTGGGTGGATGCTTTCCTGATGCGCGCTGTTGAGATATTGATGGCGTTCCCCGATTTTTTGATCGCCTTGGTGGTTTTGGCGATACTGGGAGGGGGGCCACTGAACGTTGCGCTTGCCGTTCTTCTAGGATCGATCCCCGCTTATATCCGATTGGCCCGCAGTGCAACTTTGAGTGCGAGGCAGACCGATTATGCTCAGGCTGCGGCGCTCTTGGGCGTGCATCCAGCATTGGTGTTGCGGCGTCACGTGGTACCGGCCACTCTTCGTCCCATCGTGGTTCTTGCCACTGTGGGCATCGGCACGGCGATCGTGACCGCATCGGGCCTGAGCTTCCTTGGTCTCGGTGCGCAGGAACCAACTCCGGATTGGGGCCTGATGCTTGCGAGTAGTCGTGACTTTTTGGGAAAAGCCTGGTGGTTGGCTGTGTTCCCCGGTCTGGTGATTATTTTGACGGTGTTGTCTGTTTCTGTGGTATCGCGCTCGTATGAGGCGGCGCAAGAACGAGTCGGGCAGGGGGGATTCCTGGTTCGAGTGATGCGGGTGGCTGGTGGTCGTGCGCCGTGGCGGAGGGAGAACACTTTTTTATGAGCGCAGAGCTTATAAACATTGCAAAGCCCGATCCGGTGATTGCGCGGGTATCGGGACTCAGCATCAGCTCGGAATCACGTTTTCTTGTGCGTGATGTGTCGTTTGAGATTCGGGCTGGTGAGTGTGTTGCGTTGGTCGGGGAGTCTGGGTCAGGGAAAACCCTTACGACGCGTAGCCTTTTGGGTCTGGTGCCGTCCGGGCTGTCGGTTGAGGCTGACGAACTTGTGCTGGACGGTCGAGACGTGAGGGCTTTTTCTCCCGCCGAGTGGCGACAACTGCGTGGTTCATCGGTGGGTCTGGTCAGTCAGGACGCACTGGTGTCGCTTGACCCCCTGCGGCGGATTGGTCATGAGGTTGCAGAGTCCCTGATTGTGCATAGGAGAAACCGTGTCCATGCAAAGAACCGCCGTGGGGGGCTGAGCGAGGAACGCCGGGTACGCGTCACCGGTTCGCAGATACGGTCACGGGTGTTAGACACCTTGACTGCCGTTCATATGCCTGACCCGCAAGCGAGGTGGCGCTCCTATCCGCACGAACTATCGGGGGGTTTACGGCAGCGAGCTCTTATCGCGCAGGGGATTGTGGGTTCTCCCAGTCTGCTCATTGCTGATGAACCCACCACCGCCCTGGACAGCACCCTACAGGCCAGGATTCTTGATCTGCTGCGGGAGCTTAAAGAGTCCGGAATGGCTGTTCTTCTGGTAAGCCATGATTTGGGGATGGTAGCTCAGATTGCGGATCGGGTGCTTGTGATGCGCCGGGTTCCTGAGAGCGGTACCATCTCGATTGTTGAACGAGGTACCCCCCAGCAGATTATGCTGGCACCCCGGCACGAGTATACTCGGCACCTGGTGGGTGCATTGCCCACAGGGTCTGCGCCCACTGAAACTTTTGGACCCACAGATACCGTGACTTCAGATACGCCCTGCCTGGAAGTAAGGAATCTTCACAAAGATTATAGGCTTCCTCTCGGGGAGCGTGTGACCGCGGTCTCTGACGTGAGTTTCTCTCTGTATCCCGGAACAACCCTGGGGATTGTCGGTGAGTCTGGTTCGGGGAAGAGCACGGTTGCCCGTATTGTGATGGGACTCGAAAAGCCAGATAGCGGCGTCGTGCTGCTTGACGGTGAGGAGTGGAGTGGTCTTCCAGAAAGACGTAGGCGTCCACGGAGGTCACGCATTCAACTGATTCATCAGGACCCCTATTCCGCGCTGAATCCGAGGCGAACCGTGAGGCAGTCTGTGGCGGAAGCCCTGGTGAAAGAGCCTCGGGAGGGGGCGGAGCGTCGGGTAAAATATTTTCTTGCCCAGGTTGGGTTAGCGGAGGACGTGGCGTCACGTTTTCCCGCGGAGCTTTCCGGCGGGCAGCGACAGCGCGTTGCCATCGCACGAGCACTCGCGGCAGAGCCCATGATGTTGGTCTGCGATGAGGCGGTGAGTGCTCTTGATGTTTCGATTCGGGCGGAGATTCTTCAGTTACTTAGGGGAATACAGCAGGATACAGGACTCTCTCTTCTCTTTATCTCCCACGATCTAGCGGTGGTTCGGGAGATGAGTCACGAGCTGATTGTGATGAGTCGAGGAAAGATCGTGGAGAGTGGGCCGACCGAGAGTGTGCTAGCCCAGCCAGCAACGAATTTTACCCGGGAACTCATAGTGCATTCAACGTCGCTGCATGCTGCGAGTGACCTATAGCACAATACCCTCGTGCGCTGAGCAGTTTTGTGGGCGCACGAGGGTAAGAGCTTCTTTACGTCCCGCTAACTTGCCAGCACGATGTGTGCGGGAAGAGTCGGCGTGCGCGAAGAATATCCCTGCTTAGGAGAGGAGGGCAAAGCCTCCGTTCCAGGTGATTCGTTCTGCGCTGGCCAGAGAGATCTGGAGGAAGGCAAAAGCTTCTAGCTCTCGTGCTCGCTTGAGCGCGCCAATGTCGGCAACGGCTAGTCCCGCGGTACTGATCAGGGTTTCAACGGTGTTCTTTGCATCGGCATCGTCACCGGCAAGAAGCACGGTTGTTTTTTGGCCACCAACGGTTTTGGCCGCGAGCGTTGCTGCAAAGGTGGTGTTAAATGCTTTGACCACGCGGGATTCTGGGAGCTTGCCCGCAATGGTGACAGCTGCTGATGAGTCCGCGGGAACGAGGAAACCGTCGAAAGTCTCAAAGTTGATGGGGTTGGTGATATCTATAACAATCTTCCCGCGCAGTGCTTCGCCATAGGTTGCGATTACCTGATCAATGGATGCGTAGGGCACCGCTAACACAACGATTTCGCCGGTTACGTCTCCGCCGGCACGTCCCAGGTACTCTACGGTTCCGCCGCCGGCGGATAGTACCCCGCCGATCGCCTGCGCCATGTTACCGCCTCCGATAATGCTGATTGCTGTCATTTTTCTCTCGCTTTCTTAGATGAAAATTCTGTATTCAGACTACTCATAATTAGTTGAAGTGTCAAGTAAATCGATGAGTGTCGATGGGTGAGCGCTGTGGTGTCTATGGCGGGTGGAGTGCTGCCTGTCTTGATGGCGCCATCTTATCCTGAGAAAAGCCCTGATTTGCGAGGAGGAGACTTTGTGTAATCCGCAATAAAGTCTTTTTAAGATAGGATTTAAAACAAGAAAGCATGCTTAATTATTGTAATAGAGCTATATATTAATATCAGTATGCTGTGCTTTCCTCTAGATTCCGCGCCCCTCATCGTTTTCTAGCACTCCGTTGACGTCAAGCTTGTCCTCCGGGATACCTGTGTTTGATGCGGCACTCTCACGGCTCTTGCGGCCAAACCCTCTGGAATCTGCAATAAACCATGAGCAGATTCAACAAGAAACACGATTAAATCCTTGGAAGGAAGTTGATGCTGAACAATATTGGCTGGCGCACTCGAAGCGTGATTGCTCTCATGGTAGCGGGTTCGGCTTTTACCGCCGCGAATATGCCTCTCTCAGCCGTAGCCGCTCCTTTTGAGCAACGACAAACCACAGAAGCCTCGCAGACACCGTGGCTTGGTGCCACGTCATGTAGCAGTTCTCCCGACCTGCAGAGTGCGACTGTCGCAGGGTCATGGGCGGAACTCAGAGCGGCCGTGAACAGTGGTGCCCCACTCATCCATATTCCGGGAAACGCTGAAATCACAGTGCCAAATGAGCCGAACGCGTTACGGATTAAGCGGAACCAGCAGCTTGTCGGTGATCGCTGCGAGTCGCGGGCAGGGGCGTCGCTAAAAATCGAGGCGGGCAACATACACGGGAAAACATATCCCGTTATCACGATGGATAGCAACGCTAGAATTGAGGGCCTACGGATCTTGGGGCCATACCATGACCCCTCCGCCGGCTTTAGGATCTTAGGGGTGCAAACGGTTTCCGGAAGTAGCGGGCAAATCATCCGGAATTCGGAGCTTGCCGGGTGGTCCTACTCCGCTCTCTCGATCAAAACAACCACAAATGTCCTGGTTGAGAACAACTACATTCACGACAATTTTCTTGTGGAGAGCAACGGCTATGCCACGGGGTACGGTGTTGTGGTCCAGAACGGCAATGCAACGGCCACGATCCGACGCAATGTTTTTGATCGAAACCGACACGCAATTGCGGGTTCCGGCCAGGTTGGTGAGGGATACACCGCAACGGAGAATCTTGTACTACAGGGTGGCGGTAAGCAGGCCTACCATCAATTTGATATGCACGCCGGCACAGGCACCACGGTCGGTGGCGAATACGTCGACATTACCAATAACTTCTTCGATTACGGCAGAGTAGGAACCAGTAATCGCCAGAGCGTTCTCGTGCGGGGTGTTCCCGCGTCGGGTCCCGCGGAAGTGAAAGGAAACTTTTTCTCTCAGGACTTTTTTGTCGGTTCACAAGTTGCTGTTGGAGGAGGTGCAGCTGTTCCGTCCCAGGAACAGCTACGTCTAGAGAATCAGTTTAAGCGTCCGTTTAAATACGCAAAAACCGACGAGTGTCTTACTTTCACAGTTGATAAAATCCGTTGGTGTCTTCCAGATAGCGTTCCCTCAACACCCTAAGAAGCCTTCTCTGCACACACAGCGGGTGAGTAATAGCGCGTGAGCCACCACTTCCGCACTCGGCATGATGATAACAGCGGGTAAACTGGTGTTTTTGAATCGAACCCTATTCAAGGAGTAACACAGTTGCGGATCGTATTTGCTGGTACCCCCGACGTGGCCGTGCCCAGCCTGCGCTCGCTAGTCCAGGCCGGGCACAGCGTTGTTGCGGTGATTACTCGGGAAGACGCCCCCGTTGGACGTAAAAAGGTCATGACTCCCTCACCCGTTGCGCTCGCGGCAGAAGAACTGGGGTTGAGCGTTACCCGCACCAATCGTCTTACCCCTGAGGTGACCGATGCGATAGCACAGCTCCGTCCCGAAGTGGGAGTAATAGTGGCGTACGGGGGATTGGTTCCCCAAACGATGCTTGATGTTCCCACCCACGGATGGTTTAACCTGCATTTTTCGCTCTTGCCTCGGTGGCGCGGGGCCGCGCCGGTTCAACGATCGCTTATGGCCGCAGACAGTCAGAACGGGGTTACTATTTTCCAATTGGTGGCGGCACTCGATGAGGGTGACGTTCTGAGCCAGCGCGTCATTCCCCTGCCCGCAACCGCAACCGCGGGCGATGTACTTACCCACTATGCTCAAGAGGGCGCTTACGACCTGGTTCGAGGCCTGGAAGAGATCTCTCGGGGTAACATCATGTTGCAGCCCCAAAAGGGCCAGAGTAGCTACGCACACAAGCTCACCAACGCTGACGGTCAGCTTGACTGGACACGACCCGCGGCACTTGTTATTGCCAGGTATCGAGGGGTTACCCCCGAGCCCGGAGCGTACACTGAGATCGCGGGGCAACGCGTTAAAGTTCTTTCTCTGCAACAAGACGCAGAGATACCTTCCCTTACTGCACAGCTCACAGGAACGAGCGACGGGCTGCTCAGACCCGGACAGATGATTCTTCACAGGGCGCGCGTGTGGGTGGGCACAGCCGACGATCCGGTCGTGCTGGTCAGAGTGCAGCCCTCCGGTAAACGTGCGATGGATGCCGCAGACTGGTTTCGTGGCCTGTCACAATCGGAGGTAGTAGCACGATGAACCGTGATAGCACAGAAAAACAAAGCACCAATGCTTCACAAGAACGATCAATAAATGCCCGGTTGCTAGCCTACGAAGTTCTGGCCGAGGTGCGTGACTCCGACGCCTATGCAAACTTGGTCCTCCCTTCTCGCCTCCGCAGTTCAGGGCTGGATTCCTCCGATCGAGGGTTTGCAACAGAACTAGTTTACGGAACCCTGCGGATGCAGGGATACTACGACCGGGTTATCGAACGTGTTGCCGGGCGTGATCTGCACACAATCGACCCGGTTGCTCTCGTGGTGCTCCGAATGGGGGCACACCAGATTTTGGGGATGCGTACCCCCGTACACGCTGCGGTCTATGAGACGGTTGATATTCAGAAGCGAGTTGGACGTCAATCTGCGGTTGGGTTTGTGAACGGGGTCTTGCGAAGCCTCGGACGTAGGCAACCCGAGGAGTGGCTGGAGGACGTGCTGGGAGAACTCACGAACGCAGACGCGAGGCTTTCGGCACAGTTCTCACACCCCGAGTGGGTCATCCGGGCCTTTCGAGCATCCCTGCGTGCGGAAGGCCGCGCTGAGGAGATCAAGGAACTGCTGACGGCAGATAATCGATCACCGCGAGTAAGCCTGGTTACCCTGCCGGGAAGCCCCAAAAATATTTCCCAGGATACCCGAGCCACCGCGTCAACCGTCTCTCCGCTAGGTCACACTCTCGAGAGGGGCGACCCCTCCCAAGTGACGGGACCTAGCAACGGCTGGATACGTGTGCAAGACCAGGGCTCTCAGGTGGCCGCCCTCATTTTGACCCGTGCTCGCGAGGTGGAAGAAGGCGAGATGTGGCTGGACATGTGTGCCGGCCCCGGAGGTAAAAGTGCCATCCTTGGTGCGGAGGCCCGTCTGGGCGGTGCTCACGTGATTGCAAACGAAGTGGTTCCGGCGCGGGCCAACCTCGTACGAAAGTCCGTTATTGCGGTTCAGGACGCGGTTGACGTTGTGGTGGGTGAAGGCCAAACAATACCCGGGCGCTACCCGGAAGGTTTTCACCGAATTATGGTTGATGCACCCTGCACCGGTCTTGGTGCGCTGCGCCGTCGTCCGGAAGCCAGGTGGCGTAAAGACCCCACGGACATACCTCCGCTCACATCGCTACAGGATGCTCTGCTCGAGGCCGCGGTGACGGCGCTTAAGCCGGGAGGGCTTCTCGCCTATGTGACCTGCTCACCACACCGCGCGGAAACCCGTACGGTGGTGAACGGAATGCTCAAGAAACATCCGCAGATGACCGAGCTCTCAGCGCGAGAAATTCTCCAACGCCTGGCTCCGGAACCTGTTGATCTTGGTGTTGCCCCACCCCGTGAGGACTCTCGGGGTGGCGGCAAGGGTGATAGCAGTAACGATGGCAAAGACTCGCACGGTAACGACCTTTCCGTACAGCTCTGGCCGCATCGCCACGGAACCGACGCAATGTTTGTGTCTCTCTTTAAAAAGTTAGGATAAAGGGTGTGAGTCAGCGAATTTACCCCAGCATCCTATCGGCGGATTTTGCCAACCTTGAAACCGAGCTGCAACGCATTAGCACAGCTGATGCCGCTCATGTGGACGTGATGGACAACCACTTTGTGCCCAACCTCACCCTGGGGCTCCCCGTTGCTGAAAGGCTCCAGCAGGTTTCGCCAATCCCGCTTGATATTCACCTCATGATTGAAAATCCCGAACGTTGGGCACCCGGATACGCCGAAATGGGGGCGTTTTCCGTCACCTTCCATGCGGAAGCCACAGCCGAACCGGTAGCCCTAGCTCGTAAAATTCGACAGATTGGTTCACGAGCCAGCCTCGCCTTAAAACCGGGCACCCGAGCAGAGCAATATCTGGACATACTGGGGGAGTTTGATCAAATACTGGTCATGACGGTGGAACCCGGTTTTGGAGGGCAAAAATTTATGGCCGATACGATGCCCAAACTCCGACTTCTGAACGATGCACGAAAACGCCTAGAAATTGACGTGTGGCTCCAGGTCGACGGTGGCATCACCGCAGACACCATCACGGCGGCGGCGGAGGCCGGTGCGGATACCTTTGTGGCGGGATCAAGTGTGTTCGGTGGGGTTCCTGCCGACAACATTGCCACACTGCGTGAAGCGGTCCGTGCGCATGGCGGTCACTAAAGACGATAATCTGATCTACGTGAAAACATTCGATGAGCTCTTTGAAGAACTCGCCCGCAAGGCCAAGACACGTCCCGAGGGCTCAGCCACGGTTGCCCAGCTAGACGCGGGAGTGCACAGCATCGGCAAAAAGATTGTCGAGGAGGCCGCCGAGGTGTGGATGGCCGCCGAGTACGAGTCTCAAGAGGAAACTGCCGAGGAAATTTCGCAGCTGCTCTATCACCTACAGGTGATGATGTTGGCCAAGGGTCTCACAACAGACGATATTTACCGCCACCTTTAACCCCCCCCATCATTTTTAATAACCGAGAGACACCTCAGATATGTTGCGTATCGCCGTTCCCAATAAGGGCTCACTATCCGAGACCGCCAATCAGATGCTCGCCGAGGCGGGCTACGCCCTGCGCCGCGATGTTAAGCAGCTGGTCTATACCGACAGCGCTAACAACGTGGAATTCTTCTACCTGCGCCCCCGCGATATCGCCACCCATGTGGGCCTGGGAGCCGTAGACGTGGGCATCACGGGTCGCGACCTCCTGCTCGACTCGGATTCAAGCGCCTTCGAGGTAACCAGCCTAGACTTTGCCCGCTCCACCTTTCGTTTTGCCGCACCCGTGGGCGAGTACACCGACATCACCCAGCTTGAGGGTCTGCGTATCGCCACCAGCTACCCTCAGCTCGTCCACAACTTTCTTCAGACACACGGCGTTACCGCAATCCTGGTGAAACTAGAGGGGGCGGTTGAATCTGCCGTCCGGTTGGGTGTGGCAGACGCCATCGCCGACGTTGTCGAGACCGGCGCAACGCTTCGAGCAGCCGGGCTTGAGGTCTTCGGGCCGGTGATCCTCGAATCCTCCGCAATCCTCATCAGCGCCCCCGAACAGGCTAACGGGCTGGAAACCCTACTGCGCCGGCTGCGTGGAGTACTTGTTGCCCGCCAATATGTAATCATGGACTACGACCTGCCCTCAGAAAAGCTGGACGAGGCAGTTCAACTCGCCCCCGGAATCGAGTCACCCACAATCTCACCACTACGTGACGAACGCTGGGTGGCGGTGCGGGTTATGATTCCTCGCCACGAAGCCAACCGCATGATGGACAACCTGTATGAGCTGGGAGCGCGCGCGATTCTTGTCACAGCCATCCATGCAGCCCGTCTCTAACACGCCAACCCCACCCACTACCCTTCTCGCGTGAGTAGCGAGAGATTAAAGGACAAAAAAATGTCAGTAGCCACTCGCGTCATCCCGTGCCTCGACGTTGCGGGTGGTCGTGTCGTCAAGGGAGTTAACTTCCTCAACCTCAGAGATGCGGGTGATCCCGTGGAACTCGCAGCCACCTACTACGAACAGGGTGCGGACGAACTTACCTTCCTCGATGTGACAGCCACCGTCGAGAACAGCGCAACAACCTACGAGATGGTACGTCGCACAGCGGAACAGGTTTTTATACCCCTGACGGTTGGCGGCGGCGTCCGCTCGGTAGAAGACGTTACCCGTCTCCTGGGGCACGGTGCCGATAAGGTGGGCATCAACAGCGCAGCAATCGCCAGGCCCGGACTCATTAACGAGATAGCGGATCGCTTTGGTGCGCAGGTTATTGTCCTGTCGCTCGACACCAAACGCTCAGAGAAAACCCCCTCCGGCTTTGTCCTTACAACACACGGAGGTAAGCGCGAAACAGACATCGACGCTATCGCGTGGGTGCGCGAGGTGGTGGAACGGGGTGCTGGTGAAATCCTCGTCAACTCGATGGACGCCGACGGTACACTCGCTGGTTTTGACCTCGAACTCATCACCGCTGTAAGAGAGGCAAGCAGTGTGCCCATCATCGCCTCGGGTGGTGCTGGGAAACGCGAGCACTTTGCCCCCGCTGTTGACGCGGGCGCTGATGCGGTTCTCGCGGCCTCTGTTTTTCACGATGGAACCATGACTATTGGTGAGGTCAAGCACGCTCTTCGTAACGCGGGTAAAGAGGTGCGCTTGTGACCGATATAACGCCCGGTACCGCCAGTGTAGAGCGTGTCGTTTATAACGCCGACGGTCTTGTGCCGGTGGTCGTGCAAAATCACCTCACAGACGAGGTTCTGATGCTCGCCTGGATGAATAGAGAGGCACTCGACATCACCCTCCGAGAGGGCCGAGTTACGTTCTGGTCGCGCTCGCGGGGTGAGCTCTGGCGTAAGGGGGATACCTCGGGGCATCACCAATATGTTCGCGGGATTGCCCTGGACTGCGATGGTGATACCCTTCTTGTCCGGGTGGAGCAGGTTGGTGTTGCCTGCCATACTGGTTCTGTAACATGCTTTACGGATCGTAATCTGGAATTTAACCCGTTCCATCGGGGGGAAGAGTAGCCACAATGATCGGTGTTTCACACCATTCCACAGACCGAAAAGAGTTTTTACAACTCCTGACGACTCACCGCGCTGTCCCCGTTTCGCGGGTGCTCTTTTCCGATAGCGATTCTCCCGTTTCTATCTACCGCAAGGTCGCCGCCGGTGCCCCCGGAACTTTTCTTCTCGAGTCAGCGGAGCAGGGTGGGGTGTGGACTCGCTTTAGCTTTATCGGGGCGGGATCGTTTGGGGTTCTCACACAGCACGAAGAGGCCTCTACCTGGGTTGGGTACGGCCTCTCTGAGGAGCGGGTTGCCGGCGTATCTCTTACCGGTCTTGCACCTCTCGCTGCGGTTGACACCATTGTCACCCGTTGGAATTCACCTGCGATTCCCGGCTTTCCGGCGCTCACGGGTGGGTTGGTCGGGTTTATCGGATGGGAGGCGGTTCGTCAGCTTGAAGATCTTCCCGGGCAGCCCCCGGCCGACTTTACGCTTCCGGGACAGGCACTCAGCTTCGTTTCAGAACTCATCGTGATTGATCACCGTGAGGGAACCGTCACACTCATTGCGAATGTCCTGAACGACGGGGTCGATGACGCCGATGACCTGTGGGCGGACGCCCAATCGCGATTGAACAGCCTGCAGGAACGTCTTGCTGCCCCCGCTCCGACCCCCCTGGCAGTCGCAGATTTCTCGGCTGTGCCACATCCCCGTCCTCGCAGCGAGCGCCAGGAGTTCCTTGAGGCGGTTGAGGTTGCCAAGCGGCATATCGTGGACGGTGACATATTTCAGGTTGTGATTTCGCAACGCTTTGACCTTGAGTGCAGTGCCGACCCTCTCGACGTCTACCGGGTTCTGCGTCACCTCAATCCCAGCCCCTATCTCTATCTTTTCAATTTTGAGGCCGACGGGGTGGGCCCGTATTCGATCGTCGGATCTAGCCCGGAGGCCCTGGTGAAGGTGCAGGAGGGGCGTGTGATTACGCATCCGATCGCTGGCTCTAAGCCGCGCGGTACAACTCCCGAAAAAGATCAGGCGTTTGAACAGGAGCTCATCACCGATGAAAAAGAGCGTGCGGAACACCTTATGCTGGTTGACCTGGCCCGCAACGACCTGCTTCGCGTGTGTGACTCCTCGAGCGTGGCGGTAACTGAGTTTATGAGGGTTGAGCGTTTTAGCCATATTATGCATATCGTCTCTACGGTTGAGGGTGATCTTCGAGACGACAGCAGCCTCATCGATGTGTTCCGGGCGACCTTTCCAGCGGGAACTCTCTCCGGTGCGCCCAAACCGCGTGCGCTCGAGATTATTGATGCGCTTGAGCCGGTACAGCGTGGACTCTATGGTGGCGTGGTGGGGTATTTCGGGCTGAGTGGAGTGGCGGATCTGGCCATTGCTATCCGTACCGCAACCATTATTGGCGACACGGCACACGTGCAGGCCGGCGGGGGAATAGTGGCGGATTCCGTTCCGCAACTAGAATTTGAAGAGTCTCAGAATAAGGCTGCCGCGCCCCTGCGGGCGGTGGCAATCGCTAATACTTTTACTCGATTGGACGTCTAAAAAGATGACCGCCTCGGGGTGGAGCGCCACCCGTATTAAACGCTGGATAATTCTTCTGGTACTTGCTAGTAACGCTCTCCTCCTGCTTGCCTGGAGTCAAACCTGGTTTACCCTTACCCTGCGTCCGGATGTTGCGGGGGAGCCCGTCATTGCGGTAACTGGTCAGCAGGCGGCGGCCGCTCTGAGTGCCTTTGCTCTGGCAGGTCTTGCCGCAGGCGGTGCCCTCACAATCGCGGGAGGGGCTTTTCGTTTTATTCTCGGTTTTTTGCAGACCGTGTTGGGAGCGTGTGCCGTGTGGGTTTCACTCTCGGCGCTCTCTAGCCCCATTACCGGGGGGCAAGCTTTTATCACGGCCCAGACGGGAGTGACGGGTATTGAGTCTCTGAGCGCTCTTGTCGAGAGCGTTACAACCACCGCATGGCCTGTGCTCGGTATTGTGATTGCGGTTTTTGTTGCGCTGAGCGGTGTGGCCGTGTTGGTGACCGCGCGGCGATGGCCGCGATCGTCTCGTCGCTACCAAGCCGTGGTTTTGGAGCCGGATGAATCATCGGCGGAGGCTTTTGCCGAACTCACGAGGGAGAGTGGAGAGTCCGATCCAGCTGCGGGGGATCGCATTGATGAGTGGGATCGGCAATCGCGCGGTTCCGACCCCAGTGTATAGAGGCTTCTTGCCTCGGTTTACGGTGGCTCCACGCCAGCGAATACTATTGCCCCTTCGCCGTTCTGTAGGAAATTTTAAAGATGATTGTGGGTCGAATATGCGAAGAGGCTGTGTGCCGGATAGACTACCACGGTAGAACTTGTTAGGAGTTTCATGAGTATCGAACACGAAGAGCCCGGTCACGGTCACTCGCCTGCTGCGTGGACCACGGTCATTATCATGCTGGTTGCGTTTGCAATCGGAACCGTTGCCTTCTTCCTGCATCAGCCGATAATCGTGTGGTCTTCCGTGGGACTGCTTGTTCTTGGCCTTATTGTGGGATGGATTTTGGGTAAGGCCGGTTACGGTGTGAGAGGCCCAAAATACGTTGCAAAGGCTCACGACTAGCGTGCTTGAGTCGTTGATGGCGGCCGCCCGCGAAGATGCCGCTGTTCGCCGGGAAACACGTCCTTTCAACAGGGTTGAGGCGGATGCCTTAGCGCAGGATCCCGCGCGTGACGCTATCGCTTTTTTGCGACCCGAAGACACCGTTAAAATTATTGCCGAGATAAAACGGGCCAGCCCGTCGCGGGGTGTGCTTGCCGATATTCCCGACCCTGCCGCGCTTGCGAGCCTCTACGAGACGGGCGGTGCTAGTGCGGTCAGCGTTCTCACCGAGGGCCGTAAATTTGGTGGCTCACTGGCCGATCTTGAAGCGGTTCGCGAAGCCGTTTCCTTGCCCGTTTTGCGTAAGGATTTTATCTCAAACCCCTATCAGGTTTTTGAAGCGCGGGCCTCCGGCGCCGATATGGTGTTGCTTATTGTGGCGGCCCTCGATCAGAAGCAACTCACCTCGCTCTACAACCTCAGCGCTGAATTGGGCATGGCCACGCTGGTCGAGACCCACAGCGCCGACGAGGTGTCTCGTGCCATTGATATTGGTGCCAACTTGGTGGGGGTAAACGCTCGTAATCTCTCCACCTTTGAGTTGGATAACAGTCTTTTTGGTCGTCTCGCCGATCAGATTCCCGCCGGTGTGATCCGTGTGGCTGAGTCTGCCGTTCATTCTGCCGAGGACGTTGCTCGCTATCGACGAGATGGCGCGGATGTTGTGCTGGTTGGTGAGGCTCTGGTCACGGGGGACCCCCTGGCCACGCTCGCCCATTTTCTTGCTGTTTAAACAGAAAAATAGTGATACTTGATGTCTTTAAGAGATGAAGAAGGTCCGTACTTTGGTGATTTTGGGGGACGGTTTGTCCCCGAGTCACTTGTGGCTGCCCTGGATGAGCTGACTCAGGCTTACGAAGTTGCGCGTCATTCTTCCGATTTTGCGAGTGAACTTACGCATCTGCTTCGTAGCTACGTGGGGCGCCCTTCAGTCATCACGGAGGTACCTCGTTTTGCAAAGCACGCGGGGGGAGCGAGGGTCATTCTTAAGCGGGAAGATCTCAACCATACCGGCTCACACAAGATTAATAACGTGCTGGGGCAGGCGCTGCTGACTAAACGCATCGGAAAAACTCGTGTCATTGCCGAGACGGGGGCCGGTCAGCACGGCGTGGCCACCGCTACTGCGGCTGCCCTTTTTGGGCTCGAGTGCGTGGTGTACATGGGTGAAGTCGATACTGAGCGGCAGGCGCTGAATGTTGCCAGGATGAGGTTGCTCGGTGCTGAGGTTGTAGCGGTCAAGGCAGGTTCACGAACCCTAAAAGATGCAATCAACGAGGCCATGCGTGATTGGGTGACTAATGTTGACCATACAAATTATATCTTTGGGACGGTAGCCGGACCGCATCCCTTCCCCGCCATGGTGCGTGATTTTCAAAAGATTATCGGTGAGGAGGCTCGGGATCAGGTTCTACAGCTCACGGGAGGGCTTCCCGATGCCGTCGCGGCCTGTGTCGGTGGGGGATCAAACGCTATCGGAGTTTTCCACGCATTTCTTGACGACCCCGGAGTTGCTCTTTATGGATTTGAAGCCGCTGGGGAAGGAGTAGACACCCCGCGCCACGCGGCCACCCTTTCTCGGGGACGTCCCGGTGTGCTGCACGGGGCCCGAAGCCTGATGCTTCAGGACGAAGACGGACAGACACTGGAGTCACACTCAATCTCGGCCGGGCTTGACTATCCCGGTGTCGGTCCAGAACACTCCTGGTTGGCTGGGATCGGACGGGCCCACTATCGACCGGTGAAAGATGCCGACGCTATGAACGCCCTTCTCCTGCTCTCACGCACAGAGGGTATTATCCCCGCTATCGAGTCGGCTCACGCCCTTGCGGGTGCGCTTGAGCTTGGGCGCGAGCTCGGACAGGAGAGCACAATTCTGGTGAATCTCAGTGGTCGGGGTGATAAAGACATGCAGACCGCGGCAGAATATTTTGATCTGTTTGACGCAGCGACACAGGAAGGCTCCTCTCGCACGTCGACCGTGGCGGGGAATGAGTGATCGGGATATGAATGGTGACAACAGAGAGGGCGTTGGAGTGAGTGATGCGGAGGCGAACCGGGTCGCCGTCTTTCCCGATTCAACGGTAGAGCGTGCAATCTCTGTGCGCCGTGACGCTGGCTCCGGGGCTCTCATCGGCTACCTACCGGTGGGATTCCCGAACCTAGAGACCAGTATTGAGGCCGCAATAACACTTGCACGGGCAGGTTTTGACGTGATTGAGCTCGGGCTGCCCTACTCTGATCCCGTGATGGATGGCCCGGTCATTCAGGCGGCTACGCTCCGTGCTCGCGAAAATGGTTTTCGCCTGGCCGACGGCTTTACCGCCGTTCGGGAAATTCGTGCCGAAGTTGACGTTCCCGTCGTGATGATGACCTACTGGAACCCGGTGATGCAGTACGGCGTTGACCGATTCGCGGATGACCTTACTGCTGTCGGTGGTGCTGGACTCATCACCCCTGACCTGATCCCTGACGAGGGGGCCGATTGGTTGAGCGCATCAGAGCGCACCGGTCTTGACCGTATCTTTCTTGCTGCCCCCTCATCAACCGACACCAGACTCCTGCAGGCGGTGGAGAAGAGCCGCGGTTTTGTGTATGCGGTGTCGACCATGGGCGTGACGGGCACGAGAAACGACGTAGACGGGGCCGCCGAAACCCTGGTCTCGAGGCTCCGGAAACAGGCGAATCAGCGGCAGAGTGGAACCGCGTACTCCTGCGTGGGCCTGGGGATATCGCGCCCCGAGCACGTCTCGCAGATCCTGAGTTATGCGGACGGTGCGATTGTGGGCTCGGCGCTTGTTCGTGCGCTTTCCGAGGGAGGAATATCCGAGCTATCCGACGTTGCGGCCTCCCTCTCGGCGGCGCATTAGTCTAGAATCGACAGGGGCGTACGCTTGAATTCGTGAGCGGCGTCTTATTTTTAAAAGAGTAGAGAGAAATATCAGGTAGACGTGATGACAGCACTGCTTCCCATGAGTATTCCCAGCCCGGACGTGAGCTACTGGACTCTCACTCTGCCTTGGGGCGCAGAACTCCGGCTGCACTTTTACGCCCTGTGTATTCTTGCCGGTATTATTGCGGCCGGGATTATTACCAACTACCGACTCACAAAGCGTGGCGGTGAAAACGGTGTCACCATCGACTTTGGTTTATTCACCGTGGTGCTGGGAATTATTGGTGCCCGCATGTATCACGTTCTCACTCACCCGGGTGATTTTTTCTACCCCGGTGCGGAGTGGTGGAAGGTCTTTGCCGTCTGGGAAGGCGGAATCGCTATCTTTGGTGCTCTGCTCGGTGGTGCTGTCGGTGCCTTTATCGCAAGCCGCTATACCGGTATTCGCTTCTGGTCTTTTGCGGATGCCCTGGCTCCCGGCCTCCTGGTAGCGCAGGCGCTCGGGCGCCTGGGTAACTACTTTAACCAGGAGCTTTTTGGGCTCCCCACAGATCTTCCCTGGGGACTGCAGATTGATTCAAATAACCCGGCGTTTCCCGTGGGACTTGCACCGGATACCCTTTTTCAACCCACTTTCCTCTACGAGATCATCTGGAACCTACTGGGCGTTGCGGTCATTCTCTATCTAGAACGCCGGTTCCGCACTCGCTGGGGTCAGACCTTTGCCCTCTACCTGATTTGGTACGGAGTTGGACGTGCTTGGCTTGAGACCCTGCGCGTTGATCCCATTGATTCTTTCCTGGGACTGCGCCTGAACTTGTGGACCGCGCTTCTTGCGGTGGTCGTTGGACTGCTGATCATTATTATTCAGCGTCGTGAACACCCCGGAGTAGAACCCAGCGTTTATCTTCCCGGACGTACACCTAAGAGCCAGACCGGTTCGAAGAAAGACTCTGATGATGTATCATCGGAAGACGAAAACACACACTACGTTCTGGAGCGCACACCGGCACTCTCAGAACCGACCGTGGAACAGTCTGATAAAGACGAGCAGGACAACAACCCAACTAAAAACTGAGGATACCGCCACAAGCGAGCATTCTGCCCACTACCCGTAAGTATCGATTCGCAAAGAGTCGGTACCGTTCGGGGGATACGAAGTTACCGACGCACCACCTGTGCGCTCACCACTCGATAGCTGATACATAGTGACTGGCTGAATATACGGCAGGCCCCGGCCCACCCATATGAAGTCTGACGCTTCACCGACGATGGGCCAGAGTCGTCCCTGAATGACTAATACGTGTGATTTGCACGGAAGGGACGGCACAGATGGCTTATGCTCAGAATTTTCCTGCCCCGCAGGGACTTTACGATCCGCGATTCGAGAGAGATGCGTGTGGTCTTGCCCTGGTGGCAACGCTGAGAGGGGTGCCGGGGCACGATATCGTGCAAAACGCGCTCACGGCGCTGCGTAACCTGGAGCACCGTGGCGCTGTTGGTTCCGATGCGGGGACAGGGGATGGGGCGGGTATTCTCACGCAGATACCCGACCGGTTCTTTCGTTCGGTGGTTGATCATGATCTTCCGGAACGGGGTAGGTATGCCGCGGGGATGGTTTTTCTCCCGACTCCTCTTGAGCAGCGCGAAATCCTCAAGCGTCGCATTGCCGATATTGCGACTGCGGAGGGCCTTCGGCTGCTCGGCTGGCGAGCGGTTCCCACGCGCCCGGAACATCTGGGGGCGCTGGCCCGTGAAGCGATGCCCGTCTGCGAGCAGCTTTTTGTTGCGGACAAGAACGGGCTACTCAGCGATATCGCGCTTGACCGTGTTGCCTTTCGGCTGCGTAAACGTGCTGAGCGGGAGTTGGGGGCATATTTTGTTTCTCTTTCGGCACGGACGCTGGTCTACAAGGGAATGGTTACAACGCTTCAGCTTGAACCTTTTTATCCCGATCTGAGTGATGAGTGTTTTGCTTCCACCCTGGCAATCGTTCACTCGCGCTATTCCACCAACACCTTCCCCTCGTGGGCGCTGGCACAACCGTTACGCATGATGGCGCACAACGGTGAGATCAACACGGCCTCGGGAAATCGTAATTGGATGCGGGCGCGGCAATCCCAGTTGAAATCTGAGCTTCTGGGGGACCTGTCTCAGATACTGCCCGTGTGCACGCCGGGTGCGAGCGACTCTGCCAGCTTTGATGAGGTGCTTGAGCTTCTCACTCTCTCTGGGCGCTCTCTGCCGCACGCCATCATGATGATGGTTCCGGAGGCGTGGGAGAAGCGGGCAGATCAGGATCAAGCTTGGCGGGACTTCTACGAGTATCACTCGTTGCTTATGGAGCCCTGGGATGGCCCGGCAGCACTGACGTTTACCGACGGTACTCTTCTGGGGGCAACGCTTGATCGTAACGGCCTGCGTCCGGGGCGCTTTCTGATCACCGATGACGGCATGGTGGTGCTGGGGTCGGAGACGGGCGTGCTTGAGGTTGACCCAGCCCGTGTGGTTCGTCGTGGACGCCTCCAGCCGGGAAAGATTTTTCTTGTTGATACCCGTGAGGGAAGAATTATTGAGGATGACGAAATCAAGGCATCTGTTGCCACACTTCAGCCCTGGGGCGAATGGCTGAAGCGGGAGCGGATTCGGCTGTCTGATCTGCCGGTTCGTGAGCATATTGTGCACCCACCAGCCTCTATTATTCGTCGGCAGAGAACCTTCGGCTACACCGAGGAGGAGGTGCGTAGCATCCTCGCCCCGATGGCGCGCACTGGGGTGGAACCCCTGGCCGCAATGGGTTCAGACACCCCGGTTGCGGTTCTGGCCGAGCGGCCACGCCTCTTGTTTGACTACTTTGTCCAGAATTTTGCCCAGGTCACGAATCCTCCTCTTGACTCTATCCGTGAGGAGGCGGTGACCTCGCTCAGCTTAGGTCTAGGGCCGCAAAGGAATTTACTCTCCGCTACCCCGGAACACGCGCGACAGATCATTCTGGATTTTCCTGTGATCGACAATGATCAGCTTGCTAAAATTCAGCGCATAGAACACGGAATGCGTGAGAACAACCCCGTCGGTGATCGGGCGGTCACACTGCGCGGTCTGTATCGTTTTGACAGAGGTTCGTGGGCTATGCAGCACAGACTCGATGAGCTCTGTGCGGAAGCCGATGCTGCTATTGAGGCGGGAGCCGAATATCTCATCCTTTCGGATCGTGACTCAACCAAAGATCTTGCCCCGATCCCGTCATTACTGATGCTCTCGGCGGTTCATCATCACCTCATTCGTCAGTCGACTCGGATGCGTGTGGGGCTTGTTGTTGAGGCGGGAGACGTTCGGGAGGTTCATCACGTGGCCCTTTTGATCGGTTATGGAGCCTCTGCGGTTAACCCTTACCTGGCCATGGAAACCTGTGAGAGTCTGGTGCGTGACGGGACGATTACGGAGGTGAGTGCTGAGGCGGCGGTTAAAAACCTGATTAGGGCTTTGGGTAAGGGCCTGCTCAAGATCATGTCAAAGATGGGGATATCTGTGGTGTCCTCCTATGCGGGGGCGCAGATTTTTGAGGCGGTTGGCCTCGACGGTGAGTTTGTCGAGCGTTATTTTGTCGGAACCGTGAGCAGGCTTGATGGTGTGGGCCTTGAGGTCGTCTCAGAGGAGAACCTTCAGCGGCACACGCGAGCCTACCCCGAAGATGACGCGCCGCTTGTGCACCAGAGACTCGAGACCGGAGGGGAGTATCAGTGGCGTCGTGATGGCGCACCCCACCTGTTTAACCCGGACACTATTTTTCGATTGCAGCACTCCACCAGGACTCGTCGTTACGACATCTTCCGCGAGTACACCAGGAGTGTTGATGACCAATCCGAGCGGTTGATGACGCTGCGTGGGATGTTGGCGTTTGACACCGAGCGCACCCCCGTCCCCCTGGAGGAGGTGGAACCCGTATCTGCCATAGTGCGGAGATTCTCGACCGGGGCCATGAGCTACGGCTCAATCTCTCGCGAAGCACACGAGACCCTGGCTATCGCGATGAATCGCCTGGGCGCAAAGTCAAACACGGGCGAGGGCGGTGAAGATCTTGATCGACTTCTTGACCCGGAGCGGTGTAGCGCCATTAAACAGGTGGCCTCGGGACGCTTCGGGGTGACAAGTATGTATCTCACACACGCCAGCGATATTCAGATTAAGCTTGCTCAGGGTGCCAAGCCGGGCGAGGGTGGTCAGCTTCCACCGGCTAAGGTTTACCCCTGGGTCGCTCGAACGCGGCACGCTACCGCCGGTGTGGGCCTGATTTCTCCTCCTCCCCACCACGATATTTATTCCATTGAGGACCTCAAGCAGCTTATTTTTGACTTAAAAAGGGCAAATCCCTCCGCTAGAATTCACACCAAGCTGGTCAGCCAGTCTGGTATCGGGGCGGTAGCGGCGGGTGTGGCAAAAGCGCTCTCAGACGTGATCCTGGTCTCGGGATACGATGGGGGCACCGGGGCGAGTCCGATGAACTCGCTCAAACACGCGGGAACACCCTGGGAACTCGGCCTAGCCGAGACCCAGCAGACGCTCAGGCTCAACCGGATGCGTGATCGTGTGGTTCTCCAGGTTGACGGTCAATTGAAAACCGGTCGCGATGTGATCATTGGTGCGCTACTGGGGGCCGAAGAATTTGGTTTTGCAACGGCGCCGCTTGTGGTTGAGGGTTGTGTCCTGATGCGGGTGTGCCACCTGGACACCTGTCCGGTAGGGATCGCCACCCAGAATCCAGAATTGCGCTCTCGTTTCAACGGGAAGGCCGATCACGTGGTGAATTTTTTCGAGTTTATTGCTCAGGAAGTTAGGGAATATCTGTCTGCCCTGGGTTTTCGCACGCTTCAGGAGGCTGTGGGCAGGGTGGAGGTTCTGAATGCCTCGAGGGCCGTCGCTCATTGGAAAGCATCGGGACTGGACCTGAGCCCGCTTCTTGCGCCGTTCGGAGAGCTCTCGGACGAACCGCGAGTGAACCTAAGAGGGCAAAACCATGAGCTTGACCAACACTTTGACAACCAGCTTATTGCTCTCAGTGAGGCCGCTCTGAACCGAGCAGAGTCGGTGCGTATCACACTTCCCATTCGCAACACCGAACGGGCGGTGGGGACGATGCTGGGGCACGCGGTAACCACACGGTACGGTGTGGACGGCCTGCCAGAGGGAACGATCGAGGTCACACTCAGCGGAACTGCAGGTCAGTCGCTCGGGGCATTTCTTCCCTCCGGTATTACGCTGCGGTTGTGCGGAGACGCCAACGACTATGTGGGAAAGGGACTCTCCGGTGGAAACATTGTTATTCTCTCCGACGCATCTGCCACGCTGCTTGCTCCTCACAGTGTGATAGCTGGAAACGTTATTGGTTACGGTGCCACGAGCGGTACGATGAACATTTGCGGCGTTGTGGGTGAGCGTTTTCTGGTTCGAAATTCCGGGGCCACCGCCGTGGTGGAGGGAGTCGGAGATCACGGGCTGGAGTACATGACGGGTGGTTGTGCTCTCATCCTTGGCGCGGTAGGACGTAACTTTGGCGCCGGAATGTCGGGTGGGGTTGCGTATGTGTATGAGCTTGACTCCACCCGGCTCAACGCAGACTCACTCTTGTCGGGAGATCTCCTGCTGTGCGAGCTTGAGGAGACCGATAGGGAAATCGTGGCTGAGCTTCTAGAACAGAATGTCTTACGCACGGGGTCTTCTCTTGCACAGAAGCTCCTTGCCGACATCGACCGGGCGGTCGCCTCCTTGACCAAGGTTGTTCCCCGTGACTACGCGGCGGTCATTGCAACGCGACAGCAAGCCATTGATGAGGGCCTTGACCCCGACGGTGATGCCGTTTGGAGTCGTATTAGGGAGGTGACCGGTGGCTGATCCACATGGATTCTTAAACACGCGGGAGCGAGAGCTTCCGGCAAGACGTCCGGTTCCCATCCGTCTGCTGGACTGGAAAGAGGTGTATGAACAGGGCGATTCCGCTCAGCTTAAGCGTCAGGCCGGTCGCTGTATGGACTGCGGTGTTGCCTTCTGTCACGGAGGATGCCCACTGGGAAACCTGATTCCCGAGTGGAACGATCTGATGTATCGTGGCGAGGGCCGTGCAGCTATCGAACGCCTTCACCTCACCAATAATTTTCCAGAATTTACTGGACGCCTTTGCCCAGCCCCCTGTGAGTCCGCCTGTGTGCTGGGTATTAACCAGCCCGCCGTAACGATTAAACAGGTTGAGGTGTCAATCATCGATCAGGCCGTTCACAGGGGCTGGGTAGAACCGCATCCGCCACAGCGGTTAACAGGTAAAACCGTTGCAATTGTAGGGTCGGGGCCGGCGGGTCTGGCGGCTGCACAGCAGCTGACTCGCGCGGGTCACACGGTTGCTGTTTATGAGCGTGACGACCGGGCGGGAGGCCTGCTCCGATATGGAATACCCGACTTTAAAATGGAAAAGCGTCACCTGGATTATCGTCTCGATCAGATGCGTGCGGAGGGAACGCGTTTTCGCACCGGTGTGAATATCGGGGTGGACATCACCTGGGACGAGCTTCGGCGTCGCTACGATGCTGTGCTCGTCTGTACCGGAGCAACGGTACCGCGCGACCTGCTTATACCCGGGCGAGAGGCTCTCGGGGTGCATTTTGCCATGGACTACCTGGTTCAGGGTAATCGCACGGTCTTGGGCGAACAGATTTTAAATCACATCACAGCCGAGGGGAAAAACGTTGTGGTGCTGGGTGGTGGTGATACCGGGGCGGATTGTGTCGGAACCGCGCACCGACAGGGGGCTGCATCAGTGACATCGCTTGCCATTGGGCGACAGCCTCCGCAGGCACGAGCCGCCCATGAGCCGTGGCCCCTGCACCCCACGCTCTTTGAGGTGCCGAGCGCCCACGAGGAAGGTGGGGTGCGATCCTATTTAGCGTCTACGGTTGAGTTTGTGACCAACGATGCCGGTGAGGTGTGCGCGGTCAGGGTTGCCGAGACTGAGTTTGTGGATGGCAAAAGGTTGCCCCGGGCTGGAAGTCACAGGGACATTCCCGCCGATATGGTTTTGCTTGCCCTGGGGTTTACCGGACCCGAACAAGACCTTCTAGGTGCGCAGCTTGAGATTCCCTGTGATACACGCGGTAATGTCGCACGTGGGGTAAACTATGAGACGGAGCGTGAGGGGATCTTTGTAGCCGGGGACGCCGGACGTGGACAGTCACTAATAGTGTGGGCAATTGCCGAGGGTCGTGCGGCCGCAGCTTCCATTGACGAATATCTTGAGGGTAAGACGGTCTTGCCCTCGCCCGTGAAACCTACGGATCACGGGTTTGCACTCTAGAAAATATCTGATGGCTTATCAACAGTGCATCTGGCCACCGAGTGTGCTTGAGTATTAGTAGCGGTTATACTCATTCGCCCGGTGCACAATAAGCAAACCGTTAACACCACGTGGGTGAGGCGCGTCAAAGCCCCATCCAATACAAAAACATAACTGAAAGAGTAAGAATTCATGAGGCACGCAAAGATTGTTGCGACTTGGGGTCCGGCGGTATCGAGCTATGACACCACCCGGGCGCTTATTGATGCCGGGGTGAATGTCGCCCGGATGAACCTCAGCCACGGTACGTACGAAGTGCATGAGGGAGTTTATCGCTGTATTCGTCAGGCCGAAAAAGAAAGCGGACGTCCCGTAGCGGTTCTGGTTGATCTTCAGGGCCCGAAGATCCGTTTGGGCACGTTTGCGGATGGTCCCCACTACCTTGAGGTGGGCGACATCTTCAAGATCACAACTGAGGACGTGGTGGGCACTAAAGAGATCTGTGGTACAACCTATAAGGGATTGCCCTCCGACGTGAAACCGGGGGATCCTCTGCTTGTTGATGACGGAAAGGTTACACTCAAGGTGGTATCCACCGACGGTGTGACCGTGACCACCGAGGTAGTGGTTCCCGGGAACGTCTCGAACAATAAGGGAATCAACCTTCCCGGTGTTGCTGTGAATGTTCCCGCCCTCTCCGAGAAAGACGAGGAAGATCTGCGCTGGGGCCTTAACCTGGGGGCCGACTACATTGCACTTTCTTTTGTGCGTGACGCGGCGGATATTACCCGCGTGCACGAGATCATGAATGAAGAGGGTATTAAGCTTCCCGTCATCGCCAAGATTGAAAAGCCTCAGGCTGTTGATAATCTCGAAGAGATCATCAACGCGTTTGACGGCATCATGGTTGCACGTGGAGATCTGGGTGTGGAACTGCCCCTGGAGGCTGTTCCCATCGTTCAAAAACGAGCCGTAGAGCTTGCTCGCCGCATGGCTAAGCCCGTTATTGTGGCTACCCAGGTCCTTGAGTCCATGATCGAGAACCCTCGCCCAACCCGGGCCGAAGCATCCGACTGTGCTAACGCCATACTTGATGGGGCCGATGCGGTTATGCTCAGCGGTGAAACCAGCGTGGGCGCCTTCCCCGTGATCACGGTTGAGACCATGTCCAGAATTATTAAATCAACCGAGGAACACGGCTTGGAACGGATTTCTGAGCTGGGAACCAAGCCTGCCACCCAGGGTGGTGCGATTACCCTGGCCGCTGCAGAGCTTGCGGACTTTATCAATGCAAAGTATCTGTGTGTCTTTACCGAGTCGGGAGATTCGGCGCGTCGGATGTCCCGACTACGCCGTCCGATTCCTATTCTTGGGTTTACCCCTCTTCCCGAGGTGCGGCGTCAGATGGAGCTCACCTGGGGCGTGCGAAGCTTTCTGGTGGACCCCGTCGACTCTACCGATGAGATGTTCCACCAGGTAGATGATGCCCTGCTTGCGTCGGGTAAGGCCGAGGTGGGCGACAAGGTGATTGTTATCGCGGGTTCCCCTCCCGGAGTTGTCGGCTCAACAAACGATATCCGGGTGTATCGGGTTGGTGACGCCAAATTTGGATCGGACACGCCCGAGCACCGAGACTAATTTTTTACCCTGTGCACCACTTACGGTCCAGGAGAGCTCTCGTTTACCCGGGGTGGTTTTTGTAGAAACCTGCGAAAATCACCCCGGGTATGAAATTTATTACCCGTCTAGCGGGGGAGTTCTATCCCCTGTGTTCTCCATGAGAAACAGCAAAAGCCCCGTCCAAGGTGGAGGGGCTTTTGCGCTAATCTGGGGGATTTTAGTCTGTGCCGGATGTGGGACTTGAACCCACACGTTCTTTCGAACAAAGCATTTTGAGTGCTCCGCGTCTGCCATTCCGCCAATCCGGCTTGCACAGCACCTACAACAATACCGTAGGCTTAACCCTGTGAATGACCAAACTCCATCAAAAACCGCACCTCGTCGCGTTGTTGTAGCAGAAGACGAGTCCCTCATCCGCCTGGATATTGTTGAGATTCTGCGAGATGCAGGGTTTGACGTCGTCGGAGAAGCCGGTGATGGTGAAACTGCTGTGGCTCTTGCAACGGAACTTCGCCCCGACCTGGTGGTCATGGATGTCAAGATGCCGCTGCTCGACGGAATCTCGGCTGCCGAGCGTCTGAACAAGAACCACATTGCTCCCGTTGTGCTCCTCACCGCGTTTAGCCAGAAGGAGCTTGTGGAGCGCGCGAGCGAGGCAGGAGCCCTAGCCTACGTGGTGAAGCCTTTTACCCCCAATGATCTTTTGCCCGCAATCGAGATTGCGCTTTCGCGTTATCAGCAGATTGTCGCCCTTGAGGCTGAGGTGGGAGACCTGATTGAGCGTTTTGAGACCCGCAAGCTTGTTGATCGAGCAAAGGGCATCCTCAACGAAAAAATGGGACTGACAGAGCCGGAGGCATTCCGCTGGATTCAGAAGGCGTCAATGGATCGTCGTCTCACCATGCACGATGTTGCTCAGGCCATTATCGATCAGCTCAGCGGTGATAAGAAGGCGGCGCCCAAGTCCTCGGGTACCGGCGACTAGTTATCGCTTTAACACGCGTGAGGGTCCAACCAAAAATTGGTTGGACCCTCACGCGTTTGCCCCTGTGCTTACTTTTATGAACGATCCTTAATGAGATTGGTGATGCGCACGGTGGAGCAGCGGCGCCCCTGCTCATTAGTGATAACGATCTCGTGCACCGTGAGGCTGCGCCCGAGGTGTATGGGGGTGCACACCCCCGTGACAACTCCCTCGGTTGCGGAGGCTGTGTGGGTGGCGTTAATGTCAATGCCGACGGCCAGGCGTTCGTGGCCCGCATAGAGGTTGGCTGACATTGAGCCGAGGGTTTCTCCGAGCACAACGTAGGCGCCACCGTGCATGAGCATTGCGGGCTGTGTGTTGCCCTCGACCGGCATCGTTGCAACGGCGCGTTCCAGCGAGAACTCGGTGATTGTGATGCCCATTTTTTCGGCAAGAGCACCCGCTCCGCGAGCCCTAACGTATTCCATCCCGTCGGTGGTCGGGGTTGCTTCCGAATTTTCTGTCATGCGTGGATCCTTTGAGAAGTTATTAAGCGGTTGGTCGGTTCTGGCTTGTAGGCTAGTCCTGTGTCAGATAACTCTCAGCCTACCCTTATGGTCATTGATGGTCACTCGCTAGCCTTTCGTGCGTTTTACGCTCTGCCTATCGAGAGCTTTCAGACGCGTGACGGACAGTACACCAACGCTATTCACGGTTTTATCAGTATGCTTATCAGCCTCCTTAAGGCCGAGACCCCTGATGCCCTGGCTGTAGCGTTTGATATTTCCCGCTTTTCTTTCCGGACCAGAGAGTATCCCGAGTATAAGGGAACTCGAGGTGAAACGCCCGCTGAGTTTAAGGGTCAGATACCGCTTCTGCAAACCACCCTGGCGGCAATGGGAATATTCACCATTGAAAAAGAAGATTATGAGGCCGACGATATCCTGGCAACCCTCGCAAAAGAAGGCACCGAGCAGGGGTATCGTGTGCTTGTTGTGAGTGGGGATCGTGACACCATCCAGCTGGTGAATGACAACGTTACACTTCTCTACCCCTCTCGTCAGGGGGTGAGTGATCTCACCCGGTACGACACGGATAAGGTGTTAGAACGCTACGGCGTTCGCCCCGAACAGTACCCGGAGATCGCGGCTCTGGTGGGCGAGACGAGTGATAACCTCCCGGGTGTGCCCAAGGTAGGTGAGAAAACCGCGGTGAAGTGGCTGAAGCAGTTCGGAAGCCTCGACCAAATTTTGGCGCGTCAGGATGAGATCGGTGGCAAGGTGGGGGAGAGCCTGCGCGAGAATGCACACCTAGCCGTTCGTAACCGACGACTCAATCGCCTGGTTAACGACGTTGCGCTGGGTATTACCCTCAAAGAACTCACTCCCAAACCGTTTGACGAGCAGGCGGTTCGCGAGGCCTTTGGTCGTTTAGAGTTCCGTACCCTGCTGGAACGCTATCTTAAATTTAACGGGCTTGAGGGGAAAGCAACCTCTGTGCTAACTGAACTTTCTTCTCCCGTTACCGCTGAGCCGTGCCCCACACCGATGGTTCTTCTTGACGAGGAACTTGAGTCCTGGCTTGCCCGGGAGGTTGCTGCCCACCCCGAGGGGCTGGGGCTACACTGCGACGTGAGCGCGGCGGATGCAAAAATCGTGAGCGTGGGTATCGCTGCTGGCTCCTCGTCCGTGCAGTTGGCTTGGCAACCGGGCGCCGCTGACTACGCCCCGTTTGAGTCCTGGCTGACAAGTGAATCGCCCAAGGTCCTGTGGGATGCTAAACATCAAATTCAGGCCCTCCATCGCGCCGGCATGTCCCTAGGGGGTGTCGTCTCGGACGTGTTTATCGGGGCTTGGCTTTTACGTCCGGCCTCACCAGAGAAGAGCCTGGCAGACCTTGTGAGTCGCTATCTGGATGAGACGCTGCCGCAGGAAGATCCCAATCAGCTAATCCCCAGTGAAGATAGCCTGGTGGGGGCTGCCACAACAGCATGGTTTATCCGCCGAGCGGACGCGGCGATTCGGGCATCATTTGACACGGGAACGGCCTCCGTCTTTTCCACCATTGAGATGCCCGTCCTGCCCGTTCTTGCCAGTATGGAGATGCGTGGTGTAGCGATTGATCGCAAAATCCTGAGCACTATGAATGCGGAGCTTGGCGAAAAAACTGCTTTGTTAGCGTCGCAGGCCTACGAGGTGCTGGGACGTGAGGTCAACCTGGGATCGCCTAAGCAGCTTCAGGAGGTGCTCTTTGATGAGCTTGACATGCCAAAGACTCGGGCTACTAAAACCGGGTACTCAACCGATGCCGCATCGCTCATTGATTTGCAGGCAAAGAGCCCCCACCCCTTTTTAGGGCTGCTGCTCAAGCATCGTGACGCTACCAAGCTTCGTCAGATTGTTGAAACTCTTGAAAAGGCGGTGGCCTCGGACTCTCGTATTCACACGAGCTATCAGCAGGCTGGTACAAGTACCGGTCGCTTGTCTTCTGCGGATCCTAATCTGCAAAATATACCCGTTCGTACCGAGGAAGGCCGCCGTATTCGGCAGGCTTTTGTGGTGGGCGAGGGCTACGAGACGCTTTTGACCGCGGACTATTCGCAGATTGAGATGCGTATTATGGCTCATCTCTCGGGGGATACCGGTCTCATTGAAGCGTTTAACCTGGGCGAGGACCTACACAGTTTTGTGGGAGCACGAATTTTTGGGGTTGAACCGGCTGCGGTAACGCACGAGATGCGTAGCAAGGTAAAGGCCATGTCGTACGGGCTTGCGTACGGACTGAGCGCTTTTGGCCTCTCTAAGCAGCTGAATATCCCCACCTCCGAGGCCCGTCAATTGATGAGCGACTATTTTGAACGGTTTGGCGCGGTTCGTGATTATTTGCGCTCTGTTGTCGAGCAGGCTAAAAAAGACCTTTACACCGAGACGATTTTTGGGCGCAAACGCTTTTTTCCTGAGCTCTCCAGCCCCAATCGCTTGGTTCGCGATAATGCCGAACGGGCAGCACTCAACGCACCCATTCAGGGTAGCGCTGCCGACATTATGAAGCTTGCCATGATCAACGTGGAAAGGCGCTTTGCTGAGGAGGGGCTCAAATCTCGTATGCTCCTTCAGGTGCACGATGAACTTATTGTGGAAGTTGTCCACGGTGAGTGGGAAACTGTGGAGAGTGTCATCCAGCATGAGATGAGCAGTGTTGTTGAACTGCGCGTGCCGCTTGAGGTTCAGGTGGGTCGTGGTCCCAATTGGGATGCTGCCGCTCACTAAAGGTATTCCGTCTGTTCTTGAATTGCGGATACTAACGTTCGTATCATGGATTGTGGCGTCGCCGGGGGAGAGACTCTGTGATTTTGGATTCTCGACACGGTGCGGATATGAACCAGCGTGACTGTCCCGCTGCACTCGAGTCAAAAGACTGCTCTCTCGGACGTTGCGTGTGTGCTTGTACGGTGTGAACTGGCTCGGAGAAGAATGTGCGGTAAAACACGATACGGTTTTTATTTGTGTGTGTTTGAACTCAATCAATATGGTGGGTTAGAATGGGCTGTCACTCAATGTGATTATTTTTGTCCGTCGCCGCCTACAGATTCACAAGTGTGTTTTAGATTCGCGGCCTAATTTATGTCCGTACTGGAGTATTAACTACATGACAACCGCAACGACCGGCAAGGCAGCTAAGCAGATAGCCGTCAACGATATTGGTTCTGCCGAAGACTTTCTTGCCGCAGTCGAAAAGACTTTAAAATTCTTTAACGATGGTGACCTTATCGAGGGAACTGTTGTAAAGATTGACCGCGACGAGGTTCTCCTCGACGTTGGATACAAGACCGAGGGTGTTATTCCCTCACGTGAGCTTTCTATCAAGCACGATGTTGACCCCACCGAGGTCGTCAGCGTGGGAGATAGCGTCGAGGCCCTAGTTCTCCAGAAGGAAGACAAAGAGGGTCGCCTCATTCTCAGCAAGAAACGTGCGCAGTACGAGCGTGCCTGGGGTGATGTTGAGAAGATTCGTGACGAAGACGGTGTTGTTACCGGAACGGTCATTGAGGTTGTCAAGGGTGGACTCATCGTTGACATCGGACTCCGTGGATTCCTCCCCGCGTCACTTATCGAGCTGCGTCGTGTCCGTGATCTTACCCCCTACCTGGGACAGGAGATCGAGGCAAAGATTCTTGAGCTCGACAAGAACCGCAACAACGTTGTGCTATCTCGCCGTGCGTTGCTGGAGCAGACCCAGTCCGAGAGCCGTTCTACGTTCCTCGCAAACCTCCACCCGGGTCAGGTGCGCAAGGGTAATATTTCGTCGATTGTTAACTTTGGTGCCTTTGTTGATTTGGGTGGTGTTGACGGTCTTGTGCATGTGTCCGAGCTCAGCTGGAAGCACGTCGATCACGCCTCCGAGGTTGTTGAGGTTGGTCAGGAAGTAACCGTTGAGGTTCTCTCCGTAGAGCTTGACCGCGAGCGTGTGTCACTGTCGCTCAAGGCAACTCAGGAAGACCCGTGGGCCGTGTTCGCTCGTACCCATGCAATCGGACAGGTCGCGCCGGGTAAGGTTACCAAGCTGGTTCCCTTCGGTGCGTTTGTTCGGGTTGCCGACGGCATTGAGGGTCTGGTACACATCTCCGAACTCTCCGGTAAGCACGTTGAGCTTGCTGAACAGGTCGTATCGGTAAATGACGAGGTCTTTGTCAAGGTGATTGACATTGATCTGGAGCGCCGTCGCATCTCACTGAGCCTCAAGCAGGCTAACGAGGGTGTTGACCCCGAGGGTACCGAGTTTGACCCGGCGCTCTACGGAATGCTCACGGAATACGACGAAGAGGGTAACTACAAGTACCCCGAGGGCTTCGATCCGGAGACCAACGAGTGGAAAGAAGGCTTCGAGGCGCAGCGCGAGAAGTGGGAGCAAGAATACGCTGCCGCTCAGGAGCGCTGGGAGTCTCACAAGAAGCAGGTTGCTGCTTCTGCCGCCGACGAAACAGAAGAAGACGCAGCAGCACCCGCGGGAGACACATCGTTCTCTGGCGATAACACGGTCGCCGGTGCTCTTGCAGGTGATGAATCACTCGCCGCACTCAAGTCAGCGCTGGAAGATAAAAACTAAAGAGCCTAGCTATAGCTTTTCTATAAATAAATAAAATTGGGGTCACGTCTTCTCGGAGATGTGACCCCTTTTTATGTGTACAGAGAATAAATTGATGTTTGGGGCATCAAGGTTGCTAGGCAAAATGTAGGGGTGGCCCCGTGGCTGCTTAGACTCTCCTTGGGTTGAGGGTAAGTCGTATGAATAGCTTCAGGTTCCCCTGTCTTTGATGACGAGTTATTTTTGCGTGTTTACACTAATTTCAGAGGGGAGTAAGCGCGAAACAGTCTAAATGAATACTTAATATAAATATAAAACAAGAACATTTTAAAACATGGGTCGTAAGTACGACCGTAATTTTAGGAGACAACTATGACTGCTAGTGACGTCTCGGTACTCATGGCATTTAACGCCATCGTGCTGATTCCCTCAGTGCTGATTCTCGTCGTGATGATCATCGCGATGTGGAAAATGTTTACAAAGGCCGGAGAACCTGGCTGGGCTGCGATCATTCCGATTGTAAATATCTACTACCTGTTAAAGATTGCCGGCAAGCCCTGGTGGTGGCTGCTTCTATTGATTATTCCCGTCGTAAGCCTGATTCTCCAGGTTATGTTAGCGCTGAGGATTGGAAGGAATTTTGGTCAGGGCGGAGCTTTCTCCGTCTTCCTTCTTTGGCTTCTTGCTCCTATTGGCTATCTGGTCCTCGGGTTTGGTAGTTCTACATACCGCAAGGTTGACTAGATAAATTGGCTTCCGGCACTGTTTATTACGTGACGGTGCGGTCTGTGCGGTGCTGGAAGCCTTGAGATAAACTTCACCGTGTTAACCGTCCAAAAATTTTTTAGAGATTAAGATCGGCGCGTATTTTACGCATTCACAATAGATTTTAAGTAGGAAAAGCATTTTAGTCAAAGTAAATATTGTCACTAGCTAAGTGCATAAAGAAGCGTATTATAAGGATAAAGCCGCAGATGGCGGCAACAATCCTAGGAGGTAATCATGATTACCAGAGACGCTTCTTTTCTTAACCTGTTACAGGCGAATGGTTGGGTCACGCTGACAATCTATGTATTGATTGTCATCGGCCTGTGGCGAGTTTTTACAAAAGCTGGACAACCGGGTTGGGTTGCAATCATCCCCATTGTAAATACCTACTTTCTATTGAAAGTTGGTGGTAAGCCTTGGTGGTGGTTGCTCTTGTTCCTGATTCCCATCGTGAACCTGGTTCTTGCCATTATTCTGGCGGTGAACGTAGGACGGAATTTCGATAAGGGCGGAGCCTTTTCCTTCTTTCTCCTCTGGCTATTGGCTCCAATTGGTTATTTGATCCTAGGGTTCGGAAGTTCCACCTATCGCAAGGTCAACTAGTAGGTTCCCTGCCCGAGCGGCGGTGTGTGGTTAAGTCTATGATGGGTGCCATGCGCCGCCACTGAGCAGGGCCTTAGGGGTTACTGGGTGGTGAGTGCTTTTTAGCATTCTCTTCCTCTCGGTTCAACGTTAAAAACTGTGCAAGCAAACGATACTTCCTTAAAAAATTGAAAGTTATTCCTGTGCTGGCGTCTCCCGTGTCTGTTTAAAGCGACAGAGCATAATCTTTGCAAGCTTCAGGCGAAGGTGTAGGTGACATATTAGAGGTGTATATGTAATGTATTAGATAATGTGTTTGCTTGCTAGGAAGATTCCATAGGAGAAGCTATCGCAAACGGGTAGTATAGATATACAGAAAAGTTTTATGCTAAACCACTATGAGAGGGATCTTTGAGCCACATATATAATTGGATACAAAATACGGCCCTGCAGGTAGCGGCTCCGATTTTACGATATTCATACGCGATCGTTTTTATCTGGTTTGGAATTCCTAAACTTTTTCCAGGGGTATCTCCGGCAGAGCCCGTAGCCGTCAGTACCGTCCGGGAGCTCTCGATGGGTTTACTCAGCTATGATGCCGCCCGTCTTGCAATTGGCCTCCTGGAGGTTGCTCTTGGATTGGCCCTAGCGGTGGGCTGGATGATCCCGCTTTTTTCACTACTCTCCATTCTGCATCTTATTGGAACGTTTATTCCGCTCGTAATGTTTCCGTCTGAGACCTGGATGAGTTTTGGCGTGGGTACCCTGACCGGGCAGTATATTCTCAAAAACATTGTTCTTATTGCCGGATTAATAGCGCTTATCGCGCTGTATTCACCGGCTGCACGCAAGGCATCACGCAACGTTAGTCTTGACCGGGCGCTTCCCCCTCAGTAAGCGAATGACCGAGAGGTCACAAACGCAATTCGGTAGCGTGAGTAAGCCGATAGAATACGTGAACCAGCGTCCGGTATAAAACGTTTGTGCCCCTGCGGACGTTTGGCTGGTAAAGGAACATAAAGTGCTTGATAAAGTTCGTGAGGTTCGCGAAGAAGATAGGGCGCGTGTGATTGAGTTGCGGGGGGAGTGTGGCCTGGTTCGACCCTGGAATAACCCTCACCTTGATTTTGATCGTAAACGTGCGATTCAACCTGAGCTTTTCCTCGCCGGTGAGCGGGATGGCAGTGTCGAGGCGACTCTGATGGCGTGACACGATGGGCATCGTGGCTGGGTTTACTACCTTGCCGTGAGTCCGACCCTGCAGGGTCGTCACGGTGTAGGGCGCTCCCTGATGTCGGAGACAGAACACCTCCTCAAGAAACGCGGCTGTCTAAAAATAAACCTTATGGTGCGTACAACAAACGAACAGGTTATGGGTTTTTACGAGGCTCTCGGGTACGGTGTTGATGACGTGGCCGTTTTGAGTAAAAGACTCATTACAGACTAGCTTGGGTGGGGAGGGGTGACTCTCCTGCTATGACTCCTGCGGTTCATCAGTGTCACCTAGCGCTGTGCGCACAGACGTTCCGATAAAGGAGACTTCGCCATCGACAAAACTGCCGGAGGCGTCTCGCCGGGTCATGTCTGTTGGAAGGGTGCGTGGCGAGTAGTCAGCGCCGAGCGCGCGGGGCTCACCGCTACCCACCCAGGCGGCGGTGAGTTGGTCTTCCCCCTTGAGGAAGCGCTGGGTACGTACACCTCCGGTAGCACGTCCCTTACTGGGATAGCTTGAGAATTCGCTCACCTTACCGCTGCCGATAGCAGTACCGGGAAGCGTCGTGGAGCTATCAGCGACGGTCACGACGATGGCGCTTTCTGTGGATGCAGCGGGCACAGAAGTAAAGAAGATGACGTTGGCTGAGGCCCCCAGCTTTATACCGGCCATTCCGCCTGCCTGCCTGCCTTGAGGCCTAACGGTTTGTGCGCTAAAACGAAGCAATTGGGCGTCTGAGGTTACAAAGACCAGGTCGTCGTTATCCTCTGTAATGGTGGCTCCAACTACGCTATCGCCCTCTTTCAGGCTAATCATGTCGTATTCGGGTTTTACAGGGAGGTCGTTGAGGCCTACCCGCTTAACGACTCCCTGCTTCGTGCCGAGTGCTAGAACCGTCTCATCGGTGAGCGGGGTAATCAGGAGTACCCGTTCGTGGGCGGCAAGCACACCGAGGTAGTCTGAGAGCGGAACCCCCGCGGCAAACTGAATGCTGGCCCCGGGTACCGTGGGAACATCCATCGGGGTAAAGCGTATGAGCCGCCCGGCCGTTGTTACGGCACCTACCTCCGAGCGGGAGGTGGTGCGAATAGCCGAGAGCACGGCATCGTGTTTGAGGCGTCGAGGAGCTTTTTTTAGTGTTCCCGCGGGGCTCTCTTGGGCGTCATCAATTCGAAGCACTCGCCCCGTTACTGAGAGCAAGACGGTGCACGGGGTGTCAACAAGCTCAAGATTAGCTTTTTTTGCTTGTGCTGATGAGACGCGTGCGGGTGCCGCTCCCCTGAGGAGCGTGCGCCTGGGGGTGCCAAACTTTTCGGCAACCACGTCGAGCTCTTCGGAGACGACCTCGCGAATGCGCCGCTTACTCCCCAGGATCTTTTCGAGCTCAGCGATTTGAGCGAGTAGATCGTCGCGTTCTGCCTCAAGTTCGATACGCGAAAACTTGGTGAGGCGACGTAGCCGAAGCTCAAGAATATATTCGGCCTGAATCTGGCTCAGGTCAAAGACTTCCATGAGGCGCTGGCGCGCGCCTTCGGAGTCATTACTAGAGCGGATAAGCTGAATGACCTCGTCGATATCGAGAATGGCAACAAGGAGTCCGTCAACCAGGTGCAGGCGTTCCCTGCGTCTAGCCAGACGATAACGGGTTCTCCTGGTAATAACCGAAATACGATGCTCAATAAAAACGGTGAGGAGTTCTTTCAGGCCCAGGGTTTGGGGCTGTCCCTCGACAAGTGCAACGTTGTTAATGCTGAACGAATCTTCGAGCGGGGTGTAGCGGTAGAGTTGCTCAAGAACTGCCTCGGGATCAAACCCGGCTTTGACACTGATAACCAGGCGTAGACCGTTCTTCATATCGGTAAGGTCAATGACATCTGTAATTCCACTGAGTTTCTTGGCCTCAACACCCTCTTTGATCTTCTCAATGATACGTTCGGGGCCAACCAGATAGGGCAACTCAGTGATGATAAGCCCATTTTTGCGGGGAGTCAGAGCTTCGACCTTGGCCGTTGCGCGTGTACGAAACGCGCCACGACCGCTACGGTAGGCATCTTTGACCCCGTCGAGGCCAACGATTGTACCGCCGCCGGGAAGGTCCGGTCCTGGAATAAACTCCATTAGCTCCTCAACCGTTGCCTGTGGATTCATGAGCAGGTGCTGGGCGCCCTGAACAATTTCCACAAGGTTGTGGGGCGCCATATTTGTTGCCATTCCCACGGCGATGCCTGATGCTCCGTTAACAAGCAGATTTGGTATGGCTGCGGGAAGAACCTCGGGTTGCGTGAGCTGATTATCGTAATTGGGCACGAGCTCAACAACGTCTTCTTCCAGATTATCCGTCATGGCAAGAGCGGCGCCCGCGAGGCGGGCCTCGGTGTAGCGGGGGGCAGCGGGGCCATCGTCAAGAGAGCCAAAATTACCGTGTCCGTCGATGAGGGGGAGACGCAGGGTGAAATCCTGTGCGAGACGCACCAGAGCATCATAGATGGAGGCATCACCGTGGGGGTGCAGTCTTCCCATGACATCGCCAACAACACGGGATGACTTAACGTGTCCTTTGTCGGGCCGCAGACCCATCTCTGTCATTTGATACAGAATTCGGCGCTGTACGGGTTTGAGGCCGTCCCGAGCGTCGGGCAGCGCGCGTGAATAAATGACCGAGTAGGCGTATTCCAGAAATGAACTCTGCATCTCCTCTGAGATGTCGATGTCTTCAATTTTCTCGGTTGGGGTGTGGTTTTTATTCACTGTTGCTTTCACATGATCTTGCGCGTACGAGATACGATTGCCCCCATGCTATCTATGCAAATGTCATATGGTTCGCGCCTTGCCGAAGTTTTACCAATTTGCCTCTCTTCGTTGGGTGTGGAGGAGCGTTCATCAGCCTGGGGGCGGGCTACAACGGCGGTTGTGATCGTTATTGATGGGTTGGGATACGAGAATCTTTTCGAGAGGAAGGGATATGCGCGCTTTCTGTGGGCGCAGTGGCGAGAACGTATCAATACGGTATTTCCCTCCACCACGGGGGCGGCTCTCACCACGATTACCACGGGTACTCTGCCGGGAGAGCACGGATTGGTCGGATATCGGATTCGAAACCCACAGAGCGGTGATTTGGTTACCACCCTCAGCGAGTGGGGGCATACCACGCGGGTTCGAGAGTGGCAACGGTCACACACGGTGTTTGAACGTGCGGCTGACTACGGGGTTCGGAGTGCGGTAATTGGACGTACTGCGCATCAACAGAGCGGCCTCACATCGGCGATTCTCACGGGGGCCGACTATCTGGCGGCAAACAGTATTGAGGAGCGCTTCCAGCAGGCTTACGGGGCCGTAAAAAGCGATAATTATGGAATTGTTTACCTCTATGTGGATGAGCTTGACCGAATTGCCCATGCGCGGGGGTGGCAGTCTTCGGAGTGGAGCGAATCACTAGAATCGCTCGATTCTGAGATCCGAAAGCTTGCCAATAGAGTCGATCCGGGGGTAGGGATCGCCCTCACCGCAGATCATGGAATCATTGATGTTCCGGCCTCTAAGCACATCTTTTATGATGAGGACGAAAAGATGATGGGGGGCATCGTCCGAGTGGGTGGGGAACCACGTATGCGGTATCTGTACCTGGACCCCACCGACGCGATAGCACGCGTCGAGAGAACGCGAGAGCTTGCCACTCGATGGGGGAGGACGCTCGGCGATTCCGCTCTTATCCTCACGAGGACAGAAGCGGTGGCCTCGGGCATGTTTGGTGAGGTGGCTCCCGAGGTGCTGGAGCGCATTGGTGATGTGTTGGTTATCGCACAGGGAGACCACGCTCTCTACAGTGTTGGCCCTGAGGATGCGGGATCTCGCGGCATGATTGGACAGCACGGTGGAATAAGCTCCGAAGAAGTGGGGGTTCCGCTCATTCGAATCGGAGCTTTTGCGTAAGAAAAACGCTTCTTAAACGACTAGGGGCCGTTGAGCCTATACGGGATCCTCGCTACGGGAGGATCCAAAAAGGATGTCGTCCCAACTGGGCATCTCTGCTCTCTTCTTGCGTCCGCGGGTGGAGGCTGGCTGGGCTCCGGAATCATTGGCGGGATGAGGCGAAACGTTGTTTTGAACATCTGCCTTCTGGAAAGCTTCGGTCGCATCAAGAGAGGTTTCCTCCTTCTGCGGTGTTTGATCAGGCAGGGCGGAGCCGTCCGCGAGTCCGGATGTGAGGGGAGAGAGGCTTCCTCTAATTCCCGATACGGGGACTCCCTCCGCGGGGGCATCGGAACTAAAATCGTATGCCTCGGTGGAAGCCAACACGTCGAAGAGGGGTGTTGTGTTGGGGTCAGTTTCGTCGGAGGTTGGGACTGTTGACTCTCGTTCACCGCGCCGTCGCCGCAGGGCCTCCAATAGATCTGAGGTCTGTCCGAAATCTGCTGGATCATCTGCTTTTGCAACCGCAAGCTCTTCGACCTCCTGGGTCCAGTGCGAATTCAGCGGAACGGACTCCTGGCGGGCCGCCTCCTGTTCGCTTGCATCGAGGGATTGAGCAGCGGTGGGGTCGATTTCTTCTAGGGTGTGCGAGTCAAACGCGCCCGAGTCAAAACGCTCACTCGAGCGTTTGCTGCGGGGGGAATCAACCGCGTGGAGCTTAGGAATAAGACGATCGCCCACATCTTCCTGCTTGGACAAAATAATTGCCTCTGAGCTGATGGGCGTGAGTGTGAGTTGCTTGTGGTCAAATTGCCACGTTGCGTTATGGGTTATTTCATTTGCGACAAACGTGAGACGCACGAGCCACCCCTCTTCGTCGTCGCGCCACGAAGACCATTCCCTCTCGCTGGCGGAGAGCGAGTCGAGTCGGATATTGATGGCGTTACCGAAGGTGTGGGGTTGCAGCTCTGCCTCAGCGGTGTTCAAAACGACTGACACCTGGAGTGCGCTGTCAAGGACATAGCGACGTTCAGCCAGAACGGGACCCTCGTAACGTTCAATGTCTGCAACGCTGGCACCCGTGAGGTCGCTGATTTCCTGGTGGGTACGACCCGCGCGAACGTGTGCCTGAATGATTCGTGGAGAAACTTTTGACGGTTCGGCTTCGCGTTTACTCAGTCGGCGAACCTCCGCAAAGAGAGCGTCATCCGCCATGACACGAAAGCTTTCTCCGGTATCGTTTGATACAACGAGGGCGCCGTTTTCGTTCCCGACGACTTTGAGCTCCTGCATAATTTCTGCCTCCGGTATGTAGGTCGCGTTCATCAATCTTGTCACGCACATCGAAAAAGCCGGGAAATATCGCGGGCGCGCCGTGATATTGGGATTAAAAACCTGAGAGTCTCCTGAGTTGAGTTTGCACTTCTTGCGACTTTCGTGCAAACTATCGCCGTCTCCCATAATTCATGGGTTCACACTGTTGAATAAAGAAAATGGAAAAGAATGGCGACTGATTACGACGCTCCCCGCAAATCTGATGATGACTCTGAATCAATTGAAGCTTTAAAAGAGCGTGTCCCCGATAAACTTTCGGGAGTTGTGGATTCAGAGGATGCTGACAATCCTGGATTCGAACTTGCCGGTGCTGATCTGTCCGATATGGAACTTGATGTTGTCGTACTGCCACCACAGGATGACGAGTTCACCTGCGTGAACTGTTTTCTTGTTCGTCATCGTTCCCAGATCGATCACGAGACCAAGCTTGGCCCCATTTGCCGCGAGTGCGCCGCCTAGGTTAACTTTGCTCCTGCGCCTGACGAATGGCGTCGGCCAGTTGTTGCGGGTGACGAGTTGAAATAATCCAGTAGGGGGTTGGGTCTTGCGGGTCGTTTAGTTCGATCCGAACGATAGCGCTTACCCAACCCCGAATAACTAGGTGGGCGCGGGCGTCCAGTAGGGGGCCGCGCTGCTGTGTTGCATCGTCCCCATCATAGTGCTCAATTTTTCCCAGGTGATTCACAGAAATCTTGGCTCGGCCGGCGTTGAGTTGTCCTTTCTCAACACGCACCACAGGGCTGGTCGCAATGAGCAGCGTGACGCAAAGAAGGTATAGCACAGCGGCAGAAATGACTGCCACCATCTGATTGATGGGGAAGATTACCAGGACTGTTCCGGGAACAATCAGAAAAGTCGCAACAAAGGTCCAGACGCCGGGCACGAGTCGTTCAGAATAAAAACGCATACTCTATGACTATCAGATTCTGAATGTGGGCTACGCTAATAAGAGTGAATGAAGCAGTTGACGTACTGATCCGTGCAGACCACCCGCCAACCTACGCGCATGCCGGTGATGCGGGCGCTGACCTCTGTAGTACAGAGCACGTGGTGCTGGAGCCGGGAGAGCGCGCCCTGGTGCCTACCGGAGTATCTTTTGCGCTGCCCGACGGGTATGTGGCTTTTGTGGTACCTCGCAGTGGTCTGGCAACCAAGCACGGTATCACGGTGTTAAACTCACCGGGAACCGTGGACGCCGGGTATCGCGGCGAGGTCAGGGTAACCCTGCTTAACACTGATAAGAATAAGGCTTATACGGTGAACCCCGGCGATCGCATCGCTCAGGTGATATTTATGCGAGTGTCTCGGGCAAACTTTATTCGGGTGGAAACACTGCCCGGAAGCGACCGGGGTGAGTCTGGCTTTGGCTCAACCGGATACGGCGCAGCACACTCGAAAGGATAATCTCATGGCTGATAACACGAAAAAGACCGATGACTCGAGTGCAGAGTCCGAGGGCGCCTCAACGGAACCGACAGTAGACGAATCGAAGTCTGCGCCAACTGATCGCGAAGTGGAGGGACCCTTCGACGCTTCAGAGGCGAGTGCGGTGCGACCTTACGTTGACCTCGGGTCACTTAAAATTTTGCCCCGTGAGGGGATTCAAATGCGCCTTGATGTGGAGGAGGGTACCCAGAGAATCGTTGCTGTATCACTTGACTACCACCAATCCACCCTGCAATTGCAGGCTTTCTCTGCTCCTCGTAGCACCGGTCTGTGGCATGAGGTTCGTGAGCAGATTCGCGAACAGCTTGTTGCGCAAAAGGCGCGGGTTGATGAACGAGAGGATGTGTTTGGCCCGGAGCTTGAAGCTGTTATTACTGCGGCAGACGGAGGCTCGAACCGGGTGCGTTTTATAGGGGTTGATGGTCCCCGTTGGCTTCTCCGCGGTGTAGTTTCGGGAGCTGCACTGTCTGATGATGATGCTCGAGAGAAGATCTACGAGATATTTCGCAGCGTGGTTGTGGTGCGCGGGGAACAGCCTCTGCCCCCACGCGACCTACTCGCTCTTCGCGTTCCGGCGGCGGCGGCTGGGGAAGCCGGTACCGAGCAGGGCTCCTTGGAAAGCTGAAACAAGAATGGCGGCGCAGAGTGGTGACAAGATACCCGAGAGTCCGGAGGGAAAATTACCCGGCGATGAGTCGTCCCTTCCCGTGAGCGATCGCGAAGGGGATGAGCCCTTACCTCCCGGCATCTCCGAACCCGGCGCCACTTCTCGATCCGTGCGCTCTGGCCTGGTCGACAGTGTTGCGCGCGCGGCAACCGGGGAAAAGCTCACAAAAGATGCCGTACTTGAATCCCTGGGTGGTTACTGGGGCATGCTTGAATCCGTGCTGCCCGGCCTAGTCTTCTTGGGTGTTTATATTTTAACGCATGAGCTTGAGCTGAGTGTTATCGCTCCCGTTATTATCGGCGTAGGCTTTCTGGTTGCCAGGATCGTGCGGAGGAAACCGATCAGCCCCGCCCTGTCAGGGCTTTTGGGTATTGTCTTTTGTGTGGTGATAGCGTTGCTTACCGGTCGTGCGGTGGACTACTTCCTCACCGGGTTCTTCACCAATGCTGCCTGGGGGCTGGGTCTACTCGTATCGGTTGTGGTGAGATGGCCTCTGATTGGTGTGGGAATTGGATTCTTTACGGGAATAGGTACCTCCTGGCGCTCGGATAAGAAAACCTTCCGAATCATGACGCTGGTTACACTCATGTGGGTGGGACTTTTTGCTCTTCGTCTTGTGGTGCAGCTTCCCCTGTTCTACGCGGAACAGATTGAGGCGCTGGGCATCGCACGATTTGTGATGGGGGTGCCGCTTTTTGCGTTGCTTGTGGTGCTTTCCTGGCTCGTGGTGCGATCAAGTATTGGTCGCCATTCTTCCGCTGCGGGCCAATCTAACGAGAATGACGTGGTGGCCGGTGAGGCTGCTCCCTCGGGTGAATCGGACAAATAGTCGGAACCGTTTCTCTCGAAGTGCGTGGTACAGGATTCTTGGTCTATGATTTGACGGTGCCTGTGCCTGTGTGCTGGTGTTAAGCGTGTCAAAAATGTCTCAAATCAATGGTAGAATTATCTTGATATCGAGATAATTTTCCCCGGAATTTCCGTGAATTGTCAGGCTAGGTAAGGTAATCCTTGGTGGCGGTTCGCGGTTTCTGGGAGCAAAATTAACTCAGGCTCAATGTAAGGAGATATCGTGACCGTGGTTAACAGTTTTGGCGCACGTGGAACCCTCTCGGTGGGTTCGCAGGACTACGAGATTTTTCGTATCGATTCCGTTCCCGGCTATGAGAAGCTGCCCTATAGTCTTAAGGTTTTGCTGGAAAACCTTCTTCGCACCGAAGATGGTGCAAACGTCACGCGAGAACACATCGCGGCACTGGGCAACTGGGACCCTCAGGCGGAGCCCAATACCGAGATTCAATTTACCCCGGCGCGTGTTGTCATGCAGGACTTCACCGGGGTGCCCTGTATCGTTGACCTCGCAACCATGCGCGAGGCGGTTGCCGACCTGGGTGGCGACCCCAACAAGATTAATCCGCTTGCACCCGCAGAGCTTGTGATAGACCACTCTGTTATCTCTGACCTCTTCGGTACAGCTGATTCGTTCCGACGCAATGTTGAGATTGAGTATGAGCGTAACGGTGAGCGCTACCAATTCCTCCGCTGGGGTCAAACCGCCTTTGACGACTTTAAGGTTGTGCCCCCGGGAACCGGCATCGTGCATCAGGTAAACATTGAGTATCTTGCGCGGGTAACCTACACCCGCGAGGTTGAGGGCAAGCTCCAGGCTTATCCCGACACGTGTGTGGGAACTGACTCCCACACGACCATGGTTAACGGACTGGGAGTGCTCGGCTGGGGCGTTGGCGGTATTGAGGCGGAAGCGGCCATGCTGGGACAGCCCGTCTCGATGCTGATTCCCAAGGTTGTTGGCTTTAAGCTCTCCGGGCAGATTCCGGCGGGTGTTACCGCAACCGATGTTGTGCTGACTATCACCCAGCTGCTTCGTCAGCACGGTGTTGTGGGTAAGTTTGTTGAGTTTTACGGTGAGGGAGTTGCGTCTGTTCCCCTTGCAAACCGGGCCACTATTGGCAATATGAGCCCCGAGTTTGGGTCAACCGCCGCGATCTTCCCGATTGACGACGTTACCCTTGATTACCTCCGCCTTACCGGCCGCAGCGAAGAACAGATTGCTCTGGTAGAGCAGTACTCAAAACTACAAAAAATGTGGCACGATTCCACTGCCGAGCCCGTTTTCAGTGAGTACCTCGAGCTTGACCTCAGCACGGTTGTTCCCTCAATCGCGGGTCCAAAACGCCCCCAAGATCGTATTGAGCTCACCCAGGCAAAAGAGCAGTTTGCATCCGATCTAAACAACTACGCAACTGTTTCGCACTCGATCATCGATCGTGAGTCGATGGAATCATTCCCCGCCTCGGACCCGCCATCCTCCAGCCCGGAGGACGCTGGCCACACCTCAGAGGCCCCCATCCTGATCAGCTCGGGTCCGGCAGGCGCCTCCAACCCGGCAAAGATCACCAACGATAAGGGTGAGAGCTATATTATTGACCACGGTGCGGTCACGATCGCTTCGATTACTTCGTGCACCAACACCTCAAACCCTTCAGTGATGCTTGCGGCCGGGCTCCTCGCTCGTAACGCCGCGAGAAAGGGACTTCGTGCTAAGCCCTGGGTGAAGACAACGCTCGCTCCGGGATCTAAGGTCGTGACCGACTACTACGACAAGTCTGGTCTCACACCCTACCTAGAGGAGCTTGGTTTTTATCTTGTGGGTTATGGCTGTGTAACCTGTATCGGAAACTCGGGCCCGCTTCCCGAAGAGGTCTCTGCCGCTGTTCAGGCCAACGACCTTGCTGTTACCTCGGTGCTGTCGGGTAACCGTAACTTTGAGGGACGCATTAACCCCGATGTTAAGATGAACTACCTGGCAAGCCCCCCTCTTGTTATCGCTTACGCGCTTGCCGGATCAATGAACTTTGATTTTGACAGTGATTCGTTGGGTAAGGATAAAGAAGGAAACGACGTTTTCCTGAAGGATATCTGGCCCGATCCGCTTGAGGTTCAGGCGACGATTGATAGTTCTATTGATACCGGAATGTTCACCAATAAATACGGTAGTGTTTTTGACGGTGATGACCGCTGGCGCTCTCTTCCGATTCCTACGGGGAATGTTTTTGAGTGGGATAGTGAATCAACCTATGTGCGTAAGCCTCCGTATTTTGAGGGCATGACGATGGAGACCACACCGGTAACCAATATCGCGGGTGCCCGGGTTCTTGCTAAACTGGGAGACTCTGTCACCACCGACCACATTAGCCCCGCTGGAAATATTAAAGCGGATACTCCCGCGGGCCAGTACCTGATCGCCAACGGCATTGCACGCAAGGATTTTAACTCCTATGGATCCCGTCGTGGTAATCACGAGGTGATGATTCGGGGAACTTTTGCCAACATTCGCCTGAAAAATCAGCTACTCACCGACGTCGAGGGCGGGTACACTCGCGACTTTACTCAGCAGGACGGACCCCAGGCTTTTATCTACGACGCGGCACAAAACTATCAGGACGCTGCAACACCGCTTGTTGTGCTTGGAGGTAAGGAATACGGTTCCGGTTCCTCTCGTGACTGGGCTGCCAAGGGAACGAGCCTGCTGGGCGTGCGCGCGGTGATCACCGAGAGCTTTGAGCGTATCCACCGCTCTAACCTGATCGGCATGGGTGTTCTACCGTTACAGTTCCCAGAGGGAGAGACCGCGGATTCTCTTGGTCTTGACGGCACCGAAACCTTCGATATAACGGGTATTGAGAAGCTCAATGAGGGTGAGACCCCCAAGACGGTGCGTGTTGTGGCCACCCCGAGCAACTTTTCAGCCGGGGGGAGAAAACCCGTGGAATTTGACGCGATAGTACGTATCGATACCCCGGGTGAGGCCGATTATTATCGTAACGGGGGCATCTTGCAATACGTTTTGCGCTCACTAGTGTAAAACTAAAGGTAACTTTAGTACTCATACCTTCCGTGCACCGCCCCTCCCATCGTTATGGGAGGGGCGGTGATGTTGAACCCGCAACCACTTCCGCTTTCTGCAGGATAGGGAGTAGTGTGAGTTTGAGGGCCGATGAGAGTGAGAGGATATTCTGTATGTCGCTGAGAATGACCCTGAGCAGGGTCTTGTTTTACGCGTTTCCTCCCTACTTAAACGAAAGAACAATACGCAGGGCTGTGTCCCGCCCTCGCAAAGAAGCGACCCCTCCCGAGTCGATCAGAAAAATCGCTCACATCGAAGAGTCCAGGGTGAAGGGACAGCGTGTTCTCACCCTTACTCCCCAAAAAAGCCCCTCGGGAGATCAGATTATATTTTTGCACGGCGGCGGTTTTGTCGTCCCCATCAACCTGTTTCACTGGTGGTTAGTTTCCGCTCTTCTGCGTCGTAGTCGGGCGACCGTTATCGTCCCGTTGTACGGGCTTGCCCCGGAGTACACGGCCACCGACGCCTATGAGTTTCTTGAGACGCTTTATCTCACGGCAACAGAGCGATCAGATGGTCACGAGATATTTATGATGGGTGATTCTGCGGGCGGTTCCCTTGCTCTGGGGTGGGCTCAGCGCTGCCGTAATGAGGGCTTGCGTGCTCCTGACGCGGTTATTCTTGTTGCCCCGTGGGTTGACCTGACCATGAGCAATCCGCAAATTCCCGCAAATAAACGCCGAGATCCGGTTCTCAGGCGCGGGGGATTACAACTTGCCGCTCGCTGGTGGGCTGGTGAGAAAGATCCCTCTGACCCCCTGGTGAGTGTTCTACACGGCGATATGCACGATCTTCCTCCGGTGTATATCTATCAGGGCACTCACGACCTGCTCTATCCGGATGCGGTGCGGCTCGCACAAAAAATAACGGAGGCACAGGGTACTGTGGAGCTTCGGGTATATCGGGGGGCCTTTCACGATTTTATTGGCGCTCTCTGGACATCGGAGGCGCGATCGGCGCTACGACGGATTATCGCGGTCACCTCTTCTCACGGGAAGAAAACATTAGTCCATTCTGAAGCGTAGCAGCACCTTGCTGGATAGCGACGCCTGTGACGCGATGCTAAATGCCTCCTCGGCGTCGAGTAGCGTGTACTCGTGAGTGATGATTGGATCCACCCACAGCGAACCGTCTGCAAGCGCTTGAATCACCTCGTTGATCTCCGAGTTAAATCGAAATGACCCCACCAGTTCAAGCTCTCGTGAGATTGCTATTGAGATGAGGGTAGGCTGCTCTCCCGAGGGAAGGAGACCCACCATAACGATGCGTCCGCCCCGCGTAGCACCGCGAACGGCGGAGGCCAATCCCCGATGGGTCCCCGAGGATTCAATGACGATGTCGGCATCAATGCCCGCGATGCTCTGAGCGCCGGGGGCGAGCAGAGTCCGGGTTGCGCCTACCGAACGCGCGATATTGAGCGGCCCATCGTGTATGTCTACCGCAATAATTTCGGATGCTCCCGCCCGGGCAAGAACAGCGATGATGAGGGTTCCGATGGGTCCGCTGCCCACAACAAGAACCCTTTTGCCCCGGGGATCGCCTCCACGTTTGACCGCGTGCCACGCGACACTGGTGGGCTCGGCGAGAGCAGCTCGACGGAGGGGGAGGGTGTCGGGTAGCGGGCGAAGCATGTCGGTGCTGAGAGCAATTGTCCTGGCAAAGGCCCCCCGGGTGTGCGGGAACTGTGCCGCGCTACCCAGGTAGGTACAGCCGGGGGAGAGATTTGGTCGATTCTGAGGGTAACGGCTGCCATCCCCCGGGCCGGGGCGAGCCGGATGTACCGTTACTCGAGTGCCGACTCCCGGGCCGCTTCCGTCTCTCGCAGAGGTCCGGACAATTCCCGAGACCTCATGCCCCAGAATCAAGGGCTCTCGAAGTATTGAGTCTCCCGCCGCACCGTGGCTCCAGTAGTGCAGGTCCGAGCCGCAGATGCCCCCGTAGGCGATATCGATGAGTGCCTCCTGTGGTGACGCGGGGGAGAGGGTAACGGTATCAACGCTGAGCTGGCCCTGCGCGTGTATGACAAGCGCCTCTGTTGTCTCGGGTGCAAGCGCTTCCGTCCTTGGGGAAGTTCTAGACAACGGCCGTCATCCCCCCGTCAACATAGACAATCTGGCCATTAACAAACGCGGAACCAGAGGAAGCCAGGTAGATCAGTGTCCCCACCAGGTCTTCAGCTTGGCCCCAGCGGCCCGCGGGAGTGCGTTTCTGTACCCACGTGCTGAACTCGGCGTTCTCGACTAGGGCAGCCGTGAGATCGGTGGCAAAATACCCGGGGGCGAGGGCGTTTACCTGGATGCCCAGGGGCGCAAGGTCTGCGCACATTCCCTTGGTGAGCATTCCGATACCACCCTTGGTTGCGGCGTAGGGGGTGATTCCCGGACGCCCGAGCGCGGTTTGCACAGAGCCGATGTTGATAATTTTTCCGGCACCGCGCTGTGCCATGTGGCGGGCCACCTGTTGTCCTACGAGGAAAGCGCTGGTGAGGTTGGTAGCGACCAGGTCATTCCAATCGGTGAGAGCAAAATCGGTGAACGGGGCTCTTCGTTGGATGCCCGCGTTGTTGACAAGAATGTCGATGGCTCCCAGATCATTTTCAATCGTGTGGATAGCTTCGGTCACTGCGGTTTCGTCTGTGACATCAAAGAGAATGGAAGACACCGTTGTGAGTGTGCTTTCCGCGATGCGTTCGCGGGTGCGTTCCACCTGTGTGGCGTTACGTCCGTGAACTATAACGGAGGCTCCGTGAGAGGCAAGCCCCTCGGCCAGCGTGCTGCCGATGCCCCGGCTAGAACCGGTGACAAGGGCCCGTTTCCCGGTCAGGTCGAAGAGGGTAGAGGAAGTCATATGTGTGTGGCTACTTTCTGTTGTGCGCTGGAACCCTGAGAACGGGTGAGTGTGTCTTTGCGGTATTCGGCCAGCGTGGTGAGTGCGGGTGGACGGGTCGAGACCTGTTCGGGGGTGTCTTCGGAAGCGTCAGTTGTGAGGGTGAGGTCCCGCGAGCGGGTCTCGGGGGTGATAAACGTGGTGCCAAATGAGATGGCGGCAAGTATAAAAACATAGATAGCGATTGGCCACCAGGATCCGCTGCTGGTCTGGATGAGCCAGGCGCCGAGCACGGGGGCAATACCACCGGCAAGTACGGCGCTGAGCTCGCGTGACATGGCAACACCCACGTAGCGGTGGCGATTACCAAAGAGCTCCGGGAGCTGAGCGCACTGGGCGCCGAGCATGGTGTTCACACCAAACCCAATGGCTACTGCGATCACGACGACCGCAACAACTGGATTTCCGAGCGAGAGCAGCCACCAACCGGGAAAGGTGAGCAGAAGAAGAAACAGGGCTCCAAAACGATATACGCGAATGCGTCCGAACCGATCCGAAATATGTCCCGCATAGGGTACGGATACCATGCCCACGAGCGATCCTATGGCAACGGCAAGCGGGCCTATCGAAGCGTCAACTCCGATGGTGCCCACAATGTAGCTCACCGCGAGCGTGCTAAAAATATATGATCCACCGTTCTCACCCATGCGCAGACCGATACCGCGCAGAACGTTAGGAAAAGAGGCGCTAAACACCTCCCGAAGGGGATTTTTGGAGATCTGCTCCTGTTTTTCAAGTTCGATGAAGGTGGGGCTCTCCTTGAGGCGGATGCGAATGAGAACGGCCAGGCCAATCAGGAGGACTGACGCGATGAAGGGGACTCGCCAGACCCCAGCGAGCAGAACCTCCGTGGGAAGTGTGCCCAGGTAGACAAATACCCCGGAGGCGAGGAGGGTGCCCGCTTGAATTCCGATGAAGGGCAGGGCGGAAAAGAATCCCCGGCGACGAACCGGAGCGTACTCGGCCATGAGAACCGTGGCACCCGCCTGCTCGGCTCCTGCCCCAAAGCCCTGGAGGAGGCGCAGTAGAACGAGTAGCGTGGGCGCCCAGATGCCAATCTGCTCGTAGGTGGGGAGTAAGCCAACCAGGGTGGAGGCTCCGCCCATGAGCGCGATTGTTGTGATGAGCACCCATTTGCGTCCCAGCTTATCGCCCATCGCGCCGAAGAATATCCCTCCGAGCGGACGGGCCGCAAACGCAACCCCAAATGTAGCAAAGCTCGCGATGAGGGCAACTGTCGGTTCGAGGTTGGAGAAGAAAAGCTTACTGAAGATGAGGGCGGATGCTAATCCGTAGAGTGCAAAATCATAGTATTCCAGCGCGCTCCCGACGCTCGAAGCGAGGGTTGCCCGTCGAAGATTTGCGGCGTACTCGGGATCGGATGATGATCTGACGGTGGTGTCTGTGCCTTCTTCGTCCACAGCTAATACCTCTCGTGTGTGTCTCTACCTCGAGGAATTCAGAGAAATCGCCGTTGATGGAGACGGTAGACCTCATGACGGGGATTTCCCCGTGAGAAGAATGTAACAGCTTTTTCACACAAAAGAAACATTATGCTGAATTAGGTTCAATATGCTGAACGCTTTTTGGGTGTTAGTGAGAGCTTAACGTTGGTCGCTTGAGCTTTTCCGCGGCCTCCCGCAGCGCCGCGGTTACCACGGAGCGCTCTTCCTCGCTATCGTAAGGATGAACCAGGGATGCGCCGATAGCAAAGGAGGGTTCGCCGTTTCGGGTTGAGGGGATAAGAACGGCAAGCCCAACAACGCTGAGGTGAACTTCACGATCATCAAGGGCCACCCCACGCGAACGAGTGTCCGCAAGCTTTTTTTGCAGGGTCTTCAGGTCTTTGGTCGATCGATTGGTGAGGGTCACCATCTGCGCCGGGTCGCTATAGAGGTCCTCAACCCGCTCCGGGGAGAGCTCCGAGAGCAGGGCCGTTCCTACCGCCGTTGACGAGGCTGGGTATCTATCACCAACACTCGCCGAGAGGGGGAACCTCTCGCGGCCCTCGTAAACCGCGAGGTACAATGCCCTGACGCCGTCGAGCATGGCAAGCTGAACCAGGTTATTTTGGAGGACCTCGGACTCCTCGCAGATTCTGTAGAATTCGCGAACCTGGTCGAAGCCCGCCAGGAAAGAACTGCCGAGCTCGACCGTGCGGCGTCCCAGTAGATAGCCGCTCCCAGTTTTTCGCACCAGATTTCCTTCTTCAAGCGCCGCGCAGAGGTTGGAGGTTGATGATTTTGCAATGCCGAGTTCTCGCGCGATATCGCTGAGCGGTTTTGCGCGTCCGGGATTCTGAGCGAGCAGGTCGAGTATCTTAACCGCTTTAACAACGGCGGGTGCCTGGGCGGGTTTATCGGTTTCGTGATTGCCCAATTCTTTCTCCTTGATGTTAAAATCTGGTGCGCAGGGAAGCCCTGGGGCTGATGTTGCGTTTACTCGGGCGAACAGTATCGAAGCGTCATGTGCAGGGAAAATCCGGTTGAGGAAACTTCCGATAGTGGTTCTGAATCACCGAAGTGCTCCGCACAAGAAAACCCTGTTTGGTCAGTAAAACTCTACCGTGTTGACCCGGTTGATGAGCTCCTTTCCGTCCAGGAGCCTCCCGGCGTTTTGGGCAAAAAGTTCTGCAATGAGACGGTCCTCTGCGGGGTTAAGGGCTGCCGTATGGGGGCTGATAAGCACGCGGGGAGAAGACCAGAGGGGACTGTTTGGTGAGAGAGGTTCGTGTGCAAAGACGTCGAGGGCGGCGTATGCGATGCGGCCGTTCTCGATTGCCTCCGTCAGCGCTTGCTCGTCAACAACCGTGCCCCGGCCGACGTTTACAAAGGTGCTTCCCTGTTTGACCCGGTCGAGTAGGCTTCGGCTCACCAGGCCCTCGGTGGTGGTGGTTCCGGGAAGCGTCACCACTATGCCATCGGCGCGTGAGACGGCCCGGGCAAGATCTTTGGGGTGAACGAGTTCATCCACGCCGGCAACGGGGTCTGTGCGCCTACTCGTTCCGATAACAGTTGCGCCCAGCGCTTTAAGCTTCAGTGCGGTTGCCTTACCGATGCTGCCCAGGCCAATAATGAGAATCGTCTGTTCCCGAATGAGCGGCATTGTCCAGCGGCCGGGCCAGAGTTTTTGCTTTTGATTGTGTTGCAGGGTGGGAAGCGTTTTTGCTCCGGCAAGCAGTCCAAAAAGAGCAAACTCAGCAAGCGGTTCGGCGTGAACACCAGCCGAGGTGCTAAAAGCTATGCGCTTGAGGTCTCGATCTGAAAGCTGGGCGCTGCGTACCTGTGCGCCTCCGCCCGCCGGCATGGTGTGGACCCAGCGGAGCGTCGGGTTTGTTTGAGCTGTCCGTGCAAGTTCCGAGGGCTTCTCGTCGGGAACCCCGTACAGAGCCTCCGCCGAGTCAATTAATTTTTCAAATGCCCGCTGCTGCTCCTGGGTGCGAGTGAAGGCGGGGTCTCCCGCGTGATCTCCCGGGTGCCGCATGGAGGGAAGGAGCGTCTGATCCCTCACAAAATCGATTCGGGGTTCGAGGGAGAGCACATGAGCGACGAGATCTTCGCTGATCGGGGTGGCGGCAACCACTCTTAGGCGGTTTGTCATGGGGCTATAATTTCCTTAGGGTTAAAGGGATAAAAAGCGTATCATTCATCATAGTGAACGATGTTCTGTATTCTGATCGTATGTTACAGGAGCCTGCGATGGAGAATTCCTCGAAAAATAGCATTGGTTTTATCGGCTTGGGAAACATGGGGCTGCCCATGGTTTTTAATCTTTTGGCTTCGCAAAAAAGTGACCCGCACCTCGCGCGGATAGCTGTTACCGGGAGAAGCCGCGAACGTGCCGAGGCCGCTACGCGAGGCGGTGCGCTGTGGGTCGACTCACCGCGTGAACTTGCAAATATTTCAGAGGTTATCGTCCTGATGGTTCCCGATAGCCTGCAGGTGGAGCATCTCTTATTTGGCCCCGAGGGAATCGCAACCGCTACCTCATCCAGCATCGTCGTGGTTTCTTCAACGATTTCACCCGAGAGCGTACGTAGCCTGGATCAGCAACTACGCCAGCGCACCGCAGAGAAGATGCGTCTGGTGGATGCACCCGTGAGCGGTGGCACCGAGGGGGCGCAGGCGGGAACCCTCTCGATTATGGTGGGAGGAGACGTCTCGGACGTAGAAAAGGTGCTTCCCATACTCTCGCACTGCGGTAATCCGGTGCACCTGGGTCCCTTGGGTGCGGGACAGGTCGCAAAAGCTTGTAACCAGCTCATTGTTGCGAGCACGATGGTGGCTATCTCTGAGGCAAGTGTTATTGCGGAACGCTCAGGACTAGAACTCAGTGCGTTGTTAACCCTCCTTGAGGGTGGGTATGCTTCCAGTCGAGTTTTAGAGACTAAACGTGAACGCCTAGTCAAGCGAGACTACACGGTTACTGGGGCAGCAAAATTTATGGTGAAGGATCTCTCTTTTGCAGTGGCGGAGGCTAGCGCCACGCACACGCCGACACCGCTCCTGGATACTGTTTTTGGTGAGTTTTGTGATCTCACCGAGGCTGGTCTGGGGGAGGAGGACCTGGCTGTTTTTCATCGGTTCGTCTGGGAAAAGAAAAGCGCAGAATACAAGAAGCCTGAGTGAGAAGTTGATCGTGAGAATAGCGAGACACGGTGATCTTATGGTGGTAGCATAATAATCTTCATCGTTGATTCGGTGAGTACAGAGCAAACTATGTGCTTTGGGCCGTAAACTACCCTGGGTGCCTGCCGCTACTTACGCAGCACAAACCCAAAGTGCTAAGAGGAGGTCGTGTGAGCGTTTTGAAGAGGATCAATGGTCCCCGTGATCTTGATCAGCTCTCGTTTGAAGAACTTGAGACGCTTGCGCAAGAGATCCGTGATTTCCTCATAGCCGAGGTGTCTAAGAGCGGGGGCCACTTGGGTCCCAACCTCGGCGTGGTCGAGACGACAATAGCTTTGCACCGGGTGTTTGACTCACCAAACGACCCCATTATTTTTGACACGGGTCATCAATCCTATGTGCATAAAATTCTTACGGGTCGACAAGACTTTTCTCGGTTGCGTCTTCGCGGCGGGATCGCGGGATACCCGCAACGCTCGGAGTCTGAACACGACATCGTAGAGAGTTCCCACGCCTCCAGCTCGCTCAGCTGGGCCGATGGAATCTCTCGAGCCTTTTCGCAAACCGGACAAAAACAACGCCACGTTGTTGCCGTTGTGGGTGACGGGGCTCTCACGGGAGGGATGACCTGGGAGGCCTTGAACAACATCAGCGACGATAACTCCCGCAACCTGGTTATTGTTGTGAACGACAACGGGCGTTCCTACGCTCCGACTATCGGTGGAATGGCTCGTTTTCTCAACGGAGTACGGACCAAACGCACATATCGTGACCTGCAGCGCTCTAGCGAGTGGGCGTTTGGGCGTTTCGGAGCGGGTGGACGTGCCCTGTATCGGGGTATTCGTGGCGGTACACGCGGATTTCTGAGCAGGTTTACCAATAACGAGTCTCTTTACTCAAACCTCGATATCAAGTATGTAGGTCCGGTAGACGGGCACGATCTCCGCGCCATGGAGGAGGCCCTGCGCCAGGCTAAGAACTACGGGCAACCGGTCATCCTCCACGTGATCACCGAAAAAGGACGGGGATACGCGCCAGCGCGTCTGGACATGAAGGACCAGTTCCATGCCGTTGGTAAGATTGATCCCTCCAACGGGCGTCCGCTGGGGATCGCTGCTGGGCGCTCCTGGACATCCATCTTTAGCGATGAGATTGTTAATATCGCGGAAAAGAACCCGCGTGTGATCGGTATTACAGCGGCTATGCTGCGTCCCACGGGACTCCACCACTTTGCCGAGCGTTTTCCCGATCGTGTGTACGACGTTGGTATTGCTGAGCAACACGCGGTCACGAGCGCCGCCGGTCTTGCCTATGGTGGACTGCACCCCGTCGTTGCAATGTATTCAACATTTATGAACCGCTCTTTTGATCAGGTCGTGATGGATGTTGCGCTGCACCGGGCGGGCGTTACTTTTGTTCTTGACCGGGCCGGGGTCACGGGGCCAGACGGTCCGAGCCACCACGGGGTATGGGATTTGGCAATACTTCAGGTTGTTCCTGGAATCCGCATTGCGGCCCCTCGAGACGCAGAGACGCTGCGCGAAGAATTGCGCGAGGCTGTTGATACTAAAAATGCTCCCACCGTGGTTCGTTTCCCCAAGGGTGTTGCCCCCACCTCAGTGCCCGCTCTCCGTCGAACGAACGACGGCGTTGACGTTCTTTACGAGGGTGACCAGAAAGACGTTTTGCTGGTCGCCGTTGGGCCGATGGCAAGCGTTGCGCTTGAGGTGGCGGATCGTCTGGCACACCAGGGAATCGGTTCTACCGTTGTTGATCCCCGCTGGGTCGTTCCCGTACCCACGAGTGTTATCGACCTGGCCGCGCAGCACCGCATTGTGGTGAGTCTTGAAGACGGTGTTCGTGTTGGCGGCGTGGGCACGCGCATTCGTCAGGATCTTCGCTGCGCCGGAGTGGATACCGCTGTTACGGAGCTTGGGCTTCCGGATGAGTTTATGAGCCACGCAACCCGCGAGGAAATCCTTGAAGACGCCGGCCTCACCGGTCAGCAGATCGCCCGCGACCTGGTGGCGCAGGTTTTAGGAAGTAAAATTCCCGTTGCGCGGCCCCTTCCGGGGAAAGAGGTGCCGACCACGACCAAGTCTATTGGGATCACCGCGCAGGATGCCTAAAGACCCACACTGCCCTGCATGATTCCTCCGTCGAGGAACACGGTCGTGGCTGTCATGTAGGATGACTCTCCGGACGCAAGAAAAACCGCAAGTTTTGCAATTTCCTCGGGGTGGGCCATCCTTCCCAGTGGTATCGCATCGTCAAGAGCCTTCATCTTCTCCGGGTCTGCCATTGTGCTGGTGTTAATGGGGGTCTCGACCGCCCCGGGGGCAAGGTTAACCACCCGAACTCCATGTTTTCCAAGTTCTACTCCCGCCGTTCGGGTGAGCATCCGAACCCCACCCTTGGAGAGGCAATATGCTATGTTACCCGGCATCGGCCAGTCTTCATGTACGGAAGAGATGTTAAGAATAAGGCCGCCCGTTTTCTGTGCGATAAACTGTTGAGCCGCGCGCTGGGTGCCAAAGAAGGCGCTTTTGAGGTTAACCTCAAGGACCCGATCGTACTGCTCCTCGGTTGTGTCGAGCACCGAAGTTCTGGTCTCAATGCCCGCATTGTTGACCATAACGTCGAGCTTTCCAAAACTATCAACCGCCTGCTGTATCATCTTTTGAATATCTGATACTCGGCTCACATCCGCCTGAACGCTTATTGCCTGTCCTCCCGCACCCTGAACTCGCTTCACGAGTTTGTGTGCCTCCTCGGGATGCGTAACATAATCGATAACAATGTTTGCGCCCTCGGCTGCGGCAGCGAGCACAATGGCCTCACCGATCCCGCTGTTTCCGCCGGTTACCAGTATCGTCTTATCCGTGAGAAGCATTTTGTTACTCCGATGTTTATGATGTAGATGATGTTCTCCCACCATACACTTTGCGTATTTTTGTATGGTAGAGGAACTTTCTGTTTGACTGTGTAATAATCGGATCATGGCCCGCATTGAAGACTATGCCCTGATCGGAGATTTGCAGGCTGCCGCCCTAGTGAGTAACACCGGGTCAATCGATTGGCTGTGTCTGCCTCGTCTCGATTCCCCAGCGTGCTTTGCTGCACTTTTGGACGCACCGCGTGCGGGTCGCTGGTTGTTGGCCCCTCCCGGTGAGGGAAAATCAACCTCTCGCCGCTACCAGGGAGACACTCTGATTCTTGAGACGGAGTGGGTTACCCCCACGGGAACCGTCCGTGTGATCGACTTTATGCCGCCTCGCGAAAAAGCTCCCGACGTGATCCGAATTGTTGAAGGAGTGAGCGGTTCCGTAGAGATGTACTCCGAGCTGAAGGTTCGATTTGACTACGGCAGTATTATTCCCTGGGTGCGGCACTATGCGGAACACATGTATGCCGTCGCGGGTCCCGACGCTATTCGTTTCAGCAGTCCAATAAGAAATTTCGGTAAAAACTGGGCGACAGTTGCCAACTTTACGGTGCAGGAGGGAGATCGCATCCCCTTTGTCCTCACATGGTACCCCAGTCAAGAGAAGGAACCCGCGCTGTTTTCTGCGGAGAGTGCCTATCAAGACACTCTGTCCTTTTGGAAAGAGTGGGTATCTCAGGGACAGCACGTTACGGGGCCGTACCGAGACGCGGTCACACGCTCCCTGATTACGCTTAAAGCGCTCACTTACGCGCCAACCGGTGGAATAGTTGCGGCCCCGACCACCTCCCTGCCCGAGAAAATTGGAGGTCCGCGCAACTGGGACTATCGCTATTGTTGGTTACGCGATTCCAGCTATACGCTACAGGCGCTTCTTGCCGCAGGATATGAGTCGGAGGCCCGTGAGTGGCGAGAGTGGCTCCTGCGTGCGGTAGCAGGAGACCCCGCAGACCTCCAGATCATGTACAGCATCGACGGTACCCGACGGCTGCCCGAGTCAGAGCTTTCGTGGCTCTCGGGATATGAAGACTCCCGTCCCGTGAGAGTGGGTAATGCTGCCTCTCAGCAGCTGCAATTGGACGTGTGGGGGGAAACGTTGGACGGGCTTAATCTAGCCCGCGACTCTGGAATCGGAACTCACGATGATGCGTGGGACATTCAGGTGGCGCTTATGAACCACCTGGAGGGTAACTGGCAGCAGCCAGATAATGGACTCTGGGAAATGCGAGGTGACCCGCGACACTTTACTCACTCGAAGGTTATGGCGTGGGTTGCCGCGGATCGCATGTCACGTTCGGTAAAAAAATATCAGCTGTGGGGCCCGGGGGAGCGCTGGGAGAAGCTGCGCGACACTATCAAAGCTGAGGTGTTACAGAAGGGATACGATGCCGAACGAAACACTTTCACTCAGTCCTACGGAAGACCCGAGCTTGACGCGAGTCTTCTGCTTATCCCGAGGGTGGGATTCCTCCCGGGGTCTGATTCTCGTGTCGAGGGAACAATCCAGGCGATCCGTAACGAATTGAGCGAGGACGGGATGGTACGACGCTATCAGACTGAAAAATCGGGCGATGGACTCAGCGGCGGTGAGGGAATGTTTATTGCCTGTTCTTTCTGGATGGTTGATGCCCTGCACAGCGCCGGTCACCGCAGGGAATCAACCCAGCTCTTTGAGCGTTTACTGGAACTGCGTAATGATGTTGGGCTTCTCAGCGAGGAGTGGGACCCTGTCGAACAGCGTCAGTTGGGTAACATGCCACAGGCGTTCAGTCATTTTCCCCTGGTCACGAGCGCCCTGCAGCTACACACGGGGCGGGCACACCGCAGCGATCAGAGCATCACCAGGGAAACTCGACTATAAACAACGCGGAAAGAAATCTGGCAGCCGATCCCAAAAGAAGCCCGGAAGAAACTATGAGAGATAGGGGCGGGGGGACTGTCTAACGAACACGTTCTCGCAAGGGAGACCGCACTGGAGATGGAGTAAAACCAGCGAGAACGTGTCCGAGCGTGAAAACTATCGGTGGATACCCCGAATCTGTGGGTCATGAAATGATGCCCCAAATACGCGCTCGCTCGCGCCTACTCGGTCGAGATAGGGGGTAACCCCGCCCATTTGGAAGGGCCAACCAGCTCCCATGATCATGCACAGATCAATGTCCTCGGCACCGTGCACAACGTTGTCTTCGAGCATGCGATGGATTTCATCAGCCAACCCGTCTTGTACCCGGTCAAGGATTTGCTGCCCGGTAACAGCCTGCGCATCAGCGGTAGCTTTTGCGCCCGTCCACGGGGTAGGACTTCCGTTGGCGATGATTTTGAGGGCACCTTTATCAAAGCCCTTGATTTTTCCTTTACCGTCTCGGTCGAGGATCTTTCCGTACTCGGCAAGTTTGTGCAGGTTATCACTTCGGTAAAAGCGGTCGGGGAAAGCCGCGTGGTGCGTGTCAAGAACGTGCGCTCCAACCTTGAGCCCTACGAGTTCAAGGAGCTCAAACGCGCTCATGGGAAGGCCGAAGGGATCCAGCGCGTGATTAACGGTTTCAAAGGGCGTACCGGTATCAACCGCATACATTGCCTCACCGAGCAGCTTGGCAAGAACACGGTTCACCACAAATCCGGGTGTATCACGTGTAATGACGGCGGTTTTCTTGAGCTTCTTTGCAACACTCATTGCGGTTGCGAGTGCTTCCGCGTTGGTCTGGGGTGCGTTGACCACCTCGATGAGCGGCATCACCGCTACAGGATTGAAGAAGTGGAACCCAACCAGCCTCTCGGGATGAGCGAGTCCAGCACCAATCTTCTCTACCGAGAGCGAGCTGGTGTTGGTGGCCAGAATCGCCTCGGACGAAACGTGTTTTTCGATCTCTGCAAAGACTTCCTGTTTAATCGCGAGTTCTTCAAAGACGGCCTCAATCACCCAGTCACAATCTGCGAAGTCGGCTCGAGAAGTTGTTCCGCTAACCAGGCTCTTGAGCCGATTTTTTTCGTCTGGCGAGATACGTTTTTTGTCGGCGAGCTTGTCAATCTCGTCATAGATATAGGAGATTCCTTTATCGACACGAGCCTGATCGAGATCCGTGATGATCACGGGAACTCGGAGTCGGCGCACAAAGAGCAGTGCAAATTGGCTTGCCATGAGGCCCGCTCCGATGACTCCAACCTTGGTTATGGGACGCGCAAGCGATGGGTCGGGAGCCCCGGCAGGCTTCTTTGCGCGCTTTTGGACCAGGTTGAATGCGTAAATGCTGGCCTGGAACTGGTCTCCGGAGATCAACTCGGCCAGCGCCTCATCTTCGCGTTCGAATCCGCTCTCTCGGTTATTATCTTTTGCGGCTTTGAGTAGTTGGAGGGCCATGTACGGGCTTTTGGCAACCGTGCCGATGCGGGACTCTAATTGTGATTTAGCCACTTTGATGGCGAGATCCCACTTGGTAAGACGCTCTATCTTTCCTGGTTCATTGGGGCGATTGACCGTAATCGAACCCGAAAGAACCCCGTCAGCCCAGCGGATCGAGTCCTCAAGAAAGTTTACCGGTTCAAAGATGGCGTCTGCGATACCGAGATCGAAGACCTCCTGCCCCTTGAGCATCCTGTTGTTTTTAAGCGCGTTGGAGATAACAACTTTAAGCGCATTCTCGATTCCGATGAGGTTGGGCAGTATTGTGGCTCCACCCCAGCCGGGGATGAGTCCGAGAAAGACCTCGGGCAGAGCCAGCGCGGGAATGCTGCTATCAACCGTGCGGTAATCGGCGTTGAGCGCAATTTCGGTGCCGCCACCAAGCGCTAAGCCGTTGATAAAGACAAATGAAGGAACCCCCAGGTGGGAAAGTTTTCCTAAAACAAAGTGTCCAAGCTGTGCCAGACGCAGGGCGGTCTCTGTGCTGTCGAGTTCGGATACCCGGCTCAGGTCGGCTCCCGCAGCAAGAATATAGGGCTTTCCGGTAACGGCTACCCCGCGAATTTCACCGCGTGTGGCGCGTGCTGAGAGTTCATCGAGGGTGCGTCCGAATTCGTCCAGGGTGCGGGGGCCGAGTGTGTTTGGTCGGGTGTGGTCTCGACCGTTGTCGAGAGTAACCAGGGCGAGCAAGCCTCCACTCGGCAACGGAACATCGCGAACAAAACTGTGTGTTACAACCTCGTCAGCGCTTGAATTGATGAGCGATGAAAAGTCAATTTTTGTGTAGTCAGTCATTAATTTACTTCTTCTGTGCTGTTTTTGCGCGGCCGGTATAGTGTGGGTTTTCCCAGATCATGGTTCCGCCTTGACCCAGACCAACACACATCGCGGTGACGCCGTATCGAACCTCGGGATGCTCGGCGAATTGGTGGGCGAGCTGATTCATGAGACGCACTCCCGATGACGCTAGGGGATGTCCGAGCGCGATAGCTCCGCCGTAGAGGTTAACTCGCGGGTCATCATCATCAATCCCAAAGTAATCGAGGAAAGAGAGCACCTGCACCGCAAAGGCCTCGTTGAGTTCAAAAAGACCAATATCCTTGATTGTGAGCCCCGCTTTGCGTAGCGCTTTTTCGGTGGAGGGGACGGGGCCAATCCCCATGATCTCTGGCTCTACACCAGCATAGGCAAAACTCACCAGTTTCATTTTGGCTTGGAGTCCAAACTCTTTGACCGCATCTCTGCTCGCAAGAACACACGCCGTGGCCCCGTCATTGAGACCGGAGGCATTTCCCGCGGTTACTCGACCGTGCGGGCGAAAGGGTGTTTTGAGGGCGGCCAAACCCTCCATTGTGGTGTCTGGTCGGGGAGCTTCATCACGCGTTGCCAAACCCCACCCAGAAGTGGTGCGCAGGGCAACCGGAATGAGATCGGGTTGGATCTTTCCCGCTTCGTAAGCGGCCGCGACCTTCTGCTGGCTGCGAAGGGCATAGCGGTCAGCACGTTCTTTTGTCAGGTGCGGAAAACGGTCGTGGATGTTCTCTGCGGTCATTCCCATGTTAAGTGCGTCTTCGCTTACCATGCGTTCCGCAAGAAACCGTGGGTTGGGGTCGGCGTTAAAGCCCATCGGGTGCCGCCCCATGTGCTCAACACCACCGGCAATTGCGATGTCATACTGGCCAAAACCAATACATGCCCCCATCATGGAGGTTGCGGTCATTGCCCCGGCACACATGCGGTCTATGGCAAATCCCGGCACTGTTTTGGGGAGTCCCGCAAGAAGCGCAGCCGTGCGGCCCAGGGTAAGGCCCTGATCACCCTGTTGGGTGGTGGCTGCGATTGCTACATCGTCGATTTTATCTCGAGGTATTTGTGGATTTCGTTCCAAAAGACCCACTAGGGCCTTGACAACCAGATCGTCGGCGCGGGTATTCCAATACATGCCTTTCTCTCCCGCTCGACCAAACGGTGTTCTTACACCGTCAACAAATACAACCTCGTTTATCGCGGCCACTGTGCCTCCATATCTTGATGCTGTTTACATTCTATAAAGGCCCAGGTTATCTGCGCAGGTAGTGTTAGTTTTTCAACGAATCCTCTTCGGACGACTCGTGAATATTTTGGTGTATATCTACAAGCGTCGAGGCAATGGTTTCGCCCGCCAGATTGATCTGCCAGGGTCTAGCCCCCGCCTCCCCGAGGGCAAGAGAGACAGACTTCGTAGTGAGTTCCTGCGGAGGGCTCCAGCAGATTCTGCGTAAGACCTCGGGGGTTACAAGATTTTCAAGAGGAATGTTGACCTGGGCCCCCAGCTCAATAAGGGCTTCACGCACCAGGCTGAGGCGATTATAAGCTTCAGGATAACGGCTTTTCCACGTGCGGTGCGGGGGAATTGTGTGTGTATTTTTTGGGCGGGCGAGGGGAAGCTGTTCAGCTTTTCGCCCGGCCAAAACAGCTTCCCACCAGCGGTCGATTTCGCGCTTGCTGGCGCGCCCGTTAAAGGTTTTGATCGCAGCGAGTTCTTTTTTTGAGCGTGGCATTTCAAGGGCGGCACTCACAATGGCAGCATCGGGTATTAAGCGACCGGGAGAGATATCGGAGGTGCGGGCAAGCTCGTCTCGGGAAAGCCAGAGTTCCCGGGCAACAGCGAGGTTGCGTAAGCCCGTGATTTTGTGGATTCCTGACATTTTACGCCAGGGGTCTTCGGGAGGAGGCTTGGGTTGTCGGTGAAGAACATCAATAAATTCTTCGTGGGCAAACTCCGTTTTTTCCGATTGCGCAAGGTGCTGCGAAAGAATTTCGCGCAGGGTCGGAAGTAGCTCTACATCAGCTGCAGCATAATCGAGCCAGGAGACGGGAAGTGGCCGGGTGGACCAGTCCACAGCAGAGTGTTCTTTTGCCAGGTGAATACCGAGTAGCTCCTCAACAACAGCGCCCAGTCCGACGCGGGGCATCCCCAGCAGGCGCGCCGCAAGCTCGGTATCAAATATGGTGACGGGATCGAGTCCCACCTCGCGTAGGCTGGGAAGGTCCTGGCTTGCGGCGTGGAATACCCATTCAATCTGGCTAAGCCTGTCTTGTAGGGGGGCAAAAGATTCAATGGCCACCGGGTCAAAGAGAAAAGTTCCTGCACCCTCTCGGTAAAACTGGATAAGATATGCCCTCTGCGCATATCTATATCCGGAGGCTCTTTCCGCATCAACACCGAGCGCGCCCGTTCCCGAGGCGAGCAGGTCAATTGCCGAATGAAAAGCATCCTGATCAGTGACTAGCTGCCAATCACTCACGCGTCATCCTTCTAGCCTGTAGAGAGGCCACCCCTTCGGAAGTGGGGGGTAAACCGGCAAGCATACACAAGAGCTCTCCCCAGCCCTCAACATGAGGGCCAATATTGTGGTCAAGGGGGGACCAGGACGCTCTGAGTTCAATCTGGGTTCCATCACCCTGTGAAGCGAGTTCTCCAAATCCCGTCGATAAAATTTTAGTGGATGTTCCTGAAGCCGCCGTGTACCGTGCGCTGCGCGCATTAAGTCCATCGATTAGCCACGACCAGGTAACCTCTGCCAAGAAAGGGTCGAGTCCAATCTCTGTCTCAAGGGGTGCCTGAGCAAAACAGATAGCTCGAAAAGCCCCACCCCATTCCTCGGGCTCTTCAGGGTCATAGAGTAGTATAAAGCGACCGGTTCCGTGCGGGGAGTCTACTCCGTGCTGTTGGGGAGTAATGTCGGCGGCTAGCGATACGGAGTGCGGAGCAAGCCGTGCCGGCGGCTCTATTGAGCGCACCAGTAGTTCTGGGCGATATGCTGCGCTACGAATGGAGTTGATTGCGTGAACGAATTCAGGCGGCATCTCGTGTTCCCTCTGATTGTTCACAGTTGAAGAGTAGATTCTTTATAGCGCGCGTTCTGTGAGCCACGCCGATGTTGCGGGGAGTAGCATCAAATTATGCGCAGAATAAAAGCGACCTGGATCTGGAGTACAGCCGTTGTAGCGGGAACTGTAGCCCTGGTGGGAGGTGCTTTTGGGGCGATTGCACTCGGTTTTGCCAGGGCAGTGGTTGTGCCCCCGAGGAAAAAAGAGAACGACATTCGTATTGTCGCTTCAGACCTGCTAGCAGAGACGGTGACGCTCAGCGTTACTGCAGACTCCGTGCTTCCCGGGCAATACACTCTCGTTTCGGGCAAAGGTGGTGTGGATATCAGCCGTGTTGGTAAAGTACTCCACACTGATGGCCATACGGTGACCCGGCATCTCCTCACGGTTGATCGGGGGTCACCCCGTCCTGGAACGCACGCTCGCATCAGCGGCTGGTATTATCTCACCCCGGCGGAACTCGGTTATGAGGTGAGGGAGGTGCAGATTAATACTGAGGTGGGGGATGCTCCCGCCTGGTGGGTTCCCCATGCGAAGGATCGCGGACGGTGGGCTATACACGTTCACGGTCGCGGCGTACAGCGAGGGGAAACTATCCGCGGGGTTCCCCCGTTCTACGAGAGCGGATATAGCAACCTGCTGATCTCCTACCGCAACGATGGCGAAGCTCCACCGAGTGGTGATGGGCACTCTTCCCTGGGACAAACGGAGTGGCGTGATGTTGAGAGCGCCATAGATTTTGCGGTGAAAAACGGAGCAAAAGGTATTGTTTTGTTTGGGTGGTCAATGGGCGGGGCGGTTGTGCTTCAGACACTGCTGCGTGCAAAAAATCGACACCTTATTAGGGGAGTGGTGCTTGACTCTCCAGTGGTGGACTGGAGCGAGACTCTCAGAAGTTTGGGTCGTGAACTTCACCTCCCCAGACCGATCCAAAACTGGGTTCTGGGGTTATTGCGCACCGGGTGGTATCGTCTGAAGCACCGTGCACCGATTGATCTCGACTCGCTTAACCTGGTCAGACGAGCCGATTTACTCACGGTCCCCATCCTGCTGCTGCACAGCGATGACGACGGGTACGTTGTGTCGGGACCCTCGCGACAGCTGGCGGAGGCTCGTCCAGATCTGGTAACCTTTGTGCCCTTCGTAGTCGCGCGACACGCGAAGCTCTGGAACTACGATCGTGCACTCTGGACTCAGACTATTCGTGAGTGGCTTACCGCATTAAAATAGGTGTCGCCCTTGTGTATAGCTGGCAGCAAGAACCCCGCGATGTGTAAGGTAAGTAATTGGTCAACCCCTCGGACTATTGGCCGGTTTGTCTTTTTACGCCGCGTTTAATGCGGCCCAGAATGCCCAGCATCCCCCTGAGGCGTAAGGGGGAGACGGCTTCCGTGAGACCGAGCATATAGGGAAAATCATCCGGGACCGAGAGGAGCTCTTCTACCGTGAGGCCGTCCAGTCCTTGCGCAAGAATAGAGGCGAAACCCCTGGTTGTAGGCGCCTCGCGGGGTGCGGTGGCGTGTAGATGAAATAGCCCCTGATGATCAACCTCGGGAAAAATAAAGACGGGTGCCTGGCACTCTTCTACACGCTCAAGAAGGTCGGGATGTTCCGCGTACCGCTCGGGAAGCTCGGGAAGTTCTTGAGAGAATTCGAGTAGGAGCTGAAGCCTGTCTCGCTGCTCGAGCGCAAGGAAGTCTTCTCGAATCTCCTGGAGAGCACGAGGTAAAGAGTTTTCAGTCACCTGATCAATAGTACCCGCTAGCACCGGGGGTAAAGTGATGGCCCCGCACCGGGTATCTCCCAGTGCGGGGCCATCAAAAGCGAACGAATTTAGGCGGGCACCGTTCCACGGGCCTCGCCCTGGACGATTGGAACTCCGACGGAGCTGCCCCACTCGGTCCACGAACCGTCGTAATTGCGCACCCTGTCGAAGCCCAGGAGGTGCGTGAGGACAAACCAGGTGTGACTCGAACGCTCGCCGATGCGGCAATAAACGATAATTTCGTCATTGTCGCTGAGGCCTGCACCCGTGCGATAGAGCTGGTTAAGCTCTTCCGGGCTGCGGAACGTTCCATCTTCGGCAGCGGCCTTTGCCCAGGGAATGCTCGCAGCGGTGGGAATGTGACCCGCGCGGAGTGCTCCCTCTTCCGGGTAGTCTGGCATGGTCGTGCGTTTGCCTGTGTACTCGTCTGGTCCACGAACGTCGATGAGGGGCTTCCCTAAGTTTTTGAGAACGTCGTCTTTATAGGCGCGCAACAGGGAGTCGTTACGTTGAATAACGGGATAGTCCGAGACGGGCCTCGGGGAAACTTCTGTTGTGAGGGGGCGTCCCTCGACAATCCACTTATCGCGGCCGCCGTTGAGGAGCCGGACATCCTTATGGCCAAAGAGGGAGAATATCCACAGGGCATAAGCAGCCCACCAATTACTTTTGTCGCCGTAGATCACCACGGTGCTATCGCGGCTGATTCCCTTCTCGCTCATTATTCGAGAAAATTCTTCGCCGTTCACAAAATCGCGCATGATGGGATCATTCAGATCCGTGTGCCAGTCAATTTTGACTGCCCCGGGGATGTGCCCAGTTTCGTAGAGGAGTACGTCCTCGTCCGATTCCACAACAACAAGACCCTCACGGCCCAGGTTTTTCTCTAGCCATTCGGTGCTGACCAGGCGTTCAGGTCGTGCATAGCCAGCGTGTGCCGCGGCTGTATCTATTTCAATGGACATTTCTGACTTATCTCCCTCCAGTTTTAATCGGTGATCCCCACTAGGCTACTTCTGTGGCCCTGGAACGAATCTACGTGATAGACCTGTGATTTTACCCAGGCCATAAATTTTTATGATACCTTTCCCATCACAGAAGATTGAACCTCTAGGTTAATGGACTCAACGCAAACATACACAATGATTCATCTGGTTGATCGTCTCCCCACGGTTTCGGGTACCGAGATCGTACAGAACCTCACCCCGCCCCCGCAGTTTGCGGGTGCCACTTTTGAGAGCTACCGTCCCGACCCCCACTATCCCTCGCAGGCAGAAACGGTGGGGAGGTTGCGCGACTTTAATGAATCACCGGTAAAAAGCGGCAGGCTTTTTAATCGTAAAAAGGCTCGGGCGACAAGCGGTGCCACGGGTGTGTACCTTGACGGCGGCTTTGGCGTGGGTAAAACCCATCTTTTGGCTGCGCTGTGGCATCAGTCCCAGGGACGCAAATACTTTGGTACCTTCATCGAATACACGGCGCTTGTGGGGGCGCTCGGGTACTCCGCCGCCGTGGAGGCTCTGCGGGGTGCATCCCTCATCTGTATTGATGAGTTTGAGCTTGATGATCCGGGCGACACCATGATCATGACCCGCCTTCTGGGTGAGCTCACTGCCGGGGCTACAAGAGTGGCGGCAACCTCAAATACCCCGCCCAATGCGCTGGGAGAAGGGCGCTTTGCCGCGGCCGACTTCCTCCGAGAGATTCAGGCCCTGGCCGCAAACTTTGAAACAATCCGGATTGACGGAACCGACTATCGGCAGCGTGATCTTGAGGGGCACGCTAAAACCACCGATGTGGCGGAGTACGAGGGTATCCTTGAGGCAGAGCAGGTATTAGGGAAAAATGTGACCAGCGATTCCTTTTCTTCCCTCATGAGTCATCTCGCTAAGATTCACCCATCGAGTTTTGTTCGCCTTCTCGATGGTATTGACGTGATCGGAATCACCGATGTAACGGAGCTTGACGATCAGACCGGTGCGTTACGCTTAGTGGCCTTTATCGATCGTGTTTACGATGCCCAAATACCTATTGTTGCTACGGGGGTATCCCTTGACCAGGTCTTTGGTGGGGGCATGCTCAGCGGGGGTTATCGTAAAAAATACCTGCGCTCCATGTCGCGTATGAACGCTCTGACCGCTGAAATATAGGCGCTCTATCCATCATTTTTGCGTATCCACTGCACCTGGAAGCCCTCGGGGACTCGATCCTTGAGGAGAGCGTTTGCGGAGGGGAGGTCATCCGCTTCAATCTCGATTTCTTGGGTTTCTAGCGAACGGAGCATAGCTGTGTATGTGGCCATTCTGTCAGGCTATCAAGTTCCTTGAGACATGATCCGTGACCGCACCGAGGGACAGAGTATCCGGATGTGGATCAGATACTGATAGCCTTGAGCATAGATCCCGGAGGGAGAGGATCCCGGACGACGGTTCAGTACCCGGAATGCGACAAGACTGGCCAGGAGAGCGCTCGTGTCGTGGATTATTCTTGTTGTTTCGGGGGTCTTAGAAGCGGTGTGGGCAACCGCTCTCGGAAAATCCGAAGGCTTTACAAAACCGCTACCCACGGTTATTTTTGGTGTCGCGTTGGTGGTCAGCATGGGAGGGCTAGCCGTGGCTATGCGCCACATCGAGACGGGAACGGCATACGCCGTGTGGGTTGGCATCGGTGCCTCACTGACCGTTATCTACTCGATGGTCACCGGAGATTCAAGCGTCTCGCTCGTTAAGGTTCTGCTTCTTATTGGTCTGGTCGGGTGCATTGTGGGGCTTAAAGTTGTTTCCGAGTAACATCCAATGACTCGCAATCATGCGGGTTGCTTGTAGAGTTGTTCTGTTACAACATCTCATCAGGGAGCACACTCGTGGCTGACGGTTTTTCACTATTTACTGATCGTTCCATTGTCGCTATGCGCGTTAATGGAGAACTTCAAGATCTCGCAGCGACCGTGTCAGAAAACGACACGGTCGAGCCGGTTACGATCAATTCGCCCGACGGCCTCAGCATTTTGCGCCACTCAGCGGCTCACGTACTGGCTCAGGCAGTGCAACAGATCAACCCGGATGCAAAGCTGGGTATCGGCCCGCCCGTAACAGACGGCTTTTACTACGATTTTGATATTGCCGAGCATTTTACCCCGGAAGACCTGAAGGGTCTCCAGAAGGCGATGGACGGGATCATTCGCCAGGGTCAGCGTTTTATCCGGCGAGTTGTTACCGAGGAGGAAGCCCGCTCGGAACTCGCCGCGGAGCCGTACAAGCTTGAGTTGATCGGCATCAAGGGAAATCCGGGGGAGGGGGATTCCGGGGAGAACGTTGAGGTCGGTGGCGCCGAACTCACCATCTACGACAACGTTGACCCCAAGACGGGCGAAACGGTGTGGAAAGACCTGTGCCGCGGGCCTCATCTTCCCAACACCCGTATGATTGGCAACGGCTATGCCCTGACACGGGTGGCCGCTGCCTATTGGCGGGGTTCCGAAAAAAATCCTCAACTTCAGCGTATCTACGGTACAGCCTGGCCCACAAAAGATGAGCTGCGTGAGTACCAGGTGCGTCTTGAGGAAGCTGCAAAACGCGATCACCGACGACTGGGTGCCGAACTTGATCTCTTTAGCTTTCCCGAAGAATTGGGTAGTGGGCTTCCCGTTTTTCATCCCCGTGGCGGCATCATTCGTAACGAGCTTGAGGACTACTCGCGCAAGCGTCACATTGAGGAGGGGTACTCCTTTGTAAACACCCCCCACATTACGAAGGGGCATCTCTACGAGGTGTCGGGACACCTTGATTGGTACCGCGAGGGTATGTTCCCTCCGATGCATGTTGACGCCGAGTACAACGCAGACGGAAGTCTTCGCCGGGCCGGCACCGATTACTATCTCAAGCCGATGAACTGCCCGATGCACAACCTGATTTTTCGGGGATCGGCGCGTTCTTATCGTGACCTACCGATCCGTTTGTTTGAGTTTGGAACCGTTTATCGGTATGAAAAATCCGGTGTTGTGCACGGGCTCACGCGCGTCCGCGGTCTTACCCAGGATGATGCGCATATCTACTGCACCCGGGAGCAGATGAAGGGTGAGCTCACTCGCACGCTTGAGTTTGTACTCGGTCTTCTGAAGGATTACGGACTGGACGATTTCTATCTGGAGCTTTCAACCAAAGACCCCGAGAAGTTTGTGGGCAGCGACGAAGCCTGGGAGGAGGCAACCAATACCCTGGCCGAGGTTGCCGAGGCCTCCGGCCTAGAGCTTGTTCCCGATCCCGGGGGTGCCGCCTTCTACGGCCCAAAGATCTCGGTTCAGGCGCGTGACGCCATTGGTCGTACCTGGCAGATGTCGACCATCCAGCTTGACTTTAATCTGCCAGAGCGTTTTGATCTCGAATATGCAGCGGCTGATGGAAGCAGGCAGCGGCCGGTAATGATTCATCGGGCACTGTTTGGCTCGATTGAGAGGTTCTTTGGGGTGCTTACGGAGCACTACGCGGGAGCTTTTCCCGTGTGGCTTGCTCCCCTTCAAGCGGTGGGAATTCCCGTGGCGCAGGAGTACGCTGATTACCTAGGAGAAGTTATTACGGAGTTACAATCCCACGGTGTGCGTGCCGAGCTTGACCGCTCCGACGAGCGCATGCAAAAGAAGATCAGGAATCACACCAGAGCCAAGGTTCCGTTTCAATTGATTGCTGGTGAAGAGGATCGGGCAAACGGTTCCGTGAGCTTCCGCTTCCGCGACGGCACCCAGCTCAACGGCGTGCGTATTGCGGAGGCCGTGGAGCGTATCCGAGAATCGATAAAATCTCACGAACAGGTAGTCACGGCATGGCACGCCTAGGGCTGGGAGACTACGAGGGAAAGCCCGGGGGAAATACCCCTGACGGCTCAGGCCCCGCGCCGGGTGGTTTCTCCGAAAGCGTCGATCCGTCGCACCTGGCGGGGGTGCCCGACGAGTTTCAAAGGCTGTGGACTCCACACCGTATGGTGTACATTCAGGACGGACAGCAGCCGAGCGGCGATGACTGTCCTTTCTGCTACGCACCAACCGTCTCCGACGAGGAGGGGCTGATTGTCGCGCGAGGCAAAACAGCTTTTGTGCTACTGAACCTTTTTCCATATAACAGCGGCCACGTGCTCGTGTGTCCCTACAGGCATATCGCCACATATGATCTGGCGACGGTGGAGGAGATAACTGAGATCGGTGAGCTCACCCAAACGGCCATGAGAGTCATTGCAAAGACCTCACACAGCGACGGCTTTAATATCGGTATGAACCAGGGTATGGTGGCGGGTGCGGGGATTGCCGCGCACCTGCACCAGCACATTGTTCCCCGCTGGGCCCAGGACGCTAATTTTTTGCCGATTATCGCCCGTACCAAGGCTCTTCCCCTGCTACTGGGTGACGTTCGAGCCTCGCTGGCTGAGGCGTGGCTTCGGATGACGAGCTAGACTGTTCATAATATTTTTAAGATTTTTGAGGGAGAAACGTGGCTGGACACTCAAAGTGGGCAACGACAAAACACAAGAAAGCAATTATCGACTCGCGTCGCGCTAAGGCCTTCGCCAAGCTGATTAAGAACATTGAAGTAGCAGCCAAGATCGGGGGTGCCGATCTCTCCGGTAACCCCACACTGGTGGATGCTGTCCAGAAGGCAAAAAAGACTTCGGTTCCCAACGATAATATTGAGCGCGCTATTAAGCGTGGTGCCGGTTTGCTGGGCGAGCAGGTTGAATACCTCAACATCATGTACGAGGGTTACGGGCAGGGCGGCGTTGCCCTCATGATTGAGTGTCTCACCGACAACAAAAACCGTGCGGCCGCGGAGGTGCGTACAGCCATGACCCGGAATGGTGGAAACATGGCGGATCCGGGGAGCGTTGCCTACAATTTCAATCGCAAGGGTGTGGTTGTTGTCAATAGGGTGGATGGGCTCACTGAGGACGACATCCTCAACGCCGTTCTTGATGCCGGTGCCGAAGAGGTCACGGACCGTGGCGATGATTTTGAAATTATTAGCGAGCCGCAAGACCTGGTTGCCGTGCGTACGGCGCTGCAGGGGGCGGGAATTGATTATGAATCTGCCGACGCTGCTTTTGTTCCCAACCTGACGGTTGATATTGATGCCGAGACGGCTCGTAAAATATTTAAACTCATCGATGCGCTTGAAGACAGCGATGACGTGCAAAATGTTTATAGCAACTTTAACCTGACCGCCGAGGTTGAGGCGGAGCTCGAGAAAGACGAATAAGCAGTCCGATATGCGTGTTCTGGGAATTGATCCGGGACTTACCCGATGCGGTGTCGGGGTTGTTGAAGTGTCCGCAACAAGGGTCGCACGATTTGTCGATGTTCAGGTTGTGCGAACCCCCTCTGCGATGGAGCTTTCTCAGCGGCTTTTAAACATTGGGGAGGGGATTGAACGTCTTATCGATCAGCATAAGCCGGATGCCATCGCCCTGGAGCGTGTTTTTACCCAGCACAATGTGAGCACCGTTATGGGAATCGCTCAGATTAGCGGGGTTGCCTTTTTTTTGGCGGCGCAGCGCCAGATCCCGGTGGGTTTGCACACCCCCACTGAGGTAAAAGCCTCTGTGACCGGTTATGGATCTGCCGATAAATCCCAGGTTGGGGCCATGGTGGCAAAAATTCTCAACCTTGCGGCACCACCGCGCCCGGCGGATGCCGCGGATGCGCTTGCTCTGGCAATCTGTCATGCCTGGCGGGGCACCGGGTTAGACTCTGTTGCCCGTCCCAGCCTGGCAGCGGTAAACCGTGCGACGACAAAGCCTTCCGGACCCCTCACCCCGGCGCAACGAGCATGGCTCGCCGCTGAGTAGCATCCCCGAGGTAATAAAACATCGTAGTCTTAACGGGTGATTTCTTCTTTGCGCGGCCCCGTTCTTGATGTGCGTGACGGCACGGTTGTGATTGACGTCGGTGGGGTGGGGTTTGCCGTGGAGGTTACCTCTGCCGAGGCCGCAAAATCGCATCGGGGCAACGAGGTTTTTTTGCACACCAATCTGGTTGTTCGCGATGATGCCCTGACTCTCTTTGGGTTTGCCACCCGTGACGAATTAGAGGTTTTTATCATTCTTTTGGGAGTATCGGGTGTGGGCCCGAGAAGCGCTCTTGGTGTGTTGGGAGTGCTGTCACCGCAGCAAATTGCCGCAGCGGTTGCGGCGGAGGATGATAAGCCATTTCGCCAGGTCAGCGGAATCGGCCCCAAAACGGCAAAACTGCTTACGGTGTCGCTCAGCGGCAAGCTCACCGCTCTGGGCTTTTCTCCCGATCAATCTGTCGCGCCGACAACCACGATACCGGGAATCGATAAGATTGAGGCTGCCCTGGTTAACCTGGGGTGGAGCGAGCGTGAGGCAGCGGATGCGATTGCTCGGGTTCACGGGACCTCAACGAATAAAATGAGTGAGGCCCAGCTATTGCGTGCAGCCCTCGCGGCTCTGGGTGAAAACAGGACGAAACGCTGATTATGTCTACTGATAAATTCGACTCCGAAGACCTGACAAACCCCGAGATTATCGTGGAGAGTGAGGTTGCGTTTGAGGGTGCGCTTCGTCCTCACAGTATGGCCGAGTTTGTGGGACAGACTAAGGTTCGTGGACAGCTAGAGCTTTTGCTCACGGCCGCAACCATGCAGGGAAGAACCCCGGACCACATTTTACTTGCGGGTCCTCCCGGCTTAGGAAAAACAACGCTCTCAATGATTGTTGCCGAGGAGCTAGGAAAGCCCCTGCGGATGACAAGCGGCCCCGCTATTCAGCACGTGGGCGATTTGGCCGCAATCCTCTCGTCTCTCACTCCGGGTGAGGTGCTCTTTATCGATGAGATTCATCGAATGGCCCGTTCCGCCGAAGAGATGCTCTACCTGGCAATGGAAGACTTCCGCATCGATATTATGGTTGGTAAGGGAGCTGGAGCAACCTCTATTCCTTTGGATCTTGCCCCCTTTACTCTGGTGGGAGCTACCACCCGGGCGGGTCTTCTTCCCAATCCGCTGCGCGATCGTTTTGGCTTCACGGCCCACCTGGAGTTTTATGAGGATTCGGAGCTTGAGCAGGTCCTTGAACGTGCGGCTCGTTTGATGGGGTTTGACATCGCTTCGGACGCGGTGGGGATTATTGCCAGCCGCTCGCGAGGAACACCGAGAATCGCCAACCGTTTGCTTCGCCGTGTCAGGGATTATTTTCTGGTTCACAGTACCGAGGGTGACAGTGCTGCGGTTAACGCCGCCCTCGAACTCTACGAAGTTGATACGATGGGCCTTGACCGCTTAGATAGGGCTGTTTTGCTCGGACTTATCGAGAGATTTGGGGGTGGTCCTGTGGGAATGAGTACACTCTCAATTTCTGTGGGGGAGGATCCCGAGACAATTGAGGCGGTTGTTGAACCCTTTTTGGTGAGGGCGGGCCTTGTATCTCGTACTCCACGCGGTAGAGTTGCTACAGCGGCTGCGTGGAAACACTTCAACCTCTCCCAGCCAAATGTTCTATAGTTGGTTGTTGTTTAATAGACACAAATCTTAAATTTTGTAATGCGGACGTAGCGCCGCTATAGAAAGGTATTCCCTTGGACTTCACAACATACCTGTTGCTCGGGTTGGCACTGGTGATGATTATTCTTCTGTTTCGAGGCAATAGAAAGCGGCAGGCGGCCGCAACCGCTCTGCAGAAGAGTGTTGTTCCCGGCGCCGAAGTTATGCTTCAGTCTGGGATTTATGGAACGGTTGTATCTCTTGATGAAGATGAAAACCGTGCTCGGATCGAAACCAGCCCCGGCACCGTTCTGACGGTTCATCGTAACGCAATTGCCAATGTTGTGACTCCGGTGGAAACAGAAGAAAAAACGGATACTGAGATTCCAGCTGACGACGATCCTGAGTTTGGGGAGCGCGTAAATCGTGATGACACGGACAACGAAAGCGGAAAATAATCCCATTTAGCACTATTGTTGTAGAGCGAAAATAATTTCCCCCATTCATGTCCTGCACCGCAGTTGTGCAGCCCTAGAAAGCAGTAGCACGTGGCGAAACCCGCTCCGGTAAAAAAAGCTTGGCGTTCTCTGGCCTGGCTTCTCGTAATAATAGTTGGTCTTGTCGGTTTAAACGCCTTTGGTGTGATGCGCGGTGAAGGGTCGTGGACACCCAAGTTAGCGCTTGATCTTGAGGGCGGTACCCAGATTCTCCTGGCACCCACTCTCCAGGATGGTCAATCGGTTACGGGAGAACAGCTTAACCAGGCTGTGGCCATCATCCGTCAGCGTATTGACGCGAGCGGTGTTTCTGAGTCCGAGATCACGACGCAGGGTAATCAGAACGTGGTTGTTTCGATCCCGGGTACCCCGGATCAGGAAACTCTCCAGCGGATTCAGGCGTCATCCCAAATGCAGGCGCGTCCGGTGCTGGCGGCCGCGATGGCCACACCGCCCATGGCCGATGCCGAGGGAAACCCGATTGTGCCTCCCGCCCCCGACGCTGCTGAGGGGGAGCTTTCCGATACACCGGCAACCGAACCCACCGGACCCGGTGACCCCGCCTGGATCACCCCGGCCATTCAGGCTCAGTTTGACAATTATGTGTGTGGTTCAAACACTGACCCCAACGCGGGAAATCCAGACCCGAGTAAGCCGCTTGTTGTCTGTGATACGAGTCAGACCGAAAAGTACATTCTTGGTCCGGAGGAGATTGCGGGCACCTCGATCACCAATGCCGTTGCTCAGCTCGAGACAACGCAGACCGGTGCAACCACCGGTGCCTGGGCGGTGCAGATTACTCTGGATAACGAGGGAACAAAAAAGTTTACGGAGTTGAGCACTCGTCTTTACGGCTCAACCGAGCCCCTGAACCGGTTTGCGTTTGTGCTTGACGGCTCGGTGATTACCTCGCCCACAATGAACGGCTTGATAACCGACGGGCGCCCCTCAATCACGGGTGGGTTCACCCAGGAGAGCGCAAAGGCCCTGGCTGATCAGCTGAAGTTTGGTGCTTTGCCCATTGGATTTACAATTCAGAGCAACGAGAACGTCTCGGCCACCCTGGGATCAAACCAGCTCCAGAGTGGTTTGATCGCTGGCCTCATCGGCTTGATCTTGGTTGTTCTGTATTCGCTTGCACAGTATCGACTGTTGGGACTGGTCACGGTGGCCTCTCTCACGATCGCCGCGGTTATTGCATATCTTCTGATCACACTCATGTCGTGGCGTGAGGGGTACCGGCTCTCTCTGGCCGGTGTTACGGGCTTGATCGTTGCAATAGGTATTACCGCCGACTCCTTTATCGTTTATTTTGAACGTATTCGAGACGAATTGCGAGACGGACGTGGAATCGACTCCGCGGTTAAGCACGGGTGGAAGCGCGCGATACGAACCATTCTTGCCTCTGACGGTGTTAACTTCTTGGCCGCTGCAATTCTCTTTATTCTGGCGGTTGGAAACGTGCGGGGATTTGCGTTCACCCTGGGACTTACCACGCTTGTTGACGTCTTAGTTGTGGCTCTCTTTACACATCCTGTGCTTACGTTGCTTGCGCGAACTAAGCTTTACGCGCAGGGTCACCGTTTCAGCGGGCTGGATCCGCGCCAGCTGGGCGCGGTATACCGTGGAAGAGCTCAGTTCAAAACTCCCGTTTACGTGGAAAAGGGCGGCAAGGCTGCACGAAGTAGTCGTGAGGCAGCAAAACGCCAGACCATTGCAGAACGAAAAGCTGCGGCCCAGGCTGCGACCGAAAATAACGCCGATAATGTTTCGGCCAACGCGCGAGAGGAGTCCTAAGCCATGGGTACTTTTGCTCAGTTTGGAAACGATCTTTATACGGGTAAGCGCTCATACAACATAGTTGGGCGTCGTAAGGTCTGGTACATTGTTGCCGCGGTGATGATCGCCATTTCGCTGGTGGGCACCTTTATCCGCGGTGGGTTTGTCTTTGGTATTGAGTTCAGTGGCGGAAGTCAGTTTCAGATCTCGAACGTAGAGAACCGCAACGAGTCTCTGGCAACCGAAGCGGTTAACTCGGTGGTCTCGGGACAGACACCGCGTGTGCTTCTTGTCGGAACCGATTCAGTGTGGGTACAGACGGAGCAGCTTACCGATGACCAGAGCCTTGAGGTGAGGGCCGCCCTGGCGAAGGCCTACGACGTTTCAGAAGACTCAATCACGTCATCCTTCATCGGAGCCTCCTGGGGGCAGGACATCACTCGGCAGGCACTTATCGCGCTCGTAGTGTTTATGATCTTTGCCGCGCTAGTGATGGCTCTGTATTTCCGAACGTGGAAAATGTCACTGGCAGCTATGTCTGCACTGTTTCATGACCTAATAATTACTGCAGGAGTATACGGCATTAGCGGGTTTGAGATTACTCCCGCCACCATGATTGGATTCCTGACAATTCTTGGGTATTCGCTCTACGACACGGTTGTTGTCTTTGACAAAATTCGAGAAAATACGGTTCCCGGTGAGCTTAACGAGGCTCGTACCTTTGGTGAGAGTGTCAACCTCGCGGTGAACCAGACGCTGGTGCGTTCAATTAACACCTCTGTTGTAGCGCTGCTTCCCGTAGCCTCCATCCTATTTATCGGTTCGTTTGTCTTAGGCGCTGGAACTCTGCGTGATATCTCTCTTGCCCTGTTCATCGGTATTTTGGTGGGAACCTACTCCACGATCTTCATCGCGGCCCCCGTCTACGGACACCTTCGCTCCGGTGAGAGTGAGATCGTAAAGCACGATGCTCGGGTGCGTGCTGCGCGTCAGCAGGAGAGTGATGCTGAGCAGAAGGCTTCAGCAAACGCTATAGAAGCCTAGCGTGATTGGTGAGGTGCGCCGTCGTCTCTGTGCGCCTCGCCGGTTATATACAGCGTCGGTCAACGGAACGCATCTAATAGTGGTAACTTCGATTAAGGAGGTGCTTCATGACAGAAACATCGTCACAATCGACCAGTACTAGCTTACGGCGCCTCGTGCCGCGTATCTTCTCTAAAGGAAGTCCCCCGGGAGCGGTTGACGCTCTTATTAAAACTGTGCGTGCATCGCACCCTAAGAGCGATCTAACCGTCATAGAACGTGCCTACACGGTTGCCGAACGTGCTCATCGCGGACAAAAACGACGTTCGGGCGAACCCTACATTACGCACCCGGTTGCGGTAGCTCAGATTCTTGCCGATCTGGGGGTTGGCCCGATGACCGCGGCAGCTGCGCTTTTGCACGACACGGTTGAAGATACCAGCTATTCACTGGATCAATTGCGTGCTGACTTTGGCGATGAGGTCACCATGCTTGTTGATGGGGTGACCAAGCTGGATAAGGTTAAGTACGGTGATAGTGCTCAGGCCGAAACGGTACGCAAGATGATTGTTGCGATGTCAAAAGACATCCGCGTATTGATTATTAAGCTTGCTGACCGCTTACACAACGCACGCACCTGGGGATTTGTTCCTGCTGAGTCGGCGACCCGTAAGGCAACGGAGACCCTTGAGATTTATGCGCCGCTTGCGCACCGCTTGGGAATTCAATCTATTAAAAACGAGCTGGAAGACCTCTCCTTCGCGGTTCTCAAACCAAAGATTTACGCTGAAATAGAAAGTCTTGTGCAGCAGCGCAACCCTCAACGTGACGAGATGGTGAGAAGCGTTGTGAACTCGATCAACGACGATTTGCGGGTTGCGAAGATCAGGGGTGATGTAGCTGGGCGCCCCAAACAGTACTATTCGATATATCAAAAGATGATAGTGAGGGGCCGAGACTTCGACGATATTTATGATCTGGTGGGGATCCGGGTAATCGTTCACACCATTCGGGATTGTTATGCCGTTCTTGGTGCAGTACACGCCCGTTGGACCCCGATTCCCGGCAGATTCAAAGACTATATTGCCACCCCCAAGTTCAACCTTTATCAATCGCTACACACCACCGTAATAGGGCCCGACGGACGCGCGGTTGAGATTCAGATCCGCACCACAGAGATGCATCGTCGCGCAGAATTGGGCGTCGCGGCACATTGGAAATACAAGGAGTCCGCAGGCTCACACAAGCTGGCCGAGGTGGGTACAGAGCGTGCGGATATGGCCTGGCTCGCTCATATCTCTGATTGGCAGGCCGAGACCGAGGATCCGGGTGAGTTTCTTGACGCTCTGCGCTTTGAGATAGGAGCCAAAGAGGTCTACGTGTTCACCCCCAAGGGGAGAGTTATTGGTTTGCCATCCGGTGCAACACCGGTCGATTTTGCCTACTCGGTTCACACCGAGATCGGTCATCGAACCATGGGGGCGAGGGTGAATGGTCGTTTAGTCCCGCTCGAAACGATCCTCAAAAACGGTGATGTTGTTGAGGTCTTCACATCGAAGAACCCCGACGCTGGTCCCAGTAAAGACTGGCTGAACTTTGTTGCTAGTACAAAAGCTCGCAACAAAATTCGACAGTGGTATACAAAAGAACGCCGTGACGAGGCAATTGAGCAGGGTAAGGACGCCATCTCACGGGCGATGCGTAAGCAGAATCTTCCATTGCAAAAATTGATGAGTCAGGATTCCTTCCAGCAGGTCGCATTGCAATTGCACTACCAGGATGTCACCGCCCTCTATGCGGCAATCGGTGAGGGGCACGTATCCACCCAATCCGTTCTCGAAAAAGTTGTTGCAAAACTTGCGGAGAATGAGGGTGAGGTTGAGGAGCACCTTCCCGATCCGTCCTTTGAGGATCGCCGGATGGTGCGCCAGACGAGCAACAGCGGCGTTTTGGTGCGTGGGGCCCCTGATATTCTTGTGAAGCTGGCTCGCTGCTGTACCCCGGTTCCGGGCGATGAAATTGTTGGCTTCATTACTAAGGGTCAGGGCGTCTCTGTTCACCGTTCCTCCTGTAAAAATGTGGAAAATCTTCGTAAAGAGCCTGAACGTCTGGTTGAGGTCGAGTGGGCACCCACCTCGAAGAGTGTCTTTTTGGTACACATCCAGGTGGAAGCCCTTGACCGGGCCGGTTTGCTTTCCGATGTGACACGGGTCCTATCGGAACACCACGTGAACATTTTGTCCGCATCGGTTAATACCTCTAGCTCACGACTGGCTATTAGCCGATTTGTCTTTGAAATGGGAGACACAACGCATCTCGATCGCGTATTAAACGCCGTGCGCCGTATTGATACTGTTTACGACGTGTACCGGGTAAGTAGCGGCTAAAGATCTATACGAGGCTTGCTAACCGTTGACGGGCGATATTACGGCGTGGATGTCCGCTGGTCGCCAGCGCGCGATCAATCTCTTTCATACTCAGGCTGTAGGTGAGGCAGAGGAGCCGAAAAGCTACCTTGTCAGCGAGCGTGGCCACGTTGTTTGCCATAAGGGTGTCGCAGGCTAAACGCAAGGGTGAGAGTACAGCAAGCCCGCAGAGACCGTGTATTTGATGCGGTGCGATGAGTACTTCACGCACTGTGTGGGGAAGTTTTATGCTTGCTCTACGACGTCGCTTTACTGGGGTGCACAGTGTAATTTTGGATGGGAAATGACGGAGAAATCCGTAAACCCAGAGCGCCGTTTGCGCCTCAACAATGAGTCCCCTGGGAATGTGCGGGCAGAGAGCAAGGGCACGTGACCTGGAAGAGTCATCGTACCCCCAGGCCAGGTAGCTGGGTCCCACGGGGAATATGTCCCCGTCAAGACGAGCAGCTGATAGCTCGGCCGGGGACATGTGCGCGGTTCCTAGCACAGACTCAAATCGCTTTGTCATGAGAACCACTGTTCCGTGTTCTCAGCCGTCGTTCCAGAAGCTATTCACAGCTGTTCACGAACGTAACGGTGGGTATTAATCACCGATCGCTGCAAGCCAGGAGCGCTGCGTTTCAAGGGTCTGCGCAGTTTGCTCCGCCTTGCTCTTGTCTCCGGCTGCCTGTGCCTCCGCAAGAGCGGTTTCTAGCTGAGTGATCGAATCCTCTAGCTGACCGCGGAGTCCGGCGGTGCGTGCCTTGGTCTCGGGGTTATTGTTTTTCCAGTGTTCTTCTTCTAACCCTTTAACGTGGTCTTCAATCTTGCGGATGCGGGCATCCACGCTTCGAACAGAATCACGCGGTACACGACCGATCCCATCCCACTGTCGTTGGATGGCAGAGAGAGCGTTGCGGGCGGTGATGTGGTCCGTCTCTTGGAGGATGGGCTCTGCCTGTGCGAGCAGTTCTTCTTTGAGCACAAGATTTGCACCAAACTCTTCGTCAATCTGAGCGTCGATTTCTGCTTTTGCCGAGTAGAGTACGTCTCCGGCCGCCTTGAAGCGGGCCCATAATTGGTCGTCTAGCTTGCGTCCCGCCCGGCCGCTTTCCTTCCAGGATTCTAGGAGGTCACGATAGGCCGGGATGCCCTGGGCTCCCTGCGAAGCCAGGGCCTCTGCCTGCTCAATAAGTCTTTCTTTGCGCTGGCGGATTTCCCTGTTGGTTGCGTCTAGCTCCGCAAAGAAAGCCCGTCGGGCAGCTTCAATCTGAGAGCGGGCGTTGCGGAATCGCTTCCAGTAGGCATCCGCTTCAGACTTGGGAAGACGTGGTCCTGTCTTTTGCTGTGTTTGCCACTCGTCAAAGAGCGCGGTGAGCTCAGCGCTGGTTTGTTTCCACTGCACCTTGCTCAGATCTTGTGCGGCAAGCTGCTCTGCTCGCGTTGCAATCGATTCACGTTGCTGACGAGCATCCTCACGCGCTTTCTCTTGCTCTTGGCGTTGCTGTTCTGAAAGCTCTTCGGCAACACCGGTGAGAGCGTCGAGCCTTGTGAGTAGTGTGGCTAGGTCGCCCACGGCATTTGCGCCGGAGACCTGCTCTCGCAGACGAGCTACCACAGATGTAATATCACTCACCGCGGTCCCACGCTTAACCCGCTGCTCAAGGAGAGTGACTTGTCCCGCAAGGTCTGTGTATTTGCGTTCAAAGTACGCCAGGGCCTCTTGGGGAGTTCCGTCTGGATACTGGCCAACGGCTCTCTCGCCGTCACCCTCTCGCACAAAAACGGTGTTTGTGTCGTCTACGCGACCCCACGACTTGTTTGCACTTGTGTCGGACAAGCTCATCACCTACTGTTTCAGATTTGTTGGACGCCACTGGTCAGCGCCCTTAAAGACTACTGCTTACGGGCCCGTGACTGCTATTCGAGCCGGAAGGATTTAATAATGGCTGGGACTTTTGGACTTCCATCGGTGGAGCCGTCAGCGGTTCCCTCGGAGGTAATTTTTGCTCGTAACTCCTCAATCCCGCTGGTTATAGAGCCAATAACGGTGTAACCGCTCTCTGCGGTGCCAATGGTGGAGTCCTCGTAAACAATAAAGAATTGACTTCCGTGACTGTACTCACTGTCGGCGCGGGCCATGGCGATCGTGCCGGCCTGGTAAAAATTGTCGGCGGGGACGTTTTCAACCGGTCCGTAGGAGTATCCGGGGCCGTCAGTACCGGTGCCGTCGGGGGAGCCACATTGGAGAACATAGATGCCCTCTGTTGTGAGGCGGTGGCAGGAGGTCTCGTTATAAAACCCATCATTTGCGAGCGCAATTGTGCTTGCGACAGCCTGGGGAGCTGCGACCCCATCCAACTTGACCTTGAGGTCAATGTCGTTAATTACGAGGTTCCCTGTCCATTCCCGCGACTCGGCGAGGGCTGGATCGGGAACATCGCCCTGATTTGATTCCCCCTCGGGAGGAGCGGTGGTTGGTGAGGCGGCGGGAGTAGAGGGGTTTGCGTTGAGATACGCTATTTGCCCGAATACTGCGAGTGCGACCACCAGCGTTCCCGCTATCGCCCAGAGGATATTGTCGCGTTTGCGCCTCGCAGCACCCTCCTGGTGAACTGTTTTGCGCGCTTCGTAACTGCGAAGTCGCTCACGGTGTAGTCTTTCCTCGCGCTTGCTCTTATTGTGTGCCACGTTCTTGACTCCGAAAATATTGAAAACCATCCAGGACAATAGGCATACTAACGGGTTCGGGACGAGTTTGTCAGAGTCAACTCGTAGACTGGCACTGTGACTACTTCAGACATGGCGTTCGGCACCGCACACACACCGTTAGCGGTTCGTATGCGTCCGCGCGCGCTTGACGAGGTTGTGGGGCAAAAACATCTCCTGGCCCCGGGCTCCCCCCTCATCACCCTGGCTCATGAGAGCTCCGGCGGCGAGCAGGCGAGTGGGGCCGTGTCGATTATTTTGTGGGGTCCACCGGGCACGGGAAAAACAACCCTGGCCCAGGCAATAGCGCACAGCAGCGGTCGCAGATTTGTTGAACTCTCTGCGGTGACCGCCGGTATAAAAGACGTGCGTACTGTTATGGAACGAGCGTTGAACGATCGTGACCTGTACGGTGTATCCACGATTTTGTTTCTTGACGAGATCCATCGTTTCAGTAAAGCCCAGCAGGATGCCCTTCTTCCCGGCGTAGAAAATGGCTGGGTAACCCTTGTAGCTGCCACCACCGAAAACCCCTCCTTCTCCGTTATAGCGCCATTGCTGTCTCGCTCGCTGCTTCTCACCCTTGAGCAGCTTGAAGACAAAGACATAGAGGCAGTTGTACGCCGTGCGATATCGGATCCGAGAGGGCTTGCCGATCAGGTCAGCATTACCGATGAAGCGGTTCTTGCGATCGCTCAGCTTTCCTCTGGAGACGCTCGGCGTGCGCTCACCGCGCTTGAGGCCGCAGCCTCTTCTGCGCTTGCGGAGGTCGATGAGAACGCACACGATCCCGAAGAACCCGAGATTCCCGTGATCACGGACGAGGTGGTGGCACGGTCCGTTAACAGGGCGCTTCTGCGCTACGACAAAAACGGTGATGAACACTACGATGTGATTAGTGCCTTCATCAAATCTATTCGTGGTTCCGATCCCGACGCCGCAATTCACTACCTCGCGCGCATGATTGAGGCGGGTGAGGATCCGCGTTTCATTGCTCGTCGGATCATTATCTCTGCGGCCGAAGATATTGGTATTGCCGATCCTCAGGCGCTCGGCATTGCGGTAGCGGCGGCAGAGGCTGTGCAGCTCATTGGTTTGCCGGAGGGTCGTATTCCCCTGGCCGAAGCGGTGGTTTATCTAGCAACCGCCCCGAAGTCTAATGCTGCCTACAGGGCGATTGACCTGGCAATTGCGGATGTTCGTGCGGGTAAAATTGGCAGGGTCCCCACGCACTTGCGTGATGCTCACTATTCCGGAGCTAAGAAGCTTGGCCACGGTGCGGGATATAAGTATCCACACGATGCGGCAATGGGGGTATTGCGTCAGGATTATCTCCCGGAAGAGCTTCAAGAAAAAACCTATTACAATCCGACGGATCACGGACACGAGCGAACTGTAAGCGAAAGATTAGAAAAAATTCGTCGCATTACCCGGGGCAAATAGCATGGTGGGGGCACAGCCTGTGTTAGACTTACCTTTGGTCTTAGGATCGTGCTGAGCGTGCGGCTGCGTTTTCAACGTTCTGAAGGTACCTGCCCTGTAGCCGGGCGGTAGTTGACTGATTCCCTCAAACTTTCCACGGAATATGCAGTGACGGCATAGAGTAAGCCCGTCTTGTACCCGTGATATTTCTTAATTTATGTAAACTTTTTCGAAAGGAAACCGTGTCCACTAAGTCACGTACCCGTAGCAAAACTCGTCTCTCGCGTTCGCTCGGTATTGCTCTTACTCCCAAAGCCGCTAAATACTTGGAAAAGCGCCCCTACGCTCCCGGCGAGCACGGTCGCACCAAGCGTAAGGCTGATTCGGACTTTGCGGTTCGTCTGCGTGAAAAACAGCGTCTTCGGGCACAGTACAATATTCGGGAAGCCCAGCTCAAGCGTGTTTACCAGGAGGCTCGTCGTACCGAGGGCCAGACCGGTGAGAACATGGTCGAACTTCTTGAGATGCGTCTTGACGCGCTCGTTCTGCGCTCGGGCTTTGCTCGCACCTCCGCGCAGGCTCGTCAGCTGGTTGTACACCGCCACATCCTGGTAGATGGCCAGCTTGTTGACCGTCCCTCTTTTCGAGTAAAGCCGGGCCAGCAGATTCACGTTAAGCCTCGTTCAGAGGGCATGGAGCCCTTCCAGGTTGCTGCAGCCGGTGCACACCTTGAGGTCTTGCCCAAGGTTCCTGCTTATCTTGAGGTTGAAATTGACAAGTTGCAGGCGCGCCTGGTTCGTCGTCCCAAGCGTGCAGAGGTGCCCGTTACCTGTGAAGTACAGCTCGTTGTTGAGTACTACGCAGCTCGCTAGATCCTAAAGCCTGGAGGGGATGACAAAACATCGTCATCCCCTCCATATTTTTAACCTCATTACTCATGCCCACAGGTCAAGGCTGTAGTGTTGTTTATCTGGATTGTGTTATTGAATAAGCTCAAAGACCAAGGAGAATCCGTGCGTAAGCTGTTTTTACTGTTCTGCGGTATTGTTGCAGGGTTTATTATTGCCCACTACGTTAATAAGTCTCCGGGCGGGCGCCAGTTTTTTGAAGAGATCGAGCAGGGCCGTCGTGAGTTTAAAGACGCCGTGAGTCGTGGATATCAAGAGCGTGAGGCAGAGCTCTTAAACGCTCTTAACGGAGTAAAAAATGCCCTTGATGACTTCAAAAAATAGAGTTGTAGCCTCCCCTCGATCCCGTACCAAAAACTTTTAGAGAGACCAGGAGAAGCCAACTCCCCATGCAAACAGCAGATATCCGTCAGCGGTGGCTGACATTCTTTGGTGACCGTGGGCACACCGTTGTCCCCTCGGCATCGCTCATTAGTGATGACCCTACGCTGATGTTCACTGTGGCGGGGATGGTACCGTTTGTTCCCTATCTGACGGGTGTGGTTCCTGCACCGTACCCGCGTGCGACCAGCGTGCAAAAATGTATTCGTACAAACGATATCGAAGAGGTTGGAAAGACACCACGTCACGGCACCTTTTTCCAGATGAATGGTAATTTCTCTTTTGGGGATTACTTTAAAGAGGGCGCTATTGCCTACGCGTGGGAACTGCTTACCTCCTCAGAGGCCGATGGCGGATATGGTTTTGAACCCCGTGATCTTTGGGTTACGGTTTACAAAGACGATGACGAGTCAATCCGGCTGTGGCGCACAATTGCGGGTCTTCCCGAGGAACGAATTCAGCGTTTAGACAAAGATACAAACTACTGGTCTATGGGTCATCCCGGTCCAGCGGGACCCAGCTCGGAGATTTTTTTTGATCGTGGACCGGCCTATGGTCAGGATGGCGGTCCGGCTACGGACGATGACCGTTACGTCGAAATTTGGAATCTGGTGTTTATGCAGTACCTCATCGATGAGGTAAGAAGCAAAACAGAATTTCGCGTTGTGGGGGAACTCCCGCGTAAAAATATTGACACCGGAATGGGTCTTGAACGTGTTGCATTCCTCAAGCAGGGTGTCGAAAACATGTACGAGATCGATCAGGTTCGTCCCGTTTTGGATCGTGCAGCTGAGCTGTCAGGTCGTCGTTATGGGGTTAATCACGAAGACGATGTGCGAATGCGGATTATCGCGGACCACGTGCGTTCATCTCTCATGCTGTTGAGCGATGGTGTGACACCCTCGAACGAGGGTCGTGGTTATATTCTGCGGCGTCTGATGCGGCGCACAATACGGGCGATGAGACTGCTTGGAGTAGAGGAAGCAACTTTTCACCAACTTTTTTCGGCTTCTCGCGATGCCATGAAGGCCGCATATCCCGAGGTAAGAACCGATTACGAACGAATTTCACAGCCCGCGTTTGCTGAGGAAGCAACTTTCTTGCGAACGCTCTCGGGCGGAACTGCGATTCTCGATCTGGCTGTTGCCAGCACGGTGAAGGCCGGCGCAACTGTTCTTCCCGGAGACACCGCATTTCTTCTGCATGATACTTATGGGTTTCCCATTGAACTCACCCTTGAGATTGCGGAGGAATCCGGAATTACGGTTAATCGCCAGGTGTTCGATTCGCTCATGCAGGAGCAGCGTTCGAGGGCCAAGGCTGATGCGAAATCAAAGAAAACTGCGCTTGCTGATCTTTCTATTTATACCCAGATGCGTGCCCAAGGCGAGACCATTTTTACGGGTTACACAGACCTGGTTACTGAGTCTCGTGTGCTTGGGCTCATCGTGGACGGTGCGCCCGTTCAGGTGGCGCGCTCCGGGCAAACTGCTGAGGTGATTCTTGCCGAGACCTCCCTGTGGGCTGAGTCTGGCGGACAAGCACCCGACCAGGGACGTATCGTTGGTGACGGTTTTGTTCTGAAAGTTACTGACGTGCAGAAGCCGGTTCCCGGTTTGATCAGCCACACGGTGCTGGTCGAAAACGGGGAGGTCGCGGTTGACGCTATGGCGATGAGTGTTGTGGATGAGGAATACCGCCGCGGAGCTACCCAGGCTCACTCGGGAACCCATATTGTTCACGCGGCACTCCGTGAGGTGTTGGGGTCTCACACTCACCAATCGGGGTCTTTTAACAAGGCCGGGTATCTTCGACTTGACTTTAACTGGTCGCAGCCGCTGAGTATCGAAACTAAGACAGAGATTGAGGAGATATCTAACGCGGCCATCCGAGCAAACTACGAGGTTGTTGCCCGTGAAATGTCCCTGACCGAGGCCAAAGAAATTGGAGCGATGGCTCTCTTTGGCGAAAAATATGGTGATCGTGTTCGAGTGGTTGATATCGGGGGGCCGTGGTCGCGAGAGCTGTGTGCGGGTACCCACGTTTCCACGAGCGCAGAGATTGGCATGATTAACCTGGTGAGCGAGCAATCGGTTGGTTCTACTAATCGTCGTGTGGAATCGCTTGTTGGGCTTGATGCCTTTCGAAGCTTCGCGGCTGAGCGGGCTATCGTCTCCCAGTTATCGACGTCGCTTAAAGTCCCTGGAGAAGAGATTCCGGGGCGTGTTGCAGAGCTGGCAGCGCAGTTGAAGGCTGCTGAAAAGAAGATTTCTGAGCTTGCGGCTCACGCTCTCAGAGCACGTGTTCCAGAGCTGGTGTCGCAGGCTCACGAGGTGGGCGGAGTAATCGCGGTTATTGCCGACCTCGGTACTGTTGATCGTGCGGATGATGTGCGAACCCTGGTTCTTGGAGTTCGTGAAAAGTTACAATCACGGGCCGTTGTTGTTCTTGCCGGTGTTGCTGCCGGAAAGCCTCTGGTCATTGTTGCCACTACTGCGGAGGCCCGTGAGGCTGGTGCGCGAGCTGGCCTTCTTGCTAAGGCTGCCGCGGGTGTTCTCGGCGGTGGCGGTGGCGGTAAGGATGATATAGCCCAGGGTGGTGGAACCAAAGTTGAAAATATCGGCATAGCCCTCAAAACGGTGCGCGCCGCGCTTGAGGAACTACCATGAGGAGTGGGGTTCGCCTAGGGATCGATGTGGGCAAGGCTAGGGTCGGGGTATCTCGTTCGGATTTTCACGGGATGTTGGCTATGCCCGTTGAAACGATTAAGCGACAAGAAGACCTGTCTGGGACTCTTGCGCGCGTTCTTGAGCTCATTGGGGAATACGAAGCCACTGAGGTTGTGGTAGGACTTCCCTTGAACCTGCAGGGGGAATCAACACCTTCGACCGAGGACGCTCTAGGTTTTGCCCACCAATTGGACTCCTTAGTAAATATCGGGATTAGGCTGGTCGACGAGAGGTTGTCGACCGTGAGTGCTCAGAGTGTTTTACATGGGGTCGGACGTAGCACAAAATCATCACGTCCAGTTATTGATCAGGTTGCAGCCGTTATTATTCTTCAACAGGCTCTTGACGTTGAGCGTTCGTTGGGACACCCCCCGGGGCGTCTGGTTGAAGGGTCGGCTACCCAGCAAGGAAAATTTAGTGGGATATAAAGATCCAAGCGGAGGTTCAGGGTTTTTATCTGACGATGATGGTGAGACTAAACCGCTGATTTCGCGACGCGAGTTACGAGAGCAACTTCTTCGTGAGCAGCTAGCGCGAGAGGCTGAGGCGCGTGCTGTAGCCGAGGCTACAGCACGCGTGCAGGCTGAAGAAAGGAAGCGGGCAGAGGCTCTGGCTGGAATACAGGCTGAAACTGTGCCTAACGCCAAGAAAGAAGAGAGTGAGACTCTCCGAGCTTCTACAGGAAAAACTGATTTCCGCTCACTTACTGAGGAGTCAGCTGCAGGTATACTGGTTCAGAATGCCGAGAAATCGGACCCCCCAAAGACAGCCTTCTCGCCTGCGGGCGTTCAAGCTGAACAAACAGATAATATTTTTCCCCCGCTAAAAAAGTATAGGGAAAAGAATAAGAGTATGAAACGCCGCGTTATTATTTCTCTCACGGTTGTAGTCGCTCTTCTTGCCGCTCTTGGTGGTGGAGGCTTTCTCCTGTGGCAGAGCTTTGGCGATAGCCTTTCTGGAATCTTTGGGCAGAGCGGGGCAGAAGACTATGAGGGAACGGGTACGGGAGAAGTCACCATTGTGATTGCTGAGGGTGATGACGGAACCGCTATCGCTCGAACGCTAGAGTCCAACGGTGTCGTTCGTACCGCACAGGCGTTCATTAAGCACGTGCAACTACAAAACCCGAGTCCTATTTTTTACCCTGGTTCATATAAGATGGCGAAGGAAATGAGCGCGGCCGCCGCTCTCGAGGCACTGTTGCACCCCGATACTAAGGTTGTTATGCGGGCAGTAGTTCCCGAGGGAATTAGGGCTTCGCAAGTGTATGACATAGTGTCCTCTGCCACTGGAATTCCGGCCGAAAACTTTATGCGAGCCGCAGAAAACTGGAGCGCTTTTGGTGTTCCTGCGAGTGCTCCAAATATTGAGGGCTGGCTTTTCCCTGCCACTTATGAATTTACGCCGGATGATAGCGCCGAGGGCATCCTGCAGAAAATGGTGGACCGTACTATTCAATCATTGAACGCGGCGAATGTCCCGGAAGCTGATCGAGAACGAATATTGACAACCGCCTCCATCATTCAGGCTGAAGCTCGCCAGGAGCAAGACTTTGAAAAGGTGAGTCGAGTGATTGCTAACCGTCTTGAATTGGGAATGACGCTGGGCATGGATTCCACCGCGCAATATGGACTACCAGAGGCTAATGGTAAAGTCTGGACAAGTGATGAGCAGCGTTCGAATGCTAACCCTTGGAATACTTATAACCAGGCGGGGTTGCCTGTCGGCCCTATCACAAATCCCGGAGATCATGCGATCAATGCGGCTTTGAATCCGGCGCCCGGTGACTGGACTTACTTTGCTACGGTCAACCTTCAGACGGGTGAGACAAAGTTCACCAATTCTTCGCGAGAGCATCAGGTCTTTGTTCAAGAGCTTCAGGCCTGGTGTATTGCGACTGGCTCGGATGCCTGTTAGCCGTGGTAACGCTGGGTGTTTTGGGGTCCCCTATAGGCCATTCGCTGTCCCCTCGTATTCATAATGCGGCCTATAGCGTACTGGGGTTGCCGTGGAACTATTTTGCGACAGAGTGCACCCAGCCCGAACTAGAGGGTTTTTTAGCAACCACTCAGTGGAATGCGGTCTCTCTCACCATGCCCCTCAAGAAAACCGCGTTTGATTTTCTTTCCGCAAGGAACTCCTACATTGACTCCATATCCCGCGAGAGTGGTGTCGTAAATACACTGGCCAGAGAGAATTCCGGTGCCCCCTGGCGTGGTTATAATACTGATGTTTCGGGCCTGCGGTTAGCTTTAAGTGAAAAGATAGGACGCGACTTTTCTCGTGTGACGGTACTGGGGGGAGGCGCTACAGCGGTTTCCGCTCTCTTGGCGGTGGCAGGTCTGGGTGCCACCCGTGTGACCTTCAGGGTTCGTACCCCTTCCAAAGTGGAGAACCTTGTAGCGCTTGGTGAGCGACACGGCGTAAGTGTGGCAGCGGAGTCCTTAGGTGGGGCCTGGCAAGAGAGCGATTTGGTTATTAGTACCGTCCCGGGTGTGCAGGCGGCAGAGCTTTCGGCTCCCGATTGGGTGCGACAGAATACTCCTCTCTATGACGTAGCGTACGATCCCTGGCCCAGTCCGTTAGCTACCCTCTGGTCTCAGTCGGGAAAATCGGCGAGTTCTGGCTTGAGCATGCTTTTGCAACAGGCTTTACTGCAGATTAGAATTTTTGTTCTTGGCGACCCCGATGCTACGTTGCCTTCGGAGGCCGATGTTTTTCGTGCTATGCAAGAGGCTGTTGCGAACTTATAGTGCCCGCGCTAATATCTGCGCTGCGAATCGGAGAGCATCCCGTGTTGGGTTATTTCAGTACATGCCACTTGTTATCTTTGTAAACGGAGAGACGGTATTTGATGGATTTCGGAAGCCCGTTCGGCTGTGACGATATAGGATAGTGATCATGCTTCGTTGGCTTACCGCGGGGGAGTCTCACGGCCCCGAACTTATTGCTTTGTTAGAGGGACTTCCGTCTGGCGTGCCCGTTTCGCTCGATGATGTTCGTGCTGATCTAGCTCGCCGCAAACTCGGTTACGGGCGTGGTTCTCGTATGAAGTTTGAACAGGACGAGCTCAATTTCTCGGGAGGTGTTGTTCAGGGACGCACTCTGGGAAGCCCGATCGCGATCCGAATTGGCAACACCGAATGGCCTAAGTGGTCCGAGGTAATGAGCGCTGAAAAAACGGAGCAGACCGACCGTTCTCGCGGTCGTGGAGCAAAGCTGACACGCCCTCGTCCGGGGCATGCCGATCTTGTCGGAATGCAAAAATATGACTTTGATGAAGCCCGACCCATTCTGGAGCGAGCGAGTGCCCGGGAAACCGCAGCGCGGGTGGCTCTAGGCGCGGTTGCTCGTGCCTTTCTCTCACAGCTAGGAATCACATCGGTCAGTCATACCGTGTCGATTGGCCCGATCATGGTTCCCGAGGGGGCGACTCTCCCTCGCCCGAGCGATGTGGAGGTTCTCGACGCTGACCCACTGCGCTGTTTTGACCCGATAACCTCAGCCGCAATGGTTGCGGAGGTAGACACTGCAAAAAAGGACGGCGACACTTTAGGCGGTATCGTTGAGGTTCTTGTTTACGGTCTTCCTCCCGGCCTCGGCTCACACGTTCACTGGGATCGACGTTTGGACTCACAACTGGCTGCTGCGCTGATGGGGATTCAGGCGATTAAAGGTGTTGAGGTGGGCGACGGTTTTGAAACAACCCGGCGTAGGGGCTCTCGAGCACACGATGAGCTTCATACGGGAGCGGAAGGCATACGGCGTCTTACCGATAAAGCTGGAGGTGTTGAGGGAGGTATGAGTACGGGAACGGTTCTGCGCGTTCGTGCGGGAATGAAGCCGATCGCCACGGTTTCCAAAGCGCTTCCTACTGTGGATGTTGCCACGGGAGAGGCCGCAAAAGCTCACCATCAGCGCAGCGACGTGTGCGCGGTTCCCGCTGCGGGTGTGGTAGCAGAAGCAATGGTATCCCTTGTGCTGGCAAACGCGGTTTTGGAGAAGTTTGGTGGCGACTCGGTAGGGGAGACTCGGCGTAATCTGGAATCCTATCTTGCACATATCCCTCAGATGCTTGTGACAGACCGTGATCGTGGTGAATAGAGATTGTGCAGAAGACGCTCGTGACGTCCAGGCATAGACCGGACACTGAGCCTGTGCAAAATAATCGTCATGTGGGGTTGGAACAAAACCGACCCGTGGTTTTTATCGGGCCTATGGCATCCGGTAAATCGAGTATCGGTCGTCGGGTAGCTCGGCGGCTGAACGCATCTTTTTTTGATACCGACCAAAGCATTGTTGCGGAATACGGTTCTATTTCCGACTATTTTCGTGACCACGGTGAGCCCGCTTTTCGTGAGATAGAGGCTGCCGCTGTGAGAATCGCCCTCAGAAGTGCACACGATTCCGTGTTGCGGGGAATTCCCTCAATTGTGTCGCTCGGCGGGGGTGCTGTCTTACATCCGGGCACACGCTCACTTTTGGAGAAAACTAACGTTGTCCTCCTGCTCACCACGGAGGAAGCCGTCATACGTAGATCTAATCTGAAAGACCGGCCCTTGCTAGCGGAGGACCCGGGCGCCTGGAGCCGCATACTTGAAGCCCGTTTACCACTTTATCGTTCTCTAGCAACCGTTACTTTTGATGCGGCTGACAGAAGTAAAGACGATATTGCCGATGATATTGTTCGCTGGTTTATAGCCGGCTCCGCCGTTAAAACAGAGGAGAGACAGTGACTCAGGTTGTAGGCCCTCGGTCCGCAGCAATTATGGTAGGGGGAAGTCTGCCCTACGAGGTGGTTGTGGGGCGCGATATCCTCTCCTCGCTTCCCGAGGTGTTGGGGGAACGGGTGAGCCAGGTGCTGGTTGTGCATCCCCCCACCCTGGGTGCCGCAGCGGCTAGGCTACGCGAGATGCTGCTGGGGAGTTATAAAAATGTTCTTCTTGCCGAGGTTCCTGACGGGGAATCGGCAAAACGCGTCGAGGTTGCTGCTTTTTGCTGGCAAATTATGGGTCAGGCTGATTTCACGCGAACAGACGCGGTCATCGGGTTTGGCGGTGGTGCCGTTACTGATCTAGCCGGTTTTGTTGCAGCGACGTGGTTGCGTGGGGTGAAACTTGTCCAGATTCCCACCACCGTGCTGGGGATGGTTGACGCTGCGGTGGGGGGCAAAACCGGAATTAATACCGCAGAGGGCAAGAATCTTGTTGGTTCTTTTTATGCGCCCTCCGCTGTCCTTGCGGATCTGGACACCCTGGCGACCCTGTCACAAAATGAGATTCGTGCCGGGTTCGCTGAGGTTGTTAAATATGGTTTTATCGCGGAACCTGAGATTCTCGACATCGTAGAGAAGGACGTTGACCTGGCGATCGACCCGCAAAGCAGGGAGTTCCGACGAATAATCGAACTTTCTATTGCGGTTAAGGCGCGCGTGGTTACAGAGGATTTTAGGGAGCAGGGGCTGCGTGAGTTTTTAAACTACGGTCACACTCTAGGGCACGCTATTGAGCACGCTGAACGCTATCAATGGCGTCACGGAGCCGCGATCTCCGTGGGTATGGTTTACGCGGCAGAGTTGGGGCGCCTGGTAGGCACCCTGGATGATGTCACCGTGGACCGTCACCGGAGCGTTTTAGAATTACTTACCCTACCCACAACCTACCCCGCGGGCCGTTGGCCCGGCTTGCTGAGTTCAATGCAGCGTGATAAGAAGGCTCGTGCCGGTATGCTGAGGTTTGTTGTGCTCGATAGAATTGGTAAACCAACGGTGCTTGCCGGTCCTGATGAGACGCTCTTGTTTACGGCGTATCAGGAGATTGCGAGCTAGGTTCTAACTTCGGGAGACAAAAGATGAGCACAGTTTTTGTTCTGAACGGACCAAATCTTGGGCGTTTAGGAAGTCGTGAACCGGAGGTATATGGATCGGCAAATTTAGATGATCTCACCCGAGACCTTAACGCCTTGGCATCAATTCTGTCGCGAGAGAGGGGCGTGCCGCTCTCCGTCGATGTGAGACAGACCGATGATGAGGCGGAGCTTATTCGATGGATTCATGAGGCGGTGGAGACAAAAGCTCCCGTGATTCTGAACCCCGCAGCTTTTACCCACTACAGCTACGCCCTCCGAGATGCCGCTGCACAATTGAAAGATGCCGGGGTTCCTCTGGTGGAGGTTCACATCAGCAACCCGCACGCTCGTGAGACTTTTCGGCACAACAGCGTTATTAGCGGTGTTGCGACCGGAGTTATCGCGGGGTTTGGGTTCGAATCCTATCAACTCGCCCTGCAATTCATTGGGAGAAACGTCTTCTGAACGCTAAACTCGCAGAGGCACCGCTTGCAGAATATCCTGTACCTGAATACGTAATAATTGAACGGAAAACTTTTAGCATGGCAACAACAAACGATATTAAGAACGGAACTGTTCTCAAACTTGAGGGCAACCTGTGGAGCGTGATCGAGTTTCAGCACGTGAAGCCGGGCAAGGGTGGCGCTTTTGTCCGCACCAAAATGAAGAATGTTACCTCGGGGAAGATAATCGATAAAACCTTCAACGCGGGTATGAAAATTGAAACCGCAAACGTGGACCGTCGAGACTATCAGTACCTCTATCAGGACGGTGACGATTTTGTCTTCATGGACACCTCTGATTACGACCAGATCACGGTTCCGGCGGCAACGGTGGGTGACGCGGTAAACTTTATGCTCGAAAATCAGAATGTGACCATCGCGCTACACGACGGCTCACCCCTCTATGTTGATCTTCCTCCTTCCGTTGAGATGACCATCGTGTACACTGAGCCCGGACTTCAGGGGGATCGTTCCACCGGTGGCACCAAGCCGGCCAAGGTTGATACCGGCTATGAGATTCAGGTTCCCCTCTTCCTGGATCAGGGCACGCGAGTTAAAGTAGACACTCGTACCGGTGACTACCTCGGTCGCGTCAAAGAATAACGCGGGAGTATCATCACACTATGAGTGCCAGGAGTAAAGCGCGTAAGCGCGCTCTGGATGTTCTTTACCAGGCCGATCTACGCGAGATATCTATCGCAGCATCTCTTCAGGCGGAGGCAGAGCGAGCGGTAAGTCAACCTGATCGGCAGGCTTCTTGGCTTTACGCCCGCGATATCGTTGACGGGGTGAACGATAATCTTGCTGAAATCGACGAGACTATCGAGACCTACGCCCAAGGGTGGACCCTGCAGCGGATGCCCTACATTGATCGTGCGGTTTTACGCATTGGTGTGTGGGAGGTTCTTTTTAACGATGAGGTGCCGGTGGGGGTTGCAATTTCAGAAGCCGTTGAACTCGCAAAGAGTTTATCGACGGAGGATTCCGGCGGATTTATTAACGGTGTGTTGGGTAAGGTTGCCCAGTCGGTGTGATCGTGTAATCGTGTTAGGCTAGAACACAAGACACATGACACCTTTAAAGTCGTCCCGTGAGGCGAGGAAGGAGTCGGCATGAACACTCGCATTGTGCTTCAGCAGGCTGATATTAGTAGAGCCCTTACTCGGATATCGCACGAAATCCTTGAGTCGAATAGGGGAGTAGACAACCTCATTATCCTGGGGATTCCTACCCGCGGGGCTTTCCTCGGGCAGCGAATCGGCCGCATCATCCAGAGCATTGAGCCCCTCAATCGAAGCATCGTGGGGCAGTTGGATACCACCATGTATCGGGACGACCTTGCTCACCACCCCACCAGGGTTTCTTTCCCTACCGAGATTCCCGCTGAGGGGGTCGAGGGGAAAACCGTGGTGCTGGTTGACGACGTTCTCTATTCGGGGCGTACCATCAGGGCCGCTCTTGATGCGCTTGCAGATTTTGGTCGCCCACGAGCTGTGCGGCTTGCGGCGCTCATTGATCGAGGGCATCGAGAATTGCCTATCCGAGCAGACTTTATTGGAAAAAATATTCCGAGCGCCACCTCGGAACGGATTAACGTTCGTCTTCAGGAGATCGACGGTACCGACGAAGTGGTTATTGACTCATGAAACATCTGCTCAGTACCAAAGATCTTGAGCGGGAAGAAGCCGTTCGCCTCCTTGACATTGCCGAGGATATGGCAGATACACAGCTTCGCGAGGTCAAAAAGCTTCCCACTCTGCGGGGCAAAGCGGTCGTTAATTTGTTTTTTGAAGACTCCACCCGAACCCGAATTTCTTTTGAGGCCGCGGCAAAGCGCCTGAGCGCCGACGTGATTAATTTCTCGGCAAAGGGATCAAGTGTTTCCAAGGGTGAGAGCCTAAAAGACACAGCGCAAACTCTGGCCGCGATTGGGGCTGATGGAGTTATCATTCGCCACCCCGCGTCTGGGGCCCCGCATCGGCTGGCGCGAACGGGATGGATCGATGCCGGTATCCTCAACGCGGGTGATGGCACCCATGAGCACCCCACACAGGCTCTGCTTGATGCCTTTACTATGCGTCGCCGTATTCACGGCGGTGCGAGCCGGGGAGCCGACCTGGACGGGGTCTCCGTGGTTATTGTGGGGGATATCACCCACTCTCGCGTGGCTAGGTCGAACCTGTGGCTGCTACAGACGCTGGGTGCTCACGTTACCTTTGTTGCTCCCGCAACCCTAATTCCTTTCGGTGCCGCTGCCTGGCCCGCAGAGATCAGCTATAACCTGGATGACACCCTGGCGCGGGTGCGTCCGGACGTTGTCATGCTTCTTCGGATTCAGGCAGAGCGTATGAACGCGGCTTTTTTCCCCAATGAAAGAGAATACTCTCGCTGGTGGGGGCTTGATGATACTCGTTTTGCCCGGCTCCGGGAGGATAGCATTGTGATGCACCCCGGTCCCATGAACCGAGGGTTGGAGATTTCTTCGGCAGCCGCGGACTCTGCACGATCGACCGTGCGTGAGCAGGTGGCAAACGGTGTGTCAATTCGTATGGCTGCTTTATACCTGTTGATGACCGGTGAACGAGAGGGCGTATAGCGTGAGTGAATCAATCCTGATGAGGGGAGCAACACTGCCCGGCGGTGAAGCCGGGGACATTCTTGTTGTTGACGGGGTGATTACCTCTTTGGGGGGAAACGTCTCAGCATCTGCTGATCGTGTGATTGATGCTGCGGGCCTTCTGGCGCTTCCCGGACTGGTCGATTTACACACGCACCTGCGTGAGCCCGGTTTTGAGCAGAGCGAGACCGTGCTCACGGGAACGCAGGCCGCTGCGGCCGGCGGATTCACCACGGTTTTTGCCATGGCCAACACACTTCCCGTGTCGGACACGGCCGGGGTTGTCGAGCAGGTTTACTCACTCGGTATGGAGGCGGGTTACGCCAGGGTTCGTCCGATCGGGGCGGTAACACGCGGCCTTGAGGGTAAGCACCTGAGCGAGATTGGCGCGATGGCTAACTCACGTGCCCGGGTTCGTGTTTTTTCCGATGACGGCAAGTGTGTGCACGATTCACTTTTGATGCGTAGGGCCCTGGAATATGTGAGCACTTTTGACGGTGTTATCGCCCAGCATGCCCAGGATCCCCGACTCACCCAGGGCGCCCAGATGAACGAGGGGGCGTTATCAAGCGAATTGGGGCTGAAAGGGTGGCCGGCGGTGGCGGAAGAATCTATCATCGCTCGCGATGTGCTGCTCGCTGAACACATTGGTGCCCGCCTGCACATCTGTCACCTTTCCACGGCCGGGTCGGTTGAGGTTGTTCGCTGGGCAAAAGCGCGTGGAATTAGTGTCACTGCGGAGGCAACTCCCCATCACCTTTTGTTAACCGAAGATCTGGTGCGCAGCTACGACGCCAGATACAAGGTGAACCCTCCGCTGCGACGTGATGAGGATGTCCTGGCGCTCCGCGCCGGAGTTGCCGACGGCACCATCGACATCATTGCAACCGATCACGCTCCGCACCCGAGCGAGACAAAAGACGGCGAGTGGGACTCCGCAGCCTTTGGCATGGTCGGTTTGGAATCCGCCCTGTCAGTGGTGCAGACCGCGCTCGTGGACACTGAGCTCATTACCTGGAGTGATGTGGCGCGAGTGCTCTCAGCCGCCCCGGCCAGAATCGGTCGGCTTGAGGGCTCAGGGGTGCTGAGGGAAGGTGCCGTTGCGGACATCGTTCTCCACGATCCGGCGGTTTCCTCGGTTTTCACAATTTCCGACTTGGCTGGAAAAAGCCACAACAGCCCATTCTTGGACATGACGCTGAGCGGATCCGTGCGCTACACCGTTCACAACGGGTACCTCACCTACGAGGAGAGTCGAGTTGTTGACCCCGAGACGGTGGCGCGGCACGCTCAGCAGAGCCCAGTGAAAGCAGATATCTAGTGGAAAATCTTATTCCTACCCTGATCATCATCGCCCTTTTAGGTGCGTTATTTGCGCTCATGTGGTGGGCCTGGTCGGCGCGTAAAAAAAGATCTTCGCACCTTCTCCAACCGCTATCCGAGCTGACTGTTTTGGGGGAGTCCCTGGGACAGTTTGATGTTCTTTACGTGTCGACAACACCCGCGGATCAACCGCTTGAGCGTATTGCCCTGCCCGGTCTCACCTTTCGCGGCCACGGTGTGGTAGAGGTGACCACCACCGGGATTATGCTCGATATTGCGGGGGAGCGGAGCACCGCGATAGAAAAGCAAGATATTCGGGGGGCCGACACGGCACAGACCACCATCGATAAGGCGGTTGAGCGCGACGGGCTTATTGTGGTGCAGTGGAACCTCCGCACTACCTCGGGCGATTCCTCTCCCGTCGACAGCTACTTTAGAATCACCCATCCGGAAGAAAAGTTGCGTTTTATGAGCCTGGTTTCCGAGCTTGCATACCCGCAGCAACCATCCACCACCACGATTAAGGAGACCTAGGTGACTTCCATCCCACACGGCATCACAGCACCACCCCTCGCTGTTCTTGTACTCGAAGATGGCCGACGATTTGTGGGAGACGCCTACGGTGCCGTCGGGCGAACTCTAGGAGAGGTTGTGTTCTCCACCGGAATGACGGGTTATCAGGAAACCCTCACTGACCCTTCATACGCGGGACAAATTGTCATGATGACCGCCCCTCACATCGGGAATACGGGGGTTAACGACGAGGACATGGAGTCTCGTCAAATGTGGGCTAACGGCTTTGTGGTACGGGATCCCGCGCGCCGTGTGTCAAATTTTCGTGCGAAACGCAGCCTGGACGCAGATCTTGTGGCACACAATATTGTGGGGATCAGCGGCATCGATACGCGAGCCGTGACCCGCCACATCCGTTCGGCAGGCGCTATGCGTGCCGGAATTTTTTCGGGAGCCGATGCCAAACTGAGCGAAGAAGAGCAGCTTGCCGCGGTGAGAACCGGGCAGGAGATGAGCGGGCTTAACCTGTCCACGCTTGTATCAACCACGGAACCCTACTCCCTGGAAGCCGTCGGTGAGCGTATCGGAAAGATGGCTGTGCTTGATCTTGGGGTGAAACGCTCAACACTTCTTTACCTCGCAGAGCACGGATTTGAGGTACACGTGATTCCCGCCTCAAGCACCGTCGACGATATTCGCGCGCTTCGCGCGGACGCGCTTTTTTACTCCAATGGTCCGGGCGATCCCGCAGCCTCTGAGGAACATGTCGAACTCCTGCGCACACTCCTTCGGGAGGGTATGCCGTACTTCGGAATCTGTTTTGGCAACCAGCTTCTGGGGCGGGCATTGGGCTTTGGAACCTATAAACTACCGTTCGGGCATCGCGGTATTAACCAGCCCGTTTGGGACAAGGTGCAGGGTCGTGTTGAAATCACCGCACAAAACCACGGATTTGCGGTGGACGCGCCCATCGAGGGAGTGGTGGATTCGCCGTCGGGTCTCGGACGCGTGGAGGTTACCCACTACAGCCTGAATGACAACGTGGTTGAGGGTCTGAGGTGCCTTGATCTTCCCGCTTTTTCGGTCCAGTATCACCCAGAAGCTGCCGCCGGCCCCCACGATGCGCTGCACCTATTTGACCGTTTCCGTGAGCTTGTACGTGGCGGTGTGGACGCTTCATCCGCCCAGAACCTCAAGAACGATAAAACCCCTTCTGTCACTAACGGAGAGAACCAGTAATGCCTAAACGTACCGATATTAACTCCGTTCTTGTGATTGGCTCCGGTCCCATCGTGATCGGTCAGGCCTGCGAATTTGACTACTCTGGCACCCAGGCCTGCCGTGTCCTTCGTGAGGAGGGGGTCCGGGTCGTCCTGGTGAACTCTAATCCGGCAACGATTATGACCGATCCAGACTTTGCCGACGCCACCTATATTGAGCCCATCACCTCCGAGGTGATTGAGAGCATCATCGCCAAGGAAAAACCTGATGCCATACTGCCCACCCTCGGCGGCCAGACCGCACTCAACGCGGCCATGGAACTGCATGAGAAGGGCATTCTTGATAAGTACGATGTGGAACTTATCGGGGCTAACGTTGATGCCATAAAACGGGGTGAGGACCGGCAGCTCTTTAAAGAATTAGTGATCGCGGCCGGTGCTGGGGTAGCAAAATCATACATCGCTCACACCGTCGAGGAATGCCTGGAATACGCCGAGGACCTGGGATATCCCCTGGTTGTGCGGCCCTCCTTCACCATGGGTGGCCTGGGATCGGGGTTTGTGTATACCCCGGAGGAACTCACCAGGGTTGCCGGTGATGGGCTGCACTACAGTCCCACCACGGAGGTTCTTCTCGAGGAATCTATCCTCGGTTGGAAAGAGTACGAACTTGAGCTGATGCGCGATAAAGCGGATAACACTGTTGTGGTGTGCTCGATTGAAAACGTTGATCCCGTTGGGGTTCACACGGGAGACTCGATCACCGTGGCTCCGGCGCTCACCCTGACCGATCGCGAGTTTCAAAAGATGCGCGATATTGGCATCGATATTATTCGCTCCGTCGGGGTCGATACCGGTGGGTGCAACGTGCAGTTTGCCGTGGATCCCGCTGACGGACGCATCATCGTTATTGAGATGAACCCGAGGGTGTCCAGGTCATCCGCCCTCGCCTCGAAGGCCACCGGCTTCCCGATCGCTAAGATCGCGGCAAAGCTCGCAATCGGTTACCGGCTGGACGAGATCCCGAACGATATCACCCGGGTCACGCCGGCCAGCTTTGAGCCGACCCTCGACTACGTTGTTGTGAAGGTTCCCCGTTTTGCGTTTGAGAAGTTTCCCGCGGCGGACGCCACCCTCACCACCACTATGAAGTCGGTGGGAGAGGTGATGGCGATTGGCCGTAACTACTCGACCGCGTTGCAAAAAGCGTTGCGTTCGCTCGAGAAGAAGGGGTCGTCATTCCACTGGGGTGAGGAAAACCGTGGTGTCGCCGAGTTGCTTGAACTGATTACAGTCCCCACCGACGGTCGTTTAGTTCTGGTGCAGCAGGCCCTGCGCAAAGGGGCAACCCTGGAACAGGTGTTTGAGGCAACCAAAATTGATCCCTGGTTTATCGACCAGATTATCCTTATCAATGAGGTGGCAGACCTCATCGCTCGGGCACCGGAGCTTACCCGTGAGGTCCTTAAACACGCCAAAGAGCACGGCTTCTCGGATGTTCAAATTGCGGAGCTCAGGAATTTGGGTATGGGGGGAAGCGTTCACGAGAGTGATGTTCGTGCTATCCGTCATAACTTCGGACTGCGCCCCGTCTATAAAACGGTTGATACCTGTGCGGGTGAGTTCCCCGCGCTCACCCCCTACCACTACTCCAGCTATGAACAAGAGACGGAGGTTGAGGCAAGCTCGGGGCGTAAGGTGGTGATTCTGGGATCCGGCCCTAACCGAATTGGTCAGGGGGTGGAGTTTGACTACTCGTGTGTTCACGCTTCATTCGCTCTCTCCGCTGCCGGCTTTGAAACCATCATGATCAATTGCAACCCCGAGACCGTATCCACAGACTACGATACGTCAGACCGCCTCTACTTTGAGCCTCTCACTCTGGAAGACGTCCTAGAGATTATTCACGCCGAGAGCGCGAGTGGCGAATTGGTAGGGGTGGTCGTTCAACTGGGCGGACAGACTGCGCTAGGGTTGGCCAAGGGATTAAAGGCTGCGGGGATTCCCATTCTGGGAACCACTCCCGAGGCGATAGATCTGGCCGAGGAGCGTGGGCTCTTCTCAAACATTCTTGAGGACTCGGGGCTGCTCGCTCCACGCAACGGCATAGCGTATGATTTCCCGGGTGCGCAGCGGGTTGCCCAGGAGATCGGATATCCCGTGCTTGTCCGTCCCTCTTACGTTTTGGGTGGCCGCGGAATGGAGATTATTTATGATCCGGTCTCGCTTGAAGACTACTTTGAGCGGATCAAGGATCAGGGAATCATTAGTCCGAGCAGCCCCCTACTGGTGGATCACTTTCTCGATGACGCCATAGAGATTGATGTGGATGCGCTCTTTGACGGCAAGCAACTCTACGTTGGTGGTGTGATGGAGCACATCGAAGAGGCGGGAGTTCACTCGGGAGACTCAAGCTGCACGCTTCCTCCTGTCACCCTCGGATACGACCAGATTAATAAGGTTCGTGAGGCCACTCTTGCCATTGCGCAGGGCATCGGGGTCCGTGGACTGCTGAACGTGCAGTTTGCGATTGGACAGGGCATCCTCTACGTGCTGGAGGCTAATCCACGGGCAAGCCGTACGGTACCGTTTGTCTCGAAGGCGCTGGGTATTCCCCTGGCAAAAGCTGCCTCGCGAATCATGGTGGGGGAGAGCATTAGCACGCTTATCGCGGAGGGGATACTGCCGGAGCGTGATGGCTCACGTGCGCCGCTTGATGCGCCGGTATCGGTTAAAGAGGCCGTGCTGCCTTTTAAACGTTTCCGTACACACGAGGGTCTTATCGTTGACTCGCTGCTGGGACCAGAGATGCGCTCCACGGGAGAGGTCATGGGCATCGATCGTGATTTCCCCCGTGCCTTTGCGAAGAGCCAAACGGCCGCTCACGGAGGTTTGCCTCTTTCCGGCAGGGTTTTTGTGTCGGTTGCGGATCGGGACAAACGCTCGGTCGTTTTGCCCGCCCTGCGCCTTCAGGAGCTTGGTTTTGAGTTGCTTGCAACCCAGGGAACGGCGGTGGTACTTGCGCGTAACGGCATTCAGAGTCGTACTGTTAAGAAGTTTTCGCAGGCGGGAGACCAGCCCAGCATTGTTGACCTGATTAATAACGGTGAGGTCGATATGGTGGTGAACACCCCCAGCGGTCGCAGCGCTCGCTCCGATGGGTATGAGATTCGCGCGGCGGCTGTTGCCGCTGATAAGCCACTGTTCACCACAATTGCAGAGCTTACGGCGGCGGTCGCCTCATTTAGCGCGGCTAAGGACGGGTTTGAAGTGACCTCTCTGCAAGAGTATGCGGCGATGCGTGAGGCGGTGATAGCTCAGTGACCGGCACAGGCACATTTGGTTCTCGGCTAGAAAGAAAAATTGCTCAGTACGGCCCTCTCTGCGTGGGAATCGATCCCCACGCCTACCTGCTCTCCCAGTGGGGCCTTCCTCATACCGCGGCTGGTGCGCGAGAGTTTAGCCTGCGTGTACTTGATGCGGCCACTGATCAGGTCGCCGCGATAAAACCACAGGTGGCCTTTTACGAACGCTTTGGCGCCGCTGGCTATTCCGTGGTTGAAGAGCTCTTTGTCGAGGCGCGACAGCGCGATGTTATCGTTATTGCCGACGTGAAACGCGGAGACGTTGGCACGAGTGTGGACGCGTACGCGGATGCCTGGCTGACTCCCGGAAGCCCGCTCGAGGCCGATGCTATGACGCTATCCGCCTTCCAGGGGTTTGACTCGCTTGCTGGGCCGCTCAATCACGTTGTTAATAACGGCAAGGGTCTTTTTATCCTCGCGGCAACCTCCAATCCTGAGGCCCGAGTAATCCAGACCGCCCGTGTTATTGGTGAGGAGGACGAGCAACGCGTGAGTGTGTCCGCGCACCTCCTGGAGAAGGTTGATGGGTGGAATGCTTCCCACTCGACGGGGGCGGCTGGCTCCGTTGGTGTGGTGCTGGGTGCGACCCTCAGGCTTAGCGATTACGGTATCGATATTTTCCGAACGCGAGAGCCTTCATTGCCGGTACTTGCTCCGGGATTTGGACATCAGGGGGCGCAACTGACGGAGGCCCGTGCAATTTTTGGCAATCTGCTTCCCTCCACCCTCATAAGTGAGTCGAGGAGCGTGCTTAGCTCAGGTTTAGAGGGTATTGTTGATGCCGTTAGACAGCGCTCCGATCAGGTTCGCAGGGAAGTGGTGGGTACCCCATGAAGACACAGACAATGCCAGAGGTCGACAGGATCGCGGCTAATAAGGCTGCGATTGCTGCCCGGAGGGCTCGGGCTCGGATTAAACAGGCTCTCCGATCGGGCGAAATTACACCGGAAGCCGTGCTTGATGCGTCCATGCAGGCGAACTCGGCAGCCTACTCCCTGAGAATCACGGATTTTCTTTTGTGTCTTCCGGCAATCGGTACGGCAAAGATGCCTCGTGCCCTGGAAAAGCTTAACATTTCTGACAAGAAGCGCCTGGGTGGGCTGGGTGTGCACCAGCGTCGACGTCTTTACGCGTTTCTGAGTGATCGAACGCAGCGCAAGGTGACTCCCTGTCTCACGGTTCTGGCCGGTCCCACCGCCGTGGGTAAAGGGACGATTGCCGCTTATATCCGCGAAAATTATCCGCATATTGAGCTCTCTATATCGGCAACAACGCGGCCTCCTCGTTCCGGTGAGGTTGAGGGAAAGCACTACTATTTTGTTGATGATGCTGAGTTTGACCGTATGGTACAGAACAACGAGTTACTGGAGTACGCCACGGTGCACAACACGTATCGTTATGGAACGCCACGCAAGCCAATTGAAAAGCTTTCGCGTCAGGGTCGGAGCGTTCTGCTAGAGATTGACCTTCAGGGTGCAAGACAAGTGCGGAAAGCCATGCCGAGTGCTCGTTTGATCTTTCTCACACCGCCCTCGTGGGAGGAGTTGGTCAGGAGGCTCGTCGGGAGGGGGACAGAAACCTCAGAGGAACAGGAGCGTCGCCTGGCCACAGCTCGGGTCGAACTTGCCGCTCAGAACGAGTTTGACGAGGTCGTTGTGAACGACACGGTGCCACACGCGGCCGAAAGGGTCGTAGAATTGATGAGTACAGCAGAGGAGTACTAAAAACTATGTCAAAAACACAAGGAATTATTGACCCACCCATCGATGATCTTCTCTCGAAGGTTGAGTCAAAATATGCGCTCGTGATCTTTGCATCCAAGCGCGCCCGTCAGATTAACGACTATTACGCAGACCTGCACGATGGCAGCCTGCTCGATAACGTTGGGCCGTTGGTAGACTCAACCGTTGAAGACAAGCCTCTCTCGATCGCTCTTCACGAGATCGGTGAAAATAAGCTTCACCTGAACTCGCCAGCGTAAAACTAAAGTATTTCCCGTAGTCGTATAAGGGATACGGGTACACCCGGAGCAAGTTTCGCGGGCTTGTTCTGAAGTAGTTTCCGGTGTGTTCTCGCGTTGTCGGTGGCACCGGGCATCATTAAAAATGGGCCCGGTGTCGGCCTTTATGCGGTACCGTTCGAGAAAGGCAAGGAGAATTTTATGAGTGAATTGCGTCTCTTCACATCGGAGTCCGTTACCGAGGGGCATCCAGATAAAATCTGTGATCAAATCTCCGATAGCATTCTCGATTCCATGCTTGAGCTAGATCCGTATGCGCGCGTGGCCGTAGAGACAATGGTCACTACCGGTCTTGTCCACGTTGCGGGTGAGGTCACAACAACCGGTTATGTGGAGATTCCGCATATTGTTCGCAGGGTCATCAACGATATCGGGTACACTTCCTCGCAGTTTGGGTTTGACGGTAACTCGTGTGGCATTTCCGTGTCGATCGGTGCCCAGTCTCCCGATATCGCGGGCGGGGTGAACACCTCGCTTGAGGCACGTCTCGGTGGCGACACCGATGAGCTGAGCAAACAGGGGGCTGGAGACCAGGGCATTATGTTTGGATACGCCACAAACGAAACCCCAGAACTGCATCCAATAGCGAGCTGGCTTGCTCACCGCATGGCTGAAAAGCTCACAGAGGTGCGCAAGAGCGGCCAGCTTCCCTATCTGAGACCAGATGGCAAGACCCAGGTTACCGTTGGGTACACGGGAAACCGCCCGGTTTCTGTTGAGTCGATTGTCCTCTCCACGCAGCACTCCGAAGAGGTCGATTCCCTCACGCTCTCTGCCGAAATTGAATCGAGCGTTATTCGCCCCGTCCTTGAGAGGGTAGACCTGCGTTCCGATAATCTCCGCACCCTCATTAATCCGGCGGGGCCCTTTATCATCGGGGGACCACAGGGAGATGCCGGACTCACCGGCCGCAAAATCATTATCGATACCTACGGTGGTGCGAGCCGCCACGGCGGTGGTGCATTTAGTGGGAAAGATCCCTCAAAGGTGGATCGTTCCGCCGCGTATGCACTTCGTTGGGCTGCGAAAAACGCGGTTGCGGCCGGATTGGCCGACCGGCTTGAGATTCAGGTAGCCTACGCTATCGGTAAAGCGCATCCGGTAGGTCTGTACGTAGAGAGTTTTGGTACGGGGCACGTGACTGATAGCGTGATCCAGCGCTCAATCCTAGACGTATTTGATCTGCGCCCGCTAGCAATCATTCGTGATCTTGAGCTATTGCGACCCATTTACGCGCAGACCGCCTCCTACGGACACTTTGGTCGGGAACTGCCCGATTTCACTTGGGAGCGCACCAATCGGGTAGACGAACTACGTAGCGCGGCCGGACTCGCCGGGTAGGTTTCTGTGAGCACCGGGCCCGTAGCGAGGGTGCTGCTTGACTCTACCCTTCCGCAATTGGATCATCTTTTTGACTATGAGATCCCACCCACTCTGGTTGAACGGGCGCGCCCTGGGCAGCGCGTGAGGGTACCGTTTCGTTCGGCGGTACGTAACGCCACCGGCTATATTGTTGAGATTGTACCCACGGCAGAGTTCTCGGGTGAGTTGAGTCAGCTCTCCGAGATTGTGAGTGATGTTGCGGTTCTCACCCCTGAGATTTGGCAACTTGCCCGGACCCTTGCTGATCGTTCCGCGGGAAGTGCGGGGGATATTCTGCGCTTGGCGATTCCGCCGCGGCAGGTGCGGGTAGAAAAAGAGTTTTTTGCCCTCAAAGCGCAGGAAGGGCTTGAGTCCGACGGGGAAATCGCCGAATCCGACGGGGGCGGAGCTGGTCCTGACGGAGAACAGGCTGAGTTTGACCAGGAAGAAGCTGACTCTCGTGTGACTCAAGAGTTAGCGGGTAACTCGAGGACCGCCGAACTCCAAGTCGCCCTTGAATCTCTCGAATCTTTGGAACCCGCACAGCCCCGTGTGTTGGAGTTTATCAATCGCTACGACCCCGCACTCAGTCGATTAGCGGAGGCTCCGCTTCGCGCCGCGCTCTCCGCCGTTCCCGAACCCACCAGATTGAGCAGTGGTGAGTGGGTGGGGCACTGGGCCGCAACGCTTGCCCAGGCAGCTCTGCTCCTTCTGGAGAGGGGTAAAAGCGCGATTATTGCGGTCCCCGACTATCGTGATATCGATCAGGTGCTCTCTGCCCTTGCGACCATGGTCCCGGCACCGGTGGACGACGTTGTGCGTGTGGATACCCGGCAGACCAACCCGCAGCGCTATCGTTCTTTTCTGCGGCTCCTGGAGGAACGGCCCGCAATCATCGTGGGTAATCGTTCGGCTGTTTACGCACCCGCCTATGCGCTGGGGGCAATTATGCTCTGGGACGACGGCGACTCTCTACACGAGGAGCCGCGGAGCCCCTACGTTCACTCGCGCAACGCTGCCCTGATCAGGGCGGAGCAATCGGGTACCGCGCTTGTGCTAGCCGCTCACACCCGTAGCACCGAGGCGCAGCGGCTCGTGGAGATCGGCTGGCTGGGAGAGTTTCTACCGCTGCGCCATCCGCAACCGCGCGTTATTCTCAGTAGCCACACACTCGATGCTGACGGTTTTGCGTCACGGGCTAGAATACCCACCGTTGCTTGGAAGAGTGCAAAAGAGGCATCTGTGCACGGTCCTGTTTTGATTCAGGTGGCGCGTCCCGGATATGCCCCAGTTCTGGCCTGTGCAGAGTGTGATACAGTCGCCCGCTGCGGTCACTGTGCGGGCCCGCTTGGGGTACGGCGGGCGGGTGAAACTCCGCGTTGCGGCTGGTGCGCAACACTGGCCAGCGATTGGCGCTGTAGTAACTGCTCATCGGTGATGTTTCGTTTGGTGAGCAGAGGCTCGGTTCGTACCGCTGAAGAGCTCGAGAAGGCCTTTCCCGGCGTGCGGGTGCTTGTCTCAGACGGGGAGACCCCTCGGCAGTCGGTTGACTCCCGTCCGGCGATAGTTGTGGCCACCCGGGGTGCTGAGCCTACCGCAGCGGAGGGCTATGCCGGAGTTGTTCTTTTGGACGGTGAGAGCATGCTGGGTCGTGAGAGTCTTCGTGCGGGAGAAGACGCGCTCCGAGTCTGGTCAAATGCGATTGCGCTTGCCCGACCCGGAGCGCCGTGTGTTCTCGTGGGTGTTTCTGGGCAGCTAGGAGAAACCCTCACCCGGTGGCAGCAGCCGAGTTACGCTTCGCAGGAGCTTGTTGATCGTCGAGCGCTGCGATTCCCTCCCGCTGTGCGGATTGCCACTGTTACCGGCCCCCAGGATGCCGTTGCGCTGGCGCTTGAACAGGTTCACGAGATACCCGGTGTTGATTATTTGGGACCCACCCCGGCAGAAAACGGTTCAATGCGCTTGATTATACGCTTTGATTATCGGCGGGGTGAAGCGGTCGCCACCGCCCTGCGTGCTGAGCTGGTGCGGGCGGCAATCAAAAATCGCCGTCCCCGGAAAAAGGGCACGGAGCAGCGTGGAAACCAGGGTTCGCTGCTTCGGTTGCGTTTTGACGATTCAGACATTCAATAGCGCTCTATCTGATAGTCCATGATGCGGAAGATTATGCGCAGCAAAACAGGTTTTTACCGCAGATAAAAGCCGTGTTATCCCGCAAAACGGCACGGTTGCACAGCAAAGAGTCAACAAAATGGTTAGACTTATTCATACCGACTGTGAACCGGCTATCACCGGGGAGTTTTTGGAAGAACGGTATCCCTCAGGAAAACACATCGTTACCGGGGTGGAAGCTCAGTAGAACCAAACGGGGCTGGCCCGTTATCGCCAATGAATAAAGTGGCCACACTATTGTGGCAAGCGAGGTGGTACCGCGATGGCCGGTGAAACGGGTTATCGTCCTCGTGTGAGACACACGAGGAGAATCATGCCATATCCCAAGCCCGGAGCAGACGAAAGCAACGCACGCAAAAACTCTGAGGGTGCCCCCGAGGTAAAGCCATCACCGAGCTTTCCCGCTATTGAGCAGAATATTCTTGCCTTCTGGAAAGAAGACGATACTTTTCGTGAGTCGGTCCGGCGCAGGGAAGGTGCATCCGAGTGGGTGTTTTACGATGGGCCCCCCTTCGCAAACGGATTACCTCACTACGGGCATCTCCTCACCGGGTACGCTAAAGATCTCTTTCCTCGCTATCAGACCATGCGCGGTAAGCTCGTTCACCGTCGTTTCGGCTGGGACACCCACGGACTTCCCGCCGAGCTAGAAGCCATGAAGCAGCTTGGGATGACCGAGAAGAGCCAGATCGAAGATATGGGAATCGCCGAGTTTAACGGCGCTGCCCGGGCTTCAGTTCTTGAGTACACCCAGGAGTGGGAGAAATATGTCACCCGACAGGCTCGCTGGGTTGACTTTGAGAACGACTACAAAACCCTCGATGTCTCCTATATGGAGTCGGTGATCTGGGCCTTTAAACAGCTCCATGACAAAGGGTTGGCGTATGAGGGCTATCGTGTGCTGCCGTATTGCTGGCGTGATGAAACTCCGCTGAGTAACCATGAGCTTCGCATGGACGATGATGTCTACCAGATGCGGCAGGATCAAACTGTCACCGTTACCTTCCCACTTCGCGGGGAACGAGCCGAGGAACTCGGCCTTGCGGGGGTGAACGCTCTATCCTGGACAACAACACCGTGGACGTTACCCACCAACCTGGCTCTTGCGGTGGGACCGGATATTTCCTACGCGGTTGTTCCCGATGCCGCGGCAGAAAAAGAGTATCTTATTGCCTACGATCTGGTTGCAAATTACTCCCGCGAACTGGGGTATGAAGACCCAGAGGCGGCCACCGCGGCGGCAACCCGCACCCTCAGGGGGAGCGAGTTGGCGGGCATCGAGTATGAGCGCCTCTGGGACTTCTACGCCGACACCGAGACCTATGGCACCCATAACGCGTGGCGTTTTCTGGTGGCAGACTATGTTACGGCCTCCGACGGAACGGGCATCGTTCACCAGGCACCCGCATACGGTGAAGATGACCAAAAAATCTGTGAGGCTCACGGAATTCCCGTGATTATCTCGGTCGACGATGGTGGTAAGTTCCTCAATACGGTGCCCCTAGTGGAGGGTTTGCAGGTTTTTGATGCCAATAAGCCGCTGACGCAGGAATTGCGAGCGGATGGACGTCTGTTCCGCCAGGCTAGTTACGAACACCCCTATCCGCACTGCTGGCGCTGTCGCGAACCGCTGATCTACAAGGCGGTATCAAGCTGGTTTGTGCGGGTCACTGATTTTCGTGACGACCTCGAAGAACTGAACCAGCAGATTAACTGGGTGCCCGAAAACGTCAAGGACGGCCAGTTCGGCAAGTGGCTTTCCGGTGCCCGGGACTGGTCAATTAGCCGTAACCGCTACTGGGGTTCTCCCATTCCGGTGTGGAAGAGCGATAACCCCGACTATCCGCGAGTTGATGTGTATGGTTCTCTCGATGAGATTGAACGTGACTTTGGGGTGCGACCCACGGATCTGCACCGCCCCCACATTGACGAGCTCACCAGGCCAAACCCCGATGACCCCACCGGAGCGTCCACTATGCGCCGCATTGAAGACGTGTTAGACGTGTGGTTTGATTCAGGTTCGATGCCCTTTGCCCAAAATCACTACCCCTTTGAAAATGCCGAGTGGTTTGAAACCCATTCTCCAGCCGACTTTATCGTGGAGTACATCGGGCAGACCCGGGGCTGGTTTTATATGCTGCACATTCTCTCGACCGCGCTTTTTGGTCGTCCAGCCTTTAAAAACGTTATTAGTCACGGTATAGTGCTGGGTTCTGACGGACAGAAAATGTCGAAGTCGCTGCGTAACTATCCCGACGTCAACGAGGTTTTTGATCGTGATGGTTCGGATGCTATGCGCTGGTTTCTCATGTCCAGCTCGGTTTTGCGCGGAGGCAATTTGATCGTCACGGAAGAGGCCATCCGTGACGGTGTGCGTCAGTTTATCCTTCCGCTGTGGAATAGCTGGTACTTTTTTAGCCTCTACGCCAATGCCGACGGGTACGAGGCTGTGCGGCGAACGGACTCCTCAGACGTCCTTGACCGTTATGTTCTGGCCAAGTTGCGCCAGCTCATCATTGACGTGACAAAAGACCTGGACGCGTTTGACAGTACGGTGGCCACATCGCGGCTTCGAGACTTTGTGGAAGTGCTTACCAATTGGTACGTGCGCCGCTCCCGGGATCGGTTTTGGGTCGGAGCTACCGAAAACCCGGAAAATGCCCAGGCGTTTGATACTCTCTACACGGTGCTTGAAACCCTCACACGGGTGGCAGCTCCCTTTATTCCCCTGATCGGGGAACAGATTTGGCAGGGTCTCACGGGGGGCAGAAGCGTGCACCTGACGGATTGGCCGGACCCCAACGAGTTTCCCGAAGAATCGGAGTTGGTTCGCACCATGGATCAAGTTCGTGCCGTTACTTCGACCGCGCTGTCGCTGCGCAAGGGCAACGGATTGCGCGTGCGGTTGCCGCTTGCGGAGCTCACTGTTGTTGTGAGCGACGCAGATACTCTGAGCCCGTTTGTTCCTCTCATTACCGAGGAGCTTAACGTGAAGAACGTCACACTGGTGGAGAGAGAAGAGGGCAGCACCGAGGTCTACGGAATTCGTCACCAGCTTACGGTCAATGCCCGTGCGGCCGGACCTCGGCTGGGTAAGGAGGTACAGGCGGCCATCAGGGCGGCAAAGTCTGGCGATTGGTCTGTGGGTGAGGATGGCACCGTGATGGCGGGAGGTCTTGCTCTTGAGGCAAATGAGTATGACCTCACCCTGAGTATCGGTGAGTCTTCGGAACAGGGAGGAAAAGCCATCGCGCTGCTCGCTGACGACGGCTTTGTGATGCTCAACACGGTTATCACGCCGGAGCTTGAGGCGGAGGGTCTTGCCCGTGACGTTGTGCGTGCGGTTCAAGACGCCCGGAAGGAAGCCGGTCTTGACGTGAGCGACAGGATTAGTCTCACCCTCGGGCTTGATGAGGAGGGTGCCGCTGCGGTGTCGCAATTTCGTGATTTAGTCAGCACCGAAACCCTGGCAATTACGCTGGATGTGTATTCCGGTATTATCCGGGAAGGCGGGGGACCCTTCGGGGCTCTCCGCTCGGAAATAACCGTGGGTCAGGGCTCACCACTCGTCATTGAACTCTCGAAAAGTGAGGGGTAACGTGTCACAGTCGCAACAGGAAAACGCGGGAGAGCGTGTCTATGCTGAACTCATCGACCGCTTGGGTGAGGCTCAGCCACAGCCTCGGTTGGGTCCGGTGCGTCGGGTGGTCGAGCTCCTGGGGGATCCTCAAAACAGTTATCCGGTTATCCTTATCGCGGGGACCAACGGCAAGACGAGCACTAGCCGTATCACCGAGTCGCTCTTGCGATCGCTTGGATTACGGACGGGGCTGTTCACAAGCCCTCACCTTGAGAGGTTTAACGAGCGTATTGTTATCGATGGGCAACCAATCTCAGATGAGGCACTTGCGTTCGTCTGGGACGACATCGCGCCCTATCTTGCTCTGGTTGATGAAGAGCTTGTTGCGGAGGGAGAGCCTGCCCTCACCTTTTTTGAGGCGATGACCGTCTTGGCGTACGCCTCGTTTGCAGATGCGCCCGTTGAGGTAGCGGTGGTTGAGGTGGGAATGGGGGGCGAGTGGGACTCCACCAATATTGCCGACCCCGCTGTTAGCGTTTTTACCCCCATCGACCTGGATCATACCGAGCGTCTGGGAAATACTGTCGCTGAAATCGCCACCACAAAATCGGGAATTATGCGTGCCGGGGGAGACGCTGTCACGGCAAAACAGCATCCGGAGGTGGAGGCTGTCCTTGAGGCGCAGGCTCACGCTCTTCAAATTCCGCTTCTTCGTGAGGGTGTGGAGTTTGCGATCGATCACTCTGTTATGGGGGTGGGAGGGCAGGTTGTTACCCTCCGTGGCTCTTCCGGTACCAGGTACGACAGCGTAATGTTGCCCCTGTACGGAGAGCACCAGGCTCAGAACGCCGCTGTTGCGCTGGCGGCCGTTGAGGCCTTTACCGGAAAACGTGTTTTAGCTGAAGAAGTGCTTGAGGAGGGCTATGGTCAGGTGACCATACCCGGCAGATTGCAGCTTGTGGGTGCAACCCCTCCCGTCTATATTGATGCGGCGCATAATCCTCACGGAGCCCGTGCCTTGGTTTCTGCCGTAAAATCTTTTTTTGCCTTTGACGAGGTGGCTCTTGTTTTTGGCTCTCTGAACGACAAAGATTCGGTTGGCGTTATTGCTGAGCTGAGCAAGATCAGCAATACGATCTTTGTTACTCAATCGTCGTCGAACCGTTCGCGTGCGACCGACGATCTTGCGCAGATCGTGCGCCTAGCTCTTCCCGAGGCGGAGATCATCCCTGAAGATAATCTCGGAGACGCGATTGAACAGGCCAGGGGGTGGGCCGAGCAGGGCGAGTCTCGTGGTGTTATTGTTGCGGGTTCTATTGTGCTGATCGGTGAGGTTATGACCTTCGCACGTGAGGGTGGATGGTCGTTACTATGACACAACCGGAATATCCTTCAGGAGGTAACTCTGAGACCCAAGGGGAGACGGCACCTTCCTCACCCGCAGCGCGCTCGGTTAAACGAAGCTTGGCATCGATTGCCCTGGGGTTTCAGTTGCTCATTATTTTTCTCGGAGGACTCACAGTTTTTGGTCTCTCCGCGGTAGAGCCTCGAGAGCTTGGCCTGTACGGGGGAGGAGTGCTGTGCCTGATCGCGATAGCGGCCATCGCTCTTTTGCGTTATCCGGTGGGGTACTGGCTCGGTTGGTTTGTGCAGGTTGCTCTCCTGCTTTCTGGGTTCCTTGTCCCGGTGATGTTTATCGTGGGCGGAATGTTTGCCGCTCTGTGGATCTATTGCATCTATATGGGAAATAAGCTTGATGAAAGAAACCGCCTCATCTAGGGGCACTATTTTGACACATCGCTCATGAAGATACACAAACAACTAAAGGAGAGAATGGATGCTGGTTGAAGAAACGCTCGTACTGGTCAAGCCCGACGGGGTGGCCCGCAACCTCACGGGCGAAATCTTGCGCCGAATTGAGGCAAAAGGGTACTCGCTTGTAGACATTCGTATGGTTCAGGCTGACCGTGAGCTGCTTAGTCAGCACTACGCTGAGCACGAAGGAAAACCTTTTTTCGAGCCCCTGATCGAATTTATGGAAAGCGGTCCAACGGTGGCTCTTCGTGTGGCTGGAAACCGTGTCATCGAAGGGTTTCGTGTCCTTGCTGGCACCACTGACCCAACAACAGCGGCACCGGGAACAATCCGTGGCGACCTGGGGCGTGATTGGGGAGCCAGGGTTCAGCAGAACCTGGTTCACGGTTCCGACTCTCCCGAGAGCGCTGCTCGAGAACTTACCCTGTGGTTTTCCTAGTCTCTACGAATAAAACTAAAAAGGGCTGGTGCGTTGCCGCAGGAAGCCGCACCAGCCCGAAGCGTGTCCTGGCTTAGAAAGCGCGGATCAGTTCTGTAACCCAGTCAAGGGTGACCTGCGCGATTACTGCAACTGTCAGGTAGCTGGCCAGTACAAGAACCCAACTCCATGAGTAGAGTGTTTCTGCTTTCTTACGCGCGCCTTCAGGTAGCCAGAGGTGGCCCTCTTTGGCCGTGTAGAGCAGGGTGTACCAGAAGAGGGGAATGGTCACGACCCACACCACCATGCACCAGGGGCAGAGCGTTCCCAGAACGTAAACGCTGGTGCTGATGAGCCAGATAACAAAGCTGATGGCAAAAGTGACCCCAAGGAGATACAATCTCCAGAACCAGTGAGCAAACTGTGCTCCCGCAAGGATCGAAACTCCAACGACAAGGGGGGCGACAAACATGGTGACCCCGAGAATTGGGTTTGGAAACCCAAATGTGGATCCCTGAGCCGAAGCCATATTTGGCCCGCAGGACACGAGGACGCTGAAGTCACACATTGGGGTATAGGTGGGGTCAATAAGGGTCTTTATGCGCTCGTTTAGGAGTTCAAAAGACGCAAACCATCCAACGACTCCGGCAACTATTGTGAGCAGCGCAAAGCCAAGGGAACGCCGGGTTCTGATCATATAAATAATTCTATACCGTGTATCCCTCTCGAAAACGCGAGCTTGATATCTCATTTCGTGGCATAATGGATGTAATGGCTTATAGCTACTAAGCGGCTTAGGCGTTGTTTAAAAGCTTTGCGACAGGAAAATCTGTCCATTTCATATAGACCATGAGGGTCTGGGCGCGATGCAGAAAATTATCTGATCGTGCTACACAAGAGTTAGTGGCGTGCTGAATTAGCATCCCACGTTAAGTGGCTGAAGCCCCGAATATATTGGGGTTTGGCGGAGGAGTGCACCGTAAAAATGGTGGAAAAAGATATAGATAATAAGCATCTCAATAATACGGCAGGCGGTACCCCGGCCATTGATTCAGTTTTTAGCGGCTCGGGGGATGACATTTCGCTTGGATTGCTAGTGAATACAACCTCCGAAAAAACTGAGAGTCCAGAATCAAGCCAGATAGAGGGGGACACCTCCGTACAAGGTTCTGAATCTCAGGGTTCTCTCAGCGCAGGATCTGCCGCGTCGGAATCAAAAACGCCGGAGACGCAGATCGTTGCGGCTTCAACGCCCCCCGCACCCGTGGAACTCACCCCCGCAGAACGATTTCTCGCTACGCGGGTGCTTACCTTCTTAGCCCCCGACGTTCCTCCGGTTGAACTTCGTTCTCGTCGTCGTCGGGGTGATGAGCATCGCTCCGGCTCTGACTCCGAGAGAGAAGAGTCTACTGTGCGCCGTCGCACCCGTCGCCGGGCCGACGAAGACGCGAGTCCCTCCGCAGATGATCCACAGAACACCGTTATTAAGGTCCGAAAGCCCCGTGAAAAAGTTGCCTTGATTACTGAGCCGCAGAAGGTTAAAGGGTCAACCCGGCTCGAGGCAAAAAAACAACGCAGACGTGATGGCCGTGAGGTTGGCCGTCGTCGTAGTGTGATTACAGAATCTGAGTTTCTTGCCCGCCGCGAATCGGTGGATCGGGTGATGGTTGTCCGTTCTAAAAACAATCGCACTCAGATCGGTGTTTTAGAAGACGGGGTGCTGGCCGAGCACTACGTTGCACGTTCGCAAGAGGGATCACTCATTGGAAACGTTTATCTCGGCCGTGTACAGAACGTTTTGCCAAGCATGGAGGCTGCGTTTGTCGACATTGGACGCGGACGCAACGCGGTTCTTTACTCGGGTGAAGTCGATTGGGACGGAATCGAGACGGGAAGTCAGCCTCGCAAAATTGAAAATGCGCTTAAGGCTGGCGATCAGGTATTGGTGCAGGTTACTAAAGACCCAATCGGTCACAAGGGTGCCCGTCTGACCAGCCAGATTTCATTGCCGGGTCGTTATCTGGTCTACGTCCCCAACGGATCCATGAACGGTATCTCACGCAAACTACCGGATACCGAGCGGGCGCGTCTCAAAAAGATTCTTAAAGAAGTTTTGCCCGATAACGCCGGTGTGATTGTTCGTACCGCTGCTGAGGGAGCCAGCGAGGAGCAGCTCACCCTTGACGTCACTAGGCTTACCGAGCAGTGGGCAGCTATCAGTAGTGCGCAGGCTGGAAAGAGTCAGGCCCCCCAGCTGTTGCACAGTGAACCCGACATGCTTATCAAGATCGTTCGTGATGTCTTTAACGAAGACTTTACAAAGATGGTGATCTCCGGCGAGGACGCACAAAAAACCATTACCAGCTATCTGAAACAGGTTGCCCCTGACCTGGTAGACCGGGTCGAAGCCTACGAGGGCGATCGTGATCTTTTCAACGAGTATCGCATTAGCGAACAGATCTCAAAGGCGCTCGATCGCAAGGTGTGGCTGCCCTCGGGTGGCTCTCTCATCATCGATCGCACCGAAGCGATGACCGTTATCGATGTGAACACCGGAAAATTCGTGGGGTCGGGTGGAAACCTTGAAGAAACCGTCACCAAGAACAACCTTGAAGCCGCAGAAGAAATTGTGCGTCAGCTTCGTCTGCGCGATATAGGTGGAATCATTGTCATTGACTTTATTGACATGGTGCTTGAATCTAATCGCGAGTTGGTTCTTCGACGACTGGTTGAGTGTTTGAGTCGTGACCGTACTAAGCATCAGGTTGCTGAAGTCACCTCTCTCGGACTTGTGCAGATGACGCGTAAAAAGCTCGGTCTTGGACTCCTGGAGTCGTACAGCGAATCCTGCGAGGCGTGTGCTGGCCGCGGTGTTGTGGTGCACGGTGAGCCGATAGAAAAACATCGTTCTTCCCAGAACGAGTCTCGTCGTCGTAATGGTAAGGGGTCCTCATCACACTCGGCCCCTGCGGTTCAGGCTCCCTCCGCCCAGGCCCACGCGATTACGGATGACGCAAAGAACGCCCTCGCGCAGATTGCCGCCAGTACTATCAGCGGTGCCAAGGACGACGACTCTACCGACCCTGATTATGACGAGACCGAAGAAAGCTTTGTCGCCGAAAAACTAGAACTGCCGCGGGGTCGTAAGCGTAACCTGAATGTAGACGTGTCCGATATTTCTACAACCGAGGCACTTGAGTCTTCGCTGGGATTAGATCTGTCTCTTATCCGAGCGCAACGCCCAGAACCGTCTCAGGCCGCACAAAAATCATCGGCTCCTCCTGCTCGTAAACCCCGTCGGGCCAGCGCCTCTGCGGGCTCGGGAGGATTGAACCTTCCGATCATCACCGGCAGTTCCACAGAGGATGAAGAACACGGGTCGCAAGAACCGATTGAGGTGCCCGTCCTGGGAATTCCTATTGTCTCCAAGACCGAACGTCCGGCTCGTGTGAGCGTGAGTGATGCAGAGCAGATCTTAGGCTCTGTTCTTGATGCGCTACCGGAGCCTCCCGCTCCCGGACGCAGCCGTTCTCGAAGCAGGCGAGTGACAACCTCTCCGATCAAGGGTGGTGCCGACTCCGAGCAAAGGAGCGCAGATTCAGAGAGCGACGAGCAGTAGGGTTCGAGTTTTTGCAGCAGCGGTGGGATAAATTTGACCAAGCTAGGTCAAACGGATAAAATTGATCGTTGGTGTAGCGTTTTTGCGCTCTCCAACGAGTGATCTTGTCCCGTGGTTTTAACCCACCTCGAGCGAGAAGATGTTCTTTATAAATTTTGAGTGAATCGCACTCAAGTAAGCAGTGGCTCTCCAGCAGGGAGCGTCACAGGAAAAGGTATATAAGTGGTTTATGCAGTAGTGCGCGCCGGTGGTCGACAGGAACGTGTTGAGGTTGGAACTGTCCTCACCGTTAACCGGGTTAAGGGCGACGAAAAAGGCAAGGTTCAACTTCCCGCGGTTCTCCTTGTGGACGGTGATAAGCTCACAACTGATGCGGCAGCGCTTGCAAAGGTAAAGGTTGTAGCTGAGATTCTTGAGGATCTTCGTGGACCCAAGATTTCTATCCAGAAATACAAGAACAAGACGGGATATAAAAAGCGTCAGGGTCACCGTCAGGAACTTACCCGCATCAAGATTACGGGCATTAAGTAGCCCGCAAGGTCTACCTACCCAACTAGTTGGAGGAGAAATAACTCATGGCACATAAAAAAGGAGCGAGTTCCACTCGCAACGGTCGTGACTCAAACGCTCAGCGTCTTGGAGTCAAGCGTTTTGCCGGTCAGGCTGTAGGAGCCGGTGAAATTCTTGTTCGCCAGCGTGGTACCCGTTTTCACCCCGGTGTGAACGTTGGACGCGGCGGGGACGACACCCTCTTTGCTCTCGAGGCTGGCCTGGTGCAATTTGGCAACAAGGGCGGTCGTAAGGTTGTTAATATTGTCGTTGCGGCTGAATAAGCTAATTTCGATGTGAGGGTGGGCGAGCTTCGGCTCGCCTTTCCCGTTTGTGGGACTTTTGTGAAGGTTGAGAAAAAGGGGTAAACATGGCTACGTTTGTCGATCGCGTTGTTTTGCATCTGAACGCGGGAGACGGTGGCAATGGTTGCGTCTCTGTCCGCCGTGAAAAATTTAAACCGCTTGCAGGGCCCGACGGGGGTAACGGCGGGCATGGTGCAAGCATCATTCTGGTGTCTGATCCCCAGGTTACAACGCTCTTGCAGTATCACCGCTATCCGCATCAATCTGCCGAGAACGGTGGGTTTGGTATGGGTGATAATCGCCACGGTGCTAACGGTGTCGACTTAGAACTTGCCGTTCCCGTTGGCACGGTTGTGACCGATGCGGCAGAAAATGAGCTCATTGATCTTTCTGAGCCGGGGATGCGATTTGTTGTGGCCGAGGGTGGACTCGGTGGCCTGGGCAATGCCGCATTAGCGACCCAAAAGCGTAAAGCTCCCGGGTTTGCACTGAACGGAACCCACGGAGATCAGTTAGACATCTACCTAGAGCTCAAAACGATGGCGGATATTGCCCTGGTGGGCTTTCCGTCTGCTGGAAAATCAAGCCTTATCGCGGCGATCTCTGCTGCACGTCCCAAAATTGCCGATTACCCCTTCACTACCCTTCAGCCCAATCTTGGTGTGGTGCAGGCGGGTAGTACTCGTTTTACCGTTGCTGATGTTCCCGGACTGATTGAGGGCGCGAGCGAGGGTAAGGGACTCGGCCTAGATTTTCTGCGTCACGTTGAGCGCTGCACCGCTCTGCTGCACGTTCTCGATTGCGCAACGCTTGAGCCCGGAAGAGACCCTATTAGTGACCTTGAGGTCATTTTGGCCGAGCTGCGGTCGTATCCTGTTGGGGAAGGGCAAGTTCCTCTTGATGAGCGCCCCCAGCTTATTGCGCTGAATAAAGTAGATGTTCCCGAAGCGCGGGAACTTGCTGAGTTCGTCACACCAGAGCTTGAGGCTCGCGGATATCGGGTGTTTACTATTTCTGCTGTTGCACGTGACGGGCTGAAAGAACTCACTTACGCTCTGGCCGAGATTGTTGAAAAAGATCGTCTCCGAGAAGCGGAGGAACCGGTGGCTACGCGTATCGTCCTTCGTCCGGCACCGGTTGATAAGACTCCCTTTACTGTTCGAGTCGAGGGTGGCTCCTACGGGACGTTTTATCGTGTGTTGGGTAAGAAAGTTGAACGCTGGGTTGAACAAACAGATTTTGCTAACGACGAAGCAGTGGGTTATCTTGCTGATCGGCTAAACAAGGTAGGCGTTGAGGACGCGCTGTTTAAAGCCGGGGCCGTTGCGGGCTCAACCGTTGTGATTGGACCGGGGGAGGGAGTTATCTTTGATTGGGACCCTGCACTCACCTCCACCGCGGAACTCATCACCTCTCCCCGCGGTGCGGACTCCCGCCTTGATGATAATCAGCGGCCCACACACAAGGCTCGTCGTGAAAGTTATCTTGATCGTATGGATGCAAAGGCCGCTGCTCGTGCCGAGTTGGAGCGTGAGCGTGAAGCAGGGCTATGGAAGGATGAGGACAGTGGCGGTTCGGCTGAGTAGTCGTGCAGATATCCCCGCTGCTCGCCGTATTGTGGTTAAAGTGGGGTCATCATCCATTAGCGGAGAGAACACCTCGCAGATTAGTCTGTTGGCAGACGCTCTTGCTTCAGCCCATCGGCGAGGAACCGAGGTAATTCTGGTGTCGAGTGGTGCAATCGCCACCGGGATTCCCCTGCTGAGTCTTGGGGAGCGTCCCACCGATCTGGCCACACAGCAGGCTGCCGCAGCCGTGGGGCAAAACGCCCTCATCGTTCGGTATCAGGATGCCCTGAGCCGTTATGGAATAACGGCCGGGCAGGTTCTTCTCACTGCGGGGGACCTGGAAAATGATAGATCGCGCCAGAACGCCCAGCGAGCGATGGAGCGGTTGATGGGCTTGCACGTTCTTCCCATCGTTAACGAGAACGATACCGTGGCCACAGACGAGATCCGCTTTGGGGATAATGATCGGCTAGCCTCGCTGGTGGCCGAACTGGTATCTGCCGAGTGCCTGGTTCTTCTCTCCGATGTTGACGCTCTCTACACCCGCCCGCCCACAGAGGCGGGAGCCAGGCCCGTTGGCGTGGTGCCCTATGGGGACGGACTTGAGGGGATCACCGTGGGTAGCGTTGGAACGGGGTTGGGGACGGGGGGTGCCCTTACCAAGGTTGCTGCCGCGCGCTACGCCGCAGACTGTGGAACCGCGGTTCTTCTCACCTCCACCGCTCAGGTGTCTCAGGCGCTCACCGGTAAAAACGTTGGTACCTGGTTTGAACCTCTTGTTAGTGCGTAAACTCTGGCTACACTAGGGGATATGGCTCTTTCGACTGAACAAGAACGCGCGTTTGATGAGAAGCTGCAGCTGGTTAAGAACGCGAGTCACACCCTCACCACCGCCCACTCCGCAATCAAAGATGCTGCACTTGAGACGATTGCTCAGGGACTGCTTTCCCGGGTTGACGATATTATTGCCGCAAATGCGCTTGATCTGCTACGGGGACAGGAACAGCAGATATCAACCGGACTTCTCGATCGGTTAACACTCACCCGAGAGAGAATTGAGGCGCTGGCCGCGGCCGTGCGGCACATTGTGGGGCTTGAAGATCCCGTAGGGTCTATTGTGAGGGGACGGACCCTGCCTAACGGTATACGATTGGTGCAGTCCCGGGTGCCCTTTGGGGTTATCGGTGCTATCTATGAGGCTCGGCCCAACGTAACGGTCGATATCGCTGCTCTGGCCATCAAAAGTGGCAACTGCGTGATTCTTCGCGGGGGAACAGCCGCTGAAAATTCTAATGTTGTTCTAGTGGATATTATCCAACAGGCTTTACGTGCTGCCGGTCTTCCTCGTGACGCGGTTCACACCATTGATGAGTTTGGTCGTTCCGGAGCTGCGCGGCTTATGAAGTCACGCGGTCTGGTAGATGTTTTGATTCCGCGGGGGAGTGCACAGCTTATCCGCACGGTTGTGGATGAGTCTCGGGTCCCCGTGTTGGAGACGGGAGCCGGAGTGGTACACCTCTATATTGACGCATCCGCTCGGACGGATATGTCTGTCGCCATTGCGATGAACGCTAAGGTTCAAAGGCCCAGTGTGTGTAACGCGGTGGAAACGATTTTAGTTCACGAGGGGGCGGCTGAACGGGTGTTGCCTCCGATGATTGCGGCCCTCCAAGCCGAGGGTGTTGAGGTTCGGGGGTGTGCTCAAACGGCTGCCCTGGTCCCGGGCGTCGTACCAGCTGACGAGGAAGACTGGGCCACCGAGTACATAGACCTTATCGTGAGCATCCGCGTGGTCGACTCTATGACCCGTGCGCTGACGCACATTGAAAAGTACTCCACGCACCATACCGAAGCCATTATCACCGAGGATATCCATCGGGCTGATCGTTTCCTCACTGAGGTCGATTCGGCCGTTGTTATGGTGAACGCTTCCACGCGTTTTACGGATGGCGGAGAATTTGGGTTTGGGGCTGAGGTGGGTATTTCTACCCAGAAGCTTCATGCTCGCGGACCGATGGGACTCCCCGAATTGACAACAACAAAGTGGATTGTTCGTGGAAATGGCCAGATTAGGGTGTAGTTTGGTTATGCTGGTTAGTGGTTTAAATTAGACAAGATCAATGAATGTGAGTGAAATTTATGACTTTTATGTCGCTGACGCAAGTTGCTGAGGTCGCGCACGAGGTTGCGGATCTGGGTATGCCCACCTGGATGTTTGGTGGTATTGCTCTTGTTGCCTTTGCCGCCGCAGGCATTGTTACCTGGACCTACCGTGACGTAGCAAACCGTCACCAGGACAAGGCAGAGGCATATAAACGCGAGCATGAGGGTACACACTAGCTTTCTTATGAGTAAAAATCGGGAGAAGCGTGCCCGCATTGGAATCATGGGTGGCACCTTTGACCCAATCCATCACGGACACCTTGTTGCAGCGAGCGAGGTGGCTCAGTACTTTAACCTTGAAGAGGTTATTTTTGTGCCAACGGGGCAACCCTGGCAAAAAGATAACGTTACCAGCGCGGAACATCGTTATCTCATGACTGTTATTGCCACCGCTGCAAATCCACGATTCACGGTGAGCCGGGTGGATATCGACCGAATCGGACCCACCTACACGGTGGATACTCTACGAGACATCCGTTGTGCCCGGCCCGATGCAGACCTTTTCTTTATCAGTGGTGCTGACGCTATTACTCAGATCCTGAGTTGGAAAGATGTCGATCAGCTGTGGGATCTTGCTCATTTTGTGGCGGTTTCTCGGCCAGGACACGATCTTTCTATTTCTGGATTGCCGGAGCGAGGCGTAAGCTTATTAGAGGTGCCCGCCCTGGCTATTTCCTCTACAGACTGTAGAAGCAGAGCGAGACAGGGGCTACCTGTGTGGTATTTGGTGCCCGACGGTGTGGTGCAATACATCTCTAAGCATCATTTATACGGAGTTACAGAATAATGAGTGAACAACAAGAAGAACAGCCCCTTACTCGACGTCAGTTGAGGGAGAGGTCACGAGGAAAGCAAACTCCCCCCACACAAAGTGATTCCTCGCGCCAGGAGGCAACTCCTCTGACCGTTCCAGAAGCTGAACAGGTACCACCCGAGACCGCTAGCGTTCCACTGGTTTCACCCGATGGAACCCCTCTGAGCCGCCGAGAACTGCGTCAATTGTGGCTTGCTGAACAGCAGTCTGCTTCCGCGGGGAATCAGACCAAGGAAGCGTCATCTGCCAGTACTGCGGTTGACAGCCCCGCGGTTGACGAGTTGACCACGCCTCCCCAGCCAGAGCAGACCGATGCCCAAGCGGCGGCTCCGCTGGTTGCGGACCCCTCTTCGCCGTTTGACGAGATCATTACGGTGGGTATCCGTGATGCTGATGACGCCATACAGGCGGAGTCCGAAGAGGAAGATAAGGCTGAGGACGCTCATAAGGCTGAGGACGCTCATAAGGCTGAGGAGGCTCGTAAAGCTGAGGAGGCTCGTAAAGCTGAGGAGGCTCGTAAAGCTGAGGAAGCTCGTAAAGCCGAAGACGCTCGTGTTGCTGCGGCCGCGGATGCGGATGATAAAGCGAAGGACACGGTGGAGGCTGAAGCGTCTCCTCCTGTTACTTCTGCTTTTGAGTTCCCCACTATTGCCCCGGAGCCCGATGAACCCCTGATTCAGGCTGACCCGTCAACCGTAACGGTTGAGCAACTACCTCTTAACGCTGCTAAGGCCCAAGCAGCTTCTGAATCCGTAGACGAGGAGACGGGCGACTTCGACGACATTATTAATCGCGCCGTTGCCTCCGAGGGGATAACAACGTCGAATAGTGCTCTCATTTTGCCCCTGATGCCCGAGGGCTCGGAGCTCAAAGGCGCGCTGAATGAAACCGGTGAGATTTACATTACGGGTTCAATTGAGCTGCCAAAGTCCTTGGGGGAAACGGGTGGTCATGCCCGTCTTCATGACACCATCGATAACCTAGACAGTGTTATTGGTGATATAGAAGCGCAGGATTCCGCCGCTCCCGACGACACCCGACCGGTTTCGGCCTCCCAGGCCATTAGTGCGCAAGCTGCAAACAACGCCCTCGTCACGCCAGCAACAAAGTCAGCTGGCAAGCTTCCCCTGATCCTCGCCCTTACTGCAGGCGCTCTTGTTCTTGGAATAGTAGGACTCATTATTTATGGCACCACCACGGGGCTTTTTAACATCAATTAGCAAAGACAGGACATTAATGAGTGCTACTCAAGCATCGCTCGACACGCTTTCGGTTGCGTTTTTAGCGGCAAACGAAAAACAGGGAGAGAACTTTGTTGCTCTTGACGTGTCTAGCATTTTTGCGCTTGCAGACATCTTTTTCCTGGTGAGCGGCAGCTCGGAGCGTCAAGTTCAGGCGATTGCGGATGAGATTGAGGACCGTCTCCTTGCTGCCGGTGTTAAGCGCTTACGCCGCGAAGGGCGTACCGCTGGACGCTGGATACTTCTTGACTTCGGCGATATTATTGTTCACGTTTTTCACCAGGAGGAACGTGCATACTATGATCTAGAGCGTCTCTGGAAGGATTGCCCGGTAATTGATGTGCAGGGCTTTACCGAGGCATCTTCGGCTTAGACAATCTCGTGTTGTTCTTGATTTTACTCTGAAGGTTTTTGTGTTGTAGAATTGAGAAGTTGTCAGGCGAGCATTTGTCTGACTTCCTGGGTCTGTGGCGCAGCTGGTAGCGCACCTGCATGGCATGCAGGGGGTCAGGGGTTCGAGTCCCCTCAGATCCACCAATGTGATGAGTCGGGGCATGTGTCACAGTTGGTGGTCCATAAAAACCTCGAATGGTATCGTTGGTGGGGTGCCCCCGTTTGATAGTTTCCGTGATCGTATAGCGGTGATCACGGGCGCGGCATCGGGTATCGGGCGTGATTTGATGTTCGCGCTTGTGCGTCGAGGGGTGCATGTTGCCGCCTGCGATCTGAACGCGGAGAGACTGCAATCTTCGGTTCGCAGGGCGCGGAGTCTGGATGCGACTGTGCGGGTCACCGCGCATGTGTGTGATGTATCTGATCGTCTCGCTGTGAGCGAGTTCCAACACGACGTTGCGAGGGAACACGGCACAGATCAGGTCCACTTCCTGTTCAACAATGCTGGCGCTATCGGCGGGATGTCGTTTGTGGCCTCGCCACCGGGGGAATGGGAACGTACATTTGCGGTGTCGTGGTCGGCACCTACAACTGCACGCGAGAGTTCTTGCCGATGTTGCTTGCCGCAGACCAAGGTGCCGTGGTCAGCACGGCCTCGGTGAATGCTCTCTGGGCTGGCCTTGGGTCTCGCACTCCGCATTCGGCCTACTCCTCTGCTAAGTTCGCGGTGCGAGGGTTTACCGAGTCGCTCGTGGTCGATTTTCAGCGGAACGCCCCGCACCTATCCGCTGTCTTGGTGTTGGCGGGCCATGTGCGCACCGGGATGCCTGCCCCGCCGCGCAGCTGGGGGCGCGCACTTGACGCGGTTTTTGCTGGATACGAGCCAGTGTCGAGCGAGTCTGCTGCGAGTATGATCCTTCAGGCAGTTGAGCGTGGAGAGTGGCGAGTGATCATCGGTGATGACGCAGCTGCTGTCGATAAACGGGTGAGGGCCGATCCCTGAGCGTCTACGACCCCTAACGCCACGCGACAGCGCCGATCCTGCGGGGGCTGCTGTTAAGAGCAGTAGATCGGAAGTTTGAGTTTGATCAGTGAGTTATTTCGGGAAAGTCATGCTTGGCAACTTGAATCTGACATTGTGGAAGGGTGTTTACTGACGTTATGGATCAGGATGAGCGGCTATCGCAGATAACAACATAACAACCGGGCCAATGTTTAATATTTACCTAGTGAGCCCAGCTCAGAACCCTGATCCGAGCAGTTGGATCACGGATGTGTGTTTCCTGTTCTAGAGGGATAGCACTGTGTATTTGTGCGAAGCAAAGGAGCCACGAGCGTCCAAATAAACCAGCGGGCATCATCAAAGTGACGACCCGCCATGAAGCATCTCGGGTTAGATAATGCCGTTTGGACGCTTAGGGTCAAGGGGTTATTGACCGCCACCATTGGGTGCGGAGAAATTCCAGGGCAGACACCTGCTAGTACTAGGGGCAACAGAGCGCGCTGGATGCAGAGGCGGAAACCAATTCCGAACAACGCATTCACGATCACTTCATCTGTTGCGTAAGGTTGAAATAGATGCCTATTTGAGGTTTCACCATCGGGTAGTGCCCGTGAACTATCTCCTTGTGGTTTCATGTGGCCACTGATGAAAACTGAGGCGCGTTTCTGTGGGTGGATGCTGGGCTTCACATATGGTGCTGGTTGAGTAATTTTTTGGTGAGCAGTCTCTGTGAAACTTATCGGTCATGTCCGTGAGTATCGCTCAGGGAGAGACCTTCGGTAAGAATCTTAAAGCGTACGGTTCCTGGGCTTACTTTGAAAAATGCCCTAATTATCGATGACTTCCGACAGCGTTTCACAACCTTGGTCAACATACCACGCGCGACGTCTCAATCAGTGCACCCGTAGAGCTTACGGATGCGTTCTTTTGGGCGATACGCGATCACGACCTCACTTCCCGGTTTTCAAGTATTAGGAGTGACGATAATCGTTCCTGCGCCATCCTACTGTCACATCGGATGGCACCGAGACTGCATCTGCATTGTATTGATCACACTCGGCGTGACTTGGTTTTGTTGGTCGATAGAGCAGTATTGACAGTTTTAGCTAATCATAGTAGCTTATAAGTAATTAGATTAGCTTTTGGAGGTAAACGTGTTCGAACAGATAGACATCGGTGGTGGAAAGATCGCCTATGAGGTTGACGGGGAGGGGCCGCTTGTCGTGCTCGCTCACGGAATGGGGGATAGCCGGCACTCCTATCGTTTCCTGATGCCCGAACTTGTTGCAGCGGGATACCGGGTTGCAAACGTTGACATTCGTGGGCACGGTGATTCCAGCACGGGGTGGGAACGCTACGAACGCACTGATATTGCGGGAGATCTTGTTGCAGTAGTGCAGCATCTGGGCGCTCCGGCAGTGATCGTGGGGCAGTCCATCAGTGGTGGGGCGGCAACAATCTCTGCGGCAATGGCTCCCGACCTTATCGCCGGAATTATCGAATTGGCACCTTTCACCCGAAAACAATCCCCAAGCATGATCGGACTGTTACGCAGCCGTCGGCATCGAACCGGAATGATTCGATTGGCACAGGTCATGATGAGGGGAAACCTTACAAGTTGGTTGAACTACCTTGACCTTGCGATCCCCAACAAGCCGACCGATTGGGAACAGGAACGGGCACGTATTGAAACGATGTTGCGCGACCCGGAAAGTATGGCTGTGTTGCAGGCAATGGCCAAAACCTCTCCGGTGGATGCCGGGGATCAATTGCAAAACGTGCGCTGCCCGGTCCTGATTATTGAGGGCAGTGCAGACCCCGATTGGGCTGAACCTCACAAAGAGGGCAAGAAAATTATTGATGACCTCCCCGCCGGACTCGGCACGCTGGCCGTCATTGATGATGCGGGTCACTATCCGCATGTGGAAACCCCTGCAAAGGTGCTCGAACTGGTGCTGCCCTTCCTGAGGAGCGCCTTTGTTTCGGAAAAGCATGATAACCGTGCCTAGGCTTGGTCTTGACGCCTCTGCCGTCACCGCGGCGGCTGCCGCTCTTGCAGATGAGATCGGATTTCCCCAGCTGGGTATGAACCTCGTCGCTGAGCGAATCGGGGTGAAAACGCCGTCGCTGTACAAGCATGTTAACGGTCTAGCCGATCTGACCCACCGCATTGCTGTGCTTGCCGCACATGAACTCGGCGATGCCCTCCGTGACGCGATACAAGGACTGGCTGGTCGCGATGCGCTGGCTGCAGCCGCGAACGCGCTACGCCTCTATATCAGGGCTCATCCCGGGCGTTACGCCGCGCTTAATGAGCGAGGCCCCACCGGCCCGAACGATCCGCTCAGTGCGGCCATCGACAGGCTGCTGAATTCTTTCGGGGCTATTCTCTACGGTTATCGAATAGACCCTGCCGACCAGATCCATGCCCTGCGACTGCTGCGCAGCTTTATGTATGGGTTTGCGACGATTGAGGTTGCGGGTGGTTTCCGACTTCAAGCCGATAGTGATGACAGTTTTGCTTGGATGATCGATTTCATCGACCGTGGTCTGCGCACGAGCGGAACCGTGTAGTCACCTGCGCTTTTCCGCCGAGCCCTATGTGGTCGGTGCCTGAAACAGCCTGAGGTGCGGTCGTGAGCGCGAAGCAGAGTTGGTCATCAAGCCGTGCGGTGCGAGGAGCGACGGGGGCATTTATGCCTCTCACTTTATCTCGGATGAGAGGTGTATGATCGTGTGTGCACAACTCGGCTGCACACAATCTAGAGAGGATGATCATGTCCAAATCCTGGCTTCCGACGCTTTTCACCGACACCCCTGAGGAGGGCTACGCGCTTGCAATCAAGCTTTCCCGGACGGGGGTGAAACTTACTCAACCTGACACTGAGGTACTCACACGCCTTCGACCCATTTATGCGGACGATCCCGACAGTCTTGTTGCGGTGTCACAGGTTATCGCCATCAATTTTCAGACCGTCGCCGCAGCGAACGGATATTGGAAAGCCGCCTAGGGTGGCTTTCAACTGCTGAGGTTTCTGACCTGAATATGTATCAGTGAACATAGGAACCTCCGGGTTGGCTATCCCGGCGATATGTTACCGGGATGGCCAATCCGGAATTCGGCCTCTCACAGTCGGTTGTGTGAGCGGCTCGTCAATGCGTAAATGATCTTGTAGACCAAAATTATAAGATTGTTGTGAGTTGGTAGATCGCATCTTTTATCGCAGGGTGGTCGCTCACTCTGCACAGTTGCCATTATGGCAAAAGCTCCCTGAGGGTAGTGGCAGGCATCCCACGGAAGAGTGCCCGAGTAAACTCAATTCTCGAGATAACATCAATCCTGGGGTGAATAATGCAACTAAAAACTGCGTGATTGTCATGTGCCCGATAATCGTTTTCCAGGGTCTTTTCCTCCGGATGAACTCGGTTTTGTAAAGCCCGTTCACGGTCTCCGCGAGGGTATGACCCTAGCTATCGCCCACGGTTCTGGTCGAGGGTACCGCGCGGAGCTTACGCGCTCATTCAGTGTAGACCAGAAACCTGTAGCTCGATCCGTGATCGGGGTGTGACAGTACCGTGGTATTCCTATTCCCTTATAACATCGCTACTAAACCCAGGACGCTTCAGTTCGCTGTGCGATGCACACTCGCTGAACCCGTGAGCGGCGTACTGTGGCGTATCTAAAGGGTGAAGAGCAATCCCGTGAATTGCGAGAGTGTCCAAAAGTCTGCTTTCGAAAGGGCTGCCCACAAGCCCTGGAATAGCATCATGATCTTTTGTGTTGAGTATCAACGCACCAAGATTTGAAGTTGCGCTCTGCCCATCCCAACAGGAGGAACCATGGAACTCGGTATTTTCTCACTTGCTGATGTCAGCCCGGACACCAGACCGTCGGACGCAGCAAGAACCGATGACATCGTCGGGTACGGTCTTTTGGCTGAGAAACACGGACTTGATGTTTTTGGCGTCGGTGAACATCACGGGGCTGGATTTGCTGTTTCGTCGCCAGCTGTGGTTCTAGCCGCGGTCGCCGGGGCCACGTCACGCATCGCTTTGACCACGGCGTCGACGGTTCTCAGCGTTCTTGACCCTGTTCGTGTGTATGAGGATTTTGCGACACTGAATCTTGTGAGTAAAGGGCGGGCTGAGGTCATCGCGGGTCGCAGTGCTTTTGCCGAGCCTTTTGCGATCTTCGGGGAGGATGTCTCGCAGTACGATGAGATCTTCGCCGAAAAGCTTGACCTGCTACTTCGCCTCCGCGAGGAGCCCGTGCTCAACTGGGACGGTCGTTTCCGCACTGCTCTTCGCAACGCGGTGATCACCCCTCGTGACGAGCAAGGCTTCCCCGTTTGGGTTGGTCTTTCGGGTAGCGCTTCCAGTGCCGAGCGGGCAGGTCTGCTGGGTCTTCCCATGGCTCTGGGGCTTCTCGGAGGAACTATCGACCGGGCAAAGCGTGTGATCGACGTATACCGTGATGCCGGGGAGCGGGCGGGCCATGCGGAGGAGACACTCCGTGTTGCTATCAGCAGTCATTTCTATGTGGGTGAGAGTCCTGAGGCTGCTCTCAAGGACTTTTTCCCTTACTACCGCAGCTATCTTGCCAACAGCTTGAATGCGCGTATGGATATGGCCTCCATGCAGCAGCTTGCGGCTCGGTGGGGTGCGCTGATGGTCGGGGGCCCAGAGCAGGTTGCTGAGAAGATCCTTGATTTGAAACAGGAACTGGGGGTAGAGCGCCTCCTCGGTTTCACTGACCTTGGTGGTGCGCCGCGCGAGCTTGTAAACGATTCGATTGCGCGTTTCGGTGACCTGGTTGCGCCGATCGTGCGTGCGTAGGCCGCCGGTTCCCGGTGATGCACTGGACCTTCTGGCCGGGTATGCTCATCGAGCGATTCGATCTCACACCCTACGGTTTACCGTGAGAGCCACGGTGGGACCTTTGATGCCATCACTCAGAGATTGCCGTTATCTCGCTGGTTGATTCCAAGGTGTCAGTGGTCGTACGCGGTTAGCAACTGGAGAAAGAACTGCCCGCTGTGGTAATTATGCAAGATTATAGAGGTCAGCGCGAGGAGTTATTGTCAGCAGATTTGTTCTTACCCGCATTAATTCTTTACCGTGTAGAGGATTGCACCGACGCGGCGTCCGGTTTTGCGAGCTTGCGCAATCTGAAAGTCGCTCTTTAGGGCACGGTTAGACTTCCACTCAGCGTCCAAGAAAAAGAGCGGGACAAACGGCTTGGTGCCGCGCTGCGTCGCGCGCGGTGAACGCACGATGTTAGAGGTCGCCGTAACCGTGGGTATAACGTAGTGCACGCCCTATTCGGGGTGGCGCATACGCTGGTGGCTCAGACGACGAAACAGGAGGATGCCCCCGGTGAAGATTGTCAGACCCGCTAGCAATACTGCAGGGATCGTATTCACCCCGGTTTGAGTAAGCTTCTCCTCATGATGAGCAGATTGGTGAGGAAAAGCGCCTTCAGGCCCGTTTACGCGAGACCAGTCGTTCCCCGGATTGCCGGGATCTTGGGGAAGACTCGGAGTGTTGGGCTCGTCGGGAAGGTTAGGATGCACCGGCTCCTCGGGAGTCTCTGGTTTGTTGGGAATGGTTGGGGCCGGTTGGAAAGTGGCGGTTGAGTTCAGAGGATGACCCGCGGCATCCACCCCAACATTGAGGTTAACCGTTTTGCCGTCTGGTGACGTATACGAGACGATAATGGGTGCCTCTCCCGCGATGAAAGAGGTGATCTGTGCGGTGTACACTCCCAATTCGGTCTCGCTGAAGTCTGAGACTGAACCCCCGCCCAGATCACGTGTGGTGGATGCTGTGAGGCTGTCTGACATCCCAGAAACTTTGTCGTAGGCTTCGTCGGTGAGCTGTGCGGTTATGATCTGTGCAGAATCTCCATCTGCGATCACCCCGGGGTCGTTCGTGACTTCGTAGTGTGTCTCGTTGTTACTAAAAATAGGTATGGCCGGATCGTAATAACGATATCTTTCGGAAATGGTAAACGAGGGGCCTTGCTTATCGAGCTGGGGGATAACCGTGTCCACTGTAAGGTCCACCGTGCCGACCGGATGTGGAGGGGCAGAGACGATGAAGCTGTTAGGATTTTCCGGGTGCGGACGCAATTCCCCGACAGATGACTTTTCGCCAAAAGAAATTGCGGAGACCTCGAAGTTAAAAGCGGTCTGGGGTGAAGTAATGGGCGTGTTCATGTTGCCGAGACCGAGAGATCCGTTGGAGTTGCTGCCCCAGGTCATAGCTTGGCCGTGTTCGTTGATTGCTAGGCTGTTTCTAGCCTTTGAGTAGGTGGCAAACGTTCCGGGCACCAAACGAGGGATTTCATCTCCGGTGCTATTTGACGTTCCGATTCCTAACTCACCGTTGGTGTTAGAGCCCCAGATGTAGAGAGTGCCGTTGGCGGTGAGTGCACCGGCGTTGGTTGCGGAAGTACCCGCGTGGAGTGAGGCAAACACAATGTCCTGTAATTCTGCGGGGAGGGGGAGCAGGGTGGGTGTGGGTACGTTTTCTACGCCACGGCCGAGAATGGGGTTGTTTGTGTAGTTAAAGGGTGTGCCCCAAGCATAAATTTTGCCCTCGTTAGTGAGACCCAGGGCTGCACCCCAGACCGGTTCGATCTGCGTAAAAGAAACGCCTTCCGGTAGTGGTATCTGCACGGTATTGCCCGAAACGGTGTAGTCATTGCCACCGAGCACCTGGCTTCCGCGTTCTCCCCAGCCCCACAGTTCACCCTCGGTGCTGAGTATAAGAACGTAGTAGTTGCCCACAATAAAATCTGCAACCTCCACCCCCTCGGGGAGCGCGAGTTTTTTGGGCGCGGAGTTTCCCGCTGTGGCGCTGCTCTGAAGCACACCATTAATGTTGGAGCCCCAACCCCAAAGTTCACCCTCGGGGGTGAGACCAAGGGTGGAGTAAGTTCCGCTTCGGATCTGATTAAAGGTGACGCCTGGAGGAACCGGTGTCTCTGACGGTAGTCGATATTCGTTTGTCCTTCCCGTCCCAAATACGCCACGGTTGTCGTCATAGCCCCAAGACCAGACCCTGCCGTTTGTATCAAGAACGTGTGAAGAAGCGAAGCCTCCTCCGGCAAGCTGCGCAATTGATACCTCGTTAGGTAGGGGGATAGGAACCTCATCAAGCCAGGGACGCTCGGATCTGGACGCGCCAAAGGAGGTGCCAGCGGGAAGGCCGAGTTGCTGTCTGGAGTTGTCTCCCGCGGCGTATACCCGCCCACCCGCGAGTATATACGTGGCGGAGCGGGAACCATCTACCTGTTGTACATCGAGCGGAACAACAACCTCAACGTTTGCTGTTCCGTTTATGGGGCCGAGGGAGGGGGAGACCGATCCCTGGGTAAGATTTGCTGCTGAGATGCTTTGTGCGTGAGCGGCCTGTGTCATCAGGCTGGTTCCCAGTATGGACACTATAGACAAAACTATGGCTGTCAGTTGAAATGTTCGCTGCCGTATGATTTTCTGCCTGCTAAAAATATGAACCCCCCGCTTTGATGCATAATCAACAGAAAGACTCTGACACAGACTTTGCTGTTTCCCCAAAGACAAATTTTGCCAAAATTTCCTGTAATTTTGCTGCATAAAAAAGAGAAAAAACCAGAACACGTTAATCTTCTGGAAACAGAGCGAGGTAACCTTGGGCAGTGACAACCTAATCGTTGCGCTCAGAAACAGAAGAGAGCCTCGTCGACGGCGCGTTATACGGTGTGGTGTGCGCGAGACGGGTCGCGCACACCACCGGGTATGCGTTAGGAACTGAGTGCTGCCGTGGGAGAGGTTCGTGCCGCCCGGATGGCGGGGAGCACTCCGGCTATAGCGCCCACCAGCGTTGTGACAATGACACTCGCCGCTAGTACCAGTGGGGGAACAACCGTTGGCCATCCGTTTGCTCCCGCCGCAAAAGCGGTAATTACCCAGCCGAGCAGGGCGCCCGCGACTCCTCCGTATGACGAAAGCAACACGGCCTCACAGAGGAACTGGGCTCGAATATGACCTCGTGTGGCACCGAGCGAGCGGCGAAGTCCGATTTCTCGGCGGCGTTCGAGAACCGAAATGATCATGGTGTTGGCAACCCCGATTCCTCCGACGAGCAGTGCGATAGACCCCACCCCCACAAGCAATCCGGTGAATGCCTGATCGACAGCGTTTTGTGCCGCTAACGCGTCCGACGGTCGGCTCACTCTGACCTCTCCTGGGGCTTCGGGGTTAACCGTTGCCGGGAGCAGGGAGCGCGCTCTTTGTACTGCATCCGGTTGGGTGCGCTGGTACAGGGTTGTAGGTGAGCCATCATAGTTAAAGAGCTGGGTTGCAATAGCTTCCCCAATCAGAGCTGCGGTATCTAGATCAGGGGTAAGGGGAGAATTCTGAAGAATGCCCACCACAACAAAGTTATACTCCCCAATATGAATGAGGGTTCCCGCTCGTGTAATTCCCAGGCGTTCAGCAGCGGTACTTCCTAATACCACCGCTGGAAACTGTTCCGTGGCAGGATTGAGCCAGCGACCTGCAGCAAGTTTCGCCTCAACGGTCTTAAGCAGGTTTCCCTCTGCAGCCATAACTCTGAGGCCACCGGTAATTCCTCGATCAATGTGGGCGTTGCGATAAACATTAATATTGTCGAGAAGAGCGGTAGAGCTGACCTCTTTTATCTGGGGCAGGCGCTTTACCCGCTCGACAGACTCCAGGGGTAGGGTAGCATCCTGACGAAATATCGTTTCACCGGCCGTTACCGTAAGCATATTAGTTCCTAATGCGGCTAGCTTTTCCTTGACAAGAGCCTGGCTCGATGTCGATATTCCGATAACTGCCACCATTGCGGCAATACCGATTGCAATGCCGAGGGCAGACAGAATAGCGCGTACCGGATGCGCCCGCGAGCCGTGAAAGCCGAGAGCAAGCAGGTCTTTACTACGGAGGTGCGATCTGTAGCTATCTGTCATTTCTGAGGCTCCCTGCGTCTATCGGCTATCTGTTGCCCGTCTCGCATCACTATTTGTCTTGGCATATTTTTTGCGAGCTCCGTGTCGTGTGTGATGACAACGATTGTTGTGCCGGAGAGGTTCAGCTCGGTGAGTAGGTTCATGACTCCCGTGCCGGAAACGGTATCGAGATTTCCGGTTGGTTCATCTGCGAGAAGAAGAGGAGGCTCTCCTACGAGTGCCCGTGCAATAGCCACACGTTGACGCTCTCCTCCCGAAAGTTGGTTGGGGCGATGCAGCATTCGAGCTTCTAACCCCACCCGCTGCAGGGCGACTTCGGCCCGAGCACGGCGTTCCCGGGCGGGGACGCCCGTGTATAACAAGCCCATTGCCACGTTGTTGAGGGCATTGACGCCTTCAGAAAGGTGGAATTGTTGAAAAACGAAACCAATTGTGTGTGCTCGAAGCGCGGATAGTTTGGAGTCGGTTAATTGAGAAACATCTTGTCCCGCGATTCGGGCAGTCCCGGTAGACGGTCGATCCAGGGTTCCTATGATGTTGAGAAGTGTGGACTTTCCCGATCCGCTCGGGCCGACAACGGCGGTTAGTTCCCCCTCGTTAATCAGGAGACTGACCTTGTCGAGGGCCGTCGTGGGAGGAGAGCCGTAGACGCGAGAAACGTCTTTCAGCTCTATGAGCGTGTTCATTCTGGCACCACAACCGTATCGCCCTCGGCGATCTCTCCGCCGGTGAGTTCAACCTGGCCGTCTGCAAAGAGCCCCAGTTCGACCGGTACTGTTACAACGGTCTGTGGCTGAGAGCCCGTAGCCTTTTCAACGGCAAATCCACCGCCGGGCTGAGCAAGAAGAGCGGACACCGGGAGGAGGAGGACATCTTCTCGTTTGATCTGGGTTGCAAGAATAGTTACGGAGACATTTCCGATTCCCTCGGCTGCTCCGTTATCGTCAAGCTTAATATAAACGGGAATTCGTACTGTTTTTTCTCCGGCTGAGTTCTCCTGTTCAGTTGGTGGGTCTACCCTCGTTATTGTCCCGCCAATCTGAGAGCCATTGGGTAATTGCACAGTGACGGCGGCTCCCTCTTGAGCAAGATCACGCAGAGCTGTATCAAAATAGGCCTCCACCTGCCTGGATAGGCTCGAAACGGTAAGAACGTCAGAGCCGGCTTGATCTCCCACGGAGGCCTTTACAGAGTTGATTCGGACATCTGAGGGAAGAAAAACAATCCTTCCCAAGTCAAGCACCGAATTTTGTTCTATACCGACGGATTTCTGCCACCGGGCGATGGACGCTCTGAGCCGCTCATCGAACCTCTGGTCAATCCTGCCGTTATAAAATCCCAGGTTCGTCAGGTTGGTTTTAAGCTGCGCAATATCGGGTCCGTCACTCATTCCCTCAGCAAATTCACGCCACGCAGGAAGCTCCCCGTGGAAGAGAAAAACTGGAGCATTGTTTACTCGGAAGAGAGACCCTCCCATTCCAACGTTCTCTCCCACGGTGGGAACCTCGGTGATGATTCCTCCTCCGGTAAAACCTATTTGTCGAATGTTCGCGTATGTAAGTGACCCCCTTGTTCGAGTTTGTTCAACGAGGTTTCCCCGGCTAACGGGAACCGTATTTTGGTCTTTGTGTTGTGTTTCGCTTGCGGGAGGTGCAGTGATTCCGCTGAGTACAATGCCAGCAGTGATTGCCCCGGCAAAAAGCACAGCAACAGCGCTAAATGCCCACAGGCGTACATGATTTTTTCGCATTTTTATCTTTCGGAGAAGAAGTTACTGTGAGCACGCCTGTATATCAGCTTCGGGTATCGAGTCTTCCATTGTGAATCTCGTCATGCCGCCGTCGAAAACCGGATCTGGCACGTCATGTCCCTTCTCTCTGAGGCAACGGGCCTGCTTCAGGGCTTCCTCTTGCGTTTCTTCTGGGGTGGAGTGTACAAAACCTTCCTGTACCGGAGCGTTACCCACCAGGTTGATGCATTTTCTGTTTGCGGCCTCCATTTCACTGGCGCTGGGAGAGCCATCGTCAAGCTTCGTGCTGAGGTCGGCTCCTATGCTTGAGCTGTCGCCGGAGGCACTGTTTCCCCCGTCAATATCTATTCCCTGTTCCTTCATGCACTGACTGTAGCGGGCATACCACGCGTCATAATCTGCGTCGGATGTTCCTGTGTTGAGTGCGTCGTCGCTATTGGTTTGAGCGGTGCAGGCCGTTACACTGATTGCCAGGACAACGGTGGAAAGGGCAACTCCAAGACGTGTTGCTGTTTTTGCAAAGATGGGCATGTTTTCGCCTTTCAATAAAGAAGCGTTTATTAAAACCTGGTTTGGTTTAGGTACAAGCACACCAGGACTTACGTAGCGTGGGGGTAAAGAAAAATCTTTATGCTTTCTTTACCCTTCGTCTGCTTCCATAGAAGGAAAGGAGCGAAGCTATGCGAGTGTTGATTGTTGAGGACGAGGCCTACCTGGCTGAGGCGATCAGTACCGGGTTGCGCCTGGAAGCGATATCAGTAGACACGACGGATAACGGAGAAGAGGCACTCTTCCTTGTCGATGTGAACAGTTATGATGTGGTGCTCCTAGACCGAGATATCCCTGGACTACACGGTGATGAGGTCTGCAGGGAGTTGGCTCGCCGCGAGGAGCGTCCTGCAATTCTGATGCTTACCGCTGCTGGACTCCTGAACGACAGGGTTGAGGGTCTAGAGCTGGGTGCCGATGACTACCTCGCAAAACCTTTTGAATTCCCGGAGTTGGTAGCGCGGCTTCGAGCTTTGACTAGAAGACAGTTCACGGTTTTGCCCCCGGTCCTTTCTGTGAGCAACATCACTCTTGACCCATTCCGCAGGGAGGTGTATCGAGGAGGTAAATATATCCGGCTGACCCGCAAAGAGTTTTCGGTTCTTGAGGTGCTACTACGGGCTAGAGGTGGTGTTGTAAGCGCGGAATCACTGCTGGAAAAAGCCTGGGATGAAAACGCGAATCCATTCACCAACTCGGTAAAGGTCACCATTAGCACCCTGCGACGCAAGCTTGATAAACCGTGGGCGATCAAAACGGTTACGGGGGTTGGATATGCGATGGTGACGGATGAGGAACAAATAAACAAGGACGCCGCTATCGGCTAACCGTTTTGACCCGTCTTGCTATTACCTACTTCGGTGCTACTGAGTGGAGTCGGTGTTGTCATGCTCTCGTGTCTTTTGCTGAGAGGGCGAACTGAGTAGGGTTAATGATCCTGTGTGCGAGCATGTGTTGCTGAGTTGTCATCATCCAAACACTTTTATTGACAGCAAAGTGTATGCCAAAAAGTGGAGTGAGGGTGTATTCTAATATAGGTTGTTATGTCAACCTAGGGGGCTGGTTGTCATTCTGAGTAATTTGCGTGCACTTGTGACGTTAGGGCTTTCCGGCTCTCAAGGTTTTCGAGCGCGATATGCGGTACCGTGGTTATCGAGTCTACTTGCCTCACTCATGGTGCTGTGGTCGGCAATAGGTGGTGCCGTTTCTGCCGTCGGCGTGACGCCTGCACAAGGTCCAACTACGGGCGGTACGCGTGTTGAGGTGAACGCCCCGGGGAGCGGCTTCACACAGATTGTCACTCATAGATCAGGCTCGGTGGGATTACTGAGCAACGGTCAACTATACGCGTGGGGAAGAACCAACTACGGGCTGGGGGATACCGCCGGAACCCGGCAGTCGTCAGTCCCTATTCCCGTGGATATGTCGGGGGTTCTCTCCGGTAAAAAGATCACCCGAATAGCGTCGAGTGGAAACCATACGCTTGTGCTGGCTGACGATGGCACCGTGTACAGCTGGGGATATAACGGTTATGGCCAGCTGGGCTCGGGCTCGGTCGATACTTTTTCTGCGCAGCCCGTTGCCGTTGATATGGGTGGAGCGTTTGCCGGTAAAATGGTCGTTGCGATTCACGCGAGTGCATTTCATTCCCTCGCGGTTACCAGTGATGGCGGGATATATTCCTGGGGTGGCAACGACTTTGGTCAACTGGGAAATCCGTTTCTTTCTAGCTCGCGAGTGCCCGTGCCGGTGGGGGGCAACGAACTTCTGGACAAGACCGTTGTGGCGGTTTCCGGCGGGGACTATCACTCGATGGCTCTAACGAGTGACGGCCGAGTGTATACCTGGGGTACCAATACGGCGGGGCAGCTGGGGGTAACAGGTGTTTACACGGCGGGTCTTCCCATCGCAGTTGACACCAGTGGTGTGCTCTCCGGAAAAACGGTGGTGCAAATTAGTGGATCGATGCTCAACTCCTCCGCACTTACCGAAGACGGAAAGGTGTATACCTGGGGTCTTAACGTATCTGGGCAATTGGGTAATGGCACGGTTGATGACAGCAGCGTTCCCGTTGCGGTAAGCCCCACCGGGTCGTTTGGGGACGCCCCCATTAGCAAGATATCCATGGGAGAGGAGACCGTACTCGCCCTTGCCGAGGACGGTACGTTGCACGCCTGGGGCTCGAACGCACAACACCAGCTGGGTAACGGGGGATCAACGTCGTCGACGATTCCCGTTGCCGTTGATATGGGCAGCACACTCGGCAGGCAGGTTGTTCAGACGATTTCCGTGACATACATTCATGCCGTTGTTGTCACCGACACGGGGGAAGCCTATGCCTGGGGAAATAATGACTTTGGCGGGTTGGGGAGCCCCTCCGTCCCTGTCGCAGCTACTCCGATTCTGCTTACTATGCCGGACGCTGCTGTTTTGTTCGGTGGGGTTCCCGGGAGTAGCGTGACCCGAATAACCCCGGAGTTGCTCTCGGTTTTGTCTCCCGCGCATTCCCCCGAAATTGTTAACGTGAACGTGACCCTTGGAGGAAATGCGGGCTACCCCACTCACGTGCTCACCCACACTGATGGCTACACCTTTGGTGCCGCCCCGACCATCACCACCCAACCTTCAGGGCGGTCAACAGGCGAGGGGAGGCCGGTCTCTTTTACCGCTACAGCAACCGGAGACACTACCCCCGACATGCAGTGGCAAGAGTCACGTGACGCCGGGGAAAGCTGGTCGGATTTAGCCGGTGAAACCTCTGAAACCCTCACCTTTACGGCGGAACGAGCAGCTAGTGGCAACCGTTACCGTGCGGTTTTTGAGAATCCTCTTGGATCTGTAACAAGCAACCAAGCCGCGCTCACGGTCGCCCCGGAGCCGATTGCTGACGATATTGATGTAACGATTCCCGATGCGACCACCGAGATTCCGGTGTTTGAGGAGCCCTCCGATACAGGGCTTTCCCTGGTCTCGGTATCGAACCAATCGGGCGAAGCTGATATTACTCTTGCCAACGATAGGATTTTGGTGACTCCCACACACGAGTGGGAGGCCAACGAAATAACCCTCACGGTTGTAGCGGACTACACGCTTCAGGACACCTATGGCACCCGGGCAACGGGGCATTTGTCGGCAACAGTTCAGCGCCCACCGGTTGCCCGTGCCCCCTCTGATCTGGGGCGGGTTACGGTTGATGAGTCTCTTAGCTTTGACCCTCGGATTCTGAACAACGCAGCACTGTCTGAGACTGACTCAACGGTGATCAGCGTGCCTACATCCCTGGGTATTGCCGAGGTGGGGGTGGATAACCTCATCTCTTACCGAGCCGGTACTACCGTCGGAAGTGACGCATTTACCGTAACGTATACGGACAATTTGCAACAGACCAGTACTGTCACCTACACGGCAGAGGTTATTCGCTATGGAGATAACGGCAAGTCGTTGCCTCGCACCGGAGATAGCCAGTCCCAATTGTACGCAGCGGGCTTATTTTTGGGTGCGGTGGGAGCGATCTTGCTTTTATGGGGTTGGCGATTGCGCCGACGGGGCGGATTGAGAACTCAGTAAGCCTCTGATATGGGCGTTCGAATGAGGGGGCGATCCGGGCAGTTTTTGGAAGAAGTCCGTGGGTCCGATCTTCTTGCCGAGCAGTTCCGCGTCGACAAGGGGACTCAGTAGAGCGCCGGTAGCGACCGTGTCGACTACCAGGTACCGCTAGAGGACAAAACTACAGGCAGCCCCTGTCGCGCTGATCTACTACCTCAGCAAGGCGAATACCTCAGCGATATACCTTTTGACTCTGGCCCGCGCTTAGGCTCGTCTTTAACTCGCCGGCCCAACAATGAAGAAACTCCCGCCACTAATGCGGCAAATTCCGGGGATCGGCTATTTACTCAAGCCGCGTCGGTGGGGTCGGTTGTAAGCGAAGCGTAAAGATCAATCGAGTTGCCGTCCGGGTCGAGGAACACCGTATAGCGTTGACCCCAAAACGCATCCCAGGGATCAATATGTGCGGGATATCCTGCGGCGACGAGTTTGGCGTGAGCTTGATCGACGCCCTCCGGAGTGCCCTGGTCAAAGGCCAGCGAGATGTGATGTCCTCCGGTCGGAAACGTATAGTTCGGATCAAATCCTGTGATGATCTTTACGCTGTCCCAAACTATTACAACGCCGCCCTTCAGCGTTACTTCAACGTGAGATGCGTTGTCAGCCCTAGCCGGGATGTCCATGCCGAGGGTACGATAAAACGCGAGCGAAGCAGCCATATCGCGAGTGACAATACCAATCGAACCAAATTTCAGTGCCATCCCCTCAGGTTACCCCGCAGCACTCTTTTTTTCGAATATCTAAAATTGACCGTGAACAGTAGCGGTTTTTGAATATCGGGGCAGGCGGCACCGGTAGTCGGAGTTTTGCGTCGAAGAAGTATCGGGGTGGCGCTTGTACAACGCTGAGCTAAAAGCGGCGCAATGCCCTGATTATCACGAGCAATGCCCTGTTCGTCACAACAGGACTCGAGAAATTATAGGGGATAAAAGGCCTCTATCTGTCGCGAATACTCTCGAACCAGGCTGCAACACGAAGCAGCATCGGGTCCGTGCCAATGGATGAGGCGATCTGCAGGCCGATGGTGCGACCATCGGCCTGCACCCCGGCTCCCACCGAGAGTGCAGGCTGCCCCGACATGTTGTAGGGGACCGTGAATGAGATATGTCCCATTGTTTCAAGTGGGTCGTTGATGGGCATGGGATCCTCCGCGGCAAACGCTGTGACAGGCGTGACGGGTGAAAGAATCAGGTCGTAGCCTGAGGTCGCCGCTCGGGTGAGCCGAGCCATTTCGTCGATGCGATTGCGGTTCCGAACCGTCTGCGCGGCGCTGAAATCAGCCCCGGCGCAACACCAATCGGCGATGAAGGGCAGCACACAGGCGCGCTCGGTTTTGCTGAGTATTTCGTAGTCCGCGTAGAACAGGCTTCGCCAGAAGTCTACGAGGCCGCTGAGTACCTCGAGGTCAATGAATGGGTTAAGCGGCTCAACCAGAGCCCCCGCATCGGCAAATAGTGTGGCGGCCCGTTGAACTGCAGCGAGCGTTTCCGCTTCCACAGGTAGCCCCGACCCCGCGTCGAGCTGCAGCGCAATCCGCATGCCGTTTGGTATGAGCGGTGCAGTTGACCACGTCATCTTCTCATAGGGCCGTGCGAGGTAGTCGCGTTTGTCAGGGCGCGCGATAATCGACATCAGTCGGATTGAGTCTGCGGCGGTGCGAGTGAGCGGTCCGGCTACACGCCCATCGTAGGGAACATCCAGGGGGATCAAGCCTTCGCTGGGTTTGAGGGCGATGAGGTTTTGCCAGCTGCCCGGTAGGCGAATAGACCCTCCAATATCGCTTCCCACGTGGAACGGTCCGTAGCCAGCCGCTGCTGCGGTGCCCGCACCGGCGCTTGAGCCGCCCGAGGTGAGTGCAGGATTGAGTGCATTGCGTGTGATACCGTGCAAGCTGGAAACCCCTGAGGAGAGCATGCCCCAGTCTGGCATTGTTGTGGTTCCCACAATAATTGCTCCGGCTTCGATCAAACGATCGGTGATGGGAGCGTTGTGCTGTGCAATAGGCGGATGCGGGATTGCGGTTCCATCGGGCATCGGTTGACCAGCTCGTGCAATGTTTTCCTTAACCGTTACGGGCACACCGTCAAAGGTGCTGAGGGGGGTTCCCTCCACCCAGCGTTTAGTGGCAGCGGCAGCATCAAAACGCACCTGGGCAGCGTTGAAAAGATACAGCGCGTTCAATTCGGGATCACGAAGTTCGATCCGTGTAATCACATCCTCACACACCTCAGTTGGTGTGAGGATACCGTTTGCATAGCTTTCGGCGAGTGTTCCCGAGTCAAGGTCGGCGAGGGTGGGCGACATATCACAAGCTCCTATCGCGGGGGAGAGGCAATGAGGCCGTGCGTGCGGGGGCAGACAACCTCTCCGCGGTAAAAATAAGAGATTTACGTTGTTGCTCCGGGCACAATCACCGCTCTTCCCCGCAGCGTTCCGGCGCGGAGCCTCTCATAGGCGAGCGGAGCTTCATCGAGGCTAAAGGTTTCAACCTCAACCTTCAGCTGCCCGGAACGGGCGAGATTGAGGACCTCAAATAGCTCGGACCGTGTTCCCCAATAGGGCGTGTGCACTCGGGTCCCGTAGGGCACAAACCCAAACCCTGTGGGAAGTGCAGCGCCACCGATACCAACAATGCTGATATCGCCCTCCTGAGCCACGCTCTCGGCAGCGATCTTGAGCGTTGGGGTGGCGCCAACAAAGTCGAGGATTACTTCTGCGCCTTTACCCTCGGTGAGGTCTCTGATGATTCGCGAGGCATCGGCATTCGAGAGGAGAGCGTGATGTGCACCGGTGTGGGCTGCAAAAGAGAGCTTTTCCTCATTCACATCGAGAGCTATAACCGTGGCGGGGGTAAGCGCCCGAAGAATTTGAATTGCTAGGTGTCCAAGTCCGCCGGTGCCGATTACAACTGCTGTGCTTCCGGGGATGAGAGAGGGCATCAGGGATTTGATTGCATGGTACGGGGTGAGGCCGGCGTCGGTCAGGGCAACGTTAGCAATCGGATCAAGATCGCCGAGGGGAACGAGGAGGCGCTCGTTTTCCACCAGAAAATATTCGGACATCGCCCCCGGGGCGCCGAGACCGGGTGGGTGAATGCCTAGCTCACGTGCGTAAGGACAGTAGTTCTCCCTGCCGAGAGAGCAGGTGTGGCACCTGCCACAACCTCGAGGTCCGTAAACCACAACAGCTTCTCCCGGCTGAACTGAATAGACTCCTTCTCCTGTGCTTTCAACCGTGCCTGCGGCTTCGTGTCCGAGAGTGAGGGGAAGGCCTTCAAAAGTGGGAAGCGACATAACAAACTCATCGGAGTGGCACACTCCGGCGGCTGTCATTTTGAGCAGAACCTGTCCCGGCCCGGGTGAGGGCACGGGTATATCAACGACCTCTGGTCGAGACCCAATTGTGCGGTATTGAACAGCTTTCATAATCGCTCCTCTGTGATAGTGCCGGTGTCGCGATCGTCCATCTAATGAGTTGATGATCTACTTTACGCGGGAGGCCTCGAAATCTTGTCACTTCTCATTGTAAACCTTTGATAAATAATTTTATTGATTATGTAATCAAAAATTGGGCATCGAAGGTAATCCTCGATGACACGATTACCGTCCTCACTCCCAGGTGTGTAAGACGACCTTGCCAACAGTACGACCGGTTTCGACCAGTCTGTGTGCCTCTCGTAGATTAGCTAGGTTAATGGGGGTCAATGTTCGGGAAGTGGTGGGGTGCAGCTTGTTGCTATCAACAAGGTCAGCAACAGTGTTAAGGAGGTGATGCTGCTCGATCATATCGGGTGTCTGATAGAGGGAACGGGTGAACATCAGCTCCCAGTGCCAGCTAATGCTTTTTGCCTTTAGGGGTGAGACATCACGCGGACCGTCATCAATAGCTACAATCTGGCCAAAAGGTTTTATTATTTCCGCGTATTTTTCTATTTCTCCCTCGGAGTGCGCGGTAAAAATCCAATCAACACCATCCGGTGAAATTGTGAGTACTTGCTCAACAAAATTTGCTCGATGGTTAACGGCGTATTCTGCGCCGTGCTTGTGGGCCCACGTTTCTTTCTCTTGGTTTGAGGCTGTAGCAATGACTTTTACCTCGGGGAGGAGCGTCTCTACGAGCTGCAGTAAAATTGACCCGACTCCGCCGGATGCACCCACGACCAGCAGTGTTCCAGAGCTTTTTTCGTTGAGGGATAGCCTGTTAAACAGAGACTCCCAGGCGGTGATCGCGGTCAGGGGAAGTGAAGCTGCATCGGCGAAAGAGAGCCTGCGGGGCTTGCGGCCCGCTATTCTTTCGTCGACAACGTGTAAACGTTGATTTGTACCGGGACGATTGATGCTTCCCGCGTAGAAGATCTCATCGCCGGGTGCAAATAGCGTGACCGATTTTCCCGTTTGAATCACTGTTCCTGCTGCGTCAAACCCAAGGACTCGTAAGTTTTTGGTGGGTGTGCCGGCGCGAAGTTTAACGTCAACGGGGTTAACCGAGACGGCCTGCGTTTCCACGAGAAGGTCGTGCCGACCGAGTTCAGGAACCGTAGTGTGTGCGGAGAGAAGGCTCCGTGGGTCTGTAACGGGTAAGTTAGTGTTGTATCCAATAGCTTCAGTTATAGTCATGTCTTTATGATTTCGGACAGTCTCTAGTTACTGTCAAGGGTGTTTAGTTTCTAAAGGGTACTATAGGTGAATGTTGGACAATATAAGTAAGGATGCTCGCGGTAACGTGTACGCGGCAATGTGCCCGTGTCGTGACCTGCTTGATGTGCTCGCAAATAAATGGAGCACCCTGGTGATTGGGGCGCTTGAAAGTGGACCTCAGCGTTTTGGTCAGCTTAAAGTGCGCCTGCAGGGTGTAAGCCCGAAAGTTTTGTCGCAAACCCTCAAACGGCTCGAGGGACGTAACCTGCTTACCCGTACCGTCTACGCTGAGGTCCCGGCCCGTGTTGAGTATGAACTCACTGCCCTAGGGCACGGTGCCTCTAGGCCGTTAAAAGACCTCCGCGACTGGGTAGAAACAAATGTTACCCGGGCTGAACCTCGACCATGAGGCGAGAATTAATTGGTTCGTTTGGAGCGTGCTCATATAATTCGTCTACGGAACATAAGAGTAGTAGGCTTTGAGCAGATTCGACGAAGCACCGTATTCAGAAGAGGATCCCCCCCATGACCGATTTAGCACGTCCAAAACGTCCGAATATCGTCCTTATGCTGACCGATGATCATGCGGCACACGCAATCAGCGCCTACGGATCGGTGGTGAATCACACTCCTCGAATTGATGAGCTAGCATCACAGGGGCGCATCTTCTCTCACTGCTACTGTACCAATTCGCTCTGCTCTCCGAGCAGGGCGTCGATTCTTACGGGAACCTATAGCCACGTCAACGGTGTTACCACGCTCTCCACTCCCATTGATGCGAGTCAACCCACGTTTATCTCTCAGCTCAAAGAGGCCGGTTATAAAACGGCGATACTGGGCAAATGGCATATGGGGGAGGGTGCGAACTATAACCCCCAAAACTTTGATTACTGGGCTGTTCTCAGAAGCCAGGGTGAGTATTTTGATCCGCTATTCATTACGGAAGATGGTGAGCAGATCGTTCCCGGATACGCCACCGACATCATCACGGATAAGGCTTTTGAGTGGGTTGAATCGCTTGAGGCCGATGAGCCGTGGTGCGTTCTTATTCACCACAAAGCCCCTCATCGTTCCTGGGAACCCGACGAGAAGCACCAGGGAATGTATAGCGACCCTATTCCGGTTCCCACAACCTTTGACGATGACTACAGCACCCGAACGAGTGCGGCACGTCACGCCACAATGAGGATCGCGGATTCCCTCACTATCGAAGATCTCAAGGAGCTCCCGCCGGAAGATCTCGACTACGAGGGTAGAGCGCTTTGGAAATATCAAAGGTATATGGAGGACTATCTTGCCTGTGTTGCCTCCGTGGACGATAACGTCGGACGAGTGATGGACTGGCTGCGGGAACGCGGAGAGTTCGAGAATACCCTCACAATTTACACATCTGACCAGGGGTTTTTTCTCGGCGAACACGGGTGGTTTGATAAACGATTTATGTACGAGGAGTCAATCAGGATGCCCCTGGTGGTGAGTTACCCCGCTCAGATTAGCCCCGGACCTCCTGTCGATCAGATGGTAACCAACGTGGATTTTGCCCAGACCATTTTGGAATGCGCCGGTGTACCTGCTCACCCGCGCATGCAGGGAATAAGCTTTTGGCCCCAGCTCACGCACTCTCCAGATGCCCCTACCCGGGACGGCGTGTACTATCGCTACTACGAAAACGATGACCAGAGCCATCACGCTTTTGCGCACTACGGGATTCGCACGGAGCGTTACAAGCTCATTTATTTTTACGCGGACGGTCTTGGAATTGCAGGAACATCGGGGCTTTCATACGCTCCCGAATGGGAACTATACGACCGTGCGCTTGATCCCGATGAGGTTAACAACGTCTATCTCAATCCGCAGTATCGACAGGTTCGTGAGGAATTGAAAAGACAGTTGTGGGATCTGCAGGCGGAGCTGGGGGATACTCCTCACCCGAGCCAGCCAGAGCCTGTGCTCTAGCGGCTCTTTGCTGTATCGGCTCGGCGTGTTTGCTGGGCCAAGAGTTTAAAAAGCGAGCGAGCGGGCGCAGCGAAATCCAATATGAGTGGTGGCTGAGTCTTCCGTTTGCTCAGAGCGCGCGGAGGGACGATACCGAAAGCAGTATTCGGGGGAGCACAAGTGCGAGCCGCCCTTGATTACACGGGGACGAGGCGTTCGGGCCATGCGGGGGGAACAGCTGCACTGCGTCGGGGTCTCGTCGCCAGTGCGATGTGAGGAACTCCACGGCGTGCTTGTCCATTCCCACACGTTGCCAATCATGTCAAAAAGACCGTATCCATTACTGCGAAAAGAAGACACCGGCGAACTGCCCACCCAGCCGTTGGCGCTCCTATTCTGGTAGGGAAATTTTCCCTGCCAGGTATTGGCCAACAGATACTCGGGGCTTTGAGGAGTGTCTCCCCATGCGTACGTTTGTCCCTCGAGGCCTCCGCGCGCCGCAAACTCCCACTCAGTTTCCGTGGGAAGTCTTTTGCCCGCCCACTGCGCGTAGGCGCGGGCGTCAGCAAAGCTCACCTGAACCACAGGGTGCTGCTCTTTGCCTTCGATTGAACTCTTCGGACCAAAGGGATGTTTCCAATCTGCCCCGTGAACCCAACGCCACCACTGCCGCCAATCGTTCAGATTGACGGGGCCGGAAGTTGGGGTAAATACGAGCGATCCAGGCTCGAGGGTGGTGAGCGGAGCGCCGTTAAAGTGATCGGGGTTGAGTCTCTGTTCAGCCGTTGTGACATAACCGGTTTCCTGTACGAACCGGGCAAAGAGCTCGTTAGTTACGGCTGTTTTATCGAGGAGAAAGGTGGAGACGGTGGCCTGGTGCACAGGGCGCTCCTCGGGGTAGAACCTGTTGGAGCCCATCAAAAATGTTCCGCCCGGAATCTTGATCATATCGTCAGGTATGTTCTGGGGTAGGGCTGAGTCAGCAGCGTGCATAGTTTCTCCTTCGATCAGCCTAATGGTTGGAGGGGATTCCGGTCTTTTTGCGTGTTGTGGCGCATAGAAACGGCTGTTATAGCCAGTTTATTCCGATGACAGATCAACCGTTGCGTATGACGAATAGCGGTTAGGTGAGTGGTGCCATAGAGTTGATCTATTCCCCTTTGAAAGTGTGTTGTGTATAAACAGTCTTTGCCCCGAGAAGTGTGGGTTCTTGTCAGCGCGTCCTTTGTGATTGCTCTGGGCTACGGCATTGTTGCGCCCGTTTTGCCCCTGTACGCTCTGGAATTTGATGTTGGGCTCACAGAAGTTTCCGCCATCATTAGTGTATTTGCCGCTACCCGACTCTTATTTGCGCCAGCCGCGGGGTATCTGGTGCAAAAATTTGGCGAAAAATCTATTTATATTTCCGGCCTTCTTATCGTTGCGGTCTCGACGGGAGCGTGCGCCTTTGCCGTGAGCTACTGGCAGCTTCTTTCTCTTCGTGCCGTGGCGGGCATCGGGTCTACTATGTTTACGGTGTCAGCCATGGGTCTGCTCATTCGCATCAGTCCTCCCACTATGCGAGCCCGGATTTCTAGCCTCTACTCGGGAAGTTTTTTGGTCGGGGGTGTGGCCGGGCCGATCCTGGGGGCGGCTGTGGCGGGTTTTGGGCTGCGCGCTCCATTCATCATCTATGCGGCAGCCCTCACCATCGCCTGTGTGGTGGTGGCCGTGTCGCTCAGTAAAGCTCATCTCGGCGAAAAAGGATCAGACGCCCGGCCCACCGTGTCTCCTTCGTACGCCTGGCGGCAACCCGCCTACCGGGCAGCTGTCATGGCGAACTTTTCTAACGGTTGGGTTTCCTTTGGGGTTCGAGTTTCTTTGGTACCGGCCTTTATGTGGTTGGTGTTTCCCGGAAGCCCCCAGGCGGCTGCCCTTGCCATCACCATGTATGCGCTCGGCAACGCCATAATCATTCTGCCTGCGGGGCGCTGGTCGGATCGGCACGGGCGACGCCCCTTCATAATTACCGGTTTGCTCTTGGCTGGGGTGTCAACACTATTTTTGGGCTTTGTGGACAACCTAATTCTTGCCCTGCTGCTGAGCGCGTTTGCGGGGGTGGGTAGTGGATTTACCGCTCCCTCACAACAGGCGGTTGTTGCAGACATTATTGGTCAAAAAGCCCGCGGCGGGCAGGTATTGGCAACATTTCAGATGGCTGCTGACTTGGGTGCGGTGATCGGTCCGATTGCGATTGGAAGCCTTGCGGATAATCAGGGTTTTGGCGTGGCGTTCCTGGTGACGGGAATGCTACTTGTGCTTGCTGCTGCCGTGTGGATGTTCACAAAGGACCCGAGAGAGCGCACCGAGACTCAAGAAATGCCCGTCGTACCCCAGCAACCCAGTTCTCAGTGATCCGTGTGGGCGCTTCATTAATACGATCATCGAGTGCGAGAGAATAAGATGGTGAATTCGCAATTACAGGCTCCTCCACTCTCCCTCGATAAAGAGTTGATTGGAGCGTTACGCACAGACCTCAAAAATTCACGGTACAACACGTCTGCGATTGCAGATACGCTCGGAACAGCTGCGGAGGCACTTCAGCGTTCCCAACGGGTTCCTTCCGAGAGAGCTCTTACTCTCAGGCGTAAATCCCAAAAGCGCGAGGCCATTGACGTGCTGATCGAGCTTTTCACGCTGGGAAATAATGTTCGTGTCGCGGAGATTGATAACGCTTTACCCACTCTGAAAAGTGCGGGCGCGGAGGCCCTGGGACTCATCACCCGCGACACCGATGAGGCTCGCGCTCTGGTTGATCTTGTGCCTTTCCACTGGATTGATACTCGCGGAGAGATCGATTGGATAATCGCCTCCGACCAGGGAGAGCTGAGCCGACGCGGCCCCCTGCCAGATAATTTTGTGCTGGGGGTTGGTGGGGCGACCCGCACGCTGGCCGGCCTGATGATCTCTTCTCCCGCAGACTCTCTCCTCGATCTTGGAACCGGATGCGGGGTTCTTGCCATGATCGCTAGTCGCTATGTGAAGCGCGTTGTTGCGACGGATATTTCACCCCGTGCCCTGAGATTCGCGGCTTTTAACGTGGAGCTCAATCTGTTATCCGAGCGAGTTATCGATCTGAAACCCGAAACCATTGGGGTATCTCGCCCGGCCGAGGCTGACTTGGCCAGCGGGGTACACACATCTGTCGAAATTGACCCTTCTGGCAGTGAAAACCGGAGCCACGGGGAATCGATTGAGTTTCGTCTGGGCAGCCTTTTTCAGCCGGTTGCGGGGGAGCGCTTTGAGCGGATTGTGAGCAACCCACCGTTTGTCATCACGCCTCGGAACACTCACGTCCCCGCATATGAGTATCGTGACGGGGGAATGGTTGGCGACGCCCTTATCCGCAGCGTAGTAGAAAAGATTGACCTATTCCTTACCCCGCATGGGGTGGCGCAACTTTTGGGAAACTGGGAGTATCGAGCTGACGAGCCGCTTCTCGCCCCCGTGAGGGAGTGGCTAGCCCCCACCGAACGTGTCGGCTGGGTGATCGAGCGGGAACGACAAACGTGTGATCACTACGCTGAAACCTGGATCAGAGATGGTGGACACCTTCCTCGCTCCCCAGACTTTGACCGCCTATACAGGGCCTGGTTGGAGGATTTTGATGAGAGACGCGTTATCGGCGTAGGCTTTGGCTACCTCATCATTGGGGAGCAACAAGTTGACCCCTGGCTGCGACTAGAGGCGCTCCGCGGGCAGCTCGGAGACAACCCTTTGGGACTCGGAGTTGCTGTCGAGGAAGCGCTGGATGCGGTTTCTGCTGTTGCCGCTCTGAGTAAGAGTGAGTTTGAGGCTCTCACCCTGGTTACTTCGCCAGACGTTACGGAACATCGGCACTACATTCCGGGCGAGGAGCACCCTGCGGTGATACAGCTGGTTCAGGGCGGGAGGTTTGGCCGAACACTTAGCGTCGACACCGCCCTGGCCGCCTGCGTGGGGGCGTGTGATGGGGAACTGCGTATTGGGCCAATTGTTGCGGCCCTGGCACAACTGCTTGAGGTGGATGCTGAAGTGCTTGGCGGGGAGCTGCACCCTCGACTTCGGGAGCTCATCATCGATGGTTTTCTTGTGATAAATAATGGCGATGAGGACAACCTTGTGGATACAGGGTCGGAGGGGCTGGCGTACTCGCCTAGACTAGAGGGGATATGATTCAAACTTTAGATTTTAGGGGTGGCCTACCCCCACTTTCCCAGTTATTATCACTGGTTCCGCGCGCCCACACTGATGTCAGCGCCGCGCTTACCACCGTCACGCCGCTGGTGCGTGACGTTCAGTCGCGGGGGAGCGCTGCCCTGATAGAGCAGGCCGAGCGGTTTGACGGTGTGCGACCAGACCGGCTCGTGATGACCACCGACGATATTGACTCTGCGCTGGGGGGCCTTGATGCGCGGGTGCACGACTCTCTGAAAGAGGCGATTGCACGAGTAAAAAGAGGGTCCGTCGCCCAGGTTCCTGCTGATCGTGTGACAGATCTCTCACCCGCCGGGGCCACCATCACCCAGCGCTGGGTACCCGTTTCACGAGTGGGTCTTTACGTTCCCGGGGGCAAAGCGGTCTATCCCTCCAGCGTTGTGATGAATGTGCTTGCGGCTCAGGCCGCCGGTGTGAGCCGCATTGCGCTGGCATCACCCGCCCAAAAAGAGCACGGCGGCAGGGTACATCCCACCATTCTCGCCGCTGCTGCTCTGCTCGGCGTGACCGAGGTCTATGCGATCGGGGGAGCCGGAGCCATCGGTGCCTTTGCATACGGTGTTGAAGATATTGGGTTAGAACCGGTAGACGTCGTGACCGGCCCCGGAAACATCTATGTTGCAGCCGCTAAACGACTTGTTAACGGTGTTGTGGGCATAGACGCGGAGGCCGGAACAACCGAGATTCTTATTCTTGCTGACGATTCGGCAAACCCTCGCTTTATCGCTGCCGACCTGATTAGCCAGGCCGAGCACGATGAAGCAGCTGCGGCGATTCTTATTACCCCGTCGCCCGCCCTTGCTGATTCTGTTCGTGAAGCCGTCCTCGCGTCCTTACCGAGCGTTGCCAACGCAGACCGGGTGGAGGCTGCGCTCTCCGGTGTGCAATCGGGAATCATCCTGGTGGATTCAATCGAGGATGCAGTCACCGTCAGTAACGCGTACGGCCCAGAACACCTAGAGTTGCACACTCGCGATAATAACTACGTCCTTGCGGGGGTTCGTAATGCCGGTGCCATCTTTATGGGAGATTTCACCCCGGTCAGTCTTGGTGACTATATTGCCGGCTCAAACCATGTTTTGCCCACCGGGGGGAATGCACGGTATCGTTCCGGGCTGGGCGCCTATACTTTTCTTCGGGCACAACAGGTTGTGTCATACACCGCTGAGGCCCTGGCGGAGGTTCACGATCAGCTTGTTGTCCTTGCAGAGGCAGAACACCTCCCCGCGCACGGTACAGCAGCCACAATCCGTCTGGAAAGCTAAAGGAAGTCACATGTACTGCCCGTTTTGCCGCAACCCCGACTCTCGTGTAATCGACTCGCGCACCACAGACGATGGCACCACGATTCGACGGAGGCGCCTGTGCCCCAAATGCGAACGACGCTTCAGTACAACAGAGACAGCCAGCCTCTCCGTTATTAAACGTAGTGGAGTGGTGGAGCCGTTTAGTCGAGAAAAAGTTGTTGCGGGTGTGCGGAAGGCATGTCAGGGAAGGCCTGTAACAGATACAGATCTTGCCCTTTTAGCCCAGAAGGTCGAAGAGAGCATCCGCTCGACCGGGGCATCTCAGATTGAGGCCAATGATATCGGCCTGTCGATCCTTCCTCCGCTTCGCGATCTTGATGAGGTGGCTTTCCTGAGGTTTGCCAGCGTGTATCAAGCTTTTGAGTCTCTCGGCGACTTTGAGTCAGCCATCTCCGATCTTCGAGCTGAACGCAGGCGTCGTGTCCTGGTTGATGAAGCCTCCAACGATATCGACTCACGTCCTCCCACAGAATAGGTTTTTATGTACGGCTTTATCTTTCGCACTGTTCTGAGCAAGATGGATCCCGAACGTGCCCATCACCTGGCGCTTTGTGTTATTCGTCTGCTCTCGCTGCTCGGAGTTGGCGCTCTTGTTCATCGGATGACCAGGCCTCGGAGCGACCAAACAGTAAAAACTCTTGGGCTGGTATTTCCCACCCCCTTCGGTATTGCAGCTGGCTTTGATAAAGACGGGACGGCCATTGACGGCCTCTGGAGCCTCGGTTTTGGCCATGTCGAGGTGGGAACCCTGACCGCCCAAGCTCAGCCGGGTAATGATAAGCCCCGTCTTTTTCGTCTTATTGACGACAGGGCGGTTATCAATCGAATGGGATTCAACAATCAAGGATCTGCCGATGCTAAGCCACGGCTCGCTCGTGAGCGGGCACGTTTTAAACGCCCCATTATCGGGGCTAACATTGGCAAGAGTCGGGTAGTGGATGTTGCCGATGCAACCCAGGACTACGTTTATAGTGCTTCGCTCCTGGCTCCCGTCGTCGATTATCTTGTTGTGAACGTGAGTTCACCCAACACGCCCGGACTTCGTGGACTTCAAGAATTGTCGCTGCTTCGCCCGCTCCTTGCCGAGGTGAAAAAAGCGAGTGGGCAGACCCCGCTGCTTGTTAAGATTGCTCCCGACCTGAGCGATGAGGGTGTCAGCGAGATCGCAGAGCTTGTCAATGAGCTGAGGCTCGATGGGATTATCGCCACGAACACCACTATTTCGCGCGAGAATCTCAAGACTTCGCCACGGGTTGTTGAGGCTGCCGGTGCGGGCGGATTATCTGGTGCGCCGCTGAGAGCACGATCTCTTGAGGTGCTTCGCCTGATTCGCAGTATTGTTCCCCCCGAGCTGTGCGTGATTTCTGTGGGCGGGGTCGAGACTGCAGAGGACGTTGCGGTGCGGCTTCGAGCGGGTGCCACCCTGGTTCAGGGGTATACCGCTTTTCTCTATCGAGGCCCATTCTGGGTTCGACAGATTAACCGGGGGCTTGATCGGCTCAACGCTCACAGATAAGTCTCCGCGATTGAGCCGGTGGTCGCAGAATCTTTAATTCTGAAACGATAACTTGGAGCTCTGCTCTCCGCGCTACGTCCGCCCCAGTAAACCTATTCGGGGAACTTGCCCCGTTTTACCTGCGGCTTGGGGAGTCGAAGAACCCTTAGCTGAAGAATGCGCATAGCCGTGTACCAGCGAAATCCGGGTTGAACCTTGTCCTCTCCAAATTTGGTGGCAAGTTTTTTCTTTACCCGAAAGCCTACAAAGATGACGTCGAGGAGTGCGAGAAGAAGGAAGCCCCAGATGACCAGAACCGAATAGAGCTGAATTGTGGGGTTCGGCACAAAGGTCATCAGGAGCACTATTCCCATCATGGGAATCATGAACTCGCCGATGCTCGTGCGGGCATCAACATAGTCTCGTAGCCAGCGGCGCTGCGGCCCTTTATCTCGGGCGGGGAGAAAACGCTCGTCTCCCGCTGCCATTCCGGCACGAACTCGTTCTCGTTCTTCGGTCATGCGCGCATTTGAGACACGCTTTGCCTCTTTACGATCGTTGGATACTAGCGGGCGAGCCCGCGCGGCCTGCTGATCCTTCCGTGACGGGGTGGGTCGTCCTTTACCCGCGGGTAGGGTGTCTCCCTCGGAGTTTGTCTCAACCTCTGCATCGCCGGGCGTAACTTTGTTTCGTGCCACTGTAATAAATCCTCAGGTGTGAACAGCTTTTCTTTCACACTAAGAGTAACAGTCAAACCGGGGGAAGATTCTCATCCACTTTTTCGTTCTACGGGTTAGAATTCTTTTTAAGAGGATGAACGCGCGTGATCGCACCTCACAAGCGATACAGGCTTTTTTCACATCCAAAAATGCACATTTGAAGGAGACACCATGTCTGAGACCAACACTATTGAACAAGCAGAGCACAGCGTTGGGGTAACTGATGCGGCTGTCTCCAAGGTACGCAGTCTCCTCGAACAGGAAGGCCGCGACGATCTGCGTCTGCGTGTGGCTGTCCAGCCCGGCGGATGCTCGGGTCTTATCTATCAGCTCTATTTTGATGAGCGCTACCTCGATAACGATGCCGTTGTAGATTTTGATGGTGTTGAGGTCATCGTTGACAAGATGAGTGTTCCCTATCTTGCGGGAGCAACTATCGATTTTGAAGACACGATTGAAAAGCAGGGATTCACTATCGACAACCCGAATGCCGCAGGAAGCTGCGCCTGCGGAGACAGCTTTAGCTAAACATTTTCACTTTTCAGGCCCGTTTGTGTCACCACTCAGGTGTATCACAGGGTAGGCTAGTAACCGGCTGGTTATAAACCAGTTAATGCCATGTCTACCGATCTGGAAGGTTTGCGGTGCGATCTAATCGTCGTAAGAAATGGGTGTTAGCCCCGCTCGCGGTGATGCTAACAACGGTGCTAGTCGGTTGCACCCAACAACAGCTTCAAGGTTTTATGCCCGGTGATGGGTTTGACACAACAAACCATACGAACGGCATCATTAGCCTGTGGGTCAACTCCTGGATTGTTCTGCTCGGGGTGGGAATTATCACCTGGGGTCTCATCATCTGGGCGGTTATCGTTTATCGCCGACGCAAAGGACAGACGGGCGTCCCCGCGCAGCTGCGGTACAACATGCCTATCGAGACCTTCTTTACTGTGGTCCCCCTGATTCTGGTTTTGGGGTTTTTTGCGTTTACCGCGCAGGAGCAGCAGAAGATAGAGGCTCGTGTTGAAAACCCCGATGTCACAGTTCAGGTTGTGGCTAAACGTTGGGCGTGGGACTTCAACTACGTAGACGCAGACGTCTACTACCAGGGTATTCAGGTGCAGCCAGACCCCACCTCTGATGTTCAGGGTGCGGTAGATCAGAGTAGCTTCCCCGTTCTCTACCTGCCCAAGGGAAAGACGGTTGAACTTGAGCTTGATTCAATCGACATTATTCACTCCTTCTGGGTTATCGACTTCTTATACAAGAAAGATATGTTCCCGGGGCAGACCAATTACATGAACTTCACCCCTCAAAAAACTGGAACTTTCGAGGGTAAGTGTGCTGAGCTGTGTGGTGAGTACCACTCCATGATGCTGTTCCGCGTTAAGGTGGTTGAGCAAGACGAGTACGATGCCTATCTTGAAAGCCTGCGAGAGGCCGGTAACGTCGGATATCAACTTGACGATGTTGCTCCCGGACTCCTTGGCGGCACTCGGCCCACTAATGAAGAAAACGAGGGATAAACATGAAAAAGGGTAATATTCTCGTTTCGTGGCTAACCTCCACCGACCACAAGGTGATCGGGTACATGTACCTGATAACCTCCTTTATCTTCTTCTTGGTCGGGGGTCTTATGGCCCTCGTCATTAGGGCTCAGCTTTTCGAACCCGGTCTTGAGATTGTTGCGACAAAAGAGCAGTACAATCAGCTCTTCACTATGCACGGCACTATTATGCTTCTCATGTTTGCAACCCCGCTTTTTGCCGGGTTTGCAAACGTCATCATGCCACTTCAGATCGGGGCGCCGGATGTGGCCTTCCCCCGTCTGAACGCATTTGCCTTCTGGCTGTTCAGTTTTGGGTCGCTTATCGCTATTGGTGGGTTCTTCACCCCGCAGGGCGCTGCTTCCTTCGGCTGGTTTGCCTATGCTCCGTTATCAAACACAACATTCTCGCCAGGGGTTGGAGGGAACCTCTGGGTTCTTGGCCTGGGGTTGAGCGGATTCGGCACAATTCTTGGCGCCGTGAACTTTATCACCACCATCATCACGATGCGTGCCCCTGGAATGACAATGTGGCGTATGTCGGTGTTTACCTGGAACACTCTGGTGACCTCATTGCTGGTTCTTATGGCATTCCCTGTTCTTGCCGCAGCGATGTTTGGTCTTGCTGCTGATCGTATTCTTAACGCCCATATTTATGACCCGTCGTCGGGTGGAGTTATTCTGTGGCAACACCTCTTCTGGTTCTTTGGGCACCCCGAAGTGTATATTATTGCGCTTCCATTCTTTGGTATCGTTTCAGAGATATTCCCCGTGTTTAGTCGTAAACCAATATTTGGCTATAAGACACTGATCTACGCAACAATTGCGATTGCAGCCCTCTCCATCACGGTCTGGGCCCACCACATGTACGTTACCGGTTCCGTGCTGCTGCCGTTCTTTGCCCTCATGACAATGCTTATTGCCGTGCCCACAGGAGTAAAGATCTTCAACTGGATCGGCACGATGTGGCGTGGGTCGATTACCTTTGAGAACCCCATCCTGTGGTCACTCGGGTTTATTATTTCGTTTATTTTTGGTGGACTCACCGGTGTCATCTTGGCTTCTCCGCCGCTCGATTTCCATATTTCGGATACCTACTTTGTTGTTGCGCACTTCCACTACGTAATCTTCGGAACAGTTGTGTTTGCAATGTTTGCAGGGTTCTTCTTCTGGTGGCCCAAGTGGACCGGGAAGATGCTCAACGAACGTCTCGGAAAGATTCAGTTCTGGATTCTCTTTATTGGTTTCCACATGACCTTCCTGATTCAGCACTGGCTTGGTGTCATGGGTATGCCCCGTCGCTACGCAACGTATCTGCCAGAAGACGGATTTACCTGGATGAACCAACTCTCCACCGTTGGCTCGGTGCTCCTAGGAATCTCGATCATTCCCTTCCTGCTCAACGTATACATCACACACCGCCGGGCACCAAAGGTCACCGTCAACGACCCGTGGGGCTATGGACGCTCGCTTGAGTGGGCCACCTCCTGCCCGCCGCCCCGCCACAACTTCACCTCGATTCCTCGCATTCGTAGCGAGTCTCCCGCGTTCGATCTTAACCACCCGGAGATCAGCGGTGTTCGTCAGGTTGAGCCCAGTGATACTGAGCTTGTTTCAGGAAAGGCGCACTAAAGAACCATGAAATCTAGTATCGCCATTTATTGGCTTCTTGCGATTTTCTTCCTCATTATGGGAACGGTCTACACCGTGTGGAACATCCTGGTCGATGGTTCGGTAGAGTGGGCTGGCACGATTGCTATCTACCTCTCTGGAATTCTGATGTCCTTCGTGGCCTTTTACATTGTGAAGGTCCACAAGGCTCAGGGTGGTGAACTCCCTGAAGACCGTCTTGATGCTGATATCGATGACGGCGACCCCGAAGTAGGCGAGTTTAGCCCCTGGAGTTGGTGGCCAATGATCTTGGCCTTTAGCCTTGGGCTTTTCCTTCTCGGGTTCGCAATTGGAAATTCCTTCTGGGTGTCTTTCTTTGCCGTTCCGATCATACTGGTTGCTGTCATCGGGTGGGTTTACGAATACTACCGTGGGCATTTTGCACGCTAATATGGCTACTATACGTCGTGGTGTCTCCGAAGACTCAGCAGCTGTTTTTCAACTTGCGCGTCAGTTTCAAACCGGTCGTGTAGCGATTAATATTGATGAATTTCAAATAGCTTTTGAAAACGTTTTACGTCATCGAGACCAGGAAACAAACGTGTTGTATGTGGTAGAGGACGACGATAAAAAAATCGTTGGCTACTCTCTGATGTCAGTATCACGTTTATTACATGCGTCTGGACTTACCGCTTTCCTGCAGGAAATCGTTGTGGATGAAAAAGCCCGTACTCGAGGCCTTGGATCAGCCCTGGTAGACGCCAACGAGTCATACTGTATTGCGCGTGGAGTGCGTCAACTCAGCATGGCGACAGCTCGAACCGGGGAGTTTTATCACCGACTCGGATACAAAGTGGTTGGCGAATACTTCCGTAAGGTTCTGCCTCTCGGATAATTCCGCTCAGCGGAGCTACTAACGCCAGCTTTTCTTTCCCCATGATAGCGCCAACCAGGAACAGCAATTCTCCCTTTGCCTGATTCCGAATGTGACTCTGTGTCGAAACGAAGAGCTCTACATGTAGTTGCAATCGCTTACGTTCCAGACTAGATGTTTCTTGAGTGGCGATCTAAGTAAAAACCTCATCAGAGCAGAGCAGACATTCCATCATCATGTTGGTGGGCATCTAGCGTCAGGGAGCCTCATAGAGTCGTACCTGGCATCTGAAAAGGTCAGCTAGCGTGGATTTGTTTGCCTGCGATCGCTTACCCCGACCAAGCCTCATGCTGATAAAAATTAGCAAGTCTTTTGAGATAGAACGTGGGGTGGGGGAGTGGGAGAGATTTACCCATCCCGTATGCCACATAGCCACAACACGGATAGATATCAGTGGTTAAAGAAAGGGGGGGGTGCGTTTCTCCCGAATCTTGCCGGGAAAACGCACCCCCCACGGGGATCATTTGTTAGTAGCGTTGATCGTCGTGACCGTGGTCCTCAGACTCGATCTCGTTTTGTGTCACCGGTGATACCCGATCCTGGAAGAACCAGCGAGAGAAGACGGTACGGAGACGGTTGCCCAGTGTAATCCTGCCGTGTTTGTTGGGGCGGAGTACAAGGGGTTCATAATCGTTGTAACTCACGAGTTTCCAACGTTCATAATCTGACACAGGCTTGTGAACCTCAATGTATTCACCGCCCTGCATACGGACAATACGGCCGGACTCGTATCCGTGCAAAGCAATTAAACGATCTTTCTTTTGCAGTCCCAGGCAGATGCGCTTAGTGATGAGGTAGGCAATGATAGGGCCAAGAATGAGCGCAACTTGCAGGATGTGAATAACCGCTTCCATCGCCATCTGGAAATGAGTTGCCACAAGGTCGGAGCTGGCTGCAGCCCACATTACGGCATAGAAGGTTACGCCGGCCGCACCAATAGCGGTACGTGTGGGGGCGTTACGTGGCCGATCGAGTAGGTGATGTTCGCGCTTGTCGCCCGTGACCCATCCCTCAATGAAGGGGTAGAACAGAACCAGCATCAGGAAGATACCAATTATGGTGATCGGGACCAGGATGTTCCAAGACCAAGTGAAGCCAAACCACTCTGTTTCCCAGTGGGGCGGCACTAGACGCAGAGCTCCATCAGCAAATCCGATATACCAGTCGGGTTGGGTACCAGCGGACACGGGGGAGGGGTCGTAAGGTCCATAGTTCCAGACCGGGTTAATGCTGAAGAGCGAGGCGATAAGCACGATCACCCCGAACACCACAAAGAAGAACCCTCCGGCTTTTGCCGCGTAAACGGGAAGAACCGGGAATCCAACAACATTGTTGTTGGTGCGCCCAGCGCCCGGGAACTGCGTGTGCTTGTGAACAACCACAAACACCAGGTGAAGCGCGATAAACGCTATGACGAGAGCGGGTAGGAGCATAATGTGTAGGGCGTAGAGACGTCCTACGATGTCTACGCCGGGGAACTCGCCACCAAAGAGAAGGAAAGAGATCCAGGTTCCTACAACGGGGATGCCCTTGATAATTCCGTCGATAATTCTGAGACCATTACCCGAGAGCAGATCATCCGGGAGTGAGTAACCGGTAAATCCTTCTGCCATTGCGAGCACAAAGAGGACAAAACCAATCACCCAGTTGAGCTCACGTGGCTTGCGGAAAGCACCGGTGAAGAAGATTCGGAGCATGTGGAGGCCAATGGCGGCCACAAAGAGAAGCGCGGCCCAGTGGTGGATCTGGCGCATCAGTAGGCCCCCCCGAATATCAAAGGAGATATCGAGGGTTGAGGCCATCGCGGCAGACATTTCCATTCCCTTGAGAGGAATGTAGGAGCCGTTGTAGTGAACCTCTGCCATTGAAGCCTGGAAGAAAAGAGTGAGGAAGGTTCCCGAGAGGAGGATTACAACAAAGCTGTAGAGGGCAACCTCACCCAGCAAAAACGACCAGTGGTCGGGAAATATCTTACGTCCAAACTCTTTGACCGCGGCAGAAACTTTGGTGCGATCATCGAGGTAGTTGGCGGCTTTGTTTGTGAAACGAACGCCACTTTGTGTTTCGGAGTTGGGGGACTTAGGCGGTGCAGTAACTGTACTCATTAGGATACTCGCTCCCAGAAGCTCGGACCAACGGGTTCGGTGAAGTCACTCTGAGCGATGAGATATCCCTCATCGTCAACCGTGATGGGAAGTTGTGGAAGCGGACGCTTAGCCGGCCCAAAGATCACTTCACAGTGACGGGTAACATCAAATTGTGATTGGTGGCAGGGACAAAGTAGGTGGTGGGTGTGTTGTTCGTAGAGAGCGACGGGACAACCCACGTGTGTGCACACTTTGGAGTAGGCAACAATACCGTCGTAGGACCATCCCTTACGGTTTTCGTCCTCGATGAGCTGATCCGGGTTGAGGCGCATCAGGAGCACAATTGATTTGGCTTTTTCATCTAATTTATGCTCGAGGTCGTTCAGTCCGTCGGGGATAACGTGAAATACTGAGCCAATAGTGACTTCAGAAGCTTTGATGGGGCGCCCGGAGGGGTCGATGGTGAGCCGCACCCCGTTGTCCCACATTGTCTCTTTAAGAAGGGCAACGGGATCTTGATCCTGAGGTGCCAAGCTTCTGAGTATGACTATTCCAGGCAGGGGAAAGGCGACAAGGGCCCCAATAAGGCTGTTGCGGATGAGAGAACGGCGTCCAAACCCTGATTCAGCATTTGCCTGCTGGAAGATGTGAGCGGCCTCGGTACGCGTCTCATCATCCCCACGAACGGGGTGGCGTTCGTCAATGCCCTCGCTGTCGACCATAAGGGATTTACCCCAGTGTATGGCTGCGAGGCCGATTCCAAAGAGGGATAGCGTCATGCCTAGGCCCATAAACAGGGTGTTCAGGCGTAGCATTTCACGGTCGCCGCTTTCAATGGGGAAAGCCATATAAGATGCAATAGCTCCGATGCTACCGATAATCGAGAGCCAGAAGAGAGTGTAAACGGTGCGAACAGCACGCTTCTCTTTTTTTGGGTCCGTGTCGGTGACACGCTTCCGATGCGGGGGAAAACCCGGATTGGGAATCGCGTCAGCCGGGATTACCGCTGTACCGGCAGATTCTGTCTCTGCGTGATCTGCAGCGGAGGCGGCGACAACAGCGTTACTATCGCTGTTCTGCACGTCCTGTGCCATGTTTCTCCTTGAACCTAAAAGTTGTAATGATCAAACGTACATATGTTTCTAGATGCTAGTTGGATCTTGCGGTAACCCACACGGTCAAAGCGATGACCGCTCCGAGACCAAAGACCCAGATGAATAATCCTTCAGCGACAGGGCCAAGAGATCCCAGTTTAAAGCCACCAACAGAGACGGTATTTTCCATGTACTGCAAGTAGCTAATAACATCGCGCTTTTCTTCGGGAGTGATGTTCATATCATTGAAGACGGGCATGTTTTGCGGGCCAGTTATCATGGCTTCGTAAATGTGTACGGCTTCAACTCCATGAAGCGGTGGAGCAAACTTGCCCTCGGTGAGGGCACCACCCGCGCCGGCAACGTTGTGACACATGGCGCAGTTGATTCGGAACAGTTCACCGCCGGTAGCAACGTTGCCTTTGCCATCAAGGTATCGAGCTTCGGGGATCGCGGGTCCGGGGCCAAGCGATGCAACAAACGCTGCCAGCTTGAGAGTTTGCTCTTCGGTGAACTGAGCTGGTTTAATCATTCCCTGCGGCCCCTGGAATGCGAGGGGCATGCGTCCCGTTCCCACCTGGAAATGTGTGGAAGCTGCACCGGTTCCGATGAGGCTCGGTCCTTCTGCGCTTCCTTGGCCTTCCATGCCGTGGCAGGTGGCACAGTTAGCCGCAAATAGCTTTTGTCCCTCATCAATTGTGGTTTGTGACTGTAGATCTATATCAGCAACAGCCGCAGTGCCACTGAACCCGGCATACGCAGCTCCGGTAAAGAGAAGACCGATGGCAACAAGAGCAACCGTCGCGAGCGGATGACGGCGACCGGTTTTCTTCGTGCTGTGTTTTTTCTTGCTATTCCGAATCATTCTGTGTCGTCGCTCCTGCTGTTATTTGATCATGTAGATGACGATGAATAGACCAATCCAGACAACGTCAACAAAGTGCCAATAGTAAGAAACAACGATTGCGCTTGTTGCTTCTTTGTGACCGAAATTTTTTACGGCGAAAGCTCGACCGATGACGAGCAGAAAAGCAATAAGTCCGGCCGCCACGTGAATACCGTGGAATCCGGTGGTCATATAAAAAGCGGAGCCGTAGGCGTCCGACGAGATGGTCACACCTTCTGAAACGAGCGTGGCATATTCCCAGACCTGTCCGGACACGAAGGTGGCACCCAGGGCATAGGTGAGAAAGAACCACTCAACCATTCCCCATTCTGTGGGTTTCCATCCGATAGCGCGTGGCCGGAGGCGTTCCGCTGCGTACACACCAAACTGGCATGTGACCGAGGAAGAGACCAGGATTAGGGTGTTGATGAAGGCGAAGGTGAAATTGTGCTTGGCCGTCTGTTCTGCCCACATCTCCGGGGACATTGAGCGGAGAGTGAAGTAGATCGCAAAGAGTCCCGCAAAGAACATAACTTCACTGCCAAGCCACACAATGGTCCCAACCGCAACGGTATTGGGACGGTTAAGGGCAGGCTTAACCGCCTGGGAATTGAATGTTGTCGCTGTCACACTGTCTATTATGGCTGATTCTCAGCTAGTTTTTTGCCACTTCGGGTAGTATTTTCGCGTGTGTCTGCCTTAGGTTATGCTGCCCTAACCTGTTTTAGGCTTGTATTTCCGGTCTTTACAGAAGAGACACGATGGCTTATATGATCAAGACATGACTTTCTCTTTAAGCTGGACTGACCTTATCGCTTCCCTTATGGAGGGAAAAAATCTGAGCGTGGGGGAGTCTGAGTGGGCCATGTCCCAGATTGTCACGGGACAGGCTACTCCGGCGCAGCTTGCGGCTTTTCTCGTGGCGCTCCGAATAAAGGGAGAGACTGTTGATGAGATCGTTGGGTTTCGTGATGCTATTCTCGACCATGCCCACCCGATTGACATCTCCTCAAACTCACTAGACATTGTGGGTACGGGAGGGGACCGCTTCGGAACGGTCAATATATCGACCATGTCTTCCATTATTGCTGCAGCTTCGGGCATTCCCGTTGTTAAGCACGGGAATAAGGCTGCAAGCTCGCGATCTGGCTCGTCCGATGTGTTGCACGAGTTAGGGGTTAACCTTGCGCTGGATTCAGGGCATCTTATTGAGGTCTTTCAGAAAACAAACATCGCCTTTATCTTTGCGGGACGAGTTCACCCGGGCTTTCGTCATGCGGGAGTCACCCGGCAGGAGATTGGTGTTCCCACCGTTTTTAACTTTTTAGGGCCACTCTGTAACCCGGTTCGCCCTGAATCTTCCGCGGTTGGGGTAGCTCAGCTTGATCGAGTGCCTCTTATCGTCGGTGTTTTTCAGACGCGCGGGGCTAATGCTCTTGTGTTCAGGGGGGACGAGGGGCTTGACGAGCTCTCCACCGCTGGACACTCCCACATATGGGAGGTGGCCCGCGGCGCGGTCACCGAGCACGACCTCAATCCACGGGACTTAGGGATTAAACGTGCCTCCATGGAGGACCTTCTCGGTAAGGATGCGGTCTATAACGCGCGTATTGCGCGCGAAACGCTCGCGGGGTCCTCCGGACCGATACGCGATATCGTCCTTCTCAACGCGGCGGCGGGGATGGTTGCCTATGACCTTCATCGTTCTCCCTCAACTATTGAAATTCCTCTCCTTGACCGCTTGCGCTCTCATCTGCTTATCGCTGAGGAAGCAATCGACTCGGGAGCGGCGCTTCGTAAGCTTGAGGAGTGGGCTGAGGCAACCCAAGAAATCTCTTCCCGATAGTCATTGAATAGAAATTACATAGCTTTGTGCATATATTATATGCACATTAATATAACTTGGTGGCGTCGGGTAAAAGGTTCTAGATATCCTGGCAAATCGCTGAGGCGAAGCTTAGTGCGTTTTGTGGATTTAATTTGACAGGCTAACTCGGGGCAAGAGAAATAACGCAAGAAGCGCGGTTGTGGGAACTTATTGAGTTTGTTTGCGATCCACCGAACGCCAGTGCGGCACAATGTGCCGCACTGGCGGGGTAGTGGATGCATAAAACGCAACGGGAGTCTACGGAGTGGCGGATCGGACGAATCTGCAATCTGACATAATATACATTATCGGTTATTGCATGTGTTTGGGTGTTGTACTGTTGTATTCTGACTGCCGTAGCGCCCCGAAGTTCACAGTGGGGAAAATACGCCCCGTAAGCGCAGGTGACCTTTCACGCGCTAGAGAAAAACTACGCTGTGCCGCCCTATAATGCCTCCTACAGCGCACAATAAGCTTTTTGCGTAGTTAACTCTCGGTAAAAGAATCGATCTCTCCCACGTAGCGTGTGTGGTTCGCGGGTACGGCCTCAACTGTAGCGAGGGCCACCTCCGCGGCAAACTCTCCTACGTTGTAAAGACGCCCGGCGGAGTCACGGCGCTGACTAATCGCGCCAGGGTTTGTACGCTCAAGTAGCGTTGCGGTAATTGTGCCCTCGATCATGTCTCCGGACACCACTACAAACTCAATGTTTTTTTCTGCGAGCATGGGGATGAGATCGCGTAGCGCATCCTCGCCCGCTCGTTTACTGAGCGCAACGGCCTCGTACTCGGGCATTGTCGGGGTCGTCTTAATAAAGTGAGCCTGGTGGCTCGTTACGAACACAACACGGGCCCCCTCACTCAGGAGCGGAAGTGTTGCGGTGAGCATATTCACCTGTGAGTCCCGGTTAAGGAGCATCGCATAGTCTTCAACCATGCCGCCCTCCATGCCACCGGAGGCATTCAGCACCAGAACATCGAGACCACCAAGATCTTCTTTTACTGCTTCGAGCAGTGTGGTGACCGATTGAGGATCGGTGAGATCCGCCTGGAGGGCAAGAACTTTGCCTCCATTGCTGCGTAGATCGGCCGCAAGCTTTTCCGCCCGGGCTGCTTTATTGCGGTAGTTAATTACCACGTCTGCGCCCGCTTCAGAAAAATACCTCACGGTGTCCGCGCCAATGCCACGGGATGAGCCCGTGACAAGTGCGCGTTTGCCGATGAGTGCTTTGGGTTCAAGCGGGTTAGACAATGGGGAACTCCTTGATGTTGTAAAAAATGGATTCTTGCGAGTCGGTATAACAACTGTCTCACAGACCTGAATAACTTTACGTGCTTCATAAGCGCGTCATGGTAGTTTTGACTACAAGGGCCACTGAAGGAGTCGCTACCTATGATTGATTTTCTCATTAATAATGCGTGGGTGCTGTGGCTCTCGCTGGTCCTTATTTTTCTGGTAATCGAGATGTTCACGCTCGAATTTACCGCCCTCATGCTGGGTGTTGCCAGTCTGGGCGGAGTGCTTCTGAGCCTTTTAGCCATACCCTTTTGGCTACAGGTAATCATTGTTGCGGTTCTCTCCCTGCTACTCATCTTATTTTTGCGCCCATCGCTACTCCACTGGTTAAAGCGAGATTCCGACCCGACAAAAAGCAATGTTGACGCATTGATCGGCCTTGGCGGAGTTGTCGAGACAACAATTCCACGCGACGGAGTAGGAACGGTCAAACTCACAAACGGTGAAACCTGGACCGCGCGTTTTGATCCTGAACAAACTCCTCTTGAGATAATCGAAAGAGGCCAGGAGATTGTTGTGGCCGCCGTCAGCGGGGCGCGGGTAATAGTTCATACCGAAGGAGCATCATGAACAATAATTTTCAAATCGACGGATCAATAGTTGGGATCATCCTTCTCGCTATTCTGGTGATCTTTGTGATAACCGTGCTAGTGCGTTCTATCCGTATCATTCCTCAGGCAAACGCGGGGATAGTGGAGCGTTTAGGAAAATATCACAAAACCCTGACACCCGGACTAAACCTTTTGGTTCCCTTTATAGATCGGCTCCGTCCCCTGATCGATATGCGCGAACAGGTGGTATCTTTCCCGCCTCAACCCGTGATCACCGAAGATAACCTGGTTGTCTCTATTGATACGGTGGTGTATTTTCAGGTGACGGATGCTCGAGCGGCCACATATGAGATTGCTAACTATCTGGGGGCGGTCGAGCAGCTTACAACAACTACTCTCCGTAACGTTGTGGGTGGTCTCAACCTAGAAGAGGCTCTGACGAGTCGAGATGAGATCAACGGCCAGCTTCGTATTGTGCTTGACGAAGCAACCGGAAAGTGGGGAATCCGCGTTGGCCGCGTAGAGCTCAAAGCTATCGACCCACCCACCTCTATTCAGGACTCAATGGAGAAGCAGATGCGTGCCGAGCGTGATCGTCGTGCACTAATCCTGACTGCCGAGGGTACCAAACAGTCTGCCATTCTTGAGGCTGAGGGTCTGCGACAGGCTGAAATCCTGCGCGCAGAGGGAGACGCTCAGGCGGCAGTCTTGCGTGCACAGGGTGAAGGCCAGGCTATTACCACGGTTTTTAAAGCGATTCACGATGGAAACCCCGACGGTCCCCTGCTTGCGTATCAATACCTGCTTACTCTTCCGAAGATTGCGGAAGGGGATGCAAACACCATGTGGGTCATCCCCAGCGAACTTACCGACGCCCTCAGAAGTGTCTCTTCAGCATTTGGGGGCGGAGAAGCGCAGACTCCCCCAACAACCACTTCTCCCCCATTTGGCTCCCCCGCATCCTCCTAGCCGTGCGGTGGCGATCGCATGGGAAAGGTAGAGCAGATCTATGACAGCGCCTATGCACGATTCGGATGAGCCAGGTTTCTTTGCGGACCCTCTTCCCCGGATATTTGCACATCGGGGGTTTGCAAACGGTGTTCCCGAGAACACGCTGGCCTCTATCCAAGCTGCCGCGCAAACCGGACCCATAATTATTGAGACCGATGTGAGGGGGACGCGCGATAGTGTTTCGGTTCTTATCCACAACGAACACATACTGTGCCGTAACGGAGACGAGCGGCACAAGCATCTGGTCGCAATAAATTCTCTCCTGTGGTCGGATCTTCGAACGCGAGAATTGATGCCGGGACACAGCGTCCCTAGCTTGAAACAGGCGCTTCTGCAGTTTCCTCTCCTGAGGTTTAACATAGATGTCAAGGACGCGAAGGCTGCTGTTAATACGGCTCGATCAATTGCCGATGCAAAGGCCTGGGACAGAGTGCTTCTCACCTCTTTCTCACGCGCACGGCGACGGACAACCGTGTCCGCTCTGCGTAGATTTTCTCCCGGGATAGACCCCCGCAGTATCGCGCAGGGAGCAGCACCGAGTGAAGTTTTGATTCTTATGCTAGCGGCCGCGCTTAACTGCGATCTGATTATCAAGCGTATGTCGCGCGAGATTTCAGCTGTACAAATACCCGAAAGGTTTGGCGTAAGGATTTTGACCCCCAAATTTATTCGTAAATTACACGCTTTTGGAATAAAAATTCACGTTTGGCATGTCAACGACTCCTCCACTATGACTAGACTCATGGCAATGGGAGTAGACGGTATCGTTACAGACAGGCCGGATATCGCCCACAAGGTACTCCCAGACAACTGAATAACAACACCAAATACCCTCAAGCAGCACAAGTCCCCGTGGGTGACGAGACAACACTCCGTGTATATACTGAGCGTTTTCTCGTCACGGGAGTAATAATCACTCCCCGAGTGTTGTACCGGGTATCGAATGAGGAGGGGTTGGAATAATGGCTGAACGTACATTGCGCGGTGCGCGAATTGGATCTACCAGCTTACAAAGCGAGGTAGGAGTTCACTATTCGGAACGGAAAAACGTTCGATATCAGGCCGCCGATGGCAGCGTCTTTGACGTTGTTTTTGCGAGCGACGCGGAGGTACCAGCGGTATGGAGCGACCCAAAGACTGGCCACACAGGAATTCTTCTTGACGATAGCGGGATGCCGGTAGAGTCAGAAAGTCCCGAAGAGGAAAAGGTAGCGAGAAGCCACTGGGACATGCTGTTAGAACGTCGCAGCCGTGAAGAGTTGGAGCAGCTACTCAACGAGCGTCTATCTTATCTGCGGTCTCGTCGGGGCACAGGCGATCCCACTATGGATTCCTAACCTTTCTGAGGAGAGCGGCGCTTGAAGAAGCCTGCTAGCGGAAAATAGATGGCGGCGGCAAAGCCGAAATAACCTAAAATGCTCACGGCTAGTGCAAGATGCTCGCCCCAGAGCATCGCGGGGGTTGAACCGGTAACCCGTGGTACATCGTATATCATCGTGTCCGCGGTGAAGGGTATGAGCCGTTCCTTCATGGTTCCATTGGGAAGGATAATGGCGCTTGTCCCCACGGTAGAAACGTTGACCACTGCTCGACCAGTTTCGATAGCCCGTAGCTGGGCTATCGCGAGTTGTTGAACGCTCTGGTCCGTATCCCCAAAATCCGCATTGTTTGTGGGGGCCAGTATAAACTCGGCACCCTCTTGAACCATCTGCCGCGCGAGTGCGTCATCAACAATGTCAAAGCAAATAGCCACTCCAGCACTGAATCCTGCAACGGGCATAACCGGTGATCGTTCACCCGGTGTATATTCAAGCTGGACCAAATCAACCAGGTCGGGAACCAGCGCGTGGAAAAAATCGCGGTTAGGCATGTACTCGGCAAAAGGGACGGGATGTTTTTTATCGTATTGCGCGGTAACTCCCTTGCCCGTTTCCCACACGAGCGCGGAGTTAAAGTAGCGATCATCTTCGGCGGTGATCGTTCCCACAACAATCGGTACGCCCATGTGCTGGCTCAACGCGTCTAAGATCTTGGCGGCCTCAGGAACACGGTTTGGATCCAGATCGGAGGCATTTTCAGGCCATACCAGGAGATCTACATCCTCGTCAATAATGGGTAGTGTCGCCTGAAAGTGAGCGTTGAGCGAGTCGCCCGGTTTTCGATCGGCAAAAATTGCTGAATCAGAGTTTCCCTGCACCCCAGCAATTCGTGCGGTTCCCTGAACCTTGAGGCTAAACGAAGGAACGGCCATGAGTAGGACCACTCCGAGCGCGGGTGCGATGAGGGCGATGCGTGTCCCCGTGACCAGGGGTTCACGTCGTAGTATTTTGTCGGAGTAGGTGTTCCACACCGCGAGGGTGAGGGAAACCGCCCACACCATCACAAACCCTAATCCCGCAAAACCTAACCATGAAGCCAGAGAACCGAGTGGAGAATCGGCCTGAGTGAGGGCCACCCGCCCCCAGGCAAAACCCCCGTAGGGCCAGGCTCCGGAAATTTGTTCTCGAGCAATCCATAATCCAGCAACTGCGATACTCAACACTATGAACCTGGTGCGAGGTTTATCGTGAAGAACTGTTCCCAATATCCGAGTGGTGAAAGCGATTGCGCCGCCAAAAAGAGCAAACCACAGTGTCATCACCCCGGCGAGAGCAGACCAGGGAATTGGGCCTAAATAGAGGGTAAGCCACGATATATGGGTGAACCAAAAGCTCGCCCCGCCCACAGCTCCCAGAAGTGTACCCGCCCAAAAGCTCCTCCCCCAGAGCGATATGAGGATGAGCGCAATGGCTGGAAAAACCGCAGGCCAAAGGGAGAGAGCGGGAGATGCAACGTTGAGGAGCAGGCCGCCCAAAAGCGCAAAGAGGATAGCCAGAAAAAAACGTCGTGTGATGAGTGGGCTCCCGTTGGGAAGCCTATCTGTGTTAGCCGACAGTGTCATCCTGCTCCTCAGCGACGGACGAATAAGCAACAATCCCGGTGTGCACGGCAGAAATTGCATCACGAGCAACGTGAGAGACGCTCTCGGGAGCAACCTGCGATATCTGATCGAGAACGTCTACCGTTTGTTTTGCCCACCGCACGAAATCACCCGCCGCCATATCAGCCTCGCGTAGGACAAAGCTCAGGTTTTCACCCTGTGCCCAGGCAAACATCGCACTGCACAGGCCAAGAGCGGGGGGTTCGGTTCCGGTAAGCTTGTGTGCCCGTTCAATATCGTCCAGATAAGCCCATGTATCTTTTGTGCGCCGTAACGCCTCTCGGAAAGGCCCGCGGGGTAGGCTTTCTTCGCCGAGACTCTCGTCTCGCCTCGGTTCATAGACCAGCGAGGTTGCAAGCGCGGCAAGGGAGGGCGCATCCACAGTCTCCCAGAGATTTTGTCTGAGACACTCTGCTATGAGGAGATCCCGTTCGCCATAAATATATTTTAGGGTTCCCCCCCACTCGTCCAGGAGGAGGGTACCATTCTCACGACGGAGGTACTTGAGATCAAGCAGAACGTTTGTGACCCGGTCAAAGACCACGGCAACCGCCCCGGTACGGGATTCAATTTGTTTCAAGACCTCGCGGCGTTTTTTGTCCAGTGTGTGCCAGCGCTCGGCCCAGCGTGCGTGTTTCTCTCGATCTGGACAGGAGTGGCAGGGGTGGTGCTTGAGTGCTGATTTTAATCGTGTAATTTCGGAGGCCCTGGTGTTTTGGGTCGCTGTGGGGGCCGAACTCCCCCGCACTTTTTTGCGTTCCCACTCCCCCAGCTCACTGCGAAGCGCGGCGTACTCCCAGAAGTCGCCGCGCTCACAGGCCATTGATTTCTCGTATCCCCTCAGGGAACTCTCGTAGCCCTGCACCGTGTGTGCCAGCGAGACAACGGCCCGATCCGCTTGAAACTGAGCAAAAGAGGTTTCAAGAATCTTACGGGCACGTTCCCGACCGTAGCTATCAATGAGATTGACCGCCATGTTATAGGTTGGACGAAAACTAGAATTCATGGGATAGCTTCGACGTGACGCCAGAGCGGCAGCTGCTTGTGGGTCAAAATGATCACTCCATACAAGAACGGAGTGTCCATCGATATCAATTCCACGGCGACCCGCTCGACCGGTGAGCTGAGTATATTCGCCCGGTGTGATGGGAACACGCGATTCCCCGTTGAACTTCTCAAGTTTTTCAAGCACAACGCTCCGGGCCGGCATATTGATACCGAGCGCTAGTGTTTCTGTGGCAAAAACAAGCTTGACCAGGCGTTTTTTAAAGAGCTCTTCAACAATTTCTTTAAAAGCCGGAAGCATACCGGCGTGGTGCGCTGCCACGCCGCGTTCCAGACCGCTGAGCCATTCCCAATAGCCCAAAACGGCTAGGTCAGTATCGGGGATGTCTTGTGTTCTCTCTTCTACGAGGTCACGGATGTGGTTACGCTCGGGCACCGTTGTGAGACGAATGCCGTCTCTGAGTACCTGCCGCACCGCTTGATCGCACCCTTTACGGCTAAATATAAAGAAAATAGCGGGGAGGAGCTGGGCCTCCAGGAGCTCCGCAACGATCTCACTGCGACGAGGAGTATTCGAGGTTCTTGCGAGTTGGCGACGCTGGTTTTCCTGTGGGCCTTGATCGTAACCACGCTGCCGCCGACCACGTCGACCACCTCGACCGTTTTCGGGGAAACGCTGCCGCGCCTGAGCCGTAGACAACCGCATCAGCTCGGGATTTACCCGGGCACGGTCGCCTGTCGCCGGACCGCTGGCAGGGTCAAAGAGATCGCTGATGCCAAAACGTGTTGCAACGTGATGATAAAGGGGAACCGGTCGATGCTCAGACACGATAACGTCGGTGTTTCCACGCACGGTCTGAAGCCAGTCTCCGAATTCCTCAGCGTTTGACACGGTTGCGCTGAGCGACACCATGGTGACACTCTCCGGAAGATGGATGATCACTTCCTCCCACACCGCACCCCTAAAGCGGTCGGCCAGGTAGTGAACCTCATCCATAACAACACAGGAGAGGTTCGTGAGAAGACTGGAGCCAGCATAGAGCATGTTACGTAACACCTCCGTGGTCATCACAACTATGCGGGCCTCGGAATTAACGTTGGTGTCACCCGTGAGGAGACCCACACTGTGTGCTCCGTACTCAGCGACAAGCTCATTGTACTTTTGATTACTCAGAGCCTTAATCGGTGCCGTGTAAAAAACCTTGGAGGTTTCCCCCGACATTGCTAAATAAATAGCAAACTCCGCAACAACCGTTTTGCCCGCCCCGGTTGGAGCAGCTACCAAAACACTATTGCCCTCCTCTAGGCTTTCGCAGGCGGCAACTTGAAAGGGATCCAGTCCAAATTCTGAACGCTCACGAAACGCCTGAGTGAGCGGATGTTTCACACCTTTTTTGTAGGAGGCATAGCGTTCTGCGGGAGTAGCTTCGTTATTTTTTTCTGGATATTGAGCTGGGTATCTATCGCTCACGCGGGCAACTCCGCTTCCCGCTCGTCTAAGAGTTTGGCTTGTTTTTTCACAAAGCGCCTATCGCGCAGGTAGGCGATGCCTGCCGCAAGAAAATAGAGAAAAACCATGGGGATTGCAAGCATAAACATGCTGATGACGTCGGCGGCGGGGGTAGCAATGGCGGTGAAAAGAGTGATCACGAGTATAGCGATTCGCCAAGATTTAAGGATGCTCCGCGCAGAGAGAACACCGACAAAGTTCAACAACACCAAAATCACGGGGACCATAAAACCTATTCCCACGACCACCACCAGGCGCAAGGCAAAGTCGTAATACTGGCGCGCGTTGATAAACGCCGTATCTTCTGCCGGAGCAAAACCGGTCATGAGGTTAACAATGTTGGGAAAGACAAACCACCCCGCGTAACATCCGGCTAAAAAGAGCGGGATTGCCGCACTCAGAAAGATTGTGGTGTACTTCTTTTCTTGACCCGAAAGTGCCGGGGCAAAAAAGCGCCAGATTTGATAGAGCCACACCGGACTCGACAGCACAATGCCCACGGTGAACGCTATCTGTAGTTTAAGGTCAAAAGCGCCCGTTATATCGGTATAGTTAAGCTCTGCCTGTCGTCCCTGGGTGAGAGCGATCTGTTGAACCGGCCCACGAAGCGCGTTAAGAACAAAGCCGGACAGCACCCAGCCAATAATGGTTCCCGCAACGACACCGAGCGCAGCACGAAATAGTCTTTTACGGAGCTCAAGAAGATGCTCCCTTAAAGACATTCGGGCATCAGAGGTGGGAGGGGATTTTAGAGTGCGTGCCACTTATAAGTTATCGCTATTGCTGTGATGATGTGGTGGAATTACCGGTTGACACACTACTGGTGGTGGCCTGAGAATTCTGCGTGGTGTTGTTCTCGGTACCAGATCCGTCAGGGGCTGATTGGGCACCAGCATCGGCTTTCATCTCGCCACGAAAAATCTTCATCGATTGCCCCACACTACGGGCCAGCGCAGGAAGCTTTGACGCCCCGAAAAGGAGCACTATAACAACAAGAATGATGATGGCGTGCCATCCTGAAAAAGCGTTTCCAAGCATGTTTTTTCCATTCCTCAGATGGTCGGTCTCTGCCTCATTCTACCCCATAGATTTTGCGCTAGTCAGAGTAATTGCCGAGAGCCTCGCGAGCCCACCGGGCAATGCTCTCACGGGCGAGAGGCGGCGCGATGACCTCAACCTGATCAATGTGTGTGAGTGCGAGGTGGCAGATACCGGCGTAGCCGGTGACTCGAAGGGTAACGAGTGTGCGACCGGTTCGCTCTCCCGCTTTCTCCTCCGGTCCAACAATCTCAGGCTGGTAATCCTGGATCAGGCTGAGACCGGTGTCCGTGGCCGCCAGCGTTACCACCTCGTGATCCTCCCGGGGGTCAAAGAACGCGTGGTATCCATCCTCGCTCAATGGATGTTGGTCAACGGGGACAGACGTTATCTCAAGACCTGACATGCGGTCGATGCGAAAAAGGCGCACGGCTTCGCGCAAATGGCACCAGCCTCGCACATACCATCTGTCATCTGAGGACACCAGCTCAAGGGGATCAACCGTTCGCCGCACGGTGTCACCCGATGCCGTGCGATAGGCAAAATTCATTTGGACCTGGCCAGCCAGGGCCTGCTGTACAAGCGAGAGGGAGGTGTCGGAAGCGGGAGAGTCAATTGCAACCGTATTGCGTTGATGAACCGCGCCGGAGCGGAGCTTTCTCATCAGAAGCTCGATATTCCCGTGAGAACTCACATTTGGAAGGGCGCTGAGATACTGCAGTCCGGCCAGGAGCGCAGCTGCTTCTGTGCCGGAAAAGCGTGGAACATCGTCGATGCCCACGTATTGACGAAGTACCACCTCATCGTGCTGCTCAAGCGCATCCCAATCGATATCAAAAAGATCGGGATCCTGGTAGGTGGAAGTTTCTCCGGGAATACCCGCGGTTCCTAAAAAACGCGCGATCCCTCGAACGTACTGGGGTGTAACCCCAAAATCTTTAGCGATTTCTGTTACGCTTGCCACTCCTCGGTCAATCAAATAGGGCACGAGCGTGAGCAAAAAAGCCAGCTTATCCGGAGCTAAAAAAGGGAGAGAGGAAGATGCCTTAGCCATAGATGGCCACCGCTCGCTGCAACTGGTCACGAACCGCGACGCGCAGGTGTGAGGGAGAGTCCACGATAACATCTGGCCCGTAACCGGCAAGTTCGTCAGCTAGAAGGGTGTTATCGACGGAACCGATGATTATCGTGTGGTAGCCGTTTGTGTCCAGTGCGGGGACTTGGGCATCGGTATCCGGTACCGCTCGCGCCTGGAGACGGGCGGAGGCATCGGTGTTGACCTGGACTCGAACCCGTGCGACGTTTTTACGTGCCAACTCGCGTAATTGTGTGAGGGCCTCTGTCGCGTAGTCCACGGTGTTATCGGGGATGAAAGAGGTGAGTAGATTGCTCACCCTGACGGTAGAAACGATACGAGACAGGAGAAAGGTTCGAGGTGAGTGTAGCCTTATGTCAAACGAGAAAAGATGCCACCGGGAGCTAAAGCTCACCAGTGCAAGCGGAACAACCGTGCGGGCATAAGCTTTTTCGCCCGGCCTAGCATAGTCAAAGGTGACCTGCTGTTGGGTTTCAACGGCTCGCAGGAGCGCGCCAAAGGATGCGTCTCGCGTGTGTACTCGGGGCGAATACCCCAGCAGGGAGTCATCGGAGTCTACCCCGAGTGATGAAAGCTTCATGAGGGAGCGGCGCGACTCTGCCGAGAGAGAACCCTCCCGCCAGACGGTTGAGGCCAGGGCTAAGAGCGCACGCTCATGGGCGTCAAAGCTGAGTCCGGGCGGTACTTGGTATCCCTCTTTACGAATCTGGTAGCGGGTGAGCTGATTATTTCCGGGTTCCTCTGGCGCATCGATTGTTTCGAGAGGAATTCCAAGCTCACGGATGCTGTCTTTATCACGCTCGAATTGACGCTCCAGGCTCGCATTATTAGCGCCCGGAACAAAGCGTTCAGCGTACCCATAAACCGACGAGAGAATCTGCTGCTTAGTCAGTCCGTTGCGGCTTGCAACAAGAGCCAAAACCACGCTAAAAAGCCTATTCTCCGTGGGAACGCTACGAGATTGAGGGAGGGCCATATAGCCTACTCTAACTCCTAGCGAACGGCTCGAAGAATATCGATCACAAAGACGCTGGTGTCGCTGCTGGGGGCAACCATAACAATCTGGCTGCCCTCTGTCTGACCATTAATCGCGTCACGAATCGGATCCTCCCCTTCTGCCGGTGGAATTGGCTCGATGGCGTTTGTCTCCCACGTGGAGTAGGTAACTGCGCGTGTGGCCCAATTCACGACGGTGGCTTTCACAAGAACAGTGTCTTCAGCGGTCACTACCCTACCGCTGCCCTTGATGTTCACCTCGGTCTGCTGCTCTTCTGGTGCGTCACCACTGGGAAAAATGAGTCCCGGGCGACCGTTGGGAGCGGCCACTACTGTGGGGAAGGAATTGGGAAGCTGCTGTGAAATTCCCTCGGAACGGCCAGGAATGACGTCCTTCACATCGGCAATCATGATGATCTGGCTGTTTTTCCCGATAGCCTCGGCAAATTGCTCTCCCTGCTGTTTACCAAGAAGCCCCTCGGGGAGCATGGTGAGTACAAGACGAGTTCCTGCGGGGGCGCAGCGGAAAGCTCCGTAGGCATTATCATCGTTTGTCTCTGGGATGACAATGGGGGTGATTTGGCCTTCCCCAAAAGTAGACTCAAGTTCTTCGCCCGTTAGTCCGTTGTACAGGGCATAGTCGATCTGAACCACGTCACCGGTCTGAGCGGTGGGACCCGTACCCAGCGATATTACGGAACGCTCGGTCTCGGTTCCCTTGATCGGCGTGGGGAATTGCACGTCCGGATTCTTGCCAAAACCGTCACTCACGCTAATACTTTCTGACACAGAACCTGCTGAAAACGGTGGTGTACACCCTGGAACCGTGGTGCGGTCGCCAGCGGCGCATGCGGTAAGGGAGGCAACAACGGCTGCTACGGCAAGAACGGTTACGGATCGCACAAAAACTCGATTCATCATGTCAAATTCTGGGAAACTACCCGGCCAAAAGTCTATCCGACTTCAGAAGCCGGTTTGTGATTATCTACGCTGCGTCGTGAACGAGAGTGAGAGGCTCGGCTTTCTGCCTGCCTAATCTTTTTGCGAAGACTCTTGTCGCTCTTGTCGTGAAGGCCCAGTGCTCCGGGGGTCCATGCCTCCACATCCTCGGCCGAATAGTCCTGTTTTGAAGGACGGCGTTTTAGCTCGGGTAACACGGTTCCCGGGGCAAGGCGGCGAGCGGTGATTAAAAATCCAGTGTGAGCGATCATCCGGTGATCGGGTCTCACCGCAAGTCCTTCCACGTGCCATCCTCGCACCATGGTTTCTGAGGAGGCGGGATTAGTGAACTCCCCCGAGGAACGGATTGCCTCTGCCACGCGGGAGAGCTGGGTGGCGGTTGCGACGTAACAGAGGATAACCCCACCGGGCTTCAGCACGCGAGAACCCTCCTCAACGCACTCCCAGGGAGCCAGCATGTCGAGCACCACACGATCCACCGTATGGTCGTCAAAGCGCTCTTGCAGCGATTCTTGAAGATCGCCAACAGTGAGAGACCAATTCTCTGGTGTGTACCCGAGAAAACCCTCAACATTGCCGCGAGCGATGGTGGCAAACTCGTCCCGTCGCTCATAGGACGCAAGCCTTCCGGTGGGTCCAATAGCCCGCAAGAGCCACAGGCTCAGAGCGCCGGAACCGACCCCTGCCTCAACAACGGTCGCTCCGGGAAAAATATCCGCCTGGGTGATGATCTGGGCAGAGTCTTTGGGGTAGATAATGGCGGCACCCCGCGGCATAGACATCGCAAAGTCGCTCAGGAGAGGACGCAGCGCCAGATACTGCTCCCCCGCCGTATTGGTGATAACCGAACCATCGGGCTGACCGAGAATATCGTTGTGCCGGAGGACACCACGGTGACTGTGAAACTCACCATCGATCCTGAGCGTAATGGTGTGCATTTTATTCTTTGGGCCGGTGAGCTGTACGTGGTCATCGGGCTGAAAAGGGCCGCTAAAAGGCCGTGGTGTGTTGTCGACGGTATTACCGTTGCTCACGTTGCACCCTCTCAAAAGGAGTTGAAGCACGGGCCGAGGAAAAGCTCCGAGCAATGTGGTCTGTTGTTTTTCCTTCGAGCGTGGACCATAGTTCATGAAAGTCGCCCGTTGAGAGATCAATGACGTGGGGAATCCCAATGGTTACCGTCCCCGCACTCCAGGCTGCGCGCAACCCGTTAAGTGAGTCTTCAAACGCCACGCACTCGTGGATATTCACATCAAGGAGCTGAGCCGCGTAAAGATATGAGTCGGGTGCAGGCTTGGCCGCGGGCACCTCGTCACCACAGACCGTCACAGTAAAAGGGGTCACCGGAAGGTGTTCGAGGATAAGATCGGTCAACGCCCGGGTTGACATAGTGACCAGAGCAACCGGAATCTTTGCGTCGTGTAGCTGAGCGAGCAACTCGATAGCGCCGGGACGCCAGGGCATATTCTCGAGGGTGAGAAGCGACGCCACACGCTGCGTCAGCGTGGCGACGATCTGGTCCTCGCTGAGCAAAATGCCACGAGTCCGCATGATCTCTGCGGCATCCCACAGCCCCATACCCGTCATCTGCTGACGATCGCCATCGGTTATGATGACGTTATATTCGCTCGCCAATTGATCTTCTGCAATATTCCAGAGAGGTTCGGTGTCGATAATGGTGCCGTCCATATCCCACAGGACAGCGGCAGGTGTCAGTATGCTCACGGGTTTCGAGTCTACCGTTGCTACCTGTGAAGTTTGATCCCAAGAAGGGAGTCAACCGCATCAAGAACCAGGGCGGGATCATCCACCCCCATCACGGCTGCGGTATCCACGGCCTGGAGTGCGGTGGGTGCGTCCAGGTCCTGCGAAAGAGCAGATCTCATATCGGAGAGTAGGTCGTGAGCCTTTATGAGGTTGCCCTCTCCGGAGGAGGGTAACGCGGAAGCTGCCGTGTTTTGTGGTGACAGGGTGAACGCTGAACGCCACAGGGCAAGTCGTTTTTGCGCCCTGTGGAGTAGCTCTTCTTTCCATTCCCACTGCGTACGGTAGTGCTGCGCCAGCAGCGTGAGCCTAATAGCCGCGGGTTCAATTCCCTCGGTGGTTAACCGTGAAATAAACTCCAGATTTCCCTTGGACTTGCTCATTTTTTCACCCCGATAGGAGACCAGCGCGGCGTGATTGAATATTTTTGCGAGGGAACGGTTATTCAAGGCCAAAGCGTGTCCTGCGCTAAAGTCATGGTGCGGGAACACGAGGTCAACTCCCCCACCCTGTACGGTGATCTCGCTGCCGAGCGCCTCAACCGCAATCACCGAACATTCAACGTGCCATCCGGGGCGTCCCCTCCCCACGGGACTCTCCCACGACGGCTCACCCTCCCGCTCTGCAAGCCACAACAGGGGGTCAAGTGGAGATTTTTTGCCGGGTCGATCGGGGTCTCCGCCACGCTCTCGGTTGAGTTCTTCAAGCGTCTGCGGGTCGTATGGCGTGGTGCTACCAACAGACCACTCGGTGAGGCGTGCAGCGGCCTCGTTATCGAAGTAAACATCTCCCTCGGTGCCAGACACCGGAACGCGATAGGCAAAGCCGTCTTTGAGTAGTTGGTCGACTCCCGCGGCAATGTGGTCAATCGAGTCTGTCACAGCAACGTAGTGTTGTGGCGGGATGATGGAGAGGACCTGCATATCGCTCCGAAAAAGATCGGTTTGCTCCTGAGCCAGATCACGCCAGTCAACACCGGTTGCGGATGCGCGCTCAAGAAGAGGATCATCCACATCCGTCACATTCTGCGCATAGAGGATATCCAGCCCGGCATCCTGCCACACACGTAGAAGCAGGTCGTAAACCAGATAGGTCGCCGCGTGCCCGATATGGGTTGCGTCATAGGGGGTAATGCCGCACACGTAGAGGGTCGCTGTGTTCCCCTCGGGTTGGGCTTTTACAAGCCTTCCACTCCGCGTATCAAAAATGGAAGGAACCGTTCCTGTCCCCGGCAAGACGGGGACGCTCGGAACTGACCAAGACTTCACTGGAACTCCTATGCGCTAATAAGGCCGGTTGATAACAATACAATGAGTGCCCCGCCTAGAAGGATTCTATACACAACAAAGGGCATAAAACTGCGCTTTGAGATGTAGCTCATGAGAAACGCGATGACAAGAAGCCCAACGATAAAAGCTACAGCCGTTGCCACGAGGGTTTCTCCGGGTCCAAATGGGCTGGGGATATCGTCCTGCTTAAAAAGTTTGTAAAAGCCGCTTCCAAACACGGCCGGGATCGCGAGGAGAAATGAGTAGCGCGCTGCTGAGGAACGATCGTACCCCATGAGGAGACCCGCGGTGATAGTCCCCCCAGACCTGGAGACTCCCGGAATGAGGGCGAGCGATTGAGCGAGGCCGTAGAAGATTCCGTGCTTAACGGTCAGATTTTCTAAGGTAAGCCGTTTCTTTCCCACGTAGTCGGCGACCCCTAGGATGATTCCAAAGATGATAAGGGTGGCTGCTATAATCCATAAAGATCTAAAAGTGGTGTCAATCTGATCCTGGAAAAGAACCCCCAGGACAACTATGGGAATACTGCCAACGATGATCAACCACCCCATACGAACATCCGGATTGTTTTGTGAAACTTTCCCGACAAGAGATTTACACCACTGCCCGATAATCCTGACGATATCTTTCCAAAAGAACACCACCACTGCAGCTTCGGTACCCAATTGGGTAATCGCCGTGAACGTTGCCCCCGGGTCTGCGGCCGAAGGCAAAAACTCCCCCACAATACGAAGGTGAGCGCTCGACGAAATCGGCAAAAACTCGGTGAGTCCCTGAACCAGCCCAAGGATGATTGCCTCGATAAAACTCATGTGTTCCCTCTCTCGTGGTTAATAAATAACCCAGCTCACAAGGTTAGTAGGTGGAGAGTAAATCTGTGAGAACCCGATGGCCAAAATCGAGCGAATCGAGGGGAACCCGCTCGTCTACACCGTGAAACATCCCCGGAAAGTCTAAGTCGCTGGGGAGTCGTAGCGGGACAAAACCGTATCCGGTAATCCCGAGCTTACTCAGAGCTTTATTGTCGGTTCCAGCGGCAAGAAGGTAAGGCAGGACGTGGGCATTGGGGTCATGAACTTTGATGGTGTCCACGATCTTGTCGATAAAGGGACCCTCGTAGGGGGTCTCAAGTCCTACATCCCGGTGAATGATTGAGATTTCTATATCATCACCAACGATGGCCTGTATCTGCTCCAGTACCCTTTGCTCATCCCCCGCAAAAGCTCGAACATCGATCAGGGCCTCTGCCGTATCGGGGATAACGTTGTGCTTGTAGCCGGCCTCGAGAACGGTGGGGTTGGCAGTTGTGCGCAGAGAAGCATGGATAAACCCTGAAGCGTTACCGGTTGCAAGAACGATGTCATCGGGGCTTACCGTCTGAGGATCAACCCCCAGCAATCGGGCAAGCTCAGAAACCAGTGTGGCTGTTGTGTCAGTGAGGTGAATTGGCCACTCGTGGCGTCCCAGGTTTACCAGGGCCTCGGCCAACCGGGTTAACGCGTTTTCGCGTACGACGCGTGAGCCGTGAGCAGCCACTCCTCTCGCGGTGAGCTTAATCCACAACAGTGCTTTTTCACCGGTTTGCAATAGGTAGGCTCGTTTACCCCCAACCGCGATCGAGTAACCGCCAACCTCGCTCACGGCTTCCGTAGCTCCGGCAAAGAGTTCCGGGTGATTGTCCACCAGATAGTGGGATCCGTAGATTCCACCATTTTCTTCATCGGCAAAAAAGGCGAGTATGAGATCTCGTTCTGGCTGTCCGTGAGAGAGAATCTGCTCCACACTCGTAATGATCATGGCATCCATGTTTTTCATGTCTACCGCTCCGCGTCCCCAGAGCATTCCCTCTTTGACTTCTCCGGCAAACGGATCAACAGTCCAGTTTTCTGGATCGGCGGGAACGACGTCAAGGTGTCCGTGTACTACCAGGGCCCCCTTCCGTGGGTTTTTCCCCTCTACTCGGGCAACAACACTGGTTCTACCCGGCTCAGAATTTATGAGCTGCGGTTTAAGCCCTAAGACCTCAAGCTTGTCTGCAACATACTCGGCAGCCTGTGCTTCTCCTCGAGATTTTCCACCCCCGTAATTTGTCGTATCAATTTGGATAAGCTCTTGGGCAATACGAGCGGTGGGCGAAAGGGAGTGATCAGACATACTCTCTAGGCTACCGGGGGCGGGGTCGAAAAGAGTTCTATAGGAATATTTTCTTGAATTTACAGCAGATTTGTTACGAAGTGACCCAAACAGTAAAAATGGTGTGCGATTTCGTGCTAGAGTTTTCTACGGTCAGTTGTTCAAACTGATTTCACGCGCGGGTGGCGGAATAGGTAGACGCGCTAGCTTGAGGTGCTAGTGCCCGCAAGGGCGTGGGGGTTCAAGTCCCCCTTCGCGCACGTGAAAAATGGTCCTTCAGCCAGATTTGGCTGAAGGACCATTTTTGTTAATCGTCTTGTTTGCTACGGGGTGCGAATAATGGGTTGGATAACGGTTCCGCCAAAGCTTCGCGACAGGTCTCCCCTGAAGGTATAGGTCAGTTCTGTAGCGCCGGGGGCGATGTTGCGCCATTCAATATGGTGATAACGGTTCTGCCAGCCTTGGCCACGTGCATACGTGTGATCGGAGGTGCTGTCGATAGTTATGCTGTTGATTCCGTATCCCGAATCGTCGTAGATATCGTTAAGAAAAATCCTGGTCGGCAAGAAGGACTGAATATGGCTTGTTGCTCCGGCAGGAATTTCGATTGGCTCGGCGGTAACAACCTGGCCTCCCCCAATAAACCTTCCAGTACGTCCCACATCAATTGCGCTGACATTGAATAGTTTATTATTGCTTATGTCAACCCAGCCAATTTTATTTGGAAACATTCCGCGACTCACCTGCGAAAGGTCGTTGTTTGCCAGGTTAAGTCGGGCGAGGCTGGGGGCGGCAACGGGTTCGGCGAGGGTGTTAATCTTGTTGCTGCTCGCATCAAGGCTATTGAGTTGTTTTGCCTCGGCAAGTTCTTTTGGCAGGGTGGTTAAATTATTATTGCTTACGCTAAGGTGCGTGAGTTTTGCGATTGACCCAATGTACGAGGGTAGCTCAGCGATTTTGTTATTGCTGAGATCAAGGCTCTCGAGGTTTCGAAGGCGGGCAAGCTCTTCCGGAAGCGTGGTCAAAGCGTTCGAGCTCAGGGTCAATGTCTTCAGTGAACGCAGTGTCCTGATCTCCCCGGCGGGAAGAGTCTCAAGGTTGTTTCCCGAGAGGTTCAGCTCGGGGATAAAGTAGGCCTTTCCAAGCCCTTCAAGGCTGCGTATCCCGCTGTTAGACGCGTCAACGGGGTTTTCGAGATTAAATAACTCATCCTCGGTAACCGGCTGGGACGCGGAACGATTGGGGTCTATCGCTTTGTTGAGAGCCTGTTGAAGGCCCGGGTCAGGGATAACGTTTATTGCTTGCTGCGCTGCCTGAACAGTCGCCACACCGGGTGTTGCGTGCGCAACTCCGGTGAAAGCCACAGAGCCCGTGGTTACGAGCGCTGCAGCAGAGAGAACAGTGATTGTTTTTTTCATTGCTTATCTCACTTTCGGGGGGATATTTAAAATCACTATAACGACCCCTATAAACAACGATGGAAACTCTAGGCTAATTAACAGGATTAAATAAGAATCTTACATATTGAAACTTGATATAAAGATATTAATGCATATTTAATACATGCATTTATAGCATGTATTATCCTCTGTTCCACAACCCTGAGAGCAGATCAAAAGGATGACTCAGGCGCCAACCAAAGCCCGGAGCCGTTATCTCATCGGTGGTAATCAGTCTCACAGGCGCCGTGCTGGGGGCTGTGGTGGCTACCCCCACCTCCTCGCCCCTGGTAACCGTGCGATGAGGGCCGGTCAGATCGTAAGACGTGGTAACGCCCTCGCCATTCCACAAGATGGTTGACACAGAAGCTTCTGTGACGACGTCAACAGTCTCATCCCACGCGGAGGTGAGGGCGGCAACCTTGTTCCGCTCACCTATAACCTCTTCGCGTACCAGATTATCGTCGAGACTCAAGCCCAACTGTAGAGCAAGATCATCCCGAATGCCCCTGCTCTCTGCCCCCATCACAACCCCAACAACCGTTACGGATTCGCCGTCAATAGAGAGATCCCGCGCAAAGAGTAAGCAATAGCCGGACTCGTCTAGAGTGCCGGTTTTGACCCCTCGAAACCCGTCTCGTCCGAGAAGGGTGTTTGTTGCTTCAATCGTCCCAACCAGCGGAATGCTAGCGGTCTCTAAGGATACAAGCTCGCTCACCACAGGATTCTCCAGAGCGATCTTAGCCAAACGGATCAGATCACCGGGCGAAGCCACGTTTTGGGGATCAAGGCCCGTCGGATCAACAACCTGTATGGAGGTGAGACCATTTTTGACAAGCCATTCTTGTGCCGCCGTTAAGTAGTCCTCAACAGACCCGTAAGCCCAAACAGCAATTTGCTCCGCGTAGTTATTTGCGGAGGCCACCAATACTCCGGTGAGCAGTTCTCTCTCGCTTAAGGAACGTCCCGGAAAGACGGGGAGGGTACTTCCGTTCTCGCCCGCGATTCGATCCCGAATGGAAGAATCTTTGTCGCTAAAGGCGATGGCTGGCCCCGCCTCGTCGCCCGTAATAGGCTGAGCTTCAAGAACCACCAGCGTCGTAACAACCTTGGTAATGCTCGCCATGGGACGCGGCATATCGTCCGTGGAGCTTGTCAGGATTTGGTCTTTATTCAGTACTCCGAGCGCCGCCGAAGCTCCGGTCGTAGGTTCCGGCCACGCGGGAGTGGCCGGAGAGGCCTTCACGAAGCTTGCGCTTATAGCGCCCTCTATGCGCAGAGCCGGCAGCGGTGCGCTGAGTGCAAAAATAATGTAACCCACACCTAAGACGAGAAGAAGCGCGGTAGCACGCCTTCTCCAAAACTTTCGTTTTCTTAATCGGTCAGCGCGGTTGATCCGATCGTTGTGGTGAGAGGCAGGCTCCGTCGTATTCGACTCGACCCCCGATGTTTTATTCAGCATAGTTATCCAAATGGTTAGAAGCTCTTTCAGCAAAGAGTAGCCGACTCAAACCACCTGTTTATGAAAGAAGACCTAGAAACAACACAGAGTGAGGAAAAACTAGTGACTGTGATTAAGTCTTTTCCGCAGTAGGGCGATTCGCGATTGGATCTGGGTAACACTGGCCTGGGGCACCGGCGGGCCCCCGCAGAGCCGACGAAGTTCCGCGTGAATCATTGCGTGCGGTTCTCCCGAAATCTTTGCGTACATTCCCACCAGACTGCTGAGCAATTTTCGCTGCTCCTTGAGCGTACGGTAGAGGGGCTCCGGTGCCTCCGCAACCTCGCTCAGGTGCTCCGTTTTGCCTCGCTTCTCAGCCGAACGTTTTGCCTGGCGGGACTGGCGTTGAATAAGTAATTCCTTTACCTGATCAGGTTCAAGGATGCCCGGGAGCCCGATAAAATCGAGTTCTTCTTCACTGTTAATATCTGCGTAGCCGCCAAACTCTCCGCCGTCAAAGAGTGCACGATCAAAGTGTGCATCAGATTCTATCGCGGTGAATTGGAACTCCCGAGTGAGCTCCTCTGAAGCCCTCTCTTCGCGGTTCGCTGAGGCCACCATTGCGTCTTCTTCGCTCCAGAGGTTGCCTTCAGCATCATCTGAGGGTGGCCGATCAAGAGCGTGGTCTCGTTCCAACTCCATTTCAGCTGCAAGGGCCATCAAGCTGGGAACGTTGGGGATAAAAACCGAGGCAGTTTCTCCGCGTCTCCTGGACCTTACAAAGCGTCCGATTGCCTGTGCGAAAAAGAGCGGGGTCGCCGATGAGGTCGCGTAGACCCCAACGGAAAGCCGAGGGACATCTACCCCCTCCGACACCATGCGTACGGCTACCATCCAGCGTGAGCTACCTTGAGAAAACTTGTCGATGTTTTCAGAGGCCTGCTTATCATCGGACAGGATGAGCGCAACGGGTTCCCCCACTATTTTTTGTAGCATTGCAGCGTATGCTCTAGCCGCGGCGTGATCGGTGGCAATCACCAATCCCCCGGCGTCTGGAACGCTCAGGCGCACCTCGGAGAGTCGCTTATTAGCTGCGCTCAGGACCGAGTTCATCCACTCACCCTCGGGGTCGAGGGCCGTACGCCAGGCCTGAGAGGTGATGTCTTTGGTGTTTCCCTCGCCGAGGCGTGCCTCCATATGATCGCCGGTGCTGGTCTGCCACCGCATGAGTCCGGCATACACCATAAAAATTACGGGACGAACAATACCGTCTTTGAGCGCGCGGCCATACCCGTAGTTATAGTCCGTGAGAGATACTCGGATGCCGTTCTTGTCAGGAGCGTATTCAACAAACGGAATGGGAGCGGTATCTGATCTGAACGGTGTTCCCGTGAGTGAAAGGCGTCTTTTAGCTCGCTCAAAAGCCTCGCGGATGCCGTCACCCCAGCTGAGCGTATCACCGCCGTGATGTACTTCGTCCAGTATCACCAGGGTGTTTCGTTCAGCTACAAGACGCTGATGGAGCTCGGGTTTCATGATGACCTGGGCATAGGTGAGGGCCACCCCGTCAAAGGGCCGTTGAATGTGTGCGTCACTGTTTTTAAAGAGGGGATTTAACCGGATACCCGCGCGTGAGGCGGCATTTGCCCACTGAGTTTTCAGGTGCTCGGTGGGTGCCACCACCACGATACGGTCAATCGTTCCCCTACCCCGCAGCTCTGCCGCCAGACGTAGGGCGAAAGTGGTTTTGCCCGCGCCGGGAGTTGCGGCGGCCAAAAAGTCGCGCGGTTCACTCTGAAAGTATGCGTTAAGAGCTTCTTCCTGCCAGGCTCTGAGGTGTGCCGCTGTCCCCCAGGGGGCACGCGCGGGAAAGGCAGGTGAAAGGTGCTCGGCGGCGTGTGTGCCGGGAGCATGCCCTGGGCCATCTGCTATGGGTTGCGCGTTAGTCACGACCTACAAGGATACCCTCAATAGCTGAAACCCATGCACACTTCCACTACCCTGGTATGTATTAGGAGGCTAAATAGATGACGCAAAAACACCCGTGGTCCCGTTACGTTGCTCTCGGGGATTCTTTTACCGAGGGCATCGGAGACCCTGAGCCAAGCAGCCCCGGTGGAAATCGAGGATGGGCTGACCGTGTTGCTGAGGTTCTTAACGAAAAAACAGATAACTTTGTCTATGCTAACCTGGCCGTCCGAGGGAAGCTCGTAGACCAGATTATCGAGGAACAGATTGATCCCGCTATCGATCTGCGCCCAGACCTCATCACCATCTCTGCCGGAGGTAACGACGTGATTCGTCCCGGCTCGGATCCCGATGCGGTAGCGGCGAAGTTTGAATCAGCTATTGCTCGCCTCAGCGCTAATAATCCCACAATAGTTCTTTTTACCGCGGTCGACGTCGGCTTTTCCCCCGTATTTCGTACCATTCGCGGCAAAGTTGCTATCTACAACGAGAACGTGCGTAAGATCGCCCACCGCTACGACTGCATCGTGGCAGACCAGTGGGCCAGCGATGAGCTTCCAGATGCCCGCATGTGGGCCCCCGACCGCCTGCACCTCAATCCGCTTGGACACCACGCGGTGGCGAGGATTGTTCTTGAAGCTCTCAACGTTGAGAACGACCTTGTCCCCATGCGCCCGGAGCCGCTTCCTGCTCACTCCTGGCGAGAAGCCCGCAGAGAAGATATTTCTTGGGCACGCGAATACCTGGTGCCCTGGGTTATACGTCGTATTCGACATCAGTCTTCGGGAGATCATATACTCCCCAAGCGCCCGGAAGCCAGGGCGGTCTTTCCGCAGGAATAAGTGTGCGTGACGGGGCTACTTCCGCACCCGCAACTCCCACAGGGCCACGGCCGAAGCGGCGGCAACATTGAGCGAGTCGATTTCTGCCCGCATGGGAATCGTGACGACGGTATCGGCCGCCTCTAAGGCCTGATGACTGAGGCCATCCCCCTCCGTGCCAACGACAAAAGCGATTCGATCGTGGTTGTGTTGAGCAAATCTATCGAGGGTCTCCGCCGTCTCCGAAAGAGCCAGAGCAGCGATGTGAAATCCTTGTTCATGGAGCAGCCGTTGACCCTGTTCCCAATCCGGAAAACGAGTCCAGGGAATCTGTAATACCGTACCCATGCTCACCCGAACGCTCCGTCGATAGAGCGGATCCGCACAGCGCGGTGTGATAAAAACGGCATCGGCCCCCAGCCCGGCAACCGAGCGAAAAATGGCACCAACATTCGTATGGTCAACAATGTCTTCGAGAATAATCACACGCCGAGAGTCACGAAGTAGCGTCTCGGGTTGTGGTTCAGTGGGGCGTTTCACCGCCGCGAGTGATCCTCGATGCACGTTGTACCCGGTAAGTTCTTCGATTACCCGGGTCTGTCCCACATAAACGGGTAGATCCGGATAGGAGGAGTACATCGTTTTAATATCGTCCAGCCATTTTTCCTCCGTGAGGACGGCCAAGGGTTGATGACCTGCCGCAAGCGATCGTGCCATCACTTTATTTCCCTCGGCGAGATAAATCCCCTGCTCGGGCTCCGTGACGCGGCGTAGTTTTACGTCAGTGAGCTGAGAGAAGTAGGCTAGCTCGGGAACATTGAGTTCGGCGATGGGAATCGGGCGCATCTCCCTAGAATATCCGCTGATCCCCCTAGAGGAGTTCGAGCATCGCGGTGGCAGTAGGGAATATTCTGTTCAGAAAAACGTTACTATGCAGTGTGATTAAAAGCGCGTACACCTCGATCTTGACCACCCTCTCTGAGGGTCCCTGGGCGGTCCTCACCGGTGCAGGCATCAGCACAGACTCGGGTATACCTGATTACCGTGGCGAGGGTGCGCCTCCGCGAAATCCGATGTCGGTGTCACAGTTTTTGGGTGACGAGGCCTATCGCAAACGCTTCTGGGCGGGTAGCCACAGGGCCTGGTCTACTTTTACAACCATTGTTCCGAACGAGGGTCATCGGGCGCTAGCCAGACTCGAATCGGCAGGTGTGGTTAACGGTGTTATTACGCAAAACGTCGATAATCTGCACACCCGTGCCGGTTCGTTGAGAGTTGTAGACGTGCACGGATCGATGAATCGAATCCGATGTCTCTCCTGCGGCCAGATCTTCAGCCGTGCCAAGATTGAGACTCAGCTCCGCGAACGTAATCCACGATTTGGCGAGGACACGGCTGTTTCTCTTGCTCCCGATGGGGATGCCGACGTAACCAATGTTGATTTCTTTCAGGTGCCCACCTGTTCTGTGTGTGACGGGATGTTGAAACCGGACGTTGTTTACTTTGGTGAGGTTGTTCCTGTTGAAAAGTTCTCTGCGGCGCAGGCCATCGTGAGCGAGGCATCCGGTCTCTTAGTTCTCGGCTCCTCGCTCGCGGTTAACACGGGAATTCGTATTTTGGAACAGGCCCGGCGCGAAAATAAGCCCATCATCATCGTCAATCGTGGGACAACCAAGGGCGATTCCCGGGCTGCACTCCGGGTAGAGTCCGGCATCACCGAGTTTCTTGAGGGCTTAGAGCGCTCTATCGCTACTGCGCGTGTTACGGAGCCTCAATAAAATCCCGGATAATCTGGGCTGCCACGGCGGGTTTTTCATAGTGAACAAGATGCCCCACACCCTCAATAATTTCTAGCTTTCCCCGGACAAAGCGTCGCGCCACTTTTTTTTGCGCGGATATCGCTGTGATGTCGTCTCGGTCGGCCGCGATAAGAACGGTTGACACAGGAATATCTTGTGCAAACTCGCTCACGTCGTGACTCACCGACGCTCGAAAAGACTCCAGGACAACCTCTCTGCTGGCAAAAGCGCTGAAGTAGAGATCGTGTTGATGATGAATCCAGCGTCGCAATTGTTTATCCCGTGTTTTTACCATTGCAACGCTTGAAAGCCTGGTAATTAATCGGTTGGTGAGAAACGCATATCCCAACCTCTGGGGAAGTTTAGCCCCGAGCCAATAGTAAAATACCGCCAATCTAGTCAGAACACCACGCGGACCACTCAGCGCAGGTGCTCCAATCGGGTTAACCAGGAAGAGCTTGTCCGGCCTGAGACCGGCGGCAACGGCCGCCGAGCAGATAATTGAGCCAAAAGAATGCCCCAGCAGATAGAGCGCGTGGTCTGCTTCGCTCACCGCGCCGACAAAAGCCTTGAGCCACTCAGCGTAGGCCTCTATATTGTGCTGACCCCGGAGAAAAGCGGGTGATGTCCCGAACCCCGGCAGATCGGGAACGATGAGACGATACTGAGGCAACCGGGCCGCAATCAAAAGCAGCCCGTGATGGTCCCCTCGAAACCCGTGTATCAGAACAATGGTTGCCACCGAAGAACCGTTTTTGGTAGGGGTAGCGGGCGGGTATTCCCAATAGCTGGTGTGATGTATGGGCATTCCCCGAGCGTTACGAATCTCAATCGTGCGCTGCGTGCCGATCAGCTTTCTGAGAGTGTCATCCGGGGCGAGGTTATGGGAAACGGCTAGTCCCTCAGCCGGAGTATTGTGGGATGTCATCGCTGTAAGTCTACGCAATTCCAGGATAAAACCTCCTGGTAATCTCTTACTCATGAAATCGATCTGTGTCTGAGGTTGCCCCTAGAGTAGATGTATGACTGAAAACTCTGTGCCTCTCTGGTGCCAAAATCTCGCCGTCTTTGACACCGAAACCACGGGAATTAACACCTCCGAGGCCCGTGTCGTCACCGCTACACTTGCGGTTTTAGATGCACAGGGGGCTGTAACCGAACGGCACGACTGGTTTATTAATCCGGGTGTCGAGATTCCTGAAAGAGCCACTTCCGTTCACGGTGTTACAACGGCGCAGGCGGTAGCCGGCGGAATGGACGCCGCAACGGGCATAGGCCAAATACTAGATCGTATTCGTGAGCTTTTTTTACGCGGACTCCCCCTCGTGATCTATAACGCGCCCTACGACCTTGATGTTATTCGTTACGAAGCCCTCAGGTACGGGATAGAACCCCTCGCGGCCCCCGCTCCCGTACTTGATCCCCTCATTATTGATAAAGCGGTGGATCGCTATCGCAAGGGCAAAAGAACGCTCGAGGCAGCTTGCATGCACTACGGGGTTGTCTTGGGCAGTGCACACGACGCGGGAGAAGACGCCATTGCGAGCGGACGGGTCATGCAGCAGATTGCGGCCAGGTACGTGTCAAAGATTCCCGAAGACCTCGAGGAGATTCACCGCAGTCAGGTTGTTTGGGCGCAGGAGCAGGCAGAAAACTTCCAAGAATATATGCGACGGCGCAACCCACAATTTGTTGCTGACGGAGCCTGGCCCGAGCGGCTCTAGCCTTGTTGCTCTATGCCTGTTTGCACGGGCACACAAGTGGGGGCCTGATGCGTATGATCGCGTCCGGCCCCCACTATTTTGGGGTTTTTAGTGCTTACGCACCAAACCCTTTAAAGCGCTGGTTAAACTTCTCTACGCGTCCGGCAGAGTCAAGGATCCGCTGCTTACCCGTGTAAAACGGGTGCGATTCGCTTGAGATTTCAACGTCGATAACGGGGTATGTTACACCGTCAAGGTCGATGGTTTTCTCGCTGGTTACGGTTGAACGAGTAAGAAACGTTGCCCCCGATGCTAGGTCGCGGAACACTACCGCCTTGTACTCCGGGTGGATTGCTGTCTTCATCCGATAATCCTTTGCTGGTTATGGGTCATGCTACCCACGGTGGGCACATAAGTTTTTGAGGCCGAGGGCCAGCTATCTACTTTAGCAGATGCTCTTCCCTTTCGTCAGTTTTCTCTCGCTAAGACACGCGATTTGTCCACCTAATACAAAAACTAATGCACGGCTAAATAACAGAAAATTTGAGGTTTATACTCGTTTTTCTCTCCTAGACTGCGTAAATGACAAATCATATGACTCGTAGAACGGCTCTTTCCCTAGCCCTGAGCATTCCACTTGTTGGTTGCGCTGCAACAACCCCTAGCCGGAACACCCGTGGTTCAGGAACACAACAGTCAGAGGAAGAATCACCGGCACCTGGAACAGATAAAAAGTTTCGGCAGCTTGAACAACAATATGAAGCGCGTTTGGGGGTTTATGCCGTGGATACGGGGTCGAGAAAAAGCATTGAGTTTCAAGCCGACGAGAGATTCGCCTACTGCTCAACGTTTAAAGCCATTGCAGCGGCCGAGGTTGTGCGGCAGCGCGAAATTGCCTCGCTCGAAGAGGTCATCAGGTACGCAGCAGAAGATCTAGTGGAGCACTCACCAATTACCGAACAGCACCTTGCAACAGGTATGACGATTCGCGAACTCTGTGATGCAACCGTGCGCTACAGCGACAATGCCGCGATAAACCTTCTCCTGCGTAGCATTCTTGGTGGGCCCAAGGGGCTAGAAAGCGCACTGCGTACCCTGGGTGATAACACGACCCAAATGGAACGCTATGAGCTTGAGCTTAATACGGCAATACCGGGCGAGGTCCGCGATACCACCACCCCCCGAGCGTGGGCACAAACTCTACGAGAATATGCCCTCGGCACGGCCCTTTCGGAAGAGAAAAAAGTAATCTTTGTTGACTGGCTGGTGAGAAATACTACCGGAGACGAACTGATCCGAGCGGGCGTTCCACAGGGCTGGAAAGTAGGAGATAAAACCGGCGGGGGCGATTACGGCACAAGAAATGATATCGGTATCGTCTGGCCACCGGATTCACAACCGATTGTGCTTGCCGTTCTGTCGTCCCGCGCCACTCAGGACGCTACGTTTAATAACGCGCTTATTGCTGACGCAACTCGCGTTGCAATCAGCGCGATCAGACAGCTATAGCCCACGTGCAGTGTAACGACCATTAGTCGTGACAAGCTCAAAAGGCAGATCAAATGTCTGGCTCAGGTTATCTGCAGTCAGTACGCTATCGAGGGGACCCTGGTTCACAACTTTGCCACCGGAAAGGAGCATAGCGTGGGTAAAGCCCGGAGGAATCTCTTCAACGTGATGGGTAACCATGACCATTGCGGGCGACACCGGGGAGCTTGCATAGCCACTCAGTAGCTGCAATAGCCGCTCACGGGCCCCCAGGTCGAGGCTTGAGGCGGGCTCATCCAGCAATAAGAGTTCCGGATCGGTCATGACGGCCCGGGCAATCATGACACGCTTCTGCTCTCCGTCACTCAGCGTACCAAAAGATCTCTCCGCTAGTTCATCCAGATTCCACTCGAGCAAGACACGCTTGGCGCGTCTCAGATCAAGCTCATCGTAGCGCTCGTTCCATCGGCCCTCCACAGAATAGGCAGCGGTCAGCACCACGTTAAGTACCGTCTCATGAAACGGGATACGCTTGGCCTGTGCGGAGGAGGAAAATCCTAGACGTGTACGAAGCTCAAAGATGTTCACCCGACCCAGACGGCTCTCCAATATGTCAACGTTCCCTGTCGTGGGGAAATCGTGTCCGGTGGCGAGACGAAGCAGCGTAGTTTTTCCCGCACCGTTTGGCCCAAGAATCACCCAGCGCTGATCGGCCTGAACGTCCCAGGTAATATCGTCAAGGATGTGATTACCGTTACGAACATAAGAGACATGAGAGAAAGCAAGAACAGCAGACATGGCATAAGCTTACCGACACATCCAGGCTCCACCGCGCTCTTTACTCGGTGTCGCAGAAGAGTCTGAAAGACAAGACGCAGACAGATTGATGACCCGGCGAAAGCAGAAAAACCTATGACCGCACCGTTCCTTGTTGTACTTGACGCTGATTCTACCACCATTAGAGACGAGGTGATCGAACTTCTCGCGGAGGAAGCGGGTAGCCTCGAGGAGGTTGCAGATATTACGAATCGGGCGATGCGTGGCGAACTTGATTTTACCCGGAGCCTCACGGAACGGGTTGCCACCCTCAGGGGGTTGCCACAGGACACTTTTCACCGAGTGTATGAGCGCATTCGAATTAGCCGGGGAATGCGGGAACTCGTGAGCTTTATTCATGCCAGTGGAGGGGTTGTTGCTGTTGTGTCGGGGGGATTCCACGAACTCCTCGACCCGCTAGCCGTTGAACTATCTCTTGACGAGTGGCGGGCTAACCGTCTTGAGGTTCAGAACGGTCTTCTCACCGGCAATCTGATCGGCCCGATCATTGATGCGGAGGCAAAGGCGCGGGCACTTCGGGAGTGGGCCCAGAAACACCGGGTCACCCTCTCGCGAACGGTAGCGATTGGTGACGGGGCAAATGATCTTGCCATGATGGCTGTTGCGGGGCTCGCGGTTGCCTACAATGCAAAACCCATCGTGCAGGAGAAAGCAGACGTTGTTATAGAAGCGCTTGACCTAGCCGGGGTTATTCCCCACGTTGAGTGCCTATTGAAGCAAAGTTAGTGTCCCATGCCCAGCCCACCATCAACAGGAATTACCGCACCGGAGATGTAGGCCGCATCGTCGCTGGCCAACCAGCTCACGGCTTTGGCAACCTCGGAGGCCTGACCGTAGCGACCGGCGGGAATCGCTCGGCGGTATTCATCCTGCTGCTCGCTGGGGAGACTCGCCGTCATATCTGTCTCGATGAACCCGGGAGCAACAACGTTGGCTGTGACGCCTCGCGCGCCAAGCTCGCGAGTGAGGGAGCGAGCAAAACCCACCAGCGCCGCCTTCGAGGAAGAATAGTTTACCTGCCCCGCGCCGCCGTAGAGTCCCACAACACTGGAAATAAAAACAACACGGCCAAAACGCTGTTTCAAAAAGGACTTAGAGGCTCTCTTAACCGTACGAAAAGCACCGGTGAGGTTGGTATCAACAACGTCGATAAAATCTTCTTCGGACATGCGCATCAATAGCGTGTCTTTGGTTATTCCCGCGTTGGCAACAACCACCTCTACGGGGCCAAGTTGCTGCTCAACAGCGGTAAAGGCTTGATCAATTGAGTCCGAGTCACTCACATCGGCAGCAACCGTTAAGCTGCCCTCCGGGCCCTTTCCCGAGCGTGCGGTAACCGCAACACGATGCCCCTGAGCAATGAGTTCCTGAGCAATCGCAAAACCGATTCCGCGGTTTCCTCCGGTGACAAGAACAGTACGGGGCGTAGTCATAAAAATCCTTTCGTGTTTATGAGGACAGTCCCCAAGCATAGGGCGTAAACTGGTTATCTCCAACTAATCACATACATGATGAAGCCCCAATATACAGCCACTTCTGTTTCGACAGACCCAGAGACCGATCGAACGCATCGTATGCGAAACTACGTCATCACGATGGGTATACGTTTTGCGTGCCTTCTGGCCATCCCGTTTGTTCAGGGATGGTGGATGGTTATTTGCGCCATCGGAGCCGTTATCCTTCCATATTTTGCGGTTATTATCGCCAATGTAGGAAACCCATCCGCCGCCCAAGCCGAACGCCCCGAGCCCTCAGCGATTTCTCAGGGAACCCATACCGATTCTCGTAAAGAGCCGGGCAGCAACACCCTTATCGTGGTGGATAGTCCTGTGCACAAGTCCCACGACGAGGAAGTATAATAGTGAGTGGCCCCAATCTTCTTGGCATGCTGGGCAGCGAAGAACCCCCTCAGTTTACCTGCTCGCGCGCAGGATGCAGTCAGACCGCCCGGGATAGAATTGAATGGCGTAATCCCAAAATTCATACCGAAGACCGTGTGAAAGTATGGCTTGCGTGTGACGAACACTCCGAGTTTCTCACAGATTTTCTTCGGGCGCGATCCTTTCCGGTACGGGTTGTACCGCTCGGTGATGTCTCAAACACCTAGCACAATGAACGGCAATGACGAATGATTGATGGATGGCGCTTTCTCCTCTCCCGTCGCTGGGCGGGATATCTGGCGCTCACCATTGTTTTTGCTCTTGTGTGTGTGTTGCTGGGTCAGTGGCAATTTGCTCGTCGGGCCGAAGCACGGGCCGAAATCATGCGTATCGACGCAAACTACGACGCCCCGGCGGTTCCCCTTGAAACCATCCTCCCCACTCTGACCTCCTACAGCGATGAGGAAGACAAGTGGAGCACCGTTACTGCAACGGGGACCTATCTGGTCGATCAGCAAACACTTGTGCGTAATCGACCCCTGAGCGGAAACCCCGGCTTCGAGGTGTTGGTCCCTCTCCGACTAGAAGATGGCAACGTTTTTATCGTTAATAGGGGCTGGGTACCCACAGGCTCAGCCCAGGACTCCCCCGATAACGTCCCCGCACCCCCGGAGGGAATCGTTCGTATTGATGCTCGGCTTAAAGCTGGGGAACCCACGCTCCCGAATAGGTCTGCGGGCGACGGTCAAATTGCTACCATCCACCTACCCGATCTGGCGGAACGAGTGGAACTCCCCACGTTTACCGAAGCGTACGGGGTGTTGATATCAGAAAACCCAAGTCCTGAAAGTGCCCCACAAAAGGCGGCAAAACCAGAGCGGGACGAGGGCCCTCACCTGTCTTACGCACTGCAGTGGTATCTTTTTGCCATTATGGGGTTTGTGGGACTTGGTTGGGCTGCCCGACAGGAATTTCGATCAATAAACGCAGACCGCCCAGACGAGAAGAAACGCGCCGAAAAGCGACGCATAAGAGCCGCGCAAAAGCAGACCGACGCGGACGTCGAGGACAAGATTCTGGACGAGGCAAACTTTCGTTAGTTGAAGCTAGGAAAGCTCGATGAGCTCTAGATAATCTTTGTTCCAGTGATCCTCAACCGCGTCGGGCATAATGAGTACCCGTTCCGGATTAAGCGCCTGCACCGCCCCTTCGTCGTGCGAGACGAGCACCACGGCACCACTATAGTGGGCCAGGGCATCGAGAATTTCGCTGCGGCTGGCAGGGTCGAGGTTATTTGTGGGTTCATCAAGCAGCAATACATTAGCGGCGGAAACAACCAGCATAGCCAGGGCCAGTCGTGTTTTTTCACCGCCTGAAAGAACCCCAGCGGGCTTGTAACCGTCATCACCGGTGAACAAAAAGGACCCGAGCACCTTACGAGCGTGTGTTTCGGTGATATCCGGGGAAGCACTCATCATGTTCTGCAGCACACTGCGGGTCACATCAAGGGTTTCGTGTTCCTGTGCGTAATACCCCACGCGCAATCCGTGCCCTGCCTCGATTGTGCCCGTATCGGGCTTGTCCACGCCGGCAAGGAGGCGTAGCAGGGTGGTCTTACCCGCTCCGTTAAGACCTAACACAACGACCTTTGACCCACGATCGATAGCCAAATCAACACCCGCAAAAATCTCGAGTGAGCCGTAGCTCTTCGACAGGTTCTGTGCCATGATCGGAGTTTTGCCACAGGGGGCCGGATCCGGAAAACGAAGCTTAGCCACTTTATCTACGGCTCGGACCTCATCAAGCCCGGCAAGCATCTTTTCGGCGCGGGCAACCATCTGATGAGCTGCAGCCGCTTTTGAAGCCTTAGCCCCAAACTTCGCGGCCTGTAACTGCAGTGCGCTGGCCTTTTTTTCGACGTTGCTGCGCTCTTTTCGGCGACGTTCCTCATCAGCCGCGCGTTGTTTCTGATAGTTTTTCCAGTTCATATTGTAGATATCAATATGTTGACGATTAGCGTCCAGGTAAAAAACTCGGTTAACCGTTTCACCCACCAGCTCAATATCGTGAGTAATCACGATGAGCCCTCCGCGGTAGTTCTTCAGGAACTCCCGTAACCACACCACGGAATCTGCATCCAGGTGGTTGGTGGGCTCATCGAGAATTAACGTCTCCGCGTCAGAAAAAAGAATACGCGCCAATTCGATGCGGCGACGCTGACCACCGGAGAGGGTGCTCAGCGGTTGGTTCAGAATACGATCGGGAAGGTTCAGGTTGCTTGCAATTGATGCGGCCTCGGCCTCAGCAGCGTAACCTCCCAACGCCGTGAATTGATCGGTGAGTCGAGCGTACTTTTTCATTGCCCGATCAGCGATAGCGAGATTTGAATCGCCCATTTGAAGCGAGGCTTTTTCGATTCCCAAGAGCAATTGCCCCAATCCACGCGCATCAAGAATGCGAGTGCGCGCAAGCTGCTCGGGATCACCCGAGCGCGGATCCTGCGGAAGGTAGCCCACCTCGCCCCCACGAGTGATCTTGCCCTCCGAGGGTTGCAGATCTCCCGCAAGGTGCTTTGTTAACGTTGTCTTTCCCGCACCGTTTCGGCCGACTAAGCCAATCTTGTCACCGGGTGCAACTCGAAAACTCACCTCGGACATGAGTCGACGGGCTCCAACGTCAATCGCAACGTTTTCCACGGCAAGCATAGTGGTGCGGTGCTTCCTTTCCGGTGTTGGGCTCGGTAGCGCCCAGGTAAAGTCTTAAGCATGTTTGAGCACCAGCCTCAGTGAGACTGGTGCTCAAACACATAGTTTATAGAGCTAAATTGAGAACCCCAGGGCACGCATCATGTCGCGTCCGTCATCGGTGATTCTTTCCTGCCCCCACGGTGGCATCCACACCCAATTGATGCGGAAAGCGCGAACCAACCCGTCAAGGGCCTCCGCAACATCGTTCTCAATCACATCGGTGAGAGGACAACCGGCGGAGGTGAGTGTCATGCTAATGACAAGGGCCTCATTTTCTTCATCCCAGCCCAGGTCATACACAAGACCGAGGTCAACAATGTTGACCCCCAGCTCAGGATCCGAGACGTCTTTGAGCGCTTCGATAGCCTGCTCGTAAAAGTCTGGGGCGAGAGAAGTTACCGTTGTAGACATGTGCTCTCCTAGATCCTAAACGGAGGGGGTGAGGTAGCGATCGTAGCCTTCTTCTTCAAGGCGGTCTGCGAGTTCGGGACCGCCTTGATCGGCTACCTTACCCTCAACAAAAACGTGAACAAAATCAGGCTTGATATAACGTAGGATACGCGTGTAGTGCGTGATCAGCAAGAGCCCAAGGTTATTCTTTTGGTGAGCGCGGTTAACCCCCTCGGAAACGATCTTGAGCGCATCAACGTCTAGGCCGGAGTCGGTCTCATCAAGAACAGCAAACGTGGGCTTGAGCAGCTCCAGTTGAAGGATCTCGTTGCGCTTTTTCTCGCCCCCCGAAAAGCCCTCGTTAACGTTGCGCTCTCCAAATGCACGATCCATCTTAAGGTTGTCCATGGCCTCACGAACGTCTTTTACCCATCCGCGGATTGCGGGAGCTTCCCCATCGATTGCGGTCTTGGCCGTGCGTAAGAAATTAGTGTTGGTAACACCCGGGATCTCAACCGGGTACTGCATAGCTAAGAAAAGTCCGGCACGGGCACGCTCATCCACGGACATCTCAAGGACATCTTCGCCATCGAGAGTGATCGCCCCCTCGTCAACCGTGTACTTCGGGTGTCCCGCAATGGTGTAGGCCAGGGTTGATTTTCCCGAGCCGTTTGGCCCCATCACGGCGTGAATTTCACCCTGCTTAATGGTGAGGTCAACTCCCCGGAGGATCTGCGCGCTCCCCTGCTCGGTTTCTACGCTAACGTGAAGGTTCTTAATCTCCAGTACTGAGCTCATTCCGTTATCTCTTTCGTTACAGTGGGGTCAATAAAAATGTTGCCGTCTTGAATCGTGACTTCATAAACGGGTACGGGTTCGTAGGCGGGTAGCGTTTTTGGCTGACCCGTTTTGAGGGAAAATGCTGAACCGTGAGCCCAGCACTCAAGAGTGTCTCCCTCGACAAAGCCCTCCGAGAGGCTGATGTCGCCGTGGGTGCAGGTGTCACCGATGGCGTAAACCTCGCCGGCGGAGTCTTTTACCAGGGCGATAGCGACGCCCTCAAGAACAATTCGCCGCGCCTGATTAGTGGTGAGCTCGTCAACCGAGCATACGCGTGTAACAGACACCTAGCTACCGAGCCTCACTAGCCATGATGAGAGATCGGTTAAGAGACTCTTCAATTGCAAGGTTGAGACGTTCTTCGAGTTCTTCGTTACCAATACGCTGCACCACCTCCAGCAAGAAGCCACGCACAACAAGACGACGTGCCTCAGCTTCCGCGATTCCGCGGGACTGGAGATAAAAAAGCTGCTCGTCATCAAAGCGCCCGGTGGCCGAGGCATGACCGGCACCCTCGATATCACCGGTTTGGATCTCGAGGTTGGGAATAGAGTCGGCCCGGGTGCCATCACTCAGAACCAGGTTTCGATTCTGTTCGTAGGAGTCGGTTCCCGTGGCGTTCTGCTGAATGAGAACGTCACCAATCCATACGGTTCGTGCACCCTCACCCTGGAGCGCGCCCTTGTAGGTTACTCGGCTCTTGGTGTGTGGGGCGTTGTGATTGATGTAGACGTGCTGCTCCAGGTGTTGGCCGGCATCACTGAAGTATGCCCCCAGCGCCTCGATATCCCCGCCTTCGGTTTTGAGATGTACGGACGGGTTAACCCGTACCACGTCACCGCCCAGAGAAACAACAATGTGCTTGAGTTTGGCATCGCGACCGATTGCGGCAAAGTGGGTGGCCAGGTGGTGTGCGTCATCTGCCCACTCCTGACTCGTGACAACCGTGAGTTCTGCCTGCTCCCCCACAATGATTTCAACATTTTCGCTGAGCTCTGCGCTTCCAAAGTTTTCAATGATAACCGTGCCCCGGCTCAGGGGGGCCGCGCTAATCACAATGTGTGCGGCGCGAGGAATGCTACCCAGGTCGCGACGTGTAACGTTGATTACCTTGTCTTGCTCGCCCATCACCTCGATGAGGAGAGCCTCCGTAAAGTGTGTCCAGGCGTTAGCCGAACCACGTTCCTCGGGTTTTCCTGCGGTGCCGATGCGGGCATCCGTACGCGGAACCCACGAGAGCGAGATGCCCTCCACACTCTGCGCGCTGTATTCAAAGCGCGATCCCTCAAGATCGGAGTGCAGAAGAGCATCAATACGATCAACGGGAGTGAGCTTCCAGGTAGCCTCGCGCCCCGTGACTCGAGCAAAGTCGGCTACCTCGAATGACGTGTAGCGCTCTGAGCGAACCTGCACGGGGACTACCGTCCATCCACCATCCGAGTGGGCCTTCATTCCGTGCTGTTCACTGCCGGTTGACTCTTTGGCTGTAGCGGATGCTGCCATACTGGGTGTCGTTTGTGTCATGACTAACCGACGGATCCTTCCATGCCCATTTCGATGAGTTTGTTGAGTTCGAGAGCGTACTCCATGGGTAGCTCGCGTGAAATCGGTTCAATAAACCCTCGAACGATCATGGCCATCGCCTCTTCTTCAGAGACTCCGCGGCTCATGAGATAAAACAGCTGTTCCTCGCTCACTCGAGACACCGTGGCCTCGTGCCCAAGAACAACATCGTCAACGCGAATATCGATTGCGGGATAGGTATCTGAGCGTGAAATGGTGTCCACCAGTAGGGCATCGCACACAACAGAGTTGGCCGAGTGGTGCGCGTTGGCGTCCACTCTGACTTCTCCACGGTATCCGGAGCGTCCTCCGCCACGAGCAATCGACTTCGCAAGAATAGAGGATTGCGTGTGGGGAGCCATGTGGATCATCTTGGCTCCGGTGTCCTGATGCTGACCGGGACCCGCGAAGGCCACCGACAGAGTCTCCCCTTTGGCGTGCTCCCCCATGAGGAAGATTGAGGGGTATTTCATGGTTACCTTGGAGCCGATGTTTCCGTCAATCCACTCCATGGTTGCACCCTCTTCTGCAATTGCACGCTTGGTCACCAGGTTGTAAACATTGGTGGACCAGTTCTGGATCGTGGTGTAGCGAACGCGGGCGTTCTTCTTCACGATGATCTCAACAACGGCAGAGTGCAGCGAATCCGACTTATAGATTGGGGCGGTACAACCCTCAATGTAGTGAACGTAACTGTCTTCGTCCGCGATAATCAGGGTTCTCTCAAACTGGCCCATGTTCTCGGTATTAATGCGGAAGTAGGCCTGGAGCGGAATATCTACCTTGACACCCTTTGGTACATAAACAAACGATCCTCCGGACCACACTGCGGTGTTCAGAGCAGCAAACTTGTTGTCGCCCGCGGGAATTACGGTACCAAAATACTCCTCAAAAATCTCGGGGTGCTCGCGCAGAGCGGTATCGGTATCGAGGAAGATAACTCCCTGCTCCTCCAAATCCTCGCGGATCTGGTGGTACACAACCTCGGACTCGTACTGTGCCGCAACCCCGGCAACAAGCCTTTGCCGCTCGGCTTCAGGAATGCCGAGTCGCTCGTAGGTATTTTTAATCTCCTCGGGAAGATCTTCCCAGCTCTGCGCCTGTTTTTCGGTGGAGCGTACAAAGTATTTAATATTGTCGAAGTCGATCTCGGAAAGATCCGCTCCCCAGGCGGGCATGGGTTTGCGTTCAAAAAGCTTCAGGGCTTTAAGTCGTCGCTCCTGCATCCAGGAGGGTTCATTTTTGAGGTTGGAGATGTTTTTAACGACGTTTGAGTTAATGCCGCGTTCAGCAGAAGCACCGGCTTCGTCGTCGTCGTGCCACCCAAACTCATACTGACCCAGGCCCTCAAGCTCGGGTCGATCGATCAGAATTTCCGACATAACCTTTTCTACCTTCTTCCCTTTACTAACCCGTATTAACGAGCCGGGAGTGATTGTCATTCCCGCGCAGCACGCATTCTCTACGATCACACACTATTATTGTCCCCCTTGATACTGTGTGTGTTGTCAGCCTCACGGTTGAGTGTGCAGTATTCTTAGAGAGTGTGGATCGAAAAGACCACTGTCGCGATTTCTTCATGACCAAAGCCACACACTTGTGGCGGACACATAAGATGATACCGATTCTACAGGTTTCTTAAGTGTTTGTTGAGGATCTCAACGCGATTAACAGAATTCCAATGATGATTGAGTTGAGTTGTGTCGAATCAAACCGTCGTACGCCCGAGCAAACCGTCTTCGTTCTGGACACGTCTACCCGATCGTGTGGATAAAAGAGTCAGGGTAATCGCCTGGCTTTCGCTCATCAGCCAGGTGGGTATCGTGGCCACCGGAGGCGCGGTGAGACTCACCGCTTCGGGACTGGGCTGTGCAACCTGGCCGAGGTGTAACGGTGACTCGTGGGTTGCGACCCCCGAGTCTGAGTGGCACGGCATGATTGAGTTCGGCAATCGTCTACTCACATTTGTGCTCACCGCCATTGCAATCGTAGCCTTTCTCTACGTCATTCGCTTTCGTAAGCAACGCCCCGATCTTTTTTGGCTGACATTTTCGTTGGGTATGGGGATACCGGCCCAGGCAGTCATCGGTGGCATTACGGTTCTTACCGGCCTCAACCCCTATATTGTGGGGCTGCACTTCATCCTCTCTGCGGCTCTCGTTGTGCTGGCAACCGTCTTTGTCTATAACGTCTATCACGGTCGAGGACGAGGACTCCTGGTTGATCCGCTTGTGGCGGGCCTCGCCTGGCTTGTGGCTCTCGCCTCTGTGGTCTCCGTGGTGCTCGGTGTCCTCACTACGGGAGCGGGTCCCCACGCGGGGCACGACGGTAAAACGGACGATGCCCCGGTCATGAGAAACGGGTTAGACGCCATCGTGATGCAACACCTTCACAGCTATCCCGGCTACATCATGCTGGGACTTATCGTTCTGCTCCTCATCTTTGTGATCATTGCAAAACGTCGCAGAAGTATTCGCTATACGGTTGGGCTCCTTGCTGTCACCGTTGTTCAGGTTATTGTGGGCGTTGCACAGGCCCGCCTGGGACTACCCGAGCTTTTGGTTGGGATACACATGGTTCTGGCGTGCGTGACCCTCTCCGCTGTTACAGCGGTGCTGCTCACACTTAGAACAACAGAGGGTCAACCCCCACAGCCAGGAATAAAACCGTGAGATAACTTATGGAGCTGTGAAAAACTCTCATAGGCTTGCTGTCTTTACCCCGAATAGCGCGTGAATACATGCGGTGCGTCTCAAAGATAAAGTAGCCGCCGGCAATAAGGGCCACAGCCGTATACAGGGGACCCATGGGAGCAACGGGAATAAGGAGCAGGGAACAGACGACCATCGCCCACGCGTAAAGGATTACCTGTAGACCAACAGTAGCCCGCCCACGGACGACCGACAACATCGGAACCCCCGCGGATTGATAGTCGTTGCGATACTTCATTGATAAAGGCCAATAGTGCGGTGGCGTCCACAAAAAAATAACGGCAAAAAGAATGAGGGGTGTCCAGCTCACGCTATTGGTTACAGCAGCCCACCCGATAAGCACCGGCATGCACCCGGCAATACCACCCCAGACAATGTTTTGTTCCGTACGACGCTTAAGGAACAGCGTATAAAACACGACATAGATGAGCATGGCAACAAGCGAGAAGAACGCGGCCAGCGCATTAGTGAAGAAAAATAGCCACACTATCGATGCGATACCCAAAATCCACGCAAAGAGGAGGGCTTCCCGATCACTAATCTCACCGGTAACGAGGGGGCGATTTTTTGTGCGCTTCATGAGTCTGTCCATATCACGATCGATATAGCAGTTAAAAGCTCCTGCGGAACCTGCGCTTGCGGCCCCGCCAATCAGTGTCGCGACAACAAGCCACAGGTTAGGAAATCCACGTTCGGCCAGCATCATGGTGGGGACGGTGACAACGAGTAGGAGCTCCACCACTCGCGGCTTGGTCAGGGAAAAATACGCTGCCACTTTGCGGCGAAAACCAGGTCTCGTGCTCACTGCGACCGACTGCTCACTCATTGCTTCGCTTACCGTATTCATCTCGCTATCAAGTGTACGCCACCCCGCTATCGCTAGCTATTTATTCACCTGACTTTTATGTTTTCTGGTGACGGTTTTGACGCCCGGATCAGATCGATAAGGACTAGTGTTAAAGAACCTCTTTTGTGCGCTACACCGATAACTTGGGGTCGTTCACGCGGAAGACAAGGACAGCATGAAACACGGACGCGGAATACATTCGAGCTCACGTGGGTTTGATAGTCCTGAGTAAACTATGAAAGGTGAGTTACCAGTGGTAGATCTACAGTGGGATTCAATTGATCAAAAGGCCGTTGACACGGCCCGTGTCCTGGCCGCAGACGCGGTTGAGAAGGTGGGAAATGGGCACCCTGGAACGGCTATTAGCCTGGCACCCGTCGCGTATCTCCTTTTCCAAAAGATCATGCGTAGGGACCCGCACGATCAAGACTGGCTCGGACGTGACCGTTTTATCCTTTCGGTAGGACACTCGTCACTCACCCAGTACGTTCAGCTTTACCTCGGTGGCTATGGGCTTGAGCTTGATGATCTCAAGGCGCTACGCACGTGGGGTTCGCTTACCCCGGGTCACCCGGAGTACGGTCACACCAAGGGTGTTGAAATCACGACAGGCCCCCTCGGGCAGGGATTGGCCTCGGCTGTTGGATTTGCCTATGCCGCTCGCTATGAGCGCGGTCTTTTTGATCCCGACACGCCCGCCGGGGAGAGCCCTTTCGATCACAATATTTATGTGATCGCCGGTGACGGAGATCTTCAAGAGGGAGTAACCAGCGAGGCATCCTCACTGGCCGGTCACCAAGAGCTCGGAAACCTCGTTGTGATCTATGACAGCAACCAGATTTCAATTGAGGACGACACCAACATCGCCTTCACCGAGGACGTTCGCGCACGCTACGAGTCCTACAACTGGCATGTTCAGACCGTTGACTGGAAAAAAACGGGTAACTACGTTGAGGATCTTGCCGAGCTCAACAGTGCGATTGAGGCCGCTCAGGCAGTCAGCGATAAGCCCTCGCTCATCATTCTTAAAACGATCATCGGATGGCCGAGCCCCAGCAAACAGAACACGGGCAAAATCCACGGCTCTGCCCTGGGCGCCGAAGAGCTTAAGCAGCTTAAAGAGGTCCTTGGTTTTGATCCGACTGAGTCTTTTGTCGTGTCCGATGAGGTACTGGAGCGCACCCGAGGAGCGGTCACACGAGGACAGGCGGAACGCGTCGCATGGACGGAACGCTTTAACTCCTGGGCCGCGCAAAACCCGGAACGCAAGCAACTTCTTGACCGCCTTCTGGCCGGTGAAACCCCCGAAGGACTCGAGGCAGCACTACCCAGCTTTGAGGCCGGAACAGAGGTTTCCACGCGTGCGGCAAGCGGAAAAGTCCTGAGCGCGCTGGGGCCGGTCATGCCTGAGCTCTGGGGTGGCTCGGCCGACCTTGCCGAGTCCAACAACACCACCATCGCCGGTGCACAATCCTTTGTGCCCAGCAAGTGGTCCACCTCCGAGTGGAACGGTAACCCCTACGGTCGAGTTCTCCACTTTGGTATCAGGGAACATGCCATGGGGGCGATCCTTAACGGAATTGTCCTGCACGGCCCCACACGGCCCTTTGGCGGAACCTTCCTCATCTTTAGTGACTACATGCGTCCAGCGGTTCGTCTTGCCGCATTGATGAACATTCCCTCGGTCTTTGTGTGGACCCACGACTCCGTGGCTCTTGGTGAAGACGGCCCCACACATCAGCCAGTTGAGCAGCTCTCTACGCTTCGGGCAATTCCTAATCTTGCGGTAGTCCGTCCGGCAGATGCCAACGAGGTATCGTGGGCGTGGCGTGAGATTCTCGCGCGTCGCGGAGGCCCCAGTGGCATAGCCCTCACGCGTCAGAACCTCCCGGTTTTTGAGCGCGGAGATGATGTTGCACACGGTGAGGTGTTTGCTTCGGCAAAACACGTGGCACGTGGTGCCTACGTCCTTGCAGAAGCACCCGGCGGAACCCCCGATGTTATTTTGATCGCTACCGGTTCCGAAGTTCAGCTTGCCGTTGAGGCACGCGAGGTGCTGCGTGGTGAAGGAATTAACGCCCGTGTGGTCTCCGCTCCCAGCCTGGAGTGGTTTGCTGAACAAGATGAGGAATATCGCGAGTCGGTTTTGCCTTCTACTATTACAGCGAGGGTTTCTGTTGAGGCAGGCCTATCGCTTGGATGGCGTGAGGTTGTTGGGGACAGAGGTCGCAGTGTTTCGATCGAGCACTTTGGTGCATCGGCCGACTACAAGACGCTGTTCCACAAGTTTGGTATGACAACAGAAGCGGTTGTTACCGCGGCCAAGGAAAGCTTGTCCGCGTAAGTAGCGGCTGGCATTAATAAAGGAGATTTACAGTTCATGAATACAACACCCACCGCGGCGCTCAGCGCCGCCGGCGTCAGCATCTGGCTTGACGATCTATCACGTAATCGAATTGCTTCGGGAGATCTCACCCGCCTAATAGCGGATCGCAATGTTGTTGGTGTTACCACCAACCCCACTATTTTTGCGGGAGCGCTCAGCAACGGGGAAGCCTACTCGGAGCAGGTAGCGCAGTTGGCCGCTGCGGGAAAAAACGCCTCTTCAGCCGTCTTTGAGATCACAACCGATGATGTTGCAGCAGCCTCGCAAATTTTCTCGCAGGTCTATGAGTCCTCACACGGATACGACGGACGTGTGTCAATCGAGGTAGAACCGGGCCTCGCCCACGATGCCGCAAAGACGATCGAGCAGGCGCAGCAGCTCTGGGACAGGGTGAATCAGCCCAACGCCATGATTAAGATTCCCGCCACAATTGAGGGACTTGAAGCGATTACCGAGGTTATTTCCCGTGGAATCAGCGTAAACGTCACTCTCATCTTTAGCCTGGAACGCTACCGTGCGGTGATCAATGCCTACCTCACAGGACTCGAAAAAGCCCGTGCAAACGGTATCGACCTCGGCACCATTCACTCCGTTGCCTCGTTCTTTGTCTCGCGAGTCGACAGTGAAATCGACAAGCGTCTCGACGCAATCGGCACCGATGAGGCACGTGCGCTCAAGGGCAAGGCGGGAATCGCTAACGCTCAGCTTGCTTACCAGGTGTTTGAAGAAGCCTTTTCGAGCGAGCGGGCCATTGGCCTCATTGCGGCAGGAGCAAACAAGCAACGCCCTCTCTGGGCCTCCACCGGGGTAAAAGACCCCTCACTTCCCGACACTCTCTACGTGACGGGGCTGGTGGCATCCGGTGTTGTGAATACCATGCCAGAAAAGACGCTTGAAGCTACCTTTGACCACGCCACAATTGAGGGAGACACCATCACCCCCTCATACGACGAGGCACAATCGGTTCTCGATCAGGTAGCGGCGGTGGGTGTTTCATATGCCGACGTTGTTGAACTGCTCGAGCGTGAGGGCGTAGAAAAGTTTATTGTCTCGTGGAACGAACTGCTCGAGACGGTTGACGCTGCGCTGAAGGCTGCCCGATGAACGCCCGCGTAGGCCTCGGCTCGGCCATTGCAGCCCGCGTAAAACAGACACTGGACACCCTCGTAAAAGACGAGGTCGCTTCTCGCCTGGTCAACTCCGACTACACCCTCTGGGGCTCGAAGGCAGAGCCAGAGGCTAAAAAACGCCTGGGATGGCTGCAGGCCACCCGGGTATCTGCACCGTTTGTTTCTCAGATCGCTGAGCTCCGAGATGAATATCTTCGACAGGGAATTAACCATTTTGTTCTGGGTGGAATGGGCGGTTCAAGCCTGGCTCCCGAGGTCATCACGGCAACAGCCGGGGTGGATCTCACCGTATTAGACTCGACCGACCCAGACCAGGTTCGGGCCGCGCTGTCTGATCGGCTCTCTTCAACCGTGGTTATTATCTCCTCGAAATCCGGTGGGACCGTTGAGACGGATAGCCAGCGTCGCGTCTATGAGACCGCCTTCCGTGATGCGGGTATCGATCCCATCAACCGCATTATTATTGTGACCGACCCGGAATCCCCACTTCACGAGTCTGCGGCAGCGGCGGGTTATCGAACCTTCTTAGCCGACCCCACGGTGGGAGGACGCTATTCCGCGCTGACTGCGTTTGGACTGGTTCCCTCGGGACTTGCGGGTGCAGACATCGGGGAACTGCTTCAGGACGCGGAGAGCATCATGCCTATTCTCTCTGAGGACAGCCCCACAAACCCCGGTCTGCTTTTGGGCGCGGCTCTAGCGGCTGGTGCTCCGCTCATCGACAAGGTGGGACTCATCTCGGATGGCACACCCATATTAGGCTTTGGCGACTGGATCGAACAGCTTATCGCCGAGTCCACGGGTAAAGAGGGAACGGGTGTCCTTCCGGTAGTGCTGGAGCGCTCCGGTTATGAGGCAAAGCATTCCCTGTCCGACCTGGTACCGGTTCACCTGGTTAAAGAGGTCAACTCTCCCCCTGCTGGAGTGGTTCAAACCGCTGGAAAGCTTGGTGCACAGTTTGTGCTCTGGGAGTTTGCGACCGCAGTGGCGGGACGTATCCTCGGCATTAACCCCTTTGATCAGCCAGACGTGGAGTCCGCAAAGGTTGCCGCTCGAGGCCTACTAGACAGCCGTCCCGAACCAACACAGCCCAGATTTGTTGATCAAGGGGTGGAAGTACGCGGTGCAGACTCTCTGCTCGGTAAGGTAAAAACGCTCGAGGAGGCAATCGCCGCACTGGTCCAAGACCTTGGGGATCAGGGTTATGTTGCGATTCAGGCCTACGTAGATCGAGTGGCTCACCCGGATTTTGCTGAGCTGCGTGACCTACTAGCACAGAAAACGCACCGGCCTACAACCTTTGGCTGGGGTCCCCGTTTTCTACACTCAACCGGGCAGTACCACAAAGGCGGAGCACCCACCGGTGCGTTCCTCCAGCTTCGTACCAAGCACACGTCAGACCTGACGATTGTCGGACGACCCTTCACCTTTGGTGAACTCATTACGGCCCAGGCTGACGGGGATGCTACCGTGCTTGAGGAGCACGGTAGACCCGTTCTTATTCTGACTCTTCTTGATCCGGATAAGGGTCTTACCGCCATCGCGCGGGCGATTGACTCGCTCAAGCCCGTAGCGTAACCAGAAGGACATAGGCACAGTGACAACTACCTCTCCACCCCACAATCCACTACGAGCCCCAGACGACAGTAGGCTCAATCGAATAGCCGGCCCCAGCGCACTCATTTTTTTTGGTGTGACGGGTGACCTGGCTCGAAAAAAGCTCCTACCGGCTGTTTACGATCTAGCTAATCGTGGTTTGCTTCCGCCAGGATTTGGTCTGGTGGGTTTTGCCAGGCGTGACTGGCAAAACGAGGACTTTGAACGGGTTGTTGAAGAAGCGGTTCGGCAGTATGCACGCACCCCGTTTAACGAGGACGTGTGGAATCAGCTTCGACAAGGCATCCGTTTTGTCCGGGGAGAGTTTGATGATGCGGAGGCGTTTGAGCGTCTCCGCATCACACTGGAGGCCTTGGACGCTGAGCGTGGCACCATGGGGAACCACGCCTTCTATCTCTCCATCCCACCCCGTTCGTTCCCCGAGGTCACTCAGCGTCTTCGTGACTCAGGCCTCGCAAAACCAACCAACGGAAGTTGGAGCCGGGTTGTCATCGAGAAGCCTTTTGGCAGTGATCTGGCAACAGCCCGTGAGCTCAATAGTGTTGTAGAATCGGTGTTCCCCAACGACGCAATTTTCCGTATTGATCACTATCTGGGCAAAGAGACCGTCCAGAATATCCTGGCTTTGCGTTTTGCAAACCTGATGTATGAACCTATATGGAACGCAGAGTTTGTTGATCACGTGCAGATCACCATGGCCGAGGATATCGGCGTGGGCGGACGTGCCGGTTACTACGACGGCATTGGTGCTGCACGAGATGTTATTCAAAACCACCTCCTGCAGCTACTGGCGCTCACCGCGATGGAAAAGCCACAGAGCTTTAACGCAACCGATCTGCGTCATGCAAAAGAACAGGTTCTGGCGCGGGTGCGCCTTCCCGAGGATCTCTCCCGCGCCACAGCGCGTGGACAGTACACCGGTGGCTGGCAGGGAGGCGAGCAGGTTGTTGGTTTCCTTGACGAGGAGGGTATGAACCCCCAGTCAACAACCGAAACTTACGCCGCGATGAAACTAGACATCGACACCCCGCGCTGGAAGGGTGTCCCCTTCTACCTGCGCGCGGGAAAGCGCCTGGGACGGCGCGTCACCGAAATTGCCATTGTTTTTAAACGCCCTGAAGATTCTCTTTTTGCGCCAACGCAGAGTTCCCACGTGGGTCATAATGCCCTAGTGATTCGGGTTCAACCCGATGAGGGTGTAACCATTCGTTTTGGTTCCAAAGTTCCCGGCCCCACCATGCGGGTACGTGATGTGACAATGGACTTTGGTTACGGCCACGCGTTTACCGAGGCCAGCCCCGAGGCATATGAGCGGCTTATCCTGGACGTTCTCCTAGGCGACCCTCCTCTATTCCCCCGTCACGAAGAGGTAGAACTCTCGTGGAAAATCCTTGACCCCATCGAGGAGCACTGGAAAAACAACGGTGCCCCCGAAGCATATCGCCCCGGAACATGGGGCCCGGCATCCGCCGATGAACTCTTAGCCCGAGATGGAAGGACGTGGCGCCGACCATGATTGTCGATCTACCCACTACCACCGTCAGTAACGTTTCAAAAGCGCTTGTTCGCATCCGAGAAGACGGTGGAGCGGTTGCCCTCGGGCGTGTGCTCACCCTCGTGATCTCAACATCACCGGAGCGTCTCGAAGAGGCTGTTGAGGCTGCAAATGATGCGTCCCGCGAACACCCCATGCGAGTGGTCGTGGTTTCGAGCGATCAGAGCGCGCGGGACATCGTTGAGGCCAGACTTGACGCCCAAATTCGTGTTGGCGGAGATGCCGGAGCCAGCGAAGTAATTATTCTTCGCGCCTTTGGCGCGGCTGCAAGTGACTCGGAAAGCCTGGTAACGGGTCTCCTCCTACCCGACGCTCCCGTTGTGGTCTGGTGGGCGGGCATCTGGCCCGGCCACGCCGCACACAGTACGCTTGGGCGTATCGCGCAGCGCCGAATTACGGATGCGACAACCCACCCCGACCCGCAACAGGCTCTTCGCGAACTTGCCGCCAACTACACTCCGGGAGACACGGATCTGGCCTGGTCGCGCATTACCCTGTGGCGGGCACAGTTGGCCACTGTTCTCGACCAGCCACCGTATGAGAAAGTAACGGACGTAGAGGTGAGTGGCTCCGTGGAGTCTCCTTCCACCACTCTGCTGGCTGCCTGGCTGACGCAGCAGCTCGACGTTCGAGTAACACACACCCTGCACCCTCGCAAGCAGGGGGGATGGGGCATTGATCGTGTTCAATTGCAGAGGGAATCCGGTACTACGGAGCTCAGACGCACACACGATGCTCTGGCGCAGCTCAGCATCCCAAATCAGCCTCTCCACGATCTGGCGCTCACCCGCCGCTCGCTCAGGGATTGCCTGGCTGAAGAACTGCGTCATCTGGATCCGGACGAGCTCTACGGACGAGTTATCACGCACGGAGTCGCCATGCTCCTGGGCGATGACGCTTAAAACTAGCGAAAGGCTTCTTGTGACTAAACGTGACGTTGTTATCAGTGCGGACGCTGCCTCCGCCGCGCAGAGAATCGCCGCAGACTTTATCGGTTTAATTGCTAATCTTCAATCCGAGGGCAAGACACCACGGGTGATCCTCACGGGTGGCTCCCTCGGTATTGAGCTTCTTCGAGTAACAGCGCAGCACGCGCTTGCGCAAGATGCAGACTGGGAAAACGTGCTTCTCTACTGGGGGGATGAGCGTTGGCTGCCCTCGGGACATGATGAGCGAAATGACGAGCAGGCTCTCAGGGCTTTTTTGCAACCCCTGAATATTCCTCGGGAAAACATCTTTCCGGCTCCAGTAGATGACGGTACACGATCACTCGACGAGGCTGCCGCCGAGTACTCCGCCACAATAGATTCTGCCCAGGCGAAGGGATTTGACCTGCTCTTTCTCGGGGTTGGCCCCGACGGACACATTGCCTCCCTCTTTCCGCACCGGGATGACCTCACCAACACGGACTCCGCCGTTATTCCAGTGCGTAACTCCCCCAAGCCGCCACCAGAGCGTCTCTCGCTGAGCTATCCGGTTCTGAACTCGGCAGATCGTGTGTGGCTTCTGTGCACGGGTGCTGCAAAACAGGAAGCTTATGAGCGCATTATGTCCGACACGTCAGTTGCCACTACTCCGGCCGCTGGCGTGCAGGGACGTATACAAACTCGCATTTATGCGGACGCGGAGTCAGCTTCAGAATAGTCTGTCGAAACACTGAACCACTATATGCGTGTGGCCCCCAACCGGTTAGTTGGGGGCCACACGCATATTATTTTTCGTGGGTGTAGAAAACCACCCCCACGCTTTGTTTAAGCTTTGAGGGTTCCTCGGCGGATGCGTAGCTGACGAAGGGCGTCCTCAAGGAGCTCCTCTGCCTCCGCCTCTGTACGACGTTCCTTGACATAGGCAAGGTGCGTCTTGTAGGGCTCTAGCTTTGCAACCTGAGGGGGGTTGTCTTTTTCACGCCCGGCAGGAAGCCCCGAGGAGGGGCAATCGATGCTCTCTGGAATCTCTTCTTCGGGAACATTCGCAGCGAAGTAACGTACCGTTTCATTCCCCAGGGCATCCCAGTAGGAAACCGCAACACGTTCGGCTTGGAAACCGTGATCCTGCTCTCCCATGGGTCCGGAACCCACGCGTGAACCGCGAATAGCGCTACCACCCGTTGCCATTACAATCCTCCCACATCGAACTTGGTGATCAACCCGAGCACCACGATAACCGCGAACCACACGAGTCCGAGAATAATCGTAATTCGGTTGAGGTTGCGTTCGGCAACCCCTGACGACCCCAGGCTTGAGGTCATGCCGCCACCAAACATATCGGACAAACCACCGCCACGTCCCTTGTGTAGAAGAATGAGCAGCGTCAGTAGCAAACTCGTTATACCGAGAATGATCTGGAGGATGACCTGAAGGATTTCCACCGAAAAGTGCCTTTCACAATTGGAGAGCGCGTCACTAATGACGCTTTAAACCTCACACTAGTATACGTTATGAGCAGGGGTATCGTCGCTAAACGCCAACATGTTTTTTGAACTGGACGATACGCACAAACTCTTCAAGCTGCAGGCTTGCACCACCCACCAGCGCACCGTCGATATTTGTTTCTCGCATAAAGCTAGCAATATTGTCCGACTTTACGGAGCCACCATAAAGAATCCGTGTTGCGGCGGCAGCATCATCACCCAAACCCTCGGCGATCACCTCCCGGAGAACACCGCACACTTCTTCTGCCTGTTCCGGGGTTGCTGCCTGGCCCGATCCGATCGCCCACACCGGCTCATAGGCAACAACAATCTCGGCCTCGGGTGTCAGGGACGTAAGGATTTCCCGCAATTGTCCAGCGGGTACCGCGCTGGGTCCGTGCTCAGCAAGATCCTCGGCGGTTTCTCCCACACAGATCACCGGAACAATATTATTTTTGACTGCGGCTGCAGCCTTGGCTCCGATCTCAGCATCGGTCTCTCCGTGATATTGACGACGCTCAGAGTGCCCCACAATCGCATAGTGAGAACCAAGACTTGAAAGAAACGCGCCCGATACCTCCCCCGTGTAGGCTCCAGACTCGTGCTGAGAAAGATCCTGAGCACCGAATCGCAACTCTAGTTTGTCACCAGAAATCAGGGTTTGAACGGAGCGAAGATCAGTGAAAGGGGGAAAGACCGCCACCTCAACCTGCTCAAAATCGTGTGCAACATCGGTTAAGCTCCACGAAAGCTTTTGCACAAATGCGATCGCCTGGAGATGATCCAGATTCATTTTCCAATTGCCCGCGATAAGGGGTGTACGCTGGGTTACCATCCTAAAACCTCCAATCCCGGGAGCTCTTTGCCCTCGAGAAACTCAAGACTGGCACCTCCACCAGTCGAAATATGTCCAAATTGATCATCTCGATAACCGAGCTGGCGCACAGCGGCGGCGGAGTCTCCCCCACCGACAACTCCGAGACCACGTACCTCGGTGAGAGCCTCAGCCACTGCTCTGGTACCCTCTGCAAAGGCTTCAAACTCGAAGACGCCCATCGGCCCGTTCCAGAAGACGGTATCGGAGGCCCGAATTGCGGAGGCGTATGTTTCTGACGTCTCGGGGCCGATGTCGAGCCCTATTCCTGCACTGCCAAACTCGGTTTGGGCGATAGAGTCGGCGGCAGCTACCACGTGCCGAGCGTCCGCGGCAAATCCGTCGGCAACCACGACATCCGTGGGAAGTAGGATGGTAACCCCGAGCCTTTTGGCCTGTTCCAGATAGCCGCGAACGGTATCGTACTGATCCTTTTCAAGCAGGCTTGCCGCAACGTCGTGTCCCTGAGCCGCAAGAAAAGTGAAAAGCATTCCGCCCCCAATGAGCAGTGTATCCACGCGGGGAAGGAGGTGTCCGATAACGCCAAGCTTGTCTGACACTTTAGAACCACCCAGCACAACCGTGTAGGGGCGCTGCGGAGCCTCCGTGAGGCGTTCTAGGACTGCGAGCTCGTTCACGATAAGGTCACCGGCAGCGCTCGGCAAAGCTTGTGCCAACTCATAAACGCTAGCCTGCTTACGGTGCACCACTCCGAAGCCGTCAGAGATAAAGGCATCACCCAATTGAGCAAGTTCTGCGGCAAAGGCAGCTCGCACAGGCTGTTCTTGCGATGTCTCGGCGGCATTAAACCGAAGGTTTTCTAGCACTGCAACAGAGCCGTTAGTGAGGGAATTCACCACCGCGTGAGCCGAGGGGCCCACCGTATCACCTGCAAAAGTAACGGCGTTGCCCAGCAATTCGCCAAGTCGTTCAGCAACCGGAGCAAGAGAAAATTCTGAATTCGGTTTTCCACCCGGGCGGCCCAGATGACTGATGACGATCACGCGAGCACCCTCACTGACCAAGGACTGTATGGTAGGAAGTGATGCCCTAATGCGACCATCGTCTGTAATGACGTTATCGACTAGGGGAACGTTGAGGTCACAGCGAACAATAACTCGCTTGCCCTCGAGTGAGCCCAATGACTCACGGGCACGAATCGGCATCTGGTTTCTTTCGGTTAAATTTTATGACGTAAAAACGCGGGGATAAAAAGCGGTGGGGCAGAATATCCGGGTGTTTCCCCTGTATATTCCACCCCGCACACAAGCTCTCGAAGGTTAAAGCTTGCTTGCAACAAGTTCCGCGAGATCAACCAAGCGGTTGGAGTATCCCCACTCATTGTCATACCACGAAACCAGCTTCACCTGGTTTCCGATGACCCTGGTCAGGCCTGAATCGTAGATTGAGGAGTGCGGATCTGTAACGATATCGCTTGATACCAAGGGCTCATCGGTGTACTTCAGGATACCCTTGAGGGGCCCCTCTGCTGCCGCCTTGAACACGGCGTTCACCTCTTCAACCGTTAGGTCGGTGCGCTCCGTTTCAACGGTTAGGTCCGTGACCGAGCCGGTGGGAACCGGTACACGAAGTGCATATCCATCTAGCTTTCCTGCAAGCTCGGGCATGACGCGGCCAATGGCTTCGGCGGCACCTGTGCTGGTAGGAACGATGTTAATGGCTGCTGCACGGGCACGACGCAGATCACCGTGGGGTCCATCCTGCAGGTTCTGATCCGCGGTGTAGGCGTGAACCGTGGTCATGAGGCCCTTGTTGATACCAAAGGCCTCGTGGAAGACCTTAGTCATGGGTGCAAGACAGTTTGTGGTACATGACGCGTTTGAGATGATGTTATGCACAGCCGGATCATAGTCCTGCTCATTTACACCCAGGACAAAGGTTGCGTCGTCCCCACTTGCGGGGGCTGAGATTATTACCTTCTTTGCACCGGCTTCAAGGTGCTTGCGGGCCAGTTCGGCTTTGGTAAAGAATCCGGTTGACTCGATAACGATGTCGATACCCAACTCTTTCCAAGGAAGATTTGAGGGGTCTCTCTGATCAAAAACTTTGATGCTTTTACCGTTGACGATAATCTGGTCACCGTCAAGATGCACATCTGCGTCAAGGCGGCCCGTAATGGAGTCGTACTTGAGAAGGTGCGCAAGCGCAACGTTATCGGTTAGATCGTTTACCGCAACGATCTCAAGGCCGCTCCCCTGTGCGAGGGCTGCACGAAGAAAGTTACGCCCAATACGGCCGAAGCCATTAATGGCTACTTTTGCGGACACATTTGCTCCTGTTATGTTGGCATCTGAATGGAAGATGCGCGATCTTTTGAAAATCGTGGGGTGTGGGTGTCACCGGGTGGAGACTCACACACCCCACGACGTCTCTCGTGGTTACTAGAGGACCAGGCCAGGAGTCTGCTTACGGGCAGCATCAAGGCGCTTTTCTACGTCATTCCAGTTCACAATGTTCCAAAACGCCTTGACATAATCGGCACGAACGTTTAGATAATCGAGGTAATAAGCGTGCTCCCACACATCGAGAAGAAGCAGCGGGATGGTTCCAGCCGGAAAGTTGGCCTGCTGATCAAAGAATTGATTGATGTTGGCACGCTGACCAACAACATCCCAGGTGAGCGCGGCCCACCCGGAACCCTGTACCCCCAGTGCGGTGGCGTTGAAGTGGGCTACAAACTTGTCAAAGGAACCAAAAAAATCATCGATCATGCTGGCAGCCTCACCCGTTGGGCGGCCTCCGCCATTTGGTGACAGGTTGTTCCAAAAGATTGTGTGATTAACGTGGCCACCAAGGTTAAAAGCTAGATCTTTTTCAAGCTTATTCACGTTTGCCAGGTTGTTTGAATCGCGAGCCTCTGCAAGCTGATCAAGCGCAGCGTTCGCACCAACCACATAGGCATTATGGTGCTTATCATGGTGAAGTTCCATGATTTTTCCGCTGATGTGTGGCTCAAGTGCCGAATAGTCATAGGGCAGATCGCCAAGCGTATACGTAGCCAAAGTGCTCATCTCCTTGATGTGAAATTACGCGTTTGGAAATTCCGAACGTGAAAGTATAATTCTACCTACATATCATCAAAATCAGCAGGTAGGTTGGCCTCGGTCCCGGGGATTCCCCGTTGATCAGCCTCTTTATCTGCCATTGCGAGCAATCGACGGATCCGCCCGGCCACAGCGTCCTTTGTCATGGGAGGGTCAGCGTGTGCGCCTAGCTCGTCGAGGCTAGCCTCCCTGTGGGTTAGCCTTAACTGACCAGCATACTGTAAATGGGCGGGAACAGCATCTCCGAGAATCTCTAGCGCTCGCTCAACCCGAGCGCAGGCAGCAACCGCTGCCTGCGCCGAACGCCGCAGATTCGCATCATCAAAGTTAACGAGGCGATTGGCCGTTGCTCTGACTTCTCGCCGCTGACGCATAGCTTCCCAGGAGCGAACCGTGTTTGCTGCTCCCATAAGAGAAAGCATCTGGGCAATCGCCTCGCCCTCGCGCACAACAACCTTGTGCACCCCCCGAACCTCACGACTTTTTGCGGGTATGCCTAGGCGTCCTGCAGCACCCACAAGAGCCATCGCGCTCTCGTTGGTGGGGCAGTTAATCTCAAGGCTCGAGGAACGACCGGGATCGGTGAGTGTGCCCTGCGCGATAAAGGCACCACGCCAAATCGCAGCCAGTTCATCGGAGGTTCCCGTGGTAAGACGATTAGGTAGGCCTCGAATAGGGCGACGGCGGGCATCTAAAAGTCCGGTTTGACGCGCGAGGGTTTCCCCACCCTCTAACACTCGAACGAGGTACCCCGGGGCCCCCTTACGGGCGGTTCCCCGAGCCTGGGCACTAGCCAGGCTGCGCACACCGTAAATTTCTGCAAGATCACGACGGACGCGGCGAACGATAATCGGGGTGTCTAACTCCGACTCCAGAGCAATACGCCCCGATATAGTATGTAGCCCGCCCGAAAAACGCAGGATCGTTGAGACTTCAGCGATTCGTACACTGGTGCGGCTCACCATAACACGAGCAAGCTCGTCTTTAACCTCGGCAGTTAGCGCCAACCTTGTTACTCCTTATAAGAATGAAAGCTATCTCACAATATAAGCAGATGTTTATTCCCTACCTAAATCGCGATGTTTTACATGAACAACAACACCGGGCAGGCTCTGAAACCTGTTTGCGAGTTCGCGGGCGACCGCAACTGATCGGTGCTTTCCGCCTGTACAGCCAACAGCTACTGTAGCGTGTCGTTTATTTTCTCGTTGGTAGCCAGCAAAAACAGGCACTAACGCCTCAGAGTATTTTTCGATAAATTCCGCTGCCCCCTCTCGCGAAAGAACGAACTCTTTGACCTCTTCGTTTGCTCCTGTTAGGCTGCGCAGCTCAGGCACCCAATAGGGGTTAGGGAGAAACCTCATGTCCGCGACTAAATCCACATCGGTGGGAATTCCATATTTAAAACCAAAGCTCATAACCGTAAGCTGAAGCGCAGGGTCATCGTTTGTGGCAAAAATATCGTGGGTGGCAGTTGCTAATTGGTGAATATTTAAACGAGAGGTATCGATCACCACGTCACTCGAGGCCCGCAGCTCACGTAACCGATTCCGCTCCTCGGCTATTCCATCAAGTAGCGTTCCCTCACCCTGCAGCGGGTGGGGACGGCGCACCGCCTCAAAGCGTCGTACGAGCACGTCATCGGTCGCCTCAAGAAAGACCACACGCACCTGTGATCCCATACGCAGATCTTTAATGACGTGTTGGATATCTTGGAAAAGATCTCCCCCGCGAACGTCAACAACCGCCGCAATCTTTGGCAAGGTATCACTCGCTTTGTCGGCCAACTCTGCCAGCGGACGAAGCATTTGAGGAGGTAGATTGTCTACCACATACCACCCGAGATCTTCAAGGGCATTAGCAACCGTTGAGCGTCCCGCACCCGACATACCGGTGACTATGAGAACTTCTTGATGTGGGTTAGGGCTCGACATGCTCACCGCTTTCATGTATTACGTGATGCTCGCCACGGAGATTAATATTTTCCGCCGAATTTTCTTTTCCTTCTTCAAGACTACCGTTAGAAGCTCCACTTGCGCTGGTTTGCGGTTTATGGAACTCCCCTGCAATCGTATTTGCCAGGGAGCTTCCAATGCCGGGAACCTCGGCAATAGCCTCCGCACTGGCCTGACGTAGGCGCGTTACGGACCCAAAATGCCGCAGCAAAGCTTTTGTACGCGCCGGCCCGAGTCCAGAAATAGCGCTTAACTGCGTGCCAATATCTTTTTTACGCCGAGACCGTTGATAGGTAATTGCAAAGCGGTGGGCTTCATCGCGAAGGCGTTGCAGCATAAAGAGGGCGTCGCTGTTACGCGGGAGGATCACGGGAAAAGGGTCTCCTGGAAGCCATACCTCTTCAAGGCGCTTGGCTATACCGCAGAGCGCGATATCGGCTATTCCGGCCTCTCTGAGGGCCCGATCAGCCGCCGCCACCTGTGGTTCACCTCCGTCAACAACGATTAGCTGAGGCCTGTGTCGAAAAGCACCGGGGGTGGCGTCCTCCTGTTCCGCAGTCGCAAGCTGAACCGCTCTGCGCGAGATAACCTGATAAATCGAATCAGTGTCATCCGTGGTGCTGGGAATTGAGTAGCGGCGATATCCTCCCTTAAAGGGCAGACCGTCCTCGAAAACAACCAGAGAAGCCACAACGTGGGTACCCTGCAGATGCGAGACGTCAACACACTCCATACGCAGCGGAGCCTCCGCCATACCGAGGGCTTCCTGCAGCGTTGCTAAAGCTTCGGTGCGGGTCGCCAGGTCAACACTGCGACGAGTCTTGTAGAGGGCAAGATGCTGCTCGGCGTTTGAGCGAGCCCGCTCCATCAGGGAGGCTTTGTTCCCCCGCTGGGGCACTCGAATATCAACCGCAACACCCCCAAATTTCTGCCGCAGCGCCTCTTCTGCCACCTTTCGATTGGGAGGGAGGATCGCAACAAGGATTGTACGCGGTGGCTTTTCACGATCGTATGCTGTCTGCAGGATCGATTCGATCAGGGTGGCGGGTGAGTCTTCAAGCTCCAGATCTACTATCCAGTTGCGCTCTCCCCTAATTCGACCACCACGAACAATAAACTGGTGAATTGACGCGGCTAACTCATCACTCGCAAGGCCAAACACGTCTGCGTCAACAGACTCGTCAAGAACAACCGCGCTCTTTGCCATAACTAATTGAAGCGATTGAATCTGATCTCGCAGTTTAGCGGCTTCTTCGTAATGCTGTTCGGTAGAGGCATCCCCCATCTTTTTGGTGAGCTCACGCACCATATTGCGATCATTCCCGCTGAGGAAACTCACCAACTGCTTTACCATCGCCCGGTGTTCTTCACGAGAAACCTTTTGAGAACACGGGCCAGCGCAGCGGCCGATTTGGCTGGCCAAGCACGGTTTTCCGCTGCTCATAGCCCGTTTATAGTCGGACTCTTTACAGGTACGGATAGGAAAGGCTCGCTGCAGCAGACCCAGAGTTTCTTTCACCGCCCATACCTTTGGATACGGACCAAAATACTTTGCTCCACGTATTTTAGCATTACGAGTCATTATTGCGCGCGGTGCTTCGTGGGCGAGGGTGATTGCAATGTAGGGGTAGGTTTTATCGTCTCGAAACTCGACGTTATAGGGTGGTCGGTACTCGTTTATCCATGTGTGCTCTAGCAGTAATGCTTCTGAGTCACTGCCCACAACGGTCCAGTCCACCCTGCTCGCGCTGACAACCATACGCCTGGTACGCTGATGGAGCGATTCGAGTGGGGCAAAGTAATTACTGAGACGCGCGCGTAGATTTTTAGCTTTTCCTACGTAAAGAACACGGTTGTGCTCATCCGAGAAACGGTAAACGCCCGGCCCGGTGGGTATCTCCCCTCGGGCCGGACGATAGTCCTGGGGATCAGTCATTGCCTATGGACTGCCCAATCGGCTTGCGTTTAATATCGAGGACCTCGGCGAGGAACTCCCCCGTGTAGCTTTCCGGGTGAGTAGCAACCTTTTCTGGTGTTCCAGTGGCGACAATCGTTCCACCACCCGCGCCCCCCTCCGGGCCTATATCTATGATCCAATCGGCTGAGCGGATCACATCAAGATTATGCTCGATGACCAGAACCGTGTTGCCCTTGTCGACCAGGCCGTTTAAAACGAGGAGGAGCTTACGCACGTCTTCAAAGTGTAGACCGGTGGTTGGCTCGTCAAGCACGTAGATCGTTCGGCCGTTGGAACGTTTTTGCAGCTCGGTAGCAAGCTTTACGCGCTGCGCCTCTCCTCCGGAGAGGGTGGTGGCACTCTGACCCAGACGAACGTACCCCAGACCCACGTCAACCAGAGTTTTGAGATAGCGGTGAATCGCACTAATCGGTTCAAAAAATTCGGCAGCTTCAGAAATAGGCAGATTCAGAACCTCGGCAATATTTTTACCCTTGTAGTGCACCGCGAGTGTATCGCGGTTGTAGCGGTTTCCATTACAGACCTCACAGACCACGTAGACATCCGGAAGAAAGTTCATCTCGATCTTCAGGGTACCGTCACCCGAGCAGGACTCACAGCGGCCTCCCTTGACGTTAAAACTAAATCGTCCGGGGAGGTAGCCACGCGCTTTAGCCTCTGGAGTCTCCGAGAAAAGCGTGCGTATTCGATCAAAAACGCCCGTATAGGTTGCCGGATTTGAGCGCGGGGTGCGTCCGATCGGATTCTGATCAACGTGTACAACCTTGTCTAGGTGTTCAAGGCCGGTAACCCGTTTATGCTTACCGGGGACGGTACGCGCACCGTTAAGCTTTCCCGCCAAAACTTGATACAGGATATCGTTTACCAGTGAAGACTTACCCGAACCGCTCACCCCGGTGACTGCCGTAAAAACACCCAGTGGGAAATCGACCGTAACGTTTTTAAGATTGTTGGCGTTTGCCCCGACAACGGTGAGTTTACGATTCTTATCTCGGGGACGCCTTTTTTGAGGCGTACCAATGCTGAGTTCACCCGAGAGATATTTTCCGGTGAGTGAGTTTTTATTGGAGAGTAGCTCGTCATAGTGCCCGGAGTGAACGATTTCTCCCCCCTCAACCCCCGCTCCGGGGCCGATGTCGACAATCCAGTCCGCCGTACGAATGGTGTCTTCATCGTGCTCAACAACAATGAGTGTGTTACCCAGGTCTCGAAGTTTAACCAGGGTATCGATCAAACGGCGATTATCGCGCTGGTGAAGGCCAATGCTGGGTTCGTCGAGAACGTAAAGAACACCTGTGAGGCCCGAGCCAATCTGTGTGGCCAATCGGATTCGCTGCGCCTCTCCCCCCGAAAGCGACCCAGCGGAACGCGCAAGGTCTAGATAGCTCAAACCCACCTCGATGAGGAATTCAAGTCGCAAACGAATTTCTCGGAGCACCTGGGCCGCGATGGCTGCCTGACGCTCAGTAAGCGTCAGCTGGTTCATAAATTTTTGAGCGTCGGACAGGCTCATCTCACACACATCGCTGATGCTCTTGTCCCCCACGGTGACCGCAAGCACCTCCGGCTTAAGACGTTTACCGTGGCACACAGGACAGGGGATTTCACGTAGGTATTCGTCCCATTTTTCAATGTCGAGATATTTACGCTCGATATAGGGCACAACCCCCTCAAAACCGGAGCTGTATGACATTTCCCGACCAAAACGATTTTTCCATTTGACGCTCACAGAAAAGTTGTTTCCGTGGAGAACTGCCTGCTGCACGTTTTCTGGAAGCTCTTCCCACGGTGTTTTCAGCGAGAAATTAAGTTCTTCTGCAAGGGCAATAAGGAGTTTTTCGTAGTACTGGTAAAGCCCCTTGCCCTGTGTAGTCCAGGGAAGAATAACCCCCTCAGCAATACTGAGCGCAGGATCTCCCAAGAGGAGATCCACGTCCACAGACATACGAGTGCCCAAACCCGAACACTCTGGACAGGAACCGAAGGGAGCGTTAAAGGAAAAAGTACGCGGCTCAATCTCTGTGAGTTGAATCGGGTGGTTGTTAGGGCAGGAAAGCTTTTCAGAGAAGTTCTGCCACGCTGCATCGCCCTCTTCGTCGACGTAGTTAATCGTGACCAGACCGTCGGTGAGACGCAGGGCAGTCTCAAGTGAGTCGGTAAGACGCCCCAGTATCTCGGGGCCTGCAACAAGACGATCCACAATAACGGAAATATTGTGTTTGACCTGTTTTTTAAGCTTGGGCGGTTCGCTGAGTGATATTTGTTCTCCGTCTACCAGTGCCCGTGAGAATCCACTCGTCGAAAGGTTTGCAAAAAGATCAACAAACTCGCCCTTTTTGCCTGTTACCACGGGAGCAAGAATCTGGAAGCGGACGCGCTCATCCATCGTCATAAGCTTGTCCGCGATCTGTTGAACAGTTTGGCGCTCAATAACCTCGCCACACTCCGCGCAGTGAGGGACTCCCGTGCGAGCCCACAGCAGACGCATGTAATCGTAGACCTCGGTAATGGTGCCAACGGTTGAGCGAGGGTTACGATTAGTAGATTTTTGATCAATGGATACAGCGGGGCTGAGTCCCTCAATAAAATCTACGTCGGGACGATCAACCTGACCTAAAAATTGACGGGCATAAGCCGAGAGCGACTCGACATACCGTCGCTGGCCTTCGGCAAAAATGGTGTCAAAAGCAAGTGAGGACTTTCCAGAACCAGAGAGCCCCGTGAAAACCACAAGAGAGTTTCGAGGGACGCTGACATCAACGTCCCTGAGGTTGTGTACTCGTGCGCCTTTGACGCTGACACGTGTCTTTTCGCTGGAAGCAGACTGATTACTGATGGTGACTCTCCGTAAGATTGATGTGTTGAACACAGGACATTCGTTTGAAAAGCTAACAAACCTGGACTGATTTGTCAGTGTGAGATGTGCCCGGCCGCCATCATACTTCTTAATTCTTTCTTAAGGTCGGCAACCTCATCTCGAAGGCGCGCGGCCAATTCGAATTTGAGTTCGGTGGCGGCGGTGAGCATCTGCTCGTTCAAGTCTGCAATGAGCGCTTCGAGCTCGTTTGCTCCCTGCGCGGCTATGCCGGTTCGGGCTGCGCGAGGCGTGGGCGTTTTCTTGTCACGGGTGCTCCCCAATAGGTCAGCTGTGTCTGCGTCCTCACGGGCAAGAACCTCGGTGATATCACTGATCTTTTTGCGCAGTGGAGTGGGGTCGATACCGTGCTCTTTGTTGTAGGCAATCTGCACCGCTCGGCGACGCTCAGTTTCGTCGATCGCCTGCCGCATTGACGGGGTGATTCGATCCGCATACATGTGTACTTCACCGGTAACGTTACGTGCGGCTCGGCCAATAGTCTGAATGAGCGAGGTTGAGGAGCGTAGAAACCCTTCTTTATCAGCGTCCAGAATAGCCACCAGGGAAACCTCGGGGAGGTCTAAACCCTCACGTAGCAGGTTGATACCCACAAGGACATCGTAGACGCCCTGACGGAGTTCACTAAGGAGCTCTACACGACGCAGCGTATCAACATCGGAGTGAAGATATCGTACGCGAACACCCGCCTCCGTGAGAAAGTCGGTGAGTTCCTCGGCCATTTTTTTAGTGAGGGTGGTGACTAAAACTCGCTCATTTTTGTCGGTGCGTTGAGTAATTTGCTCGAGAAGGTCGTCGATCTGCCCAAGCGATGGTTTAACAACAATCTGCGGATCCACCAGGCCGGTGGGCCGGATAATCTGCTCCACAATACCGTCAGCTACACCCAACTCGTATTTACCAGGGGTAGCGGAGAGATAGACCTTCTGCCCCACTCGCTCATTAAATTCTCCCCAGCGGAGAGGGCGGTTATCGAGTGCGCTGGGGAGACGGAAGCCGTGTTCGACCAGGGTGCGTTTACGCGAGGCATCCCCCTCATACATAGCACCAATCTGCGGAACCGTAACGTGTGACTCATCGATAACCACAAGGAAATCGTCCGGGAAGTAGTCGAGAAGGCAGTGGGGAGCCTCTCCTGGTTGGCGCCCATCAATGTGACGGGAATAGTTTTCAATACCGGAGCAAAAGCCGATCTGCTCCATCATCTCAAGATCAAACGTGGTGCGCATACGCAAACGCTGCTCTTCTACCAGCTTTTCTTCTTTTTTAAGCTCGACCAGTCGCCCATCTAATTCCTCACGTATCTGTCCGATTGCCCGCTTCATAACGGTGTCGCTAGCGACGTAGTGAGAACCCGGAAAGACGGAAACCGAATCCGGTTTGCCCACAACATCGCCCGTAAGCGGGTGTAAAAAGTAAAGCGCTTCGACCTCATCACCAAAAAGTTCGATTCGAATCGCTAGCTCTTCGTACATGGGGATAATCTCTATGGTGTCACCGCGAACCCGGAAGTTTCCACGGGAAAAATCAATGTCGTTACGCTGATACTGCATCGAGACAAATTTACGGATGAGCCAGTCACGATCTACCTGCTGCCCCACACGCAGGGCCATCATCGCCTCGTAGTACTCTTCGGGTTTCCCCAGCCCATAAATACACGAGACAGTGGAGACAACAACAACGTCTCGTCGACTCAGCAGTGCGTTGGTGGTGGAGTGTCGAAGCCTCTCTACCTCTGCGTTGATCGAGGAGTCTTTTTCGATAAAAGTATCCGTCTGAGGCACATACGCCTCGGGCTGATAGTAATCGTAATACGAAACAAAATACTCAACCGCGTTATTGGGCATAAGCTCGCGAAACTCATTTGCCAACTGTGCGGCAAGGGTTTTATTGTGCGCAAGGATAAGTGTGGGGCGCTGTACTTTTTCGATAAGCCAGGCGGTAGTCGCCGATTTTCCCGTACCCGTGGCCCCCAGAAGGACAACGTCGGTTTCTCCGGCGTTAATGCGAGACGCAAGCTCGGCGATAGCCTTGGGCTGATCACCACTCGGTTGATATTCACTCACGACCTCAAAAGGTCGAACCACACGCGTAGGTTCCATGTTTTTAGTGTACGCTCCACCACTGACAATGGCTTTCATAAATCTTACGCTCGGGGCGATTAATCACGCTGTGAGGCCTCGGAAGTGACTCTCTCCCAGAGCTCGTCGGCCTGCGCGATAGTCTGCTCCTCCGTTCCTGAAGAATCAATCACCACCTGGGCGACCGCACGACGCTCGGCTTCCGTAGCCTGTTGCGCCACACGAGCTTCGGCCTGCGCGCGTGAAAATCCTCGCAGCTGCATCAAACGATCGATTCGCACCTGTGAGGGCGCCTCAACCGTCACCACAAGGTTCCAGGGATGATCCACTCGTGCCTCCACAAGCAGCGGAACATCGTAGACGATCACCGCGTGTGGATCGCTCCGTGTGATTTCAGCGATACGCTCACGAGTAAACTTTTGAACCTCCGGATGAATAATTGCGTTAAGTTCTGATAGGGCCTGCTGGTTCTGAAAAACGATTGCTCCCAAAGCTGCCCTATTTAGGCTTCCATCCTCAGCGATAACGTCAGGTCCGAAGAGATAGGCGATCTTATCCAGGGTCCTAGAACCCGGCTCCACAACGATCCGTGCTATGGCATCGGCATCAAGATGATACGCTCCCCGTTCAGCAAGACGGCGCGAAACCGTGCTTTTCCCGGCCGCTATACCACCGGTGAGTCCAATTAAATACACTCCCACAGCCTACGGGATGATCACCGCTTACACGTCAATGCGCTCCCGGGAAAGAGTGTCGGAACTTGATACGATGAACTCCTTGCGAGGAGCCACCTCATTGCCCATCAAGAGCTCAAAAACCCGCGAGGCTGCTTGTGCATCCGCCATTCCCACGCGACGTAGCACACGTTTTTCGCGATCCATCGTTGTCTCTGCAAGCTGATGTGCATCCATCTCGCCCAGACCCTTGTAACGTTGAATTGGTTCCAAGTATTTTTTACCGCGCTTTTTAAGGTCGCTCAAGAGGGTGTTCAGCTGCTCTTCGCTATAGGTATAAACGGTATCGTTCGGTTTTTTACCAGCGTTTTGAATAATAACCCGGTGGAGGGGGGGAACTGCCGCAAAAACCCGTCCTGCCTCAACCAGGGGGCGCATATAGCGGAAAAAGAGGGTGAGGAGCAGCGTTCGTATGTGTGCCCCGTCCACATCGGCATCGCTCATGATGATGACCTTGCCGTAGCGTGCAGATGAGAGATCAAAATCTCTTCCCGAACCCGCACCGATTACCTTGATGATCGCACCGCACTCGGCGTTGGAGAGCATATCCGCTACCGATGCCTTCTGCACGTTAAGGATTTTTCCCCGGATCGGTAATAGCGCTTGAAACTCGCTATCTCGAGCGGGCCGCGCTGTTCCCAGTGCGGAATCACCCTCAACGATAAACAGCTCGGAACCCTCAACATCCTTCGAGCGGCAATCAATAAGTTTGGCGGGAAGCGAGGAGCTTTCAAGCGACGTCTTTCGGCGCTGTGTATCCCGCTGGGCACGTAGTGAAATACGTGATTTCATTTCGGAAACAACCTTTTCGAGCACAAGAGAACACTGTGCTTTCTCTTGACGTTTAGTCGACTCAAAAAGCTGCTTAAGCCCGTGGGTAAGAACCTTATTGGTGATAGAACGCACCGCAGGAGTACCCAAAATTTCTTTGGTTTGCCCTTCGAATTGCGGTTCAGGTAAACGTACTGTGAGCACTGCGGTCAGCCCGGCCAGGATGTCGTCTTTCTCAACCTTGTCATTACCCGCTTTTAAGCGACGGGCGTTTGCTTCAATTTGCTGCCGGAAAAACTTCACCAGCGCCTGTTCAAAACCGGCCTGATGGGTGCCACCCTTTGGAGTAGCAATGATGTTTACATAACTACGTAGGACCGTTTCGTAACCGGTTCCCCAGCGCAGAGCGATATCAACTGTACATTCACGCTCAACCTCGCTTGACACCATGTGACCATCACTGTTCATCACGGGGACTGTCTCGGTGAATGTGTGGGTACCGCTCAGGCGCCACGTGTCGGTGATTGCCGAATCGGGGGCGAGAAAATCAACATACTCTGAGATTCCACCCTCGTAGAAAAATTCTTCCCCGCTGTGCTCCGCACCCCGCCGATCGTCAAGGACCAGGCGAAGACCGGGGATGAGAAAAGCGGTTTGTCGAGCACGGGCACGTAATTGTTCCGAATCAAAACTGGCGTCTGCCGTAAAAATCTGTGGGTCTGCCCAGTATCGAACCCTTGTTCCGGTAACACCCTTTTTGACCCTACCGGTCTCTCTCATACCGCTTTCTTTTTCAAACGGGGTGAAAGGCGCATCGGGCGCGGGTTCCCTGCCTGAATCGCTAAAAACGCCGGGCTCTCCGTGTCTAAAAGACATCTCCCAGGTTTTTCCGCCGCGATCTACCGCAACATCGAGACGCGCAGAAAGAGCGTTCACCACAGACGCTCCGACCCCGTGCAAACCGCCAGATGAGCCGTACGAGCCCCCTCCAAACTTGCCACCCGCGTGAAGCTTCGTAAATACAAGCTCTACACCGCTCAATCCGGTTTTAGGCTCAATGTCTACCGGAACCCCGCGGCCAGAATCAGATACCTCAACGCTGCCGTCAGGGTGCAGTACGATCGAGATAGTCTCGCCAAATCCGGCCAGGGCCTCATCAACCGAGTTATCGATGATCTCCCAGAGACAGTGCATAAGGCCGCGTGAATCGGTGGATCCGATATACATACCGGGCCGCTTACGAACGGCCTCCAGCCCCTCAAGAACCGATAGGTGCCGTGCCGAATAGTCTGATGAGACCAAAACGCTCCTTGCAAGTGTGGTGAATACTACGTGAATAAGAGTAGGTCACAGATCTGACATTTGTTCGCTATGACACCCAACTATCTCAGTGTATTCCCCGATACGCGGTAAGCGAAAAACGCTAGTTTAAACCCAAAAGAGAGCAAAAAAATGCTTTGATAGTAATCACAAGCTACCAAATTTTAAAGGGAGGTGGAGCTCATGACAACGTTAACAAACACAGACGAAACCGCTCCGGTCGAGGAGGAGCGACCGCTTACCGCGCTTGATCGTTGTGATAGTTGCGGATCTCAGGCCTACGTTAGAGCCACTCTGGGAGGTAGCGAACTGCTCTTCTGTGCACACCACGGTAATAAGCACAAAGAAAAACTCCTTCCCCTTGTGTCTTCCTGGCACGACGAAAGCCACAAGCTATACGAGCGATAAGCTGCACACTCATAAAAAAGGCCCTGTGCCGAATCGAGGATTCGTTTTCGGCACAGGGCTCAAATGTTTAGTCGACCTACTCTAGGTAGTCACGCAGCGATTGGGATCGTGATGGATGACGAAGCTTTGCCATAGTTTTTGATTCAATTTGGCGGATACGTTCACGCGTTACACCAAACGTGTCACCAATCTGATCCAGGGTCTTAGGCATACCGTCACCCAGCCCAAACCTCATGCGAATGACGCCCGCTTCACGCTCAGAGAGCGAATCAAGCAGCGACTCAAGCTGACGCTGGAGCATAGTAAAGCCAACCGCGTCGGCGGGGACAACCGCCTCCGTATCCTCGATCAGGTCGCCGAACTCGCTATCGCCATCCTCACCCAGGGGGGTGTGGAGCGAAATCGGTTCGCGCCCATATTTCTGAACCTCAACCACTTTTTCGGGTGTCATATCGAGTTCGCGGCTGAGTTCCTCCGGGGTGGGCTCACGTCCGAGATCCTGGAGCATCTGGCGCTGAACCCGCGCGAGCTTATTGATGACCTCAACCATGTGCACGGGGATACGAATGGTTCGAGCCTGGTCGGCCATTGCGCGCGTAATCGCCTGACGAATCCACCAGGTGGCGTACGTAGAAAATTTGAATCCCTTAGTATAGTCAAATTTTTCAACCGCGCGGATCAGACCCAGGTTTCCCTCTTGAATGAGGTCAAGAAACTGCATACCGCGCCCGGTGTATCGCTTTGCAAGCGACACCACTAGTCGAAGGTTTGCGCCCAAGAGGTGGGCCTTTGCCCGCTGTCCGTCACGCGCAACCCATCGCAATTCGCGTTGGAGCTGCTTGGGCATATCGGTTGTGTCTGCTAGTTTGTCCTCGGCAAAAAGTCCGGCCTCAATACGCATGGCCAGTTCAACCTCTTCAGCCGCGTTAAGAAGAGCAACCTTACCAATCTGCTTAAGATAGTCTTTGACCGGATCCGCTGTAGCCCCCGTAATGGCGGTTGCAAATACGGGAACCTCGTCCGCATCATCAGCGTCAGAGATGACGATTGCGCCCGTGGGGAGCGGTTCGTCACTGGTAGCTTTTTTCTTGGGGCTATCTTCGGCCTCGACCTCTAGGTCTTCCTCTGCCCCGTCGACAACAACTACATCAATGTCGATATCATCGTCTTTTTCTAAGTCTTCTTCTTCAATATCTTCCTCTGAAGCCTTACGACGGCTCGTGGCTTTAGGCTTGGTATCCTTAGCGGTCACAGCACGCTTAACCTTCGTGGCCTCTGTTGTTTGCGACCCCGTCGTCGTTGCTCGTGTAGTAGCTGTCTTTTTTGCTGCCACTTTTTTTACAGGAGCTTTCTTCGGGGTACCCGCAGCCTTCTGCACAGTTTCTGTAGCTTTCACCGCAGTACCTTCTTTCTCGGCAGTCTGTGGTTGTGCGCTCTTACTTGTGGTCGTGGTTTTTGTAGCCACGCACCCGCCTCTCATCTGATGTCAGGGCAGTAATCGTCGTGCCCGCGCTCGTTACTATCTGCAAACTACTAAGACCCATGTCAAGTCCAGTGTGTCTTATTATCCATGTGGTATCCGACAACACAACCTGCAACGGGTCTGATTTTCTTAATTATTGCATGAATTTGATAGTGGTTCGTGCAACTGCTGTTTGGCAGTGTCGAAATTATGGGCAATAATATGGACTCATAGTCATGTAACACGCGCTATACAGCGGTTATTCCTCCAGGATAAATTTTATTCTTTATTTAACCCCGGCTTCTCACAACCGGACTCCACCGCTGTTTCAACGATCACCCTTTATCTTTGTCACCACGCTTGTCTTTATCACCGTTATCGCCCAAGTTTCCAGGGCCGCTAAACCCTTCATCGTCCTGTTGCGCAGCAAGAAACCGCTCCAATTCGCTTGCAATCTGATCTGCGCTCGGCAACGTTCCGTCTGTTCTAATCAGAGGGGAACGAACCGTTGTGCCCTGCATATACGAGTCGTGACGCTCTTCCAGCTGGGTAACCATGTTTTGTGTCTCGGGATTTGAAGCGACCTGCTCCGCGATCTTTGCCATAAACTCACGACCCCGCTCGCGAATTGAATCGGTGGGGAAGATAAGCCCCGTTGCTTCGCTAATACATTCCAGCGCAGAAAGTAATGCGGCAGGGTACTCCGAATCGGCCAGGTAGTGCGAAATGAGTAACACAAAGCCCACGACCTGTTTTCCCGCCTCCTGCAGGCGATTCTCAATCAGGTGTCCGATCGTGGCGGAAACCTGAGCGCTCGGTTTCCACACGGATAGCGAATCGATGAGGTCTGTACGCGTGCCGCTCACGGTAACACCGATCGGCCGGGTGTGTGGAACGGGCATGGGGATCGAGTGCACCCAGACCGTCTGGGAGACCTGCAAATCCTCCATAAGGTAGAAGACGCTCGCGACAAATCGCTCCCACATGTAGTCGGGCTCAAAGCCCATAAGTAGGAGAAACGGTTGCCCAAGTTCATCGTGTGCGTGATAAAGCTTAAGCTCGGGCACACGATAGTCAACCAACCGATCCTCTGCGAACAGGATGCTCGGTCGGCGTGATCGGTAATCCAAAAACACGTCGGCGTCGAAGAAGACAACGGGTTCCGGTTTAACCGTGTTAATAAAATAATTCTCCAACTGAGACACCGCGGAGCCCGCATCCGCAAACCCGGTGAGAGCAATCACCAAGGGGAGCCCCGACTCTATCTGTTCGTAGGCGTCATCAATAAGCTCAAAGAGAGGTTCTTCACTTCGCATGCTTCGAGTCTAGGCGTAGGCTGGTGTTATGCACCTTATCCCTCAGCTTGAACTCAGCTCTTCTTCAACTTCTACAATCACTGCTGATGCCATTATCATCGGCGTTTTACAGGGTAAAGACAGAGCTGTAGTGTCTCATTCCAGCGCCCACTTCGATACAACCGCTCTCGATTTTTCCGCTCTCGGCGTATCCGGTGCTGCGGATACGCTCACACGAATCCCCACCCCCAGCGCAACGGGGCCGCAGACGCTTATCCTCATCGGTATCGGAAAATCTGCCACCCCCGATGCTCTACGTAACGCCGTGGGATCGGCAATCCGCAAGATTCGGGGAGTAAAAACCGTGGTGGTTGCCCTGCCCCACTCGGACGAAAGTGAACTCGCTGCGATCCTTGAGGGCGCGACCCTGGGCGGATATACCTTTAACGAATTCCGCGGTGTATCACGCAAGAAGGCACAGGAGCCCGTCTCTCGCGTCATCGTGCACAGCAAATTTTCATCTAACGATTTGGTCACACGCGCAACCGTTACTGCAGAGGCTGTTGCAATGGTTAAAGATCTGGTGAACACACCCGCAAACGACCTCTTCCCCGCTTCCATGGTAGAAAAATCCCTTGAATACGTTGACGAGCTTCCCATTGAACACACCGTGTGGACAGAAAAAGAATTGCTCCGGGACGGCTTTGGCGGAATCATGGGTGTGGGACAGGGATCGAGCAGGCTCCCCCGCCTGCTCCGTCTGGATTACAATCCCACCAATGCTTCCTCTCATATAGCGCTTGTGGGCAAGGGCATCACATTTGATACCGGAGGCCTCTCCCTCAAGCCCCCCGCAGCCATGGTAGGCATGAAGGGCGACATGGCGGGTGCAGCGTCCGTGCTCGCTATCATCTGGGCTGCCGCTAAACTTCAGCTTCCCATTCATATCACCTCTTGGCTCCCCCTTGCCGAAAATATGCCCTCCAGCACCGCCACGAGGCCGGGTGATGTGATCACAATACGCAATGGAACAACCGTGGAGGTTTTAAACACCGATGCTGAGGGGCGCCTTGTTCTTGCTGATGCCCTTGCACGAGCCGGCGAAGAAAATCCGGATGCAATCATCGATATCGCCACACTCACCGGCGCTCAGATAGTAGCGCTCGGAACTCGCACCTCCGGCCTGATGGGTGATACGCCCCTGGTAGACCAGCTTCATGCCGCCAGCATTCGGGCTGGCGAGCCCATGTGGCCCATGCCAATTCCTGACGAGGTCAGGGAGATGCTCACCTCGGATATAGCCGACATCGCCAACACTAAAATAGGCAACGTGGCAGCGTCGATGATGCTTGCGGCAGCCTTTCTCCGTGACTTTACAACGGTGCGCGAGGATGATTCTCAAGAGACGATACCGTGGGCGCACATAGATATTGCGGGTCCGTCTAATAACGAGGGTTCAGCGTTTGGGTATACGGATCGTGGAGCAACAGGCGTATCGGTACGCACACTCATCGATTTTTTACGCAACTATTGATACCGCTATAAGAAACTAAGCAGGCTTAAGTAGTAGGCTTAAAGGCGTGTCTTGGGCTACTCACCTGGTTGCCCACCAGACTCGCCTGTCTAAAATTTACGCTCTATCACGATAGGAAGAGACCCCGTGTCACAAAATGACTTTGACATCGTTGTATTGGGTGGCGGAAGCGCGGGTTACGCAACCGCTATTCGTGCCATCGAACTTGGACTCTCTGCGGTGGTGATCGAAAAAGATAAGGTCGGAGGAACCTGCTTGCACCGAGGGTGTGTCCCCACGAAGGCGCTACTGCACTCGGCAGAGGTGGCAGATGTCGCCCGTGACAGCGCAAAATACGGAGTCAACACCACCGTGTCCGGGATTGATATCGCGGCCGTTACCGCGTACCGCGAGGGAATCGTTGCAAAAAAATACAAGGGTCTTCAAGGGCTTCTGAGTGCTCGTAAGGTGACGGTTGTTTCTGGCGAAGGACGCCTCATATCTCCCACCACCGTTCAGGTGGGTGAGGATACCTACACCGGTAAAAACGTCGTTCTTGCAACCGGCTCCTACTCACGCAGCCTCCCCGGCCTTGATATTGGTGGTCGTGTGATTACAAGTGAGTATGCTCTGGAGCTCAATTTTATTCCACAAAGCGTCGCTGTCCTTGGTGGCGGTGTCATTGGTGTGGAGTTTGCCAGCGTATGGCGCTCGTTTGGTGCTGAGGTGACCGTCATAGAGGGGCTTCCCCACCTAGTCCCCAACGAAGAAGAGTCCGTCAGTAAACAGCTTGAACGAGCATTCCGCAAGCGGGGCATCAACTACAAGCTTGGGCAGCGCTTCCAATCCGTGACACAGGATGATAACGGGGTCCGTATAACCCTTGAAAACGGAGAGGTAGTCGAAGCAGAGGTTCTCCTTGTGGCGGTCGGTCGCGGCCCCCACACCGGCGGCATGGGCTTTGAAGAGGTGGGTATTGCCCTGGATCGCGGCTTTGTGACAACCAACGAGCGTCTCCAGACAAACGTTCCCGACGTGTACGCGGTAGGAGACATTGTCCCCGGACTACAACTCGCTCACCGCAGCTACCAGCAGGGAATCTTTGTCGCAGAAGAGATTGCGGGACTAAAGCCCGTTGTCATTGATGACGTGAACATACCCAAGATCACCTACTGTGACCCAGAAGTTGCATCAGTTGGCCTCACCGAAGCAAAAGCAAAGGAGCGCTACGGATCCGAGTCCATCAGCTCCTACGAGTACAACCTGGCGGGCAACGCAAAGAGTGAGATCATTGGTGCTTCGGGAACGGTCAAGGTCGTTCGAGTTAACGACGGGCCCGTTGTTGGTGTGCACATGATTGGTGGCCGTGTAGGTGAGTTGATCGGCGAGGCACAGCTCATCGTCAACTGGGAAGCACACCCGGAGGACATCGCTCCCCTCGTTCATGCGCATCCCTCGCAGAACGAGTCCATTGGCGAAGCAATGCTCTATCTCGCCGGAAAACCGCTTCACACCCTTTAAGCAACTTTTAATAACAGAACAAACGCCCCAAGAACCGTAAGTTCCAGGGGTATATCAAGGAGAAAATCATGAGTGAGTCGGTTAGCCTCCCAGCCCTGGGAGAAAGCGTTACCGAAGGAACTGTTACCCGCTGGCTTAAAAACGTGGGCGACACTATCGAGGTGGACGAGCCTCTACTCGAGGTGTCAACAGACAAGGTAGATACGGAGATTCCCTCGCCCATTGCCGGTGTGCTCGAAGAGATTCTGGTGCAGGAAGACGAGACCGTTGAGGTTGGTGCTGTCCTGGCCCGCATTGGCGACGGCAGCGGTGCTGCAGCGGCACCCGCCCCCGCAGCAACCCCGGAGCCCGCCCCGGCAGCGACTCCAGAACCGGTTGCTGCAGCGGCACCCGCCCCCGTAGCAGCCCCGGAGCCCGCCCCCGCTCCCGCTGTAAGCTCCGCCCCGCCCGCGCCCTCTATCCCTATCGTGTCGGCGCCTATTGTCTCGGCGCCGGTGGCAGCTCCCGCACCCACTAATGATGATGGTGCCGCCAGCTATATCACGCCCATCATTCGTAAGCTTGCAAACGATATGGGGGTGGATCTCAATCGTGTTGTGGGAACCGGTGTAGGTGGACGCATTCGAAAAGAAGATGTTCTCGCAGCGAATATTACTGGTCCCAAGACCCCCGCCGCATCCGCGCCCGTGGTTGTTTCTGAGCTTCGTGGAACCACACAAAAGTTCTCACGACTCCGCAAGGTTATTGCCGAGCGTGCTGTTGCCTCGCTCCAGACGACCGCTCAGCTCACAACCGTTGTTGAGGTGGACGTGACCAAGGTTGCGGCGTTGCGTCTTGCAAAGAAAGACGAGTTCCTCGCTCGAACGGGTAACAAGCTCTCCTTCCTGCCTTTCTTTGCGCTGGCAGCAACAGAGGCTCTACGCACCTATCCGATTATTAACGCAACGGTTGAAAATGACACAATCGTTTACCCCGACCACGAGAACCTCAGCATTGCTGTTGATACCGAACGCGGACTTCTCACCCCCGTTATCCGTAATGCGGGTGACAAGAACATTGCTGAGCTGGCCGCTGAGGTCGCCGATCTCGCGACCCGTACTCGTAACAATCAGCTCAAGCCAGACGAGCTCGCCGGAGGCACCTTCACACTCACCAACACTGGCTCGCGCGGGGCACTCTTCGACACTCCTCTCGTGTTCCTACCGCAGGTTGCCATCCTCGGTACGGGAGCGGTTGTGAAAAAGCCTGTGGTTGCCAAAACGAGTGACGGGGAAGACACAATTGCTATCCGTTCAACCGTCTACCTTGCTATCTCTTACGATCACCGCGTAGTTGATGGTGCTGACGCTGCTCGCTTCCTCTCACAGGTTCGAGCACGCCTCGAAGAGGGAGCCTTCGAGGGAGACCTCGGCATCTAAGTACTCCCGCAAAAGCGAGCTAATAAAACGCCCGCAAACGCCAACCGGCCTCGCTCCTCACCATAAGGAGCGAGGCCGTTGTTGTGCTGCCACCGTCCGCTCCCCGCCACACTGCCGTGGTGAGCGCAGTTCCACCCAGGAAGTCTACGAGTTCTATTTCGGACGGAGAGCTCAGGGCTTCGTTTCCCAGCACAAAATCAGCAAGCTCCTTTTCTATCGACGCTACGGGATCGAGAAGAAAGGCCTCCGCACAAATAAGAAAATGTTCGTGTCGTGACTGCCCGGCGGGGGGTTCGCCCGATAGCGCGCACTGTCTCATCTCCCCCAGTATCCACCGTGTTCCCTCAACCGGGTCTTCACTTGTTTTGCCCTCTGAATGCGAGGCCCTCATCTCCGTGTTAGCCGCCTCGGCGTTGTTACCATCGCTACTTTGAGCGTTGTTACTCTCTTCACTCGCCTCACTACCAGCGACGTCTACTCCCGGATTAGGGAGGGACGGGGAGTTTTCTGTGACGGGGGCCTTTTTTCTCTCGCCGCGTTCGTGCGCTCCTGACTGGGCTGCAGGTGCATCCTCTGAATCTGGAAGCGCAAAAACCGCTGTCGTAAGAACTCCCAGAGCGAGTGCCGCACCAACAAAAATCGGTTTTTTGAATCTGCCGTATTGCCTGCTTCTTTCTTTTCCGTCACAGACGGGATTCTGAGGCGCTGCTCGACGCGTCACGATCCTCGCGAGGTGAACAAAACGTAAAAGTCTTTGTGATAGTGACGGGGTATCTTGCTCGTCGAGAACATCCAGGTTTGAACCCCGCATGAGATGCGCCAAGCTCGTCCGAGGCGCGTTACTGACAAAGCTCGCGATGACAATGAGTAGGGCATCGTGAAGCCGCTCAGGGGCAACAGTTTTGTCACGCAGTTCCTGCATCACTGCACGGGCCAACTCTGTACGGCGAAAACCCTCCGGCATTGTCATTCGCAAGAGGTCAATAAGTAATTGTGGCTCTACACCGAGCCTGCAACAATCGTTCCCGAGAGCCGAACCGCTCAGGTGAACGCTTCGTTGACCAAATAGCGTGAGGTTACCCGCATAAGAAATCGCTAGATTGTCGAGGGGTGCAGCACCGAGACAGACGTTCTGTAGCAGGGACGTACGAGCCATCCTCACCAAATCGGTGAGAAGGAGTCCGGCGTGCGAACTGCGAATCAGATTCTCTCGACTCTCTACAACCTCTGCGACAGAACGTGCGGCAATGGACTCTAACAGGAGTGCCGTGCCAAAGCGCGGTGAGGAGTGACGATCGAATGTCCGTGGAACACCCGGGAACGTTGACTTCCAGAATGCTGGAGGAACTGTTTCGTCGAAAGAAGTGTTCCGAACCCGCTCAATTTTTAGAATCATCTCACGCTTAGTGCGCAGGTCGACTGCTCGCCACACATGGCTCTGTGCGCTGCTTGATACCCCGTCGACAAGTCGAAAACCCGCGTGGTATGCCAGATCGTAGGCTTTGGCTCGATCTCTTGCCGGTATTTTTCCCCTCTTGTGAGTCATGATCCGATCATGTCTTTTTTTGCCGCCCCACACCACGTTCGATTCGCACTAGGACGATTATGTGTAAAACATCTCCCTGTGGAGGATACTGATGTCCTGCGGCTAAGCGAATCAACGGTATCCTTAAAACATGGCTAAACCCAAAGACGACACCGTAAAGACCAAGAAGACAAAAAAGCCGAGCCGCATCAAACAGATGTGGCAGGTGTTCCAGATGACCCGTCGCTATGACAGCAACATCACCCTGGTACTTCTTATCTGCTTTTTTGTGCCTATCCTGGTGAGCGTTGCCCTGATCTTATTTGTTCCGGGCACGATATTCAGTGCTGTGCTCTGGGTTCTTGCGGGTATCCTTCTTGGCCTTCTTATCGCTCTTATCGTTCTGGGACGCCGTGCAGAGCGGGCCGCCTATGCCCAAATTGAGGGAGAACCCGGAGCCGTTGGTGCGGTCATCAAAAACGGCCTCCGCCGTTCCTGGCGTGGAAACGAAGTCCCTGTCGCACTCAACCCCAGAACAAAAGATGCCGTTTACCGGGTCACCGGTAAGGGCGGTGTTGTCCTGATTGCGGAGGGACCCTACAACCGTGTCCAGCGCTTACTCAGCGATGAGGAGCGCAAGATTCGTCGCAGCCTACCCACCGTTCAGGTGACACACCTTATTGTTGGACCAGACGAAGACTCTGTACCACTCTGGAGGCTCGCACGGGACATTCGCAAGACCAAGTCCACGCTCACTCGCCAAGAGGTCGTGGCGGTCAGTAACCGCCTTAACTCGCTTCAGAGCACCCCGGTGGGCATACCCAAGGGGATTGACCCCAATAAGGTGAGGGCGCCGCGCCCCCGCTAGTACAGGATTGACCTATCAAACGAATGCGCGCCGTTCATAAAAGATGTGGGGCACGACTTTACTAGGTGATGTTAGGCAATGATGAGGGCTGTTCCCGGAATTTTATCGTGGAACGCACGTTGATCGCTGTCCCACACGAGTACAGGAAGAACCAGACAGAGAAGCACCGTACGCACAAGAGGGCGCCAGGGGCCAACCCACTTTCCGTTCAGAGCAATCACCCTCATTCCCAGTAGTCGATGCCCCAGGCTGCCACCAATCGTGGGAATAAACACCACCTGCATCACCATAAAAATAATCAGGTTTGCTAGGGCCTCCGAGCCAAAAAATGCGTAGGAGAGAAGCATAGCAATCCCCCAATCAACCAGAAGAGCTATAATTCTACGCCCCACCCGAGCGATTGAGCCCCGACCAGAGGCGGCAAGGCCAAGGCGCTCACCGGGCCAGGTACTCGGGGCCGCTTCCCCAAAAGTCTGTGGATTAGGAGATGAATCTTGCACCCCACCAGTCTACGCGACCTCACACCTCTGCTCAGGTCAGACGTCCGCTCGTGACCGCGCCCCGCTGTTTCGTTTAACCTGCTCGAAACAAATCTCTAATCAGGGTGAAACCCAATACCCGTAGCCTTAGTTGGATAGAAATCAGTGACCCCACACCCACCTGGAGCTAATCTCACATGTTTAATGATTCTTCCGAAGTCTTAAAATTCATCAAAGACACCGATGTAAAGTTCGTTGATATTCGCTTTACCGATCTGCCGGGCGTGCAACAGCACTTTAATATCCCCTCTTCTACGGTCGATGAGGATTTCTTCTCGGTAGGGCAGCTCTTTGACGGCTCCTCTATCCGCGGATTCGCGAGCATCAATGAATCAGATATGCAGCTTATCCCCGATATCTCCACAGCCTATATCGATCCGTTCCGCACAAATCGCACACTCATCATACTCTGCGACATTTACAATCCGCGCACCGGGGAGACCTATTCAAAAGACCCCCGTCAAATAGCCAAAAAGGCTGAGCGATACCTCACTTCTACGGGAATTGCAGACACCGCTTATTTTGCTCCCGAGGCCGAGTTCTACATTTTTGACGATGTTCGCTACAAGATCAACCCCCACCACAGCTTCTACTCTGTTGACTCAGACGAGGGAGGGTGGAACTCTGGTAGACAAGAAGAGGGCGGCAATCTTGGCCACAAGATCCACTATAAGAGCGGTTATTTCCCCGTCACTCCCACCGACCACCATGCGGATCTACGCGATGATATCTGCCTCAAGCTCGAAGAAGTGGGCCTCCAGCTTGAGCGCTCACACCACGAAGTGGGCGCGGGCGGCCAAGGAGAGATTAACTATCGCTTTGACACAATGTTGGCCTCCGCCGACGACATTCTCAAGTTTAAATACGTAGTCAAGAACACCGCCAATCAGTGGGGTAAAACCGCTACTTTTATGCCCAAGCCCCTCTTTGGCGACAACGGTTCTGGGATGCACGTACACCAATCGTTGTGGAATAACGGCAAACCACTCTTTTACGATGAGTCAGGATACGGCGGCCTCAGCGATATTGCCCGCTGGTATATCGGTGGTCTGCTTAAGCATGCGGGTGCTGTCCTTGCCTTCACAAATCCCAGTACAAACTCATACCGCCGCCTGGTAAAGGGGTTTGAGGCCCCCGTTAACCTGGTATATTCGGCAGGAAACCGCTCGGCTGCCGTACGAATCCCCATCACGGGGAGCAACCCCAAGGCAAAACGTATTGAGTTCCGTGTTCCCGACGGTTCGAGTAACCCCTACCTCGGATTTGCTGCTCAGCTCATGGCGGGCATTGACGGAATTAAAAACCGTATTGAGCCTCACGAGCCCATTGATAAAGATCTTTATGAGCTGCCACCGGAGGAAGCCAAAGACATTCCTCAGATCCCCGGCTCGCTTGAAGAGTCACTGATCGCGCTTGAAAACGATCACGGCTTTCTGCTAGAGGGAGGGGTCTTCAGCACGGAACTCATCACCACCTGGATTGAGTACAAGCGCGAACACGAGATTACGCCCCTGTCGCAGCATCCACACCCGTATGAATTTCAGCTTTATTACGGGGTCTAAGCGTTTAATCTCAGAACGGTGAACCGCGAAAGCCGCCGTGGTTCACCGTTAATACGCTTCGCTTCCCTAGCAGAAAATTGCCGTCACAGCGCAGTCTTCCTCCCGATTCCTGAAGTTACACCTGGTGTGGCGCTGACGAATTAGTGACACAAATGGGCTAACGTCTATGTTTCTGTGCCGTAAAAGTCGCGCTCAAAAACTGCCCGAGCACGTCGAGTCACACTCAGATACCGCTGTTCTAGTTCACTGGCAGAACCCGCCGGGAGCCCAACGAGCCTGGCGACCCCCTCCAATTGGTCTCGGTCGCTCGGCAGAACGTCCACCGTTTTGTTAAGCCAGAGCGTCAGGGCAGATCGTATCCTGGTGGATAGCAACCAGGCCTCCTCAAGGAGCAGCGCATCATCCCTTGCAATCAGAGCGTATTTGGATGCCGTGTGTAAGGAGTCACGTGTAGAGGTGGTGCGCAACTCGGGTATCCGGTGCGCATGCATAAGCTGGATCAACTGTACCAACCACTCCACATCACTCAGCGACCCGCGCCCCAGCTTGAGATGTCTCAGGGGATCGGCACCCCGGGGTAGTCTCTCCCCCTCAACTCGGGCTTTAACCCGCCGAATCTCACGTATCTCAAGTTCACCCACCCCGCTTCGATAGCGCACAGAATCAGCAAGATCTATGAAGTCTGTACACAGGACGGCGTCTCCAGCAACAGCCCGGGCTCGAAGAAGCGCTTGAGCCTCCCATCCTTGCGACCACCTTCTGTAATAGGCTGCGTACGAATCAAGAGAGCGTACGGACGGGCCGTTTTTCCCCTCCGGGCGCAAACCAAGATCGATATCAAAGGGAAGCTGCGGATCATCGGTGAGCAGTTTAATCTCGGCAACAATCCGCTGAGCCTCTAGGCTCTGCTCGACCGCGGCATCGGGATTTCCATCAACACCGCGATATACGTACATCAGGTCAAGGTCAGAGCCAAACCCCATCTCTATTCCCCCGTACCTACCCATTGCGATCACGGCAAACTCAATTGATTGCTTTTCCGAGTCAGGACGCCTATGTACCATCTGCAAGATACCGGCGAGCAGTGCCGAGCTTATATCGGAGAGGGCCGTGGCGGTCTGCCGCTGTGAGGCTACACCCACGCAGGAGGCTATTGCCGCACGAAGCGTCTCACGACGACGCACGTGGCGAATAGCTTCCGCCGCGAGCTGCACCGTTTCGTGCCGTGAGATAATCGCCTGAATTTCATGGGTTAACTCGGCAAAATCGGGCGGGGATAACAGCTTGTCGCCCTCCAGCCAAGCCACAGACTCGGGGATACGCTCCATCAAACCCGCAACAAAACGTGACCCGGAAAGCAGAGAGGTTAGCCTCTCTGCTGCAGAGGTGGAGTCTCGAAGCAACCTGAGATACCACGGTGAGGCTCCCAACGAGTCGCTAATCCTTCGAAAGGCGAGTAGCCCATAATCGGGGTTTGCCCCTTCCGAAAACCACTGCAGCAAGATTGGAAGAAGATTTCTCTGGATGGCCGCCCGTCGGGACACCCCCGAACTTAGGGCCGCAATGTGACGAAGGGCCCCCAGGGGGTCAAGAAACCCAATCGCCGACAGGCGGGCAGCAGCTTGTTCATCAGTGATTAGGACTCCCTCAACACTGAGCGTGGTTGCCGAAGCAGCTGTGCTTAAGAGTGGATGATAAAAAAGCTTTAGGTGCAGGGTGCGTACACTTTTTTTAATGAGCTCCCACTGGAGCACCAAATCGGAAGCGGTGGTAGCCAGCCCGGAGGCTCGGGCCAACCGACGCTGTTCTTCCTCATCCCTGGGCATTAAAGCGGTGCGCGTCAGACGGTACAGTTGCAGACGATGCTCCAGCACCCGTAGCTTTTTGTAGGCACTGATAAACTGCTCGGCATCAACGCGCCCGATGTACCCTCCTCCTGCAAGAGCCTCAATCGCGGGGATGGTCGCCCTTACTCGCAGACTCTCGTCGCACTGCCCGTGAACCAACTGAAGTAGCTGCACCGTAAACTCAATATCGCGTAGCCCCCCAGGCCCTAGTTTGAGCTGGTAGTCGAGCTCCTCGTCAGGGATATTTTCTGCGACCCTCACTCGCATCTCCTGAACCGACAGCACAAAATTATTCCGAGCCGCGGTTGACCACACTAACGGCCGCAGGGCGTCAACATATGCGTTCCCCAACTCCCGGTCACCGGCGAGAGGGTGAGCCTTGATGAGAGCCTGAAATTCCCATCCCTTGGCCCAGCGTTCGTAGTAGGCCACGTGGGAGCGAAGTGTTCGGACGAGTGCGCCATCTTTCCCCTCCGGCCGCAGATTGCTGTCAACTTCCCACAGGGCCGGCTCCCCCGATATACCCTGTATCCCACGCATGGTCTCAGTTGCAAGTCGCGTAGCAATAGCGAGGAGCCTGTCGGTGTGAGGGCCCGCTTCACCGGCAGGTTCGGCGACAAAAATAACGTCAACATCGCTCACGTAGTTCAGCTCGCGGGCCCCCGCCTTACCCATGCCGATGATCGCAAACCGCGTTGCCATTACCTGTTCTCTCGAAAAGCTCTGCCCTACTGAGGCGGAACTGGAAACTATCCGGCGAGCAACCGAGAGAGAGGCCTCCAGCGCGGCACTCGCCAGGTCACTCAGCGCACCAGCCACCTCGCTCAATACGTCACAGGGGTTGGCGGATTCAAGATCGTAACAGGCAAGAATCGCCAGATGACGACGGTACCTGATCCGCAGGGCATCCCACTCTAGTTCCGGAGAATTCTGTCCCAGCTCTCGGGAGAATCCAGCCACAGAACCGACCGATTGCAGAAGCGAGGCGGTGTATTGCTCTCGGTTCAGAACCTTGAGATCTGCTCGACACACATACACAAGCTCCTCCGGATGGCGGTAGAAAAACTCCCCCATTCCATTCGAGGCTCCCAGGAGCCGCACGATCCTGTGTGGGCACTCCTGCAACGCCGTAGCCGCCTCCGAACGCTTATCTCTGAGGAGAGAGATGAGCGCATGAAGCGCCGAATCTGGGCTGGCACTGAACGCAAAAAAATCGAGCCATTCTTCGCGCGAGTACAACCGAAAACCCTCTAGAGCCTCAAGACCCGCGCGCGCCGCAGTAAGATCAGAAAAACCCGCGCGCGCCAGGGTGGTGAGGGATGTTGTGCGACTCACGCGAAAACCTACAGGATGCCCAGGTTATTTTTTAGTTCAAAAGGCGTGACCTCCGAGCGAAAACCTTTCCACTCCTCCCGCTTATTCAAAATGGAGTAGTTAAAGACCTGCTCACCAAGAGTTTCTGCCACTAGTTCAGAACTTTCCATAGCGGAGATCGCATGCTCCAAGCTGGCCGGAAGCGGCTTATACCCCAGCGCACGCCGCTCGGCGTCGGTGAGCTGCCACACGTTGTTTTCTGCCTCCGGGGGAAGCTCATACCCCTCCTCGATTCCTTTAAGGCCAGCTGCCAGAAGCAGAGCAAAGGAAAGATAAGGGTTTGAGGCGGAGTCTAGGCCACGATACTCCACCCGAACGCTCTGACTCTTATTCGGTTTATACATGGGAACCCGCACAAGGGCTGAGTGGTTGTTATGTCCCCAACAGACAAAACTGGGAGCCTCGTCACCACCCCATAGACGCTTATAAGAATTCACAAACTGGTTAGTCACCGCCGTGATTTCCGGGGCGTGATGCAGTAGACCGGCAATGAACTGACGACCAGTTTTTGAAAGACGATACTCAGCCCCCGCCTCGTGAAAGGCGTTACGCTCACCCTCAAAGAGCGAGAGGTGAGTGTGCATGCCGGAACCCGGCTGCTGACTCATCGGCTTGGGCATAAACGTTGCATAAACTCCCTGGTTGATCGCCACCTCTTTCACCACCGTGCGAAAAGTCATGATGTTGTCCGCAGTGGCAAGGGCATCCGCATAGCGAAGGTCAATTTCGTTTTGCCCGTGCCCCGCCTCATGATGGCTAAACTCCACCGAAATACCCAGGTCTTCGAGCATCCTGACACTTTCGCGACGGAAATCGTGAGCGGTGCCGCCGGGAACGTTATCAAAGTATCCGGCGTTATCTACGGGTTCGGGGCCGTCGGGACCGTATTTGGCAGATTTAAAAAGATAAAACTCGATTTCGGGGTGGGTGTAAAAGGTGAATCCTTTGTCTGCCGCTTTCTCAAGCATTCTCTTGAGCACGTTACGGGGATCTGCCACCGCTGGATGACCATCGGGAGTTGTGATGTCACAAAACATTCGCGCGGTAGGATCAGTGTCGGAACCCCACGGCAATATCTGGAAGGTGGCGGGGTCGGGGAAAGCTAAGAGGTCGGATTCAAAAGAGCGGGTGAGGCCCTCGATCGCCGAACCGTCAAAACCGATGCCCTCAATAAAGGCATTCTCGACCTCTGCCGGAGCAATTGCCACAGACTTGAGCGTACCCACCACATCGGTGAACCAGATCCGAACAAATTTGATGCCGCGTTCCTCAATCGTACGCAAAACAAAATCTCGTTGTTTATCCACGTGGCACTTCCTTCTTGTGTGTCCTCATCAGCAGAATACTTCTAAGATTACTGCCTCGGACGTTTCTGTTCCGTGCCTCGCGTGGCACCGCGAATAAAATTGTGTCTGAGGGAAAAGATATCAGTCTTCTTCGGCATCTTCCCGCGCCCACTTTGCAGCACGCTCCTCAATGATTTCCAGAGCACGAGCAGCTTCCGCAGCAGTTTTAAAAGGCCCAATTCGATCAATAGCAAGAGACTGGGGTCCGGTCTCAACCTCACCGGTTCGTCTGTTATACCAAAAAAGAAGCTCTTGCTTCGACATAGTTGTCCTCTCTTCGTTGGATTCTTCCTCCACACCCTAGACTAGAACCTATGCCCAAAGATATAAATGGTCATCTTGTTCCCGGTATTGTCGGACCGGAGCGCAGGATACCTCGTTCGATCCCCCGTCCCCCCTATGTGGGCCGCAACGAACCCCCCGCCTACACCGGTAATAACACCTACACCGCAGAAGAGATCGAAAAGATTCGAGCGGCAGGACGTATCGCCGCACAGGCCGTTCAAGAGGTAGGTAAAGCCATCGTTCCCGGAGTGACAACCGATGAGCTTGATGCGATTGGCCACGAGTTTGTCATCACACACGATGCCTACCCCAGCACCCTCGGATATCGCGGATATCCAAAATCGCTGTGCAGCTCCATCAACGAAGTCATCTGTCACGGAATCCCCGATAACACAGTTCTCGAGGAGGGTGACATCGTCAATATTGATATCACCGCGTATCGTGACGGGTTTCACGGTGATACTAACTATACTTTCCGCGTAGGTGAGGTCTCCTCGGAGGTAAATCTCCTTATTGAGCGCACCCAGGAGGCCCTCATGCGCGGTATTAAGGCGGTTGCTCCAGGACGCCAGGTGAATATTATCGGTCGTGCCATAGAGTCCTACGCAAAGCGCTTTGGCTACGGAGTAGTGCGTGACTTTACCGGTCACGGCGTGGGGGCTGCGTTTCACACCGGACTTATCATTCCCCACTACGACTCTGCACCTCTCTTTAACGATGTGATCCAGCCGGGAATGGTGTTTACAATAGAACCGATGCTTACTTTGGGCACCCACGAGTGGGACATGTGGGCGGACGACTGGACCGTCACCACCCGAGATAAAAGCATTACGGCTCAGTTTGAACACACACTTGTGGTGACCGAAAGCGGCACCGACATCCTCACGCTTCCTTAGATCTCATCTGTTTTTCGGGCCAACACCCGAAGCTTATTTTGGACACTAGACATTCAGAAAGACAAAATCATGACTGATTCACAGCTTGCTATTGGAGTTGATATCGGTGGAACCGGCATCAAGGGGGCCCTGGTCAACCTCACCACGGGAGAGTTAGTGAGCGAACGCTTTAAGATTCCCACTCCCGAGGACGGAGAACCTGAGGCAATCGCCCACACTGTCTTGGAAATTGTCAATCAACTTCCCGAAGAGGCCGAGGGGAAACCACTGGGTATCTGTTTTCCCGCAATCGTTAAAAACGGCAAAACTCACTCGGCTGCAAACGTGTCCAAGCGGTGGATTAATTTTGAAGCCGAAAAGCTCTTTACGCAGACTCTCGGTCGCCGCATCCGTTTTATTAATGATGCGGACGCCGCGGGCTTTGCCGAGGTAAAATATGGGGCAGCACGGGATACGCAGGGTGCCATCATCGTTACCACTCTGGGAACGGGAATTGGCAGTGCGTTTATCTATAACGGAGTTTTGATACCTAATTTTGAACTGGGTCATCTTCCCTATCAGGGGGAATCATACGAAAAATTCGCCGCCAATTCCGTGAGAGAACGAGAGGAGCTGGAGTATCCGGTCTGGGCTGAACGCCTGCAGCTTTTTTATAGTGAACTAGAGTTTCTGTTCTCTCCAGATCTCTTCTTGGTGGGTGGTGGGGTCTCAAAGAGTCACGAGAAGTTCTTGCCCCTGCTCAAGCTTAAAGCCCCTATTATCCCTGCCGCCCTGCGTAATAACGCTGGAATTATGGGGGCTGCAGCACTCGCTGCATAGTGCCCTCTATCCCCTGCTAAATGTATCTTCTGTCCCAATACTGCATTGGGGCAGACAACGATAAAGCCCGCGCAGTAATACACATGTGCCGACGGCCTTTAGTGTGAGTGGGTCGGCTACTACGCCGGGTTCTGTCCCCCGATATGTTTCGGTTGGACGGCCATCTATCTACGACGTACGTTGCCGCACGCCTCTAGCGGTCTACCCGAGAACTTGGCGGGCAGCCTCATCGCTCTCTGTCTGACCTTGCTCCAGACGAGGTTTACCCAGCCGTCTGTGTCACCACAGACGCTGGTGGTCTCTTACACCACCGTTTCACCCTTACCCGTGACCAAGGCCGCGGGCGGTCTACTCTCTGTTGCACTTTCTCGCGGGTTGCCCCGGGTGGGTGTTACCCACCGTCTTGCCCTGTGGAGCCCGGACGTTCCTCGGTGTCCTCACGGACAACGCGGCCGTCTTGCCAACCCACTCACCTGATCCATCATAGCGTCGTCACAGAATTTACGCACCCGAGATCGGGAGAGGCTTCGGCGACGATGTGGTCGCAGGTATGCACTTGGTCGAGGTTTAGAGACCGGATTCCGCGGTGCGAACAAGAATTGCGCCGCTACCCGCATCAAAGACGATCTCGTCAGGGGCGGCCATTCGAATTATTGAGAGGTCAGCTTCCGTGAGGGTCATATTGCTTGCCTCGGATACCCGGCCACGGAGCAGAGCCGCTCCCACGCCGTAACGCTGACGTGTCTTTTCGTAAAGCGCCAAGAGTTCGGGGGCGATTTCTTGCGCTAGCTGCTCTCTCTGAGCGATAACATGCTCCCGCTCAGCGGTCAGCTCTGTGAGGGCATCCGTAATTTTCTTCTTGATATCAGCCTGTTTTTCGTGAAGCATCTTGAGCTGAGAGTTAGCAGAAAGTAACTGCGCTTCCTCTGCCTCAAGCCGCTCCATCACGATCAGGGTAACCTCTTCAAGCTCGTTGGTGCGACGAGTAAGGGTTTTGAGCTCGTCTTCGAGGGCAACAGCCTCTTTAGCGGACGCGCTACTTGACAGGCGCTCCTGATTACGAACCAGACGGGCCCTAATAAGCGCAGTGTCATCCTCGAGACGACGAATCTCTGCCTGGGTGACTTCCACGGTAGACCTGGCCTGGTTAGCGGCCTCCTTGGCCTCGAGAAAGCTCGGCTGTAGTTTTTCTAGTGCCTGTTTTTCCGGTAAGTTTTTCTCGCGATAGGCAAGCTGCCCGAGCAGGGTGTCTTGGTTCTGAACCTCTAAAAGTTTTTGCTGCTGCTCTGGCGACGCTTTCACGGGAATTTCCTTACAGATTTAAAAAGATTATTTAGGTGCCGCCCCCATACTATCGGGCTTTAGATCACCCACTGTGGGGTACTACTGTGTGATCGAAAAATCCCAGACGTCTGTCCTCAACTCGCTCACGACAACCTCGACGGATGGGAGTAGCTCGCGAATTCGCTCGGCCGCACCATCAAGCCACAGCCACTCACCGGCCCAGTGTGATACGTCGATCAGGGCGGGTCCCCCCGAGCAAAGGGCCTGCTCACGAAACTCGGACGCCGGATGATGTCGCAGGTCGGAGGTGAGATAGACATCGGAGGCGAGCACCTCGGAATGGGAAAGCAGACCGTCTCCCGCTCCCCCGCAAAGTGCCACCCTGTTGATTGGACGATTGTAATCACCCGAAACACGTACACCACTCGCCGTGGGCGGGAGTACCTGTGCCACGTGCTGGGCAAATTGGCCCAGTGTGGTGGGATGTTCCAAGTTCCCCACACGACCAATTCCCGTCCCCTCCTCTGCCCGCGGGTGTGAGCTCGGAACAAGCGCTCGTGTCTCGATCAGGCCTATGAGTTGGGCGATACGATCAGATACCCCCTCTCTTGGGATATCCGCGTTGGTGTGGGCGGTCATCAGGGCGCATCCCGCACGGATGAGATCGGCTAGGAGCGACCCTTTATAACGATCCTCAGCAACCGAGGTGACCCCGCGAAGAAGAAGCGGGTGGTGCGTGAGAAGAAGATCAACTCCCGTGTCCACAGCTTCGTCAACAGTCTCTCGTACAGCATCTACCGCAAGAAGAATCTTTTCAATCTTTGACGAGGGATCACCACTCACCAAACCCACCCGATCCCACTCTTCCGCGCTATCCTCTGGCCACAGGGTGTTAAGAGCCAGGCGAACCTGCTTAAGACTGGGTGCTACGGGAGACGAGGTTGTGTGTGTACTCATACTGTCGAGCGTACTATGTAACCAGCATCGCTAATATTTGGTAAAACAAAAGCGGACGAAAGATAGAAATCTATACGTTCTGACGAGTACCATTAATACTAAGAAGCGATACGGACTTATACTCCTCCATCGCTAGCCCTACGAAAGGTGCGAGCCGTGACAGAACACATCGTAATTGGTATAGACGGTTCAGAGCCGAGTCGCTCTGCAATTAGCTGGGGGATGCAGCGGGCCAGGGCAACACGATCAGATGTGCTGTTATTTCACATCGTTGATGATACTTTTCTCTCCGACAGCCCGGTGTTCATCGGCGAAGCCCGGGAGGCTGCCGAAAAACTGATGGCCGACGAGAAAGCCTATGCTGAGGGCGTTGAACCCGAGGTAAAGATCCTCACCGAGATCACCGTAGGCAGCCCGGCACGCGAGTTTCAGCGAGTGTCTGCCAACGCTTCCCTTGTAGTTCTCGGAACTCACAAGGGAAGCAAAATACCGGGGATGTTCTTTGGCACCAAAGGAATCAAGGTTGCCGCGGTATCGCAAGCCCCCGTCGCAATCATACCGGTGCAGCAGGATAGCGGTCGTTCCGGAGTCGTGGTTGGGGTCGATACGTCGGAGGCCAGTGAAAAAGCGGTTCAGTTTGCGGCGGCGGAGGCTGATCGCACCGGACAAAAGCTGGTGGCGGTTTATGCTTGGACGCCGCCCGTTACTCCCGGCCTAGAATATCTCTGGAGCGAACAGTTGCTGAGCAATCAGAGAGAGATTGCCGAGGAGGCTATGTCTATAGCACTCGCCGGTATCTGCGAGGAGTATCCCGACTTGGTTCTCGAAAAGAAGATTGTTCAAGCCCCGCCCGTTTCCGTCCTCGTCACAGAGTCCAAGGAGGCGCGATTACTCGTGGTAGGAAACCGTGGTCGCTCAGGGATCACTCGTCTCTTGCTGGGGTCGGTAAGCCACGGGGTCTTGAGTAACCTCCAGTGTCCTACCATTGTGGCCCGAACCGAGTAGTTCCGCATCAGGGAACGGATGAGAGCGTCCTCTGTTGCTATGCTCTGGTCGTGCCCGATTTGTTTCCACACCTGCTTCCGGGGAGGAAGAATCCTCAAAAAGAAACGGTGCCTTAAGCGTGGGCCATAGCTGGCGCCACTGCGTAATGTAGAGCACAACCGCAACCGCAGCGTAAACAATCGAAACCGCGTATCGGGCTTCCTGACCGGTAAACACAAAGGTCAGCGCAAATAACACAAACAAGATGGCGGCCCAGCGCGCAGAAAAGCGTAACGATAAGAGAATACCGATCCCCAAGAAGGTTTGTGCTGCCGTCAGTACAAATTCCTCAATCTGACGCCCATCCAGGGGAAGAGCCGGGCCACCACCACCCAGCAGATGTGCAATCGGCAGCGACCCCACAAGGGCGGTCCACTGGTTGACTTTACTCGCCAGAAGCATACCAATGGCCATTGAGGATTTGCCTCGGAAGGCAAAAATAATTGCTATCACAAATTCGGGGGCCTCGGAGGCTAGGGGGGCGAGCCACTGCACAAGTAAGAAGTCATCAATCCCAAGCGTCTTTCCCCCCGCGACCAGACTCTCCGCAAATGATTCAGCCAGTAACAGGATGACAATCGCGGAGAGCACAAAAATGAGGATCACCGTGATTCTCCGGGGTTTTTGTGCGAGTTCACCGATGGAGCGAGCCACCCCCACAAGTTCTGGTTCTGCAGTCTCCTCCCGCGACACTCGATACAGGTAATAGGTGAAAATAAGCAGGAGAAACACACCGAGTGCCAGGTGGATCTCGCCGGTTAGGGGAATGATCAGTGTGACCAGCGAAGCCAGGAGAAGAAGGCCAATCTCAACCCGTTTATCTGCGGCCAGACGAATAGCAAAGGGCTTCTTCAAGATGTCGGGGTCACGAAGCTTATTACCCTGATGCTGAGACGAGCTAACTGCAGCGGAACGAGCCGAACGGGTGACACGGTAAAGAAGATAGGCGACGAGAAGTATAAAGGGCCAACCAAACCCGAGAAGTAAACGGTTTGATCCGGTCATGTTTGCTGCGGCGTAAGCTGCCTGCGACGGATCTGTGCCTGCGCTAAAAGCAAAATAAAGATCTACGGCGTACTCTGGGAGAATCGCGATAATAGCCAGGAGGCCGATTGCCAATCCTCCGGAAATGTCCATTTCCGCAGCCTGTCCTGCCCAGGCAAGAGCAAACGCGGCGGACACGATTGCAGCTCCAAAGATGAGAACGCCGAGAAGGGGATCAAGGTGTATTCCGGCAAATCGCACAAAAACGGCAGGTATCGTTACTGCGGTGACAATTCCCAGCGGAACAACGGGAAACTGAAGCCGCCTTCGTGCTGTACTGGTCATGGTTCTTCCTTCGGTCGGGACCGGTATCGCTCAAGCGACACACGAGTGTTAATGACCGAAGGTCTCGCTCGCCCCGAACGTTATCGGGGTGGTATGCCGGGCTCATCATCCTGACGGCCAGTATGTCGACATATCCGCCTCCGCACGAATGCGGTGTTGTGGGAACTACTCCCCCTCGATAACTGTAATGTTGCCAGAAAAAACCTTCTAAAACCATCGAAAGCTCAATACTTTCAGGGTTTTGGCTCGCCCAACATTTGAGTTTATAGAGGGTGTCTTGACAAGTCGTAGATACCGGAAAACGAACGCAGGTCAAAGCGAAACTTCACGGACACACCACGGATATTAATCGAGTGTGTGCACGTTGCGGGAAGACGTTTGGGGGTTATAGTCTGCATAGATGGCCAGCAAGAAAAATGTGAGCATCAGCTCTCTGGGGCTGGTTGCGTGCGGCGGGGCGGTGGGCGTGCTCGCACGCGAGGCCATCACTCAACTCTTTGTCATGTTTGACCCAACGACGATTCAGAAAACGGTTACCTGGACTGTTCTGATCGCAACCCTGGTCATCAATATGCTCGGAGCTTTTATTCTTGGTTATCTATACGAAAGAGTCACACTGCTTCGCCTGCCTCCTCACCGAGCCATAAAACTCCGGCTTCTTCTCGGGGTAGGTTTTTGCGGCGGGTTTACAACCTATAGTGCCCTAGCAATAGACACTGTTCTTCTTATCGGTAACAACCACCTCTGGCAGGCGATTGGTTATGCTGCAGGGACCCTCTTTCTCGGGGCACTTGCCACCCTCACCGGCATCGCCGTGTCCTCACGGAGTTTGGATCGTGCTCACCCGGAAACGCGCCTCATCGGGGACGAACCCGCGAGGGGTAGCTCAATCGGGGACGACCCAAGCACAGGATCGCAGCTGTGACGCCCGTCCTCTTGCTCCTGGCCGGGGTGATGGGTGGTCTCGGCGTAGGTCTTCGCTTTTTGTGCGATACAGCCATTCGTCTCCATCTAAAAACATCCTTTTCTTGGGCAACAACCCTCATTAATACGTCTGGCTCACTTGCCCTTGGAGTACTCACGGGTTTAGTGCTTACCCAGGTAGCGTCGGAGGAATTACGAATTGTGTTGGGAAGCGGGTTTCTTGGTGGCTACACCACCTTCAGCACTGCGAGCTACGAGACAGTTCAGTACATCAGGCAGAAACGCTATGGTTTTGCGGTGCTCAGCGGAGCGGGAATGCTCCTGCTCTGTGTGGGAGCCGCCGCTCTGGGACTGTGGATCACAACCTTCTTTGCTCAATAGTTTTTTGAATATAAGTCTTGAATTGTCTCCATAAAGAGAGAATAATGAGCATCCTAAGCACAAGTATGAAAGGACTTCATCATGGCTATTTCCCTCAATCCCTATATCGGCTTTCGTGACAATGCTCGCGAGGCAATGGAGTTTTATCAGAGCGTATTTGGCGGTGACCTGAGTCTTAACACATTTGGGGACCTCCAAGCGAGCGAAGATCCCGCCGAAGCCAATAAGATTATGCACGCTATGCTCACTACCCACAGTGGGCTTATTCTTATGGGAGCAGATACCCCCAGCTCGATGCCGTATAATCCGGGAGATAACTACTCGATTTCCCTCAGCGGTCCTTTCGAAGATGACCACGATCTCACCACCTATTACGAAAAGCTCTCCGAGGGAGCCACTATTCTTCAGCCTCTGGCAACGGCACCGTGGGGTGACAAGTTTGGCATGCTCACAGATAAGTTTGGTGTGACCTGGCTCGTGAACATAGCGGCTCGGTAGCCCACCGGGCAGAGTTAACCTGCATCACCTCCAGCGCTCTCGACACCCGGTGAATCAGGGCGCAAGTTTTAATTCGGCGGCCCCTTAACCGCGATATTCTTCGCGGTTAAGGGGCCGCTTCTTGCAGCAACTTCACACCTCTACCTCCCACCCCGGACCCCATAAAATTTCCATAATTTTCCACAAGTTTGGTTCGTTAATGGACGATCGACCGTAGAGTGTGGTTCGCTTAGCTTATGGCTATGGTCTCTTCACCCCCCGTTCAGGATCGCCCCAATCTCCGAGAGTTTCTCCTGGGCTTGGCCGAGGCAATGACTGCCGCCAATGAGTCTGTTGACGAGATCAACGAGTACCTCACCACTATTTCACGGGCCTATAACGCGCCCGATACAGACTTTGTGGTGTTGCCAACCGTTATTCTCGTTCAGACCGGCGGTGTGGTTCAGGGAAAGGTAGCAATTCGTTCTCGAACCCGGACTACATTTCGATTTGATCAGATTGCAGAGCTCTACACACTTATCCACCGCGCCGAACGCGGGGCAATCGATCCGATTGAGGGCATCAAGCGTCTCAACCACATTGGCGCTATGAAACCTCAATTTGACTGGGTAACGCGCACCCTCGGCCACGCAATTCTCACGACCGGCCTGGCGTTTCTCTTAGTTCCCACCCCAGAAGGAATTATTCTTGCGTTCTTTCTGGGCCTGGGGGTGGGGTTGGCTAAACTCATTCGCTCACCCACCTTACAGCTCGCCTTTCCCACGTTTGCCGCTTTTGCCTGTGCTTTTGTCGTATTTATCCTGGCCGAGCACCTGGATATTGGCGACCCTCTACGTCTACTCATTGTTCCCCTGGCCACTTTTCTGCCCGGTGGCGCGCTCACCACCGCAACCGTCGAGCTTGCGTCAGGTCAGATGATCTCGGGGGCGGCTCGCCTCGTTACTGGCGTGGTTCAGCTTGGACTACTCGCCTTCGGAATCCTTGCTGCAGGAACGGTTCTGGGAATGGAAGCTTCAAAGTACACGGTTCCCGACTCGGCCCCCGCGCTTCCCTGGTGGGCACAGGTTATTGGTCTCCTCCTCTTTTCAATCGGGATATTCCTTCATTTTTCCTCCCCCACCGCAACGTTTGGGTGGGTACTCATTACGCTACTCGTCACCTTTACAGCCCAGTTCTTGGGTTCGCTCGTGGCGGGCCCCACTCTCAGCGGATTTATTGGTGCTGCAGTTATGACCCCCGTTGTCCTTCTTATTGCGACGTTTCCTCGGGGAGCTCCCTCCCAGATCACATTTCTACCGGCATTCTGGTTGCTGGTTCCGGGAGCCTCCAGCCTTATAGAACTCACCGGAGCAACGGGTACTGAGGCGGGATTCTATGGATTCCTCTCGGCTCTCGCTCTGGTGCTGTCAATCGCGCTCGGCATCCTCATAGGCACCGCTATCTTTCGCACGATCCGCAGCGGCGCCGAAGAGATTACCACTTTTACGGTTGAAATACCTCAGGTTGAGGTTCCCACCGGCTCATCAACCGTATGGTCACGCTTAGTGTCCCGGATGCCCCGATTTTTCCTCGGCCGCGAAGCCCCCAACGAGAAACAGGATTCGGATACAAGACCTATAAACGCAACAACATCTACGCAAAAATATCGGGGAAGAAACACAAAAAACCGAGAAATAGCGCTGTCTCAAGAAGCAGAAGATAGCCGGCGGTCGCAGGGCACCGCGGAGCGGGCTGATAGGTCGTCTCCCCACGCCGGGTGAGGCGGTCACGCTAGGTCTATCCGTTTTGCACGGAGAGCCGCCTGTTTGGTGAGTGACGTAAAGGTGCTCACCAAACAGCTCTACGTCCCCGCTAGAATAACCCTTGCTTTCCGCCAAGATAAAGCTCGTACGCGGGTAGCACAGGCCACGGATTAGCGCTCTGAGGTGAAAGACAGCGCCATTTCGGCAAGTAACCGGGCACCGTAACCGGTTGGCCCTTTTGAGCGCCAGAAGTCATCCTTATCAGACTGCATAGGGCCGCACATGTCGATGTGGGCCCACGGTGTTTCGCCCACAAACTCGTTTAGAAACAGCGCGGCAGTGGTGGCTCCAGCATAGGGACCGCCCAGATTGCTGATGTCGGCAACGTCGGAGTCAAGCTGATCGCGGTAGCGATGCTCGAGAGGCATCTGCCACACGCCTTCGTCTGTGAGGTTGGAGGCGTTCCGAACCTGATCCACTAGGTACTGATCATTACCAAAAAGCGCGGATGTGAGCGGGCCGAGCGACACCAGAGCGGCACCTGTGAGCGTCGCGATGTCAACAATAGCGTCCACTTTTTCTTCCGTCGCAAGAACCAGCGCATCCGCCATCACCAGGCGGCCCTCGGCATCGGTGTTTTTAACCTCAACGGTTGTTCCGCCACGAATGGTTAGGACATCTCCCATTGCCGTTGCAGAGCCGGAGGGCATATTATCCGTGCACATTAGATAGGCGGTTACCGTATTACGGCACCCCAGTTCTGCAAGAGTTGTCATCGCAGACAGGATCGCCGCTGCACCCGACATATCCATCTTCATGGCCAGGTGCATGGCATCGCCCGGCTTTAACGAGATTCCACCCGAGTCATACATGATTCCTTTGCCCACCAGCGCCAGATGCCCCATGGAATCTTCAGTGGGCGTGTAGGTGAGCTTAATCATCCGGGGCTCCTCGCGGCTTCCCGCGTTGACCCCCAACAATCCTCCACAACCAAGTTCAATCAGCTGTGTCTTATCAAAAGACTCTGCTACAAGCCCAAATTGCGGGGCAATGTCCCGAGCAAACTCCGCAAAAGCTGTTGCCGTGAGATGGGCGGGAGGCGCGGCGGCGAGGTCTCGCGCGAGAGCGGCTGAACGCGCCAACACCCGTCCTTTTTCAATCCCAAGAATGTCGGATCGTCCTACCAGATCAAGACGGTTGAGCGGCGTTACCTCGGGCTTTGTTTTAAGCTCGGTGTAGCGGTAGCGGGCAAGTAAAATACCCTCAACAACCACTGTGCTTGCCACGTCGGCGCTCACCGTGGTTGCCGCCTCCACCAGATCGGTGGCAATGTGGGCGTACTGTTTTCCGGCGCGGCTGAAGGCAGCTGCCGCATTACGCAGGCTCGAGGGACTAAGCTCATCTCTCTCCCCCAGACCAACCGCAATGACTGTGGCAGAACCTGATCTGGGAAGCACGAGCGTTTGCCCAACCTTACCCTCAAATCCCGCTGCGACCAGCTCCTCTCGAGTAAGGCCCAGGGCAGGCGCGATATCACCCTCCATAAAAACGGCGTATCCGATAGCGTTTACCGCTTGATCGGTCTCGGGTCCCGCAACTACAACCGCCTGTTCAGAGCGTGATGGCCACGGGGTAAAATCGGCAGAAATCAGACGGTGGGGTTGGTACCTCATGAAAAGCCTCGTTTTCTCACTAACAGCAGATATGGTACGCCACGACGGTTATGACTAAGTAAGAGCCTATATATCCTTGACTCTTATTTTAGCCAGGCTACCTTTTAAAATGATCGACGCCAACTTCTTACATTTCCGGGCAACAGCGCTGTGGGCAAACTTCCGTAGAACACGGCCGTGCTCGTAGTTATTCGACTCGTCATCGCGGCGACAATCTCGGAGTCGCATTATCTTTTCACCATTAATGACAGGTTGATTGCAGGTAATAAAAAAAATATCGTCACGTAACTTTTCTTCTGTTAATCTGGGTTGATGATAATACGTGCACGAACACTGACTATCTTTGCTGTTGTGGGCATCGTGAGCGCCGCATTAAGCGGTTGTACGGGGTCGCCTTACCCTTCACCATCTCCCACATCAACTGCTGACGACAATGCAGCAACCCCGTCACCGACGACCGGACAGGTTCCGCCGATCATGAGAGACGCTCAAGAGCTGTCTGACACAACCGTCGATGTGCCATTGACAAACGTCCTCGTACTCACGGGCGGAGCATCACCACTTGCTTGGTCGGCATCCTTCGCTGATCCCTCAATCGCTACATTTGTCCCCGCAACCGACACCGGCACCCTGTCCACAAATCCGGGCATCACCCCACTCGCCGCAGGACGCACAGCTGTGACGCTGACCAATGCTGATAGCGGTGCTGTGATTAATTTCACTCTGGTCGTCACTAGCTGACCCGGGGCTTTTATCGTTTTAGGATGGTGATTTTGGTCTGAAGAACCCGTCTGATCTAGACGAAATAAAACTCAGGAAAATTAGTTTTCACCGAGGTCGAAAAAACTCTTATCGCAAACAATTACGAGGCCATATCCAACAGCAGACCATTCCCGGTGTAGCAGACAGAGCACAGGCGTGCTCATCCTCAACGCGCCCCGCGGCCGCCTACATAGACGTAGCCGATAATCGCACCTCTTCGGATAAAAACCGGCCGGGGCACCGACACAACAAGCACAGTGAATCTAGCCCGCACTCCTGAGCTATCCCCCAAGAGGACTTTAGCCACTCACTCCCGACCAACCCTCAATCAGTATAAAAAAGTCCTTCTTAGCGACCCTGCTGGCTACGCAGGCGTTCCATTTCTTTCTCAACCTGACTCTGCTTAACGTGAAAAGGTCCCCTGCCGTAGAGAGAAAGGCCCCAAAAAGTTGCTGCGATACCCATACCGAAAGCGGGCCACATCGGCCAGAAATAACCCCCGGGTGTTGTCAAAGACCAGATGAGTACCAATCCGGCAATCACCAGAGCCCACAGAAGCACAACATATTTATACGTCATTTTTGCAATAACGATGGAACGAGCCTGTTTTTCTAGTTCTTCTTCTGTGGAATGCAAGACCAGACCTCATCTTCTTCAGATAAAACAGTTCCCACCAAACATGTTTGATGGGAACCTATTCGAGCAGTCTCAACCTTCTCGAGTGGGCCCTACCGGGATCGAACCGATGACATCCACGGTGTAAACGTGGCGCTCTACCAGCTGAGCTAAAGGCCCTCTTCCGCACGAAGCGAACTTGTCTATAGTACAGAGAAAATCAGAAGAAACCTAACCGAGAAAAAACGCCTTGATTTTCCGGGCTCGTTTAGACAAAAACTTTTACCACGAGAGGGTTCGAACGACGGATAGGGAGAAGATTCTGACGAAACTTAGTTCGTTCGGATCCCGTCCACAAGAACCGCCAGAGCGTCACGGTAGGACTGAATATCACGGGCCTCCCCCGGGATCGTCACAAAGCTTGCCTGAATAACACCATTCTTATCAATGATGAAAGTGGCACGATTGGCAAATCCTTTTTCCTCCAAAAACACCCCGTACTCCTTAGCAACCTGGCCGTGGGGCCAAAAGTCCGCCAGAAGATCAAACTCGTAACCCTGGTTCTCTGCCCAGGCGCGAAGCGTATGCTTTGAATCCACTGAAATCCCCAGCAGTTCCACCTGACCGTCGCGAAAAAGCGAAAGGTTTTCTTGAAGCTCCGATAACTCTCCCCGGCAAATATTTGAAAAAGCCAGGGGGAAAAAAACGAGCGCAACAGCCCTTTTCCCGTGGAAATCGCTCAGCCGGATACGCTCTCCAAACTGGTTTGCCAATTCAAAGTCGGGGGCGAGAGTTTCGTTTTCGAGAGCCATGGTAAATGAGTCCTTTCAGGGCTCTACCCGGGTTGTAAACGGGGAGCCGAAAGCAACATACTAGTATCTTCCTGGAGGCTTGCCAAGAGCGTTCCCATAAACATTGAATACTCGATAGGCTTGAAGCATCTATCATCGTGGCGATCTACAAAAACGCCATACTTTCTGGTGTGCAATCAGCACATCAGAGACAGTAGCGAAGAGAAAGAGCTCAGGGTGGCTGTACACAACCAAGACCCGTATTCGGTAAACAGTAATGACGCGGACCCTCAAGAAACCGCCGAGTGGACTGAATCTCTTGACCAGCTAGTGAGGGCCAACGGCCCCGCGCGTGCACGCGAAATCATGCTGAGTCTGTTGGAGCGATCCAGGGATTTGCACCTGAACGTTCCGCAAGTTCCCACTACCGACTACATCAACACCATTCCCTCCACAAGTGAGCCCGAGTTTCCCGGAGACGAAGACCTCGAACGCAAGTATCGTTCATGGATTCGCTGGAACGCGGCAATGCTTGTGCACCGGGCGCAGCGCCCCGGAATCGGTGTGGGGGGCCACATCTCCACCTACGCTTCTTCCGCGTCACTGTACGAAGTCGGATTTAACCATTTCTTCCGGGGTCAGGACCACCCCGGCGGCGGGGACCAGATTTTTATCCAGGGTCACGCCTCTCCCGGCATCTACTCGCGAGCCTTTCTTGAGGGGCGCCTCAGCGCAGATAACCTTGACGGATTCCGTCAGGAAAAATCTCACATTGGCGGGGGCATTCCCTCGTACCCTCACCCACGCCTCATGCCAGATTTCTGGCAGTTCCCCACCGTGTCGATGGGCCTTGGCCCGATCAATGCCATTTACCAGGCACAGCTCAACAAGTACCTCACCAATCGCGGCATTAAGGATGCTTCTGACCAGCAGGTCTGGGCGTTCCTCGGTGACGGCGAAATGGACGAGGTCGAGAGCCGTGGTCAACTTCAGGTGGCCGCCAACGAGAAACTCGACAACCTGAACTTTGTGATCAACTGTAACCTCCAGCGCCTCGACGGCCCTGTGCGCGGCAACGGAAAAATTATCCAGGAACTCGAATCGTTCTTCCGTGGTGCCGGCTGGAACGTCATCAAGGTTGTGTGGGGTCGCGAGTGGGATGACCTGCTCGGACGTGATACCGACGGCGCCCTGCTTAAGCTCATGAACACCACCCCCGATGGTGACTTCCAAACCTACAAGGCTGAAAGCGGCGCCTACATTCGTGAGAACTTCTTTGGCCGCGATGAGCGCACGCTCAAAATGGTTGAGAACTACTCCGACGATCAGATCTGGGGACTCCGCCGCGGTGGCCACGACTATCGCAAGGTGTACGCAGCTTTTAAAGCCGCTCACGAGCACAAGGGACAGCCAACGGTTATCCTCGCCCACACCATCAAGGGTTACGGCCTTGGCCCACACTTTGAGGGGCGTAACGCAACCCACCAGATGAAGAAGATGACCCTCGACGACATCAAGCAGTTCCGCGACACTATGCACATCCCGATTACGGATGCTGTGCTTGAGGAAAACCCTTACCTGCCCCCCTACTACCACCCGGGCGCAAACGACCCCGCGATTCGATACATTCGGGAGCGACGTCAAGAACTGGGCGGATACCTACCGGAACGTCGCACCACACACGTACCGGTAACGATGCCCCCCGAATCCGCCTACGCCCTCTCCAAGAAGGGCTCGGGAAAGCAAGAAGCCGCCACCACTATGGCCTTTGTCCGGCTACTCAAAGACCTCATGCGGGACAAAGAATTCGGCGGACGGATCGTGCCTATCATTCCCGACGAGGCTCGCACCTTTGGCATGGACGCGTACTTCCCAACCTCAAAGATTTACAACCCCAACGGTCAGCATTACACCTCGGTTGACCGTGAACTACTCCTCGCCTATAAAGAGAGCGAGCAGGGTATCCTGCTGCACGTGGGAATCAATGAGGCGGGTGCCGCAGCCGCTTTCACCGCGGTAGGTACCTCCTACTCCACCCAGGGCCAGCCGCTAATCCCGGTGTATATTTTCTACTCGATGTTTGGTTTCCAGCGCACAGGTGATGCCTTTTGGGCTGCGGGTGACCAGATGGCGCGAGGGTTCCTCATCGGAGCCACCGCGGGGCGCACCACGCTCACAGGAGAGGGACTGCAGCACGCAGACGGCCACTCGCTAGTTCTCTCCTCAACAAACCCGGCGGTTGTGTCGTACGATCCGGCCTACGGTTACGAGATTGGCCACATCGTGCGTGATGGCCTCGCCCGCATGTACGGGGGGACACACCCCAGCCCCAACGTTATCTACTATCTGACGGTCTACAACGAGCCCATCGTCCAGCCGGCGGAACCCGAAAACCTAGATGTGGAAGGCCTGCTGCGGGGTATCTACAAGCTCAGCGACGCCACCGTCTCCGGGCCAAAGACCCAGCTTCTTGCCTCCGGAGTTGCGGTTCCCTGGGCTCTTGAAGCTCAGCAAATTCTCGCCGAGGATTGGGGGGTTGCCGCCGATGTGTGGAGCGTCACCAGCTGGTCGGAGCTTCGTCGTGACGGTCTTGCCGCCGATGAACACAACTTCCTCAACCCGGGTGGCGCACAAAAAACCGCGTACATTACCCAGAAGCTGGGAAGCGCAACCGGACCGGTCATCGCTGTGAGTGACTTTAGTCACTCAGTAACCGATCAAATTCGCCAGTTTATTCCCGCCGACTACGCCACGCTAGGTGCCGACGACTTCGGGTTCTCTGACACCAGGGCGGCTGCCCGTCGTTACTTTAAGATTGATGTGCACTCCATCGTAGTTCGGGCGCTACAGCGCCTAGCACTTGCTGGTGAGGTGCCCGCCGATGCACCGGCGCAGGCAATCGAAAAGTACCGCTTGCACGATGTCAACGCGGGAACGACCGGAAACGCCGGCGGCGAAAGCTAGAGCTGCACCAGTAGACCGTGGCACGGACAAAGGAACAAGAGCTAGCGTGGTTGCGCACCATCTCGGGTGAGCTTGCCACGATAATCCTCAAGCAATTGGAGGAGACCCTCCCCTGGTATAAAGAGATGCCACCGAGCCGCCGCTCTGCGGTCGGCTTGGTGGCGCAGGCAGGAATCACCTCTTTTATCTCCTGGTACGACAACCCCCACGATACCCCCTGGATCGCCTCAGACGTGTTTGGGGCGGCTCCCCGGGAGTTGCTGCGCTCAGTGAGCCTGCAACAAACGCTTCAGCTCATCCGTGTTGTTGTGGAGGTTGTGGAGGAGAGGGTAAAGGGTGATAGTGACGCTCTCAAGGAGAGTGTACTGCTCTATTCCCGTGAAATCGCCTTTGCCGCGGCCGATGTCTACGCTAGGGCCGCGGAAGCACGCGGCCTCTGGGATGCCCGACTTGAGGCTCTGGTTGTCGACTCCATCCTCACCGGCGAATCAGATAACGAACTTCAGAGCCGCATTGCGGCTCTGGGCTGGCACGGTCATGGGGAAGCCTGTGTGCTGGTGGGCACCGGTACGCCCTCTGTGGATGTTGACCAAATTCGGCGCACGGCACGGCACCTCGGCGCCGACGTTCTCATTGGGCTTCAGGGTAATCGCTTGGTTCTTGTCATCGGGCGTGCGGAGACCCCTCACGGTGAGGGCGAAATCGCGGGCACCCCCGAACCCAAACTAAGCTTTATGGAGATTGCCCAGCGTCTTGAATTTGCTTTTGGCGACGGGCAGCTTGTGCTGGGACACCCGGTTGATAGCCTGGTAGACGCGTCAAAAAGCGCACGGGCGGCCCTGGCCGGTATTGCGGTGGCGCGGGCGTGGCGTGACGCTCCGCGTCCGGTGTTTGCCGATGACCTGCTGCCAGAGCGTGCCCTGGCCGGCGATGGGATGGCCCGCCGCACCCTCATTGAACGCATCTATGAGCCGTTGCAGGTGCATTCCTCACCTGAGCTACTCACCACTCTCCAGTGTTATCTTGATAATGGACGCTCGCTTGAGGCTACCGCGCGTGAACTCTTTGTACACCCGAATACCGTGCGCTACAGGCTCAAGCGGGTCTCCGAGGTAATCGGCTGGGACGCTACGGGCGCGCGTGAAGCGCTCATTCTCCAGAGCGCCCTCATCGTGGGGGCGATAGCCTCCGGAAATCAGCGCGGACGTTGAGGCAATACACAAGAATGTAAGTTTCCTACAAAGGTATTTGGTTTTATTAGTGAATAATATCCAGCATCAGCATGTAACATCTGCGAGACTATTGCAGTGATCGTTGTAACGTGCCCGGGACAGGGCTCCCAAACCCCAGGTTTTCTCGACTCGTGGATCGCGGTCCCCGAGTACCGTACACGTCTTGACGAGCTCTCCGAGCTGGCCAAGATTGATCTTGTTGCGCACGGAACCACAAGTGATGCCGACACTATTCGGGATACGGCCGTGGCACAGCCCCTTATTGTGGCCGCGAGTCTTCTCGCATGGACCGCCCTCACTAACCTCACGGACACCGCCTCTGTTGGTCTGGCGGGACACTCCGTTGGAGAGTTTGCAGCGGCAGCGGCAGCGGGCATCCTCACCGATGCAGACGCCCTCACCCTGGTTCGGGAACGTGGGCGTCTCATGGCCCACGCTGCAACCCTGGAAAAAACTGGTATGTCAGCGGTCGTCGGAGGCGTTGAAGAAGACGTTCTTGCGGCCATTACACAGGCGGGACTTACCCCCGCAAACATGAACGGTGCCGGGCAGATCGTTGCTGCAGGTTCGCTTGACGCGCTCGCCTCACTGGCAGAATCCGCTCCACGCGGCGCACGCGTTATTCCACTTCAGGTAGCGGGAGCCTTTCACACCGCGTATATGGAGTCTGCGGTTGCCGAGCTGCAGAGAATTGCAGATTCCGTCACCCCGGCAAGCCCCACCCACACCCTATGGACCAATCACGACGGCAGCATCGTCACAGAGGGATCCTCCTTCCTCAACCTTCTTGTAAGCCAGGTTTCTTCTCCAGTTCGCTGGGATCTGTGCATGGCTGGTTTTCAGAACGCGGGTATCACCGGCCTCATCGAGCTCACCCCTGCCGGTGCCCTCACCGGAATTGCCAAGCGCGGTCTACGAGGTATTCCCACCGTCGCTGTTAAAACACCCGACGACCTTGAGACCGCCGTTGAACTCATCGCTTCGAGTTCTCGCGGCCCGTCGAGCGAAGCCTAACCCCACAAGACATAAGGACAGACATGGTTCAACTACAACAGAGCGCGGGCACACCGTTTACACGCATCCTCTCCGTGGGCGCCGCTCGCGGGTCGCTCTCGGTCACTAACGATGAGCTCGTGGGTCCCATAGATTCCTCAGACGAGTGGATTCGCCAGCGCACCGGGATTATCGAACGTAAGCGGGCAACAGCGGATGTGCTAGCCGTTGATCTAGCGACGGAGGCCGCGCAGGAGGCAATCTCTCGGGCCGGACTCATCGGCGCAGACATCGATGTGGTACTTATTTCCACGATCAGCAATGTGCAACAGACACCGTCAATGGCGGCAGTTGTTGCTGATCGCGTGGGGGCAACCCCGGCTGCCGCCTACGACATCTCGGCGGCCTGCGCGGGCTACACCTACGGGGTGGCCCAAGCAGACTCATTTATTCGCACCGGACTTGCCCGTCATGTTCTCGTGATCGGAGCAGAAAAACTCTCCGACATTGTTGACCCCACCGACCGGAGCATTTCTTTTCTCCTGGGTGACGGCGCGGGCGCGGTTGTTGTTGGACCCTCCGAGCAGGCCGGGATATCCCAAACGCTGTGGGGCTCAGATGGGTCAAAGGCGAGCGCAGTAGGTATGAATCACACTCTCCTCGCCTTCCGCAACGGAGAGCCCTGGCCCACTCTACGCCAGGACGGTCAGGTTGTCTTCCGCTGGGCGGTCTGGGAGATGGCAAAGGTTGCCAAACAGGCCCTCGAAGCGGCCGGAGTTGGACCCGAAGATCTGGCCGCTTTTATCCCCCATCAGGCAAACATGAGGATCATCGACGAGTTTGCCAAACAACTCAAGCTTCCCGATACGGTAGCCATCGCGCGCGATATTGAAACCACCGGCAACACCTCTGCCGCTTCGATTCCCCTCGCAATGCACCGACTATTGGAAGAACAGCCGGAACTATCGGGCGGCCTTGCCCTGCAAATCGGTTTTGGCGCCGGACTGGTTTACGGCGCGCAGATCATAAGGCTTCCATAAGCCTTTTTGCTCTATACACTGTTTATCGGTCACAACCCCACTCAAGGAGAAAATAATGGCACTGTCCACCGAAGAAGTACTCGCCGGCCTCGCCGAACTCGTTAACGATGAAACCGGAATCGCAACCGATGTTGTTGCCCTGGATAAGTCGTTTACGGATGACCTCGACATTGATTCCATCTCGATGATGACCATCGTGGTTCAGGCCGAAGAGAAGTTCGACGTCAAAATCCCCGACGAAGAGGTCAAGAACCTCAAAACCGTTGGAGACGCAGTAACCTTCATCGTCAACGCCCAGGCGTAAGACCCTTTCAGCGGGTTGGGTGCGGTTCATAAGACAGAATCCAACCCGCTGCATAATTTTCACACTCACGGGAGTTTTGTAGACCATGAAAATTGTTGTTACCGGCCTTGGTGCCACCACCCCGCTCGGCGGAACCATGAGAGAATCGTGGGACGCCCTGCTCGCTGGAGAATCTGGTACCAGCACTATTGAGAAGAAGTGGGTGACGGAAAACGAGCTACCCGTCACCTTTGCCGCGCAAGCAAAAGTTCCTGCGGCTGATGTCCTTCCGCGTTTTGAATCAAAGCGCCTTGACCCCTCCAGCCAGTTTGCGCTCATCGCCGCGCGTGAGGCCTGGGCGGATGCCGGCGCGCCAGAGATTACTCCGGAACGTTTTGGAGTCGACTGGGCAACCGGAATCGGTGGTGTGTGGACCCTCCTCGACGCATGGGATACCCTGCGCGAAAAAGGACCCCGCCGGGTGCTACCACTCACAGTTCCCATGCTCATGCCCAATGGGCCCGCAGCAGCCGTCGGAATGGATCTTGGCGCTCGCGCAGGAATCCGCACCGTGGTCTCTGCCTGCGCCTCAAGCAGCGAGTCAATTATTAACGCCGTTGAGCATCTTCGTGCCGGATACGCCGATGTAATTATCACCGGCGGCTCTGAGGCCGCGATTCACGCTCTTCCCATCGCATCGTTTGCCGCGATGCAGGCTCTCTCAACTCGCAATGACGAACCAGCAACCGCTTCTCGGCCCTACGATGTCAGTCGTGACGGTTTTGTCCTAGGAGAGGGAGCAGCCGCCCTTGTGCTCGAAACTGAAGAGCACGCGCTAGCCAGGGGGGCCCGGATTTATGCCGAGGTTGTTGGCGGAGCTGTCACAAGCGACGCCCATCACATTACGGCCCCCGACCCCGAGGGAAGCGCTGCAGCCCGTGCAATGCTCGAAACTATTAAGCTGGCCGGCGCTCGGATAGAGGATGTTACGCACGTCAACGCGCACGCCACCTCAACTCCCGTCGGAGACATCGCCGAGTACAACGCGCTACAGCGCACATTTGGGGATCACATTCAAAACATTGCCGTCTCCGCAACAAAAGCCTCTACCGGTCACCTCTTGGGGGGTGCGGGTGCAATCGAGGCAGCATTCACTGTCCTTGCCCTCAAAGAGCGCACACTACCGCCAACCATCAATCTCATGGAGCAGGACCCCAACATCCCGCTTGATGTTGTTACGACGCCCCGCCCCCTAAAGGACCAGGCTCACCTGGCCATCAGTAACTCTTTTGGATTTGGTGGCCACAACGCTGTTGTCGGATTTCGCAACGTCTAGCGTACCCGTTCGGTACACAAAAGGTTGACCGTCGTTTTTGTGTAACTCGGCGGTCAACCGCTCTGACGGAGCCAAACCACGGTAGGGCTGTCTCCCGCGTAGCGGAACGGCTCCAACTCATCGTCCCAGGCTTGTCCCAGGGCGAGCCTGAGTTCCTGCTGTAATTCGTGGGCCGAGGACCCGGCAACCTCCATTGCATAGCGAAGACGATCCTCGGGAATCACGGCGTTTCCTACGCTGTCGAGTTGCATGTGGAAAATGCCCAGGCGGGGGGTGTGCATCCAGCGTCCACCGTCAATTCCGGGTGAAGCCTCTTCGGTTATCTCGAAGCGTAAGTCTTCCCAACCCAGCAGAGAAGAGGCAACCACAGCGGCTGTACCCACGGGCCCCTTCCAGGTGAATTCGGCACGCTGAGTTCCCGGTAGGGCATTTTGCTCTCTCCAGGTGAATCTAGTCGAATGACCAATAGCGCGCCCCATGGCCCACTCCAGGTGAGGCATAAGCGCACGTGGGCAGGAGTGCACAAAAAGTACTCCGCGGCTACTTGTTAGCACCATTTTTTCTCCGATCAACTCGTTTCGTCTTCCCCAACGTCGAGTCACCGGATAATGGCCATCAAATGTTCAGTTACACCATGATTATGCACAGAAAAACCCGAAAAAACAACCCTGTGATCTGGCTGAGAGAGAAACTCTGTGTTCTACTAGATTCGGAAAACACCCCCAACACGAAAGAAATCAATGTCAATAAAACACGGCATCCTCGCAATTCTCACGCAGGGCCCGGCGTATGGACTCCAGCTACGCAACGAAATTGATGCGCGTGTTCTCCGTGAAACCGCAACAAACGTGGGGCAGATTTACAGCACGCTCGAACGTCTCCTCGCCTCCGGTAGCGTGCGTCAGAGCTCACACACCGACGATGGTCTTCCCCTGTACGAACTGTCAGACCGTGGAAACGCCCTGGCACACGAGTGGTTACACTCCCCCGCCATTAACCGCGGGGATCCTTGGGAAAGCATGGTGTTTCAGGTTATGCTTGTGCGTTCACTTCCACAGACGGATAGTTCACGGCTTATCAGCGGGATGCGCGACCACTGGGTCAAGGCACATATCGCGGCTCAGGAGAGCTATGCCCCAGACCTAGCTCATGATTTACGATCGAACGCCATGGAAACCCTGAGCCGTGCCGCACTGAACTGGCTGGATGCGGTGGAGAAAACCTCGGATCACGGCTTTGCCGTGTCGAGCGTACGTCCGCCTCGGGGCCGCCGACCGAAAAATGTTGCGTTTTAACAGGTTCTTTCACACGGAAAAACACGCTACGAAAGTCGACTAATCAGTAGCTAACCCTCCGGAGTATCAACTCCGGGCAACCAGGTTTGTCCAGGACTTCCCCAACCGTTCTTCTTTCCAGCCTTGACCGCAGCCCGATGGAACGGGTGCCCCAGACGATCCGTATAGAGCAGCCCACTCAGGTGATCATACTCGTGCTGGAATATGCGCGCGTACCAGCCCGTAGCCTCGAGGGTAAAAGGTGTGTTGTCCAGGTCGTAGGCCTCTAAGCGAATGCGATCAGAGCGGCGCAGAGGAAAGCGCTCCCCGGGAAACGAAAGGCAGCCCTCGGATTCCGTCTCCTCGTCCACCTCTTCGATGGAGGGAGGAGAGATCCACAGTGTTGGATTAATCGCGATACCACGCACGGGACCCTCATCTTGCTCTTCGTAGGACCAGATAAACAGCCGTTTACCCACCCCCACCTGAGGAGCGGCCAGACCCACTCCGGGTGCCAGATCCATCGTCTCAAACATATTGTTTACAAGCGTGCGAAGGTTGTCGTCAAACTCTGTGATGGGTTCTGCTGGACGGTGCAGAACGGGCTCGCCAGAGATGCATATTGGAAGAACTGCCATAATGTACAAGCTTACCGAGGAGAAACACGGTAGCGTTACAGAGTGGTAGTTATTGAGTTAGCAAAGGAAGTCGAGACATTTTCACTCACACCAATACAGTTTTTGGGAATTCCTTTAGCGCTGTTAGGAGCGGTGTTCCTCTCGTTTGGTGCTCAATACCAGTCCCGAGGTGTTAACAAGGTAGAGCGCCTTTCCGGGCAAAAGGCGCGCAAAGGCCTGAATCGTAATCAGATTTGGAGCCTGTTAAAGCGGCCCTCGTGGGTTATCGGAACTCTTCTCCTGGGCATGGCTGTTGTGCTGCAGTTGAGCAGCCTCACGCTTTCTCCGCTTATCGTTGTTCAGCCGCTGGGCGTGGTTGCGCTTGTCATAACAGCTATCTTGAACTCTCGTCTGTCTGGGGTCAAACTTAACCATAAAACCCGCGTTGCCATCGCTATGTGTGTTATTGGAGTCTGTGTATTTGTCACTATTGCGGCTTTTACCGCCAGTGATCTGCCCGTCACTGAGGGGCATCTGGTCACCATCCTGATCATTCTCGGATTCGTCTTGGTGCTTTTCCTTCTGGCCTTTATTTTCCTTCGCCACAGGATGCGGGCCATGTTTTATATCGTGGGGGCTGGTGTTGTTTATGGATTTGTAGCCACCCTCGCCAAGGTTGTGATTGGCCGTATTCAACAGAGCGATTTTAACCTGCTCACCCTCCTCTGCCTGATCGCCCTCATCGCTGCGGCTGTGAGCGGAATGTATTTTGTGCAAAATGCCTATTCCTCGGGGCCACCCGATCTGGTGATCGCGGGACTCACGGTTATTGATCCTCTCGTGGCCGTTTTTATCGGAATTGTTGTGCTGGGAGAAGCCGCTTTTGCCCCACTCTGGGCCATTATCGGATTTATTATTGCCGGTTCTGTGGCGATCGTCGGTGTTATTCAACTGGCTAAGCATCACCCACAGGTAGAGGCGAACGGTGTTTCCACACATTGATGATCGTGCTGCCGAGCAGAAATTTTCGGAATTTTGAACGACATGCGACACTCGGATTTTATCGATTGAGCCTTTTGCCTGTATCGTTGATGTGGTGCTGGGGGCGTTAGCTCAGCTGGTTAGAGCAACGGACTCATAATCCGTCGGTCGCGGGTTCAAGTCCCGCACGCCCCACCAATTGCCCCGGATTTCCGGGATATTTTTTTGTTTATAAGATGACATTTTAGCCCTACTCGACGTTTACTCGACGAATTGAATCCGGTCACTCTCCGATATACATGACGCGAAGAATGTCACTATGATCCTCAATGCTTCGATTTCGCTCGATGTAGTGATCATCGGTGACTGTCTGTGATGAGTGTCCAAGCTGATCCCGTGCGGCGGTGCCGCCTAGCTCGCGATCGAGCAGTGTTGCCACAGCTTTACGAAAATCTCTTGGGGTGTACTGCTCCCACTCAGTGCTCCTGACCGCTGAACACGGCGGCCTCTCGCTATTCCTGGTCGCGGCGATCCTCGGTACCGGTGCGCCAGTGCTTGCAGGAGTCAATACGCCGCGTGGTCGGCATGCGGCAGAGTAACACCCCGCCCCGTCTGCTCCGGTAGGCGGGGCGATTTTGAGTTTACCTTTGTTCCGAGAGGGTATTAGAGTCAGGCTCATGTCCCAAGATGCGCAGGAATTTTCGTACTCTAATAATCATATTTCAAAAGCGGGGAAACCTCTGGTGGAGTGGTTTCTTCATAACGAACCCTTCACCCCCAAGGAATCTGAGGAACTTAAAGTTTTTATGAATGATGCCCTCCTGCTAGATCGGTACAGCAGGCCCGTTCATTTGTTTTCAGTACATTTTTACTGCTAGCCTAAACATGGTCATAGTTGACTTAAATAATCGAAAGCGATAGAGGAATTCATGAACAAGAAAGTTCTGTTTCAGGGAGTTACTACAGCAGTGGCAGTCTTTGCGTTAATCGCATCAACCACAACGGCTGCAAAAGCAAGTTCTAATATCAGTGAAGAGGTTGCTCTTTTGATTGACCGGGTTGCCCCGGATCAAGGGGAAGTCTCACAACTATCAACAAACCGCTCGTTCTATGAAGGAGCAGGGGTTAATATTCCCGTGGATCCAACAGGCACAATTCAAATCAGCGGGGGGGGGGAAAGAGGGAGCACTTGAAGTGAATCTCCCCCAAAACCTGAACCTAGAAAATGGACACATGTCCTCTGACGGTACCGTTGTTTATCAGGCAACGGACGCGAGCGTCGATGCTGCTGTACAAGCGTTGACTGATGGAAAAGTTCGTGTGCAGACGGTGATCAGAAACCCGGATGCTACCCATGAGTTTAGCTATGAATTTGGCACGAACTTCCAGCCCGTTAAAGCTGAAGATGGCACCGTGTGGATTATTGGATTCTCCGATGATGGCGAGTATCAAGCGTTCAGTGTGGATGAGGCTTGGGCAAAAGACGCTAACGGCTCAGACGTACCTACTCGATACGAAATTAGTGGCAGCAATCTGATCCAAATAGTTGAACCGCATGAAAATGCGGTGTATCCATTGGTAGCAGACCCAACTTGGCAGTGGTATAATGCTGCTTACGGGGCGGGCTTCAGCAAAAAAGAAACAAAAGCTCTCAACGCCGCTGGCCCCGGTGCGGGCCTTTGCGGAGTCCTGCCTCAGCCCTTGAGCGCAGCATGTGCGGCGGTTGCCGTACCGTGGGCTCTACAAGCATCACTTGCAGCAGGAGCAAACCAATGCGTTTTTATTGCGGTGGTTCCTGCTCCAATTGCGATGCGGTGGATTTCAAAAGAATGTAAGTAAAATAGTAGCGTTACAGAAACTTATGGTATCAAGGAGATAGCCACATGCTTATTATCGGTCTAGCGGGCTTAGCCATTGGTGTTCTCGTTGCAAGTTCTCGCGTGCCTCGAATGCGTTGGATAGAGTTTTTCTCGACGCTGGCTTTGTTAGTGCCTGTTATATGGCTCATGGTTCAAATGGGATACAACTCGTTTTTTGAGACCCTCACCCTAGTGGTGACAGTATTACTCGCCTCTGCTTTGTATGCGGGCTTATTGTGGAAACGGGAAAACATCGATCCTTCAGTAACCTATTGGAAGTGGGTGTGGATGGAGTGCGTTAATTCCCGATATGTGCGTAGCATGTATCGGGAATCGCGACGCATCGACTCTTTTCAGGTCACGCCGCACAGCTAAACAAGTTACCTCTTGTCGGCCCTTTCCTGCTCGGCAAGAGGTAACTTCTGTTAAAATCTCGCTTTTAAGCTCGAGTAGACGCTTCTGTTCAAGCCATGCATAACGGGGCAGTGCGCGTTCAAACAATCATCAATAGCCCATCCTCCACACACGAATTTAGTTATGGAATCGGAGAGGGATTCCAACCGACATTTGCCGAAGATGGTTCAATGTGGGTTGTTGGTTTTAACTCAGATGGGGCGTTCAAAGCCTTCAGCGTGGGAGATGCTTGGGCTCGTGACGCGAATGGGAAAGAGGTATCAACGTTCTACGAGATTCGTGGCACAGAGCTTGTTCAAATCGTCGAACCAACCAGCGACACAGCCTACCCAATTATCGCAGATCCAACATGGCAGTGGTACAACGCCGCATATGGTGCTGGTTTCAGTAAGAAAGAAACTCGGGACCTAGCCAGTCTCACCACTGCCGGCTTCTTCTGTGGCGCTCTTCCGAAAAGTCCTATTCAAGTGGCCTGCTATGTAAGCTTCGGCTACTACTTCACACAGGCAACTCTAGCCAAGAATGCAAATGGCTGTGTGTTCATTGCGGCGGTTCCCGCCCCTATTGCCATGCGGTGGATGTCACCTGAGTGTAGGTAAGCGATTATCCTAGGTTTTAGAACAATAGGTTGAAGACAGGAGCACAGTATGGAGACTCTAATTTTGCTCGTTAGTGGAGTGTGTGTTGGGGTCCTTTTGGCAGGAACTTCAGTTCCTAAGATTCAATTGGGAGCTTTCCTCGCGTCTCTCGGAATAACTGGGGTTGTTGTGTACTTTTTAGTCACAGCGATTCAACTAACGGCTTTCCAACCGCTGCTTGCTCTCGTTGTAAGTGGGCTGAGCGGAGTGGCATACTCCGCTCATATCTGGAAGAGACTAGGCATCTTAGGTGAAGAGCCCTACTCGAGATATCTGGTGATGGGGATAATTAAACCACGTTACCTTCAGGCATTATATCGAGAATCAAAAAGTGAACCTATTAACGTAACAGAGCAAAGCGCTACGCATCACTAACGTTATCTGTGTGCTCTTTACCTGTCTTTTCTGTGTCCGCTGTTTTTCTTTTGGGCGATAGTGCAGCAGACCACCTGGTCTATCAACTACGCTGACAAAACGAAGCTTACTCCAGTTGGATAACTCCGCCCCGTCTACTCCGGTAGGCGGGGCGCTTTTTATGCAGGGAGCCACCGCCCTACACACCCACCTATTTACACCTGCACAGGTGAAGCCGAACGGCGCAAATCAGGCACGTAATGCTTATTACACCACGAATTGTGAGTGCAGTACTGGCATTTTTTTAAAGAACGGCAAAAAGATCAGACCCACCCCAACGGTCGGAAAACCAATTGCCCAAAGCGTGGCTTTCCTCCCGATGTACCCTGCGCCCTTCTCGCAGTCTTTACAGTCGATGCAGCCCTGCTGTGAATATAAGTTTTGGTGATTAGACATCGCCTGTGATTCCCTATCTGCTAGAAAGTTTTTGTATTTACGAAAGTTAGTGTAGCCCAGAGCGGTTCCCGGAACTCACTCGCTCCAACCTGTGCGGCGCTGGAGGGGAGGGTTTACTCGACGTTTACTCGACGAATTGAACTCTCTACATAGGGTTACATAGAGTCACGACAGCTTGAAATCGCCGGAATTACGGGCCTATGTATCCCTAAGTAGGCGTGATTCCTTTACCGTCGGTCGCGGGTTCAAGTCCCGCACGCCCCACCAGCCTGTGTCTTGCTCAACCAGGTATTCACAACGCTCTAAACCCAGCTACTGCACACCTCAGCAATATTTCAGTGAACAGAGAAGCCTCCGTCAACCGCGACTGACTGGCCTGTTACATAGCTCGATGCTGAACTCGCAAGAAAAACCGCGGCTCCCGCAAAATCTTCCGCGACCCCGTTACGCCCGATGAGGGTGCGTTCCGCAAGCGCCTTCACGGTTTCCGGTTTTGAGCTTAATCGCCGATTGAGCGGAGTTTGCACGAAGCCTGGGATAAGAACATTTGCAGTTACTCCCTGCCCTGACCACGCCTCGGCTTGAGAACGGGCAAGGGCTTCTAGAGCGGCTTTGGAAACCCCATATGCCCCGCTAGAGGCAAACGGGCGATGCGCCTGCTGGGAACTAATGTGAATAAAGCGACCGTACCCGCGTGCTGCCATACCGGGTGCGAGACGCTGCCCCAGAATGAAGGGCGCTTCAAGGTTAACCGCCATGGTGGCGTCCCAGGTGGGCTCATCCAGTTGAGACATCGGTGGGCGAAGGTTAATACCCGCAGAATTGACAACTACATCGACATCTTGAACCGCATCGGCAAGAGCGTGTGCTCCAACACGGGTGGAGAGATCGGACACGATACCGGTTGCAGATCCTCCGTGTGATCGGATCTCGGTGACCGTCTGCTCAATGACCGTAGAGGTTCGAGCCGCTACAAAAACCTCCGACCCCGCTCGGGCAAGCGCGATAGCGATTGCCTTGCCGATGCCCGAGCTACCGCCGGTGACCAACGCTGTACGGCCCTTGAGTCCGAAGAGTTCCTGTAGATACATGACCCTCAGTCTAAGGGCAAAATTGCATTCGCTGATCTTTGGGTTTTGCTCCGAAGAGCACCCCCTGCACAACATTCGGCACCACTCAATATGTTAGTCACACGGGGAGGGATATGAGCGCTACTGTGGCTGAATTTTTAGCCCAGATTGTTCACGCGCGTATCAACCTCGTAGACCAGGTTGGCAAACTGTCCGTACTGCGCCGCCTCGATGAGGGTGAGCCGATCGGCACCGATTGCTCGCGGTAGCAGGGGCGCTCCCGAGCCAAGCGTGACCGGCGCAACAGTCACCTCGATACGGTTCAGGGCACCAGCATCGGCAAATTGCCCCACCAGATCTCCGCCACCCATAACCCAGATATCTTTGCCCGATGCCGCCTGCCGAATAGTCTTCAGGTGATCTTCCACCCGCCCACGAAGAAAACGCACATCTGCACCCAAGGGAACAGGAAGTTCACGCGAAGTAAAGACAAAGCTGGGACGATCCCCGTAAAAATTCTGCCATTGATCTGGCCGCTCAAGCAATTGTGTTTCTTGCAAAACCCACTCATAGGTGGTTGACCCCTGAACAAGAACTCCGATGTGTGACATGAACTCATCGTTGTTTGGAGCCCCCGTCTGATCTACCGCAAAGAGCCAGGCGAGGGAGTTATTGTTGTCTGCGAGAAATCCGTCGAGAGAAGTTGCTGTGTTATAGATTATCTGCGTCATAAATCAACTCTAAGGGGAGCCGCAGACATTGGATCCGGTGGCTTTTTATTACCCCGACAAAAGGCCTAGAAGGAGTTGGTCAGCAGGAAAAGCGGGCACAGCGATCAGGAGGTTTCCTCCGCGAGAATGAGCTGTTGCGGGTTGAGAGCGGCAGAAACAATCGCCTCAATCGCAAACTCGCTCGCCCCACCAAGGTCCACATTGCCCGGATCAAGAAGCCACTGCACTTGCAATCCGTCCATAACCGCGAGGATGCTCGCGGCGGCGTGTAAGACTGACGCGGACGACTCCACTCCCCGTTCGGTGCACATCACACGAAATGCTTCGACCGCCTCATCGCGAAGAGTGCGGTAGCGCTCCTCAAAATATTCCCGAGCGGGGTGATTATCCGTGACCGACTCGGCGGAAAGAACAGCATAAACCTGAACGATTCCCGCTCTCTGTGCGTTAGAAAAAGCTGTGTGAACCAGGTGACGAAAAAATTCTATTCCGTGGGGTATCTGTTTTTCCTCAAGGTTTTCAACGTCGCTTTCGTCACGGTATCGCAGGGCCTCCAAGAGGAGTTGTTCCTTGGAACCAAAGTGATGAAGGATGCCCGCGTGGGTCATGCCCACGTGTTCAGCAATATCCGAAAGCGTACCGTTTACGGAACCTTTACTGCCAAATATCTCAACAGAGGCCCTCAGTATTTCCTGTCGCTTTATCAGCGTCTCGGGTCGAGAACGCGGTTTTTTCTGTCCAACAACCATGAGGTCTCCTCTATAAAAATCGTGACTAGGCATCAAACCGCCCTGACCTATCCCGCATGTCCATTGCGGGAATTGGCGCTTTGCCTATCGTAATCACAAAGCAATTCCATATCTCAGCAATTCTTTGTGGGTCATGAATACAGAAATATAAATAATACTCAATCTACTTTAGCAACATTTGAAAACTTACTTACAAGTTGGTAACCTATGAAAAGTATCGTACTATCGAGAAAAATTGAGAAGCGGTGGCAGTTAGGGGCCACTCCTCAGGGAAGGTCCTCCGCTGTCTCCACGTCTTAAAACTCATTTCTGATGTCACAAGCGGGGTAGAGCAGCCTCAGCGCTGAAGCCCCTCCACGGTAGGAGAAAATATGACGAAGAAGTCCGCCCTCGTTGCACTGGGGCTGGCCGCAGCGCTGGTCATGACCGGCTGCGCAGGTGATAGCTCACAAAGCGGTAGCCCCCAGGACGGGGCCACTATCACCATCGCAAAGCCGGATGGAGCAATCGCAACCGAATCGAATAACCCCTGGGTGGGAGATTCCTCCGGCCTCAAACTCGGCTATATCAACGCCATTTTAGAGCCGCTCGGCCTGATCAATCTGCTTGATCCCACCGCCGAGGCTCGTCCCTGGCTCGCCGAGGAAATTACCTGGTCGGAGAACTTCACCGCCCTCACAGTTGTCGCCCGGAACGGTGTTACCTGGAGCGATGGCACACCCTTCTCCGCAGACGATATCGAGTTCACCTTCACCCTGCTACAGGAAAACCCTGAACTCGACACCGCAGCCCTGAACATTACAGACGTCGTAAAGAACGATAACTCGGTAACGATCTCGTTTGGCAGTTCCATGTTTGTCAAGCAGGATAAGGCACTACACAAGCACATTGTTCCGAAGCATATTTGGGAAGACGTCGCCGACCCCGCCACCTATACCAACAAAAATCCTGTGGGAACCGGCCCCTACACACTGAGCCAATTTGATACCCAGAGCGTTGAACTCACCGCACGCGATGACTACTGGGGCGGCGAGGTCGCGGCGCCCACCCTCTACTACGTCTCATACAACGACAACACCGCGCTCACCACGGCTCTTGCAAACGGAGACGCCGATTGGGCACAGGCTTTTATTCCCAACGTGGAATCCGCATTCCTTGATAAAGATCCAGAGCACAACGTCTACTGGGCCGCCTCGGGGCTCGGCATAGACGCGATGTTTGTCAATACGGAGTCCAAACCCTTTAACGACCAAGCCTTCCGTCAGGCAATGAATCTGGTTATCGACCGCGACAAACACAAGGATATCGCCAGAGAGGGAAGCGTCCCCTCGGTCTCCTCGATCACGGGACTCCCCACCCCAGCCGGTGATCCTTTCATCGCACCCGAATTCAAGGGAAAAAACTTCCGCGTAAACGTTAAAGAGGCGAGAAGCATACTCGAGGATGCCGGATACACCTGGTCAGAGGACGTCCTCACAGATCCCAGCGGCGAAACAGTCTCCTTCGAGCTTTCCGTTCCCCAAGGCTGGAACGACTATGTCACCGGAATCAGCCTGATTGCAGATGCGGCAACGGAACTGGGCGCAGAAACCACCGTAAACACACCCGATTCAGACACCTGGTGGGAGATGAAGAGCAACGGAGAATTCCAAGCCATTCTGCACTGGACAGACACCGGGGCAACCCCCTACGACATCTACAGTGACACGATGGATGGCCGCTGGTTGAAGCCGATGGGCGAGAGCGCCGACTACAACTTCGGCCGTTTTAATAGTGCAGAGGCAACCGCGGCCCTGGCTGCTTACGCAAACGGACCCGAGGAAGAAACCCGTACCGCAGCGCTCAACACGATCCAACAGATCTTTGTGGAGCAGGTTCCCGCCATGGCTATCGGAACGCGCCCCTTTATCGGTTCCTACAACACCAGAAACTACGTCGGCTGGCCGGGAGAAGAAAATCCTTACGCTCCCGCTGATCCCACCCAACCCAATGCCGTACTGATCCTCACTACGCTTACTGCGGCTCCCTCAGATCGGTAGAGTTATGGCCATCGACACCCTCCTCACGGTTTCAGATTTCAGCGTGCTGTACGACGTTGATCCCCCCGTTGAGGCCGTTCGTAACGTGTCCCTCTCTCTGGAACGCGGCGAGATTCTCGGCCTGGCCGGTGAGTCCGGCTCTGGAAAAACGACACTCGCGTACGGTATTCAACGACTTCTTAAACCCCCGGCGGTTATCACCTCGGGATCGGTGATCTTTCACGATAGCTCGGGTGAAGACATCGACCTGAACACCCTCAGTGAGACACGGATGCGCGCGTTTCGCTGGGACAAAGCATCCATGGTGTTTCAGGGGGCGATGAACGCGCTCAATCCCGTTATTAATATCGGCAAGCAGCTCGGTGACGTTTTTCTCGTTCACCGTCCAGGTATGAGCAGGGCAGAGCGTACCGAGGAGTCGGGCAAGCTGCTCGACATCGTTGGTGTAAGTCGTGACCGGCTGCGAGCATTCCCCCACGAACTCTCGGGGGGAATGCGGCAGCGGGTCATGATCGCCATGGCACTGGCTCTAAAACCCCAATTGATGATCATGGACGAACCCACCACGGCACTCGACGTCCTGGTGCAGCGTGAGATTCTTCAGCAAATCTCAGAGCTGCGACAGGAGTTTGGATTCTCCGTGATCTTTATCACCCACGACCTCCCCATGCTGCTGGAAATCTCGGACCGCATAGCGATCATGCGCGCGGGGGAGGTCGTCGAGCTGGACACGGCCAGAAACATCTACACCGGCGCACAACACGAATACACCCAAAAACTACTGGCCTCGTTCCCCAGCCTAAAGGGCGAACGCGGCGACTTTGTGAGAGGCTCCCGCGCATGACCACTCTGGAATTTCGGGATGTGACCAAACGATATCGGGTTCGGGGAAACGGTAATTTTCTCGCTCTCGACCGGGTGAGCTTCACCCTTGAGTCGGGAAAAACCCTGGCCCTGGTGGGGCAAAGCGGCAGTGGCAAATCAACCATTGCCAAGATCATCACCCAGCTTGAACGCGCAAGCTCCGGAGAGGTGCTACTCGATGACACACCCATTCCGCGGCGCGGTAGGGGGCTGCGCGCGTATCGGCAGCAGGTACGAATGGTTTTTCAGGACCCCTTTGCGTCGCTTAATCCCTACCACACCATCCGTCACCATATTGAGCGACCTCTTCGCCTGGATCGAGTGGTTCCGTCAGATCAGGTATCGAGCGAGGTAACAAGGCTTCTCGAAAGGGTAAACCTCTCCCCCGCCGAAACTGTTGACCGACGCCCACACGAGCTCTCCGGAGGCCAGCGTCAACGGGTAGCGATTGCCCGGGCTCTGGCCTCGCGCCCCGCGCTGCTAATCGCCGATGAGCCGGTATCGATGCTTGACGTATCGATTCGCCTCGGGGTGCTTAACCTTCTTGCTGACCTCCAACGGGAGTCACGCCTGGGCGTGCTGTACATCACCCATGATCTAGCTACCGCCCGCCACTTTAGCGACGAGATCATGGTGCTCAATCACGGGCAGGTTGTGGAAAGGGGGCCCTCCGATGAGGTTATCCTGAAACCGCGTCACGCGTACACCCGTTCCCTGCGCAACGCCTCCCCCGATCCCGATAAGCACTTTGCGGCTCCCCGCCACAAGAAATCCCCAGGAGCCCCCGAATGAGATTCTTCCTCCGACGAACCGCGTTTTACCTCTTTACCGCGTGGGCAGCCGTCACCATTAACTTCTTTCTTCCCAGAATCATGAAGGGTGACCCCGTCTCGGCATACCTGCAAAAGAACCAGGGCAAGATCAGCCCGGAGGCGGTGGAGTCGCTTCGCACCCTCTTTGGGCTTGATACCAATAAATCCTTGGTTGAGCAGTACCTCGATTATTGGCGGATGCTCTTCACCGGCGATCTCGGACGTTCCTTTTCTAAAGGGCTCGCCCCCGTCTCCGAGGTTATTGCCGCGGCGCTCCCGTGGACCATCGGGCTTGTGGGAATTGCCACCGTGATCTCGTTTGTGCTGGGAACAACCATCGGTTCCTATGTGGGTTGGCGCCGCGGCAGCAAGGCAGACCTCGTGATTCCCTTTGCCACATTTTTCTCCACCGTTCCCTACTTCTGGATGGGACTTATTGCAATCGCACTATTTTCTACCGCGCTGGGATGGTTCCCCGCCTCACACGCCTATGACAAAGGCAGCCAACCCGCCTTCACCTGGGACTTCATCGGCCAGGTCATCCAGCACGGTACCCTCCCCGCACTCACCATCGTGGTTGCCTCACTCGGCGGTTGGATCCTCGGAATGCGCAATATGATGATCACCGTCATGGATGAGGACTACGTCACGGTGGCGCGAGCCAAGGGCCTCCCGCAGCGTCGGGTCTTGGTGAACTATGCGGCACGTAACGCGATACTTCCACAGCTTTCGAGTTTTGCGCTCTCCCTCGGCTTTATCGTGGGTGGGACACTCGTGATGGAACTCGTGTTCTCCTACCCGGGGGTAGGAAAACTGCTACTCGACGCCACAAACGCAAAAGACTATCCGCTCATGCAGGGCCTTTTCCTCGTGATCACACTGGCCGTTCTTGTTGCAAACATTATTGCGGATATCGCCTACGCCGCCCTCGACCCGCGCACCCGACAGATGGAGGCTTGAGCCATGACCTACCCCACAACCGAGGCCGTTATCATGTCTGAACCTCCCGAGCAGGGTCAGCGTAAAAACTCCTTCCTCGCAAGGATGGGCCGTTCCTTTGCCATGTTCCGCAACGGCAAGTCGATCACCGGGCTGTGTATTCTCGGTTTCTTCTCCCTGGTTGCGATCTTCAGTGATGTGCTTGCACCCTACGGACCGTTGGAAAAGGACTTCAGTGCACTGAGACAACCGCCCTCCGGGTCACACTGGTTGGGAACCACCCACATGGGCGAGGACGTTCTCAGTCAACTTATCTACGGAACCCGCGGGGTTCTTGTGGTCGGATTCTCCGCAGGAATTATCGCCACCTTGATAGCGGTGGTGATCGGTGTCACAGCGGGATACGTGCGCGGCTGGCGGAGCGAATCGCTCTCAGCCCTCACCAACGTTTTTCTTGTTCTCCCCGCTTTGCCCCTCATCATCATCGTTGCCTCCCAGTATCAAAACCCCAGCCTGCTCCTCATTTCCAGCGTACTGGCGATCACCGGTTGGGCCTGGGGCGGACGAGTGTTGCGCGCGCAAACAATGTCACTGCGCAACCGGGACTTTATTCAGGCTGCCCGCGCCAACGGGGAGCCTCTGTACCGGATCATCGGGGTGGAGATGCTTCCCAACCTCACCGCAATAATCGCCTCAAGCTTCGTGGGAACGGTTATTGCTGCCGTGTTGGGCCTCACCACCCTGGCCTTTGTGGGAGTCATCCCCATCACCAATCTCAACTGGGGAACCATCCTCTTTTGGGCGCAGCAAAACGGGGCATTTCCCGATTACTGGTGGTGGTACGTGCCTGCCGGTCTGTGCATTGCGCTTCTTGGGATGGCCCTCTCCCTGATTAACTTTGGCATCGACGAGTATGTGAATCCTCACCTACGCTCAGCGGGTGAACGTGCCCGCGCCATGCGTAAAAAAGGTATCAAAATTTCAAGCAGTGTCACCACCGTACGCACCCAACCCGTAAGGAAAAAATCGTGAACCTCACAGACCTCCCCTATCGCAATAGCTCTCTCCCCATTACGGAGCGCGTTGCGGACCTCCTGGGTCGTATGAGCCTGGAAGAAAAAGTGGGGCAGATGCTCCAGCTTGATGCCCGCGACGACCTCGAAGACCATGTGCTACGCACTCATGTGGGTTCAATCCTGCATACCTCCCCCGAACGGGTCATCCGAGCACACGAGCTTGTTACCCAAACCGAGCTTCAGATCCCTCTTTTGGTGGGTGAGGATTGTATTCACGGCCATTCCTTCTGGGAGGGGGCAACCATATTCCCCACCCAGTTGGGCATGGCCGCCTCCTGGGACATCGGGCTCCTCGAAAAGGCGGCCCAGATCACCGCGATCGAGGCCGCCGCCACCGGAATTCACTGGACTTTCTCGCCCGTTCTCTGCATCTCACGAGACCTGCGCTGGGGTCGGGTTAACGAAACTTTTGGGGAAGACCCCTTCCTCATCGGTGAGCTCGCCTCCGCAATGGTGCGTGGATACCAGGGCAGCGGACTCACCGACCCCACCGCCATCCTCGCCACGGCTAAACACTTTGCGGGATACTCCGAAACGCAGGGCGGCCGGGATGCGAGCGAAGCAGATATCTCCAGGCGCAAGCTACGTTCCTGGTTCCTTCCCCCGTTCGAACGCGTGGCGCGTGAGGGCTGCCGCACCTTTATGCTCGGCTACCAGAGCACCGACGGGGTACCAATCACCATCAACGACTGGCTACTCAACGACGTGCTGCGCGGCGAGTGGGGATATACGGGAACCCTCGTCACCGATTGGGACAACGTGGGACGCCTGGTGTGGGAACAGCAGGTGCAGCCCGACTACGCACACGCCGCAGCGGCGGCAGTTTTGGCCGGGAACGACCTGGTCATGACAACCCCGAAATTTTTCCGAGGAGCACTCGATGCCGTCGATCAGGGGCTCCTCAAAGAATCCGACCTCGACACCGCAGTGTCGCGCATCCTCACGCTCAAGTTTGAGCTTGGACTCTTTGAAGACCCCCGTCGGCCCGACACGGCCCGGCAATCAGTGATCGGCAACGCCGGACACAGGGAGGTTAACCTGGAGATCGCAAGACGCTCACTGGTGCTCCTCAAAAACGATGGAGCACTCCCCCTTGACGGCGGATTTGTTGCGGACAGCTCCGGTCGAGCCGTGCGTAATGCTCACGCAGGCACGTCACAGGCACACACCCCCAACGCTCATCAGCAGAACGCGACGCAGACACCAGCACCCGGCCAGCCCAAGACAATCGCCGTGGTGGGTCCGCTCGCAAACGACGCCCAGACCCAACTCGGCGATTGGGCTGGATCCTCGGGGCAGGCCGGTTGGATCCCCAACGGCCACCCGCGAGACATGATAACCACGGCGCTCGACGGGATGCAGAAGTTCTCCCCCAGCAACTGGAACGTACTGCACGCTCAGGGGGCGGATATCCTCACGCTCGCCCCCGACCCCGAGGGCGAATTCTTTCCCGACGGCCAGCCCCGACCACAGATTGTTGTACCCTGCAAACCGGACGAGCAGATGATCACAGAGGCCGTAGCCGCAGCGCGGGCAGCGGACTACGTGGTCGCCGTGGTGGGAGACCGCATCGAATTGGTGGGTGAGGGACGCTCCACCGCAACACTCGAACTCATCGGCGGTCAGGTCGCTCTGTTGGATGCGCTCGCAGAGACCGGAACCCCGATGATAGTTGTGCTACTCGCCTCTAAACCACTGGTTCTTCCCGAATCAGCGCTGGGAGCATCCGCGCTCATCTGGGCCGCCAACCCCGGGATGGAGGGTGGCCGGGCGCTCGCAGAGGTCATCCTGGGTCTTATCGAACCCAGCGGCAGACTCCCCATCTCCTTTGCTCTCCACTCGGGCCAGCAGCCCACCTACTACAACCAGATTCGTGGCCAGCACGGAACCCGCTACGCGGATCTCACCCAGAGTCCAGCCTTTGCTTTTGGCGAAGGACTCTCTTACACAACGGTGGAATACTCGGGGCTGCGGATAGCCCGCGATGCGCTGGGCCTTACGGATACGGTGCGGGCCGAGGTTACGCTCCATAACACGGGAACAAGACCCGTTCGCGAAACGGTTCAGGTGTATGTGAGCGACACGGTCACTTCCGTGAGCTGGGCTGAGAAGGAGCTTAAGGCCTACCGACAGGTGGACCTGATGCCCGGCGAAAGCGTAACGCTCGACCTGCAGGTTCCAGCCTCAGAGTGCACAATCGTGGACGCTTCGGGCAATCGTATCGTTGAGGCAGGCGAGTTTGAACTTCTCGTGGGACCGTCGTCCCGCGCCGAATCGCTGCTTCGCGCACCCTTTACCCTGGGGGTTACGGGCTAAGTATTACATTTCTGCGCCGTGTCCGAGGAATCGTTTCGACGTGCAGCACCGTATTGCGCTAAAATGATTCCTTGTCGCCTCCGTAGCTCAGGGGATAGAGCAACAGCCTTCTAATCTGTTGGTCGCTGGTTCGAATCCAGCCGGGGGCACCCAAGACGTACTCAAACACCTAACCGTGGTTTGTGAATTTTGAGAATGCTCCAGTGAGATCGAGTACAGTAATCTCGTCACACACAACCAGACACCGAATCGTTTCCTCTACACCTGTTAGGTGAGCCTGACAAGAGCGGGGTGTGCGTGTTACAGATCAGGTCTATAACACGCACACCCCAAATACATTTAGTTGACGGTGGTCAGCGCTGCGGAAGCGAGTTCAGTCAGCGCTACTGTTCCTCGTGGCTCGCTCGCTTGTAACGGAACGATGGCGACACGGCGTGCGAGGGTGTCGAGAACTACTCGAAGGTGTGGCACTTCGGAGGCGGCCCGTGCCCCAAGAAGTGTTGATTCCAGTTCGAGACCGTTTAGTGACTGGTTAATTACCCACCCCCATGGTTCGATATGTGCGCGACGGAGTTCCTCTTGGAGAGCAGTCGCTTCCAGTATGGGAGTTGCTTCCGCCAGGGTTGTGATGAGTACTTTGGTGGTTATGGGGTCTTGAAGTATCCCCAGAGTGGCAGACAGGGTGTTGTCGTCGGTGCCAAGCTGACGAATCGCTTCCCGGTGATACGCACCTGCCGCGTCGAGGAGCAGGAGGGTGTGCCCGGTAGGCGCGGTGTCCATCACGACAAAACTATTCCTAGCTTCGATAACGGTTCCAGCGAACGCCTGGAGGACTGCGATTTCCTCAGTGCAAGGGGATTCTAAATCCTCGGCAAGAACGGCAAGACCTTGCGTGTCTAAATTTACCCCACGGGTGTTTAGGACGTGTGATTTGTAGCGCTCACGCTCCGACTCTGGATCGATGCGTGACACAGTGATTCGATCAGATGGTGAACCTATCGTCTCATCGAGATGCGCGGCTGGATCAGACGTTGTCAAGTGAACCTGGTGCCCACGTTGGGCTAGTCCTACAGCTATTGCAGCCGCGATTGTGGTTTTCCCCACCCCGCCCTTACCCATCGTCATGACTAGGCCATGACCAGCGGACGCCAGTTCATCAATCAAGGGCTCCAGGGATCCAATATTGACTTGCTCAACATCCGATCTACCCGGGAGCATCGGAACCGGGAGTGCTTCCCGGAGAAGATTGCGGAGCAAATTGGCTCCCATAACGTTTTCTGGTCGTAGCGTTACATCATCTTGTGGTATCTCGGCCAAGTTTTTGGGCATCGCACTGATAGCGGCAGACTCGCGGGCCACCACTGCTGCTGCTATTACATCCCCTTCTGCTTCGTGGGCGGGCAAAACACCATTCACTATTAGGTGTTGCCGATTGATACCCAACTCGCGCAGTTCGTCGCTGGTGCGGGCAGCCTCAGCCAGCGCACTTGTCTGTGCTCGCGTTACCAACACTAGGAGTGTCTGTGTTGGGTCAGCGAGTGCATCCACTGCTCCTGAGTAGCGTCGGCGGTTCTTTGCAAGCCCAGCGAGTGGGCCGACCGAAGATACGGCACCGTCAGAGTTCTCGATGAATCCTGTCCAGGCAGCGGGGAGTTGTAGCATCCGGATTGTGTGTCCGGTTGGTGCAGTATCAAAGACAATGTGATCAAAGTCTGCGAGCACGCTGGGGTTTGTAAGCAGCGATGTAAACTCGTCAAATGCGGCTATCTCAGTTGTGCAGCCACCGGAAAGCTGTTCCTCGATTCCGGCTACTACTTCCGAGGGAAGAACCGAACGGACGGGACCCAAGATTCGTTCTCGGTAAGCTTCTGCGGCCTGGTTTGGGTCGATCTCTATCGCAGACAGTCTCGGTACGGTAGTGATAGGTGTGACGCTAACCCCAACGGCCTGTTCAAACATCTGGCCCACGTTAGAAGCTGGGTCTGTTGAGGCGAGTAGGACGCGTTTGCCCTGGTCAGCCAACGCAACCGCTGCAGCGCATGCAAGCGAAGTTTTTCCCACGCCGCCTTTACCGGTAAAAAACAGGAACTTTGGCGCGTCCTGAAGCGCGACCAGGGGGGCGCTCACCGAACAGCCTGAGCAAGGGTTTCGATCGAGCAGCACGCTATCTCGTCCTGCACAAGTGACAGCGTTGTCTCACTTGAGGGAAGACTAACACCTGTCCAGGCAACAAGCTCTTCGATGCTTGGGTAGCGGCCCGAGGCTTTAATCTCGCCGTCAATCACGAGAGCAGGCAGTGCCGACGCGCCACTGGCAGCGAGCAACTGTGCAATTTCGGTATTGGCCACGAACTCCTCCGGAGCCGAACTGAGCGTGAACCTGCTAGCGGTTACACCCCGTGCTTCCAGCCGTTTGGATGCAGCGACGAACTCGGCTACTCCACGCGCACCAGCGCCACCATCGTTCGCGGTATTGCAGCACGACTCCGAATCAAAGAGCACTACTGAGGTCATTGGTTTACTCCATTCTGTTCCACGCAGCCTTATATTGATGGCTATCGATATCTTCATATCATGCACCAGACATTGACGATTGTCAATATGTATGTCATTGTTATCTCATGGTAATTTCGACAGTGGAACAGATAACGTGCTGCGCCCCTGGTGCTGAACGCGTACTGAACACGACCCAAGCTGATGATTTGGGACGCATCCTCAAGGTAATCTCCGACCCAACCCGATTGCGACTACTGTCTATGATCGCGGCGGCCGATGGCGGGGAGCTTTGCGCTTGTGATATGCCCAAACCCCTAGGAATCAAACAGCCCACTGTCTCCCACCACCTGAAGATCATGACCGATTCCGGAATACTTGCCCGCGAAAAGCGAGGAGTATGGGCGCACTACCGAGTAATTCCTGAAGTTATTGACTCTCTCGCTTTTGTTCTAACCTCAATTGCACACCCAAATGCTCAGGAGCGCGTGCACTCGCCATTGTGATCAGCTCCAGTGAGGCACAGCACGGGGAGTAGCCATACGACTCACCGAAGCAATCACACTCAGCAGACCCCCCGCCGCAACCAGAATAAAGCCTGACCTTTTGGGTAGCGCAGACAGCAGAGAGTTCGCTGAAATAACCGATCCCGCTGATTGTGCTGTCGCTATACACTTGAAATACCCATCACGATTGCGAGGAGCACCCATTGGCCACGAAGCAACCCGCGATGTCCCCGTCCGATTTTCCCATCGAAGAGGTCCTCGACCGCGCCACAGGGCCCCGACGTACCGAGGCCGAGGAATTGCTCACACTCTTCAAAGAAGTGAGCGGCAAAGAACCTGTCGTGTGGGCAAAGCGCATCCTCGGTTTCGGAGAATACACCTACCGTTACGAGAGCGGACACGAGGGTCGCGCCCCGCTGCTAGCTTTCGCACCGGGCCCCCGTCAGCACACGATCTATCTCAATAATGACTTCTCAGAACACTGGCCCGATCTAATGGAGAAGCTCGGTAAACATCGTGCCAGCAAAGTATGTCTTTACCTCACCAGACTGACCGGGATAGATCGTGACGTGCTTCGTGAGCTGCTCGAGCGTTCCCTCGCTGAGACCCAAACAGGCTGAGCACCCCCCAGTTTTTAAACGACAACAAAGACCCGTCCACCGCGCGCATAACTCCTCGGATCAGCGGCAGCCGGTCAACCTCGTCGCTAACCCGATCTAAGCCCATACTGAACACGTGGGACCGACCAGGCTCGCACGTGGCTAACGCTTGGTTCCCTGCCCCACGAGAAAATACTTGGTATGGAGCAATTGGAGATCAATGCCAGCGGTGTCCGCCGACTCGGTCAGGCGTTCGTCACTAAAAAAGTTTTTCACGATGGTTGCGGTGCGTCCGTCGTTCAGCGGACGCACGCTTGTCTCTCCCTCCCCTCCCTCTACACAGGATGCGCTGTCGGCACCCTGCAAATTCTCGATGAAAAAAATCGCACCGCCGGGAACCAATAGGTTAGAGACCAATTGAAAAAATCCGTCAAGCCTCTCCTCGGGAATGTGGGAGACCCACAGGCTAAAAACCACGGAATCGTAGGTCCGGGAAGGCTGCCATTCAAAAAGATTTGCAATTTCGACGCGCACATTCGGCTCCGCAACAACAGGGTTATAGCGCAGCATCTCATGCGAACCGTCTACCAGCGTCAATCTGGCTACGCGGGGCGCAAGCTTGACAGACCACATTCCGGTGCCGGGTGCAAGCTCGATACATTCCTGACCCAGCTCTGTGTCTTCAAGCACTCTCGACACAGCGTTGATGTCATCGAACCAGACCCTATTCAATTCGTCGCCCTGGTCAAAAGAACCTTTTCGCAGCCACCAATCGTTGTATACGGGGGCACGGTCAGAGTAGTACTGTATTTGCCGTTTAAGCAGTTCGTCGGCAATATGCTCTGGTTTGGATGCGGACATGTATGAGATTCCCTCCCTGATGAGCCAAGTACATAACCATCCAACAAAACGCTAGCATAAACGTAAGGAAGAGAATAATATGCGCGTCTGGTCAATCCGTTTGCCTCACACACGGCCACGACGATGCTCCGACCACACTTGTGAAACGTTTTGCCACTGCTACCTGCCCAGATGATGAAAGCAACAACACCTCACGAGGGTCCATAGAAGGCTTCATCCCCGAAGCTCACGAACGACTCACTACCGCGGGCGACGCCTCGCACTTTCTCGGGCGCGGTGCGCTGTGGGGTCTTCCCCGGCGACCGGGGTAAATGAGCCGTAGCGCCGTGTTGCTGCTTTGCCAATCAAGAAGTCGCTAAGAGCGGGATTCTTCGGTAGCAAAGATCCGTGCAGATAGGTACCGATCACACTGGCTGATCGAGCACCCTCCACCCCGTCATGGGGATTATTGCCCGCACCCTGGATCACCCGCCCCAGGGGACGCGATTCCGGACCCAGTGTCGTGTTACCGCTGTGGTTCTCGTAGCCGATGATCTCACCAAATTCTTCGGAGTCGAGTACGGTGTTACCAATCATACGCTCTGCTCCCCCGCGAGTCTCAACGTCAAGCACGCCGATGCCCATCAGCTCGTCTCCGTCGTGCGTAATGAAACGGTGACCGAATAGTTGGTACAGGCCGCACACCATCAGCATCGGGATGCCGTCCGCTGCGAGATCCCGAATCGTCTCAGCGCGCTGAGCCAAATCCTTGACAACCCGGCTTTGGCCGGAGTCCTGGCCACCACCACCGATCATAATGTCAATGTGCTCGGGTAAAGCGTCTCCGGGATTCACCTCGACGACTCGTGGAGTAAAGCGATGGGCACGAGCGCGACGGGTCAGGGCGAGCACGTTACCGCGATCACCATAAATATTCATATCACGCGGGTACAGAGAGACAATCAAAAGCTCTTGGGAGGTTTCACTCACCAGACATTCTCCACTTCAGTCAGTTCGGCAAGTTCTTTGCGGAGGGCAAGCATGGCGGTGTATGTGCAATAGATGAGACGAGGCTGATCAACGCTAGCATCACAGAACTCACGTAGTGCCTCACTCAGGTTCTCCTGGACACTGCCAACCGGAACATCGTCGTGTTCCAACCGCAACGCCATGTCCCAAGCACGCGTACCGCTCACGGTCGCAACTCCCCGCGTTGCAAGCGAGGTAAAATCGACGTCCCACAACCACGACATGTCACGGCCATCGGCATATTGATCGTTGATTGCGATCATCACAGCGACACCATCGGGATCAAAGGATGCGAGGGCAAGCCGGAAACCTGCAGGGTTTTTTACGAGAACAAGGTTAAGAGGCTGTCCGTCCAACACCAGTTTTTCGCCTCGGCCAAAGGCTGGACGAACCTCGGCGAGAGAGGAAACCAACATCTTATTCTCTGTTTCCACCCGATGACCCTCAGCTTGTGCGGCAAGACCCGAGTCTTGCAACACCATTCGCACCGTCGAGAGCGCTGCCGCCGCATTAAAAATATTGTAGAGTCCTTCAAGTTGCAGCTCGGCGCGGAAGTCCTGGCCGTCAATGCGAAACACAGCTTCGCGATCATCCATCTCAATGAGCATCACGTCCGCGTCGGGTCGCTCTACTGCACCTGCGACTTCCGCGACACCCGCATGAAAATCGTCGTCACTGGGAAAGGTAGAGAGCAGCGCGTTCGAGAGGCCGAATTCCCGCACCCGCGGTGGAGAGATCTTACGAGTGCGTGTTCGTTCCCCGATTTCAGCGACGAGCCGATCCTCGCGATTCACAACCAGTCCCTCGGTCGTCGCGTCGGCGATCCGTTGCAGCAACTTTGCCGTGGTATCGATCTCACCAAAACGATCCAGCTGGTCCCGCAGCACGTTCAGCAATAATGTGAAGCGAGGCTTAACCTGCTCAATAAAATACATCGCGTGGGCTTCATCGAGTTCAAGCACCGCGACGTCCGCGTCAAGCTTGCCAGAGATACTGCACTCCTGCAGTGCTGCGGCAATAACTCCGCGAGAAAAGTTGGATCCGGTGCGGTTCGTAAACACACGCAGTCCACGAGACTCAAGCATCTCAACAATCATCTTGGTTGTTGTTGTCTTACCGTTGGTGCCACTCACAACAACAACGCCGTGAGGAAGCTGACCAAGCACCCTGGCAAGGTATCCCGGGTCCAGGCGTTCGACCACAAGACCAGGCAGCGCAGATCCACCACCGCGCAACCGAGCCACCTGCCGCACAGTCTTACCGATAACAGCGGAGAAAAAATTACGCATGCGGTAAACCTGCGGATTGGAAGACACAAGGGTTCGCCTTAGTATCCATCCGCGGGGTCGGTAACAGTGCACTCAGCATAATAACAAAATATTTTACACCTAGAGCAAGAAAAATCGTAACGGCATATCGCTTTGTTAGAGCGTGACCTCTTAATAGCAAAGTTTGATGACTTGCAGACCTCGAAACACCAGGGCAAGAGGTCTGGCCCGTAGCACTTTCCACGCTATCCAATATTTTGTGTAACATAACAATCCAAATCCTCAAAGGTTCTCTTAGCAAAGAGTAACCCATCGAAAGCATTCGTTTATGAAAAACCTCCCAGAATTAACATAAAGTGAGAAAAACCAGTAACTCTGATTCGGTATTTTTGCAGTAAACGATTTACAACTAAATCGAGCAATACAAATCTATGGCGCCCACGGCCCCATAGGTCGAGGCCTGTTATTACATATTTAGGTGGCACCTTGACCCGATCCGGCTTGTTCTGAGCGAACAGCCCAGAGATCAGAGAGCACACCACCAACCTCTAGCGCATTCACAAGCGAACTTGTGTTTACCCAACGAATACCGAGCATCTTTGCCGTCATACCAGACGCCATAATTTCACGTAGCCGTTCTACACCCGGAACTGTGACGGGCCCTGTCAACACAACCCTCACACCCCACAGAACGCCTCAATCGGAGCGGGCTACGGGTCATACACGGCATCCTCCTTGATCAATACAGTGATGGGCTGCACCACACTATTTTATGCAATATTAGCAAGGCGCTCAAGAGATTTCCATTGAGCCTTCTTGCACTAGGGGAAGCCCATATCATCTGGTTAATGTTGCCATGAATACTTACCATAAATTCCACAGAGACCTGGTCAGGAAAGACTTGTGACGCGGTTACCAGCCAGGACTCAACGGGGGCGCTCAACCGGGCAGAGCGTCTCTCGAGGTCTTCAAGAACACCGAGTCCGCAGGCCGCAGCACTTTTTCTTCGTTCAGCTCGGACGAAGCATACGCTTCCTCCTCGTTGCCTTGAGCTTCAAGAGAAGCACCCCGCTCGATCGCGGTAGACAGGGCCTTTTCCTGCACAAACAAAGCACAATAGCGGCAATAAGCGTGAGGGGAACCATGTCGAGAAGCAGAGTGGCAAGCGCGTTATTACTAGGAACCGATGACAATACCCCTATTAGGAACGGGAAGTTCCCGAACGATCACGGGGGTATAACGAGTTGGTTGTTCCTCCTCTGCCCCTCCTCGGGTATACGCTCACTCAGCAGCCCGATGAGGTTAGCAATAACATAGGCTACCCACGATCGCGGAACCGAACGAGGCACCGATTTACCGAAAGTAGTTGTTTGGCGCCGTCGCGGTACCCACCTGAGTGACGGGAGACGAGTTTCGCACAATAAGGATCAGAATTTGCATGTTCATGCCCAGCCCAGGCCCCTGACCGCAAGGGACCGGTGCAACTCACCAGCTACCCATCAGAACAGACGTCACAAGAAGCACCGCCATAGTAGAAATCATGAGCAATCCAGCCTCGGTAGCGTTGGCACCGGTTACCATCTGCAAGTAGGTGGGCATGTATACCAGACAAATGCTCTCAAGCAAATTATGACCGTGGCACGTATAAACCCAACCCCACCGTGCAAGACCTATTCCGTAGGCAACCTACCACCAAAACCATCCGAGATCATAGATCGCCCTCACCACAAGTAGGAATCCTACAATTCCAATCGCCCACGCGGTCATGGTTCGCCCGTTCTTGGTGAACCACTGATCCATTTTTTCTAGGGGCCGAGTTAGCGCATTCACCGCAACGGAACGAATAATCGTGAGAATGAGTGCCGGAGCAATCATCACCACGCAGTACGCCAGCAATAGCGCTCCGGCCACGGGCCAGGCAAGCTCGAGATCGGTGATAACACCAATAGCAAACAGGTATGGGAGCATCGAGGCGGCCTCAATTGCCACGGCAGTTAAAGCCAGACCCATCAGGATAATCGCGGGATTACCTCCCATTTCTGAGTCGCTCATGATACGACGACGCCATCTAAGAAGCTTTCCCTCACCAGCGGAGGCGCGCGCAACAGCGCGCTCACGAGCCCTCTTACTACCCATTAGCTGACTCACAACAAGAAAAGCAACACCTACAAAAAGCTGGATAATCAAAAACCCCTCTGATTCCAACAGTCCGCCGTAGGCATCAAAGAACGCGGTTGCTCCGAGCAACAGAACGAGCCCCAGAATAAAGTACCCCAGTGTTACCGTGGCAAGATACACCAAAACACGCCCAATGCGGAGCTTACCCGGCACAGTGAGTAACCATATCGGAATCGCAAAAGTTCCAAACGTGGTCGAGTCGACTAGGGCGAGCACCACCAACGTTCCCAGAGCTACGGTGTCAACCACGGCCACCCCGATCAAGAGAGTTGATCCTTACTCCTCCCGATCGCCTCAGCGCAGTGAATCGCATAACCCTCACTATCCTCAATGACAGTTTCACCACTAAAAGGGTTTCAATAGCAGATCTGGTCACATAATGACCGTAACATAAACGTTCAATCAAACACTCTAGACGTCACTCGACTACCTTTGTTGTTAGCGCAGAATGACCATAAAAATATAATCATGACGGTCACGCTAAAAAACGCGGAATTTTGATGGTCACAACGCCCTACTCGTCTCTCAGCGCGCAATCACTAGCTGAGAAAAAACTGACAGTCATAAGATTTTAAGAATTCTTTTGGCAAAATCATGATGTAGCAAAGAGCTAAGACTTGGGGGAGCTCGATACGGCTACTTTTCAATAACAATATGCTCGCGGGCTGAAAAACCTTTAATAATACATTTGGTTTCAACCCCGCGAGATTATTTTTGTTTGCGATCAGTCGCGTGGAACCACCCCGGTCATCACTAAACCGATAGAAACGGAGCATCCTCCCATGCGACCAAAATTCGCACGCGCAACCGGCACACTTGCGGTCATGACCGCCTCAACACTCATACTTGCTGCCTGTTCACCCGCAACCTCAAACGAGCCCACTCCTACCGGGGAAGCCGTGGCCGAAATCACCGTTGAGCACGCACAGGGCAGCACAGTTGTTCCGTTGTCTCCTGAGAAAGTTGTCACTTTTGATATGGCTTCCCTCGACACGCTCGACACGCTCGGCGTAGAGATCGCGGGAGTGCCCCACTCCAATATCCCGGACTATCTCAGCAAATACCTAAGCGACTCTTACCCCGACGTGGGTACCCTTTTTGAACCCAACTACGAATTGCTTAACGAGATCGATCCCGACCTGATCATCATCTCCCACCGCACCGCAGAGGTATTTCCCGAGCTCTCAGAGGTAGCCCCCACCATCGACCTTTCCCTCGATTTCGAGAACTACTTCGATAGCTTCCGCTCGCACGTTGAGACTCTCGCAGAAATCTTCGAGCTTGAAGACGAAGCAGCGGAGCGCCTCAAGGCTCTTGACACTCAGATTGGCGAGTCTCAGGAACTTGCTCAGACCAGCGGAACCGGACTCATCATTTCCACAAGCGCCGGTGAGATCTCGGCTCACGGAACAGCCTCCCGCTACGGATGGATCCACGAGTTACTCGGGGTTGCACCCGCTGTCGAGGACGTTGAAGGAACCACAAACGACAGCCCCGTTCCAGCCGAATTCATCCTCAACGCAAACCCCGACCGGTTGTTTGTGATTGATCGCGATATCGCGATCCGGGAGAACGGCCCCCGCTCGCAAGAACTTCTTGATAACGATGCGGTTCGCGCCACCACGGCGTGGAGCAACGGCAACGTTACCTATATCGAGCCGGAACAGGCATACATCGTCCTCAACGGCCTTACCGCGTTTAGCAACATGGTAGGACAGGTACAGGCCGGCCTGCGCTAATACATCCCGAGAAACACAGGTCGGGTTGGGTCTTCCCACACGAAGGATTACCCTGCCAACTAAGCATGAACCGCCTGTGGTGGAACAGATAACCTCTGACCACCACAGGCGGTTTCTCATGCTTACTCACTCATACAGCACGACCTATTTCAGATCGTTCAATTTAAATACACAACTCACCCGCGACGCATTTATAACTTCTTGATGCGCAATCTGCTGTCCTTGTTGATTACGAACCTCACACGCCAGTCCGGGAATACTAAAAAGATTGAACCCTCGGAAAATCCTGATCTCATATTCATATGTATCTTGCGGATTAGCATCATTTATCGTGAATGGGACGTGAAAACTGAAATTTCCGTGACTGTCAACCAGTGGGTCAAATTCTCCCCCATCGATGAACTTTCCATTCTTCAACACCCTTTCACTGACCATGATTCCCCGGGGGTCTCCTCCCAGGTTTCCGTATCCCCACATTTCGACTACGGTCGCTCTTGTATTTGCTGAAGCGGGCAGGGCTGTCACCCCGGTTAATCCCGTTAATAAAGCACCAAGAGAAACAAAGACTGCTGCTATTCTTATATGTTTTTTCATGTGCCAAATCCTTAATCTACATAATTTCATTGATGGCCACACATCCAAATCTCTATTTATTAAACCTAGATCATATAACCGGGATACCGTCCACACTAAAGAAAACACAAGCAGGAGACCAGGGCATTATGGGCATTTTTTCATTATTTATAGGGTGAAATAAAAGGAAAGTTTCTCACTCCGCTCCTATGAACTTTTCAGCGCAAGAGCATGATCACTTTATATACTGAGGAACTGTGACTGAGATTACCGGGCTGACAAAAACTGAGGTTGCCAACCGAGTCGCGCTCGGCCAGGTTAATCGCACTGACGACAAGACGAGCCGCTCCTACCTCGACATCGTTCGTGCAAATGTATTTACCAAATTTAACGCCCTCATCGGAACCCTTTTTGTCACCGTCATACTTGTGGGAGCACCGATAGATGCGCTCTTTGCCCTCATCGCGGTTATCAATAGCGCAATCGGCATCTTCCAAGAAATACGCGCAAAAATAACCCTCGATCGCCTCGCCATTCTTAATGCCCCCACCATCCATGCCATTCGAGACTCACAAGAGGTTGAAATTTCCACCTCTGACATCGTGCTCGACGACACGATACGGATAAGGGTCGGAGATCAAATTTCAGCGGACGGCGAGATCATTTCCTCTCACGGCCTCGAAATCGACGAATCACTACTCACGGGTGAGTCTGATCCCGTATTTAAACACGCCACAAGCAAAGTTCTTTCCGGCTCAATTGTGGTCGCAGGTAATGGATGTATGCGAGTAACCGCGGTTGGGAGAGATTCCTACGCGTATCAAATCACTTCCCAGGCAAAGCGTTTTCAAAAAGCCCACTCCGAGCTTATGGCAGGCATCAATAAAATCCTCACCTACGTTGCCTGGACAATAGTGATTGTCGCCCCACTACTCATCTGGGGACAGATATATAACGGTGACAAAACCTGGCAGGAAGCGGTCGTTCGCTCCATCGCGGCGATTGTTGGTATGGTTCCGGAGGGGCTTGTACTCCTCACCTCGATGGCTTTTATGCTGGCCACACTCGCCCTAGTGCGACAAAAAGTCCTGGTGCAACAACTTCCCGCGGTCGAAGGATTGGCCCGTGTCAACATGCTTCTACTCGATAAAACAGGAACCCTCACCGAGGGAAAAATTAAGTTTGACGAGATTATCACCTCAGGGACAGTTCAAAGAACAGAAGTACTGAGGGTACTTGCGATTATGGCGAGACGGGGCGATTCCCCAACTAACGAGGCTCTTCGTGATGGCTTTGACGATCTCTCGCTGGGCGAACCCTCCTCTGAAATTACTTTCTCCTCCTCTCGCAAGTGGAGCTCTATTTCCTACGGTGCCACCAACTGGATTCTTGGGGCACCCGAGGTTCTCTTTGCACAGGCAGACTCTCCTCTTAAAGAACGGGCAGATGATTTTGCCGACCAGGGCAAACGGGTTCTTGTCCTCATGCACAACAGCTCGACACTGGATGTGACAAAACCGCTGCCCGATGATCTGATTCCGTCTGCACTCATTGTCCTGAGCGAAAAAATTCGCCCGGACGCACACGATTCCCTCCAGTATTTTGAACGACAGGGGGTCACCCTTAAGGTCATCTCGGGAGACAGCCCCAGAACGGTTCTTGCTGTTTCTCAGGCGGTGGGGATGGGTGCCCGTACTGCTTTTGATGCACGCAACCTACCCGAGGACGACGACGCATTCACAAAAATTGTCACCACCGAACAGATTTTTGGCAGGGTGAGCCCGGAACAGAAACGCCGCATCGTTCAGGCTCTGCAACAGCAGGGGAACACGGTTGCCATGACAGGGGACGGGGTAAACGATACCCTGGCGCTTAAAGATGCCGATATCGGCATTGCCATGACCAGCGGTGCACACGCGACAAAAGCAGTGGCGGAACTGGTCCTCCTAGACAACAAATTTTCGCGCTTGCCCAAGGTGCTTGCGGAAGGCCGCCGCGTTATGGCCAACATTGAGCGCGTCGCGAACCTCTTCCTCATGAAAAATGTTTATTCGATTCTCCTCGCGCTTGCCGTAACCGTCTTACTGCTCCCCTACCCTTTTCTCCCCCGCCACATGAGCGTGATCTCTAGCCTCACCATCGGCATCCCCGCTTTCTTCCTCGCCCTGGCACCCAATAGCCGGCGATACCAGAGTGGGTTTCTCGGCAGGGTCTTAAAGTTTGCAATACCAGCCGGAATAATACTCGCGGGGATGATGCTGGGTAGCTATCTGCTCTCGGTCAATGTCTTGGATGTGAGCGCAAATGCGGCCAGCACCCTCACCGCCATCGTTGTCATGATGATGAGCGCCTGGATACTCATTTGCTTAGCACGACCGCTGCGAGGCTGGAAAATTCTCTTGATTTTTGGTTTGCAGTGTATCTTCGCCGCCCTGATTCTTGTTCCGCGGACACGGGAATTACTGCACTACGAAATCGTGTGGCCACAGATACTGATCTCCTTTGGGATCGGGGCTCTCGGTATGTTTCTTATTCACCTGCTATGGAAATTTGATCAGAGAAAGGTCACATCGACTCCCTAAGCGGCACAAGCACATAGCGTCCGTGTTGACATTAGCTAGACAAATACAGTAGATATAGTTCTAGCACTAATTGCACCCTCCGAAGAGAGGTGCTGGCACTACAAATGACTGGAGTCCCCCCGACAATGCCGTCCCTATTGCTACCCTCAGGCCACCATCTTTCTCATCCCCGCACAACCCGCTTGAACCCGCTTCGTCTTCGTATCGCCGGCATCGCTCTTCTTACAGCCGCAGCAATCATCACCTCGGGTCTGACCGCTGCCCTTCCGGCCGCGGCTACCACGCCATCTTTCCTCAACTCGTTTGAGTCTGCTGACCTACCTCCGGAGGAATCAACACCCCACGGCCAACAGACCAACGTGACCGGTCGCAGCTCTACTCCCGGAAGCCTGTTGAGCACGGTGAACGGTATCACGGCAAGTGCCGAAAACGCACCCAACGAGACGGCCACAAACCTTGCTGACAACAACCCCATCACCAAGTGGTTAGCTTATACTCCCACCGCCAGTGTGACCTACAATCTCAGTACTCCCGCGGTGGTGCGTGAATACAGGCTCACCTCAGCCAATGATTCTCCCCCGCGCGATCCTCGCAATTTTGTTTTGGAGGGTTCACACGACGGTGCAGCCTGGACGGTACTTGATACCCGTGCCGATGAGAGTTTCGGAGATCGATTCACCACAAACACCTATTCCATTTCCAACGAGACTGCTTACGCCTCCTACCGGTTGAGTATCACCGCCGTGCAGAGCGGCACAATGCTGCAATTGGCAAGCTGGGACATTCTTGACGGAAGTACCACCCCGGATGATCCCACACCGATGATCACCGAGATCGGTACGGGTCCCACAATCGGATACAACATGAAGCCCTCCGCGGGTTTTAGCGGCACACACTCACTGCGTTACGCGGGCAGCCATATCGCCGACGGTGCCGCCGCCGCAACCAACAAGCTGTTTGAGGTAAACGTTGCGATCTCTTCCGGCGATGAACTTTCCTACAAAATATTTCCCGATTTTGACCCCGATCTTAAGTATGCCGCAACCTATTCCGCCGTCGATTTTGTTCTTGATGACGGCAGAAGACTTTCCGAGCTAGGCCTCCACGACGGCAACGGGTTTGGCGCTAACGCACTCTCACAGGGCACACAGAAGGCACTCTATGCGAGCCAGTGGAACTCTGTGCGAATAGACCTTACCCCGCTCGCGGGTCGCAGCATTCGCGCGGTACTTTTCAGCTACAATAACCCCGACGGGTCAGCGGGAAGCGCTTTTTCCGGGTGGCTTGACGACATCAGCGTGGCTCCCGCCCCCACGGTAGACGGTTCAAGTCTGGTGAACTACGTGGATACACGCAGGGGAACCCTCTCCAGCGGCAGTTTTTCCCGGGGTAACAATATCCCCGCCACCGCGGTACCAAACGGTTTTAACTTCTTCACCCCAATGACCAACGCCGCAAGCCAGACCTGGCTCTATGAGTATGCGGCGGCAAACAACGCCGTCAACCTACCGCGCCTACAGGGAATCGGTATCTCACACGAACCCAGCCCCTGGATGGGTGACCGCAACCAGCTCGCGATCATGCCCTCCTCATCCGAAAGCCCGAGCGGCACGCTCGCAAATCGTGCCCTCGAGTTTGACCATAAGCATGAGATTGCTCGCCCCGATCTCTACAGCGTAAAATTCACCAACGGTATTGCCACAGAGGTCACACCCACTGACCACGGCGGGATATATCGCTTCCAATTTACCGGAGACACCGGCAGCGTACTGGTTGACCAGGTGGCTGGAGCTTCCGCCCTCACTATCACGGCAGACGGCACCCTCAGTGGCTGGGTCGACGGTGGCAGCGGACTCTCAGCGGGTCGCAGCAGAATGTTTATCTCCGGTCAGTTTGACCAAACCCCCTCCACTGCAGGTTCCGCCTCCGGCAATCGCTCGGCGGCCCGCTACGCCTCCTTTGATACTTCGGACGACAAAATTGTAGAGTTGCGATTAGCAACATCTTTTATCTCGCTTGATCAGGCCGCACACAACCTCGATCTTGAGGTTGCAGGACACAGCTTCGATACAATCAGGGAAAATGCCCAAGCCGCCTGGAACAAACGTCTGGGTGTCATCGAGGTCGAGGGCGCAAGCGCCGCGCAGCTCACCACCCTGTACTCCAACCTCTACCGTATGAACCTCTATCCCAACTCGCAGTTTGAAAACACCGGTAGTGTGTCGTCACCCGTTTACAAATACGCAAGCCCTGTGGCCCCGCAAACAGGATCAGCCACCGAAACAACCACTAATGCCCAGATCGTCGACGGCAAGATCTACGTCAATAATGGTTTTTGGGATACCTATCGCACGGCCTGGCCCGCGTATTCTCTGCTCTACCCCGAACTAGAAAAAGATCTGGTTGACGGCTTTATTCAGCAGTACAGGGACGGCGGCTGGGTTGCCCGCTGGTCATCCCCCGGCTACGCCGATCTCATGACGGGAACAAGCTCTGATGTGGCCTTTGCCGACGCATATCTGAACGGTGCGCTTGACACCCCGCTCGCTCTCGAGACGTACGATGCGGCGCTCAAAAATGCCACCGTATTACCCACCTCCAACGCGGTGGGCCGCAAGGGACTCGATCAATCCACCTTCCTCGGATATACCCCGGCCTCCACCGGAGAAAGCGTGTCCTGGGGCTTAGAAGGATTGATCAATGACGAGGGAATTGGTCAGATGGCCGCAAAACTCGCGGACGATCCTGAGGTACCCCATGAACGCAGGGAAGAACTGCGGGAACAGTCTCTCTATTTCCTGCAGCGGGCACGCTCGTTTGGCAACCTTTTTGATCCCACCGCAGACTTCTTCCAGTCACGCAACGCCGACGGCAGCTTCTTACAGGCCCCAGACAGCTTTAATCCGCTGGAGTGGGGAGGTGCTTTTACCGAAACCAACGGCTGGAATTTCGCCTTCCACGCGCCCTTTGATATTGAGGGCTTATCCGCTCTCTATGGGGGCCAAGAGGGACTGATTAACAAGCTCGACACATTTTTTGCGACGCCCGAAACCGCCACACACCCTGGCGGTTATGGCAGTGTCATCCACGAGATGATTGAGGCGCGCGACGTGCGAATGGGCCAGCTCGGCATGAGCAACCAGGTCTCACACCACATACCGTATATGTATGCCGCTGCGGGACAACCGGCAAAAACCCAAGAAATCGTGCGGGAAATTCTCCAACGCCTTTTTGTCGGCAGTGATATCGGCCAGGGCTATGCGGGAGATGAGGACAACGGAGAAACCAGCGCCTGGTATGTGTTCTCGGCGCTCGGCTTCTATCCCACTGCGGTGGGCACCGGTGAGTATGTACTCGGTTCTCCCCTATTCACCAAAGCAACCGTACATTTGAAGAACGGCCGTGACCTGGTCATTGAGGCACCCGAAAACAGTGCCGAGAACGTGTACGTTCAATCGGTTTCTTTTGACGGGAATCCACTGTCTAGCGCAACCATTCCGCAGGAGACCCTGACGAAAGGTGGCACCCTCCGCTTCAACCTGGGTCCCGACCCCTCAAGCTGGGGTAATGAGACCGTTGATGCAACCGAGCGCGTTCCCCTGGTTGATGCCACAGCACCGGCTTTTGGCACCACCACAGTTTCCGACAATACCCCCGCTCGGTCACTCAGCGATGACAATTCGCGTTCAAGCGTGACCTTCAACAGCGAGACACCCACAATCGAGTGGGCCTCGGCAAGTGGGCCGGTCACGGTTACCTCATACACTCTGACAAACGGGGCGGAGGGGGGCTCCCCCTCAGGCTGGACGCTTTCCGGTTCCGCCGATGGTTCTACCTGGATCCCGCTTGATCAGCGCAGCAACGAGATCTTTACCTGGAGCACTCAAACACGACCTTTTCAGCTTGAAGCCTCGGCGGCTTATACCCATTATCGGCTGAGCCTGGAAGCAACCTCCACGGGCACTCCGGCAACCCTCGCAGAAATAGAGTTGCTCGCAGACCCCGCTGCACCCACGAGGGAGAGTCCCTTCGTCCTCACCGCCACCTCCGATATCTACGGAGCGCTCGGTGTCGAAGTGGGTGCCAACCTGGCTACCTTAGCCGGGGGAACGAGTAACAACCCAGCTGATTACACCGCCACTGTTGATTTCCTCGACGGCGCGGGAGCACAGCCGGCTACCCTCACACGCTCGGCGTTAGGAGCCTGGAGGATTGCCTCACCATACACCTTTACCGAAGCGGGCACCTATAGCGTTCAGGTAACCGCTACTGAGGGACTCAAACAAGCAAGCACCCTCACCACGATTGTTATTAATCATGACGAGACGCTCCTCGGGTCGTTTGATAACGTGTGCATCGCTGACCCCGGTGCCGGTGGTAACTGTGACGAGGGCGGATACGCCTTCCCCCGCTCACTTCTTGCCGATTCTGGTTTTGTTCAGGGACAAACCCTCACCGTTCCAGGAACAGCACTCACCGCCGACCTACCCGACATTCCTGAGGGTCACCCGGATAACGCTACTGGGCGGGGACAGACCATTCACCTTAACCTTGGTGCGGGAGCGACCCAAATCTCCGTGATCGGAACCGGTACCCAAAAAAATCAACAGGCTACAGGTACACTCAACTTTACCGACGGCACCAGCACCCCCATCGATCTGAGCTTTGGTGACTGGGCCGGTGCTGCACGTGCACCGCTCTACGGTAATATCGTGGTGGGCACCTCGCCGGGACGCCTCGCCGGGGGTGGCGACGTTGATGGCACGATGGTTGCTATTTTTGCCACTGCACCGTTTGATATCCCCCAGGATAAGACGGTTGCCTCCCTCACCATGCCCAACCAGCCGGGCACCGCCCGTGGAGAAGGCCGGATTCACGTGTTTGCGATTGCCTCAGACGGCACAAGGGGCGCACCCGATCCGCTCGTAGCCACTTCTGAAGCGGTACCGCCACAGACCACAGGTATCCCGTTTGAGGCGCATCTGGCAAGCCTCGCCGGAGGTCGAGGAAACTATCGCGCCACCGTGCACTGGGGAGATGGCACAGCTACAGACACCGTGAACCCCGTCGATGGCAGGGTTCACGGAAGCCACAGCTACGAGGCCGCGGGTGATTACACCGTTACGGTGACGGCCAACGACGGGGAGAAGAGCACCGCTACAACGCTTATTGCGTCTGTTCTTGAGGCGAGCCTCTTTGCCCCAGAGCTCTCGCTATCACCCGGTGTGGTCTCACCGGGTGACGTCACCACGGTGAGTGGTATCGGATTCGCCCCGGGAGAAAACGTTGAGGTTATGCTGTCAAGCACTCCGGAGATTAGCGTGCGGGCCACAACCGACCCCTCCGGTGCCTTTAACACGGCACTCACCGTTCCCTCAGACGCGGTTGATGGAGCCTACCCAATAAATGCTATTGGCGACATTTCAGCAACCGCTGCTTATACGACCCTTATAGTACAAGCCCCGCCGGTGGTGATCACCGACCCGCAGCTCACCGTCTCAACCGACACCCTGCGCCCCGGCGATACCCTCATAGTTAACGGTACCGGCTATGCGCCTGGGGAACAGGTAAATGCTGTTCTCCACTCAACACCGATAACCCTCGCGACAATCACCGCCAATGGTGACGGAGTGTTTAGCGCTTCCATCACCATCCCCGTGGACACTGAGTACGGCGATCACACCTTGGTATTTACCGGTCTTACGTCGAACGCTGTGGCGAGCGTTGTCCTGAAGATCGTTGCGGAGCTTCCCGCGGATGTTGGAACTGGACCGAGCACCAACGATTATCGCGGCCTCAGCACTACCGGTGCTGGCACTCCCGTACTGCCAACGCTGGTCGGGGGAAGCCTTCTCCTTGTGGGACTCTTTGTGGCCCTCTTGGGACGACTAAGACGACGAGGTGAAATACAGCCAATTTCCTTTGGATAACCGCTTTCCCTATCGATAACGTGTTAACATTATTGACACATACTTAACCGATGGAGAAATCATGGCTTCAATAGGTAGAAAAAAATACTTTGTTGGCGCACTAGTTCTGACCACATCATTAAGCATGAGCGGCTGTGTCCAAATAACACCGCTACAGACGCGTGATACCACACCACCGGCGCCCAACTCACCACAGGACTCCAGCGACATAATTGTTCCGGATGAAGCCGATACACCCGGGGCGCTAGATGCGCTACGCGCCATCGACGTTGCTCTTACTGCGACACCGGGAGCTGTTGTAGAGCTGGGCTTAGAACAGGAACGTGGACGTCAAGTGTGGGAGGTTGGGATCTTGCGCACCGACAACACCGGTGTTGAGCTCTACGTGGATCGCGAAAGCGGTGATATCCTCCGCGAAACCCCCCTGAGGCTGTCACGAGAGCAGACCACCGCGCCTGCCGTCACCGCACATCAGGCAATCGAAACTGCGGTACAGACCATTCCCGGCCGTGTTGTCTACCTTGATCTAGACTCTCACCGTTCCAATATCGTGTGGGAGGTCATAGTTCAAGCCGATTCTGGCAGTCTTTTTGAACTCTACATAAACGCGGCAACCGGAGAGGTCGTCAAGCAGGAACGCTATGACGATTAAGCTGACCCTCAGCACCCCCTGTCAGAAATCATATTTTTGCTGTTAGGGTAAAAGAAGCTCACAGAATCGTGAAGTGCCGGTGATCGCATATTAGCCGCAACCAGCAGGAGGAACCATTGATGCGCATTTCTATCAGTTCGGCATCTACTTCCCCTCCTTTTGAGCAAATTCGCACGCAGATAATAGCGCTCATTTCCTCAGGCGCCCTGGCCGCTGAGACCAGACTCCCCACCGTTCGAAAACTCGCAGACGACCTCGGGGTAGCCCCCAACACGGTTGCCCGCGCCTATCGCGACCTTGAGGCGCGCGGCATAATTGAGACCAGAGGACGCAACGGCACCTTTGTTTCACCGTATGGAGATCCCGTGCAACAAGAAGCACAGCGAGCCGCAGCAGCTTTTTCCGACGAAATTCGGCGCTTAGGTATCACCCCGGAGAACGCACTGACGCTTGTGCGTGCAGCACTCGAAACTCCCCTGCACTCGGCATGAGCCCCCCTCTCGCTTCGTAACCGATATTCTCCTCCTCACTAACCACATTTGTGTGTCACAAAAATAGCGCTTCGGGTGTCTCATGAATATGATGAAAAAACAATCTTTACACTCGCATCACGTTGTCATCATTGGTGCCGGTTATGCCGGTGTGATGACGGCAAATCGACTCGCCTCAAGCCAAGACGCTCCACACCGGTACCCTCGACTCACGATAACGCTTGTGAGCACCCGCAGCAATTTTGTCGAAAGGATTCGGCTCCATGAATACGCCGCGGGAAGCAGAGAGTCCGTAACCATCCCGTTTGGAAAATTATTGAATCCCGCGGTACGCATCGTGCAGGGAACCGCAGAGATGATTCACGTTACAGAGGGCAGGGAGAACACCGTGTCCCTCAATAGCGGCCTCACACTCCCTTTTGATTCCCTGATCTATGCGGTGGGGAGTGAAACGGTGGACCCTACCCCTGATCAACAATCCACGGCGAACTATGAGTCAGCCAGCAGCATCCGTTCCCTCGCCCCGAACTTGCCAGCCGGAACCCGAGTACTCGTTGCCGGTGGCGGCCTAACGGGCATTGAAACTGCTGCAGAGTTGGCCGAGAGCCATCCCCGTCTCAGGGTAATTCTGCACAGCACCGGAGCACTAGCCCCCGGAGTATCACCCCGGGCACGCGCACGAATTCGTTACGGGCTGCGTAAACTGCGGGTCGAAATTCACGAAAATACCATGATCGTCCCAGAGGCGGAGCACCACGTTCGCTGTGTTGGCTTTACGTACCCAAAGCTTGCCGCCACAAGCGGCCTTCCTATCGACTCACAGAACCGTCTTGTTGTTGATCACACCCTGAGGGTGCGCGAGCACCCTCAGATTTTTGGGATAGGTGATGCCGCGGTCATCCACACCGAAAATTATCGCCACCTCAGACCGGGGTGCGCAACGGCGATGCCTCTTGGAAGCCACGCGGCAGAAAATATTCTGGCGAGCCTACAAGGCGCTCCACTCACCGCCCACACCCACGGTTATGTATTTCAATGCATTAGCCTGGGGCGCAGAGATGCAGTGATTCAGTTTGTACGAGGGGATGATACTCCCCGAAAAGCTTTTCTCTCCGGCCGCCTCGCTGCCGTGTTCAAGGAGCAGATTTGTCGCTACACCATTCGTGAGTTACGGATTGAGGGTAAACGTTTTCGCTCGTACTCCTGGCCCCGGGGGAAATCTCACAGTAACGGCACACAGACACGCATCGATTCTCTAGCTGCACAGGAAAGTTAGTGGTTATGCACCAGGCCTCACCGCGCGTTGATAAAGATGCTCTCTTCACTGAGCACAGATCACTGATATTCTCACTGGCTTATAACATTGTCGGCACCGTTGCGGATGCGGAAGATGTTACCCAAAACACCTACCTTTCCTGGGTATCTGCCCCGGATGTTATAAACAATCCACGCTCGTATCTGGCAAAAATCGCTACCAACCAAGCCCTTAATCTCATGCGATCAATCCGCAACCGTCGAGAAACCTATATTGGGCCCTGGCTTCCCGACCCGCTACCCACGAACTGGGTACCCTGCCAACCGTCTCACACAACAGTACCTTCCGACGACCTACCCCACACGATGGTTTTTCCTGCAACAGGTTTGTCAGCCTATAACCCCGAAGATTCGGTTCTCGCGGCAGAATCTGTTTCGACAGCACTCCTGGTGGTTCTGCAAAAGCTCTCGCCTCGAGATCGTGCCGTGTTTCTACTGCACGATGTTTTCGATTTTGATTACGCCACCATTGCAGAAACCATCGGGCAATCACAGCCGACAACTCGCCAGATCATTCATCGGGCCCGAAGACAGATTCAATCTAGTCATACCAACTTCACCGTTAGCCCCGAGGAACACTCCGCCGTTGTTCAACGTTTTTTACACACCACACAGTCGGGTGATGTCCAGTCGCTCGTCTCCCTGCTCGCACCAGAAGTCGTCCTCATTACGGATAGCGGAGGACAAGTTTCGGCCGCCCGCCGACCCGTCATTGGGGCCAATAACGTTGCACGATTTCTACTGGGAATCGCGAACAAAAACCAGGATTCAATTCCCGAATTTACTGAACTCAACGGTCTGCTCTCTTTGCTAGTTCGCAAAGATGATGTTGTCACCGCCACATTTCAAGTTGGCACGGCAGAGAACGGACGCATCACACGTATTTTTGTGACACGAAACCCCTCACGCCTCAGTCATCTGTAATAAGACCTATGAAGAAAACCGCGTCTCTTTTGGTGCTGCCTGACAACGCTGTCACCTACACGTGCACCAGACCCCCAGATCAACGACGCCATCGATAAGCACCTCACCACACGCAACCAAGAACTCACCGAATTGACGGCCACCCGCGCGCGACTACAAAAAGAAAGCGAGAAACTCCTCACCGCCCATTTCGCCGATGCCATCGACCTCGAAACCCTCACGCACCACCAGACCCGCATCCGCACCGGCCTGATCAACATCAACAACCGCCTCGATAGCGCACAGGAAAACCACCACAGCACACGCCGAAACCTTCACGAGGCACTGAAACTACTCACCAATAGCAAGCACATGTACAAACGCTCAAGCAATCACGTCAAACGCCTCGCAAACCAAGCGTTCTTCCACCGCATCTACATCAACGAAGACGAAAAAGCCACCGCAATCCTCGACAGCCCCTTCAACACACTCCCCACAACCAATGTCGCGGGTTCTACTAAGAACTATAGGGTGGGCGATACTGGGTTCGAACCAGCGACCTCTTCCGTGTCAGGGAAGCGCGCTACCACTGCGCCAATCGCCCATCTTGCGAGTGAGTGGAGGTGGCGACGGGATTCGAACCCGTGTGGACGGCTTTGCAGGCCGCTGCCTAGCCTCTCGGCCACGCCACCATCGTGGAACTCCACCAGCGGCTCAGTTGGTTTACTGAACTCACTCGAGCGGATGACGAGATTCGAACTCGCGACCCTCACCTTGGCAAGGTGATGCGCTACCAGCTGCGCCACATCCGCGTTTCCCGTATTTCGGGTACTTGAAAACTCTATACGAAGAACGGCCACGATACAAAATCCCCGAGGGTATTTCTTGAAACTCATGCTTTTTGCGCGTTTTCACGGGGCAATCCGACATAATGAAAGAACCATGACTGAGGGTTCACGAAGAAAACGCGGCCGAATCATTGCTTTTATCGCAGTTATCGCCGTCGCCGCGATTGCACTGCTGGGTTATATTAACCGCCAATACATCACCGATCAAGTTACCGTGTGGACCTTTACCCCCTCAAGCGAGGTTGTTGAGGTAAAAGATCGCCTCAATCTCACGGATCGTGGAGAGTTCGTTTTTTTAGCCTCCTCGCCAACCCTTGAGTCAAGCCAGCTGTTCAACGAACAGTGTTCCAACGTCAACCACGGCGATGGCGGTCACGTGCTCGGTTGCTTTACCGGTGAGAATATTCACCTTTTTAAAATTGATGACGAGCGTTTAAACGGCGTAGTTGAGGTTACCGCCGCGCACGAACTCCTCCATGCCGCTTACTCTAGGCTCTCAGACGCGGAGAAAGAAGATCTCAACCGGATACTCCTCAGCGAGTACGAACGTATCGGTGCGGAAAAACCCGAGATCAAAGAGCGCATGGCCGTGTATGATCAGCTCACCGAGGCTCAATTCGTTAATGAGCTCCACTCAGTTCTCGGAACCGAGGTATCGGGACTCTCGGCGGAACTCGAAGAACACTATGCCACCTATTTTACGAATCGACAGATAATCCTCGATCTCTTTAACTCCTACCACAGCGCGTTCACCTCCTTACAATCACAGGCACAAGAAATCGAAGCGCAAATGCGCTCGCTCGGAGATTCCATCGAGTCCCGCCGGCAAAGTTACGAAGAGTCGATCACCACACTCAACGCGACCATCGCCGCGTTTAACGATCGTGCGCAATCCGGCAGCTTCTCTTCACAGGCAGAGTTTCAATCTGAGCGCAACAGGCTCCTCTCCCGCGCCGACGCTCTCGAGGCAGAGCGCACGACGCTAGAGAGCGACGTATCAAAGTACAATGAGCTGCGACAGAAACTCATTGCCCTCGGAGCAGAGTCTCAGGAATTGAACCGTGTGCTCGACAGTAACCTGGCACCCGCACCCTCACTATAGGGCCGATTTCCACACCCGGCGATGAATCGATAAGCTGGTGGTCGTAGCATGACACACGCTACACTTCAGGGCGATTGGCGCAGTTGGTAGCGCGCTTCCTTCACACGGAAGAGGCCATCGGTTCGAGTCCGGTATCGCCCACCAGTAAAACACCTGATAAGACCAGAAAAACACAGAACGACTTTTATTTGCTGTTCTGTAATAAGTGGCAAATAAGTGGCAAACTTTTATTGTGAGGCTCTGTGAGGGCGCAATTCGGTCACTGGGGCGAGCCTGACCGGGGGCACAATTTCAGTGGGTACAGGGAGGGCATCCTGTACGTCGCTCAGCTCGACGGGTTTCAAATGTGCGTAGATTTGTGTGGTTTGCAGCGAGGCATGACCCAGCAGCTCGGAGACTCTTTCAATGGGGACTCCGGCCTGGATGAGCCAGGAGGCGTAGGTGTGGCGCAAGTCGTTGAGGGTTGGCCCCAGCTCTTGAAGGCCTGCCGCTTGCACTGCTGGCTTCCATACATCCCGCGTGAAATTACGATCATCACGAGGCTTGCCACTTTTCGAAGGGAACATCAGGGGGCCGGGGCACTCCCCCGTACGATGACGCTCTCCGCACGTTTTGAGATTACTGGGGGTGTGGTACTCAAGTACCCACTCCAAAACGGGTACGTCGCGCTCCCTAACGCCTTTTGTGTAGGGTTTTATCTCTGTGCCATCCCACGTCTCGCTCAGCCGGGCTAGTGAGGTTTCAGGGTTGAATAGGGCTTCGTGCATCCCGGCCATTTCGCCCCATCTAGCACCGGTGCCGACGAGCCAGTCAGTGACCGCACGGTCGGCGCTACTCTCAATGTGGCCCGCTATAGCTGCATATTGCGAATGCGTGAGGAAAACTTTTCGTGCGGGTGGCATGGGCGGCAGTTTGATATTAAGCGCAGGGTTGGAGTCGATTAGCTCGGCGTGTACAGCCGCTGACAGCGATGAGACAAAAACGTTGAGGTAGCGACGCACAGAGGACGTTGCGGGGTATTTGGGGTTCTTCTCGTTTAGAGTGCCGTCAGGGTTGAAATTTCGATTGGTTTCCCGTATTACATTTGCCCATACCTGTACGTCGTGTCTACGAATTTCGGCTAGAGGTTTGTTTTCCCAGTGGGGCATAATCCACGTGTCGATCATGCTCTGCTCATTGGCGACGGTGTTGTTTTCTATGACACGGGCTTTTTGCCACTCTGCGTACCACTCCCCCCACGTAATGAAACCTAATTTTGGGTCTCGCCATCCGGGCTTTCGGCTCGCATCCTCAAGGGCGGCGGCGGCACGTTCCGCCTCGGCTTTTTTGCTAAACCGCTCGCTAGTGAATTTACGCTTGCCGCCGGGGGTGCGGTAACCGCCCCGGTATTTACCGGAGGGAAGCTTCTCAGCCCATGCCATAGTCCGGGTTCCTTTCAGATGTGACTTATTCCCACGAGGAAAGCTCCGACTGCGATCAGAAGCATTGTGGTGGGTATGAGAGCTTTGTCTATCTTTCGAAAGATAGGCGGTCTAGAACGCAGGACAGCCTCAGCAAGGAAGCGGACTACGACTGTGACAATACCAAGAAGCAGTCCAATAGATAGAATGATTTGTCCGGGGGTAGGGGGTGGCGTGAGCAAATTGCCTATTGTGGTGGCGGCTACTGCGGCTGCATAGAGATTCAGTGTTTGAGTGTAGGCAATGACTGCTCTTTGCTTTCGATAGGGTTCTACGCGCCGAAATGTTTGTGGCGTGTCTGAGGCACTAAAGAAAACAAGGATCAGAGTAATTGCTACTAGTGCGAAAAGGATATCAAGAAGGCCCGGTTTGAAAAAGGTTGCCTTAAGAAAGAACATCCCAAAAAGAAAAAAAAGCTGAACTGCGAGGTAGACACGGTTTTTACCGCCAAAAAATCGATCAATACGAGCGTAGAAAACCCTGGAGTTGAATAAAAGGCTTAGAGCAAACGCCACAAGCGACAAGCTTAAGAGAAAGTTCCCGAGTAAAGCCGTAATTATGGAGCTTGTCGCAAGAAGAATACCGACTATGAGCATCAGAGGTTCCTATCTCTTTTTATGGGTTCGATTTAGCCATTTTTGGCGAAGGCGAAAAACTCCCTCGAATCCGCCCGAGATGGCGTATGCAACAAGGCTCGCACCCACAAGAATCCATGAAATTGTTAGGTAGGATTCATTCAAGGCTGGTATTGAGGCAAGATCCCACGCGAGATAGATGAGCTTGTACCCCAGGTACAAGAGTGCGAATATTGAGCCGACGATCAGGAAACGCAAAGCGATACGGGTGTGTCTACTAAGAACGTCTTTGAGCGCTTCGTGCGCTCCGTACCAGATGCCGATTACGCCCATCCCGAGACCGCCAGAGAAGAGTAGCCAATAGATGAGAACTCCGCGCCCACCAAGAGAGGTGAGGTCAGGGGTTTCAACCACTGAAGCGTCTGACGCGAGATAGACAAGAATCATTACCAGTGCTATTGCTGTCCCTGCGATAATGAATGGTTTTGCTGAGGTTTTCCCGGCCATTCGCGAGCCAATAATTGCAAGCCCGGTCGCGCCAACGATAACGAAGGTGTGGGAGATAATCTCACTTGTGTTTGCAAGACCAGTAAGTTTATGGATGGCAGGGTTGATAATATCATCGCCGAGGAAAGGCATACGTGCGGTAATTGAAATAGCCAGTGAACCAAGGGTAACTGTTAGCGCACGTGTTTTAGGTCTAGAATTCCATAATCGAAGCCGAAGAATGGTCGCGATCCCTAGAGCTAGTGGTGCAATTGTGTAAAGAATACTCACTTTAGAGACCTAGCATGTCTTCGGCGCGCATGGCTGCGGTCTGAATCGTTTGCGTAGATTTTCTCGTTGTTTTTGTTGCGTTGATCACTTGGCTTCCAGGGTATGTTCTGTGCTCTGGGGCGTTACTTTCGCCATTTCTCTCTAAGAGAAGAGAAAATATTTGCTCACTGAGGTATGCCGGATGTAAATCTAAAGCTAAAGCGATTCCGTGGATCTGCTCGACATCGATTACACGGGCTCCTCGGAAGAGCCGAGAGACAGTTGAGAGGGATAGCCCGCTGTCGAGTGCAATTTCTTCATAGGTTTTTCGTTTGCGGGCATTTGCGATTCTTAGCGCCTCTGCGGTGGCTTGCATTAACTCTTTTTTGTCCATGTGGGTATTTTAGTTTCAAATCTGAGCGGTTATGTTTGTTTGCATCCTACAAAACTCCAATCGGAATCTTTAAGTTCCAATCAGACTTTAATATTCTGTTTTTATTCATTGTTGAAACTCTTTTGCGAAGGAACGCTTTATGAGCCACTTGCCTAATTCTTTACGGGTCTTCTTGCATAAATTCTTGTTAGTCTTCAAGGTTCTCTGTTGGGGAATGATCTCATGGAGAACTCTTGCTTTTGTTGATCGCAGGTTGAGTTTTTTCCAATCGATCCGCCAGTTCATTCACTAGCTCTTGGTTGCTAGCGCCTTTTAGGTCTATTGACGGGTCCGCCACATCGCTCTCATTGAGTAGCCCACTAGCAAGTAGGGCTTCGACCACGGGGCGGTTATATTTGTGAGCAAATTGCACAGCAACCTTGGGGGCAACCCCCGCCCCTTGACTCCATCGGGTCACTGCTGATCTGTCGATGTTCACTTTTCGAGCTATATCTGAAGATGAGTCACTGGGAGCCACTTTCTTCACATATTCCCACCAGTCGGCGGATTTCTGAGTATCGGATGAGTTACTGGGGATGAGTCCGTATCCAGCGACGCGCAACACTTCATCGAAAGGAATCTCTAGTACGTCAGCTACAACAGCAGCCATTCTGTAGCTAGGCTGCTCTTTCCCCGCCAGCCATTTACTAACCCTGTCGCGTTTAATGTGCCCCTCAGACTCCCTTACCAAGTCGGCCTGTCTCCAGTTTCGAGCAGACAGTTCTTCGTGGAGCCAATCGCTCCAGCTAGTTTTCGTTATTTGAATATCCATGATCAGATCAACGCTCCCTAAAGGACACCATATGAGAAAAATAAAAACAAAATCCAAGCAACGAGAAGGGTTGCCTCAAAGTACTCAACACAAAGAGCAGCCTCGACATTTGATTCACTTGCGCCGGACTGAAGCCTCAGAGAGTAGATCGAAGGGATCGATACCTAAGGCTTTGGCTATCTTGTCCACGTCTGTGGTGGTGAAGCTAGCCTCTCCGCGCAATCTTTTGTAGTAGTAATTCCTGCTCATTTCGGCAGTTTCTAAGATTTTTTTTACGGGAATGCCGGATCTTCCTACGGCATCGTCCACCATGGCGATCACACTCATGCTGAAAGCGCTCGGCGCTCCTTCGGCTCTCTTAATTTCACGCATAGGTACAGTGTACCCAATTAGGAACGTTTTGAAAAGAGTGTACCTAGTTGGGTTGCAATAGTGTACCTAGTTAGGTACTATATTGATCATGAAGAACGAACCCCGAACGCTAAGCGCACGTATCCCAGGCGCGGTAAAAGCGGAGTTGCATAGACGAGACCGCTCTGGAAGCGACCTTGTGTCCGTACTAGGAGTAAGTCGGAATGCTGTCTACTCACGATTAAAGGGAGACAAGCCCTTCACTTTTGAGGAGATAGATAAAATAGCGGAATTTTTGGAGATAGAGCCGCAAATCATTATTAACTCGGCGAACCTCGAGAAGAGCGTTGAAAAGATCGCATCGTGAGGGCTTTCGAATTGCCGCATTACCGAGAAAAGAAAAAGCCCCTGGTTACAACAGGGGCCAGACAATGAAGGAAATCAATATGTCTAATCAGATAATACCATTCAATTACAACTCACACCAGGTGCGGGTTATAGAGGTTAATGACGAGCCGTGGTTCATGGCGGCCGACGTATGTCGGGTGCTTGAGGTTGGAAACCCGTCCCAAGCATTAACTCGACTTGAGACTGAAGATGTAACCCTCATTTCAAATGAGGGTCGCCCCGTGAACTACATCTCTGAATATGGACTTTACGCCCTCGTTCTGGGATCACGTAAAGCTGAAGCAAAGGCATTCAAGCGCTGGATCACGCACGAAGTGATTCCCCAGATTCGCAAAACCGGCTCCTACAGCGTTGCGCCTACTGTTCCAACCGGTTCTGAGCTTCTTGCGCTCGCGGTACTGGAGGCCGATAAAACAATCAAGGCCCAGGCGGCTCAAATTGCCGCAGATGCCCCCAAAGTCGAGTACCACGACCAGTACGTCTCTGAATCCGATGACGTAATTACGGTTCGTGTTGCGGCGGCTCAGGTTGCGCTGGGTGAGAAAGAGTTACGCGAGGCGCTAATTCAAGCCGGGTGGATCTATCGCCTGGATTTGGGTCAGCGGTGGAGCAACGCCAAGGGACAGTTAGAGCCGGTTTACGAGTATCGCGCACACGCTGAGCATAAGGACAAGTTCCAGCTACGCCCCCAACATAACGCCCCGCGTCATCATAACGGGCAGGTGCGACAGACCCTATATGTACGTCAGTTCGCGGTGCCCGCAATTGCAAAGCGTTTTGGCTCTCAGGCGCACCTCAAGCTAGTGGGAGTAACGGCATGAGCAACAAAGACGGTGTGTTGCGCATCGAGATAGGTAGTGCTTCAGTCGAGATTGTTGGTCTCGTCCAGTCGTCTAACCTCGTCTCGCAGGGAACTGGCGTTGATGAGATCCCAGAGTTCGTCCCCCGGTTTCACATATTTCCTGATGAGAGCGGGGAGGTTTCCGCTAGTTCTTTTGCTGAAATTGCTGCTAAATATATCTTGAGGCACCTCGGCAAAGGCAAGAAAGCTCCTGAGACCAATGGTGGGAGTGATCTGTCGTGAATGCGCGTCTTGATAAACGGTTAGCTGGCACGTATGCAGTTCCTCGGGATGTACTTGAGGCAGATATTAAGCATATTAGTACTGCTGCAGTTCATGGTGTAGACCGGTATGTTAGTGCGCTTCGATCAATAGTAGATGAGTATGAGGCAGAGTTAAAGCTTGCGATCAATTTCGAGGAGCGCCCTCGCAAGCTCGCTGATAGCCAGAGCGAGTTAGGGGGTAAGCGTTTCGTTTCTGACGATGAAGCCAAAGATATCTACGCGAAGCATCTGCAAGAGGAACGCGCCGTCAGGGAGAAGCTTCGAGAGGGATCAGACAGTTTTGGATTATTCGTCGATCTCGCTGTCGAGGATGTCAAGGGTGCGGTTATCCGATATATGTCTCGCAAACGTCAGGCTGAGCTTGCCGACTTGGCGAGTCAGATTAATGATGCTGTCGATGGCCAGGTCAAGCGTATCCCTGTCGAGTCCAGTGTCACCCCTGGGCGTCACCATTGTTTGCACCTTGATCTCTACAAGAGGCTTTGTGATCTCCAGCAGGCTCTTCTGGATCTCGATAAGCGCATCGTTGGTGGTCTCTTCAAGAGCCATTGTTCTTCTCCTTCACTGGATGATCACGAGGTAGTGACTCGTGATGTTGATACCAGTGTAGGAGATACCCCGCCCGCTCCTGTTTCTTCTTCCGGGAGTGTGGGCGGGGACCCTTCAACACACTCTCAAAACTCAAAAGCCCGGTGCTGCAACACCGGGCCAGACACAACCCCTTGAAAGAAGGCGGAAATTATGTCTATGACAACTATATCTGAGGCAAGAATTGTGTCACGTATGACTGTAGCTGATGTGGTACGTGAGTCGGGAAAATCGTTGAGTACGGTGAATCGTGCGATTTCTGCTCGTAGTCTTCATGCGACTCAGCCATCGAAGGGTGGTGCCCCTGTCAAGGGTGGTCATCGCTCTATCAAGCCGGAGTGTTATGACGCGTGGCTGGATGGTGTGGTGTGTCCGTGTAGGCAAAACGTTACTCCGATGAAGAGGAGGGCATCATGAGTGACAGTGTTGGGTCTCGTCTAGAGCCTGAGACCGTAGCAGAAATGTCAGCTATAGGACTATCACAGGCTGCGGAGCCACCGGTTCCAGCCACAGCAGCTATTTCTATCGTCTCGTCTGGTTCGTCTCGTCCCTCTGTGTGGCGGCGATTCTGGCGCGGTTTCGTAAGGTCATAACCCGCTAAACCACCCCCTTTTCTTCCCCTGGCATCGCTAGGGGCTAGCTACAGCACTATCTAAAACCTCAGCCTGTGGTGCGCTCGCAGATCGGCCACAGGCACCAAGCCTTCACGGCGCATGCTTTTTGATAATTCCACAGGGCTAACCTTCCAGGTTTATATACGGCGGCACACTTCCTCATGCAGTAATGCGGTGGAGTCGTCACACGGCCATTCGAGCGTATAGAGGTACGCGAGGAGTTTGGTCAGGTACCGGGCCTGGTGGGGAGTGCGAGCAGGAGTGCAGCTAGGTCGCTGTATGTCTTGTAGCTGGATTGACAGGGGGTGAGAGTGCCCTGGATTGACAGCAATAGCGGCGAGCCGGTTTTGGGGTTGCCTGGGTTCGATTCCCAGCGTCGCGCAGCAGCAGTAGTGCAGCTTTTATAAGAGGGAAAGGGTAATACCTATGGAATGGATCATCGTCATCGTCATCGTCATCGTCATAATGTTCGGTGTACTTATGCCGGTCATTGCTGCTTTCGTGATAGTGCTCGATCGACACGACTCACACATCGGGGAACCTTACCGGTCTAGTCTGAGGTACTCTGTGGCTTCACGGCAGGATATGGTGTATGACTCGACGGCTATTTTGTATGACGGGTCTTTACGCGGAATGAGGAAAATAGTCTTAGAAGGTGAGAAAACCGGTGAGGTACTTGCCGGGTCAGATGTTCTTTTCCTGCTGGATCATGCAACAGGATCAATTTTTCGACGTAATGACCGTGGCGCGTTGGTGGAAGTAGCCACCGAAGTTTCACCCCTATCTGATCTTTCGTGTGGAGTGGATGAAACCAAATAAAAACACTAAAGTCTTCCTGTGGTTGCACACGTGCAAGAGTCATGGAGAATCTGAATCCACGAACATCAGTGTTGTCTGGGATAAAGAGTTCGGTATCACATCCAATTCCTTCGAGAGAGAGTTGAAAGGCTTGTCCGTCACCAGCGTTGGTAAATATGAGCATAAGGTCGGGGTCTTTTCTCTCGTGATGTGACGCAAGGTGCTGCTGTAACGCTGTATTTTTGTGTATTTCTAGGGAAGTGAATATCCAATCTGGTTCAGGCCGATCACGTTTTCGTAGCCAAAGCGTGACAAGGACGGTAATGAACGAGGCAACGATTGCGGACACGGTAGAGGCCACACCTAAAACAGCCCATGCGTAGTCACCGAGTGCTTCTGTAGTCATATCCCATACTTTAGCGGTCGTAAATGGAGCATTTTTTGTTTGCATTGGACGATATCGAGGTATTACACAGGGGCAGTAGTGCCGCATATTAAGGGATGTGATCGCGTTGGATTATTGGCTGATTGTTTTACTGTTTGGCGTGGGGTTTATGGCTGCCACGGTACTACCAGAGTTGATCCGGTGGGTACTAGATGAACTGCCTAGATGGAGCCATCTACGGCAGATGGTTCAATGGCGCGCGAATAGAAGTCAAGAGAGGAGTGATCATGAAGGTTTCTGAAAAGGCTGTGTTGGTCGTGCTCGTGGTGGGTGCGATAGCTGCCGCAGCGCTGTTTTTGTCGCTGTGGTTTGAGGTGCGGTAGCACTACCCGTGACTAAGCATTAGGGGAAGGAATTCTAATGACACAGACAGTTGAGGATACAGGGGTTCTTGAGTCTCTGGATTTTGAGGCGGAGCTACCGTGTGATTATCCACCCTGTGAAAATCATGCGACACACATCGTAAAAGCGGACTGTTTTTGTCCTGTAATTGCCGTCGGGTGTCGCTCGTGCGCTCTAAAAGAGGTGACTCGTGCAGAGCAGATTGTCAGGGAGGGCGGGAGGCTCACCCATAAGAGATGTCTGGGGGATGTTACTGAGGTGTGGTATGTCCCGTTAGAGGAGCACCACGACTCGTAGCTGTCTCTGAGTACAGCAAAATAGCGGCGATTTCTTACCCCTTTGTTCCGCATGGGGTTAGCGACGCTATACCCAAAAACAGGTTTTGAAAGGCAGATTATTGTGAATAATTCTTTTGCGCTGGAGCGTCTGGCGGAGATTCGTCACGCCCTGGATAGGGGGCTGATTACACCGACAGAGGCCACTTTTAGGGCTACCCAGGTTCTTGACCGGGCGACTCTAAAACCGCTCGATTTGGTGGCGTATTTGGAGGCTAGAGGCTATGAGGGGTCGCGTCTCGCGAAGGCGATTGGGCCGTTTTCTAGGGCGGTTCGTGCGGGGTATGAGGAAACGTATGGCACTCCTCCGTTGCATCGTCAGGAGTTGATTCGGGGCCTGTGGGTGCGGGTTATGGCGTATATCGAGGAGGATCGCCCCATCGTGGACGAGGTGTATGAGCGGCTTTTTAGCGTCATCGATAAAGCGTTGGAGGGGGCATCGTGAGGTGGTCGGTGGGGTTGATGGTGGCGGCTGTTTTTGTGGCTGGTGCTGTGGTGGCGCGTGGTTCTGGGGTTTTTGATGGGCTTTCGCTGGTGGGTGTGGTTTTGGTTTTTGGGTCGTGGGTTGCTCATCGAGGAGAAGAGTCGGCGTGATTGTCGTGGGGATAGATCCTTCCCTGTTATGTACGGGGATTGCGGTGATTGATCTTGATCGCCGTGCGGTGAAAACCACTCGCGCCCAGTCGGCGGCGATGGGGAAAGACATCGCTTCGGTGCGACGGCGGTTGCGTATACAGGCGAGACGAATCCTTGATGCGGTGCCATCTAAAGCAGATTTGTTCGTGCTTGAGGCACCGACCCCGAAAAGCCAACTTGGCTCACATAATGACCGCGTGGGCCTCTACTGGTTTTTGGTGGATCAGCTATTGGTACGGGGGGCGGTGGGGGCGGTTCTTCCTCCTCATCGGGCGATGTATGCCACGGGGAATGGTGCGGCGAAAAAGCCTCAGGTGGTTGCTGCGATGAAGGAGAGATTTCCGGGGGTTGCTATCCCGGATGACAACGTGGCGGACGCACTGGTTTTGGCCAGTATGGGCGCACGTTGGTTGGGGCATCCTCTGGATGGGGTTCTCAGTGAAAAGCAAAAAACGGCCTACGACAAAGCGTCGTGGCCGGTATTGAAAGGGTAAGAAAAATGGGTATCAGTATTTCGGGTCAGGTTCCTGCCGAGGCACAGAACGGGATGGCCACTCTCACTGAGGAGTGGCTGGAAGATCCCACACCGGAGGCGGTAGTGGCGGTGGTGGTTATTGAGCGTCACGGATTCAAGCACGATGACACGAAGCAGGAGCGCACGGCGACGATGAAATTCCGCCATATTGAGCCACTGACGGGTGAGGCTGCTGTGGTAGCGCGGGATCTTCTTGAAGAAGCGTGTGGCGTTCGGGGCGGTGAGGTGCTTCGGGAACCGGAGCCGCCTACTGAGCTTGATATACCCGCGCTTGATTTTGAGGAGGATGAGGAGTAATGACTGCTGTGTGTGAGGCTCAGGCATTGGTGGATTTGAAGGTTCGTGTGCTGGGTAATGACAGTGATCGGGCTGCGTGGTTGGAGGCTCGTCGGGGTGTGATTACGGCGACTGAGGCGAAAGTTTTGCATACGGGTTCTTCGGCTGAGAAGGCGCGAATCGTGCGGGAGAAGGTCACGGGCGAGCAGAGCTTTACGGGTAATCAGTACACCGAGTGGGGTACGTATAGAGAGCCTTTTATCGCTGCACAGCTTGAGGCTTTTGGGCTGACTCTGTGCGGGGATTTGATTCATGCAGAGAAAAATTCTCGTCACGCGGCGACACCGGACATGATCGGTATTGATTTTGATGAGGCTGTCTTTATCGGGGAGATTAAGACCTCGAAAAATGATGTTTCGCCCGGTGCTACTGCGTTTGACCGGGCTGGCTATCTCTGGCAAATGCTCTGGCAGATGTATTGCACGGGTGCCCGGCGTGTGCTGTATGCGTGGGAGGTACATGACAATAATTTCTCCCGGTGGCATTTGCGCCCGATGGATAATCCGTCGGCGTGGGGCGAGTACGGGCCGGAGGTTTTGTATCTCCAATTTGAGTGGATTGATTTGACTCCACAGCTTGAGGTTGAGCTAGAGAAAATGATTGCGGCTGCTGACCGTACACTGGGCCGCCTGGATAAGAAACTGGCTGAGGTTGGTATGCAAGAGGCTCCGGTGTTCTCGTCGGAGCAGCAGGTCGAATTGGTGCGACTGGGAACGGTGAGAGCTGACGCTTTAGCCGCTGAGTCTGCCGCGAAGCGTGAAAAAGAGACTGCTCACCAAGCGGCGGAGGCGCTGTTTTCGCACGTGACTGAGGATTTTTCTGAGGTTATGGAAGGGATCAAATTCACATGGTCGCCGTCTGTACCGACAGATGTCACAGAGGTTGATGAGGTTGCCCTTCGTGAGGACGAGCCGGAGTTGTGGGCGCGTATGGAGCAGGCCCAGGCGGCGGTAGATGCGGCTAATGCTGCGCTCTCTGCGGTACATGACCAGTGGGCTGAGAAAGCCAAAGAGTATACGACAGTGTCGCCGGGTGCGCCTACAAAAGCGCGTCTGACGATTACGAGGCAGAAGGGTAAGAGCAATGGGTAGTACAGCAATAGAACTCCTCCCTGCGAGTGGGGACGCGCAGACGTGGACTCCTAGCGAGTTGGCTCTAATGGAGTCGATCGGGTTGCGTGGCTGGAAGAACGTGCAGAAGAACGGGCGGTGGGAGAAGGAGAGGTTTGAGGCTCCCCGAGCGACGGTTGAGGCGTTTCTTTTTCAGTGTCGGCGCACTCAGCTTGATCCGGTGGCTCGTCAGATTTATTGCATTGAGCGGGGTGGTAAGTGGGGTATTCAGGCGAGCATTGACGGTTTCAGGCTGATTGCGGAGCGGTCAAATCAGTATCGGGGTCAGACTCCGGTGCAGTGGACAGCGGACGGGGTGGTGTGGGTGGATGTGTGGCTTGATGAGTCTACGCCGCCTGCTGCTGCACGGGTTGGTGTGCGCCGTGACGGGTTTGACGAGCCGTTGTATGCGGTAGCGACATATGCAGGGTATGTGCCGAGAGATCGTAGCGGGCAGGCTAAACCGACTGGTCAGTGGCTGACGAACCCCTCTAATCAGCTCGCAAAATGTACGGAAATGCTCGCGTTACGCAAGGCGTTTCCGCAAGATTTGAGTGGTATTTATGGGACTGAGGAGATGCAGCAGGTGAGCAAGGTGAAGTCTGCACAACCTCATGTGCCGCCTGCTGCTGTAGAAGCTGCTCCGAAGACTTTTTCTGAGGATTGGGTAGGTCAGGGTACGGCGTGTACCACGGTGGATGAGCTACGACCAATTTTTGAGCGGGCGCAGATGGCGGGCGAGTTGGATTATCCAGTGGATGAGACGGGCAAAACCCTGAACGTTTTTTTGCGTGAGCTTAAGCAAAAACTGGTCGAGACCGCTGCGCCGGAGGTTACTCAGGAGCCGGAGACTGTGGTGGAGCCTGTCACGGAGTGGCCGGTACGAGAGCCTGGTACGGGTGTGGTTGATGAGGCTACGGGTGAGGTTCTTTACGAGGGTGAGGAGATTATCTAATGGCCGAGCGCCCGGTAAAAGCCCCTGAGGAGATTGAGCAGTGGGCTTCGTGGATACGTGAGAAGGCTACTAAAAAACCGCCTGAGCCTGGCACTATCAAAACCCCGGATTCGATCATTCAAGATCTGGATGAGTTGGTGTATCTCGCGGGGCAAAACGTTCTAATTTTGCATGAGGCTGATTGGACTCGCACTACAGCAAAACGCGAACTCGCTAAAGCGGAAGCGTTAGCAAGTCAGGGGTTAACGGGCACGGCGGCGGCGCGTGCTGCAGCAGTATTGCTAGCAACGCATGAGGAGCGCGAGGCGGCTGAGATTGCGGATATTGCGTACCGGTATGCGAAAAGCTGTGCGGATTTGGTGGAGTCACGAAAGTCTGCTGTGCAGACGCAGAGTAAGCAGGTTGAGGTTACGTATCAATTGGCGGGGTCGCGTCGAGCGTAGAGAGGTGTTGAGTCTAATGACTGAGCAGCAGAAGGTTCTTAATGAGCTTGATTTTGAACCAAAGGTTGAGTGCTTGCTGTTTACTCCTGGGTGTACTGGCATGGCGATGTGGTACATCGTCTTGTGCCCTAGCGTGTGCCGGATTGTCGCGAGTGTATGCGACTCGTGTTTGTCCGATACGAAGGTTCTTCTCAGCGCGTCAAAGTCGGTTATGTGCGGGTGTTGTGGGGTCATGTGGCCCAGCGAAACCTTGGAGTTTCAGCGCATTGGAGGGGGTGAGGACTCGTGAAGTGGTTTGTGATTTGGCCGTGGGAGTGGGACGGGCGGCAGATAGTCATCGTGAGAGGTGACAAGGAATTTATCAGGATTGGGAGGAGGCGGAGATGAGCGCCCCGACTAGGACTGTGCGGCAAAACGTTTACTTGCGTGATCGTCACCGGTGTGTAGCATGTCTGGCATTTGACGGGTTGACTTTTCAGCATCGTCAAGCGGTCGGTATGGGCGGTACAAAAAGGCGGCCGTTAGAGGTGGATGGTGTTACGGCTTGTGCGCTGTGTAATGCGCTTTTTGAGGGGGGCTTGCAGCGAAAAGCGTTGCGGTACGGGTGGAAAGTTCGCCGGAATATCGGCTCTTTTACGGCGGCTTCGGTGCCGGTTTATTATCCGGCGGGTTGGTTTCAGCTTATTGGTGTTACTCGGGTGCCGATTTCGCTGAGGGAAGCGGGGCGGATGATGATCGCGGTTTATGGCGAAGAGTATTTGGAATGGAGGGATGCGGCGTGAGTATAAAAGCGTTGAATTGGGCTTGGGAAGTTGAAGGGTTACAGGTATCGGACAAGCTCCTTTTGTTGGCTCTTGCTGATATGGCGGATGAGCGAAATTCGTGTTTTCCGGGGCAAGAGCGGCTGGCTGGTATGACTGGGTTATCGGTTCGTACGGTACAGCGTCGGCTTCAAATTTTGGAGGAGTTAGGGGCGCTGGTTCGGGAGAAGAGGAAGACCCCTGATGGGTATCGGACGAGTGATCGATATTTACTGATTTTGTCCTACCCGTCAGATTGTCGCGTAGGAGAATCCAACACGTCATTCGCGCCGACCCTAGGCGACAATGACGGTATAAAAAGTGGCGTCATTGACGGGGTAACCCACATTAACCCAAATGAACCCAAAGACTCTTTAACAGCGTTTGATGTTTTTTGGGCGACCTATCCGAGAAAGGTAGGGAAAGCTGCTGCTCTTAAGCAGTTTGAAAAAGCTGTGGCGCGGGTTGGTCTTGATCTGGTGATGGCAGGTGTGAAGCGTTATGCGGCTGATCCTAATTTGCCGCGTGAGAAAAGATTTATTCCGCATCCTTCGACGTGGCTGAGTCAGGATCGGTGGGGTGATGAGCCGGAGCCGTCACAGTCACGTATGAATGCTTTGAGTTTGGTGGAGCGTTTCAGGGAGGAGGAGCGCCTTGAAGGTCTCGCAGGTCGCGCAGCTATTGGCGTTGGCGCAGAGTTTTGACCGGCGTGAGTACACCGAGGTTCAGGTCAGGGCGTGGGCTTTGGTGGTTGGTGATCTTGATTATGCGTTGGCGGAGCGGGCGGTTGTGGAGCATTACAAGCGGTCGCGGTTTCCGATTATGCCTGCGGATGTGGTGGTTCTGGTGTCGGAGTTTTCTGAGATTACCGCGCGTGATGTGACTGCTGAGCGGATGCGAGAGGAGCGCGACAAATGGTTGGAGGCTGCTGGGATCAGCCTCACGGATTGGCAGCAAGCGATTTTTGAGGGGCTGACTGAAGAAGCTCTTGAGCAGCGTTTCGGCGTGAAGATTCGGGGTGAGATTAGTGAGTGAGGCCCAGTATGACCGTGAGGCCGAGCAATCAGCACTGGGCGGCATGATGCTCTCAAAATCGGCTGTGTGGGAGGTGATGGAAGTTGTTCAGCCGGGAGATTTTTATGAGGTGCGGCACGAGCAGATTGCGGCGGCGATTGTGGCTTTGGCGACTGCGGGTTCACCGACTGATCCGATTGCGGTTTTTGATCATCTACGGGCTACTGGTGCTACGGGGGTGGTAGAGGCGGCGTATCTCCATCAGCTCGTGGAGATAACCCCGTCTGCTGCAAACGCAGGGTACTACGCAGATATTGTGCGTGACCGTGCTGAGCTTCGTCGCCTGGCGCAGGCAGCATCAGGCATAGCCGAGCTAGTGAGGGACGCTGAGGGTACCCCGGCGGAGCTAGTGGAGCGGGCGCGGGGCCTGGTGGATGACGTATCACGCTCCACCAAGCGCGAAATTCGCATGATTGGCGAGTCTCTTTCTGCCCTGTATAAATCGCTAGAGGAAAAACCGCGCTTTGTGGAAACACCGTGGGTAGATCTGAACCGCATTATCGGCGGGATGCGTGAGGGCACGCTCACAATTGTGGGTGCCCGCCCGGGCATCGGTAAAACCGCTTTGAGTTTGCAAATTGCGGCAGCGATGGCAGAGACCGGCACGGTCGGGTATGTGAGTCTCGAAATGTCTGAGGCTGATCTGCAAAAGCGTTTGATTGCGCAGACTGCGCGGGTTCCGATGCAATCGCTGATGAATAACGAAATGATGCCGACACATTGGCAAATGCTCGCGCCGCTGGGTGCAAAGCTCGAAAAAACGCGCATTGCTGTAGCTGATGATCTAGAAACCATCACACAGGTGAAATCCTATGCTCGATCTCTCGCTCGTCGCGGTGACCTCAAAGGATTCGTGGTCGATTATATGCAGCTGATGACCTCTGGCAAACGTGAAGAGTCCCGACAACAGGAGGTGTCCGGGTTCTCTCGGGCGCTGAAAATCCTGTCGGGTGATCTTGGGGTTCCTGTCATCGCTCTCTCGCAGCTTAATCGTGCGGTGGAGGGACGTAAATCAGGTGAGCCACAATTGGCTGATCTGCGTGAGTCGGGATCTATTGAGCAGGATGCCGACTTGGTGATTCTCCTGCACCGCGAAGAGAAGAAAGCCCCGAACGATATCAAACTTATTGTCGCTAAAAATCGTCACGGTGAACGGGGCGACGTGACCCTCAAGTGGGAGGGCAAGTTTGCGCGGGCGATTTCGCGTCCGTGGTCTCCCACTCTCAATATCCCAGAATCCAATTTAAGGAGCTAAAAAATGGCGCAGGTACAAACTAGTGCGGCGACGGTTGTTCGCCTCGTAGGGCTTAAAGGAGTGGCTGTAGAGGAGGTGTCTACGTCACGTACCGGAGTGGAGTACACACAGCGTCTCACTGTGTGGCTTGGTGAGGGTCACGGTCTTAATGTCGGAGACAAAGCAAAATTCAGCGGGCTGCTCTCGGTAAAAACACGTGAATACAACGACAAAACCTATGCGGACGTGGCGTTATCGAATGGCAGGTATGACCCGGAATCATTGATGTACGCGTCTGATGTGCTACCACCAAAGAGTGCCCCTGAGGGGTGGGGTGTAGAGGACGATTTCTAATGACTCTCGAAGAGTATATCTTGAGGGTAGATGCCCTCGTATCCCGTCTGGCTCGACAAGTCGAAGACCTTGCCGATACGGTCAAAACGCGCTGCGATAGATGTCAGGACGCTGCGGCAGTACTGGGATCTTCGTCTGCCTCTATTGCCGCCGGTCGCCTCGATCTCCGCATGGTCATGATCAAGGGGTCTCTGAATAAGGTGGCTGCCCTCCTCCCCCAGCCATGCGCACACCGGGAGGAATCATGAACGACACTAAAAAGCCCGTCCTTATTGGCCTTCTGGGGTGTGACGATTGGACAGAAATTGCTCTCGAGGTGACACCAGACCAAGAAAAATTCCTGCGTATGCTGGCTGCTCTATCGCGTCGAGCCTCGAAATATAGGTGTATGCCAATTCTGGGTGTAAGGCGCAAGAAGACACGGAGGCAGGATCATGAAAGCTCGCATCTTGTACGACGGGACAGTGTACGTGGATAACCATACCTTTCACCCGCACTCCCGCGATTGCTCACACGAAGGCAGAGACATTTGCGGAACATGTGATTTCGATGGGTATTACGCAAACATTTACGGGGCGCTATGCCCCTGGTTTCGACGAAGGGAAAGCAATGACGAGTGAGCACGAAGTCACAACAGCTGATGAAACAGTTCGCAAGCCAGAGTGCATCATGCACCGACCAAAAAACATATACAACCAGCCGCTCCCGCCTACGGCGCACCACAGCCACAAATGCTCGTGCCATCTGTCAGCGCCATGTGGCCCGTGCGAGAGGTGCGCGCATTGGTATGATCCCGGGTGCGAAAACGACTGCCAAACGTGTGAAGAGCACAAGGACGGAGAAACTGATGACTGATACCCGAACACCGGAGCAGATCGAGCGGGCGCAACGCATGACTCTTGGTAAGGTGATAGCCGCCGCGCTTAGTCAGTGTGGGATTAGCGTTACCTATGCGCTAAGTGGCCCGGCGGAGATGGTTGACGTAGCGGGTATCGTGCTACGCAATTTCCCAGTGCTCGCCACCGCCCCGCCCACCGAGGAACAGATCAACGCAGCAGGTCGCAAAATATTCGAGCACTGGGACGAATGGGCTGATGACCCTGACGACGAGTGGGGTAAAGGTAATCGCGAGATGGTTCGCGAGGCTCTCACCGCCGCTTTTGCTGCCCCTCTAGTGGCAGACGGGACGATACAGCTCTCCGCAGATCAGATCTGGCGGATCGTGAAAACTTTTGCGTCAGATGTCGGTGACTCTGGTAACGAGGAGGCGTTCGTAGAGCCTCTGCTGCGAGGGTTGATTGCGGCAGAGGTCAAGTTCGAGGCTGAAGATTTCATCGACGGTGGATTCATCCGCCGTGAGTGGCTGCGAGGTGATAAGCAGTGAGTGTACACGCAAAAATTCTTTACACTCTCGGATGTGACTACCCTGAGTGTGGTGCGCTTTTGCAGAGCAACGAGGGTGAAGAAATTTGGACGGAGGAATTACTTCGTATCGATGATTGCGCTCAGCAGCTTGGGTGGTACATCGGCGAGAGCGAGCAAGTATTACGAGTTCTTTGCCCCACACACACCGCGTTCCACAGCATACGAGGTGCCGCCGATGAGTGACAGTGTTTTATGTGCTCGTCACTGTGGCGGAGCAGCTACAGAGGGTCTCCTCTGTCGCAAGTGCTGGGGTCGTATCCTCTGGCAGCTAGACCACCTCCCCGCACTGATCGGACAGATCAGAGATCAGATCATACCGGGGATCACTAGTCGAGTGAGTGAGCCGGTGAGCGGCACAAGAGAGAACCCGCTACCGTTCCGCCTACAGGCAATGGAGGACTCCTCTAGCCTGTTCTCGCAACTCTGTAACTGGGGGGTCTACTGGGCTGATGCTATGGGTATCCGCCCTGCCTGGCCTCTGGTAAAGCTCGCAGAACGACAGCAGGACGCGCAGGGTATCCCGACGGCCTGGGACGGACAGAAAGCGGCAGAGATAGCAGCCGAGATTACACAGTGGCTCGCTATCCACCACCCCAGCATCGTCTACATGCCCGCCGTCGTCGCCTACCACGATGACCTGGTTGATTTAATGCGCCGCTACGGTAGGCGCTACCAGGGCACCAGACGATTACGGAAACGCATGTGCGTCATCTGCCTGAACTACCGGGTGACAGCGTCTACCGCACCTGGTGGTGATATTGGGGTGCAGTGCGAGGGATGCGGGACAGACTACCCCATAGACGAGGCACTGGGAGAGTTATATGACCAGATGGTTGACACGGCGGGAAGCAGCCCTTCGGGTGGGTCGTAGCCGCAGGACAATACGTCGGTGGATGGATCAAGGCATGCCAAAACGTTATCGAGAAGACGGGGCCACACAAGTACGAGAAGACATCCTTCTGTCCTGGCTTCGCGCTAAAACACTGGCGAATCCCCTACACAAACACCGACTGCGACACGCCCAAGAAAAAAATGATTTGACCTAATCCCGTTGGACACCCCTAACGTTATAAATGGGTCACTGTGCGGGGCGCTCGACACCTCTCCGGGGGGATGATGCCGAGTGCCCCACCACCCACACGACTATGCACTGTCAACGCTGTAACTACCTAACTCAAAGCCCCTGAGCTGACACCTCGGGGGCTTTCGCATTTAACACACGAGGTACGCATGAGCCAGCACCACAAATCAACCCGGCTCATGAAGAAGCTGCGCAAAGAATTCTACGAAGAGGGCCAGCGCCTCCACGCCGAGGGGAACCCCGAAGCCAACTGCTGGCTATGCTCCCAACCCATTGACTACGACGCTGCCCCTGGCACCACCCCCGACAGCCACGAGCTTGACCACTTTCACACAGTGTCAGAGCATCCAGAGCTACAAGAAGACCCGACAAACTTCCGCCACTCACACACACTCTGCAACTCCAAGCGCGGCAACAGGTCACCCTCTCTAGGACTGGGTGACCTTGTGCCCGACTGGTGGTAACCCAGAGCGCAAAAGAAAGAAAGCCACCCCATGACTACGGACAGAATGATAGGCACAGCGCTACACCTCAACCCCTCACCCGCACACGAGGACAAGTTAAAGCGTTACCACGCCTACCAGGAGCATGCGGAACCCACAGGGTTACGCGATGGCCCCCACCACATCATTACCGGAGGTAGACACGAAGGGAAGACCCACCTCGCACTACAGTGGCTCCTCGACCCCGCAGCAACAAAGAAAAGAATCCTCATCGTTAACAACGAGGGTATGGCGGCGAGCTTCAAGGGCAGAGCTAATCTTCCACTATCCAGCGACCGCATCATCAGCTACCGCACTCTGCCCAGACATCAACGTAACCACCAACCGGGAACCGTAGAGTACGGCATCGACGACACCACATACATACTCACTAACCTCCTCGGACTCAAGCAAGAACCCCACCTTCTTACTATTACCACAGCGGCACCCTGGCAATAACAACACAAGGAGAAGCCCATGACTAACACACTCGTAAACCAACCCGCACTAACCATAGAGCAGATAGCCACACTCATACTCACCCAAAGCACACCCCAACGGGTAGCCATCATCGCACCCACCCACGCCATCGCAACCGACTACCTCACCCTACTCAGCCACCACATACCCAACGACAACATCAAACAACACCGCCACGCGTTCGGAGCATCTCGCATCACACTCCACAACGGCACCATCATCAACGCACACAACGCAAGCACCGACATGCGAGGACGCACATACGACTACATCATCACCACCACACCACACTCATACATACAACGCTTCACACCACACAAACAAGGCCAAATCATTAGCCTCATAACAAACACAAATTAAATCAACAAAAAATCTACAAAACACCAACACACGGCCCACCTCCCGCGCCTAGTGGGCCTCTCTCCCCGATTTTTTTAGGTTTTTTACACCACCCTTGGAGGTGTGTTATGGCTGGCCCACATCGTAGTGCGATTACTCGGATGCTGAGGGCTACGGGGTTGCGTCATCGGCCTGAGGAGGCTCCTTTAGTGGAGTTGCTAATAGAGCTTGCGAATCAGCTCGATGGTGGCGCGGGTTCGCGTACTCAAACGGCGTATCTGTCGGCATTGAAAGATCTTCGCAAGGCGCTTACACCTGCGCCAGAGGTTTCTCAAAAGGGTGACGCAAAAGCCAAGACTGAGACGGAAGAGTCAGAAGAACCGCCAGATGATCTGTCCGCTTTTAAAGATAAACGCAGGAAGCGTAGCGCGTAGCGCGTAGGGGATTTTGGGGGTTTCGTGGGAAAGCGTTTTGGTTACACGGAGCCGAGGTTATGGACTAAACCGCTGCGCGAGTTGACGCCGGAAACCTCTTTGGGGTTTGAGGTTATTGATTTTGCGCTTGAGATTTTGGGTATTGAGCTTTACCCGTGGCAAAAGTGGTTACTCATCCACGCGCTGGAACTTTTGGCGGATGGGTCGTATCGGTTTAGGCGGGTGATCGTCCTTGTTGCTAGGCAGCAGGGAAAGACGACTCTCGCGTCTGTGCTGGCGGCCTGGTGGCTGCATGTGGATTCTGATCGGAATCCGGAGAGGGTACCACCTCTGAAATTCAAAATTGTGGGGGTTGCTCAGAACCTCGATATTGCCCGTGAGCCGTGGAGCATGGTGAAAACGTGGTGTGATCCTACGCCTGATACCGACGAGGAGGGGGCGTTGGCGATTCCCTCTCTTCAATCTGCTACGGCAAAAGTTTTGGACACGAACGGTAAGGAGTCAATTTTTGCTCGGAGCCGTTCGCATTATGAGATTCGTGCCGCTGCTAATGCTCGTGGGAAACCGGCAGCGCGGGTGTTAATGGATGAGATGCGTGAGCAAAAAACGTGGGTGGCGTGGAACGCGGTTTCTCAGACGACGAAGTCTTTTTGGGGTGGTCAGCTTATTGGGTTTTCTAATGCTGGCGACTCATCTTCGGTTGTTCTGAGGCAGCAGCGTAAAGCGGCAGAAGAGGATCTAACGGCGTGGGAGAAGTACGTTGAAGGCGGCATTATGTCGGCTGAGGAGTACGCAAATGAGCACGATGTTTCGCTAGGGCTATTTGAATGGTCTGCGCCTAAGGACTGCGAGAAGGATGATGTTTCTGCGATTTTGCAGGCGAACCCCTCGATAGGTTATGGCTCTATGACGGTGGAGTCTGCTCTGAGTGATATCCGTGGAATGACGGATGCGGGGTATCGGACAGAGGTCTTATGCCAATGGGTTGATGTGAATGTCGATTCGTTTATTGACGTAAAGCTTTTCCGTAACCTCTATGTCTCGGTAAGTGATGTGGTGATTCCGTGGGGCTCTCGTACGGTGTGGGGTGTAGATACCTCTGCTGATCGGTCAATGACATGGATCAGTGCCGCGACACGCACTGAGGACGGTACGCCGTTCGTGATGGTGCGGATGAAGCGAGCGGGGATGATGTGGGTTCCCGAGTATATGGCTGAGCTTGCGGAGGAATCATCTCACCGCGAGGTGGTTTTGCAAAGCATCGGATGCCCCGCAATGGAATTCGTCAAACCCCTCCAAGAAGCAAAGCTCATTGTCCACGCGCTGAGCGGCCCAGAATTTGCATTAGCCACAGGACGTATCAGGGATCGGGTACGTGATGGTGAGCTAGTCACTATCAATCAGCCTGATATTGATCTTGCTGTTCAGGGTGGTGTGGTCACGAAATATGCCGAGAACCAGGCGTGGGCACGACACGGGTCATTGCCGATTGATATTAGCGGGCTAGCCTCTGAATCAGCCGCCTTATATGGGCTAGAGGTACTGCAACCGCCTGAGCCTGAACCTACCCCACCTCCGCCACCACCGGCGGAGCTTGTCACGCGGGATGACGCGACACCAGATGATGTGAATTTGGCGACAGCCGCATTTTAGAAACGAGGGGGTTCCCTATGGCCGATGAGCTTGGCTATCAACTCTCACCGCTAAAAACTTGGGGCGTTCTCTCTGATGAGGCACACGAAACAAACCCCGCTTTGGCATGGCCACAATCGGTGGATGTGTTTGATCAGATGCGCCGGGAAGACTCACAAGTCGGGTCGGTGCTTCGCGCTGTAACCCTTCCTATCCGGGGGGCAAAGTGGTCTATCGATCCGGCGGGTGCTGCGCCTGAGGTGGTCGATCTGGTGGCGACTGATCTGGGACTACAGATCAAGGGCGAGAAGCCGAGTGCGCCGCTGCGGACAAAAGATAAATTCTCTTGGGGAGAGCACCTAAGAATGGCACTCCTCGAATTGCCTTTTGGGCATTCTTTTTTTGAACAGGTGTACCGCGTTGAGGGTAGTCACGTGCGGCTTCGAAAGCTGGCTTGGAGACCACCCCGTAGCATCTCAAAAATTGATGTGGCACCCGATGGCGGGCTAATCGCTATTGAACAACACAGTCCCACGGGCAAAGATATTCGAATCCCTGTCGATCGACTTGTTGCCTATGTCAATGATCGGGAGGGCGCGAATTGGGCTGGACAAAGCCTGCTACGCACAGCGTATAAAAACTGGCTCCTCAAAGACCGGATGCTACGCGCCCAGGCGCTCACGGTGGAACGAAACGGTTTGGGTGTGCCCGTCTACACGGGGGCACCAGTACCGGACAAAGCAACCCCAGAAGAACGCGACAGATGGCTAAACTCTGAGCGAGAAGCAGGGCTAAAACTCGCGAAAGGATTCCGCGCGGGAGAAGCGGCCGGTGCGTCTCTACCGCCCGGTGCAACCCTTGACCTTAAAGGCGTTTCGGGCAGGTTGCCTGCGACGGATGAGCCAATTAGGTATCACGATGAGCAGATTGCCCGCGCGGTACTCGCCCACTTTTTGAACCTCGGGACAGAAACCGGGTCATGGGCGCTGGGATCAACTTTTGCGAATTTCTTCACGGACTCGCTCAACGCAGTGGCTCAGCATATTGCGGAGATTACGCAGCAGCACGTGGTGGAAGACCTGGTGGATCTGAACTGGGGGTCGTCCGTACCAGCTCCGCGTCTGGTGTTTGAACCGATTGGGTCTGAGCATCCCGTGACGGCAGAGGCAATCAAGGCACTCATCGAGTGCGGGGCACTCACCCCTGATGGGTCGCTGGAAGCTTATATGCGCACAGTACATGGGCTACCGGTGCGTGACTCTACAGCACCAGATACTGAGGATTCGAGTAAGCCTGAGGAGGCGGCATGAACAGAAAAACTGAGTGGAAAAACCGGTATTGGGGTGAGCAAGATTTACCACAGTCAAAGACGGAATTTTTCAATGCTGTCACAACCCCGGCACCATCTGGGGATGGGAAAGTGGCCACGATACGTATGTACGGGCCTATTGATTCCTGGGGTGGTTTCTGGGGCATCTCTACAAAAGATATGGGGACGGTGCTTGACGCACTCCCGGATACGGTGACTCAGATTATCCTCCGCATTAACTCGCCTGGCGGTGAAGTTTTTGAAGGGGTCTCGATCCTGAATATGCTGCGTGCCCACAAGGCTAAGGTGACTGCTGTTGTAGATGGCTTAGCGGCTTCGGCAGCGTCGGTAATTGCTGCCGGATGTGCAGACACAGTGATGTCCCCGGGCACTCAAATGATGATTCACTCGCCGCTTGTTTATGCCTACGGAAATGCTGTCGAGCTGCGAAAAACGGCGGCAGTGCTTGACGGTATTGAGTCGTCACTAGTCGAGATATATACCGCAAAAGCTGGCGAAAAAGACTGGGCTGAAATGCTGGCCGATGATACCTGGCTCAATGCGGCTGATGCGGTCTCTCTAGGGCTGGCTGATCGTATTGCGGTTATCCCTGATGCCGGTGAAACCGAAACGCTCGGCACCCCCGAGAGTGACGATTTTGATGTGGAGGACAGCGTGGAGACGCGCCCCCAGAGTCGTCTGCGCGCTTGGGTTGCTGCCCTCTCACCAAACCTCCCGCGCTCAACCGAGCCGGGTGAAACCAACCGAAAGGAGAACGTCATGGATTTTGACGCTTTCAAGGCTGGGCTTCGTGAGCGGCTCGGTGTGACCGATGCCGCAATCTCTGACGAGCAGCTTCTCGCTGCTGTAGATGAGAGTCTCGCGGAGCAGGTCGAACCAACGCCCAAGGCAACGGAATTGCCCGCTGGCTTCACCGCAATTGACGAGACTGTACTGGCTGATCTGCAAGCGAATGCTCGTGCAGGCGCAGAAGCACGGGCGGAGCAGGAAAGCGCACGTCGTGACGGTATCGTGACGGCGGCACTCCGCCAGGGACGTATCGCCGCCGCATCGAAGGATGCGATTCGCGCGCAGCTTGATAATGATGAGGCCGGAACCGTGGCCTTCCTCGCGACGCTTCCAGAAAATAAGGCCGTGCCGGTCGCAGAAATTGGACACTCTGACGATGGCCTCTCTGCCGATCAGGCGCTGATTGCCCAGGCTGGCTGGGCTGATACCGAGGAGGTAACCCGATGAGTGACTATCTGCCCAAATTCAAGCCCGGTCAGTCGGTGACGTATAAGGCTTCCGCCGCTGTCACTGGTGGCCATCTGGTCGAAGTCACCGGCAACCGTACCGTTGCACACGCCGGGGTGGATTCCGCGAAAGTTGTCGGCGTTGCTGGGTTCGACGCAGCGGCTGGGGACGACGTGGTTGTGTTTGCTGGCGGTGTCCAGCGCCTCACCGTCGCTAGTGTCATCCCTGCGGGTGCCACGGTGACCGCAGCCGCAGGTGGTAAGGCCACCACGGGCGGCACCAACAAGCTCGGTATCGCGCTCGAAGCTGCGGCTGCCGCTGACGACGTTATAGACGTACTGGTCTAAGAGAGGACACAAAAATGGGTTACACGTATCCGGTGAGGCACCCCGAGGGGAAGCTCACCACGGAGCAGCTACACATGCTGCTCACCAATAAGCAGGCGATTGCTAAACGCCTCGCTGACCTGACAAAAATGCAGTTCATTGCAGATTACCTTTTACAGGGACGCCTTGACGCAACCGGGGGCGGTATTTTCTACGAGACCGGAGAAGAGATTTTTGCCTCTGACAGCCCGGAGGCGATCACACCACTCGGTGAATATCCCCTCGTGACGCTCGATGACGGGGAAATTGCTTCTGCGCGCACCATCAAGTGGGGATTAGACACGATTATCTCCGATGAGAAGATCGCCCGTCAGGGCATTGGATACATCAATAAAGCACTGCTTCGCGTGTCCAACACAGTGGTGCGTCACGTTGACCGGGTTGCCATGGCGGTGATCGCCTCGAAGGTGACCACCTCGTTTGCTGCTGGCCCCTGGACTAGTGCGGGGAAAGCCGTCAAATCTATCCTCACTATCCAAGCTGAACGCGCCGAGATGGGCACGGGGCTTGAACTTGAAACAGCGGTGCTTCGCGCTGATCAGTACGCTGAGATTATTGCGATGCTCATTGATGACAAAGCATTGCCTCGCGAGCAGGGCGAGACTGCGATTGCTGGAAATCTTCCTGTGAATGCCCTCGGTCTGACGTGGGCGACCACGCCGCATTTCCAGGGGGCAGATCCACTGCTGCTGGATCGCGATCAGCTCGGCGGCATGGCGGAGGAGAAAATTGGCGGGCCTGGTTACGCCTCTGCTGGTGGCGTCGGAGTCGAGTCGAAAATCATTCGTGATGATGACACGGAGGGCTATAAGGTTCGGGGTCGCCGTGTGACTGTTCCGGTGGTTCTTGAGCCGCTCGCTGGTGTCAAGCTGACAGGGACGGGCCTCTGATGGCGGGCCAGACAGCCGCGCAGAAGGCGGCAGAAGAGAAGGCTGCCAAGGAAGCTGCGGAGAAGGCGGCTAAGGCGGCGGAGGCTGAAAAGGCCGCGGTCGTCGCGGCGGCAGCCGAGGTAGAACCAAAAGCGACCCTCTACACCGTTACCGGTGCTGCTGTAGTCCTCCGTATGAGTGATGGACAGGAGCGGTACCTGTATCGCGGTGCTGTCGTGAATGGTGCTGAATTCGCCCAGTCCAGTATCCAGCATGGGGTCTCGATTGGCCTGATCAAAGCAAGCGACTGATAGCAAGGGGTGATGGTGTGATTGATGCAGAAGACATCAAGGGTGCAGATAGTAATGACGCGCTACGTGTGCTGGGCTACGCACGCACCATCGCCCCCTGTCTCGATAGCCTCCCACCGGGGCGTGATCGTGACACGGCGATTGCTATCCTGACAGCGATTGCTCGGGAGGTAACAGGGCGCGGGTCTCGATTCATAAAAACACAGCGGGTTGGGTCTGCGGGTGTGGAGTATGTCAGCGTGGAGTCGGTTTTTTCACCGGATGACCGCGCGACTCTACGAGCGCTGTGTTCTGCTGATTCGTCTGACACGGGGCCTGTGGGGAGTTTTCCTCGGGGAGATATTGTGTCGCGGGTGTGGCCTGAGGAACCCGGCACTTAGGAGGCAGCGTGTTTGAGTTTGGACAGACGGTTATTCGTCGGCGGCATGAGCGGATACCAGACCCCTACAACTCTGACCGAACCGTCGCAGGGACGAGCTGGGTTGAGGTGGAGATTCATGGTGCATGGGTAGCCTCGTCCTCCTCTGTGTCTACACAGAGTGCTACACGAAACCAAATTTTGACAATGAAAAGCCTTTTTTGTCCACCAGATAGTGATGTGCATGAGGGCGATCAGATTGTCGCGGACGGTGAAGTTTACATAGTCGAGGCTGTTCCCTCTGCTGATGTAAATCCTTTTACGGGGTGGCGGCCTTTCAGGGAGGTGCCGCTTAAGAATGACAAGGGCTGAGGAGTGCGCTATGGCTCGCAGTGGAGATGTTAATTTTCGACCAAACAAGCAGTGGTTTGATACGGCACTTAGGTCACCAAAAGTTGAAAAGCTTGTAAAAGAAGCTGGTGAGAGCTCGCTTGCTGAGGCTAAAGCGAATGCGCCGGTAGACACGGGTGAGTACAAAGACAAGATCGCTATCGAGTATCACGAGGCAAAATATCGACGGGTGCTACGTGTAGTGGGCAGAGATGAAAAGACGCTTCTCATTGAGGCGAAAACCGGTAATCTTGCCCGTTCACTGAGAGCGGCAAAGAAATGAGGGTCGAGCCGCCAGATATCGAAGCGTGGCTCACTGAATACATCCGTGCCGAGGCTGTTTTAGCCGGTCATGATTTAGAGGTCGGAAATAAAGAACCTGACGGGTTACAGGCACCCTTGGTGCGTCCGCTGGTTGTGATTCGTGATGACTCTGGCCCTCCGCGCGACTGGGTGACATTTGAGCGCTCGGTGGGGGCATCTGTGCTGGCGGGCACCAAGGCTTACGACTACCCAGCTAACCGGCTTGGCATATGGCTCGCCTCGGTTTTATTTGATAAGTCGCTGCCGCTCGTACCAGGCTCACCCATCGTCTCGGTTGATTGGGACGGGTGCAATGGCCCGTATCCAGTGGGCGAGAAGCTAGATGTGGCGCGGCGATATCTCACGGCGAAATACGTCGTAAGCGGCTCATGGAGCCACTGACTAATCAATCATATGGGTCTCGCATAGTCGAGGCCCATTTACATTTAAGGAGTAACTTTCATGGCTGCTGATTCTTTTGGAAATGATCTTTCTGCTGTTGGTGTGCCGATCACGGGCATGGCTGCATTCGCCCCCGTGGTTCCAGCAAACTTTATATCGAAATCACAACTGGCGATGAGTCCAATCACCCTCCCCGCCGGGTATAAAAAGCTGGGACTTTATAAGGTCGACGGAGGCCCAGCCCCCACACGAGAAAACGAAGACCCAATTTTATTTTTTCAAAATGGCTACACCCTCGCGGGTAATGGTACCAGAAAAACTCAGATCGCCCTTGCTGAACAAAACGCTGCCGTGCTGCGACTCATCGAGGGGGTAGAACCTGATGAGAACGGCGTACTCGAAGTTTCCGCGAGTCTGCCCGATAACCAGTTCATTCTCTTCGTGGTGACTAAGTACCGAAATCGGATGGAAAAGCGGCAGATTGGTGTGGCTTCAGTCACGGCGGTGGAGCCGGATAAATCGGAGCACGGGTCGGTTGAGGGTGCGCTGGTGACTTTCACATGGCAGGAACATGCCATGTTTAACAACGCGCCGTTCTGGCAGTGGCTAGGCACTCCCACCAGCACGGAGGCGGCCAAAACCGCCTGGACAGTGGCCATTGCGGGCAAGCCCACAGGAGGCTCCTTCTCTCTGATACTGGGTGGCGCGGCTACTCCCCCAATCGCACATAATGCGACTCCCGCAAATATTACGGCTGCGCTTACTGGTCTGTCAGGCGTGACAGGTATCACAGGAATTACCACATCAGGTACTGATCCGTACGAGGTGTCTCTGCCGTCGCCGAGTGTGCTCGCAGTGGGAGCGGTCGATCTGACAGGCGGAGATAGCCCGACAGTGACTGTGGCGTAAAACCTTTTTCTAGACCGCTGGCCAGAGTGTGATCGGGGCGCTCTGGCCAGCGTTACTACCCGATACCCGACCCCGAAAAGGAGAAACCCGTGGCTACAAAAACCACCCCACCCGTATACGATTTTGATAGCTGGACTGAGGAAGCCGAGGCTAAGGCTATCGCCGGATTAGCACCGGACATCAAGTACATTATTGTAGAGAAAAACTTTATAGGCCGTTTCGTTGACGGCACCATTATTGAGCTTCCACTGAACGTTTCGCTTGACACTATTAACGAGCTGTCAGAAACATCAGATTCCCCAGTCGATCAGATCAAGCTTCTACTGACGAAAATCGGAGGGGCTAAAGCGGCAGCTGAATTTACGCGGCAGAATCTTGCCGAAGCGATGGCTCTAGCAGTCAAATTTTTTGATGTTTTTACGAGAATCTCCCAGGCTTCACTCCCGGAATAATAGCCGTCGCCCAGATCATTACTGAGCATCGTCTGGAGGCGGCTCGCACGCTTCGCGAAACTTTCGGTGTGGGGCTGTCTGATCTGGGCGACGGTCTTTCGTGGGGCGAAGCCAAGCTTCTTATCGAGGCGGCAGCATCCGACCCCGGCACCGCTTTAGGCGCGGAACTTGCCGGGTGGGCATACCCGGCATCGACGAGTGAACTTATTTCGCTGAGTGCACAGATTGCAAATCCTGATGTCGCTAAAAAGTTGATGCCATGGGCGCTTGAACGTCCGGGGAAAAAAGAGGCTGGTGCATCTGCGGATGAAATCGCCATAGCTACCGCTGAGCTTGATGCGGGGATTGTTTTTCAATAACCGCAAAGGGGGTGAGTCATGTCGTCTGAGGTCGGATCAGCGCATATAGCCATCATCCCTGAGATGAAGGGCTTTAAATCCTCAGTCTCAAAAGGTGCGAAAGATGCTGGGGCGGCTGGCGCGAAAGCGGTTGAAGGCGGCTTTAGCGAGGTAGGTACGCGTACTGGGCGGATGCTCGGCCGCGACCTGAAATCCTCACTGTCTGCGAGTGCGGGCAACCTGGGCGCGGCAGAGCTGCGCGGTATGCAGCGCGAGGTGACATCTGCCAGTACTGCCCTGTCACGTGCTCGCCTCAAACAACAAGACGAGGCCGGCAAGGTTCGCGTGGCGGAGGCTCAGCTGGTTGAGGCTGTGGCTAAAAGTGGTGAGGGATCTGCCCGGGCAATCGCGGCTGAGGAAAAACTGGCCTCTGCTAGGCGGTCTCACCAAGCGGCTACTGACGCGGTGACTGCTGCGTCTCAGCGGCTACAGGCTGCACAGACGGCGCTTACTGCTGCGACAACCGCGTCGGCTGCGGCGGCCACTGCTACCAGTGGCGGGTTTCGTGCGATGACTCAGAATCTTCGTGCGGGATGGTCGGATGCGAATGCTGCTCAGTCTGCTTTTACGGGTCTTGCGGGGTCTGTGGGTGGTCTGATGCGTGCCGTCTCGGATGTGACCGGGCTGACAAAGCTTGGTGGGTTAGCTCGCAATGCTGCTGCGGCTGTGAGCAAAAGTTTCACGTCGATGGCTACAGCAGTGGGCGGAAAACTCGCTGCTGCGTGGTCATCGTCTACTCGGTGGATGGCAGGTATCGGCAGCTATGTCGGGTCGGCTTTTGCACCGATGGGACAATACGCTGCGGCTGCGGCTATGAAAGTCGCAACGCCATTTGTGCAGCTCGGATCAAAGGTTTCTACGTGGATGTCCCCGGTCACCACGCAGGTTTCGGGGATGTTCTCGAAACTGGGTGGCGTGGTTGGCCCTGCTGCGCGCGGGGTGGTTTCCTCTGTTGCGGGTGGGCTGTCGGGTATGGGTGGTGCCGCACTCACCGGCATGGCTGCGCTTGGCAGCTCGATGCTCTCAGGGCTACAAAAAATTGGCTCTAGTGTCGGTGCTGTCGCTGTCCGTATAGGACAGTCAATAGCCTCAGGTATCACTACCGGGGCCACCGTACTTGGCACGAGCCTGGTTGCGGTCGCAGCTATCGGTGTCAAAGCGTTTACCAGCCTGACCGGCTCGGTAAACGCTCTACAGCGCATCATCGGCGGCACGGTAGAACAGGTGTCGGGGCTGCGTGGGGCTATGCAGCTCTCCGGCATGGATACTGAGGCAGCGAATACGTCGTTGACGATTTTCTCGCGGAAGCTCGAATCAGCCTCGGACTCATCTGAGGCTGCGGCTGAGATGTCTCAGAAGCTCGGTACAAGGATTACTGACGCTAAAGGTAACATCCGTGAAATGTCTGATCTGCTACCCGAGGTGGCGAATCGGTTTAAAAATATGGCGGACGGGCCAGAGAAAACCGCTCTGGCCGTACAAATGTTTGGGCGGTCAGGAACCGCCATGCTCCCATTTCTTAATCGGGGTGCTGAGGGAATCGCGGAGCTTACGGGTAAAGCCGCTGAGCTTGGTATCGTCCTGGATGAAACGGACAAGAAAAAGTTCGGTGCGTTTCGCGGGTCTGTCCGTACCCTGGGCGTTACTTTTCAGGGTCTGGCTGTGCGTATCGGGTCAGCAGTACTCCCGATCCTGACAGGTTTAGCGACCGCTATTACCTCGATTGTGACTCCTGCGGTGACCTGGCTACGTCAGGGCGTGGATGCACTCGCACCCACGTTTGAGAAACTCGGCGCGAGCATAGGAAAAGCTGGCCCAGGGTTCAGCGGAGTCAAGGATGTTTTGTCGAGTCTTCACCCCGCCGTGGTTGCCCTCGGTGGTGCGCTGGTTGTCCTGTCCGGTGGCGGCATCGTGGGGCTACTCTCGAAGCTACCCATGTTTGGCGGTGTGCTCGCGGGCCTTCTTGGCCCGCTGCGGATGCTCGCTGGGCCTCTGGGAATTATCGGCGTACTCATGGCTGTGGTCGCGTCCTCTGGCGGGGATGCGAGCGGTATCGTCTCGGGCCTTACCGGGATGATTGATCAGATGGTTGCGGCGCTACCAGGCGTCATAGAGAAGATCGTAACCATGATCCCGCAACTCATCGCCTCGATTCTGGCGATGGTACCGGTGATTTTGGAGGCAGCAACCGGGATCGTGACCGCTCTTGTCGAAGGTATCGTCGCGTCAATCCCCCTCCTCGTATCTGGGGCTGTCACCCTCATGCAGGGACTAATCACCGCGATTATCGATAACCTGCCAATGATTATTAACGGGGCGTTAATGCTCGTCACAGCTCTCGTAGAAGGATTAGTGACCGCGCTGCCTCTTCTGGTAGAGGGCACAGTGCAGCTGCTTGCAGGGCTTCTGACTGCGCTAGTTGCAAGTCTGCCGATGGTTATTGAGGCGGGCGTTCGGCTACTCATGGCGCTTGTGAATGGAATCATTGTCGCGGTGCCTGCACTCATACGAGCTGCAATTGATTTGGTGGCGCAACTTTTGAGCGCGATCATTTCAAGTCTTCCTCTGATTATCGAGGCAGGAATACAATTACTCCTCGCTCTGCTTTCTGGGATTCTCGAAACATTGCCAACATGGGTCGCGACTGTGATTGATTTGGTGATGGAGCTTTTGGGTGCGATTATCGACAACCTTCCGCTCATCATTGAGGCGGGTATTCAATTGCTCCTCGCTCTGATCGAGGGTCTGATTGATGCGCTCCCGATGCTCATCACGGCTGCTATCACGCTGATTTTGCAGCTCATTACGGGGCTTTTGACGATGCTCCCACAGATCATCACGGCGGGCATTCAGCTTGTAGTGTCTCTGATCGCAGGACTCATCAAGGCGATCCCTCAAATAGTTGCAATGATCCCTCAGATTATTAGCGCAATCTGGAACGGCCTCATGGGGGTTGACTGGCTCGACCTGGGCAAACAGATTGTACTCGGAATTATTAAGGGCCTGGGGTCAATGGTGGGCGCGATCATTGATGCGGTGGTTAATTTGGCCGGTGCAGCTTTCGAAGGTTTCACAAGCTTTTTCGGTATCAAATCCCCGGCTCGGAAAATGGTCAGGCCGGGTGGAGATATCGTTCGTGGTGTTGTGAAGGGCGTGAATTTCTTAGCGCCCGCATTGGGTGACTCCATGGTGGCTATGGCTAAATCCGCCACTGCCCGGGCGAAAGTTGCGATGGCCTCAGCGTCAGACCTGGGCGGATTCCTGGTAGATAAGGCTAAATCGGCTTCCGCCCTTGCCCAGTCTGCAATGGCTTCGGTGTCAGCGGCTTTTACGGGAGATGTTTCGGTGAGAGCTGCGGGAGTAGGCAGCGCCACCGCCCCGGCCAGCGAGGCAGTTGAGGAGCGTAGCACGCCAATTAACGTGTACGCGAACGATCCGCACTTGGTGGCGGCAGTGGTGGCAGAGCGGTTGAGGAGATGACATGAGAGTGACGATTTCTTCAGCGTCCGGGGTGCTCGATTTAGTGGATGGGCCGCTACTCAATCGGGCACCTGGCCCCGGAATTTGGGGGCTGGAAAAAGACGGTTTGGAGGGGTGGTATGAGCCTGCCCCGCCTCGGGCTGAGTCGGTACTGATCCCACAAATGCACGGCGGATACTGGCCCGCTCATTTGCTGGTGGGGCCTCGTATTCTCACGATCCGGGGTTTCCACAGCGACAAAACATCGGCGGTAGCGGAGGCTGTAGCACGTGACCGGCTAGCAGCACTCATCACGCAGGAGCTGACAGTACATGTACAGGATGCCTCCGGGGGGCGTAGCGTCACAGGGTTCCTGGGGACACAGCCAATTCTCCGCCCTATCAACGCGTGGCGGGCAGGGTTTTCTCTCGTGCTGACATGTCCCGACCCGATGAAATATGGGCGCGAAGCGGTCTTTCCCACGATAGGAAATGTGATCACGGTGCAGAACCCCGGCACGGCAGATACCTACCCGATTATCGAGGTGTCCGGGCGAGTCACGAATCTAACGCTTACGCAGGGTGATCGTAGGGTTCGGTGGGCAGGGAATGCTACTGATCTTCGTATTGATACGCGCTACGGAATCGCGTACAGCGGAGGGGTTGAGGCTGGCGGGTTGATTGATGATGCAGTGCTGTCATTACCCCCAGGCACTACGCCGGTTACGGTCTCGGTGACTTCTGGCGCTCGTGTGCAGATGAGAGTGAGGCCCGCATGGCACTAGAACCAGTCAAGGCCGTGGCTTTTGAAATGATGACCGGAAACCTTATTGGTAGAATCCCGGCTTCTGATATTTCATGGCAGCAAACCCTCAACGACCCGGGGAGTATTGACATTACGATTGATTGGTCACGTGAAGCTGATCAATGGGATGTGAGGGCTAAAACCTATCCGTACCGCACACTCGTGGCGGTAATGCGGGGGGATCATATTATTCATGCTGGCCCAGTGACTAGACGTAATCTGGCCGGCCAAAAGCTCACGATTAATGCGGCGGGCATGTGGAAAATATTTGAGCACCGTCTTGTTCTCAATCACGCTCTAGCTAGTCGCCATGTGGACGGCATGGTGATGATAGATGAAGAAAATCCCTCACCAGAATGGGTACTGGAATTCACGGGTTCTCTGGTAGATATTGCGGTGCAGCTTGTCGCTGAATCCCTCAAATGGGGACGGCTCCCTATTACGCTACCGGGTCTCACCGGCGGCGCAAACGTGCGGACGTACTACGGTTTTGACCTTGCCTATATAAGTGACCGTCTCAAGCAGCTCACCGAAGTTATTGGTGGCCCCGAATTGCGGTTTGATCCGCAGATCGGTCGTGACGGCAAATTGTTTTTCACGATGCGTGGAGACGCTGAACTCATCGATACGGTACACAATTGGAATGTCGCGGCTCCGGGGGGTCGCGCAATGCTGGAGGGTATAGACGAGTCAGCGGACAGTATGGCTACAGACTATTGGGGGCTGGGTGGTGGTAGTGATGACATGGTGCTGGTCGCTCGGGCCTCGTCGGATGCTCTCACTCGTCAGGGGTGGCCAGTCATGCAGTCAGCGGACACCACCCACTCTAGTGTCAGCGAGTTGGAGACGCTCCAGGGGTATGTGGCTGAGGGTATTGTGCGTGGCTCTGTCACACAGGAGGTTTTTCCGATCCGGGTGAGCGCTGAGCATACAGTGAGGCCCGGAGATTGGGCCAATGTCACTATCGCACACCCCTACACAGGGCACACAACCTTACCACTGAAAATTCTTGAGGTCAGTGGAGACACTACTGACTGGATGACGGTACAGACAAGGATACGAAATGGGATATAACCCCGCAACCACCGACCCCTTTGACGATCTACGCCGTGGCCGCGAAGCTGCTGCGCTAGCCACACGCGAAGCCCTCGCGGCAGGGGGTACACGGTCTTTTCAGGCCGTCGCGAAACTCCAGGCGCAGATGAAAGAGCTTGAACAACTTTTTCTGTCGCTGCCGTGGGCTGTGACGGATTTCGCGCAGAACCGAGCCTACGCGCTGGGTGCTGACTGGGCCACTGTAGCGGTGGCGCGGATTACACGCCCTGCGGGGAAAAATCGGGTGAGTATTATGGCGATAGCGTCGGGATCAGCGGTCAATACCAAGGAATTTTCTTTTCCCCGCGTGAGATCACGTATCGTCATAGCGGGTAGCGCGGGGCTGGAATCTTTTGCATCAACGACCTATAGCGTGGCAAGCGATGCCCATGTATGCACTAGCTCACACGGGCTGTCTATAGCGAATCCTCCTCAGGTGATCGAGGTGCATTTTCAGATGTGGACAGACGGCACAGGGATCTTTCCGGCGAGTAGCGACAATGTGTCTCAGGTCACTGCTCAGGCTATTTTTATGAGGGAGTAATCATGTCCGGGGTTATGGGGCGGCCTACACTGCACCGTCAGGATGTCGCTGTGGGTGTGGGTAGGAGTCAGAGTTTTGGGTTTCGCTGGTACCGGGATGACGGACAGGAAAAAACTCTCGTTGATGTTCGTGCGGGTACCGCTACGGTTCGATTCGAGTCTCTCACGGGTGAGGTGTGGAAAGAATTTTCCGCCCGAATTTTTAATGACTCCCTCATACAGATTGAGCTAGATCCCTCGTCTTTAGCTGGCCCTGAGTGGGCTTCACGCTCCACGGGAGTATGGCATCTGCGGGTGACCCTCGACGATATTACGACACAGGTAGTCAGCGGGTATCTGTACCTCTCTCACTAGAAAGGTTTGAAAATGGTCGATCAGATTACAGACATTATCGAATTTGGTATTCCTGGCGGTCAGGGTGAGCGCGGACGTGACAACCAACTCAAAGTCGGTGCGGTAACCTCTACCCCCTCGGGTGGGGCCGCGTCCGCCTCAATCACAGGTACCTATCCCACGCAGATACTGAACCTCACGCTCCCTCGGGGAGAAAAAGGTGAGAAAGGTGACCAGGGTGATGAGGGCAATGTGACGGGGCTAGATTCGTCACTGACCGCACAGGTAGGCGGCCTGATTGTGCGATCTGCTGCGGGTGTGATCCGCCCCGGGCTGCTCCATGCTCGCGCCCCTTCATTAGTGGTGGGGACATCCACTATGACGTACTCGGTGGGGACATTTACTGCGGCTTTTGCGCGGCTATCAGGTGCTACGGTGCTGCGCCAGGCGGGTACAGTATCCAGGGCGACTACAACCGCCCCTACCTCTAACGCGCGGCTTGATGTGATTTATGCCATCCCCCCGTCCTCTGATGCTCCGCAGACTCCTGAGGTTGTAGTGGTGCAGGGTGCGGTCGCGCCTGTGGCATCTCTGGTGAAACCTGCGATTCCCGCCGGCGCGATAGAACTGGCGGTGGCCCAGGTGTCAGCAGGAGCTACCTCAACACAGGGTACAGGTGTCGTGATTACGCAGACCGCTCCCTACACTGCGACTGCGGGTGGTGTGGTGATCGTGCGTACCGCTACGGAGCTAGCGGCGTGGACACCTGCTGATGGGGCGGAAGCCTATTGCCTAGAAGATCAGGTGAAATATCTCCGTATCGGGGGTACGTGGGCTGGCGGCGGCACTCTGATGATTTTGAGCAGCGCAGAATTCAAGGCAGGGTGGACAATACTAAGCTCCGCGGCGGCGTGGTCTTTGCAGGGGCGCGGCATGGGGAGCACCCCTTGGCGATCTGGTCTTGTCGCCCCGTGGTCAGGGTTGTATGACTTAAGTGGTGGTTTTAAGGTAGTGACAGAAATTCCCATAATTTTCGGTGTGAAGCTAAATTCGACTGCCGCCACGCCCGACGATTTCGTCGCTTCCACACAACCCGCTCCGTCAAGCGGCACTGCACTCGGTTCGTTCGCCCGCAAAATTCGCTTGAGAGCGGGTGATGTGCTCACACCCGGGATTTACACCACAGCTACTAACGGGCCTTATGGCATCATACCAGGACAGCCTACGTGGCTGTCTCTGGATTTCGTCCGCCCCTGAGTCCCCCCAGTCACCTCGCCTTGTGCGGGGTTTTTGCATTTAAGAAGGAGGTACAACATGGTTTTTTCACATCTCGCTACACGCGTCGCTGCATCACAAAAGCACAGTGCGCGTACAAAACCGATATCTCGGATGATCGTTCACCACACGGCGGGCGGCACAAACGAGGGCAACGTCGCGCGGCTATCCACGCACCCGCACCCGTCGCCATCCGCAAATTATTGCCTGCTCACCACAGGGCAGCTCGTTGGCATCGTGCCCGAGGAGCGCAGAGCCTGGACGAGCGGATCGGATGCTGCCGATTCGCCATCGATCACGATCGAGACGGTTAATACCGGCGGTGCTCCTGAGTGGCCGGTGTCAGACGCTCAGATCGAGACACTAGCACTCCTCGCTGCTGACCTCTCTACCCGCTACCGGTGGGGGCCACTAGATCGGACACGCATTATTGGGCATCGCGAGGTAGCACAAACCGCGTGTCCTGGCCCGTATCTCTATCCACGTCTAGAGCAGATCGTGACGCGAGCAAATGAAATCTTACACACCACTGGCCCAGCGCCAGTCATACCAGAACTAGGAGACGAAGACATGATAAGAATTCAGGCACCAGGCCGAGGAATTGCCCTGATTGGCGCAGGTTATTACCGGCACCTGTCCACGAGTGAGGAGGTCTGGATCTCAGAGCGACTCATCTCGAAACACATCACCGGCAACGACCGGGAGTTTGATGTGTGGGTCTCTCTGGCTCTCGGCGGACAATCAGCGAAAGGAGCGTAATCATGAGCGAGCATCCCATGAAAGACATTTGGACAGACGAGGAAATCCAGACGGCAATCGATATGGCAGCAGCAATTGATCTGAGCGGGGAGAGTGATGTCCCCAGCACCAGCAAATTTTGATCCGTACACGCTCGATCCCGAGTATGTGCCACCCGCCGAGGAGGGCTACTAATGCCAGACTCAAAACCACTGGGCCACGTCGTCACGCTCGGAGACATCTACAAACAGGGCCAGCAAACCGAACGTCGCCTCGATCGTTTAGAGGCGGCGGTGGAGTCTCTAGCCCGGGTGGATGAGCGTATGGACGCACACAGCGCCCGTATCCGAGCACTCGAAACCCGCATCACTGAGCAGGCTCGTGACACTGAGGATATTGACCATCTGCGCCAGGCGCTCACGGATCAGGCAGAGGAAACCCGTCGTCTCTCCGCTCTCGTACACCGTATGGCGTGGATGCCTGTAGCAGGCATGGCCATCATCACATCCGTGGGTGGCGTGATCATCACACGCGTACTCAGCTAAACAATAGGAGAAAATATGTGGATCAAATCAGACAATGCACGCCGGTGGATATACGGTATCGCAGCGGCTCTCGTACCGCTCCTGACAGCGATAGGTGTCCTGACCGCTGAACACGGCGGTCTCTGGCTATCTCTGGTCGCGGCGATCCTCGGTACCGGTGCGCCAGTGCTCGCAGGAGTAAACACGCCGCGTGGTCGGCATGCGGCAGAGTAGAAACAAAACGCCCCGCCTTGGTCTTCGGACTAGGGCGGGGCGTTTTTTGGTTAATAGTTACTACACAAAAACCATGCAACCGTAAGATTACAAAATAAGTATACCCCAAGTGCTCCGCCCATATGGTAGGTGCCTGTACCGTGATCGTGTGCTACACTGACAAGTGCCCCGCCTTGGCGGGGATGATCCGTATTTATTGGAACTTTGCTTGTAGTAAAGCGATGCGGATAACAATTTGGCCCTGCATTTGCGGGGATAATATAGCCCGGTGAGATTGTGAGCATTCTCCCCGGGCTATATTTTGTTTTGCGGGTTATTTATCGCGACCGCCCGTGCGTCCCGCTAGCTCATCGTGTCGTTCCTGGTTTTTCTGCCAGGCGGCCACGGCCTCGGCATGCTCTTGACGAGCCTCCTCCAGAGCGATTTCTGCCTCTCTCAATTTTGCATAGGTGTGGTTTTTGAGCGTCCGCGAGATCTCCAAGGACTCCTTGACGCTCGCTTCGAAATCTTCCTGAGCCTGAGTGATAGCGGCGCGGAGTGCCCCCCACGACCCCAGGCTCGTGTCGAATGTGAGGGTTTCGTGAGGGGTATCGATTTGCCCCCAGAAATGCTCCGAGGTCGGCCACACAGTGAACCCACCCTTTCTGAAACTGTTGGGGAGCGTAAGAGTAACATCCCCAATGACAAGGGGAAAAAGTTCGAGGTGGTGGCTGCGCTGTGCGTGAGAGAGTACCAGCTGGTGAAATTCCTCGTCGCGTGCCTCCTCAGCTGCGGCGAGGTCTGCGCTGATGTCGCACTGTCCCACAATGTTCCAGAAGGCATCGGCCTTGCTATCGTCGCCGAGGGTGTCGAGGGAATCCGCGAATTCGGGACGTAGCTCCCACCCGGTTTTAGTGGGGATAGTGATAGTGTCTACGATTTTTTCTATATCGTAGGAGGTGGAATCGACAGCAATAGTGGCCCCCACCTCGTCAAGAGTTTCCGCGATTTGGTAGGCAATTTCGCTGCGGCTATAGGTGATATTCTTACTCATGATAGATCCTTTCTCGATCTGTCCGTGCCCCGGGAGTCTGATCACTCGCCGGGGCTTTATTATTTTTTAGGGTGTAACTATTTTTTGTCTAGAAGTCTTTTGAGTGTGCTGGCTAGGTCGATCCCGTCACCGTGCTGGACGATTTTTTTGCGATAGACGAGTCCTTGTATGGCGCTGGTGCTGACCCCGAGGATAGTAGCCGCATCACGGTAGCTAATCCGCTCGTCCAGCGCTCCTAAAGCGCCCTGTGCGCAGGCTAGCCCGAGCGGGGTGTTCCACCAGGCGAGGGGCGGGAGTCCACGGTGAATCGCCCAGATAATATCGCTGGCGATTTCTGGCTCTACTAGAGCCTCGTCGGGGAGCGAATCCGTGCGGCCCGCAAGACGATTCTCTAAAAGATTCGCTATATCCATACCGAGTAGCGCGCGGGACGGTTCTACCAGGGCCAGGGACAACTCAGCAAAAAGCTGCTGGCTGGCAGTGGGGGGTGATGTAGCCATAGAGACCTCCTATCAAAAGTGTACGTTTCTGTATATATACACCAGTGTACACTATTGTGTGAGTGAATGCTAGTAGCATGAGCAATCTTGCCTCCACATAAACGAAGGGGAGCCACACTCGAAAGTGTGACCCCCCTTTAAGCCCCGCTACGCGGGGAATGTTAGCTCGATATGACTAGCTGTACGAAATTAGGGTCATCCCTGCTACGCAGGGAAACTTCTCTTAAAGATGTCAAGTCGGGTCATCCCTGCTACGCAGGGAAAACATTCTCTTAAAAATGTCAACTTGGATCACCCCTGCTACGCAGGGAAAACAGCCATAAATGTATGAAATCACCTCTCTTAGCTTTTGTCAACCACAGGCTTTTCGACGGGGAGATACTGGGCCTCACTAAGATCGTCTCCCCAGTGCAGACGCTTTACGGCCTTACGGAGAAGACCTGTATACACCATGTAAATTTTTTGCCTCCGCACAAAATCGTGTCCGTCGGTTTTTGATGCAGCGACGTCATCGGCCTCACGGAGGATATCCTGAAATCCGTTTTCAAAAACTATACGATCACGGGTTTTAAGCGTGTCGGTGACGGTCTGGTCGAGTATCTGGGAGAAATACACCCCCTCCGCAGAAGTCGCCGTGTCGCTGGTGATCTTCCACAGCTCTTTCAAGAATGAGAGATAAATTGCTCTCAGCCCGTGCGCTGCCACGGCCACAGCCCCAGCTCCCTCACCTGGTGACCGTAAATCTCCCAGTGCCACATCAAAAACCCCGTCCACCTCATCGGTCACCACCGACCCCATTGTCCCGAGAGCCACCCGTGCACCCGTCACTCTCAGCGGGGTCTGTGCCGGAAGACCACGGGTGTGGAGTGCCTGCAGCGTCCGGGGGCCACCCTCGCCCAGTATGTCAGGGATAAGCGCCCACAGCGGTGAGATGATCTGCCGTGACCCGTCCCTGTCTGTGCGGAGCGTCACCATGGGATCACGTCCACCCCACGAGGCCTGTAGCGGGTGCCCATTAGAGACCAGTACATCGGTGATGTAGCCCTGTGATACTCCGGTCACGAGAATGCGGCGACTCTGCCAGGTATACAACTCCAGCCCCTCCGGGTCTTCGCGCGGTGCAAATTCCGTGCCTGCGACGGGGTCTTCCCATGCAGGAACCCCGGGAAGATCATCCACAACATTCATTAGCAACGTTTTTACGAGCGTGTCAGACTCCAAAAAGACCCCACCTGAAAAGGCCGCCCACCCGGGCGCGGTCGGGTACGACCTCCCGCCTGAAACCCGTGGATCATCCACGGTTCCGGGGCGTATCCCGGAGGGTGTCGCGGCATGGGCGTGGACTATCCACCGGGCACCCTCCGCCAATGTGATCTTGGTGGTAGGTTTTTGTATCGCAAAAAACCCGCCCGGGACAATCCCCCCAACCCCGGTCGTGGGCTTTCGTCCAGCCGAGGTGAGACCTGCAATCTGAAAAAATGGGGCGACCTCGTCGAGGAGGTCAAAGCGGTGTCCCCACTGGTCTAGATACGCATCGAGGGTAGCCTGGGGCAGTGTGCCGGACTCCCACACAGACCCCCATTGCTCCGGGGAGAGTGTGCGCTGCACGATAGCTAGCAGTAGTCGGTGTAGGGCGTAGCGTTGTGCGGGGGTGTCTCCTAAAATCTTTTTTACCCCGCTGTCTGTCAGTGCACGCCGTATCGAAATATCCTCAATACCTGTGCCTGTGACAGCAGGAATCCACGGCTCAGAAAGAAGATTAAAAGTGCTCATTTTATTTGTCTTTCCGCAGAGCCGCCCGCACGGTGGTGCGATTTACCTGCGCTACCCGAGCGATATCAACCTCTGTCATGTGTGCAGACGCAGCGATGATCGCCCCGGTGAGTACAGCCATTCGCTCCCGTTCTTTGAGTTTCGCGCGCTGCCACTCTAGCCCGAGATCCTCTAGGGTCTGCTCGGGGTTTTCGCTATCCAGAATGATTTCTAGCGCCCCGCGAGAAGCATCCGTGCGGGAATCCTCTAGATCCGCGTGGGGGTAGCGCTTCTCGATCCCGTCTAGCGCCTCGATGAGCGCTGCGCGTTGCTCGGGTGTGGCTTCGGTATCGCCGAGCCATGCGTCAAGGTCAAAATTGTGGGTAGTCATTTTATGCTCCTTTGTGTCATTACTGGTCTGTGCAGATGCTGCACACGTCCTGAAAGCCGTCTTCCTCGGAGATTGTTTCTCCTCCGACGGCACGGGCGAAAGCGTCACCCTCGTGGGTGCGGTGGTGCGGGAGAGAGTGGAAACACTCGGCTTCTGCGCTTGCGTGCTCCCAGAGAGCGCGAGCAAAACCCTGGCCCTGGTAGGCGGTCGCGGTTTCGATGTTTGCCACCTCGCGGGTGCCTGTCCAGAGCATAAGCTCTGAGACTTCGGTGCCGTCTACCCAGAGGGTGTAGGTGGTGGTGTCTGAGTCGATGCTCTTCGTGATCTCCATGTCTATTACTATACACACATTGTGTGGAGCAGTCAACACTAATCGTGTAGATTACTCAACATTCTTGCGGGAGGATGACAAAACCCCCTGGAAATCCAATCTCCAGGGGGCTATTTAGCTACCGCTACTATGCCTGTACGGGTGAAGCCGAGCGACGTAGATCAGGCCCGTAATGCTTATTCCACCACGAATTGTGAGTGCAGTACTGGCACTTCTTGAAGAAGGGCAGGAATATCAGCCCCACCCCAACTGTTGGGAGACCAATTGCCCAAAGCGTGATTTTCCTCCCTATGTACCCTGCGCCTCTTTCGCATTCTTTGCAGTCAATGCAGCCCTGCTGTGAGTATAAGTTCTGGTGATTAGACATCGTCGATGAATCCCTATCTGTAGAAAGTGTTATGTCTATGAAGGTTAGTACAACTTAAAGCAAATCCCAAACTCTCCGCGATGGTATCAAAAAGTGGCAAATCAGTGGCAAACTTTTATTTTCGGTTGACATCCCATGACACTCGGTGAGTATCTATGACAATCTAAATCCCTTGATTTTACAGGGCAAAATGAAGGTTGTGACACTCGGTGAGTATCTATGACAATCGGTGACAATCTAGCTGATCATCCTTCACACGGAAGAGGTCATCGGTTCGAGTCCGGTATCGCCCACGCCTCTCACAAAATTGGAACAGGCACTCCCGACACGTTTGCGTCAGTGTGTCAATGCAGTCCGAGAGACAACGGACGCTGTCCTCGGAGCTACACTCTGGTTAGTGCAGCTCAATGTCGACCGAAAAATCGTCGTAGGGCAAGATCTGGTGCAGCAAATGCCGGGCGCACAGGGGCCGAGAAACCAGACAGAGGAGCAAGCTGTCGCCCCTATCCGGCCTTCATCACAATTGAAACCTAGAGCTTTGTGACGATGTACTCCCGCTGAAACTTCGCAACGATGAGCAAGAACGCAAGCAGGTCAACAATAACGAGTACAACAGCCACGATGAGGGCGATAGCCACGTTAAAGAGCATAAGGCCGGTGGCCTGACCGATAACCAAAACAAGTACCGGGAACACCATAAACATCGCACTACCCTGAGCACCCTGCATGGTTGTCGAGCGCCCCGACACCGCCACAATCAGACTGGTCGCGAGAAACCCAACAAGCGGCACGAGAAACACAATGAGCACGGCCCAGGTCCAGGTCGGAAAGAAGATCCCACCCATCATCGGTGCACCGAGCACCCCCACCACCACCGCGTAGATCACAAACGCGATCCAGGTAAGCACAACTGCGGGAATCATGGACCCAAGCACCTTGGCGAGCACAAGCTCGCGGTTAGAGAGCGGCGTATAGAGCAATCCCTCGATGGTACGGCGCTCTTTTTCACCAACAAGGCTGGACGAGGCCGTAATCGACGCAATCGTGATGGGGATCATCAGGAAGAAAGGTGCAAAAAAATACACAATTACCGCGTACACAACCGTCTGCTCAGAGGTATAATCGGGCGGGGCAACTCCTGCGGGCAGGTTGTCAAGGAACCCCTGCAATCCCGCAACCGTGGATGCAAGGGCACCGGAGCCTCCGATGAGGATGATCGCAGCGGGCAACAAAATCGCAAATATGAGCGGCACAATGATGAGAGAGGCAAGCATCTGCTTGTTGCGCACAATCTCAAGCCAGTCTTTACGCATCACCGCGACAACACGCTGCCAACTGATAATGCCACGAGTTTTTAGGGGTTGCGAGGTACCGGGCTGGATAGTCATACGTTTGCCTCCTTATCAAGCGTAGTGAAGTAAAACTCTTCGATTGTTGGGTGCTGTGGAATCACCGCACGCACTCCAACACCTTCGTGCACGAGCGCTGCAACAACCTGAGAGATGGTCTGCTCGTCATCGGTGTGGAACACAATCTCACTGCCCGCAGTCTTGTCTGCGGTGGCAAACGAAGTCACGATACGGTGGGCCACGTCATAGTCGCCGTTAACACTTAGGGTGTAGCGGTTCCCTGGCCACTCCTGCCGAAGCATCTCATCCACAGGTCCAGCAGCAAGGAGATGACCCTGCTTGATGATGCCAATGTCGTCACACAGGGCCTCTAGTCCCGCAAGCTGATGCGTTGAAATAACCAGAGTGGTATCCAGTGTCTGGATCATCTTTCTCAGGTAACCTATGAGCTCGGAGGCCGCTTCGGGATCCAAGCCTGCCGTCGGCTCGTCCAGGAATAACAAATCAGGCTTGTGAATAATCGCGCGCCCGATCGCGAGCTTCTGTCGCATCCCCTTGCTGAACTCTCCCACAAGCGAATCTGCGCGACGAGTGAGACCGAAAGTGTGCAGTATCTCGTCCACACGACTACGAAGAGAGCGTTGCTCGATGCCGTAGAGCGCACCCCACGTGCGCAGATTCTCGCGGGCCGAAAGCGTGTCATAAAGATTTGTGTCCGTCTGCACGCCGATCCGCTGCCTGAGTGCGTCCGCGTTTCGCGCGTTCACCCGTTCCCCGAAGAGGGTGACGGCACCGCCGTCAGGGGTCAGTAGACCGTTGAGCAGTCGGATGATGGTGGTCTTACCCGCCCCGTTCGGCCCAAGCAGCCCGAACGCCCGTCCTCGGGTCACCGAGAACGAGACGGCCGAGATTACCTCACGTTCTCCGAAGCGCTTGGTGAGACGGGATGCGCTAACAGTCGGCTGGGTCATCGGACTTCCCTTTCGATGGAGGATGAGCGCGGCGATCGAGAGCAGCACGATAGAACGAGAGTCAGCCCTGTGAGGGTTGGCCACCGGATTGCGACTCCGCTGGAACCAAGAAGGTGGAACATGGAACCAGGTTTCATACAGAAGTCGAGACCGTCAAGCACTCGACGTGTACCGTGCTGCTTTGTCGAGCTAGGCGCCTTGATGACGGGGAACTTAGAAGCGAAGTGAATCGCACGATGGTGTCCGATCATCAGGGACAGGATCGTCCCGATCACATTGAGAAACACGATGATGAGGGTCTGCTTTCTGGGGGGCGGCTCGAGGAACGTGAGTGTGACATAATACAGTAAATATGCATTACCTATATCCTTGCATTACATACTAGTTAAATCAAGTCCTTCACACCGCTACGCCGTCACCAACGCGGCTCGGTCGTCACGCTGACGAGAAAGCGGACACAGGATACCGGCCCGGCTGCTACGTCAAACAAGAAATTGCGGGATAGTGCGATCAGCGCTAGACGTCTCACAGTGTTCCGAGAGGATCTAGTCAAAAACCCTCATTATTCATCTCTGGCACGGCCCGATGTCGCCCTGGCTAAATGCCAGACACGACGAAGACCAGCCCGAAGCGGGAGTATGATCACACCCAACGATAACGCGACGCCTAGAGGAAGAGAGGCGGGCACCAACAGCCCCCATCGACCACGCGGCCGACGCGCCTTGAGGATGGATGCAGCAACGGTCGAGGCTGAAACCGTAGCCAACGTTGTTGCACTTGCGACGCGCACGAGCCGATCCTCCGACGGGATCCGCTTGCGTGCGGCCCACAGCGCTGGCGCAACACCCAATAAAGCGACTCCGATCAAAGACCGTTTCGATCCCGTGCGGCTCTGCCCGCCCCACAAGTTAAATCCAGACGCAACCTGGTTGGGCAACCTTCTCCAGGCAAGCGCTAGAGTGCCAACAGTGACACCTGAGATAAGGAGTGGCACAAGTTGCGCGGTGCGCACAGCGCACTCAGGGATCTGTTCAACCACTTCACCCGTAGCGTCATCAGGTCGAATCAATCTGAGCTTCACAGCGAGAGCACCGAGGTTCAAGGTCCAGCCGATTCCAAACAGTCGTGGCACCACAAGGCGTGGACTCTCTGGGTTCCAGACACGAGACCGAACCTCAGCACTCATAGGACCCCGTGTCTCAAGGGGAAGCCCAAGCACCCGTAGAGCCGGCTCTTCGATAGGTGTGTCACTCGAAAGCGCATCGAGTAGCGCCATAGCGTACTCTTCGGGAGTACCGAGCGCCTCTACCGGATCAATATTGGCTTCTTGAAGCTCACCAAGCTGAGCGTCAAGGGCATCGAGGGCGATGCGGCGATCGGTTCGACTAAGTCGTTCAAGGCGAACGCCAACCTCACGCAGATAAGGCCTCATGACACGCGACCCTCTCTGCGAAGAATGGAGTGCATCGCCCCGCTCAATGCGCTCCATGCAGTTGCGCCGTCGGCAAGGGCAGCACGACCCTCATCCGTCAAACGATAATATTTGCGGGGAGGGCCACCCCCCGCTTCCACCCATCGAGTCGTCACTTTACCGGCTTTGTCCAGGCGCGCAAGGAGAGGGTAGACCGTCCCCGGGGTCGCGGTGAGTGCGGGCTGCTCGCTCAACTGCCCGATGATCTCAATGGCATAGTACTCTCCCGTATCAAGCACAGCGAGGATCGCGAGCTCAAGCACTCCCTTACGAAGTTGCGCGGTCCGGTCGCTAGTCGCCATATCATCAAGCCTTGCAATACAAAGCACTGTTGTCAAACAGACTGAGAAGGAGCAGCGCCTTCACGCTCTCATGAAAAGACACACTCCACCTCACCGCATCGATGCACCGTCCCCATCGTCGAAAAGCTACCCTCTCACGCTCCACCAAGTTTTCTACTTCTTCGGTACAGAATTTCCTCTTTATATAATAGGTGTTATCTTTCCGAGCGGCATGAGTCTTTATGCGGGGTTATAACTTTTATCTATTACCCACACATCAGTGCCTAATACCGGGTCATTATAATCTTCAAGTATTTTTTTGCGTGAAGTTAAGAGCCTAATAAGGATGGATTTATGTCAAAAATGAAAAGTCGCCCGACTCAGGGACCGGCAATAGTATTCGCTCTATTAGCAGTTCTGTTCGTTGGGTTTGCGATTCTGCCGCACACACCTATCTGGGAAGTCATGGTTAGTGATGCCCCCGCGTCTCAAACGCGTGGCGGCAGGATATTTGCGGCTATTGAGAGCCTTGAACCACTCCAGTCATCCTTGGTTTTTGCCGGAATAGCGGTGCTTTGCGGTGCCATAAGCGTCTTTTACATAGCAAAATCTAGACGCTTAAAGAGCTAGCGCTAGGCTTGGTCAACCCTTCGTGACCGTGTTGGGGTCTGTAGAGACGAAATTACCCTTTAACCTGCCTCGGAAGCATAATTACTAGTATGAGTTCTGAAGCGCCACCCCCACCGAGTCAGGAATATCAGACCGAGCGAGGCCTCGGTCGAATAACCGGGTTTAGTGATGCCGTAGTTGCAATCGCTATCACCCTCCTCGTTCTTCCCCTCATTGACGTTGCTAAGGAATCCACCTCCACCGATTTCACCTTTCTTTTCCGTGAAAAATGGTATTCTTTCTTCGCTTTTATCCTGAGCTTTGTGGTTGTCGGGTGGTTTTGGAGGTTTCACCACTCGTTTTACGAGCACGTTGTGGGATACAATCAGAAACTTATCCTGACTAACCTACTCTGGCTGCTCACAATCGTATTCCTCCCCTTCCCCACCGCTGTGCTTGCAGACTCGAACGCGCAGAATCCGCTGGCCATAGGTCTCTACATTGGAACAGTTGCGCTCACATCTTTTGCAGAACTCCTGCAAACATACATCGTGAGGTCAAACCCAGAACTCAGCGCGAGCGGCACGGGAAAAGAGTTTCGCCTCACCTCCGGTATCATCACAACCATTATTCTCATCGTGGCTGGAATTATCGGCGTACTTTTTCCACATATTGGAGTTCTTGCACTGCTCTTACTGGTTGTTGAAGGATATATCCGACGCCTCCTTCGGATTCTCAAGCTCCGCAAAAAGCAGCGTCGTAAAGCTATCCTGGATGAATCCGATGAGTAGGACTCAAAAACCTTCTCGCCACAACAGGTAGAGCTAAAGATTTTTTCCCGTGACGACGGGCACGACTGATGCTGTTTCTTCGCGAGGATCGGTGGAGTTCCCCACGGCAGCAGAGGCGGGTGTTGCGCGTAAAGACAACAGCGCACGGCCCCGCACAGCAACAAACGCGATAAAGAACACCACCCCCTGGGTCAAAACAACCATCCCACCCGATGAGGCATTGCTGTAGTAGCTGATATAGATGCCTACAATCGAGCAGAGTGTGGCAATCATGGGCGAGACCCAGAGCATCCGATTTAACCGCCGCGTGAGTAAGAATGCGGTTGCCCCGGGAATGATGAGCATCGCAACAACAAGAATCACACCCACGGCTTGCAGGGCAACTACCACGGTGAGGGCAAGCAAACCGAGCAGTAGCGCATTGAGTCTACGTGGAGAAAGTCCAATCGTGTGAGCCTGAACGGGATCAAAAGTAAACAGAGTAATATCGCGTTTCTTAAGAACAATGGTGACAAGCACAACGGCGGCAACAACAAGAACCTGCCAGAGATCATTGGCTGAGGCACCCAGCAAATTACCAAACAGAATATGGGTGAGGTCAATCTGGCTGGGAACGATAGATATCAATACGAGCCCCAGCGCAAAAAGAGAGGTAAAGACAATACCAATTGCCGCATCCTCTTTGATCTGGGACTTCCCACGAACAATACCGATCAACAAGACCGCTCCTCCACCAAAGATGAGGGCACCCACCGCAAACGGAGCACCCAGCGTATATGCGATGACCACGCCGGGAAGAACAGCGTGGGATACAGCATCCCCCATGAGGGACCAGCCCACGAGTACGAGCCAACAGCTCAGTACCGCACACACAATGCTTGCAAGCGCGGTGATAGCAAAAGCTCTCTGCATAAAAACATAGCCGAGAGGTTCCATAATCAATTCGAGGAAGCTCATAAGTAATTTTCCATTGTCTCTGTTGTGACCTGTATTTCAGCACCAGCGGTAAACGCCAGAGCCAGGTTGTGCTCGCTCAGAGCGGTTTCAGGAGGCCCCGAAAAAAGAGACCGTTGATACCAAAGCACAACCTCGTCGCAGATATCCGCAAGAGAGGCAATATCATGGCTGGAGACCAGGATTGAGACACCATCCGCCGCAAGCGATCGAATAACGGCAATAATCGATTCTTGAGATGTGATGTCTACACCTGAGAACGGCTCATCCAGAAGCATAATATTGGCCTGTTGAGCGATTGCCCGGGCAAGAAAGACACGTTTTCGTTGCCCTCCCGATAGCTCACCAATCAATCTGTCCCCCAGGTGGGTGATGCCCGTTCTCTGCATGGCCCGATCACACAGTTCCGCGTCACTCTTTTTGAGCATTCGCAGAGGTCCAAGAGCGCCGTAACGCCCCATTTCGATCACCTGACGAACAGAGAGGGGAAAGGACTCATCGATCGCCTCACTCTGCGCAACATAGGCGATCTGCGCCTTCCTGCGTGCGTCCGATACGCTTCCGCCCTGGACTGTAATAGCTCCCTCGTTAAGATCCATAAGCCCCAAGATGCTTTTCATGAGGGTTGATTTTCCGGAACCGTTCACCCCCGCAAGCCCCGTTATCCGACCCGAAAAAAGCTCAAGATCGGCGTTTTTGAGAGCTATGACACTGCCATATTTCACGGTCGCGTTGGTCACCTGAACCGCAGCGACCGCATGTCCCGATCCCATCAAGAACTCTCCGTCCCCCGGATTAACCCGGCCGTAATAAGATCCACGTTATAGCTGATCAGATCGAGGTAGGTCGGGACGGGCCCGTCTGGTTCGCTCAGGGAGTCAACATACAAAGTTCCCCCGTAAGCAGCATTACTCTCCTGGGCAACCTGCCGCATCATCTTATCGGAGACCGTTGATTCACAGAACACGGACGGAACATTATTTTCCCGCACAAAATCAATCACCTCTCCTACTGTCGTAGGGGTAGGTTCCGACTCAGCGTTGACCGGCCACAGGTATTTTTCTGTGAGCCCCGCGTCCTCAGCAAGGTAGCTAAACGCTCCTTCGCAGGTAACCAACGCCCTGCTCTGCTCAGGAACAGCCCGGGTAACCCGCACCAGCCTCTCACCCTCTGCCATAATCTGCTGGTGATAAGCTTCCGCGTTTACCCTATAGTCATCGGCGTGTGACGGATCTAAAGCGATAAAAGCCTGGGCGATGTTTTGAATGTATATCTCGGCATTTTTGGGAGACATCCACGCGTGAGGATTTATCTGTCCCCCGGCCGCACCTTCTCCGATAAGAACAGGTTCAATGCCCTCGGTAAGAACCGCATGAGGAACATCTAGGTCCGCTACAAATTTACTGAACCAAAGCTCTAGTCCAAATCCGTTATCGAGGATGAGAGAGGCGTCAGCTGCAACGGTGAGATCCTGTGGAGTGGGGTCATATCCGTGGATTTCCGCACCAACCTTAGTGATGGACTCAACACGGAGATGCTCACCGGCCACGTTACGAGCCATGTCTGCAAGAACGGTGAAGGTGGTGAGAACAAGCGGGCGGGAATCCGTGGAGCCTCGGCTGTTTTCCGCCTCCGACAGAGAGGCGGGAGAGCATCCACTCATCACAAAGCTGCCCAGTATAAGAAGAAAAGCCCCCACCCACCTCTTATACCGTCGAGAACCCTCTCGCCAGACAGCTGAAGCTCGAGCGGTATCGGTGCTGTGTAGTGCAGCACAACGTGGGCTAACCATCTCTCGAAATTCTTCCATAGCTAACGAAGAAGTGATTCTCAGGCACAATACACCCCAGAAATAGCAGTTCGGAGAAGCAAGAAAGATTATTAGCCATGCCGAACAATATAGTTTAGTTTACTAGATCACACAAACACTCCCCGGAAGCCCCGCAGAGACTCAGCACTCCTCAGAGCAACATCACACACCCAGACCCCCGCAACAATCGAGACCATCACAATCAGCAGGGCACACCCGAGCAGTAGCGCGTGCACCCTAAAAAACGATGTGTCTTCCCCAAAAGACCCATAAACCCACCCTCATGTGATACACAAACTTAGACGACACGACCAAAAGCAGCGCTCAAATATGCTCTGTGAAAAGTTGGGAATAGGCTAGTCCTATGAGCACACCTGCCGAACAACTAGTATGGATTGACTGCGAGATGACAGGCCTCAATCCCCGCATAGACGAGCTTGTTGAAATTGCCATCGTCATCACCGATTTTAACCTCACCCCGCTCGATGCGGGCCTCAGTGTTGTCATCAAGCCAACTACCGCCGCCCTCGACAGTATGGGGGATTTTGTCACCACAATGCACACTAACTCCGGCCTCATCACGGAGATTCCCCGCGGCGTAACGGTTATAGAGGCAGAAAAACGAGCCATCGACTACATCAATGAGTATGTTCCCGAGGGTAAGCGTCCACTGCTCGCGGGAAACACCATCGGCACAGACCGCATGTTTATCGCGGCCCACATGCCCTCCCTTGATCAGCGTTTACACTATAGGAACATCGACGTTTCCTCGATCAAAGAACTTTCGCGCCGCTGGTTTCCCTCGGCATACCACAGCGCCCCCGATAAAAACGGCGGACACCGTGCACTTGCCGATATTTTAGAATCAATCCAGGAGCTTGCCTACTATCGCTCTACCGTATTTATTCAGGACGTTGAACCAAACAATACGGCGCCAAAAACTCTCTAAACAGATACAGTGGGCACATTCGCCTCAAAAATGTAATAGACTAGTAGGGTTGTCGTTTCACAGAAACGACACATGGTGGCTATAGCTCAGTTGGTAGAGCGCTGGCTTGTGGTGCCGGAAGTCGCGGGTTCAAGCCCCGTTAGCCACCCCACAGAAAGATGAGGTTAGCCCCTCTCAATACATGTCTAGAAGGGCTAACCTCATCAATTGTTTTCGCCAGCAACACCATTCGTTACAGAGGTGAATATAAAATCGTCACTAATCAATCTGTTGCCAGTAAGTAATCTACATTATTATTGACACAGCACTTTAAGGGCGTAAAACGCTATCCTCGCGCCTCGAAATGTGTCAGGCTTAAGACATGGTTGAGATTTCTGACAAAGATTTCGAGCGTTTAGTGGAGGAAGAGCTTGACGCTCTTCCGAGCGAAATGCGGGACAACCTCGACAACGTTATCTTTATTATCGAAGACCTACCCGAAGGCGGGAACACAGATATTCTCGGTCTCTACGACGGACTCGCCCTCACCGAGCGCGGCGACTACGGTTACGGAGAAACCCCCGATCGAATCACACTGTTCAAATCCAATCTGCAAGCCATCTGCGAAAATGTTGAGCAACTCCGCTATGAAGTTCATGTAACGCTAGTGCACGAGATTGCGCATTATTTTGGGATTGATGACGAAAAACTTCATGATCTGGGGTGGGCCTAAGATGACACACGCACCGGAACAGCGTCCCGCGCCAGAAACAACACACTCTACTCGCCTGCTCGAAAAGCCGGCACCTCCCTGGCAAACTATCGTGTGGGACGACCCGGTTAACCTGATGTCCTACGTGAGGTTTGTCTTTCAACGCCACTTTGGCTTTAGCCAGGATCAAGCCGAAGAGCTCATGCTCCGGGTACACAATAACGGACATGCCGTTGTCGCAGAAGGAACACGAGAAGCCATGGAAATGCACGTCGAGGCAATGCACGATTACGGTCTATGGTCTACACTACGTCAGGCCGGTGCATAGCGTGAAGATCAGCCGAATCAACAGTGAGGGAATCACCACGCTCCACATTCACAAGGATGAGGCCGACCTAGTGGACACCCTGGTCACCCAGCTTCTTAGTCTCTACCGCGAGTACAGTCCCCGCAGGGAAACTTCCGATCCTCTCCTCGAGGGTCTTTCTATCGGCGGAGCATCGACTAAGCCGACGGACCCGGCGCTTGCCCGTCTGCTACCCGATGCTTACGAAAACGAACAAGAGTCAAGCGAGTTCCGGCAGGTAACAGAACAGGGAATTGTGGACCGCAAGGTTTTTGAGGCTGAAAGTATTCTGGTGCAATTGGGTACGGCTCGATTCGACGAAGAATATTTTACCGATCCCGCCGATCCCATAGACTCACAGTTCACCCACGATGACCTACCCGCCGTCAAGGGCATGGACAACGAGCGGATGCTTGCGATTCAGCTTGACGCCGACTCGCTTCTCACCTGGGTGAAAACCCTCACCGCGATGCGATTAGCTCTCGCTGCACGCCTAGGTATTGAAGCAGAAAAAGACCTGAACAAAAAGCCTTTTGATGATATGGAAGCAAACACACGTGCCGTCTATGATTGGCTCGCAGAATTCACCGAGGCCCTGCTGCACGCTCAGTATCGCTGAGGGCAACTCACAAGAATCAAAAGTTTAAAACTTATTCGCCACTTCCCTATTTCCCCGTGTCAAATATCTCGTCAGCAAGGGCACGAGAATTCTCTCGAAAATAAAGCTGTCTCTCCTGCTCAGCCCAGGAGTCCCAATGCTCAGCAAAGATCTCACCGTCACGCTGAATCGCACGCTCTTTGCGCTGCGCCAGCGGAGCTTCAAGCCACACCGCATAGTCCGCGAAAAGACGGCTATCTCTGGTGAGAGCCCCGCACCCCTCGATAATCAAGGGCCTATCTGGCTGAAACACCCGATATGGCCCGGCGACTCCAAGCACCCAATTATAAGTCAGAATACGGGTGGTGAGACCCGCAGCGCGTGGACGAAGAAGGTCGGTAACAATCAACTCCGAGCCAAGGCTTAACCCCTCCCATCCGGGGCACACAGTGTCGACACGAAGCAGTTGTGGCGGCTCCTCGTGGGGCCACTCCGCAAGCACGGTGCTTGTTAATTGTGTCTTTCCGGAACCGCTGGGTCCGTCAATCAGCACGGTCAATGCTCGCGCGGGTCTGCTCCTCACAAATTCGAGGATTGTAGCCGCCGCATAATTCACCACCCTATTTTTTTAGCGCGCGAATCAGACGGGTAAGAGCCCGACCGGCAACACACACCAGAGGTATCGCGGCGACCAAAGCGGTGACCGGATTTACCTGAAAGGTAAGGGAGTCTCCCCGCTTTACATAACTACCAACGGGAACCGCCGCACCGCCACCGCCACCACCACTAATGGCGTCTTCCCGTGACTTTTCTTTACCCTCGCCGGCACCAAAACCAAACCAGCTACAGGCCACTGGGATAACGGTGGTGTCGTCAAGAACAATGGGCTCGCCATAGGCTGCTTTTACCCCTGTTTTTGTAACAATTTTTGCAAGTTCTACCGTGATATTTTCCATACTCCTTACGCTATCACTGAGCGCGCGTCTCTGTCCCCGCAAGATCCTCCGGGGATCTTTTGAACTACTCAACAACAGCTCGGGCACAGGTTAGTGCTCAGCACCAGTTCCAGGGCCCTCAATCGTGCGGGGATCAACCATACGGCCCGTATCACGCAGAAGCGAAGCAGTGGTTACCGTATGTCGACCAAAACGACGAGCAGTGTCATCCATCACCGCTTCTACTCCACGCCACTGTTCGTAAGGATCCCACAGTGCAATCTCGGCAGCCTCAGCACCGAGCAGGTTTTCGGCCCGAACTCCAACAAGCCGTATGTGCTGACCTCGCGCGCTAAGCCCCTCGAAAGCGGCAACAGTTTCAGCGTATATTTGCTGCCCCACGCTGGTGGGCTGCACCAGCGTGCGTGATCGTGTGACGGTGCGAAAATCGTGCCAGCGAATCTTGATTCCCACGGTTCTAGCGGCAACCCCCAGGTGCCTCAGGCGAGCTGCCACCCGCAACGACAGTTGCAGGAGCTTTTGTCTAATAACCTCGGGGTCGGCAACATCGTATTCAAAAGTGAGCTCAGAACTAATGCTCTTTTCTTCGCGTGTGCTCTGCACACTTCGCGCATCATGACCCCGAGCAAGATCATGGAGGTGCTGTGCCGACACCTCACCCAGAGCGCTCTGCAGCGCGTGAAGAGGAATTTGAGCAAGCTCGCCAATCGTGTGGATGCCCAGGCGGCGCAGATTCTCGTTGGTAACCGTTCCCACACCCCACAGAGCCTTTACCGGCAGCGGGTGGAGAAATTCAAGCGTGCGGGTGGGATGGACCACAAGAACACCGTTTGGCTTTGCCCGCTGCGATGCCACCTTTGCGACAAATTTGCTTGCCCCTCCGCCAACAGAACAGGTGAGACCCGTAGCCTGATGAACTCGCTGTCGAACGATCTGGGCAATCTTTGTCGGACTGCCAAAGAGACGTCGCGCGCCCGACACATCGAGAAAGGCCTCATCAATACTCAGAGGCTCTACCTGGGGCGTAATGTCACGAAAAATATCCATAATTACCCGAGAGGCGGCCGCGTATTTTTCCATGTGGGGCGCAAGAACAAGAAGACCGGGGCATAGACGCTGCGCCCTGGCCAGAGGCATCGCGGAGTGTATCCCCAACGCCCGAGCCTCGTAGGTTGCGCTCGTGACAACTGACCTCCCGGTCTCGTGTGCAACAACAGCGGGACGGCCCCTCAGTTCGGGCTTATCGAGTAGCTCAACAGACACAAAAAACGCATCAACATCGATGTGAAGTATCGATGCCTCTTCTGCTCGCTCTCTCATCCTCTAAGCTAACCATGTACCACTGACAAAATCAGAAGTGGTGTCCCCTGCCTTCCCTACGCTTCCTCAGAACAGGAAAGATTCATGACACACCTTGCAGAGCGCCCCTGGATACGTTTCTACCCCGAGGGAGCCCGCGATGAAATTGAGATACCCACAACCTCACTCGTTGATGTCATAACCGAGTCCGTCGCTCACAATGCCGCCAGGGTAGCCCTCGACTTTTTTGGTGCAACCACAACGTACGGTCAAATGGGCGACCTCATCAACAGAGTCGCTGGAGGGCTCTACAACCTTGGGGTACGCAAGGGCGATCGTGTAGCTCTCGTTCTACCCAATTGTCCACAGCACGTGATTGCTTTCTACGCGGTGCTGCGTCTCGGGGCCATAGTCGTGGAACACAACCCGCTCTACACCCCCCGCGAACTACGCACCCAATTTGAAAGCCACGGCGCCAAAGTTGTGATCGCCTGGGAGAAAGTGTGTACAACCCTCCAGGAACTCCCCCAAGACGTTCGACCCCACACGGTCATCGCGGTCAACCTTATCGACGCAATGCCACGAAGCAAACGTTTCCTCCTTCGGCTGCCGTTATCCACGGTCCGCGAAAAACGCTCGCAGTTGAGCGCCGCTACAACGGGTACCACTCCCTGGTCGCAGCTCACCGGCAGCTCGCCGATAACGACAAACATCCCCGGCCCCGAGCACGACGATCTCGCGCTCCTGCAGTACACCAGCGGAACAACAGGAACTCCCAAGGGAGCTATGTTGACGCACCGCAATATGCTCTCAAATGCCCTGCAGTGCCAGGCGTGGATCTCCTCCGCGCACGTTGGAGACCCCTGTGTTTATGCTGTACTCCCCATGTTTCACGCCTATGGGATGACCCTGTGTCTCACCTTTGCGATGAGCATCGGGGCACGCCTGATGCTCTTTCCAAGCTTCGATGTAGACCTGGTTCTCTCGGCAATCAAAAAACACGTACCCACTTTCTTCCCCGCTGTGCCACCAATGTATGATCGTATCTCCGCGACAGCACTCAAAAGAGACATTAACCTCGACGGAATCCTGTGTGCTATCTCGGGCGCAATGGATCTTCCCAGCAGTACGGTGAGCCGCTGGGAAGCAGCTACAAGCGGCTGGCTGGTTGAGGGCTACGGCCTCACAGAAGCCTCACCGGTTGCCCTGTGTAACCCGCTCAGCGAGGCGCGTAAATCCGGCACCGTGGGCATCCCCCTGCACAATTGCGACATTAAGCTTGCGGACATCGAGAATCCTACGAAGGATGCAAAACCCGGCGAGCCCGGTGAACTACTTTTTAAAGGGCCTCAGGTGTTTAGCGGCTATTGGAAAAATGCGGAGGCCACCGCCGAAACGCTCAACCCCGACGGCTGGCTACACACGGGAGACATCGTGACGGTTGATGAGGACGGATTTGTGACGATTGTAGATCGCAAGAAAGAACTCATCGTAACGGGCGGTTTTAATGTCTCTCCCACCGAAGTGGAAGACGTCCTACGCACCTATGACGGGGTGGAAGATGCCGCCGTTGTGGGTCTTCCCCGAGAAGACGGCGGCGAAACGGTGGTGGCCGTTGTTGTGATGCAGAGCGGTTACACGTTTAATGAGCAAGCGATCCGCGATCACTGCCACACAAGCCTCACCCCCTATAAGGTTCCGCGCAGGGTAGAGGTGGCGGATGAACTACCGCGCTCGCTCATCGGTAAAATCCTGCGCAAAGAAATCCGACAAAGCCTTCTTGCGCCCGGACAATAACCCCCGGCGGGCTTCACAGGGGACCTTATCTGCGATTGGTGTCGTGACTTACAGCGAGAACGGTGATCCGCGATTGGTGTTTCGAGAGAAGGTCACCCCACTCACACCAATCGCGGATCACAGTGTGACGCTTTCTGAAACCAATTATTCTATTCCGCCTGGGCACGCTCCAAAACGAGCTCACCTGAGTTGACCGGTTTAGTGCCCCGCGCCCGAGTCACCGAGCCGGGTCAATAGCTCACGTACTTCTGCCGGTATCGCGGCTGGAACAATATGCTCCACACCCTCGATCCTGATCACCCCGTCTTGTACCCGGGCAAGTTGCTGCACGAACTTCTTCACCGATACCCCGGTTGCTTCTTGAATATGCCGTGAGACCGCGATCGCGCAGAACACAACCGTGAGATGCGCCTCGATCTTCTCCCGATGCCGGTGATAGATCGGCCTGGCTTTGAGGTCAGTCTTCGCCATCCGAAATGACGCCTCAACATTGAAGAGCTGATGGTATGCATCAATCACCCTCAGCGCGCTCACCGTTAAGACAGGTAGATTCGTGACATACCCCTTGATCCCCGCCCGCTGCCTAGCCGATTCCACCAAAACCTGATCAATGCTCTTGGCTGCGCCACTGATCTTCACGAACCGACTCTTTTTCACAGGCGTGGTCCCGGCAACGACCTTTTTCGCTTTCTCGAGTTGTTTCTCGATATTACGCAGATCCAGACGGGCACGTTTCTCACGGTACTGATACACCACCCGCCGTTCACGCCGCCTTTCACCTTGACCAAACCACTGTCGACACTCAAATACCTGCCCGTCACAGAGTTCAGAACCATCGTGTTGATACTCGGTAACCTCAGGTGGAGTCTTCGCGATCCGGGACCCCACAATGAACGAGTAACCAGCCGTCTCTAACGCGAGAAGATTCGCTGCGGAGAGCATACCTGCGTCACACACAACACTCACCGTCACCTCGGGATGCTGCGCCCGAAACCTGTCGAGCACGGGCACGAGAGTGAGCGTTTCAGCTGTGTTCCCCTCGAACGAATGTAACTGCAGCGGGAACCCGTGTTCGTCAACGAGAAGCCCCAGCACGATCTGGGGTTCGAGCCTGCGTTCTTTGGAGAGACCAGGCTTGCGATACTCATCCTCTTGCTCGACGTAGAAGAACAGTGTGGTGACGTCGTAGAGCACCAACGTGAGGTGCTCAGTCCCCCGGAACGCGACGCAGGCAGCAGAGAACTTATCACGATAGTTGCCCTTCGCGGCCTGGTTCAATGACCGGTGAATGCCACTATACGAGGGCGCTTTGAGTCCGAGATTATCAAGGATACGGATCGTATCGAGTTTGGAAGAGGGCTCGATGATACGCGCGATCACGAGGTCACGAAATACCCGATCGTTCACAGCATCAGTGAAACCAAGCCGGTCGTAAACGCTGACGAGAGTGTCGTAGAGCACACGCGAGTAAGAGTGCTGCATCGTGATACGCGGCCCGGCAGGATCGGCTGGGGTATCGATCTGGAGTTCTGTCTGACCGGTAGCCTGAGCGCGTTCCCTGATGCGAGTTTTCGCGGTCTGGACCATGAACTCGAGTTCCAGATCAGTGTGCGCGGAACCGATATGTTCAATAATGCTGCGCACCCCGCGCGTTTTCGACACGATCTGCACCGCGGTCGCACCTGACCCGGTTTTCACACGGCGTACGTATTCACCCATGAAACCAGGGTACAGACACCCCCCTTAGTGCCCCGACCGTGCTGCTACTCTCGCGTAAACAAGCCATTCCCCGAGCCAAAATAGGCAAGACCACCAAAAAACGGTCAACTCAGGTTCTATTCCGCCTGGGCACGCTCCAAAACGAGCTCACGCACACGTGCGGCATCAGCCTGGCCGCGCATAGCCTTCATGACGGCACCAATAACCGCACCGGCAGCCTGAACCTTACCATCACGAATCTTCTCAAGAACATCCGGTTGAGCAGCCAGCGCATCATCGATTGCGGCAATGAGAGACCCGTCGTCAGATACAACGGCCAAGCCCCGAGCATCAACAACTTCCTGGGGCGTCCCCTCCCCTTCAATGACTCCCTCAAGCACCTGACGCGCCAGCTTATCGGTGAGCGTTCCCGCTTCAACAAGCTGAGCGAGCGCGGCAACGTTATTCGCAGAAACAAGCGAGGAGGGTTCCGCTCCGCGGGCATTGGCAACCCGAGCAATCTCGCCGCTCCACCACTTGCGTGCAGCCTGGGGGGAAGCCCCGGCCGACACAGTGTCCGAAACCTCAGTGAGGAGTCCTAAGTTTTGGACATCCTGAAACTCGAGGTCTGTAAAACCCCACTCGCCTTTCAACCTGCGGTACCGCAGGGTGGGGTGTTCGGGCAGGGCAGCGCGCAATTCCTCAACGAGAGCCGCGCTGGGTTGCACCGGTAAGAGATCAGGTTCGGGGAAATACCGATAATCGTCGGCATCAGATTTGGGGCGTCCCGCGGAGGTTGTTCCCGTATCCTCATGCCAGTGGCGGGTTTCTTGGATAATGCTTCCGCCATCGGCCAGTATCTGGGCCTGCCGCTGAATTTCGTAACGTACCGCACGCTCGACCGAACGCAGCGAGTTCACGTTTTTGGTTTCGGTTCGGGTTCCCAATTTTTGCTGTCCCCGAGGCCGTAGCGAGATGTTCGCGTCACAGCGCAGATTACCACGCTCCATTTTGGCATCTGAAATACCCAAGGACACCACCAAGTCGCGGATAATTGACACGTATTGACGACCAATCTCGGGGGCATCGTATTCTGCCCCCATGATAGGCCTGGTCACAATCTCAACAAGGGGAACCCCCGCACGGTTGTAATCAACGAGAGAGTACTCAGCCCCCTGAATGCGCCCGGTTGAACCACCCATGTGAGTCAATTTTCCGGCGTCTTCTTCCATGTGGGCACGCTCAATCGGCACATGCACTACCCGACCGCTGGCAAGCTCAATCTCCACCGAACCGTCGTAGGCAATAGGCTCGTCATACTGCGAGATCTGATAGTTCTTTGCCATGTCCGGGTAGAAATAATTCTTGCGAGCAAAGCTTGAGTGCTCGGCAATAGAGCAGCCCAGAGCAAGACCGAGACTGATCGAATAGCGAACCGCCTGCTCATTCACCACGGGCAGCGAGCCGGGGAGCCCAAGACACACGGGGGTGAGGTTGGTGTTTGGTGCGGAACCAAAATTGTTGGGAGCCCCCGAAAACATCTTGGTTGCCGTGTTGAGTTCAACGTGTACCTCAAAACCCAAAACCGGTTCAAAAAGCTCCAGGGCTTTGTCATAGTCCATCAGCTTGGCTTTTGCCATTATTTTTTGTCCTTTCCGGTCGTGAGCTCTGGTGCCTTGGCCCAGAGCGGACCTCCCCACTGGTCTTCGTGGAGCGCCTCAAGGGCCGCACCAACCCTGTACAGTCTGGCGTCCTCACGAATGGGAGCCATAAACTGGATGCCCACGGGCAGTCCGTCTTCAGGAGCAAGCCCATTTGGAATGCTCATGCCAGGAGTACCCGCAAGGTTTGCCGGGATCGTGGTGACATCATTGAGGTACATCGACATGGGATCATCGATCTTCTCACCAAACTTAAACGCCGTAGTGGGCGCACTGGGGCTAGCAATAACATCAACCCGCTCAAACGCCTGAGCAAAGTCGCGCTGAATAAGAGTGCGTACTTTCTGGGCACTGCCGTAGTAGGCGTCGTAATAGCCCGCGCTGAGTGCATAGGTTCCCAGGATAATTCGACGCTTCACCTCGGGACCAAACCCAACCCCGCGAGTCTCCGCCATAACCTGATCAACCGTTCCACCACCCTCAGGGGTCACCCTGAGTCCAAAGCGCACCGAATCAAATTTGGCCAAGTTGCTGGAGGCCTCCGCGGGGAGAATCAGGTAGTAGGCGGCAACAGCGTACTCGAAGTGAGGTGCATCAATCTCAATGATTTCGGCACCCTGTGCACGCATCAACTCAAGGGACTCGTTAAAACGTTGGGAGACGCCGGGCTGAAAACCCTCGTTTTGTAGCTGTTTAACAACACCCACTCGCAACCCTCGTAGAATCTCACCGCTCGCCCCCTCGCGGGCAGCCGCGGCCATCGAGGTCCACGGCTCACGAAGGGAAGTGGAGTCGTGATGGTCGTGCCCGGCAATAACGTCGTGCAGTAGTCCCGCATCAAGCACGCTACGCGAACACGGACCCACCTGGTCGAGCGAAGAAGCCAAAGCAATCGCCCCGTAACGGCTCACCGCGCCGTAGGTGGGTTTTACTCCAACAGTGCCGGTAACATGTGCCGGTTGACGGATAGAGCCACCGGTGTCGCTCCCCAGCGCCAACGGTGTTTCAAAAGCAGCGACGGCAGCGGCCGATCCTCCACCCGAACCTCCGGGTATGCGCCCTAGATCCCACGGATTGTGGGTGGGCCCGTACGCCGAGTGCTCGGTGCTTGACCCCATGGCAAACTCATCCATGTTTGTCTTGCCCAGGGGCACGAGTCCCGCCGCCCGAGAACGGGTCACCACGGTTGCATCATAGGGTGACATCCACCCCTCAAGAATTTTGGAGCCGCTTGTGGAGGGCATATCGGTGGTCACCAACACGTCTTTAATCGCGAGGGGTACTCCGGCCAGGGGGTTCAATTCCTTACCGACAGCACGCTGTTGGTCAATCTTTGCAGCGGTGACCAGGGCGTGATCATTAACATGCAGGAAGGCGTGAACCTGCGACTCAACAGCCGAGATTCGATCCAGATGAGCCTCTGTGATCTCAACCGAGCTCACTTCTCCAGATGCAAGCAGTGAGGAGAGCTCAGCAGCGCTCAAACGTGTAAGATCGTGGGACATTATTGTTCCTCTCCCAAAATAGCGGAGACAACAAAAAAGTTGTCATGTTTCTCCGGCGCCCCGGAAAGAGCCTGTTCAGCAGTGAGCACGTTATCGCCCACAACATCTGGACGAGAAACGTTCGACAGAACAATCGGATGGCTTGTCGCCGGAGTATCGTCTGTGGCAACCTCACTCACCTTTGCAATGTTGTCTACAATTTGGCTCAGGTCTGCAGTGAGCTGGGTGACCTCACCCTGGTCAAGTTGAATCTTGGCCAGATTTGCGAGGTGTCGCACCACCTCCGTGGTGATCTCTTGGCTTGGTACTGTTTCAGGCATGCTTCTCCACTGATTGTGTTCGAGGGATGAACACTAGTCTACGGCGTTCCGCGTGCGGAAGCTTTCTTCGAAACGAAGTAATAATGAGCCGGAAACGAAATAATAAATTTGTAGTTTTATGTACCACGTTGAACACTTGAGGTTGCAAATACCGTATTCTCGTACTTATAACGTAAGAAAATAATTATCTAGCGATATTAGGATAATTCACTCAGGAGAGGTCCATTATGACTCAGCCGCCCCTACCCGATAATGGGAAAGCGCCCGATGATTCCCCCGCAAAACCACCGGAATCTCCCGTCACCCCCGACACACCAGTCTCACCTGTCACACCCGTTGCTCCCGACAGTGCCCCACCGGGAGAAACAATCCCGCAACAGCCTGTAACGCCTCAAACATCTTCCCCACAGTACAACGCCGCACCGCAGGACCCCGCCGCGGCCCAGGGAGCACAGCAAATACCCCAGGGTGTTCCACCGCAGGCACCTCCCTACGATGCTTCCCAGGGTGTTCCATCGCAGGCACCTCCCTACCCGGGTCAGCAGCTACCCACCGCTCCGCCTGTACAACCGGGGTTCTCTGCACCACAGGCATCGGATCCCGTACCCGGCCGAACAATCGGTATCGTCGGACTCGTATTGTCCATTCCCTTCTCGCTAATTGGCCTCATTCTCAGCATCGTTGGACTCGTTCAGTCCAAGAAAGCCGGGGCAAAGAACGTTCCCGCGATCATCGGAATTATTCTGTCGGTTCTCACGATGATAGTGGCCATAATTGCGGTTATAGCGCTCATCTCTTTTTCGCTGAGCATCTATGATGCTTGTGAGCAAAGCGGCGGAGGTCAAATCATGATTAACTCAACGGTTTTTGACTGCCCACCTAGAGGTTACCGCTAAACCTCACGCACTAACCACGCAGGGACTTTGCACCACTAAGCTCTCGCCCGTGATTGTTCACAACATGGCGTTGCGGTGTAAAGTCCCTGTTTTTATGAACAAACATAATCACCACAGTGCGGCGTGATATCCCTAGTTTTAGGATCGGGGAGAAGCCCCTACCCCTCAAGAGCGGAAGGCCCCTCCGACACCAAAATGGCAAATTGGGCGGCGTTCAGAACGGGGATACCCAGTTCTTCCGCTCGAGCCAGTTTTGACCCGGCACCGGGTCCCGCCGCGACGTAGTCGGTTTTCTTTGACACGCTCGACGCGGCCTTACCACCCGCAGCAATGATTGCCTCTTTAGCGCCGTCACGAGTAAAGCCCTCCAGCGTTCCCGTGGCAACAACGGTTAACCCGGATAGAACTCCGCCCTCAACCTGAAGCGCACCCGGCCCCGGATGCCCTGGAACGGAAAAAAGAACCCCCGCATCGGCCCATCTGCGAACGATTTCCTGGTGCCAGTCGACACTAAACCACTCAATGAGCGATTCAGCGATGGTGTCCCCTACGCCCTCAACCTGGGCAAGCTCCTCGTGACTCGCAGCACGGATCGCATCTAGCGAACCAAACCACTCGCTCAGTGCACGGGCAGCTACCGGCCCCACATGTCGAATATTCAGAGAAACCAGCACCCGCCAGAACGGCTTTGTCTTAGCGAGCTCAAGATTCTCAATCAGCTTAATTGCGTTGGCAGAGGGAACCGAATCTGCGTCTCCAGAAAAGACAGAATTCTCTGCAACAAGCTCGCCGTCTTTTTTGGGATCACGGCGACGGCGGAACGGAGTAATCGCACGCTGAGAGCCATCATCATTAAGCTTAGGTAATCCGGTTTCCATGTCCCGTACGACCACAACAACCGGGAAAATATCCTGGATACGGAGGTCAAAAAGCCCCGCCTCACCCACCATGCCGGAGGCATCCGCGAGCGGAGCTCGTTCGGGGTAAAGGGGCTGGGTCAGGGCCAAAGCTCCAACTTCGCCAAGCATCTCAATGTCGAGGCCGCCGCGGGATCCGATGTGCTCAACCCGCCCACGAACCTGGGCAGGGCAGCTACGAGCGTTGGGACAGCGCAGGTCGATATCCCCCTCCTTCATCGCCCGGAGAGGTGTGCCGCACTCCGGACACTCCAGCGGCATCACAAAAGCGTGTTCGCTACCGTTGCGAAGTTCAATAACCGGACCCAAAATTTCGGGGATAACGTCTCCCGCTTTACGAAGGACAACAGTGTCGCCGATCAGCACACCCTTTGCCTTAACAACCTCTTGATTGTGAAGGGTTGCCTGGCTGACGGTTGAGCCCGAGACAAAAACCGGCTCAACAACGGCGTAGGGGGTTGCCCGTCCGGTGCGTCCGATTCCCACCCGAATGTCAAGCAGCTTGGTGTTGACCTGTTCCGGCGGATACTTGTAGGCGATTGCCCAGCGTGGAGCGCGGCTTGTCGAACCGAGCAGGCTCTGCTGTTTCAGATCATCGACCTTCACAACGGTTCCATCGATTTCGTGGATGACGCTCTCAGGCTTGGTGGCAAAACTTTCGATGAAGGAAACCGCGGCGTCAGCGCTGTTGACCACCCGAGCGTAAGGGGATGTGGGCAGCCCCCAGTCGGCCAACAGCTTATACGTATCGGATTGAGAGGTGACCGGGGGGTTCTCCCAGGCACCAATTCCGTGCACCACGAGGCGCAGTTTCTCAAAGCCCTCCCTCATCAGGGCCAGGCGCTCCGCGGATTTTCCTTCGCTTTTCTGTCTGAGGGAGCCGCTTGCCGCATTACGGGGATTGGCAAAAACCTTCTCACCCAGTGCCTCACGACGCGCGTTGAGATCGGCAAAGGCGGCGATGGGGAAGAATATTTCTCCACGAACCTCCACGAGCGGCGGATGCCCCCCGCCACGCAGCCTCTGCGGAATTCCCGGGATAAAACGAACGTTTGCTGTGACGTCCTCCCCCGTGACACCGTCGCCACGGGTTGCCGCGCTCACCAGAACGCCCTGTTCATAACGCAGATTAAGCGCCAGTCCATCAATCTTTAGTTCACAGAGAAAAGTGGGCACATGCTCTAGATCGCGGGACACTCGTTCCACCCAGGATCGAAACTCATCGATCGAAAAGACATTGTCGAGACTATACATGCGCTGGGCGTGAACCACGGGAGCAAAGAGCTCGCTCACTCCCCCTCCCACCCGGCGGGTGGGGCTATCATGAGCCGCGAGCTCGGGAAAGAGTCGCTCGACCTCCTCAAGCCGATGCATGAGCCCGTCATACTCCACATCGGACACGAGGGATTCGTCTCGCTCATAGTAGGCCGATTGTAGCCCTCGAATACGATCGGCCAGCTCGTTCCACTCGACTCGCGCCTCGGCAAAACCGGGGCGGTTCAGAGGAGACTCCGTCCGACCGGTCTCTTCGTGAGGGGTGTCCTCAGTAACGGTGCCGTTTTTCACTGTCACGGATACTCCTTAAATCCCGTTTTACACGGAAGCGGCGTCAACCAGAGTGGATTGAGGTAGTGTCGCACTCACGGTGCGATCAATTGTAAACTGTCCTATCACGCGGGTACCCACGTAGACAACGGCGGTCTGTCCCGGTGCAACCCCGGAAAGCGGCTCTTCCGGAACAACGACAAATTCTTCTGTGGCTCCCACCCTATACACCTCTGCATTCGGGTCGATCGGGGCTACCCGGGCACGAGCGGGAACAGGGTCAGCGTGAGCCCGAATCTGCACCTCGCAGTCAAACCACTGCTCTGGGTGCGGTTGTGGAAGACCCGCCCAGCTTAGGCGACCACCGGCGATCTCACCGACGTCAAGCGCCTCTTTGGGGCCTACAACAACCGTGTTAGACACGGGTCGCACCTCAAGAACAAAACGCGGACGTCCGTCGGGCGCGGGCCGACCCAGACTCAACCCTCGACGCTGCCCCACGGTGTAGGAGTGTGCGCCCCGGTGCTCCCCCACAACGTTGCCTTCGGAGTCCAAGATATTACCCTCTTTTTCACCCACCTTATCAGCGAGCCACCCGCGCGTGTCACCGTCAGGGATAAAGCAGATATCGTGGCTGTCCGGTTTATTCGCAACGCCCAAGCCTCGACGCTCGGCCTCCTCACGCACCAGAGCTTTTGAGGGGGTATCGCCCAGGGGGAAGTAACAGTATTTAAGCTGTTCGGCGGTCAGAACCCCCAATACGTAGGACTGGTCTTTTGCCCACGCGCTGGCACGGTGTAGCTCGATATTACCGTGGGCATCCGTGGTCAACGAGGCATAGTGTCCGGTGCACACCGCGTCAAACCCCAGGGCAATAGCTTTGTCGAGGAGAGCGGCAAACTTAATCTTTTCGTTGCAGCGCATGCAGGGGTTGGGGGTGCGCCCAGCCGAATACTCCGCAATGAAGTCGTCAACCACATCCGCTTTAAAGCGATCGCTAAAGTCCCACACATAGTAGGGAATACCGATAATGTTGGCGGCTCGTTGCGCGTCCATCGAGTCTTCGATGGTGCAGCAGCCCCGTGACCCCGTTCGAAGGGTTCCGGGCATCCGACTGAGAGCCAGATGAACACCAACCACCTCGTGTCCGGCCTCGACCGCCCGCGCGGCTGCCACCGCGGAGTCAACGCCGCCACTCATCGCTGCAAGAATCTTCACCTAAACAATCCTAACTATCTCTCACCGGTTATGCTGATCTTTAGTGTTGTTCAGCGACAACACACCGATGTTCCTAAGCCAAACCCGCAGCTCGCGCCCGCTCGTAAGCCCCGGGGAGAACCTCAGCTAACGCAGCGATGTCCTCTGAGGTTGTGCCGTGTCCGAGAGTAAAACGCAGGGCGCCTCGCGCCTGTGACTCGGGGATGCCCATTGCGGTAAGAACGTGAGAGGTTTCAGGAACCCCCGCCTGGCATGCCGAACCGGTTGAAGCGGACACCCCCATAGCATCGAGCAAAAACAGCAATGAGTCCCCCTCACAGCCGGGAAAGGTGAAGTGCGCGTTACCGGGTAAGCGCCCCTCTCCCGCGGGAGCACCCCGGAACACTGCCTCGGGAACAGCCGCCTGCACCGCCTCAACAAGTTCGTCACGCAGGTGAGCAAGCCTCGCGGGAAAGGTTTCCAGTTCTGCGTGTGCGTGCTCGGCAGCAACGGCAAAAGCAATCGCACCGGCAACATCCTGTGTTCCCGAACGCCCCCGCTGCTGACCGCCCCCGTGTTGCAGGGCCACAACGGTAGCTCGTCTTCCCAGCACAAGTGCGCCAATACCCACCGGGCCACCGATCTTATGCGCGGAGATACTCATCGCGCTGGCACCCGATTCGGCAAAGTTAAGGGGAAGGTATCCCAGAGCAGCAACAGCGTCCACGTGAAAGGGGACGCCGTACTCTGCGGCAATCTTTGCCAACTCAGCAACGGGCTGAACGGTTCCCACCTCGTTATTGCCCCACACCGCGGTTGTCAGGGCTGCCGAACCCGCAGTTCCTTGCAGAGCTTCACGGAGAATCTCGGGGTTTAGGCGTCCATGGTGGTCGACCGGAAGCCACTCCGCAATCGCGCCCTCCGAGCGCGTTAGCCACTGCACCGAATCAACAGTGGCGTGGTGCTCCCCGCCGGGTACCAGCAAATGAGGGCGAACATGATCCTGCTGCCGCGCCCACCACAGACCTTTAATCGCGAGGTTAATGGCCTCTGTTCCGCCACCGGTAAAAACTACTTCAACAGGTTCACAACCGATAGTAGCCGCCACTCGTTCACGAGCCTCCTCAAGCATCCTCTTTGCCCGCTGTCCGTGGTTATGAATTGATGCCGGGTTTCCCACGACAGAAAGCGCGTCCACATACGCGGAAAGGACCTCTGGACGCATAGGAGTTGTGGCTGCGTGGTCAAGATAGACAGACATGGAAGTTTGCGTTTAATACAGCAGGTTAGTCAGGTTCCGACGAGCGGTGATCACAAGCGGATCGTTTGTTCCCACAACGTCAAAAAGCTCAAGGAGCCGCTCCCTAACCTGATCTTTGCCTTCCTGATCTAATTCTGAAAAGAGCGTCAGAAGGCGCTGAAAAGCGTCTTCAACATGCCCACCCGATACATCAAGATCGGCAACGTCAAGCTGAGCCTCAATACTCTGTGGCTCAGCGGCTGCACGCGCCCTAATCTGCTCAAGTGTTTTGCCCGCCAGGCGATTGAGTAGGCTCACCTGCGCGAGACCCGCAATGGCGTCGGTATCACGGGGGTTGCTCGCGATCGCCTTGCGATACTCCTCTATCGCTGCGGCGTAGTCGCCCCTCTCGATCGCATCAAATGCTTCCTGGTGGTGCGGAGGCAAGGGAGCGGAAGTCTCTGCAGTTCCGGGCTCTTCACCGGTATCTTCTTCTTGAGCTTCTACTCGGCCCTGAACTCCCGACTGGGCAGCAATCTCTATAACCTGATTAAAAACCTGAACGATCTCGGGCTCCGATACCGTTCCCTGGAAAAGAGGCACGGGTTTACCCGCGAGCAAAGCAACAACCATCGGCACCGACTGCGCCTGAAACGCCTGCAAAAGGCCCGGATTAGACTCGATATCGACACGAGCGAGCAGCATTCGACCGTCAAGCTCCCGGATGAGTTTTGAAAGAACCGGTCCGAGCTGCGCGGTGGGCTGCGCCGACACGGCATAGAGCTCAACAATCACGGGAACGTGCGTTGAGAGTTGCGCAACCTGAGCAAACGTCTCATCTGTGACATCCATCACGAGTGAGGGTACCGGTAATGTCCGCCCGTTCTCCCCGGAAGCTCCCGCAGAGAGGCCGCCGGGCTGCCCGGGAGTCCGCTGTGGGCGTGCCGTGCTTTTATTAACCAGCGGTGAAAGATCCACGGCACCACCGGCCATGAGGCCGCTCAATCGGGGGTCGGACATTTATTTAACTCCTGCCTGGATAAGGCTGTGTGTAAAGCCAAGTAGTTTAATTTTCTGCCCTGAATCTCCCGAGGGAACATAGAACAGAAGCTGAATTCCACGGGTGAGCACAAATCCGGTGTTAGATTTGTCTGTTCCCGCAAGAACGGATGCCGGGCTGGGTGCCCCCGCAAGAGTAATTTCGGCACGAGCGTCCGTCGGCGAAATGGTTTCTTTATCATCAAGCGGGACAGCGACTAGGGCCCCCTGCTCAGCCATGGAAAAAGCCACAACCTCACCAGAACCTGGAACCGTTTCGAACGTTGCCGATCCCAGGCGACTGTCTTGGGAGACCTCTGCTATTTGAGCCTGTCTCCACTGCACGCCCTGCTTCTCAACAAGCTCGTCACTCTCAAGCGAGAAGAGCGGATAGCTGGGCGAGGCCTCACCCTGATTAAGAACGTCGCCGTACGCAGCCGCAACCTGACCCGGTTGCAGAACCAGCGCCTTAAAATCAGGGGCAAGCCTGGTCGTGCCGATATTCGCGGGCGCTGCCTTAGGAAATTCGGTTCCTCCGATAATATCCACAACGTAGTTCACGTGATAGTTCTCATGTGGGGTCTGCTGAATCAATACAACACCGTGGGTGCGTTTTTGCGATTGGGCCGCGTCTTTCACCACCGAGAAAATAGCGCGGGGCCAGGTTGTGGTGCTCTGCGGAAGTTCATAATCCTCCAGGGTTCCAGTCAATGACGAGGGCGGTGCAGCAGTTTGAAGGGCCGCCCTGATCTTGTAGTTAGCCTCTCGTTCAACCAGTGCGGGACCGGCAAAGCGTGTGGCCGCTAGCTCAGCAGACATGACCGTATCAGCCTCTTCAGCAACGGCGCCAATGCGACCCATAATCTCGGCCAATTGCGGACGAGTCACCGCGGGAGGAACAATCTGCGCTTCCGCGGTTGGTTGCGCAGTTTCGGTAGGCGAAGTGAGCTCCGGAGCGCTCTCGTCCCACGAGGGCCAATAGTCTGGTGAGCAGCCCGTGAGGAGAAGGGCTGGTACAAGAAAGCCTGGCACCATCACCATCTTGAGCCGACCCCGGCCTATGGAACGCCGTCTATCCTTTTCAATGCCCTTGGGACTGACCCCCACAAGAGCCGATTGGCGACGTAAACCAGCCAGTGTCTTGTTGTTTCCACGGCGAGGACGAGTTTTGCGACGATCATGGTCAATCGCCAAAAGGTACAGAATTGCACCGATAACTCCCAACAGAATTCCCCCCACGAGGAAGGGTCCTGCAAGCGGAGTTGAACGGTCTAGATCCCAGGTGAGCGAGATGCTTGACAGTGAAGAGCCCTCTTCCGGGGCAGCCACTATTACCGAGGTTCCTTCAGCTTTTTCAAGGGTCTGTGTTAGCTTTTCGGGCGCTGAAAATTCTTGGAGCCACAAATCACTCCCCACCGGTGAAACCGTCTTCGGGTTCACCCCACCAACTAGGCTTGTGGTGGCTGGTGACCCTGGCCCTTCCTGCGGAGCCGCGGGGGTCTGAGGTTCGGTGATAACCGCTGTCGATACGATCAATTCATCGTAGGCCGCGACATCCGCCTTGGTGAGTTGGGCCGAGAGCTTCTTTTCACCCTCGGGTGAAACCAGGACATCGTGTGGAAGCGCGGTTAACCAGGCCTCAACATCCGCAGACCGACCATACCCCAGCCAGGACTCCCCCTGAGTGGTCTCTATCGTGACAACCGGCTCGCCCTCGTACTTTGAGAGAACATTCTGTGGAATAAGTCCAAAGCGCACGGACTCAGAAGCCTCAACCGACAGAGAAACCGATGCAGGACCCGCTAAGAATGTTCTTTGACCGATTCCAAGCACAATGAAAACAGCAGCCAGCACGAGGGTTGTAATGGCGAAAAAATATCGCACCTAATGTAACTCCTTATGTTTCCCACTCAGGAAAATGGTATTGACTTGCCGAGCGAGTGGGGTAAAACGGGTCTATCAAAGATATCCGAGTTTTTAATAAAGACACAGTCCTGACAAATACAATTTACTCTATATTTGTCCCATTAAGTATGGGACATCCAGGTGTACAGAGCCTGAAAACAACTTATTTTACAATTATGCGCTGAGAGAACCGCCCCCATAACCTATAGAATTGGCACATAAATCATGAATTGAGCGGAAACCTAAACCCGCCACGTCCCACGGAGAAGGTCTGTGTCCGAACACAAGAGCATTTTTAACCAGTCATTTCGCGGTTATGACCGTGAAGAAGTTGATCGGGCAGTATCCGCGCTAAACGCCGAGATCGAAAAACTCAAACAGCACAACCAAGAGATCTTGGCCGAGCAAAAAGCTCTCAAAACTCACATAGGTGAACTCACCATTGAGGTAGAGGAGCTTGAATCCACGGGATACACAGGGCTCGGCACCAAGCTAGAAGACAGCCTTCAGCGGGCGGAGGAACATGCCGCCAGGGTTATCGCCCAATCAGACCTTGATGCCGAGAAACTCCGACGCAGCACAGAAGCTGAAACACAGAGGCTTCTCTCGCAGGCAGAGCAGCGGGCCGAACAACTGGTCACAAACGCTCGGGAAGAAGCAACCACCCTGATCGCTGGTGCAAAACGCGATATTGCAGAATCCACCGCGCGATCAAACTCCGAGAAAGAAGAGCTTCTCACGGAAGCTGCACGTGAAGCACAAGCAATTCGCCACGCCGCAGCAGCCGAGTCTGCCGAAGTTCGGGCCGCCGCGTCACAGTTTGCTGAGGCTGAAAGAACCTCTGCCAACCGGGAAGCCGCCGAATTGCTCTCTGCGGCCCAGCAAAAAGCCAGCGCCCTCATCGCTGAAGCAGACGAGCGAGACCGTCTAACCGCCGCGGAGCGCGACCAGAACACGCGTGATCTTCAGCTCGCACGTACCGAGCTTCAGCAGAGCACAGAACGCTCTCGTGCCGAACTGACCGAAGCAACCGAACGCGCCCGGCTCGAGCTAGAAGCGCAGGCAACAATCCGTAAAAACGAGCTTGACTCCCGTGCCGAAACCCAGCGCATTCAACTTGAGACAGAACTATCTCAGCACCAAGCTCGCATAGCACACGAATACTCGGAACACGAGAGCACTATCCGTCGAGAACGGGAGCAACACGAGACTAGGCTCGAAGAGGAACGCTCCGCTCAGCAGCTCCAGCTTGACACTGCTCGATCTGAGCAAGCGGATTCTCTTGCAACCGCTGCACGCGAGCACGAAGCCGAGCTGAACCTCAAAACCGCGGAACAGCAGGCCCAGCTCGCGCTCGAACGAGATCAGCACTCTCGCCTTCTGGCAGACCAGGCGTCTGCCGCGCACCAGACGCTCGCTGATGAGCGCGCTGCACACGAAACACAACTCGAAGCCGCACGCCTCGAACAGACCCAGAGCCTCCAGGTCGAAGCCGATCGGGTGCAGTCCAAGCTTAAGCGTGAGCGTGAGGCACAGGCCGCCTTTATCGCCAACGAACTCGCGGAACACAGCGAAAAAATTACCCTTGAACGTAGCGAGCACGACTCGGCAATTCTTCGTGAACGCACCGAACACGACGAAGCAATTGCTCGCGAGCGGGCAGACCACAATGCACTCATCGCCCGCGAACGCACCGAACACGACGGGCTTATCACCCGCGAACGCACCGAACACGACACACTCATTGCCCGCGAACAGGCAGAACATAACGAAGCAATCGCCCGCGAACGAGCCGAACACGACGCACTCATTACCCGCGAACGAGCCGAACACGACGAAGCAATTGCTCGCGAACGAGCCGAACATAACGCGCTCATCATCAGAGAACGCACCGAACACGACGATCTCCTGACCCGAGAACAAGCGGGTCAGGCAAATGCCCTCGCAGCGGAACGCGTAGCATTTGAAGCACAACTGAGCGCCGAACGCACGGCGTTTGATGCCCAACTTACCGCCGAGCGTGAAGAACATAACCAAGCTCTCACCATGAGCACAGAACGTGCCCAGCACGAGGCTGAGCGCCTGTTGCAGGAAAACAATGCGGAGCTTGCACGCCTCAGCGAGGAGTCAGCGGCCGAGATATCCAGGGAACGCTCTTCCCACGAACAAACTCTCGCAAACGAGGTAGAGGGGCATCGTGCCCGGCTTGCACACGAGCAGAGCCTTCATGCTGAAAAAATCGCGCGGGAAGAAGAAGCAGCCCGCACAAGCATCACGGAGAGACAGCACGCCAGTGTGGCCGAAATCGGGCGGCAGCAAGAAGAGCACCGAATCACGCTCGAGATCTCAAAGAACAAACACGATGTCACGCTTACCCATGAGCGCGAGGAGTTTGACCGTGCGCTCGAAGCAGAACGTGAGGCTCACGAGATTTCACTCGCAGCGGAACGCGAGCAAACACGTGCCTCTCTCTCTAACGAGGTAGAGTCGCTCCGTTCGGCGGTCAAAGCTGAGACCGACACGCTTCGTGCCAACACCCTCTCTGAGCTCGCCGATATTCGTCACCGCCAAGAAGAAGAGCTTGCTTCACAAGTGACCCAGACCCGCGAGACGGTCGCGCGCATGAACGCTGATCTTGAAAAAGAAAAACGCGAGACCGCTCAAGAACTTGCAACAAAACGAGACGAGGCGGAGCGTGCGCTCGCTGAACGTCACGACGCTGCTTCAGCAGAAATCCAGGGCTTCCTGGACGAGGCAACCACACGCCTCACCGAGCTCCGTACCCTAACCGAAGAGCGACGTGCTGAACTAGACTCTCTCACACTGTCAGCACAAACAGCGGCACGCACCATCCGCGATGAGGCAGAAAAAACAGCGCACGATATCGTGACCGATGCGGAAGAACGTGCACATCGCATGATCTCTGAGGCGGAAGATCGTACCAGCACAATCCTTGCTGCGGCCGAAGAACGTATGACACAGCTCAAGGTTGAACGCGGTGCGGTAGCCCGCTACTTTGAGAGCCTGCGAGATGTTCTTACCAACGCGCAGCATATGACAGAGCGTGCGGATAAAGAGGCGGTCAAAGAACCGCTCCACCAGGATACCCCGGTAGAAACAGAGGAGCGCTAGCGCATATTGTGGTTTGGTGTCACAACAAGCGCGGGGTCAACCGTGTGTGGCAGTGGTGCAGCTGACGGGTTAACCAACCCCACAATCTCGTTAAGCACCCGACGGGTTTGCGTCTCCCCCACCCACAGGTGACGCCCGCCCTCAATCGGCACAACACGGATATTTGGTGCCACTGAGAAACGCTGGGCCGCCTCCTCAGGTCTAAGATAGTCATCGAACTCCGGTATGAGGGCAACGATGGGTCGAGTGTCCTGCGCCCAGGCCATGACTTCGGACTCGGTGGTTCTATGAAGCGGGGGCGACAGCAGGATAGCTCCCTCGATGGGATAATTCTGCGCATATTTGAGGGCAAGCTCGGTGCCAAAAGACCAACCGATGATCCAGGGTTTTGGTAGCTCGTGATCCTCCACAAACGCCATCGCTGCCTCAACATCGTGCTGCTCTGTAACTCCCTCGCCAAACGCCCCCTCACTTGTTCCCCGTGGCGACACGGTGCCGCGCGTATTAAAACGCAAAACAGCTATGTCAGCCAGCGCCGGTAAGCGAAACGACGCTTTTTTATAGATGTGCGAGTCCATGAAACCACCAGCCGTGGGCAACGGGTGGAGCGTAACCAGGGTTGCCTGAGGCTGACGCTCACGGGGAAGGGCTAATTCTCCCACCAGGGTGAGCCCGTCTCGCGTATGCAAGTCAATATCCGTGCGGTGCGCGTCAAGAACCGTTCCACTACGGATTTCTACGGCTTCAGCCATGGTCATCTCCCCGTATTCCAGCAGTGATTATGCCAGTGTCGTCTGGCGGCCAGGTCGGCACTATCGCCGAGGACCCCATCGGCTCGCCACACGACAACGTGCTCAGTGCCAATATCGATAGTCTTCTCGCAGCGGGGACAACGATACTCTTTCAGCGCCCGAGAAGAGGACACCGGCTGAACATTCCATTCAAACCCGCCACGGATTTCTGTGCGTCGCCACCCTTGGGTGAGATAGCTCAGGTCAATCTCTTCTTCTGCAGAAGAAGAGTGTCGCCACGAACGACGGGAGGAGCGGCGAGGGCGAGACATAGCGTAAGTCTATCTGGTGAGAGACATACCTTAGTACCAGCCACTGCTCTGTGATTTTGCCCAGGCTCCGCAAGGGCTTCCATAACGCCCCTGAATATAACCGAGACCCCAACGAATCTGGGTGTCCGGATTTGTTTGCCAATCAGCACCAGCAGAGGCCATCTTGCTTCCAGGAAGCGACTGAGGAATTCCATAGGCACCCGAACTCTTATTCTGCGCGAGGTGATTCCACCCAGACTCTTTATTCCATAGAGCAACCAGGCAGTCGTATTCTGCTCCCGGGCCAACATAGCTCAGGGCGATTGCCTTGGCAGAACCGGGATCAGGCGTTCCCTGCGGTGGAGCTTGACCAGTCCCCTTCTCCTTCGAACCCAATTCTGGTTCAGGTTTAGGCTCCGGTTCCGGCTCTGGAAGCTTCACCACTTCAAAAGATTGGGCGCTAATGGATTCGCTCACGGCAACGAGGGTGTCACCGACCGCATAGGTCTGATACAGGCGATCGCTCTTCGAGAGAGGGATGACATCATAGGCTTGCGACTGAACCGAAAAAGCGGAGTATGGCCCGATCATGTTTACTACGACTAAACCCATCGCTGCGACCGCGGAAAAAGAGAACTTAACAAAAGAACTATTTCTACGGGAGAGGGCAGGGGACACACGACCAGAGGCCTGTGCCCCAGAATCGTCTACAGATTTACGAAGAAAAGCCACAATAGGCTCCATAGTATCCAATTGGCGCGGAAGAAGCCAGTGTCATCTTAGGTTGTTCAGCGAACGGACAGAATAATGTCAATGACATAGTCCAGAAAGAAATCGACCTGATCCTCACGATAGCCCCGTTTTTCCGGGAAAAAAGTAGCGTCTCGCACCTCTGTCAGAGTTAGCGGAACCCCCTCATCAAGATATGCAGCAACCCTGTCCGAGAGAGCATCAACTTGGGAACGATTGTATCCGTTTGCAAACAGTCCCGACCGTGAAAATCGCGATTTTTTGGGCCGGATTAAGCGACTTCGGACGTCCTCAATCTTTTGCTGCACCATCGCGTCCCATTCCTCCTGCCCCCCGTCACGAAGAATAGATTGCTTTTCTCGCTCAAAAAAGACCTCTTCGAGACGATCAAGGGCAGCATCAACATGACGTGCGGAATAGCCTCCACGCTGAAGGCTAAAAGAGATTCTTCTCAGGTCCGCGGCAGTAACCGAGACTTTTCCCGCAGCATCCTGGTTGTATGCTTCGCGAGCTTCCGCCAAAAAAGCATCCACCTGTGCAGCGTTATAAGCCTGCTTCTTATTTTTTGAACGCGGGAAGGTTGTACTCACACTGACTATTCTGCACTGTTTCGGGGGATATAGGGTACTCGGCGCGCGGAATTGCCTGGGCTAAGTTAGTGCAAACACCAGATAAACACCGTAGGTTGCGGCTGCCGAGGGAAGAAGGGAGTCTAAGCGATCGAGAAATCCACCGTGACCCGGTATCCAAGAACTCATATCTTTAATTCCGAGATCTCGCTTGATGAGAGACTCCGTCAGGTCACCGCCCGTGGCGGTCAACAAGAGCACAAATCCCAGGATCGAACCGGCCCACCAGGGGTAGCCCAGCGCAAAAACGGTGAGAAGGATAGCCGCTAATTGCCCAGCAAGGGCCGCGCCAACAAACCCCTCCCAGGTTTTATTCGGACTTATTCGCGGAGTCATCTTGTGCTTTCCTAGCGTGATTCCGGCGATATAAGCTCCAGTGTCTATTGAGACTACAACCGCAACAAAAGTGAATATCCACCACTCGCCGCTGGTTCCCTGACGCAAAAGAATGGTAAAGCTCGCAAAAAAAGCCACATAAACAAGCACCAGAACACCAGCGGCAAGATCTGTACCAAACTTGATCGTGCTTGACCGATGGCTGGGAAGAATCCAGAGTTCAATCGAGCGCCACACCGTCACAACAACCACACTGAACAGCAGGGAAACGAGCAACCCCACGGCACCCAGATAATACGTGCTAGCGACAACGCCGAGGGAAGCAAGAACAGCACCCAAACGTGGAACGTATCGGCCAACCGTCCTCACTGCTGTGGTGAACTCGAGAACGGTAACACCAACAATAGCGCCCACAAGAATCACAAAAAGACCGGGAAGAGCAAAGAGGCTAAAAAGAAAAACCGCACCAAAAAGAAGCCCACTCCCTACCGCCCAAAAAAGGTTACGACCGGCCTTTGCCTCTATTTTGGCGCTTGTTGCATCAATATGAGCTTTAGTTGCCTCAAATTGCGCTCGAATCTCATCGCGAGCGGCACCAAATTGCGCGTGGATATCGCCACGCTCCTGACCGTTTTTCTCCCGCTTTTTCGGGCGCTGTTCTTCAACCACGCCTGCTAAACCTCAAGAAGCTCAGCTTCTTTACGCTTAGAGGCGTCTTCAATAGCGTCGATGTGCGACTTTGTTGTTGACTCGAGCTCTTTTTCGGCGCGAGCGACCTCATCATCTCCCACCTCGGACTTTAACGCCTCAAGCTCATCTTTTGTTTTACGGCGCAGGTTACGGATAACCACTCGGGCATCTTCCGCTTTTCCTTTAACGATTTTGACAAACTCTTTGCGACGCTCCTCGGTAAGCTCGGGAATCGTAACGCGTACGATGTTGCCATCGTTTGTGGGATTAGCACCAAGATTTGGTGTGTCACGAATGGCTTGTTCAATGGCCTTAAGGGCGGACTTATCGTAGGGTGTGATGATGATTGAGCGGGCATCTTGGTTTTGGAGCGATGCAAGCTGGTCAAGGGGGGTAGGAGTGCCGTAGTAATCCACCAAAATCTTCTGAAACAGGGCAGGGTTTGCTCGCCCCGTTCGAACGGTAGAAAAGTCTTCTTTAGCCACTTCTACAGCCTTGGTCATCTTCTGGGAAGACTGTGTGAGGACATCAGCGATCACGGCAACTCCTTATTGTGTAATAACGATTCTAAGTCTACTGGAGTAAGGCTAGGAAGAATGTACCAGGGTACCAATCTCCTCGCCAAGGATCGCCGCGGTGACATTACCGGCGGGTTCCATACCAAAAACACGCATAGGCATCTGATTATCCATACACAGACTAAAAGCTGTTGAGTCAACAACTTTGAGCCCCTTCTGCAGGGCCTCCTGATAATGAATATTATCAATTTTAGTGGCGTTACTATCGTGGCGGGGATCAGCCGTGTAGACGCCATCAACCCCGTTTTTTGCGACCAAAACGATATCCGCTTTGATCTCAAGAGCACGCTGAGCCGCAACGGTATCGGTGGAAAAGTACGGCAGGCCCGCGCCAGCACCAAAAACAACCACGCGGCTCTTTTCCAGGTGACGAATTGCTCGGAGAGGGATATAGGTTTCAGCAACCTGGGTCATAGTGATCGCGGATTGAACCCGACACCCTACCCCGGCCTGCTCAATGAAGTCTTGAAGAGCAAGAGCATTCATCACGGTTCCGAGCATGCCCATGTAGTCTGCACGTCCGCGATCCATCCCCCGTTGCGAGAGCTCTGCACCGCGGAAAAAATTGCCACCACCCACAACAATTGCTACTTCAACCTGCTCTGTTGCCAGCGCGATCTCTTTTGCGATTGAGCTGACAACATCAGGATTGACACCGAGCTGTCCCCCGCCAAAGGCTTCTCCCGAAAGCTTCAATAATACGCGACGACGTTTAGTTTCTGGCATTGTGTTCCTTTACGTTCGAGATAAGCCACTCACAGATTACCCGATATGGGCGGATAAAGTCGGTTGCAGGCCTGAGTGCATAGTAAAAGGAGTCCGGGTCGTTGCCGTACCCGAACTCCTTTTAGCTAAGGATGAAACCTAAGCGCCAACCTTAAAGCGGGCAAAACCGCTCACGGTCAGACCAGCATCGCCGAGAACTTGGCTCACGCTCTGCTTGTTATCACGTGCATAGTCTTGATCCATAAGAACGATGGTTTTAAAGAAACCGTTGATACGCCCCTCAATAATCTTGGGCAGTGCGGCCTCAGGCTTACCTTCGTTTTGAGCAATCTCGGTGACAAGTTGCCTCTCCCGCTCGATATCCGCCGCGGGGACATCTTCTCGCGAAACGTAGAGGGGGTCGGCAAACGAAATGTGCTGCGCAACAGCACGGGCGGTTTCCGCATCATCTCCGGAGTAGCCCACAACCACACCAACCTGAGGAGGAAGATCCTTGTTGGTCTTGTGCAGGTAAACGGCAAACTTCTCGCCCTCTACAACAGCAACACCGCGCAGCTCAACTTTTTCTCCCAGAATTGCGGCCTCGTCTTGAATCGCGTCCGCGACGGTCTTCCCTCCGAGGGGGGCGGCAAGCGCGTCCTCCCGGGTACGAGCGCCGGCGGCAACAATTGAGTCAAGAACGGTGTTGGCCAAAGCGATAAACTTCTCGTTTTTTGACACGAAGTCGGTCTCACAGACGAGCTCTATCAGGGTTGTTGCACTACCGTGCTCTTGGGCAGCTACCAGCCCCTCACTCGCTGAACGACCCTCGCGCTTAGCAACACCTTTCATGCCTTTAAGACGCAAGATTTCGACCGCTTTTTCAATGTCGCCATCTGCCTCAATCAGAGCATTTTTGCTGTCTACCATTCCGGCACCGAGGCGCTCACGGAGGGTTTTCACTGCTTCTAGGCTGACATTAGCCATGTTTTAACTCCTCGTTATTAACGTGCAAATTACTTTGTGTCATCCGCTGCGGAACCCTCTGCGGCGGGGGCCTCTGTTGCAGGCTCCTCTGCGGCGGGTGCCTCAGGGACAGAAGCGGTGGCCTCCTCCGTCTCTGTCACGGGTGCAGCAAGGAGTTCGGTCTCCCACTCGGCCAGAGGCTCAGCGGGGGCATCTGAGGCATCAGACTTCTGGTGACGCTGAACCAGGCCCTCGGCTGCGGCATCTGCAACCACACGAGTAAGCAGCGCAACGCTTCTAATAGCATCGTCATTGCCCGGTATCGGGTAGTTAACGTCATCGGGGTCACAGTTGGTGTCCAAAATTGCGATGACCGGAATGCCCAGCTTCTTAGCCTCATCAATTGCAAGATGCTCTTTTTTGGTATCAACAATCCAAATCGCCGAGGGCGTCTTGGTCATATTGCGAATTCCACCCAGGCTCTTGTGCAGCTTGTCGAGTTCACGCTTCTTGAGGAGCAACTCTTTTTTGGTGAAGCCGCTGGTGGTTCCCTCGTAATCAAGTTCTTCCAACTCCTTCATGCGGGAAAGACGCTGCGAAACCGTTTGGAAGTTGGTCAGCAGACCACCTAGCCAGCGCTGGTTCACATACGGCTGCCCCACGCGTGTAGCCTGCTCAGCGATAGCCTCCTGGGCCTGCTTCTTGGTTCCCACGAAGAGAATACTTCCCCCGTGTGCCACCGTGGTCTTGACAAAATCATACGCTTTGTCGATATAGCTCAGCGACTGCTGAATATCGATGATGTAGATTCCTGAGCGCTCCGTAAAGATGAAGCGCTTCATCTTGGGATTCCAGCGACGGGTCTGGTGTCCAAAGTGTACGCCGCTGTCGAGCAGCTGGCGAGTTGTTACAACGGCCATGGCCGTTCTCCTTTTCTGCGCCCCAAAATATGGAGCGCTTGTTTCGGTTGACCGATCACTGCGACGCAGTGATCCCTGGTGCCCGACACACAATGGCTCTCCATAAACGTTCTGTGAGGAACGTTTGGCGGAAGACCGAATATTGTGAATGCCTATCAGCGGGCACGCGTAGTCATCTTTTATTCAAAGATGCTGTAACAATGCTACCACCCCTCCGTCCCAATAACCTCTCCTCCACAGGAAGAGATTATTCAACTCTCAGTATTATTCCGGTATTTATCCCCTTACCTTTTCGCATACGGGGCATCATATGGTGCATGACCTTCTTCCCACGCTTATCATCACTGCTATTGGTCAAAACCGTTTATCGCTTTGTCCTCCCCTGCATACTCCTGTGTTTTGCACCCTCCACAACGCTCACACTCGCGATTCGACCACCAATTTTCACAGATCCCTTAGCAGTTCAGTCCGAGAAAGCCGGACGGCAGCACCCGTCCTGGTCATTCCCTCTTGAGGCCCCCTATCAACTCCATAGGCCTTTTATCGCTCCGGAGACTCCCTACGCCGCCGGACACCGCGGGATCGATGTTAAGACCGGGGCCGCAGTTCAGCTGTCTGCGCCCGATGACGGAGTTGTACATTTTTCTGGGACGGTGGTAGACAGGGCAGTGTTATCTATTCGGCACTCCGGTGGTTATATTTCAAGTTTTGAGCCGGTTCAATCGCTTGTTTTAGCGGGAGAAGCTGTCACCCGCGGTCAGGTCATAGCCACCGTTGATTCCCACTCACACTGCAACGATACCGTCTCTACGTGTATACACATCGGAGCACGATTCAACGGGGAATACCTCAACCCGATGATCCTCTTTGGTCTGATGAGCAAGCCCGTTCTGCTGCCGTCGCATCCCTCAGTAATGCCAGCACCGAGAACACAGCCCAGCTATCCACACGCAAGGCAGACGTTGACCCGTTCTGTGATCCAGCCGGACAAGACCTCCAGGCGTCTACGCGCGAGCATAGGCAGCGCGGGACTCCAGTGTGAAATCAAATCGGACACGCAGTCGTCTATGCACGAGGGTGAGCAGCTCGATAAGTGCGGGCTAGACGCTCGGCCGATACGTGCGTATAAATCTGGGTGGTGGCCAGGCTTGAGTGCCCCAGCATTTCCTGCACCGCTCGCAGATCCGCTCCCCCGTCAAGAAGATGGGTCGCCGCAGTGTGGCGTAGAGTGTGGGGACCGTTACCTCCGGTACCGGGAATCTCTTGAAGAACACGGGCAACAACAGCGTATATCGACCTCGACCCCATCCGCAGGCCTCTCCGACTCAAAAAGAATGCGCCCCCCTCGGTACGAGCGCTTGTTATTCCTGTTGGCTTGTGTACGATTTTTTGGTTTAGAAGGAGCGCCCGCCCGTGCTCCGCATACGTATACAAAGAAGAAGCCGCGGGAACACCAAAAGGCACAACCCTCTGTTTATCACCCTTACCGGTAACCCTCACGGTAAGCCTCTCAAAGTCAACATCACCAAGATTAAGACTCACAGCTTCGGACACCCGAAGCGCAGAACCGTATAAAAGCTCCAAGATGGCGCTATCGCGCTCCGCTACGGGGTCCTCCGTTTTAGCCTGTTCCGCAAGCATCGCCAGGATAGTGTCGATCTGAGAGTGGGATACCGTACGCGGAAGGTGCTGCTCCGCCCTAGGACCGGTGAGCCGAGAGGCGACGTCTGTATCACGGTAGCCATTTTTATAGAGCCAACGGCTAAACATCTTGATTGACGCGGTGCGACGAGCAAGCGTGCTCCTGGCGATTCCTTGACTCTGTGCGTCCCACAACCAGTCACGAAGATCGTCAAGCTCAAACCATTTTTTCGTAGGTGAGTGCGTATTCAAATATTCCTGAAGCGAACTAATATCGGAACGGTAGGCACGAGCTGTCTGTTTTGAGTACCCTCGCTCAGCCGCAAGGTATCCCACAAAATTATCGGCAGAGTGTTCAAGGCTCACACGTTTATTCTGCACCACAATATTGTAAACACCGGGGAACATGTTTGCGCTTGTCACATAATCGCCAACCCTTCCACGGGGAGACGGGTCTCACCGGTTCCGTAACCGCGGGGTTCTGATTGTGCTCGGCTTCACCGCTTTCCATCCACCCGAGGTTTCAGCGATGGCTCCCTCATAGAGGAGTTCCGCAAGTAACGCCCTCACCTCGGGAGGGCTATGCCCGGAGAGTCGAGCGAGTTCATCAACGCTACGTGCCCGACGTGTGCTGAGCGCATCCCATAGCCTCAGGTATTCTGGCGATTGTGCATGAGCTTCACTATCGTGTACAACAGGGTCGGAGTTCAGAGGGATGACGATTTCCCGTGCCTGCTCAGCCGTGGTAACACAGATAGCGTTGTACTCTCTGAGCAGGAGGTGGCACCCATCAGATGCGGTTGATGTGACAGGGCCGGGAACCGCGCCCAGAGGGCGTCCCAACGCCGCCGCATGTCCCGCAGTGTTGAGGGACCCTGAACGCCGCCCGGCCTCACAAACGATCGTTGCGTTTCCCAGTGCGGCTATGAGCCTGTTACGCTGCAGAAAGCGCCATTTTGTGGGAGAAAAACCGGGAGGCATTTCGGTCAAGATAGTTCCTTCACGCAGAATACGGGTGAATAGATCCCCGTGCCCACTCGGATAGAGTCGATCGATTCCCCCGGCTAATATTGCCACCGTATGCCCGTGTGAGGCCAGGGCTGAGCGATGGGCCATACCATCAATCCCGTAGGCACCACCCGACACCACGGTGACGCCGTGAGCTGCTAGCCCGGAGGCTATTTCAGCAGTCACCTGCTCCCCGTACCCCGTGGAAGCCCTTGCTCCCACCACGCTAAGAGCCGGTGCATTCCCTCGGTGTTTTTGCCCCCGTATCCACAGCGCATGGGGCCTATGCTCGTTCAGGTCGTTGAGCGATGCTGGCCACGAGCCAAAATCCGGTGTGCAGATTCGTGCCCCAATCTGCTGGGCTATCTCGGCGCCACGAAGCACCTCCGAGGACACCAGTCTCGGACGCCAACGTTCCATTGAGGTCCTGAGCACTGACAGCTCACGGATTTCATCCACTCGAGATTTTTCGCTCTCTTCTTCTCTCGTACCGCTTGTTGGCTCCCCCGTTTTTAGCGCTGTTGCATGTCCTGAAAATTTATCTTTACCCCTGGAGTCCAAGCAACCAAATGTTTTACCGCCCTCTGTTTCTTCAAGCAAAAGGTTCAACGCACCGGCGGCTCCGAGTTGCTCGATCAGAATGTGGGAGACCCTATCTCCTGGTTCGGCCAGACGGCTCCATACGGACCGCGCAAAAACCTCCGCAACCTTTTCTACGCTTGCTAACAGTGTGTCTTGGGGTTCACCCGGAACCCCAAGAACGGGATCGTGCGCAATGAGCTGCCGAACGGATTGATACACAAGTGAGCGTTGTAACCCAAATATGTTTTTGCCCATCTCACACCCCTCTCCTGAGGTAAAGCGCCTGGGAAACATGGCTTTTAGTGGGGGAAGCAGCGGCGTCAAGGTCGCAAAGAGTCCAGGCAATTCTTAAGACCCTGTCGTATCCGCGCATGGTGATGAGCCCCCTTTCGAGAGCACGGTCCACACTCACGGTTGTTTCGAGTGATAAACGCTGCCGCCTTTCACGCAGCCAGGAGCCTGGCACTTCAGCGTTTGTTCTCCAGGGAGTGTCCGCCAATCGCCTCGCTGAACAGGCTCTGGCCCGTTCAACCCGTTTTCGTGCCTGCGCGCTGGTTATTCTCTGGGCGCCGTCTGCTACCCGCAACTGGGCGGTGGTGATCCTATTCACGTTCAGGTGAATGTCTATTCTGTCTTTAATCGGCCCGGATATTCTCCCCAGATAGCGGCGACGGAGCGCCGGGGTACAAACGCACTCACCGTCGCGAACCCCGTAGTTACCGCACGGACAGGGGTTGGCGGCCATGACAAGCTGAAACTTTGCGGGGAATACGGCGGTAGCCCGTGCCCGTTGAATAACAATTTGCCGTGATTCAAGAGACTGCCGCAGTGAGTCTAAGACGGTGGCTGACATCTCGGGAACCTCATCGATAAAAAGTACCCCGCCCGAGGCCCGAGCCGCCGCCCCGGGACGAATAACAGCACTGCCCCCACCAACAAGTGCCGCAATGCTAATGCTGTGGTGGGGAGACTCAAAGGGGGGACGCACAATGAGCCCCTGTTCCAGGCTCTGCCCCGAAAGCGAATGCACACAGCTGGATTCAAGCGATTCTGCTTCGCTCAGGTCGGGCAGGATTCCGATGAGCCGCGACGCAAGCATAGTTTTTCCGGCACCAGGAGGCCCCACCATAAGAACGTTGTGCCCGCCTGCAGCCGCAACGATAAGAGCAGATACGGCCTCTTCATTGCCCACAATGTCCCCGAGGTCGCCATCGTTTTCCAGTTGCGCGCTCATATTCTTTATCTGCCGCTCCGCTGTCTCACTGGCAACTCTCATAGAGGCCGATGTCGGAGGAGTAACGGGGGCGGCATCCGACGGTGCTGCAGGTTCAGCCGGTGCGGGGGGATATTGCCCACCGTGCCATGCTGCCGCCTCGCGCAGGGTTGACACCGCAATGACTCGGATGTCGGGCACAAGCTCGGCTTCGCCCCTGTTTGCGATTGGAACCATCACCGTTTTTGCACCCGCCTTGCGGGCGGCAACGACGGCGGGGAGCATACCTGAAAGCGGGCGTAACCTTCCGTCGAGCCGCAGTTCACCCAGATGCACAACATCGCGGATGGACGCGGCAGGCACGCTTCCCGCGGCTGCAAGACCTGCCATAGCGATTGCCAGGTCGAACCCTGAACCCTGTTTGGGCAACGAGGCGGGAGAAAGGTTAACCGTAAGCTTACGATCGGTGAGCGGGCACCCGCTGTTGTTTGCTGCCACCCGAACCCTCTCTTTTGCCTCGGCAAGCGAGGCATCGGGAAGACCAATGATGACAAAACCCGGAAGGTTTTGGGACACGTCTGCCTCCACCTCTACCAGGTGCCCATCAAGCCCGGTCAGGGCAACACTGTGTGTACGCGCAACTGTCATTTAAAAAACACCACGCAGATGCTCAACTCTGGGGACACGACCGGGTACTCCTAACACCGCCACCGCGTCAATTCGTATCTTTACGGGTGGTGTCTCTTGTAACCGACACCACGCCCATCCTAAGCGCCGCAGCCGAGCAAGCTTTTCGGTGGTAATCGCTTCAAAGGGATGGCCAAATCGAGTGCTGCTTCGTGTCTTGACCTCGATAAACACCGTGGTTTCCCCGGAAACCGCGATGATATCGATCTCTCCCATATTGTTGCGCCAGTTCTGGTGGAGGATTGAGTAGTTTTTTTCTTGCAAAAATTCGGCCGCAACCGACTCACCCCACCGTCCCAAATCATCTTTGTATGCCATAACGTGCCTCCTGATTATCAGGATTCCACGGGCAACCTTCCGTTCGCGAGGCGAAGCGTCAAACAGTGGATAATCGTCTTTTTATTGGCAGTGTTGAGGAGAATCGCCCTCGGGGGTTTTATTCGTCGAGAGCTAACTCCTGCGGGATACTAAACTCGTGGTCTGAAAGCTCCTCAACGTTAACATCTTTGAAGGTCAAGACACGAACAGACTTCACAAAACGATCGGCGCGATAGACATCCCAGACCCACACATCACTCATAGTGAGCTCGAAGTAAAAATCGTTGCCGGCATCCTGTCGTTTTAGCTCAACGCTGTTGGCCAGGTAAAAGCGTCTCTCAGTCTCGACCACATAACGAAACTGAGTGACAATATCGCGATATTCACGAAATAGCGCAAGCTCTACCTCACGCTCATAATCTTCAAACTCATCTTCGTTCATACTGTAATCCTAGGGTGAAAGTTAGTCAGTGGTTGAACCGGTACCCCTGAGCCAACTCACTCGATGGTACTCGGTGGTTCCATGGTCGCTAATAGCACGGTAGTGCTGGGCGGAGCCGTACCCTTTGTTGCTTCCCCAACCGTAGCCGGGCATCCTCTCATCGAGCGCCTTCATCAGACGGTCACGCTCAACCTTTGCGAGAACCGAGGCCGCCGCAACACTCGCGCAATCACGATCAGCCCCCACCCGAGTATGTACTCGAAGTGGAGAAGAGAGCGCCGGGGAAAGCCAATCGTGCGAGCCATCTAAAAGCACGATGCTGGATCCCACTGTGGCTCCCGCCTCATACATCGTGATCAGCGCTCGCTTCCCCGCGAGTCCCAGGCAGGCGGAAATACCAAGAGTATCCACTTCCCGGGCTGAAGCGTACCCCACAGCCCGAAACAGCGCCCACTCAGCCGTAGCGGGGTAGACTGCTTCACGGCGCTTCTCCGTGAGTAACTTAGAGTCCCGCAGTCCCTCGGGAATCCTGCCGCTCGCCCGAGAGCAGGCCGCCATTCCCACCGCCACCGGACCCGCAATAGCGCCGCGCCCCACCTCATCGCATCCGATCACAAGAGAAACCTCGGGCTGCAAGAGGGTGTGCTCAAGCTCAAGCGTGGGAGGAACGTTTTTTGCGGAAAGCGCCTTCCTGGGGACCGAGCTCACAAGCTACCTACTTATCGTGAAAGAGGTCTGCACGACTGTTAAAAATGGTGAAGTGGTTCAGCGGCCAATTGATCATAAAAGCTGTGCCAACGACGTTCTCGATGGGAACAAAGCCGTCACCAGGCTTATCCCTGTTGTATCGCGAGTCGGCAGAAGCATTACGATTATCCCCCATGACCCAGAGTGAACCCTCGGGAACCGTAACTTTAAAATCAATCGCTGATGCCGGACTGTCCGATGAGGGAAGCTTAAGGTACGGTTCATCAACAGGTTCGCCGTTCACCAGGATTTTCCCCAGAGGGCTGCAACACTCCACGGTGTCTCCAGGAAGCCCAATGACACGCTTGACCAGATGTTCACCGCTATCTGTGGCGGAAAGACCAACCAGCTCAAGAAACCATTGAAGAGGAGACGGAGTGGTGGAAGCAGCGCGCGGAGTGAGCCAGCCGCCCGGATCTTCAAACACAACGATGTCACCACGCTGAAGGTCCTGCACATTGGGAACCAGCTGGTTGACAAGAATCCGATCATCAATCTGGAGGGTATTTTCCATTGATGACGAGGGGATATAAAACGATCGAACTAAGAACGTCCTTACCAGGGTGGAAAGCGTAAGGGCAATTAGAATAATGATCGCGAGATCACGAAGAAAAACGAGCACCCCACGTTGGCGCCGCGAAGATGCTGTGTTCATCGAAGTTTCTGTTCCTGTGTTGTCATTTAACCGCCTAGGCTCCACACCAGTCTAATGACTGTGTGGAGCCCAACCGAGTATTTATAAAATTTAGACCTCGCGCTTTTCGCGGATTTTTGCCTTTTTTCCACGCAACTCACGGAGATAATACAGCTTGGCACGGCGCACATCACCGCGGCTCACAATCTCGATCTTGTCGATCACAGGCGAGTGGATGGGGAAAGTACGTTCCACGCCAACCTGAAAGCTGATCTTGCGAACGATACAGGTTTCGCGTACACCGTGACCCGAGCGAGCTATAACAACACCCTGAAACACCTGGATACGCGTGCGATTACCCTCAATGATGTTCACGTGAACCTTGACAGTGTCACCGGCACGGAAATCAGGGATGTCTGACTTCAGCGATGCCTCATCAATAAAGTCCAACTTTTGCATGTTTTTTCGCTCTCTGCACCCGCCACAAGTCGAGTGCACACTAATAGGTTATTAATAAAATCATGGTGCGTGCCGCTCCAATTCTTCGGTTCCCTCATGGCAGAGCCGAATGGTGACACAAGGATCCATTATGCCACGGAATCGGAGCACAGACCAATAGCCACACTTATTCTTTAAGAAGATCGGGACGCACGCGGCGAGTCCGTTCCACGCTCTGCTCGTGACGCCACCTCTCAATCACCGCGTGGTTACCAGCGAGTAGCACGGGGGGAACTTCGTATCCACGCCACACCGAGGGTTTAGTGTAGCTCGGGTATTCAAGCAGCCCATCCTCGTGCGATTCCTCCGCAAGGCTCTCCGGGTTGCCAATAACCCCGGGGATGAGCCTACCGATCGCCTCGATCATAGCCATGGTGGCCACCTCCCCCCCGTTAAGAACGTAATCCCCGAGGCTTACAAGCCTGACACGCGCCCGAGTCTGCGCGTATTCAAAAACCCGCTGATCGATCCCCTCGTACCTGCCACAGCCAAATATTACGTGGTTTTCAGCCGCCAATTCTTTGGCCATAGACTGTCGAAAAACTTCACCCGCCGGCGAGGGAAAGATCACCAGGGGTGAATCTAGTTTCTCTTTGTGATGAACCGTAGCGTCCACCGAGGTTTCGGCGATACCCTCGACCTCCGCCCGACTCTCCTCGGCACTCGCCTGAAAACCTGCGGCCCCCGGTGCATCCACCCGAGCCTCTGCGGATTTTCCTGGCTCACCCTCCAGGATTAAATCGAGGGCCCTCCCCCAGGGTTCCGGTTTCATAACCATCCCCGCTCCGCCACCGTACGGTCTGTCATCAACAGTTCGGTGGCGATCATACGTAAAGTCCCGCAGATCGTGCACCGTGAGATCAATAACGTTGTTCTGCATGGCCTTGCCCAGCAGCGAAATATCAAGCACATCAAAAAAGGATGGAAAGATACTCACGATATCTATCTTCATGGTTACCTATTTCTCTGTGAGCAGCAGCCTATCGGGTGAGACAGGAGCCTAGGTGGTCTCTTCCTCAAAAAGTCCGTGAGGGGGCGTAACAGTGATGAATCCACCGTCGAGATCAACAGTGGGCACAATTGCCGATACAAATGGCACCATCACCTCTCCCGCTGAGGTCTCAACGATCAGAAGGTCCTGGGCAGGCATGTGCTCAATTCGGAGCACTCTACCGATACTGATCCCATCACGCCGAACCTCGAGCCCCGCGAGTTGATGGGCATACCAGGCGTTGTCACTCTCCGCAGCCTCTGAGGGGTCCTCCTCAATCCACAGGATTGCCTTTACTAGGGTGTCTGCCGCAGTTCGGTCATCCACACCCACAAAAAACACGACAGGGTGTGAGTTATACCAGCGAAGCTCTCGCAACTGAATTTTTTTGCCGTGCCACGGAGAAGTTTCCGGAACCTGAAGAGTAAATTCCGCGCCGGGAAAGAATCTGCGCTCGGGATCATCGGTGTATAGTTCGAGCCTGAGCGCACCCTTCAGTCCGTGAGCCTTGGTGAGCCGACCAACCCGCAACTGAGAGTTATTTTCGGATGGTGAGTGTCGGCCGCGTCGCGTCGCCACTATTCACTCACCACCAATCGAGCGCTGCTCATCTATTTGTGCTACCAGCCTGGGCCAAGCCCCGCTCCGCTCCACGATACCGAGCCGTCTTATTTGTCAGTGTCAACAACGTCGACACGGACACGGCGACCATCAGCCAGAGCCTCGACAACGGTGCGCAGCGATTGCGCGGTGCGACCCGAGCGTCCGATAACGCGGCCGAGGTCCTCGGGGTGAACATGCACCTCAAGAACCTCGCCGCGCCCGCCGCTCTTAGAAATGATCTGCACCTCGTCGGGGTTATCAACAATCCCCCGCACGAGGTGTTCAAGAGCCGGAACAAGCACGAACTAGGCCTTGTTCTCTTCAGCTGCTTCCACAGCGGAATCCTCAGCCGGCGACTCTTCAGCGGGAGTTTCTTCTGCCTTAGGAGCTGGAGTCTCGGTCTTGGGCTTCAGCACGGGCTTCTTCTTTTCGTCGGCGACAAAAGGAACCTTGGGCTCCTTTACTCGAACGGTGCTGACGGCATCCTTGTCACCCTTGAACTTGCCCCAGTCGCCCGTGAGCTTAAGCAGAGCGAGTACCTGCTCGGTGGGCTGTGCACCCACTCCCAGCCAGTAGAGTGCCCGCTCCGAGTCAATCTCGATCACCGACGGGTCCTCGGTGGGGTGGTACTTGCCGATCTCCTCGATCACACGACCGTCACGCTTGGTGCGTGAGTCCGCGACAACAACGCGGTAGTGGGGCGAACGGATCTTTCCGAAACGCTTTAAACGAATTTTTACAGCCACAATTTCTCCTGAAATGCTTTTAGTGTGGATGAACCGCGGCCGATTGCGTGGGTTTACACTCGGCGCGAAAGCTCTGAAAGGAATTTCTGAACCGCCTGATTAGAGGGTCGAGCGATTCAGACTCAACGACCTATTCTGTCATGTTTTTAGCCGATACGGTAATTGACGCGGCAGATTTCGTGAAAGAATCGCAGAACTATTTGCCCATCATTCTTTGCAGCGCGGCCATCTCCTCCTCGGTCGGCCCCTGAGACTTCCCCGGAGCTTTTCCAAGCCCAAATCCGGAGCCTGAGGTCTGAGGAGGTTCGGCTGCTGCTGATTGCGCGTCAAGAGCACGCTTTGCAGGGTTGCCCGAGCGAGAGCCTTTTTTCTTTGACTTTGCGTTCTTGCGCTTCCCGCCACCAAAACCACCACCGGGGACCGGGCCCATGCCCGGGATCTGGGGCATGCCTCCCTTGGCCACCGTTTTCATCATCTTGGCTGCCTGCTCAAAGCGATTTACCAGACCATTGACGTCGGTCACGGTCGCCCCGGAACCCCGCGCAATACGCAGCCTGCGCGAACCGTTCAGAAGCTTGGGGTTGGCTCTTTCCGCCGGGGTCATCGACTGGATGATGGCCTCGGTGCGCCCGATTTCTTTTTCATCAAAATTATCAAGCTGCTCACGCATCTGTCCCATTCCGGGAAGCATACCCATCATCTTCTTGATGTTTCCCATGTTGCGCAACTGCTGCATCTGTTTGAGAAAATCATCGAGAGTAAAAGTATCGGTGGCGAACTTTTCGGCAACCTTACGAGCCTCTTCCTCGTCAAAGGATCGCTGCGCCTGCTCGATGAGCGTGAGCATGTCTCCCAGATCAAGGATCCGGCTTGCCATACGATCGGGGTGGAACGGCTCAAAGTCGTCAAGCCCCTCACCCGTGGAGGCAAAGATAATCGGGCGTCCGGTCACACTGGCCACGGAGAGCGCGGCACCACCTCGGGCATCACCGTCGAGCTTTGTGAGGACCACGCCGGTAAAGTCGACGCCCTCCTGAAAGGCCTTTGCCGTATTAACCGCGTCTTGCCCAATCATCGCGTCAATAACAAAAAGAACCTCGTCGGGGTCTATTGCCCGACGAATGTCTGCGGCCTGCTTCATGAGCTCTGCATCTACGCCCAGGCGCCCGGCCGTGTCGACGATAACCACATCGTACATTTTGTCGTTTGCGTAGGTAATGGAGTCTTTTGCGACTCTCACGGGATCACCAACGCCGTTGCCTGGTTCCGGCGCAAAAATGGCTACGCCGGCCTGCTCAGCGACAACGCTCAGCTGGGTCACGGCGTTGGGTCGCTGCAGGTCCGCTGCAACGAGGAGCGGTTTGTGACCCTCTCCCGCGAGCCACCGTGAGAGCTTGCCCGCCAGGGTAGTTTTACCTGCTCCCTGAAGGCCCGCAAGCATGATCACCGTGGGTGGATTTTTTGCAAATTCCAGACGGCGCTGCTGGCCACCCAGAATCTGAATGAGCTCCTCGTTGACGATCTGGACAACCTGCTGCGCGGGGTTCAACGCCCTGTTAACCTCATCGCTGAGGGCACGCTCACGCACCGAGCCTGTAAACCCCTTCACAACGTCGAGGGCAACGTCGGCATCAAGTAGCGCGCGGCGAATTTCGCGCACGGTGCCGTCGACATCCGAGGCAGAGAGCTTTCCCTTCGTGCGAAGGTTTTTAAATGTGTCGGCAAGCCGATCCGAGAGATTTCCAAAAGTAGCCATGACTCCCCCAGTCTACTATCCACCGCCGCACCGCAAACACTAACAGGGCACTCACAGAAAAAGTATCGAAATATCAAGCAAAAACGCGTTAAGTGACCAGCGTCCATTAATAGTAGGATACTTCGTATGGTCTCATTCTTGACACCCGGGTACGCACCCTCCTACCTCGATTACAGCAAGGGGCTAGATCTACAACGCGTAACCCATCGGGCTGTTGCAGACAACACCTGTCCCAACTCGGTGATCCTCTGCGAGCACAATAACGTTTACACGGCGGGAAGCCGCACCGAAGAAAAACACCGCCCCAGCGCCTCACACCCCATACCTGTTATCGACGTGGATCGGGGTGGCAGCATCACCTGGCACGGACCGGGACAGCTCATCGGTTATCCCATCGTGCGTTTACCGGAGGCAAAAAACGTGGTGGGATTTGTTCGACTTCTTGAATCAGCTCTTATCAACGCGCTCTCCGATCACGGCATCGTGGGCAAGCGGGTTCACGGGCGCTCGGGGGTCTGGATCGCCTCGAGTACCGGTCACAATAAGATAGCGGCCATCGGCCTACGCGTTTCCCGCGGAGTAACAATGCACGGCTTTGCGCTTAACTGCTCCAATAGCCTCACCCCCTACGAACACATCACAGCGTGTGGAATCTCCGACGCCGGAGTCACCACCGTGTCGCTTGAGGCTCAGCGGATAGTATCACCTACGGATATTGCCCCCTCCGTTACCACGCATCTCGCCTCGGCTCTCGCCTCATTTGGGATCGGCGAAACAACAGCACTTCACACAGAGAACGCAGCGCTTCGCAGATAAACAAGGAGCTTCCATGAGCAATACCCCTCCCGTCAACCCCACTCAGCCGGGTAGCGGATGTGGCGCGCCCACCACCGCGGAGGCCACTCCCTCACAGGCTCCTCGGGGACGCAAGCTACTACGCCTCGAGGTTCGTAACTCTCAAACCCCGATTGAGCGCAAACCCGAATGGATCAAAACCCGAGCCAAAATGGGTCCCGAATATCGGGAACTGACCGATCTGGTTAAATCGCAAAAACTCAATACGGTGTGCCAACAGGCCGGCTGCCCCAATATCTTTGAATGCTGGGAAGACCGAGAGGCCACATTTCTCATCGGTGGTTCCCAATGCACCAGACGCTGTGACTTTTGCCAGATCGACACGGGGAAACCGGCCGATTACGACGCCGAAGAACCGCAGCGGGTAGCTGAGTCGGTGCGTGCCATGAACCTGCGATACTCCACCGTCACCGGGGTGGCACGCGACGACCTTCCCGATGAAGGAGCCTGGTTACACGCCGAAACGGTACGCAAAATCCACGAGCTTAACCCCGAGACGGGAGTGGAGCTCCTTGCCACAGACTTCTCGGGTAAACCCGAACTTCTGAACATCATTTTTGAATCAAAACCCGAGGTCTTTGCCCACAACGTGGAAACCGTACCCCGGGTCTTCAAACGGATACGCCCCGCTTTTGAATACGAACGCTCCCTCGGGGTGCTCACCCAGGCCCGCGAGGCAAACATGATCACCAAATCCAACCTCATCCTCGGAATGGGAGAAACGCGAGATGAAGTGAGCCAGGCGCTACACGACCTACACGATGCGGGCACAGACATCATCACACTCACGCAATACCTACGCCCGAGCCCACGTCATCTTCCGATTGATCGCTGGGTCAAGCCCGAGGAATTCATTGAGATGAAGACGGAGGCCGAGGCCATCGGTTTTAAGGGTGTGCTTGCGGGACCCCTCGTACGCTCCTCCTATCGAGCGGGCCGCCTCTGGGCACAGACTATGCGAGCCCACGGGCGTGAGCTACCTTCGCACCTCGCCCGCCTAGCACAGGAACAGCCCTCCGAGTTTGCTCAGGCCGTTCGATAACCTGGCCCGTACGAAGCGCGCGTGCCACATCGTCTCGCCCGTCGCGGATGGCAAACTCAACTGCAACATCATAGTCGTAATCAATACGGCGTTCATCCACGAGCCATCCGCTAGCGCCAGTCTTCTCGATCACCGTGTATCTCGCCTGCGGTGCTCCAGCCTGTACGCGGTGCGGTAGAGGGGTATCATCTTCACAGGCAGGCCAGCCGACACTGCCGGGATTCACGATTAGAGAACCATTTGGTAATCGCCTGGTGCGTTGTCAGTGGGTGTGCCCGCACACAAACACCTCAAAGCGGTCGGTTGATGCCCCGAGTCTCTCCAAGACTTCTTGATCATTGGCCTCACGGAGGGAGTCCGGTACCGCCGAGTCGACCGTGTGAAGTAGGTAGCACAGGTCATCATCGGGTGAGCCGTGGAAAGCAAGAACACCCGGAGCAGGCTCCACCGTAACCGGTAGTCCTGCGGGCCGCTCGCGGTCATCGTAGGTGAGCAGATCAAACGCGAGTCGATCCGATGCGCCCATATACTCACGTGAGAGGGTCAAGAACTGTCGTTCGTGATTACCGCGCACGGTCAGAATATCCGGCCGTTTACGCAACACGTCCAGCGTGCCCCGTGGGTCGACTCCACAGGAGGCGATATCCCCCAGGTTCACAATTTGCTCGATGCCGTCACGGGTGATCGCCTCCAGCACTGCTACAAGGGCAGGAGTATTGCCGTGGATGTCAGAGATGAGAGCAAGGCACGACATCCACCCAGCCTAGACGACCTTTCGACACGGAAGGCGTCATCCCACCAATTGTTGCGCAAACACGTGGGGGGTGAAGCCGGTGAGGTCACCGATCCCCTCTCCCTGCCCCACGAGCTTCACCGGGATACCGGTCTTCTCCTGCACCGTCAGGATAAAGCCGCCCTTTGCCGAGCCATCAAGTTTGGTGAGGACAAGACCCGTTACCCCGGCATGCTGAATAAAGGCCTCGGCCTGAGCCAGCCCGTTCTGACCCGTTGTGGCATCAAGCACCAGCAGCACCTCGGAAACAGGAGCCTGCTTCTCGATCACACGACGAATCTTAGTCAGCTCGTCCATTAGACCCCCCTTGGTCTGCAGGCGACCGGCGGTATCAATAATGACCATTTCGGTGCCGTTTTGTTTAGCCTGCTCCACGGTTTGAAACGCGACGGAGGCCGGATCCTGACCCTCGTGCTGGGGCCGCACAATCTCAACATCGGCACGCTGAGCCCAGGTCGCCAGTTGTTCAACGGCAGCCGCACGAAACGTATCCGCGGCCCCCACAACAACCGAGCGGTCATAATTACGCAAAAAACGCGCAAACTTACCGATGGTGGTGGTCTTGCCCACACCGTTAACCCCCACGACCAGGATCACGGCGGGACGCTCCTGAAGGTTGAGCGTGGGGTCTAGCAGGGATAGCTTCTCTTCGAGGGTCTCACGAAGCATACGCCTGAGGTCTTGAGGATCGGTTGTGCCGTATCGGGTAACTTTTGCGCGAAGATCGTCGGTGATACGTTCGGTAAGGTCGGGGCCAAAGTCTGCCGTGATGAGCGCCTCTTCGAGATCATCCCAGGTATCTTCGGTGATGGTTTCGCGAGTAAACATGCCGCGAAGGGCTCCTGCGAGGGACCATGATTTTTCAGCCATAGGATCAATCTTAGCTCGAGGGAAGGGGTCTCCCGGGTTACTCGGTGGGTTCCACTACGGATTCTTCTCGCGCGATCTTTTGTCCCACCACGGCGGAGACACCATCCTGCCGCATGGACACACCGTACAGGGCATCCGCGATCTCCATTGTTCGCTTCTGGTGGGTGATAACGATGAGCTGAGAGTGCTCCCGAAGGTCCTGAAAAATGGTGAGTAGACGACCCAGGTTGGCGTCATCCAGAGCGGCCTCGACCTCATCCATGATGTAGAAGGGACTAGGGCGAGCTTTAAAAATCGCGATGAGCAGAGCGACCGCAGCCAGAGAACGTTCCCCACCCGAGAGCAGGGAGAGACGCTCAATCTTTTTACCCACGGGACGCACCGACACTTCAATGCCCGTTGTGAGCATATTGTCGGGATCGGTGAGAGAGATATCACCCGTTCCTCCCGGGAAGAGAACCGGAAACACCTCACCAAAAGCGGCTTTGGTATCTTCAAATGCCTCGGTAAAAATGCCCTCCATCTTCTCGTCAAGTTCGCCGATAATGGTGAGCAGGTCAGCCCTGGTGTTTTTCAGATCGGCCAGCTGTTCGGCGAGAAAGTTATGGCGCTGCTCAAGAGCGGCAAACTCTTCCAGGGCAAGCGGGTTTACTCTTCCCAGTTCGGAAAGTTTACGCTCGGCCTGACGCAGGCGTTTTTCCTGATCGGCACGGACATAAGGAGTGCCTTCGGTATCCGTCGAGACTCCGGAGCGAGACTCAGACCCGGGGGCAGACTCAGACCCAGACTCAGACTCAGACCCAGACTCAGACTCAGACCCAGACTCACTCTCAGATTCCAAAACAGCCTCGGGCTCTTGCTTCCCTCCAACGTGAATCAGCTGATCCGGCCCGTACTCGGCTATCAGAACCTCCTCCACCAGGCCAAACTCGCTGCCGGCCCGCTCCAGCAGACTGGAAAGCCCCAGCTTCTTCTCGTAGATCTGAAGCTCAAGAGTGTGAACATCGTCGGTCAAGACCCGGAGACGATCACGGATCTCTGCCTCCTCACGCCGCAGTCCGGTGAGTTCGGCGTTCTGCGCGGCCCGTTCCTCCTCCGCTCGCTTCTGCACAATACGTGCCTCCGCCACCGAGCGCCCCACCGAGTCGAGCACCTCGGGAAGAGCCGAGGCCACCTCGTGAGCAATAGCCATCTGACGCGCCCGGATGACGGCCAGACGCGCCGCCTCCTCGGCCTGCTCGCGCTCCCTTTCGTATTGTGTGCGTAAACCGTCTACTCGTTCCTGAGCGGCGCGGATGCGCTCACGCGCGGTTTCAAAGCCCAGACGAGCATCCACCTCGGCAGACCGTGCCTCCTCAAGTTCCGCTTGCAGCGCGTCACGCTCGCTCACATCGAGAATCGGGCGCGGCCTCGAAGCTGCCTCATCCAGGGCCTGCATCGCCGAGGCTAGGCTCTGCTCGGCCTCCTCTACCGCAGTTGCCGCCACGCTCAGGCCCAGCTCAAGACGTTCCGCTTCGGCAGCACTCGCCTCAGCCTGAATCCGGAACCGATTGAGCTTTTCGCTCACCGCGGCCTGCGCCGCATCATTTTCACGGAGAGCAGACAGCGCCTGAGCCGCCTGTTCTTTCGATATTTTCACGGTTTCCCGCTGTTCTGTAAGCTCGTAGCGCGCGGTCGTAATGGTTTTTTCCACCTCGACCAAACGCTCCGCGGCGGAGTCCCTATCGGCCACAAGTTCAACCCGGCTGGGAGAGTTTCCTGACCCCCCACGCACAGCCTGCTGGGTGAGAACATCTCCGCTGAGCGTCACAATCGTGACCAGCGCAAGATCGGCACGACGCACGATAGTGGCGGCAGCCTCTCGGGCGCTGCCGAGATCCTCCGCAATGAGGGTGTGTGAAAGTATGCCGAGCACACCGCCGGGGGCGCTCACCACGGACGCCGCAGATACCACACCCGTAATGTCTGAAGCATCAATCAGGGTGTGTGGGGCGCTCTCGATCACAAGATCAACCCGGCCAAGATCGTGAGCCTCTGCGTGGGCAACAGCGTCATAAGCAGAGTCGTGATCACGGGCAAGAATCGCCTCGCCCAGCGTACCCAGAGCAGCGCCAATCGCGGTCTCGTACCCCGGCTGCACCCTGACGTGTTCCGCAACCCGACCCTGAAGCCCGGGGTGCTCTCGAGTGAGCAGGGCTGCTCCGGCATCTTTTCGATCAAGGGCCAGCGATAACGCGCTCACCCTGGAGGCAAGCGCTTCACGCTCACGCTCGTGACCGTGAAGGAGGTCACGTAACCGCTCAATCTCTGCCTCGGCCGCACTCACCGTTTTTTGCGCGCGATGATACGCATCGTCAAGATCCTGATCGTGCTCAAGGCCGTGTTCGCTCTGCTCCGCGAAGATAGCGTGCTCCTGCATCGCTACCGCGTGACGCTGCTGCGCCTCCTCAAACGCTTTTTGCTGCCGCAGCACCTCATCGCGCACGGTACTCAACCGGGTTTGAGCAGCATCACGCTGGCCGGTGAGCTTGGATATTTCAAGATCGTGACTCGACATGAGTGCACTCTGCGCAGCAATATGCTCATCAATAGCATCAAGCGCCTCGCGAGCAATACCCGTGCCGTGCTGCGCTTCCTGCCAGCGCTCTTCAGCCTCGGGAACCATATCGGCCAGGTCCTCAAGCTCAAGCTCGGCATCCGCCACCGAGCTTTGAGTAACACGCGGCGCCAGATCGGGCATGTCCGCCTGGCTACCGAGCAGCGAAAGCCTCTGGTGGGCGAGGGTGAAGAGACCCCTAAGCCTCTCCTCTATCGCCTCCAGAGCATACGTGGTCTGTCTCGCCCGATCAACGGAATCCCCCACCTGCTGTTGCTCAATACGGGCAATGCGTAATTGTTTTTGCTCTAGCTGTTCCTGAAGGACGATTCTCTCACTGTGCCGTGAGGCCTCACCTCGGTTAAACTCCTCAAGCTCACGGCGCAGGGTTACCACGTCATCCGCAAGCAAACGAGCCTTGGAATCGCGAACCTCGGCCGCTATTGTTTGAGCCTCACGAGCGACCTCGGCCTGACGCCCAAGCGGCTTCAGCTGACGCCTAATCTCGCCCGCCAAATCGCCCAGCCGGGTGAGGTTTGTCTCCATAGCATCGAGTTTACGAACCGTTTTTTCTTTCCGGCGTCGATGCTTCAGAATACCCGCAGCCTCCTCAATGAAACCGCGTCTCTCCTCGGGTGTGGCCCGCAACACCGCATCAAGCTGTCCCTGACCCACAATAACGTGCATTTCTCGCCCCAAACCAGAATCTGAGAGGAGTTCCTGCACGTCAAGAAGGCGGCAGGTCTCACCGTTAATGGCGTACTCGCTTGCACCGTTGCGAAAAAGCGTACGGCTGATGGCAACCTCTGTGTACTCAATCGGAAGAGCGCCATCGGAGTTATCGATGATGAGTTGCACCTCGGCACGCCCGAGCGGCCCGCGGGTGCTAGTTCCGGCAAAGATGACGTCTTCCATCTTGCCGCCCCGCAGAGTTTTAGCCCCCTGCTCCCCCATCACCCAGGCGAGCGCGTCTACCACGTTGCTTTTGCCGGAGCCGTTGGGGCCCACCACGGCGGTAACACCGGGCTCAAAGATAAAGGAGGTTGGTTGGGCAAACGATTTGAATCCCTTGAGCGTGAGGCTCTTTAGATGCACCCTCGTTACCCTCTCTGCGTGTTATAAACCGTGTCTACAGGGTTCCAGGCTACAGGAGTTAGCGCGGATTACACTCGCTATCCGGCATTTTTGTGATCTTGCGTTGAGGTTTGCCCCGCAAGTCGTGGCAAGATAAAGAAGTGGACTATACCCAAGTCATTAACACCCTGGTTCACTGGGCGTCAACTCGCGATGACATACGGGCACTCGTTCTGACCGGATCGGCCGCCTCCCATACGGCACACCCGCTTTCGGACCGAGACATTGAGGTGTTCAGCACGGATGTTCCCGCGCTACTGACCGACGAAACCTGGTGGCGAGCCCTCGGAGAGGTTCTTGTGATTGAACGACTTACAGACGGCGAAAACAACCCCACCCGCCTGGTGTACTATCGAGGCGGAAAAATCGACTTCACACTACTTCCCCCCGAACAGCTTCGCGCCCGCCCCCGATCCCAAGCGTTCCGGGTACTGCTTGACAAAGACAACATAGCCTCTTCTCTTTCCCTACACAAACAAACAGCGCTCCCACCGTCGGCTCAGGACTTTAACGAGTCGATCAACTGGGCCTGGGCGGCGGCACTCATGCAGGCCCGGGCAATCGTACGCCACGAGCCCTGGTCAGCTAAGATCCGGGACGCGGATCTCAAAAAAGAGCTGCTGAGAATGATCGAGTGGGACCATCACGCGCGCTACGGGTCGGGGTTTAATACTCACCACCGCGGAGCACGAATGCGTCAGTGGATGGATGCCGAGGTGCAGCAGGCGCTCGAACAATGCTGGGCCGGTTTCAGTGCGGAGGATTCTATTCGGGCCCTCCGCGCGACCACTACGCTATATCGTTCCCTCGCGGGACGCACCGCAACAAACCTCGCCCTGCCAGATTTTAATCACGGGCAGCTCGAAACCGAGCTCCACAGAATCCTTGGGGTTCAGGCATCCCAGTGACTCAGGCTAGGCCGCGCGGCGTCATCGCCGCCGCTGGCAGCGCGGACAGAAATGAGACGACCGCCCACCAATTACAATGCGCTGGATCGGGGTATCGCAGCGGGAACAGGGCTTACCGGTGCGCCCGTAGGCGTTCAGGCTGTGTGCAAAATATCCGGCCTGACCGTTGACGTTAACGTATTGGGTATCGAAGCTTGTTCCGCCCTCCGCCAGGGCTTTTGCGAGCACCACGCGTACGGCGGCAAGAATTGCTCGGGCCCGCCGTACAGACACCTCCTCGGTGGGGTGTTCACCGTGGGTTCGGGAGGCCCACAGTGCCTCATCCGCGTAAATATTACCGATGCCGCTCACCAATTGTTGGTCAAGTAGGGCACGTTTAATTCCCGTGCGACGCTGACGCAACCGAAACACAAAATACTCGTCGTCGAAGGCGGGATCTATGGGGTCCCGCGCAATATGGGACACCTGCTGGGGAATCATGGGCTCTGCAGACCCAGCACCACCGGGAAGTCCATCCGGAGTGGGCTGCATTCGGTCGATCGCCATCGAGCCGAATATTCTCTGATCAACAAAGTCCATATTGAGCTCGCCGTGTATCGGATGCTCAAGCTGAGTACGAACCCGTAGCAGTTTTTCCACCGGCTGACCCGAAGTGCGAAGCAAGACCTGCCCACTCATTCCGAGGTGAATCACCAAAGCCCGCTCACCGTCCAGCGGCAACCACATAAACTTTCCCCGACGCACAGCCGCACGGAACTTTTTTCCCGTCAGCAAATGCTCAAAAGAACCGGTATTCGAATCGTGACGTCTCAAGGAGCGCGACTCAAAAACCTCCACCGCCTGAGCGGTAGCGTTTGTTACCGCGGGTTCAAGGCCCAGACGGACAACCTCAACCTCGGGAAGTTCAGGCACTCTCGTTTTTGTCCCGGGAGAAAAGTGTCCAGGCGGCCAGTGCAGCGGCCACCTCGGCCTGCTTCTTGCTGGTTCCCGTTCCCGTTCCCCGGTCTTTCCCACCCACCGAAACAACAGCGGTAAAGATCCGGTTGTGATCCGGGCCCTCGCCCGTAACCGTATACTGCGGCGCCGAAAAGCCACGCTCAGCGGCTATTTCTTGCAGACTGGTTTTGGGGTCCATGGCTGCTCCGAACCGATCGGGATCGGCCAAAAGCGGCTTGATCAGGTGCAGCACAAAGTTATTGGCTACCACAGGACCACAACCCACAAAAACCGCACCGATAATGGCCTCTACCGTGTCCGCGAGAATCGAGTCTTTTTCTCGACCTCCCGTGAGTTCCTCACCTCGACCCAGGCGTAAGTGTTGGCCCAGCTTAAAATGCCGAGCCACTTCCGCGAGGGCCGCACTGCTGACCAGGCTTGAGCGACGCTTTGCCAAAATTCCCTCGTTAAGATCAGGATTATCCTGAAAAAGCTTCACCGTCACGGCCTGTCCGAGAATTGAATCACCCAAAAATTCCAGGCGTTCATTGTGCGGCTCACCACCGTTTTCATATGAAAACGAACGGTGAGTGAGTGCCTGAGTGATGAGGGTATCAGGCAATTCGACCCCCAGACGCGCCAAAAAGCCGTGCATGTCTTCACTGTGTGAATCCATGAACGGCTCTTCGGGTACGGCAGAGGAACTAACGCTAGTGTGTTCTTGATTATCTGCCACGGGTCTTACGACCGACTAGACGTCGGCTACCTTGCGTCCCTTGTACTCGAGGAAGAGCGGTGTACCCGCTGAGTCCTCGACTACCTTTGCGCGGTGAGGCAGACTATAGACGGTCTTACCGTTCTCTATGGTCTTGACCAGCTTGGGCACCTCTGCCTTCCACTGTGAACGACGCGCGTGGGTGTTTGCGCGAGACTTTTTCCTCTTGGGAACAGCCATTACTCTCTCTTTTCTCTCGTACTTACGGCACAGACTCGATGTCTGTGCCCTCGTTTTGGGAAGCCGCCAGTTTTTTAAGCGCAGCCCAGCGCGGATCGGTTTCCTGCGGGGCTTTGCCGGCTTCAGCTTCGGTGAGCTTTTCACCCGTTACCGGGTCGAGCCCGAAACACTCCGGCTGGCACACGGGCTGAAACGGGAGCGATAAAACTACCGCATCCCGCAGTGGCGGTTCAAGATCCACGTGGTCGTCTTGAACCTCATACTCGTATGCCTCATCTAAAGAATACGCGAAAAGTTCCGTAAATTCGACTTGAACCTCCAGAGCAAGATCGCTAAGGCAGCGTCCGCACTCCCCCCGGGCCGTGGTAGCGACCGTCGCGGTAGCTAAGATTCCCTCGTGAACAGACTCCAGTCGGAGACCAAGATCAAGAGGCTCACCCGCCTTTACGGTAACCAACCCCGCACCCAACTCCTCAGGTACGACAATATGCTGATGACGCTCCCGCATCTCACCCGGATGGTGGACGAGGTCACGAACATTCTCGCGATAAACACTGGTTGACACCCTGATACCTTACCTGAATTTTCATGAGAATTAACCTCATTCTTCGGGATAGTCCTGCACGTGTTGCTTATTGTGGGCTGAGAACAAGGATTTTGCGCTGGTCATAGCAGCATTACCCGCCACAACACCACACCGTTAGCTCCGCAAAAACTTCGCAACAGCCTCGGGTACGTAAGGGCTCACATCACCGCCAAGTTCGGCGACCTGTCGCACCAGCGAACTGGACACGTGCGCGTGCGCGGGGTCAGGCAGGAGAAACACGGTCTCTACACCGGCCAGGCTTCGATTCATAATGGCCATGGGCGTCTCATAGGCCACATCAACCTGGGAGCGGATACCTTTTACTAAGACGGATGCGCCCACATCGGTACAGTAGTCGACCAGGAGACCTACACTCCAGGAGGCAACAATAATGTTTGCCGGCATACCGGCATCACGAATGGCAGCCTCCAACAGCGACACGCGCTGCGAGATGGGTAAAAGCGCCTCTTTATCGGGGTTGTGCACCACCAACACATGCACCTCGTCAAAGATGTGTGCGGCTCGTTCAATAACGTCTAGGTGTCCACGGGTGACCGGATCAAACGATCCCGGAACGACAGCGATCCTACTCATGCTCTCCAGGGTATCCTGATCGATCAGTGGATGACGAGTACAACCACCGGTTTTGAAGAAATTCTCATGATTTACGAAGCGCTTACCTACAAATATCAAAGTAAGTTGGTGCGCCCCTTCCGCGGCATGCCGGGAAGAGGACGCACCAAAGCGCTAAACTAGCGAGTTTCTCCAGGCCGCGTGCAATTGCGCGAAGCGTCCTTCGCCGGAGATCAAGGCCGCGGGTGAACCGTCTTCGACAATCCGTCCCTGCTCCATCACCAACACACGATCCGCGATGGCAACGGTGGAGAGACGGTGCGCGATAATTACGGCTGTGCGATCCGCGAGCAGTGTTTGTAGAGCGTTCTGCACCAACCGTTCACTGGGAATATCAAGCGAGCTGGTTGCCTCATCGAGAATAAGCACTGATGGATTTGCCAGGAACGCTCGTGCAAAAGAAATAAGCTGGCGCTGCCCCGCTGATACTCGACCACCTCGCTTATTTACATCCGTATCATAGCCGTTTGGTAACCCCCGAATAAACGCGTCGGCGCCAACCGCCTCGGCGGCGGCTACTATTTCCTCGCGCGTAGCATCCGGCTTACCGAGCGCAATGTTATCGGCGACCGAACCGCTAAAGAGGTAGGCCTCCTGGGTGACCATCACTATTGCGCGGCGCAAATCTTTTGGATGCAATTGGCGCAGGTCCACGCCATCAAGCTTCACCGATCCCGCGCTCGGATCGTAGAAGCGCGAGATCAATTTGGCCAGCGTGGACTTGCCCGCTCCCGTGGTGCCCACCAGCGCTATTGTCTGCCCCACCGGAATATCGAGACTGAAGTTTGGCAGAATAACGCGGTCATCCTGATAGGCAAACGTGACCTCGTCAAACTGTATGTGCCCCTCCGACTCCCAGAGGTCTACCGGCTTGGCAGGGTCAGGAACGGTGGGTTCCTCCTCCAGCACACCCGAGATCTTTTCGAGGGCTGCGGTTGCCGATTGGTAGGAGTTATAAAACATTGCCATCTCCTCCATCGGGTCAAAAAACGTGCGGGTATAGAGGATGGCCGCAAGCAGCACACCAATGGCAAGCTGTCCCTCAACCACACGGAACCCGTTTATGAGCAGTACAATGCCCACGGTTACGTTACCGATCATGATAAGGCCCGGATCAAACACACCAAAGAGTTGAATAACCCTCGCGTTTACACCGCGGTAGGCCTCGACCAAACGGCCAAATTCTTTTTCATTTCGTTTTTTCTTACGAAACGCCTTGACCGCGCGGATTCCCGTCATTGTCTCTACAAACTGCACAATTACCTGAGCGGAAGCCACTCGCGAAATACGAAATAGCCTCTGTGAGCGCTTCTGAAACCAGCGCGTCAGGAAGAACAGCGGGATCAGGGCGCAGAGCAAAGTCACTCCGCTTACCCAATCCAGAGAGAAGAGTGCAATCGCCACAAAAATCATGTAGAGAAAGCCCTGTATAAGCTGGCTAATTCCCGAGTCAAGCAGCTCCCGAATTGAGTCGAGGTCACTCGTCTGACGAGAGATAATACGGCCCGATGTGTATGATTCGTGAAACTCGAGTGAAAGCTTCTGGGTGTGCAGGAAAACCCGCTTCCGTAAATCAATCAGGATTGCCTGACTGATCCGGGCGCTCAAGATCGTGAACCAGGCAATCAGCGCAGCACCTATCGCCCCGATCACCAGATAGAGGATGCCTGCGGCAGCGAGAGGAAACCAGTCCCCGAGAAGCAGGGCGGGCAGTCCACTGTCTATTCCAAACGCGATGATCGCCGGGCCCGATACCTGAGCGGCAGTGCTGACCACAACCACAATGGCCGCGAGTATGATCCGCCCCCGGTGCGGACGCAGAAGGGAACCGAGTAGGCGCAACGAACGCTTTCTCATGTGTTTGCTCTCAACGCGAGTAAAGTCGTGCCTTTCCTCGCCGTCTACACCCCGTACTGATGCGGTAGTCACAGGTTCACCTCCATAAGAATCTCCTCTTTTTCTTCATCTTCCATACTGGAAATAACAAAACGATAGTGTTCATTGGTCGCAATTAACTCCTGGTGAGAACCCACCGCGGTGATCCGACCGTTCTCGAGTAACGCCACCCTGTCGGCCAGCATCACCGTTGACGGTCGATGTGCCACCACAAAAGCGGTGGTGGTTGCAAGGACCCGGCGCAGCGCGGCCTCTACCAGCGCCTCGGTATCCACGTCCAGCGCGGAGAGGGGGTCGTCAAGCACCAGCACCAGGGGGTTTGCCGCTACCGCCCGGGCCAGAGCGAGACGCTGTCGCTGCCCTCCCGAGAGGCTGAGTCCTTCCTCACCCACCGTTGTGTCAACACCCTCGGGGAGTTCGTGAACGAACTTAGCCTGGGCTACCTCAAGCGCCTCCGTCAGAATCCGCTCGGCCTCATCGGAATGCGGGTCAAGATCGTCACGCCCGAGCAGCACGTTTTCGCGTACGGATGCCGAGAATAGCGTGGCATCCTCAAACGCCATTGCGATGTGCTTGCGCAGATCGTAAAGACTCAGATCGCGCACATCAACACCGTCGAGTCGGATGCTGCCACCCGTGACATCGTAAAGCCTTGTGGTGAGGGCGGTCAGGGTTGATTTACCGCTTCCGGTCAGACCAACCAGGGCCATTGTCTCCCCCGGTTTTACAACCAAATCGATACCGTTGAGCAGATCGGGGAAACGTTCCGGCGAGTCCTGGTAGCGGAAGTGCACCTCGTCAAAAACAAGTTCTCCCGCGGGGTGGTTAATCTTTTTGGGTTCGTCGGGATCTGTGATGGTGTTGGCGGTATCCATCACCTCAAAAAAACGATCGGCCGCCGTGCGAGTGTCAAAAGTATTTGAGAGAAGAAAACCAATTGACTCAATGGGGAAACGCAGCACGGTAGCGGTGGCAAAAAACGCCACAACCTCGCCCACAGAGAGCTGCCCCAATGAGGCAAGCCAGACGCCAACAACTAAGCAGGCGCCAAAAGCGATGTCCGGTACAAGCATCAACCAGAACCAGAGTCCGGCTACCGCTTTTGCCTTGGAAATCTCGGTGCCGCGTAGTTCCTCCGCCTGTGATTCAAATTTTCTCAGCGCGTGTTTACCACGGCCAAACGCTTTAAGCACCCGGATGCCGTGCACAGACTCTTCAACGGAGGTTGCTAGATCACCGGCCTGATCCTGGCTTAACCGGGTAATCACCGAGTATTTCTTTTCAAAGAGGTAACCGTATATCCACACGGGGATTGAGCACACCAAAAAGATAAGGCCGAGCATCCAACTCCAGGTGGCCAGGATGATAAGCCCAGCAATAATCGTCACCAGGTTCACAACGAGCAGCACAAGCCCAAAAGAAATCCAGCGCCGAATCAGGTTAAGATCACTGACCGCTCGTGAGAGCAATTGACCGCTGGGCCAGCGATCATGAAAAGAGATGGGAAGGTCCTGAAGCTGCTCATAAAATTCGTTGCGCATACGCGCCTCGATGTGCGTACCCGGGGTGAGTACAAACCAGCGGCGAAGCGCAATCAAGAGGGCCTCGGCAGCCCCCAAACCCACAACCAGCAGAGCCGCAGGCCAGACCTGCCCGGGGTCTTTTGCCGCCAGTGGTCCGTCAACTAACCAGCGCAGCACCTGGGGGACGCTCAAGGCTACCAGGCTTGCCAGTAGCGCGGCAACCATTCCAAGGATGATGCGGGGAAGAGCGGATTTGGCGTAGGGAAAAATTCTGAGCAGGGTGCGTAAAGTACCCGGTCGAGACCCTGCAGCTGGTGCCTGGGTGCTCCGAGAAGATTCAGCGGCGGACATAAATATTCTGATCCAATTTCTAAGTTAGTATTCTTATTCTTTTAATAATAGTTAGCATGCCTGACCAGTACCCCAGTAGTAGGGAACAGATCTGTGCTGGTGGGGAGAGCGAGTTCCATGACCTCTTCTGCGCAATGCACAAACGAATGTGTGGAAAGCTATGCGTCCCACACCGCATCCGATGGTTTTAGTCGAGGGCTCCGCTTAACCTAATCGACCAGTGCGCTATTCGGATTTTGTATACCGATGCGCCGATACGGGTGTGGGGCAGTGAACGCGGTTGCGGAGCGAGGCGACCCTATCGTTGTCATCCTAGCCTCCTGAACCTATGATCTTCACTAGGCCGTGCAGATCAGCACAGCCGGCATCCAGTTTACGCCGATAACCCAAAAAGACGCAAGCAATACCTTACAAACCCGTTCCATACTCACGCAATCATCCCGCGATAAGCCCGCTTTAAACCGCGCATTCCAAGGACTTGAGCTTCGGACAAACACACCCTGGGCAAGCACAGCACGAAGAAAAATACTTCGGGAACCCGGGCTACCCACCCACAGGATGGCCCTCATCAGTATTACCCGCCGCGATGCGCAGACAGAGCCCCGGCTGACGCGGCTAAGATTTTCCGAGAAACTCTCGGGCGGTCTCGTCCAGGCGACGATCCAGGGCACGCCGTAAAAGTTGATTCTTGTGAAGCCCCTGGTCCTCTGCCAGAACGGTTTCTGCAAGCTCACGGGCTCGTTCAATCAATGCACCATCTCGTACCACGCGCAGCAGCCGAAGGGATGACTTACCTCCGGCCTGGTTGGTACCCAGAACATCACCTTCCTTACGTAGTTCAAGATCAACCTGGGCCAGCTTAAAACCGTCGAGGGTTGAGGCAACCGCCTCGACCCTTTCACGCGCCAGGGTACCCTCCATCGCCTCCGTCACAAACAGTGCGAGCCCCGGAACCTGGCCTCGTCCCACACGTCCGCGAAGCTGATGTAGCTGTGAAACGCCAAAGCGGTCGGCGTTGAGCACCACCATGGTGGAGGCATTCGGAACGTTAACCCCCACCTCAATGACGGTGGTTGCCACCAACACTCCGATCTCTCCCTCAGCAAAGGCCTGCATCACGGCGTCTTTTTCTTCCGAGGACATTGCCCCGTGCAGACCCTCAACACGGGCTCCAGAAAGCTGTGGGTGCTGACGAAGCATCACCAGAGTCTCTTCAACCGTGGCCAATCGAGTCTTCTTCTCTGGTTGTTCATCGTCATCAAGCAGTATCTCGGAATCGGGCTCAAGCGTTTCGCTTCCCGACGAGGAGCCCTTGGCCGGAGCAATTGCGGGGCAGACTACAAACGCCTGTCTGCCCTGCTTAAGCTCCTCTGCAACCCTCTGCCAGGTGCGATTAATCCAACCGGGGTGCTCCACCAGGGGAACAACATGACTTGTAATGCCGGCCCGGCCCGCGGGCAGCTCCCGGATGGTACTGATGTCAAGATCACCAAACACGGTCATGGCTACCGTGCGCGGGATCGGGGTTGCGGTGAGCACAACAGTGTGCGGGGATGTGCGAGCCTTTGCCCTGAGAGCCTCGCGCTGCTCAACACCAAAACGATGCTGCTCATCGACCACAACGAGTCCCAGGTCAAAAAATTGCACACTCTCGGCCATCAGGGCATGAGTTCCTACAATGAGCCGGGAGTTGCCGGAAGCCACCTGGAGCATGGCCCGCTTACGCTCCGCCGCAGAGAGCTGACCCGTGACCAAGACCGGGATAAGTTTTGCCGCCAGATCTGGACCCAGCGTGTGAACAATGGAGCGAAAGTGCTGGGCGGCGAGAACCTCGGTGGGAGCGAGGAGCGCGGCCTGACCACCACTATCGGCAACCTGCAACATTGCCCGGAGCGCCACCAAGGTTTTACCCGAACCCACCTCACCCTGAACCAGACGGTTCATGGGGCGAGTTCCCGCGAGTTCGGCAGAAATGCGCTCCCCCACCACCCGCTGGTCGGAGGTGAGGGTAAAGCTCAGATCTCGGTCGAAGCCCTCTAGCACTCCCCCAACCCGTATCGGTCGAGGCTCGGCAGGCTGCTCCGCCAAAAGCGCTCTGCGCTCAAGCAGCGCCAGCTGCAGGAGAAAGGCCTCCTGAAAGCGTAGAGCGTGTGCGGCGGGCTGCCATTCACCATCGTTTTCAGGCCGGTGAATCTGTTTCAGCGCTTGGCCATAGCCAACAAGTTTTTCTGCACGCCGAACACTCTCGGGCACTGGATCGGGGATGAGCGAGAGATCTTGAGGCAGGCTGTCAAAAATCACCTCGATGGAACGCTCAATCTGCCAACTAGCGATTGTTCCCGTGGCCGGATAAATGGGGATGGGGGCATCTTTAAAGCGCTCTATCCTAAGACTAGAGCCCTCATCTGACGACTCTTTGGCCGCGGTCTCGTTACCCACGCCCTCGTCAAAAAGTTCGTATAGAGGATGTGCAAGCTGGCTGACCCCACGATACTCGCCAACCTTGCCCGAGAATATTCCGCGCGCGCCAACACGTAGCTCCTGTGAGCGCCACGACTGGTTAAAAAAGGTGAGGGTGAGGATGCCCGTGCCGTCTGTAATCTTGACCTCGAGGATACCCCCACGCTTGTTACGCATGGGGCGCTCCCGCACATCACGCACCTCCGCAACGATGGTGACCGTTTCTCCACGCGGCAAATGAGCCAGATTTGTGAGTTCGCCCTTACTCGCGTAACGACGGGGATAGTGACCCAGCAGATCTCCCACGCTGGTGTAGCCAAAAGCCTTTTCGAAGGCCGTTGCTGTGCGTCCCCCCAGCACTTTACTCAGGGACGTATCAAGGGTTGAGTAGGTCACACATCAACTGTAACGTGCTCAGCCGACAGAAAAACATTTCAAAACGTTGTGAGATTGTGCCCCACACGCCACAGAGGATGTACCCTCGAGAGGGTGACAAGAATCATCTCCGGCTACGCGGGATCGCTCAGGCTAAACGTACCCAAATCCGGCACCCGACCCACCAGCGACCGTGTGCGAGAGGCCATTTTTTCGGCGCTTGACTCGTGGAATGTTCTCCCGGGCTCCCACGTTATTGATCTCTACGCGGGTTCCGGAGCACTCGGACTCGAGGCAATCAGCAGGGGGGCCTCACGTGCAACCCTGGTAGAAAAAAACCCGGCGGCCGCAGCGGTGGCCCGCACGAACGCTCGCTCCGTCATAGCTGCCTACCCTCGAGAACGTGCGGGAGACCCCCCACCCCGGATCAATGTGGTGGCACGCGGCGTTTCATCCTATCTGGAGTCCGCCACCGTGGCTGCCGACGTGATCTTTGTTGATCCACCCTACGAGCTGAGCGAAGAGCTTCTTCAGCGTGATCTTGACCGGATAGCCGATCTCCTCAGCCCTCACGGGATCGCCCTCATTGAACGGAGTTCCCGTTCTCCCGAGCCCGCATGGCCGTCAACTCTCACCCAATTTCGTCGCAGGGATTACGGAGAAACCACGCTGTGGTGGATAGAACTCTCAGAGTCGCGGCCCCCGGCTGCAGAATGACACCGAGGGCCGCTGATTTCCACACGAAACCCTACCCGAACAGGCGTGAGCGACCAACAAGGGTCGTGCCCGAGAAAACTACTCGGAGTCGCCCGAGAACCCGACAGGAGAACAATCGATAAACCTAGGCGGGAAGGTTGGGAATAAGCGTGTATTTGGTTGAGAGATATTCGTGAATGCCCTCAGCCCCACCCTCACGGCCTAGTCCCGATTGCTTAACCCCACCAAAGGGTGCCGCAGCGTTCGAAACCAGACCGGCGTTGAGTCCCATCATTCCGGCATCAAGCTGCTCGATCATGCGATGACCCCGCGCGAGATCGCGCGTAAACACGTAGCTAATCAGGCCGTATTCGGTGTTATTGGCGAGGCGTACCGCCTCCTCCTCGCTGGTGAAGGTGATGATGCCCACAACCGGCCCAAAAATCTCCTCGCTCAGAAGACGGGTGTCTTGAGCAAGATTGATAAGCACCGTTGGCTCAAAAAAGTGCCCCGCACCCTCGATACGCGACCCACCCGAGACCAGGGTTGCCCCCTTATCCACGGCATCCCGAACCAGGGACTCGGTGCTGTCAACCGCATCTGCATTGACCAGGGGCCCAATGTTCACTCCCTCGTCAACACCCGGCCCAACCCGCAGCGCATTCACCCGCTCAGTAAGTTTTGCGGCAAACTCCTGGGCAATGCTCTCGTGCACGATAAAACGGTTTGCCGCGGTGCAAGCCTGTCCAATATTACGGAACTTAGCAAGCATTGCGCCGTCCACGGCGGCATCAATATCGGCATCCTCAAAGACCAGGAACGGCGCGTTTCCGCCCAGTTCCATCGAGGTACGCAAAACGCCCTGAGCCGATTGCTCGATGAGCTTGCGGCCCACCTGGGTGGAGCCGGTAAAGCTCAGCTTGCGCAGGCGAGGGTCGGCAATAATGGGGCCAGACAGCGCGGAGGAGGTTGAGGTTGTGAGAACGTTCACCACACCCGCCGGAACACCGGCATCCTCAAGCAGTTGGGCAAACAGGAGGGTGGTGAGGGGGGTGAGTTCCGCAGGCTTCACCACAACCGTGCATCCGGCCGCAAGCGCGGGTGCAATCTTACGAGTGGCCATGGCGAGCGGGAAGTTCCAGGGGGTGATAAAAAAACAGGGCCCGACGGGGCGCTGCGACACGACTATCTGTCCGGTTCCCTCCGGGTTGACGCCGTAGCGACCGTTAATGCGAACTGCCTCCTCGCTGAACCAGCGGAGAAATTCGCCTCCGTAGGTGACCTCACCGTTGGCCTCGGTCAGGGGTTTTCCCATTTCGAGCGTCATCAGGAGAGCAAAGTCGTCACGGCGTTCCTGAAGAAGTTCCCACGCCCTGCGCAGAATCTCAGCCCGCGTGCGGGGAGCTGTGGCCGCCCAGGCCTCCTGCGCGGCGACCGCGGCATCAAGCGCTCGGATGCCATCGGCGGGACTCGCGTTTGCAATGGTTTTTAACGCCTCTCCCGTGGCCGGATTGCTCACGGTGAGGGTTTTGTCAGCCTCTGCGTTTACCCACCGACCGTTGATGTACAGTCCGCTGGGAACCCGGTTCATGAGGTCGTTTTGACGTTCTGTGAGGGTGTTACCGTTCACGGTTTCTCTTCTCTCTGTGAGGACTTCTTTGTTCGAGGAATTGTGGAGGGAGTGTCTCACACTCCCACGCTAGCTAACGCTGAGAGCTTCGGCAACCACATCGAGGCCCTCCATAAGGAGCGCGTTGCTGATGGAGAGCGGAGGGAGGAAACGGATGACGTTTCCGTAGGTTCCACAGGTAAGCACAACAACCCCGTTCTGGTGTGAATGCCGAGCGATAGCCGCGGTGAGCCCGGGGTCGGGTGTGATGCCGTCTTCTTTAACAAACTCGACGGCCATCATGGCACCGCGTCCGCGGATATCACCAATACGAGCGTCCGTATCTTGCAACCGAACAAAGTGCTCCCTGATAGTGTGCTCAATCTCAACCGCACGGTCATCAAGTTTCTCTTCGATATAGGTTTCGATTGTGGCCAGGGCAGCCGCACACGCGATGGGATTTCCGCCGTAAGTTCCACCGAGTCCGCTGGGGTGTGTGGCATCCATAATCTCCTGGCGTCCGGTAACGGCCGAAAGGGGAAGGCCACCGGCGATTCCCTTTGCCGTGGTGATGAGGTCAGGGACGATACCGTAGTGTTCCGAGGCAAACATTTTCCCCGTGCGAGCAAAGCCGGTTTGCACCTCATCCGCGATAAAAACCACGTTGTTGTCACGCGCCCAGTCGACGAGGGCGTTCAGGAAACCGTCTGCGGGGACAATGAAACCGCCCTCCCCGAGGATTGGCTCGATAATGATAGCGGCAAGGTTTTCGGCACCAACCTGTTTTTCGATCTGATCGATCGCGATTTTAGCGGCTTCGGCTCCCGAGAGTGCGCCGTCGCGGAAGGGGTAGGAGACCTGAGCGCGGTAAATATCTGAGGCAAAGGGGCCAAAACCACTCTTGTAGGGCATGTTCTTTGCGGTGAGACCCATGGTGAGGTTGGTACGTCCGTGGTAGGCATGGTCGAACGCAACAACAGCCGTTTTTTTGGTGTATTGCCGCGCAATTTTGATTGCGTTTTCAACCGCTTCCGCCCCCGAGTTGAACAGGGCGGAACGCTTTGGGTGCTCACCCGGGGTCAGCTCGTTGAGTTTTTCGGCGACTCTCACATAGGAGTCATAGGGGGTTACCATAAAGCAGGTATGGGTAAACTGCGCTACGGCATCCTGAACGGCCTGGACAACACGAGGGGCACTGTTGCCCACGCCGGTGACTGCGATTCCCGAGCCAAGATCAATCAGTGAGTTACCGTCTGCGTCAACAATGACGCCACCGCCGGCGGCGACCGTATACACAGGGAGCCCCACGCTCACCCCGTCGGATACGGCGTGAGACTTACGGGCGGACCACTCCTGTGAACGAGGTCCGGGAATCGAGGTAACCAGCTTGCGTTCCTGAGCGAGGGTGGGTCCTCCGAGTGGCGCGTTCATGATGGTGGGTTTCTCCTTTAAAGCCAGCGGATGATGAGGTTTCTGTAATAAATATAGGTGCATAACGCCACTCAAAAACTGCCATTATGTATATTCGATCCGCTTTCTTTATACACTATGGCAATGAGTATTACCCTGCGCACACTCCTCGCACAGACGGCCCTCAACCTGCGCGTACTGATCGATCCCCTGCACGCCCCCTCTGACGCCCCTCCGCAAATGCCCTCCCGAGGTACCGTTAGCGGACTAGACGCCACCATCGAGTGGGTCCACAACTCCGATCTCAAAGACCCGACCCCCTTCCTCACCTCTGGAACGGTGCTGCTCACCACGGGAGCCCAGTTCACGGGCAACTCCCCCGATGAATACCGCAGATACGTTGCGGCGCTTGTGGCCCGGGGGGTGAGAGGTCTCGGATTTGGTACCGACGTGAGCAGCGGAGAAGTCCCACCACACCTCGTTGCAGCATGCAGCGAACGCGGATTCCCCCTCTTTGAAGTTCCCTACAAAACCCCTTTTATTGCAATAGTTAAACGCGCGGCAGACCTGATCAATACCGATAAACACGCTCGCGATTCCTGGTCGCTTGGCGCACAACGGGCGGTGGCCATGGCCGCCCTGCAGAACGACGGACTCGCGGCATCGCTTCACGAACTCTCACGGCAGCTGGGCAATTGGGTTGCGCTCTACGATATCGCAGGCAACCCGATGCACATTTTCCCCGACTCTGCGTTAACAGCAGCCCTAGCCGATGATGTCACGGGGGAGGTCAGCAAGCTCCTGGCCGCAGGAAACCGATCAAGCGCAAGCAACACTCGACACACCGGACGAGTCTCTCTGCAGACCCTCGGCTCAACCGGGCAGCTACGAGGTGTTCTTGCGGTCGGCGGTGATAGCGCCCCCGATGCTGCGGCGCTCACCGTAATCACAAGCGTTGTGGCGCTCGCCAGCCTCTCCCTGGAGCAGCGTCACGCACTCGGGCTCGCGGGTCGGCACTTGCGCACGGGAACGCTACGGTCACTGCTCGACGGTAACCTCGAAACCGCCTCCCACATCTCGGACCTGCTCTGGGGAGGACTCCCCGAGACGCCCCTGACGATTATTGCCTGCGACCTCCCCATCGCCACAGAACGGATTATCCTAGACGGCCTCAATAGCATCGCCTCTCACACAGCTGGGAGCATATTTTATGCCGACCTTGACGAGAACCTCATCATCCTGTGCAGTACCGCAGGATTTACTACCGCGGTGCGCTACCTTCTAGAAAAATCTGTCAGCCTCGGATCATCACACCCCGGTGATCTGAGCGATCTGGGAACCCTTATTAGCCAGGCCCGCCAAAGCCTCACACACGCCCTCGACGGGACGGAAGCCGAACACATCACATTTTGCGAGCTTGCGGATCAGGGAGTGTGGTCGCTGATAGATAGGGGACCTGCAAGACTCGTAGCCGATGCTCTACTCGAACCCCTCCGAGAAAACGATCGCCACACCGGTGGCCAACTCGAACAGACCGCCCAGCGCTGGCTCTTCCACAACGGCCAGTGGGCGGTGACCGCGGCCGATCTGTCGATACACCGGCATACCCTCAAGCATCGGATCGAGTTGATTGAGCACCTACTCTCACGAGACCTGAGTTCGTTTAACGCTCGGGCAGAACTCTGGGCCGCCCTGCAATACGCCTCGCAGCCTACCGACCCGCCTCCGGGGCACTGAATCCTTTTTCAGAGACTCTAGAACGGATAATTTTACGAGCGTGTGGTCGGAAAAATCTAACATATCGTGTCGATCATCCCGTTGACTCCACATCCTCACGGATGCATGATGGGATCCCATCCCCTCGGCGCAAACGGAACCCCGTCCAGGTAAACCGCAACACCTCGGAGGGGAGGAAGCACCTCACCGATCACCCGAAAACCGGGAGGAACCTCCCGCTTCGCAAAGGTGGCAAGCAGAGCATGGTCTTCACCACCGGTGAGAGCGTCTTCGGGGTAGGCACCCAGCTTACCCGCATAAAGGTTCAGAGCAACCCCGCTTGCCGCCGCAATCCGGGACGCGTCTAGGCTGAGCGAATCGGAGATATCCATCATCGCGGAGGCCCCCGCCACGCTCGCCACAACACCCAACGGAACCGGGGGGCTTGGCGATAGCTGAGCCGCAAGAAGTTCGGGGGAAGCCATCCATAGGTCGGCAAGGCCGTCAGCCGTGGCGTTCCCCAAGGCATCCACACAGCGTTCAAAGAGAAGCCGCAACCCGGCGGCCGCCTCACCCAGCGTACCGGCCACCGCCACCACGTCGCCCACCCGCGCTCCGGAGCGAAGAACCGGTGCGCGGCCCTCCAGGTCGCCCAGCGCGGTGACCGCAAGCGTGAGAACGGTCGAGCGAGAAAGGTCTCCCCCCACCACCGCGCAACCCGGGGCAAGTGTTGCGCAGGCGGCATCAAGACCCCGCGCGATCTCGGTCACATAGCTCACCGCAAGGTTCGCGGGCATCGCCAGCGAAACTGTCAGCGCCGACGGCCGAGCCCCCATCGCTGCAACGTCAGAGAGGTTGGTGGCGGCTGCCTTCCATCCCAGCTCAAAACCCGAATGCCACACCCGGCGAAAATCGGGACCCTCTACCATCAGGTCACTGGTCGCAACGATCTCTCCCCGAGGGGAAAGCACAGCCGCGTCGTCACCAGGACCCACCACCTGGGTTTCCGCCCGCCCAAAATGGGGAAGGATGCGCGCTAAAAGCTCACCCTCCGAGAGGTCTGATATTAGACGTTCAGCGTTCTCTGTGACTCGGGACATAAACACACGGTAGCCTGAAGTGGTGCAAAACCCCATTCGACGCGGCCCAGGAACGCGTTCCCTCACAGGCATTTCTTTGGTTGCTGTCGCGACACTCCTGCTCGCAGGGTGTGCGGGTGATGTCGCTCTACAGCCCGCGGCAAACGCAAACGATCCCGCGTGCGCAGACCTCATGGTGCAGTTGCCCAAGACACTCGCCGACATGCCCAAACGCAGCACCAACGCGCAATCCACCTCGGCCTGGGGTAATCCCGCCAACGTTCTGCTCTACTGCGGGATCACACCGAGCGGCCCCACAGAACTCCCCTGCACAACCATTAACGGGGTGGACTGGATCACGGATGACTCGCGCGCTCCCCTCTACCGCTTTGAGGCATACGGTCGCTCCCCGGGACTTGAGGTGGTTATCGATACCGAGGGTTTTGTTGATACAGCAGGGACCATCCCCATCGTACCCAGCAACGTTCTTGTAGACCTAGAGATGAGCGCCAAAAAACTCCCGCAGGAACGATCCTGCACCTCGGCCCGCGATCTCAATAACCTCCCCGGAGAGAGCGAATAAGGACTCCTAGGAAGAAGCTAGCGAGGCTTCCCGAAAGGGAACTAAGCGGACCTCACAGCCGGTCCGAGAGCATCAGCCTGAGAGCCGGGCATCCTAGGATAAGTACATGAAGTGGAACCCCCTCGTCCCCGAATTATCCGTACGCAACCTCACATCCAGCCTCCGTTTTTATACCGACGGCGTTGGTTTCTCGGTGAAGTTTACCCGTGACGATCCGCCCTTTGCCTACCTTGATCTCGATGGAGCGCAGCTCATGCTCGAAGAGGATCACGCTACCAGTTGGGTCACCGCCCCCGCCGAGCTACCCAGGGGTCGAGGAATAAACCTACAGATTGAGGTTCCCAGTGTCCACGCGGCACAGAAACGGCTACACTCACTCGGGATACCAGCTTTCCGCGAAATTTCTGAAAGCTGGTACCAAACGGCAGACGCGGTGGAGGGACAGAGTGAATACCTCGTACAGGACCCTGACGGTTACCTAATCCGCCTCATCGAGGTGCTCAGTATTTCCTAGCTTTTCTGAAGTGAAAGCTCGATAAGCTCCGTGATTAATTCGGGGTAGCTCACCCCGGACAGCTGCCAGCAGGTGGGAAACATCGAGATCGGGGTAAAACCCGGCATGGTGTTAATCTCGTTAATAACGGGCCCGTCCGGCGTGAGAAAAAAGTCAACACGTGACAGTCCCTCGCACCCCAGAGCGTCAAACGCACGGGCGGCGTGCTCCTGTAGCGCGGCAAGCTCGCTCTCTGTCAGCTTCGCGGGACAGACCAGATCCACACCGGGGACACTCAGGTATTTTGCTTCGAAATCGTAGAAGTCACGCCCGGTTACCACAATCTCCCCCGCGACCGATACGCGGGTGGGGCTTTGCTTGCGACCCTCAAGAACGGCAAGTTCAATTTCACGACCCACCACGGTGGATTCGATGAGCACGCGGGAGTCTGATTTAAAAGCCTCCTCAAGCGCGGCATCCAGCTGGTCAAGCGAGCTCACCTTGCTCACACCCACACTCGAACCCGCCCGCGAGGGCTTCACAAACACCGGTAATCCCAGATCGTCGATGGCGCGAACAACAGCTTTCTTATCCTGTTGAACCTCACTTCGTGTGACGGTACGCCACGGTGTCACGGTCAGACCCGCGCTCTGGAAGATGAGCTTGGCAAAGTGCTTATCCATACTCATAGCTGAGGCAAGAACCCCCGATCCCACGAAGGGAATCGAAAAAAGTTCCAGCATTCCCTGGATCGTTCCGTCTTCCCCGTAGGGGCCGTGCAAAAGCGGAAAGACGGTATCTATGTCTCCGAGCGAGTGGGTCTCTCCCTCAGTATCTGTTACCCGGAGCTCACGATCATCGCTGTTTTCTGGCCAGTGAACGCGGGTTCCGTTGTCCAACACCCGGGGCATGTCATCCGGGTTCAGGGCAAATTGAGCCGCGTCATCGTTCGCAAGAATAAAAGCCCCACTCTCGGTTATTCCCACGGGGATAACTTCAAAACGTTCACGGTCGATAGCCGATAGCACCCCGCTAGCGGTGGCACAGCTAATCTGGTGTTCACTCGATCTCCCGCCAAAAAGCAGGGCCACTCGTGTTTTCTGCGCAGTCATCGATTGCCTTTCAAAGATCGAACCAGTTTTTTCCAACGACCGGTATGGGAGGGGGCAATGGCTTCAGGGCTTTCCGGGGTGGGTATGCCGTCTTTGGTGGTGAGGTGCGGGGCCAAGCGATCCGGGGAAAGAGTTCCGTTAATCACCCGTGAAACCTGCTCCACAATAGGCATTTCAACCCCCCTGCTGTGGGCGAGGGCAAGGATGGGAGCAACGGACGATATTCCCTCCGCGGTTTGACTCATCTGCTTCACAACATCGTCCAGCGAAAACCCCTGTCCCAGAAGACGCCCGGCGGTGTTGTTTCGAGAGAGCGGCGATTGACACGTGGCAATAAGATCCCCGAGTCCCGCAAGCCCCTGAAGCGTCGTGGGTTCGGCGCCAAAAGCAACGGCAAAATCCGTCATTTCTACCAGACCGCGGGTGATAATGGAGGCCTTGGTGTTTTCACCGTGCCCCACACCGTCAACAATTCCAATCGCCAGGGCGATCAGGTTTTTGAGAACACCACCAAATTCGGTTCCGACCACGTCCACATTAACAAACGTTTTAAAGTAGGGGGCGGCCGACGCCATTGCCACAGCCTGGGCAAGTGGCAGGCTGCGCGACGAGGCGACCGCGGCGGTGGGTTGCTCCTGGGCAAGCTCAAGGGCCAGGTTCGGACCGGACACAACGGCAATCCGATCGGGGTCAATGTCCAGGGTCTCCTCAATCACCTGGCTCATACGCAGATTGGTTCCCTTCTCAACCCCCTTAACAAGACTCACAAGCGCCGCATCTCCGGCCAGAGCGGGCTCAAGCAGCCTGAGGTTTTCGCGAAGCTTCTGACTCGGCACCGCCAAAAAGACCAGGTTGGCCTCTTCCACAGACTCCGCCAGGCTGCTCGTAGCATTAACCGAGAGAGGCAGGTTAATGCCGGGTAAATAAGAACTGTTTCGTTTGGCAATCGAGATTTCCTGCGCCACTTCAGGCCTACGCGCCCACATCACAACGTCACAGCCGGCATCACCAAGAATTTTTGCGAAACTGGTTCCCCAGCTCCCCGCACCCACAACCGCAACCCTACGACGACGGGTATTTCGTGATACTCCTGGAGCTTCGACTTTCAAAACTTACCCGTCTCTGTCTGGTTATTTTGGCTAGGATCCCAGCGCTCAGCGGGTGGCTTTTCGTATCGAATCTGGCCAAGCAATTCGGAAATCGCCGACATCAGCCTGTCGGTTGCGTCGGCAAAAGCCTTCTGATCGAGCGGTTTCCCCTCAAAGTCTGAGAGGTCGACCGGATCACCAATAATCACAGTGATTCGCTTACGAGGAAAAGGGCGGATTTTCTTGCCATAGCGGGGCATGAGTTCTTGGGTCCCCCAGTGAGCGCAGGGGATCAGCGGAATACCGTGCTGCAGGGCCAGGCGCACTGCCCCCGTCTTGCCCCGCATTGGCCACAGGTCGGGATCTCTCGTGAGCGACCCCTCTGGGTAAATAATAACGCCACGGCCTTTTTCAACAAGTTCCTCAGCAGCACGGATCGGCGCGGCCGTGCCCCCACGATTGGAACGTTCCACGGGAATCTGACCCGATCTACGTAAGAACCAACCCAGCACGGGAACTTTAAAAAGACTGGCCTTTGCCATAAAACGAGGAGCCCTACCCAGATGCCACACCGCGGCGCCCATGGCAATCGGATCGATCTCACTATAGTGGTTCGGAGAGAGAATAAATGCACCCTCTTGCGGGAGCTTTTCACGGTTTACATAGCGATACCCCACCATAAGAGACCACAGGGGAAGTATCAGCGTTGCAAGCACCCAAAACATTGAGGGCCGTGATTTCTCCCGGCTCCTACTTGAGGGGGTGCTGTGTAATGCACCGTGGGGTGCGCCCTGAGTTTTAGCCACGCTTTTAATTATTCCTTATCTGCTACCACCACGGTGCATACGACCCGGCATATCTCGACAAGGCAGCACGGCTCACCGGATACATACCGCAAACGTGTCTGACCGCGAACCCCGTAGGAGATAACGCTCTATCCTTCAAAAATAAAATGCGCGCCAAGAGCACGAAGCTTACCAATGAAATCCTCGTATCCGCGTGAGATAATTCCAACGTTACTCACAGTGGATTGTCCCTCGGCGGTGAGCGCAGCAATGAGGTGGCTAAAACCACCGCGCAGATCAGGAACCTCAACGTCTGCTCCGCGGAGCTTTGTGGGTCCGGTAATAACCGCTGCCTGCTCAAAGTCTCGACGCGCAACCCGGCGCTGATAGCCCTCAAGTCCCTCTTTATAGACCGTGATATCGGCACCCATTTTGTTGAGGGCATCGGTAAACCCAAAGCGATTCTCATAAACGGTCTCGTGAATAATCGAGGTTCCCTCGGCTTTTGTGAGAGCAACCACAAGAGGCTGCTGCCAATCCGTCATAAACCCGGGATGAACGTCTGTCTCAATCACTACGGGCTTGAGCGTGCCTCCGGGGTGATAAAAACGGATTCCATCATCCTCGATCTCAAAAGCCCCTCCCACCTTACGGAAGATGTTGAGGAAGGTCATCATCTCCTCCTGGCGGGCCCCGCCCACAAAGATGTCGCCCTCGGTTGCCAAAGCGGCAGCAGCCCACGAGGCGGCCTCGTTACGATCAAAAATAGCGGAGTGTTTGTACCCTACAAGCTCTTTAACACCCTCAATAAAGATCACTCGATTGGGTTCCACGTTAATAATGGCACCCATCTTCTGCAGGATAGCGATGAGATCCATGATCTCGGGTTCAATAGCCGCGTTCTTCAGCTCTGTGGTACCCTCGGCCAGAACAGACGTGAGCAAAACCTGCTCCGTTGCTCCGACACTGGGGTAGGGAAGCTCTATGTTGGCTCCGCGCAGTCCATCGGGGGCGGTCATACGGATTCCGCTCGGCAGTTTCTCAACGACCGCACCAAACTTACGCAGTGCATCCAGGTGAAAATCAATCGGACGATCACCGATACGGCAACCACCAAGATCAGGGATAAAAGCCTCACCCAGGCGGTGAAGCAGCGGCCCACAAAAGAGGATGGGAATACGTGAGCTTCCCGCATGGGCATCAATATCAGCCATGTGTGCCGACTCAACGTTGCTGGGGTCCAGTACATAGTCCCCGGGAGTATCACCCTTCGTGATCTGCACGCCGTGCAGGGAGAGCAAGCCCGCAACCACCCGAACGTCGCTGATATTGGGAACGTTACGCAGGAGGCTTGGCGTTTGACCAAGCAGCGCCGCCACCATCGCTTTGGTGGCTAAGTTTTTAGCACCGCGAACCTCGATACGACCTCGCAGAGGAAGGCCTCCGTTAATGATGATTTGATCAGAGGTAAGTCCCACTCTCGCTCCTGCCTTGTACGCATCTGATGCGAGATCTTTATCTATCGTGTTTATATTCGTCAAAATTTACTTCACCGGGAGTGTTCGGGGCCGCCAGGTCTGACGGCGCGCTTCAAATTGTGTAATTTTTTGCTCATTACGGAGGGTAAGGGCTATATCGTCAAGTCCTTCTAATAAACGCCATCTAGTGTAGTCATCAATACTAAACGGCACCACCAGCTGAGTCATTGTAGCCACCCGATCCAGCAGGTTAATGGTTATCTGCTCACCGGGGTGGGCCTCAATAGCCGCCCACAGCTTCTCAATATTTTCTTCTTCTACCTGGGCAGCAAGCAGACCCTGTTTCCCCGAGTTACCGCGGAAAATATCACCAAAACGTGAGCTCAAGACGGCCCGAAACCCGTAGTCACGTAGAGCCCATACGGCATGTTCTCGAGAGGACCCCGTACCGAAATCGGGTCCCGTAACAAGAACAGAAGCGTTCTTAAAGGCCTCCTGGTTTAAAACAAAATCGGGTTCCTGCCGCCACCGTGCGAATAGGGCATCGTCAAAACCCGTCTTTGTTACCCGTTTGAGGTAGGCGGCCGGGATAATCTGATCGGTGTCAACGTTGGAGCGCTTGAGCGGAGCCGCAATACCCGTGAAGGTGGTGAACTTTTCCATTATGCGCTGACCTTTCCCTCGGAGGCCGCCGGAGCGTCGTGCGTGACGCCCATTTCTGCGTCTCGAATAAGATCCCAAGGACTCGATAGGGTACCGCGGATAGCGGTCGCCGCTGCGACCAGGGGCGATACCAGGTGAGTTCTCCCGCCCTTTCCCTGGCGACCCTCAAAGTTCCTGTTACTGGTGGAGGCGCAACGTTCCCCCGGCTCGAGCTGGTCGGGGTTCATCCCCAAGCACATTGAGCATCCTGCAAATCGCCACTCTGCACCAAAATCGGTAAAGACCCGATCTAGCCCCATAGCCTCCGCCTCTAGGCGCACCCTGGCCGAACCTGGAACGACCATCATTCGCACGTTATCGGCCTTCTTTTTACCACGGATAATATCGGCGGCGGCACTCAAATCCTCAACTCGACTATTGGTGCACGATCCGAGAAAGACGGTGTCCACCCGAATATCTTTCATCGGGGTTCCCGCGGTTAAATCCATGTACTCCAGCGCCCGCTCAGCATTACTACGCTCATTGGGATCGCTGAGTTCAGCCGGATCGGGCACCGAATCGCTCAGCGGCACACCCTGACCGGGGTTGGTCCCCCAGGTTACAAAAGGCTCCAGCGCGCTCGCATCAAGAAATATTTCGGCGTCAAACTCTGCGCCCTCATCGGTGGGGAGGGTTTTCCAATAGGCCAGTGCTTCTTCCCACTCACGACCCTGAGGGGCGTGAGTGCGACCCTGAACATAATCAAACGTGGTCTGATCGGGAGCAACCATGCCGGCGCGAGCACCCGCCTCAATTGACATGTTACAAATGGTCATGCGTCCCTCCATAGAGAGGGAACGAATCGCGGAACCGCGATATTCCAACACGTAACCCTGTCCCCCGCCGGTGCCAATCTGTGCAATAACCGCAAGGATGATGTCCTTGGCCGTCACGCCGGGGCGCAATTCCCCCTCAACATTAACAGCCATAGTCTTAAAAGGTTTGAGGGGCAACGTTTGGGTGGCCATCACGTGTTCCACCTCGCTGGTTCCAATACCAAAGGCCATCGCACCAAAGGCACCGTGAGTTGAGGTATGGGAGTCACCACACACAACGGTCATGCCGGGCATGGTGAGACCCAATTGGGGGCCCACTACGTGGACAATACCCTGTTCGGCATCACCAAGCGAGTGGAGGCGCACCCCAAACTCAGCGCAATTTTTGCGGAGCGTTTCGATCTGAATACGACTGGTTGGATCCTCAATCTGCTTGGTGATGTTGAGGGTGGGGGTGTTATGATCCTCCGTGGCAATCGTAAGATCTACGCGACGAAGCGGCCGACCAGCAACCCGCAATCCGTCAAAAGCCTGCGGACTTGTCACCTCGTGGATCAGGTGAAGGTCGATATAAATGAGATCGGGTGTACCATTTTCTCCACGGACAACAACGTGGTCGTCCCACAGCTTTTCAGCCAGAGTACGCGGTTTATGGGTTTTGTTTTCAGTCATTGTGTATTCTTCTCGGGGTAGTTCACACCGCTCCTCAACAGTAGTGGCGTGAAATCTAGTCGGGCCACGACAAGACTCCGCGACGGGTACGGTCCGTAAAATATTTAGGACCCGTCGCGGCCACTAAGGAGAAGAAGCCGTGAGAACTGCATTACCACAGGATATCACTCGTTTGTCCTCGGTAGGTTAACCTACAGCTAGAGTTCAGCCGCGGCGACCGGGCGACCGGGCCCGATCCTTGAACTGCGCCGTGAACTCCTCTCCACCCATTTTGCAACACCCGACAGAATAAGACACAGGCCCACGTAGATCACGCCCACCACAATCGCCGCAGGAATAATCGGAGATCCAAATTGTACCTGGGTTCCCAACCGCTTGGCCTCGTAAAGAAGCTCCTGATAGGTCACTAAAAAGCCCAGAGCGGAATCCTTGAGGATAACCACCAATTGCGCAATGATCACGGGCAACATGGCCCGAACCGCCTGGGGCATCAGGATAATTGACATCACCTGCGACTTGCGCATTCCAATCGCGTATCCGGCTTCACTCTGCCCCCGGGGAAGCGACTCCACCCCGGCACGGAAAACCTCGGCAAGAACCGCACCGTTATAGAGGGTAAGACCGATCACGACCGCGATAAAGGGAGTGATGAATGTGAACCCCAGAGGCGGCAGGCCGTAGTACAGGATCATCATCAGAATCAACAGGGGGGTGGCGCGAAAAAGCTCAACCACCCAGGTGCAGGGCACCCGAACCCACACGTGACGAGAGAGACGTCCAATTGCCAGCAAAAAGCCCAGGATAAGGCTTAGGGCGGCACCCACAACAAATGACTGTAGCGTAGCAATGGTGGCATCAAGCAGTCCCTGCTGCACGAGCGGATAGGTAAAAATACTCCACTTTTTTGCATCAAACTGCCCGGTTTCATAAAACTGCCACAGAACAAAGCCCAGCGCTACCGCCACCAGCGCTAGGACCAACCAGTTCAGAAGCCGATTTACCCGCAGGGCACGGGGACCCGGAGCGTCAAAGAGTACGCTGCTCATCGCGCCACCTTCCATTTACTTTCCAGTTTTCGCTGCCACAGCGATAGTAAGCTCACAAGCAAGATAAAGATCAGGGCAACCCATAACAGACCCACAATGGCGGGTTCGCCTCGTTCCGATAGATAGTTCTTGATGGCTCCGGCCTCCATTACGGAAAAACCGGCCGCCACCGTGGTGTTCTTCAAAAGCGCAATAAAAACACTCATCATAGGGGGAATAACCGCACGAAAAGCCTGCGGCACAATGACCAGAGTCATGGTTTTCCCGAAGGGTAGACCGATTGCTCTGGCTGCCTCTGCCTGTCCCACAGGAACCGTGTTAATGCCCGAGCGCAGCGTCTCCGCCACATAGGTAGCCGTATAAATACTCAGAGCAATAATCGCAAGATTCATATAGCTAATCTCGGGCAACTGAAGTTTTGGATAACCAAAAGCAAAGAAAAACATGAGAAGCGTGAGGGGCGTGTTACGAATCGTGTTCACATAAAACGTTCCTACCGCACGCATTGAGCTCACGGGGGACACTCGAAAAGCACCCACAATACTGCCCAGGACAAGGGCAATCACTGCAGAGCAGAAAAAGAGAATCAGCGTGTTCTTGAAGCCCTCGGTGAACACATCGAGGTTATTAAAGAGCGTATCCACCGGGGCGCCTTCCGTCACGGATGTAAAAACGTTGAAAGAGGGGCTGTGACACCCTGAGGTGTCACAGCCCCACCACCTAATAAGCGTTTACTTGAGGCTGTTCAACCTTGGTTCCGGACTCACCCAGAGTGTTGTTATAGATTGCCGTCCAGGTGTCGCCCCCTTCGGTCAAAGTCTCATTGATATACGCACGCAGTACATCATCGCCCTTCTTCAGGCCGATACCGTATTCCTCCACGGTAAAGGGAGAGCCGACAACTTTAAGGTTTTCAGGATCCTGCGCCGCGTAACCGATCAGGATGGCCTCGTCGGTTGTGATCGCGTCTACCTGTCCGTCGTTCAGAGCCTCGACACACTGCGAATAGGTGTCAAACTCGACCGTCTTGGTGTCGGGGAAATTAGTCTTGATATTCTGAATCGGCGTGGAGCCGGTGGCCGAGCATACACGCTGACCCGCCAGGTCACTCTCGCTCTTGATCGTTGTGTTATCTGCAGCAACAAGAAGCCCCTGTCCCGTGACAAAGTAGGGGCCAGCAAAATCAACCTGCTGTTTACGGGCATCCGTGATCGAGTACGTTCCGACATAATAATCTATATCACCGTTCACGATGGCAGACTCCCTGCTCACGCTCGGGATAGCCTTAAACTCTATCTGATCGGCGCTAAAGCCGAGCGAGGCGGCAAGCCATGTAGCAATCTCCACGTCAAACCCGCTACGTTCGCCTGTCGCCGCGTCGAGATATCCCAGGTTGGGTTGGTCTTCTTTGACACCAATAATCACACCGTCACGTTTTGTCATGGCCTCAAAAGTGGGGCTACCCTCAAGCGCAACGTCGGACACTACCGCAAAATCTGCCTCAGAAGTACTCGAGGAGCTGGGGGTTCCGTTGCTACAGGCGGCCAACGTCAGTGCGGCTGCCAGCCCCGTTCCCACCATCAATGCTTTTTTGAACATACATCTTCCTTTCATCGTGCTGCCCGTGAGACAGCGATTGTGGATATAGCCTCACCTAGTTGGTGAGCAGCTTCGAGAGGAAATCCTTCGCGCGGTCGCTCGTGGGGTTCGTAAAAAACTCCTCGGGACCGGCCTCCTCAATGATTTCTCCATCGGCCATAAAGACCACGCGATCCGCTGCGCGACGGGCAAACCCCATCTCGTGTGTGACAACGATCATTGTCATGCCCTCCGCGGCCAACTCCACCATGACATCGAGCACCTCATTGATCATCTCGGGATCAAGGGCCGAGGTCGGCTCGTCAAAAAGCATGACCTTGGGTTTCATTGCCAGCGCACGTGCAATTGCCACACGCTGCTGTTGGCCACCGGATAGCTGAGCCGGAAGCTTATTTGCCTGGGCAACAACCCCCACACGCTCGAGCAGGATGTGGGCGGCTTTCTCTGCGTCTTCTTTCTTCTGTTTGCGAACCTTGATTGGTCCCAGAGTTACGTTCTCCAGGATGGTCTTGTGCGCAAAAAGATTGAAAGACTGAAACACCATACCCACATCGGCACGCAGGTGAGCAAGGCCTTTTCCCTCCTCGGGCAATTTCTTGCCGTCGATAAGGATCTCTCCCGCGCTCACCGTCTCCAACCGGTTGATGGTACGGCACAGGGTAGACTTTCCGGATCCCGAAGGGCCAATAACCACTACAACCTCACCCTTATTGACCGTGAGGTTAATATCTTTTAAGGCTTGAAACTCTCCGTAGAATTTCTCGACGCCCTCTACGACGACCAGAGGTTTACCAATCGCAGCCACGATAGGGTTACTGGTCGTCTCAAAAGCACCAAGTTGCGCAACATCGCGTGAATCTTTCATTCCACCTAAACTAGCGGCAACCGGGCGCCCTGCACCTCACCCCACTTCACTTTGTTACCTAGCCGAAATAAAACTGTTTCCAACATTTAATAAAAAGAATCATTGCGATTTGCGTTAGTTTTATGAACTTTATAATTTAAAAGCGTAATATTTTGGTTATTTTCAAAACATAATCATATTTCATTAATCATATCGAAGGAGCATCAAACCAATCGCACAGAGCAGTCCTGTCGCGCTGTTTCGTCAACGGAAAAACTAAAATTCGGGACACGTATATCAATCCGCGTCTGACGGATTTCCTACAGCTCTCACGGCAATAAATGCCCGGATCGATCAACTAATTCGTCACAACAAGATTCCGAGATCGCCAAAAGGCCCGCCTAGGGATGCCCCAGCCGCATTCCAGAATCAGAAGAGTTGCTACCCGACCCTCCCCTACGGCGCGCTTTTATCAGGCTGGCAATGGTCGCCAGGGTCATTGCAACCACAATCACACCAAGCGACACCCAGGTGTTTATCTCTGGCGCCCACTCCACCGCTTGCCCGCCGTTAATAAAGGGCAGCTCATTAACATGCATAGCGTGAAATACAAGCTTGACACCGATAAAGGCCAGAATCACCGCTATACCGTATTTAAGGTATTCCAGCTTATCCAGGAGTCCACCGAGCAAGAAGTAGAGTTGCCGCAGTCCCATGAGCGCAAAAATGTTAGCGGTAAACACGATAAACCCACTCTGCGTAATTCCAAAGATCGCGGGAATAGAGTCAATAGCAAAGAGGAGATCAGTTGTTCCGATGGCGATAAACACCAAAAGCATCGGGGTCCAATACCGAGTTCCGTCGATGGTCGTACGGAACTTAGTGCCGTCATAATCATCAGTGATATTAACGCGACGGCGAAGCACGCGGGTGGCAAAACCCTCTTTGTGACTCTCTCCCTTTTTCTCGGGAAGAATTTGTTTCCACGCGGTATAGACCAGAAAGACACCAAAAACATAAAAAATAGCACTGAAATTTTCGATGATCTGCACGCCAACAAGAATAAAAATTCCACGCAGTATCAGAGCAAGGATGATTCCCACCATGAGCACCTGCTGCTGGTGTTTCTTGGGTACCGCAAACCTTGTCATAATGAGCACAAAGACAAATAGATTATCGATGCTGAGACTGTATTCTGTGAGCCATCCCGCGAGGAACTCTGCCCCGTGCTGAGCGTCTCCAATCCAAAACATTGCCCCGGCAAAAAGAAGCGCCAAGAAAACATAAAACCCCACCCATAGGCTGGACTCTTTCATTGAGGGAATATGGGGGCGCTTGGTTACTATCGCAAGGTCGAGCAGAAGAATGACGGTGAGAACCACCATCGAGGTAATCTCAAACCACAGAGGGAGAGTAGTTGACACAGGGTTCCTTTTCAGAGGTTAAATGAGCTTGGGTACGTGAAGATCACGAATGTCTCTCCCCAGCGCACGGTAGACGCTGCGCCGAACCCGGAACCACATACTTAGTGTGGAACGTATTGACGGATACGGCGATCTGGGATACTCCCTCTCGCACAAACGATGTTATCAGCTAGTTCCTCACGAAGAAACAGTACACAATACGGAAGGACGACCCACGCTCGTGGGCCGTCCTTCCGTATTGTGTGATGGTTGAGCTATTGACCGAGCTCGAGAGCGCGGTTCAAAGCTGCCTGAAGACGAGCATCCGCTTCGCCGTAGGCTGTCCAATTGCCCTCAACCCGAGCGGCATCACGAGCCTCAAGGGCCTGCTTCATATCCTGCAGAACCGCTTGTAGATCGCTATCGGCTGAGGTCGCCGGGGGCTGGGAGCCACCGTCGGTACCCGTAGCACCGTCTGCGGGCGGCGTTGTGGCCCCGGGGACCCCAATATCACCAGCTACAGCGCCTGAGTCTCCACCAAAGAGCTGGTCAAGAGCAAGATCAAGCGTGTCTTCAAAGGCGATCTTGTCACCGAAGGCCACCAGAATCTTCTGCAGCACGGGGTAGCTCGTCTCAGCCTTTGACTTGACGTAGACGGGTTGTACATAGAGCAACCCGCCACCCACAGGCAGTGTGAGCAGGTTTCCACTGATCACGTCTGTCTGGCCACCGTTGGTGAGAATGTTAAGAACACTCGATACCTGGTTATCGGTGGTGAAGTTATTCTGAACCTGTCCCGGTCCGGGAATCGTATCTCCCTTGGGCAGGGTGAGCAGCTTGAGGGTTCCGTACCCGTCTGCTATCTTTCCCGCGGTACTTCCAGCGTTTGCATCAGCCGTCAAATAACCGGTGAGCACGTTCCGTGTGCGCTCACCCGTTGCTTTAGGAATATAGGTGGAGTAAATCGAGTACGTGGGCGCGGCATCTTGTCCCGGCGAGAGTGTCAGGTAATAGGGCGGCTGCAACACATCTTCGGTACCTCGTGATACCGGGTCGTTAGGCGTGCGCCAGGCGTCCTCCTGCGAGTAAAAAGCACCCGCATCCGTCACGTGATATTCACCCAAAATAGCCCGCTGAACTTTAAAGAGATCGGACGGGTACCTGACGTGACTCAGCAGATCTCCGCTCATTTCTGAGACCGGCTTAAACGTATCGGGGAAAACCTTCATCCACGTTGCCAGGATAGGGTCGGACTCATCCCAGGCGTAGAGTGTGACCTTACCGTCATATGCATTTACCGTTGCCTTCACCGAGTTACGGATGTAGTTGATGTCGTCAAACGCCAGGCTCCGCTGCGCGGTATCACTGTCGGTAATGAGGTCGCTCAGCCTCTGAACCTTAGAGTAGGGGTAGCTCTCGGAGGTTGTGTATCCATCAACTATCCACACTAATTGACCATCAACAACAGAGGCGTAGGGCGCGGTATCAAGGGTAAGAAACGGTGCAGCCTTCTGCACCCTCGTGAGGGGGGCACGATCGTAAAGAATCTGCGATCCGCTCGTCACATCACTAGAAAGAAGAATCTTTTCTGATTGGAACTTTAACGCGTAGACAAGGCGCTTAAAAAGGTTGTCGAGCTTCGGTCCACCGTCACCCGCGAAGGTGGTGCGTGTTTGGTTCTCACCGTCGGTACCCGAGGGAAAATCCAACTCAATATCACGGTCGGTGCCACCAACAATGGAATACTCCGGGGAAAACTCGCCAAAATACACCCTCGGCTCAAAGTCACCAAGAACACCGCTGGTGGGAATGCCCGACTCCATAAAAACGGGGAGCCCATCCGCTGAACGCTGATTTCCGTAGGCGGCAACCAGGCCATATCCGTGGGTGTAGACCAGGGTCTGGTTAACCCAACCCTCCTGGTTTTCGACGTTTACCTCGCGAACACCCACAACAGCATCCTGCACGGCACCGTCAATCATGTAGCGGTCAACGCTCAGGGTTGGGCTGAACTTGTAGTAGGGTCGGATCTGCTCTAGCTGCGCCACAGTGGGAGACACGATACTCGGGTCAAGAATTCGAATGTTAGCAGTGGTAACCGCGTCGTTGCGCAGAGCGCCCGGCTCAGCAGTTGTCACGGCATCATAGGGCTCCACAACCACATCGGAGAGCCCGTAGGCATCCCGGGTGCCATCGATATTGCGCTGTAGATACTCGGTCTCAAGAGCTTTTTCACTCGGTTGCACCTGGAACCTCTGAACAACCCAGGGGTACAGGTTACCGATCACGAGGCTACTCACGACCAGCAGCGCCGTACCCACAATGGGAAGACGCCAACGCCCGTTAATCGCCGTAATAATAAAGAGCACGGCAACCAACACCGCGATACCCGCCATAATCGCCCGGCTAGGGATGGTGGCGTGCACCTCGGTATACCCCGCACCCGTAAACAGGTTGCTTTCCGTAGTCATGGTGACATACTGATCGAGCCAGAAGCTGACTCCCTGAACGATCAGATAGAGCGCCGCAAGAACAGCAATCTGAATACGAGCACTCTTGGAAACGCGGAAGTCTTTGCCGGTAATGGAGATACCACCGTAGAGATACGAGGTCGCAATCGAGACGATCAGGCTAATCAGAAGCACCGCAGAAACGAACCCCACAACCCCGCGGTAAAAAGGTAGCTCAAACATGTAGAAGGACACGTCAAGGCCAAATTGGGGATCGGTGACACCCGCGGGAGTGCGGTTGATCCACACCAGTGCGCTCTCCCAGCGGGTGGCTGCTGAAAGTCCCGCAAAAATTCCGAAGACAATGGGAATACCAAAAGAAGCAAGCTTACGAAGCGGCTCGATAACCTCTTGATAACGGTCTAGCTGAGCGTTCAGTTTGGCGTAAACGGGACGCTTACGATAGCTCAATTCAATTGCAATATACACCGGGATTGCCATGGCAAAAAAACCGATAATAAACAGTGCAATCGAGGCTATCCACTGGGTGGCCATGACGTGAAAGAACCCAAGTTGTTGAAACCATAGAATATCGGCAAAAATGCCAGATAGGGCTAAAAATCCCACCAGAAGAACGCCCACAATTATGGCGGTAATTATCAGGGGAGAGCGTCGCTTCCGAGGGGTCTCTGGTCGGCTATCTGCGGGAATAGTCAAGCTAAGGCCTTTACACTAGTTGTTGGGTGGAACTCAAGTCTATCCGTTTCTACTCGACGTTAGCTGGACACCGAGGCAGAGACCCCGTGTCTTCACCCCTGTTCAGAGTATTTAAAACGTTCATCGAGTCGGAGAGCGTCTCCACAGCAAAGATTTCAGTACCCTCCGGTAAGCCATCGCCCAAATCGGCGCAATTCTGCCGGGGAAGGAGAAAAATCGTGGATCCGGCCTCGTTCGCCGCAAAAAGCTTTTGCCTGGCCCCGCCAATGCTTCCCACCGTTCCGTCGCTCGTTATAGTTCCGGTTCCCGAAATGTTTTTCCCCGCCGGGAGGTTTTGTGGGGTCATTTTGGCAATAATGCCCAGCGCAAACATCATGCCGGCGCTTGGCCCACCCACATTTTCAAGGTGCATCTCAATGTCAACCGGAAAATCGTATTCATCGACCACTCCTATACCCGCAACAACAGTCTTCTCTCCAGTGTCTGTTTCCAACGTGGTAGGGGTTACAAGCGCGTCTTGCGGAACTCCGTCACGAACAATGCTGATAGTGGCCGGGACTTCGGTTCCGTTTTGCGCGAGGAGCTCACGTAACCGTGTGATGGTGGAAACGCTCTCACCGTTTACCGCAGTAATTGTGTCCCCGACCTCAAGAACACCCTCAGAGGGCCCCTCGGACGAGACCGAGCCCACTGTCAGCCTGGTGATAAAGGGAATCTGCTGCTCGTTCAGCGCAGCCGCAATTGCTGTCTGCTGCGAGTTGGCCATCAACACACGATTTTCTTCGGAGCGCTGCTCGGTAGTCACCGTGTCGGGGAAAAAAGCCTCAAGTGGCATCACCCGCTTGGCGGGGTCAAACCAGGTCAGTGCAACGGAGACCCAGTTGGGAGTCGCCTCGGGATTTCCCACGAGTGAAACGGTCAGAAGATTAAGCTGACCCGTTACCTTATAGGTTTCTGCCCCTGTGACGGAGATGACCGGCACGCTCTTACCGTCAACCTCCGTAACCCCCAGGGTGTTGTGAACGGGCCCCGGCTGCTCAATAACGTATGGAGAAGGCAGCAGGGCAAGCACGGCGATCGCTGCTCCCGCACAGATCGTCAAAAACAGTGAGATGCGGCGTCTTTTACGAACCGTCGCCGTTGGTTTTGAGCCCCCGCCCTTCGGTGTAGCGCCTGTCTCTGGGGGAAAATAGCTTTCGTGAGACACCGGTATCCTTCCGTGAGGTCAAAAACGTGTTCGCCGCTAGCACAACACTATCTGGCTCCAAGAGAAGCTTTTTCAGCGCCAATAGAGCTTGCTCGGACTAGCGTAGATACTAACGCTAAACCCTTGACGTACTCAGCATGCGGACAGGGCAACAGCTTACACGCACCACACGAGCGAGGACACCATGGCTGATAATAATCCAACCGATGACGACAACCTATCGCCAGAAGACGAATTTCAGAAACTCCTACGCGACCTTCTCTCGGGGAAACCCGTCGAAGGATTTCCCGAGGGGATGGCTATCGACCCGGCACAGTTTGCCAGCGCTGCGGGTATCCCCAATGACCCGGCGGCTCTTGCCGCTCTCTTCTCTAACCTGCAAAACGCCATGAACGCTGCAGACGACAGCATCGATTGGTCTCTCTCGCTCAACAATGCGAAGTCCATTGCGCTCCCCACAACACGCGAAATTACTGCCGAGGAAAGGACCTCTCTCGACCAGGAGCTTCAGGTCGCGGCCCTGTGGCTCAGCGAAGCAACAGACATCACCGAATTGGCGGAAGCCCCGCGCCTACTCACCCGTACCGAGTGGATTACCCGCACCATGCCAACCTGGAGCGCACTCGCAGAGCCCGTCGCCCTCAGCATCGCCAACGCCCTCACAGACGCCATGCAGGAAAACGCCCCCGAAGAAATACAGGCGGCACTCGGTGGAGCCAGCAAACTCATCCGAAACATAGGCGGGGCCCTCTTTGCTACCCAGCTGGGTCAGGTGGTGGGTCAACTCTCACAGGAAGTGGTGTCTGGCGGCGACATTGGGGTGCCGCTCATTGAGCACGATATCGCCACACTACTCCCCCAAAACATTGCCGATTTTGCCGATGGCCTTGATGTCTCTATCGATCAGGTACGCCTCTACCTGGCGGTTCGTGAGCTAGCACACGCGCGCCTCTTCAGGCACGCAAAGTGGCTCCGACTGCACCTCATCAGTGCCATCACCGACTACGCTCGCGGCATTCACATAGATATGAATAGCCTTGAGGAATTTGCCTCTGACTTCGACCCGAGCAACTCCGAGGAACTCCGTCAGGCACTCACAACTGGTGCTTTCATCCCGGAAAAAACCGAAGCTCAACTTGCCGCCCACGTTCGCCTAGAGAGCATGCTCGCCCTCATCGAGGGATGGGTAGACGTTGTCACGGCCGCGGCCACCTCCCGACTTCCTCGCGCAGCTGCCATAGCCGAGACCGTTCGACGCCGACGCGCTACCGGAGGTCCGGCAGAATCCGCCTTCTCAACGCTTGTGGGCCTTGAGCTACGCCCGCGACGCCTTCGCGAAGCAGCCGCCATGTGGGCGCGGGTGACCGAGTTAGGTGGGGCATCCGTCCGCGATGACCTCTGGGACCACCCCGATATTCTTCCCACCTCTGAGGAGATTGACAACCCCGATCTACTCCTTATGCGTCTGGGACTCATCGATGGAAACGCCGACAGCGCAGATAAAGATGAGTTTGAACAGGCGCTTGCCGACCTTCTCAGTGATACAGACACCACTCGTCCCGTAGAGGACGACCACGGTGGGATTATCTCTCGCGATGACGGCCCCGAGGAAGAAAAATAGCGAAAACCAGTCGCCCCAGAATCAGTCACGATTCCCTGTGGAAAACAAAATAGAGCCTCCGTCTGTTCATGGCACTATATCGTCATGTATCTACAGATTGATTCTCGGTGGCCGCTCGTGTGGAGGTCGCCCTCTACGTTTCAATGCGGCATAGATTCCCCTCGCGCCGTCATCACCGATATCGATGGCGCAGAGGAGCAGCTTGTTCGCCTGCTCGCACACGGCACTCGCATATCAGATCTCCATCGTCTGGCACGCACACAGGGTCTGTCACAAGCACGGGTCGACCAGATCCTCAAGGAGCTCTCCAGCGTACTTATCCCGCCGGCTGGACACAGTGGTGACACGAAAACATCCTCACACGGAGGCTCCTCCTACCGAGAGAATTTTCGCAATGTAAACGTCATCATTCATCCCGAATCCGTTGATAATCAGATTATGCGTGCTGTTTTTACCGCTGCGGGGGCACAGGTCTCCCTTGCTTCTTCCGCACACTCCACTCCACGCGAGCACCCTTTCACTCGCACATTAGAAACACCACTCCAAAGCAGTACCACCGCTGTGTCGCTCCCGCTCATGCTCATCTGCGCGCACTTTGCGGTGCGGCCCCGTCTTTATCAGCAGTGGGTTCACCACGACACTCCGCATGTTCCGGTGGTCTTCTCGGATAGCAGCGTTCGGGTGGGCCCCCTCGTTGTCCCGGGCAAGACCGCTTGCCTGTTCTGCGTTGACCTGAACAGGCGCGATAACGAGCCCGAATGGCCAACAATAGCAACCCAATTGCTCGAGAGAAAAGCACCAACCCACACCGCCGCACTAACCTCATTGGCCGCTTCCCTGCTGGTCAAGAGTGTTGAATCGTGGGTTGCACAAGGGAGATCCGAGCTTCTCAATCAGCAGGCCTCAATCTCTTACGACACTCACGCGATTAGCCACACACGGGTAGACACCCACCCACTCTGCACGTGCTGCGACTGAAAAACTGCATTACACAAGAAACTCACACTTGCCGTGATACTAGCGTTGAGTTATTTATCAGCCTAGACCATTAGAATAAAAATATTATGGGTCGATTCATTTCCGCAATTCTATTGCTAGCTTTCCTTGTTCTGGGAGTGCTCCTTACCTGGCCACAGCTAGCAGGCCTTGAGCAGACCATAGGATTTGCGCAGGTGATAGCCCTCCGCGGGGCGGCCATTGCCGCAGCTATTGCAGTCATAGTGTTGGCCACCATTCTCTCCGTGATTATTCGACCACTTCGAGGGTTTCTGGCGGGACTCATTGTCATACTTATTCTCTTTGCGATTGCAAATACCGCAATCCTGGTTACCCGGAGCTTCGGGGGCAATAGTTTTGGGACAAAAACACCCTCCTCGCTCACCCTGGGCACCTGGAACATCGGTGGCGATGCGGTGAGTTCAGAGGTGGTTGCCCGCTTCTCCGTTGATAATTCACTTCAGGTGCTCTCACTTCCTGAAACAACCGCGGATACAGCCCAACAGATAGCCAACACGGTGGTTCAGCTCGGTGGGCCGCACATGGCAGTGCACCACATCAGCACGGGGGCGGCAGCGGCACGCTCAACAAGCCTCCTCATTTCAGAGGAGTTGGGCCGCTACCAAATGACCAACACCCTCGGCAATACTTCCACGCTGCCCTCTCTTGTGGCCACTCCGCTCGGCGACCCCGCACTGCCCACACTCGTGGCGGTACACACGCACTCACCCCTGGTCGAAAAAATGGAAACATGGCGTGCGGACCTGTCGTGGATCGACACGGTGTGCCAGAGACCAAACACAATTCTCGCGGGTGACTTTAACGCAACGGTTGACCACTTCGGCATAAAAAACACCTGCACTGACGCTGCGCTCTCCACAGGGCAGGCCTTCTTCGGCACCTGGCCCACAGCATTTCCGACGCTACTGGGTACCCCAATCGATCGGGTTGTCTACACAACCGAGTGGAAAGCTGACGGATTCAAGATCGACCAGACGCACGATCGCGCGGGGAGCCGCCACCGGCCGGTAGTAGCACAACTCTCGCGTCGTTAATACCCCCCATAACCCGTGCGACACAGTACGGTACTCATTCTTTACTTTATTCCACCAGGCAGTGACTACATCGCATCTGTATCCCGCAGCACACGCCCACCAAAAATGGCAGAATGGAAACTATGACTTCCTCCACTCCCGCGACCAACGACGCGACCAAAACAGCATCCCCCCAGACGACCGGCAGCTTACACCCGTCGGGAGCCACAGACGAGGATGCGGTCGCCATTAACAACAGCAACCGCTCCACCACACCGACCTCGGATGAGTTCACTCGCTACATCATGAGTGGCTGGGCGGAGCACCCTGACCAGCTCCCCTCCGAGCGAGCACAGGCGCCCTTTGCGGCGGCCCGTCGAACAGCGCTATCAAGGCGGTATCCGGGCAAACGTATTGTCGTACGTGCGGGTGAGATGAAACAGCGCTCGAACGACACTTTCTATGGGTTCCGTGCGCACTCGGCGTTTAGCCATCTGACGGGCTGGGCTGCAGACAGCGAACCCGGTTCCATCCTTGTTCTTGACCCCGAGGGTGACGCTCACACGGCAACTCTTTACTTTCGGGAACGTGCGGGACGCGAATCCGAGGAGTTTTACGCAAACCCCGAGATTGGCGAATTTTGGATCGGGCCACGGCCCTCCCTCAAACAGGTTGCTGCGGATCTCGGCATCACAACCCGAGCACTCTCCGAGTTCAGTGCGGACGCAGATGATGTAACGCTGTCCGATGAAACCCTCAGCCGGGACCTCTCTGAACTCCGTTTAGTAAAAGACAGCTACGAAATTCAACAGATGCGAGATGCGGTCGACGCAACCGGCCGCGGTTTTAACGACATTATCGCCCAGTTTAAAAACATCATTGGTGTAGATCGCGGAGAACGCCTGATAGAAAGCGCGTTTAACACCCGTGCACGCCTCGACGGCAATACAGTCGGATACGACACTATCGCTGCCAGCGGTTCACACGCGTGCATCCTGCACTGGACCCGCAACGATGGGACAGTCACCGACGGTGATCTTATCCTGATTGACGCCGGGGTCGAACTCGATAGCCTCTACACCGCAGATATCACCAGAACCCTGCCCGTTAACGGAAAATTTACACCCACCCAAAAAGCCGTCTATGAGGCCGTTCTTGAGGCAGCGGATGAGGCTTTTAAAATTGTGCGACCGGGCATTCGCTTCCGCGAAATCCATGCTCGGGCGATGGAGGTCATCGCACGCCACACATCAGAGTGGGGATTCCTCCCGGTCAGCCTTGAGGAGACGCTAAGAGAGGGTTCTCAATACCATCGCCGCTACATGGTTCACGGCACAAGCCATCACCTGGGTATCGATGTTCATGATTGTGCTCAGGCACGGCGCGATCTCTACATGGACGGTGTCCTCGAAGAAGGAATGGTGTTCACTATCGAGCCAGGCCTATATTTCCAGCCCGATGACCTCACCGTCCCAGAAGAGTTCCGGGGAATCGGGGTTCGCATTGAAGACGACATCCTGGTAACCGCAGAGGGGGCAGAGAACCTCTCCGCAGGAATTCCCCGCACGGTCGATGATGTTGAGGCCTGGATCGCGCGCATCGGCTAGCCGCTTTGAGCGAGAGCAGGCGGGGCAGTAACCGAGAACTGCCCCGCCTGCTGTTTTAATACCTCATGCTCTTGAAGACGTCACACAGAAGAAAAAATTCTTACTAGCTCAAGGACGTTCTTCATTAAGAGAAAATGGCTATTTTTGATCGCTTGAATTTAAAATATTGCGTGCTCGATTAACGTACTCGGGGTCAACCACCACGTCATAACGCGACGCGATGAGCTGCATCACAGAGGAGAAGTCTCTGCGGTTGCGATTCATCGCGTAGGAGAGTACACCAAAGAGCATTCCAAAGCCGGCGCCGATAATAACGGCCGCGGCAAAGATCGCTAAAATTCCAGCGTTCTCTGGCTGAAAGAGAAAAAGGATGAGTCCAAAGAAGAGGCCCAGATACGCACCGGATAGCGCCCCCATGAGGGCAACCTTCCCGTAGCTGAGCTTGCCCGTCACACGCTCCACGCTCTTAATATCGGTGCCGAGGATAGAAACCTGATTAACCGGAAAATCGGCACGGGCAAGATGATCAACGGCCAGCTGCGCCTCATGGTAGGTGTCGTACGAAGATACGACCTCTCCCTTTGGCAGGGTGGGAAATTGGTTGAGTCCGCGTGCTGACATAGGCGATTGTGTGCTCATACTCTCCATTGTGGCACGGACCGGGTCATAGGTCACCCATCTATTATTATGTGTCTCGATCTATGCTCGCAGCCCGCTACGCTCAGTTGCCGGGTAAGTTAGTGGTGTGAGCACAAGCAGAGTTTTTGTTGGGCGCCTATCGGGGTGTGGCGTTTTTGATCCTGTTGGCGATCGCGTCGGGCGAGCGAGAGACGTGATTGTTGTTTATAGAAACTCGGGGGCACCACGGGTTGTGGGAATGGTCATTGAAATCCCCGGACGAAAACGCGTTTTTGTCTCCATCGGGAGGATCACCTCTATCGGAGCAGGACAGGTCATTACCACCGGCCTCATTAACGTGCGCCGTTTTGAACAGCGTGGTGGTGAGGTACGAATTATTTCGGAAATGATCGGGCGTACGGTTGACTTCGTGAATGGAGGTGGCGAGGCCACCATTGAGGACGTAGCCATCGAAAAAAATCGAACGGGAATCTGGGAGGTCAGCAGTCTTTTTGTGCGCCAACGCAGAAACGGAGGCTCCCCTTTCAGCAGAGGAAACACGAGCATTGCCTCGTGGAACGAGGTGCGGGAACGTACCCTCCCGGGAGGGACTCAATCCGCCGAGCACCTCATCGCAACCTATTCAGATCTCAAACCGGCTGACCTGGCGGGAACCCTCCTCGACCTTCCAAGGGAAAGGATGCTCAGTGTGGTTGCTGAACTTCCTGACGATAGGCTCGCAGATGTTCTCGAGGAGATGACCGAGAGCGACCAGATAGTCATCCTCGCCTCGCTCAACGATAAACGAGCCGCGGACGTTCTAGACAACATGCAGGCGGATGACGCCGCCGATTTGATCGCACAGCTTCCCGAGGCAGAGGGCGAACACCTACTCACCCTTATGGAGCCCGACGAGGCCGACGACGTTCGCATGCTTCTCACCTACGACCACGACACCGCGGGAGGCTTAATGAGCCCCGACCCAATCGTAGTTTCAGCGGAAGCAACCGTGGCGGAAGGCCTGGCCCTCATAAGCAAACACGAACTCGCTCCCGCCATGGCTGCTGCGGTCTGTGTGACGCTTCCCCCGTACGAAACCCCCACCGGGAAGCTTCTTGGCATCGTCCATTTTCAACGTATGCTCCGCTATCCACCGCACGAACGGCTCGGCAATCTGGTTGACGAGGGACTTGAGGTACGTGTGGACACTCCGGCCACGGAGGTCTCACGCATCTTGGCCACGTATAATTTAGTGTCAGTTCCTGTCATTGACTCTGATGACCGTCTCATGGGAGTGGTTACCGTAGACGACGTGCTCGACCATCTCTTACCCGATGACTGGCGCAGCTACGAGACCGCTGACAGGTTAGATAGGCAAGAGTCTGTTGTGAGTGATCTGAAGGGAGGTCGCTGATGGCGCGTCTACGCTCACAGTATAACTTTGATTCTCCCGTCCGCGCGGGCCGCAGGCGCGGCTCACCGCAGCTCACCGTGGTACGAAACGAATCGTTTGGCCGCTGGACAGAGGGCATCGCCCGCGCGATGGGTACACCCTGGTTCCTCTTGGGGCTCACACTATTCTGCATCGGCTGGCTTATCTGGAACACTTACACTCCCACCAGCCTGCGTTTTGACTCCGCCGCGCTGGGATTCACCGCACTCACGCTCATCCTCTCGCTCCAGGCGTCCTACGCTGCTCCCATGATTCTTCTGGCGCAAAACCGTCAAGACGATCGAGATCGTGTTCAGATGGAGCAGGATCGTCAGCGAGCCGAACGTAATCTTGCCGACACCGAGTATCTGGCGCGTGAGGTAGTTGCGCTGCGGCTGGCCATCCAAGACCTAGCCAGCAAAGACTTTATCCGGGCCGAGCTGCGCACCCTTCTTGAGGAGCTTGATCCCCCTCACGAGGACCTCGAAACGTCCCGCCATCCCCACTCACCGCGCGACCTCTAAGGCTTACGCATTGTCAGAAATATCAGCTTCCGAAACCGTCGCTCACAACATCCGGAGGGCGCTCGCAACCGTTATCGATCCGGAAATTCGTAAACCCATCACCGAGTTGAACATGGTCGGCGATGTGACAGTAGAAAACGGTAACGCCTCCGTGACGATCAAGCTCACGATTGTGGGATGCCCCGCCGCACGAGCGATCGAACGCGATGTAACAGAGGCAGTCCTCGGAGTGCCCAGTGTTGCAGAGGCGTCTATCACCGTCACCGTGATGACAAGCGAGGAGCGTGGCGCACTGATTGAGCGCCTGCGTGCGGGAAAAGGAGCACGGAATCAGCAATTTGGGCGTGACAGCCTCACCCGTATCTTTGCGGTAACCAGCGGAAAAGGTGGTGTAGGCAAATCCACGTTGACCGCTAACCTTGCGGTTGATCTGGCACAGAATGGCCTCTCTGTGGGCATTATTGATGCGGATGTCTTTGGGTTCTCTATTCCCGGAATACTTGGACTGGTCGATAACCAGGGCCATGCACAAAAGCCCACGCGCGTGGGTGACATGATCCTGCCCCCGATTGGCCACGGCGTAAAGGTCATCTCTATCGGCATGTTCTTGGAGGGAGGAGATGCCTCTTCGCGAACGGTTTCCTGGCGTGGACCGATGCTGCACCGTACCATCCAACAGTTCCTCACCGACGTTTATTTTGGTGACCTCGATGTGCTTCTTCTTGATCTCCCCCCTGGCACGGGTGATGTTGCCATTTCAATTGGCCAGTTGCTCCCGCAAGCCGAGGTCTTAGTGGTTACAACTCCACAATCGGCAGCGGCCGATGTTGCGGAACGCAGCGGAATAGTGGCTCGACAAACCGGGCAAAAAGTAATCGGTGTTATTGAAAATATGTCGGGAATTGTTACCCCCTCAGGCGAGGTGCTTAATATCTTCGGTGAGGGTGGCGGCGCAGAGGTGGCCCGCCGTCTCTCCGAGGGAAAGGATTCTTCGGGAGAGCCCCACGAGGTTTCCCTACTCGCGAGCGTTCCCCTGAGCGTCCCCCTACGGGAGGGGGGCGATAGTGGGATTCCCGTGGTACTCAGCGCCCCCCACGACGCATCTTCTCAAGCCATACACCGGGTAACGGAAGCAATACTGTCTCGAAAACGTCATCTCACAAGACGTAAACTGCCGTTTTCGACCGGGGAAGGCGGCGGAGCGCGCCCTTCAGGCTGGTAAGTCCTGCATCAGGCAATACCGCTCACGCCCACAGGGGCACGGAGAGCACAGAATCTTGCGTGCCACACCCGCGCAGGGTACAAAAGGGCTTCCTAGGTCGCCTCTGAGTCGAAGTTCAGCGGAGCGCTCTGATCCACTATAGGAGAGGGCCAGCTTCTGCTCGTCGCCCCCGCACCGGCCGCTGGAAGCTCAACACCTCGGTTGGGAGAAAGAGCGGTGGGGGACGGCTGCTCTTCAAGTAACGCGTCCCGGATAATTCGGCGCGGGTCGTATTGTCGAGGGTCTAATTTTTTCCAGTCAACCTCGTCAAATTCGGGCCCCATCTCCTCACGCATACGGTCTTTGGCTCCATCGGCCATAACACGAAGCTGTTTAATCAGCCGAGCGAGCTTAGCCGCGTATTCGGGTAGGCGCTCAGGACCCAGCAAAAAAACGGCGAGTAAGCCGATCACCATAAGCTTTTCAAACGTGAGTCCCACACAACTACAGTAATACGTTTTATATTCGCCCGGGGCACTGCCCAGGAGTATTGACACATTTGTTGGGGTCACTCCCAGCGTGCCGCTACCCGCTGGGGGTTTCTGTGCGGGTACTCTTGTGGAGTAGTGTGACCTAACCTATCGCGGAGAAGAACGTGTCCCAGATTGAAAATAATTGGAAGTATGCCGAAGACCTTCCCCTCGAATCACCGGTGATAGAAAAAGCGCGCAAACTATCAATCGAGCTGGGAGTCTCCCCCGTTTCCCCCGCCGTGGGTTCAGCTCTCTCCAGCGTTGTTGCTATGACTCGCGCATCCACAATCGCAGAGATCGGTACCGGTCTTGGGGTAAGTGGTCTCTGGCTGCTATCACGCCTCGATGATGTCTCACTGACCACCATTGACAGCGAGTCTGAGTACCATCGACACGCCCGCTCGCTTTTTACACAGGCGGGTATAGCTCCCTCACGGCTACGTTTCATCAATGGCAAGGCCGAAGATATTCTGCCACGCATGAACGAGAACAGCTATGACCTCGTTGTCATCGACGCAAACCCTGATCTTCTACTCGAATACGTTGAGCACGGCCTCAGGCTGGTGCGCCCCGGTGGAACAGTGCTCGTTCCACGTATTCTTCACGGTGGCCGCGTGGCTGACCCGGCCATACGAGATAGCGTCTCTGTTGACTATCGTGCGCTGCTGCACGAGCTTGAGGCCACGGATGAGGTGGTCTCAGCCCTGCTACCCGTGGGTGACGGCCTACTTCAGATTACGCGTTTGTGACCTTTGCGGGCTGTTTTAGGGGCCCGCATCACAAAAAGCTCGACAAAACGATATGAACTAACGACGCACATACTCAAGATCAAAGACGCGTCGACCCGCTCGATGGGCTTTATTCTCAAAACTGGTGTGAACCCGTCCCTCGTATCGAGGAGCCCATCCCCCTCCGAGGCCCTCTTCCCGGGAAGATTCACTGGCACGTTCAGCATAGGGATTTTCAAACTGGGGTGCCCGATCCAACACATCACGCATTTGCTCAGCATAGTCGGACCAGTCTGTAGCGAGGCGCCATACGCCACCCGGCTTGAGTACTCGGGCCGCAATCGGCACAAAGCTATCCCGCACGAGCCGACGCTTATGATGGCGTTTCTTGTGCCAAGGGTCTGGAAAGAAAAGGTACAGCTCTGTCACAGATGCGGCGGGCAGCATCCGCTCCAGCGCGTGAACGGCATCCGCCTCCACCACCCGAACGTTACTCAATTTCTTCCCTGCTATCTTCCCCAGGGTGGAGGCGAGGCCCGGTTTATAGACTTCAACGGCTAAAAAATTCTTCTCGGGCGCCTGCGCAGCCAGATGAACCACCGCTTCGCCAAGCCCGGAACCAATTTCAACAACCAGTTCGGCCTCGCGCCCAAAGTGCTCTACGGGGTCAAACACATAGTCCGACCGCACCGAGGTATCGGTAAACTCCCGAGGAACATCAATAACGTAGGAGTCCGCGTGAGTGTCCCACACTGTCTGGCGGCGGCCCTGAAGGCGGGTTCCCCGCCGCATATAGGAAACCGGATGGGTGCTGTATCTCGGGTGGTTTTCAGTGGGTGGGTGCTGATTGCTCATTAAGTTGGTCTACGGTTACTCGGTCAGATCATGAACCCTCTACACATGAGCGGGGCCACAACCACGATATTTTGCACACCCTCGCTCACGCGAAGAGTACGTTAGTTCTTTACCACTCCGGTGAGGGCCTCGTGCAACTCTTTTGCTTCGGCGTCGTTGATAGAAACAACCAATCGGCCTCCGCCTTCCAAGGGAACACGCACGATGATTACACGTCCCTCTTTGACAGCCTCCATCGGCCCGTCTCCAGTTCTCGGCTTCATTGCAGCCATTGACGCTCCCCTTTCTAGGTTCTACTTCCTCTAATACTGTATCGGTTGTGGGCGGGGACTCTCTAATTAACCCCTCGAGATTTTGGAATACTACCATCAACACACCGCCCATAATACTTACTTTCACCTTTCGTTTCCGGGGTTATTATCCCCTAGGGTGGGGTCCAATCGTGGAGGCTAATTGCCCACATAAAGTTATTCCAAACCCATTGACCGTAGATAGATATTCCAATAAGAACCGTTCTGTATATCTTCGAAGACGGCTGGGCAATTGCTCCCAAAAGAGGAAAGAGAGGCATGAGCATACGAAAGGTGCTCGATTGCGGGAAGAAAACGGCCAGAAGATAAACTCCGTAACTAATACACCACAGCCGAAGCTCAATACCGAGCCTACGCACCTGGGGAAGCCAGAAACAGGCGACAACAGCAAGGAGAACAAGCACCAGCAAGATACTGCCCCAGGACGATCCGACCCACCAATTCGCACCCTGAAACCACGGGGTAAACGGTACAAGATGTTGATCTCCGACATAGGGGCGACGCCAGGCCAACTCCGTGTCGGTATAGGCAGTTATCGAGCCCGTCACCACCCACGCGACCGCGGGCCAGAGAAAGCCCATACCCGCCGTAAACAAACCGAGGAGAGCGGTCACAATAGCTTCTCGCGGGGGAAATGGGTCCCGCGCTCGTCGTAGAACACGCAGTAACCACCAGAGCCCAAGCAGCAGCGCAAAAGCAAGACCAACCGGGCGGGTAAGAGACATCACGCCCACCACAGGAAACATCCACGCGTAATCTCGGCGTACCAGCAGCCATAGCGCAAGCGTCAGGAGAAACGCAACCATCGATTCCGCGTAGGCCACCTGAATCAGGACAGAGACCGGCGCAAAACAGTACAGGGCCACAGCAAACAGAGACTGGGACTCACTAATGTAACGCAGCATCAAACGATAGAACAGCAACACCGTAGCACAACCAAATATGAGCGATACGAGCGACGCTACAGCGGGCCAGGGCAAAAACGTCACCAGCGAGATTGCCCGCACAAGAACGGGGAAGACCGGCATAAATGCCCAGGCATTCTCGGTGATATTTCCCCCGCTATCAAGCGGAAGTTCGGCAGGGTAGCCGTACAGGGCTATTCGCCAATACCACTGCCCGTCCCACAGAGCAGAGTACTCAACAAGACCGGGATGCTGCGATATCCATCCGGGAACGGCAGGCTGCTGGGCTGCAAAAATCAGCAACATCGTGGTCGAGACGATTCGAGATAGAGCAAAGATAACCAAAATTTTTGCCCACCAGGGCACGCGGGAGTAGAGGCCCGCTAACCGCCGACGAGCAGAACCGTATCGGTGCGTAATCATTACCCGGATTAGTCTGCCGCCAGGAGCCAACTGCGCAGCACGTCCTCACTCTCTGTAATTTGGTACAGAGCAACTCTCTCGTCATCAGCGTGAGCTTTAAGGGGGTCTCCCGGACCGTAGTTCACCGCGGGTATACCCAACGCGCTAAAACGGGCCACGTCGGTCCAACCGTATTTGGGCTGCGGCTCGGTGCCCACAGCATCGGCAAAAGCCCGAGCCAGCGGAGCCTCAAGCCCCGGGCGTGCACCCTCCGCTAGATCGGTCACGGTCAACTCGGCCCCCGGAAAAATCTCCCGAACGTGCTCGACCGCCTCGGCGCCGGTGCGGTTTGGAGCAAAACGATAGTTCACCTCGACCACACACTCGTCGGGGATCACGTTACCGGCTACTCCCCCGTGCACGCGCACGGCGTTTAGACCCTCGCGATAGACGAGTCCGTCTACCGCAACCTGGCGAGGCGTGTATTCAGCCAGGGTGGACAAAATCGATGCCGATCGGTGAATAGCGTTATCTCCGACCCAGCTTCTTGCGGAGTGGGCTCTTTTACCCTGAGTGCGCAATTCGACACGAAGTGTTCCGTTGCACCCTCCCTCCAGGGTCGCATTGCTAGGTTCACCCAGGATCGCAAAATCTCCCTGAAAGAGATCAGGTCTGTTACGAGCGAGGCGGCCCAGCCCGTTCAGGTCTGAACTAACCTCTTCATGGTCGTACCAGATCCAGGTGATGTCCATCCGAGGGTCGGTGAGCTCTACAGCGAGCTTTAACTGCACGGCAACAGCGGCCTTCATATCGACGGTTCCTCGCCCCCAAAGATAGTCAACGCCGTCGATAGTTTCCTGTCGGGTGGGAAGGTTATTATTTACCGGCACGGTGTCCAGATGGCCCGCTATGATAACCCGCTGCGCATGTCCCACGCTGGTTCGAGCAACCACGCAGTCACCGTCACGGACAACCTCTAGGTGCGGATATCCCGAGACGGCCTGTTCCATAGCATCGGCAATCATCTTTTCATTTCCGGAAACTGATTCGATATCGCATAGCTGCCGGGTTATTTCTATGGAAGTCTGACCCAGATCTAGCCGCGATGATGAATTCATCGTTTAAGTTTAGCCACAACTCTCCGATGCGAGGCCCCGATCACGGGTGGGTCACGGTAATCTTAAACAATGACTCCTCATACGCAACGGGCCTGGGGGTATGGGCTCGCAACGATCACATCCAACGGTGAAATACTCGATACCTGGTACCCCGAGCCACAGCTCGGAGCAATTCCCCCTCACCGTGATCGCTGGATCGCCCCATCCCACATTGAGGAGTTAGCAACCCCAGATCCTCGCCGAGACGTCGCTACAGACATAGTTACAGTGAGTATTGATCTTGACGAAGCACCTGCAAGCACCCCGGATGCCTATCTCCGGCTGCACCTACTCTCGCACCTACTTGTCACACCCAACAGCATTAATCTCGACGGCATTTTTGCGCATCTCCCCACCGTTGTGTGGACCACGGCAGGCCCGGTGCACGCTGAGACATTTGATCGCCTACGACCGAGCCTCAAGAGAGCGGGAATTATTGCAACCGGAGTAGACAAGTTTCCCCGCCTGCTCGACTATGTCACTCCGCGGGGGGTTCGCATCGCTGATGCCTCACGGGTTCGGCTCGGGGCTCATCTGGCTGCGGGTACAACCGTTATGCACGAGGGCTTTGTTAACTTCAACGCGGGGACGCTCGGGCAATCAATGGTTGAGGGCCGGATCTCGCAGGGTGTTGTTGTGGGCGCAGGCTCCGATATCGGTGGAGGAGCCTCCATTATGGGAACCCTCTCTGGCGGGGGTACTCAACGCATCAGCATCGGAGAGGAGTCGCTGCTCGGGGCTAACTCGGGAATCGGCATCTCCCTCGGTAACAACTGTGTGGTAGAGGCAGGCCTCTATGTTACGGCAGGCACCAAAGTGACGCTCCTCGACGGGTTTAATCACACGGAAAACCCCAAGACGGTTAAAGCCGTCGAACTTTCGAGTATCGATAACCTTTTGTTTCGTCGAAACTCCCTCAGCGGGGCGGTCGAGGTGGTTTCCCGTCGCGGTGAGAGAGTCGTACTGAATCAGGCTTTGCATACGTAACAGCACCGCGACGCAGACAGTAGCGCCCCCGAAAAAACACCTGCAATCTGTGACAGAACATAGGGTTTATTACACCCGTGTAAACCTGTGGATAGTTTCCGAACCGATTCTATAAAGTTTGCGATTCTTGGGTTCATGAACTCCCACAACCTGTCAGCGGTATCAGATCTAGACGCATTTTTACTTCCGTTCCCCCTCCCACCCGGCGGGGCGTTCAGCCACCACACTGCAGCCCGAACGTGGGGAATGATTCTTCCCGAAGAGTTTGATCCCACGCACCCTCCGCACGTTACGGTTAATAGCCCCCACAGGATGCGTACCAACGGGTCCTACATCGGTCACAGCAGACAGCTACCCGACTCAGAGAAAACCTCCCTCAGGTCTCTTCCTGTCACAACGCCCGAGCGCACCTGGTTTGACATGATTGGCTGGGCAGAGTCGACTCAAAGATCCGCTCGTAACAACCTCGGGGTGTCATTGAGACTTCCCGGAGGCGTCATATATCCCGCAGACACCCTGGAATACGCCGTAGCCTGGGGTGACCGCCTCATCGGCGGAAGCTATCCGGTAAGCACCAGGGCTAAGCTGCAGAGTGCAGTAGAGAAGGGACACGGTGCACGTGGCGCCAAAATAGCGCGCGCTGCTCTTCCCCTGTTAAACGAGTCGGCCCAGTCAGCGGGAGACTCTCTGCTCACAATCCAACTCACCCACAAAGACCTTCCGCCCGGGCCACCGATAACCCTGGTAGGCAACACCGTGCCGCGCAGCATACTCTATCCCCTCACCTACCCATCCGCACGCATCGCACTGCGATTTACCCTGCCCCCGCACCTGGAGGCGCATCACTTTCTCTCGCCAACAAGCTATCAACGAGTGGGCAGTTGGAAGACCCTCAGCTTTAATGACTCTGACGTGTGCCGACGCGGAACTGTACTTGAACGCCTTATCGACTGTGCCGCAGGGGTTATGCACCCCTCGGAGAACCTCATGCGTCAATCTCCGACTGCCGGCTAACGAGGGGTAGCTGCCGCTTGTAAGTCTTAGCTTTCCCTCGTTTTGAAATGTCTCTCCGGACTGCCTAGATACAGTTGCTGCGGACGGCCAATCTTGGTCTGACGGTCATCATTCAGCTCACGCCACTGCGCAATCCAACCGGGCAACCGCCCAATGGCAAAGAGCACGGTAAACATACGGGTAGGGAACCCCATAGCTTTGTATATAACACCCGTGTAAAAATCAACGTTGGGGTAGAGTCGACGCTCGATGAAGTAGTCATCGCTCAGCGCGATCTGTTCCAGTTCTTTTGCCAGGTCAAGAAGAGGATCGGTCACCCCAAGGGCATCCAACACCGCATCGGCGCTTTCCTTCACAATCTTGGCCCGAGGATCGTAGTTTTTATATACGCGGTGGCCAAAGCCCATGAGGCGCACCCCAGCATCTTTGTTTTTAACACGCTCAACAAACTTCTTGACACCCTCGCCCGAGTCGCGAATCTGTCCGAGCATACTCAGAACAGCCTCGTTAGCACCACCGTGCAGAGGTCCGGAGAGGGCGTTGATACCCGCAGAGACCGAAGCAAACATATTTGCCCCGGTGGAACCCACCAGTCGAACGGTGGAGGTTGAAGCATTCTGTTCGTGGTCAGCGTGCAAAATAAGCAATTGGTCGAGAGCACGGGTGAGAATCGGATCCATATCATACGTCTCGGCCATGTTGCCAAAGTTAAGCTTTAAAAAATTGTCGACAAAACCGAGCGAGTTGTCAGGGTAAAGAAAAGCCTGCCCAATCGACTTCTTATGAGCATACGCGGCAATCACGGGTAGCTTAGCCAAGAGCCTGATGGTGTTTATTTCTACCTGCTCGGGATCGTGAGGGTTCAGCGATCCCTCATAGTAGGTAGATAGAGCGGAAAGCGCACTCGAAAGAACAGACATGGGGTGCGCGGTATGCGGCAGTGCGGAAAAAAAGCGTTTCAGATCCTCGTGCAGCAGGGTGTGATGACGAATCTTATCGTCAAACTTTTCTAGCTCCCCTGCGGTGGGAAGCTCTCCGTAAATCAGGAGCCAGGCCACTTCTAAATAGGTGGAACTCTGCGCAAGCTCATCTATGGGATATCCACGATAACGAAGAATTCCCTTATCGCCGTCAATATAGGTGATTGACGACTTTGTCGCCGCAGTGTTGACAAAGCCGTAATCAAGCGCGGTCAAACCCGTCTGTTTAGTGAGCGTTGAAATATCAATTGATGAGGCTCCCGATACTGAAGCGAGCAACGGAAACTCCGCTGACCCTCCAGGAAAAGAAAGGGTCGCTTTCTGCTGTGCGTGGCCGGTTCCTGTACCTGAGTCAGTCACGTCATCTCCTCCAGTTGTTAACCGTCAGTTCTTGTGGTGTGCGTTACAGCGCTGGAGGAACTCACGTCGGTTCCCCTCCGATCCAGACTAGCGTGTTAGCGCCGTGTGTGCTGAATCGAAATGGATCGAAAAACTCTCTACGTCGAACTAAATTGAGCCAAACGCTGGGCGGCAGCGGCAATTCCGCGGTCTGGGGAGGTCAACGAGAAACGTACGTGCCGAGGAAAAAAATCTCCGTAAAATGTTCCCGGACCCGCAAGGATGCCGTGCCGAGCGAGCCTGGCGATGGTTTCCCACGCATCCCGCCCCTCGGTTGCCCACAGGTACAGCCCCGCCTGACTTGCATCGATCGTAAACCCCGCAGCCTCCAAAGCTGGCTTGAGAATATCACGCCGCGCACGATAGCGTTCCTTTTGCTCTCGCACGTGCAAGTCATCCTCCAGAGCGACAACCATGGCTTCCTGGACAGGTGCGGGGAGAATCATGCCCACATGCTTCCTAACCGTGGTCAGCCGGGAAATAATTAAGGAATCACCCGCGATAAAAGCTGCCCTATATCCGGCCAGGTTTGACTGCTTACTGAGAGAATAAACAGATAGGACACCGGAACGGTCCTGCCCGACAACCCGAGAATCCAAGATGCAGGGGGTGGGGGCGTCTACCCAAGGCGCATCCCAGCCAAGTTCTGCATAACACTCATCGCCAGCGATAACTGCGCCTAGCTCACGGGCCCTCATAACGGCCAGGCGTAGTTGAGGGATGCTCAACACCCGTCCATCGGGGTTCCCCGGGGAGTTTAACCACACCAATTTGGTGTTGGACGGCCATTCTTCAGGGTCATCGCTCGGGACGGATTGTGCCCCCGCTATCGCTGCCCCCATCGCGTACGTGGGATAGGCAGCGCGCGGATGCACCACAGCATCGCTCTCCCCCAGGCCCAGCATAAATGGTAGCCACGCCACAAGCTCCTTAGAACCTATTGTAGGCAGCACCTCACCGGGGGCAAGACCCGCAACGCCACGGCGCCGTTCAAACCACGATGATATCGCAGAACGTAAACGCGGGGTTCCCACCGTTGTTGGATACGCGTGGGCGTCAGTGGCCGCGGCCAGCGCATCCCGAATACTACGCGGCGTGGGATCTATCGGCGACCCGATAGAAAGATCCACGATCCCGTCCGGGTGTGCCCGCGCCTCCTCGGCATAGGGAGCCATCGCATCCCAAGGGTAATCGGGCAGGGGTCCCAGCATTTCCTAAGCCCCGTCGTTTACACCGGCAGGAAGTGCGCTGATAAGAGGGTGATCTTTGGGGTAGGGCCCCACTTTTGCCGCGCCGCCGGGGGAACCAATATCATCAAAGAACTCTACATTTGCCCGGTAGTAGTCAGCCCACTCCTCGGGAAGATCGTCCTCGTAATAGATAGCCTCAACGGGGCAAACTGGCTCGCAGGCACCGCAGTCGACACACTCATCGGGATGAATATAAAGCGAGCGTTCTCCCTCGTAAATGCAGTCAACGGGACACTCATCTATACAGGCGCGGTCCTTGACATCGACGCAGGGTAGGGCGATGACGTAGGTCACAGATTCTCCGTAATTCTCGGCGGGTATTCGGTGCTTACTAGTTTACCCCTTCGGTGGGACTAGCGTTGCTCTATCACCGACCCGGTGGCGGTAGGGATTGACTCTACTCGGTGTGAACGCGGCCACAGTAACGCAATCGCACTGATCAGCACCGTCCCCACAAGCCAGATCCAGCCGTACGTATTGTTGGGGATAAGCACGGTTCCCCCCGCGCTCTGTGTGCTATACAGCGCCAGTGCTAGAAGAGCTCCCGCACAAAACTGCAATACCCGACCAATGCCCGGATACAGCAACCGAAAAAGGCTCACAATTGCAATATAACCGAGTAGGGCCACGCAGAGACCAAGAGGCAGATCGATTTCGCCCAGAGTAATATTCACCTGGTGCTGAACAGAACCCAGCGATCCGTAGAAAAACCCAAAAATGACCGTAAGAACGATATAGAGCACCCGCGCCCACAGCGGTAATGGCGAGGGTGTTTGAGCCGTGTGCTGATCTACTGGCGGGTAAAGATAAGTTGTGCTCACCCCATCGATCATACGCCTTTAAGACTCATGTTTTCTCAAATTACCTCTGGACAGTATGGCATGAAACCCATTAGTCTCACCTAAGGGCAGGCTAACCAAATGTTACAGCTGAAACACCGTGGCGTTCCAATACACCGGGCACACGACCGCCACCCTTCTCCCCGCCTCCATCGAGCAAAGCATGCCACACTTTCCGCGACAAACAACAAGAAGGGACACCGTGCTCAGCACTTTCCTGGTTGGCCTCCGCGAGGGGCTCGAAGCAGCCCTCATCGTGGGGATTCTCATTGCATATGCTCACCGGATTAATCGACACGACGTGGTGCAACGAATCTGGATAGGGGTGTTCCTCGCGATAGCGTTGTCCCTTGCGATTGGTGCTATTCTCACTTTTGGCACCTACGGATTATCTTTTGAAGCCCAGGAGATTATCGGCGGCTCACTCTCTATCCTCGCGGTTGGTTTTGTCACCTGGATGGTTTTCTGGATGCTCCGAACAGCCCACAACGTGAAAAACGAACTAGAATCCTCCCTCAGCAAGGCTCTTCTCGGAGCAGGCTGGGGACTCGTTTTTGTAGGGTTCATCTCGGTTGCGCGTGAGGGCATCGAAACTGCGCTCTTCCTGTGGGCAGCGGTAAAGTCTTCGGGAGACGCACCCCTTGCCCTGACAGGGGCCGTGCTCGGTTTAGCCGCCGCAGTAGCGCTCGGATGGCTTATCTTCAGGGGAATGATTCGCATTAACCTCTCGACCTTTTTCACCTGGACCGGAGCGCTCTTGGTTGTGGTTGCAGCCGGGGTTCTGGCCTACGGCGTCCACGATCTCCAGGAAGCCAGAGTATTACCCGGACCGTTTGAAGCGGCCCCGATCGATTCGCCAGCATGGCTCGCCCATCTATACGGCGAGGCCGGATGGGCTTTCCGTATTCCCCATATCATTGCACCCGACGGCATTCTTGGCACCGTTCTTAAAGGAACCGTAGGATTTGCGCCCGAGATGACCAAGCTCGAAGTCTGGGTCTGGGCACTTTACATCATTCCCACCTTCAGTATCTTTCTGACAAAAATTGTGCGTAATCGTCGTGTCTCTAATAGTTACAAAGTCCACAACCGCACAACACTAGCCGATGCCACAGACGCTAATCCCACGGCCTTGTCCGTGCCAGTTACAGACAACCCCATCTCGAAGACCACCACTACAACTGCAGCCCCCACCGCAGCAAACAACACGGTCAACCCGACCCGAGGAGAATCATGAAGCAGAGAGCACTCTGGAGCGCACTAGCCACAATCGGCCTGATCGGGGTAGTTGTGGGCTGTGTTCCCAACAATCCCGGGGGAAACTCATCGGCAACCCAGATCGCGGTCGACAGCACCAACGATGCCTGCACCGTTGATCAGGCGAGTTCCAGCAGTGGCCCCATCACGTTTACCGTTAAGAACTCGGGTGATAGAGTAACGGAGTTTTACATTCTTGCGGACGACGAACTTCGAATTGTGGGGGAGGTAGAAAATATTGCGGCCGGTGTAAGCAGGGATCTCACCGTGGTTGCACAGCCCGGAACCTACTACACCATGTGCAAACCCGGCATGATCGGGGAGGGAATTGGTCGAGCACAATTCAAGGTCACGGGTGAGGGCATCACGCTTTCCGAAGACGATCAGGAGGCTGCAGAACTGGCGGTTGCCAACTACACCTCCTACGTTAAACAGCAAGTCTCCGAGCTCGTACCCAACGTTCAAAAGCTCACCGATGCCTACACCAGCGGCGACGACGACACCGCTCGGGCCCTCTTTCCCCTCACCAGAATCAACTACGAGCGTATTGAGCCGACCGCCGAACAGTTTGGTGACCTCGATCCTAAAATCGACTATCGTAAGCCAGGAGCGGAAGCCGAAGGAATCGAGTTCACCGGGTTCCACAGAATCGAGATGGATCTGTGGCTGAGCGAAGCTCAAAAGAACTATCCAACCGAAGATATCACAGCCCTGGACACTGAGGGACGCACTCAGATCGCCGGACAGCTGGTAACAGACGTCGGTGCTCTCCACGAGGCGGTGAACTCTGCCGACTTTGAGCTTACACTCGGGGACATTACCAATGGAGCTATCGGCCTACTTGATGAGGTTGCTGCACCCGATGGCAAGCTTCCCGGCGAGGAAGACGAATTTTCGCACACTGATCTGTACGATTTCTATGCCAACGTTGAGGGCGCAGAAGTAGCCTTTGGTAACGTACGAGACATCGCCGCAAGCCGGGGAGACGAGGGCTCCCAGCTCGTATCCACGCTAGAAAAGCAGTTTGACGCGATGAAATTTCTCCTCAACACATATGGAAATTACGACTCCGGCTTTGTCTCCTACGACACGGTCACGCAGCAGCAACGCAACGAGCTTGGGGCGCAACTCAACGCGCTCAGCGAGCCGCTCGCCAAACTGACACACACCGTTCTTGGCGTTCCCCAATAACCTTCGTACTACCAAGATAACAAACACAGAAAGCTCCGCCCCTCTAAAGATAGTTTTACCCTCATATGAACACAACTCCGCAGCAACCTCAGCAAGAAGAACCCAACGAGAATACACTCGACCCGTTCCCCTCCCGCCGCGGCCTGTCCCGACGAGGGCTCCTAGGACTCATGGGCGCCAGTGCAGCCGCGGGTTTTGTAGGCGGCGGAGCATCCATTGCTGCGATAACCACCGGGTCGCAACAGGCATCACCAGGCGCCGGACAATACCCGTTTTTTGGCGAGAAGCAGGCTGGGGTTACCACGGCGATGCAAGACCGAATGCACTTTGCAAGCTTTGATATGACTACAACAGCCACACGCAATGACCTCATAGAACTGCTTCAGGATTGGACCTACGCCGCCTCTCGACTCACCCGAGGGCTCGATGTGAGCGAGACGGGTGCCGTAGCTGGGCCTCCGCTGCTTCCCCCCGACGATACCGGCGAGGCTCTGGGACTCCCAGCCAGCAACCTCACCATCACATTTGGTTTTGGCCCCACCCTATTTACGCAGGCTTCGGGCACAGATCGTTTTGGTATCGCGCACCGCAAACCAAGCGAACTTACCGATCTCCCACTCTTTGCGTTTGATATCCTCGACCCTAAAATCAGTGGCGGCGATCTGTGCATACAAGCCTGCGCGGATGATCCCCAGGTCGCGGTTCACGCCATTCGCAATCTGAGCCGCATTGCCTTTGGACGGGCCCAGATTCGCTGGTCACAATTAGGGTTCGGGCGCACCTCCTCCACCTCTCGAACTCAACAAACTCCCCGTAATCTTTTTGGTTTCAAAGACGGTACCGCCAACATTGTGTCGCAAGAAACGGATGCGCTGGTGGAGCACGTCTACGAGGGGCCTGGCGCCGATCAATCCTGGATGAACGGAGGCACCTATCTGATTGTCCGCAAGATTCAGATGCTCATCGAAAGTTGGGACCGGGTCAAGCTTCAGGAGCAAGAAACCATTATCGGACGCAACAAAAGCGAGGGGGCCCCGCTCTCCGGTGGAGAAGAATTTACCGAACCAAACTTTACAGCGGTTACCTCAGAAGGAGGCCCCGCAATCCCCCTGGACGCCCACGTACGTCTTGCCCATCCCCAGGCTAATCAAAACATACGGATCATGCGCCGAGGATACAACTATGTCGACGGCAGCAACGAACTCGGACAGCTTAACGCGGGCCTCTTCTTTATTAGCTTTCAGCGGAGCCCACGACAGTTCATTACAGTGCAGAAGAACCTCACCGAAGACACCCTCAACGAGTATATTCGGCACATTGGCTCGGCTCTCTTTGCTATTCCGCGAGGGGTTCCCTCTGGTTCGCACTACATAGGAGAGCAACTCTTTGAGAGATAGCGCGTGATGCACCATCCCCCAAAAGAGTGGTAAAGCTCATCGCCCGTGCGTGAAATAGTTCCCTGAGGTTTTTACTCGTTCTGTTTTTTAAGGCGGGCTGTGTTGCGCTGTCGGGCGGCCGCGTTGAGTTCAACCTTACGAATACGAATCGCGGTGGGAGTGACCTCAACACACTCGTCTTCGCGAGCGAACTCGAGGCTTTCTTCAAGCGAGAGTTCGCGAGGAGGGGTCATAGACTCGAAGCTATCAGAGGAGGCGGCCCGCATGTTCGTGAGCTTCTTCTCTTTGGTAACGTTCACGTCCATGTCTTCTGAACGTGAGTTCTCACCAATGACCATACCCTCATAAACCTCTTCGGTGGGTTGGACAAAAAACGACATCCGCTCTTGAAGGTTAATCATGGCAAAAGGAGTGGCTACCCCGGAACGGTCGGCAACAATTGACCCGTTGACCCGGGTTGTGATAGCACCAGCCCAGGGCTCATAACCGTGCGAGATGGCGTTAGCAATACCCGTACCACGGGTGGTAGTCATAAATTCCGTCCGGAACCCAATAAGACCGCGTGCGGGCACAATAAACTCCATACGGATCCAACCGGTGCCGTGATTGACCATGTTGTCCATGCGTCCCTTGCGCGCGGCAAGGAGCTGAGTGATCGCACCCAGGTACTCCTCAGGTGCGTCAATAGTGAGGTGCTCAAAGGGTTCGTGCATTTTACCATCAATGCGTTTGGTGACCACCTGAGGTTTACCCACCGTGAGTTCAAAACCCTCACGACGCATATTCTCTACCAAAATTGCCAGCGCCAATTCACCACGACCCTGAACCTCCCAGGCGTCTGGCCGTCCAATATCAACAACTTTCAAAGAGATATTACCGATCAGTTCCCGATCAAGGCGATCCTTCACCATTCGAGCGGTGAGCTTATGCCCCTTAACCTTACCCACGAGAGGTGAGGTGTTGGTACCGATGGTCATGGAGATAGCGGGATCATCAATATGAATCATGGGCAGTGGGCGCACATCATCGGCGTCCGCAATGGTCTCACCGATAGTGATGTCTTCGATGCCCGCAACCGCAACAATATCACCGGGTCCTGCACTTTCTGCGGGGTAACGGGTGAGCGCCCGGGTGAGCAGCAACTCAGTAATCCGTACGTTTTGCACAGAGCCGTCATGGCGAACCCACGCGACGGTTTGACCCTTATTAATCGTGCCGTGGTGCACACGCAGAAGCGCGATGCGTCCCAGGAAGGGCGAGGAGTCCAGGTTGGTCACATGCGCTTGCAGAGGATGTTCATCATCATACTGTGGCGCAGGAACGTGCCTCATGACGGCCTCAAAAAGCGGCTCGAGGTTGTCGTTGTCGGGAAGAGAACCGTCTGCTGGCTTGTTGCGGCTGGCAGCACCGGCCCTACCCGACGCGTACACCACGGGAACATCAAGAACGGCATCGAGGTCAAGATCGGGGTATTCTTCCGAAAGGTCGGAAGCCAGACCGATAAGAAGGTCTTGGCTCTCGGAGACCACCGCATCGATGCGCGCATCGGGACGATCGGTCTTATTCACCAGAAGGATAACAGGAAGGCTTGACTCAAGCGCCTTACGCAGCACAAACCGGGTCTGAGGAAGCGGCCCCTCGCTGGAGTCAACCAGCAGAACAACGCCGTCTACCATGCTGAGCGCACGCTCCACCTCTCCACCAAAATCGGCGTGTCCCGGTGTATCAACAACGTTGATGGTCACTGGACCCTGTGTCGCGTGCTCTCCTTCATAGAGGATCGCGGTGTTCTTTGCGAGAATCGTAATTCCCTTTTCCCGCTCAAGGTCATTCGAGTCCATGACTCGCTCATCGGTCTGAACGTGAGCGTCAAACGAGTTTGTCTGTTTCAACATGGCGTCAACAAGAGTTGTCTTACCGTGGTCTACGTGGGCGACGATCGCAACGTTTCGAAGGTCATCGCGGGTGGCCAAAGCCATAAAAGTATCCTCAGGAGGTGCGAAGTGGGTGCGCTGGCGATTGCCAACCTAGCTATTCTACGCGGTTAAACACCATTTTTCGCCACCATCACACACAGGATTCGGTGGAATTCCACAGCATACGCATAGGGGGCTGGTGTTACATACCACGGCGTGCGACACCAGCCCCCTATCCACACCCGCGAATTAACGGTTCAGCGGCGAGTCATCACGCCTCAGCGTCGCACCGAGAGAGACGGTGCCACCGCACGACGCTCGGCACCGTCCCCGGCACAAACGCTAAACACCAAGCTGAATATTGGCTCCGGGAATAGCGGCAAGAAGATCACGAGTGTACTCCTCACGCGGGTTATCAAACACAACATCGGTGTTTTCCGCCTCAACAATTTCACCCTGCTTCATCACACACACGTTGTCTGCGATGAGGCGCACCACCGCTAGGTCGTGGGTGATAAAGAGATAGGTGAGGTCTAACTCGTGCTGCAGGTCGGCGAGCAGATTCAGAATCTGCCCCTGCACCAGAACGTCCAGGGCTGAAACCGCCTCATCCAGCACAAGTACTTCTGGCTGAAGCGCCAGTGCCCGGGCAATTGCAATACGCTGCCTCTGGCCGCCGGAGAGTTCGTTGGGGTATCGATTAATCATCGCGGAGGGCAGAGCAACCTGGTCAAGAAGCTCCCGGACCCGGCTCAGCTGAGACGATTTATCGCCAATTTTATGCGTTTTAAGCGGTTCGGCAATGGTGTTACCCACCGTATACATGGGGTCAAGAGTACCGTAGGGATCCTGAAACACCGGCTGTACCCGTCGCCGAAACTGAAGCAGATCGGAGCGGCTCAACTTTTCGAGAAGCCTGCCATCAAACGTAATATTTCCCGAGGTCTTCTCCTCGAGCTGAAGCACCATCTTGGCCACCGTTGACTTACCCGAACCGGACTCACCCACGATAGCAGTCGTGGTACCGCGCGCAATATCAAAGGAAACATCCTTCACAGCCTGCAGTTCTTGGGTTTTAAATCCACCCTGGCGAATCTTATAAACCTTATTAAGGTTTTTAACGCTAATGAAGTCTGGCTTCGAACTGGCGGCGGCCTCCTGTACCTCGTGCACCTGAACCGCTACCTCACGCAGGCTACCCGCTCCGCCCGCATCCTGTTCAAGCGGTATGTCTCGAGTAATCCGCCTGGAGGCCAGCGACGGGGCCGCGGCAACCAGACGCTGCGTGTAGGGGTGCCGGGGGTTGGTGAGAATCTCCACTGACGGCCCGGACTCAACCACCTGCCCCTGGTACATCACAACAAGTTTTTCGGCGCGCTCCGCGGCGAGACCCAGATCGTGGGTAATAAAGAGCACGGCGGTTCCCGCATCGCCGGTGAGGGTTCCCAGGTGGTCAAGAATACGCTTTTGCACGGTCACGTCCAGGGCGGAGGTGGGCTCGTCTGCAATCAAAAGCTTGGGGTTTGCGGCCAGGCCGATTCCAATCAGGGCGCGCTGGCGCATACCACCTGAGAACTGATGTGGATACTGACGGAGTCGCGACTTGGCATCCGCAAGTCCGGCATTTTCGAGAACCTCGATCACCCGGGCCTTGCGCGCAGCCTTATCGCCCTCAAAACCGTTGGCTTTGAGGGCCTCCTCCACCTGAAACCCGATGCTCCACACGGGGTTGAGGTTTGACATAGGGTCCTGCGGAACGAGCCCGATGTGTCGACCACGAATCCCCTGCATCGTACGAGCCGAGGCCCCCACAATGTTTTTACCTTCAAATAGGATCTCTCCCCCGGTGACCTTTCCGGTTCCCGGTAGGAGATCAATGATTGACATGGCCGTGGTGGATTTTCCTGATCCGGACTCCCCCACAATAGCCACGGTCTCACCGTAGTTTACGGTCAGGTCGATTCCCTTAACCGCCTTTACCGGTCCATCTTGAGTAGAAAAATCGATCTCCACGTTACGGAGCTGCAGAAGCGGTTCTGCACCGTTTGTCTGTGACGTCTGGGCCATTAGCGTTTCCTCGCTTTAGGGTCAAGAGCATCGCGCACCACATCGCCGAGCATCAAAAAGCTCAGCACCGTCAGCGATAGTGCAGCGGCCGGGTAGAACAGTGTCATAGGGGCTGTACGGATCGATTGCTGCGCCGCAGCAATATCATTACCCCAGCTCATGACGTCCGGAGGTAACCCAATACCCAGGAAGGAGAGGGTAGCCTCGGCAACGATAAACGTTCCAAGCGAAATGGTTGCCACCACAATGACGGGGGCAATCGCGTTGGGGATAACGTGCCGAATCAAAATTCGAAAACGCGACACCCCGAGCGCGGTGGAGGCCATAACAAAGTCTGATCCCTTGGTGGAGAGCACGGAACCGCGCATAATACGAGCAATCTGCGGCCAGGCAAACATGGCAAGAACCAGGGCAACGGTCAGCGGGGTGCGCGCACCAGCAAACATCTGCATCACAACAATGGCACCGAGCACGGTGGGGATCGCAAAGAAGATATCTCCCAGGCGCGAGAGGATCGCGTCAAAAAAACCGCCGTAGAAGCCGGCCAGGGCACCCATCAGGCCTCCAAAAATCGTGACCAGTGCGGTTGCCACCAGACCGACAGTGAGTGACGATTGGGCGCCGTAGATAACACGCGAGTACACGTCACAGCCCTGCATATTAAAGCCAAAGATGTGTCCGGCCCGCGGTCCGGCGTTGCTATTGCTCAGATCACAACCGTGGTTGGGTGCCACGTTTGTAAACCAGAAGGGAAATAGCGCCACCACAATAACCGCGATAATCAATAGCGCCGAAATCCAGAACATGGGGCGCTTACGCACCTGACGCCACGCGTCAGACCAGGTACTACGAGCCTTCTCCTGCACGCTAATCCGATCAACCACAACGGTTGTATCTTCACTAAAAGGGGCAACAAAGTGTGTATTATCTGCCGTCTTATTATTTTGCATATCGAATCCTCGGATCTAGCAGGGCATAAATGAGGTCGATCAGCAGGTTGACCAGCATAAAAATAATGACCATGATCACCACAAAAGAGACCACGGTGGTTCCCTCCTGTCTTGTAATTGCCCGATAAACGGTTCCACCAACACCGTTGATGTTAAAAATACCCTCCGTGACAATTGCACCCACCATAAGTACCCCAATATCGAGGCCCAGGAAGGTGACAACCGGCACCAGTGAGTTACGCAGAATGTGAACGTTCACGACCCGGGGGCGGCTCAGGCCCTTTGCGGTGGCCGTGCGCACAAAATCCGCGCTCGAGTTCTCGATTACGCTCGCGCGGGTGAGCCGCACCAGATACGCAAACGATACAGAGGCAAGAACCAGCGCCGGAAGAATAAGCTCGTGCCACTCTGCACGACCGCTTACGGTGGGTCTGACCCACCCCAGCTGAACACCCACCACAAATTGCAGGACAAAACCAATAACAAACGTGGGCACAGAGATCAGCAACAGGCTGACCACAAGCGCACTCGCGTCAAAGAGTTTTCCCTTACGGAGCCCCGCTACCAGACCAATTGTGATACCAGCTATGGCCTCAAACGTGACCGCAAGGATGGTGAGTCGCAGTGTGATAGGGAAGGCCTCAAGGAGCAGGTCACCCACCGGTCTTCCGGTGAAGGTGGTTCCAAAGTCTAGTGTGAGCAGACCCTGCAGATACAGAAGGTACTGCATAATAAAGGGCTGATCCAGGTTGTAGTCAGCCCGGAGCTGTGCGAGCACTGCGGGACTCGGGGTCTTATCCCCAAACATCGCCAAAATTGGATCGCCGGGAAGGGCAAAAACCATAAAGTAGATCAGAAATGTTGCCCCAAAGAAGACGGGGATCATCTGCAAAAAGCGTTTTCCGATGTACCAGGCCATCAGCGTGTCATCGCCTCAATAACGTACATTTTTCTCACAATCTCAAACCTCTCCACACGGGCAAGCTGCGGAGCACGCATAGAGCGCGTGCTCCGCAGCTGTCCACTACTCAAACGAGTGTAGTCGCTCATGTAGTTATATCAGAATTATCCCTTGGTGATCTCGTGGTAAAGAGGCACCGAGTTCCAGCCGAACTCAACGTTCTCCACCGCTGTTGACCAGCCTCCGGTTGCATTCTGGTACCAGAGGGGGATCGAGGGCAGATCCTGGAAAAGGATGGTCTGCGCCGCGTTGTACATTTCTGTGGACTTTTTAATATCGGGCTCAGCCGCGGCCGCGGCGATGGCCGCGTTGAACTCGGGGTTATTGTAGTCCGTGTCGTTACCTGATCCTCCGGGAAGGAAGACCGGCTCCAGGAAGTTTGAGATCGCGGGGTAGTCTGCCTGCCATCCGTTACGGAAAGCGGTGCTGATGCTGCGATTCACGATATCCTTGCGGAGCTCGCTGAACTGAGCGTAAGGCCTACCCTGAGCCTCAATACCCAGGTTGTTCTTGAAGTTGTTTGCGACGGCATCAACCCAAACCTGGTGACCACCATCCGCGTTGTAGGCAATTTCGAAAGTGCCGCTCCACGGGGCGATCGCGTCGGCCTGTGCCCACAGCTGCTTGGCCAAGTCCACATTGTACTCAAGTACCTCGTTGCCCGGAATGCTGTCCGACCAGCCGCTCACAACGGGTGAGGAGTAATCTTCGGCGGGGGTGCGGGTCTCCGCAAAGAGCACGCTGGTGATCTGATCACGGTTGATGGCGTGGGAGAGAGCCGCACGGCGCAATTGCCCCTCCTCACCCGCAAAGTGCGCTACGGTCTGGGGAATAGCAAAAGCCTGGAAAAGTGCGGACGCTTTATTGACCGAACGGCCGTTGAGGTCATCCTGGAAGACCTCAAGGGCACTGGCGGGAATCGTGTCGAGCACATCGAGGTTGTCTGCCTGAAGGTCTTGGTACGCGGCATCAAGCGACTCGTAGAATGTGAAGTCAATACCATCGTTTACAGGCTTACGCCCACCCTCATAGTCTTCGTTTACAACAACAGAAGCTCCCACGTTGTGATTCCATGCGCCCTCGCCGCTCATCTTGTAGGGACCATTGCCGATGGGGTTCTGACCAAAGGCTTCCATGTCTTTATACGCAGCCTGGGGCAGCGGGAAGAATGCTGAATATCCCAGCCGCAGCGGGAAGTCACTGTGTGGTCCGCTGAGCTCAACCGTAAACTCGGTGTCGCTCACCACTTTGAGACCTGAGAGGGTCTCGGCCGTGGGAGCGGGTACCTGTACCGGCTCACCCTCATCGTCAAGCGCGCCGTCAGGAGCGTTAACGGTTGCACTCACGGCATCGTATCCCGCGATATCAGAGAACCAGGAAGCGTTCAGCTGTGTATTGGTGGACAGCGCACCAAAGTTCCAGGCGTCAACAAAAGACTGGGCAGTAACGGACTCCCCGTTCGTGAAGGTCCAATTATCGTTAATCTTGATGGTGTACGTGGTGGCGTCGTCGCTCTCAATCGACTCGGCTACCTCGTTGTGCGGGGTGCCTTCGGCATCGTAGTAAACAAGACCGGCAAAAAGCACGTCGATGATTCGCCCGCCACCGACCTCATTGGTAGAGGTGGGGATCAAGGGGTTCTGCGGCTCTGTTCCATTAACCGAAATTATCGAGCCGTTGGAACCGGTTCCCCCGCCGGTGGCACAACCGGAAAGCACCAGCAATCCGGCCGCCGCGAGAGCACCAGCCCCCAGACTAAAGCGTGAAATTTTCACAATTTCCTCCTGTGTGTTGCGAGGCGCACTGGCAGTTTTTGCCACCCTCACATAACTGTTGGTACCCACGATACTAAGCTTCGGAAGAGGGTACATAATGCATCCTCTCGCAACAGTTACGTAATTGTATTCACTCCGAGGCTTCCCTCACCCCCAGATTAGCGCATATTTATTGCGTTTATGGGACAAAATACGCACCGCGCCATGCGGGATAAATCCCGCTCAAGGACATAGGTTATTTACATGCCTGTTACATTCGACGCCCGAGAATCACCCGGGGTGGGGTACGCGCCTCTTTCACCCGCCCGCATTCGCTGGGAGATACTCATAGTGCTGATGCTCTCCCTCGGGGCATCCGCAATCTACGCAATCCTCTCAATAGCTCATCGGCTCACCCGGGAGGAGTCCCTCTCCGAGCAGACAGCCTCCCTCAACCAGTCGCTCTCCGACAGCCCCCTCTTCGACCTCTTCTACCAGGTAACGGGAATTTTTATTGGGCTGGCCCCCGTCGCGCTTGTGATCTTCCTTCTCTGGCAGGAAAACAAACCGCACTGCGCGCGATTGGGCCTGGCGGGCAGACCTCGCTGGTCGGATGCCTGGGGAGGCCTGCTTCTCGCCGCCGTTATCGGTGTACCGGGAATTGCCCTGTACCTGGGGGCCCGATCGCTCAATCTGAACGTGACGGTTATTCCCGCTCCCCTAGATACTTTCTGGTGGACAATTCCCGTGCTAGTCTTGGCCGCTCTGAAGGCTGCTCTCCTCGAAGAAATTATCGTGGTGGGGTATCTTTTTGCCCGGCTCCGCGACCTAACCTGGCGACCCTGGAGCATCATCCTGACAAGCGCCATTCTCCGGGGGAGCTATCACCTATATCAGGGATTTGGGGGGTTTGTGGGCAACGTCGCCATGGGTATTGTGTTTGGGGTGTGTTACCAGCGTTACGGGCGCACCCGGCCGCTCATTGTCGCGCATTGGATACTCGATATTGTGAGTTTTGTAGGGTATGCGTGGGCGATATCGCTGTTCCCAGACCTTTTTGGCGTGTGATATTCCTGTATACCGGGGATCTACCTACACAAGTCTTAGTCGAGCACAAGACTCGATCGGTATCATCATTGAGGAGAGTACTTTCCTAGAACCAGTATCGCACGATGAGAGCACAATGACACCAGAGACCCCGGCCCCCAACACTACCCACGGTGGGCTTCCCCGTCCCCGAGTTACTGAACCTCAGGTTCATGATTTTGCACGGAGCCTTTTTGGGATAGAGGGAACCGTGCGGGAGCTGGGCAGCCAGCAGGACCGTAACTTTCTGCTCACCGCAAAAGACGGAGAGAAATACCTGATCAAAATCAGCAACTCTGCTTTCTCTCGCGATGAGATTGAGTCACAAAACGCGGTGATGCTGCATCTTGGTGACGGTGGAATCAACACCCCTCGCCCAATCCCCTCGCTCGAGGGAAAAGATATTTCCGCGGTCTCCCTCGAGGGCACCCCTCACTCACTCAGGCTCCTCAGCTTTGTCGAGGGTTCTCCCCTGATCGACAGTGACTACCTGGCACCCGATGTGATACGTGATTTTGGTTCCCTCGTGGGAACGGTGAGCAAGCAGCTTGCCACGTTACAGCATCCGGGGCTCGATCGGGCGCTGCAGTGGGATCTACGTCACGCCGAAGAGGTCGTATCCTCGCTACTGCCCTGTGTTGTCGACCGAGATAAGAGGACCCTAGTCGAAGACGCACTGCTCCGTGCGCAGCGACTCCTCTCCAAGGTAACTCCGTTTTTACCCGTTCAGGCTGTGCACGGGGATCTCACCGACGATAATGTCGTATCCGCGCTCTCGCCCTCAGGACAGCCTCGCATCACGGGAATCATCGATTTTGGTGATGCCTCTTACGGTTGGCGCGTGGCAGAACTTGCTGTTGCCTGCACCGCGGTCTTTCATCACGAACCCACAAACCCCCTGGCAATCATGCCTCTCATCGAGGAATTCCACAGCCGGGCTCCGCTTTCAGAGGCGGAGATCAGCGCGCTCTGGCCGCTCATCGTGCTGCGCGGTGCGGTTCTTGTGGTCAGCGGTGAGCAGCAGGTTGCGATTGACCCACACAACGAGTATGCGCGTGAGGCACTGGAACGGGAATGGACAATATTTCACACTCCAGCGCAATACGACTGGGATGTGGCCGAGGCTGCGCTGCGCCGGGCGCTGGGGTTCCCCCTCGGTTCCAGCGACGGAGCATTCGCCTCCGAGGGCACAGCACCGCACAGTATCCTGCCAACGCTTGAGGGCAGCAAGCCCGCCATAATCGACCTTTCCTACAGCAGCGCAGAATATCTCACGGGTTCCTGGTTAAACGCCGAGGACGAGGAAAAGCGCATTATCAATGCACACCTCGCTCTGTCGCAGGCGGTGATCACCCGCTACGGTGAGGCACGCCTCACCCGGGCTACTCCCCTGAGTGAAAACGAACCCCACAGTGTCTCCACTGCTATGGAGATTTATCTACGAGATCCCGCCCCCGTCGAGTCACCCTTTAACGGCACCGTGAGCTTTGTTGGTGAGGGGTCGCTCAGTATAGACGACGGGGAGCATACGGTAGCGCTCTCCGGCATCCGCCCCCTTCGCGGGTTAAAGGTGGGAGCACCAATCGAGAGAGGCATGCCCCTCGGCGTAAGCACACGATCCCTCACGGTGTGGTTGCTCACGCAATCACAAGACGGGGATCGCCACACCACGGCGGAACCATCCGCACTCGCCCGTTTTGTCAAAATGTCTGAGTTTGCCGGGTGGTCGGCCGTGTATCAGGATCCCGCCACCCTGGTTGGGGAGGATCTTTTCCCCGCAGAAAAACGTGTACAACCCACAGACCCGGTGGAAGAACTCGCACAGCGGGCCAGTGCGTATTCGCCACTCCAGAGCCACTACTACGCCGCTCCTCCACAGATTGAGCGGGGGTGGAAGGAACACCTCATCGACACTGCGGGTCGCCACTACCTTGACATGGTAAACAACGTAACAATACTCGGACACGGACATCCGGTAGTCGCCGAAGTCGCCGCCGACCAGTGGCGCAGACTCAATACAAACTCTCGATTCCACTACGCGGCCGTGACACAGCTCAGCCGCAAACTACTGGATAAAATGCCGGATTCTTTTGATACCGTGCTACTTGTTAATAGCGGTTCAGAGGCCGTTGACCTGGCGCTTCGCCTCTCAAAGGCCTATACCTCTCGAGAACACGTCCTGTGTGTACACGAGTCGTATCACGGCTGGTCACTCGCCTCTGACGCGGTTTCCACGTCAACTTCGGACAACCCCCGAGCCGGAGAGACTCGTCCAGACTGGGTGCACGTGCTCGATGCACCGAATAGCTACCGGGGAATCTACCGCGGCGAGGGCGCTGGGGAGCGCTATGCGGCAGACGCGGTGAGGACTATCCAGATGCTTGCCTCGCGGGGCACACCCGTCGGCACCTACATTGCGGAACCGAGAAACGGTAACGCCGGAGGCATCCCCCAGCCTCCGGGGTACTTGGCAACCGTCTACGACGCGATTCGCGGTTGCGGGGGCGTTGTCATCTCGGACGAGGTTCAGGTAGGTTACGGTCGACTCGGCACATATTTCTGGGGCTTTGAAGAGCACGGGGTTGTTCCCGACATTGTCACGGTTGCTAAGGCGATGGGGAACGGGCACCCTCTAGGCGCGGTTATCACCCGGCGAGAGATTGCCGATGCCCTCTCGAACCAGGGCACCTTCTTCTCCTCATCGGGTGGAAGTACCCTGAGTTCTCGCATAGGTTTGGCTGTGCTTGACGTGATAGAGAACGAATCCCTTCAGGAAAACGCACGGGTAGTTGGCGCTTATCTCCTTGAGGAGCTTCATAAGCTGGCCAACCGCCACCCCATGATTGGCAAGATTCACGGCAGTGGGCTCTACCTGGGAGTTGAGCTTATTCGTGACGGGACAACCCTTGAGCCTGCGACGCAGGAAACCCCCCTCATTTGCAACCGGATGCGGGATCTGGGTGTGATCGTTCAGCCCACCGGTGACCGCGGTAACGTGCTCAAGGTTAAGCCCCCGCTGTGCTTTACCCGGACGAGCGCTCAATTTTTTGTGGATACCCTCGACCGGGTGCTCACGGCTGGCTGGTAGTCCTCACAGGTCCGCTAATCTTTCAGATATTCCGGCTCGTGAGCATGTGCGTTTTCCTTCTCCGCCTCAGGGAGATCATAGCCACGTTTGAGGATGGTGCCGCGAAAGAACTCCGGGCGACGCAGAGACTGCACAACCATATACACCACGCCGGTGAGAATGACCGACGCGCCCAGGATAAACACCAGGCCCACACCACCAATCTCTGAGCCCGAACCAAAGTTGGGATCCATACTGTCAATCGTGGTTTGAATAAAGGTCACAAAGAGCAGGACCCCTCCAATGCCCGGCAAGATGACCTTGGCCATTGCGTCTTTCCAGGTGGCAAAAGCGGTCTTACGGAAATAGGCTACGCTGGCGAGGGCAGTTACCCCGTAGTAAAAGCACACCATAATTCCCAACGAGGTTATCGTGTCCCACAAAACATCTTCACTAAGAAGACGCATGATCACGTAGAACGCAGAGGCTACGACAGACGAGGTGATGAGCGCGTAGTGGGGAGATTTAAAGCGCGGGTGAATGCGTGAGAGCATGGGCGGAAGCGCCTTATAGTGCGACATGGCAAGAAGCGTTCTGGCCGGCGAGATTGCGGTGGATTGAATCGACGCAACCGAGCTGAGAAGAACGGCAATGGCGAGGAAAATGGCGCCTCCACCCATAACCGGATTGGCCAGGGCCGCAAAGACGTTTTCCGCTATGGCTGTGTTACCGAGTCCGGTCGGACCGTCGCCCACCCCCGCAAAGGAGACCGCAGCCGTTGCCGTGGTGACATAAAGCACCACCAGAAGAAGAATCAGAATTGTTGCGGCTTTACTTGCCGTTGAGAAGCGTCCCCGGGACTCCTTGGTTTCTTCGTTCATGGTGAGAACGGTGTCCCATCCCCAGTACACAAAGATGGACACCGCGATACCCGCGGAGAACGCCCCAAAGCTACTCACCTCAAGGGGGTTAAACCACGAGATATCAACCGGAAGCGAATCTTTGTGGTCGGCCGCACCCACAAAAAGCGCAATGATAAACCACAGCAGGATGGCCATCTGAAACGAGACCGTGAGGTACTGAAAGACCTTTGTTGAGGCCATACCGCGATACGATATCCAGGTGGCAACGGCCATAAAGGTAATACACACGGTGATGTTTATCAACACGTTGTCGCTGAGCGCAGCTATCTCCGGGTTTTCAAACAGTAGCGACAGTGCCAAAAACAAAAATTCCACGGCGATACCCGCCAGGTTAGAGAGCACCAGCACGGTTGCCGCGATGAGGCCCCACCCGCCCATCCATCCGATCCAGGGTCCGAAGGCGCGGGTTGCCCAGGTGAAGGAGGTACCGGAGTCGGGCATCGCATCGTTAAGCGCACGATACCCGAGCGCAACCAGAAACATGGGAATAAAACCCATCAAAAAGATTGCCGGGGTCTGCACACCCACCTCGCTGGCGGCGGGGCCAACCGCGGCTGTCAGAGTGTATGCCGGGGCACAGCATGAGAGACCGATAACGAGGGCACCCAATACTCCAACGGCTCCCTTGGGGAGACCCTTCTTTGAAATGCCACTACCTTCAACAACTTTGATGTTAACCGCGTTAGCCACTGTTAGTTACCACTCTCTTTAGGGTCCCTGGTGTTTTCCGCCGTGTCGTCTGCGACAGACAGCCCAGGGTCATCGGATACAACGTAGTCGCGGGGCACCACGACCATGGGAACAGGCAGTGAGCGCATCATTTTGTTGGCGGTGCTTCCCAAGAACAGCTTGTTCCTCTCGGCAAGTCGGCTAGACCCCACAATAACGACTTCCTCGTTGTTCCATTCGATTTTTGTCACGGCCTCCTCAATCGTTTCGCCCTGAGCAATCTCCGCGGTTACCGTTGATCCGGCGGGAAGACGCTCCAGGGCGCTCTCGCGCGCTTCGTTTGCCTGAGCCCAGGCACGCTCACGCACAACCGGGTCATCGGTATCCAGCGCAAGAAGAGATATGACACGAAGTGGTATTCCTCTCTGATTCGCGGAGGTAATGCCCACGTCACGAATCGCCTGCCCTCCGCCGCGGTTTCCCACAGCAAAGGTAATTCGAGAAATTTCGCGGGACGCCGTGTACCCCTGAGGTGCGATAGCCACGGGAACCATCGAGGCGTGAAGAAGGCTCTGCGCGACCTTGCCCACCGTTGAACGGTTAAACAGGCCACCCTTCCCCGTCCCAATGATAATGAGGGCCGCGTGCAGATCAGAGGCAGCGGCCATCAGCCCCTCTGCGAGCGAGTGAGAGAAACGAATTTCTGCGGTAACCGTTATTCCCGCCGGTACCATTGCCACGGCCTCGGTCAACCAGGCCTCAGCCTGCTCTATCAAAATGGTGCTGTAATCACTCTCCGGAGGATAAACCGCTTGAAACGGTTCTGCCGGGGGAAGAACCAGCACCAGAGTGAGCGTTGCGTCCTGTCCCCTGGCAAAAGCAACAGCGAGATCAATCGCGTTACGGCCCCGTTCATCCGCGGTGTATCCAACCACATAACGCATAAATTTCGCCTTTCACCTTATTTGAACAGAAGTTGCAACCTGTTCGATTAGCTCAGAGCTAGACGCCTCATTACGTCGTCTTAGTTCAGAAACTAAATTGACACCGGATCCATATCCTTACACCGTGCAGCAGCACACTCGAAGAACGATTAGCCTGAGCTTGATCAATATTACGATACTTTTGAGCTTTCTGCGCACAAAAAGTAGCTCTTATCGCAAATAATTCGCAATATTTAAATTTCATCCCGTAAAATTCAGAAAAATTATAAAACGGAAAGGAAACTCAATCGTGTCGCCTCAGTGCATCGTCTTGTAAAACAGCCAGGAGAGACTCGTCTTTAGATAAATGCCTCAGGTGACGGGCAGGAGCACACCAGATTACGATCTCCGTAGGCTTGATCAATACGTCGCACGGGGGGCCAATACTTATTCCTTACAATCCCGGCGACCGGATAGGCGGCCTGCTCACGCGTGTAAGAGTGCTCCCATGCCCCTGAGATCAGAGCATGTGCGGTGTGAGGAGCACCACGCAGGGGGTTATCGTCGGGTGGAAAATCACCTCGGCCCACGGCCTCGGCCTCTCGCCTAATAGCGATCATGGCATCGATAAAGCGGTCTAACTCTGCGAGATTCTCCGACTCTGTTGGCTCCACCATCAGAGTACTCGCAACGGGAAACGACATAGTAGGGGCGTGAAAGCCGTAGTCGATCAGACGCTTTGCGACATCCTCAACGGTGATGCCGGTGGCCTCCTTGAGGGGACGCAGGTCCAAAATACACTCGTGCGCCACCAGGCCACTATCTCCCGTGTAAAGCACGGGATAATACTCACGCAACCTAGTTGCGATGTAGTTTGCGGCGAGCACAGCAGCTCCCGTCGCGCCCACCAGCCCAGACTCACCCATCATACGCACGTAGGCCCACGATATAGGTAGGATACTTGCACTGCCGTAGGGCGCCGCCGCCACCGGAGGTCCGCCGTGCTCGACAACTTCCCAGCCACCAGCCTTGTTATACATGGCGTGCGTGGTGCGCTGCGCCATTGGGTGCCCCGGCAAGAATGGCGCCAGATGAGCCTTGGCAGCCACAGGACCGATTCCCGGTCCTCCACCGCCGTGTGGGATAGAAAAGGTTTTATGCAGATTAAGATGCGACACGTCCCCACCAAAATCTCCAAAGCGTGCGTACCCCAGCAGGGCATTCAAGTTTGCACCATCGACGTAAACCTGAGCACCCGCATCGTGAGCAGCCCGGATGATAGCCGCTACCTCACCCTCGTAAACACCGTGTGTGGAGGGGTAGGTAATCATGAGTGCAGCAAGGCGGTCGGCATTGGCATCGATTTTGGCCTGCAGATCGCCAAGATCAATGTTCCCCTTCTCATCACACGCAACAACCACAACTGACATTCCCGCGAGCACAGCCGACGCTGCATTGGTACCGTGTGCGCTCGAGGGAATCAGACAGACCGTACGGTTCTGCTCACCCCGCGAACGATGATACCCGCGGATAGCCAAAAGTCCTGCTAACTCACCCTGGCTTCCCGCGTTGGGTTGAAGCGAGACGGTGTCGTACCCTGTGACATCGGCGAGCCACCGCTCCAATTGCATAATAAGTTCAAGTGTTCCCGCCACATCGTCTTCGGGCGCGAAGGGGTGCAAACCGGCAAACTCTGGCCAGCTCACGGACTCCATCTCTGTGGCCGCGTTAAGCTTCATAGTGCAGGAACCCAGGGGAATCATGCCGCGGTCAAGAGCGTAGTCTTTATCCGCTAGGCGCTTGAGATAGCGCATCATGGAGGTCTCGGAGTGATAACTGTTGAAAACCTCGTGGCCCAGATAATCTGACGCGCGTCGAAGGTCGTCTGGTATCGCGAAATCGTCAAGCGTGACAGAGAGGTTGTCCTCACGAAGATCGTCCACAGGCTCCGAGACCGCTACGCCACAGGCAAGCGCTACGGATCTGATATCTGCTTCGGTCGTGGTCTCGTCTACCGAAACCAGCACGCGCGTCGCATCAGCCGCGTACAGATTGATATTACGAGACAGCGCTGCCCTCACCACGGCTTCGGAGTCTGCAACCCGCAGGGCAAGGGTGTCAAAGAAGAAAGCGTGCTCAATCTCTACACCACCGGCGCGGAGCGTATCAGCCAGTTTAACCGCGCTACTGTGCACCGAACGAGCGATATCGCGGATGCCGTTGGGACCGTGATACACCGCGTACATGGAGGCCATAATGGCCAAAAGAACCTGGGCGGTACAAATGTTCGAGGTGGCTTTCTCTCGGCGAATGTGCTGCTCACGGGCCTGGAGACTGAGACGATACCCGGGATTTCCATCGGCGTCTTGACTCACCCCCACCAGGCGCCCGGGCATCTGGCGTTCCAGACCGGAACGCACGGCTAGGTAGCCGGCATGCGGCCCCCCAAAGCCCAACGGAACACCAAAACGCTGACTGGTACCAACGGCGACATCTGCCCCCAACTCACCCGGAGGGGCAACAAGAGCGAGAGCAAGAAGATCGGCCGCAACAATAGCGATTCCGCCGGCCTCACGCACCTTCTTAATGACGGATGCGGGGTTCCACAGTTGTCCATGGGCCGAGGGGTACTGAATAAAAATACCAAACGCTTCCGGTAGCTCATCCCACGCTTTCTCCCGCGCGATACGAGCCAGGTCACGTTCCAGAACCATGATGCCCAGCGGTTCAGCCCGCGCGTTTAACAGCACTTTTGTCTGTGGTAACGTTTCAGCATCCACGATAAAGGTTGACACTTTAAGCTTCGAGGCTCGACGTGCCAGGAGCATGCCCTCCACCACGGCGGTGGACTCGTCCAGCATCGAAGCGTTGGCGGTGTCTAGGCCTGTGAGATCGGCAATCATCGTTTGAAAGTTGATGAGGGCCTCAAGGCGACCCTGTGAGATTTCGGGCTGGTAAGGAGTGTAGGCGGTGTACCAGCTGGGGTTCTCTAACACGTTGCGCTTAATAACCGCCGGGGTAATCGTGTTGTAGTAACCCAATCCGATCATCGAACGACGCACCGTGTTGCGCGCGGCAAGCTCCCGCAGCTCCGCGATTGCTTCCGTCTCAGTTGCGGGCAGCGGCAGGGCACTCTCCCGCAGGGAAGGGGGTGTCTCCTCGCTTGAGCGAGGCTTTTTCACCCGAATGGCTGACGGCACAGCCGCATCAAGCAGATCAGTAATAGAGGCATAGCCCAGCGCGTCAAGCATGGTGCGCTGATCGTCCACATTTGTACCGATATGACGTTCAATAAATCGTTGACTCAGCATAGACCGGTCTTCCCTATCCTTCGATAAGTTCGCTATAGGATGCCGCATCCAGCAGGTTTTGTGGGGCTGACTCTACCCGAACCTTGATAAGCCAGCCTGCACCGTAGGGGTCGCTGTTCAATAGTTCCGGGGAGTCCGTCACCGCCTGGTTTACCTCAAGCACAGTACCACTGGCCGGGGCGATGAGTTCACCAACAGACTTTGTCGACTCGATCTCACCCACAATGCTCGCTGCGGCCACCTCCGACCCAACGTCTGGAAGCTCGATAAACACGATATCTCCCAGTTGGTCAGCGGCATACTGCGTAATGCCGATTGTGACGGTATCACCCTCAACCAGCAGCCACTCATGCTCGGAGGTGTATGAAAAATTCTCTGGAACAGTCACGGTTTATTTCTTCTCTCTTGTATAAAAGGGGAGGGTGGAAACAGTAAAACCCAGTCGTTTTCCCCGGATATCGACAGAAAGCTCGGTACCCGGCTGAGTAAACTGCGGATCAACATAGGCCATAGCAATGGGGTAACCGAGGGTCGGCGAAAGAGCACCACTCGTAATAACGCCGATGGCCCGTGCGGATTCAGCGTGAGTAAAGACGGGGTAATCTGCCCGGGCGGCCCGCTTCCCGTCTGACACCAGACCAACCAGAACCCTCGCGTTGTCGGCGGGGCCGGCTTCCGTGCCCTCGCGCCCGACAAAGTCTCCTTCTTTGGACAGCGCAACCACACGCCCGAGGCCGGCCTGCACGGGGAAAACATTAAGCGAGAGCTCGTGCCCGTAGAGAGGCATCCCCGCTTCAAGACGCAGGGTATCCCGGCAGGCGAGTCCGGCGGGAACCAGCCCGTGCTGTGCACCGGCTGCCATCACCGCATTCCACAGCGCAGCCGCGTCGTCCGTATGAGCGTAGATCTCAAACCCGTCTTCACCCGTGTATCCCGTGCGCCCGATAAGAACGTCGCGCCCGTTAAAGGTTGCCCCGGTAGACCAGTAATAGCGGAGAGAGTCGAGCGACTCTTCGGGTGCAAGTCCGCTGGTTTCTTGGAGGATGGTGAGCGCACGCGGGCCTTGAACCGCAACAAGAACGTATTCATCGCTTCGGTCGGACACCTCGACGAAAGAAAACTGAGCGGCCCTCGTTACTAACGCCTCAACAGCGGCGTGCCGGTTACCCGCGTTGGCAACCACAAAGTAGTTATCTTCGGAAAGTCTGTACACAATGAGATCGTCGATAACCGTACCCCGCTCACTTAATAGCAGGGAATATTTAGCCTGACCAACCTTTGTTGCGGAGAGTTTACCGGCCAGCGCATAGTCAAGAAACGCGGCTGCATCCGCACCCGACACGGTGATCTCTGCCATGTGGGATATATCAAAGATTCCGGCGGCTTCGCGCACAGCGTGGTGCTCGGCAAGATCGCTCGTATAGCGCACCGGCATCTGCCAACCGGCAAAATCAGTAAAGGTAGCCTCGGCTTGCTCATGGATGGGGTGAAGCGGACTCAGACGTTCGGACATGAGAGTTCTCCCTTACGGTATACAACACAGGTTATACGGTTTGGTTTGGCGGTAACAACTGTGCCACCACCGACTAAGAACTCCCCCTCTGTCATGGGCCTGAGAGTTTCACAGGCGGTAGCCTGCTTTCACCGTGGGCGAGACAACAAAAGCTGTCTACTTTTCAGAGCGGCCAATAGCGATACGGTACGACTACCTGAGAGATTGGCGGGGAGGCTTGCTCCTTCGGTGCCGCGCTACGCGGCTCTCCCGCATCGTGTTGCGGCCCGATATCAAGTTATAGGCTCAAGCATACACGGCAGGCTTACGAATCCCCAGCCACGAAATTGTTCCTCCCGCAAACAGTAGCACCGCGCAAAAGATCAGACTTCGCTGTAGCCCCTCGAGAGTGATGTCACCGCCAACAATAACCCCAACGAGGGCTATCGTGAGCAGACCCGCGATGCGTGAAATAGCATTGTTGACCGCCGAGGCGATACCAGACCGTGCGGGATCAATCGAGCCGAGGATCGCTGAGGTGAGTGGGGAGACCGTCACCGAGAGACCCACCCCAAAGAAGAGAACACCGGGAAGTAACTGGGTGAAATAGTTAAACTGGGGCTGAATCGTGAGCATAAACAGCATTCCAATACCGGAGAGAATCGGTCCTACCGTCATGAATATCCGGGGCCCAAAACGACCGGCAAGCTTTCCCACCCGAGGACTCAAAGCAATCATCAGGATTGTAAGGGGTATCATGGTCAACCCGGATTGGGTGGCGGATAGGCCAGCCACCTCCTGCAAATAAACAACAATGACCAGTCCGTTCAGGCTCAGCGCGCCGTAGATCAGCACGGTAGCCACATTGCCCCAACGGAAGTTACGAGTCTTAAAAAGGGACAGGGGCATCAGGGGATCTCGCGCTACCCTCTGCCGCCAGATAAAGCCTATGGACGCGACAATTCCCACGAATCCGGTCATCATGATCAGAGGATCATACAGGCCCAGGCGGGGGCTCTCAATGAGCGCAAAGACAAGGCCTCCAAGACCAACCACACACAGGATCGCGCCCAAGTAATCCACCCGAACATTGGGAATACGAACGTCCTTATGCCGAATGCGGGCAAGCACCAAGAGGGCGATTGTGACGGGAAGAACGTTAATAAAGAAGATTCCCCTCCAAGATCCGCCGTCTACAAAAAGACCTCCCACCAGGGGGCCAATCAGCATGGCAATGCTGGTGAGTGCGGTCCAGATGCCAATGGCACGGCCCTGAGCCTCATCGCGAAACGTTGAGGTGATGAGGGCGAGCGAACTGGGTACAAGCATCGCACCGGCGATTCCCTGTAGCCCCCTCATAATCACAATCATCTCGGGCGTGGGAGAGAACCCGATACCGATCGAGGTGAGCGCAAACCCAATCAGCCCATAAAACATCACACGTTTACGGCCAAAAACGTCACTGATCGAACCCGCAACCAGGATGAGCGCTCCCAAGGTAATCAGGTAAGAGTCCACCACCCACTGCTGTAGGACTAGCCCTCCCCCGATCTCCTCGCTAATGGCGGGTAGAGCCACGTTCACCACGGAGCCATCGAGAAAAGCCACAAAAGACGCGAGGACGGCTAGCGAGAGCACCAGCTTTTCTTGACGGTTCATCATTCTTATAGGGTAATCGAAGATCAGGATTCTGCCCCATCCTCAGATCCATACCGTTATCCTGGATAGATGCGAATCTGGAGCCTTGACCCCTCGTATCTCGACAGGATTGGTCTTATCGCGTGCTGGCGCGAAACCCTCTTAGCTCAAAAAGTTTTAATGGGACAGACCAAGGGTTACACCCGGCACCCTCAGCTAGAGCGGTTTCGTGAGGCAAAAGACCCCGAACGCGCAATTGCAACCTACCTGCATCTGCTCTCCAAGGAGGCAACCGCGCGCGGCTACTCGTTCAACGGGTCCCTCATACTCAACCCCCCGGATCCCGAGTTACGCATTCCGGTTACGCAGGGTCAACTCTGGTACGAGTTTGAGTGGCTCCTCACCAAGCTAGACGTTCGCAGCCCGGAACGAGCAAAGAATCTCCGAGCGGTACACGATACGGAGACCGTTCCTATGGAGGCCGCAGTTTTTTCTGTTGTTCCCGGCCCCATTGCTAACTGGGAGATTGTTGCCCCCTAGCTCTTTATGGAGTTCAGCACCGTACCGTAAAGGCCTATGATCTGATTGTACAGTTCGGTATTGGCCGGACAGGACGCAACCGGAGACTCAATAGCGTAGTAGAAGTCACCCACTTTGTGGGTGTGTAGGGCATCCTGAGTTTGCGACCGGGAAAGCCCCCACCCCTCAGGGCTGTTTCCGCACGCCGAAGGCAGCCCCGTTGCCATGGTCGTGGGAAAATTCACGGTGTTACCCGAGATTGTGTACTGGGGTTGGGCCAGGGAACGTGGCATGTCTACACGGATCCCCCACTGAGTAATGGGAATGGTGGCAGTTGGTCCGGGGTCAACGGCGGGCGGCGCGGGTGCTGCGGTTGTGGGGCGAGGCAAGGGAATCGCAGGTATGTCATCCTTCTGGGTGGCTGTGGGAGAGGGCTTAGGCTGAGGTTCTTTTTGGCCGGACCCAAATATATCGGGACGAATAATGTTAATAAAGACCAGAGCCATAACAATTGATAGAACTGCAATAACGCTGATAATGATCCAGGGCAGAGCCACTTCGCGTCGCGACGACATAACGATAATGCGGTCCTTTCTAACCTCTTTAAAGTCGGCTGTAACTTGTGCCTTAGTCTACTGAGTGTTGTCTGGAAAATTAGCGGGAAAACTTACCCTGAACCACAACAATTTCATAAAAACTGCCCGTGCCCACCAGAGCGAAAATTCACCGAGCGAATGTGAGTCAGCGAATCTCACGACGCACAAACGCACTAAAGTTCTCGAGGAACCTATCGGCTCTTTTTGCATGCGACTCATTCAGATGTCCTTCCGAGTCATAGGCTTCCTCACCAATTCTCACGTACATTTCCGGATGCCCCAGCAGCCTCACCCCCAGGACTGGCAGTATAGAGCGCAGGTGAGATTGGGCAACCGCCGTGCCAATCGCACCCCGGGTAACCCCAATAATCCCCGCAGGCTTTCCATTCCAAACGTTGCTGCCGGGAGGTCTGCTACCAAAATCGATAGCATTTTTTAGTGCAGCCGGAATACTGCGATTGTGTTCCGGGGTAACAAAAAGCAGGGCATCCACCTCGGCGATCTGGGCTTTCATGTCCACAACGGACTGGGGAAGATGAGACTCCATATCTCGGTTAAAAACGGGTAGGTCAGCTATGAGAATCTCGGTGAACTTGGTGTCCGTGTCCGCGCGTTGAATCAGGGTGTTGAGGTATTTTCTATTGATAGACTCCCTCGATAGACTTCCAACCACATACCCAACAGTAATTTCCCGCATAGATCTCTCCCGCCTTGATCCTTTGTGAGATAAATTATATATCTATCGAGGTTCCAAATAACATCAGGGACTCGATAAAACCCCTCGAAAAGTCGGCACAATCGTGAACCACTGCGAATAGATGCAGCGGATATAACGGAAACCTACCACCCTCTCGTGAGGTTCGCGATGCGCTTGAAGACAGGGATTAGCGCTCTCTTGAGGAAGCACAAGCTGCGTTTTGGGGTTGTGCTCAACCATCAACTCGCTCGCTTCGAGTTATGGCTCATGGCGCAGAACGCTTTAGAGCAAGTGCGGTGGTGGAAACCACTCAGAGACACTCCCTGGACGAGGGATGTGTCTATGGAGATGCCCAGCACACGGCGCTGGAAACAGAGCTCAGGACAACGAGTGGCTTTAGAGACAGGGGGACGAACTCGCCGAATGGGTACGCCACAACGCCTGAAAAGATCAAAAATCATGCTTTGTCTGAGCGAAACCTAGAGGAATCAGCTACACGTTAAACCGGAACTCCACCACGTCGCCATCCACCATGACGTAGTCCTTGCCCTCCATCCGAGCCTTGCCCTGTGAACGTGCCTCCGCCACGGAACCGGTGGCCACAAGGTCGTCAAACGAGATTACCTCGGCCTTAATAAAGCCCTTCTCAAAGTCGCTGTGGATCACCCCCGCCGCCTGAGGGGCTTTGGCACCCTTGGGGATTGTCCACGCGCGGGCCTCCTTGGGCCCTGCGGTGAGGTAGGTTTGGAGACCGAGCGTGTCAAACCCGATGCGTGCCAATTGGTCGAGTCCGCTCTCGTTCTGCCCGGTGGAGGCCAGCAATTCCGCCGCATCCTCTTCGTCAAGCTCGATAAGTTCGCTCTCCAATTTGGCATCGAGAAAGATAGCCTGTGCTGGGGCAACCAGTTCGGCAAGCTCCGCCAGGCGGGCCTCGTCACCCAGCACGGCCTCATCCACGTTAAAAACGTACATAAAGGGTTTTGCGGTGAGAAGCCCCAGCTCTCTAATGGGTTCCAGATCCACTTTCGAAGAGGAGAGAGGGGTACCCTCGTTCAAGACTTTCTGAGCGTCCTGGGCCGAGGCCAAGACTGACGGATCGAGCTTTTTGTTCCGCACCTCTTTTTCGTAGCGGGGAATTGCCTTCTCCAGGGTCTGAAGGTCGGCAAGGATCAGCTCGGTGTTGATCGTTTCCATGTCGCTCGCGGGGTTGATGTCGCCATCAACGTGCACCACATCGGGGTCACTAAACCCGCGCACCACCTGGGCGATTGCGTCGGCCTCGCGGATGTTGGCAAGAAACTTATTACCAAGCCCCTCCCCCTCACTCGCGCCACGTACAATTCCGGCGATATCAACAAAGGAGACGGGGGCGGGGAGGATGCGCTCGCTACCGAATATCTCGGCGAGCACCCCCAAGCGCTTATCGGGTAGATTTACTACCCCCACGTTGGGTTCGATGGTTGCAAACGGGTAGTTTGCCGCCAAGACGTCGTTGCGGGTGAGAGCGTTAAAGAGGGTTGACTTTCCCACGTTGGGCAAGCCGACGATTCCGATTGTAAGAGCCACGAGAATCAAGCTTAGTTCATTGAGAGACATCGGAGAGGCAAAGGCCTCCTCACGGGTAGCTCAAGAAAACTGTGCGAGTATAGGGTGTGCCCGTTGATTTCACCGCCATTGATTTTGAGACCGCTAATAGCCACGGTGCTTCTGCCTGCTCGGTGGGTCTTGTCAAGGTACGCAACTCGATAATCGTCGATCGAGCGTCCTGGCTGATTCGCCCTCCGGAAAAATACGGCACTTTTCTCGATTGGAACACCCGTATCCACGGTATGACACCGCGGGATGTAGAGGGCGCAGAGGGCTGGGAGGAACAGTTTTCTCGGCTCATTGAGTTTACCGAAAACGACGTTCTTATTGCCCACAATGCCAGTTTTGACATGGGCGTCATAAGGGCCTCCTGCGAGGCCACCGCAATAACGGTTCCCCGGCTCAATTATTTGTGCAGTGTTCAGCTGGCGCGCAAAACCTACTCGCTTGCCTCCTACCGGTTGCCGGCGGTTGCCCAGGCCGCCGGAGTGACAGACTTTCAACATCACGAGGCACTCGCCGACGCCGAGGCGTGTGCCTCGATTGTGGTTGATGCCCACCGTAGACACGGAGCAGACAACGTGATTGCGCTGTCAGCCACTACCGGGGTGGCGATTAAAACGCTTCTCAAAAGCGGCGGTCAGAGCACCGCGACACAAACGGGCTCAGCCGCAGCCCCTGCCGTAAAGAGTGTTCGGTCGCCTCGGTTACCGGGAATCACCTCGGTATAGATTAAGGGCATCTCGGCAAACCGACACACCTCGGGCCTATTGTCAGAACATTGAGGATAGTTGAGAGAATTGTGCCCAGTAATAAAATCGTTTACACGGTAGGGAGACCGACTTGGAACAGAGTAACCGTGGTGTCTCGCTCGGGTCACTATTCGATGATCTCGATCGAAACGGCCCAATCCCCCTCTACTACCAGGTAGCATCCAGGCTAGAGCAGGCCATCCATGACGGCACGATTCCCGCCGGGTCACGCCTCGAAAACGAGATTTCGCTCGGCGAGCGCTTGGGCTTGAGCCGCCCCACAATTAGGCGTGCTATCCAGGAGCTTGTAGAAAAAGGCCTGCTCGTACGCCGCCGCGGCGTGGGAACACAGGTTGTTCACGGCGGGATAACTCGCGGAGTCGAGTTCACGAGCCTCTACGAGGATCTTCGGGAGGGATATCAAAAACCCACAACGCGTGTTCTCTTGCACAGGGAGACTCCTGCTACAGCCGAGGTCGCGCATCGGCTGGTAATTCCCGAGGGCGCACCGGTGCTTCACCTCCGACGCTTGAGGATGACGGACGGCGAGCCCATCGCTATCCTCGAAAATCACCTGCCGGAGCAGTTCCTCGACATCTCGGAGGAGGAGCTCACAGAGACCGGCCTGTATCTCATTCTGCGTGCTCGAGGAACCTCCTTACGTGTTGCCAAGCAACGCATCGGTGCCCGTCGTGCCATGGAGGGCGAGTCGGCCCTCCTCAAAATTGACAGTGGCGGCCCCGTACTCACCACCGAGCGCACCGCGTATAACAGTGATGGTCTGGCCATAGAACATGGGCAACATTGTTATCGCACCGATTACTACTCGTTTGAAACCACGCTGGTGAGTCGGTAGCGTGTGTCAAAACCCATGATCGCAGCACCCTCTGAACGCGCTGTCTCTTGTGCCTCTGTGCGGTCTGTTCAAGGACCTATCGCACCTCAAGGCTCGCGATGACGGAAGGCTCACCACTCACTATCAAAAAGTCGGATGGTCGCGCTTCTGACCCGCGTTTTTTGCGTATTATCACAACGATATCCTCTCTGGGCGGTCTTCTCTTTGGGTACGACACCGGGGTTATTTCGGGTGCCCTTCCCTTCATGAAACCCAACCTGGGGCTCACCCCACTCACCGAGGGCTTAGTCACGAGTTCGCTGCTGCTTGGTGCTGCTCTCGGCTCCCTGGTCGGGGGTCGAATCGCCGATAAGAGAGGGCGGCGCAGGTTAATCCTCTGGTTAGCCATCCTCTTCTTTATGGGGGCCGTTAGCTGCGCCCTCGCTCCCAGCGTTGAACTCCTAATCCTTGCGCGCCTGGTACTCGGACTTGCGGTGGGCGGGGCATCCATAACGGTACCGCTGTATCTTGCCGAGGTGTCTCCCGCTCAGCGTCGTGGACGTCTTGTCACCCAAAACGAACTCATGATTGTTTCGGGGCAACTCCTCGCGTTTACCGTAAACGCTGTCTTTGCTTATGTCTTTCCCGAGGCGGATCACCTCTGGAGATACATGCTAATGGTGGCATCTATCCCGGCCGTCGCGCTCTGGCTGGGGATGCTCGCCCTTCCAGAAAGTCCACGCTGGCTTGTGATGCATGGGAGATTCCGGGAGGCTCTGGAGACCCTTCGTCGCGTACGAAGCAGCGAGAGCGAGGTTCAGCACGAGTTTGAGCTGATAGCGCACTACACACGACTGAACCGAGAGACAACGGCAACACCGCTCGCAGCTCTGCGCTCCACTTGGATTCGCCGAGTGTTTTTTATCGGCCTGGGAATCGCAATGGTGCAACAGCTGACCGGGGTCAACTCGATCATGTACTACGGTGTGGTGATCCTGCAGGAATCCGGGTTTTCCACGCAGGCCGCTCTTACCGGACAGATTGCCAACGGCATTATCTCGGTACTTGCCACGCTTGTGGGTATCTGGCTTCTGGGGAGGATTGGTCGTCGACCGCTGTTACTTATCGGGCTCTGTGGAACAACAACGACCCTCCTCCTGGTTGGTCTTTTTTCTCGGCTCTTTGCAGGAACAGAGGCGCTGCCCTACACAATCCTGTGTCTCACGATACTTTTTCTGCTTTTCCAACAGGGTGCTATCTCACCCGTAACCTGGCTTATGCTCTCCGAGATCTTTCCGGGCTCTATACGCGGGTTTGCGTTTGGATTCGCCGGGCTAGTTCTGTGGCTCACCAATTTTCTTGTGGGTTTTTTCTTTCCGCTCCTGGTGGACAGGCTCGGTATTTCGGGGACATTTTTTATCTTTTGTGGGATAGGACTGATCGCAATCATCTTTGTGTGCCTCTTTCTACCCGAGACAAAAGGAAAGTCTCTGGAGCAATTAGAGTCGATGCTGGAATCACGATACAGCCCAGCACACAGGTAGACTGTGGCTCCCGAACCAGACATTAGGTAAGCATACGCTTCAATAAGATGAGCCTTAACTTCCTTGCGAATTATTTCAGGAAGAGTAGCGTTGTAGTAGATAGCAGCTACGAAAGGACTACTCGCATGACACAAGCAACACCCACCACAGTCCAAGCGGTCACGAACTCCGATGCAGCCTCGGGGACTTCTCAGTTCTTGAGTCCTGTGGTCGTTGAGCTCACCGCCCTCGCGGTTAACGCCAAGCAGGCACACTGGCACATCCGGGGCACAGCTTTTATCGCGGTGCACGAGTTACTCGACAGCATCGTATCGCACGCCCAAGAATTTGCTGACCTCGCAGCCGAACGCATCATTGCGCTGGGTCTACCTCTCGACGGACGCATCCGCACGGTGGCCGAGAAAACTAAAACCGCAGATTTGAGTGCGGGTTTCCAGCCTGCCGATGTTGTCATCCGCGAGATGATCGCGCAGCTCGATACGGCAATTGCCACGGTTAATACCGCGGTCACTGAGCTGGATGATATTGATCTGGTCAGCCAGGACGTTGCGATTGCCATCGCCCAGGGACTCGATAAAGACCGCTGGTTCCTCTTCGCTCACATCAGTGAGTAAGCAATAAAACTATCGAGCCTCTCTTGGGAAAAACACCTCCCAAGAGAGGCTCTTTTTGTCGCTCTCAATTTTGTCTAATTCTCTAATCAAGGTTGTTTTTTACGAGCCAGTCCCGAGCCAGGACAGCCGGGGAGGCCTTCTCCTCGCCCTGATTACGTGAGTTAAGCTCAATGAGATCCTCCGTGGTGAGCTGCGCTGAAACCTCGTTAAGAACTTTCACCACATCTGTGCCAGCCTTGCCCTTGTTTATCAATGGGAGAACGTTCTGCGGGAGAATCATGTTTTCTGGGTCGTCAAGCGTGACAAATTTATTCTCGGCGATGGCAGGAGCCGTGCTAAAGATATCCGCTAGCTGTACCGTGCCGTCGATGAGAGCCCGCACCGTGAGCGGACCTCCGCTATCGTTGTATGCCTGAAAGCTTAGTAAGTCGCTTGCAACCCCGTAAACTTCGGTGAGACCACCGGGACCGTAGGGCCTCTCCCGAAGCTCTGGATTTCCTCCCACCACAAGGGGGATCCCCAGCCCAGCAAGGTCGCTGAGGCTTTTCAGGTCGTGCTCGGCTGCAAACTCGGTCGTCACATTATAGGAGTCTTTGTCCTCTGCCCGGGCCTGCTGCAGCACAAGAAGGTCATCGGGAATGGCCTGACCGAGAGCAGCGTAAACTTCTTCGCTTGAAGAGGCGGTGCTTTCGGCATCATAAAATTGCAGGAGATTGCCCGAGTACTCGGGGATAAGATCGATCGAACCGTCTGCGAGAGCCGCAAGGTACACGTCACGCTGCCCAATACTCAGGTTCTTTTTTACCTCTATGCCCTTCGCTTGTAAGGCCTGAGCATAAATCTCCGCAATGATCTCGGACTCGGCAAACCCGGCAGAACCAACCGTGATTGTTTCGTTTTCTGCTACCCCTGGAGAGTTCGAGGCAAAGGGGTCTCCCGAAGAGCAGGCCGTGAGTACTAGGGCTATAGCCGCGATAGACGCCAACCCGATGTGTGGGCGACGACCGTTCAACAGCGCTCGTATTCTCAATTTTTTCCCTCTCCTAGATTTGGATGCCCTTCAGCCCACGGCTACTTTACGATCATTTCGCCGCCGCTTACGCGAATCATTTGCGAGTGCCACCGCTACCCCCTGTGGCTGAAACAACGCGTATGCCACGACAAGAATTCCATCACAGACAAGAGCAAGCACAATAACCAGTATCGACCCCGCAAGCATTTCTGGGTAGTTCCGCACGGGCAATCCGTCAAAGATAAAGCGACCAAGGCCCCCAAGGGGGAGATACGCAGCAACCGTGACGGTGGCGATCACCTGAAGCACAGCAGACCTTAGTCCTCCCCAGAGCAGGGGTAGAGCTAACGGTATCTCGACCCCCCTGACAATCTGCCACGCAGTCATCCCCTGCGCTCTGGCTGCGGTAATGGTTTGTTTCTCGATTGACTCGACCCCCGCATATGCTCCCGCAAGGAGCGGAGGAATCGCCAGAAGGGAGACCGCCGCAATGGGCGCGGCAAGCCCGGCACCAAGATAGAGGCCAAAGAGAGCAACCAACCCCAGGGTGGGTAACGCCCGCATTGCCCCCGTCACACTGGTGGCAACAAAACGCATGCGTCCCGTATGACCAATGTAAATCCCCAGGGGAATAGCAATGACAGCGGCAATCACAACGCTCAGCAGGGTATAGAGCAGATGTTGATAAACACGCTCTATCACCCCGTCGCTACCGTAGAGATGCTCAGGTATCCAAGCGAGAGCCTGCCAGACGTACTCCATCTACACCGTCACCGCCCTGCTCCACGGAACAAGAAAACGTCCCACGATAACAATCGCCGTATCAAGAACCGCGGCAATCAACAGGGTCCCCACAATACCCACCAGAACCTCGGTGGGGAAGCTTCGTTGAAACCCGTTCATAAAAAAATACCCGAGGCTCGAAACTCCGATCACTGACCCCACCGTGACCAGACTTACTGTACTCGCGGATACCACCCGAAGCCCAGCAATAATAACGGGAATTGCTAGGGGAAGCTCCACCCGTAATACCCGCTGCACGGGGGAATACCCCAGGGCCACAGAAGACTGTCTCACGTCGTCGGAGACGGAGTCAAACGCTTCAGCAACAGTTCGCAATAGCAGGGCCACAGCGTACATAGTCAACGCAACAACAACGTTGAGGGGATCAAGAATCCGCGTCCCCAGAAGTGTCGGGAGCATAATAAAAAGAGGCAGCGACGGAATGGTGTAGAGCAAGCCGCTCACAACCATGAGCACGCTGCGTGAAAGACGATAGCGGTGAGCAATCCAGCCGAGGGGAAGAGCGATAATAAGCCCCGCGATAATGGGCGGGACACTCAGCGCCAGATGATCAAGCGTGAGCCGCCAGATCTGCTCACCGTTCTGCACTACCCAGTTCACCGGAGACCACCTCCCCCAGCGTTCCAACCACTCGATTATTACCGTCAACAACGATCTGTTTGTCACCCATCCGACGCACGCTAAGTGATCGTTTTCCCCGATCTACCCCCACAAAACTTGCAACAAAATCGTCAACGGGACGAGCCATGATTTCGGCGGGGGTTCCACGCTGCGCGATGTGACCACCTTTTTTCAAAATCACGACGTAGTCACCGAGGAGCAGAGCCTCTTCGATATCGTGAGTGATGAACACGATGGTCTTGGCCAGGTCCCTCTGGATACGGAGAAGCTCCTGTTGTAGCTCGGAGCGGACAAGAGGATCCACAGCACCAAAGGGTTCATCCATAAGAAGAATATTAGGGTTGGCTGCCAAACCGCGGGCCACACCAACACGCTGCTGCTGACCGCCGGATAGCTGGGCGGGATAACGGTCCGCGAATGAAGGATCAAGACCCACGGTGTTCATCAGGTCACGGGCCGCCGAACGCGCCTCGCCCCTCTTTGAGCCGGTGAGCAACAGAACTGTGGCAATATTGTCCACCACCGTCCGGTGCGGAAGCAGCCCCAAATTTTGCATAACATAGCCGATGCTCCGTCTCAAAGATACGGGATTCAGAGCCGCAATATCATCGCCATCGATACGGATGACACCGCTTGTGGGTTCGATAAGTCTATTGATCATCCGCAAGATGGTGGTTTTACCGCTGCCGGACGACCCCACAATAACCGTGGTCGCTCGTGAGGGAATCTCGAGAGTAAAATTATCGACGGCTGCGGGGCCGGATCCAAATTTTTTGGTAACCCCGTCAAAGGTGATCATACGCTTCTGGCTCCCATATCCTTGGCTCAGCGTTAATGCTCTCACACTAACGTTTTCGCGAGCAATAGAATTCGGAGAGGTTGTCCCCACACGGGACGATAGAATCGAGCCATGACCTCACCCACCTCGGCTCGTGTCGACAGTTGGATATGGGCTGTGCGAGCCACCAAGACTCGTTCACAGGCCACAACAGCGTGCCGAGCCGGTCACGTTCGAGTAAACGAGAACCGAGTTAAAGCCGCCCAAACTGTCAGGGTCGGGGATACGGTAAAAGTTCGAATTCGTGGCTTTGATCGTATCCTCGTGGTACAAAAAATCATCACCAAACGCACGAGCCCGTCGGAAGCAGCGACCTGCTTTGAAGATCTCACTCCACCACCCCTTGCGCTGGAGGAGAGACCGTCCGTACCGATTCGTGATCGCGGTGCGGGGCGCCCCACCAAACGTGAGCGCCGGGAACTCGAAAAACTACGCGGTCGAAGTTCCGAAGCTCACGTCCCGTGGAGCAGCCCAACACCAGATCGGTAGTAAAAGACGAAGGAAACCAATGAGCAATCTACCCGACCAGCCACAGCACCGTCAGTCACAACGCACCAACAAAACCGCAGGTTCACCAACCCGCTATTCTGGAACCGCAATTACTGCTGCTACCGCAGCGCTTCTGGGTGCCTTCAGCGCTTTTTTCATCGGCGACATCGCGCTTGTCCCCATCCTCCTCTCGAGCACGGGGGTTGTCCTTGGACTCGTCTCTCGCAAGCAGTTGCAGCAGGATAAAACGCTCGGCGGCGCGGGGGCCTCTGCGGCGGGAGCCATTATCGGAGCTATAGTGCTCATCATCGTTTTGTTGCCCTGGCTGCTCATTCCCTTTGCCAACGTAGTAGCAGGATTCAACTAACACCAAAGACCTACGTCAAAGCGACCTTCACGTTATCCAACACCGCACCACCAACGTTTCAGAACCTAATAGGGCACACACAGAATGAGGACTATGAAAAAGCGTACATCACCAAAAAATACCTCCCCCACTCCCGCCCACACAAACGCCTCCAACTTTGGCACACCAAACAGCGCTGCCGCTCCCCCCACACTACACATCAATGCGTTCCGTATTGGCCTGGTTGGGGGTCTCGGTGTTCTGGTGGCGATACTCATCGGCAGTATCGTCTCTCAGCTGGGAACCGTTCTGGTTTACATCGGGATCGCTCTCTTCCTTTCACTCGGACTCGACCCCCTTGTGTCCTGGCTCGAACAAAAAATGCCGCGCGGGCTAGCCATTGGCACGGTGGTAATCGCGGTGCTACTCGCCTTTGCGGGTCTCATGCTCGCCGTAATTCCCATCATTGTTCAGCAGACCACCAAACTCTTTGCGGACTTTCCCACAATAATCAACAATGTCAGTAATAGTCAGTGGCTCCAAGATTTCCAGAATCAATTTGGCACGCTCCTTGACGTCGACGCGGCAATTCAAAGCGTCAAAGATTTTGTGAGCAACCCTAATAATCTGCTCAATGTCGGCGGCGGAATTCTCGAGGTAGGGGCCGGAGTGGCAGGCGGCCTTACCGGTTCTATTATCGTGATGATTCTCACCCTCTATTTCCTTGCCTCCCTGCGCTCAATCAAGAAGGTTTCATACCGTTTTGTACCGGCAAAAAAGCGCCCCCAATTCATTCAGGTGAGCGAGGAGATCACTCAGGCCGTGGGGCGCTATGTCGTGGGACAGGTAAGTCTGGCCCTCGTCAACGGTGTACTCAGCTTTATCTTCCTGAGCATCATCGGGGCACCTCTACCCGTTCTTCTTGCATTCATGGCTTTCATCGCTTCCCTTATTCCCCTGGTAGGAACAATCTCGGGAGCTGTTGTCATCAGCCTGATCTGTCTCTTTGCCTCACCGCTCACAGCGCTTACCGCGGCTATCTACTACATCATCTACATGCAGATTGAGGCATACATACTCAGCCCACGGATTATGAATCGAGCAGTTGCTGTCCCTGGCTCACTGGTTGTTATCGCGGCCGTTGCGGGAGGTGCGATTGGCGGAGTACTCGGTGCCCTCGTTGCGATACCCTTTGCCGCCTCGACCATTATTATCGTGCAAAAGGTAATCTTCCCCGCGCAAGACGCAAAGACATCACCCCGTTCAGAAGCAAAAGACCAGGCGACACTGTCTGACGGTGCCTGAGGGGTTTATGTCTGGGTGGAGCAGCCCCCCCCTGAAAGGTTAGCGAGCGCAGGTCACCTTTGAGGCAACCTGTCCCTTCACCGATGACGGCAACTCGGTGGAGGGTGTGGGAGTGGCAGACTCCGTAGGCGAGGGAGTCTCAGCCGACGTAGGGGGTGAGGGAGCCTCTCCCGGGACAGCGGCATCCTGAGTGGGTGCACCATCGGCAAGCACCACGGGAACATCCGACTTTAACGCATCAAACAGCTGCGTGACCAAGGTTTTCACCGGTTGGACTCGATTCTGGTCAGCCGGATACTCCTCCACAGGAAGCTGAATCATCACCATTGACCCAAGATCCGTTGTTGCCAGGGTGGAGGCGAGCCCCACTAGGCTCTGCGAATTTCCCAGCGCCTCATCCACACTAAAACTTTGAGAAACAGAGTTCACCAATCCGTACAGCGCTACCGGGTTGGTAAGAACATCAGAACTCTTTATTTTCCGGGCAAGCGCAGAAAGGAATACCTGTTGAGCGCTGATACGCGTAAGATCACTTCCATCACCAAAGCCGTGTCTGGTCCGCAGAAAGGCCAGAGCCTCAGCGCCGGCCAGGTTGTGTTCACCCGCACTGATGTTCAAGCCGGAATACGGATCGTTCACGGGCTCCGTCACACACACGTCAACACCTCCGATAGCCTGCGTAATGTTCACAACACCGTCAAAATCAACCACAATAAAATGGTCTAGTTGCAACCCTGTGAGCTGAGAAACCGCGGCCATCATGCAGTAGGGTCCGTCATCAAGAACCCCGTTAAGCTGCGTCACACTCTTGGCGGGAACCACCTGTCCCTCCGTGTTTGTACACTGCGGGGTTGCGGCCATGGTATCGCGAGGAACACTCACCAGTGTAGCGTTCTTATGATCTGCAGAAATATGCAACACCATCATCACATCGGCACGAGCGCTCTCGCCAGTGTCTCCATAGTCACCGGTTATTTGCCCAAGACGTGAATCCGTACCCATCACAAGAAGGTTAACGGCCCCGTCCCAGGTAGGAATTTTGACTGGTTCCTCCGTCTTTCCCGGACGAGCCACCACGTTTTCCTTGATATTCCCCATCACCTGAAAATACGCCCAGGCAGCCGATCCGGCAAAGGCAAACAGCACAACCGTCACGGTACTTACTACCCAGAGGATGACGCGCTTACGTCGCCCGGTAGAACGCGCATGCTGCGGCGAACGACCTTCCTTTTCCGTAGAAATCTCACGGTGCACTCCCTGTCGGAGAATTTTCACGGGTGCTCCTCACACATTGCCTCGGGGGATCGAACGTTTTTCTTTAGTGACAAACGCCTGAACTATTCTGCTCCATTAACCTTATGTAAAATGACCGTTGCAGGGCACTCACAGGGGCTTCACGGTAGCTCAAGAGAAAGTTCACTCGCTGAGTCTTCCACGCTGAGAGCGGGGCCTCTCCGCGGGAGAGACGAAATCAACGGCTAGCATAGAGAGCATGAGGCCCTATATTCTTCCCATCGCCGGTTCCGTTCTGATCATTGTAGGAATAGCGCTTGTCCTCATTTCACCCGGTGCCCCCTCCGCCGTGGGAATCGCGCTGGCCCTTGAGGTCGTCGGAGTCCTCATGCTGGGCATATTTATCGGACGAGGTCTCCTGGGAAAAAAATAACCGAATTTTACCGGTTGTAGACCCAAACTCACATCGACTAAATATTCTTGCACTAGAGCTTGACACCCTGGTGTACTGAAGCCATGCTGAATATGAGGATGTCGGGCCCCTCTGGCGTTCTCCGTACAGATTAGCTTGAGGAGCGACACCAATGTCGAACACACACAAGATCAGTCATCAAGATTATGTTTCTGTTAATCCGCTCTTTTCACGTCCCGGAGAAAGCTCCCTGGCATCTAAATTCTCCCTCGGCGAGGAGGGGATGCTGCCGGAAACCGCCTATCAAATCGTGCATGACGAAACAATGCTCGATGGCAACGCCCGACTCAACCTAGCCACTTTCGTGGGAACGTGGATGGATCCTCAAGCAGAAAAACTCTACGCGGAATCCTTTGACAAGAACATGATTGACAAGGATGAATACCCACAAACCGCAGCAATTGAGCACTATGGCTGGCGCATCATTGCAGACCTGTGGAACGCACCCAACCCCGAAAAAGCACTTGGTACCTCCACTATAGGTTCCTCCGAAGCCTGCATGCTCGGAGGCCTGGCGCTCAAACGCCGCTGGCAACAGGCCCGCCGTCAGGCTGGTAAATCGACAGAAAAACCCAACCTCATCATGAGTTCTTCTGTTCAGGTCTGCTGGGAAAAATTCTGTAACTACTGGGACGTTGAACCCCGCTATGTTCCACTCTCCGAAGAACACCGCATCTTTGACGGGTACAACCTGGCAGAGTACGTAGACGAGAACACCATCGGAGTCGTAGCGATCCTTGGCGTCACCTATACCGGAGAATACGAGCCGGTGCTTCAGATTGCCCAAGCACTGGATAAAATCCAGCAGGATACCGGCCTTGATATCCCCATTCACGTGGACGCCGCATCCGGCGGTATGATCGCACCTTTTCTCCAGCCCGACCTTCTGTGGGACTTCCGCATCCCCCGAGTACACTCCATCAACACCTCAGCCCATAAATACGGTCTCGTCTATCCGGGGCTGGGGTGGGTCGTGTGGCGCGACGAAGAGCTCCTGCCGGAAGACCTCGTTTTTAGAGTGAGCTACCTGGGTGGAGACATGCCCACTTTTGCCCTCAACTTTTCCCGTCCGGGAGCCCAGGTACTTCTCCAGTTCTACCTCTTTCTACGGCTCGGCAGGGAGGGATATCGGGCTATCCAGCAGGCATCACAGGATGTTGCACTTTTCCTCTCAAAAGGAATTTCCCAAAACCCCGCGTTTCAGCTCTGGAGCGATGGCTCTGATATCCCTGTTTTTGCCTGGCGTCTCCGAGAAGGGCATACCAAGAACTGGAGCCTCTATGACCTTTCCGACCGGCTTCGATCCCGTGGGTGGCTCGTCCCTGCCTACCCCATGCCCGATAACCTCAACAACATAACGGTCCAACGCATAGTGGTTAGAAACGGGATGAGCATGGACCTCGCGGTCTCCCTCCTGAACGTGATCAACGAAGAGGTGGCCTTCCTCGACCAGCTCAGCGGCCCCCTACCCACCAGGACGACCAAACCAACTTTCCATCACTAACACAAGAGAAAACAGCTGTCTGTCCTCCTGGCCACGGCAAGGTCAGGAGGACAGAGAACTGTATCGATGCTCGGGGCGACCGGCAGAACCATAACGCAGGCGCATTCGGATGTGTCCGCTTGTTGCCAGGGCTGTCAAATAGCGCTGAGCCGTTGCTCGTGATACCCCGACTGCGGAGGCCACATCGACAGCGGAGAGTTCTTCGAGGGAGGTATTGATAACCTCTCGGATCGAAAGCTCCGTGGCCGACTGTGTGGCGTCACCACCGGCGGTCACCGCGTGAAATACCCGCTGTGCGCGAGCAATTGTTTCTTGGGTAAGCGATTCCGCGGAACTCAAGATATTGCGATACCGGATATACCCTGTGAGACGCTCACGCAGTGATTCTGCGGTAAAGGGCTTCACCAGGTAGCAAAGAGCCCCGTAGCGCATCGCACGTTTTACACTACTCTGCTCCGATGCAGCACTCAGTATAAACACATCCGTCTCGATCTCCCGCGCAAAATCCAAGCCATTGCCGTCGGGAAGGTACACATCAAGCAGCACTAAATCTGGCTTTTGCGCGACTATAGCTTCTCGTGCGGCTGCAAGAGAACCAACCGTTTTGGTAATCACAAACCCGCGTACAGACTCCACATATTGTCGGTGGAGATGTGCCACATAAAAATCATCGTCGACAATAAGCACTCCTAATTTCTGTGAACTCACGTTAAACTCGATTCAGCTGCAAAAGACACGTCTTCAGATTGGTGAGGGCGGTCTGCCCGAGGAGCAATGATGCCCGGCAGTACCGCGCAAAAGAGTGTTCCACGATTACGAGCACGCTCTCTCGGCACAAACCAGACGTCGCCCCCTCGTCTGCGCGCAATATCACGAGATAACGGAAGTCCGAGACCCAGACCGTGAACGGTATCCTGTGCCAGCACAGAAATTTCTGCGCTCTGGGTGTCCATTACCAATTCAATTCCCTCACCGGGCATAGCTTCCTCCCCGCAGATCGGTCCGTCTCCAGAATCTAAAACTGAAAGGTGTAGATCTTCCCCCACGTCCATGACCTCAATTTCAATCCAGGCGTCAGGACTAATGCCCGCAACAGCTGCGACCACGGCATTATCAATCAAATTGCCGAGCACAGCGGTGGCATCTTCAGCGTCAATAAGCTCTCCAGAGATATGGGTCTCGGGTCCAAGCATGAGCGATACGCCCTTCTCTTGAGCTTCAATCCCCTTTGCCCCAAGAAAAGCCTGCAGATAGGGTTCGGAAAGAAGCTCCAGGTTCGTGACGGGGTATCGGAGAGGCCCGTGTTCCAGGATGCGTGAAAGATAAAGCTTTGCCTCCTGGGGTCGGTCAATGGCGAGGAGACCCGAAATCGTGTGAAGGCGATTGGCAAACTCGTGTCGCTGAGCCCTCAGCGCGGATGTCATAGCAGCAATAGCATCAAGACGCCTACTCAGGGCCTCCACATCGGTTCGGTCCCGTATCACAATAACCCGCCCCAAACACGTTCTTCCTTCTGCGTCGCTGAGGCTCTCCCGCGTCGACGAGCGCGCAGAAGAAGAACCCCTGAAACCCGTGCCTCGCGATGATTGTCCACCTCGTCCCGTCTCCTCCCAAAACACCGGGCGGATATCAACAAAAACAATGCGCTGTTCCAGCACCAGGGTCATCGATTCTACCCGCTCGGTAACGGGTGTTTCGTGTAGCACCCGCATAAGCTGCGCGGGCAGCCGCATCTCGTCGATGTGGGAGCCCACGGCACCGTCCAGGGCAAAAACCTGACGAGCAAAATCGTTACAGACCGTCACACGCCCATAGGGAGCCAACCCGATCACGCCCTCGTCCACCCCGCTCAGCACCGCCTCCTGGTTGTGAACCAGAGTAACTAACTCCTCCGGCTGCAAATCGAGAGTGAGTCGTCGCAGCCGCCGAGTGATGAGGATCGATGACACAATCCCGAGCGCAAGCGCCAGGGCCGCTGTTAAGATAACAGGTATCGCCTCACCAAAGACACTGTCAAAAACCTTTTCGCTAGAAAACCCAACACTCACCTCGCCCACAACCCGGTCCCCCTCGAGCGCATAGACGGGCACCTTAGCCCTAACCGATTCACCGAGCGTACCCGTTCCCCACGACGTCGTTTCATAACCGGCCAGGGCCGCCTCAGGGCTGGTACTCACCGGAAGCCCAAGAGCGTCAGGGTTAGGGTGAGCAAGCCTCAATCCTTGATCATCGGTGACAACCACAAAGAGAGCACCGGTACGCTTCCGTAAGGCCTGCGCTAATGAGGCAAGAGAACTACTTGCCAGTTCTTCCTTGGAAGGGTCACCAGGAGTATCAGAAAAAAGCGTAGCCCACTCCCTGACATTGTCATCCTCGGCAAAACTCTGCGCCACAGCAAGTGCTGTAGTCTTTGCGTCTTCTTGCAAGCTCTGTACTTTAGACAGGGCAAAAATCGTGGAGCTCACCACAACAATGGCAAGAACAACCGTTAGCTGCAATATCAGCACGTGTGTGGCAAAACGAAACCGTCGAGGGGCCGTCACGGAAGAAAAAGAACCCACTTGCACATCACCGCCTTTGTCGATACGCCAACCGAGTATTATCCTATCGATCCTGCCGTGTCAGAGAGTGATTCCCGCGCCTGCGCAAAAAGAGCAAAACTAATAGTATGAGCAAAGGGCGATCCTTATCTTCATAACCCTCACGCTTATTGAAGAGGGTACCTAGTGTTGGTTGAAATAGTTAAGACCAAGGCGACGTAGGGGTCCACAGTGCTCGTAATAATGGGGTTTACGATGATCATCACCTTCATGGTTTTGATCATGACAAAAAAACTCACTCCGATGGTTGCCCTCATCCTGGTGCCCACAGTGTTCGGGCTTTTTGTTGGAGCGGGAATGGGTCTGGGCGAGATGGTGCTTGAGGCCATTGGAAGGCTTGCTCCCACCGCAGCCCTTCTCATGTTTGCCATTATCTACTTTGGCCTCATGATCGATGTGGGGCTCTTTGATCCCCTCGTGCGGTTTATCGTAAAAACGCTGGGCCACGACCCAGCTCGAGTCGTACTGGGCACTGCAATCTTGGCGGCAGCCGTTTCTTTAGACGGAGACGGTTCGACTACCTTTATCGTCACAACCGCAGCCATGCTTCCCCTCTACATACGCTTGGGGATGAGTCCCGTTGTTCTCACCTGTGTGGCCGGTCTTGCCAACGGAACGCTCAATATTATTCCGTGGGGTGGCCCTACCGTGCGGGCCGCTGCTGCCCTTAACGTCTCCCCAACAGATGTCTTTGTTCCTATGATCCCCTCGCTGGTCGCAGGCTTGGTCGTGATGTTTATATTTGCGTGGTTTCTGGGATTGAGCGAGCGCAAACGTCTGGGCTCCCTAGCCCCTTTCAACAGCGATCAGGTTACCCAGGAAGAAGTGCTTTCTCGTTTCGCGGGGCTTCCCCCTTTCACCAGGGGAGACACTCAACGGCTTGCGCATTCCAACCCGGAGGAATTAAGCACTCAGTCCGTGCTCATAAACGAGGACAAAAGTGTCATGACAGACACCATGCTAGATCCCTCTCGCGAGACATTACGACCGGGACTCATCTGGTTTAATCTTGTGCTTACCTTGGCGGTTATGGGGATGCTCATTACCGATTTGGTCCCCCTGCCCTACGTATTCATGGTGGGCTCGGCTATCGCTCTGGTGGTGAATTTCCCCGGGTTAAAACAGCAATCACGGGCAATCGTAGCCCACGCTCCGAGCGTGGTTGGTGTGGTGTCAATGGTACTGGCCGCAGGTGTACTCATTGGCGTGCTCAACGGAACGGGAATGGTGGCGGCCATGTCAAGTTGGCTGGTCACAGCAATACCTGATACGTTTGGTCCCTTCCTCGCCGTCATCACGGGAATCCTTAGTATCCCCATGACTTTCTTTATGAGTAATGACGCTTTTTATTTTGGAATGCTTCCCGTGCTGGCAGAGAGCGCATCCTCATTTGGTATCGCCCCTGTTGAGATGGCACGCGCCTCAATCATCGGTCAACCCGTTCACCTGCAGAGCCCGCTCGTGCCAGCTATACTCCTGCTCGTTTCGCTGGCAAACGTTAATCTGGGCGATCACCACCGAAAGGTGTTATGGCGGGCGGTAGTGATATCGCTCGTGATGCTCGGGGTGGGTCTTTTGATCGGAGTCATTCCTCTGGGGTAGATCCGTACTCGAACTACAGAAGACAGCGTTGCACCACCTGGTTGTCAGCTGTTCCTGGCACACTTACCAACATGGATATCGTTCTTTCGTTTCTACTCGGGCTTATCTGTGGCGGGGTTCTCACCTATATAGTACTCACCGTTGTTCGCAGACGCGGCGCTCAAGCAGCAGCACACTCGTCGGTTGAAGCTATGCTTCACGAGCAGGTGGCCGCACTGAGCGCACAGGCTGCCGCCGCAGAGGCACGCGCCTCTGAGCTGCGTACCCAGGTTACCCACCTGCTCGATCAACAGGAGCAGACAACCGAACGTGAGCGTCACGCGAGGGCAGACGAGAGCCGCATCCTCCAAAAGCTTGAACCGGTGCGTGAGACCCTCCGCATGATGAACGATAAGGTAAGCACACTCGAGCGAGAACGCGCAGGCCAATACAGCGCGCTTGAGCAGCAACTACAGCACGCTCAACTCTCTGATCAGCAACTCAGAGCGGTAACCGAGTCACTTGCCAGCGCGCTGCGCAATAACAGTACTCGCGGGGTGTGGGGCGAAGCTCAGCTCCGTAACGTGGTGGAAGCTGCGGGACTCACCCACCGGGTTGATTTTGATCTGCAAAGTTCCCTCACATCAGACGCCGGGGCGGGCAGACCGGATATGACAGTACATCTTCCCGGAGGAAAATCAATCGCAGTTGATGCCAAAGTTCCTTTTAGCTCCTACATCGAGGCAAGCCAGATTCCCTTTACCGCAACGGGCGAAGAAGCCGCACGTCGCACGGCTCTCATCGCGCAGCACGTCAAGGCTCTCCGGAAACACATTAACGCCCTTTCCGACCGCACCTACTGGGCAGGTCTTGAGGTGAGTCCCGAGTTTGTCATTGCTTTTGTACCTAGCGAATCGCTCCTCTCCTCTGCGCTCGAAGCAGACCCCACGCTGCTCGACTACTCCTTCAACAAAAAAATAGCGCTAGCCTCCCCCGTCAACCTGTGGGCAGTACTCAAAACCGTAGCCCACACCTGGCAGCAAGATACCCTCACCGACGATGCTAAAAAGCTCTTTGAACTGGGCAAAGAACTCTATCAACGCATCGGCACACTCTCGGAGCACTCGGACAAGCTTCGCCGAGCGATTGAAAGCACTGTCAGCAGCTATAACCAGTTTGCGGCTTCTCTCGAATCCCGCGTGCTGGTTACCGCCCGCAAGCTCGAGGCTCTCGATGACAAATCCATCACCCGACAGCAGGCCGTTGAAACCTCACCAAAACCGCTCACCGCTGCCGAGTTTGCGGAGTAAAAAAGTTTCGAACCTCAAGATTGGGCCAAAGGGGTTACACCTCCCGCACCCTGCAGGCGGTACTACCCCCTTGGCCGCCGCCCCTAAAGCCAGCGTGATGCTTGATAATCAGCTCGAACCTTACGAAGGGTTCCCGATTTCGAGCGCAATACCACGCTATCCGTGCGGATAATTGGCCCCTTACGCTGCACCCCGTCTACAAACTCCCCCTGAGTTATACCCGTGGCAACAAAATATGCGTTATCGCTGCGCACCAGATCGTTGGCCTCAAGAATAGCGTCCAGATCATGTCCGGCATCGATGGCTTTTTGGCGCTCCTCGTCGTCACGCGGATACAACTTTCCCTGGATCAGGCCACCGAGGGCTTTAACCGCGCAGGCCGTGATAATGCCCTCGGGCGTTCCTCCCACCCCCACGCACAGGTCAATACGGGACTCATATCGGGCAGCGTTAAGGCCCCCGGCAACATCACCGTCGAGCATAAGGCGAGTCCCGGCGCCTGCTGCACGAATCTCCTCAATCAAGCCTTCGTGACGTGGGCGGTCAAGCACCGCAACTCGAATATCCTCGGCACCCACACCCTTTGCCTTAGCAAGCGCACGAATGTTTTCGCCAATGGGCTGACGAATGTCAACAATCCCCACACCGTCAGGCCCGCACACAAGTTTGTCCATATAGAAGACCGCGGAGGGGTCATACATACTTCCCCGGTCGGAAACCGCGATGACGGAAAGGGCGTTCTGCCGACCGGCCGCGGTGAGACTCGTTCCATCGATAGGATCGACAGCAACATCACACTCGGGTCCCGTCCCGTTTCCCACGTTCTCCCCGTTATATAGCCAGGGGGCGTCGTCTTTTTCTCCCTCACCAATCACAACGGTTCCCGAAAAGTTCACGGTGCTCAGAAATTGACGCATTGCATCAACCGCGGCACCATCTGCAGCGTTCTTATCGCCGCGTCCGATAAAGGGCATCGCGCGAATAGCAGCGGCTTCGGTGGCACGCACCAACTCCATCGCCAGGTTTCGATCGGGACGCAGGTTGGTAGAACCATCAACATTTTTTGCCACGGTGTAAAACTCCTTTTGGGCTCAGTCGCTCACAAACGACACACGGTGTGAATCACCATCCTTAAGTCTACGTCCCCTCTCGGGCAACCTAAACCTGAGAATGTCCTGTACCCCATACCGTCCCTCCGACAAAAAGAGGCCGTGTTTTCCTTCCCCCACCGGCTTCAGTAGACTGGTGATATCTGCGGGTAATTTATACCCGCCATTCCCTCTTGATACAAGGAGACCCGGCATGCCCATCGCAACCCCCGACCAATACGCGCAGATGCTCAATACCGCCAAAACACAAGGGTTTGCCTTCCCCGCGGTTAACGTATCAAGCTCGCAAACCCTCAGTGCTGCCCTGCAGGGGTTTGCCGAGGCTGGCTCCGACGGGATTATTCAGGTGACAACAGGTGGTGCTGACTACTGGGCGGGTCACACCGTCAAGAACCGCGCGGGCGGGGCTCTCGCCTTTGCCGCATACGCCCACGAGGTTGCCAAAGCCTACCCCGTGACCATTGCCCTGCACACAGACCACTGCCCCAAGGACGCCATGGACGGCTTCCTGCTTCCCCTGATCGAGGCGAGCGAAGCTCGGGTTCGAGCCGGCGGAGAGCCGATCTTTCAGTCGCACATGTGGGATGGCTCAGCCGTTCCCCTCACCGAAAACCTCACGATCGCCCGAGAGCTACTCCCCCGCATGAAGGCTATCAATGCCATCCTCGAGGTTGAGATCGGCGTTGTGGGTGGCGAAGAAGACGGCGTGAGCCACGACATCAACGACAGCCTCTACACAACACTTGACGATGCGATTGCAACGGTTGAGGCTCTGGGTCTTGGCGAGCAGGGACGCTACATGGCTGCACTTACATTTGGCAACGTGCACGGCGTATATAAGCCCGGCAACGTCAAGCTGCGTCCCGAGCTACTCAAAGAAATCCAGGAGGGGCTCGCTGCCAAGTATGGACACGGCCCCAAGCCGCTTGACCTGGTCTTCCACGGAGGCTCCGGTTCAACCGAGGCGGAGATCGCCGAGGCCGTTGCAAACGGTGTCATCAAGATGAACATCGACACCGACACCCAATACGCCTTTACTCGCAGCATCGCCGACTGGATGTTCAGCAACTACGACAGCGTCCTTAAGGTTGACGGCGAGGTCGGTAACAAAAAGAAGTACGACCCCCGCGCCTGGGGGAAAAACGCGGAAACCGCCATGGCCGCCCGCGTTGTTGAGGCAACTCAGCAGCTGGGCTCCGCTGGAAAAACAATCGGATAAAACACACAATGGCAACTCACAACGCCTCCGATAAACCCGGATCGGGTTCCCCTCCCGAGAACCGACCAAAACCACAGTATGGGGAGTACGCCCCTCCCGGTTGGTCTTGGACCCCAGAGGGTGCGGAGCAGGGAGGTGGAGTCTCCTCCGGCGGTGCTCCACCCATCCCGGATGATGCCTCAACGGCGCGTACTCCCGAGCATGCGCCGTTATCCGGCTCGGCACACGTCAACGCGCGACAGCAGCAATTTGGCACTCCGCCGAGAGAACGCAACTCCGTTGATCTTGTGGTAACCACCATCTTGCTCATGTTTTCTTTTGCGGGAGCAGCCTTTGCTGTAGCACTCCTGAGCGGGATGCCCCAGGCGTTTCAGATGATGTACGAGCAGTATTCTCTGGGCGACTTCACCGAACCGGCAGAGTTTGCGGGCATAGTGATGTTCGGTAGGGTCAGCCAGGTCGTCCTGTGGATCATCACCGTGGCGATTAGTGTTGTTCTGCTGGTACGCAAGCGCCGAGCATTTTACGTTCCACTCCTCGGCGGTATTCTGTCGATCATCCTGTTTCTTGTCACGCTTTTCCTTGCACTAGCGGCGGACCCGACCCTTATGAATCACTTTTCAGCATGATAGATAACCAGAATGACCAGGACGGCGAGCGATTTGACCCCTTCGCGGAGGACGAAGACACACTGGAACGGGGGCGCTCCGGCTTTCTCGGATGGCTTGCCAACGCCAAAGGGGTTGCCGTGCTTGTGATCGTTGGTCTGGTGGCGCTGTCTATCGGGTCAATCGGCCTGATTGCTTCGCTTCTCTGACAGGCGAAAACGTCCGGATACGGCTGCTAGGCTCAAGCTCCTTTTGCACAATTAGGCGCTGACCAACTGCGGCAGCGTGTTCTTTATTTACGCACGATTGCGTCCGCCCAGGGCACGCTCATCGCGGTTACCCGCCGCATCCTTACGGAGCTCCTTAGGCAGTGAGAATACGAGGTCTTCTTCCGCCGTCACCACGGCCTGCACGCTCGAATATCCCGCATCTGCAAGGTCATCAAGCAGTTCCTGGACAAGCACCTCGGGAACCGAAGCCCCGGAGGTTACCCCTACCGTGTTGACCCCGTCGAGCCACTCCTGCTTCACCTCGTGCGCGTAGTCCACCCGGTAGGCAGCCTGAGCGCCGTACTCCAGCGCCACCTCAACAAGCCTCACTGAGTTTGAAGAGTTTGCGGAACCAACCACAATGACCAGGTCAGCATTCGCGGCAACCTTTTTAATCGCAACCTGACGGTTCTGGGTTGCGTAACAGATATCGTCACTCGGAGGATCCTGCAGCTTGGGGAACTTGGCACGCAGGCGACGCACCGTCTCCATAGTCTCGTCAACGCTCAGCGTGGTTTGCGAGAGCCAAACCAGCTTCTCTGGGTCTTTAACCACCAGATCGTCAACCGCATCGGGAGAGTTTACAATTGTCACGTGCTCGGGAGCTTCACCCGCCGTTCCCTCTACCTCTTCGTGGCCATCATGACCAATGAGCAGGATCTCCATGTCCTGCTTTGCAAAGCGAACGGCCTCGCGGTGCACCTTGGTGACGAGTGGACAGGTGGCATCAATGGCCTGTAGCCCCCGATCTGCCGCACCCTGCACAACGGCCGGGGAGACACCGTGGGCAGAAAACACCACGTGAGACCCTTCCGGAACCTCGTCCACTTCTTCCACAAAAATCGCGCCCATTCGCTCCAGGGTATTCACCACGTGGATGTTATGCACAATCTGTTTACGCACATACACGGGGGCGCCGTAACGTTCCAGCGCCTTTTCCACCGCCACAACCGCACGATCCACACCCGCGCAATACCCTCGTGGGGCAGCCAGCAATACCTTTTTCTCACCGGTAACCGGATTATTTTTCAGACGATTACGAGGCCCTCGAACACGAGGCATCGCTAAACTAACAACGGGTGCGCCAATCGTGCGTTGGTCGGGCTGAGCTATGGTCATAGCATCCAGTCTAGGCGAGTCCTCTGAGCAAGGAATGGGAGCGTGTATTAAATGACCGAATCGGTACCGTCCGCAGAGAGTCCGTGGCCAGTAGCGGTCATGTCCACAAAGATTCGAGAGTATATCGATCGCCTCGGCACAATATGGATCGAGGGTGAGGTCACCCAGTGGAGCGTGTCGGCGGGAAACGTATACGGCAAAGTCAAGGACCTCGAACAGGACGCAACCGTCAGCTTTACAATCTGGTCCTCTGTTCGTTCCAAGCTCCCCCAAGAAAATTTTGCACAGGGTGATCACGTTGTGTTGCTCGTTAAACCCAATTTTTGGGTCAAGGGCGGCACCCTCACTATGCAGGTTTTTAGTATGAAACAGGTGGGCCTCGGCGATCTGCTTGAGCGCCTGGAGCGACTACGTGCCAAGCTTACCGACGAGGGCCTTTTTGACCTCTCGCGCAAAAAACCGCTGCCGTTTCTTCCGCAGCGCATAGGCCTCATTACGGGGAAAGACTCCGACGCCGAAAAAGACGTTCTACGCAACGCTCAATTGCGCTGGCCGGGGGTACAGTTTCGGGTGGTTCACTCGGCTGTTCAGGGTGATCGAGTGCCGTCAGAAGTAACCGCGGCAATCGAAAAACTAGATAGCGACCCACAGGTTGACGTCATCATCATCGCGCGTGGTGGAGGCGATTTCCAAAACCTCCTGGGCTTCAGTGATGAGCGGGTGGTGCGTGCGGCGGCGGCGGCGGCAACCCCCATTGTGAGCGCTATCGGTCATGAGGCCGATCGCCCACTGCTTGATGAGGTAGCCGACCTGCGGGCTTCCACCCCCACAGACGCGGCAAAGCGTGTTGTCCCCGATGTTGCGGAGGAGCTTGCGCGCGTCTCTCAGGCTCGCGCTCAGCTACAGACCCGCATGACCATGCTGATCTCTCACGAGGTATCGCGTATCGAGCAGGTTCGCTCACGTCCCGTACTGGCCGAGAGCGAATGGATTGTCACCACACGAGCGGAGGAGGTCACACGCTACGTGGCCCGCGGTTCAGAACTTGCCCGCCGCACGATCGAACGCGCCGAGGGTGAAGCTACCGAGCTGCGATCCCGGCTCAAAGCCCTCTCGCCACGGGCCACGCTCAATCGAGGATACTCAATCGTTCAGGCCGCCGAGGGTAGCATCATTCGTAAGCCGCAAGAGGCTCCCCCGGGAACCACGCTCACGCTCACCCTCCCCGGCGGACAGATTGCCGCAACCTCAAACGGTGATCCCGCGTTTGAAACACCCTAAATTAGATAGACTGGTGGGCATGACCTCCGTCACAGACGTTTCAGAACTCAGCTACGAGGAAGCCCGTGACCAATTAATCACGGTTGTTAATCAGCTTGAACAGGGCACCGCCACGCTCGAAGAGTCCCTCTCCCTCTGGGAGCGGGGCGAGGCACTTGCTGCTCGTTGCGAGGAGTGGCTTATCGGTGCCAAAGAGCGCCTTGAGGCCGCCCGAACTGTGCCCACCAATGCCCCCTCCGGCGACGAATGAGCGAGCGTCCCCCGCGCGTAGTGGCCGAACTGGGGCGCCCGGAAACCCCTGAGGAGACGGCGGCCCGCAAGGCGGAAAACTCGCGACTCTACCGCGAGCGCAAAACAATCAATAACCTGGTCCTTTCACTCCTAGCCACGCTGGGGGTGGTGGTGATCATCGTCCTGGCGGTTCCCCGCGGCAATTACACCACCGAACGGAACATCGACTTTGTTGAGGTAGCAAGGGAGGCGCAGCCCAGCGTGACACAAACCCTCGCTACTCCCTCTCTTCCCACGGGTTGGCTGTCAAATGCGGCTGAGCTACGCCATTCCTCAGCTCACAATGTCACGTCATGGTATGTAGGGTGGGTTACCCCCGAACATGAATTTGTGGCGCTGAGCCAGGGGCTTGATGCCACCCCCGAGTGGGTTGCGGATCAGCTAGACAAGAAAAACGCCACGGGAACAGAAACCATCGGTGGGGTCTTGTGGACGGTGTACGATCATCGGGATAGTGCGGCAGACGGCGGCAACGTCATCTACGCTCTCACTGCCTCGGACGGGAAGAGTGACTACGTCATTTTTGGTACCGCTTCCCCGGAAGAGACCCGCATCCTGGCGGAGAGCATCGCCCAGCATATTCTCTCTGAACCATCGGAGCAAAAAACTGAAGAGGGGAGCTAGCGTGGCAACATCATCGGACGGTAACTTTCCCCTACGACTCTCTCCCGCCGAGGCCTGGCAGGAAATGAAAAGGGGCAACAACCGCTTTGTTGCGGGAGTTCCCGAGCACCCTCATCAGGACGTTGAGCACCGCGCACGCACGCACTATAGCCAGAGCCCCAGCACAGCTCTTCTCGGCTGCTCGGACTCGCGCTTGGCCGCAGAAATCATCTTTGACAAGGGTTTGGGCGATCTCTTTGTGGTTCGTAACGCCGGGCACATCGTGTCGGATAGCGTTGTTGGATCGCTGGAATACGCGGTGGAAATGCTTAAAATCTCACTCATCGTTGTGTTGGCGCACGACGAGTGCGGCGCTGTTGCCGCGGCGGTCAGCTCCCAACAAAAAAACCCTTCACTCCTTCCACCGAAGATTGCGGGTCAAATTCGACCCATTGTTCCCGCCGTTCAGGCAGTGTGGCTGCGCGATAACCCCTCAACTCCCTACGTCGACCCCCAAAAAATTGATACGTTTGATGTTGGTCGTTTCCACCTCAGAGGGTGCGTCGCCGAACTGCTGCGAGAGTCCGAGCTCATCAGCGAGGCCGTTGCTGAGGGCCGCTTGGGGATCGTCGGTGCTAACTATCGTCTGGTTGAGGGACGGGCTGATGCAAGCGTGGCCATCGGCCCGATCAACACCGACACCTAAAAACAATCGGGAGTCCCCTCCCCAGAGTTCAAATCTCCATTACAGCCCCTACAAAAGATAAGGATGTCACGAAAGTGGTTAGCAACAACGAGTATCGCATTGAGCACGACACAATGGGCGAAGTACGGGTTCCCAAAGACGCGCTCTACGGCGCTCAAACGCAGCGCGCCATCGAGAACTTTCCCATCTCAGGTTCAACGCTGGAGCCCGCACAGATCGCGGCTCTCGCCCGCATCAAAAAAGCCGCAGCCCTGGCAAACGCCGAGCTCGGTGTCATTGACAGCAACATTGCGCAGGCCATCGCAGAGGCCGCGGACCGGGTCATCACCGGCAGCCTGGACGCCGAGTTTCCCATCGATGTTTACCAAACGGGCTCCGGAACCTCCTCAAACATGAACATGAACGAGGTGCTCTCCCGATTGGCAACCGACTCCCTCGGCTCTCCCGTTCACCCCAACGACCATGTGAATGCCTCACAGTCCTCCAACGATGTCTTCCCCACCTCGGTACACGTTGCCGTGACCGGAGCCCTCATCAACAACCTCATCCCGGCGCTCGAGTATTTAGCCCTCTCCCTGGAGAGAAAGGCTCAACTCTGGAAAGACGCGGTCAAGACCGGCCGCACCCACCTCATGGACGCTACCCCGGTCACACTGGGGCAGGAATTTGGTGGATATGCGGCACAGATTCGCCTGGGGATTGAGCGGGTCACCTCCACGCTATCCCGCGTCGCAGAGGTTCCTCTGGGTGGTACGGCGGTGGGAACCGGTATCAACACCCCCACGGGCTTCCCGCAAAGGGTTATCACCAAGCTTGCCGACGATAGCGGACTACCCATCACCGAGACCCGTAACCACTTTGAGGCCCAGGCCAATCGTGATGCCCTGGTTGAGGCCTCCGGAGCGCTCCGTGTTATTGCGGTGAGTCTTACAAAGATTAACAATGATCTGCGCTGGATGGGTTCTGGCCCCAACACCGGGCTCGGGGAGCTCCATATCCCCGATCTTCAGCCGGGTTCCTCCATCATGCCGGGAAAGGTTAACCCCGTTGTTCCCGAGGCAGTACTGATGGTTGCCGCCCGCGTCATCGGAAACGACGCCACCATCGCCTGGAGCGGTGCGTCGGGGCTGTTTGAACTCAACGTAGCCATACCCGTCATGGGCACTGCACTGCTCGAGTCGATCCGATTGCTGGCAAGCTCCTGCCGTGTTCTCGCAGACAAGACAATCGACGGTCTTCAGGCCAATCTGGAGCACGCCCGCGCCCTGGCCGAGTCTTCACCATCGATAGTTACACCCCTCAACCGAATTATTGGATACGAAGCCGCCGCAAAAATCGCCAAGTACTCGGTGGCTCAGAAAATCACGGTTCGAGAGGCTGTTGTGGCTCTCGGCTACGTGGAGCGTGGTGAGGTTACAGAGGAACAGCTAGATACAGCCCTCGACGTCACCAAGATGACGGCACCCGGTCTCTAGAGCATCACGCAGGCCACCCGTGTGTTAACCCGGGCGGGAGAATTTTCAACGATGAAGTCTCCCGCCTCGCGAAGCTACTCTCCCGGTTTCATCTTTTCGTAGATTTTTTTGCAGTCCGGGCACACCGGAAACTTTTCGGGATCTCTCCCCGGAACCCATTTTTTACCGCAGAGGGCACGCACCGGTTTACCCGAAAGCGCAGATTCCATAATCTTGTTCTTCTTTACGTAGTGTGAAAAACGCTCATGGTCACCGTCGTCGTTGCTGTGTTGGTTCAGAAGTTCTTCGAGCTCACGATCCAGCACATCAGTGCCACCACCCGTAAGAGGCTCATTTCCTAGTTGACTCATGGGAACAAGTTTACACCGTGCACCAGCCCGCACCCTGAGTTGTAAAAGCCTTCCCTCTCCCCTACTAGTCTGCTGTCTCTGTAAAGGCAAGCAGTTCCGTAGATCGGTTGTCAAAGATACGAGCGCCGCCGATCAGGCCCGCCGCAAAAACGGTTCCCCCGATGGCCAGCGCCGCACCCAGAGACCAGAAATGATAAACAGGGTTTACCAGAAGCCCAATCACCATCAGAGCAACGGAGGGGAAAATAAAGATAATCGTGAGCAGCAGGCTTAGGAGCTGGGCAAGCACTGCGCGCGAGCCGACCGATTGCGGCTGCACAAACGGGCTATCGCCCGGGCGGGTGGCAGCGTAGGGAAACAAAACGGAAATGACACTGGATACTCCGGTTCCCACAAGAAGAATTCCGATGTTAACACCGATAATTGCGGGGAGTATTCGCCAATCGCCAGAGAAAAGCAGCGTGATTATGCTTCCCAGCCCAACCAGCGGCGTTCCGAAAAGCAACACGGGCAATAAACGTCCACGTCTATCATCGATACCGCGTGTTGCGCTTGAAACGTGTAGCCACAGCGCGGTGCTGTCCATGGCGACATCGTTGTGTACGGAGAATGACAACAGAAGGCACAGTATCGGCAGGGGAACAAGAACAACGTAGTTCCAAGGCATAGTTGCCACAGCGAGAGGAACCATAATAGCAAACGGCACTAGTGGAAGAATCGCTAGCGGTACCCGATACCGGGGGTCACGCATCCAATAGGTCATGCTGCGCGCCCCAATAACCCCCGCGGGAGTTGGACTAACCCGTTCAAACCATCCCATTCCCACTCGGACAATTCCAGGTCGGGCGGGCCGCGTGATCCTGGTCATCATGACCTGGACGAGGAGCCGCCAGAGCACAGCCAGGATTACAACGTACCCCGCTGTGATAATCAACTTACTGTAGGCAACATCGGTGTTGTGTTGAACCAGCTCAAAGGGGGCGCTAAAAGCAGCTCCCAGAGGCGTCCAGCCCAGATTCTGCGCAATGCTATCAAGTATGGGCTGCCCTGCCCGAGACCAATCGATGGTAAAAATCACAAAGATAACGGGCAAAAGACCAAGTAACAATACGGCGGCGATAATGTTCAGAAAGTCCCGAGCACGCGCAGAGTAAAAAACAAAGGTTGAGAGAGTACGCATGAGTCGGGCCGAGAGAACCGCCGCGCACAACGTCAGAATACTGCCCAACACAATAACCACAAAAACCGCGGGTTCTCCGCGCCAGATCATTAAATAACCGATGTGTCCCAGGAGGAGCAATGCGGTGGGAACGCTCAGGAAGCTGGCAAGTCCCAACCCTCGGGCTACAGAACCTCTCGAAACGGGATACTGAGAAAACTGTCGCGGATCGAGGGCGGCACCCCGCATAAATAGAGGGACAATCAGGGAGAGCCCCAGAACCAGAGACCCCACTACTGTGAGCAGTTGGGGGAAATCATGAAGGATTTCCTGGTTACGATTCAACCCCAGCCATAGAATCGTGCCAGCGAGGATAGCCCCAATAAGAGTCCACGCGGCAAGACGACCAAATCCCTTATGCTTACGGTGAAATGAATTGGCTAGGACGCTGAGTCTTAACCGGAGAATCCGCGTAACCATTCCAACCCTTCTGTGGTTTCGTCGGAACCGGTAAGCCTGGTGAATCTGTCCTCCAGGCTTATCCCATCGCGCACCGCATCAACAGTTCCCGAGGCAACGATGTTTCCCTCGACGATAATTGCCACATGGTCGCATACCCGCTGAATGAGATCAATGCTGTGACTAGAAAGGAGCACACTCCCTCCACCCTCCACGAAGATCTCAAGCATTTCGGTAACAGTTGCGGCAGAAACAGGGTCGATGGACTCAAACGGTTCGTCAAGAACAAGAATGCGAGGGGTATGAATCATCGCGGAGGCCAGGGCAATCTTTTTCTGCATACCGGCTGAATAGTCAGACACTTGACGGCCCAGTGCGTTCTCCAGGCCCAGTGCGGCCGATAACTCTGCTGCCCGCTCGCTCACCCTATCTGGGTCAAGCCCATGAAGTATTCCCGCATAGTACAGAAGCTGGGCCCCAGTGAGCTTGTCAAAAAGGCGCAGCCGGTCAGGAAGAACGCCAACAAGGCGCTTAGCCTCTAGGGAGTCTTTCCACATATCGTGTTCGAGAATCGATACTGTTCCTGAAGTGGGCTTTAAGAGTCCTGTGATCATTGAGAGCGTTGTGGTTTTACCCGCACCGTTTGGACCGACAAAGCCGTAGAAGGATCCTTCTTTTACGTCAAGATCAATTCCGTTCGCAGCAAATACAGCACCGTATCTTTTGGACAGGCCACGTGCTTTTAGCATGACGGGACTCGACTCTACCCGTGTAACCCTTTGACGGATACGCTCCATCCCTTGAGAGCTCTCTACCCGAGAATCATTGCGCGCCTGCGCCGATAGCTCAGCGGCACCTGTAACAGCCCCCTCTCGGGTTTCCTCTACGGGTATTGATGCGGCGTGTTTGCCGGTTTCGGAAGCTGTTGTGCCGCCTATTGAGGCAGCGTTCTCCGGGGCGCTGGCTTCTGAAACTCTTGGAGTATTTTCTTCGGGCGGATTCTCGCTTGCAATCGATGCAATTGACAAGGAGTCGTTAACCTCCCGAGCTGACACAAGCTGTTCGATAAAATCAGGTTCTTCCCCCGAGGGGCCCTCTGGGGGCAAGGCCGGGTCAGAGATTCTCGATGAGGCGGCTCGACGTTGTGGACGACGTCCACGGTAGCGAGAACGCTGAGAGGGCACCACGTTATCACCATTGTGTGTGGGAGAGTCGGCTTCTTCTCGCTCCCGTGCGTCTTCCAATACCTTTAGGCCTCTTCTATATCTGTGATTTGGTTGTTTTTCTGAATAACTGTTCTACTACATCAAATTGCGTCCGTCAAACGGGCACTGTCGCCAAATGCTCTGTTATTCCGAGGAAAATATCATCGGATAGAGTCTGACGAAAACACAGCAACCACTCAGCAAATTTACCAAATCGAGCGATCCTTTGCGAGGATATCACAGAGGTTTAACAAGAACCCTCCATTTATCACAAATTGGCCACAGTGGTCACTTTAAGCTGACTATTCAGCACGACGTTATGTAGTCTTTTACGAGCACGGAGGCACTATTATCGCATCCGTTACCCTTCTGTCACCAAAATATACTCCAGGGCAGGCGGGACACCTAAAACTTCGAGTGGGAGAAAAACGTGAGTCTTCAGATTGTCATACTCGCTGCTGGCATGGGAAGCCGTCTGGGACGCACTCTTCCCAAACCGCTCACGGAACTGAGCGACGGACGCTCGATCATGCAACAGCAACTCGATAACATCAACGAGGGCTTCGGCCCAGGAATTCCCGTTACCGCGGTCGTGGGTTACAAATCCGAACACATTGTGGAACGCTTCCCCCAGCTGAACTACGTTTACAACGAGCAATACGACCAGACCAACACCTCCAAAAGCCTCCTGCGCGCACTGCGGGCCTCAAACAAGGGCGGTGTGCTCTGGATGAACGGTGACGTCGTCTTTGACCCGATCGTGCTCCAGCGCGCAGCCTCAATTATTGTCAGAGATCAGTCAATGGTCACGGTTAATACCTCCTCGGTATCTGATGAAGAGGTGAAATACACCGTCACCGCCGAGGGCTTCATTAAAGAACTTTCCAAAACTATCCGTCAGGGCGCGCTTGGCGAGGCCGTGGGTATCAATTACATTTCCTCCCGCGATAAAGCAGCTTTCATGCAGCATCTTGCGCGTGTACATAATGACGATTACTTCGAACGTGGTCTAGAGTTAGCAATAGAACACGATCGCGTACTATTAGAACCGATGGATATCTCAGATCTCTATGCTGTGGAGGTCGATTTTGCGGAAGACCTAGAAAGAGCAAATCTCTTCGTCTAGTTTTTCTGTAACACCTGTGGGGTATCCCCACTATGAGGAACCCATTGAGCAAAACCGCAGACACTGAAAACGCCGCGGTTGGTCACTTATTAGCCCACCGATTACGCTATTGGCGACCCCTTATCCTGCTCACCAAACGCGACCTCAAGGTACGATACGTAACCTCCGCGCTCGGCTACCTTTGGTCGATTCTTGACCCCCTGGTCATGTCTTTCATCTACTGGTTCATCTTTACCCAGGTTTTCCAGCGAGGGGTGGGAGAGGAACCTTATATAGTGTTTCTTCTCGTCGCTCTGCTCCCCTGGGTCTGGTTTAATGGAGCGGTTTCCGATTCCACCCGCGCATTCCTCCGAGATGCCAAGCTGGTTCGTTCTATTTCTCTCCCCCGCTCTATCTGGGTCAACCGAATCGTTGCCTCAAAGGGAATTGAGTTCCTTCTCAGCCTCCCCATTCTGGCGCTCTTTGCAATCTTCAGCGGGGCTCACGTCAACCTCAATCTGCTACTCTTTCCACTCGCGATTGTCCTCCAGGCCGCATTGTGCGTTGCACTTGGGCTACTACTGGCACCCCTCGTGCTCTTTTTCCGCGATCTTGAGCGCGCCACAAAGCTCATACTTCGCTTCATGTTTTACGCTTCCCCCATCATCTACAGCACCCAGAACCTGCCGGAGTCGCTACACAGTTGGGCGGCGCTGAACCCCCTCAGCGGCATCTTTTCGCTCTATCGCGCAGGGTTCTTCCCCAAACAGCTCGACTGGTTTCTTGTGGGAGGATCAGTCCTCATAACGACTATCCTTCTCGTGTTGGGGATTCTTGTTTTCCGCCGCACCATTGGTACTGCTTTGAAGGAGCTCTAGATGGGTGATCAGCATAGGGGGAAACCGCAGGCAGCGCCGCTGATAGTTGCAGAAAACCTCGGGATTCATTTCAAGCGGAACCGTCGGCGCCGTCGCAACTTTAAAGACCTCTTTGCCGGGGCCACCCGGCGGTCCCGACCCGATGAGTTCTGGGCGCTCCGAGACGTCAGCTTTACGGTAAATCAGGGCGAGGCAATTGGTGTTGTTGGACGCAATGGAAACGGTAAATCTACCCTGCTTAAACTTGTGGCGGGGGTGCTTCTCCCCGACGAGGGCTCTGTAAGAGTGCACGCGGGAGTCGCCCCCCTCATTGAGATTACCGGCGGCTTTGTGGGTGATCTCACAGTACGTGACAACGTTTATCTCACGGCGGGTCTGCACGGACTTACACACCGTGAGGTCGACAAGCTCTTTGATAAAATCATTGACTTTGCAGAGCTTAGCGAGGTCATCGACACACCGTATAAACATCTTTCGAGCGGCATGAAGGTGCGCATCGCGTTTTCAGTTGTGTCGCAGCTTGATGAACCCATCTTGCTCGTTGATGAGGTGCTAGCGGTTGGTGACAAAGCATTTCGCGATAAGTGTCAGGTCAGGATTCGAGAAATGCTGGACGAGGGTAAGACGCTCTTCCTGGTCTCGCACAATGAACGTGATCTCACCAAATTTTGCACAAGGGGCCTCTACCTGGACAAGGGCACCCTCGTAGCGGATGGAGCAATAACAGATATCATCGCTCTGTATAACGCAGATAACGCGCTTTAGGATCGATCGTTCCAGCTCTGCCAATCATCAAGTATTCTTTCGATCGCCGCGTGAAAACGCCGTGTAGAACCTGAGTTGACCGGTTTAGTGCCCCGCGCCCGAGTCACCGAGCCGGGTCAATAGCTCACGTACTTCTGCCGGTATCGCGGCTGGAACAATATGCTCCACACCCTCGATCCTGATCACCCCGTCTTGTACCCGGGCAAGTTGCTGCACGAACTTCTTCACCGATACCCCGGTTGCTTCTTGAATATGCCGTGAGACCGCGATCGCGCAGAACACAACCGTGAGATGCGCCTCGATCTTCTCCCGATGCCGGTGATAGATCGGCCTGGCTTTGAGGTCAGTCTTCGCCATCCGAAATGACGCCTCAACATTGAAGAGCTGATGGTATGCATCAATCACCCTCAGCGCGCTCACCGTTAAGACAGGTAGATTCGTGACATACCCCTTGATCCCCGCCCGCTGCCTAGCCGATTCCACCAAAACCTGATCAATGCTCTTGGCTGCGCCACTGATCTTCACGAACCGACTCTTTTTCACAGGCGTGGTCCCGGCAACGACCTTTTTCGCTTTCTCGAGTTGTTTCTCGATATTACGCAGATCCAGACGGGCACGTTTCTCACGGTACTGATACACCACCCGCCGTTCACGCCGCCTTTCACCTTGACCAAACCACTGTCGACACTCAAATACCTGCCCGTCACAGAGTTCAGAACCATCGTGTTGATACTCGGTAACCTCAGGTGGAGTCTTCGCGATCCGGGACCCCACAATGAACGAGTAACCAGCCGTCTCTAACGCGAGAAGATTCGCTGCGGAGAGCATACCTGCGTCACACACAACACTCACCGTCACCTCGGGATGCTGCGCCCGAAACCTGTCGAGCACGGGCACGAGAGTGAGCGTTTCAGCTGTGTTCCCCTCGAACGAATGTAACTGCAGCGGGAACCCGTGTTCGTCAACGAGAAGCCCCAGCACGATCTGGGGTTCGAGCCTGCGTTCTTTGGAGAGACCAGGCTTGCGATACTCATCCTCTTGCTCGACGTAGAAGAACAGTGTGGTGACGTCGTAGAGCACCAACGTGAGGTGCTCAGTCCCCCGGAACGCGACGCAGGCAGCAGAGAACTTATCACGATAGTTGCCCTTCGCGGCCTGGTTCAATGACCGGTGAATGCCACTATACGAGGGCGCTTTGAGTCCGAGATTATCAAGGATACGGATCGTATCGAGTTTGGAAGAGGGCTCGATGATACGCGCGATCACGAGGTCACGAAATACCCGATCGTTCACAGCATCAGTGAAACCAAGCCGGTCGTAAACGCTGACGAGAGTGTCGTAGAGCACACGCGAGTAAGAGTGCTGCATCGTGATACGCGGCCCGGCAGGATCGGCTGGGGTATCGATCTGGAGTTCTGTCTGACCGGTAGCCTGAGCGCGTTCCCTGATGCGAGTTTTCGCGGTCTGGACCATGAACTCGAGTTCCAGATCAGTGTGCGCGGAACCGATATGTTCAATAATGCTGCGCACCCCGCGCGTTTTCGACACGATCTGCACCGCGGTCGCACCTGACCCGGTTTTCACACGGCGTACGTATTCACCCATGAAACCAGGGTACAGACACCCCCCTTAGTGCCCCGACCGTGCTGCTACTCTCGCGTAAACAAGCCATTCCCCGAGCCAAAATAGGCAAGACCACCAAAAAACGGTCAACTCAGGAGGTCATCGACACACCGTATAAACATCTTTCGAGCGGCATGAAGGTGCGCATCGCGTTTTCAGTTGTGTCGCAGCTTGATGAACCCATCTTGCTCGTTGATGAGGTGCTAGCGGTTGGTGACAAAGCATTTCGCGATAAGTGTCAGGTCAGGATTCGAGAAATGCTGGACGAGGGTAAGACGCTCTTCCTGGTCTCGCACAATGAACGTGATCTCACCAAATTTTGCACAAGGGGCCTCTACCTGGACAAGGGCACCCTCGTAGCGGATGGAGCAATAACAGATATCATCGCTCTGTATAACGCAGATAACGCGCTTTAGGATCGATCGTTCCAGCTCTGCCAATCATCAAGTATTCTTTCGATCGCCGCGTGAAAACGCCGTGTAGAAGCACCAGGTGTAATGTCGCCAAAATATCGCTCGGACCACCAGAGCAGCCTCTCCTGAGCGTCAAGATCGTTAAGTAGCTTGTCGACACGATAGATCACCTGGGGCGCCTCCGAGGCTTCTAACCACTCACACTGTGAAAGGTATCCTTCAGAGTCAACCACAGCCTCCGCAGAAACCGGGCGGGTTACGAAAATTGGTTTGCCCACCGCAAGCCTGTCATAGATCATCGCGGAAATATCAGTAATAACGACATCGGTGCGGGAAAGCTGCCAGCCGATCTGTGCGCTCTGGTCGTAAACATGATGGCTATCTGGCCGTATCCGGTTTGCCTCCTCAATGAGGCTAACAATTTTGGCGTGCGCCTCTCGATACTCGACACTCACAACACCGCTTCTGGGGTGAGGACGGTAGATCAGTCGATGTCTATCGCTCTCGAGGATCTGCGTAGCCAACTCTACTCCGTGGCTCACAATTGATCCGTATGTCGCGGCTGGCCGGTCCCCCTCCCAGGTGGGGGCGTAGAGAACGCTCACCCGACCATCACTCGGATACGGAACTTCGCCGTCGTAGTGGTCTATTTGAGGGCGTCCAATGGGGATTGCGCGCGTATCGAAATCGTAATTCCACAGGACGCGTTCCAGCCGAGCACGCGCAGCACTACCCGCTATAAGACTGTAATCATAAGCCTTAAATTGATTAGTGGTCATATACATTTTATCGCTCTCACCGTGATTGATAAAAACATGCCACATACGCCCGTAACGCATCATCTGGAAGTTTCGGGTGTTTTGATTAACGTAGAGAACGATACGAATGTCCTGGTCTTTCACAATCTGCTCAAGATCGGACACCTGTGGCGCAAACGCAACGGTCAAGCTTGTTTCTTCGATAATCATGCGCGCCCCACCCGCGCTGCGTGCAATAATCATCACCGGCCACTGCTCTGCCAGCACAGCTAACGGCCTATACCACTGCCTCATCTGATATAGGTTGACCCGATCGTCAGCAAAATAGACGACAATCTTAAAATGCTGAGGCGGCGGCGCACCCCGATCTCTTAAAAGCTCAAGTGTCTCCCTGCGATCCCGACGACGTTTTATCACGCGCTGGACAAGCTCAATCGTTCGCCTCAGATCATTCACTATGTTCATCTTTACCAGGGTACCGAGACCGTGGAGAAGTAGCCTTTCCAAGTATCACTTTGGTAGCGAATCGTGATGCGGAAACATAATCTCAGCTGTTCATGGCAAAATCGAGTAGTGCACAATAGCCAGACACCACCTCGGGATTCCTCACTACCCACCACCCTGCCGGGAGTGAGTTATATCGTGCCTGTTCTTAACGAGGAAAAATATATTGCGGCCTCTGTCTCCGCTATCCTCCTGCAGGAATATTCTGGCCCCAAGGAAGTTATCCTTGCTCTTGGCCCTTCCACCGACAACACCAACAAAATCGTTTCGTCTATTGCCGCCAACGACCCCCGAGTCATCCTTGTCGATAATCCCGGTGTCGACATTCCTGTTGGCCTCAACCTTGCGATTAATCGCAGTCAATACCCCATCATTATTCGAGTAGATGCCCACTCGGAACTCAGCAAAAACTACACACACGACGGCGTGCACTCACTTCTCACACGAGACGTAGCCAATGTGGGCGGAATCATGCACGCACAGGGAAGAACACCGTTTCAGCAGGCCATAGCTCGCGCCTACAACAGTCCGTTTGGGCTGGGAGGTGGGGCCTACCACGGGAGCAGAGAAGCAGGACCCGCTGAATCTGCCTACCTCGGCATTTTCCGTCGTGATGTACTTTTTGAGGCGGGACTCTACGATGAGAGTATTCGCCGAGGTGAAGATTGGGAGCTCAATCTTCGCATTCGTAATCTTGGCTATACCGTCTGGTTTGACCCTGACCTTCGAGTGACCTATTGGCCGCGTGATACGTGGCAGCACCTGACCAAACAGTTTATTGCCACCGGAACCTGGCGGGCAGAACTCGTTCGACGATACGGCGGACGTAATCCCTGGCGCTTCTTTGTTCCCCCGGCGCTCGTACTCACCTGGTTTGCGTGTGTGGTACTGGCTCTACTACAGGCCACGGGAATCGTCTCGGGCATCCCCTCGCTCCTCGCCAGTGCACTCTACCTGGGACCCCTGCTCTATGTGTGCGCCCTGCTTCTGGTGTCGCTCAAGATATCGGGCCCGCTCACCCCCCGCGACCGCCTCTACACGCTGGTGGTTTTTGCGACCATGCACCTGAGCTGGGGGGCGGGCTTTCTGATCGGCTTGATACGCGGCGGGCAACACTCAACCGACAGATCCCGACTTGGATAGCGTAGGCGGGTAGGGTAGATACCCGTCATCGAGCAGTCGTGTAACCACGCGCTCGGCGGCGTGACCATCGTCGTACGGATTAAACTCACGCCGCCACGATTCATAACGCTTGGCATATTCTGGGTACCACTGTTCTGGAGAACGAATTGCCGCAAGAAGTTCTTCCCGAGTACGTGTGAGAGGTCCCGGAGCGCGTGACTCAAAGTCAAAGGTAAAACCACGTTCGTCGCTCTTATAGTGGGCAAGATCGGGAACGTAAAAGACCAGGGGCTTGCGCGCCACAGACGCATCAAACATCACCGAAGAATAGTCGGTCACAACAATATCGCTCGCGAGAATGAGGTCATCAAGTCCCGGATAGCGTGACACATCAATGATTCTGCGATCTCCCTCGTATCGACCGTACTCGTGAGTTCGGCTATGCCCACGAACCAGGATCGTCCACTCCTCCCCCAGTTCACGACTCATCTCGGCTAAACCGATGGTGTCTACCAGCTCGGCGGAACCGTCTCGCCAGGTGGGGGCATAGAGAACAACCCGACTCTTTAGCGGGATGCCCAACGAGTGCCTGGCTTCTTCACCATCGCGTGTCACCAGGCTGTCGTTACGGGGGTAACCAATCTGCCAGATCGCACCGCGAAAACGATACGATCGACGAAAGACACGGGTGCTGTGTTCATTCTGCGAGAGTAATATATCCCAGCGACGGCTCTCTCTGATAATAGCTACGGCCTGTCTGGGACCTACATGCGAGCGGTCCAAAGCAAGACGCTTGAGCATGGTACCGTGCCAGGTTTGCATCACGGTCTGGTGGGGGCGAGGCTTCCACCTCTTACGCAACCAGTCGTTCACCACCAGCAAACGAGCAGAGGCACGCACTCTCCACCACTCCTCGCTCCCTTCCACCAGGGCGATGGCTCCCTCCGGTATCGCGACGGAAAGGTCACGAACACTCCAGTATCGCGTGATGTGGGGAGCTCGCTGCGCAAGCTCACGATCAATAGCCGCAGGGTTACAGGTTGCCACCCTCCCGTAGAAGCTCTCGAAGAACACCGCGTCTTCGACGCTTATCGGACGAGATCGATAGCGAGCCTCACGCTGGGTCTGAACCGTCTCCAGGAGTTCATCTGGAAACACCGGTGGACCAATACTGATAACCACCGCGGCGTTGGGCGCTGGCGTACAGGTTACCGAGCACCACTCCCCCACACTCACCAACGTATCGGGCTTGGCATCAATCCCAACCCAGGTGAGCGTTGTATCAACGGGGGAAGGGCCTGACTCATCCCCGAGGGCTAACAACCCGTACTCTCCACTGGGTGGTGGCAACATTTTAGAGGGGGAATTTTTGTCGCGGATGACCTGTGCAGATATCGTTGTGGGTGAGGAAGTAAGCAGCTCAATCCGGGCTTGCCACGTAATCCGGTCACCGTCAAACGGTTCCAGGGCAGTAATCGAACCCGGTAAATCCGCCTGTTGTCCGGTGAGGACAAGAGAGCGTGGCACCAAACCCGTGGCTGATGTGCCACGAACAATAATGGCGGGAGGCTCGTCCCTGGAGGAGGGGGTGATTGATAAAACCTGAGTTTCGACAGGTGAGACAAAGGCACTGCGCTCATCAGCAGCAACCCTGTTGTTATCTCTCGCCTGAGGTTTTGTGACGGGCTTCGACGGGGGAAGCGGGGTCGCCGTCAGGTTTGGCAGTACGGAGGCGGCTCGCCGGGTGAGCACCTCGTCGAGCACCCGCCTAGCGCTCAGAGCATCCTCAAAAGAAAAGTATCGATACGCTAGGCGTTTGGAACGCGCGCACGCTGCTTCCCACGCATTCGCATGTGAATACAGCGTGTCTAGCTGTTCGCAGAGACCGTTCCAGTCGCGAGAGTAGCTGCCCTCGCTGGTAAGCCGATAGGGCTCGTAGAAGCCACGCGAGCGCTCATAGGACACGAGATCTGGGGCAAACCAGAGGATCGCTCCCCCGGTGAGGGAGAAATCGCAGGCGATTGAAGAATAGTCTGTGATGACGGTGTCATACGCGGGTAGCACCGGAGTAATGTGACTCAGCACTTCTGCCCCCAGAAGGTGCACACGAGAGCTCCGCTGCGTACCGCGTCTGTAGTCCCCTTCTCCAAGCGGATGAGAGCGCACAAGAATACGCAGATTGTGTTTTTCTGCGAGGAGTGCAAGCTGATCCCATTCTCTATCCGAGGGCGAGACCGGATCGGGATCTCCATCACGCCAGGTTGGAGCGTATAAAACTAACGATTCCTGACCTAGGGTAAGCCCCAAAACTTTTTCGATTGTTTTACGCGCTCGGTTACGCCGTGTTGCCGCATCTGCATAAAAAAGAACATCGTTGCGGGGGTCACCCGTGATCGTCACCTGCTCAGGTGCAAGCCTAAAAGCTGATCGCATGCGTGTTGCCGCTAATGGTGATGCGGTGGTCAAAAGAGAGATCGAGCGTGTGCTTCTTCCGTAGAGCCCCGTGATGATTCGCTGAAACGGCCAGGGTAAGCGGAGTTGTGTAGTCACAGGAGAATCAAGGTGAAGTTTTTTAAGCGGGATACCGTGCCAGAGCTGAACGAGGTAAGATCCCATCACCCCGTAGCGGTTCACGTCGCCAAAACCGTGAGTAACCACACACGTTCCCGCCCGCACGGTGTACCACCACCCGCGAAAACTATTGCGCGATAAGGTTCGAATGCCCAGGTTGCGAGCTTCACGTCGATGTTCCGCCCCGTGTGTCAGCCAGACAAGTGAGTGCTCCGGGAAGCGCTGCTCAATCTCCCGATAAATTTCCAGAGCACCCTCGCCGATACCGGAACCACAGCCAATGACCCAGCGATCCATTGATCGGGGTGTGAGCCAGCGCACGGGTGCGGTGAGGGCGAAGAGGGGAAGGGAAGCAAGCTTGCGCAGGTTTCCTTGATTGAAGGTAAACCGTGCCACTCATTCCTCACATTCGTTGTTGATCTAGCGCCCGAAGAGCATCCCGTGCGTTTGACAATACCGTATAGCTAATAACTATTTCCTTGGAGCGAGTCATCAAGGAGCGCGGTGCGCAGCTACCGGACACCCGCCGAAAAACCCGCTTCCGAGCTTTCACACTGCGGAAGCGGGTTTTCACAGGCTCTGGGGTTAATATCACGCCCAAAGCGCTGGGAGTTTTTCGCGCCCCCTAGAAAACGTATGCCTGAGGGGCTAAATGAGGCGAGCAGCTATTGGTCGAGCGTTCCCAAGGTGACCTCGGTCGTATGGGTATTACCATCACGAACGTACTCGACCTCGGCCCTGCTGCCACCGGGAAGATAGCGAACCTGCGCGGTGAGATCGGTGCTATTGGTAATGGGAATACCGTTGAACTTTACGATCGTGTCGCCGGAGCGAAGCCCAGCAGCCGCTGCCGCTCCGCCTTCACTCACGTCTCTCAGGGTAGCACCCGCCACCGTTGCGTTGGCATCCCGGCTAGAATCCGTTACGGTTGCGCCCAGCAGTCCGTGCGATGTTGGTTCGCCCGAAATAATGCTGTCGGCAACTCGCTGAGCCAGGTTCGACGGGATTGCAAAGCCGAGGCCGACGCTTCCTGCGGTACTGTCTTCAGCGGCTGCAGTACTTGCAATGGCAACGTTAATACCAATGAGCTTTCCTTCACTGTTGAGCAGCGGGCCGCCCGAGTTGCCGGGGTTGATGGAGGCGTCCGTTTGAATAACGGGAAGCGCAACGTAACTCACGGTACCGGAGGAACGCGGGACTTGTCCGGGAAGATCAAAGTTCCACGGGCTGCGGGGATCTGAGGGGTTCGGTTCTTGGTTCTCCGGATCGGTGGGAGTAGTGGTGGTTCCCACCGTGATACCGCGGTTTAGTGCGCTGACCACACCGCTCGTGACGGTTCCGGGGAGGCCAAGTGGCGCTCCAATGGCAACCGTCAGATCGCCCACGTTAAGTTTTTCAGAGTTGGCAAACTCAACTGCGGGAAGGTTTGCATCTTCTACCTTGATGACCGCAAGGTCGGCCATGGGGTCTGTTCCCACAACCGTCGCGGGAAGGATTCGACCGTCGCTCGTATGAACGCGTATGGTCATTCCTTCTGCGCTTTCTCCATCAAGGGTTATCACGTGGTTGTTGGTGAGTATGTGCCCATCATCATCAATCGCCACGCCGGAGCCGCTGCCCGCGTTGCTGCCGTTTGCAACCGAAATAGTGACCACACTCGGCATAACCTCAGCGGCAATTCCTGTAACAACCGAGACCTCGTCGGTATTGTTTACGGTTATCGTCTGGGGTCCGTTCTCACCACGTATAACGGTGTCGTTTTGGGCACTTATAGCGGCGGTGATTCCCGCACCGGAAACTCCACCAATCAGAGCGGCAAGCGCGATTCCTCCTACCACCAGGAATGATCGGCTTGTCTTTCTGGGAGCGCTCGGAGATGTCGTCGCAGCGCCAGCTCCAAATGCCGCCCCCTGTGGGAACTGCCCCGCTTGTGGGGTACCGAACGGGGGGGCCTGATTAGGTTGAGGAGGCTGTACACCCGCGTAGGTTCCAGAAGCCTGGACTCCGGGAGCGTGAGTCCCCGGAGCGTGAGCGCCAGGAGCGTAGTGACCGGTTTGCTGCGGAGCGGACTGTGGGGACGGGTGAGTCTGATTTCCATAAGGCTGTTGATTAGTGGGGGCGGGTTGCTGCGAGGCGGGTTGCTGCGTTGCGTTCCCCGATGATGCTGCCTGTTGGCTTGCGGGGGGTGCTGACTGTGCCGTGGTCGGCGCAGCGGGGACCTCACCTGATGCTGGAACGGGACCTGGTGCCGCTGTTTCTGCGGAAACAGGCTGGTCTCCGTGAGGTTGAGGTGATTCTGGGTTTTGCGATCCTGGGTTCGTGGGATTCTCTGGTGTATTCATTGATTGCTCCTTCCGCACAATGACAGGATGCTTCGTATGGCTATGTATTCTATGTGAACGCGCTGGGTACGGTCTGTTTATTCTCTTATGGGATGCTATTTATCAAACTCCGCAGATTGCACACTAAACCTTCTCAGCGCCAGCGCAGGGTTTATCTTACGAACACTGTTGAGGGTTTCTCGGGATATTTCGGCTCGAATCGCTCCCTCACTATACTCAATTGTTGCCAGTGTTTGTCCTCGGGGATCGATGATCGACGTGTTGCCCACTGCGATTGGCGGGGTGTGGTTGGCTGCTGCAATATAGACGGTGTTTTCAATGGCGCGCGCGGCAAGCAGCGTTTTCCAGTGGTGGGTTTTAAAGTCTCCCGCAACCCACTCGGCAGGGACGAGGACAAGCTCTGCTCCTCCATCAACAAGCCAACGAGTGCTCTCAGGAAAGCGCAGGTCGTAACAGGTTTGCAGCCCTACCCCCAGATCCTCTATCCAGAAAACGGGAGGTTCAGCGATGTCCCCGGGAAGTATCCACTCGCTTTCACGCTGTCCAAAGGCATCATAAAGGTGTACTTTGCGGTAGCTCGCGACGATCTCTCCACGGGGGTTGATCGCAAGCACCGTGTTATAGCCGCGATTGCTCTCCCCCGGAATACTTTCGATAAACCCAAACACCATATAGATATCGAGCCTGTGTGCCGTATTGCGCAGGGCCGTTACCGAAGGGCCAGCAACGCTTTCTGCCCGAGTCACTGTTTCTCGGCTCATTCTTGGGGTGAAGTGCAGGGAGTATTCAGGAAAGAGAACCAGCTTTGCCCCTTCTTCGGCGGCACGTTCAGTGAGGGAGATAATTTTTGTCAAATTATCAGCAAGCTCTGGGCCCGGGCTAAACTGCACAGCCGCTACGGGCACGGTGGTAATCACGTCGACGGGGAGAAGGTCACACCGCATTTGTGAAAGTTTCGCCGAGTTCACGAAGCTCACGACGCACTCGCACAGCCATAAAAGTGAGCACCAACCCCACAATCAAGGCCCAAAAGCCTGCGACCCAGACAAGTGCCTTAACCGCGAAACTGGGATTAGAGACCACCAGGATGGCGAAGATAATACCGAGCACCAGGGTGAGTACGCTCGAGACCATTCCCCAACCCCACACAGAGTTATACCGGCGGGAACGAAAGGCGCGAATAGCGCCGTACACTCCGGCAAGAAGAGCGAGGATAATCATTGTCCAGACTATGACCGACCCAACAATAGCCGCGCTCCACGTCGGTAAAATCACGATGAAGACTCCGGCAAGAGTCGTCACAATTCCGCGGGTAAAGCCCCATCCCCAGCCGGGGATATTCTGCCGCCGCACAATTGTTCCCACCGCGATAAACACCCCGTCTATAATCAGGTAGATGCCGATAATCACGGCAAGCACGCCGGCCACCACACCCGGAGAACTCAGTGCGATGATTCCAAAGATAATCGCACAGATCCCGCGAATCAGGTAGAGCCACCAAATGGCATTGATCCCTGATCTGACCGAGCGTGCGTATTCCTCCGCGGTACCAGACATGATGCCCTCCTCCTGAACTGAGTATGATGGTCGACGTGTTGCCAATCATTTCTTGGCTTTAACTATATGCTCCTGCTTCCGCATATTTCAAACACTAAAATATATATTCTTAAATTTATCCTTAGCGGCTCTTGCGCAAGCTTTTTCGCCTCATAAAGACGACAAAACCAATCCCCGTGACAATCATCATCCCGCCAGTCACTAAAAACGAAAGAGCGTCTTCTCCCGTTGTTGCTAGTACGGGTGGGCTGCTGACAATGGTGGCTTCAGAGGGTGTACCACACTCTCCCACACTGATAACTCCGGTCTCCTGAGTACGCTTGTCGAGCCAGGTGAGAGTCTCAACCCAAAAATATGTCCCTGCTTTCTGTGTTCTGTAAGGAGCACTCACATAGTCGCCCGTAGACCCCACCGCGAGGGGTTCTTGCTCCGTACGAAAGACCCTGTTATCAGGTTCACATCGAGGAGGGTGCCCCGAGGTTTTTACGCCGTTTCCTTCCTGTAGAAAAGCTTCAAAGCTCAGGTTAAGCAGAAGGTCTGGATTGGTGGGCATTATCCCGCTGACGGTGGCAACGTCTGATATCTCCTGAGAAACAAGCGCCTCCGTGGTGGCTTGCGTCACTACTTGTGGCCACTCAAGCTTCACTGTCTCCGCCGGAACCCCGTAATCATCGCACCAATCCTCTATTAAATCTTGATAGCTTTCCAGCTGTAGCTCTGAGGGGATACACCACTGAACCGTAACCCACCCGACACGATAGGGGGTGGTGAGAGGAGAGCTCAAAACCTCTTGGAGACCCAGAAGTGTCATTGAGTAGGTACCCACCACCTCTGTGCCGTCCGGTGCCGTTTGCGAGCGTTCGGGTTGCGACTCACTCCAATACGCGGTTCCCTCCAGCGTAACGGGAATTATCCCGTCCCCGCTTTCGAGCCATCCCCCGCTTTCTGTTCTCGGGATAATAGCATCGGAGACCTGGGTTCCCGGAGCCACCATCGCAGCGTCAAGTTGTGTATCAAACCGCACGCGCATTGGAGTGACCTGGGTTTCTTCGACGAGTCCGTAATCGTGCTGATAAAAGTAATCGGTGGGTAACGCCTGAACACTGCGGGCATCCTGTTGCTGATGGGCATCAACACCACAAACATAGGTGTAGTAACCGGTTTGCTCAGCCACCCCATCGAAACTAACGTCCACGGGAATCTTCCAGGGCTCTGCGGGAGATTCTTCCGTACTCATAAGAATCTTCTTACCGAACACAGGAGCATCGGGATCGGGCAGCGAAGACTGCGTGGGCGGAGAAAGTAGCGGCCCATATGCCTGACACCACAGAGTTATGGGAAGATAATTGCCACTACTGAGCCGTCTCCAGGGAAGACTCCCCGGGGCTAAAGACGGATAAAGAGTATCGGTGAAACGTTCACCTCTCTCAACGATGACCGTGGGAACCTGCGTCTGCACAACCGGGGAAAAGCGCAGATCACGAGGCTCACCGGTTACGGTCAGTGAAAAACGATAATCTTCAAGAGCAGAACTCGGGGTTCCTATGGTTTGGCCCCTCGGCGGCGTGACCCACAGATTAATGTGATCTCCCGGCCTACCGGGCATGGTGAAGGTTCCGGTCAGTGTCGTGGACACCGTTGAGAGCTGCTCGTCTGTTGGCATATAGGTAATCGAGTATCGTGAGCCGCTCTCGGCCCCGGTTATCGAGGGGCTTCCGGTGGCATCAAAAACAGCCCCGTCGAGAACAAGCGTCCCGCGCGTGCCAGGGGCAAGGTCTTTGACACTCACCCATCCACGATCATGCCCCGCATCGTGGGGTTCAACGCTCAATAATCCGTGTGGCTGCATCGGCACGGGCGTATAGTTATCTGCCGCCCGGGTCATCATGTCACGCAACTCAAAAACCCTGGCGCGTATATTGGGATCGGATAAGGCTTGAAAAACATACGGGTGGCTATCCGAAAAATCTGATACCTGAGCCCCCTGAGACTGCGCATGCCTCGACCAGATGGTTACAGCAACCGCGGCCGCTTGCACCGGATCTGCTGTTTGCCCCCAGGTGGTTACAACATAGTTAATTCGAGAGATCTCAAGCTCTCCCCAACCGTTAAAGGAAGATGCAGGACCCTGGTTAGTGGTTGCCCAAGCGGGATTGGTCGGTCCGGGTTTACCCCACTCCAGGCAATAAGCAATGCTTCCATCCGGGGCAATGTAGCCTCCAAAAATGCTACGGCCACCATCAAACCCAAACCCTGGCCCCAAGATCGTAGCCGCTTGAGCAGGTGATGAGAGCGTAATGCTCCCAGCCGCCAGAAAGACCAGGGAGAGAAAAGAAATAAATACGGCTCGCAGAGAGGCAAGTTTTTCGGATGGGGGCTTTCCTAATTTTAGTTGCCGCCGGAGATGATTTCTATTGATATTCTCACGTGCCCTGGTCATTTTTCTTCCTTTACTAGCCGATTCCTTACTCAGTGCAGTGTCCGTGTACTTTGCTCCCCACCGGGGTAGCACCCCGCGCGGGCTACTCACCCACTAGATGTGGCTGCTCTTCTTGCAAAAAGCTGCTGTGGTGTCACAGACACACACCGATCATGACCGATACGATGGCGCGGAGCAGCAGGCACTCTTGCCGCTGTAGATAAGCAGCTCAAGCGGCTCACGATTGGTTATACGACTTCAGCTTTTACCGCCTGCACCAGTGATTTCGCGACTGTTTAAACGCTGTAGCGTGAAGATATCCACAACCGGGTAAAATCACCGCCACAATCTGCCTCCTCACGGCTAATCTCTAGACCACATCGTTTTATTTGGGTCACCTTCACAGGTCTCTTGCTAGCAGCCATAGTGCCCAAGACTCTATGTAAAAGAAAAACGAGCGATGGTACACCCAAACTCAAGCTACTTTCGGGCCGCAACCAACAGAATTGAGATGTTTATGCTCTAAGACAAACCGACCTGCACAACAAAACCAAGAACAAGCGGCCCGACGGCGGCAAAGCGTATGCCCCCAGATTGCGGGGAACCCCGGGCCGGGAGGAAGAAGAGGATCAAAACGATAGGGGTAATGGCACGATCAAACACAGCACTATGAACCACACCAAGAAAAACAACATAGACAGGGAATAGTCAGGCTCGCTCTACAGCAGCTTTTATTTCAAAAGAGATTTAGTATGAGGTTCCACCGCGAGCAGAAACACTTCAGAGGCCAGTGAAGCGTAAAACTATTTGGTTTCGCAATCGTCAGCGTTACCCGTTAAGAGTTTGCTCCTGGCGCTCCAGAACCCCCAAAGCGGCTTTGCCAGCGCTATCCGGTTGCCCCTCCGCTATTGCGTCACACAGGGCTTCATGAAACCCGTGATTATCAGGATCGACCCTTCGAGACACCTCTAAAGTATCTGCAACTGAAAGGTGCAGTGATCGTTCAAAGCTTGCATAGAGGCCGACGAGAAGCCTATTACCAGAGGCCCGCACCACCTCAAGATGAAACGCAACGTCGTGCCGAGCAAACCCATCAATATCACCCCGCGCTATAGCGTCCGCACGATCCACCAGGTGTTTTTTAAGCCGTACGATATCAGACTCGGTGCGGGAGGCGGCAGCCTCGTGCGCGGCTAAAACGTCGAGCGCGCGGCGCACTCGGATAACCTCCCGAATATCCGCATGATCGATAGCACGACTCAGCGCAACCCGCGTTGCATCATCAGCAATGACATAAGTACCGTCGCCTTGCCGTGTCTCAAGAAGACCTAGCTGAACAAGAGAGCGGACACCTTCACGAATTGAGGAGCGGCTCACCCCAAGCATTTCTGTTAGTTCACTCTCGGAGGGAATCTTACTGCCGATCTCCCAGGCTCCCCGGGTTATTTCCCGCTGCATCTGGTTGACCACGGTATCAACCAGCGAGGTAGGACGCTGAATTGGTTTCACACTCTTGCTTTCTGTTTGAAAGATATGGTTATCATATATCAGATGACTGATCTTTTATGAAAACGTATGTGCCACCACGGCGATACCCGTTAGGAGGAGGATCAGGATGCACAATGACGCCATCATCAAGGGGTCTCACCTAGCAACCCCCGGACTCGTCGATGCCCACATTCACCCCAATAAAACGGGGTGGGGCAGCCCGTGGATTCCTCGAAAATCCGCGCACAGCGTCGCGGATTTCATCCAAAATGATCGTGAAACCCAGCTCGACCTACCTCTCACCGTGGAGGAGCGCACGTTTTCTCTGCTCTCTCACGCACTCGCAAACGGCACACTCGCAATGCGCGCTCACGTTGACGTATCAAGCGAACTCGGCCTCAGCCATATCGAGGGTGTCCGAGCCGCTGCCGAGCGTCTCACCCCCCACCTCACGGTTCAGATCGTGGCGTTCCCTCAGTTTGGCCTGCTGACCAACCCCGGCACACTCGACATTATGGAGGCCTCCTTGAGCGCGGGTGCCGACCTCGTCGGAGGGATCGACCCCCACGGACTCGAGGGCGACGTTAACGGACACCTAGACGCCATCTTCAGACTGGCCGATCGCGCCGGGCGCGACCTCGACATCCATCTTCACGACGGCGGAGAAATCGGGCTCGAACAGATTCGCAATATCGCCACCCGCACTCTTGCCGGTGGTAGGGAAGGGCGCGTTACCATAGGTCACGCGTTTGCACTCTGCGATGGCTCCCTCCCCAGCTTGGGTCGGACCCTCGACAGTGTTGCTGACGCAGGAATCTGGATTACAACCTGCGCCCTCGGCCCAGACCCCGTTCCAAATCTTGACCTCTTTGAGAAACACGGGGTTCAGCTCGCCGTCGGCTCCGACGGGGTTCGCGATTCCTGGAGTCCGTTTGGCACCGGAAGTATGGTGGATCGTGCACACCTTCTCGCCTACCGTACCGGCGCAATTACCGACTCCGACCTTGAGCGAGCCTTTCACCTCTCCTCAATCTCGGGAGCGCAGATGATGGGTGTCCCCGACCTTATCGCGTGGCCACACACACGCAACGACACACGGCTTGAGTTCGCGGCAAATTCCGTCGCCGAACTCGTGGTTGATCGCCCCGCGCCAAGTCGCGTCATCCGTCATGGAAACGAGGTGTACACACACAGCATAAGCCTCCCTGATAGCTGAACTCCCCCACCGCTATTCGCCCCCTCACTGAAACAAAGGAGTTTCCTATGCTGAAACCACGCCTCCTTATAGTCGGTACTTTTATCACTGCTTCTCTGATTCTCACCTCCTGCGCCGACTCCAATTCCGGTGGCGCAGGGCAAAGCACCCTGGACATCGACTTCTCGAAACTAGCAACCACCACCGAGTCCGGTGCCGGCACGGTTGATCGGGTGACATGGAACCTTCCCTACGAACCGCTCTCGCTAGATCCCATGCACACTTTTAACTACGCAGAAAACACGGTTGACGCCAACCTGTGCGAGGGGCTCACCCGACTCACCCCGGAGCTCACCGAAGAGAATGCGCTGGCGGAGAGCGTTGCAAATCCCGACCCACAAACCTACATCTATACGATTCGTGACGGCGTAACCTTCTGGGATGGTTCTGCCCTCACCGCGGACGATGTGGTTTACTCGCTCGAGCGCCAGCTCGGACCGGGCTCAACAACCTACTGGACCGACTACTTCCTCAACGTCGCCTCGGTCGAAAAAACAGCGGACCGTGAGGTGACGATCAAGCTCACCCAGCCCGATGTCCTCTTCGCCCAGGCAATGTCAACGGCCGCGGGAGCAATTGTTTCACAATCCGCAGCCGTTGCCGCTGGAGAAGCCTTTGGTACTCCACGCGGTGGTCTCCAGTGCACCGGGCCGTTTTCCCTCACGAGCTGGGAGCCGGGGAAGGCGATTACCCTGAGCAAAAACCCACACTACTGGGATACCGACCTCATTCCCCTCGTGGAACAAATCAGTTTTAGCTTTATCGCCGATGAAACAACCGCCATCAATGCGCTTCGCTCCGGCGACATAGACGGACAGTATTTCTACCTTCCCCCGGCCGGCCTCAGCCAGTTGAACAGCGATAACACCACAACCACCTACGGCAAGTCCTACGTTTTCTGGACACTGCGAGCGCTGCAGGAAACCGGCACGTTTGCACAGCCTGAGGTTCGCGCGGCCCTGCTGGCAGCGCTTGACCGTCAGGCCATTGCCGATGTTGTCTTTCAGGGTGCGGCACTGCCAGCGCCAACCCTGACGGGACCCGACTATTTTGGTTCGGGCCCGGAAGCTGAGCTGTTCCAGGAGGCGCTTGACTCCTACAATACAGACCCGGATCTTGATCGCGCCCGCGAGCTGCTGGCACAGGCCGGTGATATTTCTGAACCGATTGTGATTGCGGTGCAGGGATCATCCGCTGTTCACGAGCAAACGGTGAACCTCATCCAGGCGGCGGGTCAGGCGATCGGATTAAAGATTGAGATCCGCGTTATACCGGTGGAACAGTACGGAAATATTTACGTTGACCCGAAAGCCCGCGAGGGCCTCGACGGATTCTTAACAACCTACTACGGCAACGTGCCGGATCCGCTCGATATCTACGCGATCTTCACTCCGGGCGGAGCCTACAACTTTACCAACTATAACCAGGCGGGAGAGTTTATTGAGGAGGCGAGACAGACGCTTGATCCCGTCGCACGCGCCGAGCCTACTATCCAAGCACAGGAGCTAGTCACCCGCGATCTCCCCTGGACACCACTCAATTACATGCCCAATATTCTTGTGCAAAACAAGAGGATATCGGGCGCTGCCGCCTCTATCGCTTACCTTTCATACCCGTGGGCCGCAACCATCGGCGGGCAGCAGTAGCCGTGTCTATTCCAACTTTTATTCTCCGCCGCGCGGGAAGTCTAGTGCTTGTACTCCTGGTCACCTCCTTTGTGGTGTTTGGCCTCATGTATCTGGCGCCGGGAAGCCCCCTGAGTTTTGTCCTCGGACCCCGAGGGGGCACGCCCGAACAAATTGCCCAGGTAACCGCCCAGTACCACCTCGACGACCCGTTTTTTCTACGCTATATTGCCTGGGTGGGTGATGTGCTGCGAGGCGACCTCGGTAACTCCATCGTTTATCGTCAAAGCGTTTCCGACCTCATTGAGGGAAGGGCGGGCACCACCCTGGCCCTGATCTCCATGGCAACCGTAATCATCGCCATCGTCGGTATCGGTTTTGGTCTGCTCGCTTCGCTCCGCGGAGGATGGATTGATCAAGTGGTCACCACGGTTGCAACCCTCGGGCTTGCCACCCCCACCTTTGTGATCGGCGTTGCCCTCATCAGCATGTTTGCCGTTGGGTTGGGGTGGTTCCCCACCAACGGCAGCGGTAGCGGCGGGTTTAACACCCTCGTGCACCTGACCCTCCCGGCGATTGCGCTCTCCGTAGCAAGCGCGGCGTATCTCGCCCGGATCACCAGGGCATCGGTACTCGAAGAAAAAGAACGGGAGCACGTGCAAACTGCGGTGGCCCGTGGCCTACGCTCCCCCATTATTATCAGACGGCACGTTCTGCGCAACTCGCTCATCCCCATCACAACCGTGATGGGACTCACCATCGCAACCCTCGTAGCGGGGGCGGTTGTGATCGAAAACGTGTTTGCGCTGGACGGCCTCGGTTCGCTGCTAGTGCGAGCCATCCTGCAGCGCGACTTTGCCATCGTGCAGGCGGTTATCCTGGTGCTTGTTGTGGCGTTTGTGGTGATCAACGCAATCGTCGATTTTCTCTACACCCTCATCGACCCGAGAATCTCACTGGGGAGCAGACAATGACCGCACCACGCACAACACAGCTGGCAATAGCGCGGGTCATACCCCGCACCCCGCGCCGCCTCACACTGCTCACGCGCAAGCTCGGCGGGCCCGGAATAGCGGCCCTGGTGATCCTCACCATTTTTGTTTTGGCCGCAGTTTTTGCACCGTGGATTGCCCCCTACGACCCGGACTACCCCGATCTTTTTGCCTCCCTCACGGGTCCCAGTAGCTCGCACCTTCTAGGAGCCGACGCCCTCGGGAGAGATATTCTGTCCCGGCTGATTTGGGGAACTCGCATCACCCTGCTCGGGCCAACGTGTGTGATTCTCATCGCAACCGTCTGTGGAACACTGCTTGCGCTCCTGGCCTCCTGGAACGGCGGTGTAATAGACACCGTCATTTCGTGGCTGCTCGACGTGCTCTTCTCGGTTCCCGGAATCGTTTTTGGACTCATCGCGGTTGCCATCTTTGGCCCCAACCTCACAACCGTGGTCATAGGCTTGGCCATAGGTTATATTCCCTACGTTGCCCGGGTGGTGCGCGGGGCCGCCCTTCGAGAGCGCAATATGCCCTACGTTCAGGCCGCCTGGCTCCAGGGACAGTCCGGGGTCGGCATCAACCTCAAGCAGGTGCTCCCCAATCTCCAGACGCTGATCGTGGCCCAGGCCGTATCGTCGCTCGGTTTTGCGGTGATTGATCTGGCCGCCGTTTCCTTCCTCGGACTCGGGGTGCAACCGCCCACCTCAGACCTGGGAATCATGGTGAAAAGCGGGTTTGACTCGGCGCTGCGCGGCCAACCCACCGAGGCAATCGTGGCGGGTCTCGGTATTATCCTCATCGTGTGGAGCATCACGATGCTCGGCGATCGCCTCTCATCACAGGCAAGGAGTCCCCGATGAACAGCCCCCTCCTCGAAATTCAGGATCTGCACGCCAGCCTCCACACGCGTGACCACACACTCAAGCTGTTGAACGGGGTCACGCTCAGCCTCAATCGTGGTGAGGCCCTCGGCCTGGTTGGTGAGTCGGGATCCGGAAAATCTCTCACCACGCGCGCCATCATACGGATGCTGACCTCTGACTTCCAGGTGCGGGGAACCATTCACTATGACGGAGAGTCCGTGATGGGCATGAGCAGGGAGCGCTTACGTCTCTATCGCGCCAACGATGTGGGGATGATCTTCCAGGATCCCCGCGCCCACGTTAACCCGGTGCACACAATTGGAGACTTCCTCACCGAGGCGCTCGTGCGAAACCGCGGCGAATCCCGCGACGCGGTGGCAAAACGCGCGGTGCAGATACTCGACGAAGTCGGGGTGCGGGATCCCGAACGGCGCCTGCGGCAGTACCCCCACGAACTCTCAGGAGGGCTGCTCCAGCGTGTGATGATCGCGAGTGTGCTCCTGGCCGAACCACAGCTGATCCTCGCGGACGAACCAACAACCGCCCTTGACGTTACCGCCCAATCCGATGTCATGGCGATTCTCGACGAGCACCGACGTGCCCGCGGGCTCTCCCTGCTGTTCATCACCCACGACCTTGAGCTCGCGCAGGCCTGCTGCGACCGTCTCGCAGTGATGTATGCGGGCGAGATCGTCGAGCAGGGAGAGCACGTTTACGAGCACCCCACCCACCCCTACACCATGGAATTATTAGCGGCCCGACCCAGCATCGAGAAACGATTTGAACGGTTACCCGTCATGAGCTACAACCAGCAGGTTCACAGCGAACTTAAGACAAGGAGCACCCCGTGAATGCCTCGGCACCTCCCGAACCCATCATCCGGGTCTCAAACCTTCGCAAGGTCTTTCCCTCCCCACACGGCAAACGCGCAGGCAGCGTTCCCGCGGTTGATGACGTCTCGTTTGACCTCTTTCCCAACGAGTGCGTTGCTATTGTTGGCGAATCAGGATCGGGCAAGACAACCGTGGCCCGCATGATTGTGGGGCTGGAAACCATCACCTCGGGCACCGTGACGATCAAGGGGCAGGACCGCAGCACCGCCGGGCGGAAGCTCGCGGATCGCCGCGCCCGTGCCCGCGATGTGCAGTACGTGTTTCAGGACCCTTACTCATCGCTGAACCCCAAACAGAAGATAGGCGACGTGATCCTGTCGAACCTGGCGCTGCACCGCGGCGCGGCAAACACTAAAAAACCCTCCCGGGCTCAGGCGCAGAAAATCCTTGACGCCGTAGGTCTCACCGAGCAGTTCTTTGACCGCTATCCCCGGGAGCTCTCAGGCGGGCAGCGGCAGCGCGCAGCCATTGCGCGAGCGCTTGCCGTTAACCCCGACGTCATTGTGCTGGATGAGGCGGTTGCCGCGCTTGACGTCTCGATCCAGGCTCAGATCCTCAATCTCCTTGCCGATATTCGTGCGCAGCGCAGCATCAGCTACCTCTTTATCTCGCACGACCTCTCGGTGGTGAACCAGATCTCCGAGAGGATGATCGTGATGGAGCGGGGTACGGTGGTTGATCGGGGTGATACCGCCCAGCTTCTGGCTCACCCCACCCACCCCTACACCAGGGCGTTGCGTGCCGCCGTTCCCGGCCCGGGTTGGAAACCGGTGCGTCGAGAGCGGCTCTCGTCATGAACTACGCCCTGCGAGCCGCTCACGTCGTGGCTTTTGACGGCACACACACAGTGCAGTTACGCGATGCCACTGTGACCGTTCACGGCTCCTGCATCACCGGTGTTGCCTCCGGCGCGCGCGGTGAGCAGCTTCTCCGGGAGGCCGCGGAGGTGATCGACCTGGGCGAGAGCGTTCTCCTGCCCGGCCTCATCGATCTGGAGGGTCTGGCCGACATCGATCACCTTCTCCTGGACTCGTGGTGGAGTCCCCATCACGAGGCGCGGTTGAGCTGGTCGGCGGAGTACGCACGGGGAAACCCGCGGGAGGTTCTCACACCGGAGGAGCGCAGCACGATGCGCCGCTACGCGCTGGTGCAGCTTATCCTCCACGGCATCACGAGCGCCATGCCCATCGCAAGCGAGGTGCACAGTGCCTGGGCCGAAACACACGACGATCTGCTCGACACCGCCCTCACCGCCAGCAAACTAGGCCTGCGCGTTTTTCTCGGCCCCTCCTATCGCTCCGGGGTGCACGTCACCAATACGGACGGCATCCCCGAAATATTCTGGGATGAACGCCAAGGCGAGGCCGGTTTTACCGGAGCCCTGCGATTTCTTGAGACGGTTCAGGCTCTAGACGACCCGCTGATAACCGGCGTCCTCGTCCCTTGTCGGATAGAGACCGTGAGCGACGATATCCTCACGCGCACGGCGGAGGAGTCCGCCCGCCGCAACGTGCTCGTGCGGGTGCACGCGACCCAGAGCATAGCCTCTGAGCGGCAGGTTCTTTGCGAGACCCGCAACACCGCCCCGCTTGACCTGCTCGCGCAAGCGGGTCTCCTCAATGAGCGCACCATCCTCGCCCACGGAGTGTTTCTTGATGTTCACCCCGAGGTCCACGGAGAGGATCGCGGCGACCTGAAACGACTCGCGGATGCCGGGGTCTCAATTGCCCACTGCCCCCTCACGAGCGCGCGCTACGCGTTCCAACTTGAAAAGCTGTCCCAATATGTGGCGGAGGGGGTCAACGTGGGGCTGGGGACCGATTCCTTTCCACCCGATCTCATTCGCGGTATCGACGCCGGTGTTCAGGTTTCCAAGCTTCAGCACGGTGACCTGGGGCGAGGGGCACTGGCGGAGTATATTGAGGCGGCCACCCTCGGTGGCGCGCGAGCGCTCAAACGGCCGGACCTGGGCAGGATTGCGGTGGGGGCAACCGCAGACCTCGTGGCGTTCTCGCTCGCAGATCTTCGTGCCGGTGCAGTTGACGACCCCGTGCGCACCCTGATTCTCGCGGGAACCGGGCGTGATGCCCACTTCAGTATGGTACATGGGAGCGTGGTAATGCGCGACGGGAAGCTTCCGGGGGTTGATACCGAGGCGCTTCGTGTGGAGGGGCAGCGTATCTTTGAGAAGTTGCGCGGTGCGTATTCTGAGCGTGATGCCTCTGCGCGAAATCCCTCCGCTGCGGAGCTGTTTCCGCCGCTCTTTCCTGTCGTTGGGAAGTTGTTGTGATTGAGTGGTGGTTGGTGGTTGAAGTCTTCGATCTTTGTCACGGCGCCGATACGCACAGACCTTATAATCTCAAGCTCTACACAGCGGCAAAGCAACAGGCGCACAGTGATGAGAACGACGGGAGCGCCCATCATGCTCGCTCAGCTTTCGTGACAGGGCCGCGCTCTAGCAAAGAGAAAAGCCGCGGAATCTCGAAAGATTCCGCGGCTTCTTGGTTGCGGGGGCAGGATTTGAACCTACGACCTCCGGGTTATGAGCCCGGCGAGCTACCGAACTGCTCCACCCCGCGGCACAAGAACTTACTCTATCCCAATCCTAAGACGGAAGCAAATTGGCCAAACCTCTCTCACCGGCATGTCAACCAAAACACCCCCACACCCGCTCAGAGCACCTTCGAGAGGAACGCTTTGGTTCTGGCGTGCTGCGGGTTGGCAATCATCTCGCGAGGGTCGCCGCTCTCGATCACAACACCGGCATCCATAAAGGTGAGGGTGTCGCCCACCTCCCTCGCAAAACCGATCTCGTGGGTCACCACGATCATCGTCATGCCCGACTGGGCCAGGTCCTTCATCACGTTGAGCACGTCCTCGACCAACTCCGGGTCGAGTGCCGACGTTGGTTCGTCAAACAGCATGAGTTCGGGTTCCATCGCGAGGGCGCGGGCTATGGCAACACGCTGCTGCTGGCCACCGGAAAGCTGCGAGGGATAGTGATCTGCCTTATCGGCGAGCCCCACGCGACCGAGTAGCTCCATGGCGCGTTCGCGCACCTGCTTTTCGGGTTGTTTCTTAACGTGAATGGGTGCCTCCATGATGTTGTGAAGCGCCGTTTTGTGAGGGAAGAGGTTAAACCGTTGAAAAACCATACCGATTTCTCTCCGCTGCGCGGCGATTTGTTTGGAGGTGAGGTCGTATAGACGCCCCGCACGTTCGCGATACCCGATGAGGTCATCGCCCACCCAGATGCGTCCGGCACTGATGGTCTCCAGAAGATTCACGCAGCGCAGTATCGTCGATTTGCCCGAACCCGACGGGCCAATGATCACGGAGGCCTCACCACGATTCACCGTGAGGTCGATTCCGCGCAGAACGTGATGCTCACCAAAATACTTGTGCACGCCCTTAATACGAACCAGTTGTTCTGTCTGCAGGGTGCTCACGAGACAATGCCTTTCTGTGCGTTCTTCTGTTCCCCGGATTCGTTCTGCTCCTCTGAGTCTGCCCCGACCACGGGAAGCGTTGTTGTGACAGGCGCGGGAACCAGGTTATCGACCCCGCGACCGTAGTAGCGTTCAACGTAGTGCTGCCCTACCATCAACACGCTGGTAATGATGAGGTACCACAGGGCCGCAACGATCAGCAGGGGAATTGGAAGATAAATTCGGTTTGCGATGCTATTGGTCACAAACGTGAGGTCTAGCGTAAAGGGAACGGCCAGCACCAGCGAGGTCATCTTGAGCATACCGATGGTTTCATTGCCCGTGGGAGGAATAATGACCCGCATCGCCTGCGGCAGGACAATGCGCCACATAATCTTGGTCTTGCGCATGCCCAGGGCCGAGGCGGCCTCACTTTGGCCTCGATCCACAGATTTTAAACCGGCCCGGAATATCTCTGCCAGGTAAGCGGATTCGTTCAGGCCCAATCCCAGCATCGCGGCTATCGCGGCGGTAATGAGATCTTTGGTGTCGAATTGAAAAAGCTCGGGCCCAAAAGGGATACCCAGGGTTATCTTGGGGTAGAGAACCGCAACAAGACCCCAGAAAACCAGCTGAGTGTATATGGGGGTTCCGCGGAAAAACCACACCCAGAACCACGAGACATATCGAAAGATCGGGTTATCCGATTGACGCATAAAAGCCAAGAAGATCGCGAGGGTGATGGCGATCACCATCGCAACCGCCGTGAGAAGGAGGGTCCATCCAATGCCCTGGATCACCAGAACGTCAAAGAAGTAGGTTCCCACAACGTCCCAGTGGAAGTTTGGATTGGTGATGAGGCTGTGCACCACCATGGCCACAAGGAGCAGGAGAAGCGCAACCCCCACCCAACGACCCGGGTGCTTCACGGGGACGGCGTTGATGAGCTCTGGGCCGTCATGATCAGGGGTCTGGCGTCCGCGCATCCGCTTCATAGCGCTCACCGTGTGGGCGCCGGGTTCACAACGGCCTCATCAACAGCGAGGATTTCCAAATCCCACGATTGCAAGACTTCCCCATAAAAGCCGTCTTCAATGAGTTTATTCATCGCGCTGGCCACGAGCTCTGCCAGTTCGACGTTGTCTTTTGCCACGGCAATCCCCACCTCAGCCGGGTTAAAAAGCTCTCCTATCAGCTCAAGCTGTCCGCCCGTCTGCAAGAGCGCGTAGGTAATGGTCGCTGCTCCCGAGGCAATCGCGTCAACCCCACCGGCAACAAGACGGGTTGTCACCTCGGTTTGGTTCTTGAGCGAGACAATATCTATAGCGGAGTTACCCGCGACAACACACTCGTCGTTCTGGGTGAGAATGTAGGTTTCCTGAACCGATCCCGTCTGCACTCCCAGCGTTGATCCACACAGGTTTTGCGGGTCAAAATCATTTGGGTTGTCTTTTTGCACCGCCCAGATAGAACCAGCGGTGAAATAGCGAACCATATTGACCGCGCCAAGACGTTCCTGGGTGATGGCAAAGGCGGAGATACCCAGGTCGTATTTAGTTCCCAGCGCGGGAAGAATGGTTGCAAGCCCGGCAGTCTCGTAAGAAATATCTAGCCCGAGCATCGATCCGAGCGAGTGGGCAAAGTCGACGTCAAACCCCATCGGGGTTTGTCCGTCTGGCCCGCCCAGGAACTCTGCCGGGGCGTATGATGTGTCCGACCCGATAATCAGGGTTCCCCTGTCACGAATTTCCTGTGGAACCAGAGCAGCCAGGGTCTCGTCATAGGGCACCGTTTCGGGGTCGAAGATAAAGGGCCGGATCGAATCTTCGCTGGTGGATCCTCCCGTGTCGTTCATGACCTGCTGGGACGCAGTGGTGCACCCAGCGATTAGGGCCATGATGGCAGCAATGCCAATCAGCTTTAAAAGCCGGCGTAATTTCATGGTTATTCTCCTTTGAATATGGTTATCCGGGGATGAGTTGGGTCGGATGGTTTCAATGGGCCTGTGTGAGGTGTATTTCAGGTGAACGACGATGCTTCTCCGGTTTGGCCGGATGGTCACGCCTGGCCGGATGACCACCGTTCCCGAGGTCGTAAAAAATACCACAGGCGATAGCAAGCCCCTGTCGCACCAGGGGTTCTAGGAGGTGCTCGTTTGGTGCGTGCTGGAGACACTCCGGGTAGGAGTGCGGCACCCAGAGAGTTGGTAGGCCCAGGATGCCTTCAAAAACGTGATTGGGTAGCGCCCCGCCAAAGTTGGGTAAGACGCTGGGTTCCACGCCGGTCGTTTGGAAAATTGATCGGGCCACCCAGTCCACCCAGGGGTTGTCTGGATCGGTTCGGCTTGCGGGAAATGCGGGAGAAACACGGACACGAACCATGCCAAAACCACGTGCATCCAGATGTTCTTGAACTCTGCTTTCCAGGTCTAAAACATCGGTTCCCGATACAAAACGCAATTGTAGGAGGGCCGAGGCTGATCCCGGTATTGAGTTTGTGGGATCGCTTATATTCCCCGAACTCATTGCCAGAATTTCTAGGGTATTCCACGCGTACAGCCGCTCGGCGGCCGTCAGGTACTGCGCGCCCCACCCGTCGTAGGATTCACCCTCGTGTGGATGCTCGGGAATCCGTATTTTTTCGAGACGTCGACTCACGGAACCCGGAATCGTGTCGGGTAATAAAGTCTCGATCCTGATGTTTCCGTTCCCGTCAACAAGCGTGCCGATGGCTGCAGCCAGGGTTGTGGCCGGGTTACGAATCAGACCGCCCCAGTTTCCAGAGTGATATGAATCGGGACGAAGGTGAGCGGTGAGCTCAAGCTCTACGCTTCCCCGAGAACCCAAAAAGATCGTCGGGGTTTCAGCATCAACACGGGGACCGTCTGAGGCGATAAACACGTCCGCTGCAAGCTCTGTCTGATGCTGGGTAACAAACTCTGCCAGAAGAGGGGAGCCGATCTCCTCGCCCGCTTCAAAAAGAAACTTCAGGTTAAACCCCAGAGAGCTTTTTTCAGCAAGAACCAGGTGGAGTGCCGTCAGATTAATGAGGTGCTGGCCCTTGTTATCCGCCGTGCCTCGACCATACCAGCGGATTCCCTCAACGGTTACCCGCCAGGGGTCACGATCATTGTGCCACTCGCCCTCCTGCCCGGGAGTCACATCGGCGTGACCATAGCACAGAACCGTGGGCACATCTGGATTTTCGATTCGGCTGCCGATCAGAAAGGAATTTTTGCCACCGTTCCACGAATCAAAGCGCTCTACAGCACACCCCAACTCTCGGAGCATCGGGCTCAGAAAATCGTCGAGGTATGACTTCAACTGAATACGGTCCCCATCACTACCACTCACCGTTTGATACGAGACCGCTCGTTGCAGAGCGGACAGAAAGCGCCCGGAACCTATCTCTCCCTCGGATGCACTGAGAATTTTAGATCTAACGTTCACTAATTTATTTCCTCGTATTCATATGGCTTGCCACGATTTTAAAGATCTCCAACCCCAGAATCCAGTATCGTTTTATCAAGCTGACTTGATTAAAACGCAAAGCTAGGGGTCACCAATGAAAATGTTGCCAACCGCGCTAATCTACTTCACCGAGGTCGCCAAAAGCGGTTCTGTCACGGATGCCGCACAAAAGCTACACGTTTCACCTTCAGCAATCAGCCGACAGGTGTCTAAGCTCGAAAGTGCCGTGGGAGTTCCGCTCTTTGCACGCCACCCACGCGGTATGTCGCTCACCCGCGCTGGCCGACTTCTACTCATGCACGCCCGACGCAGCGAGTCCGAGGGGGACGCTGTTGTTGAAGAATTAAGAAACCTTGAGCTTCGTAAAACACGTGTTATCAGGGTGGCAAGTGCGGAGGGGCTGGCTGGAACCCGGGTAACCGAAGCAATCGCCAGGATGAGCGCAGAATACAACGAGGTTGTGTTTAAGCTGGAGGCTCTTCCCTCCGCAGAAGCAACCCGTCAGGTTATTAACGGAGGAGCGGATGTGGCGGTCGTTTTTGCCCTAGGGCCACAGCGCGATGTTATTGTGGAGCTCTCCGTCCCGGCCCCACCCTATGCGGTGGTCTCGCCCGATCATGTCCTTGCGTCGCATAAGAGCATCACCCTTCGAGAACTCTGTGAGCATCGTCTCGCTCTCGCCGACCACGGCCTGACCCAGCGTGAGCTATTTGACGTAGCTGTTCTCAGCGAAAAGCTCACTCCCAATATCGTGTTTGAGGCCGGTCAGCTGGGACCGGTTCTTACCTTCGCCCGTAGCGGAGCTGGCATCACACTCGCAACCCGCTTGGCCGTGACGTCCCAGGTCAGCGAAGGGCTTGTACTCATCCCGGTAGAAAACTCAATTTTGATGCAGAGAGAAGCACAAATTCAAACAATGCCCGGCAGAGTAAAGACTGCTCTTGTGACCTCAATTATTGCAGAATTGGCAGAATCGTTGAGAACCTTCTAGGAGCACCAGTCACCTACTATCAACTATTCACCAACCTTCTTGATAAAAGCGGTTAGTTTTTGGACAAGCCGCTCGGCGCTCTCTCGGCTTATCTCCATACCCGTTCCGGGTTCCTCGGGAGATCCCCAACCGAGATACACCCACTCGTCAGAAGAGCTTGCCAGGCGATAAAGCGTAATCTCGCACTCAACAGCCCGTAGCTCGTCTGCTCCCGTGCTCTCTGCTTGCCTGTGGCTTGCACTCACTCTTGCCACAGAAATAAGCGGAACCTGCTGAGTGTGACTCATATGAATCACAGATTCGGGAGGCTCGCCTGCGTGATCTTCAATGCACCACCGCGGACACAATATCGTTACCAATTCACTCATTTTTCGACACATACCTAACTTTGAAGGGATCAGCGGGAGTGGGCACGTTGAAGATATGAAAGCATGAACTACTGACATGACGGGCGGGGTGGGTTTTTGACCCTTCGGGGTCTATTATTCGTAAGTGTGTGCGGAAGATTTACTGTAGCCCAAACGGTTGAAGATCTGGTCACCCTGTGGAGTCCAGCCATTGTTGCGAGGGAGATATCTCTACCGAACTACAATATTCGTCCGACAGACACAATCCCCATCCTTGTCGACACCGCGACTCAACTCTCTGGCATTCAGGGCTCCCCCAACGCTATATCAACCTCTACCACGCGACGATTAGAGGCTGCCCGCTGGTCGCTCATTCCGTCGTTTGCCGCCGACAAGAAACTCCCCTATCCGACGTTTAATGCACGCTCAGAAACCATCACAACAAAACGCAGCTTTCGCGATTCCGTGGTCAACAAACGCTGCCTGATACCGGCAGATGGTTACTATGAGTGGCTCACCGAACCTGATTTATCAAAGCGCCCCTTCTATATACGCTCAGCGGACGGGGAAACCATGGCATTTGCGGGACTTTATTCCTGGTGGGCGGACCCCACTCAAGATCGACACGATTCTGCACGCTGGGTGCTATCGGCGACTATCCTTACGATGCAGGCACCCAAAAATCTCGCCCACATCCATGAACGCTCCCCCGTCATTCTTCCCTCTCACGCGTGGGACACCTGGTTGAACCCACACGTTCGAGGAGATGTCTCCCTGGTGGATAGAATAGTTGCTTCTGCACAAGCCGCCGCCCAGCACACAACACACTACGAGGTGGCTCCACTGCGTGGGACGGGTCCCGAACTTATTCAGCCGCTGTAGTTATCATTCGCCACACAGCATCACATGTTTTTAAGAGACTCGCGTGTAGAGAGGGGGCTCAGCGAGTCTTGATGATGCTTCACAAACTGCTGCACCCACTCGGGATCGGTCTTGGCATATTCTCTGAGAGCCCAACCGATAGCCTTACGGATAAAGAACTCCTTGTCCCCAGTATTCGCAAGAATTACCTCGGAAAGAAGCTCCCGATCAGTATCTTTCTTACGGCCTAGTTGAGAAAGAACACTGGATCGACGCAGCCACATATCAGAATCAGTAGACCACGCTCGAACCGTGGGAATCATCTGCTGTGGGTGTGCATCGAGTAATCGCGCGTTGTTACGGGCAAGGGCATCGACCAGATCCCACCAGGCACCGGTCACGATCATCTCGACAAAAAGAGGAAGAAACTCAAGACGCCCACGCGCCATTCGCAATCCGGTAAGATCAATAGCCGCGTAGCGCTCTTCTCGATAGGCTGCGCTTCTCCACAGAGCCTGGGCAGTATCGTACAGTTCTTCAGGAGAGTCACACGGATATCTCTTCCACGCCTCAGAAACAATTTTCCGAACCACGGGAACCCGTACGCCATAGTATGGCTGAACAGATTTCATATACCGTTGGGCACCTTCAGCACGAACAGGGTCTGCCTGAGCTTGAAGCTGATCACGAATTGCCAGAATAAGAGCTTGATGAGCCACAGGTACCAGGCTACCCGTCTACTTTGACGATCAACAAGATGGAAAGTTGCTTCTAAAACACTCAGTAATTCAACGTGTATGCAGCAGGAATAGCAAGCTGTTGACCGGGTTCGAGTTGAGCTGAACCCAGCCTATTGAGCGACATAATCTCGTGAATAACGTCACGCGGGTCGCTTGAGGGGTCGAGCGATTCTGCCAAGCCCCACAGGGTCTCACCGCTCTGGATCGTGACATAGTCGAAGGCGGTGTCGCTGTGATCAGAAACGGCATTTGCCGTTGAGGAGGCAAAAAAGAATCCCCATAATCCAATAACAAGAAGCAGCAGGGCGATGAAAGCGGTGATAACAAAACGCCCGCGTCGGGTAAGGCGAAGGCGGGTCTTAACAGATGCGTGATGTTGAGCCAGAGAAGACTTTGGGGATTGAACGCCGGAGCTGCCCACCTGCGGACTATTTGCGTACAGTGGACCCTGTGAAGAATTAGTAAGTGAACTCATGCTGTTCCTCTCTCTATAAGATTTCGCATCTGACCCTCGGCCGGGAAGGCCAGATGCGAATCTATGTTTCGAATATATCTTCGATTATTCAAATAATCAAGCTGATTTTCGGAATATCTCTAAAAATAAAACCAAAACATTCGAACATGTGTTTGTTACGGATCTCGAAAACAGATACTCTGGAAAGTGAATAAACTGCTCACGTTCATCACCGAACACTCAACCAGAGACCACCGACACCGGGACCCACGTCTCAAGACCTGCGTAGAGATACGAGACCCCCGCCCCGAGCGACGACCGAGAAAACGAGGAACCCATGAGTGAAGACAACAAAAAGGGAGCATCTCGCCCCGGCACCCGCCGCAGAAAAAACCTCAGCCCAAAACAACTCGCTATATTAGAAGTCATTCAACAGGCGGTAGGTCGCCAGGGCTATCCCCCCAGCATGCGTGAAATCGGCGATGCGGTGGGGCTCAAGTCCCTCTCGAGTGTCACCCACCAGCTTAATCAACTCGAGCTCAGCGGTTATCTGCGCAGAGACCCCAACCGCCCCCGTGCGATCGAGATACTCATCGATATACCAACACAATCCCCCGTGACACCAAAAGAAGCATCAGCAACCCCCTCAAGCCCCACAATTGATGTCTCCCCCGGCGGAGCTTCAAACCCCATTGGCGATGCCGCCATGGTTCCTCTGGTCGGTCGCATCGCGGCGGGCATTCCCATCACAGCCGATCAGATGGTGGAGGAGATCGTTCCGCTCCCCCGCCAGCTTGTGGGCAAGGGTGAGCTTTTTATGCTGACGGTGGTGGGAGACTCCATGATCGATGCCGCTATCTGTGACGGAGATTTTGTGGTTGTTCGCCAGCAAAATACGGCAGAAAACGGCGATATCGTTGCGGCAATGCTCGACGATGAAGCCACCGTTAAAGTCTTCCGGCAGCGTGACGGACACACCTGGCTACTACCTCGAAACAGTGCGTTTGAACCCATTCTTGGTGACCAGGCCACTGTATTGGGCAAGGTTGTAGCAGTTCTCCGCGCGGTCTAAAATCGCCACTGCTACAGAAGCATCAAAACAATCCTCGCAACCACGGGAAATACCCGCGAGATCCCTCACAAAACTAGAGACAATCTCGCGGGCACGGTCAGTAATAACCCAACACTAGACTCGGGCAGCCCGTGTTGCCTCCAGAATGTTCTTCAGGCTTTCAAGCGTTTCCTCATATCCACGGGTCTTCAACCCACAGTCAGGATTGATCCACACCTGACGTGCGGGAATGGCACTCAGCGCGGTGGTGATGAGTTCACTCACCTCTTTCACGCTGGGCACCCGCGGCGAGTGAATATCGTAAACGCCCGGTCCAATACCGTGATCAAAGCCGCTGGCACGAATATCGTGGACAACCTCCATTTTGGATCGTGCCGCCTCAATGCTAGTCACATCAGCATCCAGGGAACGAATTGCATCGATAACCACCCCAAATTCCGAGTAGCACAGGTGGGTATGGATCTGGGTTGCCTCCGCTGCCCCCGCCGTGGCCAGACGGAACGCTCCGACCGACCACTGAAGATAGTCGGGCTGATCCGCAAGCTTAAGCGGGAGCAATTCACGCAGGGCAGGTTCATCCACCTGGATAATCCCTATCCCCGCGTTCTCCAAATCGCTGATTTCATCACGCAGCGCGAGGGCAACCTGGTGTGCTGTTTCCGACAGGGGAATGTCGTCCCTCACAAATGACCAGGCCAGAATCGTCACCGGCCCGGTGAGCATTCCTTTAACCGGCTTCTCGGTGAGCGATTGGGTGAAGGCACTCCACTCAACCGTAAACGGAGCCGGGCGGGAAACATCACCCCAGAGAATCGACGGGCGAGTGGCGCGCGTTCCATACGATTGGACCCACCCGTTGACAGTCACGTCAAAACCATCAAAGTTTTCCGCAAAATACTGCACCATATCGTTGCGCTCAGGCTCGCCATGAACCAAAACGTCGAGTCCGATCTCCTCCTGAAGCTTCACCACACTACGAATCTCATCGCGCAGGAAATCATTATATTGCTCGCGGGTAATATCTCCGCGAACGAACGACGCACGAGCCCGGCGGATATCACCGGTCTGAGGAAAGGAACCGATCGTGGTTGTGGGAAGATCAGGGAGAGCAAAAGCCCTGTTCTGCGCTTCAAGACGGGTCTCGTATGCCACCCTCGAGAAATCAGCATCCGCAAGAACTCCGGTACGGGCACGCACCGCCTCGTTTTTTACCCCCGGCGCCGCAAGCCTGTCGTTCAGGGCTTTCCGGGACGCGCTAAGTTCCTCGCTAATGGATGCCCGACCCCTCTCAAGGCCGCGAGCCAGGATAGCCACCTGATCAACCTTCTGATCGGCAAAGGCCAACCAGCTCTTCAGGCGTTTACTGAGATTGGGCTCGTCCTCTACATCGTGCGGAACATGCTGGAGGGAGGTCGACGTTGCCACGGCGACATTGGGGCTAAGGGCCCTAAGCGCCTCCAGCTTATCGTACGCAACCTCCAGGTCTCCCCGCCACACATTGCGACCATCAACCACCCCGCCCACAAGCGTTTTTTCCTCCAGCCCGGGCACGGACTCGGGCACAGAACCCCGCACCAGGTCAAGACCGATTGCCTCCACCGCACTGCTAGCCAAGACGGGCAGTGCATCATCAAGGGCCGCGTAGGGTGCTGCCACAAAGATTTGGGGACGGTGTGACGCGTTACCCAGCACACGGTACGCCTCTTCGGCTGCCGCAAGCACGGCGGCACGCTCCTCGTCGATACTCTCACTCACCAGTGCCGGCTCGTCAAGCTGTACCCACTCCACGCCGGCACCCCTGAGGCGTACCAGCAGCTGCTGGTACACGGGCAGTAGATCACTCAGGCGAGAAATAGGGCGGAATCCTTCGGGGGCGCCCTCGCTCGCTTTACTCAAGAGCAGAAGCGTGACAGGGCCAACAATGACCGGCCGGGTCACGTATCCCTGAGCCTTACCCTCTTCGAAATGGCGAACAATGCGATCGGAGGCCAGGTGAAAATTTGTCTCGGGCCCAATCTCCGGAACCGAGTAGTGATAGTTCGTGTCAAACCACTTTGTCATTTCGACGGGAAGGTGATCTCCCTCACCACGCGCAATAGTAAAGTAACCGGATAGATCAATGGCCCCGTCAGCATCCTCCAGATAGGAGAAGCGAGCCGGTGTAGCACCCACCGTCACAGCAGCGTCAAGCACCTGATCATAGTAGCTAAAAGATTCTGGGACGGCGGAGCCGAGCGGATCAAGTCCCCGCGCAACCAGGCGATCACGGGTAACGGCACGAAGATCCGCGCTGATGCTCTCAAGCTCGGCCGCATCGATGGTGCCTTTCCAGAATGCCTCGATAGCGCGTTTCAGCTCGCGGCGGCGACCGATTCGGGGGTAGCCCAGGATAGTTCCGGTGGGAAAGGGAGCGGAGGTTGTCATACGAGTTCCTTTTCAAATGGGTGGGTGGTGAGTAGCCCTAGTTCACGAAGAACGGCAAGCGAGGATTGGTGTCGGTTAAAGGTGTAGAGATGAACGCCGGGTGCTCCCGCCGCAATGAGATCCGTGGCAAGCTGGGTCGTGTGGTCAATGCCACACTCGGGTGCGTATCCGCCAGCCTCGGTAAGCTTCGCCAGGAGGTCGCTCGGGGCTTCTTGCCCCGCAAGCTCGGCAACCTTAAGCAATTGTGCCGAGGTGGATACCGGCATGAGGCCCGGCAGGATGGGAATGGTCACGCCCGCTTCCCGCGCCTTCTCCACGTGGGTAAGATAATCGTCGGCGTGGAAAAAAAGCTGTGTGATACCAAACTCGGCACCAACCCGTTGCTTTTCAAGCAGGGCGTCAATGTCGTCCCGTGGGTTCACCGCTCTCGGGTGCCCGGTGGGGAAGGCCGCGATGCACACCTGTCCGCCGGGGTGAGGGATATCTCCGGTGATCGCTGACTGTTCCTCGATTATCGAGCGGATAAGCTGCACCAGCTGCACGGTACTGTGCAGCTCCCCCAGATCAACGTCTTCTTCGGCGACACCACGAGGCGGATCTCCCCTGAGTGCAAGAAAATCGTACACCCCGGCCGCCCAGAAGTCCCGCACGAGCCGCTCAATCTGAGCGCGGGTGGAGCCGATCGAAGTGAGGTGAGCCAAGGGGCGAGCATCCGTGTGCTGTCGAATATACTTGAGTAGCTCAAGAGACGATTCCCGGCTGGAACCGTTGGCACCGTATGTCACGGAGATGAAGGCTGGTCCCGCAGCAGCCAGGTGCTGAACGGTGTGACCAAGAGACAGGGCCGCCGCACTGCTTCGAGCGGGAAAAACCTCAAAGGAGAAGGGCACGGTGGGGCGTGTCATGACCCTCCCAGTACTTCTTCGGCCAAGTGGGTTCCTCGCACGCGCGACGTTATCTTAGAAAACGCGACGTTACGAGCCGCATCCGGTGAGGCATGACGAGGTTTATCATCGATGCTAAAGGGCGAGAAGCCGCAGTCATCCGTCGATCCGAGCCTCTCCGCCGGGATAAAGCGGGCCGCAGAAACAAGCTGATCCCGCACCTCTTCGGGAGTCTCCACACGAGAATTTTTGGGATCGGTGACACCGATAAGAACCTGCTGCTCAATACCGTCCGCCTCAGGCCTCAGAGTTTTTCCAATGAGCTGATAAACACGCTCACGATCCAGCTCACTCGCGAGCTGAACCAAAAAATATCCCGCGTTCAATTGAAAGAGCTCGGGCAGCAGCTGAGCATAGTCGACATCCGCGCTGTGAGCGGAGTCCAGGTCGCTTCCGGGGCAGGTGTGCAGCCCGATATTCACTCGCTCCTGCGCTGAAAAACGATCAAAAACCCGGTTGTTCAACTCAATAAATTCGTGCAAAAGTGCACGGCCGGTCCAGGGGTTACGGGGATCACCCCGCAGGGCTAAGCGCCCCTCTGTGAAATCAAGCGACACCCTCTCCGCACCCGCGATAAAGCACAGGCGGATATCTTTTTCACACTCATTGACCAGGTCGTCAAAAAATTCTTTTCGAGAATAACCGTCAAGCTGGCCGTCAAGCGGGTAGAGAAGAGAAAGCATGGAGGGGGCAATGACGGCCTGCTTGAGGGGCAACGAGGTCAGCAAACGGGCCTCTTCAACGTTTTGGGAAGCATACCCCGTGTAGCGGAAGGGTCCCCGAGTGAGACGGGGAAGCTGGCGGTGGTGGCCGTCCTCAAAAATCGCAAAGTATTGCCCGTCAAGCGCGAGATTTTCGCTCAACCCGGCTCCGCCCAGCGTTTCGGCAAAGGGATAGGTTGCAAAGCTGGGCGCTCGTTGCTCGCCGTCGGTGATAATCGGCGAACCCGTTTCTGCAAAGCGTTCCAGGGAGTCAGAAACGGCACGGTCCTGTTCGGCGCGAAGCTCCGCCTCCTCTATGAGACCACTATCAAAATCGATGAGGGCGCTTTGGAGCCGTGCGGGGCGAGGCAGCGAACCCACGGGTTCTGTACGAAGTATCACGCTGCCTCCAGATTTTGGTCTTGCCGCAATCCTGCTGGTCTGCAGGTCCCGGCCACGGGTATTCTTTTCCCGCGCCACAAAAAGTTCGGGTAATAAGTAGGAGACTAGCAGCCCCACAACCCAGTTTTCCAAACCACAAACGCCGTGTGACGGAGTGTGACAAAGATGCCCTACGACCAGCGTCGAACGCGAAGAATTCTAAACCCCTTGCTTGTAGCATTTCGAGAGACGGCAAAGTCATCGGGGAGGGTGGTACCTAACCACCGGTGGAGGGAGTCGGATCCAAGGTTACGTTGAACCACCAGGTAGGCATCCGAACGTTCTTTCAACCGGGGGAGCCAGGTCAACAAGATGTCGTGCAGAACATTTTTACCCACGCGAATGGGTGGGTTTGACCAGATCGTGTCAAAGGCAACATCGGGGGGAACCTCCTCGGGCTTTACCGCCCGAATATTTGTCAGCCCCAGGGCCTGTGCATTCATCCTGACCAGCTCCAGCGCACGATCATTCACGTCCACCGCCCACACAGTGCTCTCGGGTGACTCCAGCGCAAGAGTAAGACTGATGGGACCCCAACCGCAGCCCAGGTCGAGGAGATTGCCCGTTTTCGGCGCCTCGGGAGCGTAGGACAGAAGAGCCTCGGTACCCCGATCTATGTGGTCGGGACTAAAAACACCACCCGCCGTTGTTACATCATATGTGTCCCCGGATAGACGCACCGATATCTTCCTGGGCACAAAATCGCTATCCGGATTGGTGCTGAAATAATGATCATCAGCCATACGTTTCAGTATTACAGACTTCCTTCAGACACATCGCAAAGGGTATCCTTAGTATTAATGATTAAAAGCCACGGCACATTTGATAAAAACGACCACTCCGTCCCCTCCAACAAAGAAGCTGGCACACAGGGTGCCTCACAAACAGAGCCCGATGCCCAAGCCAAGCACAAAACCTCACAATCAGAGGGGGCGCACGAACCACTGCCACTCGACACAGACAGTCACGGGGAAGAGCGTGAAGACTCCGAACGGGTCACCCGCGTTCTCAACGCGGCTCGAGCAACCTCTTCCGGCTTTAGCCTCTTTCGCGACGGCTCCGCGCAGGCGCTCGACCACACACACGGTAGGGACGCCAGCGAAGCTTCCGACGGTGACCAGCTTGAGCGCGAAGAAAGAAGCGCACTGAGGCGGGTTGCGGGACTCTCCACCGAGCTTGAAGATGTCACCGAGGTCGAGTATCGACAGCTACGTCTCGAAAACGTCATACTCATTGGCGTTTACTCCCAGGGGTCCCTGAGCGACGCAGAAAACTCGATGCACGAGCTTGCCGCACTCGCCGAAACAGCGGGGGCTATGGTTCTTGACGGACTGCTCCAGCGTCGCCCCTACCCGGACCCGGCAACCTACCTGGGCAAGGGTAAAACGTACGAGCTTCGAGACCTGGTCAAAGCGATGGGAGCAGACACCGTCATCGCGGATACCGAGCTCTCGCCCAGCCAGCGACGAGCACTTGAGGATGTGGTGGGTGTGAAGGTTATCGACCGCACCACGGTAATCCTCGACATCTTTAGCCAACACGCAAAAAGCCGAGAGGGTAAAGCGCAGGTTGAACTCGCCCAGCTTGAGTATCTGTTACCCCGACTGCGCGGCTGGGGTGAGTCGATGTCTCGCCAAGCGGGTGGCCAGGTTGGCGGAGCCGGGGCGGGTATGGGCTCACGTGGTCCCGGAGAGACAAAAATTGAGCTAGATCGGCGACGCATCCACTCTCGGATGGCTAAGCTGCGCAAGCAGATCGCGGCAATGAAACCAGCCCGCGAAGCAAAACGCGCGAATCGCCGCCGCAACTCGGTACCCTCCGTTACCATTGTGGGCTACACCAACGCGGGAAAATCGAGCCTACTCAATCACATCACAAGTGCTGGCCTGCTGGTGGAAAACGCGCTCTTTGCAACCCTCGACCCCACCGTCCGACGTTCTCACACCGCGGACGGACGCGAGTACACGCTCACGGACACGGTGGGTTTTGTACGTAATCTTCCGCATCAATTGGTCGAGGCTTTCCAGTCCACCTTCGAGGAAGCGCGCGACGCAGACCTTATCCTGCACGTGGTGGATGCGTCGCATCCCGACCCCGCCAGCCAGATTGCAACGGTTCGGAATGTTTTAGGCGAGGCCGGGGCCAGAAACGTACCGGAACTTATTGTGTTTAACAAGAGCGATCTGGTTCACACGGATGACATAACCGTTTTACGCGGGCTCGAACCAGAGTCACTATTTGTATCGGCTCGCACGGGCGAGGGCATAAACACTCTTCTCGAGACGATCGACAGCATGCTCCCCGACCCTGCCGTTGAACTCACCGCGTTGATTCCCTTCGACCGAGGTGACCTGATCACTACCCTGCACGACTCACACCGTGTTTTGGAAACAAGCTACGACGAGGGAGGAACCCGGGTTCACGCGCTGGCCTCACCCGAATTTGCCGCGGAACTTGCGCCCTTTATCCTGGACACGGAAAGTCCCGCTACGGAAGGGTGACCGTTCCGCGGAACACCAGCTCCGCCGGACCCGAGAGAGCAACGTGTTCACCCTCTTCGGTGGGAAACATCCGTACTGCGACGCGCCCCCCGGGAACATCCACCCTCCAGTGGTGGGGGGCATTTTTTCCTGCCCAGTGGCGGACAGCAAGCGCAGCGGCAACAGCTCCCGTGCCACACGAGAGGGTTTCCCCGCTGCCACGCTCATGAACACGCATCCTCACCTGACCCACACCGTCAGCAACGGGAGGATCCCCCGGAACCACAAACTCCACGTTTGCACCGTGGGGGACCTCCGGCGTGAGCTGCGGAGCGGAGCTGAGATCAAGCCTCTCAAGCTCTTCTACACTTGATAGTGCCACCACCACGTGGGGATTGCCCACGTTGATTCCGAGGCCCGGCCTGGCCACATCCAGGTCGCGCGCCCGAACCAGAGGTTCTCCCCCGTCGAGCTTCCAGCGCCCCATATCAACCTGATATCCGTTTCTATTGCGTTGGACATCCTTCACTCCAGCTCTTGTACCCACAACTAGGGTCTCCCCCGGTTCGTTATGAGCGAGGCCTTCGGTAAGTAGAAAATGGGCAAAGACACGCACGCCGTTGCCGCACATCTCAGAGGGCGAACCGTCAGAATTCCAGTAGTCCATGAACCACTCCGCAGCTTCGTCTTCGGCGAGTGATTGTGCCCCATCAATAATGTTTTCCGAACGCACAACACGGATAAGACCATCAGCACCAACACCAAAGTTACGGTCACAGAGCCACACGATTTCCTGCGGGGTAAGCTCGGTGGTTCCGTCTGGGTCGGCAAACAGCACAAAGTCGTTGCCCGTTCCGTGCCCTTTAACAAAGTTGATGCTGGTCATCTCTTTAGTCTATCGGGGGGGTGCGCTAAGACACGTTCTAGACGCTGAGGATCGGAGGCGTGAATCCAATTGAGGTCCTGATACCGTTTAAACCAGCTCACCTGCCGACGGGAGTACCTGCGGGTCAGACTCTGGGTGAGGGCTATTGCCTCATCTCTTGTTGCATCTCCACGTAGCTGGGCGAGGGCCTGCGCGTACCCAATTGCTCGGCTGGCTGTTATTCCGTGTTCAATACCCTCCGGGATAAGCCCCTCAACCTCTTCCAAAAGGCCTTGATCCCACATGTCCAGCACCCGCTTGTCTAGGCGCGAGGTGAGCACGGCACGATCCTCATGAAGCCCCACGATGTTGAGAGGCATCCACGGTACCGGTTCCTGAGGAAGCGCCGCGCTGAAGGGGGCACCCGTTATCTCTATAACCTCAAGGGCCCTAATAACACGGCGAATATTTTGTGAACCTATGTTGGCAGCAGCAACCGGGTCGCGGTCAGCCAGTCGTCGAAAAAGCTCTTCGGGTCCCTGCTTTTCACACTCCCGTTCAAGCCGCGCCCGAACAGCCTGGTCCCGGGCGGGGAAATCAAAGTTAAAGATAACCGATGAAACGTAGAGACCGGAACCACCAACCAGGATAGGCACAATCTCACGCTGCACCAGATTACTCAGTATCTTACGAGTAGATTCCTGATAGGCAGCCACGGTGGACTCCTCAGTAACCCCCAGGGTATCCATCTGGTGATGGGTAATCCCACGTCGTTCCGCGGAGGTGAGCTTGGCAGTGCCGATGTCCATTCCCCGATAGAGTTGCATAGCGTCAGCGTTGATAATTTCTGCTGCGCGACCAGTGGCATGTATCCGCTCCGCAAGATCAAGCGACAGGGCGCTTTTACCGGTTCCTGTGGGCCCGACTATAACGTGTAGCGTATCGATTTTTTGATCTCGATCAGAGGCGGAGGTTGTCGTTCGCATCGTAGAGAGGAGTCGTTGCGGAACGAATCACGGGCAGTCCCAGATTCACGGTGGCCTTACCGCTTGGATTTCCAAGATTCACGGGGGCGGGGACGCCGCACGACTCGGCCTGGCTCCTATCCCAGGCATCACCCGATCGCGTGCGACGTACGACAAGAGGTTTTCCCTCTATGGCTTCCGCCACCAGGTGGAACGGAGCTGCCTGTGTGACGGTGACACTCACGACATCTCCCGGACGGGGGATTTCGCTTCCCGTTGGAACCTCGAAGTGGACAAGCCGTGAGTCTTCGGCACGCCCCGTCATACGGTTTGTTGCCGAATCTTTGCGTCCCTCGCTGTTCGACACCAGAACCTGAAGGGTTCGTCCAACTTGTTTCTGATTTTCTTCGTGGGAGATTCTGTCTTGCAGCGCGATGAGCCTCTCGTAGCGCTCCTGAACAACCGCTTTGGGCACCTGATCGGGCATGGTCGCCGCTGGGGTTCCGGGCCGGATGGAGTATTGGAACGTAAAAGCGCTCGCAAATCGCGATTCTTCCACAACCCGCATTGTGTCAAGAAAATCCTCTTCAGTCTCACCGGGGAAGCCCACAATGATGTCTGTGCTTATGGCTGCCTCGGGGATACGCTCACGCACCCGCTCAAGGATTCCTAAAAACTTCTTTGACCGATATGAACGCCGCATCGACTTGAGAATGTCGTCGGAGCCCGATTGCAACGGCATATGAAGCTGCGGCATAACGTTGGGGGTTTCGGCCATCGCCTCAATAACGTCGTCGGTAAATGCCGCTGGATGAGGACTCGTGAAGCGCACCCGCTCAAGCCCCTCGATACTGCCGCATGCACGTAGAAGCTCCGCAAAGGCACCTCGGTTGCCAAATTCTACCCCGTAAGTATTGACGTTCTGACCAAGCAGCGTTATTTCGGTGACTCCCTCATTGACCAGGGATTGGACTTCGTTCAGGATCTCTCCGGGACGTCGATCTTTTTCTTTTCCGCGCAGAGAGGGAACTATACAAAAAGTGCAGGTGTTGTTGCAGCCAACGGAAATTGAGACCCACGCACTGTAGCTTGAGTCACGCTTAGTGGGCAGGGTGGAGGGAAAGGTCTCGAGAGACTCAAGTATTTCTACTTGGGCTTTGTCGTTGTGTCGGGCCCGCTCCAAAAGAGCAGGCAGCGACCCCATGTTATGCGTCCCAAAGACCACATCGACCCAGGGGGCCTTTTTGAGGATGGTGCCCTGGTCTTTCTGTGCCAGACACCCCCCAACCGCAATCTGCATTCCTTCGTTTTTGCGCTTTACGCTGGCGAGATAACCCAGGTTGCCGTAGAGCTTATTATCAGCATTTTCACGAACCGCGCACGTGTTAATAACAACAACGTCTGCGGTTTCGCTCGTGGAGGGGATGTATCCGGCCGCCTCCATCGATCCACTCAATCGCTCCGAGTCGTGTACGTTCATTTGACATCCATAGGTGCGAACAACATAGGTACGGTGCTGCCCATCGCGTCCAATAGCCGCGGAGGACGGTGTTATTAGCGTGGGAGTTTCTACCAGGGTCATGGGCTTCATTTTACGCTACCTTTATGGGGAGTTTATACGACTGCTGTTGCGAAGAGCGTACGCTGCGGTGCACGGAACGATAACCCTCTTGATCCCGTATTTTATTCAAAACTCACGGGGTGACTTTTGCCGCGGGTGTTACCCAAGACCTGACCGACCGCAATTCTAATGTGGTCTGAGCTATATCCTCGGCGCTGCAGGTAACCGCTGAGCCTCCTCTCGGCTACCATACGATCGATGCTCCCCATGCGTCGAGCCCGATCAGCAGCGGCGCTTACAACAAGCTGTAGCTCATCTTGCTCATCAACCTCGTTAAGAGCCACGTTTATCGCGTCCTGTTCAATGCCGCGACGTGATAGTTCACGACGAATAACGGCGGGACCCTGTTTTTTTCGACGCATGAGAGTCTCAACAAGGTTCGCAGCAAGAGCGACATCGTTAACGTACCCTCTGCGTCGAAATTCGTCGAGGAGGTCGTCTGCAAGACTCTCATCGGCCCCTGCCTCAATCATGACATTACGGACTTCCCTCTCAGACAGCGCTTTCTTAGCAAGTTTCATCAGAGCACAATCTTTAATCCGAGCGGAAAGAGACTCTCTGGTCTCGACACCCTGCGCTAAAAAGCCCGGGGTAACGATCTGTATTCTTGATCTCGCGAGGGCTTTTGCACCACCGCGCTTCTGAGCGGGAAGCTCGGATGAACTCTCCAGTGATACCTCAGGAGCCACTCGAGTTCTGGGTGCTGCCTCTGCCCTCCGGGATCGCCCAGAGAGAGCAGAAACAGCGGCAACAGAGTTGTTTATTGGTTCAAAACGAACTGCCATATCCTCTTAAATATTCCTTATAGTAACCGCCCGGCCCCCGCTACTTCAGGATTTACCCGCACAGAAACGGTGAGCCGGACACAAACGATGGGTATTTCTAAGCCCCACGCTTAGAAGCGATTTTCTTCTCAAGTGAGATCGGCGCTTCTTCACCGGAATCACCCTCGACAGAGGGTTCTCCGATGCCAAGTTTTGTCTTAATTTTAGTTTCAATCTCATTGGCCACAGCGGGGTTCTCTATCAAAAAGCGACGCGCATTTTCCTTACCCTGCCCCAGCTGATCACCATCGTAGGTATACCAGGAACCACTCTTCTTAACGATCTCGTGTTCAACACCAAAGTCGATCAGGCTTCCCTCACGGGAAATACCAATACCGTAGAGAATGTCAAATTCGGCCTGCTTAAAGGGCGGAGCCATCTTGTTTTTCACAATTTTTACGCGGGTACGGTTACCAACCGCTTCGGTTCCCTCCTTAAGGGTTTCGATACGGCGAATATCCAGACGCACAGAAGCGTAGAACTTGAGCGCTTTACCACCAGCAGTGGTTTCGGGACTGCCAAAAAACACCCCGATCTTCTCACGCAGCTGGTTAATAAAAATCATGGTCGTTTTGGTTTGGTTGAGCCCACCCGTCAACTTACGGAGAGCCTGAGACATAAGCCGAGCTTGAAGACCAACGTGCGAATCGCCCATATCACCCTCGATTTCAGCCCTTGGAACGAGTGCTGCAACCGAGTCAACTACGATGAGATCAATAGACCCCGAGCGTACAAGCATGTCTGCGATTTCTAGCGCCTGTTCTCCGGTGTCCGGCTGTGATACGAGCAGGGAATCAATGTCAACGCCTAACTTCTTTGCGTATTCGGGGTCGAGGGCGTGCTCCGCATCGATGAACGCGGCTATACCCCCTGCACGCTGGGCATTTGCAATCGCGTGAAGCGTAAGCGTAGTTTTTCCCGATGATTCAGGACCATAAATCTCGACAATTCGGCCGCGAGGCAAACCACCAACACCGAGCGCAACATCTAGCGCTATTGAACCGGTGGGAACCACCTCAACGGGTGCTCGTTCATCACTGCCTAATCGCATGACAGAACCCTTGCCAAATTGACGATCAATTTGGGCGAGCGCGCTCTCGAGAGCTTTTTCGCGATCTGTGACGGATGCCATGGTGTTCTCCTTATATATCGTGCGACGCAATATCGCTTGGTGTAGCTGCCCGCAGGCTGCCGGGCTCGGAGATAAGCTGGACACTTTCTTCAAACTAACGGCAGGGCATCGGCGCTGGTTCGCCCGCTGATTTAAACGTAAACCCGACCCCCGACATTGACGACGAGAAAACGGAAAAACTAAAAACAGTGGAACAACCTTTGCCTGTTGAGGAGACTATCACGATCGAACAAATATTCGAATAGGATTTTTGCGTGTCGTTCAAAGACCATAAAAAGCGAGTGGGCTGGCATCCAGGATTCCCTCAAGGAAACCTTTGGATACCAGCCCACACACCTCACCCACTAGAGTGAGCACAATCGAATTCTATTGACGAGCCACAGGACGCCCCCGACCGTGCCAGCGCTCAGGCGGAACCCCCATCTCTTTACAGAGGGCCCGCCACACCCGTTCAAGGGGAACACCCGACTCAACGGCCTCCCCTACGGTCCGACTGCCCAATTCCGTCACGGCAAGATCCCGAACAAGAGTCTGACCATAAGAATCACCAAATTCTTCGGCCACCGCCAGACGAAACTCACTCAGCCGCACGGGACACTACCAAAATCTCTAGCTCCCGAGAAGAACATGTTCAACGTCGGATAAGATCCGAGTCAAAACCCGCCACAAAATCAGCAGGAACCGTGTCTGGAACGCTGTCACCGGTAACCCGGTCGATACCCTCCATAATGGCCAGACGACCACTAACCTCACGCATAATAATTGAGAGTGGCGTTCCGAGTGCGTCCGCTACTGCGGCGAGAATTTCGCTCGAAGCTTCTTTCTGTCCACGCTCCACTTCGCTGAGATAGCCAAGCGCAACGCTGGCTTCCCCCGCGACCTGCCGCAGAGTCCGACCTTTTTGAAGGCGAAAATCACGGAGAACGTCACCAATTTCCTGACGTACGAGAACCACGTTCACCCTCCCTAAAACCTATAGTTTGCGCTATGAGAATCATCCTCACGTTATTTATCTAACCACTCTAACCAATCTCACTGTGGAAAAGGTGAAAGTGTCAACACAGTATAACCTTCAATATGTGATTCCTATTCCCAAGTAACTTTAACGGGTAGATGCCCATAATTCTCGCTCATAACACCCATTATTCACGAAAGTTCCCGGAGAAGCTCCTCCAACGCAGCCACAACCACCTGACGCCTAATTTCTTCTCGAGTACCGGATAACAACAAGCGCACATTTCGGGTACCAGATTCACTAGCAATCCCAATAAACACAACTCCCACCGGCTGGTTGCTTATGTCGTCTGGATCAGGCCCGGCTACCCCTGTGGTTGCGATCCCGATAATTGCGGTTTGTTCCCGCACCGAGCAGCGTTCATAAGCACCACGTGCCATTGATTCTGCAACATCAGGGTGGACAGGACCGTGATCACTCAGCAGCCCGGACTCTACCCCAAGCAACGAGTGTTTAAGTTCGGTGTTATAGGCTACAACTCCCCCGTTAAAAAAGGTGGAGGCTCCCGCCACACTCACTAGGGAGGCGGCCAGCATTCCCCCGGTGAGCGACTCGGCTGTTGCAACACGTGCGTCCTTCCGAGCAGCAGCCTTTAAAATCTCCTCTGCCAGTAGAGAGGTCGTATTACTGTAGGACTCGTACAAGAAATCGCCTGAGTTCCAATTATTCATTCGCCACGATCCTTTGATGAGGGCATTGCTCGCATAAGCGAGCAGCCGTGTTTCAGCCGCGCGCCGGTTTTGTTGAACCGAGAGCGGTGCGCACATAGTCAAGACCGCTCAGAATCGTCAGCGCACAGGCAAGACTCATCGTTACGGTGTTAATGGGTTCCACCCAGGAACCCCATACGGAAGCAAGCGGGAGCAAGGCAAGAGAAATCGCAATTGCCTGCATAAACGTCTTGATCTTTCCCAGCCAGGCGGCCGCAATAACCACATGGCCTCCTGCCCTGATGAGGCGATCAACCGTAATCCCCCACTCTCGGATAAGAATGATCACCGTAACCCACCACGGCAACTCCGCGAGTATCGATAAACACACGAGGGCCGCGCCCGTCAGCAGCTTATCCGCTATTGGGTCTAATAGTTTCCCTAGGTCCGTTACCTGATTGTTGCGGCGGGCAAGAAAACCATCTACCCAATCGGTAGAGATCGCGATGATAAAGAGCGCGGCACCCCACCAGCGAGAGGCGTCTGGACTGCCGCCGCCCGCAAGAACCAGCCACACACAGAGTGGGGTAAGAAGGATTCGCGCAACGGTAATAGTGTTTGGCGCGTTCCAGTTGGAGGGGTGGGAACCTGAACTTTGGACCTCTGCTGACACACTGTGAGTCTATTGCCTAAATTGTCCGAGCGTGACTAAATTATCGGCACAGCCACAAGAACCGAAAGGCTTTATTGGCGTCCGGTAAGTCCCCAGGCGTCCTCATCCGAACCATCGCTGGAGTCGTTATCGTGGTAGTCCACCGCCGGAGCGCCGCCCTCCAGGCTCCGCATCATTTCGTCAGGCTGCATCTGTATAACGTCGGTTTGCTGTGCGTCTACCGGAACCCCCGTATCCGCAGAGAATCCCATAGCCACCTGCGGTTGTGAATTCGAGAGCGAGCTCGGTGCTGCTTCCGGTGGCAGCGCATCCGGCAGTTCGTCCCGGGTCACTGACTCGGCTGAGGTTGAGACCGGTTCTGATACGGGTGACTCGGGTTCTTCGCCACGGAGGCGAGCCAAGACGCGAGACAGATCATCTTGAGTGACAAGGACATCACGAGCTTTTGAACCCTCTGAGGGACCCACAATCTCGCGAGATTCAAGAAGATCCATGAGTCGTCCCGCCTTAGCAAAGCCCACGCGTAATTTGCGCTGCAGCATAGACGTCGAACCAAACTGGGTAGAGATAACAAGCTCTGCGGCAGCCAACAGAACCTCGAGGTCATCACCGATATCCGAATCAATCTCTTTTTTCGCGGCGGCGGTTGCGACGTCCTGACGATACTCGGGCATTGCCTGGGCCTTCACGTGTTTAACCACACGCTCGATCTCTTCTTCGCTCACCCACGCACCCTGAACCCGCACGGCCTTCGACTCACCCATCGGGAGAAAAAGCCCGTCCCCCTGACCGATAAGCTTATCGGCCCCGGGCTGATCAAGGATCACGCGGGAGTCGGTGGCGCTTGCAACGGCAAAGGCCAATCTGCTGGGAACGTTAGCCTTAATAAGGCCCGTCACAACGTCTACGCTGGGTCTCTGCGTGGCCAGAACAAGATGAATTCCGGCGGCCCGGGCGAGCTGCGTAATGCGAACGATTGAGTCCTCTACATCGCGCGGTGCCACCATCATCAGGTCGGCTAGCTCGTCAACGACCACCAACAGGTAGGGATAGGGTTTCAGCTTTCGCTGGCTACCCTCTGGTAATACCAGTTCGCCGTTTTTAACGGAGGCGTTAAAGTCATCGATGTGCCGAAAACCAAAGCTCTGGAGATCGTCGTAACGCATATCCATTTCTTTGACCACCCATTGCAAAGCCTCCGCAGCTTTTTTGGGGTTGGTGATGATGGGGGTGATCAGGTGTGGAACTCCCTGGTAAGCGGTGAGCTCCACACGCTTAGGATCCACAAGGACCATGCGCACGTCTGTGGGTGTGGAGCGCATGAGCAGGCTGGTGACCATGGAGTTAATGAAGCTTGATTTACCGGAACCGGTGGAACCCGCAACCAAAAGGTGCGGCATTTTAGCCAGGTTAGCCACCACGTACCCACCCTCAACGTCTTTACCCACACCAATTGCAAGGGGGTGGGTGCTTCGCGCAGCCACAGAGGATCGCAGGACATCACCCAGCGAGACGGTTTCCCGATCGGTATTGGGAATTTCTACACCAATGGCGCTTTTACCGGGAATCGGAGACAGAATGCGAACCTCGTTGCTCGCAACAGCGTAGGAGAGATTCTTACTCAGAGCGGTCACCCGCTCAACCTTGACCCCGGGGCCAAGTTCAATCTCGTAGCGTGTAACGGTTGGTCCTCGGGAGAAACCGGTCACCGTGGCATCAACTTTAAACTGAGCCAAAACCGAGGTTATCGCCTGAACAATGTCATCGTTTGCCTGTGAGTGCCCCGTGGAAGGAGTGCCCTGCTCGAGAGAGGAAGGTGCGGGAAGAACGTATTCTCTTTGAGTTTCAGGCGAAGAATCCTCTATAAGTGGGGCCACGGGAACAAGTGGGCGCGGCGCGGGCTCATCGGTAACTCCGCCCTCGATCTGACCCTCATCCAGGTTAAACTCGGCGTCATCGGCCAGGCCCGAGGCAGATCCTCTGACACCCGGTGTGTTCACTGCGTCTTCTGCTTTTTTGAGGTCATCCAGTATTCCCGTGGGATAGAGACCGTTATACGCGGCTGTTACGCCCTCACTATCAAGGGTTGGATCGGGTTCAAGTGCCGAGTCAAAGCCCCGTACACCGCTCCCCCCCGTACCAAGAACCGCGGTCACCCCCTCTGCGTCAGACGGCTGACCGTAGGCGGGGTCTTCTTCTCGCTGACTAGAATTACGCCGCCACCAGGGCAGGTCACCAGCTGCATGAGCGGAGTCTTCGGTGTCAAGAAGGTCCGAGAGGTCACTCTCTTGCCCTTGCACCTCGGCTTTCTTCGCTCGACGCTCGGCACGCGTGAGCTTTGCAGAAACTGGCGCGTCTTCCTGCCCCTCACCAGGAGGTTTGCCTTCCGCTCCAAAAAGATAAGCGTAGGCCTGCACTGCCCTCTGTCCAAGTCGATTAGGAGGGGTCTTTGTGATGATGAAGAGCGAAAGCACGAGCAACATAATGATCACCGCACTCGCGCCATAAACCGTGATTACGGTAGTGAGTGGAGCCGCAATCATCCAACCCAAAAGCCCCCCGGCAGCGGCCAGGCTGAGCATACCGTCGCTCGGAGCGGGCTGCCCCCCAAAGATATGACACAGACCGGAGATCGTGAGCAACAGAAGAATAACGCCAATCGCGATACGACGATTATCGTGAACGCTGCTGGGGTTATTGAAGAGCCACAGGGCAAAGACCACCATGATAACGGGCAACCCAAATGCTACACGGCCAAAAAGACCACCAAATGTCCACGCATCAATCTGGGCAGCAATCGGGTTTCCCATGAGGAACCACTCGGTTATGGCTCCCGCGATGGCCAATACGATCAGGAGCAGAGGGATTCCGTCTCGACGCTCCTCAGGAGACATCTTTTCAACCCGAAAAGCCCTGCATAGCCCACCAATACCGTGTGCTGTGGACATCCACGCGCGCGCGAGCACGCCGGGAGTTTCCTCGGCTGCAAGAACGGTTGTCTTTGCGGTCGCTGAGGGCGTCCGCGAATTCTTTTTCGTCGCGGTTGTTTTTGCTGAGGCCCCCCTAGAAGACGAGGAGCGCCTAGCAGCCGGTTGTTTTGTGGCCATGCGTCACAGAATACAGGCCCCCTCAGACACAACCCGTTTATGTGGTCGGCGTGTGGATTTTCAGCGGTTTTCCACGCTAAAACGCATCACTCGGAACCTCGACTCGACTCGCGAATAATCAAGCGCGGTTGAAAGATCCTCGTGCGGTTTTCCAAGAGCGGATTCTCCTGCCTGCTCCGCAGCAAGCCCACCGTTGCATGCGCCATCTGATCGAGCGGGTGCTCCACTGTGGAGAGTCGGGGAGAAAAGATCGAGGACAACCACAAACCGTCATACCCCACTAATTTTACATCGTCGGGAACCGCGATGTGAGAACCCCGTAAGACGTCAAGAACCGCAATAGCAATCACGTCAGCAGCACAGAGTATTGCGTCGGGAACATACCCATCACGAACCAGACGCTGCGCAGCCTCACGGCCAAAATCTGCGCTAAATCCTCCCAGAAACTCACAAAAACGCACTCCCTCACCGCTCTCTAACATAGCTGCTCGAAAGGCCACAAGCCGAGCTTCGGCGGTGCTCGAATCGGGTTGAGAACCAATATAAGCAAACGAAGTACACCCGCTTTGAAGCAGATGATTTACACTCTCCCGAACGCCATAGTCATCATCAGAGCCGACAAAATCGACGCCTCCGATGGGCACAAAACGGTCGAAAAGCACTACAGGCATTGTCCGTGCAATGTTCTCAAGCGCATCCGAGTGGGGTCGATTACGCATCGGAATGATCACCAAACCGTCAACCATGTGCTGGCGGAGGGTGTGAATTCGACGGGTCTCGTTCTCGATGCTGCCCTGAGAGTCACACAGGATAATAGAACGCCCCACCTCATCAAAGGCTAGTTCAAGGGATTCAATGACGCTGAGAAAATAAGGGTTCGACACCGAGGGCACGATGACTCCCACGGTATCCGTGCGACTGGTACGCAATGCCCTGGCGAGGAAATTCGCCCGGTACCCCAGTTGATCGCGCGCCTCCAGCACTCGCTTTGCGAGCGCTGGGTCCACGCTTGAGTTTCCCGCCAGTGCACGGGAGGCTGTTGCCGGGGAAACATTAGCCGCTTCCGCAACCTGTACCACCGTAATCCTCTTCGTCATTTTGGCACCCTCCGTCAAAAGTATGCGGTTCACGCGTATTTATTCACCACGCTCAGCGTAGAACCCATTTCTTATTACAGCTTATACACATAATGTGTATTGACAACATGAATTTAAGACCCTACTCTAAGTACCAGAAAACGTTTTCTCGTCCATCAAAAACACACCCGCTGAAGTTATCCCCCTACCCAATGGAGTAGCGATGCCGCTCATCATGCAGGACACAAATTCCCGCTCCCACCACCCCAATTCCGCACCGCGGGTCGTGGTGGTGGGAAGCATCAATACGGATCTTGTTGCTCGGGTACAGCACTTACCCAGCGCAGGAGAAACCATACCCACCACTGGCTTTGCTCGGTTTTCTGGTGGCAAAGGAAGTAACCAGGCCATTGCTGCCGCACGCCTTGGTCAGAGCGTCGCCCTCATCGCTCGAATCGGTGATGACGAGCACGGAGAGACCGCGCGAAGACTTCTCACTCAAGAAGGCGTCAGCACACGAGCCCTCCGGTACTCCGAACAACCCACGGGATTAGCCTTCATCACGGTAGACCGTAACGCCGAAAACCATATCGTCATCATTCCCGGGGCAAACGCCACCCTCTCAGAGAACGACATACACGGCTCCTCCGATATCATTCGGCAGGCGGTGGTGGTTGTCTGTCAATACGAAGTTCCCCTGGTTGCAACGCTCGAGGCAGCTAGACTGTGCCGCGGAACCTTTATCCTCAATCCCGCCCCTGCCGGGCCGGTTCCCCCAGAATTACTTGCACTCACCGATGTACTCGTTGTCAACGAAACCGAGTATCTCAGCGTCTTTCAACACCCCGCCCCACAGCAGGTTGATGCCTTTACCTCCCGTGCCCGCACACAATTACCACCCCACCTCAGGCTGGTGGTGACACTAGGAGAACGCGGAGCTTACCTCTGGAACGGTCAGGAGGCGTCCTCCTGGTTACCACCATCGGTATCTGTTACCGACACCACGGGGGCGGGAGACACCTTTGTTGGAGCTCTTGCCGACTCGCTAGCAAACGGCAATTCCCTAGAGAACGCCGTCCAGTGGGCTATTGCCGCAAGCGCCCTCTCCGTGCAGTCGTTTGGCGCAACAACCGCCATGCCGAATCAACAATCCGTCCGCAACCTCGTCAACCCATAGCCGCAACCACACTCACACTAGAGATGCTCTCTATCGATAGCGTCTGCAACCTGCAAAGGAGCACAAAATGAAAGCCCGTTTATTCACCACCACGGCATCCATCGCAATCCTGGGACTCATCCTCACCGGATGTGGCGCTCAACAAGAGTCACCACGGTCCGGTACGAACACAGATAGCTATAGCGTTGTGAACGTGTTCAGCGGGCCCCTTGGAGACCAGGGCTTTTTTGATGATGCTGCACGCGGCATGAAACTTATCGAACAAGATGGCAACACGATCAAAAATATTGAGGGCAAGAAGGAAGATCCGGCCCAGTGGAAATCCAATATTGAGTCCGTGTCAACAGGACAATTCGACATCGTGATCACCGGAACGTCGTTTATGACGGACATTCTCACCCAGACCGCGCGAAAACATCCCGAACAAAAATACATCACCTACGACGACGTCGTAAAAGAACCCAATGTCGCCTCAATTACATACAAGCAGAACGAGGGCGCGTTCCTTGCGGGAGTTCTTGCCGCACTTGTCACCTCAGATCCGGAATCCTTTCCACGTGCCTCGGGCAGCAAAACGGTGGGTATGGTGGGGGCCGTAGACGTTCCGATCATCCGCGATTTTTTGGTTGGCTTTACCGAGGGTGTTCACGCCGTAGATCCCTCAATCCGTGTCCTCGACTCGTTTGTCGGAGACTATGCAGATTCCAACAAGGGTTATGACCAGGCACAAGCCATGTTCAACCAGAATGCAGACGTCATCTTTCAAGTAGCTGGAGGCAGCGGGTTGGGTGTACTCAAGGCCGCAAACGACAGCGGGCGCTACGCAATAGGTGTTGACGCAAACCAAAATTCATTCCACCAGGGAGCAATCCTTGCTTCGATGGTCAAAAACATCGGAGAATCGCTACGCACCGCCGTTGCAGAATCACAAAAGGGAAGCCTGGCCTATGGCAAAACCACCGAATACGGGCTGGCAAACGGGGGTGTTGGGCTCATCTTCGAAGATAACGGCGACATTGTCTCAGCCGAGATTCAGAAGCGTATAGCCGAGTTTGCAGACAGAGTCATCTCCGGAGAGATCACAGTTTCCAGCACGTTGTAAACCGTCCCACATAACTCATTAGCTTTCAACCGTAGGGAGGTCAGTCGTGCCGAGCGCGCTACTCGAACTAAGAAACATCACCAAAGCTTTTGGAGATAAAGTCGCAAATAATAATATTTCCTTTGCCATGCTCCCCGGCCAGGTACACGCCATCGTTGGGGAAAACGGGGCCGGGAAAACTACATTGATGTCGATGATTGCCGGCACCGAGATCCCCGACTCGGGCGAAATCCTCGTGAACGGGATCCGAGTGACCATAGCAGGTCCTCGGGACGCCGCACGACTCGGAATCGGTATGGTTCACCAACATTTTAAACTGGTTCCCTCCCTCTCAGTTGCGGCCAACGTTTTCCTGGGGCGCGAACCGCGAACATCATGGGGAACTCTCGACACCAAACTCATGGCAGAAAAAGTGAACAGGCTCGCGGGTGAATTTGGCTTGGAGATCAACCCCCAGGCGCTCGTGAGAGACCTCTCGATTGGCTTACGTCAGCGCGTCGAAATTATCAAGGCACTCAGCTATGACACAAAGATTCTCATCCTGGATGAACCCACCGCCGTGCTCACACCCAGCGAAGCGGAAGACCTCTTCGCCGTTATTCGCAAACTTGCCGCGGCTGGTTGCGCAATTGTGTTTATCTCCCACAAACTAGACGAGGTACTTGCCGTTGCTCAGGTTCTTACAGTTATTCGTGATGGGCAGAACATGGGTACACACGAGTCGACGGGTATGACACAGTCAGACATCGCTCGACTAATGGTAGGACGCGAGGTCCTCCTGCGTAGCTCCTTTGCCCCGGGGAAAGCGACGCAGGAAACCCTCACGGTGAAAGATCTGACCCATGTGAATGAGCGCGGAGTTACCGTACTTAACCGGCTCAACCTCACTCTGCGTTCGGGAGAGATCCTTGGTATTGCAGGGGTCGAGGGGAACGGCCAAGCAGAACTCACCTCGATCATCGCTGGTCTTACCCGGACAGACTCTGGAACGCTCACACTTCACGGCCACGATATTACACATGAATCGGTGGCGCAACGTCGAAAACAAGGCCTCGCCTATATTCCCGAAGATCGGCTGGGCGTAGGGACAGGGCCGTCTCTCTCGGTGGCAGATAACGTCCTAGCAACGCACGCAACCCCTCCCAGGGTTCGCGCGGGATGGATCAGCACGGCAAGGAGCAAAAAATTCGCGGCAAAACTGATTTCCCTCTTCGATATTCGGGGAGCGCACCCCGCGACACCAATCAAAAACCTTTCGGGCGGAAACATGCAGAAGGTGATTATCGCAAGAGAACTCATCACCCGCCCTTCCCTCCTCATCGCATCACAGCCCACCCGCGGGGTGGACGTTGGAGCCATGGAGTTTGTGCACAGTTCTCTGATAGCGGCACGCGACGAAGGAAGTGCCGTGTTACTCGTCTCTGCTGACCTGAACGAGGTGATGTCGCTCTCGGATCGCATCGTTGTGATGTTCCGCGGACGCATCATTGCGGAGTTCACTCGACACACCATGACGGAGGAGGCCATCGGCCTAGCCATGACGGGACAGGTCCCTCCAGCTCTTCCAAACGCTGCCGCACAGGAAAAACAATCACAAGAACACCACCTTCAAGATTCCACCTCTCCCCTGCTCACAGAGCAAAAACAGGAGGACACCCCCGAATATCCTCTTTTCACGGAGCACCAGACGGGAGCCTCCCCCCAGGACACGAGCAAAGAGCCTGTGCGGCAGAGAATGCTGAGGTTCCTGCGCTCCCTCGCAAAAGGATCCGTGCAGCCCGTCATAGCCGTTGCGGTTTCCCTTCTCATCGGCGCGGCAATTATCATCACAATCGGCGAAAATCCCATTCGGGCGTACGATGAGCTGTTCTTTTCAAGCTTCCGTTCTTCGTTCGGCATCGCAGCACTCATCGCACAGTTCATCCCCCTGGTAATCATGGCCACGGCGGTAACACTTTCATTTCGCGCGGGATTCTTTAACCTGGGTGGAGAGGGGCAACTGTATCTGGGTGCACTCTCGGCGGCACTCGTCGGCCACATCCTCTCCGATCTCCCCGGGCCCCTTCTCACCGCCGTCGTCATCGGTGCGGGGTTCCTCGGAGGCGCACTCTGGGGAAGCATCCCCGGAACCCTTTTTGCGCTATGGCGCGTGGACATTATCGTCACAACTCTAATGATGAGTTCAATAGGGGTCCTACTCACCGCCTACCTGGTTACGGGGCCGCTTAAAGACCCAGAGCTCACCATGGCCGCCTCCCCACCCATTGCACCCCAGGCTATGCTTCCCCTCTTTAATGAGGATTTCGGCATCGGAGCGGATCTCCTCCTCGCGCTTATCGTGGTGTGTCTTACCGCACTTCTTCTTACCCGCAGCGTATGGGGCCTACGGGTTCGTCAGGTTGGTGAACTCAATAATTTTGCTCCCTACACAGGGGTATCAACCAGGATTCTCAGTGTTCAGGTGATGGCGCTCTCCGGGGGCCTCGCCGGTATCGCCGGCTCCCTCTTTGTCCTCGGCCCCAACGGCGGACAATTCCTACAGATATTCTCACCGGGATATGGATTCCTCGGTATCACCGTTGCCCTTCTCGCCAGGCTCAATCCCTGGGCAGGAATCTTCGCGGCGGCCTTTTACGCCACCATGATGTCCGGTTCGAACGGAATGCAGATCAATACCGAGGTTCCATACCCCCTGGTAAACATTTTGCAGGGTCTCATTATCCTGCTCATCACAGCAACCGTCATCATCAACAAGCACACTCGAGAACGACTCGTCCGACTCTTCCGCCTGCATAAACGGCACGGTTTAACCTCAACATCGCTGGAGGCAAACTCATGAACGACCTACTCGCACAGCTTTTCACAGCGGCAACCCTCGCGGTTATCCTTGCAAAGGTCACGCCGATCCTCCTCGCGGCACTGGGCGGAGCGCTTACCCAGCAAGCAAACGTGCTCAATATCGGCCTTGAGGGGATGATGCTTCTGGGTGCTTTTGCCTCGATTAGCGTCGGGATCACAACGGGCAACTCATTCATCGGGCTCGTGGCGGGCGTGCTTGCAGCCGCCCTTCTCGCCTTAATTTTTGCCATAATAGTGCTGCACTTTCACGCCGACGAGATTGTGGTGGGCATAGGGGTTAACCTCTTGGCCGTCGGACTCACCGTGTTTCTTCTGGTGACCCTCTACGGTAATGCCGGGGTAACACCACCCGATAAGACCATAACACTGCCCAAGATATCGTTGGGTCCACTCGCTGAAATCCCTGTGCTCGGCCCCACCCTCAACGATCAAACCGTCCTGGTCTGGTTAGCCTTCGCGGCGGTACCGCTCTGTTCTTTCCTGCTGTACAGAACCCGTTTTGGGGTCCACCTCCGCGCTGCTGGTGAGGACCAAGCCGCCGCGCAGGCCGCAGGCGTCCGCGTATTGCGAGTCAAGTTTATGAGTGTGCTTCTTTCCGGTGTGTTCTGTGGCTTGGCCGGATCCCAACTAGCGATGGCAACCATCGGAGCGTTTTCCGCCGATATGACCGCCGGGCGAGGATTTATCGCTGTTGCGGCTCTCACATTCGGCCTTGCAAGACCCGTACGAACGATGGTTGCGGCGACAATATTTGGGGCGGCCGATGCACTATCCGATCTCCTGGGAATCGCAGGAATAAACTCAAACATAGCCCTCATGATGCCCTACATTATTACGATAGTTGCCCTCGTCTTTTCTGGTTTGAGAATACGATCGCTTCTGCGTGGCAACGCGCAATCACAAAAAATGCGACCGTCGTGACCCTCACCCCACAATCGGGTCGAGCCCCTCCCCTTCAAGAAAATAAACCATGATTAGCTAATTATTATTAGTGATAAACAAGATATAAATTAACTATTAAAAATACATAAATCAACGACGAAAGAGTGACAAAGATGAAACTTCCCCTTATCTTCGACTGTGATACCGGTATTGATGATGCCCTCGCTCTGATGTATGGGGCACATCACGGCGCAAACTTCGTGGCGTGCACGGTTACCCACGGGAACGTGCCCGTTGAGGTCGGCAGCCGGAACACCGTCACCGTATTAGACTTCCTTGGCAAACAAGAGGTCCCCGTCTTCTCTGGAGCTGCCCGACCCCTCGCGCAACCACTACGCACAGCCGAAGCGGTCCACGGTGAGGACGGCCTTGGAGACGCCAAAATCACACCCTCTGCACGTGCGCTCTCGGGGGATCAGGCCGCCGCAGTTATCGTCCGTCTTGCACGTGAAAATCCGGGAAAACTTAGCCTAGTTGCGGTAGGGCCACTCACCAACATAGCAATCGCTCTGCTCCTCGAACCCCAGCTACCAGCGCTCATCAAAAACGTTGTCATCATGGGAGGGGCCGTGGGTGTGCCAGGTAACGCCTCAGCGGTGGCAGAGGCAAACATTTGGCACGACCCTGAGGCCGCTCAGGTGGTTATCGATGCTGCCTGGGACGTATTATTCGTGGGACTGGAAATAACCCTACAAACCGCGCTCACCGCCCAAGCGGTCAGACAGATTGAAAAAAGCACCGATCCTCGAGCTCAATTTGCAGCGAACATCATGGATTTCTACCTCGAGTCGTACGAAAAGTCTTTTGGGTACAGAACCTGCGTATTACATGACCCTCTTGCTCTGGCCCTAGCGTTGGAGCCGCAGCTCGCGGAATACCGCCTGGTGCAGGCCAAGGTTGAACTCCGCGGATCAATCTCACGGGGTCAAATTGTGAGTGATCAGCGCATGTTCCTTCCGACCCCGACCAACCCGAAAGCTCCCGGCGTTATCCGAATAGTGCAGAACGTTGACATCGCAGGATTCCACACGCGCTTCTTATCCGCCCTAGGGGTCCCCGAGGAACAAGAAAACGCTCAAGCCCCCACTAGTCCATAATGCGACGCAGGAGACGATACAGCGTGTATCCCCCAACCTTTACAGGCAACTCCCACGTACCCGTAAAGTGGTAGTCATATCCTCCGAAGGATCGCTTAAATTTGCTAAATCCAGCCCAGGCGTGATCCGGCTGATCGGCGGGAGACACACCATAGAAGTCAAACTCAGCTTTCCCGCTCTCACGAGCATCCAGCATCATCTGAGTAACTAAAACGTTGCCGGGATGCAAACGGCGGTGCTCATAGCTCGCTCCCGCGTGCGCGTAGTATCGACGGTTATCGTCATCATATACAAGCGAAGCCGCAATAGGGCTACCCTCAAAATCAACAAAATACAGACGGGCATTGCCCCGAGGCAGAAGTATTTCAACCTGGCGACGGAAATAACTATCCGGATGCTGGCGAATATCAGCCTGCTCCGCCACTCCCTTCACCAGTTGAAGAAAGTCCTCAACGTCCTCGGGGCTATCGCTTGATCGAATCGACAGGCCTTTTTTGCTGTAGTTACGGTACAGGTTACGACCGGTTTTTGAGAGTCCGCTAAGAACCTGTTCCTCGGACTGTGTCAGATCAACACGCCAGGTCTGCTCAGGCTGCACATAATTGGTTCGACGCAGGCCCGCACTCTCAAAAGCGTTTACCACGCTGGATAATTCTGTGTCACCGGGGGTAATCACCAGGGGCTCAACCCGCACAAAAACAGCCCCAAGCTTTTTTGCAGCGCTCACAAGCGAGCTAAGAGCGGCAGGTAGGTAATCGAGAGAATTCACTACCGGACCGTAGGGGGTATAGAGACGCGAGTTAATGCGTCCCTTCTCAAGGATTGCTAAATAGCGCCATCCCTCACCCGAATCTTCTACAACCGTTCGCCCCAAAGCCTTTTGGAACTCACCCCACGCGGGGGTTTGCAAAAAATGCGACACGTTTTTCCTTTATCACCTAAGAATTCCTAGCGCAAACGCTGACGCTCTACAGCGCCTTGACATCTACGCCTCGATAACAACCGGAACTATCATCGCCCGACGACGCAGTTTCTGGGCCACCCAGCGACCGATCGTGCGACGCACAACCTGCTGTAGCGCATGCTGATCACGCACGCCGTTTTGCGCGGCCTCAGACAGGGCTGCAACAATCTTGGGTTTTACATCTTCAAAGACGCTATCTCCCTCAGCCACGCCCTTTGCATGGATTTCTGGCCCCACAACAACGCGTCCCGTGGCAAACTCCACCACCACAATAACCGAAATGAAACCCTCCTCACCCAACACACGACGATCCTTCAGGTCAGCCTCAGTGATCTGTCCGACACTCGAGCCATCTACATATACAAACCCCAGGTCGTACTGTCCAACAATGGTAGCGTCACCGTCTTTCAGGTCAATGACGGTGCCGTCCTCGGCGAGCAATACGTTTTCCTCTGGAATCCCGGTCTGAATCGCAAGTTTCGCGTTTGCATCCAGGTGTCGAAACTCACCGTGGATTGGAAGCACATTGCGCGGCTTCAAAATGTTATAGCAGTAGAGCAATTCGCCCGCAGCAGCATGCCCAGAAACGTGAACCTTCGCGTTACCCTTGTGTACCACATTTGCACCGTTTTTAATAAGACGGTCGATAATTCGGTATACAGCATTTTCGTTACCGGGAATAAGGCTCGACGCAAGAATGACGGTATCACCCTCACCAATCTCAACCTTGTGTTCCCGGTTAGCCATACGGCTGAGAACCGCCATGGGTTCTCCCTGCGAACCGGTTCCCATATAGACAATCTTGTCGTCGGGAGTGCCCTCAGTCTTGCGGTGATCAAGCAGTATTCCCGGTTCCACCCGAAGATAGCCAAGTTCCGCAGCAATATTCATATTACGAACCATTGAGCGTCCCAACAGCACCACCCGACGACCGTGATTATGCGCAGCATCAAGCACCTGCTGCACCCGATGAATATGACTGGAGAAGCTCGCCACAACAACTTTGCCCGGCGCCTTAGCGATCACCTCATCAAGCACGGGACCGATATCGCGTTCAAGCGGTGTAAATCCGGGCACCTCAGCGTTGGTCGAATCGACCATAAAGAGGTCAATACCCTCTTCTCCCAGACGCGCAAAAGCCCGCAGATCGGTGAGCCGCCCATCAAGCGGGAGCTGATCCATCTTAAAATCGCCGGTGGCAAGAACCGACCCCGCCTCTGTTTTTATGGCAACGGCTAGGGCATCAGGAATCGAGTGGTTAACCGCGACAAACTCCAACTCAAACGGCCCAACCTGCTCAACATCGCCCTCTCGTACGGTGAGCGTATACGGTGTGATGCGGTGCTCCTTGAGCTTAGCCTCCACCAGAGCAAGCGTGAGCTGAGAGCCGATGAGAGGGATATCCTCGCGCAGTCGCAGCAGGTAGGGAACAGCCCCAATGTGATCTTCGTGCCCGTGTGTGAGCACAACAGCAACCACGTCATCCAGTCGGTCACGGATAATCGAAAAATCTGGCAGGATTAGGTCAACTCCAGGCTGGTTTGCCTCGGGAAATAAAACACCACAGTCGACGATGAGTAATTTGCCGTTTATTTCAAAAACGGTCATGTTCCTACCCACCTCGCCGAGGCCACCAACGGGGATAATCCGCAGGGTGCCGTCGCGAAGGGGCGCGGGAGCGTAGTGTGGTGCTGGTTCTGAGACGTTGCTATGCACACGTCCTCCTGTTTCTAGCGGGTTGTTCCCGCAATCTTTGGTAGGGCTCCACCTGCGGCCGCGTTGCGATCCGGGCGGAAATTACTAAGGTCAAGACCCGGCAGGTCCCCCACAAGAGCGAGATCATCTTCAATCTGTGATGCCTCCCACTCCTCGGGACCAACGAGTGGAAGCCGCACACGCGGGCTGTTGATGCGACCAAGTCCGTGAAGAACGTATTTGGCCGCAATCGTTCCTGGCACATGGGTCATAATCGCTCGAACCAGAGGCTCCAGCTTTTTGTGTACAGCGGTTGCTGAAGCCAGGTCTCCAACGTTAACCGCATCTACTATCTGACGATACGGCGCTGCAGCAATATTTGCGGTAACCCCGATAAGTCCGCTCGCGCCGATAGCGAGGTGCGGAAGAACATTAGCATCATCACCAGAGAAATAAAGCAGATCAGTCTGGTTCAGGACACGACTAGCCTGACTAAAATCTCCCTTGGCATCTTTAATCGCAACCACGTTGGGATGCTTTGCCAGGCGGAGGATAGTCTCGTAGGCGATGGGTACACCCGTGCGTCCGGGAATATCGTAAAGGATAACGGGGAGGTCTGTGGAGTCCGAAATCATACGGAAGTGCGTCAGGATTCCGGCCTGCGTAGGCTTGTTGTAGTACGGGGTGACAATCATGATCCCGTCAGCCCCAGCTTTCTCGCTGGCTTTGTAAAGCTCAATCGCATGGGCGGTCTCGTTGGAGCCCCCACCCGTTATAACCTTGGCACGATTACCGGCAACACTCTTTGCCACCTCAACAAGCCTCAGCTTTTCAGCATCGGTGAGGGTTGAGGTCTCACCGGTTGTGCCGGTGACTACAATACCGTCGGCGCCCGCACTGGTTACCGCATCAACGTGCCGCTCCACAGCGGGCCAATCAACTTCACCATCGTTAGTGAACGGGGTGATCAGAGCCACCATCACCTGTCCGAATGGGTTTTCTACGTGTGCCATGCTCTCTAGGGTATCGCTTTCGGGGGAAGGATCGCTCGCAACAATGCTATCGGAAGTGCCGTACCCGCGTGCCAAATCGCACGCCGTGGGTAAAACCTTTTACGCTCGCACACTACCTGTTGCGTTCCATGTAACGGTCAAAACAATAATCTTACCCATATTCTCTGCTATGCGTTCGGTGAACCCTGTGCCCAGGAGTCCTGGCGTGTCCGCTGCAACCCTGCACTCAGGAGTCCTTGCGTGTCCGTTGCACGGCAACCCTCGCGGGCAAAACACGGGTGAGAGCCACGGCAATCTTGTAGCGTGCGGAGGGAACCGAAACTGCCCTGCCTCGATAGTTGTCTCTCAGACCTTCCCACACGACCTGCTCGGGACTCAGCCACATCCACTCAGGAATTTGTTCCGTACTCACCCGCATTCGGTCATGGAACTCCGTGCGAACAAACCCGGGGCACAGCGCGGTTATCTTTACCCCTCGTGCTCGATAAAAGATGTTTGCCCACCTGCTAAAGCTAATAACCCACGCTTTAGAAGCACCGTACGTTCCACTCGGAATAAAACCGGCTACCGAGGCCACACTAATAATTCGGCCCTTACCTCGCTCAAGCATCCCCGGGAGTACCGCGTGGGTGAGTCGCATGGGCACCCGGAGCAGAATATCTAGGTGACTCTGTTCTTCTTCCAGATCGTTTTGTTCAAAGGGTTTTTTCAACCCAAAGCCCGCGTTGTTCACCAGAAGCTCAATCGGGCGGGCTCGGTCACGCAAACGATTCTCAACCGTTTTGAGCTGTTCCTGCTGGGTGAGATCCGCAGTGATAACCTCAACGTTAATCTGAAACCTCTGTTGCAGGTCATCCGCGATGTGTTCCAAGCGTTCAGCGTTCCGAGCAACAAGCACCAGATTCCAGCCTCGTCTAGCCAATTGCCGCGCAAACTCGGCACCGATACCCGCGGTTGCTCCCGTGATGAGTGCAGTGTCAGTCATGTTCCCAGCTTATCGACAACATCGCACCCATCACAGGATGCCTGGGTGATTACGAACGCCACCGAGCGCGCAGGATCACACCTCCACCAAGAGCCAGGATGGCAAGGGTTAGCGCGAGGACGAGGGGAAGCGCCGCGCTGCCGGTTGTGGCCAGGGACACACCAAATTTCCAAACAAAATCACCAACCCCAGTAGAGTTACTAGGAGAAGAGGGAGACGCTGCTACCCCAGGTGATGATGCCCCATCCGCAGTAACAACAAAACGCGCGGTGATCGCTTTCCCGCTCTGACTACCCGTCACGGTTATGGTGTGCTCGCCCAGATCTTCGGGAGCCTCAAGCGAAAGCGTGGCAGCACCCCGCAGCACATCTGTTTTGGGGATGGGAACCTCACTATTCGAAGCGATCACTCCCGTGATCTGCCGGTCACCGCGCAGACCGCGGAATGTCAGGTCTATTTTTTCTCCGGGTGCAAAAGTTTCTTTAGTCAGTTCCGCTTCTCCATCCGCACTCAGGTCGGCGGTATTACGCGATAGCTGAAGGGCAGAGGAAATCGTAAAGAAATTATCCGTCTGATCGATAAGCCCCACGACGTTCGCCGCACCCGGCCCATAACCCGCAACCCGTAGCTGTGTACCGGTGTGCTGCTGTGACTCCCCGGACCCGGCGGTACCGTAGGAGATCTTCATGACCGAACCCTCAAGGGTGGTCACGGCGGTACTCAGACTCTTGGGCGGAGTGCTGTCGACAATCTGGCTGGTGTGAGCGTGGTCGGCCGTCACAATAACCATTGTGTTACCGTCTTTCTCAGCAAAGTCGAGTGCCGCCCGCACCGCTTCGTCAAGGTCGATGGTCTCACCGATCTGACCGCAGGCGTCTGCCTGGTGATCTCGCTTGTCGATGCTGGCACCCTCCACCTGCAGGAAGAATCCTTTACCCGAGCCGTCCTGTACATCCAAAAGTGATAGTGCCTTGTTGGTCAGGCTGGCCAGGGAAAGATCCGGGGAGAGACGTTCCCTGTTAGGCTCGCAGCTCACACTGTGATCGGCACCTCCCACGGTTGCCGTAGTCGGGGCAAAGCGTGTCGGAAAATTCCCGTCGGTAAAGATTCCCAGCAGCGGTTTTTCCTGGTTTGCCTCGGTGATCTGTGAGAGACCAGACGCATCTCGCGCGACCTGGTAGCCGCGGTCCTCTGCCTGCTCAAAGAGTGTCTGATCTTTCCACGGCCCCGCTTTAGCCCGCTGCGCAAAAGAAGCCGCTCCACCCCCGAGCGTGAGATCGGGTCGGGTATCGAGAGTCTGTTCGCTGATCGAGCCCAATCCGCCCTGCTCAAGTGCGTCGGAGCCACAGCTCCGGCTATCCGGGCCAAAACATTTTCTCGAGCCGACGTGTGCCACCTGTACGGCAGGGGTGGCGTCCTGAACCTCGGCGGTTGTCACATTTCCGGTACGCAGTCCGTTTGCTCGCGCCAGCTCGATTAGGGTCTGCTGCGGCACACCGTTAATGTCAACGGAGATTGCCCCGTCATAGGTTTTTGTACCGGTTGCCCAGGCACTTCCCGTAGCCGCAGAGTCGGGAACGTAATCAGGCTTTCCCCGAAGCGGTCCATCTTTGTGCAGGGAGTAGGTGGTGTACTGACCGGTGAGGGGAAGAGCATCAATCCCGGGAAGTTTTCCAGCCGCCCCATAGGCGTAGTTCCTGGCGATGGTGATTTCACTATCGCCCATTCCGTCGCCAATCAGCAGGATCACGTTTTTAGCCGGGCCATCTTTGATTGCGGAGCGCACAAACGCTGTATTATCACCGTCGTTTCGACGCGCGCCACCGTTTTCGTGTGTATCGGCAAATGCGGCTCCGCTACCCCAACTTCCTACGAGAACCGCCAACACGATACTCCCAACCAGAACATGACGCACACGGGGAGTGCGTCGAGCTGAAAATAGATTCATTTAATTTTTTGCTCCTGATTTTTAGATCCGACCCTGTGTCGGAATCGCTCCTCAGATAATCAGCAGCAAACAAACAATCGGTTACGAAATCTCACACGGCACATTTTCTTCCCCTGAATTATTCTCCAAACGACCGCACCAGCCTCTTGGGAACCCTACACATTAGCGCGTATTCTTAGCATATGGTTGATGCTCACAACGACGCTGCCCAAAACGACGGCGTAAAACCCAAAACAATTCTTATCGCCGGAGCCTCGGGGCTCATCGGCAACGAACTCACTCAACGGGCTACCGCCGAGGGGTATCACGTGCGCCACCTGGTGCGACGCGATCCCGCGCACCCGCACGAGTATCACTGGGACCCATCATCAGGCCTCATCGATGATCGCGCCCTTCACGATGCGGATGTCCTGGTCAATCTCTCGGGAGCATCCCTGAGTAAACTCCCCTGGGGTGCGAACTATAAAAAGAAAATCTATTACTCCAGAATCGATTCCACCAACACCCTGGTGCAGGCCCTGCGTCGCTCGGATGCCCCTCCCCGGGTCTTTCTCAGCGCCTCGGCGGTTGGCTACTATGGGAATCGACCGCACGAAGAACTCACCGATTCCTCCGCTCACGGAACCGGCTTCTTAGCCGACGTGTGCGTTGACTGGGAAGCCGCGGCATACGCTGCCCCCTCCCACGTTCGAGTGATCACCCTACGCACGGGTGTTGTGCTGTCTCGCACGGGTGGCGTTCTCCCCCTACTCAGACGTATTGCTCTGCTGGGTGGTGCCGGACCGCTGGGTTCGGGTGCACAGTACTGGCCCTGGATCAGCCTGCGAGACCATGTTGCCGCCCAACTGCACCTCGTGACTTCGGAACTTTCTGGACCGGTTGATCTGGTGGGTACGGAACAAACTCAAGCCTCAGAACTCATGCGGGCCGTGGCTCACGCGGTAAAGCGCCCCTATTGGCTTCCCGCGCCGCGATTTGCGCTCGTTGCACTGCTGGGTGATGCTGCCCGCGAGTTACTTCTCTCCGATCAGCGTGTGCGGCCCCAGCGCCTCCTCGATTCGGGCTACACCTTCCAGGATCCCAAGCTTGCACCGCTGCTCACAGAACTTTTTAAGCGCCGGTGATGTCGAGGGTTTCGCCTCTTTTATCAAACAATCGGAGGGTCTAAGGGGTGTACCCCCTCTCTACCTCCAAAAAGGGTGTGATAGGAAAGCGTGATCGCAACTCGATGGCTCGGCGAATAGTCTGTCGGGCCCGCCGCCTATCACCACACGCATCGTAGATCAGTCCTAGACGGAACCAGACCGACCAGTCTTGTGGGTTGCACTCAGCCGCTTCCTGATACAGCGGAAAAGCCTTTTTTGCGGCGGCACGATCAACACGTCCGCTGGGCAGGGTGGGCAACGTTTGCCGGGGAAGACCCACCCGTTCATCCCCGGTCTCGTCCGGGTGGGTGGTTTCGCGCTCCTCACGTTCCGTGAGCTCACGGTAGAGACGGTTCGACTGCACACCAAAGGAGAGCTCCCGCCAGATCGCCCACACCATGATGAGCGGCATGAAGAGGAGGGCAACCCCGAGAGCCACCCCCACAGGAATCCCCGAGAGAAGAAGGAGCACAGCTTTCTGCCCCAAAAGAAGCGTATACAGGCCAAGCAGGGCGGTCATCAGAATCACCCCACCGAGCGTACGGTTCATAGCCGTCATCGCTCGGTCTCGGAGGACTCGTGACCGCCACGAGCACCGGACATGCCCGTTAAAACATCAAGGTTCAACACGCTGTCTAACCCCACCGTGAGCCCTCGCGCATCTCGTGCGGCCTGAATCGAAACCCTCATACCCGATTCGTAGGCACTGGGTGAGAGGGTGTCGTGGGTAATGGTGAGGACTTCCCCCACGCCGCCAAAGATCACTTCTTGTTTTGCCAGCACACCGGATAGCCGCAGGCTGTGCACGGGGATGCTCGCGACCTGTTCACCGCGGGCGGCCTGATCCACATGGGGCGCTCTGACGGGTCCCTGTGTTTTTCGCGCTGCCGTAATCATCTCTGCCGTGCGCACTGCGGTTCCCGAGGGAGAGTCAATTTTGGCCGCGTGATGCGCCTCAATAATCTCAATGGAGTCAAAGAACTGCCCAGCGATGGTCGAAAGGGCAGAGCCAAGCACAGAACCGATCGAAAAATTAGGGATGAGGATAATTCCGGCGTCCTTATGCTCGGACAGTAACGTGCGCAGGGTAGCGATCTTCTCGCTGGACCAACCGCTTGTGCCCACCAAAACTTTGATCCCGTTACGCACGGCATACTCCACAATTTCGGGGGAGGCTGCGGGCGAGGTCACATCAATAATCAGATCGGCATCACGCATATCGCTCAGGGCACTCTGTGACCCAAGCTTGGCACACACCTCAAACTCTGGAAGTTCTGCCACGATGGCTTGGGCCAACTGCCCCATCCGTCCGGAAGCACCGGCAATAGCAACGCGTGTAATCATATCCCTAGGTTACCTGCCCTTCTAATCAACCGCATTGTCGGGGAGTCCGGTCCGCAGACTGGCGGGGAGGTGCGAAATATCGTTGTATACAAGAAGCGACCAGGGCCGACCGGGGCGCTGTTGAATAATAGTGAGACCACAGTTGTATTGGTTGAGTCCAAGCCAGCGCCACTCAGGGGCGTCAAGCACCTCTCGCACAAACCAGCCGATCACAAAGTTATGGGTCACAATGAGCTCACGATGTTCCGTTTTATGACTTAGAAACTCAGCTGTAGCGTCCCCCATCTGGGCACGACCCGCAACTGTCTCATCCTCGGTGTACGAGTTAAAATACGAGTGGTAGACCTCAGGAGTGCCCTCGACCCATCCCGTTGGAACACAGTCAAGCAACAGGCTTGAGGGCTCGGATTTAAGCGGCGGCAGCATATCTGTCATAACGCGGGCGGTCTCTTCCGCACGCTTGAGCGGCGAGTGCCAGGCCTTATCAAATGTTATGCCCCGCAGGCGTCGGGCGATCGCCTCCGCCTGCAGTTCACCCCGGGCAGACAGCGAACCGTCGGGTATTCCATGCTCAGCGTCCACTTGTTCCCCGTGACGCACCAGGTATAGAGTGTGGGTCATCGCCGTTCCTCCAGAGCCTTCTGAATTTTTTGTCCGGCCTGTGCCGATCCCAGATCTCCCACAACAACCGTGGATAGTGGGCGTGATACCAGTTCCTGAGCAAGCTCAGTGACATCGTCCGGAGTAACCGCAGCGAGCTGGCGAAGAGTTTCGTCAAGGTCGTAAAAAGTTCCCGTTCCGATATCCGTTCGGGCCAGACGTCCCATACGAACGTCCGAGTCTTCCAAAGCAAGAGCCGAGGATCCTGATAGTTGTCCAAGGGCCCGTGATAGCTCAGAGGAAGTGATACCGTCATGGGCTACACGCAGAAACTCATCGTAAAGCAGCTCTGTAACTTGCCCAGCTTTGTCGGGCGTACATCCCGCGTAGAGACCAAAAAGTCCCGTGTCGGAGTAGGCCGAAGAAAACGAGTAGGTTGAGTATGCCAAGCCTCGCTTCTCACGAATCTCTTGAAAGAGGCGGCTCGACATCCCCCCGCCCAGAACGGTGTTAAGAACGCTAAGCGCAAATCTACGAGGATCGCTGGAGATCAACCCGGGAACACCCATCATGACGTTAATCTGTCCGCCCGGACGCTCAATCTCGGTCAGCTCTTCGCCTCGAACAATGGGGGTCGTCAGAGAAGGGCGGCGGGCATGCGGAGCAGACTCCGCAGTTATCGACCACTCCGGACGCTTGTGGGCGGCCGTATCGAGAGAGGCCACAACCTCCCTCACAAGAGCATCATGATTGACCGCACCCGCAGCCGAAACCACCAGTGTTGACGACGCATAATGCTCGCGATAGTGCTGCCAAACCCCCTCCCGAGTCGCACCCGCGATGGTCTCACGGTCTCCCCCGATTGGTCGTCCTAGGGGGTGATCTCCCAGCACAGCGCTGTAGAGACGCTCCGCCGCGACGTTTGCAGGATCGTCATCGGACATGGCAAGCTCTTCGAGAATAACTTCACGTTCCGTATCAAACTCAGCCTCATCAATAATTGAACCTGTCAACATGTCTGCAATAACTGTTGTTGCCATAGAAAGATCCTCGTCCCGAACCTTGGCATAGTAACAGGTGTATTCCTTGGCGGTCATTGCGTTATGCTCACCACCCACCGCATCAAAACTCACAGCGATATCCAGGGCACTCCGCTGATACGTACCCTTAAAAAGCAGATGCTCAAGAAAATGGGTTGACCCCAGGCTGCCAGCAGCTCCATGGTTGGTAAACTGCTCATCACGCGAACCAACCGCTACCCAGTAACCCAGCGTTGCGCTCCGAGAGCCGGGCATGTGCTCGGTAAGAACACGAACCCCGCTTGGTAAAATAGTGCGACGAATCTCGGTCTCGCCATCAAACGAAACGCTCATTTCGGGCAGGTCTAATGGAAATTCAACAGCTCCGGTCATTGAATCAAGCCTAGTGCAGCTTGACTTCATTCGCCGACACCCGATCCAAATCATTCTTTTCGTCAGATGTGAGCCCCAGGTCCGCGCTTGCAATCATGGCGTCCACATGAGCCAGGGTATCCGCGCTCACAACGGGTGCCACGATATTGGGCTTTGCCAGAAGCCAGGAAAGCGCAATGCTTGCCGGTCCGACCCCGTGCCGCGCGGCAATTTTCTCCGCGACAGACAAAACCCGGAATCCGTGGCGGTTAATGTGCTGTCCCGCGCGCATACGACGCGCATTACCCACACCGTCAGACCGAGTGCGATACTCACCGCCAAGAAAACCGTGAGCCAGGGGAAAGTGAGGTATAACACCGAGCTGCTGGCTGCCCGCCGCCAGGGCAGCATCCGTTTCAAATTTTTTGCGGTGCAATAGGTTGTAGTGCTCCTGGATAGCCTCAAACCGCGGGAGACCGTTTGCCGCGAGGATGCGAGCCTCCATCAGGCGCGGTCCCGAATAGTTAGAGGCGCCCAAATAACGTACCTTACCGCTCTCAATCAGCTCGTGCGCCGCAGCCAGGCTATCTTCCAGCGGAACAAAAGGGTCATCAAAGTGAAAGTAGAGCAGATCAATATGGTCGGTTTGCAAACGTTCCAGCGAAGCCTCCACGGCTCGCAGGATACCTTGACGCTTCAGGCCGGGATTGTCTACACTCTGCCCCACCTTGGTCGCCAACACCACACGATCGCGAGTGCCGCGGGTACGAAGCCAGTTGCCAATCATCATCTCGCTCTGACCGGCAGCGTAGTTATCTGCGGTATCAATAAAATTCCCACCGAGCAGAAAAAAGCGGTCAAGAATACCCATGCTCATTTGACGATCTACCGTCCAACCGAACACACTTGTTCCCAGGGCAACCGGATAGACCCGAAGATCGCTCTGTCCGATTGGGCGACGGATTCCTGCACGGGCGGTTGTGATGGGTTCCGTGTGAGTTGTCTCTCGCGAGGCCGGTGCACGGTGAAGCTCATCAGGACGGTTCTGCTGCAATTGCAGTGCGGGCGTCTCGAGAGGCTCACTATCCGAGTCGAGCTGATCTCCGGAAGATTTTTTCCGCACCAACTCTGAGAACAGGTTGTTCATGCGGCGCACTACGGTCGGCTCTGAGTCCTGCGCAAACCGCTTCATAATTTCTCCTAGAAATTCTAGTTATTGCCCTGCTCGAAGGATACGCCAGACCGGGGCCCCTTTTGCCCATCTATACCAAAGAGTTATCAATTTACCGGTTCGATAAATAAAATTTAGTGAAATGGCTCAGACAACCATTCGTCGATCTGTACAGGGCGAAGTCTGGTGTGTAAAGCTTATATTTATGACTCAAAACGGTGATGAAGGCCTCCCCGACACGTCCGCAACCTCGATGCACCGGCAGAGTCCAGAAAGTCGAGCACTGCTCGAGCGTGTTTTGAGCTATTCTCGTGATCGCATGGCACACAACCAGCCGCTTGATGCGCCCCTCTCACCGGAAGAACTGGCCACGCGGATCCCACAAACCATCACCCCGGATGGACTCGGCGGCGATAAAGCTTTGAGGATATTCGAAAACACCCTTGCACCATCATGCATCTCCAGCGATCACCCCGGATTCCTCTCTTTTATCCCCAATGCCGCCACTGAAGCCGCCACAATGTTCGATCTGGTCGTTTCTGCCAGCAGTATCTACGGTGGCTCCTGGATGGAGGGAGCGGGGGCGGTATACGCAGAAAACGAAGTGCTGCGTTGGCTCGCAAGCGAGGTGGGTCTCCCCCCGGGGGCGGGTGGCGTCTTTGCTCAGGGAGGGACCATTGGCAACCTCTCCGCGCTAGTTGCGGCACGCCATAGTGCCCAGGCTAAGCGCACGGCTTCGGGGCGTTCCCTTCCTTCCCGCTGGATGATTGCCTGCAGCAGTGAAGCCCACTCCTCACTGCGCACCGCGGCAACGGTCATGGACGTTGATCTGCTCCCCGTCCCCGTCGCAAACGACGGCCAGCTCACCCGCAAGTCTCTCGAATCAGCGCTTAACGCTCAGCCGGACGGCGGGGCAAACGTTTTTGCCGTTGTCGCAACAGCGGGCACCACAAACCTCGGCCTTATTGATGATCTTGAAGGCATCGGTGCCCTAGCCGAGGAGCGCGACCTCTGGTTCCACATTGACGGGGCATACGGGTTAGCAGGCATCCTTGTTCCCGAGCTCAAGCCACTCTTCCGAGGTGCGGAAAGAGCAGATTCTTTTATCGTTGACCCGCACAAGTGGCTCTTCACACCGTTTGATGCGTGTGCGCTGGTGTATCGTGATCCAAGCATCGCCTATCGGGCCCACAGTCAGCATGCTGAATACCTAGACACACTCGAGAACGACGCGCTTTGGAATCCCAGTGACTACTCTATTCAGCTCACCCGGCGCGCCCGCGGTTTGCCCCTGTGGTTTTCCCTCGCAACACACGGCACAAAAAAATATCGAGAGGCAATAGCCGCAACCGCGGAGACAGCACAAGCCGTTTCCCGGGTGATCCGTGAGACGCCCCACCTTGAACTGGTTGCGGAACCTACCCTCTCGGTTGTGGCCTTCACCCGAGTGGGGTGGAGCGCGGAGCAGTATAACCATTGGTCTCAGAAGCTTCTGACAAGCGGGGTAGGCTTTGTCACTCCTAGCTCGCACCGGGGCAAGCCTATCCTGCGCTTTGCAATAATCAACCCTCTCAGCACCCTGGATGTTTTGCGGCCAATCCTCGACACCCTTGCGGATTAGGATCTGTTCGTAAAGCAAAGGTGGACCCCTACCTTTACGGTAGGGATCCACCTTGTATCAGGCCTTATCGCCCAGAAGGCACTTTATTCTGAGGCTTCCCCGCTGTTGTCGGTGGATGCCTCAGACGCATCCTCCTCAAGAACCGGGGAAAGCGACAGCTTGCCACGATCATCAATCTTGGTGATCTCAACAAGCACCTTTTGTCCGATCGAGAGCACATCGTCAACGTTCTCTACCCGTTTTCCTCCGGCAAGCTTGCGCACCTCAGAGATGTGCAACAGGCCGTCTTTGCCCGGCAGTAGGGAAATAAACGCACCAAACGCGGCGTTCTTTACAACTGTTCCCAGGTACTGTTCCCCGATTTCAGGATTCTGCGGGTTAGCAATAGCATTCACCTGAATCCGTGCAGCCTCAGCCGAGGGGCCATCAACGGCACCGATGTATACGGTTCCATCGTCATCAATCGAGATGTCGGCTCCGGTTTCATCCTGGATCGAGTTAATTGTCTTACCCTTGGGCCCAATGAGCTCACCGATCTTATCGACGGGAATATTCACCGTAATCACCCGGGGGGCCGTGGGGGCCATCTCGTCGGGAGTATCGATCGCCTGGGTAAGAACGTTAAGGATGGTGGTCCGAGCCTCTTTTGCCTGGGTGAGAGCTCCCGCCAAAACCGAAGCCGGAATGCCGTCAAGCTTGGTATCCAGCTGGATAGCGGTGATAAATTCGCTTGTTCCCGCCACTTTAAAGTCCATATCACCGAGCGCGTCTTCCGCACCCAGGATATCTGTGAGGGCAGCGTAACGGGTCTCACCGTCTATCTCATCACTCACCAATCCCATGGCGATGCCGGCAACGGGTGCGCGGAGGGGCACACCGGCGTTCAGCAATGAGAGTGTGGATGCGCACACAGATCCCATCGAGGTGGAACCATTGGAGCTCAGCGCTTCAGAAACCTGACGGATAGCGTAGGGAAACTCTTCGCGCGATGGAAGCACGGGTGCAAGTGCGCGCTCCGCAAGGAATCCGTGTCCAATTTCGCGACGCTTAGGGCTACCCACACGACCGGTTTCACCCGTTGAATAGGGCGGAAAGTTGTAGTGGTGCAGGTAACGCTTGGCCTTCACGGGCGAGAGCGAATCGATCTGCTGCTCCATCTTGAGCATGTTGAGCGTGGTAACACCAAGAATTTGGGTCTCGCCACGCTGGAAGATAGCCGAACCGTGCACACGTGGAATCACCTGAACCTCGGCATCCAGGGCACGAATGTCGCGTAGGCCTCTACCATCAATACGTACGCCTTCGGCAAGGATACGCCCACGAACAACGTTTTTTGTTACAGATTTGTAGGCGGCAGAAAGCTGTTCGGCGGCGTCTTCAGGAAGCTCGCCATTTTCTATCTTGACACCGATTGCCGTAACGACGCGCTCTTTCAGCGCGTCGTCAGCACTTTGACGTTCTACCTTGTCTGCAATCTGATAGATATTAACCAGTTCGGCCTCGGCCAGCGCGGCCACAGCCCCATAGGTCTCATCTGAATATGCCGGAAAAACCGGGTAGTCTGCGACCTCTTTGGCTGCTTGAGTGGCAAGCTGTTCCTGAGCTTTGACAAGCTGCTTGAGGAAGGGCTTTGCCGCCTCAAGTCCCTGAGCAACGATTGCCTCATTGGGTTTTTGTGCACCTCCCTGGATAAGGTTCCAGCTATTTTCTGTTGCTTCTGCTTCCACCATCATGATGGCAACGTCCTCGCTACCATCGGGCGCAACAACAACACGTCCGGCAACCATGAGATCGAACACTGCTTCCTCAAGCTGTGCTGCCCGAGGGAAGGCCACCCACTGATCTCCGATAAGCGCCAATCGAACACCGGCAATCGGTCCCGAGAACGGCAGACCCGAGATCTGGGTAGAGGCCGAAGCCGCGTTAATGGCCAGGGCGTCATAGAACTCGCCCGGAGCAATACTCAAAACAGTGACGACAATCTGAACCTCATTGCGGAGGCCATCCACAAACGAAGGACGCAGGGGCCGGTCAATCAGACGACACACCAGGATAGCCTCTGTTGAGGGGCGTCCTTCACGACGGAAAAAGGATCCGGGGATCTTTCCGGCGGCGTACGAACGCTCCTCGACATCAACCGTCAGCGGGAAGAAATCGAAGTTTTCTTTGGGGCGTTTGCTCACGCTTGTTGCGGAGAGCAGCATGGTCTCTTCGTCTAGGTAAGCGGCTACCGCTCCCTGAGCCTGCTGCGCGAGACGACCGGCTTCAAAACGAATGGTACGGGTGCCGAATTTTCCGTTATCAAGAACGGTTTCAGCAAATTTAATCTCTGGACCTTCCAAGAGTTTTTCTCCTTGTTTTAAATTAGGTGAGGAGCACGCACTCAACGTTCAGCTTTAATCGCTGCTGATCAACAGTAGAAAACCACTATGTGCTCTCGCTCGAGGACATAGTGACCCACCACCGAAGACCAGCGCATTGTCTGCGCACTCGTTTTTTCACTCAATATTTTATACACTACCCACAAAAGGCAGCACCTTTAGCCTAGCAGAGCGATAAGCCTTTTTACCGCCCGTCAGGCGCTCGTTTCCTCGTAACAGCGCGCTTGCTGCCCCTTCTCCTCTTCGAGAAGACTCGGTAGACGGCGTCATCCACCCTTCCGCACGCTACAGCGATGTGTCACCTCATGGCACACCCTAACTAATGATGTCGATCTGGCGCAGAGTGTCAGCCAAAATCTCGTCACGCACCTGCGTAAGGAGTTCATCCGGAGCCGGTGAGTCAATACTGAGGACGCTCAGGGCGCGACCCGCCTCCGAGTCACGCGCAATCTGAAGTCCCGCTATGTTGATTCCCGCATCACCCAAAAGACGTCCGTACGCAGCAACGATTCCCGGGCGGTCCCTGTACGTAAAGACAATCATGTGCTCAGCAAAAGGAAGCTCCACATCGTAACCGTTAATCTCAACAAGCTTTTCGATCTGTTTGGGTCCACTGAGGGTTCCAGAAACCGAAATCTGTGATCCATCGCTCAGGGCACCACGCAGGGTTATAACGTTGCGATAAGCGTCCGAAACCTCATCGCTCAGAAGCCGAACCTCTATACCCCGCTGCTCGGCAATAAGGGGCGCGTTTACATAAGAAAGTGGCTCGCTCACAACGTTGGTAAAGATTCCTTTAAGCGCGGCTAAACGTAGTACCTTTATGTCGTGGTGAGAGAGTTCCCCGTGCACCTCAATGTCTACGCTTGTGAGCGGACTGTGCGCAAGCGCCGAGAAAACCTGGCCCAGTTTTTCTGTCAAGGGAAGCCCCGGGCGGACGTAGGGATCGATAACCCCACCGGCAACGTTAACCGCGTCGGGAACAAGCTCACCTTCCAGGGCAAGACGCACTGATTTAGCAACCGACACCCCAGCTTTTTCCTGCGCTTCGTCGGTCGAGGCCCCCAGATGAGGTGTAACAACCACGTTGGGGAGCCCGATAAGCGGCAAGTCACGCGGCGGTTCCTGCACATAGACGTCAAGCCCAGCCCCGGCAATAGTTTTTTGTTGTAGCGCGTAATACAGAGCATCCTCGTCAATCAGACCGCCACGGGCCACATTAACAACATAGGCGGTGCTCTTCATTTGCGCCAGTTGTTCAGCACCAATCATTCCGGTGGTTTCGGGGGTCTTAGGCATGTGGATGGTAAGGAAGTCAGCCTGCTGAAGCAATTCGTCGAGGGTGACCAGCTGTACCCCCAGGTGCTGTGCACGGGCGCTGGTTACATATGGATCGTATGCCACAAGGTGCACACCAAAACCCTTAAGTCGTTCCGCAACCAGGGCACCGATACGTCCCAGCCCAATAATTCCGATCGTTTTTTCATAAAGCTCCGTGCCCGTATAGGCGGAGCGCTTCCAGTCTCCCCTGGATAGCGCCTCGTGTGCCTGGGGAATGTGGCGTGCAAGACTGAGAATGTGACCCACGGTGAGCTCAGCGGCACTAATGATGTTTGAGGTGGGGGCATTGACAACCATTACCCCACCGGCAGTTGCGGTTTTAATATCAACGTTGTCAAGGCCAACGCCCGCTCGGGCAATAACCTTAAGGTTCGGGGCTGCCGCCAACACCTCCGCGTCAACCTGAGTAGCAGACCGAACCAGAATGGCATCAGCAGAGGCCACTTCAGAGAGAAGCGCCGCACGGTCGGTGCCATCAACATTCACAATGTGAAAATCCGACCCTAAGGAATCAATAGTTGCGGGGGAAAGTTCTTCGGCTATGAGCACGACCGGTTTTGTCACGGGGAAATCTTTCGGTGCGGGGATGAGGGAAATAAAATTTCCTACGATCAGGTGGTGGGCAGGTGGTTTCGAGTCTACTAAATAAAGAAGGTACCAAGTCGAATGCTCTGCAGCGTATTAATCATCACGATTGCTACAAGACCAAGACCGGCGAGCAAGACGAGCGCACGCGAAAGAACACTGCGTTTACGTCCCAGCCATACGCCAAGCCCAAAGATAATGGGAGGAAAGACAATGCCGATGATAAGAACTATCCATCCCACAAAAGAAATGTTCGCCCCGAGCACGTTTGCAATCTGAGTTACGCCGATCAAATTTCCCAGGGCGGCAAAAACAGCAAAGGCATAAAAGAAGAAAAATAATATCGAGACGATCCAGGTCCACAATATACTGCGCCGCGACACAGCCCGTCCAGACACATTGGTCACCTGGGAATATCGACCATCACGGATCACATTCACTTCTTGAGAATTCGAAGACACTAGTAAATCACCTGCTGAAAGAGGGAGGGCAGCGGAATAAGGAATATGGCCCCCAGCGCAAGCCAGGTAATCCGCTTCCACACGGACGACCCTTTTGTCAGCACAATAACCGCGGCACCCCAAATAGCCGGTGTTGCCGCTGTGAGCCAAATTAAAATCTGGTACATAACGTCGCCCACAGCCCCGCTGGAGGTAACCACTAGCGAGTAGTAAAGGGCATAGTCTCGGGCGATACTCACCCAACCGACAGTATAGAGAATATACACACCCGCGAGAATACCCAAGACAACCAGCGCAGCGTCGCTCGTTCGAGACCCTATTTTCTCTTTTTTCACAAACTCATCAAGGGCGGGTGCAGAGTCATCCTGCCAGCCCTCACCACCCTCGTGCATATTAGATTTGACCGAGTCAATTGCGGCGGCAACCGAAGCCGCCGCATTAGACGACACGGATGGAATGGATCTGTCTGAACTCGCGCCCAACCGAGAAGACTCGGGTGAGGCAACTCTCCAGCCGCCCGAACCCCGCGATGCATTCTCACTGTGGGAGTCTTCACGGTCCCGGCTTTTTGTGCCAGAATTTTCCGCTTCCGAAGCGTCCGATGGCTCTGTACCCTCTGTGTTCTGCACCATATTTCCTAGTGTATCTTTGTGTGTCTATCGGCTATACGCGCTATGGCAAGAAAATCATGCACCGTCAGCTGTTCACTACGGCTTTCCGGGCGAACCCCGGCGGCCTCAATGATCTCCGACGCCGTAGCGGTATCACCCAGCACCGATTGCAGAGACTGTCGCAGCATCTTACGCCGCTGCTGGAACCCCGCATCTATCAGGGTAAAGGTAGCCAAGCGCTCAGCCTCGTCACCCAGCGGTCTCTCACGCCGCTCGAAACCCACCAACACCGAATCAACGTTAGGAACGGGCCAAAAAATTTGTCGACTCACCTGTCCGTGAGTGCGCCAGGAACCATACCATTCAGCTTTCACGCTCGGGGCACCGTAAACTTTGGAGCCGGGTATGGCGGCTATCCGGTTCCCCACTTCGGCCTGTACCATCACAACACCCGCAACAATCGTCGGAAAGTGCTCCATGAAGTGCAGCAATACCGGAACAGATACGTTATAGGGCAGGTTGGCAACAAGTCGCATCGGAGCGCTTGGTAGTTCGATAACGTGCATCGCATCACGATGAATAACCGTGAGAGAAGAGTCTGGAGCCAGGCGCTGGACTGTCTTTGGTAACTGCGCCGCGAGTCGCCCGTCAATCTCGACCGCAACCACCGAAGCTCCGACCTCGAGCAATCCGAGCGTGAGGGATCCTAGCCCCGGGCCAATCTCAACAACGCTCTCCCCTGTCCTCACCCCGGCAGTGCGTACGATTCGACGCACCGTATTGGGATCAATAACAAAGTTTTGCCCCAGCTTTTTTGTGGGTACTATCCCCAACAGTTCCGCAAGATCGCGTATTTCTGTTGGTCCAAGAAGGGTAACGTGTGCCTCACGCTCACTCATCACTCGCCCAATCCCCATAGACCTGTTCCGTGTTATAAGCAATTTGACTGCATAACACCTCTAGATCCGCGTCCAGAACATCGGCCATGTAACGAACGGTGAGTGGAAGAAGGTACGCAGAGTTGGGGCGCCCCCGATAGGGCATGGGGGTGAGAAACGGGGCATCCGTTTCCACCATAATCAGTGACCGCGGAGCAACACGAAGCGAAGATCGTAGATTAACCGCGTTCTTAAAGGTTATGGTTCCGGCAAACGACATATACCATCCGTTATCCGCGCAGATCGCGGCCAGCTGTTCATCACCCGAGTAGCAGTGAAACACGGTGCGTTCCGGCGCCCCCACACGTAGAAGCGTCTCGACCACCTGTTCGTGCGCATCACGGTCATGGATCTGCAACGCTAAATCGTGCTGCTTGGCAATCTCGATGTGCTGTTCAAACGAGTACAACTGACTCTCTCGCCCCGCCTCACCGGTGCGAAAGAAATCCAGCCCCGTCTCCCCCACGGCACGAACCCTCGGTTGCGTTGCAAGCTCAGCAACACCGGCGATGTGCTCCTCGAGAACACCCCGCTCTGCTAATCGTGGAGCCTCGTTCGGGTGCAGCGCAACAGCAGCCAACACCCGCCGATCGCAGGCGGCCAGTCGGGCCGACCAACGACTCGTATCGAGATCCGTACCCACCTGTACAATACCGCGGACCCCAACACGCTCAGCACGGTCGAGCTGCTCGTTCGGATCCATACCCGATTCCCCGTCCTCAATCTCCAGATGGGTGTGGTTGTCGTAGAGAGGAACGGTCAGCTTCTCTGGAACGGGAGGATAGCTGAGGTCACGCCCCTCAGTTTTTTCTCGTACTCGAACGGGCTTATCTGCATTCATTGTGATAGACCCACTGCTCTAGGAAGAGGACTCTACCCGAGGGAAGAGGACTTCCAACGCTTCCACAGGATTACCCGGCGGAAGCTGTCCCCAGATCCCCGCGTTTCGAATATTCTGCTCGACCAGAGCGCCCAAAGCCGACTCCGCGTTCAGCGCAGCCCACAGCTTCTCGGTAGCGCGAGGGATAACGGGAGAGAGCAAAACGGCAAGAACCCGCAGACCCTCGGTTGCGGTATAGAGAACTGTTCCCAAACGCTCACGCGCACTCTCGTCCTTCGCGAGCGCCCACGGCTCCTGATCTGTAATGTAGCCGTTCAGAGCGTCCACCACAGTCCAAACGTGAGCAAGCGCCTCATGGATTTGGAAAGCTTCGATTGCTTTGTTTGCTTCGATTGCCGCTCTCTCAGCGATACTCTGAATCTCACGGTCCGCATCTGTTATCGTTCCCGGAGAGGGAATGCTCCCACTGTAGTAACGAGCGTTCATGGCAAGCACCCTACTCGCCAGGTTACCAAAACCGTTCGCAAGCTCCGCATGATAGCGAGCGTTCAGATCTTCCCAGCTAAACGAACCGTCTTGTCCAAAACTTATCGCGCGTGAGAAGTAGTAACGGAAGGCGTCCGAGCCAAAAGTATCGGTGATCTCGTTCGGCGCGATTCCGGTGAGCTTTGACTTGGACATCTTCTCACCGCCGACCAGTAGCCAGCCGTGAGCAAACACGCTCTTGGGTACCTCAATCCCTGCCGCCATGAGCATAGCGGGCCAAATTACAGCGTGAAAACGCAGAATGTCTTTACCCACGATATGGCGCGCGGGCCAGCGTCTGCTGAACTCCTCTTCGTTCTCGCCGTATCCCACTGCAGTGATGTAGTTGAGAAGCGCGTCAAACCACACGTAGGTTACGTGGGTGCTGTCCCAGGGAATTGTAATTCCCCAGTCAAAACTTGAGCGCGAGATCGAGAGATCTTTAAGCCCCTGCTGAACAAACGCAATAACCTCATTGCGTGCGCTCGCCGGTTGGATAAAGTCTGGACGTTCCTCGTAGAGGGCAAGCAGTCGATCCTGAAAATCGCTCATTCGGAAAAAGTAGTTTTTTTCCTGCAAAAGCTCAAGCGGCTTGGAGTGAATGGCGCACACCTTCACGCCCTCGTATTCACCCGTTCCCATCACAATTTCACTATCGGGTTTAAATTCCTCGCACCCCACGCAGTACAGCGCTTCAAACTCTCCCGCGTATATGTGCCCGCCGTCGTATAGATGCTGAAGGAACTTCTTTACGTTTTTTCCGTGGCGGTCATCCGTGGTGCGAATGAAATCGTCGTTGCGGATATCAAGCGTTTTGAGCATTGGGAGCCAGGCTTCCTCGACCAGCTTGTCTGCCCACTCCCGTGGTGTAACACCGTTGGCTGTTGCGGTGCGCAGAATCTTTTGTCCGTGCTCGTCGGTGCCCGTGAGGAGCCAAGTATCGTCTCCTGCTTGGCGATGCCAGCGTGCCAGCACGTCAGCGGCAACCTCGGTATAGGCGTGGCCAATGTGTGGAACATCGTTCACGTAAAAAATGGGTGTGGTGATAAAAAACGGTGAACCGTTGGACATAGTCTCTATCCTAAGGCCTGAGAGACTGATGTTACACGCGAGCCTCTCCCGAAGAGTCCTGATAATGAATGACCGGCTCGTAGGCAATTGGAAAGTTCACCGATCTGGCGATAAAACAGAGCTTACCCGCGATTTGATGCGCTGTCCGCGCCGACAAAGCCATCTCTTCTTCAGCGATCGTTACCACGGGGCTGAGAGTGGCCGAGGTAAATTCTCCCCCACCGCCCCCATCCAGTCTGATGGTACCGCTCACCCTGTCACGATATGACGTCACCACTATCCCATCTCGCGCAGCAACATACAGATATGACAGCATGTGGCACTGGGAGAGTGAAGCAAGAAGCATCTCTTCGGGATTCCAACGATCGGAATCCCCCCAAAAATAGCTATCGGCAGAACCCTCAACAGGGTGTTTGCCGCTCGCATAAATGGTGTGCTTACGGCTGTAGTCGCGATATCCGCTTGTTCCCGTCCCGTTATTACCCTGCCACTCAACGGTTACCTCGTAACGATGTTCGCTGCGCATTCCCTCACCCTACAACACACGCTCACTTCGCACGGGTTTTCAGCAAGCGGGTTTATCAGAGTAAAAAGCTTCCTTTCACGGTAAACTCGTTTGAATGAGCACCGAGATCTTTAGCCCGAGTGACGCGGCCCAGCTTGCCGTTGTGACCCGCAGCGGGTTTGTTGAGTCACGCCATATGGGTTCCGCCATTGTCCTCAATAGTGAGGGTGAGATCATTCGTGAGCTAGGCAACCCACGAGACCTCATCTTTCCGCGTTCCGCACTCAAACCTCTGCAGGCGCTTGCCGTACTCACCAGCAACGTTTCTCTTCTCCCCGAGCTTTCCGCCATCGCCGCTTCCAGTCATACGGGAACCGCACGCCACCTTGCGCTCGTTCAGCAGATTCTTAACCTCGCTAATCTCGATGCATCCGCTCTGCAGTGTCCGGCGGATATCCCTCTAGACAGCGATGCGCGCGGTCAGGTGCTTCGTGAAGGACTTGATCCCAGCCCTATGTTTATGGCGTGCTCGGGCAAACACGCGGCAATGCTTCTTGCCTGTGTTGTTAACGACTGGCCTACCGAAAGCTACCTGAATGAGGATCACCCCCTTCAGGCTCATATCCGCGATACGGTGCAGCGTTTTTCGGGCGAGAAAATAACGGTGTCCGGGGTTGACGGTTGTGGTGCCCCGGTCTACGCGCTCAGCCTAATCGGCCTTGCGCGTGCCACCCGTAGGCTCGTAACGGCCCGGTCGAGTTCACCGTTTCCCCTCCATCGCACCGCCGCAGAGCTACACAAAAACATTCTTGCAAACGGCTGGGTCATTGCCGGCCCGGGACAGCCCAATAGCGTTGTCATTGACGAATTAAAAGTCTTTGCAAAGTTCGGTGCTGAGGGAGTCATGATTATGGGGGCGCCCAACGGCACAACGGTTGCACTCACGATACTTGACGGTAGCCTGAGAGCGGCAAGCATAACCGCGCTTGAGCTCCTAGTTCAGGCAGGTGCCCTTCCCCGCACGGAGGTTGAGCGTGTAGCACCCCGGTTAAATCTCAGTATCACCGGGGGGCATGCAATTGTCGGCGAAATTCGTCCCGTTGTCTAGCGTGGCCGTGCCGATAGGAGGGGCGGTAGAGAGCGACAATATGCTGGGGGCCAACCCTCCCCCGTTCGCTATTCTCTCCCGTCACTTTCTTCGGTAACCGCCCCCGCAAATTGGGAATTATAGAGCGCGTGATACGCCCCGCGTTTTTCTAGAAGTTCGCTGTGGCTGCCCTGCTCCACGATACTTCCAGACTCCATCACCAAAATAAGGTCGGCGTCTCTGATTGTTGAGAGGCGGTGTGCAATCACGAAACTAGTTCGATCCGCTCGGAGGGCACTCATGGCTTTTTGAACCAGCAGCTCAGTTCGAGTATCCACAGAGCTTGTGGCCTCATCAAGGATGAGCACGCTGGGGTGAGAGAGAAACGCCCGAGCTATGGTGAGGAGCTGTTTTTCTCCAGCGCTCACGTTTGATCCCTCGTCACTCAGCACAGTATCGTAGCCATCGGGAAGCGAACGAACAAAACGATCCACGTAGGTAGCCTTTGCCGCGTGTAGTATCTCTTCCTCGGTGGCGTCGGGACGACCGTAGGCGATGTTCTCACGAATCGTCCCGCTAAAGAGCCAGGTGTCCTGGAGAACCATTCCGGTACGACCGCGTAGATCGCTGCGAGTCATGCGGGCGATATCGGTTCCATCCAGTGTAATACGACCGGAGTTTAACTCGTAAAAACGCATGATGAGGTTAACCAGGGTGGTCTTACCCGCCCCGGTTGGTCCAACAATCGCCACGGTCTGGCCGGGTTCTGCTACGAGAGAAAGGTCGGTGATGAGCGGCTTATCCTCGGAGTAACTAAAGCTTACGTTTTCAAAGACCAGACGACCTTTGTCTTTGTTAGGACTCTCTGCCGGATCTGCGTCACTCGACTGTTCTTCTGCGTCAAGCAGTTCAAACACGCGCTCGGCCGAGGCCACTCCCGATTGCAAGAGGTTGGCCATCGACCCCAATTGTGTAAGGGGCTGCGTGAACTGTCGGGAGTACTGGATAAAAGCGGTGACGTCACCCAATTGCATCGTGCCCGACGCCACACGGAGACCACCCACAACCGCAATAACCACGTACATGAGGTTTCCGACAAACATCATCGAGGGCATGATCATTCCAGATATAAATTGCGCGCTGAAGCTAGCGCGATACATCTCTTCATTTTTCGCTCGGAAGACTTCCTCCACCTCACGGTGACGACCAAAAACCTTCACGAGGGAGTGTCCGCTAAAGGCTTCCTCAACCTGGCCGTTAAGCTCACCGGTATATTTCCACTGAGCCACAAAATGTTTCTGTGACCGCTTTGCAATCAACACGGTAATGATGAGCGTCAGCGGAATAGTGATGAGCGCGATCAGAGCCAACAGGGGTGACACGACAAACATCATCACGGTTACCCCCACTACCGTCAGCAGCGACGTGAGCACCTGGCTCAGGGTCTGCTGAAGCGTTTGGGAGATGTTATCAATGTCGTTTGTGACCCGACTCAAAAGCTCTCCCCGCTGCATTTTATCGAAGTAGCGCAAGGGTAGAGAGTTAATCTTGTGCTCGACATCCTCACGCAGGCGGTAAACGGTTCTCTGCACAATCCCGTTAAGAATGTACGCTTGCATCCAGCTAAATACCGATGAGAGTATATATAGCGCTAACACCACCACCAATATTCGCCCCAGGGCTCCAAAGTCAATCCCGTGTCCCGGGGTAAGCTCCATACTGCTGAGCATGTCAGCCTGTTGGTTATCACCCCTGGTTCGCATTTCCTGAACAACTTGAGCCTGAGTAGCCCCTTTGGGAAGCGACAAAGAAATAGCGCCAGAAAAGACGATATTTACCCCATCACCCAAGAGTTTTGGGCCGAGCACAGAGAAGAAAACGCTCACCACCGCAAGAAAACCGACGACATACATTCTCCACTGCTCGGGACGAAGTCGCCGCACAAAACGTCTTGAGCTTGCCCCGAAATTCAACGCCTTTTGCGCGGGCCCCCCACCTCCCATGGGTCCCATAGGTCCACGTCCAACCGGCCCCGAGGGACGCGCAGGAACTTTGTCGTCACTCATTTTCTCCGTGCTGCTCACAGCGCCTCCTCTGCAACAAGCTGCGACGAAACGATCTCAGCGTAGGTTTTATTGTTTGCTAGTAACTCGTCGTGGGTTCCTCGACCCACAATCTCTCCATCTTCAAGAACCAGGATCTGGTCGGCCCCGACGATGGTTGACACGCGCTGCGCCACGATGACAAGAGTCGCATGCCCAATATCCCGAGCGAGCGCTGCCCGTAGGCGAGCATCTGTAGCAAGGTCAAGAGCCGAGAATGAGTCGTCAAAAACGTATATCTCGCTCTTTTTTACGAGAGCCCGTGCAATTGCGAGACGCTGTCGCTGTCCACCAGAAACGTTTGTGCCGCCCTGTGCAATAAGCGACTCTAGCCCGTGCGGCATCGCTCGCACGAAGTCTTCCGCCTGGGCCGTTTTAAGCGCCGCCCACAGTTCCTCATCACTTGCCTCAGGCCGCCCATAGCGAAGATTACTCGCCACCGTTCCCGAAAAAAGATAGGGTTTTTGCGGGACCAGGCCAATGCGGGTCCAGAGACTTTCAGGGTTCATTCGGCGAATATCTACCCCATCGATAACAACCGACCCACCGGTCACGTCAAAAAGGCGCGGGAGCAGATTAATCAGAGTGGTTTTTCCCGAGCCTGTGCTCCCAATAATTGCGGTTGTCTGTCCCGGGGTCGCGGTAAAACTAATATTACTCAAGACGGCCTGCTCTGCACCGGGGTAGGAAAAGTCAACCTCTTTTAGGGTGATACTTCCGTTATGCTGAGAGGGTTCCACAGGGTCTTCAGGAGGAGTCACCGATGATTCCGTATGCAGGATCTCACTGATCCGTTTAGCACACACGGCGGCACGCGGGGCAAGCACCGCCATAAAGGTCGCCATCATGACGGACATGAGAATCTGCATGAGGTAGGTGAGAAAAGCTGTGAGGGTTCCAATCTCCATCGAGCGATCCTCAATGCGAAAAGCACCAAACCAGATCACGGCCACACTTGACACGTTTAGAACAAGCATGACTACTGGAAACATGAGAGCAAAAAGACGACCGGCCCGTAGCCCAGCATCCGTAACTTCCTCGTTGGCCACCTCAAATCGGCGAGTTTCAAGAGGTTCGCGAACAAAAGCGCGCACAACACGAATACCAACAAGCTGTTCGCGCAGCACCCGGTTGACGTTGTCGATCCGCTCCTGCATCAATTGAAAAAGCGGAACCATCTTCACAATGATTGCGCTCACTGCCAGGAGGAGAACGGGGACGCTCACCGCAATTAACCAGGAGAGTTCAAGATCCTGCCGCATAGCCATAGCAATTCCACCAACGGCAAGGATCGGTGCGGAGATCAGCAGGGTACAGGTCATCAGAACAAACATTTGCACCTGTTGCACATCGTTGGTGTTTCTTGTGATGAGTGAGGGCGCACCAAACTGCGAAACTTCCCGCTCGGAAAACTCTCCCACCCGATGAAAAATAGCGGTTCTGAGGTCCCTACCCACACGCATGGCTGTTTTTGCACCAAAATACACCGCGGTAATTGAGCAGATAACCTGCAACAGGGTCAGCACGAGCATAAAACCACCTGTGGACATGATGTAGCCGGTGTCTCCCCTAGCCACTCCCTGATCGATGATGTTTGCATTAAGGGTGGGGAGATAGAGGGAGAGGAGAGCCTGCGCAAGTTGAAAAACTACAACCCACACCAGCAATAACCAGTGGGGGCGCAGCTGATGGGCAAGAAGTCTCATGAGAACCATAAACACTCTTCCTTCTCATTTAAGTGGGGGTAGGGTCGAGCCTAGTCAAAAACCGATATTTGAAGAAATAACGAGTCTTTCCGGATGAACAAAGAGACGGGCATCACACGATAGGCTTGATTTTCGAAGTAGTCAGGAGAACAATGGCTCGGAAGATTCAGCTTACCAAAAACCGCCAACAAACCATCATTGGCGAGGGCCTTGCCCTCGGTTGCCTAGACGTCGGGATTGAGGGTTTAAGCGCCAATGAGGTCACTATCAGTCGCGCTTTCCGATATGCCTGGGTTCGCTGGGACTATGCTAAGCGCTTTCCTGCGATCAACGCGGGTCCCCGATACGATGACATCCTCACAATCATGGAGAGTAGCGCCACGCGACAGGGTAAGCCGGTCGCTGCGTTCCGCCCCGAACCCGGGTGGGGTTTTGTTCCCTTCCTCAGAAAAACCGTACCCACGGTAGAAGAAGCCGCCGCTCGACTACACGAGACCTCTGGAATCCCGCTCACCGCGTGGAGGGCGCTTGCCGAACTCACTGCGAAGGGCCTCATCAGCGTCTAAGACACGGTCCCTCCGTCGATGCGCAACAAGAATGACCGATACAGGAATTCCGCCCAACCTTCAGGACCGTTCTACCCCCGCGATAAAAAGTCCAATATTTACCCCGTGACAGTGCTTTAATGCAGAATACAGCTACATGTTTTCGCTAGTATGTATAGGGCACCAGCCCCCATAGCCCAATGGCAGAGGCAAATGACTTAAAATCATTTCAGTGTCGGTTCGAGTCCGACTGGGGGTACATCAATTTTACAAAAAGCTTCAACTATACACTGTGGATTACCGAAATCCCCTGATTATCACTAACATCAGGAGCAATAGTCTTTTATCAATGAGTAGAGGCAATGTACACGGAAATCACCGAACGCTTAGCGAGCCTATCGACGAAGATCAGCAATCAACGTGACTCAATAGAGACTGAAGAAGCAACAAAGAATGCTTTCGTAATGCCTTTCATCTCACATGTCCTAGGGTATGACGTCTTTAATCCTTCTGAGGTTGTACCCGAGTTTACGGCAGACGTTGGAACCAAAAAAGGTGAGAAAATTGACTACGCAATCATTCGTGATGGAACAGCGCAAGTGCTAATCGAGTGCAAAAAAATTGGTGAGCCCCTGCACGTCAAACATGCTTCCCAACTTTTTCGTTACTTTGCTGCAGCAAACGCCCGAATTAGAGTTCTGACAAATGGTGATGAATATCATTTTTTTACGGATCTTGACGCACCAAACCGAATGGATGAAAAGCCCTTCCTCACGCTCACGCTATCAGATATTGACGCAACTCTAGTTCCCGAGTTACACAAGCTTCGTAAAGATGTTTTCGACCTTGAATCTGTAATCAGCGCAGCAGAGGATCTGAAATATATTGGAGAGCTAAGACGGGTTCTTGCTGGGCTTTTTACGACAGCGGACGAAGACTGGGTGAAATTCCTCGCGGCCCGCTTTTATTCTGGGGTTTTGACTGCAAAGATGCGAGAGTACTTTGTTGATCTTGTCGCTAAGGCTTCAAAGCAATTTTTGAATGACAGAATCAACGATCGACTCAAGGCTGCAATGGATGATGGGGTACCTGAGAACACAGAACCGTCCGAATTGGCCAGGGAAACAGATAAGGAAAACCTCATCGTAACAACTGACCAAGAACTAGAGGGCTTCCAAGTTGTTCGTGCTATAGCGTGCAGCGAAGTTTCCCCGGAGCGGATCGTTCATCGCGACACCCAATCGTATTTTGGCATCCTCCTTGACGATAACAACCGCAAACCAATCGCCAGGCTGCATTTCAACGCCGCACAAAAATACCTTGGGCTTCTCGATGAAAACAAGGTTGAGACGAGGTATCCCGTTGATACTCCTGCCGATATTTACCGCTTCGCTGAGCAGATTCGCGAAGCTACTCGCCAATATAGATAACTTGCGTTGTGGCTGCAATTCGGCGTAACGTACATACAGTTTTGCAGCCACACAATTAATATTCTCAAGAATACAATTCCGGGCGGCACGTTGTATTCTTATGTCTCACCGCGCCCGGTTCCCGGTGTTTCTTCTGTCATTGCCCGCGGTTAATCTGATTCAGCCCCAGAGCAATAGGTTCTACCGAAAAATATTTAGATGTGTGACAAAATTTTTAATCGACCTTGATTTTAAGCAAGTATAAACAACTCTCATTGATCTTTATATTGACCTACTTATAAGCTGATCCACACTCATCCCCTCGCATAATTTATTTCCTCAAAATATAAGGATGATTGATGAAAAAGCACACTGCCCGCTGGGCAATTCCCGCACTCACAACAATTCCTCTACTGGTTTTATCAACACTCTACGCACCCTCAGCTCTCGCTTCCCCCCAAGAGAATAAACCGACACGCTACGTTGCCCTGGGAGATTCCTACGCCTCAGGGTTTGGCCTTGGCAACTATACTCCCCTGCCCGCCGCTGGTTGCTCGCAATCACACGATAACTATCCGCACCGCATTGCACAAGCACTTGGGTATCAACTTGATGATGCAACCTGTTCTGGTGCAACCATTGCAAACATCGTTAGTGTCCCCCAAAAGACAACTGTCGGAGCAATTGCTCCGACACAGCTCAATAGTCTCACCCCCGAAACCGACCTGGTCACCGTTACAATAGGCGGCAATGACATGGGCTTTTACTCCGTACTTTCCCAGTGTGCCGCATGGGGACCTCAGGGCAGCCTTATCCTCGGTAAAGGCAATAACTGCAAAGCAAAATATGCCCCCGACGGCGGGATTGATCAGCTCAGGGAAACACTAGAAAAAACCGTTAAACCTGCCTTTGACAACTTGCTCGCCACGATTTCAGCGACGGCAAAAAACGCAAAGATTCTTGTGGTTGGATACCCCGCTCTTTTCCCCGGAGCCATCCACGTCCCGCAGGATGCAAAAGGTTGTTTCACCCCCGCACTCACGATTATTCCCCCCAAGACCTTTCCAGATTCCTACCCCTTCACCACCATCGATACGGAATATCTTCACGGGGTTCAAATCGAGATGAATGATATGCAGAAAAGCATCGCCGCAAAGCACGGCGCACAATTTGTTGACACATTTCGCGATTCGGGAGGGAACACTCCCTGCGCCTCTAACAAAAACTCATTCATTAGTGGCATCACCATGAAGGGCTTATCTCTCGCCGACGGTGTCATGCATCCCAACCAAACGGGTGCCGCTTTCCTCACCGTAAGTACGATGGAGGCACTTACCGGAGCAGGAACACGACCATAAAACAAAACGCCGGGTGCGCCCACAGGAACAAAGACACACCCGGCGTTTATCTTTCTGAACGGGTACGGGAAGAACCCGTTCAAAATCTACTCATGAGCAGAGCGCTCCAATCGTTCGTGTAGATCAGCCAATTGTTCCCGCAAAGCCGTAGGAATTCTATCGCCAAACTGCGCAAAATAAGCTTCAGTAAGATCACACTCCGCTAACCAGAGCTCGGGGTCTACAGTAAAAAGTTCCTCAAGATCCCTCTCGGGAATAGTCATTCCCTCAAGATTCAGTTCTCCCGGGGCAGGAACGGTTCCTACAGAAACTGCACGTCCTTCCACCTCGCCGGAAACACGTCGTACAACCCACTCCAAAACCCTCGTATTCTCGCCAAATCCCGGCCAGAGGAAGCGTCCGTCATCACCCTTGCGAAACCAGTTAACCTGGAAAATTCGTGGGGCTTTATCACCGAGAAGTTCTCCCATAGACAGCCAATGTGACCAGTAATCAGCCATGTTGTAGCCGCAAAAAGGGAGCATTCCAAAGGGATCCCGACGAAGCTCGCCTACGGTTCCCTCCTGTGCTGCGGTTTTTTCACTCGATACCGTCGCACCCATAAACACACCGTGTTTCCAATCAAGAGACTCCGTTACAAGCGGAACATTGGTGGCGCGTCTCCCGCCAAATAGAATTGCGTCGATGGGAACACCATCGCTCTCGTTCCACTCCTCCGCCAGTGTGGGGCACTGTTTAATCGGCACGGTAAATCGCGAGTTGGGATGTGCCGCTAACCGACCGGAGTCAGGAGTCCAATCGTTCCCCTGCCAGTCAATCGCGTGAGCCGGTGGGGTCTTTGTCATTCCCTCCCACCACACATCCCCGTCGTCGGTCAGAGCTACGTTCGTGAATATCGTGTTACCCCAGATGCTATTCATCGCGACGGGGTTGGTGTCATATCCTGTGCCGGGTGCAACACCAAAAAAGCCGGCCTCAGGGTTGATCGCCCGCAGTTGTCCGTCGGTTCCCGGGCGAAGCCACGCAATATCATCCCCGATGGTCTCAACGTTCCACCCCGGCAACGTTGGTTTAAGCATGGCCAGATTAGTTTTGCCACATGCGGAGGGGAAGGCTGCCGCTATGTGAAAAACTTTACCCGCCGGGCTTGTCAACTTGAGCAGCAGCATGTGTTCTGCAAGCCAGCCATCCTTGCGTGCCATGACGGTTGCGATACGAAGGGCAAAGCACTTCTTTGAGAGGAGCGCGTTCCCACCGTAGCCGGAACCGAACGACCATACCTCGAGGGTCTCAGGAAAATGGCAAATGTACTTTGTATCGTTGCAGGGCCATTCAACATCGTCCGCATCGTTAAGAAGGGGTGCACCAACGCTGTGTACGGTTTTTACCCACTCGATTCCCGGTGTGATGTGATCCATCGCCAATTGCCCCATGCGAGTCATAATCCGCATGTTGAGCACAGCGTATGGTGAGTCGGTCAGTTGAATACCCAGCTGTGAGATGTCACCCCCCACGGGACCCATCGAAAAGGGAACAACATACATGGTACGCCCACGCATTGAACCGCTAAAAAGCGGCTTAAGCGTTTGACGCATCTCGTCCGGAGCTACCCAGTTGTTTGTTGGCCCCGCATCCGTTTCGCGTTCGGTGGAGATGAAGGTGCGATCTTCTACCCGTGCAACATCATTCGGATGAGAACGGGCCAGAAAGCTTCCGGGACGTAAATTCTTGTTGAGTGGGATGAGCGTTCCCGTGGCCACAAGCTCCTCCGCAAGCAGGGACCACTCGTCCTGCGTCCCGCTGCACCAGTGAATGTAATCCGGCTGGGTGAGTGCCGCAACCTCTTCCACCCAGGTAAGGACATCTGGGTTTGTTGTGGTGGGAGAAGCACCAGCATCCGTAAGCTTTTCCGGGTGGATATGTGCCGGATTCATTTGCTGATCAGTTCTAGTCGGTAGCGAGTCAATGACGGTCATACTGACACTCCTAAAAGTCCTGCCTGCTGACGTATCGATAACGAATAACACGATACAGTGTTAGCAATAATTTTTGCCATACCCCTATGATTCGTCATAAAACGAGATCATAAGCATCAAATTGGATATCAAAAACCTCATTTTTTAACATATAGTAAAATCTATGACCCTCTCATCATCGCAAGCCCCCCGAGTGGAACTTCTGACCTTGGGGAAACGCCTCCGGTTTTTCCGTATGAAAGCAAGTCTCACGCTTGAGCAATTAGGCACGCAGATCAACATGGCCCCCAGCCAGCTCTCCCTCATCGAAAATGGCCATCGCGAACCAAAGCTCTCGCTGCTGCAGAAAATTGCACAAATTTTAGACATTGACCTCGCGGACCTACTCAGCACGGCACCGCCAGACAAACGATCCGCTCTCGAGATAGAGCTGGATCAGGCCCAGCACAGCCAGGTATACGCAAGCTTGGGGCTCCCCCTCATCCGCGGAACAAAATCGATTCCCGATGACGCTCTCGAATCACTCGTGGGCCTCCACCGCGAAATTGAACGCAGAGACCGCGCAGCCATTGCTACCCCGGAAGAGGCACGACGAGCCAATACCGAGAGCCGCCTCCGAATGCGTGAGCGCAATAATTACATCCCCGAAATCGAAGAACTCGCTGAGGAGTTGTTACGCAAGGCCAACCATACCACCGGAGCCCTCACCCACCGCACGGTGGCCATCATGGCCGAGCAACTAGGATTTACCCTCATCTATGTAGATGATCTACCCCACTCTACCCGCAGCATCACAGACCTCAAAAACGGACGTATTTATCTCCCTCCAGCTTCCATACCCGGCGGCCACGGTCTGCGTTCACTCGCCCTCCAAGCAATGGCCCACGCCGTTTTGGGTCATGACCGCCCCTCAAGCTACACCGAGTTCTTACAGCAGCGTTTAGAAATAAACTATTTTGCCGCAGCCTGTCTTATCCCCCAAAAGCGAGCGGTGGAGTTTCTGAGCACCGCAAAGAAGGAACGTAATCTGGCAATCGAAGATTTCCGTGATGCCTTTGGGGTAACACACGAATCGGCGGCCCAGCGCTTTACCAATCTGGGAACACACCATCTGGATCTGGAGGTGCACTTTTTACGATCGAACGGTGACGGATCCCTCCAAAAAGGTTATGAAAACGACGGTCTTCCCCTACCCGCAGACCCCACGGGAACCATCGAAGGACAGATACTGTGCCGTCGCTGGGGCGCACGCACGGCTTTTGAACAGACCAATCGCACAAGCGAGTTCTATCAATACACCGATACTCCGGCCGGCACCTACTGGTGTACCGTCCAGACGGGAACCACAGAGACAGAGTCTTTCTCCATCAGCTTTGGTGTTCCCTTTGATCAGGCCAAGTGGTTTCGCGGACGTGACACGACCAACCGCACGGTTTCACGATGCCCCGATCCTTCCTGTTGTCGCCGCCCCTCACAAGATCTCGCCAATCGCTGGGCCGATAGCTCCTGGCCGAGTGCGCGCATGCACGCACACGTCCTTTCTCCTCTTCCCCAGGGCTCATTTCCGGGAGTAGACGACACCGAGGTCTTCCAATTTCTAAGTCGCCATGCGGCACAGACCTAACAAAATCCGCAGCTTCATTTTCGCTACACTGGATTAATGCAGAGACTCTCTCCCCTCTCCCTTTCCGACGGCGCGGTGATGCGTAATGCCGAGCCACACGATGCGGCAGGCATTCTTCGGTGTATCCGTGAACTCGCGATCTACGAGCGTGAGCCCGATGCGGTAAAAAACACCGAGGATCTTATTACCCGAGCTCTCTTTGAGGACACCCCCTCCGTTTACGCCCATGTCGTTGACAGAGATAACGAGATTGTGGGAATCGCGCTGTGGTTTCGAAACTACTCCACCTGGACCGGGACCCACGGAATCTACCTCGAAGATCTTTTTGTGCTTCCTGAGTACCGGGGTTCTGGCTACGGAAAACAGCTACTCAAGTCACTCGCCTCGCTGTGTGTAGCAAATGGCTATCAGCGCCTCGAGTGGTCGGTACTTGACTGGAACACACCCTCGATAGATTTCTACCGTTCGATGGGCGCGCGCCCGATGACGGGCTGGTCCACTTTTCGCCTTGACGGTGATGCGCTGAGGGCCAGCGCCGAATAATCATCCGGTTCTCGCAGGGCTGAGGTCCGTCTTTCCCCGCTCCCGTGCGCTGTAGCGCCCGGGAGCGGGGAAAGACAGACCAAAATCTGCTAAGGCTTTGTCTCCGCGGGAGGCTTGGGCCGCGAGGCAAACTCCTCAAAGATCGCACGTGGCTGCTGCACCGCCTCAATACTCACGATGTCATGGCGCAGGAAGAAGTGGCCTACCCAACCCCCAAAAACGCGCCACTTACGTTCCCATGCGGGAATCGCAAGGCCGTGATAAAAACGGTGTGCAAGCCACGCGAAGTATCCCTTCATCGCAAACTTGCCCGATTGGAACACACCAACATTCATTCCAAGACCGGCCACGGCACCCATGTTTTTGTGGTTGTAATCGAGAAGTCCCTCGCCACGCAGATCAGCAACGATGTTACGGGCAAGGAGCTTGGCCTGCCGAACTGCGTGCTGTGCGTTGGGGACGCAGAATCCTCCGGGGCCGGGTGTTGCTGAGATGTCGGGGATCGCTGCGGTATCGCCAGCGGTCCAAGCACCCTGAAGGATGCCATTGTCACCCTCCACACGCAGGTCAGGACGTCCCCGAACGTGTCCACGCTCTCCAATGGGAAGATCCGTGCCTCTCAGGAAGGGTCGGGGCATCACCCCGGCTGTCCACACAATAAGGTTAGATTCAAAAGATTCGCCCGTTGACAATTCAATCTTGCCGTCCACCGCCGAGGAGAGCTGTGTATCCAGGTGAATCGTTGATCCCCGATCCGTAAGGGTCTTGATAACCCACTGGCTGGTTTCAAGCGACACCTCGGGCATGATTCGTCCCATCGCCTCGACCAGGTGAAACTTGGTCTCCTCAAAGGAGATCTCGGGGTAACGTCCCAGCAGGAGATTAGCAAATGAGCGTAGCTCTCCCAACGTCTCTATACCGGCAAATCCCCCGCCAACGATGGTCACCGTGAGCAGGCGCTCACGCTCTGGTCCCGCTGGAAGGCCCGCAGCTTTTTCGAAGTTACTGACAAGCCGGTCACGCACAGCGACCGCCTCCTCAATGGTTTTCATGCCGATGGCGTTATCCGCAACCCCGGGGATGGGGAATGTGCGCGACACCGAACCGGTGGCAATGACAATGTGATCGTACTCAAACTCGTAGGGCTCACCCGCGCTCGGAGTGATGGTTACCTTTTTATCAGCGTGTGATATCGCGGTTACCTTGCCCGCAATGCTCTTGGTGGTCTTGAGGTGACGGCGGCGAGCAACAACGGAGTGACGAGGTTCGATTGAACCGGCGGCCACTTCGGGCAAGAAGGGCAGATAGGCCATGTAGGGAAGCGGGTCAACAACCGTCACCTCAGCTTCACCGGCACGAAGCCACTTCTCAAGCTTCCACGCGGTGTAGAAACCTGCATAACCTCCACCAACAATTAGGATCTTTGACACAAAAGCACTTCCTTGATTAGCACTGATTTTAAGGATTGTGGGGGGCGCTTTCGCCCATGGGAAAACAATAGTTACAGTGTCAACCGCACCAATACCACAGATTAGTTTACCGAATGCTGAAGCTATTTATTACCAGACCAGCCGGATTGCTGTAACGCGATGTCTCCAATGGGGTTAGTTCCCGGCCCCACGGCAAGCGAGTGCCCCACCAGAGCGTGTAGGCATTTGACTCGATCAGGCATCCCTCCAGCGCTGATTCCCGCGATTTCCTCAACAACCGCGATACTCTCACGGTCGGCGATGTAGCTCTCGTGTGCGCGCTGATACTGGGCTCGAATCTCGTCGTCTTCACGCAGGAGATCGTTCATTTCGGCCATAAATCCGTTAGCCTCAAGGCTCGAGACAGCCGCAACAGCATCGGGGTGACACAGATAATAAAAGGTGGGAAACGGGGTTCCATCATCCAATCGCGGGGCCGTGGAAACCACAGAGGGTTCACCGTCTTGAGTGCGGGCAGAAATGCCCACCACGTTACGGGCGGGGCGGCCAAGCTGTTCCGTAACCGTGTTAATGTCGGCCTGCGTAGGGGGTTCAAACGGTGGTCGAGGCATTATTCCCCTGTTTCATCTGCGGGTGTCTCGGTGGGAGTTTGGTCATCAACGATTCCACCCTCGGTCGGTTTTGATCCCTCTGGAGCCAGGCTAGCGGCATCACCCTGCGTAATCCCCGCGCTAATAATTGAGTAGCCCAAAGCCCTAGCCCAATTGGTCTCGGTCTGTTGCAGATTCGCCGATGCGGGAGCCGCCTGAGCAGCAGGAATCTCTACGTCATCGATAATAACCAGTTGATTTTCTCCGGGCATCATGTAAAAGAGGCGGTTGCGCGCCTCCGCCCGCACGTAGGCGGGATCCTGCCAGCGTTCTTTTTCGGCGTTGGCGTTATCAAGCGCCTCTTGCTTTTGCTGCACGCTGATTTCGAGTGCAGCAATTTCTTGACGCTGGTTAAGATAGATCGACAGGCTCGGACTGATAATGAATGCGCCGAGAACGAGAAGCCCAATCATAATGATTGAAAAACCGGAGAATCGTAGGCCTTTTACCCAGGATCCGAGTTCTGCCGATTCCTCCCGAGAAGATGCGGCCCTGCGTCTGGTTTTAGGGGTGTTATTCATTCTTGAATCCTCCGCTGGCGACAGGAGGGCGAGACATCGGTACGATACCCCGCCCCCTCACACAAAAGTGGTTACTAGCCCTGGAATCGAGGGAACGCCGCACGGCCCGCAAACTGAGCTGCCCCGCCGAGCTCCTCCTCGATGCGCAGAAGTTGGTTATACTTTGCAACCCGCTCGCTGCGAGCGGGAGCACCCGTCTTAATCTGTCCGCAATCGGTGGCCACAGCCAGGTCGGCAATAGTGGTGTCCTCGGTTTCGCCCGAGCGGTGCGAAATAATGGCGGTATATCCGGCGCGCTGGGCCATAGAGACCGCATCAAGCGTCTCGGTCAGGGTACCGATCTGGTTGACCTTAACAAGCAGAGAGTTAGCCGCGCGCTCGCGGATGCCCCGCTCGAGTCGAACGGGGTTGGTCACAAAGAGGTCGTCACCAACCAACTGAACCTTGTTACCCAGTTCGGAGGTGAGGTGCACCCAGCCCGACCAATCATCTTCGTCAAGCGGATCCTCGATAGAGACCAGCGGGTAATTAGCAACAAGATCGGCGTAATAGGCAGCCATTTCCTCAGCAGAACGAGCCTTACCCTCAAACTGGTAAGCCCCCTTCTCAAAAAACTCACTAGAGGCAACATCAAGCGCGAGGGCGATGTCTTTACCGGGGGTAAAGCCAGCCTGCCTCACGGCCTCAAGGATAAGGTCAAGGGCCTCACGGTTGTTAGGGAGATCGGGCGCAAAGCCTCCCTCGTCTCCTAAACCGGTCGCCAGGCCCTTGCTCTTGAGCAGACTCTTGAGCGAGTGGTAGGTCTCAACACCCCACTGCAGGGACTCAGAGAAGGAGGATGCTCCCAGCGGTACGGCCATAAACTCCTGAATATCCACACCTGTGTCGGCGTGCGATCCACCGTTAATAATGTTCATGAGGGGCACGGGCAGTGTGTGCGCGTTTGGCCCACCCAGGTATCGGTAAAGGGGCAGTCCCGCGGACTCGGCTGCCGCCTTTGCAACGGCCAGGCTCACGCCAAGGATAGCGTTTGCACCGCTGTGCTTTTTGTTCTCGGTTCCATCAGCCGCAATGAGCGCGGCATCTACCAGGCGCTGATCGTCCGCCGAGAAATCTTCGACCGCAGGGGCGAGCTCATCAAAGACGGCAGCAACAGCCTGACGTACCCCCTTACCCTGGTAACGATTCTTATCACCGTCACGAAGCTCATACGCCTCAAAAGCACCTGTGGATGCACCGGAGGGGACTGCCGCGCGGCTAACCGTCCCATCTGTAAGACCAATTTCGACCTCAACCGTGGGGTTTCCACGGGAGTCAAGAATCTCACGAGCGATAACAGCATCGATAAAAGCCACTGGTTTCTCCTCTTAGGTATGTGGTTATGAGAACGAATGCTCCCGAAAGCTTGCTTTCCGTTATAGTCTACGCTGAGCGTCCGTGATGCACCGCAACCTGAGACGCGCGCCCTACAGCAGGGGCTTGATCCGCAGTTCCTCCGCCTTCTTGGTTTCCGTTGAGACAAACGCAAACTGCCCAAACCCTGCCTGCGCAAGACGCTCTAGCTGAGCGTTGAGGTTCTTGGCACGCCTTTCAACTCTCGTACGGATGCCTTGAGCGACCAGTTCCGTCTTAATCGACACGAGGACAGCTGGGTCTACATCTTTCTCAGAAATAAGAACCGTCGCATCTGACGCACCATCACCCGAAGTCTCAACCAGATCCACTATGCGCTCAAACCCAATCGAGAAACCGGCGGCAGGAACGTCCTTCCCGAGAAAGCGTCCGATCATACCGTCGTAACGACCACCGCCCCCCACGGAGCTTCCCGAACCCGGGTGAGAGACCTCAAAAATAGTTCCGGTATAGTACCCCATGCCCCGAACCAGTGTTGGGTCAAAGCGCAACTCGATACCCTCGGGGATTGAAGCGAGAGCTGCCCCTAACCTCACAAGCTGAGCCACAGCCTCAGGGTCGACGGTATCAGGTACAAGAGAGCGGATACCCGCTTCGGTGAGAGGCACCCCTCCGTTCACAACGTGAGGTTCAATCTCCTGAAGAATCTTTTCGAGCACAGCCGAAGCTTCCGGGGCAGACTCCGACAGCTCGGCGATCACACCATCCGTACCGATTTTATCGAGCTTGTCAATTGAGATCAGGGCCGCCTCCTGAGTCTCAACGGGGAACCCACAATAGGACAGGATTCCAAAAAGGATACGGCGATCATTGATCCGGATCACGCACTCACGCAGGCCAAGTTCGGCGAGCGCCGCCGATGTGGCCGTAATGAGTTCGATCTCTGCCAGTTGGCTCGACTCACCAATAATATCGATGTCTGCCTGCACAAATTGGCGATAGCGTCCCTTCTGCGGTCGTTCAGCCCGCCAAACGGGGGCAATCTGAATCGCGCGGAACACATCGGGTAATTCACCGCGATGAGTGGCATAGTAGCGGGCGAGGGGCACAGTGAGGTCGAAACGCAATCCCAGATCGCTCAATGATTCCGGGCTTCCGTTCTCGGCTGCCGTACGGATATCCTCGGGGGTGAGCCCACGCTTGAGGATGCCAAAAGACAGCTTTTCGTTGTCCCCGCCGAGCCCCGAGTGTAATCGAGCAGAGCTCTCGACAACGGGAGTCTCAATCTCATCAAAGCCGTGCATCGCATAAACACCGCGGATAGTGTTGAGTACGTGCTCTCGGCGAGATTTTTCGGAGGGCAGAAAATCTCTCATCCCACGGGGTGGGTTTACGGGTGTCGCCATGACGATTAAATATACCCACTGTGTATAGCACTATACAATTTTTGTGTCCACGTCTGTACAGGCGGGCTCTATAGACCGCCCGCAGGCGGCCGCGCTAGCTCCTGCACAAGCCTCCGCAGGGATGAGCGCAGCGCATCCTCCGCTCTTATTCCGTGATGCCTCGCTTCAATCACAATTTCAAGTAGAGCATCACCAAAGTTTTCTTCCAGCGTATGCCTCTCACCCTGCTGCACATTGATTTCTCGCTGGTTGCGCTCCGCCCGTTCAAGTATCTTGTCGGCCAGGGCAAGCGCGGGCATAGATAACGGGACGCCCTCAAGAATCATGCGGGACGGTGCTCCTTTTGATCGTCTCTGTTTCATCTGCTCCCACCCGGCATTGAGCTCTCCCACGGTGGTGGGACCCGCGTCACCAAAAACATGCGGGTGTCGATAGCGAAGCTTTTTCTCAAGCTGATCAACCACATCATAAATCACGGTCTGCTGTTGCCCTGCCTGCTGCACCGTGTTCTCACCCAGGATTTCGCTGTGTAAAACAACCTGATAGAGAAGATCACCAAGTTCTTCGTGAATGGCATCGGCGTTGCCCGACTCAATTGCCTCTATCAATTCGTAACACTCTTCTATCAGGTAGGACACAAGGGTGGTAGCTGTCTGCTGCTCGTGCCACGGACACTCTATTCTTAGGCGATGTATCGTCTGGACAAGCGCCTCCACAGATTGCACATCATTAACCTCATCCATGCCGCCTCACTTTCCAAACCTGATGCTAGCCCCACTTCCAAGCATGAGGCTAACCCCCATCCCAAACCTGATGCTGACCCCACCAATGAATAAATTCGACTATAGTTAGTCATTGGTGAATCGGGAAGTCTGGTCGATAAAAAATTTTTCGACCCTAGAAAGGCCCCCTATGAGACTGCTCCGCTCTAGCCGAACGTCCGCCATGTTACTTTTAACAGCGGCCATCCTCGGGCTAGCAATTGCCAACAGTCCCCTCACCTCCGTCGCACACGATATTCAAGGCACTAAGGTTGGTATCCCTTTTCTCGGAATTAGCATGTCTGTGGGTCACTGGGTCAGCGATGCCGTGCTTGTGATCTTTTTCTTTATTGTTGCTATTGAGTTGAAACACGAGTTTCGTGAGGGCGAGCTTAACTCCTACGGCAAAGCTATTAAACCCGCGATTGCGGCGCTGGGCGGTGTTCTTGTTCCCGCGATAATCTACATCATTTTCACATGGGACTCTGGTTACCAGAGCAGTTGGCCCATCCCCACGGCAACCGATATTGCGTTTGCCCTGGGCGTTCTTGCGATTGTGGGGCGTGGACTACCCTCGACGGTTCGTGTGTTCCTTCTCGCACTGGCCGTACTTGACGATCTAGCCGGCATTATCTTTATCGCCGTATTCTTCACTGTGGATCCCTCAATTGGGCTCATTGTCATCGGAGTCATACTGAGCGTGTTCTTCGGCTTTTTAAGCAAGCGCTTTGCCAGGCTCAAAAATGGCGAATACCCGGGAAGTAAGCGATATCGTGTTGAGGAGTACACACTGATCATAGCCATGATTCTTGTGGGGTTTGCCACCTGGTACGTGATATACCAATCGGGTATCCACGCAACTATCGCGGGTGTGATGTTGGGATTTGCTATGAGTGGAAAACCGGCTACTCAGGCACAGTACGTACTCGAGCCTCTCAGCAATGTTGTCGTTCTACCGCTCTTTGCTTTCTCCGCAGCACTCGTAACACTTCCCGTGCTAGCCGAGACCCCGCTTGAGGCACCCTTCTGGGCAATTCTGTTTGCGCTCCCCCTCGGCAAGCTGATCGGTATTGTCGGAGCCACACTACTCGCAGATAGGTTCGTACGTACCACCCACCCCTCGGTTTTGAGCTTTGGCGACATAGTTGTCACGGGAGCCCTCGGCGGTATTGGATTTACCGTTTCTCTCCTCATGAATGAGCTTGCCTTTGGCATTGACCGTGAGGTTGCTGATCAGGGCGTGCTCGCGGTTCTTGCGGGCTCTGCGATCTCGATTGTGATGGCTGTTATCCTGATAAGAATTCGAGTACGCCACCACCGCACTGTACCGACACCCTCAGCATCATGATTTCCTTACAATGTAGATAAAATCTAAAGCTTTACTTGCTAAAGTTACTGTATTGATTGCTCTCAAGATGACCAGGCATCAATATTGAGAGTGTCCAATAACTACAGAAGGATGATAGGCCATGTCTCAAACCGTATTTGAGCGTTACGCGCCTCAAAAATCAACAATTCTTGAAGCACTCGCTCCCAGCGTTAATCGCCCCTTCTGGCTTGATGATGTTGCGCAAGTAACAAAATATCCAAGATACCGAGGGCCCTCCACCTTTGATCTTGCAATTGTTGGTGGCGGATATCTAGGTTTGTGGACCGCAATCCTCGCTAAAGAACGCAACCCGAATCGCAGCGTTATCCTTCTCGAAGGGCAAAATGTGGGATGGGCGGCCTCCGGCCGAAACGGTGGTTTTTGTGATGCCAGCCTGACTCACGGCGAGGAAAATGGTCGGGCCCGGTGGCCTGAAGAGTATGAAGCTCTCGATTCTCTTGGTCGGCAAAATCTCAACGAGATTGAGGCAGCGATTGAGCGCTACAGCATCGATTGTGAATTCGAACGCACGGGAGCGCTCACCGTCGCGACCGAACCTTACCAGGAAAAAGAGCTACGCGGTGAGGGGTATCTTTCCGGTGAAGAAGTACAGCAAGAAGTGAGTTCCCCTACATACCTGGCAGGTGTTTGGGACAAAGACTCTGTTGCCATGCTTCACCCGGCAAAACTCGTTATGGAGCTTGCACGAGTGGCAACAGAGCTCGGAGTGAAGATCTTTGAACGTTCCCCGATAACCGGTATAGAACCTCCCACCGAACTCGATAACGGACGGGTACACCTGCGCACAGCGGCGGGCCCCGTCTCCGCGTCACGAGTTGTGCTCGCAACAAATGCATTTCCGTCACTGCTCAAGCGCTATCGTTTCCACACGGTTCCTGTCTATGACTACGCTCTGATGACAGAACCCCTCACCTCACAACAGATGGACTCCATTGGGTGGAAAAACCGCCAGGGCATCTCGGATATGGCCAATCAATTTCACTATTATCGTCTCAGCCGAGACAATCGCATCCTCTTTGGCGGCTACGATGCCATCTATAACTATGGTGGACGAGTCGACTCTAAATATGATGATCGCCCGCAAAGTTTCGAGCGGCTCGCCAGCCACTTTTTCACAACTTTTCCGCAGTTAGAAGGGGTCACCTTCACTCATCGCTGGGGAGGGGCAATTGACAGCTCCACACAGTTCTGTGCCTTCTATGGACAGGCCCGCGAGGGAAAAATTGGATACGCATCAGGATTCACCGGACTCGGTGTGGGGGCGACACGCTTTGCCGCCAACGTCCTGCTCGATCGGATCGAGGGACTACATACCGAGCGAACCGCCCTACGGATGGTTCGTGAGGTTCCACTCCCCTTTCCGCCTGAACCCTTTGCCTACGCCGGAGTGCAGGCAACACGGTGGTCAATGGATCAGGCCGATCACAACCAGGGTAAGCGCAATTTTATCCTCCGAACGCTGGACAAGCTCGGACTCGGGTTTGATTCCTAGCCGGATGCGTCTGGGATAATAACCTCAAGCAATTTGCTCACCCACTCAACCAGTTCGACACCGGTCAGAGTAACACCGTGGGTAACGGGAAGGGGCACCTGTATCACCCCGGTCGCGGCTGTGTAGCGTGATCCAGGGTAGAGTCGCTGCATTCGAAGCTGGCGGGAGTCGGGGAGTTCTACCCGCTCAATCTTGATGTTGGGTCCGAGCACAACCACCTTGCTCAATCCGAGCTTGGCTGCACGGTGCCGAAGCTGCGAAACCAGCAGAAGTGTCTCTACCTCGTCCGGCAACGCACCGTAACGATCAACAAGCTCTTCAACAACAAGACCCAACTGGTCTTCATCTGCACTCGCGGAGCTCGCGGCAGAAAACTTTTGATAGGCTTCCAGTCTCAGGCGTTCACTATCCACATAGTCCTCAGGAATGTGAGCTGCCACCGGTAACTCCAGAGTAAGCTCAGTCAGTGTGGCCACGTCCTCACCGCGGAAGGTGTTAACCGCCTCCCCAATCATCCGTAAATAGAGGTCAAATCCGACCCCCGCAATATGTCCCGATTGCTCACCACCCAGCAGATTTCCGGCACCACGAATCTCAAGATCCTTAAGCGCCACCTGCATTCCAGAACCCAACTCATTATTGGTGGCTATAGTCTCAAGCCGTTCGTGAGCCGTTTCGCTCAGCGGCCTATCAGCATCATACATAAAGTAGCCGTAGGCTCGCTCACGACCCCGACCTACTCGACCACGAAGCTGGTGCAGCTGACTCAGACCATACTTATCTGCGCGATCGATGATGATGGTATTGGCGTTAGCGATGTCCAGCCCGGTCTCAACGATTGTGGTTGACACGAGAACGTCAAACTTCCGCTCCCAAAAGTCCACAACTACCCGCTCCAGCGTTGCTTCAGAGAGCTTACCGTGCGCCACCGCTATACGGGCCTCCGGCACAAGCTCGGAAAGGTGAGCTGCCGTGCGCGTGATGCTTGACACCCTGTTGTGTACAAAGAAAATCTGTCCCTCCCGCAACAGTTCACGTCGAATAGCTGCCGCGATCTGTTTATCCGATTGAGGACCCACAAGCGTGAGAATCGGGTGTCGATCTTCCGGGGGCGTGGCTAAGGTAGACATCTCACGGATACCGGTAACAGCCATTTCCAGGGTGCGTGGGATCGGGGTTGCGCTCATCGCCAGGATATCTACATTAGTTTTCAATTTTTTGAGCATGTCTTTATGCTCAACCCCAAAGCGCTGCTCCTCATCAATAATCACCAAGCCCAGATCCTTATAGATGATCCCCTCGGAGAGCAGACGATGAGTACCAATCACCACATCGACAGAGCCGTCTGCAAGACCCTGCACGACCTCTCGCGCTTCCTTATCAGTTTGAAACCGACTCAGCGCCCGCAAACGCACGGGGAATCCTGCAAAGCGATCCTGAAAAGTCTCAAAGTGCTGTTTGACAAGCAGTGTTGTGGGCACGAGCATAACAACCTGTTTCGAATCCTGCACCGCTTTAAAGGCCGCGCGAACAGCAATCTCCGTTTTACCAAAACCCACGTCTCCCGACACCAGACGGTCCATGGGTATGGGAGACTCCATATCGCGCTTGACAGCGTTAATAGTGGTCAGCTGGTCAGGAGTTTCTACAAAAGGAAAGGCCTCTTCCAATTCGCGCTGCCACGGGGTATCTGCCGAAAAAGCAAAACCTTTACTCGACATCCGAGCCGAATATAGCTTCACGAGTTCAACCGCAATGTCACGCACGGCCTTACGCGCACGACCCTTAGCCGCTGACCAATCGGAACCCCCCATTTTACTCAGTGCGGGCGCTTCTCCCCCGACGTAACGCGAGAGCTGATCAAGCTGATCCGTTGGTACAAAAAGTTTGTCCGCGGGATAGCCGCGCTTTGAGGGAGCATACTCAAGCGCAAGATACTCACGCAGAGTTTTAGTTACGTTTCGCCCAGAACCCGTTGTAATCTCACGCTGTGTTAACTCGATAAAACGCCCGATGCCATGGGTTTCGTGTACCACATAGTCTCCCGCTCGTAGCTGCAAAGGATCAACAACGTTTTTGCTGCGGCTGGCCAGCTTCTTAACCTGCCCAGCCTGATAGGACACGCTACGACCAAAGAACTCTGCCTCGGTGATAACCGCAAATCTGGCTTCGTTGCTCACAAACCCGTGTTCGATTGAACCCGCAGTAAGCGTAGCCGCGAGCGGTTCCGGGGAGCCACTCAGATCCGGCACCAATCGAGCAGGAATCTCATTTTCTAAGAGGACGTCATGAGCTCGTGCCGCGGTTCCCTGTCCCGCTGCAGTCACAAGTACACGCCACCCGTCACGAACCAGGTCGCCCACATAGTTCACCGCGCCGTCCATGCTGCCTCGAAAACTAGGTATTGCGTCCGCAGTAATGCGCACATAATTTTCAGTGTTTTCCTGTGCCTCTGCTGGATCCTCCAGGTCGTGTTGAAACGTACTGAGGGTCCACCAGGGGCGGCCAGCCCGAGAGTCCTTCAGTGATTCAAGCGTGAGGAAGTCTCCCCCGGACAGGTCTATGGGAGCCTCTGCCCCGGAGGTAGCAGCGCTCCACGCAGCAGCAAGAAATTCTCTGTTGGTTTCAGAGAGACTCGCCGCGCGTGTCCGCACACGCTCGGGCGAAACAACCGCTATCGCTGCCTCCCGCGGTAAATAGTCTGTGACGGGAACGAGCTTGTTCACAAGTACGGGCGTGAGGCTTTCCATGCCCTCGGCCGGAATACCCTCAGCTACCTTATCGAGCATTGTTGTCAGGTTAGGAAACTCGCTCCGCAACTCCCGTGCCCGCTGTTGGACACCTTCATCCAGGAGCAGCTCACGGCTAGGAGCAAGAATTGCCTCGGTCATTTTGAGAGGTAAACTTCGCTGATCGGTAACTGAAAACGCACGAATTTCCTCCACCTCATCACCAAAAAATTCAATGCGTAACGGATGCTCTGCAGTGGGAGAGAAAACATCAAGCTGTCCTCCGCGCACGGAAAATTCACCGCGCCGCGTCACCAGGTCAACCCGGGCGTAGGCCAGGGATACCAGTTTTTTACTGGTTTCGGAGAGATCGTAGCCACGTTCGCCCACAACAAAATTAAGCGGTTCGACAGACAGTAGGTTATCGGCTAGTGGTTGAAGAGCAGCGCGCACCGCCCCCACAACAATGAGGTGGGTTCCTAATTCCGGTGTCCACTCGCTCATGACACGGAGCGCAGCGAGCCGTTTACCCACGGTTTCTGTGCTGGGGCTCAGACGTTCATGTGGGAGTGTTTCCCAGGCTGGGAACTCGAGAATGGTGGCTTCTGGCAAGAGAGAAGCAAGTGATGCACGTAGACTCTCGGACTCACGGCTGGTAGCTGTCACGATAAAAAGAGCGGATGCAGGTTTTACCGATGCCCTGCGCTGAAGAAGACCGGCCAACAGGGGTGGACGAATAGCCTCAATGAGGGAAAAATCAGCGTCTTCCGACGTGTAGGTAAGCGCTCGAGAAAAGCTTTCAGAAGGCAGGAGAGAATCAATAATTCCGCGAAGAGTCACCGCATAATACTACCCCGGCTCTCAGGGTGTTGCACTTCGGGAACGGAGCACGAACCTCTTCTTACTTACGACTCACCCACACCTGCACCCAGGTTATCCAGCTCAGTGTAAACCTTCTAGGGTCTAAGATTTCGGAGCGTGAAATCGCTGTTGAGCTTCGAGTAACCCCACCGACACAACGGCTTCCACCGCATCCGCAGCCTCTGCGAGAACAAGCGCGAGTGATTGACGTTCAGTCGAGCTAAACTCCCGGAGCACGTAGTCAGCAGGATCTTGCCGACCCGGTGGGCGCCCGATTCCAACACGCACCCGAGTAAAGTCTGGGCTGTCCACAGCTTTGGCAATGTCACGCAACCCATTGTGTCCTCCGTGCCCTCCACCACGCTTAATCTTGATACTGTCAAAATCGATATCGAGTTCATCGTGCACCACAATCAATTTGTCCACATCAATCGAATAGTATTTAAGCAATCCGGCCACGGGGCCGCCCGAAACATTCATAAAGCTATTAGGAATGGCCAATATTGTTTTGGGACCTCCAGGAGCGATCCGCGCCTCTGCAACCATTGCGTGGGCGCGGTGTTTCGAGAATCGACTTGAGTACCGTGAGGCAAGTTCCGCCACTACCATCTGCCCCACGTTGTGACGGGTTCTTTCATACTGAGCTCCGGGATTACCAAGTCCCACTATCAGCCAGGTTTCAGCCACGTTTTTGTCTCTCTCACTACCGGGTATTTTGGGCACACTACTGGGGTGATCATTTACCGGTTTAACGGCTCGAACCCGCTGGAAAAGTTCTCGAATTTTCACGATTACCTCCAGCGGGTTCGACAGTCAGAACTATATGGAATGCGGCGGGGCTACGAAGCGTCCGCTTCTGCTCCCTCTTCCTCACCCTCCTCAGAGTCAGCGACGCTGGCTCGTGGCATCACGATATTAACAACGAGGAGGTCTTCCTCATCGGCAAGCTTTGCACCCTTGGGTAGTTCAACCCCTCCAGCCAGAACTTGATCGCCCTCAACAAGACCTTCGATGTTTACCACAACGCTCTCGGGGATGTTAGTTGCCTCTACGAGAAGACGAAGCGTGTTGAACTCAAGCATTGCAAGCGTTCCGGGGAAGGAGTCGCCCTCAACGTGCACGGGGACTTCAGCCTCAATAAGCTCGCCCTTTTTCACAACAAGAAGATCAAGGTGTTCGATAATCTGACGAACGGGGTCCCGCTGAACATCTTTCACGAGAGTTAGCTGCTGGGTTCCCTCGATATCAAGATTGATAACGGCGTTAGCCTTACGGATGATCAGACTAATCTCGTGCCCCGGAAGGGTTACGTGCTGGGGGTCAGTTCCGTGCCCATAAATCACAGCGGGTATTTTTCCTGCCGCACGAATCTTGCGGGCCGCACCCTTACCAAAGCTGGTGCGGTATTCTGCACCAAGAGTGTGGTCGGTATTATTGCTCATTTTTCCTCCGTGGGGCGTAACCCCTCAGTCGTGAGCCCTGAGGCTCGGGTCTATTTGATTCAACTCGCGCCGGTCGCAGCGTGAGGAAAGACTTACGCCTCATCCACCGCGTCGATAACGGACACGCTTATTACGCGCATCCCTCGCCGAAGTATAAAAGCCAGTGTACACTCTTTACAAGTTAATATCTTCCATCAGCGCAGCAGAGCCCCACCTCGTTCTTCAGGTAATAGATTTCCGGAAAATCTATTTAGATGTTGAGAGGACCACCGTTACGAGGAACCCCAGGTTTTAACGCGATAAGGTTCGCAGTAACATACGAAATATTATGGGCCGCGTGCCACTCCGTGGGGAAAACTGTTTGCAAACGTGAAACTTGAAATTTCGCTTCAATTTCCGGAACGAATCTCCTATAGTTTGCATCGGTGTAGTACCAAAACGAATGCTCATTGTAATAAGCCACATGCGTAGGGTCTTGGAAAGCACCCCGCCCATCCGTGCTTGGTGTTTGTGAAATAAGAATCCCTCCGGGAGCTAACAGTCGATAAATCTCATTGATAAGAGCAATCTTGTCAACAACATGCTCGAGAAAATCAACCGCCCGAATAACACCAACCGAATTATCCGGAAGGTCTAAGGGCCCTGGCAGTGTTGCCACAATATCGACCTTCTCGCCCGGATATTGATCCACCCCCATATAGCCGTCTGGACGGTTATGGGCAGCACCAAGATCTAAACTAAGAAGTCCATTCCGCTTAGACCAGGCAAGAGCATTCCTCTCGAAGCGCTGATCATAGAGAGCTACTGTCTCTTTCTGTATAAAAGCATTAGTTTCTGAGTCATGCTGAGTGTTACCCTGATGAAACCGTTGCAGATAAAGACACTTTTCTATTCGGTGAAATTCTCCCTCAAGGTACAACCGACACATAAGGTCTTGATCGTCTAGAACCCCGCGAGTAACATCGTACCCTCCAACTTTTTCGTAGACTCGTCTCGGAAAAGCCCTCACGTGATTTGGCGCAAACCAAATATATGAGACATTATGCGGAGTCGGCTCCATGGAGATAGCATAGATCAGCTCTCGATCACCTATCTTTGTCTCTTCGTAGACCCATCCGGCGGCGGCAGAAAAACGGCTGTCATCTCTGCCACCGCTCGATGTAATGTGCGCAGTATAGCTATATACAAGGGACGCCTTAGGAGTCTTTTTAAAAGCTTTCTCTATGCACTCCAGAGCATCGGGTGTGAGCAGATCGTCGTGGTCAAGCTCAACCAAATATTTACCTTTTGCATGCGAACAAGCCAATGCCTTGAGAGCCCCAATACCGCTTATCTCATCATCAATATAAATTTGTATCCGTGGGTCAGGGTTTTCAGGACGCCAACGAGCCCCATTATTAAGGAGTACTATCCACTCCCACCTTGTATTGGTCTGAGCTTGAAGACTCTCAAGACACTCATCAAGAAAACGAGCATCGTGAGAGGGAGTAAATACCGAAAAAAGCGGCGCAGTTTTCCTGTTCATAAGATCACAAAATCGCTGAGTCTCAAGGCTTACTCAGATGTAAGAGTGGGATCTAGCTCGACCGCTTTCGCCCGAGCCGCATCAGCTTTCTGCGTGTCACCTTGGTCCTCATAAAGCACCGAGAGACGGTAGTACGCGGTGGCAGCTTGATCATCAATACCCACAATCTCCTCATATAAAGAAATCGCCTGTTTTTGATCAGTAGCTTCAATAATTATCGCTTTGTTATACATGGCAGGCGTATAACTAGCATTCGATGAAAGGGCCTGATCGTAATACGAAATAGCTTCGTCATTATTACCAGCGTTTTGGGCTATTACACCCAAATTGTATAACGCAAAGTAATTCCCCGGTTCCAACGCAAGAACATTATTAAAGGTATTTTGAGCTTCAGTAACTTTATTTTCGCTAGCTTCGCTAATACCGAGGTTTAGAAGATCTTGAACCGCGCTATTCTCGGAACCCGAAGCAGCAGTTGTCGCTTCAGAAGTTGGTGAGTCAGTACTGGTGCAAGCAGCGAGCCCAACTCCAAGGGCAAGCGGCAATATTGTCGCAAGAACGGCGTTAAGCTTCGTCGCATTTTTCTTTTTGAAATTCAATTTTATTCCTTCCAATATAACTTTAGACAACAATTCAAACTGTATAAGCTATTCAGGTTCTTCAATAGTATTTAAAATTTTGTTACTGTAACCCAGGCGCGCCCTAAAGAGGCGGTTGAGAATTCACTCGTGTTGGATATCGTCAGCACATTTCCCGTGGTGACGTTTACACGTAGCGCAACCTGGGTTGCTACGGCAACCGTTATAACAGCATTTGCTGTATTATTTGGTACGCCGGTAGTAGTGGCTGCTGCTGCTCCCGAAGTGCTCGTTCCTCCATGTCCGATATAAGTTCCAGCCGTCACGTTAAAAAAGGCACCGTACGCTTTACCGTTCCCACCTGCCGTATCAGTAATCCCACCAAGAGAACCATTCAACTCATAGGTACCAGGCTGCAACGTAATTACACCAGCAGCATTTGACACGTAGGCTGTGATGTTGTTTGCTTCCGCAGTATTCAACGTGACGGTTGATCCATCCGGCGGATTATTGATTACTGTCGAAAGATAAAATTTTGCGATCCCTCCCTGGGAACCCTGAGCACCCTGAGCACCCTGGTTACCTTGGGTACCTTGCGCGCCTTGAAAACCCTGAAAGCCCTGATTTCCCTGCGAACCTTGGAAGCCTTGGAAACCCTGAGCACCTTGAGCACCTTGAGCACCTTGAGCACCGCTAGCGGCTTGAGTGCCCTGCGTACCTTGAAAACCCTGGAAGCCTTGCGCGCCCTGGGAACCAGTAGCGCCCTGGAAACCTTGAGCACCAGTCGAACCTTGAGCACCCTGGAAACCTTGATTACCCTGGGAACCTTGAGCACCAGTCGAACCCTGAGCACCAGTCGCACCCTGAGCACCGGTCGAACCCTGCGCACCGGTCACACCCTGAAAACCTTGATTACCCTGCGCACCCTGAGCACCAGTCGAGCCCTGAGCACCAGTCACACCCTGGAAACCTTGAGCACCCTGAGCACCAGTTGAACCTTGATTACCCTGGAAACCCTGAGCACCCTGGAAACCTTGATTACCCTGGGAACCTTGAGCACCAGTCGAACCCTGCGCACCAGTCGAACCCTGCGCACCAGTCGAACCCTGAGCACCAGTCGAACCCTGCGCACCAGTCGAACCCTGAGCACCAGTCGAACCCTGAGCACCAGTTGAACCCTGAGCACCAGTTGAACCCTGAGCACCAGTTGAACCTTGAGCACCCTGGAAACCCTGAGCACCCTGGAAACCTTGATTACCCTGGGAACCTTGCGCACCAGTCGCACCCTGAGCACCGGTCACACCCTGAAAACCTTGATTACCCTGCGCACCCTGAGCACCAGTCGAGCCCTGAGCACCAGTCGAGCCCTGAGCACCAGTCGAGCCCTGAGCACCAGTCACACCCTGGAAACCTTGAGCACCCTGAGCACCAGTTGAACCTTGAGCACCCTGGAAACCCTGAGCACCCTGGAAACCTTGATTACCCTGGGAACCTTGAGCACCAGTCGAACCCTGCGCACCAGTCGAACCCTGAACACCCTGCGCACCCTGAGCACCAGTCGAACCCTGGAAACCTTGAGCACCCTGGGAACCTTGAGCACCCTGGGAACCTTGAGCACCAGTCGCACCCTGAACACCGGTCGAACCCTGCGCACCAGTCGAACCCTGCGCACCAGTCGAACCCTGCGCACCAGTCGAACCCTGCGCACCAGTCGAACCCTGCGCACCGGTCGAACCCTGAGCACCGGTCGAACCCTGAGCACCGGTCGAACCCTGAGCACCAGTTGAACCTTGATTACCCTGGAAACCTTGATTACCCTGAAAACCCTGAGCACCAGTCGAGCCCTGAGCACCGGTCACACCCTGAAAACCTTGATTACCCTGCGCACCCTGAGCACCAGTCGAGCCCTGAGCACCGGTCACACCCTGGAAACCTTGAGCACCCTGAGCACCAGTTGAACCTTGATTACCCTGGAAACCCTGAGCACCAGTCAGACCCTGAACACCCTGAGCACCAGTCGAACCCTGAGCACCAGTCGAACCTTGCGCACCAGTCGAACCTTGCGCACCAGTCGAACCTTGAGCACCAGTCGAACCTTGAGCACCAGTCGAACCTTGAGCACCAGTCGAACCTTGCGCACCAGTCGAACCTTGCGCACCAGTCGAACCTTGCGCACCAGTCGAACCTTGCGCACCAGTCGAACCTTGCGCACCAGTCGAACCTTGCGCACCAGTCACACCCTGGAAACCTTGAGCACCCTGAGCACCAGTTGAACCTTGAGCACCCTGGAAACCCTGAGCACCCTGGAAACCTTGATTACCCTGGGAACCTTGCGCACCAGTCGCACCCTGAGCACCGGTCACACCCTGAAAACCTTGATTACCCTGCGCACCCTGAGCACCAGTCGAGCCCTGAGCACCAGTCGAGCCCTGAGCACCAGTCGCACCCTGAGCACCAGTCACACCCTGGAAACCTTGAGCACCCTGAGCACCCTGGAAACCCTGAGCACCCTGGAAACCCTGAGCACCAGTCAGACCTTGAACACCTTGCGCACCGGTCGAACCCTGCGCACCGGTCGAACCTTGCGCACCGGTCGAACCCTGCGCACCAGTCGCACCTTGCGCACCAGTCGAACCCTGGAAACCTTGATCACCCTGAGCGCCCTGCGCACCAGTCGAACCCTGGAAACCTTGATCGCCCTGGAAACCCTGAGCACCAGTCGCACCTTGAACACCCTGAGCACCCTGAGCACCCTGAGCACCAGTCGAACCTTGCGCACCAGTCGAACCCTGAGCACCAGTCAGACCTTGAACACCCTGAGCGCCCTGAGCACCAGTCGAACCCTGGAAACCTTGATCACCCTGGAAACCCTGAGCACCAGTCAGACCCTGAGCACCAGTCAGACCCTGAGCACCAGTCAGACCCTGAACACCCTGCGCACCCTGAGCACCGGTCGAACCTTGCGCACCGGTCGAACCTTGCGCACCAGTCGAACCCTGAGCACCAGTCGAACCCTGCGCACCAGTCGAACCCTGCGCACCAGTCGAACCCTGGAAACCTTGATCACCCTGGAAACCCTGCGCACCAGTTGAACCTTGGAAACCTTGATCACCCTGGAAACCCTGAGCACCAGTCAGACCCTGAGCGCCCTGAGCACCCTGAGCACCGGTCGAACCCTGAGCACCAGTCGAACCTTGCGCACCAGTCGAACCCTGCGCACCAGTCGAACCTTGCGCACCAGTCGAACCCTGCGCACCAGTCGAACCTTGCGCACCAGTCGAACCTTGCGCACCAGTTGATCCCTGAGCACCAGTCGAACCCTGGAAACCTTGATCACCCTGGAAACCCTGAGCACCCTGGAAACCCTGAGCACCAGTCAGACCCTGAACACCCTGAACACCCTGAGCACCCTGAGCACCAGTCGAACCCTGAGCACCAGTCGAACCCTGAGCACCAGTCGAACCCTGGAAACCTTGATCACCCTGGAAACCCTGAGCACCGGTCGAACCCTGAGCACCAGTCGAACCTTGCGCACCAGTCGAACCCTGCGCACCAGTCGAACCCTGAGCACCAGTCGAACCCTGAGCACCAGTCGAACCCTGAGCACCAGTCGAACCCTGAGCACCAGTCGAACCTTGGAAACCTTGATCACCCTGGAAACCCTGAGCACCAGTCAGACCTTGAACACCCTGAGCGCCCTGCGCACCAGTCGAACCCTGGAAACCTTGATCACCCTGGAAACCCTGAGCACCAGTCAGACCCTGAACACCCTGAGCACCCTGAGCACCGGTCGAACCCTGCGCACCGGTCGAACCCTGAGCACCAGTCGAACCTTGCGCACCAGTCGAACCTTGCGCACCGGTTGATCCCTGAGCACCAGTTGAACCTTGGAAACCTTGATCACCCTGGAAACCCTGAGCACCAGTCAGACCTTGAACACCCTGCGCACCCTGAGCACCAGTCGAACCCTGAGCACCAGTCGAACCCTGAGCACCAGTCGAACCTTGCGCACCAGTCGAACCTTGGAAACCTTGATCACCCTGGAAACCCTGAGCACCAGTCAGACCTTGAACACCCTGCGCACCCTGAGCACCAGTCGAACCCTGAGCACCAGTCGAACCCTGAGCACCAGTCGAACCCTGCGCACCAGTCGAACCTTGCGCACCAGTCGAACCCTGGAAACCTTGATCACCCTGGAAACCCTGAGCACCAGTCAGACCCTGAACACCCTGAGCACCCTGAGCACCAGTCGAACCCTGAGCACCAGTCGAGCCCTGAGCACCAGTCGAACCCTGGAAACCTTGATCACCCTGGAAACCCTGAGCACCAGTCGCACCCTGAACACCCTGAGCACCCTGAGCACCAGTCGAACCCTGAGCACCAGTCGAACCCTGCGCACCGGTTGATCCCTGAGCACCAGTCGAACCCTGAGCACCGGTCGAACCCTGGAACCCTTGATCACCCTGGAAACCCTGAGCACCAGTCGAACCTTGCGCACCGGTCGAGCCCTGAGCACCAGTCGCACCTTGCGCACCAGTCGAGCCCTGCGCACCAGTCGAACCCTGGAAACCTTGATCACCCTGAGCGCCCTGCGCACCAGTCGAACCCTGAACACCCTGAGCGCCCTGAGCACCAGTCGAACCCTGAGCACCAGTCGAACCCTGAGCACCAGTCGAACCCTGGAAACCTTGATCACCCTGGAAACCCTGAGCACCAGTCGCACCCTGAGCACCAGTCGAACCCTGAACACCCTGCGCACCCTGAGCACCAGTCGAACCTTGCGCACCAGTTGATCCCTGAGCACCAGTTGAACCTTGGAAACCTTGATCACCCTGGAAACCTTGAGCACCCTGGAAACCCTGAGCACCAGTCAGACCTTGAACACCCTGCGCACCCTGAGCACCAGTCGAACCCTGAGCACCAGTCGAACCCTGCGCACCAGTCGAACCTTGGAAACCTTGATCACCCTGCGCACCCTGAGCACCAGTCGAACCCTGAGCACCAGTCGAACCCTGAGCACCAGTCGAACCCTGAGCACCAGTCGAACCCTGAGCACCAGTCGAACCCTGAGCACCAGTCGAACCCTGAGCACCAGTCGAACCCTGAGCACCAGTTGAACCCTGGAAACCTTGATCACCCTGGAAACCCTGAGCACCAGTCAGACCTTGAACACCCTGCGCACCCTGAGCACCAGTCGAACCCTGAGCACCAGTCGAACCCTGAGCACCAGTCGAACCCTGAGCACCAGTCGAACCCTGAGCACCAGTCGAACCCTGAGCACCAGTCGAACCCTGAGCACCAGTCGAACCCTGAGCACCAGTCGAACCCTGAGCACCAGTTGAACCCTGGAAACCTTGATCACCCTGGAAACCCTGAGCACCAGTCAGACCTTGAACACCCTGCGCACCCTGAGCACCAGTCGAACCCTGAGCACCAGTCGAACCCTGAGCACCAGTCGAACCCTGAGCACCAGTCGAACCCTGAGCACCGGTCGAACCTTGGAAACCTTGATCACCCTGGAAACCCTGAGCACCAGTCAGACCCTGAACACCCTGAGCACCAGTCGAACCCTGAGCACCAGTCGAACCTTGGAAACCTTGATCACCCTGGAAACCCTGAGCACCAGTCAGACCTTGAACACCTTGCGCACCGGTCGAACCTTGCGCACCGGTCGAACCTTGCGCACCGGTCGAACCTTGCGCACCGGTCGAGCCCTGAGCACCAGTCGAACCCTGAGCACCAGTCGAACCCTGAGCACCAGTCGAACCCTGGAAACCTTGATCACCCTGGAAACCCTGAGCACCAGTCGCACCCTGAACACCCTGCGCACCCTGAGCACCAGTCGAACCCTGAGCACCAGTCGAACCCTGAGCACCAGTCGAACCCTGAGCACCAGTTGAACCCTGGAAACCTTGATCACCCTGGAAACCCTGAGCACCAGTCAGACCTTGAACACCCTGCGCACCCTGAGCACCAGTCGAACCCTGAGCACCAGTCGAACCCTGAGCACCAGTCGAACCCTGAGCACCGGTCGAACCTTGGAAACCTTGATCACCCTGGAAACCCTGAGCACCAGTCAGACCCTGAACACCCTGAGCACCAGTCGAACCCTGAGCACCAGTCGAACCTTGGAAACCTTGATCACCCTGGAAACCCTGAGCACCAGTCAGACCTTGAACACCTTGCGCACCGGTCGAACCTTGCGCACCGGTCGAACCTTGCGCACCGGTCGAGCCCTGAGCACCAGTCGAACCCTGAGCACCAGTCGAGCCCTGCGCACCAGTCGAACCCTGGAAACCTTGATCACCCTGGAAACCCTGAGCACCAGTCGCACCCTGAACACCCTGCGCACCCTGAACACCCTGCGCACCCTGAGCACCAGTCGAACCCTGAGCACCAGTCGAACCCTGAGCACCAGTCGAACCCTGAGCACCAGTCGAACCCTGAGCACCAGTCGAACCCTGAGCACCAGTTGAACCCTGGAAACCTTGATCACCCTGGAAACCCTGAGCACCAGTCAGACCTTGAACACCCTGCGCACCCTGAGCACCAGTCGAACCCTGAGCACCAGTCGAACCCTGAGCACCAGTCGAACCCTGAGCACCAGTCGAACCCTGAGCACCGGTCGAACCTTGGAAACCTTGATCACCCTGGAAACCCTGAGCACCAGTCAGACCCTGAACACCCTGAGCACCAGTCGAACCTTGCGCACCGGTTGATCCCTGAGCACCAGTTGAACCTTGGAAACCTTGATCACCCTGGAAACCCTGAGCACCAGTCAGACCCTGAACACCCTGCGCACCCTGAGCACCAGTCGAACCCTGAGCACCAGTCGAACCCTGAGCACCAGTCGAGCCCTGAGCACCAGTCGAACCTTGGAAACCTTGATCACCCTGGAAACCCTGAGCACCAGTCAGACCTTGAACACCTTGCGCACCGGTCGAACCTTGCGCACCGGTCGAACCTTGCGCACCGGTCGAGCCCTGAGCACCAGTCGAACCCTGAGCACCAGTCGAGCCCTGCGCACCAGTCGAACCCTGGAAACCTTGATCACCCTGGAAACCCTGAGCACCAGTCGCACCCTGAACACCCTGCGCACCCTGAGCACCAGTCGAACCCTGAGCACCAGTCGAACCCTGAGCACCAGTCGAACCCTGAGCACCAGTCGAACCCTGAGCACCAGTCGAACCCTGAGCACCAGTCGAACCCTGAGCACCAGTTGAACCCTGGAAACCTTGATCACCCTGGAAACCCTGAGCACCAGTCAGACCTTGAACACCCTGCGCACCCTGAGCACCAGTCGAACCCTGAGCACCAGTCGAACCCTGAGCACCAGTCGAACCCTGAGCACCAGTCGAACCCTGCGCACCAGTCGAACCCTGAGCACCAGTCGAACCCTGGAAACCTTGATCACCCTGGAAACCCTGAGCACCAGTCAGACCCTGAACACCCTGAGCACCAGTCGAACCTTGCGCACCGGTTGATCCCTGAGCACCAGTTGAACCTTGGAAACCTTGATCACCCTGGAAACCTTGATCACCCTGGAAACCTTGATCACCCTGGAAACCCTGAGCACCAGTCAGACCCTGAACACCCTGCGCACCCTGAGCACCAGTCGAACCCTGAGCACCAGTCGAACCCTGAGCACCAGTCGAGCCCTGCGCACCAGTCGAACCCTGGAAACCTTGATCACCCTGGAAACCCTGAGCACCAGTCAGACCCTGAACACCCTGCGCACCCTGAGCACCAGTCGAACCCTGAGCACCAGTCGAACCCTGAGCACCAGTCGAACCCTGAGCACCAGTCGAACCTTGGAAACCTTGATCACCCTGGAAACCCTGAGCACCAGTCAGACCTTGAACACCTTGCGCACCGGTCGAACCTTGCGCACCGGTCGAACCTTGCGCACCGGTCGAACCCTGAGCACCAGTCGAACCCTGAGCACCAGTCGAACCCTGAGCACCAGTCGAACCCTGAGCACCGGTCGAACCTTGGAAACCTTGATCACCCTGGAAACCCTGAGCACCAGTCAGACCCTGAACACCCTGAGCACCAGTCGAACCTTGCGCACCGGTTGATCCCTGAGCACCAGTTGAACCTTGGAAACCTTGATCACCCTGGAAACCTTGATCACCCTGGAAACCCTGAGCACCAGTCAGACCTTGAACACCCTGCGCACCCTGAGCACCAGTCGAACCCTGAGCACCAGTCGAACCTTGCGCACCGGTTGATCCCTGAGCACCAGTCGAACCCTGAGCACCGGTCGAACCCTGGAAACCCTGAGCACCCTGGAAACCCTGAGCACCAGTCAGACCCTGAACACCCTGCGCACCAGTCGAACCTTGCGCACCGGTTGATCCCTGAGCACCAGTCGAACCCTGAGCACCGGTCGAACCTTGGAAACCTTGATCACCCTGGAAACCCTGAGGACCAGTCAGACCCTGAACACCCTGAGCACCAGTCGAACCTTGCGCACCGGTTGATCCCTGAGCACCAGTTGAACCTTGGAAACCTTGATCACCCTGGAAACCCTGAGCACCAGTCAGACCCTGAACACCCTGAGCACCAGTCGAACCTTGCGCACCGGTTGATCCCTGAGCACCAGTTGAACCTTGGAAACCTTGATCACCCTGGAAACCCTGAGCACCAGTCAGACCCTGAACACCCTGAGCACCAGTCGAACCTTGCGCACCGGTTGATCCCTGAGCACCAGTCGAACCCTGAGCACCGGTCGAACCCTGGAAACCCTGAGCACCCTGGAAACCCTGAGCACCAGTCGAACCTTGCGCACCGGTTGATCCCTGAGCACCAGTCGAACCCTGAGCACCAGTCGAACCCTGAGCACCGGTCGAACCTTGCGCACCAGTCGAACCTTGCGCACCAGTCGAACCCTGAGCACCAGTCGAACCCTGAGCACCGGTCGAACCCTGGAAACCTTGATCACCCTGGAAACCCTGAGCACCAGTCGAACCTTGCGCACCAGTCGAACCTTGCGCACCGGTTGATCCCTGGAAACCTTGATCACCCTGAGCGCCCTGCGCACCGGTCGAACCTTGCGCACCAGTCGAACCCTGGAAACCTTGATCACCCTGGAAACCCTGAGCACCAGTCGCACCTTGAACACCCTGAGCACCAGTCGAACCTTGCGCACCAGCCGAACCCTGCGCACCAGTCGAACCCTGGAAACCTTGATCACCCTGAGCGCCCTGCGCACCAGTCGAACCTTGCGCACCAGTCGAACCCTGGAAACCTTGATCACCCTGGAAACCCTGAGCACCAGTCAGACCCTGAACACCCTGAGCACCAGTCGAACCCTGAGCACCGGTCGAACCCTGAGCACCGGTCGAACCCTGAACACCCTGCGCACCCTGAGCACCCTGCGCACCCTGAGCACCCTGCGCACCAATTGAACCCTGCGCACCAATCAGACCCTGAACACCCTGCGCACCAATTGAACCCTGATCGCCCTGCGAACCAAGCGCACCTTGTGGTGCTGAAAGCCCTTGGGGACCCTGGGGACCCTGAGCTCCAAGATTGGATGGATTTCGCCCCACGCTTCCTGTCCCGGCACTAACCGGGGGGCAAAAGCTTTGGGAACGTGGAGCATAGAGCCCCTGAGGGCCCGCCTTATAAGGCGCGCTTAGAACGATTCCCGAGGAGAAAATTTCGCAGTTTTTACCTTCCTGATAACCCTGCGGGCCCAAGACAACCAAAGGAAGTGTCGAAATATGAGCAGAACTTACTGTGTGGTTTTCGATTTGGAGGGGCGGAATGGGAGCTTGAGAAATGCCGATTATTGATACGAAGCTCAAGGAGATAGCCCGTCGAGCGTTGTATGCGAAACCAGGCACAGGATCCACATCTGCTCCTTATCCGGGTTTCACGAATACCCTAGCTTCTGGCAGAGCCCAGAATAGCCTTTCATTAGTTCTCTCGATAATCATAAGAGGTTATCTCAACAAGCGTCAATGACACGAAAGCATGTTAAACAATATGTTATATATGCTAAATGAAACTTTATTCATGACGCCCGGGAGCTTTATTATTTCAAGACACAAATGCACTAAAAATCTTTATGCTCATTCAATCTACTCTGCGCCATCCTAGATTCTTCATTTACCAACACAAAGTATTCTGAAGCCCCTATAATCTTAAAAATCATACGCACTCTTGATATATGATTCGACCCATATTTCATATATTTTTTCCAAAAATTTTCTGATATCGCAATCCGTTGGATTCTTGAATCCAATTGCCTGTGGAAAGCATCCTCTGCGCGCGCCCGACAGAGTCACTCATACTTCGCCGCAAAGCAGCGGCTTTCAAGGCGGGATATTACTCAAGGATGCCCTCTATCACAAGACAGCTCAGGAAATAGAAAATAAAGAGGCATGTAGATTTGCTATTTTTAATACAAACGTCACGAAAAAGACTAAGACGCATCTCTCACTATGCAAAGTAATGGTGAGAATTGGAACCGCCAGGGCTTTACTCCCAGCTCTGCCTGCATCGACACTAACACTTGCCCAAGCAATAACACAGAGCCGCGATCCGAGCGAACAAAGCTCAAGAACCTTCAGCTAGCAGACCAAGCTTCTGAGCGGTCAGCAACTCAACGCTCCAACGACCCAAAACTCTTGGATCGGAATTTTATGAGCTTATCTTCCCTAGCGCTATCACTAGGATCTACACATATTCCGGGCACCTCTACGTCGACTGAGACGTGTTTGGTGCCTACCAGATCAGTTCTCTGAATGTCACCGCAGGAACCTAGGTTACCACCATTCCCTCAAACAATTCCCATCGAAAACGTAGTCTACGTTCCTGGAGCAACAGAACACTCAGGAGCAAAAGATCATCGGATTTGACGAGGCAACCGCCAAAGAAACCCTTATGGTGAAGATACTACCCTCCACGGAAGGGCACACTGTTATGGTCGGAGAACCCGACGCAACAGCTGCATCAGGCTATCTATTTGTACTCCATTCCTCAAGCAATATACACAGTATCGATATCGCGACCACAACATCCGCCCACTTTGCAGCCCCCTCAACAAACAGAGACCCAGCGACAGTAAAAATTTGACCCACGATCCACACTCGGCCAAGAGCGTCTCATTTGTTACGGCATCGGAAAACGCAGGAATTCTATCTGTTCAACGACCTTCGGCAACAGTAACCGACCTCACACTCGATATTGCACCGACCGGAGTAACCGGCCGTCACTATTCAGCAGCAACCTATGAACCCGACCCCACACCGGGACCAGGGGACGACATCCTTTACGCTCCCGATCGGGCACGACGGCGTGTGCTCATGATTGATAAGGCAAGCAGCAACAGGGTCAAGATTATTGACCTCGCTGCGAGACGAGTTGTCTCAACATTTTCTAACGTCGCTGTCAACAGCAGTGTAGCGATTACCCAAGATGTCACCACCGAGTCGAGCGGCCTCGTTATATATGGGCAATACTCAATCACAGCCCTTCATCATTATTGATGCCAAGACAAACGCACGTCTCACCCCGGCTGCTCTGTCAAACCGAAATTTTCCAGCGTTCTCGCCATCAGTCATAACCACGGGGGGGAGGACGCAGGAGGAAGCACCGTCGTATACGTTGCGGACAACACGAACGAACGAATCGTTCAAGCATATCCGGGGAGTCTCCCACCTGACCAAAACAGTGTGCTCTCGATTGTAATAGCAAACGCAGGTGCGCACACGTTTTGGAGACCAGGGCACAATCATGCTGCCCACCGCCGACGGAAACCCTACCAATTCTGAGTACTGACGATACGCTCGGACTGTCCCGCACATTCACATTTACCACATCAGCTGAAATCACACGTGACACACTTGCCGTAGGTAGTTACGAATACATCGTATATCCAGGTCGTTACCACCCAAAGCTCGCCTGAAGCATCGTTATCAATCACCGAAATCCTAACGGATTGGATGGAATTGAACCCGCAGACGGGAATGCTCTCCGGCGTACCAACGGAAACAGGGGAATACGAGATCAACTCGGGAGGCTCAAACATATTTGGCTATAAAAACACTCGCAACTACGTGATAGAAGTGGCTGAAATACCTGTCTAGAACCACCTATGGTCACCTCTGCTTCTCCCTCAAATGGAACGCTGGGGCTACTCACTCTCTTTCACCAGCGCGGGTAATCCGCAGGCTGCCTACACCCTCACCTCAGACGCCCCCTAGATGGACTCCCCCTCGACGAGGCAACGGGAGACACAACCACCTTGAGGAGCCTCTTCTCACAGGTATTTGCCACAGCACAAGGTCGTCAGGTCACCCCGATGCCTCTATAAACGATATCCTGGAAGCTGCTTTCTCACCCTGGACGGAGTTCTTTTCGTATGCCCTCACACGGAGCGCCTATCACCACCGACAAAGACGGAACAGACGGCGCACTCGCTTCCCGCGCCACCGGGTCCACCTTTCGCGATAAAGCGACACGCTACTACTCACTTACTAAACCCGGAGTTCTCTACGGAAACGTGCTGACCGCGGCTGCGGGCTTCCTCCTGGCAAGCGCTGGGCATTTTAACCCTCTCCTCTTTCTTGCGCTCTCTATAGGAACGACCCTGGTTATTGCCTCAGCCTGCGTGCTCAACAACATACTTGACCGCGATATCGACAGTGTTATGGAACGCACGAAAAAACGCGTTACCGTCAGCGGGGCTATAAGCGCACGTAACGCCGCACTCTTTTGCATCATTCTTGGGCTATCGGGCCTCAGCATACTGATGGCTTGGACTAATTGGCTGGTGGTCACTGTTGGAGTGGGCGGGTATGTGGTCTATGTTGTGCTCTACGGGATGCTCTCCAAACGTCTCTCAATCCACGGCACCCTCGTGGGAAGCATATCGGGTGCCGCACCAATACTGGCCGGCTATGTTGCGGTAACCGGAAGTATCGACGCGGGAGCAATCCTCGTATTCCTCATGATCTTTCTCTGGCAAATGCCTGAGTTTTATTCAATCGCAATCTATCGTCACGATGAGTATGCTCGCGCGGGTGTTCCCGTCATCTCTGTCGTTCGCGGAATCAAAAACACAAAAAACCAGATACTGATTTACACCATTGCGTTTGTCGTATCAACCCTGCTTCTTCCTGTCTTTGGGTACGTTGGGGTTGTATACACAATCGTCATGGGGTTGCTCGGCGCATACTGGATCTGGCTCGGGATACTGGGGATTCGCGCAACGGATGATAACTCCTGGGCTCGTAAGATGTTCCGGTTCTCTCTCGTGATAGTTCTCGCGCTCTGCCTCATGCTTGCACTCGGTCCTCTTCTTCCCTAAACATGTCGTCTCTCGCGGCTTTTCCTAGTGCAAACCTTCCAGGTTATTTGGGGGCAGCACCACTACTGCCTCGCACTGATAAAACCGGCATTGTTGCAGGTACACGCGGGTTTTGTAGCGTACCCTCAACCACGCTCACAAGGGTGTTTGCCAAAAGTTCTCCCAGCTCAAAGGAGTCCCGACTCAACGCTGTCATCGCCGGGTGAGTGAGTCGATTGAGGGCCGAATCCTCAAAGGAAACGATAGACAGTTCACCCGGAACAACAACACCCATTTCTCCAGCAACACCAAGCCCGGCGACAGCCATCACATCACTATCGTAAATAATAGCGGTGGGGCGAGGGGTCTCCTGTGTCATGAGTTGCCGAGTAATCAGCGCCCCCTGAGAATCGGAAAAGTCCGTGGAAAATGACTGGGCCCAGAGCAACCCCCTGCGCTGTACAGAGTCTTGCAGTGCCTTCATCCGACGCTGGGTATGCAAAAACTGCTGGAACCCGGACACGTGAGCTATTCTTCTGTGGCCCAATTCACATAGATAATCCACCAGCGTCAACATGGCCTCCTCGTCATCGGCAGAGACGGTGGGAATGTTTCCGGGTTTTAGAGGCTCTCCCGCGATGACCGCGGGTAGCCCCAGGGCCTCAAGAACGGTGATGCGCGGATCATCTGCCTGGACATCAATGACAAACACTCCGTCAACACGTTGTTGCTGCCACCACGCACGATATATCTCAGCCTCAGCCTCAATGCTTTCCACAATAAGCAATTGCAAAGTTGTCCCGTGCTGAGAAAGCGCCGATTGAAGCCCCGCGATAAGCTGCGCAAAAAAAGATTCCGCACCAACAATCCGTGCCGGCCGGGCAATCACAAGCCCCATTGAGCCAACCGGAGCCCCGCCTAGAGATAGTGCGGCCCTGTTTGGTTCCCATCGAAGTTCTTGGGCGATTTCGATGATGCGTGCACGAGTCTGCTCGCTCACTCCAGGCTTACCGTTAAGTGCAAAGGACACGGCTCCCGGGGAAACTCCCGCGCGTCGGGCGATATCTACGATAGTGGGGCGTGTCTCTACGATAGCTTTCAACTCCTTGCAATAACTTCGAACATCACCGATCTAGTTGTCGCTGCTGTTTTCTAACCACACAGCCCATTCAGCCTGGATGCAAAATCACGACAAAAACTGCTCATTTTTCGCCCAATTCTATACGAGCAAAAAATAACAACTCTAAACTATACATACCGTGCTATTTCTTATCGACCCAACCCTACATGGGGATGCCCCGAATAGGCGAGAAGAACCTCACAAAACATCGAATTAGCCCAGGAAAACCAAGGACGAGTAAACGCGGTGGGATCGTCAGGGTCAAAGCCCTCGTGCATAACGCCGGTTCCACCGTCGGTCTTGCACATCACCGCAATGAGCTCGCGCATTCGTTTTCTATCCGGTGTTGTCAGGGCTTCCACGGCAAGTGCAATATGCCAAATATACCCCTCGGGCGTGTGCGGACTTCCCACGCCCGAGGCATACCGACCGGTAAAATAAAAAGGATTTTCTGCGCTCAAAACAAACTCTCGAGTCGCAAGGTATGTTTCATCCCGATAAGAAACGTTTGAGAGCAGTGGAAGAGAGAGCAGGCTGGGCATGTTAGCGTCGTCCATGAATAACGCGTTCCCCAAGCCGTCTACCTCATAGGCAAATACGGGCAACCCCCCACCCTCCCGAGTAAGAATGCCGTGATTACGAACTCCCTCCCAGATTTCCTCACGCAGTTTGTCCGCACGATCAGCCGTCTCAGCGTCACGAAAAACCTCTCTGAGCATGTGTGAGATTTCCCCGAGGGCGCGAACGGCTGCCAGCTGGGCTGGGATGTTATAACCGTACGTGCAGGAATCATCGCTCGGACGAAAACCGCTCCAGGTCATACCCGTCACCGCTACAGGTGATCCCTGGCCACCGTGCGAGAGGGTATCTAGCGCGGGAGCTTTTGCCCGGTAAAACCTATAATCCGAGCTTTGACTATGGTTTTGTTCACGCCGCCATGTTTCAATAATCAACTCAAATGCCCGATAAACTGCTCCGCTAAAGAGGTCATTTTCTCCGGTGATGCGCCACACACTGTGCAACAACTGCACGGGAAGAGCAAGAGAGTCAATCTCATATTTGCGCTCCCAAATCCAGGGATTGCCTGAGAGGTCGTCCTCGTCGTAAGCAGCACCCGTTGGCCCATCGTTAAAGGCGTTTGCATAGGGGTCACGAAGCATGCTGTCAAATTGCTGACGAATAACCCCTTTCACCATCGTGCGCAGCTGCGCGCTCTGACGGATAAAGGGCAGGAAAGGACGCAGCTGCGCCGAAGAATCACGCAACCACATAGCGGGAATATCACCGGTAATAACAAAAACCGTGCCATCGCTGCGTAGTGTCATGGTCTTGAGTAGCGTGTCGGTCATCGCAGCGATAAAGCGCTCCCCCAGGCTCTTATCACCCGTCGCGTGAGTAATACGACGCGCAGCTACCTCCCACACACGCATAGTTTCGGGGTCAAGAACAAATCGCTCGGTCATGAAAATCCTTCGGTACGCACGGAGAGCATGTCACAAAAATAACGGTTTGGTTTACGAGGATCATAACCCGCGTGAGACGTGTTTGACAGACGGAACGAAACCGCCTAATGTATTGTCCAACATATCAACTAAATCGCTTAAGTTAAAGCTGATCATGATGTGTCTCACGATTTCATTCCCCCCACACAAACACATACGAATCATCGACGCTTCACGAGGAGTTTCTTCAGATGGCCCCGCAGTCACACAACACCCAGACTGATTCCTTTCCCGCCCCTCGATTTGGCGTTAACTACACCCCCAGCGTTGGTTGGTTTCATCACTGGCTTGACTTCAATATTGATGATGTCAAAAAGGATCTCGACAGCATCGTCGAGGTCGGTGCCGACCACATTCGTATTTTTGCCCTGTGGCCGCTTGTGCAACCCAACCGCACTCTCATCCGTCCTCAAGCCCTCACAGACATCCGCTCTGTTGTGGATGCCGCCGCCGAACGAAATCTTGACGTAAGTGTTGACGGCCTTCAGGGACATCTCTCCAGCTTTGATTTTCTCCCGTCGTGGGTGTCTACCTGGCACAAAGCCAATCTTTTTACCGATGATCGGGTTCTTTCGGGACAGGCGGAATACCTGACCAAACTCGCAGGAGCTCTTGACGACCGTCCCAACTTCTTAGGTATGAGCCTCGGCAATGAGTTCAGCCAGTTTGCCTCCAGCGCACATCCCGACGTAAGCGCACTGAGCATTGATGAGGCCGAGCACTGGCTGCGCACCGTGCTGACCGCGTGCGAAACTGGTGCACCGGGACGAGAGCACCAGCACTCAGAGTATGACGCAGCCTGGTTCGATAATAACCACTCTTTTACCCCTGCCCTGGCGGCACGGGTCGGGTCGATGACAACGGTACACTCATGGGTGTTTAACGGGACCGCCCAAAAATACGGTGGCACAAGCGAACAGTCCGCCCGACTGGCCGAATACCTTATAGAGCTTTCCCGGGGATGGGCGGTCGACCCCGCTCGCCCCGTCTGGTTACAAGAAGTAGGAGCACCAGCCCCCTTCATTGAGTCTGATCAGGCAGCACGTTTTACCGAAGAGGCAATTAATCACGCCCTCGACTGCGATAATCTCTGGGGCGTCACCTGGTGGTGTTCGCACGATGTGAGCACCGCGCTCGCGGACTTCCCCTCGCTGGAATACTCTCTAGGGTTGCTCGATAACGCGCGCTCGATCAAACCCCAGGGTCAGGCGTTTGCCCGGGCGGCAGCAACCGCACGCGACTCGTATACTCGTCCCGCTCCCCGCTCGACAGCGCTGGTTCTTGATGTCGGAGACGAGGCGACCGCACCCAATCGCTCCGTGTGTGCTCCCGGCGGAGAATTCTTCAACGCGTGGATGACACTCGCAATGGAGGGCGAACGCCCCGCGGTGGTGCTCACATCACAGTCTCACGACTCAGATATCCTTGAGACGCGCGGAATCAAGACGCTTGTTCTCCCGAGTGAGGTACAGCGCAGCAGCACCGAGACAACAGTCCTCCCCTGAACCACCACATATTCTGACTCGCAGTCACCTAGGAGCATCCCATCATGCACGATGATTCTCGTTTTATTAAAGATCGCCTTTTCCGCGCGCTACGCGAGCGTCTCGTGGCTGATATTCACCGACCGATCACAGATCTCACTCTCACAGCCTGGCATGTTGAGGGTGGCCAGGGAGAACCTGTAGAGCCGGACATCGCTCTTCGTCAAAACTACCAGCCCATAGCAGTGGGAGACGCATGGGGACCAGCATGGGGCACAACCTGGTTCAGACTCACCGGCACGATTCCCCCGGAGCATCGGGACAAACCGCTTGAGGTAATTTTTAATCCGGGCTTTAGCGACCATACTCCAGGGTTTCACGCGGAAGGGCTTGTTTATCTTCCGGGTGGAAACGTAGTAAAGGGGCTTAATCCGCGCAACCAGTGGATCCCCGTCAACGCTGAGACCGCACCCGGTGGAGCCTTTGAGGTGTATGTTGAAGCCGCGGCAAACCCCCTGCTACAAAGACTCGACGGTCTGATGATTGCCACCCCGCTCGGTGAAAAATTTACGGCGGGAACTCAACCCCTCTATCGGATCGAACGCGCCGATATTAACCTTTATGATCAGGAACTGTGGGAACTCAGAAACGACCTTGAGGTTCTAGGGCAGCTCAGCGCCGAACTCTCTGAAGGCGATCCTCGAAAATACGAGATCCTTCGCGCGATTGAACGGAGCCTCGACAGGATCGACCTGCAGGATGTCAATAATTCAGCTCCCGCAGCCCGCGCCGAACTGATAGAGGTTCTAGGCCGCAAAGCTTCCGAGAGCGCCCATACGATAAGCGCGATTGGTCATGCCCACATCGACTCCGCCTGGTTATGGCCAATCCGCGAGACGGTGCGTAAGGTAGGCCGCACCACCTCCAACGTGGTTAATCTGCTTGACCAATACCCAGAATTCCGCTTTGCCATGTCGCAGTCGCAGCAATTGGCTTGGCTGGAAAACCATCGACCGGATGTGTTTGCTCGCGTTCGCAAGCACGCTGAGGAAGGACGCTTCATTCCGGTGGGCGGTATGTGGGTCGAGTCAGACACAAACATGCCGGGGAGCGAGGCCCTCGCACGGCAATTTACCTACGGAAAGAACTACCTGAGAGAAACATTCGGCATCGAGACAGAAACCGTCTGGCTACCCGACTCCTTTGGCTACTCTGCGGCACTTCCCCAGCTTATTAAGCTCAGCGGGTCGCGATGGTTCCTCACCCAGAAAATCTCTTGGAGCCAAACCAATAAGTTTCCCCACCACACCTTCTGGTGGGAAGGTATCGACGGTACCCGCATCTTCACTCACTTTCCTCCCATCGACACATACAACGCAGAACTCAGCGGCGAACAGCTCGCACACGCCACCCGTAATTATCGTGACAAAGGGCTCGGCACCAGATCGCTCGCACCCTTTGGATGGGGCGATGGCGGAGGTGGCCCCACCAGAGAGATGCTTGCACGAGCTAAACGCACCGCCAACCTTGAGGGATCTCCTCGGGTAGTCATAGAGTCCCCCAACGATTTCTTTAGTGCGGCAGAAAACGAAAATCCTGCTGCCCCCACCTGGAGCGGAGAACTCTACCTTGAGTATCACCGCGGGGTTTACACCTCCCAGCTAAAAAATAAGCAGGGTAATCGCCGCAGCGAGCACCTTCTTCGAGAAACCGAGCTGTGGTGCTCCACCGCAGCGATTCAACGGGGTTTTCCCTACCCCTACGAGACCCTGGATCGGATCTGGAAAGAAGTATTGCTGCTGCAGTTTCACGATATCTTGCCCGGGACCTCCATAGCGTGGGTGCACCGCGAAGCCGCAGAATCCTACGAAAAAATTGCCGCTGAACTCCTCAACCTCATCACAGAAGCCCAGCAAACTCTGGCGGGCCCTCCCTCCGGTGGCCAGACTATAGTATTCAATGCGGCGCCCCACCAACGTGCCGGAGTTCCAGCGCTCGGCGCAGTTCTCCGTGACAATACCTCTCCCGCGCAGGACACGGTCCGACCCCACGGAGATGGATTTCTCTTAGAAAACCCACAACTCTCCGTGGAAATCGACGGGCGAGGCTTAATCACACGAATCCGCGATCACCGTCACAATAGGGAAGTTCTTGCTAGCGATCGTCCGGCAAACGTACTACATCTACACCAGGATTTTCCCAATATGTGGGATGCCTGGGATATTGAGCATTTCTACCGAAACACGGTCACAGAGCTTGTGTCGGTTGACTCCCTCGAAAAGATTTCCCCGGATGAGATACGTGTACGTCGCTCATTCGGGTCTTCGACGGTCGAGCAGGTGATCACCCTGCGCTACGATTCCTCCCGGGTTGATATACGCACCACAGTCGATTGGCACGAGACAGAAAAACTGCTCAAGGCTGAGTTCCCCCTCAACGTTCACGCCGACCGCAGTGCTTCAGAGGTTCAATACGGACACGTTTTCCGCCCAACGCACTCCAACACCTCGTGGGACGCCGCAAAGTTTGAGATCTGCGCCCACCGCTGGGTACAGGTAGCGGAACCCGGTTACGGGGTTGCCATTGCCAATGACTCCACCTACGGTCACGACATCGCACGCAGTTCCGACGCAACGGGACGTACAACCACAACGGTACGCCTCTCCCTGATGAGAGCTCCCCAGTTCCCTGACCCACACACCGACCAGGGCACCCACACACTCTCGTTCTCGATCGTTCCGGGAGTCGATGTCATCGGTGCGGCGCAGGCGGGCTATGAACTCAACCTCCCGCAGCGTGTGATTGAGGGTAGCTCTCCCGTTGACCCACTCGTCACTGTTTCTGATGACCGAGTAATCGTCGAGGCAATAAAGCTTGCGGACGATCAATCTGGCGACCTCGTCGTTCGACTCTATGAGGCATCTGGTGCTTCGGTCGAGACCACAATCACAAGCCACTTTGTGACAAACGGCGTTGTCGAAACGGATCTCCTCGAACGCCCTCTCCCGGCAGACGCACTCGTTCAAGACACCGGCGGTGGAACTATCGTGGGTAATGGGGATACGGATAACAGCAACACACAGGTACTGCGGCTTCGTCCGTTCCAAATTGTGACCCTGCGCTACAGCAATCCTGCCAGCAAGAAATAATCGCGACCTCACCGCTCAAAAGACTTCGAGCGGGTCACCTCGAAACTCGTCATGAAGTGGCCCGCTCGTTGAATTGGTTATCCGCTCCCTCACGGATTCTTTATCGTGCGCTTGCGTAGCACGCACTGACGATGGAGCAAATGGTCAAGCGCGAGTGAATGATCGATACTGTCTCAGGCTCACGCCCGGGCTAGTACCTGAGTTGACCGGTTTAGTGCCCCGCGCCCGAGTCACCGAGCCGGGTCAATAGCTCACGTACTTCTGCCGGTATCGCGGCTGGAACAATATGCTCCACACCCTCGATCCTGATCACCCCGTCTTGTACCCGGGCAAGTTGCTGCACGAACTTCTTCACCGATACCCCGGTTGCTTCTTGAATATGCCGTGAGACCGCGATCGCGCAGAACACAACCGTGAGATGCGCCTCGATCTTCTCCCGATGCCGGTGATAGATCGGCCTGGCTTTGAGGTCAGTCTTCGCCATCCGAAATGACGCCTCAACATTGAAGAGCTGATGGTATGCATCAATCACCCTCAGCGCGCTCACCGTTAAGACAGGTAGATTCGTGACATACCCCTTGATCCCCGCCCGCTGCCTAGCCGATTCCACCAAAACCTGATCAATGCTCTTGGCTGCGCCACTGATCTTCACGAACCGACTCTTTTTCACAGGCGTGGTCCCGGCAACGACCTTTTTCGCTTTCTCGAGTTGTTTCTCGATATTACGCAGATCCGGACGGGCACGTTTCTCACGGTACTGATACACCACCCGCCGTTCACGCCGCCTTTCACCTTGACCAAACCACTGTCGACACTCAAATACCTGCCCGTCACAGAGTTCAGAACCATCGTGTTGATACTCGGTAACCTCAGGTGGAGTCTTCGCGATCCGGGACCCCACAATGAACGAGTAACCAGCCGTCTCTAACGCGAGAAGATTCGCTGCGGAGAGCATACCTGCGTCACACACAACACTCACCGTCACCTCGGGATGCTGCGCCCGAAACCTGTCGAGCACGGGCACGAGAGTGAGCGTTTCAGCTGTGTTCCCCTCGAACGAATGTAACTGCAGCGGGAACCCGTGTTCGTCAACGAGAAGCCCCAGCACGATCTGGGGTTCGAGCCTGCGTTCTTTGGAGAGACCAGGCTTGCGATACTCATCCTCTTGCTCGACGTAGAAGAACAGTGTGGTGACGTCGTAGAGCACCAACGTGAGGTGCTCAGTCCCCCGGAACGCGACGCAGGCAGCAGAGAACTTATCACGATAGTTGCCCTTCGCGGCCTGGTTCAATGACCGGTGAATGCCACTATACGAGGGCGCTTTGAGTCCGAGATTATCAAGGATACGGATCGTATCGAGTTTGGAAGAGGGCTCGATGATACGCGCGATCACGAGGTCACGAAATACCCGATCGTTCACAGCATCAGTGAAACCAAGCCGGTCGTAAACGCTGACGAGAGTGTCGTAGAGCACACGCGAGTAAGAGTGCTGCATCGTGATACGCGGCCCGGCAGGATCGGCTGGGGTATCGATCTGGAGTTCTGTCTGACCGGTAGCCTGAGCGCGTTCCCTGATGCGAGTTTTCGCGGTCTGGACCATGAACTCGAGTTCCAGATCAGTGTGCGCGGAACCGATATGTTCAATAATGCTGCGCACCCCGCGCGTTTTCGACACGATCTGCACCGCGGTCGCACCTGACCCGGTTTTCACACGGCGTACGTATTCACCCATGAAACCAGGGTACAGACACCCCCCTTAGTGCCCCGACCGTGCTGCTACTCTCGCGTAAACAAGCCATTCCCCGAGCCAAAATAGGCAAGACCACCAAAAAACGGTCAACTCAGGTGGAGCAAATGGTCAAGCGCGAGTGAATGATCGATACTGTCTCAGGCTCACGCCCGGGCTAGGACTCTACCTCCCGCCGGAGCGTGCAATGCTCTCTTACTCTGGGACAGAGGAAAATTTTTCGTTGAGGTGTGGCTCAATAATGAGTTGGTGCAATGCGAGAAAGATCAGAGTTCCGCCCGCCCAGTACATCAGAAAGAGGGTCGCTCCCCACGCGCCGCTGAGAGAAAAACTCACGAAGCTGACCGCGATTCCCACACCGATAAACAGCCACCGCCAGGCCGCGTTTGTCCGATCCCGTACGACCTGTTGGACTTTGGCGCGGGCCTCCAGCGACTCGACTCTCTCGTTAAAAGAGGTGTTGTCGATGGTCACAAAAAGCTCGCGGACCGTGACCTTGAACGCTTTGGCGATCAGCGACGGTGTCTCAAGGCTCGCGTCGTTTCCCGATTCGAGCCGCTGCACAGTGCGAACCCCAACTCCACTCTCGGTGGCCAATTTTTCCTGTGTCCAGCCGCGCTCCTGGCGGAGCTGGACGATACGTGATTCGTTCATGCTCTCATCCTCGCAGGATTGGAGAGACAGCGTACCGCCAACAACCCGCCGAACACCTGCCAGCATCTTCCGGGGCGAGTCTCTCCTAACTTCTATGCACACTACAGTGTGCCAGAGAGGCGCTCCGGAAGATTTTAGCTACCTCATCCTCAATCGACTGGATAGTCCGTCGGAGCTTGGTAGTCCTCCGGGATGCTCGGAAGTTCCGAGTGTCCCGTCAAGAAGCCCTCCACGGAGACAAGCTGGGGACTCTCCCCCGCCGTAACTATGGAGAGCTCACGAAGCTTCTGTCTTTCAAAGACCTGCAGACGACTCACCCCCACGCTTCCCCCAGCACAGAGCAACGCACTGTTGGCGTATACGCGATGCTCAGCGATGCGCTGCCCCTGTTCAAGGGACTCGGCAAGCCGCAGATGGTCTATCAGCACCTCTTCGGGAAACCGCGCGACCCACCGAGTGGTTCCGGGGGCATCACCGGGCAGAGACTCTTGAACGGTTACTGTGGCCACCAGTGGATGCGCAAAACGTCTATCTAGCTCGGCCCTCCACTCATCCATACGCTGTGTGTCAGCCGGGTCAAACTGCCCGTTTTGCATCGGTGGTAGGTTAATGAGCAGATTACAACCGAGTCCTACGGAGCGATAGTACACACCCAAGAGATGCTCAAGTGTCTTAGGAGCGTCGTCGGGGTGCCAAAACCAGCCTCGTCGAATCGACACATTACACTCCGGCGGCAAGTAAAGGTTTTCTGCGAACTCAGAAAGCACCACGGTGTAGTTGCTCATCTTGGTGTGGTTAACCACGTACTCAACCGGGTCCTCGGCCAAACCGTTCTCGTTACCCGCCCAGCGAATAGTTGGCTTGCCCATGTTAAAGACCATCGCGTGAGGCTGATGCTCATCAATGACGCTCATTATTCGGGGCCAGTTGTACTCGTGACCCTCCGAACCGGCCCCGTCAAACCAGAGTTCCATGAGGGGACCATACCGGGTACACAGTTCGGTGAGCTGAGCGATGTAAAAATCATCGTAGGCTTTGTTGTCCGAGTAGAGCGGGGTATTGCGGTCCCAGGGAGAAAGATAGAGGCCGAGGCCGAGACCCTGCTTGTGACACTCCTCCGCAACCTCCGCAATAATGTCTCCCCGTCCGTCTTTCCAGGGCGAGTTGGCCACGGAGTAGTCAGTGGTGTCGGTTTGCCACAGACAAAAACCATCGTGGTGTTTTGCCGTGACCACCACGTAGTTTGCTCCCCAAGAAAGGATCGACCGAACCCACTCAGCAGCATCAAAATCGACCGGATTGAACGCAGAAGCGGGCAGGGTTCCGTTACTCCACTCCTTACCAAAATAGGTGTTCAACCCAAAGTGCACAAACACACCTATGCCGCGATTTTGCCACTCTAGCTGCTGTGGGGTTGGATGAATAATTGTCATTTGATTGCTCCTTGTGCAACGCCCTTATAGAACCAGCGCTGCAAGATAATAAACACGATCAAAACGGGAATAATTGCGATAATCGAACCCGCCATCACAATTCGAACGTCAAATCCGAGTGATGACTCCGCAAGCCGAGACAGCCCCAGCGTGAGAGTGAAATTAGACTCGCTGCGCAGCACGATGAAGGGCCACAGGAAGTCATCCCAGGCCGAAACAAACGAGTTGATCACCACAACAAGGAGGGCTCCGAGCCCCGCCGGGAAATACACCCGAAAGAACCGTTGCCACTCGTTTGCCCCATCAAGCACCGCCGCATCCTCAACCTCATCGGGAACCGCGCTAAATGCCGCCCTCATGATGAAGATGTTCACAGCGGAAATAGCGCTGGGGAGCCACACACCGATCAGGGTGTCCACGATCCCAAAAGAGTTTGTCATCATGAACAGCGAAACCATAATTGACTCAAACGAAAACATCATTGAGATCACGAGGATCGCAAACACAAACTTACGTCCGTGCCAGCCCTTTCGAGACATCATGTAGCCCGCCATGGTGGGAAAAATAACCTGCGACGTTATGCTCAGCACGCACACGATGAGCGAGTTAAGCATGTACATACCGATGGGCAAGGATTGAAAAACCTTGATGTAGGCGTCAATAGTGGGGCTCGTGGGAAGAAAGGTGGCCTGCGAGCCAAAGATAGCCTCACCGGTTCCCTTGAGCGACGATGAAAATTGCCACAGTAGGGGTCCCACCGTGATGCTAAGAATCACGAGGAGAAGCGCGTAGCGCACGATAAGCTCGCGCGGGCGTCCGTATCGATTGCGTATCCTCATGATTCCTTCTCACCTCCAAAGCGTTGCGCTGCGTAGGCTAGAGCGCCGGTCAGGATAAAGAGAGCGATTGACACCGCGGCACCGTAACCAGCGTTTCCGGTGATCGGGTCCAGAGCGGTATCCCTAATGTAGAACGGAAGCGTGCGTGCCCCACCACCCGGACCGCCGGTGGCTCCACCGAGCATATAAATCTCGGTAAATACCCTCAACGAGCCGATACCCGACATGATTCCAATCAGCAACATGGTCAGGCGCACCCCCGGGATAGTGACCGAAACAAATCGACGGATCGGTCCCGCCCCGTCTAGCTGAGCCGCCTCGTACAGAGTTTGTGGGACCCCACCCAGTGCGGCGAGGTAAAAGATCATGTACCATCCGAGCCCCTTCCACACTGTGAGCGCTATGGCGCTCAGGAGGATGAGTGTGTTGTTCGATAGAAAGGGGATCGCCTCGGATATGACGTTCAAATTTTTAAGAACCGTGTTCACCGGACCCTGCTCGCTGAGCAGATTTTGCCACACAAGACCGACCGCAACAACCGATGCAAGAACGGGTGTGTAAAACGCCGACCGGAAAAATCCGATGAAGGGAATTTTCTTGTGCACAATTGAGGCGAGTATGAGCGGCAGCAAGACGAGAAGAGGAACGGCGATTACCGCATACGTTACGCTGTTTCGTGTTGCCTGCCAAAACGAGGCGTCGCTCAGCAGCCGCGAGTAGTTTTCAAATCCCACGAAGTTCCCGCCGCCACCAAGCGGTTTTGCGTTGGTGAAGGAGAGCAGAAGCGTGTTGAAAAACGGAAATATTCCAAACGTTGTGATCATCACCAACGCCGGGGCTAGCCAGACATAGGGCACCCACCATTTTCGGTAGAGGGCTGCACCGCTGTGCAGCCCTCGTACTTGAGAAGCCATGTCTACTGTGCCGCCCGCTTGAGGATATCGTTGGCAGCAGCCTGGGCATCGTCAAGCGCCTGCTGGGCAGATTTCTCACCGGTCATGGCCCGCTGAAGCTCGGAGGTAACGGTGGTGTGAACACCGTCGCTCCACGCGTAAAGAAAGGAGTTTTCCGCCTCCTGCGCAAGCTCAACAGCCAGACGGTTTGCCCGGGCGAGAGCGTCCGTACCCGTGATGTTGGTGAGCTTGGGAATCTGAAACGACTCGGTTGTTGAGGGGAAGTTCTGCAGACGCGGGTCGGAGATGAAGGCGCTCTGATTTTCGACGCTCAGGAGGAAATTTGCAAACGCTGCGGCCGCCACCGGGTTTTTAGTGGTTGAAGAAACACCGATGAGCTGTCCTGTTTGCAGGGAGGTGCCTCGCGCATCAAGCAGCGGCGCAATATCGGAGGTCTCGTATACCTGGGGGTTCCCCTCCTGCACGTAGCGCAGAGCCGACACGTTGTTTGAGCCCCAGACGATACGTCCCTCCTGGTAAAGCGTGGAAACATCTTCGGTTGTGGAGATTGTGTCCTTGGGGAGCGCTCCTGATTCGTAGAGGTCGATCAGACCCTCTAGCCAGGCAAGCACCTTCGGATCCGAGGCAAAGGTGAACTCTGTTTGAGCCTCGTTGGTGATTTGAGCGTCCATCTGCTGCCAGTCGTTGGGAAGGCGATCGTGCGGGTTTGCGGGGAACGCATAGAATTCTCCACCGGAGTTTTCACCGACGGTTTTTGCCGCGGCGATGAGTTCCATGATCGTGCTCGGAGGGTTGCTGGGGTCAAGCCCTGCCTTTTGCATGAGATCGGTGTTGAAGGTCTGAATCGAGAGCAGACCCCAGTACCAGGGCATTACGTAGTGATCGGTGTCCTCCGGCATGAGGAGAGAGTCCCAAATGCTCTGAACAAACTTGTCACCCGATCCCGGAGCCTTCTGATCAAGGTTCATGAGGAAGTTTGCCTTGCGCAGAGCGTAGGCAGTGACCTGGTTGAGGTTCACAACGTCGGGAAGCTTACAAGCCTGAGCGTCTGAAACCAGCCGCTGAGTGAAGGAGGAGTCTCCCGGGTCATCCTGCCAGTTCACCGTGGTTCCGGGATATTCTGCTTCAAAAGCGTCGATGACGCCCTCAAAATATTCACTAAAGTCTTGCCTAAGCGAGGTTGTTTGGAAGGTGATCTCCCCGGTGGGCTCTCCGGTAAGGGGTTCCGATGACGAGACCTCCTCGGAGATGTTACAGTTACCCGCCCGGCTCTGGTCGTCTGCGCCGCCTCCGCCGATACCACACCCGCTGAGACTCACGACAAGTGCCGGAATCCCAACCAGGGCTAATAAACGTTTGGTATACATACACCGCTCCTTTGCTGTGCGAGCCGTAACTCGTCTTTTTAGGGGGAAAATCACGCACCGAGGTGGTACGATCGACGCTTTTGTAGCGGAGACTTTTGGTCAACACCAAAAATCTCTGCACGAACCGTGTCTAGGGCAGTAATAAGCGCACCGTTTACGACAGCACGCTCTCGCAGCTCACTCAGCACAATCTCTGGGGGAAACGGCAGGTTCTTGGCCATGTGAGACCTCAGCAGGCGAAGCAACGAGTCGCCTCCGGCCCTCGCAATAACACCCGTAAGAACGATGAACCCGGGATCAACCACTGCACACACAGCGGTGATACCAACGGCTATCCGTCGAGCGACCTCCTGCGCAAACTTTTCATACACGGGCGAATTCTGTTCGGTGGCCAAAAACTCCACTGGGTCGGCGTGGGGAACTCCCATCTCATGGAGCAGCATAGTGAGCGTTGATATTCCCGCGAAGCTTTGGAAATCCTCGGAGTAGCTACTATTTTGCGGGCATCCTGCGGCCTTGTCCGGAGAAACCGTCTTGCTATCGTGCGGAATTTCTGCGGCAGTAAAAGGGCTTACCATTGAGGGCAAATATCCGATCTCGCCCGCTGCTCCGTTGAGACCCCGTACAAGCTCTGAACCGAGCATCAGGGAAGCCCCCATGCCCTCCCCACAGTTGATAACGGCAAAGTTCACTATCTGCTGGGCTACGCCGAGCCGATGTTCCGCAACGGCAGCCAGGTTAAGATCGTTTTCGAGACGAATGGGCACTCCAAGAGCCGTCTCGATTCGCTCGAGCTGTCCTTCTTTCCACGCGGGTTGCCCCCACACAAAGCTCATGTCACCATGGGGACTCACCACGCCGGGGGTCGCAATAACAACACTCGAAAGGTCCGCGATACTACGTTGTGTATCAACAAGGGCTAGTTCAAGAACCCGCCGAATAAGCTCAACGGGTTCTTTATAACCCTCATCACGAATTGAGGCCTGGCCAATAACAGTGCCGTCAAAGTAGGCGATAAGAGCCTCTGCGGAGCTAGGGTGCAGCTCAATGCCCGCGGTTATCGCCAAATCGTGGCGGACGGCGTAAAGAACAGAGTTGGGTCCAGGCCTGACAGTTTCGGATTCTCCGACCGAGCGGATCAGCCCCTCTGACACTAATCGCTTAACCAGGTCAAGCATGGCCGGGCGAGAAATACCCACGTCTGCCGCGAGCGCGGGACGATCCATTGGCCCGTTGTTGATAAGCGCGTTAAGAACCCTGTGGTCGTTAGCTGTTAAGCTTCGGCTCTGTGACGATAGCGCCCGCTCAAGCACAGAGCGCCCACCGGTCTTGCGGTGTGTCACATCGTTGCTATCGCTATCGCTCACGCTCAGTCCCACATTCTGTATCGAGCTACATCACAGCTGTCTGATTATTTAGTATGTTACTTACTAGATATCGATGTGCCTCACATTACCCCTAATAGCAAGATATTGTCAAGCAGTTTTTTACCGCATCGACCCCTCCCCGCGGCAACACGCCAACCGGAACCACACGCATGGGCTCCAATTAGAACTCTCCGGTTGACAAAGACAACACCTAAAGCTACTGTTGACGATATTCTGATAACGATTGCGATAACGATTGCAAAGGAGCATAGTTGCTCAATAACAAGACGGGTAGTACTCGGCCCACTATGGCAGACATCGCCCGAATCTCAGGGTTATCGATACCAACCGTGAGCAGGGCACTCAGGAACCACCCCGACGTGAGTCCAGCTACAAAACGCACGGTTCAGGAGACAGCCACGAAACTGGGATATTCGGTCAGCTCAGTAGCACGAGCTCTTCGAACAGGACACAATCGAGCGCTCAGCTTTGTTGTACCCCTCGGCATCATCGGGTGGTGGGAACCCCTGCTTAAGGGAGCAAGCGCAGAGGCAGCCAAGCTGGGCTACACACTGATCCTCAACCCCGTGGAACCAAGCAGCAAAAACAATCCTCCGTCGAGCAGCCCGCTCACACACCTCTTCGAGCGAGTATACGATCTTCCCGTCGACGGGTTTGTCATTGTCACACCCGAGAATGATAGCTGGCAGGAGAGCACACGCGCAGCAAAGAAGCCGGTGGTCGTGATCGACGACACCCGTGAACATCCCGGATTTCACGTGTGGCTCAACGATAACTATGCGGGCGCTAAAACCGCTGTAGAGCATCTCATCGCTCAAGGACGCACCAAGATTATCGCCCTCGCCCCAACACACGGTATGAAGGGAATGGTTATTGAGGAGCGACTCGCGGGATACCGTGACACCCTTGCAGCGGCCGGTCTCAACTCGATGGTGCTGTATAGCGACGAAACTTACCCACCCACCCAAGAGACCTCACACGCCATCAACAGGGCAATCGAAACGGGACTAGGGTTTGACGGCGTGTTTGCCCTTGCCGACTATATCTCCTTCTCCGCGCTACGCTCCCTGCGCCAGGGTGGCCTCGATGTTCCCGGGGACGTGTCAGTGGTGGGGTTTGACGATGACGTAGCTGCGACAGCAACAGACCCCTCGCTCACAACACTCGCGCAACCCCTCGGTGAGATCGGCGCGGCCTCCGTTCGCACCCTCATTGACCTTATCCAGGGAGCAAACAGCGTCCCGCGCAGCCACAGGCTTCAACCCCGCTTCGTTAAGAGGAAATCATCATGAGCACACTGTCATTTCCAGAAGGGTTTGTATGGGGCGCGGCAACCGCCGCCTACCAGATTGAGGGTGCCGCACACTCCGACGGCCGTAGCCCCTCCATCTGGGACTCCTACCTGGCGGCACGGGGATATCGAGGAGACACCGGAGATATTGCCGCAGACCACTATCACAGGCTCGACCAGGATCTTGACCTACTGGCGGATCTTGGTGTAAGTTCGTACCGATTTTCTGTCAGCTGGTCCCGAGTAATCCCCGATAACAACCGAATCAATCAGACGGGCCTCGACTTCTACCGAAGACTCGTAGACGGTCTACACACACGCAACATCACCCCGGCCCTCACCATGTATCACATGGACCTACCCGAGCGATTTAGCGCTGCGGGCGGCTGGTCCTCCCGAGAAACTGCCCTGCGGTTTGCCGACTATGCAGACCTCCTCACCCGGGAGTTTGGCGACTCTGTTCCCTTCTGGATGACGGTTAACGAACTCTATTACGAGTCATGGATGGGCTACTGCGAGGGCACGTTTCCTCCCGGGCACCGCAGCGCTCGCATGGGAGCACAGGCCCTACACCACATGCTCCTCGCGCACGGTCACGGAGTTGCCGCCGTGCGTAAGAATACAAAAACTGCGAGTGTAGGACTCGTCACGGGATATGCCCCCACAGAGCCCGCCACCGAGCATCCCGACGATATTGCCGCGGCCCATACCGTTCACACGCACGCAAACGGTTCCGTCTTAAGTCCGGTACTGCGCGGCACCTACCCGAACGAGTACGCTCATCATCCCTCCCGCTATGAAGCTCTGAATGAGGTTATTCTGCCGGGAGACCTGGCGACAATCGGGACACCGGTTGATTTTATCGGCATCAACTACTACTTCAAGAGGCACATCGCCTCCCTCTCGCGCATTAACAACACCGATCTCGTGAGGCAGGTGGATCCTCCCGGCGAGTGGTTACGCCTCCGCCACCTGCAAGATATTGGCGCAACAGAGGTCCGGCCCAAGTCAGAAACACGAACAATGGCGGGTTGGACGCCCGATGCGAGCGGACTTACCGATTCCCTCCTCCAGATCACCCGTGAATACGGAGAGATAAACCTATTTGTAACGGAGAACGGCCTCCCCCTCCCCGACTATGTCAACCCCAACGGAAAGATTAACGATATCGAGCGGGTCATCTTCATACGAGAACACCTTGTCGCCGTTCACGAGGCTATCCGCGAGGGGGCGCAGGTAAAAGGGTATTTTGCCTGGTCACTCATGGACAACCTTGAGTGGACCGCGGGGTTCGGTCACCGATTCGGTCTTATATTTGTTGACTTTGCAACACAAAAAAGGATTCCCAAGACCAGCTTTTCCTGGTACCGCCAGGTAAGCACCAGTAACAATCTTAACTAAAAGCTACTCACCCTAGGGGCGATGAACGATGACGCACTCCCCCCTTTCTCTCGTGCCCGCTCAACGCCCATCCACACTAGGTAAAATCTGCCCGGTATCATCACTAACCGCCTTATTACCGCAATCCGCAGGCCGCCTAAGCGATTTTATTGATTTCTTTTGCACTATCCTGTTCCGACTCTTCTACCACATCGCAGATAGTCAAGGACCACTCCGCCATGGCATCAAGAACCGGCTGAAGGGCCTTCCCCCGCTCGGTGAGTTCATATTCAACCCGGGGAGGTATTTCTGGGTAGACGGTTCTTGTCACTATGCCGTAGTGCTCAAAGTTTCTGAGCCGACTGGTGAGGGTGTGCGGACTGATGCCGGGGAGCGCTTTGCGCAGCTCTGTAAAGCGAAGGGGAGCGTCAGACAGCAGTTCACGGACGATGAGGGTTGCCCACGGACCGTTTAGGAGTTCAAGGAAACGTGCGATACCGCACTCGGGTAAATATGTAGCCACTCTGCAAGTGTAGCATTAGTGCAGTTGAAGTAACCGGTGCATATGCTGTACTAATAGGAGTATGACTTACATAATTCACGGCGCAACTGGCGCCCAAGGAGCCCCCGTTATCGCCGCCCTTCTCAAGGCCGGCAAATCCGTTACAGCCGTCGCACGCAACTCAAAGAGCGTCCCCGAGGGCACCTCGTTTGCTTCGGTAGACTACGCTTCGGTTGAGCAACTCGCCTCAGTGTACAACGGCGCCGAGGGCGTCTTTATCCACCTGCCACTCGGCGGCGACGAGGAACGCCTCACCTACGCAAAAAACATCGTTGCCGCGCTCGCTCAGGCCAAGCCTGCCCGCGTGATCATCTCGACCAGCGGCTCCAACCCGGATCAGTCGCCCCACTCCGACCTTATCAGCGGAGTAAAGAACGCGGGCCTCTCCTACGCGGTTGTTGCCCCGCAACTCTTCTTTGAAAACCTGCTGCTACCGCCGGTTCTTCAGGACAGCCTCCTCCGCTACCCTCTGCGCAGTGATTTCCCGGTCTCTTGGTCATCACACCTCGACGTAGCTGACGCCGTTGTTGCCCTCTTCGAGCGCAGCGACGTAACGGGCATCGTGGGCGTAGGCCACCTCCCTGGACTCACCGGACCCGAGCTTGCTGCGGGCTTCTCCAACCACTACGGTCGCGCCATCGAGTACTCGGCATTCTCTCCCGAGGGCTTTGGCGAGGCACTCATCCCCATCCTGGGCGAGGGTGCCGCCGCGGGCGTCACCGCACTGTACAACTTCCTCGACACCCTCCCCGGAGCCGTCATCAGCGAGGAGCGAAGTGCACAGACCCTCATCGGTCTTGCCCCGCGCACCGTTGAGACCTGGCTCAAGGAGATCGGTCGCTAAGAGCATCTTATTCGCACTGCCGCACCCCGGACCCTTATATAGGTTTGGGGTGCGGCAGTTCTCTGTTAGTGGCCGAGGTGGCAATACCTTCGGGAGCGAGACAATAAAACAATCGATCAGCGATTAGCCACGAACGGAAGGATCGGATGCGGCAACCACAAGAAAAGCGTCAGCGGCAACATCCATGACCGTCTGACCAATCGAGACAATACCTCCCGCCTCATCCTCTTCAAGCGGCTCCAGCGTTGCAATCTGAGAATCAATCAGCGACGGGTTCATAAACTCGTGATGACGCCCCTCCAGGCGCTGCACTATCAGTTCACGCGTGCCATCCAGGTGCACAAAAATAATGTCGGGCGCACCCGCGCGCAAGCGATCACGATACACACGCCTGAGCGCGGAACAGGCAACAACCACGGGCTTTTCGTCCGCATCCGCCAGTACCTTCGCTACTTGATCAAGCCAGGGCCAGCGATCAGCATCAGCCAGGGGAATACCAGCGGCCATTTTTTCCTTATTGGCAAGGGGATGCAGGTCATCGGCATCAACAAACTCCGCTCTCAACCGACGCGCAAGCTGGAAACCAACAACACTCTTGCCACTCCCCGAAACCCCCATCACCACAATCGATCGTGACACTATACCCACCTTTCCAGCTTCCCTCAGGATAAACAGCCCATAAAGATATGACTTATTGCATAATAAAATCTAAAAGGTATGATTATTACATGGCTTCTTCTCACTCTCATTCAACCACAGCGACCCACACGGGTCAGCTTCATGAGAAGATACTTGATTCACTCGGGTCAGCAATCATCAGCGGTCATCTCACTCCAGAAGACACTCTCACCATCGATTCCCTCGAACGTCAATACGGCGTCTCGCGCTCCGTGGTGCGTGATTGTCTGCGTGCCCTACAGACCATGAACCTGGTTGAATCAAAACGGCGCGTGGGCATCACCCCACAACACCGCACCAACTGGAATGTTTACGAGCCTCGGATCATTCGTTGGCGCCTAGCGAGCAGCGATCGCGCCAATCAATTACGCTCCCTCACCCAGCTCCGCGCCGCTGTAGAGCCCGAAGCCGCAAGGCTCGCTGCAGAAAACATCACACCAGAATCCGCCGACACCATCCGGTCCATCGCCGGTGAAATGTGGGCGGCCGGTAAATCCGCCAACACCGCTCTCTTTCTCGAACGCGACATTGAATTCCATCGCTTTATCCTCAACCTCAGCAAAAACGAAATGTTTTCACACCTACACGCGGTCATCGAGGAGGTCCTCACGGGCCGCACCACCCACGGTCTCATGTCCGCACGGCCACACCAGGATGCACTTCAACAGCACCTCGATGTGGCCGAAGCCATAGCCAGTGGCGACGGCGAGGAATCTGCCGCCGCCATGCAACGCCTGATGCGCCGCACCCTCGATGAAATGATGGAGCGCATCCCAACCACACAATTGTCATAACCATTATCTAAAGGAGAAAAAATGTCAACCGACACAACCCAATCATCCACCCACTCGCCACATGCAGTAGCAAATATTGGCGTTGTAGGGCTCGCCGTGATGGGCAGCAACCTGGCCCGCAACCTGGCCAGCCGCGAGGGCAATACCGTAGCGGTCTATAACCGCTCACCCGAACGCACCCGAACGCTCACCACGGAACACCCCGAAGCTGGCTTTGTCGCGAGTGAAACAATCAAAGACTTCGTGGCCTCGCTCAGCAAGCCCCGTACCGCCATCATCATGGTTCAGGCGGGCGCGGGAACAGACGCCGTCATCGACCAGCTAGCCTCACTCTTCGAACCGGGCGACATTATCGTTGACGGAGGAAACGCCCTCTTCACCGACACCATCCGGCGCGAAAAAGCCGTGAGTGCTCGCGGTATACATTTTGTAGGAGCAGGAATCTCAGGCGGCGAGGAGGGAGCGCTCACCGGCCCCAGCATCATGCCCGGAGGCACTGTAGAGTCATATAAAACCCTCGGACCCATCCTCTCGTCGATAGCCGCCGTTGTTGACGGCGTGCCCTGTGTGACCCACGTGGGAACCGACGGGGCCGGCCACTTTGTGAAGATGGTTCACAACGGCATCGAGTACGCCGATATGCAGCTCATTGCCGAAGCCTACGATCTTCTCCGTAACGCGGGCGGCCTTACCCCCGCAGAGATCAGTGAGGTCTTTGCCGAGTGGAACCGCGGTGAGCTCGAGAGCTACCTCATCGAGATCACGGCGGAGGTACTGAAGCAGGTCGACGCAAAAACGGATAAGCCCTTTGTTGATATCGTGATGGACGCCGCGGGGCAGAAAGGCACCGGAACCTGGACCGTAGAGGCAGCCCTCGACCTGGGAATCCCCGTGTCTGGTATTGCCGAAGCGGTCTTTGCACGCGGTCTCTCTTCACACCCCGAGCAGCGAGCAGCAGCCCGCGCGGTGGGTCTGCCCGGACCCGCGCATTCCTGGAACATCGAGGATAAAGCAGCCTTTATTGAAGACGTTCGACTCGCCCTCTACGCCTCCAAAATCGTTGCCTACTCTCAAGGGTTTGATCTGATCGTAGCCGGGGCAGAAAAGTACGGCTGGGACATCAGGAAGGGTGATATCGCCATGATCTGGCGCGGCGGCTGCATCATTCGCGCCCAGTTCCTCAACCACATCACCGAGGCCTACCGCGAGAACCCCGGCTTGGTCGCTCTCATCACCGCGCCTTACTTCACAGAGGCCGTCGCACGCGCCCAGGAGTCCTGGCGACGCGTGGTTGCAGGAGCCGCACAGGCGGGTATCCCCTCCCCCGGCTTCTCCTCCTCGCTCGCCTACTACGACGGGCTGCGCGCAGATCGCCTGCCCGCGGCTCTAATCCAGGGACAGCGTGACTTCTTTGGAGCCCACACCTACGGCCGGGTAGACGCCCCCGGAGTATTCCACACCCTGTGGAGCGGCAACCGCACCGAGGTTGAACTCAGCTAGAAAAAATCTCAAACGAGAGGGGGCGTGCACATCGTGATGATGTGCACGCCCCCTCTCGTTTGACACCGGACTATGCGGCACCGTCAAACATTGAGGTCACCGAGCCGTCTTCAAAAACCTCGTGGATGGCTCGCGCGATAAGCGGAGCAATTGGCAACACGGTCAGTTTTTCAAAACGTTTTTCATCAGGTATTGGCAGGGTATCCGTGACCACCACCGAATCAATAAAGTCCGAGCTCAATACCTCAACAGCCGGGTCGGAGAAGATTGCGTGAGTTGCGGCAATCGTCACGCCCCGAGCGCCGTTGTTCTTCAAAGCCTCGGCCGCCTTGGCGATTGTGCGCCCGGTGTCAATCATGTCATCGACCAGCAAACACCAGCGTCCCCTCACGTCACCCACGATGTCGTGGATGCTCACCTGATTGGGCACCAACGGGTCACGCCGCTTATGGATAATCGCCAGCGGTGCCCCCAAGCGATCACTCCAGATATCGGCTACCCGCGCCCGGCCCATATCCGGCGAAACAACGGTAAGCGTGGTGGGCTCAAGCTTCTCACGAAAATGTTCCAGCAGAACGGGCATCGCAAATAGATGATCAACCGGGCCGTCAAAAAAGCCTTGAATCTGGGCGGCGTGAAGGTCAACCGACATGATTCGATCGGCTCCAGCAACCTTAAAAAGATCGGCCACCAGACGAGCGGAAATGGGTTCACGTCCTCGACCTTTTTTATCTTGGCGTGAGTACGGATAAAACGGCGCCACAACCGTAATCCGTTTGGCTGAGGCTCGTTTGAGGGCGTCCACCATAATGAGCTGTTCCATCAACCACTCGTTGATGGGCGTGGTGTGCGATTGAATGACAAAGGCGTCACAGCCACGTACGCTCTCGTCAAAACGTGCGTACAACTCACCGTTTGCAAAGGTACGGGCGTCCGTGGGAACAAGCTCGGAACCAAGCTCCTGTGCGATCTCAGCGGCTAGCTGAGGGTGAGCCCGTCCAGAAACTAAAACCAATCGTTTCTGGCCGCTAACCTGAATACCCGACATATCTCACTAATCTCCATTTTTCTCGGCCGCCCGTGCCGTTTCAGTGTTCGGCCGGTTCTGGGCCACCCAACCCTCGAGGTTTCGCTGCGGCGCAACATTCACCGCAAGAGACCCCGATGGTACGTCTTTGCGCACCACTGTTCCCGCCCCGGTATAGGAACCATCTGCAATTGTAACCGGTGCCACCAGAACGTTCTTTGACCCCACACGCACGTGTGAACCAACCGTGGTGTGGTGCTTTTTAACACCGTCATAGTTAGCGACTATTGTTCCCGCTCCGATATTGGTATTTTCACCGATGGTGGCGTCACCAACATAGCTCAGGTGCGGAACCTTACTACCCTCACCGATCTGGGCATTCTTTGTCTCAACATAAGCACCGATTTTGCCGTTGGTTCCCAGGATCGTGCCGGGACGCAGGTATGAAAACGGACCCACAACGGCTCCCGCACCGATAACGGAAAGCTCGGCATCTGTTCTGCGCACGCGCGCATCCGCGCCCACCTCACACGATATGAGGGTTGTATCGGGGCCGATAATGGCACCCGACTCCACCACGGTTGCCCCAAGAATCTGGCTTCCCGGCAAAAGCGTGACGTCTTCAGCCAGCTGCGCGTTTTTATCAATCCACGTTGTTGCCGGGTCTTGTATGGTAACCCCGGCCATCTGCCACGAACGGATGATTCGGGAATTCAACTCGCTGGCAGCGGCCGAAAGCTGCGCTCGATCGTTAACCCCTGCAACAAGCCAGTGATCAGCAATCGCCACGGCATCGATGCGGCCGCCCTCGGCAAGAATCTCGCTGGCGGCGTCGGTGAGGTACTTTTCCTGCTGGGCGTTATTAGTACTAATCCGGGTGAGCGCGCGGGCAAGAGCGTCTCGCTCAAAAACATACACGCCCGCATTTGTCTCGTTAATGGCAAGCTGTTCCGGCGTGGCATCTTTCTGCTCAACAATACCCACAAAGCCCCCCGTTTCAGAGCGAAGAATGCGCCCCAACCCTGAAGGGTCGGAAACAATCGTGCTCAATAGGGTGAGCGCATTCCCCTCGCGGGTGTGGGCGGCAAGAAGCTCTCGGGCGGCAGACTCGTCAAGAAGGGGGACGTCCCCACTCAGCACAAGAACATGACCCATAAACTCCGCGGGCAACGCCAAAACCGCAAGTTCAACGGCCCTGCCAGTTCCGGGAACCTCATCCTGATCAACGATCATTGCTGAGGGAAGGTGCTCAAGAATGGCGGCAGCAACCCGTTCACGATCGTGCCGCACCACCGCAATGATGTGCGCGGGATTAAGCTGGGCCGCGGTGTCAAGAACGTGCCCGATGAGGGGCATTCCCGCGAGCGGGTGGAGCACCTTCGGAAGGGACGAGCGCATTCTCGTACCCTGCCCCGCAGCCAAAATCACTACCGCAAGCTGGCTGTTTGACACCACATGTCCTCCGCGCATTCGTTTCAATCAACATTGTGTGCGCTCCGCCTCCAGGATTCGAACCTGGACCGAACACCTCCAAAGGGTGCCGTGCTGCCGTTACACTAAGGCGGAATGTGCGTTATGAAAAACGCACACGTATAAGTCTGCCAGAAATATTGCCTCGAGATGAACACAACGCATAATGGGTTTATGACAAAAGCTACAGGAACCGCGAGATGACGGGCGACGACGAGGTTGACAGAATTGTAGATGCGTGGACCGAGGCACGGCCCGATCTCGATTTTTCGCCCCTGCACGTGCTCTCGCGAGTGACAAGAATCGCTAAGCACTTCAACAGGATTCGCCAAACCGCATTTAGCCGCTCCGACCTTGAGTCGTGGGAGTTTGATGTGTTGGCCGCGCTGCGCAGAGAGGGACCACCCTTTGCGCTGAGCCCCAAACGCCTGGTTTCGGCAACCATGGTGTCGAGTGGAACCATGACAAATCGCATTGACCGCATGGCTGAGCGAGATTTGGTCACCCGCCTCACCGACCCCAACGACGGGCGCGGTGTACTCGTCAAAATGACTACGGCAGGACTCACTCGTGTAGATGCGGCAATAACCCGCCTGGTTGATGCGGAAGAGTCGCTTCTCGCGGGACTCAGCTCTACGGAACAGGCACGGCTGGGCACCCTGCTCCGTAAGCTACGCAATAGTTTCGACGCAACCGACCTGTAAACTCATTGGGTGGCACACTTACTTGGCGCAGAGAATCTTCACCTTGAGTTTCCCACCCGGGTTATTTTTGACTCTGTTAGCATCGGGCTGAACGAGGGCGACCGGGTAGGCATAGTCGGACGGAACGGCGATGGAAAATCATCGCTGCTGGGCATGCTCGCGGGCCGCATAGAACCAAATTCCGGCCAGGTCACAAGACGCGGAGGCATCCGTATAGGTGTTCTTGAGCAATCTGACACTCTTGACGACGCGGCAACCGTGGGTGCAACAATCGTTGGTGATCGCCCGGAGTACGAGTGGGCGGGAGATTCCCGGGTACGCGATGTTATCTCGGGTCTGGTGACGGATCTCGATTGGAGCACCACGATCAGCACCCTGAGTGGTGGCCAACGGCGCAGGGTCGCGCTCGCCGCCCTGCTGGTGGATGAGTGGGATGTGCTCGCGCTTGACGAACCCACCAACCACCTTGATGTGGAGGGTATCGCCTGGCTGGCAAAACATCTTGGCTCGCGCTGGCCCAAAAACACCGGTGCCCTACTGATGGTAACGCACGATCGATGGTTCCTCGACGAGGTGGCAAACGCAACATGGGAGGTTCACGACCGCACCGTCGATTCCTTTGAGGGCGGTTATGCGGCATACATTCTGCAGCGTGTGGAGCGGGATCGGCAGGCCGCGGCAATAGAAACAAAACGGCAAAACCTCATGCGCAAAGAATTGGCCTGGTTACGCCGCGGCGCACCGGCGCGCACCGCCAAACCCAAGTTTCGTATTGAGGCCGCAAACCAGCTCATCGCCGATGTCCCGGCACCGCGTAATCAGATTGAGCTCTCCCGCATGGCCACTGCCCGCCTCGGCAAAGAGGTTGTTGATCTTTTGGATGCCGGGGTCACCTTTGGCTCACACGAGGTGCTGCGTGATATCGAATGGCGTATCGCTCCGGGGGAACGCACCGCCATTATGGGTGCAAACGGCGCGGGCAAGTCAACACTGCTCGGGCTCATAGCGGGCACGATCTCCCCCACATCGGGACGGGTAAAACACGGAAAAACCGTGCAGCTAGCGATTCTGGATCAGCAGTTTTCAGAAATTGAGGAGATCGCGGGTGACCGGGTTCGAGAGGTACTGGCCCGCACAAAAACAAGCTACGTCACAGACGGCAAGGAGCTGACCCCCGCGCAATTACTCGAACGGCTCGGTTTTTCCCGGGAACACCTCTCGGCTCGGGTTGGCGAACTCTCGGGTGGACAAAAACGCAGGCTACAACTCCTACTTGTGTTACTCGCAGAGCCCAACGTCCTCATCCTCGACGAGCCGTCAAACGATGTTGACACCGATATGCTTGCCGCGATGGAAGACCTGCTCGACTCGTGGCCGGGCACACTGATCGTGGTCTCCCACGACCGCTACCTGGTAGAGCGGGTGACGGACCAACAATACGCAATTATCAACGGTCGACTACGGCATTTGCCGGGTGGGGTTGAGGAGTATGTGCGGCTCCGTGAGCAGGGGGCCCAAACAGCCTCTGCCGACTCCTCAACCGCAAAGGTACGCGACGCACCTCCTGCGAAGCGCCGCCGAGCTTCAGGGGCGCAGGAGCGCACCACCCAAAAAGAGATCAATGCTACCGAGAGGAAAATTGAGCGGCTTTCCGCACAGATTACCGAGCTTCATGAGCATATGGCCGCTCACGATCAGAGCGACTACGAGGGACTAACCACAATCAATAACACACTACGCACGGCAGAAGGCGAAAAGGCTGCGCTCGAGGAGCGCTGGTTTGAGCTCACTGAATCGCTTGAATAACCTCATATTCCCACCTACCGTATCGGGTTGTCCGATGCGGTATCTGCAACCGAGTTAATCGATTCTTTTCCCTCCTGGACAATCGCCTCCATCTGGAAAAGGTAGTGACCAGGTTGAGAAACGCCGCAACGAGTATCCCCCCGTTACCGCCAACGTTCTGTGGGTCGCCGCCTAACCACCCACCCTCCAACGGCTACCCACCAGTGATCACTCGTCAGCGCTACCCCAGGTGATCGGGCAGACGCCGGAAACGCACATGAAGAAGAACAAAAGGGTAACAACAGCAATGATCGCAGCACCCACAATGGTGGGAAGCGCAGCCCACAGCCCGTAGAGAACAGTTCCAGCGGTGGGAGCCACTCGGCAAGGCCTCCCTGTTCCTCGCGATTAGCAAGAAGGGTGGGCCCGGCGGTGTAACCGGGCATCGCGATTCCCAGACCGAGGCCGATCAACAAGATTACGATCAACAATAGGTACGGGTCCGGCATCGACAACGAGAAGGAGGAACCCGGCGAGCAAAAACGGCCACACACGGCTCTCAAACGGACTCACCCGAACGGGTATCTCGATGAGCTCATGGCGAGATTCGCGGCGTAACCGGAACACAATCAACACGAGTCCCGTGAGCAGCAGGACACCGATCTGCTAGCCAGCGAGCCTCTCCCGCGATAGGGGTGCAACGATCGAGTTGAGCGTCATCTGGCCGAGGTAAATAAGAAATACTGCTCCGAGAAGAAGCGGGACCTGCGAGCGCGGCACCGTCGTTCGGGGTGTGTTCTCGTGGGTAGAGGCGATCGTTGGTTTTCCTTCGAAGGCTTGTTTTCGTAGTGGGTAATAACGGTTACGCACACCGCATAAAACGATGTTCTAATACTGCGATCGCCGTATATAAACAAGGCAAGCCTTAATCTTAATATTCGATTGGAGTGATGAGGCACGCGCAACCGCCCGGAAACCGATTACAACTGCAACCGAAAACACCATGTCACAACTCCACCGCAGGAATACTCACACCATTCACTGGGTGGTATGAGTGTGCATGCGAGCACCAGCCTCGTTAAAAATGCTGATCACTTGCGCCGACCGCCCACCCGCAGCAGACATAGCGTGCGGGGTACGGGTGTCAAACTCGGCAGCCTCCCCGCGGACTAGCGTCAGGTCCTGCTCGCCAAGCCACAGACGGAGCCGCCCCTGCAGCACGTAGAGCCACTCATACCCATCATGCACCCGCAGTTCCGGCAGCAAACCACCCGCAGGATAGGTAATCTTATAGGTACGAAGAGGCGAGTATTCCGGCGCAAGAGGCACTATGACTAGCCCATCTCGACGGATAACGGGGCGCCGCACCCGCGGATCCACCGTCTCGGCGGGAACCAGGTCATCAAGCCGAATCCCGAGCCGTCGTGTCAGCGGCAGCAATAGCTCCAGACTCGCCTGCCGCTTGCCAGACTCCAGCCGCGACAGCGTACTCGCTGACATCTCCGCGCTCGCGGCGAGCTCCGCAAGCGTCAGCCCGCGCGATTGGCGAATCGCACGCAGCCTTGCACCAAGCTGTCCCAGTTCGTTATTCATTCTCGGCTCCTTGCTATTTCTGCAAATCTATTTGCAATATCTTATTATGCCGCACATGCTGGACATATGACAGAGAACTTGTGGGATGTGATCATTGCGGGTGGCGGGCCAGCGGGGCTGTCAGCCGCGCTCATGCTCGGCCGCTCACGTCGGCGCGTGCTGGTTGTTGATGCGGGCAATCCGCGCAATCGTTTTGCCACACACATGCACGGCGTACTGGGACAGGAGGGAGTACCACCGGACGAACTCCTTAAACGAGGCAGGGCTGAAGCTGCGGGCTACGGCGTCGAGTTCGTAAGCGGGACCATCACACAGGTTGAACGCAAACGAGGCGGCCTGCGGGTCATCACCGACAGCGACGTGTGGGTAGCGCGCGCACTGGTTGTCGCAACCGGAGTAAGCGACAGCCTCCCCGACATTCCCGGTCTTGTCGAACGGTGGGGCACCAGTGTGTTGCACTGCCCATACTGCCACGGATGGGAGGTACGCGATCGACGCCTCGGGGTCCTCACCACCTCACCCCTCGGTCCACATCAAGTCGAACTCGTCCGGCAGTGGAGCGACCGGGTCACCCTTTTCAGTGCGGGTCTCGGAGAGATCACCCCTGAAACCCGACAGCGTCTGCGCGCACGCGGTATCACACTCGAGCCTGCGCCGGTCGTGGAAATCCTTGGCGAGGGGACGAATATCGCCGCTGTGCGCCTCGAAGACGGCCGCGAGGTAGCGATTGATACGCTCTTCACCGTGAGCGCCCCCACGCCACACGATGACTTTCTCGAAGCGCTGGAACTTGCTCGCAGCGAAACACCGTTTGGCGCATTTCTCACCATTGATCCCACAGGGAGAACAAGCGACAATCGAATCTGGGCGATCGGCAACGTCGTCAGCCCCGCCGCAAACGTATCCGTGTCGATTGGTAACGGCGCGTTGACGGGCGGAGCCGTCAACACAGCCCTCACCGCCTGGGACTTCGATACCGCTGTCCACGATTCAACAACCCAACAAGAGATCGCGCCCGCCGATTTCTGGGAGGAACGATACACGGGCTCTGCCCGTGTCTGGTCCGGCAGGGTCAACACGGTACTCGCCGATATCGCCAGCACCCTCAATCCCGGGCGCGCACTGGATCTGGGCTGCGGGGAGGGAGCGGACGTCATCTGGCTCGCGCAGCACGGCTGGGAGGCTACCGGCATTGACATCTCGCCCACCGCCATCCAGCGCGCCGCGGCCGCGGCTGAGGCAAAAGGCCTCACCCCACCCCACGCTCGCTTCCTCTCCGCCGACCTGAGCACACTTCCAGCAGACACCTACGATCTCGTGTCGGCAAGCTTCCTCCATTCCCCCGTTGATTTACCCCGCGAGGACATCCTCCGGCAGGCCGCCGAGCAGATCGCACCGGGCGGACACCTGCTCATTACCTCACACGCGGCTTTCCCGCCCCGGGCGGATACACATCACGAGCACCATTTTCTCAGCCCATCAGAGGAGGTCGCGCAGCTTGCACTCGACCCGGATGCGTGGGAGACCATTCTCTCCGAGACACGTTCTCGCCGGACTGTGGCCCCCGATGGCACACCAGCAACTCTTGATGATGTGGTTGTGCTGATTCGCCGCCGACCGTGACCTTCCGCGCAAACGGCTCACAATTTCCGGCAGTATCGTGCTTTTACACAGCTTCAAGCCTTACCGTAGTTACTCATGAGCTTGGTCACGAACCTGTACACACCCCTGCTCTCGCAGGAAGAGGGGCGTCTCAGCCGCGCACATAAACAGATTCTGATCACCTGGTTTATGCCCGCCCTGGGAGCTCTCTTTCTGCTCATCTGGTTCACAAACGTTAGCTACGGCAATCCGTGGATAACCGCGATTGGTCTGTCCATCGCAATCTGTTTTATTTCCCCGCTCGGCTCAGTTCTCATTATTCTCGGGGTACTCACCGCCCAAATCCTCGCTGTGGTTCAGCTACCGACGGCTGAAACCTGGCCGGCCTATCTCGGCATCCTCCTCATTGTGACGCGATTGGCCTTTTCCGGTAAACAGTGGATACGATGGCTCTCTTTAGCCTTTGCGTGTGTGGGCTCCATACTCATTACCGCTCTTCTCACACCCTGGTATGCCTGGCCCACCTGGACCTGGGACTTCAGCGTTGAGCAGGGCTGGGACGGCTTCATGGGGTGGCGGTACACCCTGACATTTGGCATCTCTGTCTTTGCGATCGCGGGAGCCGTGTGGGCCCTCAGCGTTGCGGCGCGCCTGGGTATCCGTCTGGCCATCAATAAAGCGCAACTTCGCGAGTCGGTACACGAGCTACGCTTGGCAGAGACGGAGATCGCGGTTGCGTCAGAAAGAAGCCGTATTGCACACGACGTCCACGACATCATGGCCCACTCACTAGCCGTCATTATTGCTCAGGCCGACGGGGCCCGCTACGCCGGTCGCCATCAGACCCACGTTATGCAGGACTCTCTCAAGAATATCGCCTCTTCCGCACGAGCCTCGCTCACCGAGGTACGCACACTGATCGATTGGCTCACCACCGATATCGGCGAGGATGATGCCCCAACTCTGGCACGTCTGGACGAACTTTATCGCAGGCTATCGGGAGCTGGGCTCACGCTGGATCTCCAAACCTTTGGCACCAGCGTCGAGATGTCGGACTCCAGGCAGCTTGCCGCATACAGAATCGTCCAGGAAAGCCTCACCAATGCTCTCAAGTACTCTGACGTAACAGTTCCCGTGCGCGTGGTACTCGATTGGCAGGGAACAGGACTCTTTATCTCGATTGTTTCGCGTATCCACCCGGATGGGCAGCCCAAGCCTCTATCGGACGCTCCCCTGTCTCAGGGAAGGGGTATCCTGGGCATGACCGAGAGGGCGCATCTTGCCGGTGGCTGGCTCTCTGCCGGCATTGATAGTGGACCGCCAGAAACCTTCATGGTAACGGCTTTTATACCCACTAGCGCAGAGGACTCCGCACTCACACACCCATCCTCCAGAAACACCGTAGACAGGAAGCAGCAAGATGACAGCCGCACAAACGCAAGATCTTCATAACCCAATAGCTCAGAAGATCCGTGTAGCCATCGTTGACGACCAGCAGCTGTTCTGCGCAGGAATGAAACTCCTTGTTGACTCTCAGGAGGATCTGGAAGTTGTTGGCATGGCACACAATGGTTCAGATGCGGTCGTTCTCGCGAAGGAGTCCCGCCCAGATGTCATACTCATGGACGTCAGAATGCCTATTCTCAACGGAATTGATGCCACCGCAAAGATTCTCGCCGAGGCTTCGCAGAGCGGTGAGCCACTACCCCAAATTATCGTACTCACGACCTTTCAACGCGACGGTGCAGTGGCTCACGCCGTTCGCGCGGGAGCCAGCGGTTTTCTCCTCAAGAGCGCAACTCCCGATTTTGTGCTCTCCGCTATTCGAACCGTTTATGAGGGACAAGCCGTTATTGCCCCGACCGATGTTGAGGAGATCCTTCGCCTGCACTCACAACGTCCCGAAGAACGAGCTTCCACACCTAATTTTGCCGAGGACGCCATCTCGGCGCTCTCCCCCCGGGAAAAAGAAATATACCTTCTTGTGGCCAAGGGACTCACGAACGGCGCCATCGCCACAACCGCTTTTATCAGCGAGACAACGGTCAAGACTCATGTGGGCAATGTTCTGAGCAAGCTCAAACTGACCTCTCGCGCACAAATTATTGCGCACGCCTACGATAACGGTCTCGTCCGCTAGAGTCCCGCCAATATTGCGCGCTGAGAAAACGTCTTCGAGTGATCGCGCCGATAAGGGTGCTATAGCAAGGGTCTGCCGGGCTGTGAGCAATAGAAATCGTCTAGCAGCGCGATCTCCTAACTCTAGCTCCCCGCTTGAAAGCGCTCAAACAGATGAACAAGCACGTGCGCGTTCACCACTTTGTGCTCGTTAATCGTGAGTCTCCTCGATACGGAATTAATAACAAGCGACCGAGAAGCGTAGGCAGCTTCATGCTTGTTCATAAAATAGATGTCCGTGATATTGGACACCGGGACACCGCGCCTACCCAGATACAGGTTACGAGAATCTAGCGCCAGCTTTTGTCCAAATTGAGCCCGCTGCCCGGCATGAATTTTGCGGCGCGCTGACAGAATAAGTATTTCCAGGGTGCGATCCTCAATCAAATCCGCCCATAGAACCCTGTCTCGCCATATTCGCCACCGTAACCGTATCGGACGCTTCCCCGATACCAGAATACGGGTTATCTTCTTACCGCTGTCGTGAACCACCCCCACCACGTCCTCAAACGCGATCGTTTGTGATCCATAAATGAAAAACATCCGATCAATTGTCAATAACCGTGGGTCAGCGAAAAACGCAACAACAGTAGGCACGTAGTAACTACCCCAAGCCGCGGCAAGCACGATGACAACGTACAGATAGGTAAGATCAAAGAAATCGAATTGCATGTCGTACAGCAGGGCGCCCAACACGATGATCAGTAAAAGTACCGCAACCGTCCACCCGACAACAACGCACAGAAATGCAGGCACCGGGAAGTTTTTCCTCACCCTCACCTCACCGCCGCCCGCTTCTGAGCTAGGTCCAAACACTGCGGTGCCGTTCTGAGTTCATCGCTTGGGTTCCGCCAGCGGCACGCTCGTACAGTTGGCACAGCCGCAGATACTCGTCTGCGCTACAGTTCAGGGTGATAACCTCGCAAACAACTTTACGATCGTGGGTGTGAATAATCAGCTTGGCACCCGTCTTAATCCACATGACCCGATGGGTTCGCCACTCGTTCATCACGATGTCATCCCACCGCATAACCGGCTTGCCCGAAACGTTAAGTCCCCCAAGCGACACGGTAATCACCGGCCTACCGTTGGAGGCCCATTTAGGAACGATCCGGATAAAAAATAAAAGCACAGTAATTGCAGAAACAGAGTATAAGATAGCGTCGACCAGCGGCATCTCTTCACGGATCTGTGTGGTCGGAAGGACAGCGCTCACAACATAGAGCGGAACAATAGCCACCACACCCATAAAGACGGTGAGCACTGTCAGTTTTGCCCGCGAGTGAAAGAGTTCCCGCGGTGACTCAAGTTGGGTACGCATCTGATCTGAAAGGTATGTCATGTTCCGTTTTCTTCCCTGGATTTGCCAACACAGACGAGTAACAAATACGCTCACTGCGCCCATGTTAAAAAGACGGAAAGAAATCTAGATTCTTACATGATTTAAAACTCAACAGACGCTTAAAAAGCGCAGGAGTCACCGCTGCAGATGCCCTCCCCCTCCACCAGACCATCAATGTTGGGGACAGAAAGAAGCAGAGGGGTTTTATTCGTGACGGAGTTCTTCACCGATTCGTTACTCTGAGTACTCATAGTCTGCTCCTAATCGGGTTCACCCGCTGTTTTCAAAGCAATCTGCTCCAGAACGTTTGCAAAGACGGCAGACTCTTGGGCCCCCGAGACTCCGTAGGCCTCATTAAAAACAAAAAAGGGAACGCCGCTAATCCCATACGCTTGGGCCTGCGCGATATCGTTTTGGACATCGACGGCAAAGCGTGAGGAGGTGAGCACGGCGAACACTTCCTCGGGATCAAGCCCAACCTCTGAGGCCAAAGCAACCAGTTCCTCAACACGCCCAACATGACGGCCCTCTTCAAAGTAAGCCTTCAACAGCCGTTCTTTTACCTCGTGCTGCTTTCCCCTACTCTTGGCAAAGTGCAGGAGTTCGTGCGCCTTGAGCGTCTTGGTGTGCTGCAGAACATCAAAATTATAGTTGAGTCCAACGCTTGCAGCGACACCCGTAACCTGCCTCAGCATTTGTTCGGCCTGGGATCTGGGCACTCCCTTGTGACCAGAGAGAAAGTCGATCTCAGAACCGCGAAAGTCTACCGGCGTATCCGGAGCTAGCTCGAAGCTGTGATACTCAATCTCTACCGGGACACTGTTTTGAGAGGCGCCAAAACTTTTGACTGCATCTTCAAAACGCCGCTTGCCGATGTAGCACCAAGGACAGGCGATATCGGACCAGATATCAACTTTAATCGCGTCCGTCATAGTCAGTCTTAACCTTCCTCAGCGACGAACCATTCCCATTTCTTCAATTATGTCAGGAGAATCCACCGCAGTGGTGTGCCCTGCTCTCGGCATCGACCCTAGCGAGGAGTAGCCTCTACGGGAAGAGGGATCACAACCTGAGGTCGCCCGGGGACAGATATCTCGTAGGTCTCCAGGCTATCCAGCTCAACAACAGTGGCACCGTCCCACGACCCCGCCCGGGTATAGCCACCGCCCAACACCGCCGTGCGCGTCCCGGTAACGGGGTTGGTCCACGCGGTCACTGTCTCGTGCAGTTTTGTGAGGGGCACAACCCTCTCACTGCCATCGGCCATCGATCGTACTGTCAGGGAGGGACCCGCCGTGGCTGACCCAAACTCCCCGGTCCCCACAACCAGCATCAACGCCTGATCGGGGGTGAGCGCGACTCCGTGCTGATGAGTATTCGAGGTCATCCGCTCTGTCGTGAATTTTCCAGTGACCGGATCGAGGATGGCTAATGCCTGACCCTGGTAGGGAAGCATGATTTTTCCGTCGGCATCAACCACTCCATAGTGCGGTTTCTCCCAGGAACCGAGGCCTCCGACGGTACCAAAGGGCGCGACCTCGATGGCCCGCGTGGCCAGGGAAGCCGCATCCACTACAGTCACTGTAAAAGTATCGTGATCAATCGTATAAACCTGCGACCCGTCCGGAGCGATAAGAACATCAAAGGGACGAAGCCCCACGTCGACGCTCCCCACAAAACTCTCGCTAGCGGTGTCAAAAACCTCAAGGGCGGAGGTGCTTCCACCCTTATTGACCGCAACGTAAACACGATCTCCCGAGGGCGAAACGGCAAGCCCCAAACCACCCTGACGGTATTCGCCATAGTCGATAGAACGTGGTTGGTTTTGGTAGGCGACGAGGGCGGTGCGAGTTTTCTGTTGCAGGTCAACAACTGCCAGACCCTCAGCCGTGGCTACGTAGGCGAACACGTTCGAAGCGGTCTCGGAGGTGTTCTGGCCCTCCTCACGAGAAGAACGTTCAACGTGGGTTACAACACCCCAGGGAGCCTCCCCCACCACAATCGATTCAACAATCGCACTCCCCTCTCTGATCGAGGGATCCATGATCGCAAGAGAGTCGGAGAAGGACAGGGTCCCCAGAAGGTATCGAGGCTCCTCTACAATTTCCTCTACCGGGTCATCTGCCGTAAGAACCGGCGGCTCCGGAGGGGCCTGGGTGATCTTTTGGGGGGTTAGGGGGGACTCAGCGGCACACGCGGTCAGCACGATCATCGAGACCGCACCGAGCGAGAAGCTAAGTGTACGAAATAAGGATTTCATGATGCTACCGTACCGAGCGAGCCTGAACGATTCCTGTCACCCATCCAGTAATTTTATGTCACCGCAACACACGTTAAGAAACATAAAATATCACATACACATCTCTAAGCTAGATATTTTCGCCTTACAACCACCCACACACCGACCATATAAGTGCGTCGAAAACCCCTAGGTCATAGAAATAACTCGCGCACCCTGCACCGGACCCGTGGCGCGCACGGCGTAGTGCCCGTTCAAGCTCAGGGCAACCTGCAGCGCAATAGAGGACTCGGCATCTTCGGCTAGAAAAGCCACGGTGGGTCCCGAACCCGACACGATGCTGGCTAGGGCTCCACTCTCCTCCCCCTGCTCCAGAAGACCCGCAAGTTCCGGAGCCAGGTTCAGGGCCGCCACCTGGAGGTCGTTGTGAATACACTCGGCAAGTATGTGGGGATCTCCCGCTCGCAGCGCCTGAAGCACCTGCGAGTCCACCACGGGTTGTTTGGGGGGTGGAATAATCTCAGCGGTGTGCCGCATTCGGTGCTGGTCTAATTCTCTATAAACGGATGGGGTACTCAATCCGTTCTTAGCGGTCACCAACACCCAAAAGAAGCAACCCTGAGCCAACGCGGGACTCAGTTCATCTCCCTTGCCGGTTCCCACAGCAGTTCCCCCCATCAGAGCAAAGGGAACGTCAGCCCCGAGGCGGGCGGCAAGCTCGTGTAGCTCATCTCGGTGTAAACCGGTGTTCCATAGTGCATCGCAGGCCACAAGCGTTGCGGCCGCGTCTGCCGACCCCCCACCCATACCCCCGGCGATAGGAACATTTTTTTCGATGCGCAGGTGCACACCACCACGGTATCCGCTATGTTGAGCGAGCATCTTAGCCGCCCGAAGCGCCAAATTATCCGAACCGGTACTGAGCTCACTGGTGTCAATCGTTCCACCAAAGCTCACGACAAAATCCTCCGCGTGGCTTGCCCACACATCCTCGTAGAGCGATACTGCCTGGTAGGCCGAGGCAACCTCGTGGTACCCGTCACTCATGACGGACCCCACCCGAAAGTACAGATTGAGTTTTCCCGGGGCTCTCACATGAATTGCGGATGCTGACGAGGTCGGACTCATATACCCAACCTAACCCATTCTCATGAGACTATTGAACGTTTGCGAACCCTGTATATAAAAACGCTCGAACCCCTCAACGCAGCGAGGGACCCAGGGTCGCATTATCCTGCGGAAGAATGCGACCCTAAGCCCCTCACAAAGCAATCTAAATGATTCAGTCGTCAATCAGAATTCATTCAGTGTTTGCACAATAAAATTACCGAGCGGCACTTCCGTCGGTGTAGTCGGCATCCTGCTGACTCCACGCAAAGAGTGCGCGCAATTCCCGACCGGTGGCCTCGATCGGGTGCGCTTCGGCACGGGCACGGAGCTCCATAAATTCTGGAGCGCCGGCATCCTGGTCGTCGATAAAGCGCTTGGCAAAGGCACCGTTTTGAATGTCCGCTAGAACAGCCTTCATATTCTCCTTCACCGACGGGTCGATAACGCGGGGACCCGAGACATAGTCACCATACTCGGCTGTATCTGACACACTCCAGCGCTGCTTGGCGATTCCGCCCTCCCACATGAGGTCAACGATGAGCTTAAGCTCGTGCAGCACCTCGAAGTAAGCGATCTGCGGCTGATAACCAGCCTCGGTCAGAGTTTCAAAACCGTACTGTACAAGCTGCGATACACCTCCGCAGAGAACAGCCTGCTCGCCAAAGAGATCGGTCTCGGTCTCTTCCGTAAAGGTGGTCTTGATTCCGCCGGCGCGAAGGCCTCCGATTGCCTTGGCATAGCTCCAGGCAAGATCCCAGGCCTGACCCGTTGCGTCCTTCTCCACAGCAACAATCACGGGAACACCACGGCCAGCCTCAAATTCACGACGAACGGTGTGTCCGGGGCCCTTCGGGGCCACCATAAATACGTCAACGCCCTCGGGCGCCTCGATGTAGCCGTAGCGGATATTAAAGCCGTGACCAAAAACAAGCGCTTTGCCAGTGCTGAGCTGAGCTTTAATCGATTCTGCGTAGATCGTACGCTGAAATTGATCGGGAGCAAGGATAACAATAACGTCGGCCCACGCTGCCGCCTCAGCGACGTTTTTGACGGTAAACCCGGCCTCCTGCGCCTTCGTGATCGACTTTGAGCCATCTTTCAAGCCGACAACAACCTCAACACCGGAATCGCGCAGGTTAAGCGCATGGGCATGGCCCTGGGAGCCATAACCTACGATTGCCACCTTTTTTCCCTGGATGAGAGAGAGATCTGCGTTATCGTCATAGTAGATTTCTGTCACGAGTGTTTCTCCTTGTTTGTGATTAATAAATTGTGGTCTGGTCGGTGAAGTGAAGATTCTAAGATTTAAAAACGCGCTCGGTAATCGATTTTGAACCGCGACCCATGGCTAGTAGCCCGGATTGGGCGATCTCTTTAACACCGTAAGGCTCGACAACTTTCAAAAACGCCTGAGTTTTACCGGTATCACCGGTGATCTCAATGATGAGCGCATCAGTTACAACGTCAATGATACGAGCCCTAAAAAGATTTACCGCTTCAATAACGTGCGACCTCGTGTTGTTGTCAACCCGCACTTTAATGAGCATGTGCTCACGCTGAACGGATTGGCCGGGCTCAAGCTCCACGATCTTAATCACGTTTATCAGCTTGTTCAACTGTTTCGTGACCTGCTCTAGCGGCTGGCTCTCCACATCAACAACAACTGTGATGCGCGACAACCCCTCGATCTCGCTGTGCCCCACGGCAAGCGACTCAATATTAAAACCTCGGCGGGCGAAAAGGCCCGCAACACGGGTCAAAAGACCCGGCTTATCCTCAACAAGGAGGCTGAGTACGTGCGTGGTCATTTTTATTCCTCCTCATCCCATACCGGGCTGTGATCGCGCGCATACTGCACATAACTATTGCTGACCCCCTGGGGAACCATCGGCCACACCATTGCGTCGGCGCTCACGACAAAGTCGATCACCACCGGACGATCATTGGTTTCAAGAGCCAACTTAATCGCAGGATCGACCTCCTCAACGGTTTCTACACGTATCCCTAAGCAGCCGTATGCCTCCGCCATCTTCACAAAATCGGGTATTCGGATAGTTCCGTGCCCGGTGTTAAGGTCGGTGTGCGAGTGGCGCCCATCGTAAAACAGCGTTTGCCATTGACGCACCATGCCGAGCGACGAGTTATTGATAATCGCAACCTTGATCGGGATATTGTTCAGCACGCAGGTGGCCAACTCCTGATTGGTCATCTGGAAACATCCGTCGCCGTCGATCGACCACACCTGCCGATCAGGCTGAGCAACCTTAGCCCCCATTGCCGCAGGAACCGAATATCCCATCGTTCCCGCACCGCCCGAGTTAAGCCATGAATTGGGTCTCTCATACTTGATAAACTGCGCGGCCCACATCTGGTGCTGCCCCACGCCCGACGCGTACACGCCCTCGGGCCCGGTGAGCTCTCCAATGCGCTTAATCACATATTGCGGAGCAAGAAGGTTATCGGTGGGCTCGGCATATCCCAGGGGAAACTTTTCCCGAAGTCCGTTGAGGTAGTCCCACCACTCCGAGTAGTCGGGCTTGTACTCCCTCGCCCGAGCATCAACGCTGTTGGTCAGATCGGACAAAACCTCACGAGCATCGCCCACAATCGGAACATCGGCCGTACGAATCTTCGAAATTTCTGCCGGATCAATATCGACATGCACCACCTTGGCGTGGGGCGCAAAGAGCGCCGCCTTACCCGTCACACGGTCGTCGAACCGCGCACCAAGAACTACCAGAAGGTCTGCTTCCTGTAGTGCAAGCACCGCGGGAACAGTTCCGTGCATACCCGGCATTCCCAGATGGCTCGGGTGAGAGTCTGGGAAAGCACCCCGCGCCATGAGAGTGGTGACTACGGGAGCCCCCGTCACCTCCCCCAGAGCGAGGAGTTCCTCCGCGGCACCGGCACGAACAATGCCCCCTCCAACGTAGAGAACGGGTTTCTTAGCCTCCACAATAAGCTGAGAGGCCGCCTGAATCTGCTTGCTATTGGCCTTGGTTACGGGCTTGTAACCGGGAAGATCAACTGAGGGAGCCCACACAAATTCAAACTCCTCCTGCTGAGCATCCTTAGTAATGTCCACCAAAACGGGTCCGGGACGACCCGTAGAAGCGATGTGATAAGCAGCGGCTATCGCGTGCTGAATATCTTCCGCGCGCGTCACAAGAATGGAGTGTTTGGTAATGGGCATGGTGATTCCGACGATATCGGCCTCCTGGAAAGCATCTGTTCCCATGAGGGTCGAAAATACCTGCCCGGTGATCGCCAAAAGCGGCACAGAGTCCATGTATGCATCCGCAATCGCGGTTACCAGATTTGTCGCTCCCGGCCCCGAGGTTGCTATGCACACTCCGACTTTCCCGCTTGAGGAGGCGTAACCCTCAGCCGCATGACCCGCACCCTGCTCGTGACGAACCAGGATATGGCGCAGTTTCCGGCTGTCCATCAGGGGATCGTACACGGGAAGAATGGCACCGCCGGGGAGTCCGAAGACATCTTTAACGCCAAGGTTCTCGAGGCTACGCACCACGGCTTCCGCACCGGTGATGCGTTCACCGGCGGGAAGCGGGGCGGCGTGGCTTCGATTCACACGACCACCCGGAGTAGGTATGGCTGGATGTGATTCCGTAGTCATTCGTAATTTTTCTTTCGACTTGGTTCTGTGGGTGATGTGAGATTCACAATTATGGTTTTTATTGCTGCCATCGCACGTCTTCGAGAAAAGCCTATGAGTCCCCAAGGCACACGACAACTGCAGAGGGGGCGCACACTAGCCTGTAATGGCGCCCTCCGAAGCCGAGCGTACAAGCTTCGAGTACTTAGCCAGAACGCCACGGGTATAGCGTGGCGGAAGAGGTGACCACCCTTCTGCGCGGGCTGCAAGCTCCTGAGGGTCAACCCGTAGATCGAGCGTGCGAGCGGCGATATCAACCCGAATGAGGTCACCGTCGCGAACAAAAGCGATAGGACCTCCGTCCACCGCTTCCGGTGCAATATGGCCAATACACAGTCCGGTTGTGCCACCTGAGAACCGGCCATCTGTCAAGAGTAGTACATCTTTACCCAATCCCGCACCCTTAATGGCACCGGTAATCGCAAGCATCTCTCGCATACCAGGCCCACCCTTGGGACCCTCGTAGCGAATGACCACAACGTCTCCAGCACCAATCTTCCCCTCGGTCAGGGCGTCCATGGCCTCACGTTCGCGCTCAAACACGCGTGCGGGGCCCTCAAAAACCTCAAGATCAAAACCAGCGGTTTTAACAACGGCGCCCTCCGGAGCAAAGGTTCCGTGCAGAATCGTGAGTCCGCCCGTTGCGTGAATGGGATTATCAAGCGTGCGAATCACCTCCCCATCAACAGGATCGGGATTAATATCAGCCAGGTTCTCGGCAACCGTTTTACCCGTTACCGTGAGGCAATCTCCGTGGATAAGTCCCGCATCAAGCAGGGCCTTCATCACGACGGGGACGCCGCCGTGGCGGTCTACGTCATTCATCACGTATTTTCCAAAGGGTTTGAGATCACCAATGTGGGGAACCCGGTCACCGATACGATTAAAGTCATCCAGAGTGAGATCGACCTCCGCTTCCCGAGCAATCGCTAACAGGTGAAGCACAGCGTTTGTTGAGCCGCCAAACGCCATGACAACAGCTATGGCGTTTTCAAAGGCCTTTTTAGTCATGATGTCGCGGGCGGTAATACCTTTTTTAATAAGGTTCACAACGGCTTCACCAGAGCGGTGAGCAAAGTAATCGCGGCGACGATCCGCGCTAGGAGGCGCGGCCGAGCCGGGAAGGCTCATACCGATCGCCTCCGCAACACTCGCCATGGTGTTGGCCGTATACATACCACCGCAGGCGCCCTCACCCGGAGCAATCGCACACTCAATACGCTTGAGGTCTTCCTCGCTCATAGTGCCCGCCTTGCAGGCACCAACCGCCTCAAACGCGTCGATGATGGTCACGTCTTTCTCAGTTCCGTCGCTCAGCTTGACCCATCCGGGGGCAATCGACCCCGCATAAAGAAAAACCGATGCCAGGTCCAGCCGGGCGGCCGCCATGAGCATCCCGGGCAGCGACTTATCACATCCCGCCAGAAGCACCGAGCCGTCAAGCCGCTCCGCCATCATGACCGTCTCTACGGAGTCAGCGATCACCTCGCGTGAGACCAGAGAGAAGTGCATTCCCTCATGCCCCATAGAGATACCGTCAGAGACCGAAATCGTACCAAATTGCAGGGGGTACCCACCGCCCGCATGCACTCCCTCTTTGCACCCTTGGGCAAGCCGGTCAAGACTCAGGTTACAGGGCGTGATTTCGTTCCAGGAACTGGCAACACCAATCTGGGGCTTATCCCAGTCTTCATCCCCCATACCAACCGCACGAAGCATTCCTCGAGAGGCTGCTTTCTCAATACCATCAGTTACTTCACGGCTGCGTGGCTTTATATCGATTTCAGACATGGTATGAGTGTATCGCTGAGCAGATAGACGCGGAGACACCCAATGCTATTCGTGTCGAAATAGTGGGGTTGTGTTAAAAGTTCACCCGCTCTTATTGGGGTGAGTTTAAAGTGCGTCCTAACGCTCTAAACGCGGGGTTATCCCAAACGCAACCCAGAGACCAAGGGAAGCCGACAGGATTCCCCCCAGGAACCATATGAACTCATAACCCTCTTGAGCAAAAGCATGACCCATCACCCAAAAACCGCCAAAAACCAGAACAAGACTGCTGATCGCTGCTAGTATTGTCAACAGCAGAGAGACACCGTGGGCGTAACCCTCATGCTTTGCACTTCCAATTTTTTTGGATTCAATATTTGCAGACATGACACTCCTGGGGTGCGGTATTGACAGACAGCGTTGATGTTCACCCTACACTAGCATTTTAAGAAACTTGTGCTCCTTAGAGGTTTTACACACAAATATGTATTATCATCTTTTCTCAGGGGCGACGAGAATATCGTCCTACTTAATTCGCACAATTTTGGAGATGACCGTGAGCAACACAGATGACGACCAGCTAGCCCTCGACAACCAGCTTGGTTTTACCCTAACCGTCGTAGCACGAAAGATTGCAAATCAATACAGCGAGGCTCTGGCCCCTGTAGGATTAACCCCCCCTCAGTTCTTTGCGCTGGCAAAATTGTGGGAGCACGAGCTGGAGGTTGAGGCTGCCGAGGCAGCAGCCGCAGAAAAAGATGCGGACAGCAAGCCCGCAAAGGGAAAGAAGTCGAAGAAAACAGAGGCAACAAAAAAGCGGGCGTCTCTCTCGCTCAGCAATCTGAGCAAAGAACTCTCGCAGGAGGCCGGAACACTCTCACCGCTCATTAAGCGCTTGGAACAGCAGGGGCTGCTGACACGCACACGTCTTCCCGAGGACGAGCGTACCCTATCCATCACTCTTACCGATCGTGGACGGGCTATGCGCAAGGAAACCGAGGGAATACCCGTAGAGATCGCAGAAAAGCTTAACATGACCGCCCGAGAGTTTGAGACCCTCCGTAAACAGATAACAAACCTTAACTCACGTTTAGCTTAGTGAGTGGGTAGCTACGTGTATTCCACCCTTGCGACGATGCATGGGTGTCGTCCACTCAGCTAAACTAGATAGCACGGGAACTGCACAAATGATTAATAATCTTTTGTGCATGTTCCCGTTTCTTATTTAAGTAGGATCACATCTTCTCTTTCGATTTCCCACAAAGAATCGGAGAGAACCGTCAAGGAAGAAGGAAAGAGTACGTGAAACACGCATCCGATGCCCACCTCAACGACTGGCTCGAAAAACAAGAACTTGCAGAAGCGATGATCCCGGTTATCGGTCGTCTGTATCGCGAACACGGGGTGGTCACATCAATTCACGGAAGAAGCCTCATTAATCAATCCGCTACGGATATCCTCAAAGCCCATCGTTTTGCGCGTCGTGTAGACAGCGTGGAGCTTTCGGTTCACGACACCTTTCCACTCCTACTGGCAATCAGCGCGCTCGAACCGGGGCCATCCTCCATCGACCTGGCCGGGATCCTTTCCGACTACACCAGCAAAGAAAGCACAGCAACAGACTCCCTCAGCTTGGAGTCCTATCTGGGTGAGACTCTGAGCAGTGTCCTGGGCCAGGATAAGCCATCACGACGCGAGACCACAGATGTGGTTCTTTATGGCTTTGGCCGTATCGGCAGGTTGCTCGCTCGCATTCTCATCGGACACTCCGGGGGTGACTACGGCCTTCGACTACGAGCCATAGTGGTCCGAAAAAGCTCCTCTAACGATCTGGAAAAACGCGCAAACCTACTCCGCCGCGACTCAGTTCACGGCCCCTTTGACGGAACCATTTCCGTTGACCACAAAAACAGCGTTATCCGCGCCAATGGCATATACATCCAGGTGATTTACTCAGATGATCCCACCAGCGTTGACTACGTACAGTACGGCATCAACAACGCAATCGTTGTAGACAATACGGGTCGCTGGCGCGACGAGGAGGGGCTGTCCCGGCATCTTGAGTCCCCCGGCGCCACACGCGTGGTTCTCACCGCACCGGGTAAGGGCTCTCTCAAAAATATCGTTCACGGTATCAATCACGACACCATTCACGACGATGACAGCATCATCACGGCGGCGTCCTGCACCACAAATGCCATCACCCCGGTACTCAAAGTCATCAACGATCGGTACGGCATCGCACACGGGCACGTAGAAACGGTGCACTCCTTTACCAACGACCAGAACCTCATCGATAACTTCCACAAGGGTGACCGACGAGGCCGCTCCGCCGCAATCAACATGGTTCTCACAGAGACCGGCGCGGCGTCAGCCGTGGCTAAAGCCCTGCCCGAGCTCTCTGGCAAGCTCACGGGTAACGCCATCCGTGTGCCCACACCCAATGTGTCGATGGCCATCCTCAATCTCACGCTCGACAACCCGACCGACAAAGAAGAGATCAATAACTATCTCCGCATGATCTCCCTCACCTCACCTCTGCACAAACAAATCGACTATATCGACTCCAACGAGGTGGTCTCTACTGACTTTGTGGGCTCTCGTAAGGCCGGAATTGTTGACGGTCTGGCCACCATCAGCACGGGTAAAAATCTGGTGCTCTACGTGTGGTACGACAACGAGTTTGGATACAGCTGTCAGGTGATCCGTGTTCTGGAGGAGATTGGCCAGGTGCATCCGCCCACATTCCCGGTTATTACACCGAGCCGCGTTGCCGCCCCGATGCACTAAAGGCTAACGCCCAGGGCGACACCGCTCCGGGAGATATCATGGAGTAATGCCCTCGGAGATCTCTTCAACTATTAGCCCCGAAGACCTTGAGACTACGCTCAGGGTACTTGCAACGCTCAGCGAGCTCGACGAGAGCGACCCCGACTTTAACACCGTGCGCCAGGCCACCGCAAAGATGTTTAAATCGGTTAAAATCTCTCGTCGAGCGCTTAAACGCAAGCGCGTCCAAGAGGCCGATAACTCTGTGATCGCCACAACGGCCACGGGAGCACCCAACAGGATCGATGATGAAACACGCGGGGCCGACCTACAAAGTAGCACCGACCAACCCGTTGCGGGTGAGTTGATTGTTGCTCGTCCCTGTTACATCTGCAAGCAGCGATACACGCTTGTGGACGCTTTTTACCATCAGCTCTGCCCAAAATGCGCGGCAATGAGCCACAAGAAACGAGACGCCCGCACCAACCTCACGGGAAAACGTGCGCTACTCACGGGCGGACGGGCAAAAATCGGCATGTATATTGCCCTGCGGCTTCTTCGAGACGGCGCACACACAACCATCACCACACGCTTTCCCAAAGATGCGGTGCGTCGCTTCACCGCGATGCCCGACTCCGCCGATTGGCTCCACCGCCTGCGGGTGGTCGGTATAGACCTGCGTGACCCGGCACAGGTCATTGCACTGGCGGAATCGGTAGCGACACAGGGACCCCTCGATATTCTCATCAACAATGCGGCACAAACAGTACGTCGTTCCCCCGGCGCATACTCCGCCCTGATGGAAGCGGAAGCTCTTCCCCTCCCCGACAATCAAACGGTAGAGATACTCACCCTCGGCCACGCCACTACTGCACACCCCCGCGCCCTGGAGACGTCTGTGCTCGACCATCCGCTTCTCTCCACCGTGGCGAGCGGCACGGGATCGCGCACCGCGGCAGAACTCACCGGGCAAGCGCTCGTGCCCGGTGCATCCTCAATAGAGCGTCACAGGGACGGTTCTGCAATCGATGCGGGCGGCCTCATCCCGGACACTGTCGACAGCAACAGCTGGGTTGCCAGCGTTGAGCAGGTCGACCCCTTGGAACTGCTCGAGGTGCAATTATGCAACTCAACCGCACCCTTTATCCTCATCAGCAAGCTTCGCGCCGCAATGGCCGCAGCAGAGGCTGAAAGAACGTACGTGGTCAACGTCTCCGCGATGGAGGGCGTGTTTAATCGCGGTTACAAAGGCCCCGGTCACCCTCATACCAATATGGCCAAAGCAGCGCTCAATATGCTCACTCGTACCAGTGCTAAAGAAATGTTCACCACCGACCGCATACTCATGACGAGCGTCGATACCGGATGGATCACCGACGAGAGGCCACACCCCACTAAACTTCGTCTGGCGGAGGAGGGTTTTCACGCCCCGCTCGATCTGGTAGACGGTGCCGCACGGGTATACGATCCCATTGTGCGAGGTGAATCTGGAGAAGACCTTTATGGTGTTTTCCTGAAAGACTACGAGCCGAGTCGGTGGTGACGGTAGTTTCTCATCTGGACTCCAGGAGTATCGCCAGCTTGTGAAGCACCTCTGCCATCGCCTCGGGTGAGGACACCCGGTGAGTGGCAGCGGTTGGCCCCTGGCCTACCTTAATAGACACGTCGCCGTCCGATAAGGCCAGGAAGGCATCCTCATCGGTAACGTCGTCACCCGCAAAAAGCACCGCTAACGCGCCCACGCGCTTCTTGAGTAAACGGATTCCCTCGGCCTTTGTCACATCACGAATCGCAAACTCTCTGATGTTCTTACCCTCACGAACCTTCAGCAGGACTCCCAGAGAATCTGCCGCGGAATCTGCCGCGGCTGTGGCTCGCAGAGCATCATCAGCAGAGGCCAACCGGGTGTGGACCGCGTGACCAACAGGTTTAGATTCAACCCACACTCCCGGGATGCCCTCAACGGCTTCGTTCAGCACGGCCCCCAGACGTGAAACCAATTGCTGTTCCTCTTCGCTGATACCCATGCCCTCCCCCGTATCCGGGTCGTGGACCTCAGCTCCGTGAGAACCCACCAGGTATACAGAGTCTGGCACGCGGGAAACGTGTCGCAGCGAGGCAAGAGAGCGTCCCGAAAGAAGCGCAAGAGACACTCCCTTCATAGCGGCTAACCGTTCGAGGGAGTTCTGTACCTCTGGTAAGGCTCGTGCATCCTCCGGCCGATCGACCTCGGGAGAAAGGGTTCCATCAAAATCAAGAGCTACCAGCACGGATTCTTGTCGTGAAAAGTCTCCCAGAGCCCCGATAAGTTCGGACCCGGATACGGCATATTCCGTGCTAGCGCTCTCGGAGGCATCGCGCCTTTCTTCCGCTTCACGGAGGAGACGGGATCGCTCCATCGCGTCCAGAAACGACTGCGACCACCGTGCAACATCGTGATCTGCCACCCGACGTCGCAGCGAACGCATGCGTCTTTCCTGCTCAGCGGCACCCATGGTAGCGGCTTCTACAATACGATCTTTTAGACCCTCAATATCGTGCGGGTTCACCAAAAGAGCCTGCTTCAGCTCATCGGATGCTCCAGCAAACTCGCTGAGCACCAGCGTACCGCGACGATCAAAACGTGTTGCCACATACTCCTTTGCAACCAGGTTCATACCGTCGCGGAGCGCGGTTACAAGCATCACGTCTGCAGCTAGGTAGAGGGCGACCATCTCTTCCCGAGGATACCCCTGATGCAGATAGTGCACGGCGGTATCAGCGATGCTCCCGTAGTCGCCATTCACACGCCCCACCGTAAGTTCAATCTCATCGCGTAGTTGGCGGTAAGTTTCGACCCGTTCTCGGCTGGGACTCGCAACCTGCACCAGGGTGGTGTTTTCAACGCTCAATCGTCCGTCAGCCAAAAGCTCACTATAGGCTTTGATCCGATGACGGATGCCCTTGGTGTAGTCAAGACGATCCACCCCCAACATGATCACCTTATCTTGCCCGAGCTGATGCCGAAGCTCCCGCGCCCGCTCCTGAATAGCTGGCGACTTTGCCATCGCCTCAAAACCGGCGACGTCAATGGAGATGGGGAAACTTCGCGCGACGATGGTGCGATATGCGCCATCTGACTGCGGCTCCCACACAAGCTCATTCTTGGTCTTATAACCCAGGAGCCGACGAACGGCCCGTCGAAAATTTCCACCGTCTGCTGGGCGTTGAAACCCGATGATATCGGCGCCGAGCACACCGTTAATGATCTGTCGACGCCAGGGCAATTGTGAAAAAAGTTCATATGCAGGAAAGGGAATATGGTTAAAAAAACCAATGGTCAGATCCGGCCTAAGCTCACGCAGCATTCGCGGAACCAATTGCAATTGGTAGTCGTGCACCCACACCATCGCGTGAGGCGAAGCCAATCGCGCTGCCTCATTCGCAAAGCGCTGGTTTACACGCTGATATGTTACCCACCAATCGCGATGATATGCCGGAGGGACAATAACGTCGTGATAGAGAGGCCACACTGTGTCGTTGGCGAATCCCTCGTAGAACTGTTCAACATCCTTTGCCGTGAGCATCACCGGATAGATATCAATAAGTTCCTTGGAAAAGGGCTCAAACTCCTCATCGGCAACTCCGGGCCACCCAATCCACGCACCGCCCTTCTCTCGCATAACGGCATCCATCGCGGTAATGAGTCCACCGGGAGAGGTTGCCCAGCCTGGTTTTCCGTCAGCGTCGATAACCCTATCGACGGGTAGTCGATTCGAGATACATATGAAGTCGTGCGTTGCAACCATTTCCAGAGAATTCTGATGGTTTAAGCTCACGGGTTCCTCCCTTTGTGAACTTACACTTTACCAGGCACACTACACAAACGCATATATTTACCTTTCCCTAAGCTTTTTGCGTCGACAGAAATGCCCTCCCAACGTCCAGCTTGAGGTACTAGTGTGGATGCTGATGATTCGTTTAGGACTGAGCACGTCAAGCGTGTATCCACTTGACCTCCCGAACGGTTTTCGCCTGGCGCGCGAAGCCGGTTTTGACGGTGTTGAAGTCATGGTGACGCGCGATGTGCGTACCCAAAACGTCACGTCACTCAGCGAGCTTTCTGATCGCTATGAACTCCCGATTCTCTCGGTACACGCGCCCGTTCTTTTACTCACACACTTTGTCTGGGGAACGGATCCTCGGGTGAAGCTTGAAAAAACGGCTGAACTCGCACGCGGACTTCAGACAGACACCGTGGTTGTTCATCCGCCCTTTCGATGGCAAGCGGACTATGCCAAAAACTTTCTAGAGATCGTAGAAGAAATCAGCCAGAGGTACGAGGTGCGTATCGCGGTAGAAAATATGTTTCCATGGAGGGTGAAAGGGAAAAGCGTCAAGGCCTATTCACCCAGCTGGGACATCACCCAGTTTGACTGCGACGCAACGACCCTCGACTTCTCACACGCGGCTCTCTCCGGCCAGGATGCATTTGAGCTTATGACAACCCTGGGAAGGCGACTCAAACACATTCACCTGTGCGACGGATCGGGCTCACTTGACGAGGGAAAAGTCTTCGATGAGCATCTCCTTCCCGGCAAGGGCAATCAACCGGTAGCCCAGGTTCTTGCGGCATTGGCAGCCTCGGGATGGTCGGGAAACGTTGTTGCTGAGGTTAATACGCGCAAGGCAAAAACACCCGAAGAACGGTTAAAAATGCTCATAGAAACCCGTGAGTTCGCACAGCAACACACGCGATCTACCCTTTTTGGTACCCGTCTTCAACGGGGCATGAAACGTTTAGCAGGCATCCGCCCAAACCGCTAATCAAACGGTATGACGCATACCGACCACCCACGAGGTCACGATGAGACTCGCAGTTGGAACATCCACTCTCACAGGGTAACGTTGAAATCGCTGATCAAACGGAGGACAAGATGTCGGTTTCAAAATATCTGATAAACGGTGGAGTTGTGGGTTCACTCTTAAGCCTGGTGAGCACCGTGAAAAAGACCCAGAATAGCCCCCGTGACTGGCGTTTAATCCTTACCTGGATCATCTGGGGGTGCACTCTAGCCATTGCCATTGGTTCGGTTGCCCTGCGCGACAAAGATAAAGCCTACGAAGAAACACACGAGTAGTTTCCAAAGCAAGCCTTCACAACAGCTTACGCTCCAGGGCCCACGCGGTAAGTTCGTGACGGGATGAAAACTGCAGCTTTCGCAGCACAGCGGAAACGTGCGTTTCAACCGTCTTGACCGAAATAAATAGCTCGGACGCGGCCTCCTTATAGCTGTATCCACGAGCGATGAGTCGCATGACCTCCTGTTCCCGGGCAGACAATCGATCTAGCTCATCGTAGGTCTGCGCGGTCTCCCCCGATACCGCACCAAAGGCATCAAGCACAAAACCTGCAAGACGCGGAGAGAACACCGCATCGCCCTCGGAAACCCTACGCACCGCCTGTGACACCTCTCGACCCGAGATACTTTTAGTAATATACCCGCGAGCGCCCGCCCGGATAACCCGCACAACGTCCTCAGCGGCATCCGATACGCTGAGAGCCAAAAATAGGGTGTCTGGGCACGAAGGAGCCGAGCGTGTGAGTACTTCGGCACCACCCCCACCTTTTCCCCCGGGAAGGTGAACGTCAAGCAAGACAACTCGAGGTTGAAATTGGGTAATTACGGACACGGCATCATCAACCGAGGCAGACTCTGCCACAACCCTGAGACCTGCATCTAGCTCAGCCCGCAGACCGCTACGGAAGATCGAGTGGTCATCGACGATGACAACGGTTATGGGTTCTTCCTCCTTCTGTTGCGGGGCAGGGTTCACATCACTATCGGTGGGAATATCATCCTCCGAGTTCTTAGCGTTCTCAGTCATCGGCGCTCTTTCCTCTTCTCTCGATATCGCTTTAGTGGGGGTGGGCCGAGTCTATCTCCCGGTGAGGCTGAGTCAAGCGGATCTCTGTTCCCACGCCACCGGGTCCGGGTTTAATCCTCGCGGTTCCCCCGGCCCGCTCCATCCTGCCCACGATTGATTCTCGAACCCCATGCCTATTCTCGGGAACATCAGCCACTGAAAACCCGCCTCCCCTGTCTATAACACTCATTTCGAGTGCTTCGGTTCCCGTCTCCAGGAACACCGAGACGGCACCTCCCGCGTGCCGTGCCGCGTTAAGCATGGATTCACGTGCGGCGGCGACAAAGGCCTCATATCCGTGCCTCGGGCTTTCGCCGACCACCACCACATCAAAACGGACCGCAAAATCAGCCTCTATGGCAATGGCGATGCGCCGGATCTGATCGGCAATATCGGCTTCAACCGTTTTTTCCTCACCAAAGAGCCAATCACGAAGCTCCTGTTCCTGGGCACGGGCTATGCGCGATGCCTCGCTGTGAACGTCGGTCTTCTGTTGGATGAGGGCCAGCGATTGCAAAACAGAGTCGTGTAGGTGCGCCGCGATCTCTGCTCGTTCAAAATCGCGAGCGCGGGCGGCACGCTCATCCACCAGGTCACGGTTCAGACGAATCAGCCAGGGCGCAACCACAACCACAATGCCTAGGAGAACCGTCAGCACCGCAAAAGTTACCGTCCACACGTTGGGCGCGCTGCTCGTCACAAAAAAGAGTAGGATACCCAGGGTAATTAGAACCAGGGATCCGAGTGTGCGCACAATCAGGCTGGAGCCGTTTGCGGTTTTTCCTCGCCGCAAAGAATCAAGCTGGCGCCAGGCAAGACCCGCGCCAGCACTCACCACAACAACCGGGATAACCACCGCAAGAGGAGTTTCAAAGCCCACGGCCTGTGCATACAGGGCAATTCCTACCACCAGCAGTGCAATTCCCAGGAAAATTTCGGTGATGGGGTACTCCCTCCACGGACGCGTATCCGGGGTGGATGACACCTGTGCGGTCTGACCCGTGCTCAGTGTCAGGGACTCGGCTTCGACTGTGGGTGTGGTCGCCCATAACCAAGCGTAGAGACCGATACCCGCCCCTCCAGCTACCGACAGCACAACAAAAAGAGTGCGCACTAAAGCCACCGGCATCCCGGTGTTTTGGGCAACCCCCGCACATACTCCGGCCACAAGCCGAAGGCGTGGTCGGGTCATAGTGTTGGAATGTTCCACACAGCTATCAAAGCATGTTCCGGGAGTATTCGCTCGTGCCAAAAAGATAATCAGGGTCGCCTCAGGGTGTTACCCCATAGCCGGATTCGTGATAATGCGGCAGGCTGGAACCATGACACAGTACACCCCTCCTCCGAGTGCCCCGCCGTCGGACTCAAAAAACCCGCCGCCGGGCTCAGCGTTTTTTTCGTGGGTTCGCAGTCTCGACCTCACTCGCAGTGATAGTTCCTGGCTCGCTGGGGTCTGCAGTGGAGTCGCTTATCGTCTCGGAATAGATCCTTTCATCGTGAGAGGCGTCTTTCTCGTAGTGGCAATTTTTGGCGGCCCGGCACTTCTTCTGTACGCGATTGCCTGGCTCATCCTTCCCGATTCTCGCGGCCTTATACACCTGGAACAGGCAGCGCGAGGCGTGGTCTCTCCCGCCGTGTGGGCTGCCGGAGCAATCGCTCTTTTATCCGTTCTTCCCTGGTTTCAGGGGCTGTGGTGGCAGGGTCCCCCCTCCTGGTGGGGAATGCCCAATTGGCTCACCATCAGCTTCCAATCTATTTGGTCTTTTATTGTTTTGGGAGGCGTAATCTGGCTTATTGTGTTTCTCGCTCAGAAAACACAACAAAAAAATCCTGCACAGAAGGTGCACACCGTGTCGGAGGACAGCACAACGCACAGGTCTCCCGACCAGGGAACAACCAGCTTTGCTCCTCACTCAGCAACCCCGCAGGACACAAGCTTTACCCCGACCCTGGGGCCTCTCCAGAACGCACACTTCACCAGCAACCCGGCAATCCCGCAGAGCAAAGAACAGCGCGCACTGGATGACCGTCTCCGTGAACAAGAGGAAAAATTACGCATGCGAGAGCAGACCCATGAGCAGTACTACTCAGGAAAAGACGAGAGTTGGCACGATCACGGCTCCGAGTGGGATTGGACACACAAGCCACATGACATGGACGATCAACCAAGCTGGCGGAAACAGGGTCATCTGGGGGCAGGGTTTATTGCGGTTGTTCTCGGCGCTGCAATTATCATCGGAGCCGTCGTGGCAACCATCAACTCGATACTCAACCACGCCGCGGCCCACGCCAATATCACCATCGGAATTGCTAGCGCTCTAGCGGTGGTGGGCCTCGGTGTTATAGTGGCTGGAATTCGCGGGAAGATGGTCGACGGCCTCGGCTTCTGGGCCTTTGTTCTCACTGTTGCAACACTGGTCGCGGCTTTCTTGCCCCCGGGCCACACCCAATATTCACTTGTGGGCTCGCCTTCCTGGTCCGTTTCATCCACCACCCCCTCTGAGCCCCAGGGATTTGCGATGATCGCGGGAAGTCCCCGTGTGGACCTGAGAGATCTCCGTAATAATTCTTCGGAGAAGGGGGGCGTTGTGGATATCTGGCTACCGTTTGGCGATACAACTCTGATCGTGCCCTCACACTCCTCATTTGTTATTGAGAGCAACTTTGCCATCGGTGAGGTGTCAATAGTTGACGCCAGGGGCAAGATTGAGGAGACGGAAGGAATCCTGGTAAACAATCGGATTTCCCTCAAAGACGGTCAAGTTGTCCCCCAGAAAACCTCAATGCCAAAAAACACCACCACCGTCAGAGTGTGGACCCTCTTCGGTAGCAGCAGCATCAGCCTTGACACGAGAAACCGTACTAGCACTGGTGGAGAAAGATCATGAGCGGTACAAGCGAAAACGCAGAGAACAGCACCCCGGAGACTCCTACCTCCTTGGGGCAACAGGAAACAGAACTTCCCATGGCGCCTAAAGAACAGACAGCAGAACATGCCACAACTGCAGGACAACAGAACCCCGCAGCGACAGAGCCTCCAGAGAATACAAGGCAACAGGAGGCCCCCGGCCCCCGGCTCCCGGCCCGCTTTGGAACCATAGCCTGGGGCATCATTCTCATCGGCTTTTCTTGCGTGGTGATCGTGCGCACCATCAACCCGGCCATCGCTCATCCCACTGTTCTTGCCGTTGCCGGGTTTGTTTTGGCAGGAGTGCTCTTTATAGCGGCAGGTATTGCATCGATTGCTCGCAGGAAATAATCCCGCCGTTCACCGCCGAGGAAGACTTGTTGCCCGCGGTCTAGAGTCCTGTCCCGTGCACCGCAAAAGGCTCAATGCCCTCCAGCTCCTCGGCGGTGAGACGCGGCGCGTCAAGCGCACCCACGTTCTGCTCTAGCTGCGCAACACTTGACGCACCGACAAGCACCGAGGTGACCTGCGGCTGTCGCAGAATCCAGCTCAGCGCCAACTGAGCCAGTGTCTGCCCTCGCTGCCGGGCAATTTCGTTCAGGGCTCGAGCGCGCTTCAGATATTCCTCGTTAATGTGTGAGGGCGAAAGGAAATGGCTTGTGGCGGCACGCGACCCTGCCGGAACTTCCCCGCTCAGATAACGGTCGGTAAGAAGCCCCTGAGCCAGAGGAGAGAATACGATTGCGCCGATTCCCTCCCGCTCAAGAACAGGAAAGAGTCCCCCTTCGATATGGCGGTCAAACATAGAATAGCGAGGTTGATGAATCAGAAGTTTTATATTGTGAACAGCCAAAGCTTGTACCATCGCCTCGGTCTGCTCGGGGTCATAGTTAGACACACCAACATAGAGCGCCTTGCCGCTGTTCACCGCGTGCGCAAGAGCACCCGCGGTCTCCTCAATGGGGGTCTCAGGGTCTGGACGGTGGTGATAAAAGATATCAACATAATCAAGACCCAAACGAGACAGGCTCTGGTCGAGTGACGACAGTACATACTTGCGTGACCCAAAGTCCCCATAGGGTCCGGGCCACATGTGGTAGCCCGCCTTGCTCGAGATTATTAACTCATCGCGATAGCGTGACAGATCTTCACGCAGTATTTGCCCCACATTACTCTCCGCGGAACCCTCCGGTGGCCCGTAGTTATTAGCAAGATCAAAGTGCGTTACTCCCAGGTCGAACGCACGCCTAATGATTGCACGTTGAGTACCGATAGGGCGATCATTGCCAAAGTTATGCCAGTGGCCAAGCGAGAGTTCGGGTAGATGTAGCCCGCTTCTTCCCGTGCGGTTGTAAGTCATTCGGTCGTATCGAGCGTCATCGGCAACATACGTCATTTATTTCTCCTACTATTTATTTTTCCCGTAATCGCTATCCTAGTGAAATCCTTATGACGAGATTCCCTCCCCGCTCTAGTGTGGCACGTACACACTCCACTCGCCTCGTCACCCGCCCACAACAGAGGGGACACACCCCTTCCTCACGTCACAGAACATCTTGGTTTTTGCAAAGTTGTAAGGGCGATGAAACTTAATGAGAAAATTGTAATTTATCGAGAATCTGGAATATAATTATCGATATTAGGGTTTCAATTAGTGTGGGCATTTAAGCCTTTACGGTGTATTGGGTACCGTAGTGACACACCCCAGGGGAGGGTAATAAGAGAGCCAGATGCATCATTTCCGTAGAGCACTTACTCAGTCAACAGCAGCCTTTACGCTGATCGGCCTCGTGTTTGCCGGGATGGCCACTCCAGCGCTGGCAACGAACACAGCTGAGCCGGGGGCGACAGTAACGACCTCTCCCGACCCAACGGCCGATACCCTGCTCGGCTCCGGCCCGACTGCCGGAAATACGCTGGTTGATATTCCGGTGGACGATGCAATTGATCGAGTGGTACAGATCACTCCCGGGGTATTTCACACAGTGGCCCTAACGGAGTCGGGTCAACTATGGTCCTGGGGGCGTAATGCCAACGGGCAATTAGGTGACGGCACGTCCACTTCACGACACAACCTGACTCCGGTGGATATGTCGGGCGCACTGGCTAACGAGCGGGTCACGCAGCTGAGCACGCGGCGGGATCAGAGTATGGTGATCACTGAGTCGGGCAAGCTCTTTGGCTGGGGACTGAACAGCGATGGGCGTTTAGGAGACGGATCAACCACTCTTCGGAGGTCTCCGGTTGCGGTGGACATGTCGGGGGCACTCGCGGGCGAACGAGTGACCCAAGTGTCAATGGGACAGTCCAACACACTGGCTCTTACGGAATCAGGCAAACTTTTTGCCTGGGGGGATAGCACCACCGGCTCAAACGGAAACGGAAGAACATCGCCAACACGTCAGACGACCCCGGTTCCGGTCACGATGACGGGGGCACTCGCGGGTGAGCAGGTTACGCAGATCGCAATGGGTACTGGTAACGCATTGGTGCTCACGGAGTCAGGCAAACTATTCTCCTGGGGCTCCGGAACTTCCGGGGAATTGGGAAACGGAGCATTTTCTAACGCTTCGACCCCGGTTCCAGTGAGTATGACGGGAGCGCTTGCGGGTGAGCAAGTCATCCAGATCGACACGTACCAAGGATCTGTTGCTGTGCTCACCGAATCGGGCAAGCTCGTTACCTGGGGGGCAGGTACTTTGGGCCAGCTAGGGAACGGGACCACTGCGAACAGCAGCGTACCGGTAGCGGTGGATCTCACGGGAGAACTGGCGGGAGAACACGTAACCCAGCTGAGCGTCGGCTTTAGCGTTACCGCGGTGATTACCGAGTCGCAAAAACTCTTTACCTGGGGAAGCGGTACGGATGGTCGCTTAGGTAATGGAACGCTTCAGCCTGCGCTGACCCCTACAGCGGTTATCATGACCGGAGCACTGAAGAAAGAGAAACCTCTCCGGGTTATGGCGGGGCAGGGTGGACGGGTGATAACCGAATCGGGCAAGCTCTTCTCCTGGGGTCAGGGGCTTTATGGCCAGTTAGGGAACGAGACGACCGAGAATGCGGTAGAACCCGTTGCTGCGCATCCGACCGGGATCGACGGGCTGCGGGGAGTGTGGTTTGGTGAAAATTACGTACCGGGCGCCCAGATAGAAGATGGTATCGCTTCAGTACTCTCCCCGCCCCACCGGTCAGGGGTTGTCCAGGTAGAGTGGGAAACAGCTTCTCGAGGACGAATTGGGGTCGGGACTTTTCAATACGGTACCGCCCCCACGGTAACGGCGCACCCCCAAAATCTCACCGTGGGTGCCACGGGTACCGCAGTGTTGAACGCTGCCGCATCAGGAGATGAAACTCCCACAGTACAGTGGCAGGCCAGCACCGACGGTGGTGTCGAGTGGACGGACGTTGTGGATGCAACAACGCCAACGTTGACAATTCTCTCCGCCGATCTGGTTAACAACACGCAGTATCGTGCGGTCTTCTCGAACGAGCTGGGGCAGGTCATTACCGATGCGGCGCTGTTAACGGTACAGGCTATACCCGCGGTAACAGGTGGTGCCGTCACGATTCCGGTGAGTGGTTCCACACTCTTCGCCCTCGGTGTTGAGACAGCAGGGAGTATCGTGTCGTCAGTAGTAACCGCGGAACCATCAGTGGGAACGGTGACGGTTGATGAATCGGGCATCACCTACACGGCGGAAAGCACCAGTGGCGTATTTACCTTCGAGGTGACTCACACCGACAACCTTGGGCAGCGCGCCACAGCGGTGTTCACCGTAACGGTGCAGCAGGCGAGCCTCAAAAACGCCAGTTTCAGCGTGTCTTCGGGCGAGGAAACCGTTGGTAGCGGCTCGCACACGGTCACAGTAACACTCCGAGATCAGTTCGATTCCCCTTTCTCTGGACAGGCCGCCAACCTGACAGCAGCAGCAGCGAGTGGCGCACTCGGAGCGGGAAACATCAGTAATTTCACAGAGACCACAAACTCAGGCACCTACACCGCAACGGTGACTTCAACCAGGATCGGCCCGAAGGCGATCACGGCTGCCTTCGGCAGAGAGGAGCTTACCGCTGACGGCAACAGTAGTGCGCTGTTCATAGCGGGGGAAGTATCAATCCCCAGCGCTGACACCTCCTACACGGTCTCTGTGGGACCCCAACTCACTGACTCGGGTAAACACATTGTGACGGTGAAACTGGCTGACTCCTTTGGCAACGGTGTCCCCGGACGCGCAGCCGACCTGCGGGCTTTGGCGTCCGACAGCCTCGGCTCAGGCCACATTACGAATTTCACAGAAACGAGTGTGACTGGAAGCTACACGGCGACCGTACAGTCAAGCAGCGCCGGCGAAAAAGGTATCACGATACTCCACTCCAATTCCCCACTATCCCTCGACGAGAACGGAAACTCGGTTGCACTTTTTGTGGTGCCGCTGATACTGGAAACCACCACGATGGCAGCGGTGGTCCCGGAACACGGGTCCCACACTTTTGTGCCCGAAGTGGTGAGTGGAATAGTCGTAGAAGCACACGTGACGACACCCCCCGTTGTCGGATCGGCCACTATCGATCCGACAACGTTTGACGTCACCTTCAACGCTGGCAGCGCAAATGCAGGAACCTACGAGTTCACCGTACTGTTACGAAGCACCCCGTCTGCCGCCGCCTCAACAGCACCCCTCAACGAGGATGTACCCGGACTAGAAGTCCTAGTCGTACACACGGTGACGATTCAGGCTGCGCCAACTGGCAGTGGTAAACGGATCGAACTCGGCCCCAAACAAACAAGCGTCGTTCTGGCTCCGCTCGCCGAGGTAACGGGAACAAATGTGAGACCGTTAACTCCAGATTCCATCGTTTCTCTGCCTACTTCTGGAAAAATAACGCGCTGGGCAGAAGACAGCGTAGAGTACGCGGTCACCCCAGGATTTACGGGCGAGGAGCGTTTCACCATCCGTGTGTCAGACGACCTTAACCAATACGTTGACCTTGAGTACATTATCGATGTACCGCAGATTGCCACCGACAAAGACCGTTCCTTGGCAACTACCGGCTCAAACGGATCGTTGCTCGGGCTGCTCGCAGCCGGAAGCCTACTCGCTGCGGCAACTGTGGTGCTGGTCCGCCATCGCCGAGCAAAAATGCAGTAGTCAGAATGAGACAGATCTAGCCTGCCAAGGGCGATAAAACCGGAGTTACTACTCGCATATTTAAGTGTCCGGGCGCCCGATAAGTCCACCCTGCCGCAGTCCAGGGCGCCGGGTCAAGCGCATTGCGTGCGTCAATAATCTTCGGCACCGCTATCGTCTGTCTTGCAGCGACCGGGTCAATCCTTGTGTACTCGGGCCACTCTGTCAGCAACACGGCAAGATCTGCGCCCGCAAGCGCTTCGTTGAGATCAACCTCATAACCGAGATAAGGAAGCTGCAGGCGCGCGTTTTCGATGGCCTGAGGATCAGTTGCCACCACCTCGGCACCACCCTCCATGAGACGCCGAGCTACATCAAGGGCAGGGGAATCTCGAACGTCGTCGGAGTGCGGTTTGAACGCCAGACCAAGGACGGCAATCCGTTTCCCTCGCAACTCACCGTCGAGTACTTCGGTTGCAAGCCCAACGACCCGATCGCGCTGACGAAGGTTGACACGATCTACCTCGGAAAGAAAACTGACCGCAGCGTTAACTCCCAGCTCTGACGCCCGTGCTTGGAGAGCCCGAATGTCCTTCGGCAGGCAGCCTCCACCAAAACCGACCCCGGCGTTAAGGAAACGACGTCCGATACGGGCATCGTACCCAATTGCGTCTGCCAGCTGCGTGACATCAGCACCCGCCGCCTCCGCGACCTCGGCCATCACATTGATAAAGGAAATCTTGGTTGCGAGGAACGCGTTCGCAGAAACCTTCACCAACTCGGCGGTCGCATAGTCAGTGATGATCACCGGCGTTCCCCCATCGATCACAGGACGGTAGACCTCATTGAGAATATCTGCAGTCTGCTCCCCGTCCATGCCCGACGGCACACCATATACCAATCGGTCTGGGACAATCGTGTCTCGCACAGCGTATCCTTCGCGCAAAAACTCAGGGTTCCAAGCGACCAGTACGTCCTGTGTCACTTCTGCATACCTCCTCGCCCAGCGTTCGGCCGTCCCCACCGGAACAGTGGACTTTCCGACGACCAGGTCGCCGGGCTTTACAACATCGAGCAGACCCTCAAACACTGCGTCGACGTAGCGCAGGTCGGCGGCTTGGCTGCCCGGTGCCTGTGGGGTACCGACCGTGATGAAGTGGACTTGTGCTTCCTTCACGTCGCTAAGGTCGGTACTGAATCGTAGCCGCCCCGCCCCTACACCTTGCTCAAGCAGTTCAGGCAACCCGGGCTCAAAAAACGGGGCCTTACCACTAGCGAGCGCCGAGATCTTCCTCTCGTCGGTGTCGATACCGACCACCTCGTGGCCGAACGATGCCATCGCCGCTGCGTGCACAGCTCCAAGGTAACCGCATCCAATCACAGAAATTCTCATTATGCTTCCCTGCCTTCCCCAGCGTGTATTTCGATATGAGAGCGCGTACCCCAGCCAAGATTTCCAACCGTGATCATGGCATACCAGCGGAGGACACGCAAAAATGTTAAACTCCACACCGCCGCGAGCGGCGCGGTAGCAAAGGTGAGGACCCGTTGCCCCGTCGACTGATCGCTACGCATCACCGATAGATAACGCACAACGGTCACCGTGTAGAGAATTATTCCTGCGACCGCGCCGCTCGCAAGGGTGCCGGCCGGAAGTCCTCCGGTGAAGATCAGCAGGAATAATGCCGTAGTCATGGTCGCATACATAATCCACTTGGCAAGATGCAACCAATAAGCCCACTGGTTCATAGGAAGGAAGCGCATTCTCCATCCCGAGCGAATAAAGGAGCCGCGCATCCAACGTAACTGCTGACGCCGGTGATGACTGAACTTGGCAGGCATGAGGGTAAATGCAAAACAGCTGAGTTGCTGGACGGCCTTCCCCCGCTCAAGAGCAAAAAGAGTGAGCAGGCTATCGTCTGAGAAGTGTACCGGCTTGCCAAACAGCGTCTCACCCAGATAGATTTCCACATTGTCCCAGATAATCTCGGCACGATAAAACGCACATCCACCAGAATTAACCAAGACGGAATTTAGCCGGGAGAAGGCAGAGCGCTCGAAGAGCTGAAGACCAACCGTGTAGAGATCCATCACCCTGGCCAGTAGCGAACTGCGATAGTTGGTACTCAGGATAACCGCGGCCACCGACATAACCTTGGGGTCTTGGAAAGCCAGGAGAGCCTCACTCACGGCACGAGAATCGAGGATACTGTCGCTATCGACCGTGATGTAGATATCGGCATCAGGTTCGATCCTGGCACCGGCTATCTGTGCGCTCCGCTTACCGCCGTTAGCTTGCTCCAGCCAGGTTCCGCGTACGCCAGCCTCCTGGCTCGCGGCTTCGAACCATGCTCGCACAGCGTTATAGTCGATATCTGGCGAGGATCCGTCATTGGTCACAACGATGGCATTCGGCAGTCGGGTCTGACGAAGAAACCCACGCAGACAGTCTTGGACAGCATCCGGATCCTCATTATAGACAGGAACCAACGCGACAACATTGAGCTCAAGAAAATCGGCTGCGACGTTCTTCCGGCTACCGTGATGACCGCGTGGTCGATCAAGGAGACCAAGGCAGACCTGAATCGAAATCCAGATCACTAACACGATGTAAACGATCTGAACCGAGAATAGTGCCTGGTGGAGGATTTTCCACCCGAACACGGCAGCCGCGAGACCCAGCATGATAACCGAGGCGGTCACGAAACGTGCCGGAGCATAACGGACGGTGGGCAGCGGAACGAACCTGGGTGTTACCTCCAAGGATCGAGAGTTCACCGACGGCCTACTTGCGGCCGACCACGCGAAGGAGGACGGCTGCGACGATCACCACTAAGGCTCCGATACTGACCTGTCCGATAGTTATTATATCCATGTTCATTGACTCCTTCTAATAACGGGTGCGAAATCTTACTGCTAGTCGATACCGCGATAGAGTAAGCGAGACCTAGGACCCTGTTGTCATGCACAGATGACACAGTCAGCTGGCTAGACCTTCCCCTTTTTCAGTCAAAAGATGATCTGTGACTCGAGTGCTCGGCCTCGTTGAATTATGCGTACGAAGTAAACTGCCCACTTCGATGATGCTTCTACGAAAAGACGTTAGAGCTCAAGAGCGTGTGTTTGGAGAGCTGGTCATCCCATAAAAAACTACGTTTTGCACTCGCCCTCCAAGGACGGAAGCTCTCATGTTTGATTGCGCAGCAACACGATTGATGGGTTCACCACGATCGGATAGCGGACAATAATGATCGTGTGCGTCAGAGCAATAGGCTCATCAATTCACACGAATTCGTATCTCAACGCAGTTGTAGATTTTTTGGAACCTGAGTCATCTACGTCGAAAAATGAATCTATGACAGATTAATAGTATTTCCCTATTCCTGCTGCCATCGCGGTACGTGCCGTACCCAATATTGCTAAGCAAGACAATACTTTCATAACCTTTCCAATCTTATTAGTTAAGGCATAATGATTCTTATAAATCAAACTATATATTAAACTTGTGATGCAATCCATAATTATTTAAATATTTTTTAACAAAGCAACAAAACACTTATCTAATTCCGTTTTTATTGATCATTTATGAAAGGATCAGAGAGAATTAAAGCTTTTTCTGGATAGTTTTGTGTATTGTCTTCCACAACTGTCTGAGTTCACGACATACGTCACACCCACCACGGCACACCTGAGTCGCGACATACGTCACAGTCAAACACGTGTCTAAACATCGTGTCATCATCCTCAAAATCCTTGCCCAATAACTCACCGTCAGCGCTGCCGCAGACGAATACGGAATATCCCGCCGCCAACTCCACCGACTCCTCCAACGCGCCCGCACCGAAGGCATCAACGCCAACGCACCCCAATCACGACGCTCGAAAACACACCCCCAACAAACCCCACCCCACATCCAAGAACGCATCGTCACACTCCGCACACAACTCACCGCAGCCGGACACGACGCAGGCCCCATCACCATCGCCTGGCACCTGGAACACGAAGGCCACACCCCACCACCCCCCTCAACCATCCCCCTCAACCATCCGCCGCATCCTCCACCACGCACACCTCATCACCCCACAACCCCGAAAACGCCCCAAAAACTCCCACATCCGACTCGAAGCCGACTTCCCCAACGAAACATGGCAATCCGACTTCACCCACTGGCCCCTCGCCAACGGCACCGACACCGAAATCCTCAACTGGCTCGATGACCACTCCCGCTACCTCCTCGATAACCGCGCATATTCGCGCGTCACAGGCGATCTCGTCGTCGCAACATTCCTTACCCTTGTTGATGAGCACGGGGCCCCGGCATCAAAACTCACCGACAACGGTGTCGTCCACACCGCACGATTCGTCGGCGGACGCAATGCCTTCGAACACATCCTCCCACTCCTAGGAATCACCCAAAAGAACGGTCGCCCTGGCCACCCACAGACTCAAGGCAAAATCGAACGGTTCCATCAAACCCAAAAACGCTGGCTCGCCACACAACTACCCGCTGCAACCTTGCACAAATTACAGTCCCAGTTCAACCGCGTCCAACACGAATACAACGAACAACGCCCACACCGCGCTCTCGACCGCCGCACACCAGGGCAGGCCTACCGGGCACGTCCCAAAACGCTCCCCAGACACCCATCAACAGGTGACGGAAACTACCGCATCAGATACGATCACGTTGACCCAGCCGGGAAAATCTCACTGCGCCGAGCCGGGAAAATACACCACCTCGGAATCGGCATCACCCACGCACGAAAACGATTCATCATCCTCATCGACGAACACACCGTCACCGTCATACACCTCGAAACCAGCGAAATCATCGCCACAAAAACCATCACCCCACACGCAGCTACTGGCGAAATCAGCAACGACAACCAGGCCGCTGGCCAGACCCCCACCAACCGTGACACATGTCCCGACTCATCACAAACGGTGGACCTGAGGGTGTCTGAGTTCACGACATACGTCACACAAGACACGGCACACCTGAGTCGCGACATACGTCACAGTGAAAGACGTGTCCAAACATCGCGTCGCCATCCTCAAAATCCTCGCCCAACAACTCACCGTCACCGCTGCCGCAGACCAATACGGAATATCCCGCCGCCAACTCCACCGACTCCTCAAACGAGCCCGCACCGAAGGCCTCAACGCCATCGAACCCCAATCACGACGCCCAAAATCCAACCCCCAACAAAAACTCCACCACACCTCAAAGAACGCATCATCACCCTCCGCCAGCAACTCACCGCAGCCGGACACGACGCCGGCCCAGTCACCATCGCCTGGCATCTGGAACACGAAGGCCACACCCCGCCCTCCACCTCCACCATCCGCCGTATCCTCCACACCGCAAACCTCATCACCCCAGAACCCCGCAAACGCCCCAAAAACTCCTACATCCGATTCGAAGCCGACTTCCCCAACGAAACCTGGCAATCAGATTTCACCCACTGGACACTCGCCGATGGCACCGATATCGAGATCCTCAACTGGCTCGATGATCATTCCCGCTACCTCCTCGATAACCGCGCATATTCGCGCGTCACAGGCGATCTCGTCGTCACAACATTCCTTACGCTTGTTGATGAGCACGGGGCGCCGGCATCAACACTGACTGATAACGGCGTCGTCTACACCGCACGTTTCGTCGGCGGACGCAACGCCTTCGAGCACATCCTCCCCCTCCTAGGAATCACCCAAAAGAACGGTCGCCCAGGCCACCCGCAAACTCAAGGCAAAATCGAACGGTTCCACCAAACACAAAAACGCTGGCTCGCCACACAACCACCCGCGGCAACACTGCACGAGTTACAAACCCAGCTCAACCGCTTCCAACACGAATACAACGAACAACGCCCACACCGCGCCCTCGGCCGCCGCACACCAGGACAGACCTACCGAGCACACCCAAAAGCACTGCCCGCCCACCAATCACCAGGTGACGGGAACTACCGCATCAGATACGACCATGTCGACCCAGCCGGAAAGATCTCACTACGCCGAGCCGGAAAAATGCACCACCTCGGAATCGGCATCGCCCACGCACGAAAACGAGTCATCATCCTCATCGACGAACACACCGTCACCGTCGTACACCTCGAAACCAGCGACGTCATCGCCACAAACACCATCGACCCCACACGCAGCTACTGGCGAAATCAGCAACGGGAGCCCGGCCGATGGCCGAACTCCCGTTGACTGTGACATATGTCGCGACTCATGTGAGACATATGTCCCGACTCATCACAACGGTGGACCTGAGGGGAATTGAACCCCTGACCTCCTCGATGCGAACGAGGCGCGCTACCAACTGCGCCACAGGCCCCAGCAAGAAGACACTACCACGTAACGAGACACCTTGCGGGTGTTAAGGCTCGTTTCGTAAATATCGAGCACGAGAAAAAAGATAAAACCCGTACATCACAAATCCAAAGGCAACAGCCGTCAGAAGAAAATACCCAAACGGCAACGATGCAACATATTTGAGAGCACCGTCCAAACCACCCGCCTGATCCGGGTCTGCAAAGATTGCTGCGGCGATAAAAAGCCCACCCACAATGACAAAAGCAATACCCTTGGTCACGTGTCCGGCCACACCACACACCCGGATAATTATATTGCGAATACCGCCGGGAAAATTAATCTCAACCCGAAACCCCTGGGACACTCCCCGATAAGCTATCCCCAACCCCACAGCTATGATGATTGCACCCACGAGAAACAAAACGATTACTCCGCCGAATGTGCCCAACATCATTTTGCTAAACTCTTGCGAACGGCGTTCCGCATCTGAGTGTACCCCCAGGGTAAAGAAAAGCGTTGTCCAACTCATGGCTGCAAACCCCATCGCTTTTGCGATCTCCTTCAGCCGCCCCAACCAAAGCTTTGAAATCCCCGAAGCGCTCACCCACACAGCACCCGTCAATTGCCACACCGCAAGCCCTCCCAGCGCAAACCCCGCGCCCCAAAGAAGAAGAGCACCGCCCGGAGAGCGCGAGATAGCACCGAGCGCACCGGCCTGATCAGCGTCACCGCTGCCGCCCTGAGCGATAGTAAACGCAATAACACCGATCAGTATGTGTACGGCACCATTTGCGATGAGACCCACTCGCGCCGCAATGCGTACGGTCCGATTTCCGTGTGTCTTTCGAGCCGCGTCTTTCATCCGCAACCCGGGCTCCGCCGACATACCCGCCTGCGAGCGGTTCCTCAACCGCTCCGTCTTATTCTGTGTTGATCGAGAACTAGCCAACGTTGCGTCGACGACGCAGCACATCGTCAAGGTTGGCAAGACCGGGCTCATCAACCGTGTCGACAACCCCCATTGAACGCAATCGTGCGGGATCCGACAGCTTTCCGGTTACGGAACGCTGGGTACTTTGCTGACGCGAACCCGCGGTAGAAGATGTCGTATCAGAGGCCTCAACATCAAATACTGCCGTATCCGTCCTCGAAACAGGGGTGCGCGCGGAGATGTGAGGGATCCGTGCGGCACGCTCTGCCGCACGACGTAGGTCGTCAGGCACTACCGTCGCATTACGCTGCGGAGCCTGGACCCGAACCTCTTCTTGAGCGGTCGTTTCACGGGTCAGATACAGGGGCTTGGGTAGCTCACGCGGCACCCACAGGCGATCGTTGCCCTTCTCCACCGGCTCTTCCGCTGCAGCAACGGGAGCCTCCTCCCCCATCTCAAACTCGTGCACGATAGTGGAGGGAAGCGCTTGAGTGAGCCGCTGCGGACGGGGAGCAGCAACTTTCAAACCCACAAGACCCATAGCCACCGTGACGCCGCCAACGGTAAGCACGGTAGCGGTTCCACCAAACGCAATGGACACCGCGCCGATCACCACCGTGATCAGCCCGGCCAAGAGGATAAAAGCGATTGATGCTCGTACTCGCCTAGCACGTGCCCTGCGAGCTTTGATCAGTGCCTCTCTCTCCGCCACGCCTCCCCGAGCATCCCGGCTGCTACGCGCACGGGCCTCCGTCTCCGCCATCTTCTTTGCCTCCAACTGTGCCTCACGAGCTAGCCGTGAGGACTTTATTTTTGCGATACGCTCCGCCTCAGCGGCCGCAGCCTCGGCCTGACGCCTGGCCCTGATGGCCTCGGCCTCCGCCTGAGAAACTTGTTTTTTGCGTTCCGCCTCCTGTTTCGCCAACTCGCTACGCAGAATGCGTTCCTGAGCCGCGGCCTCCCTCGCATTTATCTCCAGGTGTATCTCGCGGGGAGCCTCCGTTGACTCTGCAAGCACTCGAAGGGTGCGCTGTATTCGAAGTGCGTTTTGTTCGGTAGCGGCAAATTGCCGCCGACGCATCCACAGGGGCAAGAAATAGACAGCCCAGAGCAGCGCAGCGATACCAACGATTACACCGCCACCAAGTACGTCTCCTGTCATACCTCCAGGGTATGAGACGTTTTACATTACGGGTGTATCGTTAGTGGGCGTGTTTACTGAGGATCTCATCATTTTAATCAGCGGGGGTATTCACCGTGTGCTGCCAGCGAGCCAGCACCCCATCGGGGACCTCTTCGGCAACCAGAGCAAAGCACTCGTGGTCTCGCCAATCACCGTCGATGTGAATGTAGCGATACCTCCGACCCTCGTAGCGAAACGCAAGTTTTTGTACTACTCGCAGCGATGGACCGTTTTCTGGGCGAATACAGATTTCCATCCGGTGTAGCCCCCGGGTAAGGAAGAAATAGTCGGTTACGAGTGCAACCGCGGTGGGAATGATTCCGTGCCCTGCGACCTCCTCAACGATCCAGTAACCAAGTGAGGCAGAATTGAGCGACCCGCCCGTGATACCGGAAACGCTGAGCTGTCCGACAACCCGACCTCGGTACTCAACCAGATAGGGCATTCCGAGCCCCTGACGCGCATTGGCAAGTAGATTACGAATAGCCTGGCGCACGCTAAACTGCGTCACCAGGGGCCCGGGAATCGCGGGCAAGCTCGCCTCCCAGCGCTCTAGCCAGCCACGATTTTCAAGCAGTAACCGCTCAACCTCTCGAGCATCCCGAAGACGTATGGGGCGCACCGTAACATCTCTAAAGTTTAGAGTCGGAGCAAGTTCAACCATAATACCTCGCTATTTACGGAAGACTGCCAACGAACGATTTTAACCACGTCACAAGCTCTGGACCAATATCTTCGCGCTCAATCGCTAGACGAATACTCGCCTTAATCCAGTCAGCTCGGTCACCCGTATCGTAACGTCGCCCGCGAAAGATCACACCGTAGACACCACCCGCAATGCTCTCGTCGGTGGCGAGGGATTGCAGGGCATCCGTGAGCTGAATTTCTCCGCCCTTACCGGGAAGGGTCTGCTTGAGAACATCAAAAATTTCGGGGCGTAAAAGATAGCGACCAATAATCGCCAGGTTAGAGGGCGCCTCCTGCGCTGACGGTTTTTCTACCAACCCGGTCACACGAACCACATCCGGATCATCAGTTGCCACGGTGGCCGCTGCTCCGTAAAGGTGTATCTGCGAGGGATCAACCTCCATCAACGCAACAATAGAAGCCTTGCGGTTGTTTAGTTCATCGATCATTTTAGTGAGCAACGGGTCCCTGGGGTCAATGAGGTCGTCACCGAGAAGAACTGCAAACGGCTCGTCACCCACGTGCATCTGTGCCCGTGCAACCGCATGCCCCAGCCCCTTCGGTTCTCCCTGGCGGACAAAGTGAACCTCGGCGAGATCGGTAGACTTTGTAACGCGCTCCAATCGTCCCTCGTCGCCCTTATCAACCAGTGTTGCTTCAAGCTCGGGAACGCTGTCAAAGTGATTGGCTAAATTGTTTTTGTTACGACCCGTAATAATGAGAATATCTCTGAGGTCAGCGTCCACCGCCTCCTCAACAACATATTGAATTGCCGGTTTATCAACAACAGGAAGCATCTCTTTGGGCATAGCTTTTGTTGCTGGAAGAAAGCGAGTTCCCAGTCCTGCCGCGGGAATAACCGCTTTTCGCACATGGTATGTCATGACTCCACAATACCCAACTCCATCCTGTCCACAAGTTCTCACAGTTGCCGACCTGCTGCGACAACGTTCACCGGTATAGCTACCGAGCTAATAAGCTAGTGACTATGAGCCAAGACGTGGATAGACAGAAAAAGGCACTACGCGCGGAGATTCGTGAGCGCCGACGCAGCGCTCCCTCCACAATCATCGACGAGGCAACAGAGGGTCTCACTGCCCAGCTCATCGCCCTGGTAGAAAAACTCGGAGCCCGCTCTATCTCCTGCTACCTACCCAGCAATTTCGAACCAAACACCCGCCCCTTTCTCACCTGGGCACACGAACACAATATTCGCTCTCTTTTTCCCATCTCCAGGGAAGACGGACTGCTCGACTGGGTGGTGGGCGACGGCTCCACAGAAACCGAGGGACTCTTCGGCGTCCCAGAGGCCGTTGGTGAGGTGTTGAGTCCACTCGCGGTCAACGACGTTGATCTTATGCTGATTCCCGCCTGTGCGGTGGACGACCAGGGAATGCGAGTGGGGTGGGGACGAGGCTATTTTGATAAGACACTGGGCTCAATGGGCCAGCGCCCTCCCGTCTACGCTGTTATCTTCGACAGCGAGTTTCTAGACAGCGTCCCACAAGATTTACACGACCAGCCTGTCAGCGGTGTGGTAACTCCTACTAAAACCGTTCAACTCCCCCAGGGATAGTCCCCTCCACATCAACGTTTTATTTTAAGCACACAATAAGGATCACTTCACCCATGCCAACCTACTCTTATCGCTGCACCGAATGTGGACACAGCTTTGATATCTACCAAGAGTTTTCCGATGCCTCCCTCACGGTATGTCCCCAGTGCGGCGGCAAGCTTCGCAAAGTTTTTAACTCCATCGGCGTGACCTTCAACGGGTCGGGATTTTACCGCACAGACTCTCGCACCGGAGGCAGCACGCCATCACAGCCGAAAACGGGCGAAGGCAAGAAACAGGCGTCTGAATCAACACCATCGGGCTCCTCAGGGGGCAGCGGTTCTTCTTCCAACTCCTCGGGAACCGCACAGTCCACATCAGGTTCTTCATCACCAAGCGCCTAGTGTGCGGCAGCCAGGGACGGACGGGAGTTCTAAAATGCCGAGCTACCCCCAGTGGGGTGGTTTGTTAAGCCTCAGCTCACCATCGTTACCCTCGTCACGATCGCCCCACGACTGATCGTTATCCTCACTGGCCCGCACCACGGGCGCACCTTTCTGAGGGGTAAGATCGGTTCCCTCGGGAGCCGGGCGGTTTACCCTACGTGAAGGCCTGCGAACCCGCTCAGAGCCGCTTTTCCCGCTCTGAGCGTTCATCCGCACCTATCCAGCACTCCGTGAGGCTGCCTCCACCGCAGGTTTTGCCGCGGGCGATGACGATGAGTGATACCCGACAACATTTGCAATCCGAAGCGCCACGGAATCAGGATCGCTAAACAGGTCAAAGCTATGCACCCGAAGGTAGTGCCAACCCAGTCGACGCAAAACAGCGGGCCGCAATCGAAGCGCCTCTCGCAGGCTAGAGTTCACCAGGGGGAAATCAATCTCAACGGCGATGGCTTTACCACCGTAGGAGGCCACCAACGGAAGATTTGCACGATAGTCAAGAACCACGGTGAGTCCGAGCGCGCGCAAACGATCGGCCAGATCTACCAGCATGGGATCTTTCTCTCCGGGCAAGGACGGAGAGTCTTCTGAGGGCGAAGCCGCTGCCAAAACCTCAGCCAACGCAGCAACCCCGTACAGTCGGCGACTCTGATCAAGGTCGTCAGGGTGGAAGCACGACACGATTGTTAATGCCCGACGAGCACGCGTCATCGCAACCGCGAGCAACCGTTCCCCACCCGGACGGGTAAGCGAACCAAAGTTGGACAGCACTCGCCCGTGCGGTGTACGCCCATAGCCCACCGAGAAAATAACTCGATCACGGCTCTGGGCGCTCGCCTGTTCAAGGGTCATAACAGCAAAAGGTTCTGAGCGATCCCCCAGCAGAAAATCAGCCAGCTCCGAGCGCCCCGAAAAAGCGCTGAGAACCGCCTGGTGAACCCGGACAGCATGGCGCGCACTCGCGGTAACGACCATGAGGGATTCCCGCGGATATTGAGTGGCATGCTCCAACACCAGGGCCACCACCCGCTCGACTTCCGCGTCTGTGCTCTCAACCGCACCCGTTACCGCGTCGGGAAGACCGTGCCCACCCCGAACAAAATCATAGGTAAGGCTGTTGTGACCCAGAAAACTTCCCGCCCAGGGCAAAGATATAATTTGCCCGCCATAGAATCGAGAGTTGACAAGCTCACTCAGATCTTCGCCTCCGGCACGATAGCTGCGGGTAAGTTTGTAACCGGGCAAAAGCTCCGACAACACGGAGAGCGCGGACTGCGCGTGCAGTTCATCAACCGCCTGATCCACAGCGGGCTCGCCTCCCTCTCCGGGGGAGGTCACCGCAATCTTAAAGGCCGAGGGAGTCTGGGTTATGGGGTCACCAAACGCCACAACTTGCCGAGCACGGCGAATAGCTCCCACCGTTTCCACAAATGTGTTAGCGCCCGCATCCACCAGAAGAACCGCATCAAATTTCAATTCCTCGGGAAGCGTCGACACCTCGTAGGGGCTCATCAGCCAAATGGGACCAAGCAGATCCATGAGGTGTGGAGCCGAGCGAATGAGGTGCTCCGGCGTGGCACGATCAGCCTTAAGCAAGGCCCGTAGCGAGTGCGCCTCCTGTGGATAATCAATCAGGGCGATCTTCCACGCCGCGGCACGTTGCGCCGACATTATCTGTCCATTAGCGGAGGCGTGAGCATCATCAACCAGCTTAAAATCAGCCTCTAGCCTGTCCAGCACCGTGGTATTTGCGCTCAGCAAAGCCTTATCTGTCTGCAGCATCCGTTCCAACGCCGACTGCCACCAAGCCTGCTCCAGCTCGGTTGCAACCTTGTCAACAGGGACGTGGCGTGCCGATAGATCCTCCAGTAGCGGTGCCATGTGTGCCCGGTTTAACCGTTCAAGGAGAGTTGTACGCTCCTGAATGTTCTGAAGAACCTCAGACTCATCCGCCAGGCCGCTAATGCTTCTGGATAGGTCTTCGATACTCTGATCTTTCAGCGCCCTATCGGTTCCCACATTGCCCAAGACCTCGTCAAGATGGGCACAGTTTTCGTAGACCGATTGGTAGCTCACCAAAACATCAGAAATACCGACGGGAACTTCGGGGCGAGTGCCAGCAATCGAGGTGTACCTCTGCCAGAGCACTCGCTGCTGCTGGATATGACGCAGGCGCTCCAGCATATCGGTGATGTTCACCCCTGGCCGCACGTATTCACGAGCCAGGCGACGCAGGCGACGGCGATTAGCGGGTAACATCTCGTCGGCTCCCCCGCGTGTGGCATGGGCGGCAATAAGCTCTGACAGCGAACGATCATAAACTTCGGGGGTGAAACGATCAAGCGTCTCGCGAATCCCCATAAGCAATCGCAAATATGTTCCCAACTCGGCGAGGGTCTGGAACGGCCGCATCGATGTCTGCTCGATCAGCGTGCGCGCCAGGCTCATGAGCCGCGGAAGCTCATTTTCATGCAGCACCTGGGCCGTACGGTGAGCCCGCTTGGCATCTTCCGTGGCGGTAAATGTTACCCCGTACCAGGGAGAATCGTCCGGTCCGTACTGGAACTGACCAAGAGTTGCGGCCTCAACAAGGTCCCTCGCTATATCATCTCTTCCGGTTGACAGCGATTCCAACGCAACACTGTCAAGGCGTGCCGTTGTGGATGGTGGGTCATCGCTCATTGCGAGTCGCGTGAGTTCACGAACCGCCTGAATCGGCGATACGCCCAAGCTCGGCTCAACCCTCTCGAGCGCTCCCTGATAATCCAGAATTACCCGCCGCAGGCGGGCGAGAGCGTCATCGATATCTCCCATCTGCGGGGACTCCACGCTCTCGTTGCGATTAATAGATTCCACAAGATTACGACGAAGGGTGCGAGGACTCATGGCCAGGCCCCTCAGCCCCGTTCGTGAGAGGCGATGGCTGATTCCGTCAAGCGTTGCTCGGCGTGAGGACACGATGAGAACCCGGCGATTACGAGCGATCAAAGCCCCCGCCGCGTTCACTACGGTTTGGGTTCCCCCGGTACCCGGCAAGGTTTGCACCACTATGGAGTGCCCCGCCTCAATCTGGCTGATTACCTCATCTTGCTCGCTGTCGGTGTCAAGAAGTAAGCGATCGGTCTCGGGGCTTCTGTCGTTGGGAGAGACCACGGGTACCGGCTCAAACGACTCCGCGATCTGACGACGCGCATACTCACTACCGGCCACAGCGTTAAGAACGGGGTGGTCAAGGTTACGGGCATCGGCAAGCATACCGTGCGAAACCTCTTTAAAGGAGGAAACAATCAGTCGAGGCTGAACCACAAAGTCTGCAATGTGTGAGGTCATCGCCCGGAGACGATCAATAACTGGCTGGGGCTTAAAAACGCCAGATTCCAGAGACAGCGCAACAAAGCTATCCACATCAATGTGCATTCCAAATTGATGTTGAAGAATGCGCGCCAGTGCAGGGTTAAAAAATGGAGAAGACTTAAGTTTCAATTCGAAATCACGACCGTAGCGACGCATTGCCAGGGGCCGCATCAAAACGGGCGCGGTAAAGTCTTCTCCCTCAAACCGCCATTTGGTAAGGCCAATGCCCAGGTGAGTGGTTTCGAGTCCCCGCACACTGCGCATTTCGAGAGCTTTGTCGGTGATCTCACCCGCAGCAAGGCGCGCGTTTCGCAGTGCCAGATCGTCACGAATCAGGCTTGAGAGAAGAATCTTTTGCCCGGTAATAAACTGTGGAAGACCCCCGGGATGGGTGGTAGAAAGCTCAAGGCGTGTACGCGGAGAATCCTCAAAGTGGAGCAGCGGCGATTGTCCACCCACTCGAGCTAGCTCCTCCCGCCACTTTCTGTGTTCTTCAGCAAAATGGTCAACGGCAAGCAGGTGTGGCTCGCCCTCCTGTCCCGGCATGGGAGACTCAACAGGCTGAGGATCGACAGCTGTCGCATGAGAAGAGATCGTAGAAGCGCCTAGGTTCTCGGAGCTGTGTGAGGCATTACCATGAGGTTCGTGCAACCCGGCAGAAGCGAGCCCTCCAGAGTCTCCCTCACGGGTTAGACTCTCCGGCCTGTTTACATCCGGCCTACGCCGTCTCTCTACACTCCACACACCGCCACCCTACGCGGATAACATCAAAAAGTGTTGTATCTACACGCGGTTTGTCCACATGAGTCACCGTTTTCTCGCTCGATGTCAGCTCTCACTGTTACAGTGTGAGCATGTTTCTTTACGCCGACAACGTTTCTCTGTTCACGCTCCGGCCTGATTATGCCGCCGGCAACACCCTTCCACAGACAGGACAGAGCATTGCCCTTTTTATCATTATCGCGGTTGCCGTACTGCTCGTAGGGGCTTTGTTGGTTGTAGCGGGGCGTCTCCGGCGCCGCAAAGATAACTCATCGACGAACTCGCCCCACGAGGATACGCCGTCATCCGCGGATAACCTCCCCGGCGAGCAGACCCCACCACCAGCTGATCAAACCCCACCAGACACTGCTGATCCTCGCTCGTAAGACTTATTGATCAGCAAATTTTGCCAACTGCTGCCCCGCTTTTTGGAGCCAGTACTCGGGTGCTTCCATTGCCAAGGCACTTGATCCTGCAAGCTGGGTGAGCGATACAGCATGGTTAAAATCCCTCGATTCCGCATCGATGAGACCCGCTACAAGAGCGGTGGAGACACCGAGTCGGTCGGCGATTCCCTGCACGTGTGTGGCCACTTTTCCATCCGATGATTGGTTATCGAATTTTCCTTCGCCGGTGATCACCCAATCGGCATCCGCAAGTGTCGAGGCAAGCCCAATCGCCTCCGCAATAAAAGCGGCGCCAGAGACAAGCTGTGCACCCCAGAGGGCAAGGCCGTACCCGGCTCCGCCCGCGGCTCCACTCCCGGGTTGCTGAGCATCTCCACCCGTAACACGTGCAAAATGAATAAGAGATTCCTCCATCGCCCGAAGCTCCTCCGTTTGGGCACCCTTTTGGGGCCCAAAAACCGCGACCGTGCCCAGCGGGCCGAGAAGAGGGTTTGTCACGTCGGTGAGCACGGTTACCCCCTCTCGAGGTAGCGGGTGCAGAGCGGATAGGTCTACGGCAACAATCGCTGCAACTCCCCGATTACCCGGCATAATCTCCTGGCCTCCAGCGTCTAAGAACCGCGCCCCCAGGGCGCTCAGGATGCCCACGCCTCCGTCCGAGGACGAGCTACCGCCCAGGGCAACAACAATCCGTGAGACTCCACCGTCGAGGGCCGCCCCTATCGCCTCGCCACACCCTATCGTATGAGCATCCCGCGGCAGAGGAGTACTCAACAGGGTGAGACCTGAGGTTCTTGAAAGTTCGACGACACCCGTGTCCCCAGCTTCTGAGCGAACAAGAAGCCACGAGGTATCCACCGCCTGCCCGTCCGGCCCGTGCACCACAATCGGCATAAATTGGGAGTCCTCATGCGCAGACCGAACGGCTTCAAGGGTGCCTTCACCACCGTCTGCCATCGGAGCAAGAACAAGCTCATCCTGTTCCCGAACACAAGACCATCCCCGAGCAAGCTCCTGTGCGGCTCGAAGCGCATTGATGCTCCCTTTGAAAGAGTCCGGCGCAAAAACAACCTTCACGATTCCTCCCGAACAACTTTTACTGTGTGAGCATCCGCCATTTATTCTTATCAGGCGTCGACGCGGCCGGTCTCCTCAGCGGCTTTTAACCAGCGCAACGGAATCTCAATGGTAACCTCCGTACCGGAACCAACACTGGTGTGCCAATCAATTGTTCCACCCAACTCGCCCTGAATCAGGGTTCGCACAATCTGCGTGCCCAGGCCGGTTCCCACGTGGCCTTCCGGGAGCCCCAGGCCGGTATCAATGACCGCAACACACAGTTTGTCCTCATTGCGAAGCGCGCGAATGGTAACGCTTCCTTCCTGCCCCGCAAGGCCATGCTCAACCGCATTGGTCACAAGCTCGGTCAACGCTAGGGCAAGCGGTGTTGCATATTCACTCGGCAAAACCCCAAATTCACCTTCTTTTTTGGGATGCGCGGTGGTGTTGTGTGTGCTCGCAACCTCTGCCACAAGCATCAGGACTCTATCAAATACCTCGTCAAAATCTACGTTCTGTGATATTCCAATAGCAAGGGTGTCATGGACTACAGCAATCGCAGCAACCCGTCGCATGGCCTGCCCCAGAGCCTCCTGGGCCTCATCGGAGCGGGCTCGGCGTGCTTGAATACGCAAGAGAGACGCAACCGTTTGAAGATTATTCTTCACACGGTGATGAATCTCCCTGATCGTGGCATCTTTTGTTATCAACTCTTGTTCCTGATGGCGCAACTCTGACACGTCACGTGTGAGAACAAGCGCCCCCGTCCGCACACCATCAGCCTTCACCGGAATGGCTCGGATCGAGAGGGTCACACCCCCGGATTCAACATCGGTGCGCCAGGGGGCTCTCCCCGTCACAACAACGGGCAACGATTCGTCGACCGTGTGTGATCCCGATACCAGGGCGGTGGTAATCTCGGCGAGAGACTCACCCTCAAGCTCATCAACAAAACCCATTCGGTTAAAAGCCGAGAGAGAGTTAGGACTCGCAAACGTCACAACGCCGTCGACATCAAGCCGCAGAAGACCGTCCGATGCGCGTGGCGCTCCCCGCCGTGGCCCGGTAGGGGCTCCCCAATCGGGAAAATCACCAACCGCAATCATCTGGAAAATATCGTTTGCACTGCGAGTAAAAGCCGCTTCGAGTCTGGAAGGGGTGCGAGTATCGCTCAGGTTTGTGTGTGCGGTGATCACCGCGATGGGAGATGCCGGACCTTCCGAGTTCCCGCGGAAACTGCGGGTCACCGGGATAGCGCGCACCTTCATCGGCATCTCTTCAAACCAGGCGGGCGAGGCAGACTCAATAATCTTTCCTGTTAAGTAGGCTTCACCAACCTGTTCCTGCCACTCAGCCCGAACCATCGAGGTCACAACATCACGATAGAAAAGCGTGGCCGCGCTTGAGGGTCGAGCATGGGCAACCGCGATAAAACTCTTGTTGTTTGTGGGTGCCCAAAACACAACATCGGCAAAGGCCAGATCAGCTAAAAGCTGCCCGTCCCTCACGAGGGAGTGAAGCCACTCAATATCTCCCTCTTGACTTGAACCGTGTTGGCTAATGAGATCGCTGAGTGTAGACACACCATCAGCCTAACGGTCTCGTTCGACCGAGACAGCAAGGCATTCCGAGGACAGAGCATTTGTCCACAGGGCTTTTTTGTACTGTACAGAGATTAATCAGATCGCGTAAGTTACAAGGACTCTCGGCAGGAGCTTCCTGCCTACACGGCCACACACGGTGACCGATCGAGTGTTATGTTGTTACCCCCCGAAAGAAGGCCCCAATGATACCCGCCACACAGATCGTGCAGGATCAGCGTTCAATATCCCCGGCACAGAGCACCAACCAGCTCTGCTCAATCTCCGCCCCCACCCAGCAGAACCCACCCGAGATATCGTCAACGCCTCCGCCGGCACCCACGAGTATTCCTCGGTCACCTATACACAAGAGAACAGGCTCAAAGGCGATGATTGTTCGACCCGTTGAAGCCGCTCTCCCCGACCCCACTCCGATTCTTCGCAACCTTGCCCTGGGAAGCGTAGAAATTATTGCTGGTTCCCGAGACATTGAAACCATTGCGCGGTGGGCATCAGCCTCGGTGATCACAGTAATTCGACGCCGCCAGATTCTCAGTATGCAAAAATATCAGGCCTTGGGGACAATCCCCTCCAGAATCCCGCTAGCGTGTGGAAAGATCCACTACTCCAGTCCCGCACAGGGCGTTATAGAGGCAGTCGTGCTCATACACTCCCGAGCAAGAACACGGTCGGTTGCGATTCGGTTAGAACTGATAGAAACGAGGTGGCGAGCAACCGTCCTAGCCGTCCTCTAATTCGGACATGTCTTGGTGCCGCAACGGTTGTATACGGCTGCGGCACCGAGAACACACGCATATCTCAGTCCAGATACCGCGCAAAGGAGAATCGCAGGCTCAGCTTCCTCGCTTTCTAAGAAGCCGGGATTTCCCCGCGCTGCCGTGCAATCTCGTACAGCGCTACACTGGCGGCTACCCCGGCATTGAGCGACTCTGTTACGGATGAAATAGGGATAGAAAGAATCACATCACAGGTCTCGCTCACTAGGCGCGACAGCCCTTTTCCCTCGCTCCCGATAACAACCACAAGAGGGCCGGTTGCCAGTTCGAAACCTGGAAGCGATACCTCACCCTCGCCGTCTAGCCCCACAACAAAAATCCCACGCTCTTTATAAGCCTTAAGCGTCTGCGTGAGGTTTGATGCCATAGAAACAGGAATACGCGCTGCCGCACCGGCCGAAGTTTTCCACGCGGAGGCGGTCACACCCACAGAACGCCGCTGCGGAACAATAACGCCCTGCCCACCAAAAGCCGCGGTGGATCGAATGATCGCACCCAGGTTGCGCGGGTCGGTTACACCGTCAATTGCGATAAAAAGCGGTGTTCTCTTCGAGCTGAGAACCTTATCCACCATCTCAAGGGGATGAGCATACTGATACGGAGGCACCTTGAGCACCACACCCTGATGCACCGTATCGACGCTGCACATACGATCTAGCTCGGGCCGCATAACCTCGAGCACGGGGATACCACGGCGAACAGCAATCTTGGTGATCTCACGAACACGATCATCCGTTTCGATCCTCATTGCGATGTAGAGGGCTGTGGCGGGCAGCCGCGTGCGAAGCGCCTCAAGCACTGCGTTACGACCCGTGACAAGCTCGCCGTCATCCTCTTTTCGACGCTTGTTACCGCGTGAGGTTGCAGAATCAACCGTTTTTCTCTGCGTTTTCTTGCTACCACCCGCGGCCAGATAGCGTTCGCGTGCCAGTTTAGCCTTACCAGCGGGGTGATAGGGGCGATCCTCCGCTTTGGGAGTTGGCTTTCGCCCCTCCAGCGCCTGACGTCCCTGACCGCCGGAGCCAACAGTAGCTCCCCTACTTTTTTTACGGACTGCACCCGCGCGGGGTTTCTTAACCATTAAGACTCCAGTGTGAACCGTTTGCATTTTTGTCAATAGATGTGTCTTTGAGCGTGATTCCGGCACGCTTAAGCGTGTCTCTTATACGATCACTTGTCTCATAGTCACGGTTTTCTCGCGCCCGCTGACGCTCAACCAGAAGGTGTTCAACCAGTGTTTCTAGCGCAGCTATCGCGGATGAATCATCCGCACTAGACCAGTGCTCCGAGAGCGGATTAATACCGAGAACGTTAACAATAGCCCACACACCCGTGAAGAAGCCGGTTGCCTTGTCTTTCTTACCGGTGTCAAGGGCAGTATTGCCCGCTCGAACGGTCTCATGCAACACAGCAAGCGCCTGTGGGAGCGCAAAGTCATCAAGCATAGCCGCGCCAAAAGCCTCCGGCGCCCGAGCCCTGTCAAGCTGTTCCTCAGATAGACCACCCACCTCCTGTTGCCAGCGACGGAGGAAAGCCTCAATGCGGTTAAGCGCTGCCTCGGCCTCTGCCAAAGATTCCGGGGTGTAGTCAAGGCTCGAACGATAATGAGCAGATCCTAGAAAATATCGAATGGCTAGGGGGCGCGCCTGCAACAGCAGATCATCAGCAAAGACTGAGTTACCCAGTGATTTAGACATCTTCTGTCCGTTCACGTTCACCAAACCGTTGTGAATCCAATGGGTAGCAAAATGGTCACCCGCAGCACGCGATTGTGCAAGCTCGTTTTCGTGGTGCGGAAAACGCAGGTCTAACCCTCCCCCGTGAATATCAAAGGCCGAGCCGAGATAGCGGGTTGACATCGCTGAGCACTCAATATGCCACCCTGGGCGCCCCCTGCCCCACGGGGATTCCCACGCCGCGGACTCCGGCTCCTGGGCCTTGTGCGCCTTCCACAATGCAAAATCATGCGGATTACGTTTTCCACGCGGATCCGAGTCTGCCGCAGGTTCCATCTTGTTGATGTCCTGATGGGTCAACTCCCCATAAGGTTCCCAGGACCCAGTATCAAAATACACGTTGGCACTACCATCGTCGGCAGGATACGCATGGCCTCGCTCGATGATCCGTATGATGAGATCAATCATCTGCTGAATGTTTGCGGTCGCCCGCGGCTCATAGGTGGGTGGTTGAATACCCAGGGCGTCATACGCCGAGTTAAACTGGCGCTCAATTCGATAGGCCAGCGCCCACCATTCCTCGCACGACCCTTTTAACTTGGCCACCGCCGCGTTATCCAGAATCTTATCTTCGATATCCGTCACGTTACGCACCAGCGTCACGTCTAGACCCCGATAGCTGAACCAGCGGCGCATCTGATCGTACACAAGCGCACTTCGGAGATGTCCGATATGCGGGGCTGATTGCACGGTTGGGCCACAGACGTACATTCCTACCTTGCCCACCTCACGGGGTGAGAAGTCAACAAGCTGTTGGGTTTTTGAATCGTAGAGTCGCTGGGTCACTCTATAAGCCTACTTGTGTGTTCTGCCCGTGTTACAAGAAACGCAGATAGAACCCTGCAGAATCCCCTCAAATACGTTGCCCAGCGAAATGCTACCCGTCCACGACCGCAATAAGAGCCGTAGCGATCGCGCACAGCCCCTCACCGCGTCCGGTAAATCCCAGGCCGTCGGTGGTGGTTGCAGAAAGCGACACCGGAGCACCAATGCTCTCGCTCAAAACCCGTTCAGCCTCGAGCCGACGCGGGCTAACCTTAGGTCGGACACCGATGAGTTGAACCGCCACATTACGGATGATAAACCCCTCTTGTGTAAGCAAGCGCGCTGTCTCCTTGAGGAAAACCTCGCCGTGTGCTCCCTGAAATTTCTCCTCTTCGGTCCCGAAAAGACCCCCGATATCCCCGAGCCCTGCGGCCGAGAGAAGGGCATCGACTATCGCATGGGCAACCACATCGCCGTCGCTGTGCCCCGCTAGGCCAGATTCCTCCGGCCAGTAGAGACCCGCTAACCATAGCTCTTCACCGGGATCAAAACGGTGAACATCGGTTCCTGTTCCCACCCGCATCAGGGATCCTCCCATCGATTTTTCTAACCATGACGCCACCCTTTCCAGGTCTGGTGGTGTGGTAATTTTCAAAGATTTCTGATCACCGGTAACGCTCCGTATCTCATGTCCCGCAGCACGCATTACCGAGGCATCATCGCTAAATTCCCGGCCCTCCACAGCGTTATACGCCGCAACAAGCTGCGTCCGCGCAAAACCCTGAGGGGTCTGTATATGAACCACTGTAGAGCGGTCAACGATGTCCCCCAACACGCCTTCTTTGCCCACTGAGTTGAGGGTGTCCACCACGGGGAGAACGGGGACCGCCCCGACCGCGCCGGAAGAGATTGCACTCACAACACGATCAAAAACCTCAGGGGGTGTTGCCGCCCGGGCCGCATCGTGAACCATAACGGTATCAATCTCTGGGATCAAAGACGCCAACCCAGCCCGCACCGACTCGGTTCGGTTTACACCTCCCGCAACAACCGCCACGGATACCGGTGGTGTCTGAGGACGCACCCTCGTGATACTACGCAGGGCTTCTTCAACGGAAAAGCTCTGCTCACCGTCGGGCGTTACTACAATAATCTGCGCCACACGGGCTGATTGCGCAACGGCGCTGAGGCTCCACTCGAGAATGGTTCGCCCCGCAAGCGGCACAAATGCCTTGGGGATTCCAAGCCCTAAACGAGTGCCGCTTCCTGCTGCCACCAGAATAACGGCGACTCGAGGAAGTGAAGCATCACGGGCAGAAGGTCGTTTCACTGAAGCTACAGGCACTCATAGAATCGCGGATAGCTGCGATGCCTAAGACGCCAGTACCTCATCAAGCACAAGCGAAGCCGCCTCTTCATCGGTTTTCTCAGCAAGAGCAAGCTCTGAAATCAGAATCTGACGAGCCTTCGCAAGCATACGCTTCTCTCCCGCGGAGAGGCCACGATCTTGATCACGACGCCACAGATCCCGAACGACCTCGGACACCTTGATCACGTCACCGGAGGCAAGTTTCTCTAGGTTGGCCTTATAGCGGCGTGACCAGTTGGTGGGTTCCTCCGTAAAAGGAGTGCGGAGAACCTCAAAGACCTCGTTAAGACCGTCTTTGTCAATGACGTCACGAACACCAACCATCTCAACATTCTCTACCGGAACGGTGATCTCTAAATCACCCTGGCTGACCTCAAGCTTGAGGAATACCTTTTCGACACCATCAATGGTGCGATTTTTTACCTCAACGATCTTCGCGGCGCCGTGGTGGGGGTAAACGACCGTCTCGCCAACCTCAAATTGCATAGAATATAACTCCCTCGCTCAGCTATCTAGGATACCACACTCCTCTGATAACATTTAGGTTTACCTAACCTGTTTCCCAGTACATCCGTGGTTACACTAGAGTTATCTATCGTTATTACGCTGCCTTTGGGCGGATACAATTAGCGCACAACTCATACTTATTCAACGGAGGGTCCACGTGAAGACTCGCATCGTTTCACCTATTGTCCTAGCTGCCGCTGTTGCCATTGGCGTAAGCGGCTGCAACTTCATCAGCCCGCAGGCAACCACCTACAGGTACGACGCGAGCGACGGGGTCAGCGGAAACACCGGCTCGCTCGCGATTCGCAACGCAATATTCATCGCGGGAGAAGACGAAGGTGTTTTCAATCTCATATTCAGTGTCGTCAACACCTCAGATAGGGATGAGAAGCTCAACGTACAGCTGGAGTTCGAGGGTGAAAAATTCAACCGCTCCACCACGTTAGCCCCGGGACTCACCCGCCTCGGCGGCCCCGACGAGGAGAAGATCGTATTTGAGGGTGTTGACCTTGCGCTCGGTTCGATCGCCCTCACCTACTTCCAAACCGGAGACGAGTCGGGAACCCAGCTCAATGTGCCGGTCCTCGACGGCGAGCTACAAGATTATAAGCCGTTTGTCCTGCCCGAGGGGTTTGTTCCAGACGAGAACCTCGGCGGAACCCCCACGGAGGCACCCGAGACAAACCCCGCCCCAACAAACTAGGGCATACGCTCTACCCTGCCTCCTACTTCTCGAAGCGATAGCCCACACCACGCACAGTCTGGAGCAGACGAGGCCGAGACGGTTCTTCCTCAATTCGTGATCGGATTCGCTTGATATGCACATCAAGCGTTTTTGTATCACCGTAATAGTCGCTTCCCCACACCCTGTCTATGAGTTGGCTCCTCGTGAGCACCCGCCCGGCGTTACGCATCAAAACCTCGAGAAGTTCAAACTCCCGCAGGGGAGTCGCTATCTCCTGCCCCCGTACCGTAATGGTATGACGATTGGTATCCAAGACGATGTCTTGCACCGCTAGGACAGCGTCGCTATCGTCCTCCTGTAGGTCTGAAAAGCGCCGCAGCGCAGCCCGGATTCGTGCCAGTAGTTCGCGCGAAGAGTAGGGTTTTGTGACGTAATCGTCCGCGCCCAGTTCTAGCCCAACAACAATATCAACCTCGGCGTCTTTGGCAGTCAACATAATAATCGGCACCCTGGAAAACGTTCGGAGCCTACGGCACACTTCGGTACCCGAGATACCGGGCAGCATCAGATCCAGGAGAACCAGATCAGGATTCATAGTGGGAAACGCCGCGAGCGCGGAGGGGCCGTCCTGCACAATATCCACCTCGTACCCCTCCTTACGCAAGAGATAACCGAGGGGTTCTGAAATAGAATCTTCATCTTCAACCAGCAGGATACGGGTCATAGTTTTCTCTCCGATAGCGTATTTGTCTCAGCTTATTTCTTAGGATTGGCGATGTGAGTCGCGTGTTTTGCTTGTGCCTTCTTTTTCTTGGAAGACTTTGCGGCTTTCTTTGCCGCTTTATCTTCCTGCTTAGTTCCGGCCTTCTTCTTTTTCTTTTGCGGAGCACTCTTCTGAGGCCTCGGAAGTTCCCAGACAGAACCAGCTTGCAATCCGACAGTGCCCTGAGCCTCCTCCCTCTTCACCGCGGTGGCATCCTCCTCAGTGCTACCCAGGGGATCCCGGAGCGGAAGAACAATCGTGAAGGTTGAGCCTGCACCGGGGCGCGACCACACCCTGACCAATCCGCCGTGTCCTTGAACCGTGTTCTTGACAATACTGAGCCCCAAACCGGTACCGCCCGTCTGTCGGGAACGGGCGGGATCAACTCGATAGAAGCGCTCAAATATTCGATCAGCATCTTCCGCAGGTATCCCTACTCCCTGATCGGTAATCGCAATCTCTACCATGGAGTCAACCACTGTAACCCCCACCCCGACCCGGGAGCCATCATCGGAATATTTGATCGCATTTCCCACGAGGTTAGAGAGCGCTGTCACAAGCGCTTTCTCATCTCCCGCGACAAAGATATTCTTTGATGCCGCCGTTACCAGGGTAATATTGCGCTGTTCGATAACGTTCTGATGCTCCTCCACTGCCGATTTAAGAAGCTCCCGAACCTCAACAAAACCGCTCAGGGCTGATGGCACAAGCTGCTGCGCAGCAGACAACTGGATGATGTTTGATACCAGGTTGACAAGCCGGTCACTCTCCGCTCCCAGCCTCTTGGCAAATCGGATCACCGCCTCAGGGTCGTCGGCTGCCTCCTGTATAGCCTCAACCAAAAGCGCCACCGCGCTGACGGGCGTCTTCAGCTCATGACTCACGTTGGCAATAAAATCTCGACGCACCGACTCAAGTCTCCAGGCTTCTCCCCTGTCCTCGACCACGATGAATACAAACCGTGGCCCGAGAGGGGTTCCCTGCAACCAGAGATTGTGACCTGAAATCTCGGGCGAGTTTCCGGGTGGGTAAACCCCATCCTCTCGCCCCGGACGATCCGCAGAGGCAAATTCGTCCCTCAGCTCAACCCTCACGGTTTCACCGGAGTCTAAAACAGAGGCCGCCACACGTTGCAAAGCACCGTTTCGCAGCAATTCTTCACCAATAAGCTCGCTATCCTGAGCAACACTATTGGTATAGATAATGTTCAGAGAGGAATCCAGTATGACAGCAAAGGAGTCAATCGCCTCAACAACATCGGCGACCTCCGTGGGAACTGTGGGATGATGTGCGTCACGAGTCTGTCTTCCTCGCCGGGCTGCCATCACTCCGACGATGGTAACGCTAACACCCGCTACCAGTCCCAGAGCAAGAGATAGTAGAACCAGCAAAACGGATTCCATGTTTACAAGCGTAGTGACTCAATCTGATCTCTGCCCAGCATTTATGGTTACAAGGGTGAGAAATTCATCCACTATTGGGAAAGTTGGAACCAGCCGTTAACCTTATAAGCGAATAATGGCAAAGGGTCATGTACTTTTTTACCCACAACATCAGAAAGGCACCAGCGCGATGCGTGAAGTTTTCCAGCAAGAATTACGCGAGGTTCAAACCCGGCTTGTTGAAATCTCCGAGCTTGTAGAACTTGCAATTCAACGCGGAACTCAAGCCTTTCAAACCTCAGAAGTCTCGCTGGCAGAGGCCGTTATTGAGGATGAGCAGCAAATCGATGCCCTCACCACGGACCTCGACGAACTAGCCATCACAATCCTTGCCCGGCAACAGCCCGTCGCTAAAGATCTAAGAATCATTGTCAGCGCATTGCGCATCAGCTCGTCACTCTCACGCATGGGCGAACTAGCCGAGCATATTGCACAGCTCGCCCGTTATAGGTTCCCGGAGAGTGTTATCCCCAAGGGTCTCGGTAAAACCTTTCGGGAAATGGGTGACCTTGATGTGCAGATGGCGGCACAGGTGACAGAACTACTTAAAACCGAAGACATCCACCTCATCGACAGCATTCGCAACACGGATGATCGTGTTGATGAGTTGCACGCCAAAGTTTTTGAAAAGGTACTCAGCGATACTTTTAAAGGCGAAGTCACCAACGTGGTTGACGCCACCCTGGCCAGTCGCTACCACGAACGGTTTGCAGACCACGCTGTTTCAGTAGCAAAGAAGGTGCAGTACCTGGCAACGGGCGAATACAGCTAAGTTTAGTTTCATTGTGAAGGCGTGCCCCTCCCGATACAAAAGAGGGGCACACACCAAAACTACTTGCCCTGAGCAGCAACTGCGGCGGCACCGGCTGCGGCGGCCTCGGGGTCAAGGTATTCCCCCGGGCCAAGAGGCTCAAAGTCTTGGTTAAGCTTATAAACCAGCGGAACACCCGTGGGAATGTTCAAGCCCGCGATATCCTCGTCGGAAATACCATCCAGGTGCTTCACAAGCGCCCGCAACGAATTTCCGTGGGCGGTAACCAAAACGGTCTTACCAGCAGAAAGATCACTCTTAATATCGGACTCCCAATAGGGCAGCATCCGGTCAATCACGTCTTTGAGACACTCCGTGCGGGGAACATCATTTCCTAAATCGGCATAGCGTTCGTCTCCCACCTGGGACCACTCACTATTATCGTCAAGGGGTGGGGGTGGAGTATCAAAAGACCGGCGCCAAATCATGAACTGTTCCTCACCATACTCTGCCAGTGTTTGAGCTTTGTCTTTACCCTGTAGGGCACCATAGTGACGCTCGTTCAGTCGCCAGGAGCGCTTGACGGGAATCCAGAGACGATCGGCCGAGTCCAATGCAATGTTTGCGGTTTGAATAGCCCGGCTCAGCAGCGACGTATAGAGAACATCGGGAAGTATCCCGGAGGCTGCAAGCAGGGAACCAGCACGCGCCGCCTCTTCACGCCCCCGCTCGGTGAGCTTTACGTCTACCCAGCCGGTAAAAAGATTTTTTTGGTTCCAGTCACTCGTACCGTGACGAAGTAAAACAAGGGTGAGTGGTTCAGTCATGTCTTTAAGTTTACTTGAACAGACGTAAAAACGCGTGTGCACTCAGGGAGCACAAACAATAATGACAAAATGCATGGCTACAAGTAAGGATAGTGTTGTCCACCGACCGCATCAGAGCTCACCCACGGCATCATTTCTCAACCTTAAACGGCCTGCTCTGCTTGTACAACAGGCATAGAAACGGTGTCCTGACGACGCGAAAGCCGCACTATGGTGCGGGCGGCGTGTCGCACCGCTTTCTTCGATTCTGGAGTTGTGCTCGCAGCAAAAAAATTATGAAATCCCGTTGGGTAGATTCGAAGCTCAACGTCTCCACCAATCGCGGCCATTTTCCGGGTGAAATCAAAAGTGTCCGCCAAGAGGATGTCACGCCCGCCCTGATACACGAAAACGGGAGGCAGGCTTTCAAGCGAGTCGAAGAGAGGACTCAGCAGCGGGTCTCTGGTCGAGAGGCCACCGGCCCACAGCGTTCCCGCCGCAGACAGTGCGGGGGCGCTCAGGAGGTGGTCGAATCTTGTGAGTTCGTCGATGGAGGGGTTTTTCATCTCAATATCAAGCCATGGACTAAAGACGATAACTCCGTTGGGAGTGGGAACACCCGAGTCTCGATAGCGGATGGCCTGTCCGATCGCCAAGCCTCCCCCAGCAGAGTCTCCCGCAAGAATTACCAGACCACCCAGCGCAACCCGGCACACCGTAGCGTATACCTCATCAAGCATCTCGTAAGCTTCTCGTACACTGTGATCCGGCGCAAGACCGTAGAGGGGAACCGTTATGGTGGCTCGTGTCTGTAGAACCAGGTCGGTGATAAGACCCCAGTGATAATCGGCAATGGGCATCACATAGGCACCGCCGTGAGTGTAGATCACGTGTGTTCCGTTTGCATTTTTACGCGGGGTGAGGGTTACCACGGGAAATCCTCTCACCTCGCGGTGCTCCACGAAACACAATTTCGCGAGCTTCTCGGGAACCGCGGCTGCCTCACGGGGATTGCCAAGATACCGCGCAAGCGATTCCACGCTGCTGAGCGGCTTGAGACGGGCAGGAGTCAACCTCAGCCCAATTCTGCTGAGAAACATCGAAAAAGACATCTAGCACTCCCTCCTCCCCGTTATTAGTCCTCGTTAAAGTGCGAAAAACCTGTAGCTATTCTACGGCTAACGGATACCGCAGTGATTATTAAAACCTCGTTCAGATCAGAAATTATTCCAGATGGGATAAGAATTTTCGTGTGTCCACAGGACTAAGACCCGCAGCACGAAACAGATCGGCCAGAAGCGGCCGTAGCGAGAGAACAATCGCCCAGTCTCTCAGGGAATCGTCCGCCTCTGCCCCCTTCGGATCCAGCCGCGGTGCCAAAAGCCCCAGGTTCTCGCAGGCCGCACGCCTGAGGGTGCGATCCTCAATGCTCTGCCCCAGCAGAGAGACACCGGCAGAGAGAGACACGACCAGCTGCGCAAGCTCCGGACGTGCAACACCGTCTTCAAGACTAGACACACTGCGCCTAGTCACAACCCTCAGATTTCGCGTGGCCAGATCCATATAGTTGTGCATGGTGACCAGATCGACAATTTCTGCCGCATGCCGCCGAGCAAACGGTGAAATCTTTGCCAAGGATTGTGCAGAATCAAGCGCTTCGGCCCACTGGTCGATGATCCGCTGCGTTCCTCGAAGCCGATTCAACGCACGTTCCGCTTGAGAGGGATCCCCCAGGTTCAGTGCCGCGGAAAGGGAGGACAGAGCGGTGTTCCACTCCGCAAACAAACGCTGGGCAGCCCGCTTGGGAGCGCGGCGTGCGTCACGCGGGATCAGCGCGGTAAAGAGAAGCGCAACAACTCCCGCTACCAGGCCGTCAAGGCTCCGAGTAAACGGGCCGCCATCGGGCGCGGGCAGCACCTGTACAAGCGCCGCCTGAATCGCAGCGACAACGGCAAACCCCTGAGAGGCAGAAAAGAACCTCCCCGCCAGAAGCACCACGATGAGAACCAGGGTAAGCTGCCACAGCCCCACCCCAAAAAGCAATAGCGATATCTCGGAGAGGGCTATTCCCATCACCATGCCCAGCGCAGTTTCCAACACCATCCGGGGCCTGGCATCTCTTTGAAGACCCAGGGTGGAGATGGTCACGATGAGGGCGACAACGGGATACGGATGACCGAACACCCAAACCGCGATCAGATAGGACACGATGGAGGCAGCGGTAATTTGCAAGATAGGTAAGCTTGACTCGCTCACGCGCACCGACGCACGTCGCAGGTCAAAGCGCCTTCGTGATCGAAAAGCCTGCCTCACACGAACCACACGCTGATTATCACGCTGTGCGAAATCTATCTCCCGCGCAGAATCTCTTCCTGAGCTCATGGGTTACTTATCCACCGCGCGATTATTCAGACGCGGCAAACGCGGAACATCGGCAACGGATCCCGCATCTGGGGGCACAATAACGTTCTGGGCGGCTGCAATCTCGGAAGGGCTCTCGGCGTCGCCCGCGATAACCAGGAGATCAGTATCAATCGGTGCAGAACGTTTGAGCAGGGCTAAGGCGATACCACCCAGTTCGTAGTGGCGTGCGGCGGTGGTAATGACCCCCACCTGTTTACGACCGTCATCAGAAACCAGGTAAACAGGGTCGCGGCGCCGGGGAAGGATTGATTCGGTGCCGTCGAGGTGCAGCATCACCAATCGACGAGGAGGATGCCCCAGGTTGTGAACCTTGGCAACCGTTTCTTGACCTCGATAGCATCCCTTGCTCAGGTGAACAGCTGTTCTCATCCAATCGTACTCATGCGGTATTGCTCGCTCATCCGTCTCGTGTCCCTGCCGCGGACGCCAGGCCTCCACCCGCAGAGCCTCCAGAGCGTGCCAACCGGCAGCGCTCAGACCAGCCTCGGTAAGATCCGCCACCACATCGGTGATGCCCCCGCGAGGAACCACGGCCTCTACGTATCGCCAGTGAATCGAGGGGTGTGGATCTTCACCCTCCGGGAAACGCGCGTATTGCCACCCCCCTGTGGGAGGAGCGTTCCAGGCGTCACGCCACACCACAGGCCTGGCATTTGTCGTTTCGGCGCGAGACAGAAGATAGTCCACGGCAGCGCCGCCCGAGTTCTTTTCGTTCACGTCAAAGGCATAGAGGGCCGCAACCACCGTAAATTTTGGAGTGACATCGGCCACCTCAACCCGCATCATAAAACGCATGCTGTTCAAAAATTCCACCATGGGCACCGTCTGATCACCCTCCACAATCAACCAGGAGGTGTCTCCATCATCGTAAAGGTGGATCACATGCTCAATGCGCCCCGTAGGACCCAGAATCATTGTTTCAGCCGAGTCTCCGGGTTTTATCCCCAGCAAACTCTGAGTTGTCATATTGTGCAACCAGGCCAGTCGGTCCTCACCGGTCACGGTTACCACCCCGCGATCGCCCAGGTCGACCAGCGCGCGCCCAGCTACCAACTCGCGCTGCTCGCGATTTGGTGAGCCGTAGTGTGCGGGGGTTTGTACTGCAGCTGGGAGGTTACCAGACTGATCGATGGCAGCTTCGCCGTCGGCGATGGCCCTGGGGAGGGTAAAAAAAGGGCTGCGCATGGCAGTAGCGTGACCGCTCTGCGAACTCTGTGATTCAACAGACACAACAACAACCTCAATCTTTATTGGATACTCTTACAACAACACTCTGCACTCTCGGAGCATTCCATAAAAATCATAATTTGCCCTGCGCCACCCAAAGAGGAGTTCAATCACGCTTTGCCAGGCGGGCAGAGGCGTGACTCCTGAGAGGCTGACCGAGCGCAGCCATGTCCCAGGCCCATAGCAGGTGATTATCCACTAGGCCATACATGCGGGAGGCGGCAGTGTACTCTTTAGCGCCCTCAGCGCGCATCACGTAGTCTGTGGCCAGGTCGATACGGGGTCCCGCTATTCTTCCCAAGTACAGTTCGCCCACACCCGTGGGATGAACCAGAAGAACCTCAAGGGGAAAACCCTCTCCCTCGGCAAGAGGGATACGCAGGGCCTCCACCGATTCGGCGGTGCCATAAACTGTGTCGCCGCTCCCTGGAAGCATACCCGGCCCCGGATCGTGTTCGGTCCGGGGCCGACTTAACCGCCAGTATCCCATCTCGCTCACGAGGGGGCGTTCACCCTGCGAAAAGACCTCGTCGACCCCAACCATCGGAGTCTGTGTGTCCGCGCCGCTATTTAACGCCACATCTTTGTCGGGAGCGGTGGCTGCCTGAGCAACATCATCCTGCCTATCGCCCTCGGGTTCCTCGGCCAGATTCGGGCCGATCAACCACGAATACGAGTTGTAGTTGAGGTACGGGAGGCCGTCATGGCTAAAACTGACGCGCTGACCAAACTCTTGCGAAATACGCTTGCCGTCAACCGAGTACTCAATAACGCCAGTTCCTTCCCACACCCCAATCAGCCACGACAACGGGCCGAGCTCGGCAGGAATATCGGTACGAATGTTTATCATGAGGGTGACGCAGTGACCTAGCGCTGCCCTTTAAAAAGCTTATAAACCACCATCCCGGCAACCCACGTGATGGCAAGCGAAGCCAGACCTAAAAGGCCAAGGAAAAATAACTCAAGTGCAAATAGCGGGTCCATAGTTTCCAGTCTAGGGCACGATTCCGGCTCTATGCCACAAGAATAATGGGCACAGAAAAGAAAGCGATGATGAACAGGGAGCCGACAACGCTCAGTGCTATCCGATCGATAAAACCCTGTCGCTGCGCCGTGCCCAATTGCAGCCCAAAGCTCAGAAGCGTTGCCCCACTCAAGACCACGATGAACCACTCAACCTGCAGAGCGGGACTCGCCAAAAGACTCACGAGTGCCGACGCGACGGTGGTTGCACCCCAAACTATAACGAGGCGCGACCAGTGCCAGTAGTTTGTGCTACCTGGTTTGTCGTGTTCAGGGTTGACCGGGGAGGGTACAGGAGCATCTGTCATGGCCTAATTGTGACACGTTAGGATGCCCGGCGCAGGGCATTGACCAGGTTTTAAGAGTAGGATTACGCAAGAAATTAGTTTTGGGAGGGTGAATGGCTCAGGTTCTTGTCCTCACCAACCCCGGTGGTGACAACCCCCTTCCCGCTCTGGGATTGCTCAACCACCACGTACGATACGCCCCACCCAGCACGGGTCGTCTGCGTGAGGCCCCCTCCCACGGTCTGATTCTTATTGATGCGAGGAATGACCTGGCCGGCGCAAAAACCCTGTGCAAGATGCTCGGCGCGTCAGGCGTGCAGACTCCAGCAATCCTCATCGTGACGGAGGGAGGGTTCACCGTGATCGGCGTGGACTGGCCCGTGAGTGACATCATTCTCGACACGGCCGGCCCGGCAGAGATAGATGCACGAATCCGGCTCGCACTCGGGCGCAGCACAGTGCAGAGCGAACCCCATCGCATTCAAGCCTCGGGCGTCTCCGTCGACGAAGCCAACTACTCGGCAAAGGTGCGAGGCAAACCGCTCGATCTCACCTACAAAGAATTTGAACTCCTACGCTTCTTCACCACCAATCCCGACCGCGTTTTTACACGGGAGCAGTTACTCAGCGAGGTGTGGGGGTATGACTATTTTGGCGGAACAAGAACGGTCGACGTGCATGTACGACGGCTTCGTGCCAAGCTGGGCGATCGAGAACAACTCATCGGTACCGTAAGGAATGTGGGCTACCGATTTAATCTGGCGGAGGACGACAATGACGAAGAAGGCAGCACGGACACTTCCCCTGACAGCAAATCTTGAGGAGCATCAAAAACTCGTCAATGATTTTGTGAGTCGGGTTACGGGGTCAGACGGTATTCCCCCGTTCTCTGATCAGGGCTTGGTCGATTGGAAAAAGGGTGCCGCAACAGTTATTGCGATACCGACGGATGACGCGGAGTCCCCCACAGCGGTACGCGGAATCGCTCTGTACAGCACGTCAATACGGGACCGCGCCCCATCGAGTGAAACTCCCCTACTGAGCACGGCGCTTGAGCTCTCTATCGCCCCCACCGACCGGGGGATGGGACTCGGCACGCTCCTACTTCACGAGGTTCTCCGCGATGCGCAGGGTGAGGTTCTCGCCTGGGCGCACGGCCACACACCTGCCGCTCAGCGACTTGCGCAGACACATAATTTTAAACCAATTCGCACGCTTCTCCAGCTCTCGGCTCCCGTACCCGAACTCTCTGAGCCCCCCGCCAACACAACCGTTCACAGCGGTATCGGAGATCATCAGGACATCACCCTCAGAGCATTTAAGTCGGGACAGGACGAGCGCGCCTGGATAGAGCTCAACGCGGTGGTATTTGCCGACCACCCGGAACAGGGCCAGATAACCGTGGCAGATCTTCTTGTACGCGAAAGTGAGCCGTGGTTTAGTCCCGGCGACTTTATCCTCGCAATAGACCAAAACGGAACCATGCTGGGCTACAACTGGCTTAAGGTCACGCCGGGTGGAGACGAGACCCGTCCGTCTGGCGAGATCTACGCCATCGGGGTCTCCCCCGATGCGGCGGGGCGCGGCCTGGGTCGCCGCCTGCTCGACGCCGGGATTCAACGGCTGCGAGATCAGGGGGTAACACGGGTAACGCTGTATGTCGAGGGAGACAACACTCCCGCGCTTTCCCTCTACCGTTCCTCGGGCTTTGAGACCGCAAACACCAGCGTGCACTATCGGCGTGAGGCCGCGCCCGTTCCGTCCCCAAAACCGCAAGAACCCAGAGGATAGTGCAAGGATAGAAAGATGAATGAGACGTCTGCCCCGGGCCCGGCCGTAAGTTCGGACAACACCCCCATCCGCACGGAGCTTCCCTCCAACCGCTACACCGATCGCGAACTCAGCTGGCTTGCCTTCAACCAGAGGGTGCTTGAGCTTGCGGAGGATCCCAACCTGCCGGTACTTGAACGCGCCAACTACCTGGCGATATTTGCTAGCAATCTTGACGAGTTCTTTATGGTACGGGTAGCCGGTCTCAAGCGTAGGATTCTCACGGGCCTCGCCGTCCCCACCAATGTGGGACGTGCCCCGCACGATGTGCTTGCAGACATCTCAAAGAAGGCACACGAGCTACAGGAGAGACACGCTAACGCATACCAAGAGCTTGTTGGTCCTGCCCTCGCACAAGCAGGTGTTCACGTGGTCACCTGGGATTCCCTCGACCAGGCGGACAAAGACATCCTCTATCAGTACTATTCCCAGCACATCTATCCCATCCTGATGCCCCTCGCGGTAGACCCCGCACACCCGTTTCCCTATATCTCGGGGCTCTCGCTTAACCTCTCGATTCGGATACAAAACACCAAGACGGGCAAAGAGGAGTTTGCTCGACTCAAAGTTCCCCAGATGATGCCCCGTCTCGTCCGGGTGGATAAGCGCGAAACCCTCGACTACGTACGATATATCGCGCTCGAAGACCTGATTGCCAACCACCTCGATCGCCTCTTCCCTGGGATGAAGGTACTGAATCACCACATTTTTCGGGTCACCCGAAACGAAGACGTTGCGATCGAGGAGGATGAAACCGAGAACCTCATCCAGGCGCTTGAAAAAGAGCTACTGCGCCGCCGGTTTGGCCCGCCTATCCGGCTGGAGGTCAGCGGAGACATGGATGAGGAAACCCTCAACCTGCTGGTGCGCGAGTTTGATATCACCGAGCAGGAAGTTTATGTTCTCCCCTCGCCCCTCGACCTGCGAGCGCTGTTTGAGGTGCAAAAAATTGATCGGCCCGAGCTTCACTTCCCCAAGCACATTCCCACCACCAACGTGTGGCTGAAGCCGTCCTCCAACAACGAGCGTCCCGACATTTTTAAGGTGATCTCTCGCCGGGATATTCTGGTACACCACCCATACGAGTCCTTCACTACGAGCGTTCAGGAGTTTCTCGAGCAGGCCGCGGATGACCCGGATGTTCTTGCAATCAAACAGACACTCTACCGCACGTCGGGTGACAGTCCCATCGTTGCCGCGCTGATTAAAGCGGCGGAGTCGGGCAAGCAGGTGCTCGCAATGGTCGAGATCAAAGCGCGGTTCGATGAAGAGGCCAATATTTCCTGGGCCCGCAAGCTAGAAAAAGCGGGTGTGCACGTTGTGTATGGAATAGTGGGTCTCAAAACGCACTGCAAGCTGGTGCACGTTATCCGCGAAGAAAAGGGTGTGCTCCGGCACTACAGCCACATCGGAACGGGAAACTACAACCCCAAAACCAGCCGCATCTACGAAGACCTGGGGTTACTCACCGCCTCCGAAACCGTGGGCAAAGACCTCACTAAGCTCTTTAACGTGCTCTCGGGTTACGCCATCGAGAAGAAGTACAAGCGGCTCCTCGTTGCGCCCCTGCACATGCGCAACGGCCTGCTCGGCAGGATCGAGGCGGAGGCCGCGGCGGCGCGGGCGGGGCACCCCAGCGGCATCAAGATTAAGATCAACTCGATTGTTGACGAGACCATTATTGATGCTCTCTACCGGGCGAGCAACGACGGGGTCCCTGTCGATGTGTGGGTGCGCGGCACCTGCGGCATCCGGGCGGGTCAGCCGGGATATAGCGAGAACATCCGGGTACGCTCCATCCTGGGCCGCTACCTGGAGCACTCCAGAATTTTTGCGTTCCACAACGGCGGCGATGAGGATGTTCTAATTGGCAGCGCCGACATGATGCACCGCAACCTCGACCGCCGCATTGAGGCCCTGGTGAAGCTGGTGGCTCCCGAACACATCACACAGGTTCAGGAGATGTTTGCCCTCGCTTTCAGCGACACGATTGCCTCGTGGGCGCTTGAAACCGACGGCACCTGGACCCGCAATCACGTTGATAGCAAGGGCGCTCCCCTCGGCGACCTCCAGGACGTCCAAATGGCTCTGGCTCACTCTCGTCGCAGAACGGGAAACCGATGACCACAGATATTTACGCTGCCGGAGCGGTATGCTGGCGACGGGTTGGTGACGACATTATGGTGTTACTCATTCACCGCACCCAGCACCGAGACATCTCGTTCCCCAAGGGCAAGGTCGACCCGGGCGAAACCCTCCCCCAGACCGCCGTTCGGGAGGTTAAGGAGGAAACCGGCATCAGCGTCTCGCTCGGAATCAACCTGGGTGTTATCAGCTATCCGCTCTCTAAGAAACACGAAAAACACGTTTATTACTGGGCTGCAGAGGTCACGGAAAAGGCCGTGCAGCGGTCGACTTTCACCCCCAATAAAGAGGTTGACGCCCTCATCTGGACGCCCCTCGAGGAGGTGCGTTCCGAGCTGAGCTATCGGCAGGACAAAGAGATCTTTGATGTCTTCGCCAAGCTTTTCACGAGGAAGGCGCACGACACTTTTTCGGTTATCCTGCTTCGCCACGCGAGAGCGGAACTCCAGGGAACGGAATTTCCCATTGATTCCGAACGCCCACTGAGTGAGTTGGGTGAGGCTCAGGCCCAGGAGATTGTTCCCACCATCGCCGCGTTTGGCCGACACAAGATACGCTCCAGCACGGCGCTTCGCTGCAGGCAAACGGTTGAACCCCTGTCCACCTATCTTGACCGTAAGGTTGTCTACAGCGAGGATCTCAGCCAGGAGGCCTGGGAGACGGGCGAGTTTGATCTGCGTCCGCTCATTGGAACCATCGTGTGCAAGAAAAAGAACGTGGTTGTGTGCAGCCACGGGCCGGTGCTTCCCGAGGTTGCACGTGAGCTGGTGCTGGCCACCGGGTCCCTGCCGGGGAGCTACGTTGCCGAGTCAACCGCACTGCCGGTATCCGGGTTCTCGATCTTTCACTTCTCGCGCAACAACCCGAGCGCGGGCATCCTCTCGATCGAGACCTATCCGCGGCTGCTTCGCTAGCGTGCGAGGAACAGAAGCGTTGGTAGCACCACATCCCCAGCCTCCGAGCGGAATGGCCACCTTAATATCCAGCCAAAAACCTTCTTTTTTCCATCTAAACAGCCCCACTCGAAGAGAGCTCTGGCCACCCCGTAACACGCTGAGCCTTCAGGGGCCGCCTAGGATATGATTTACTTCAGCACGATCTGATTAACCTTCACAAGATTAGGGAACATTGTGGCTCAAAGAAGAGATAGACTATCGCGCCGGATCATATGGATCAGAACGGCAATTGTGGGGGCAACGGGGATTGCTCTGGCAGGTGCAACGGTGCTCGGAATATCACTCATTAACCCTCCCACCTCAATCGCCGGATCAGAAGGATTAAGCGTTGAAGCAGAAAAGCTCAAGGCTGAACCAGAAAGGTTAAGGGCTGAATCAGAAGGGTCAAACGACGAGCCTGCAGGCACTCACTCTTTCTCCGCTGCAGGCCTCCCCGCAGCGGTGCAAGAAGCACTGGATAAATACAGTTACCTTCCGCTACCCCCGGGAGCTACCCTGCAAAGCGCGGCAAGGGTTCGCGAAGACCTTAAAGCTGACCCCAATGCCTCGTACGAGGAGGGCATCCAAGAAATGATGGTTCTTCACGACTGGTCCTGCGCCTGGAAGAAAGAAGTCCTCGACGCTAGCGACCAAAAGGACCAGAAACGTCTAGACGAGGCAATGAAACAGCTCTACTACTCGCTCACCATCCCAAAATACATAGAGTCTTTTGTTGGCATGGATGAATGGGCCGAGTCGGTGCTTGATCCGGTAACCCGCGGAAACTTTGGACCACTCAGTGATGAGTATTCCCTCGCGTGTAGGTATGTATCAGATCAATAGATCTTTTACCTGAGCGCACACCAACGAGGATCAGCCGCTCGTCTTGTTGACCACTTATTACAAATACCACGGATCGGCGCCCTACATGCGGCGAAAGAAGCAAAAACCAGGGACAGTCGAATGACTCATGAAAACAAGCGTTTGCTGGGTGTCGATCCGAGAGCCCTTCAACTCCCGCATCCCAACCCCCGTTATCAAGCGTCCCCCTATCGTTAACCTTGCGTTTACCTTGGCGAGGAAAACTAGTCACCGACGGCGCTTAATGTTCAGAGTGAACCGCCCAGGTTTATCAACATGACATACCCTCGGACGTAGAAGAACGGATACCGTACGTGAGATTTTCCACCGCAGGCGTAAGCCTTGCAATCGCAGTCACCACAGCCCTCTCCCTCACCGCATGCGCTACCAACGAGGGGGGTGACAGCAGCGATTCGTCCTCTTCGCTCAGCGGAACTATCGCAGGCATCGGCGCATCTTCGCAAGGCAGCGCCCAGGAGGCCTGGATCGCCTCGTTCCAAACGGCGCATCCCAGTGTGACCATCAACTATTCGCCGGACGGCTCGGGAGCGGGGCGCAAAGCCTTTGCCGCCGGAGGTGCAGCCTATGCCGGCTCCGACTCAGCTCTAAGCGACGAGGAGCTTGCCGGCACATTCGGTTCGTGCAAGCCCGACACTCTCCCCCTCAACCTTCCCGTCTACATCTCTCCTATTGCGGTGATCTACAACGTTGAAGGAGTTGATAATCTCAACCTCAACGCCGCCACCCTGGCCATGATCTTCAAGGGTGATATCACGATGTGGAACGATCCCGCCATCGTAGCTTTGAACCCTAACGCGACACTGCCGAGCGCCAATATCACGCGAGTCAATAGGTCGGATGACTCGGGCACCACCAAGAACTTCAGCGACTATCTCTTTCAAAACGTTCCCGAAATCTGGAGTGAAAAACCAAGCGATTCCTTTCCCTACCCCGGTGGGGAGGCCGCAAAGGGCACTTCCGGCGTAGCGGATGCTGTGGCCAACGGGGTAAACACTATTGGGTACGCCGATGCATCAGCCGCGGCAGCGCGCAACCTCAGCGTTGCTAAACTCCAGGTTGGTGACGAGTTTGTGGCCTACTCACCAGAGGCTGCGGCGGCGGTTGTTGATGCCTCACCCCTCATCAACGGTCGCGGTGATAACGATCTTGCAATCGAGCTTGATCGAACCAGCACCGAGCCGGGAACCTATCCCCTCGTTCTGGTTAGCTACATCATTGCGTGCCAAGAGTACACCAACTCGTCTCACGGAGAAATTGTGAGGGACTACCTCGAGTTTGTAGTGAGCGAGGAGGGTCAGAAAGAAGCGGCACAGAAGGCCGGATCGGCTCCCCTCTCAGGCTCGCTCAGTGAAAAGATTCGATCCGTCGTTGCCTCCATATCCTAGATTTATCGCGTCTCCACTCGAGCCTGTTGCTGCCCCCTCCCACACACGGCGGGGGCACCAGCAGGCTCAGTGCTGCGCCACCAATCGATTGATCTGGCAAAAAAGTCAGATCGGAAAAGCCTCGGAGAAAAGAGAGATATCAGCAGTATGAGCAAGACCACCGCGCACAACGCCGGTTCCGAGCCTCCCGACAGCATCACAGCGGGCGCAGAAACCACTTCGGGGCATCCCTCTCAGATGCGCGCCAAACGTCGATTGGGCGACCTGCTCTACTCAGGAACTTCCCGTTTCGCCGGGATTCTCATCCTGGTAACGCTCGCCGCCGTTGCGGTCTTCCTCGTTGCCCAGAGCATCCCCGCGCTCACCGCCGACCCCCGAGAGCTGCGGGGAGCACCCGATAGCTTTTGGGCGTATGTTGCCCCACTCGCTTTTGGAACCGTGTGGGTATCTGCTCTTGCCCTCCTCTTCGCCGTTCCCGTCGCAATCGGCATTGCACTCTTTATCTCACACTACGCCCCCCGTAAATTAGCCGCCGGATTGGGGTACCTCATCGATCTGCTCGCGGCCGTTCCCTCGGTGGTCTTTGGTCTCTGGGGCATCAAAGTGCTTGCCCCCGCCGTGCAGCCGCTCTATGCCTGGCTCACCGAGAATATGGGATGGTTTCCCCTGTTTACCGGCCCGGTCTCGGGAACCGGACGCACCATCTTGACAGTGGCGATTGTCCTCGCGGTGATGATCCTCCCCATTATTACCGCACTGTGCCGCGAGGTCTTCTTGCAAACGCCCGTGCTCCACGAAGAGGCCGCACTGGCACTCGGAGCGACCCGGTGGGAGATGATCAAAACGGCGGTTCTTCCCTTTGGTCGCACGGGAATAGTTTCCGCATCAATGCTGGGACTAGGCCGAGCCCTCGGCGAAACGATGGCGGTGGCGATGGTTCTCTCCCCCGCTGTTGTCATCGATTTTGCCCTTTTGACCTCCACAAACCCCACAACCATTGCGGCCAATATCGCACTAAACTTCCCCGAGGCTTTTGGTATCAACGTGAACGCCCTCATCGCCACCGGCCTCATGCTCTTTGCCATCACCCTCCTGGTGAACTCCATTGCCCGCGTCATTGTCAATCGCCGCAAGGCGTTTTCGGGAGCCAACTAGCATGCCGACCGTCACACTCAACCCCAATCGCAATTCCAATCGCGGCCTCAATCGCGGTAGGACCACCCCCCTCACAAAGCCCAATCCCCTCACCGCGGGACGACTCCCCCGGGGGGCCCCCACCACACTCCTCATCGGCAGCCTAGTCACCTCAGCGCTTCTCTTCCTGCTGCTACACTTTGCCAGCGTTGTTGACAGCGGAAAGCAGGCCTCCCCGCTCGAGATTAATTATTTCGGTGTCGTTTTTGTCGGGGCGGTGCTCTACACCGCATCCATTACAATCTTTGCTTGGCTTGCGGAGGGCCGCCGTCGGGCACTCGACCGTCTCATGACCACCCTAATTGTCAGCGCCTTTATTCTGGCCCTGATCCCCCTAGTGTCGCTACTGTTTACCGTGGTGGCGGGCGGAATAGGTCGCTTTGATCCCGAGTTTTTTAGCTCCTCAATGCGCAACGTCACGGGAGAGGGTGGAGGGGCCATCCACGCCGTCGTGGGAACCCTGGAGATCACCGGTCTTGCGACCCTCATCTCGGTTCCCATCGGGCTCTTTACTGCGGTTTATCTGGTCGAGTACGGGCGCGGCTGGCTGGCCAGGGCAATCACATTTTTTGTTGACGTGATGACGGGTATCCCCTCAATCGTTGCCGGACTCTTTGCCTTTGCCCTCTTTGCGATCTTCTTCGGTCCCGGGGTTCGCATGGGTTTTGGAGGGGCGGTGGCCCTGTCGGTACTCATGATTCCGGTGGTCGTCCGGTCATCCGAGGAAATGCTGAAGCTGGTTCCCAACGAGCTACGGGAGGCCAGCTATGCCCTCGGTGTTCCCAAGTGGCTCACCATCTCCAAGGTGGTGATTCCCACCTCGCTGGCGGGTATCACCACGGGAGTGATGATCTCTATCTCGCGGGTGATCGGAGAGACCGCCCCCTTGCTCATCATCGCCGGGTTTACCGCCAGCATGAACTACAACATGTTTAGCGGACCCGTGATGACGCTACCGGTGTACGTGTATAACTCGTATGCAAATCCGGGAACCGACGTCTCAGCCTATCTTGACCGGGCCTGGACGGGTGCCCTCACCCTCATTCTCATCGTGCTGGTGCTCAATCTCGGTGCCCGCGTCATCGCTAAAATATTCTCACCTAAACTTCCCCGATAATCCGTGCTCTCCCAAACCACCCCACGCTCATAAGGAACCCCGTGTCAAAAAGAATCGAAATCAATCATCTCAACGCGTTCTACTCCTCTTTTCTTGCCGTTGAAGATGTTTCGCTCACCATCAGCGCCCGAAGCGTCACGGCGTTTATCGGGCCCAGCGGATGCGGGAAATCAACACTGCTTCGCACACTCAACCGCATGCACGAGGTGATCCCCGGTGCTCGCGTCGAGGGAGAGGTGCTGATCGACGGAAATAACCTCTACGGTTACGGCGTTGACCCCGTGTTAGTGCGCCGCCAGGTGGGTATGGTCTTTCAACGCCCCAACCCCTTCCCCACTATGTCGATCCGTGACAACGTGCTGGCCGGGGTAAAACTCAACAACCGTAAGATCACAAAGAATGACGCGGATGATCTGGTTGAAAAATCTCTGAGTGGAGCCAATCTCTGGAAGGAGGTCAAGGATCGCCTCGACAAACCAGGTTCGGGCCTCTCGGGAGGGCAGCAGCAGCGCCTGTGCATCGCCCGCGCTATTGCGGTGTCACCCGATGTACTCCTCATGGATGAGCCCTGCTCCGCCCTCGACCCGATCTCGACACTCGCGATTGAAGACCTCATTGAAAATCTCAAAAAGGACTACACCATTGTCATCGTGACCCACAACATGCAACAGGCGTCGCGGGTGTCGGATAAGACCGCCTTCTTTAACATCGCGGGCACCGGAAAACCCGGCAAACTCATTGAGTACGACGACACAACCACAATCTTTTCAACGCCCTCCGATCAGGCCACCGAAGACTACGTGTCCGGCCGATTTGGTTAGAACCACCACGGCTTTACCTGATTCGCTACGCTCACGAACAAGCATCTGCTTTCGCCCGGCAGAGCCGGAAGATTGTAAAAGCCGAACCACAGAACGCCTCTCGGCGAGAGGCCGCTCGAAGCGGCGAATATTGGAGCCCGGGGTTACTGTGATCCGGCCTCATTATTGTATCTCACAAGCCAACCCACTCACCACAGAAAAAGCTGTGCCACTCACAAAAATCTCATGAGAGCTACTAGGCGCCGAGAATCCGCACAACCTAGTCAAGCGAATTGCTGCGCCAAAGCTTTGCAACCGCACGGAAGTCATCCGCAAATTGAGCGTAGCGAGCGGCTCGGGTAGTGAGACCCTGCGCACGCTCTGGATCGCTCCCTTCCGCACCCTGTGCAAGCACAACATACCCGGTACGCATAACACTGGCAAAGGCGGCTGCCCGCTCGCAGGCAATCGCCAGATCACCATCAAACACACCCCGCAGGATCCGATCGCACAGCTCAGAGATTTCCGTCGGGCCGGTGGGGGTGACCGCACCCGCCACAACGGGATCGATGGTGCTCAAAGCGTCGACTCCCAGTTGGTAGGTGTAGCTCGTTCCCTCCGGATCGTTACGCACGACAGCGCGGACAAGATAGAGTCGCCACAGCGCGCCGGGGAGCGAGCGGGCGCTCGCCCGGGACCATAGCTGGGCAATATCGCCCAGCCCTCCGTGAGTGTCCGCAACAAGCATACGCTCAACAATGTCCTGAGCAATCGTCTCGCGGGCAGAGCTTGTTCGTACTCTTTCCAGCAGAGCCCAGGCGGTGCTTCGTGCGACGCTGTAATACTCTGCGGGGTCCTCTGCTCCCTCGTACCACTCAAACTCGTGCCCGGGTCGTAAGATTGGCCGTGCAAACTTTTCCCCCACGCCACCCGCCTTCCTCACATCTCCCTGGATCATACGATCCAAAAATGCCAGATTGTCCACAAACACAGGATATAGATTAGATCAAACTCGCCTGAAGTCTAGCTGTTAAAGTTACCGCTCCGCGATTATTCAGCATAGTTCACACGCACCGAGTAAAAAATTTGAAAATACCAGCCTCTCGATTAAGCATCTGGGCCCTAAACAGGGTAAGTTAGATGAGTCGGGCCTGTAGCTCAGTTGGCAGAGCATCGGACTTTTAATCCGCGGGTCGCGGGTTCGACCCCCGCCGGGCCCACCGAAATCCCCCGAGAAATCGGGGGATTTTCATTTTTACGAAATGATCTATTTTCCCCAATCCGTCGTTTATCCATCGACTTGAAATTGGTTTTCCATCCCGAAGAGAGCAGGGGTAATGATCTCAGGACGGAACCAGAATCGCGTACAATCCGCTCGCGCTCAATGTAGTGAAGATCCGTAATCGTCTGGGATGAGCGCCCTAGTGTCGCATTGCTGAAGTTTGTTTGGGGTCGACCTCGCAAGGATTTCCTCTGGATCCTTAGTCCAAACGACAGGGTGCTTGGGGTCATTCCAACCAACGATGAACTGTCGTATCTTCGCGTTGAGATCTTTCACTCCGGTTAAGATCCCCCGATGGATGGCCTACTTATCGATGATTCCGAACCAGACCCTCAACGAGATTCAACCAGAACCCCGATGTTCGGGTACAAGGGGCGTGGATAAGGGGCGTGGATACGAAGATGCTTCCGAAGCCACTAGTAAAGCTCGGGAGTCTTGTAGGTCAGGTAGTTGTCTAGTATCAGATGCAGTTTCTACTCGGGATAGGCAAAGTTAGCCTGCAAAAACGCGAGAAACTCTTGCCGACGGTGCTTCGGCTATACCGCATAGCCTGGATTCCTGTAGCAGGCATGGCAATAATCACATCTGTAAGCGGCGTGATCATTACGCGCGTACTCAGCTAAACAATATAGGGAAAAACGTGGATAAAAGCTGACAACATACGACGGTGGATTACGGCATGGCCGCGGCGCTCGCACCACCAGAGATAAGGGCAAAGCACAGGTAGTGTTTATGACAGTTTAGACTCGACGACGCATTCTCAGATCACGTCCATAGAGTGCCGCACCAGCCAGAGTGAGCACACCACTGAAAAAGCTCAGCAGTGACAGTTCACAAGTACCTGTGCTCGCAAGCATACCACCGTGCTTGTGGCCGCTCACCGTGGGTTGTGTCGGGTTCACTACAGATGGTACCGGCGGGTTATTTGGCTGGGGAACTGGAGGAGTGGGGAGCGAGATTGATTCCTGAGTGATCGTCCCGGAAAAAATTGACCCGCCACCGTTCTGCCAATCCCAAGTCAGGGTATTAGAACCGACTGCTGTATACGTCCAAGACAACCCATTAGAAGCAACCTCTGCGGAACCGGTCTTTGAGACCACTGGCAGCACATCAGACTCACCGCTAAACCCAATCACTGGACTATCCTGAGTATCACCCTGCACGATTGGGGGCAAAACAATACTTTGACCCTCAGCCTCAATGATAGATATCAGTGTGGACAACGAGGACACGTCACTAATCTGATTCTTTTTCAGGTACAGGTAGTTGAGGTGGACCAGTGTGGACAACGGAGACACGTCACTAACCTGGTTCTCGTCCAGGTACAGGTAATTGAGGTTAACGAGTGTAGACAGCGGAGACACGTCACTAATCTGATTCTTTTTCAGGTACAGGTGGTTGAGGTTGACCAGTGTGGACAGCGGAGACACGTCACTAATCTGATTCTCGTCCAGGTGTAGGTAGCTAAGTCTGACGAGTGCGGACAACGGAGACACATCACTAACCTGGTTCTCGTCCAGGTACAGGTTGAAGACTTTGACGAGTGTAGACAGCGGAGACACGTCACTAACCTGGTTCTTTTTCAGATCCAGGTAGTTGAGGTTGACGAGCGTGGACAGTGAGGAAACGTCACTAATCTGGTTCTTGTTCAGGTACAGGTAGTTGAGGTTGACCAGTGTGGACAGCGAGGAAACATCACTAATCTGGTTGTCGTACAGGCCCAGCTGGGTCAGGTTGACCAGTGTGGACAACGGAGACACGTCACTAATCTGGTTTTTGTCCAGGGCTAGCTGGGTGAGGTTGACCAGTGTGGACAACGGGGAAACATCACTAATCTGGTTGTCGTACAGGTTCAGGCTAAAGAGGTTTATGAAGGACTCGAGTCCTTCAATGCTGATAATTCCCTGGAAAGGACATACAAGGATTCTTATTTCTTGTGCTTGAGCCTCTGTAATAGGATCCTGGGGAGCTTGACCGAGCAGCGTATTGATACACGCTCTCAGGTTGTCGTCGGGAATATCCACGTCAGCAGCATATGCGGGTGACGCAACACACAGTGCCCCGGCCACAACAATACAAGCTGCGATTCAAGCTACCATACCACGGCGAGGTTTCATGTATAAACCACTTTTCCACCATACAGAAAAATAATTAAACAGAAAAACCTTAGCATGAATTGCTTTTCAATGTCGTTAACATTTTCTCAACGAAACCACGTTTGGTGACTCACTATTGCTTGGTTCCTCCTGAAGGCTTGTGCACTAGACCCTTTGCATACCGCGGTTGCGGGTTCGACCCCCGGACCCACATACTAAGCACCCGATCACTCATGAGCCTGTTTGATCGGGCACCTAGCCTTTACCGCACGAAGCCAAGCCGCATTCGCACAGCCTAAGCCATACCCAGGGTTATATGGGGACAAACCCAAGCCGTCATGGAACGACCTCCCCGGGCACCCCACCCGAGCCGTCTAGGCGCTGTCCCTCGTAGAGTTCTGTGTACAGCCCGCCCGCACCCAGTAACTCCGTGTGAGTTCCCTGCTCAACGATACGGCCCTTCTCCATCACAAAGATACGATCCGCCGCACTCACGGTTGATAATCGATGCGCAATCGACAGTGTGGTGCGTCCCCGTGATACGGTGTCTAGTGCCTGCTGCACGATTCGTTCGGAGTTAGAGTCTAAAGCGCTGGTTGCCTCATCCAGAATAAGGATGTCCGGGTCTTTGAGCAGAACTCGAGCGATTGCCACACGCTGCTTCTCGCCTCCGGATAATCGATACCCGCGCTCCCCCACAACCGTGTTATAACCGTCTGGAAACGACACAATCGTTTCGTGTATATTGGCCATCCGCGCGGCAGCGATGATCTCCTCGTTGGTGGCCTCCGGTTTTGCGTAACGGAAATTTTGAGCAATGGTATCGTGAAAAAGATAGGTTTCTTGACTGACAATTCCGATACGAGAAACAAGGGAACTCAATTGAAGGTCACGCACATCTTCCCCACCGATACGCACGGAACCCGAGGTGGCATCATAAAACCGTGGCACCAGATAGCTCAACGTTGTTTTCCCCGAACCAGACGGTCCCACAAAGGCGACAAACTGTCCCTCCTCTATTCGAAGAGAAACCCCGTCGAGGGTGTTTTCAGACGTGGAGGCCTCAATCTCAAACCCGACGCTTTTCTCGCTCCCGCCACCCTTTTCGCCCCCACGACTCTTATCCTCCCCGTCAACGGGATAGCGAAACGCCACGTTTGTGAATTCAATCGCCCCCAAGCGCTCTGAGAGAACCCGAGCACCCTCGCGATCAACAATGGCCGGTGTCATATCAAGATACTCAAAGATCCGCGCAAAAAGGCCCGAGGAGGTTTGCATGTCAAGAGCCACACGCATCAGACCCAATAGAGGAAACATGAGCCGCGACTGGGCGGCAGTAAAGGCCACGATAGTTCCCGCGGTGAGCTCAACGTAACCGCTCCCAATCATCACTCCCGCAACCAGATAAATAACGGCGGGAATACTCGACAGGATGATGTTTACGGTTGCAAAAAACCACTGACCGCTCATCGCCTGCCGTACCTGCAAGCGAATCTGTGCCCGATTCGCGGCGCGGTACCGATCCGTTTCGAACGACTGCCGGTCAAAACTCTTTGAAAGCAGAACCCCCGAAACGCTCAGCGTCTCCTGGGTGATGGCCGTCATGTCGGCAAGTGACTCCACCGTGGCAGAGGCAATCTTTGCCCGCACCCGACCGATTCTACGTTGAATCATCACCAGGACGGGCATGAGAACAAAAGCGATAATGGTCATTTGCCAGCTCAGCAGGAGCATAGCCACGGCAGCCGCAATGACCGTTACCGTGTTCCCCAAGACGTTGGAAACCGCGTTGGTGAGAACGTTTGCTACTCCCCCTACATCGTTTTGCAGCCGCGACTGGATGGTCCCCGTTTTTGTCCGCGTAAAAAAATTAAGTTCCATGCGCTGCAAGTGTTCAAACATGCGCACCCGCAACTCACCCATAACGCTGTTTCCCACTGTTGCCGTGAGGTAGGTCTGCCATACGCCCAACGCCGCCGAGGCCAGGTAGAGTCCCACCATTAAAAGAACCAGGTTCGTCAGAAGAGGAATGTTTACCCCGGACTCTGGGAAGAGCGCGTCATCAAAAAGTGATTCAATGAGAAGCGGGGGGATGACACTCAGCGCTGCCCCGCTCAACACAAGCACAACGATGAAAATCAATTGTGGACGATAGTTATTAAAGAGCCGAGAAATCCGCGAAAAGAGATGTGTAATGACAGGGGCTTGCGCGTTGAGTTTACGCTGAAGGTCTTCATCAGAGGAGCTTATCCGCCCCCGCCCACCACCAACCCTACCGATGCTACTCACTGACGTACCCGATGACTATCTGCGGAGTCACTACCCGTTGTACTCGGCATGCCGTTCCCTGCATTTACGCCGCGCAAAAGATCGTGACGATAGAGCTTCCAACCGCTGGGAGGGGTGAGGTGTTCCCCGTGCGTCTGGCAGAGATCGTAGCTATTGGGGTCAGCTTCTAAGCTCAACGGACCAATCGCTATTGAACATCCCTGATAGTCGTAGGTGAGGGAATACACAGCTGGACGCTGACACGTTGTCTTGGAACACAGTCTTGCATGCACCCATCAAGGGTACCCCGGATGGGGGTAAAGTTGAGCCATGAGCGATTCTCGACGTGAAACCTCCCGTGTTACCCAACGGGAAACGTTCTCCTCCCGCCACGGTCGAGACCTGCGCTCGCCCGTACTCGGACCCGAGCTTCCCATTCTCAACAATAGGATCGCCCTCTTCGATCGCATCGCGGGTGGAACCGTGGAATATCTGAGATCTCTGTGGCCGGAACAACTCAACTCCGTACAGTTTGATTTTGTCTCAGTTCCGACCGACAGTATTGAGAAAGACTCGGAAAAACCACAGCTGTGGCGCGTCACCAGAGCATCAAAACGCATCACGTTCTTTCGAGTGCCGCTACAACGCTCCGGTGACCTGCACATGGAAGATGCTCTCCAACGGCGAATGTTCATCGAGTACGCGGTGTACAGCGCGATAGCAGAGTACCTGGGCAAAGAACCCTGGGAACTCCTACCGCCCAATGGCGATAGGTATTACTAAAGCGTCTCTCCCCTAACGGGTATACACTGTGAGCGGTTCCGCATCGGTAGCTGGAGGCTCCACCAAGTAGCCGCTGATAGCACCGCTATTCGCCAGGGAGACCCCGGCGACGATGGGTGCTGAAGCGTCAAGACCATATCCGGCACCTTCTTCCAACGATACCTGCACAGCCCCGCCCCCGGGAACCGTTATTGTCTGCGGAGAATCTCCCCGAGTGAGGTTCACGGTTGCGTTTGAGGCTTTCGGGTTGTAGAGACTGAGAATCGGATTGGGTCCCGAAGGAACTGCAACCGCCATGGGGCCTTCAAAGGCCTGGGCAGCCTGAAAAGCGGCAATATCATAAACTCCGTTGGCGCCCTCAGAGGTCAAACGAACGCTCCCCAACATAGGGTCCTCTGTTTCAAGCCCAACTGTATAGACGCCCTCCGGAAGTTCCGGGAGTACATATTCATTTACCATCAACGGCGTCACCTCGAAGGTCCCAAGATCCTGCGAATATCCGTCTGCCCCGTAGGCGATAGCCTTCACGGTGGAGTTTTTGTTCACCGGTGAGAAGAGACGAAGAACCCTCGCGCTATCATCGTGATCGTCGTGCGCGTGGTCGGTGCCCGCCGCCACGACCCGAATACCCGGGATTAGTGGGTTCTGCGAGGGGGCAGCAACCGCTGTAGATGTCTCTAGCCCGGTGGCATCAATACCCTGAGAAAGCGTTTGTTGCAGAGCCGCTGCAATCTTTCCGCCGCGTGACTGAACGTGTATAACGGAGGCGTTTATATTGGGAGCCAATCCGTTGAGCGAAATCACACGCTGTGTCTTGGGCTCAACAACCAGGTTGCTAGAACCTGGGGCGTCAACAAGTCCCTGCTCCGAGTAAACGGTTAGGGTCACGTTAGCGGTGACATCTCCGGGGTTGGTGAGCAAAACAAGCGATGATGAGCCCAGCACAGTAGACCCGGCAACAAGCCAACTCTCCGCCAGAGAGGGCGCGCAGGCGGATGCGGTATAACCGCGTACGGTTTCGCTCTCCACCGTCTGACTCTGAACTATCGCCGAAGTGCTCCGTTCTTGCGCTGACAGAGAGGCCGCCGTGGGTTGCGCTGCGGGGTTCGGCTCGCTCACCCCCACTCTATCGATCAGAAAGCTATCAAGCGGTGCAGAGTCAGATGAAAACTGTACTATCTGCGCTTCGCCTATGTCTTGAATACTGAGCGGGTTTGCCGGATCAAAACCAATCTCCACCACAGAGCCCACACAAGCAATCTCGGACTGTGAGGCGGCAGTCGTGTCAATCGTCGCGGAGGCAGGGTCTCTCACCACCGTGGGGAGGTTGACAATACCCAGCGCATATATAGCACCGAGGGTGAGTCCTCCCGCAACAACACCCGTTACGATTTTTCCGGATAGGGTCAGGGCCTTCTTTTGTTTAGACATCGGTGGGCTCCTCCCCTATTTTTCTGGGTTCGATGATGGTGTCTTCGAGGTCTGACTCGTCATGTGCGGCCTGTTCGTAGTCACGCTTTTCAGCTGAGTCACGATCATCACGTACCGGCCCGACAGTGGAGATTGCATCGGGTGCCTCCAAGTTTGGGGCGGCGTCAGAGCCATCCGAAGCAAAGTTCGGGATTCCCTCGGAAACAGCGGGAGCGCTCGGGGTCTCCACAGAAGCGTCCAAAGCAGTGTCAGAGCCCGAGACAACCCCGGAAGACGCCCCCGGCGCAACAGACGCATCAATAACGGGGACAGCAGCCAAATTCTCGGATACTGTCGCAGATATTTCGGAGTCTTTTCCTTCTCGTTTTTTCCGCCGGACCTTGGCGGAACTCTCCTCATTACTTGACTGTTTTTGGCGTGTTGCTCTTCGAGACTTACGCGTTGACACTGCCAATTCGCTCTCAGAAACTTTTTCCAGCTCTTCAGAGGGTTTTTCAGATTTTTCCGCCGAGGCTTCCCCGCCAACTGTGCTGTCAGATACAGGAGGTGGAGCTACCTTTTGAGAAGATGTTCCCGCATAAGACTTACGTTTTTTCTTTTTCGGCGGTTTTTCAACCACCGCGCCGGTGGGAAGTGCCAGTAGGAAGAGTCCCGCGATAACAATCATCTGAATAAGCCAAATAGAGTGTCCATACGTCTCTTGCACACGCGACATAGTCGGAGGGGTAAAGTCAGCAACATCGTCACTCACTTTCCACAGATCCCCAAACTCAGTTGGTCCCACGGAGGACACGTCGGAGTTATTATCCAGGGCATTTTGAATTCGTGATGTCGTTGCTGAAATTGTCGGGGTACTCGCAATGGGTTTGCCCTCCGAGACGTCACTCAGGACAACAAAATTTATTCCCAGTTCACCCAGTCTCTCGAGCTGGCTACCAGAACCCTCCGAGAGCAAAGCTCCCAAAACTTCGATCTTGTCTTGCTCGCCGCTGTTCAGCGAACCGCTCATAAACGACAGGGTGGACCTCTGGTCCAGCGTGGCACCGGTTCCACGAACAATCTCCCCGAGTACTCCTCCGTCTGGCTGTGGAGTCAGCACCAGGGTTCCCACGTCCTGACCACTCTGGGCAGCAGCTCGTACTACGGCTGGAACAGTGTAGTCAGCACTACGCAGGGCACCGTGCCCCAGAAAGATCGAGATGATAACAGGAACAACCGCAAGAAAAAGCATGAGGCCAGATAGTGCAGTCACCGTCTCAGATAGCTTCGGAAGAACGGTGAGCGTGGCAACCGCAAGCGATAAGAGCCCAAACCAGTACAGGCTCAAGCTGGGTCCTGCCCAGGTTCCCACTGGTTCTGCCCCCACTGAGCTCAGAATAAAGTGGTTGACAAGCAAAGCGCTAGCAAGTCCCACCCCCGCAAGCAATAGACCGGTTACCGCCCGCTGCCCTCGCGAGAAGACGACACCAAAAAGAGCCAGAAGCCCCAGAGGAGCCACCAAAACGGCAACAATGATTGTGTAGGGCCAGTGGCCGATACCGAGTGTGTCAAAGGCAGTGTTCCAACCGGCAAGCCCCGCTGTAGGGAATCCCAGAAGAAGTTGCGTGGGAGTCGCCGGATCAAACGGCAGCTGCACGCCGGGGTCGATAAAGGCTGTGAGCGGCTTACCCTGTGAGAGGGCGGCAATAGCGAGCGGAAAGTACAGTGCAACCGGCGCAATCGCAACCGTTATCACACGGGCAAAGCCTCGACCACTAAACGCGAGGCCCACCACAAAAAGCACCGCTGCTGCGGGGAAGAGGGAGGGCGCGCAGGCAAGAATAATACCGAGAAGAAGTGAGCTTGTTGCTGCAGCCGACCAGGACTTCCTCGCCCCCATGAGAGCCATCACCAGGCACGGGAGAAGTATGTGCACGATAACCGCCGCAATACGTCCCTGGTCAAGAGACGCAAGAAGGGTCGGACTCAGCATCCACGCGGCCCCCACAAACCCCCGGGCCAGGGGACGTTCAGTGACCCGCGCGGCCCAGAACCACGCGGAGAGAGCAGAGAGAGGAATGGCCGCAAAATACAGCAGAACAATTGAGAAGCTGGGCTGCCAGAAGGTGAGTGTCCCTAAAATCGCAAGAACAAAGTTAAAGGGATGTGCGGGCCCAACAACCGCGGCGCCGCCGCCCTGCAATCCGTACTGTGTGCTGGCCCAGAGATCACCTAGGTTATTGCTAAGGGGAAGTAGCCCGGCTCCTGAAAGGGCGGTTGTACTAAAAAACGAATAGAACAGAACAAACGAGAAAACAACACTCACGGTAAGCAGAGAGAGCCCACCCGTACTAATAAAGTGAGCTTCATGCTTAATCCGGCCCTGACGGGCAAGAATCGCCTCACGGTCAATCATTTGCTGCGTTCGTACGGTTTTCTGATCGACCCTCAGCGGCCTGATAGCGTCCCACCCCACGGTCCTTGTTGACCGGAGAGAGCGCCGTGCGTTTCCTACCTTATGACCGGAGAATAAAACCGTAAATGCCGCGGCGATCTCGCCGGGAAGACGCCCGGGAAGCTCACGCAACAAGTACCACAGTATTCGAACAATCGCCAGCGGCAACAGGGATAACCAGTGAAAGGGAACAGCCCATGCCGGTGCGTACGCTAATCGACGGTGTAGCTGTGCAGTACGCGCACCCCGATAGTTTTGGCGAGCAATCGCCATCTTGCGACTCACGAGGGGCCCGGCGACGCCGTCCCCAGCGAATCGCACTCGAGACTCAGGAGCAACAACAACCCGATAACCCGCAAGACGGGCACGAACGCAGAGATCAAGGCCATCATCATGAGTGGTAAGCGCTGGATCAAAGCCACCAAGGTGATCCCACAGTTGGCGTTGCACTAGCATACCCACGGGACCCACCGCCAGGGAGTCTTGCTGAGTGTCCCTCTGCTCCTGATCTAGTTCTTCCGTGCTGAGCTGCCAACGCGCGCCAAAACGAGTGAGAGTCTGGCCGATTTCCCTGATGTGGTCAGGTCTGTCCCACGACGTAATTTTGGGTCCAGCAATAGCAACAGACGGAGCCCGCTGCACCGTAGAGAGAATGACTTCAAGAGCTTCCGGCTCGGGAAAACTATCGTGAGTAAGAAGCCAGAGCCATTCACCACTGGAGACCTCATCGGTCATCCACTGCATAGCGGCTTTCAGGGCTGCCCCGAACGGAAGAACCTCTCCCGTGGAGATGATCCTATCCGCAGGAAAATCAGCGAAGATAGCCGAGGTGGTATCGGTTGATCCGTTATCAACAAGGATGATTCGGTCGGGCTTACGAGTTTGCTGGGTAAGACCCTCTAGGGTTCGTTCAAGTCTCGCGGCACCATTTGTGGCCACAACTAGGGCAGTAACTCGGCTTTGCATTACGAATAGCCTACGGGCCAATAATTGATAAAGTCGCGCGGCACTCCGAGGGAGAAGGAGATTTCCTCAGATATTTCATGACGAGCCTTAAAGAACGCCAAGAACCCACGGGCGAACATAACGAAGCTCGCATCAGAACGAAAAGTTAAACGGCACGCTTACGAAGCTTGCGGCGCTCACGTTCGGAGAGACCTCCCCAAATGCCAAAACGTTCATCGTTTTCAAGAGCGTATTCAAGGCACTGCGAGCGAACCTCACACGAACCACAGATTTTCTTTGCGTCGCGGGTGGATCCGCCCTTTTCGGGGAAAAAGGCCTCGGGATCAGTTTGAGCGCACAGTGCGTCTGCCTGCCACGCTAGTTCGTTATCTTCATTTGGGTTGCGAACACCCGGCACTCCGAGCTGGACGGGATCAATAAACCAGTCACTCGGGACTCCGGAACGATATTCAGGAACCGACACGACATTTTCCCTTTCTGCTTGGCTGGCACAAAAACTCGCTTTCACAATTACATCGGTGTAATTCGATCAAGTCAAGCCGAGAATAGTAAACCCTCAATGTCGAATTGAAGTTTTACGACACGGCATAAAAATGTCTATCGGTTAATAAACCCTGGAAATACAAGGATGGCGACACATAATCGTTACGATTCAACTCATCTCACGCAGAGCGAAAAACAGTTGAATATTTTTAATTTTGATGCCGCTTTATATCACTCAGCACCCGAGACAACTCCCGTTGTGGCCACAAAAGCCTGACCGTCTCCCTCAAATTCAATCTCTTCTGCCCCGGAAAGAGACTGGATTCCAGCAAACGATTCGCCCCGCTGCAGAGATACACTGCCACCGGAATAATTGATCGTTATCTCTCCTCGAGTTACAAAGCCGACAGCACTGCTGCCTGGAAGCTGCACCCGTGCCGGACGATCTTTCAGCGTTTCTATGCCCCACACCTGAAAATCGGAGACATCGGGAACCCATCTCATCACTCCGGGGTGCTCGCCCTCACCTGTCAAGCGAGGAGTATCAAGCGTAGAAAAGTCCAAGATGTTGACCAGTTCCTCGGTATCCACATGCTTTGTAGTGAGTCCTCCACGCAGCACATTATCCGAGGAAGCCATCACCTCAACGCCAAGTCCGTGTAGGTAGGCGTGCATATTCCCTGCGGGCAGGTACAGAGACTCGCCCGCCGTCAGGGTGACCCGGTTGAGTAGCAAAGAGACAGCAGCCCCCGGATCCTCGGGATACTCTTCCCGAAGGTGCAGGAAGGTTTTGAAGTTCGGATACTCTTCCACCAGAGAGCTTTCACCACCGCGTAACGCAGCCTCAAGGGCACGCATAAAGTCCTCAGCCTCTGCGGAATGAGAAAACAACCAGACAATAAATTCTTGCCGCGCTTCTTGAGCAACACGTTCACGTTCCTCGGGCGAGGCTTCGGGGGCATCACGAAGCAGCAGCAGGGCCTTTTCAAGGAGAGCCAGGTCTGGGGAAGCCGCACTCTGGATCACTCTCAGTAGATCGTCCCTCACGCGAGCAATCGAGCGGAACCCGCACAGCGCATCAAATGTATCGCTCAGCGCAATAATAATCTCTGGTTTGTGTTCTTGATCCTTATAGTTACGATTTGGTGCGGTGAGAGGAATACCGAGCTGAGTCTCGCGGGTGAATCCCAGCCGAGCTTGTTTCCGTGAGGGGTGAACCTGGAGTGATAGTGGGTGGGCGGCCGCCAGGATCTTGAAGAGAAAAGGAAGCTCCTCAGCGTTTCCCGATTCGACAAGCCAACGCGCAAGGGGCTCTTCCGAACCGTCCTCATGCACCACCGCACTCGGTGAACCGGGATGCGTTCCCAACCATAATTCCGCCTGCGGCTTGCCCGTCGGCTCCAACCCCATCAGCTCAGGAATCGCGGTTATCGACCCCCACGCATATTCACGCGGGCTATTCACTATTTTAACAAACACCTGTGTCCTCCAAGAGCGAGACTACCAACTATCTTCCCAAGCTGCCCCTCGCACCGCTCAGGCCCATTACACTCGTTAGAATGAGCGATGCAAAAACCAGATTGGCTATAAGCGCCCTTGCCATCGTAACCTTCATTCACGCCCTCGGGGCAAATGCGGTGCGTAACATCGTGGGATGGCCCGGGTTCATAACCATAACCGTAGTCCTCACCGCTCTCAATATCTGGGCCTTTATCGCCGTAAAACCACCCCAGTTTCGCTGGTATCGGATACCAAAGTCCCTCTGGCTTTTCCTAGCACTGTGTGTGGCCTCAATTGCCTGGTCAGCCTACCCTTTCGAGTCATTGCTTGGTGCGTCCGCACAGATAGTCACCACCGCGGTTGCCCTGTGTATGGCGTTTGTACTCACCTGGCCAGAGCTCATTCGCTCCCTGGGAACTGCGATCCGATACATACTGGGGCTATCACTTCTTTTTGAAATTTTCGTATCAGTGTTTATTGGAGACCGGGTCCTTCCCCTATGGATCGAGCGTCCGGAGGGAAAAGTATCACCGCTGCTGTGGTGGAGCCGCGACCTCATTTTTGAGGGAGGCCCCATACAGGGTCTCCTGGGCAGCAGCGTTATGCTCGGGTTTGTTGCCCTTCTCGGATTGATCGTGTTTGGAATCCAACTCGCGGGGCGAAGCATCCGATTGACACCCGGGATATTTTGGCTGCTCGTTTCGCTACTTGTCCTGGCGCTCACTCGCCCGGCAACCGTAATCATCGCGCTTGTTGTGGTGATCATTGCCCTGGGATTCGCGCTCTGGGCACGCACCGTGCGGGCGGAATCTCGTGTGCCCCTCTACCTCACAGCTGGACTCATGGTGGCTCTTGTGGTCCCCATAGCATTCCTAATTCGGGGCCCGGCACTCTCAATTCTCGGTAAAAGCAGCGACCTCACGGGCAGAATCGATATCTGGGACGCCGTTGTCCGGGTGGCCGAACAGCGACCCGCATTTGGATGGGGCTGGGTAAGCTACTGGCCCACCTGGGTAGAACCGTACACCAACCTGTACACGCGCAACGGCCTCCCTGTCCCCCACGCCCACAACGCGTGGCTTGACGTGTGGCTTCAGCTGGGGGTTGTTGGACTCATCACGTTTGCCCTTCTGGTAAGCCTCACCCTGTGGCGCTCCTGGTTTCGCGCGATTGATCGCCCCCAGCGCTATCCGGGGGAGGTACTGCCCTACGCCGCCTCTACGCTGCTCCCCCTACTCGTCGTCACGGCCCTGATTGTGCAATCGCTTAGCGAAAGTCGAATACTCAGCGAAAGCGGCTGGTTATTGCTCACCATTCTCGCCATAAAAACAAAAACAGACTACGAAGTCCCCTCGACCTCAGGCGACGAACCAATCCCCGCATGGCGGGATGTTCCGCTAAGATAGCGCAATGCAGACTCTGCTACAGCAACTCTTTGAGTTTGCCCGACGCTTCCTCTCGAGCGCGGAGTTCGCCGCCGTACTCACAACCGCCATTTTTGGCGTTCTCTTTGCAGCACACTTCATACAGAGAATCATGGGTGGACCGGCATACACGGCCATGATCTTGACGCTTGTAATATTGGCCGTCCTGTCGGCTATTTTCCGTCGTGGAGAACTTTCCTGGGGCGAAAAATTACCCCTCACACTGACGATTTTTATTCTCTGGTGCTGCATCACACTCATGTGGTCAAGCAGACCCTCCGCTACCTGGAGTTCACTCCTTTACCAGGTGGGGGTTGCGCTCCTGGGACTGTATATCGCGTCTTACCGCGACCATATTCAAATTATTCGCGCACTGGGGAACACCCTCAGGGTCCTCCTGACCGCCTCGCTGGGAGTCGAACTGCTCTCCGGAATTCTGCTCGATATCCCGTTCTCACTGCTGCGCGTCGAGGGAAACCTCGCCTATGGCGGCCCAATTCAAGGTATTTTTGGCTCGAGGAATGCCCTAGCCTTTGTGGCGGTTATATCGCTTGTCACCACCGTAATAGAGCTTAAAACACGGGCCATCCAACGCTCTTTGGCAATCTATTCCTTTATCCTCGCAGGTTCACTCTTACTCTTCTCACGCTCCGTAATTCAGGCAGGAGTTATACTCTGTGTAGCCCTGGTTTTTGGGGCGGTCCTGCTCATTAGACGGAGAAATGCTTCCGAACGCACACGCTGGCAGATTGGGTTCTTTGCGCTCGTGGCGGTATTTACTATTTTTTCCTGGCTGCTCAGAAACGAGATTGTTGCCCGCTTACACGCCACAAGCGAGCTTAAAGTTCGGCTCACGCTCTGGCAATCCGTACTCACGAGCGCACGTCAGAGCCCGCTTGAGGGGTGGGGCTGGGTAGGGATCTGGCCGAGCGGCGCACAGCCCTATTTTGCGATCAATTTTGATATCGGCACTAAGCACCAATCCGCCCTCGGAACATTCTTTGACCTGTATTTGCAGGTGGGAATGGTGGGTCTTATACTTTTTATTGCCGCGCTGTTATTGGCTTTTATCCGCTCGTTTCTCACCGCGACAACCAAGCGTTCAGACGTCTATCTGTGGCCCATACTCATCATCACGACCCTTGCCATCACAGGCCTTGCAGAGAGCAATCTACTCACGGGATCCGGATGGTTACTCGTGGTGATCGGGGTCGCGTTGGCTTCACAGAATATGTCGTGGAGAACGCGGTTGCGCCCGCTACCCGACAGCACCCCATAGGTCACCCCGCAGGCTCTCGCTGGTGACCGTTTCCTGCGGGGTCACTCGAAAGTACGATACCGTGCGTTACCGCTACACCGCCCACAGACGTTAATCCCGCAGGCGGTGAATCACTCGGACTATTTAGCTATTCAGAGCGCGGAATTCGCTCCAGATCTGAGCGCTCTCCTCACGGCCCTCGCTCAGGTGAACAAGATCCATGGGGGTTCGATCACTACCGTTAAAGAAGTTGCGCAGGTGCATGTCGGAGAATCCGTGCTCGGCGGCATCATCCCGTGTTGAGGCAAAGTAACAGGTGCTGATGCCCGCCCACAGCATAACTGCCACGCACATCGGGCACGGCTCACAGGTTGCGTACATAACGCAGTCTGAGAGGTCAAGGGTACCCAACTTTGCACACGCCTCGCGCACGGCTACCAGCTCAGCGTGGCCGGAGGGATCAGTATCACGCAGGACAGTGTTTCCCACGCTGACCACGATCTCTCCGTTACGCACAAGGGTGGCTCCAAAAGGGCCACCGGTACCCGCACGCATACCCTCGACTGTTACCTCAGCGGCACGGGTGAAATAGTTATCAACGGCCTCGGGGGTTGGTGTGGTGTTCATGATTTTCTCTTTTCTGGCGCTCACCTGGAACGCCCTAGGGAACTGTGAGAGAGTGTTTAGCTTTTACGACGGGCTATAAGTATCGTGAGCGAATACCCCACAAAACCGATAAACAGGCCGGAGAAAAAGGCCAGGTTCTTGACCTCAACCAGGAAGGGAACATTTGTGAAAATCGTGCCCGACATGGTGATGATAAAGCTCGCAGCCAGCACCCCGATCGCACGCCAGTTGTAGGCGGGATAGGGACTAGCAGACTTGGGATCCTCGTATATCCGGTCAAGATCAAGAGTACGACGACGCTCGATAAAGTAGGAGGCCAGCATAATTCCAGCAATCGGACCGAACATCGACCCGATGAAGGAATAGAAGAGGAATAGCGCTTCGGTAGCCTCCACAAACTTCCACGGCAGAATAAACGTTCCGATAACGGCCGCGAGGATTGCGCCGGTACGTACCGAGAACAGCTTCGGCAGTTGAGCGGTGAGCTGAAGGCCCGCGGGCAGCATATTGCCAAAGACCACAAAGGCAACAGCACCCACGTTCATCGCAAGAATAAGCAAAACAACAACAAACGGATTACCGATCGAGTTGATGGCCTCCACAAAAATTGTTGGACGGTTAATGTCAAAATTACCGCCGGTCGCCGCCTGGAGAGAAGCCATAAACGCTATGGTAACCAACGCAAACAGGATGTACGAGCCAATCACGCCCACGGGGAATCCCACCGCCGGTGCACGCATAGATTTTGCGTTGCGCGAGTAGTCGCCCGTGTTCACAATCGGGCCCGCCCAGTTTGATACCAGCATAGAAACACAGGTAATAAAAATAAGGGGTGTAACGTCAACATCAAGCGGACGGAACGAAAGCACCTCTCCCATACCACCGGCATTGGTCACCGCAAGGATCATCGCGATAACGATGAGAACAAAAACCACCGGGTTCACCCAGGTGCTGAACTTAGCGAGGAATTTCTGGCCGCTCAAAAACAGCGCCACCGTGATAACCCACATGATGAGGTAGGTGATTGCGGTGGGGACGGCTAGACCCAGGATCGTCGCTCCGTTACCAAGGTTGATAAATCCGGGGAAGATCTGCTCCAGTACAACGTCCAGTGCCTGAGCGCTGGACACGGTGGTGATACCAAAGAACACAAATCCGGCGATAATTCCACGGATGACGGTGGGAATGACAGCACCCTTTGACCCGAATGAGTCACGCAGCTGCATCGCAAACGGAACACCGTACTTTGCCGCGGCCTGACCGTTAAGAATGTATCCAATGGACACGATCACGGCGGCGGTAAGAATTGCCCCAACCACCTGGAGGGCGGAAAGCCCCAGGGCAAAGAAACCGACAACGGTAAAGTAGGACAGAATGTTGTGAATGGGTCCCATCCACACGGTAATGTACTGGGTAATCGACCAGGAACGATCTTTAGGCCTGACCGGCAGAACATCATCGACGTAGCCCCGCGAAGCATAAAGCTCCCGCGTTTCAGCTCCCGTATCAACAAGCCCACCCTTTTGGGGGTCGGGGGTAGACATCATTATCCCTTTCTTTCTATACATAGGTGATACCGAACTTTAAGGGGTTCGGCGGAGCGGGGCCGAAGCCCCGCTCGTTCCCGGGTTACCTTAGTTATCTCCAATAACCTCGGCAAGAGTGAGGAGAGCCGATTGGAAGGCCTCCACAGGTGGGTGAACAATGCCCGCCCCAATCATTCCGATACCGGGCTCTTTGTGCGCAATGGCGGTGTTAATTATCGGCAATATGCCTGTCTCCATAACCTTGCGCACATCGATCCCGCTGGGTACCCCCATAAAGTCCAGCGCGGGTATCGTCACGTTAGGGTTGTTACCCGTAGTGATGGCGTTCATCATGCGGGAGTAGCCCATGGCCTCCTGCACGGTGCCGCCCACCAGGGCAACGATTGCGGGCGCCGCAGCCATGGCAAATCCGCCAATACCGTAGGTTTCCGTGATGGCCGAATCGCCCATGTCGAGCCCAGAGTCCTCCTCCGTATAACCGGCAAACATGGGTCCGATAACCTGCTGCGCAGGTCCCGTAAACCACTGGTCTCCGGTGCCCGACACTCGAATCCCAAAGTCGACTCCGTTGCGGCACATGGCCGTCACTACGGTGGAGTCCTTCACCCCGATTGCCGCATCCATGGCGGCCTTTGCCGTAACCATCCAGGTGGGTCCAGAGAAGTAATCCGAGGAGGCTACAAAATCGAAGACCTCACGCTTCTCTTTTGTCGAGAAGTCGGTTTCCAGAATGTAGGGGGCGAGGGCCTGAATCAGCACCGTTGTACCGGCAACGTTGCGGTTGTGCGCCTCGTCTCCCATGTGAAGTGCCTGCGAGAGCATCAGGCGCAGATCAAATCCGTCTGAGTTGAGTTCCATGGCGGAGGAGAGCACCGGTCCGAGCACATCGCGCATCCAGTTCAGGCGATCAATCACGGATTGATCGTTTGCTCCGAATCGCAGGATCTTCGAGAGCTGCTCGGAGAGATTGGTGTAGGCGGTGTTTCCATGGGTGCGGTTGGTTACCTTGTGCACCCACATGCTGGCGCTGGTGACACCGGCCATCGAACCCACCGATTGGTGCTCATGACAGGGAGAGAAGGTAATCTCTCCGCTACCCGCGAGCTCTGCAGCCTCATCGAGATTTGAAGCCAGACCCTCAAAGACAAGCGCACCCGTCACAGCACCCTTCATCGGTCCGCTCATTCGCTCCCAGGAGATTGGCGGGCCCGCGTGCAGGATCGTCTTTTTGGTCATACCGGGTACGGTGTCGATTGCCTGCCCAAAGCCCTCGAGGAAGGGCTGCGCGGAAAGAACCCGATCGAGCGCCACCCGGTTAGCGGCATCAATCTTTTCGGAAATGCGGGGGACCTCAAGCTTGCTCAGGGCCGCGATTACCTCGGGATCGCCCCCGCCGGGCGGGGTCCAATCCATGCGGACGGGGGCCGCGTTTTGCTCGGCCAGGTCGTCAGCAAACATATCAAGTCCGAGGTTTACCGGCTTCAGGCTCGCGGCAAATAGGTCGTTGATGCTCATTAGTTGTCACCTTTCATAACAAATTCACGGGCCAGGAGGCCAAGGTTTGTGGAGGAGGACGCGATTGTTACACCGGCGGACTCAAGCGCCGCAATCTGCGCCCCCACGGCGGGAGTGTCGAGATCGGTGCCGAGCACATACCCGAGGATTTCTAGGTGCTGTCCGCGGGCCTCGGCCTTTGCCTTTGCCTCGCGAATGGCCGGGAGGGTTACGCCCACAGGATCTTCGTGTGAACCAAATCCAACGATAAAGTCCATGGCGATAACGCCAACTTCGGGATCATCTGCTTCCTGCACCAGACGCTGCATACGCAACGAGGGATCGATCATCGGGTGGGGACGTCCATTAGTGAAGTCATCATCACCCATGTCGAGGAAGGTGTGAGCCTTCGACGGGTCGGTGGAGCTCAAAACACGGGAGGGATCTTTCTGAATGTTTGAATAGACATCATCAAACTTGTCTAGTGCGGCAAACATCGACTCGTCACACAGCGTTCCACCGCAGAAGAGACCACGCACATATTTTTGCCCGGGAGCAAGCTTGGCACGAACCTCCTCGATAAGCGGCAGGTTCAGCGGATGCAGGTCAAGGGTGGACTCCTCAACTCCCGTTGCAAGAACCGCGGCGAGCGCCGCGGGCTTTGTACCCGAGACAAGCTTGACGTTGTCGTATCCCGACTCGGTGCGACTCGATCCAAGAAAAGCCACGATAACCGGCTTCGAGGCCGCACCCGCAACCGCAAGCACACGATCCGCTACTTCCTCGGCCGGGGGCTTGGAAACGATCACGATAACCGAGGTATCGGGATCGGCGTCAAGCGCCTTGATACCGTCAATCATCATAATCCCGCCAACCTCGGCCGAGAGATCCCGGCCACCGGTCCCGATGAGCTGGGAGATTCCGCCGCCGAAGTCGTGCACCCGCACCGAGACCTCCTGGCTGCCGGTTCCCGAAGCCCCCACAACACCGATTGACCCGCGACGTACTGCGTTGGCAAAGGCGATTCCGGTGCCGTTGATGATCGCGGTGCCACAGTCGGGTCCCATCATGAGCAGGCCCTTATCGTGTGCGAGCTGCTTGAGCTCGATTTCGTCTTCGAGCGAGACGTTGTCCGAGAAGATCATCACATGTTTATCCGCGTGAAGCGCCTTGCGCGCCTCTCGGGCGGCAAAGGCTCCGTTTACCGAGATGAGCACCAAGTTTGCCTCGGGCACCTCCTCAAGAGCGGAGTCGAGGGTGCGGTAGCGAATCTCTGTTGTGTCCGAGCCGCCACTGTTTTTACGCGCGAGGATATCCTCTACCTCGTCAATCGCGTTTTCCAAGGCGTCGTCGGCCACGTCAACAATAATCATGAGGTCGCTGGGTTTAGCCGCCTCGATCGCCGGGTCAACAATGTCGAGGTTGGTGAGCACCTCCTTGTTCATTGGTGTTGCCATCGCGAGGAAGGCCTGGGTTACCCCCTCAATCGCATTAGCCTTTGTGCTCATGGACATGAGCGAGACTGAGTCGAGGTAGGTGTTTTTTCTGATGTCAATGTGCCTGGTCATTGGTATCCTTTCGGGAAACAGCTAAAAACTGAGGTTTATAGGTGATTTTCGATGATGGTCACGATCTCGTCGAATCCTCGCTTGCGGGCAAGTTCAAGGGGGGAAACGCCCCACTCGTCGGTCATCTCTGGTTTGGCTCCGTGCTGGAGGAGTAGCTCAATGGTCTGCTGACGCACCGGCCCGCCATCGCCGAGGATGATCGCCTCGATCAGCGCGGTCCACCCCAGGGTGTTGGTGAGATTGACGTTGATATCCGTGTTTTCCAAGAGGTAACGCACAATGTCAATGTGTCCCTTTTCGGCAGCGGGGGTGAGACCATTGCCGCCAAAGCGAGTGAGTCGCTTCAGGTCAGCTCCGGCCTCGACCATTATCTTTACGAGTTCAAAGTCGTTGTTGATGCACCCGTAAAGAAAGGGGTTTGAGCTGGTTTGGTCCTGGGCGTTAATATCAACACCGGCATCAATCAGGACCCGAACGGTATCGTGATGGCCACCACGGGCGGCAAGCAGTATGGCGCTTGACTCCTCCCGATTGATCACATTTTTATTTGCCCCTGCGTCGAGCGCGCTGCGCACTCCCGCGGAATCACCGGCTGCCGCTGCTGCAAGATATTTCTCATCGATCGGTCGTATCTGATTCATCAATTTCCTTTCTTTTCCCTCGAATTTATGAACCGGATTGCGATTCATCCGGGGTTTTATGACCCCTAAAATCGTGTGCGGCTGACACGCTAGTACTGCTACGCTGACGCAGTTGCACCTCGAGGCGTAGCCCGAGACGGATACCGGCGAGCAGGTCGAATCCGGAGCTGTGTCCGATGTCCCGTACGCGAATCAGCGCCGCCTCAAGGCGGGCACGATACGCCTCAGAGTCAGGCTCCGCACCCGGGTCGCCAGACAGTGATCTATCAGCCAGAGCGAATAGATTAAGCAGGTCGTGCAGACGTTGACGCGAACGCCCGAGCACGGCCTCCTCCAGGGTGGCAGCGCTGAGCGCTGTGGTTCGATCCGCCGCATCCCGTAGCGCCCGCGCAATAACCGGTTTTGCAAACGCCAGGTCGGTGCCAGGTTGGGCAGCTACGAGCACAAGTCCCGTCAGAACGTCGTCCCCCGCCGGGGTGAGCCCTGCACCCAGGCCCAAGAGCTGCCGTACCGCAGAGGTGGTCTGATCCTCCCCTGCTCCCCCCATAATTGCCGCCTCAAGTTTTTTTATTCCCTGGGAGAGGAGAGCAGCACTGGCCTCTTCAAAACGGGAACGTTCCGCGGGAACCTTAAGAACTAAGTCGATAACCGTCACAATGGCGTCGAGCGTTTCAGGAGAGGTCTTCCCGAGGCTTACGGTCCGGGGTTCCCACCGCTGAGCCTTCTGTATCATCACAATTCTGGTCGAACGTTCGATCCCAACGCCCAGAGCATCAGCCTCAAAGACAACGGGTTCCCCCACATCGGGCGAAAATTTATTCCAGTCCGCGGTGGCTATACGGATAGTTCGAGGTGCATCATCAAGTACCGCAGAGGCGAGAGCAAGAAGGTTGCCCTGCGGGTCGAGTAGATTTACAACACGCTCGTAAACCGAGTGCACCGCTCCGAGTCGCTTTTCCCGAGGGAGGTTCTGCACAAAATGGGAAAGCCTGATCGCTGTTACGGCATCAATTGAAACCGCGTCAATCAGGGTGCATGCTCCCACAGCAGCCACTTCCTTTTTCTCTCGGAGAATCCCCGCCACTCAGGCGGTATACCATCCCTCACTAAACATGGTATACCATTTTGACTAACGTGATTTACCATTTTGGAGCGCGTGGAGGAACCTGCACCACAAACGCAGGCTCAATACTTTGAGACCACGCGCCTTCCAACAATCCACAAGGAGGATATCCATGCGAGTTGTAGTGGCACTAGGGGGCAACGCCCTTGCCCGACGGGGAGAACCCATGACTGCCGAGCACCTTCGCGCCAACGTGCGCTCAGCCTGTGAGGCTCTGGCAAGCCTGGCCAGCCAGAGCGAGATGGTGATCACACACGGCAACGGCCCCCAGGTGGGTCTTCTCGCACTACAAAATCTGGCCTACCAGGATGTCGCGGCCTATCCCCTCGATATTCTCGGGGCAGAGACACAGGGCATGATTGGCTACGTTGTACAGCAGGAACTCTCCAACGCCCTCCTAGGAGAACGCGAAGTTGCGGGTGTCATTACCACCACCCTGGTAGATGAGGACGACCCCGCGTTTGATCACCCCACCAAGCTAATCGGCCCCCAGTACACGGCAGACGATGCTGCAGAAGCAGCTGCCGCCTACCGCTGGACCATCGCAAAGGACGGCAACGCCTTTCGCCGCGTTGTACCCTCACCGGACCCCCAGTCAATAGTTCAGGCACCGCTCATCCGTCGGCTACTCGAGGGCGGCAGCTTGGTTGTGTGCGTTGGCGGCGGCGGCGTTCCGGTACGTGCCGGGGCAAACGGGCGCCACATCGGTATGCAGGCGGTTGTTGATAAGGATCTGGCCAGCGCCGCGCTCGCCGCGGAGGTTGGGGCAGACACCCTCATCATGCTCACCGACGGTGACTACGTCAGCGAGAACTGGGGAACCCCCGAGCAGCGCGATATCCTCACCGCATCGGCAGACGCGATCTCGCAGCTCTCCTTTGCCGAAGGTTCAATGAAACCCAAGGTGGACGCAGCAATCCGAGTAGCTCGTGCCGGAGGACGCACCCTCATCGGCCCCCTTGACCGTCTCGATGATCTCCTGGCTCGCAAAATCGGAACCGAAATTGTGGGCACCCTCAAGGAGGGTATCGTTTTTGTAGACAACAAAAAGTCTTAGTTTTGCAATGAACGCGAAGCGAGGAAGCGTTTCGGACTCGTAGTGATCACTATTCTGAAACGCCTCCTCGCTCCCCTACCCCATAATCTTCTTCCCCCACCCCCATAGACACCCCCACAAAATCTCATAATGACCGTGTGAGAGAATGAGGCAGTGACAGTCACAGAAGAACACACACCCGAGTCCTCCCGCGTGGCAGAGTGGTTACGCAACGACATCCTCGACGGCCTACGCCTTCCCGGGAGCAAGCTTGTCGAGCGTGATCTTGCCGACGAGTTTGGTGTCAGCCGGGTACCCGTCCGTGACGCGCTCAAGATCCTCGAGACAGAGGGGCTGGTAACCCTCCGGCCTCGCACCTGGGCGGTGGTGCGAGAGTTCACACCCCAAGATGTGGCTGACCTTGACGAGGTACGTTCCGCCCTAGAAGTGTTGGTGTTTCGGCTGGCCGCACAGCGCTGTGACGACAATGGCCGGGAACGGTTAAGATCCATCCTCGAGACAGAAAAAGCGGGAGCAAGGGCCTCTAACACCGTCATGTCACGTCGGGCAGCCGCCGATTTTCACGAGGCTGCCACCGAAATCGCGGGAAACGAACTACTCAGTAAAATCGCCGAGTCAATTCGTAGCCGTATGCGGTGGCTATACGGTCAACACGATGATCTTCTGAGTGTGAGCGAGGAACACCAAGCTCTCTTTGACGCGGTTGCCCAAAACGACGTTGCGGGCGCAGAGAGCCTTGCACGCGCGCACGTGAACAGCAGCAGGCTCCACCGCGACGAGCACGCCAACGCTATGCGCGAAGAGCGAGTAGATACCCCCTTGTAATAGGCACCGGCAGCACCTGCCCCTCGGCCGGCTGAGGCGCGGATGCAGTCCCTCCCCAACAAGCACAGATTGAAGATCACGTCCCTAGCGATCAGGTTGCAGAATATCTCTCACCGCATCTTTACGCCCGTAGCCATAACGATCGTAGCGTCCAGATTGAAGCTCACGAAAAACCGGTCCTATCCGAAAAAGACGGCCACCGGGTAATCCGCGCCGAAAATCCTCGTGCGTCAATTTATCCTCTGCTGCAGCGCAAAAGCTGGGGGGAATACCCTTCATCGCCTGCAACCGCGGAGGAAGAGCCATTGCTCGATCATAGAGACTTTGATTACGCTCACGCCGCGGATAAAAAAGCTTTTTCAGCTTTTCCCCCACCCCTTGCTTGAGCGCACCAATCTCGTTTGCTCCGTGCTGACGATAATCTATAAGCTCCTCGGTCATCACCTCGATCGAGGAAGTCACAGACGCAATAATTGCCAGCCACTCATCGTGCACCCACCCCCGGGGAAAAGGCAGCGCATCGTCAAGAAGTTTTCGGCGAAACGCCACGGTCGCACCCGTCACGATGTTACGTCGAAGCAGTACCTCAAAACTCTTCCCCTCACGAACCCCGTACAGTTCAGACTGCTGCAATTCAATTGCCTCAAAAAGGGAATAGCCAAGTGGAGTACCCACGCCATCAACCGTGCGCGCGTTAGTGAAAACCAGTTGAGCGCTGGGGTGGGAGCCAAAGACAGCCAGCATTTTTTTCACTTTGTCTGGGTGCCATACATCATCCTGATCACTCAAAAAAAGAATATCTCCCGAGCACCCACTCACAGCGCGCTCGAAGTTGTGAGTCACCCCGAGTCCGGGTTTATTATGCAAAACCACCAGGCTAATGGGGGGCCGCGCATTGACCGCGTTGTGTTCCGCCACAAGAAGCTCAACGATAGAAACGGTTGCGTCTGTGGAATTATCGTCGGAGACAACAATCTCATCAACCGGGTGGCTCTGCGCCAGAATGCTTAAAACCTGCTGTGAGAGAAAGCGTGCACCATTGTAAGTCGCAAGCGCGACCGAAACAGTGTATTTAGTTTCCACTTCAGCGGGCGTAAGGTTGTAAGACATATACCGTGCAGTTCTCCTAGCAGTTCATCAGTAACTTTACCGAAGCAGCTGTCCCAAAGCCGTCTTCGCTCACGCACAGCCAACTACTATTGTTGCGCGTACACTTTGTCATAAAGAACCAGAAGGATTCGCACGTTCGTGCCAGCTTAGGAGCCATTGCGCTCTTCCCAATGCGAGATCGCGCTGGAGAGCAAGCCCGGCTTCAACATGTGAGTGGAGAACGCACGAATGATCTCCTCCTGATCAGCCGCCTCCGCAATTGCGTGACGCACGTGCGCGATCTCAACTCCACTGTAGCCTCGCCGTTCCATACCAACGGAATTCACATCCCGCATCTTAGCGGGCACTCCATAAGCGATTACACAGGGAAGAACATCATTAGTGACAACTGCGCCCATTCCTACCATCGCCGTCTGCCCTATATAGCGATGCTGATGCACTTTCACCCCGAGTCCAAGATTCGATGCCTCGCCAAGAACCACGTGACCGGCAAGAAGAACCGACGAGGCCATCGTAACCGAGTCGCCCACATTGCAATCATGCGCGATATAAGATTGGTTCATGATAAAACAGTCATTACCCACCCGGGTAGTTCCGCGCCATCCCTGATGGATTTGGACTCCCTCCCGTATCACATTGCCACTACCGATAATAATCCCGTTACCGCTGGATGCATCCTGCGTTTCTGTCGGGTGTTGCCATGATCGCACCTCAGGGGGTGAACCAATAAACGTGCCAGCCCCAATCCAGTTGTCGTTTCCAAGCACCAAAGGTCCCGTCACAACAGCAAAAGGTCCGATAACATTACCTGTTCCGATAGTAATATCGCCCTGTATTATGGCAGTCGGGTGGATTGAATTCATTGCTATTTCCTTAAATAGGTTATGAGAAACCTGGATTCTGAGAAAACACCGGCACGCAGTAAAGTTTATAAGAGCCACGTTTTCTAGAGCGTGCTCTGTAAAAATGATTTATCAGAGGATTTCATGATTCCTATAACTACAGTACAGTTCGGCATCGAAGAGGAGCAGCGTGTTCTGGAGGTTATTCGTTCCGGCCTCATCGCCCAGGGTCCGGTCGTAGCTGAGTTTGAACAGCGCTTTGCAGAGCTGTGCGGCACAAAACATGCGATCGCCGTTAATAACGGCACCACCGCCTTAATCGCAGCTCTTCAGGTACTAAACCTTCAGCCCGGTGACGAGGTTATTACCTCACCCTTCACCTTTGTGGCTACGCTCAACGCCATCATCGAGGCTGGAGCAACCGCGGTTTTTGCTGATATTCGCGACAACGACTTCAACATAGACCCCACCAAGGTAGAGGCCCTCATAACTGAACGCACCAGGGTTATTGCTCCCGTCCATCTCTACGGACAAACAGCCGACATGAATCCTTTGGTAGAGATAGCAAACAAGCACAACTTAGTGCTACTCGAAGACACCGCTCAGTCACACGCGGCCCGCTATCATGGTAAAGCAGCCGGGAGTTTTGGCATTGGTACGTTCTCGTTTTACGCGACTAAAAATATCACCACCGGAGAGGGGGGCATGATTACCACAAACGATGACAAGATCGCAGACAGCCTCCGTGTACTCCGTAACCAGGGCATGCGGGCACGATATGAATACGAATCGGTTGGTAACAACTATCGCCTCACCGACCTTCAAGCAGCGCTTGCCCTGCCACAACTTGACCGTTATAGTCAGACGATCAAAACTCGCCAGGAGAACGCAGCAAAACTCATCTCTGGCCTGCGCGGTGTACCCGGGATTAAACTTCCCGCCCAGCTACCCGATCGTGAACACGTCTGGCACCAATTCACAGTCCTAATCACTGACGAAACAACGATCACACGCGACGAGTTTGTCGTAGCGCTCAGAGAATACGGGGTCGGATGTGGAGTCTACTATCCCAAAGTGGTCTTTGACTACGATTCTTACCGCTCACACCCTCTTGTACGCGCTTCCGCTGTCCCCGTTGCCACCAGCGTCGCCCTCCAAGCGGTATCGCTTCCCGTTCACGCGCACCTTACCGATGAGAACATTGCCGAGATCGTCACTACCGTTCGCACTGTGCTGGGGGCTACCTCGTGACCGCGAACCCACGCATCGCACTCATCGGAGCCGGAAATATGGGGCGTCTTCACGCCCGTGTTATCAGCCAGTCAAACAGTGCTGAGCTAACCTACATTATTGACCCACGCGAATCAGTCGGGCACCATGTCGCGGAAAGCTACAACACCACCTGGCTTCCCGAACTCCCAGGCCTCAAGAACATCGACGCTGTGGTCATCGCTGCCGCGACAGAGGCTCACTACGAACTCGCCAAACAGGTTCTCGAGCAAGATACTGCCCTGCTCATCGAGAAGCCCATCGCCGATAGTCTGGCTAACACGCAAGAAATTATCACCCTTGCTGATACCCGTGATCTCCCCCTCATGTGCGGACTACTTGAGCGCTATAACCCTGCCGTCATGACAGCCCAAGCGCTCCTTCACGAACCCCTACACATTGTTGCGACTCGGCACTCACCATACACTCCTCGCATCAGAACAGGTGTTGCCTGGGATTTGCTAGTGCACGATGTGGACCTCTCTATTCAGATCATGCAGGATGAGCCCAGCCTGATTGACTCACGTCTTGGCTTCTATCATCCAGATTCGCTACAGAATGCGGAAGATGTCGCAGAAACTCTCTTGGGGTTTGAGCATGGTGGCCTTGCACGTATTTCTGCAAGCCGCATAGGGCAGAAAAAAACACGCGAACTCTCCATATATGAGCAGGAGCGTTTAATCGAGGTAGATCTTCTTCGTCGCGGAATTACCGTTTATCGCCATGTATCGGGTACCGATGTTGATAAGGGACTCGGCTATAGGCAACAAACTATTATAGAGATTCCCGAACTTGTTAGCAGTGAAGAACCCCTCACCGCACAGTTCAATCAATTCCTGCGGGTGCTCAATGACAGCGAAGAAGCCTCACGGGAACGCAAAACCCTTCTCCCTGCCCACCAAGTTGTTGAACAGGTTACACGACAACGCCCGAACAGCACTAAGTGAAAATACTTTATGATCAGCAAATTTAAGGCCGCTGCACCCAAAATATTTTTAGTGCTTCGCTATCTCCTCCTCGCGGCTGTTATTGGGTTTGCTCTCTACTACCTCGTGAGCCAGTGGTCTGAGGTTTCCAAGGCGCTCAAGCTTATTTCCTGGCCATCCCTCCTGGTATCTTTCTTTTTTCTCCTGAGCGGCCTATTCGCTGGAACCATGAGTTGGGTAAGCGTACTTAACGGTTTGGGAGCCCCCGTATCCGTACCGCGCGGTGCACAGATTATGCTCGTCGGTCAGCTCGGGAAATACGTCCCCGGCTCGGTTTGGTCATACCTGATGCAGATGGAACTCGGACGTCAATACGGAATTTCACGGCCCAGGATACTCATCACGAGCCTCTATGCTGCGGGTATAGGTGTTGTCGCCTCACTCCTACTGGGCGCGTTAGCTTTACCAGCTGTTATCCAATATCAGCGCGAACTACTATGGCTATTTGCTCTTCTTCCCGTGGGGCTCACCTGCCTGCATCCCAGGGTGATGACCTGGTTAGCTAGCCTAGTTCTCAAAATTTTCCGTCGACCACCACTCGACCATATCGTGTCGTTTAAGACGGTCTCTTCAGCCCTGGGCTGGGCGCTATTTAGTTACTTAGCCTACGGTGGTCACCTCTGGATCCTCGTGAATTCGTTAGATTCCCCGACTTTCATGTCTTTTATCCTTCTCACCGGGGCTATCAGCCTAGGATTCACGATAAGTCTTTTTGCTTTTATACTCCCGTCCGGTGTGGGAATACGCGAGGTTGTCCTGGTTGGGAGCATGGCTCTCATTATCACTGCTAGTCAAGCCACAGCGATCACCCTGGTCTCACGTGTCATGTTTACACTTGCCGACCTAGCAGCAGCGGGTATTGCAGTTCTTACGGTGGTAATTCTTAAAAAACGTCTGCCCGCCACAACTAATGAGTATGCTGAACCAACAACCACCGCAGCGAATGCTCAAAATACCCGCAAAAAGATAGGGCTCGGCTAGGTAAGAGGAACAGTAACGATCTGTGGGACAATCGGATCTGAGAGATCAACAATTCCGGTTTTTCGAGCTGGCACCCCCGACACAACGGTCCGCGCAGCTACATCGCGGGTAACAACGGCACCGGCCGCAATAATTGCCTCATCACCTATTGTGACGCCCATCGAGATAACCGCGTTTGCCCCGATAAAGACCCTGTCACCAACCGTCACCGAAGCTCGGTCCACAGCATTGTACTTGCGCCCTGAGACACAGCGTTTTGCGCTACTGTGCGTATAAATATGCACGCCAGAAGCGATATCGCATCCTTTCCCAATGGTAAGCCCCCCCGAGGCGTCAATGAGAGTAAAGGCGCCGATCCACGTTCCCTCACCAATGACCGGTTCTCCGATAATCCAAGCAAGCTCATTGTAGGGGTTAGCTGGAAAGCTCATTCTTCATTCCTTCAATAGATTGTTGAGATGCTCCACTTGTCGCAAACACCCAAGGCGGCAGATACACGGTACCAGCCGCCTTTGAACGTTGAAAAAACCAGCCGGTCAAGCCTAGGAGTTCTGAATCAGTGCAGTCATACCTTCCCCCACGGCAATAGTGGGTTCAAAACCGATAATTTCTTTAGCACGTGTGGTATCAGCGGCGCGACGTGACACGATCACATCGCGCGGGTTGAACTGAGGCTCAACGTCAACGCCAACAGCATCGATAAGAATGCGGGCAAGCTCGGCCACCGTGGTGTCTATACCTGTACCTACGTTAATGGCAACGTTCGCTTTTTCTGACTCGAGTGCGAGCACCACGGCACGAGCGATGTCCTTCACATGGATAAAGTCCATGGATTGCTTGCCCTCACCATCGATAATGGGCGCCTCACCATTTTTAAGACGGTTAACAAAATGGTTAATAACCGAGGTGTAGTAAGCGGTGGTCTTTTGCCCCTCACCGTACACGTTGAAGAAGCGTAATGCAATCCAGGAAAGCCCGCTGCGGCGCTGATAGTACTTGAGCATGTCCTCGCCCGTACGCTTTCCGATGCAGTAGGGAGTAATGGGGTCGAGCTCATCATCTTCGTGCATGGGCAGCTTCTTGGGGTCACCGTAAACCGATGCGCTCGAAGCATAGACGATTCGCTCAACCCCGAGATCAGCAGCTGCGGCAAAAACGTTGTGCGATCCGTCAACGTTGATGGCAAAGGATGAGTAGGGGTCTGCCTGGCTCTTGTTGATGGAGTCGGCAGCGAGGTGAACCACCTTATCGCAGCCTTTCATTGCATCATAGATTGCCGCACCGTAACGGATATCCTGATCAACAACCTCAATGCCGCGGTCAGCGACTAATTGATTTGCGCGATCACGATCTCCACGAACCATATTATCGAAGATGCGGATATCATATCCCTTGTCAAGAAGTTGCTCGACAACGTGCAACCCGATAAAGCCTGCACCGCCAATAACCAGTACTTTTTTCTTGGCCATAATTATTCTGTAGTCCTCTTTTTATCTTTTGATGTACAAATTGTGGTTATAAATCGCAGCACTGGCACTATTTCAAAGCAACTGCCAGTACGTCCATAACACGCTCAGTCTCTATCTCTGTGAGGTTGGCGTGCATGGGAATGGCCAGGTGACGCTTAAATAGGTCGGCCGAAACAGGAAGGCTCCGATCAAAAGTGTAAACCGGCTGGAGGTGTGACGCATAGGTTCCAAAATTGCACTGAATACCGTGCGTTTTAAGGTAGGTAGCTAGTTGCCCGCGGTCGACATCGGGGTCGAGGGTCACCACGTAGGACTGCCACGGGTGTTCCCTATCGTCGAGGGCGACGGGAGCACTCACACGATCAATCGATTTAAGCCGCTCGTGATAGTAAGCAGCCACCGCACGACGGTTATTCAGCAGCGTGGGAAGACGATCAAGCTGAGCGAGCATCATGGCGGCGGCTACGTCGGAGAGACGGTAGTTATATCCAGCCTCGTCAAAGCTGGGCTGGGGCAGGTCTGTGCTTCCCTCACGAGTAACGGTAGGTGCGATTCCGTAAGTGTGAAGTTTACGAGCGTGCTCAGTCAACTCAGCGTTATCAGTGGTTAAGGCTCCGCCCTCACCAGCGGTAATGCCCTTACGCCCGTGAAAGCTAAAGGTGGCAATGTCGGCGAGGCTTCCGGCAGGCCGCCCCTTGTAGGTTGCGCCGGCGCTGCAAGCGCCGTCTTCCATGAGCCAGAGGCCGTGCTTATCAGCTATTTTACGAAGTTCATCGTAGTCCGCTGGCTGCCCAAACACATCAACCGCAAGGATGCCCACGGTACGCGGAGTGATAGCAGCCTCAACCTGAGCGGGATCAATGCTCCAGATATCGGGACGAATGTCCACGAAGACCGGGGTGGCGCCGGTCCAGACAACGGAATGGCCGGTAGCCGGAAAGGTGTAGTCACCAACGATAACCTCGTCGCCGGGTTTCACACCCAACACTTTCAATCCCAAGAACAGAGAAGCACCGCAATTACTTGTTGCAAGAACATTCGATACACCAGTTATCTGCGCAAATCTACTCTCGAACTCTTGACAGGTGGGTCCCGCACCTGAGAGCCATCCCGATTCAAAAACTTTTGCAATTGCCTGAAGCTCTTCGTCACCTACGGTTGGTTGTCCGAGTGCGATTGTGCTGTTCAAAATTACCTCGTGCTATCTTTGGTCTGGGTGTTTAGTCCATATTTTATGTTTATCATCCTACCCTCAGCACCACCAAGCAAGGCCCAACTGCTCCCATTCTGCAGACATATTTTCTATGAAAAACTAAGGTATCTCACTCGAACATGGATTCTTCTCCCAGCATAATTATCATCGGCGGTGGAATTATCGGCTTAGCTGTTGCCGAATTAGCCTCTCGCAGCGGCTACAGCGTTACGCTTCTCGAAAAAGAGCCTACGTGGGCTACACACCAAACAGGGCATAATTCCGGAGTGATCCACGCTGGACCCTACTATGCCCCAGGTTCCCTCAAAGCAGTGATGTGCACGGTGGGAAATAGTTCCATGGTCAGGTTTGCCGAAGAAAACGGAATACAACACGATGTGTGCGGAAAACTCATCGTAGCGGTTACGGAGGAGGAGATTCCTCGCCTTGAGGTACTTGCGCAAAGGGCCGCGGCCAACGGTACCCACTCACGCATGATCTCCGCCTCCGAGGCCCGCGAATACGAGCCTGAAGTATCGGCGGTTCAGGCGCTCCGTGTTGAATCAACCGGAATTATTAACTACACCGATGTTTCCAACGCCCTGGCACAGCTGGCACAAAAACAGGGCGCAGATCTCATGACAAACGCCGAGGTTACGGGAATCCGCCAACAAAACGACAAAACACACGTTGTCCATTCACAGGGTGAAGTCACAGCAGATTTCCTCATTAACTGCGCGGGCCTCCAGAGTGATCGCATTGCTCGGATGGCAGGACTCACACCGGAGGCACGCATCGTGCCCTTTCGAGGCGAATACTACGAGTTAACCCCGGAACGTCGTCACCTCGTTCGAGGTCTCATCTATCCGGTTCCAGACCCGGAGCTACCCTTTCTTGGCGTCCACCTGACAAAAATGATCAATGGCTCTGTTCACGCGGGACCAAACGCAGTGCTTGCACTTGCCCGCGAAGGGTACACGTGGAAAGATATCAGCGTCAAAGACTCCTTTGAGTCAATGACGTACCCGGGCTTTCTCCGTCTTGCCTCCAAAAACATTACTAATGGAGCAGGAGAAATCATCCGTTCTCTTTCGCGTCGGGTCTTCGCCAGGAGTCTTGCTCGTCTTGTTCCGGACATCACGTCGGCAGATCTTCTTCCTTCCGCCTCCGGTATCCGAGCACAGGCGCTGCTGCGTGACGGTTCCCTCGCAGACGACTTTATTATCCAGCGCATGGCAAATCAATTACACGTCCTTAACGCCCCCTCTCCCGCCGCTACAAGCTCCCTGGAGATCGCTAAGAATATCGTCGGTAGACTGTAATTTACGACTCCACGCGCGTTCTATTCCCCCATTACTCCCCGCTCCTGTAGTGTGGCTGCCGTCACGGCGTGTAGCAAGCCAGGAACTTCCCGTTACAATAGCCCCTATCTCAGTGGAATTTACAAAAGCCAGAAAGTACATGTATGCGAATTGTTGTTGTAAACAACTTCTTCCCGCCACGCCCCGGTGGCAGTTCCCACCTATCTGAGAGTCTCGCCATCGAGTATGCGCGAGAGGGCAATGAAGTCCTAGTTCTCACCGCGGGCTACAAAAACACTCCGGCCAAAGAAGAACGTGACGGCCTCACGATCATACGAATTCCTTCTTGGCGTCTCCCGAAGAACCCACTCTCAGCAAACTTTGATATCGCTTTTACTATTTCGCCTCGGGTGAAAAAGCGAGTTTTCTCGGTTCTTGACAGTTTCAAGCCAGACATTATTCATCAGCACGGACAATTTTTTGATCTCACCTGGATCTCTGGATGGTGGGCACGAAAGCACAGTGTTCCCACCGTACTGAGTATTCACACGCGCCTCTACAGCCCCAAAGCCATTAACAACACAATCTTTAAGGTTGCAGACGCTATTCTTGTCAAACCCCTGATGAGGTTACATAAACCAAGGCTTGTTGTCATGGATGAACTCATGGACAAGTACATCGATAAACGTTATTCTGGAGCCCACAGAGCTAAAAGCTATATTCCCGTTGGCATTGACCCCAACGCTTTACGCGGAGGAAACGCACAAAAGGGGTTTGAACGCATGGGGCTATCCCCCGATGTTCCAATCATACTTTCTATCGGCCATGTGATCCCGCAGCGTAGCAGAGTTGCGCTGATGGAGGCTCTTCCCCAAATCCTGCAGCACTACCCTGACCTCAAGGTGGTTATTGTTGGCGGCCTCCATGATAAGAAATTTCTCCACAAGGCAGAGGCACTTGGCGTAACGCACGCTGTCCTCACGCTGGGAGCTCAACCCAAAAGCGAAATTCCCGATTACCTGGCAGCCTCAAAGATGGAAATTCACGAGCTGGAAGGCCAGGGGTTTGGCACCGCCAGTTTGGAGGCTCTTGCTGCAGGTGTTCCCGTTGTTGCGTGTGTCCATACCCATAATTTTGTTGAGGTTATTCTCGAAGACCGTAAACACCTCTTCATCACACCGTTTGTAAACGGATCACAGGTTAAAGCAGACCCGAAGAAACTAGCCGACACCGTTATAGAGGTTCTGCGATTATCGGACGAAGCACACCTCGCACTTTCTCGTGCCTCCCAGAAGCTAATCGAAGAAAACTTCACGATTCACAACGTGAGCAAGCAACATCTCGAGGCTTTTCACCAAGACCTCAGCAGCTAAAACAGAAGACTGGACTGTGCCGTTCCCGGTCACCTAGTATGCCAACGAGACGTTTAACGGCCACAGCACGTGAGTATCCTCAAGCTCTACATTCCCAGGCGGTGGCGACACCCCGAAGACGGGTCTAGCTACTTTTTGATCGTCTTCGTTTTAACCTTGATAGCTGTCCGATTACTCAACCTTGCTTTGACCTTGGACGCTAGAACCCGAGGCCCACCATTCTTAAGGTAAAAGACAACAAGTTCTAAATCTCGCCATAGGCCTCGTTTGCGTCTACGAGTGTGACGATTCCCGCCCTTTGTAGCACTCATTACCGCGTGACCGTTCGAGATGCGATCTTCAGCAGGTTTTGCATCGTCTACAAATGCGACGAGGGGCTCCAGAACGTTTCCCCAGAAATACTTCTCGCGAACCTTACGGACGTTTGAACGAGCCTTGGCTATGAACTCATCATCAAAAAGAACCTTTTCAAGGGCTTCAGAGAGTTCGGAAACCGATTCAGATCGCACGACAACACCAAGCTCATAAGAACTGACTAACTCGGCAAAATGATCTCCCTCAGTAACAACCATAGGGAGTTCCGCCCACAAATAATCAAGAATTCGAGTGCGAAAAGAGAAAGTGGTTTCAACATGGGCAAAATGGGTGCTTACTCCGGCGTCTGCCTCCATCAGGTAGTTCTGTCGCTCAGCATACTCGACCCATGAACTATTGAAGAAGATGTTCTTATCAAGGACTCCCAGTTGGGTAGCGAGAGACCTTGATTCCTCAACAATTGACATCTCAGGTACTCCGGGATGTGGGTGCTTTGTCCCCTGGAAGAAAAGACGTACATTTTCTTTGCGCGAACTCAAATCAGCAACCGCACGAATCAGGGTTTCCGGATCAAACCAATTGTAAAGCCCTCCGCTCCACAGCAATAGCTTATCGTCCTTAGCGATACCCGGTAGAACTCCTTTAAGTACGTCTCGGCGGTGAACCGGGGGCTCACGGTCAAGGCCAAAGGGAACAACACTAATGAGGCGCTTAAGGTCAGGATCATCTTTGTAGTTATCGGGATTTATTCGCCCCAGTGCGGCCATCTGTCCCAGATAAAAATGTCGCTGACGTTCTGAAGCACAGAGGAAGAAATCCCCTCGTTCGAGCTGCTCATTTAACACATCAGTAGCAGATGCAACCTGGCGCGTCCACTCTGCGTTGCCGTGCTCTCTGCCCTGTTCTAAATGCTCCAGGTGCATTGGATCATAGATATCGCAGACCAAGATTTTATCCGTCTCGCGGATACACTTGAAAAGCGCCATTGCCAGCCCTTGAAAAACGATAACATCTGCTTCTTTTTCTAAAGCCTTCATTGACCTTTCATCACCAGGTTCAACATGAACGACTTTAAAATCCGCTTCAACATCTCTGACACCCGCAAGAGAAACCAGGGTGACCTCATTAGACACAGAAAGAGCTTCCGCTATATTCCAAGCCCTAATCGCGGGACCGGCCATCTTTGCGCCGATGGGATCCCCGGCGATAACCAAAACATTTTGCGTAGTGGGACCATCTAAAACATCAAAAGCGCTAACAATGTTGTTGTAACCCTTCGAGAAGTGTTTTCCAGGGAATGCTTGCACATCGGTCTCACCAAAAAGCTTCCAGATCACCCTGTCATCAACAACCCTATTGGCCTGTATTTCTTGTCGGGACTTTTGAATGCTGGGAAGCTCCTCGACAAATTGATCAATGCCGTACAGGGTTGCGAGTGTTGTCCTTGAGACCTCTTCGACGGCGTCATCATTGCCACCCTTTCGCAGGTCGAACGATGTCGAATCTAGCTCGCCGCGAGCGACGGCTCTGCGTGCCGCCAGGGCGAAAGCAGCTCCAAGCTGCTCATGCAGTACTTCCTCACCAATATTTTTATAGAGAGTAAACAGAGCATTTCTTTCAAGAAGATAGGTCTCTTTAAAAGAGCCATGTTTGTTCATCGAGGCGTGATGTTTATGATAGGCAAGAGATGACGGTTCATAAACAAAGCGATACCCGGCCAGGTTAAGACGCCAGCCGAGATCGACATCCTCAAAGAACATGAAGTAACGCTCGTCGAATCCACCCAGCTCATCGTATACTTCTCGACGCACAAACATAGCGGCGCCCGTCCCAAAGAGCACGTTAGCAGTCTTATCCGGCACTCTGGGGGCAGGATCACCTGTGAGAGGTTTATAGCCCATGCCATACCAGGTGAGGCCTGCACTAATAAAATCTACTTTTTCGCCCTCCCAGTCCAAGACTTTACTAGCCACAGCTCCGATCTTTGAAGAACGCTTAAACACCGCGATAGCCTCACGTATCCAACCGGAGTCAGGTCTCGCATCATTATTAAGAAAGGCAACAAACTCTCCGGTGCTCTGCTTAACACCCAAGTTACATCCACCCGCAAAACCCAGATTTTCTTCTGTAACGACCAGTTTAATGCCAGAGACCTCAGAACGAAGCCTCTCTTCGCTTCCATCTCCTGAGGCATTTTCGACAACGATAATTTCGAGAAGTTCTTCGGGCCAATCAATATTTTGGAGGTTACTAATCGCTTCAATAGTGTCATCCACACCTTTATAATTTATGAGCACTACCGATACGACATCTTTATGCCATTTAGGCATGGACTACCTCTTCCTTACAAGTGACGAAGCTACCTATGAATCCTAGCAAGATAAAATAACAGGGAAGGCAAATCTTTTCCTCTGGAGTCCCTTGCCTGGTTAGTTGCTATCCTTTCAGGCCTGTCTTCAACGGACAAGCCAGATAAATGCCACCTAACACATGCAAAATTTCGATGCGTATTGAGTCAGTGTATTCGCAATGAACCTGATCGGTCGCAAGCCCGCTGCGTTCGAACTCAGGTCATCTCTGTATTGATTCTAATTTCTCTCGTTTTCGACTCTGCAATTTCTCGTTCTGATGCACGATCCGCATTTCTGCCGGTTGCCGTACGTGTTCGCCTCAGGGCAGGACGTTCGACCAGGTACCAGCTTGCGGTGGCAAACACGGCTGTGATTGCAAGTGCGATGAGCGAAAACGACCAGAGATCAAGAAACGTCAAACCAAACACAACAAGAAGCTGCTGAATCGGGAACGCGTACACGTATACGCCATACGAGATGTCATTGCGGGCGATCCATTCGGGTTGTGGAATCACTGTAGACAGCCACAAAATTCCGTACGCAAGCAGGGGAGCGGTGAGCTGAGCAGCCCACGCTGGGCCGTATCCGATTGAAATTACCACTCCAGCAAGTGAAATGACGCCAGATATCCAGTGCAAACCAATATAGGGCATCAGCACTCGAACGATGGCACCGCCGAGAAAGTAGGGAAGAAGCATCGCGAGCAGACGAAATGACGTGTTGCCATCAAGAAATGACAATACGAAATCAATCTTGATGTAAATGAGCACAGAGATAATGAAGGCCGCAATCAAGGGCCAAACTGAGCTACGAGCTCGGCGCCAGATGAGGAACACTCCCACAACGAGATAGCAGAGAAACTCGTAATAGAGCGTCCAGAGTGAGCCGTTCCAAACGTCTGGGTATGGAACGGTTGCGAGGCTATCACCAATGTCGTACTGACGAACTTCGAGAAACATGTTTTGAAACAGGTAACTGAGTGGACTTGGCGGCGTGCGCAGATATCCCAAAAGTGTGCCACGAGTGACCAGGTGGGCAATAGGCCCAAACAGTACCGCAGTTACGAGTAACACCATTACAAAAGCTGGAAAGATACGTCCGATACGAAGCAGAAGAAAGTTTGCAAAGCGGGTTCGTTGGCGGCTTGCTGTGATGAGATAGCCACTCACCGCGAAAAAACCGGCTACTGCCCATACTCCGAGATGCTTGCCACCCCATATCGGCATTTTTTCGACGTCTATTCCGAGAATGAAGTAGGTGTGCGCGAAAAGCACCGTCGAAGCTAACACCAAACGAATGAGGTTGAGGCTGTTGGTTCTCGGGTCAAGTTGCTTACCGAAAACTGCGGTACTCGCTTGTTTACCGGCCTGTGTTCTGGTTCGGCTATGCGGGCTGGACATCAGGCTGTTCGTTGGTCCAATTGGCAAAGCGGTGTATCCCGTATGCAGGGTCGTGTTGGGGCGTCCAATCGAGCTTTACCTTGGCACGTTCGTTGTCTACCCAAAGATGTCTGACATCGCCAAGACGGTAATCTTCGGTTACGTAAGGAGAAGGGGCGCTGTAGTCTGGGCTGATCAGCTGAGCAGCATCCGGGACTGTATGGACGGTTCCCAAACCGATATTAAGAGGAAGATCGGGAACTGCGGACACATAAGCTGCGGCAACTACAGCCCGGGTGACATCATCGATTAACATAAAATCGCGACGAACAATGCCGTCTTCATAGAGAGAGACCGTCTTTCCCGCCATCGCCATCCGACAAAAGACCGACATGATCCCGATATAAGAACTGATCAGGGAGCGACCTGGGCCGTAGAGGTTTTGTCGTTGAAAGATTGCGGCTTCCAGGTTGAAGGAGCGCTGTCCGGGATAGCTGCTAGTTACTTCTGTATCCTGCCATGCGCCTTCACTATAAATAGCTCGGCTGCTTGTCGGTACGATCCCACCGGGCATCACATCACTACAACGGAACCCGTCGAGCATCTGGGTAGCGCCCACCACATTGACGGTTGCGTATCGTGTAGATTCGGTGAGCGACTGCCCGATACCAGTTTCTGCAGCGAGGTGAACACCTATCTTGGGAGTAAAATTGCTGAGAAGTCGGTTCCAGTCAGATGCCGATCTAACGTCTCCGACGACAAGAGTTGCACGGCTATCCAGCGCCTCTAGCAGGTTTCCCGTCGCGTGGATTTGAGGGTGTAGGTTGTCGAATGCAATTACTTCCGTCGTATTTCGCAGTAGAGATGGGAAGGCTGCGCCAATGAAGCCTGCTCCACCCGTAATCAGCGTACATCCAAGTTGGCACTGGGCCGAAGCCGATTGACTCACTTGTTCTCCTCGAAAATATGTTGCAAAACGGTGCTGACACCCGCGACACTGTTTCAGACTACTCGATACCCCTGCTCCCACGGGAGTAGCTGGGCTGGCTTTGGTCGCGTCTTACGTCCCCGGCCCGGACTCTAGCCGAACGTACAATAACTTAATCGGCAATCTCTAAACTAATAATTGTAAGGACTGCGCTTCCTATGAACACACATTGACTAGCATATCGATCTAGACGAACGAATAGAAAACAAAAAGCCTCGACAAGAACTGGTCGCTCCATCGCATCTCACGGCACCTAGGACAAAGCTCGTCGAGGGTTATGCGCAAGATACATAGAAACTCCCGGTCTCCCTCTCACGAGAACGCGTCCTACACCGTGTTACCGGGGCCCCTTACATAGCGGCGATGCTCGCACCCCCACACATTATTCGGGCGGGGCGTGTTGACACGAAGATACGTCCCCGAGCGGTGCATTCACACCAGCCACGCAGACTCGCCACGGGTAGCGCCGTGACTCATATGATGTGGGAACTGAAACGAAAACGAATTCCGGGGATGATCGCAGGTCAGATACGGTTGGATTTCCCTGACGATTCAGAGTTGTGGATGTGTGCGGAAACAATGTACAGCTTCTTTTATAGGCCCAAGCAAAGACACCGTGCACTGAGATGAGCATCGCTTCGAGGACAGAAATGCCCCGGAAACCCATGAGGTACACGGTGCATTCTTCGCATATTCAGAACCGGGTATTCATCCATGAAAGACCCCGAGAGATCACTAATCGCAGCATGTTTGGGATGGTGAAAACAATATCACTCTCAGGCCCAAAAGTGTTGGTGAGGCTGTTCATACGGAGGTCGAGCAACAGTCGCGCTTTGCGAGTTCGTACTTCTTCGTGGCAGCGAGACACAAATGAGCATCACAACGGCAGGCTACAACGACATTTCCCAAGGGTATAGACCTTCAGCCAGATCAGTGAGGCACAGCTTCAATCGGTTGTTAGTGAGATAAATAATCAATATCGAAATACTTAGGTGGATGACAGGGAAGTAAGTCTTTCAGGAAAAGCTGGAATTATTCATGACTGCGAGATGTTGCACGTCCAAATAAAAATTCGGGGACCGGGCAGACATCGTAATTACTCTCCTCACTCTCGTCCAACATTATGGAACAGAACTTGCTCTGAAGTATTGGCCTCAACTCACCACGACATACAGAAGCCGGACGGACAACCTCTGTGAAATTTTCGCTAGAATGTTACGCGCCACAACAGACAAAACTCAGCACGCCCCGTTTCAATCCACTCGGTTTCCATCGGGTCACCAAACCGCACGATCCTCAGCAGGTACGATAGTCATGAATGAAAGGTGTTCCGTGCCACTCCAACCAGAAGCCAAAATTAGCAGTTCCCAAACCGTTCTTATCACCGGCGGCGCAGGTTTTATCGGTTGCGCCATTTCCGACGAGCTTGTGCGACTATTTGATCGAGTGATCGCAATCGATAATCTACACCCCCAAATACACGAAACCGAACAGCGACCGGTTGCTCTCAACGCCGCTGTTGAGCTAAGGGTGGCAGACGTTACCGATCCTCAAGCCTGGGATACGCTTCTGACCGGGATAGCTCCAGACGTTATTATCCACCTTGCCGCAGAGACCGGGACGGGGCAATCCCTTGAAGAGTCGAGTCGGCACGGTGATGTCAACGTTGGTGGCACAACACAGATGCTCGATGCTCTCAAGCGCGCAAAAGAACAGAGGGGGCAACCATTGCCCACTAGGATCGTTCTTTCCAGCAGCCGGGCAGTCTACGGAGAGGGCGCGTGGAAGAATAAAAAAGATAGCAGTATTTTCTACCCGCGCCAGCGAACCCACTCATCCCTACAACAGGGCGAATGGGATTTCCCAAATGCTGAGCCCACCCCGATGAGCGCTCCGATCGTTTTTCCCGCTCCGGTCAGCGTCTACGGGGCTACCAAACTTGCCCAAGAAAATATTCTGACCGCCTGGTGTAACTCTTTGGGCGTAGAGGCCATGATACTGCGTTTGCAAAACGTTTACGGCCCGGGGCAATCCCTGATCAACCCCTATACCGGCATTATGTCGCTATTCTGTAGAATAGCGATGGGAAACCGGTCGATCCCACTCTATGAAGATGGCGAAGTCAGACGAGACTTTGTTTTTATTGATGATGTAGCCTCCGCCCTGATAGCTGCCGCAACCGTTACTACAAACTCACCAATTCCCCTTGATATCGGTTCAGGCGAGTTTCAAACGATTCGAAGCGCAGCCGAATTAATCGCCCAGCACTATGCGGCGCCTCCCCCACACGTAACAGGAAAGTTCCGAGAGGGAGATGTTCGCCACGCATGGACCAACGTGAACAACGCACAAACCGTCCTCGGCTGGCAACCACAATACACACTGGCACAGGGCATTAACATGCTTGCAACATGGATTGATGAACAACCACATGTAATGCCCGCCTAGCCCGTCCAGAGGGGACCGATCTTATACCTCTATACTTAGACGGGGTTATATCCCTCTGAAAGAAATGAAACACATAGGAGCTTATGCCTAACCAAGAACGCTATGCGGCACTCGAAAAGCAACCGCTCGTGACTGTCGGTGGCGTATCAGCTTCACGTTCGGGGGCATCCCTTATTGCCTCGCTTCGTGATATTTTCGCCCACCGAGACCTGCTTGATCGCCTCATCAAGCGGGATCTAAAGGCGCGTTACAAAGACAGCGCGCTCGGCTTTATCTGGACCCTGATCAAGCCTCTCACGCAATTGGTTATCTATTACTATGTGCTGGGAACGTTCCTCGGAGCTGCCCGTAATATTCCTGAGTTTGCCATCTTTATTTTTGCGGGACTCACTATATACGGGCTATTCAGCGAGATTGTCAGTGGTGGAACCTCCTCAATCGTTGAGAACACCGGCTTGATCAAGAAAATTTACCTCCCCAGAGAAATTTTTCCTCTGGCTTCACTAGGTTCTGCCCTGTTCAACTCAGCAATTCAATTCGGTATTCTGATTCTCGCAACCATTATCCTCGGCTCCTTCCCCTGGAGCGCTAACCTGATCTATCTAGTGCCTTCAGTCCTGTTGATTGTGGTTTTTGCGCTTGCACTCAGTCTTCTGCTTTCGGCAGTCAATGTGTACCTCCGCGATGTTCAATACCTGGTAGAGGTCGCAATGATGGTTCTTATGTGGGCCTCGCCAATCGTGTACTCCTGGGAACTTGTTCACCAGCAATTGGGTAATGGCATCCTCATGAGCATCTACACAAACAACCCCATTACACTCGCTGTGCTTGGTTTTCAGAAGGCAATGTGGACTGCTGGAGCAGACCAGCCCGGGCCAGACAACCTATTTCTCTCACTCTGGGTTGCACTCGGACTAAGCCTGATTGCCCTCTTCGGCACCCACGCGGTTTTCCGTCGTCTCCAGGGTAATTTTGCCCAATTACTCTAGCCCTTTACCTATAATATTCCCACCCCTATCGACATAACAATCAGAAGTAAGGCACGCCATGAAAACCCAGGCTACGCCCACGGTTATTGCTGTTCACGACGTATCAAAACATTTTATGCTGCGCCAGGATAACTCTTTAAAAGAACGCATCGTCACACTCGGACGTAACGGACGAAAACACAAAAAAGAATTCTGGGCACTCAAAAACGTTTCGTTCGAGGTCAACGCTGGAAGCACAGTCGGTCTCATCGGCCACAACGGCTCGGGTAAAAGCACCCTCCTGAAGCTGATTGGAGGAATCCTGAGCACCACGAGCGGAACAGTACAGCACAGGGGACGATTAGCCGCTCTGCTCGAACTCGGCGCAGGGTTCCATCCCGACCTCACCGGCAGGGAGAACGTCTATCTCAATGCTTCAATCCTTGGCCTCACCGGCGAAGAGGTTGATGCCCGATTTGCTGATATACACGCCTTCTCCGAAATAGGAGATTTTATTGACACCCAGGTTAAATTCTACTCGTCGGGAATGTACGTCCGACTTGCCTTTGCGGTTGCCATACACACCGATCCTGACGTGTTGCTGATCGACGAAGTTCTTGCCGTAGGTGACGAGGCCTTCCAGAACAAGTGCCTCGATAAGATCCGCTCTTTCCAAGAAGAAGGCCGCACCATCGTACTCGTCACCCACGCGCTTGGTACGGTACAGAGCATGTGCGATCGAGCGATACTGCTTGATCGCGGCTCAGTCGTGTTCGACGGCAACCCTGACCATGCGGTGGAAGAGTTCCGAAGGTTGCTGGAACAGCAGCGAGTAAGCAGGCTAAGCCCCGAAGAGGCCGCCGCTGAGGCCTCAGGAGGGCTTGTCCTTGGGGCAACCGCAAGACCGCTCTATCGTGAGGCGGATGACTCGCTCGGCGCAGAAGACGATTTGGATATCACCATCGACTTCTCACATCCGAACGGTGCCACAAGCTGGATCGCATCAATAGAGATCACCGACAGTTCCGGTTACCTGGTTTTTGCAACTTCCAGCCAACGGCTTGGTAAAGAACTCAAAGATCTCAATAAAGATCGACGAATCACCTTTATTCTCAAGAAACCAAACTTTGGTCCGGGACAATATTTTGTTCGGATCGGTCTTCTTGATGGTGCTGGTCATCCGATACGCTTCGTGGAGCGTGCGACCTCTTTCGTTCGCGAGGCAGATAGTCGCAGTTCGGGAACCCTGAGCTGCGAGACTGAACTCCTCGACCACGGAGTTATTCCTGGACGATAGGAACTATCGTGCGTGGTCGATTCCCACGTTCACCTCACGCCCCTCAGGAAAGATGATCCATCATTTGGTTCGCTCGAATTCGAACCGAGGATTGAGGGTTAAAGACATCAAGCATTTCCTCACGTGTCGCCAGACTTCTTTCGACAACATTTATAGATTTTCTAATCTCAAGAATTTCACGGGCAGCCTCGGTCGTATTGGAGGGGAGAGCAAATACCGTTTCAAGTCCATTACCAAGCTGCCAGGTATCGTGCCAGAATATAAGCGAACCGGTTGCACCAGCTTCCATGAGAGAGGCTGTATATTTTCCATCAATAAACTCAGGATGCTGAACATCAGTTGCGATATGTACGAAACCATCATACTCAGCGTATTTCTTCATGGTCAGTGTATGACTCAAATAGCCCGCGTGGCTTGGAGCGTCACCCTGTGAAAAAGGTTTATTTCGTCGCCACCTGCGTCCCGAAACGCGCGATAACATCTCCGAGCGCTCCAGTTCCTCATAGTCCTGAGGGTTACGTGGAGGAAAAACCTCATATTTTAACCCTGTTTTCTTCATGACAGACTCACTACGCTGCCAATCTTTCTGAGGGTTATCGTGGGAGACATGAAGAAGCGAATCTAAACGTTGACGAGGACCGGTGAAATTAATCAATTCTAAATCGATCGAAAAAGGGTAGAGAGATACTTTTTGCAAACCTGAATAGGCAATTTCGAGAGGTCCCGGGTTAATAAAAACCTCATCGAAAAACTCTTCAATAATCGAGATCTGATGCTCTCGAAGCTCAATATTTCTCACTGGATTATAGGAGAATCCAGGGAAAAGCACGGCAAATCGGCGCAGCGCAGGAAGTCGAGCTGCCTCATCAAGAGCATCAGGACCAAAGCTCAAAAGAAGCGCATCTGAACGTGGAGCATCGACTAGGTCAAAATAGCGCGCAAACTCCGGAAGTTCCCATCGCAAAAAGTGTCCAGCATTTTTTACATGGATATAGAGAGAGGCACGGATCAACTCGATTCCTTATGGGTGTAAGGAGTGGCATACATAACAGCGACAATATCTTTGATGGCCGCCATCTTTACCCCCGCAAGAGACATTCGGCGAATCAGATTCCAGTCACCGGGTTCCTGGACAATCCAACTCTGCTCATCATAGCGAAAGAAGTCCATGAGCTTCAGGTACATGGCCCCTTGGAAGCTAAACTGACTTATGGAGGGAGGAAAGCTCCAAATACGATTTTCTTCCCCGTTGATAACATTTTTTTGAATAAGGGCACCATATGCAAGTTCAGCGCGCTCCGTGTGCGCTAGTTCCAGCAATTTTTCAAGATGATCAGGGGTAAAAGCATCATCATCATCTAGGGGCGCAATCCAGTCTCCCTGAGCCAGTTCAACCGCCCGATTCATTCCGGGAGAACCAGCAACCATCCAGCGATTATGGGGATTCTCTGGATATGCGCTACGCTGTTCTAGCTCAAAATACCTTATACGTTTATTGCCGAGTTTTTTAATTGCCTGAGCCGTTTTTTCGTTCGGACCATCATTCACAATAACAATCTCAAGATTCTCATAGGTCTGCCGCTGAACAGAGGCGATAGCAACATCGATCAACTCTTCAGTTTTTGTGTAGGAAGCAATCCGAACAGTGATTAACGGCTCTCTGTCTTCAAATACACTTTCATATTCAGGAGACAGCCTCATTGCTGCAAGCTTCTCTCTATTGGCGTCAGTATCATCTCTTACCGACCGAATATTGTCTAGGTGCCATTCATGATGTTGGGCAATTGCGAGAATACCCGCTTGCGCAGCCTCCTGCAGCCGAGCTTTTCTCTGCGATTCAACCCTAATATTTTCTAACTCGTTGTATATGTTCTGAAGCTTTTCAGCGTTGAGTTCTGCCGAGCGCTGGCCAACACCTTTTATTACAGCGAGCTCAGATCGAAGCATAAAAAGTTCGTTATTTACGTGTTCCTCAAAGCTAGTTTTTTCTGTTGGCACAGAATTTTTCATACTTTTTTCATTCATAATACTTACAAGCCATTCAACGTTTTTATTACACGATCAAGATCTTCTGATTTCATGTTTTCATGAATCGGCAGAGAAAGAACTCGTCCTGCTATATCTTCGGTAACGGGGAGGGGTGCGGATAAATCTTGATAGGGGGCAAAAATCGGTTGTCTATCGACAACAGGTGAATAATAGGTCCGAGCCTCAACTCCCTCTTCGATTAGTCTCTCTCGAGCGCGTTCTCGGGTCTTATGATCTACCGTGATAACGCTCGCAAAGCACACGGAAGATTGTTCAATGCCTCGAGGAAAGCTAAAAAAATCCGCTGAAATTTCTTCACGGTATCGGTTCAGGGCCAGGCGACGTGAGCTCAGCGCTTTCTCAAACTTGGGAAATTGACGGAGCCCCAGAGCCGCGTTGAGTTCCTGTAGCTTACCGTTGATTCCCACCTGGTTTGAGCCGAGACCATCGGCAAAACCAAAGTTTGAAAAACTTCTCATACTCTCGGCAAGTATGGGATCTGAGGTAACAACCGCCCCTCCCTCACCGATGGCAAAAGGCTTTGTCGCGTGAAACGAAAAGACTTCGCATCTTCCGGTTGCGCCGAGAAGGGTTCCATCAGAATGTCGTGAGCCAAACCCCGCGGCAGAGTCAACAACCATAGGCCATGATTTTTGCTCGCAGAGATTTTCCCAATCTGAGATATCTGGATTTCCAATTCCAAAAGTATTACACAGCAAAACCCCCGCAACCTCACACTTTCCTTCTCTAGCGATATGAATTGCGGATTCAACGGAGGGCTGAAGCGTATCTGCGTCAATATCGATGAATAAGGGCTTGTACCCCAGAAGCTGAATGGACAGGGCCCCCGCCGCAAAAGTAAAGGATGGGATAATGATTCCTTTAGTACCATCGCCAGGACCAAAAACCGCCGAAAGTGCAGCGATTATACCTGAGGTTGCGTTGTTGAAGGTCACAGCGTGCAGGTTTTGTCCCAGATAATCGGCTATTTTCTCACGAAACCTTATCTCACGTGGACCAAAGTTAGTAAACCAATTTGACTCAATAATCTCCTCAAAATCGACAGAGAGATCGGTGGGGAAAGGAAAAACCGGTCGAATAAAGGGAACCTCATAGCTCATACAACCACTCCTCGCTCTCTCTTACCCTGCGTGCAGGGGTGCCAACATAGAGCCCTCGCACAGTCACATCGCTCAGAACAGTTGCTCCGGCACCGATAATCGCGCCCTCGGTAATTGAAACCTCATGTGCTACATTTGCCCCTACCCCGACAAAGACACCGGCAGCCAAGCGACAAGAGCCCGCAATACGCGCTCCAGGAGAAACCGTGCAATAGTCATCGATGACCGTATCGTGGCTAATCGATGAACTCACGTTAATCATCACGTGTCGCCCCAGAGTCACTCGATTCGTAATGATTGCTCCCGGAGCAATAACACAACCATCACCAATGGTCGCCGAGGGACTCACACTACTAAATCCGGCAACATAGGTTAGAAAAGTTTTCCCGGCCCAAAAGTTAACAAGTTTCCTTTTTAATCCTGGAGCACCCACCGCAGCAATCACAGGCGTGCTCAAGTGTTCTTCCTGCCGCGTAGTAATATCTATGAGAGAGAGGTTGCGCGGATCGAGATATTCGCGGCTTACTGCACGAAAACTAGCATGAGCGGGATCAAGATAATCCTCGATCTCGTCTGCCTGTTTTCCTCCTCCGAGAAAGCCATACTTGACCCTCGACCCCATGCTAACGTTGCCTCAGCAAACGCCGAATACGGCGTTTAATACCCGCGAGCTTTGGATATAGCCAACGCAGCGGTTGAGTAATCTTCCAGCTACGGCTGCTTACCACATCAGAATATTCGTCTCGCATTGTGTTGATAGTAACTTGCATCGTATTGATAACAGGATGCAGCGCTGATTCCGCGGCTATATATTTCCGAATGTCCTCGACCACACCGGGAGAGGCAACCCAGGGGTTCTCATTCAATTTTTCGATGACACGAGCCTCCGAAGCGAGCCAGGAGGCTCGATCATGTTCGGTATAGGAAGAAGATGCTCCCTCCCACTTGCGATAGATCGCGGTGAGGTGTAATACATCGTCGACCCCCATTAAGGTAGAGCCTCGAAGAATCATGTCCCAATCTTCACACACGCTCAGTGTCTCGTCAAAAACAAGACCCCACTCGGTAAAGAGCGAGCGTGGAAAGGCCCAACTCATGAAAGGAGAGTGATTCATAATCAGATGATCCACCTGATTGAAGCTCTTTGCATAATCGGCCTTAGGCCAGGACAGCGTGCGAAAGCCTGATTGATCCTGCGGCCAGAGTTCAGGAACGGCCTGCTGCACCGCAACGTTTGCTCGCATTAGACGAGTAACACCAGCTCGCTCTGCTGAGTGAAACGACTCCACCCAATGCGCAAATATCAGGTCGTCATCGTCATAAACCGCCACGAATCGTCCGTGCGCAGCCTGCACTCCCACGTTTAACGGTGTTCCTCTCGTTCCCCCCTCAACACGAATAACGCGTATTTTATCGCGAAACGATTGGGGATAAGACCCTATGATCTCGGCAACCTGTCGTGCGGCAAAAGCGGAGGATCCATGATCAACAATGATCACCTCAAAGTCACTATCCGTCTGAGAATAGAGACACAGTAGCGCATCTTTCAGGGGTTCTAGACGTTTGCCCTGTGTTCTCATGATGACCGAAAGAAAAGGCTGAAACTCTAGATGGGGATTTACCAAATAGCGTCGAAGAGCATCCAACTTTTCAGCCAGGCCAGAACTTACTCTGCCAGTTTCTTGGTAAGAGTCGAACAGGGTAACAAGGGATGCTTGAACGGTTCTATCCGGCGACATATCATTTTTCATTCTCTAGCTATCTCTCAAAATCGGTGTACCGCGTAGTTCCCGGCAACAAACCGGGCAACCCGATGGTCTGTGTCGCAGGGTTCAGGCAATTGTCCTTCTTCTCGACGTCGAAGAAAGACGCGTCGAGCTTTTTGAACGTGTTCGTTTGTATCTTCCTCAAAAGCATGCAATAAGTTCTCTACAATGTCGTTTCGAGAGTACTTATAAGCCAGTATGAGGGCTGCTTCTGCCGAATAATATATTTCCGCGGTTGATACGGGCCAATCGCCGGAGAGAGTCAAGCGTTTATCATGAAACACTCGCGCCGAGGGTTCATAGACCACACGATACCCACGAAGCTTGAGCTGCCAGGAATAGTCCACATCATCGCAGTACAGGAAAAAAGAACTCGCGTCAAAGCCTCCAACTTTTTCAAAAGCCTCGCGTATCGTGAGGGCACACGCGGTCGAGGCCCAACTGGTATCACCGAGATATTTCTCGTAGTCCTTAGGATGTTCCTGTGGAAGCTGCCTCGCTTCCACAAGTCCTACGCCGTCGACCAACGAACGATTCAAATTGGTCACGGTATCCGGAGCAACGATCGCATCGGGGTTAAGAATAAGAATAAGATCAGACTCTGCTAGGTCGGCAAGCCTATTCTGTCCAGCAGCTGATCCTAGATTCTCGCCAAATGCTTCGTATCGAAATACTCCCCCGCTTCTAGCCACCAGGTCTTCGATGCGCGAGAGGTGGTCGTCGGTGAGAGCCGGCTTTGGCGAACAGTCTCCTACCAGATAGGTCCAGGTTGAAATGAGCTCGCTCTGGGTTGCATGTCCTATCGACCCGCTCAGCGCCTCAGCCGCTTTAATGATGTCGTCAGGATCGTTGTGAAACAAGACGGACTGAACAACTAAAGTTTGTGCGGGGCTCACACTCGGTCTCCTCGTAGCGATGAATTACTCCTCAAAAGTATATGCGATCAGCCGCAGCTAGACTTGACTACTCAACCTTAACCCTAACCCAAGTAACACATCAGCCCTAAAACACGCTTACGCGTGTTAGCCCGAAAGCCCGCTTGCGCCCTATGGCATTGCAGCGTCGGTGCCCACTCTTAAGAGCCTCGTTCGGTGGTAGTTACGATACAGAACCGTTCCAACTGGTTTGTAGGGGCAACATTCCTATTCTTATAACTTTATTCTCAGGATCATCCGCGCAAAAGCGCTACAATTTTCAATAGGGAACCGACATCTTTGACCCAATACCCCTGCTCATCACAATCCTCAGAGGCCTAATCGGTGCAAATCATTTTCAACCCAACTCAAAAGAATTTCTCGCTTCGGCGAAGCCTTATATACGTCACTGTGTCTGTGCTCTGCTCCGCCCTGGTCGGTTGTGGCACGCCAGGTAAGCCTTCCTCCCGCACAACGCCAGGCTCTACCGCAGCGGCAGAAACCGAAACAGCCCTGGTCCCGACGGAAGAGACATACTCGCAAGACGGGCAGGGAATACCCGAGAACCAGCTTCCCAGCAATAACCAAGCAGATGTCCCTTCCGTGTTCATTCCTAACTGGGAGTGGGATAAAGAAGCGAAAAAACTCAGTGTGGCTGCTTTCCTTACCTCTCCCTCCGAAGACCCTGGTGTTTGCACGCTCACCGCGCGCACGGACAGACGCACAGAGAGAACCCAATCTCCTGCTATTACAGACGCGACAACAACGATCTGCGAAGCACTTACTCTTGATTCCCCGCCACTGACCAGCGGCACCTGGGTGGTAACCGTTTCTTACACTTCGAAAAACCTTGACATCACCTCCGACCCCGAGAGCATAGAAATACCATGAATTTTCTCACATCAAAAAATCGCAAAAAGTCGATTTCTCTTCTACTTTTTGGGGCACTTTTTACAACCGGGTTGATCACGGGTGTTACCCCAACACAGCCGGCCTCAGCGTTGAGCGGCAGCCAGTTTGACCCGGGAAACATTATTTCCGACACACTTTTCTACAACTCACAGGCGATGAGTCAGGCTCAGATTCAGAATTTTCTAGATGCAAAAGTCGGAAGCTGCCTGAACGGAAACTGCCTGAACGTCAAACGCACCAACACCACTACACGGGATGCTAACCCTATGTGCAACGCTTATCGCGGAGCACCTAACGAGCTCACCTCAGAAATTATCTACAAGGTTCAGAGCAGTTGCGGCATAAGTGCAAAAGTTCTTCTGGTGACTCTCGAAAAAGAGCAGTCGCTCGTCACCCATAGAAACCCTACGGACGCGCGTCTAGACCGGGCGATGGGCTATGCCTGCCCAGACAATCCGGCAAAACCAGGCTGGTGCGACCCCACCGTGGGTGGATTGTACAACCAGCTTTACATGGCAGCGTGGCAGTTCAAACGCTATGGTAATCCTCCCGGTACGACAAACACGTTCACCTGGTACCCGGTGGGACGAGCAAGTAACGTGCTCTACAATCCGAATGCAGCCTGTGGGTCAAAACCCGTAACCATCAAAAACAAAGCTACGGCAGCGCTCTACTACTACACTCCATACCAGCCAAACGCCGCCGCTCTCAATAACCTCTATGGTGCGGGCGATAGCTGTTCAGCCTATGGAAACCGTAATTTTTGGCGACTCTACAACGATTGGTTTGGCAGCACGCAAGGAGCGGTGAACGACCCGATTGGTCAGATTGTGTCGACAACAACCCCACCCAACCGGATCTACACCTACGGTTGGGCCTTCGACCCCGATTCCCCAACCGCCCCCCTCAACATCCACTTCCTCGTCAACAACACCACCTGGTACGCCGCAGTCGCAAACGAATACCTCCCCGCGACCGGAGCCCTCTACCCAGAAGCAGGAAACAACCACGGCTACAGCATCTCCATCCCCGCAACAAAAGGCCCCAACACCATCTGCACCTACGCCAAAAACATCGGGCCAGGCAACGACACCAACCTCGGCTGCCAAACCGTAGAAGTACCCGATACCTCACCGATTGGTCAGATTGTGTCGACAACAACCCCACCCAACCGGATCTACACCTACGGTTGGGCCTTCGACCCCGATTCCCCAACCGCCCCCCTCAACATCCACTTCCTCGTCAACAACACCACCTGGTACGCCGCAGTCGCAAACGAATACCTCCCCGCGACCGGAGCCCTCTACCCAGAAGCAGGAAACAACCACGGCTACAGCATCTCCATCCCCGCAACAAAAGGCCCCAACACCATCTGCACCTACGCCAAAAACATCGGGCCAGGCAACGACACCAACCTCGGCTGCCAAACCGTAGAAGTACCCGATTCCTCACCCGTTGGAAAACTCAGTGCTGTTACCCCGCAGCCAGGGGCAATCCGCTTCACGGGCTGGGCTGTTTCCCCAGACAACTTTTCCCAGAACACAAACATACATATTCTTATTGGCACGACATGGGCCTCAACGGTTGCAAATAAGCCAAACCCCGACTCCGAGGCTTCTCTTCCCGGCTCCGGATCAAATCGTGGATTCGATATTACCGCCGCCGCTTCCCCGGGACAGCACCGGGTTTGCGTATACGCCAAAAATATCGGCGTTGGCAACGATACCAACCTCGGCTGCCAAACCGTAGAAGTACCCGATACCTCACCGATTGGTCAGATTGTGTCGACAACAACCCCACCCAACCGGATCTACACCTACGGTTGGGCCTTCGACCCCGATTCCCCAACCGCCCCCCTCAACATCCACTTCCTCGTCAACAACACCACCTGGTACGCCGCAGTCGCAAACGAATACCTCCCCGCGACCGGAGCCCTCTACCCAGAAGCAGGAAACAACCACGGCTACAGCATCTCCATCCCCGCAACAAAAGGCCCCAACACCATCTGCACCTACGCCAAAAACATCGGGCCAGGCAACGACACGAACCTCGGCTGCCAAACCGTAACAGTACCGTGATCAGAAGCTTATGTTGCGACTCACAAGCCCGTACCATCAGCTCAAACGTGCTGGTACCCAACCATGCAGTTGCCCTGCCAAGCGTTTGCACGTGCAAAGACCCCCGCTGAACATAGCATTCACTCACAGAGGAGATTCTATAGCGAGCTCTATCCGGTAGGATATCCTTGGTCATCGGATCTCAAATACACACCGAGCACCCTAGTCCTCAGGCATGATGGTGCCAAGTTCAAGAAATAAGACAGGCCACGTGAGCAACACAGTCATCAGCCCGCAAGCAGCAACACTACTACTTAACGCTAAAAGTTTTCTCTCTTCAACGGCTCTCCGACGGGGAATAACCCTGAGTGCGCTGATCCTTATTCTCCAGCTGAGCGTTTTTCTCCCCTTCTATACGGGGCACGCTATTCCACCCTACGATTTCCTCGGGGCATATGCTGGCGACGCTTTTGTGTGGTGGACAGACGGAGGGTTCTTTGAGCGAACCGAGTGGGTGCCCTATCTCTGGGCCGGATACCCGTCTGCCGGAGGGCTGCAAAATAGCGCCTGGTACCTTCCCACCGGGTTAATCACCGCATTCGGCCCATACAGCATGCACATGGCGGCTATTCTCGCTGCCCTACACGTGGCGTTTGGCGCATACGGTATGTATTTTCTTCTGCGCGCACTACGGTCTGGATTTTTTGTATCTTTATTCGCCTCGGTTGCCCTATTCTTCGGGGTCGGTTTCTTCAGTAACGCCTCCCATATTGATATCGCGAGAGCATACGCTTGGCTGCCCTGGGTCTTACTCGTGTTTACCCCCCTGTGGAAATGGAAAAGATGGTGGTCGATTCCCTTATCAAGCCTTATCCTTTGGCAGGCCCTGACTGGAATATATCCGGGAACCACCGTTGCCGCTGTTTATGCCCTCATTCCGTGGACAGTCGTTATCTGCCTCATCTATCGACCAAAAATCAAATCCTTCATCCTACCGTTGGCCGTGTCGGGGTTTGCCGCATTACTGCTTTCCATGCCGAGACTGCTTCCCTACGCGCTACTCAACGATGACGGAAGCTCCGCCTTCGGTGAAAGCTCCGTCTTTAGCCCCTCGGTGCTTGGAACGGTGCTCTTCGGCTACGGGGTACAGAACGACATTCCCAATGATGTCACCATGCGATCTTTCTTCGTTCCAGTAACGGTTTTGGCACTCACCGCCTTCGCTCGCTGGACAGATCCCCTCTGCAAGTTAGGACTCGCCATCGGCGTCCCCGCATTCCTTCTTGGAATGCCCTTCTTACCCTGGTTTGAAGCAACGAGAAACCTTCCCGGCCTAAGCCTGAGCCGGTTCACAATGAGCGACTTCAAGCTCTTTCTCGTATTAGCCGCTATTCTCCTAGCCTCTTCTGGACTCAAAACCCTTACTAGCTCTAAGCAACAGCCGCGATTGAGCCGGGGAATATTGATATCATTGGCTGCGTCCTGGTTAGTGGTCGCCGGTTTTGGAATTCTCGCTATTCGCGGCCCCTACTCGAAACTCGACACCATACCAGCGCTCCTTCTTCTCTGCCTGGTACTGGCCATCGTAACCGCGTTCATCACGTTCAATCACACCCTTGATCACAAGAAATTTGGTACCACAGGTCAGAAGTCAGTCACCACGCTCTTCTCTTTTGCGATGATCTTTCTTACCGGAACATCCGGCATCTTATGGGCATACAGCACACCCGGACCGTGGAAATCAGACCGTGTGCCCACCGAGATTGCCGCCTACGGAGAAACAGTCGATAACCTGATTAGCCAGCGCGCTGAAAACATGAGTGACCGCACACAGCGACCAGCACGCACCCCCCTACCACCGAATTTTGGCGACCATGATCTCTATGACAATCGCGGAAACGCCGCTTTCTTTAGCGCAGAGTACTCAATAGCGGGCTATATCAATCTTAAGCGTTCAAACAGCCATAACACTCTGGAACACGCTCTGCTCAAGAGCGAGATCCGGGAGGAGCTTGCCGCCTTTCTTGCGCTCCCAGGCACAGTTCTAGCCGTTGCAGACGATGGATCAACCTCAGCAGAAAGCCTCCTCGCCTGTGTCCTCGAAAATGACTGCGGAGTCGATTCCACACCCATTTCATACGCTCCTGGAGAGTACACCTATCAGCTTTCCCTCAGCAGCCCCAGAACTGTCGTCCTCAACGAGTCCTTCTTCCCCGGCTGGTCGGCTCAAGCCTGCTTCGCCGACGGGCGATGCGAAATTCTCGACCCTCAGCTCAGCCCATACGGCATAATTCAGATCGCACTTCCCTCCGGAGATTTCGATCTTTCGCTCAGCTATCTCCCCCCGGGAAGAACGGCGGGTTGGATTCTCTTCGGTTCTGGCTTGATGGTATTATTGGGTGCTGTTGCTGTAGTGATGTTTATAAAAAGACGCCAGAAAGAGACTGAACTATGAGGGTTGAAAAAGCGCCCGTTCCGTTTAACGATCTGGCCCGGATGGACACCGATCTTCGCTACGAAATAACCGAGGCAGCAGCACGGGTTATCGCAAGCGGTTGGTATGTGATGGGCCCTGAGCACAAAGCCTTCGAGCAGGAGTTGGCCTCTTTTATCGGCGTCGAATCTGCTGCCCTGGTCGCAAATGGAACCGATGCCCTAGTTCTTGCTCTACTCGCTCTGGGCACAACAAGTGACGATCTCGTTCTCACCTGCGCAAATGCTGGTGGCTACACTACTACGGCTTGCCGATTAGTAGGAGCAATCCCCGTCTACGCAGATGTTGACCCTTCTACCCACCTACTCACCGCGGAAACTGTGAGGGCTGGAATAGAGAGCGCATATGCCACGTACGGACGTAAACCCTCTGTCATCGTTGTAACTCATCTTTATGGGGCAAGCGCAAACATAACTCAGATTACCGAGTGGGCTCATGCGCAGGGCATTTCCGTTGTCGAAGATTGCGCCCAGGCCTTTGGTGGATTTTCTGGGAAGAACCGACTCGGTTCCATCGCCGATATCTCCACGACCAGCTTCTATCCCACAAAAAATTTGGGAGCCATCGGGGATGCCGGTGCAATTTTCACCAATCGCACCGAGCTGGATACCAGGGTGAGAAGCCTGCGCCAATACGGATGGAGCACCAAATACAGAACAACAGTTCAGGGCGGGATGAACTCCCGCTGCGACGAGCTACAGGCGGCAATACTGCGGATCAAGCTCCGACGATTAGACGGATGGAACGCCAGACGGCGTGAGATCCATGCACTCTATGAACGAGCCCTCAGTTCCTCCACTACCGCACGCCTTCTCAACAGCGTTGAAGGCGAATTTGTCGGGCATCTGGCCGTACTTGTTGTTGACGATAGAGAATCGGCGATAAAAATCTTTAACGACCACGGTATCAAAACCGATATTCACTATCCCATATGCGACCATCAGCAGCCGACCGCCCCAGAAGGCTCATATAGCCTCCCCGCCTCTGAGTATGCCGCAGAGCATATTATCTCAATTCCCCTTTTTGCCGAGCTTGAGGAGCACGAGACCGATCGTGTTGCTGAAGCGTTACGGGCGATCTAGCCCCTATGCCAGCCTCATCCCCACAGAAAAGTGAATCCGCGATCACTTATTCAATTGTGATCCCCGTTTATAAAAACGAAGAGAGTCTTCCTGATGTGATCGAGAGAATTGAGCAGATGCAGAGTCGTCTAGATGCTCCGCTCGAGGCAGTATTCGTCGTTGACGGCTCGCCTGACGGATCGCTCAACACACTACGAAATCTGTTACCCAAGTCAACTTTCAATTCGCAGCTCTTAGCTCACTCCAGAAATTTTGGTTCGTTTCCCGCGATTAAAACCGGATTCAAAAGTGCCCGAGGTCAGTACATCGCCGCAATGGCTGCCGATCTACAAGAACCCAGCGAATTGATCGAAGACTTTTTTGCTCAACTAAAAACTGGTGAGTGGGATGTGGCAGTTGGCATAAGAGAGGGCAGAGAAGACCCTCTCATCTCGCGCACTCTATCAAAATTTTATTGGAGCACCTATCGAAAATTTGTGCAACCCCATATGCCACCCGGTGGCGTGGACATTTTTGCTACCACGCGTGCGGTGGCCGATAAACTCGGGGCGCTCAATGAGTCAAACTCTAGCCTGATTGGTCTCCTTTTTTGGCTGGGGTATCGCCGCATCGAGATCCCCTACACTCGGCAAGAACGAACGCACGGAAAAAGTGCGTGGTCGATGCGAAAAAAGATCAGTTACCTTCTTGACAGTGTTTTCTCTTTCACGAGTATGCCTATTACCGCGATTCTAGGACTCGGACTCACCGGTTCGATTCTCTCTATAGTTGCTGCTTTTGCGGTCTTCGTGTCCTGGCTTCTCGGTAGCGTTCCAGTTCCGGGATACACCGCACTTATGCTCGTACTGCTATTTTCTGCCGGAAGCATTCTCTTTGCAATAGGGATTCTCGGCACCTATGTATGGAGAACCTACGAGAATACAAAAAATCGACCCTCTTCTATTCTCATGAGCACAGAGGTTTTCAACGATGAGTCTGTCTAAGAAAAACAGCGAAATGGTGAAACAAATCATCCGCTTTATAATAGTCGGAGGGTCAAACACCCTTGTTACCTATGCAATATTTATTGGCTTAGGAATCATAATCGCCCCGTGGGCAGCGTATACGATTGCCTTCATCATCGGATTAGCCTGGGTCACCTTTGGGTCTTCTCGCATTGTCTTTAGGGCCAAAGCACAACTCCGCCAGATGACGTTGTTTGCTGTTTGGTATCTTTTTATCTTTGGAATTGGACAGCTCATCATCAGGATCATCGAGCCTCAAGGGTTCATAGAACTCGCAATGACCAGCCTGACCGTTCTCCTATTCACAACACCACTTACGTTCATCGGTGGGAAGTTTTTATTCCGTGAGCCGAAAGAACAGCTGCTACTACCCGAAAGAAGAGAGTCATGACAGCTTTTTTTCATCCCCAGGCGCTCGTAGAATCTTCAGCGATAGGGAGCGGGACAAGAGTGTGGGCTTTTGCACACATTTTACCCGGGGCCCAGATAGGCAAAGATTGCAATATCTGTGACGGAGTTTTCGTCGAGAATGATGTGCGAGTCGGCGACCGAGTAACGGTAAAAGTGGGCGTGCAGCTCTGGGACGGCCTCACCCTCGAAGACGATGTTTTTATCGGCCCAAATGCAACTTTCACAAACGATAAGCACCCTCGAAGCAAGCAGTACCCAGATAGTTTTCTCACCACAATCGTGCGAAAAGGTGCCTCTATTGGCGCTAACGCCACCATTCTTCCCGGCATAACCATTGGAGCAGGTGCCATGGTTGGTGCGGGTAGTGTCGTCACCCGGGATGTTCCGCCGGGCGCAATTGTGGTGGGTAACCCGGCCCGCATTAAAGGCTATGTCAATACGCCCTCGATCGTTTCTGATCGAGACGCCGAGGAAGCCCCAACCTCTAGCACAAATCTTCTCGACCCCAGCAAAGCTGATGACGTTCGATTCGGAAAACTCACCCGCGCAATTGATCTGAGAGGATCGCTCGTAGCGGGCGAAGTGGGTAAGCATATTCCGTTTCAACCCCAACGCTTTTTCGCAGTTCACGATGTTCCCTCCGAAGAGGTGCGAGGTGCTCATGCACACCGCAAATGCGAGCAATTTCTCGTGTGTCTCTCCGGCTCTGTTCACGCGATCGTAGACGATGGAAAAAAACGGGAAGAGTATGTTCTGGACTCCCCTGATCTCGGACTGTATATGCCCGCGATGACCTGGGGAACGCAGTATAAATACAGCCCAAACGCCACCCTTCTCGTACTCGCGTCTCTCCCCTACGATAACGATGATTACATCAGGAATTATGACGATTTCTTGGCGGAGTCCGCGCAGAAACAGACCACCAAAGAATCCTAATTCCACAGTTTTCGAACTCTGACACCTGAACAAGTAACATCTAGAGGAAGAAGATAACTTGGATCTGATACATATTTAGGAGCATCAGACCCAAACCTGAGTAGCTTACTGCGGCTGTTCAACCGTTCGATAAATACGAAAAGTTGAGGGACCTGCCTGAACAGTGTCTACCAGTCGCACACAGCTCTGCTCCAACTCTGATTCGCTAAGCACAAAGGAGACATTCTCTTGCGCAAAACTTGAACAGGAGTCAAAGGTTACCCGGATCTGATCCGCGTGAGGGTTTGTCACGGAGGGCTCACCTTCCCCCACAACCCACGACACATTGGCTAGTCTATTCCAGGCATACTCGTACTGCTTTTCTGGATCAATCTGATCCCACATTTCTGGTGCGGGCGCACTTTGAAATCCGTTGTATCCGGGCAAGCCAGATTGAACGAGCGCGACGTTTATCGGTGTGCTCGCATCCACCCCTACCCAGCGACCATCGGAATCACCCTGCACTTCCCGCATCGTCTGAAGCAATGGAGTATCGGTCAAGCTATAAACACCACGGTAGAGGGGGTTAACACCCAGAGTTGTGATAAAAGACATGACCAAGAAAATAGTAGCACCCCAGGTTATACGACCCACACTACTCAGCCAGACGACAGCGAGAAATAACACACATAAAACCGCAAGCGTGACGAAGGAGTCAAAACCGAAAAGTTTTGGGCTGATAATTATCGATTTATGCAAACGAAGCCACAGAGCAACTGTGGAGAGAGACAATCCCGCGACCAACGTAGCACAGAGAGCAGGAAAAATAAGTTTCAGTTTTCTTGCTTTTTCCTGACGGAGTTCTTCAACTCTCATCGCTAAAATAGCCATGAGCATAATGCTTACTATCCCAAAAAGCAGGTACATCCGCTCGGGGGTGAATCTATCCAAGAAAAGCAAGTGCGCAATCGGGTCCCACCCCGGCACAGCAAGAAACAAGAGACAAACAATCATCAGAATTGACATTGACAGGGTAACGGCATCAATCTCTCGCGAACAACGAAACCGACGCACAGCAATCCAGATAAGCGGAATCAGAAGAAATAACCCGTTGATAAAAAGGGTCGATGCTTCCGCTGCGTTTGCACCAAGTGAGCCATTTTGTTCTTCCTGCAGACCATAATTAAACGGGGCAGCCAAAAGAGCCATCCATTGGCTTATTTCCATAGCACCGGTAGGAGTAAGCCGTTCGCCAGGGTAAACAGTGTTCATGAACCCCTGAATTGTTGACCACCGAGTGAGCAACCAAATCCCGAGCACGCCCACTCCTGCCACTCCTGAGATCAGCAGCGGTAGGAGGGAATGGAACCTCTTCCGGATGAACGGCTGGAACCTGTTACTCGATTTGTCAAGCGTATAGCCCACACTGAATGCAAGCGCAGGAAAAACACCGGCTAAGATAAATGGGACATAAATTCCCGTCCCCAGGGTTACCGTTATATAACCTGCCAAAATCGCTAAGGTCACTCGTGCCCCCACAGAGGCGCCCTTTACCGCCCAGAGCACAGCGGCCATTACTAAGAACGCCCAGGCTATGGCCCACGTTGTGACGGAAAGATACCACCACTGCACAAATGGCGCAAAAAATAAGCCCGTAGCTAGCGCAGAAGACGCTAAGGGGCGCCGTGGCATAATACCAATAAAGAAAAGATAAGCGGCAGCGATCATGCCAAAACCAGGAAGCCACCATTTGAAGGCCATTGCGTTATCTAAGGGAAGAAACAGAAACCCCAAAAGGTGAGGTCTGAAAGCAACCGACCAGTCCGCTGAGGGTAAGTCATGCTGCACCGTCGCATCCATTCCCCCGGGAAAAATCTGGTTAACAGACGGGAGGCCCTGCTCAACCTGCGAAATGGTCCAGGAGGTCTGCACAGACCATTCGTCGCTTCGAATAGCCTGTGGTTCACCCAGGATCAACCGATCATCGGAAGAGTTCGAAAAAAATTGGTTAAGCATTCCGGTGGAACTGCCAGTCACACCTAAGCCAACAAAAACCAGAAAGAGAGCGGCGAGAAACAGAAGAGGATAAGCAATAACCCGTCTCTGTGGCAATCCGTTCTCTTGTGGCTCTACTAGCTGACGATAACGCTCAACCACCCCCTTCTTGCCCTGTTTCACCACAGACACATCTTCCTTTCACGTCACGTGTGACATCATTCGCGGGGGAACTTCTTAGTCTGTGCCAAGAGATACTCACGCACACTCCAAACATCCCTGTCAGGCACGTTTTCAACCACGGTATTACAGATAGAAGCTCAGTGAAGCTTCCGTAATATTAGTCTGAACGGTCTAATCCTACTTAACCAATTTCAATGGTTCTTACATCATGATGTTATCCCAAATATCCTGATCTATGCCTTGAATAACCCGAAAGCAGCAATATTGCAAACTGTAGAAACCTTAGGAATTACAACGGCTTTTGCCCTCCCTCCCAATTCAATCGGGCTGTCCTGCTAACAGATGGTTGCTCCTAATCTGAAAAAATATCTCCGTTTTACAGGAATTTTTCGGGAGACGGATCGCCGGATAATTCAGTGGAGAGATCTGAAGCCGCAGGAGGTGTGCCCCCGCAGACCTGATCAGGGTCGATTCTGCCGTCTTACTCGCCTAGCTGCCCCCCTCTAACAACTGGGCCAGGTATCGTCCATAACCACTTTTTTTAAGGGGTGAGGCCAGCGCGCTTAGTTGAGCATCGGAGATCCAGCCGGCCCGCCAGGCAATCTCTTCAATGCAACCGACTTTAAACCCCTGGCGATCCTCAATAACACGAACGTACTCGGAGGCCTGCATCATTGATTCAAATGTGCCGGTATCAAGCCAGGCGGTTCCCCGGTCAAGAACATGCACTTGCAGAGCGCCCCGTTCAAGATAACGCTCATTAACTGTCGAGATCTCTAGTTCTCCGCGAGCACTGGGCTCAATAGTTTTGGCAATCTCTACCACCGAGTTGTCGTAAAAGTAGAGGCCAGGAACAGCATAACTGCTCTTGGGAACGGCGGGTTTTTCCTCGATAGACCGCGCCTTCAAATTCTCATCGAACTCAACCACGCCGTAGGCGGTAGGATTACTCACGTGATAGGCAAAGATAAGGGCACCCTCAATCTCACCGTGTCTACGCAGATTAGACCCGAGCCCGGTTCCATGAAAGATATTATCTCCCAAAACCAGGGCAACACTATCATCACCAATGAACTCCTCACCGATGATAAACGCCTGCGCTAAACCGTCAGGTGAAGGCTGTACCGCGTATTCAATGGTGAGGCCAAGATGTGATCCGTCACCTAAAAGAGCCCTGAACTGATCGTTATACTCCGGTGTCGTGATGATCAGTACTTCATTAATATCAGCCATCATCAAGGTTGATAGGGGGTAATAGATCATCGGTTTGTCGTAAATAGGCATCAATTGCTTCGAGATACCCTTTGTAATCGGCCACAGTCGGGTTCCTGAGCCACCCGCAAGAATAATGCCCTTCATCGCACGCCTCCTTCAGCGTTAAGTTCAGAGTAAAAAGCTATAGCCTGCTCCCAAGTGGGCAGAAGACCCGCACTCGCCAGGTCTGCAAGGCTGGGCGCCTCGGTGTCTTTTGGTGAGAGCAGCAGCTCTCCCGCTTCCTTCGGAAACGCCAATCCAACCTCACTATCAAGGGGGTTAATTCCATGCTCGCGCTCAGCGTTAAACGGTGCAGAAACTAAATAGCTCACGGTTGCATTTTCTGTGAGTGCAACGAACGCATGACCCAGTCCCTCAGCTATATAGATTGCACGACGATCCGTGTCGTCAAGCAAGACCGAGTCCCACTGACCAAAGGTGGGTGAGCCAACCCTAATATCAATAACAAAATCAAGAACAGCTCCGTGCACCGCCGTAACATATTTTGCCTGGCTCGGTGCGATGTCCGCGAAATGAATTCCGCGCACTGTTCCTCTTTTTGAGACAGAGACGTTAGCCTGAGCGAGGTGAAGCGGGTGCCCTACAGCCTCTGCGAGCTTGTCGCTGCGATACCATTCGAGGAAGACTCCCCGATCATCAGGAAACTGTTTTGGGATGATCTCGTACGAGTGAGGTATGTTAAGTTCACGAATATCCACCATTCAATAGTAGGCCACACCCGTCTCTTCACAAGTCACACGGTCGGGTTACGGAAAAATCACGGGGTTAGTATGTAGAGTTCAAAGCCCCCTAAGATGGAAACGTAATGTCTCAGAAAAATTTTCCTGAACCGGTAGACCTGAGCGACATTCTGGTCGTAACCGTGAGTTATGGCTCGGGGGATGTACTCAAACCATTCCTCAGCGCACTTCGTGAGGATAGCCTACCGGGGCTTCGGGTCGCTGTAGCTGACAACAAGCCCAACTCCGATTCGGTAGAAAGCCTAGCCGCAACCTTCGACTGCGCTTACCTGCCCCTCCCCGAAAACCCCGGATACGGTGCAGCTATTAATCGTGCCGTCGCCGCATACGGCACAACGGCACGCTGGATCTTAGCCTGCAACCCGGATCTCGTAATCTCTCTTGACGCCGTAAAAACCATGCTTCGTCGCGCCTTAAGCGACCCTCAGATCGCCTGCGTAGGGCCTCAAATACTTGAACCCGACGGGAGCGTTTACCCTTCGGCCCGAGTTATTCCCTCGCTTCGGGTAGGGATTGGCCACGCCCTTTTTGCCAATATCTGGGAAAAAAACCCGTGGAGCAGCAAGTATCATAACGAATCCGAAGAAGATTCGGCACGCGAAACAGGCTGGCTTTCCGGTGCGTGCGTACTTATCCGCAAGTCTATATTCGATGAACTTGACGGCTTTGATGAAGGTTATTTCATGTATTTTGAAGATGTTGACCTCGGGTACAGAACAGGGTTGGCAGGCTATAAAAATATATACGAGCCCGCAGCCACCGCCACACATACGGGCGCCCACTCTACCCAGGGGGACAGCTCATACATGCTCCGAGTACACCACCAAAGCGCCGCACGTTTTCTCTCAAAAAAATATTCGGGTCCCCTCCTTTGGCCTCTGAGAGCGGCCCTCAAGGTGGGCCTCTGGGTTCGCGGAAACCTCACCAAAAGAAAAACCGGTTAGTCCCACACTTTCAAGAATTCCTACGGACACAAGCGCGTTTACAGTTATCTTTGACCCGTGTGTCGCTAGAATGAGCTTTGTACTTTAGCCTACGGAACAAGAAGGACGCAATGAAGATACTCGTAACTGGTGGAGCTGGGTTTATCGGATCCAACTTTGTGCGACGCACTCTCGAAGATGCCTATCCCGGTCTTGAGGGTTCGAACGTTGTCGTGCTTGACGCCCTCACCTATTCCGGAAACCTTGAAAATCTCACCTCGGTAGCTTCCTCTCCCCGATACAGGTTTGTCAAGGGTGATATTCGCGACGGTGCCCTGCTCGACCAGCTCCTTCCCGAAATTGACACGGTTGTCCACTTCGCCGCAGAGAGCCACGTTGACCGCTCCGTTCGGGACAGCACTATTTTTGTTGAAACAAATGTGCTGGGCACCCAGCAGTTACTCGACGCCTCGCTCCGCAACGGGGTGAAACGTTTTGTGCACGTCTCCACCGACGAGGTGTACGGATCAATCGCCGAGGGATCATGGTCGGAAGATTGGCCACTTGAACCCAATTCACCGTACTCCGCGTCAAAGGCGGGAAGCGATTTGCTCGCCCGGAGCTACTACCGTACCCACGGGCTCAATCTATCGATCACTCGCTGTTCCAACAACTACGGCCCCTTCCACTTTCCCGAAAAAGTTATCCCCCTCTTTGTGACCAACCTCATTGATGATAAGCACGTTCCCCTCTACGGCGAGGGCAATAATATTCGTGATTGGCTACACGTTGATGACCACACCCGGGGTATCGCCATGGTGGTTACCCGTGGCCGTGCGGGCGAGATTTACAACATTGGCGGAGGAACAGAACTCACCAATAAGCAGCTCACGCAACTCCTGCTTGATGCAACGGAAAAGGATTGGAGCTACGTAGACCGCGTTGCAGACCGCCTCGGCCACGACCTACGCTACTCGGTAGACATCAGCAAGATTCAGGCTGAACTCGGCTACGAGCCGCTTGTTCCTTTTGAAAAGGGCCTTGCCGATGTGGTGCAGTGGTACCGCGATAACCGGGCCTGGTGGGAGCCGCTCAAGGCCCGCGCTGCCCTGGACTAAGCCCATGGCACGAATCCTCATTACGGGTGCCCACGGCATGCTGGGAGAAGACCTGCAGCGCGTTCTCATAGAACACGACGTTACTGCGTTTGGACGTGGTGATCTTGATATCACCAACGAGGCTGCGGTACGGTCTGCTGTCAACGACTATGACGCTGTGATCAATGCGGCCGCCTATACCGCAGTTGACAACGCCGAGACGGATGAAGACGCGGCATTATTGATCAACGGAACCGGGCCTACAAATCTTGCACGGGCAACACGGCTTTCGGGGGCTAAGCTGGTGCAGATATCAACCGACTATGTATTTGATGGTTCGGCAACCACACCCTATGCCGAAAACACTCCTCACGCACCAATCTCCGCATACGGTCGCACAAAAGCCGCTGGAGAAAAAGGCGTCCTTACCGAGCACCCTGACGGATCCTATATCGTTCGCACCGCGTGGCTATATGGCCAAAACGGTGCTAATTTTGCCCAGACGATGCTCAACCTCGCGGCAAAACTCGACACGTTTACCGTTGTTGACGACCAGTTTGGTCAGCCTACCTGGACCCGTGACCTGGCTTCTCAGATCGCCCTACTGATCGATTCGGATGCCGCCCCCGGGATTTATCACGGCACCAACTCCGGTAAGACAAGCTGGCGAGGATTCGCGCAAGCCGTACTCTCGGAGGCGGGGCTAGATCCGGCACGGGTCCATCCCACAGATAGCGCCTCGTTTGTTCGACCGGCTCCCAGACCAAGCTACTCGGTGCTTGGGCATGACGCCTGGGTAGCGGCTGGCCTACCACCGATGCGTCCATGGCGGGAAGCGCTGCACGCGGCCTTCGAAGCCGACACGTTCACCCTCACCCCATCCAAAGAACAATGACAACACTCACAATAGTTGCCGAGGGTCTGTGGCCGTCCGCATCCATAGACCTCAGCGATCACATTCACGATGTGTCGCGTAGCCTGGTGGCTACCACCCCGAAAAATTGCCAGGTTGAGCTTATCCTCCCGAAGGGCCTTAACGCTGAGATCTCCTTCTACGAGTCCTTCTGCCCCCAGGCATCCGTTATCCTACTTCCACGTGATCGAGCGGCTACGGCACGTTCCTGGTCAGTAGGAATAACAGGAGGTGCACACGAGGGGCTGGTTCACGCACCCAGCATGCTTGCCCCTCTACGTCGCCACGACGGGGTTAACGACGGGGTACAAACCACCGTCAGCATTAGCGATACCACACCGTGGACGCACCCGGACAGCTGTTCTCCCGGACTTTCTCTCTGGTTTAAAGGAATGATAAAGCGTGCGCTTAAGCACGCTGATGCCGTGGTTGTCCCCTCCCATACCGTTGCGGAGAACCTCTCCCAGTACGCAAATTTCGGCGACAGGGTCCGCGTAATCGGGGAGAGTGCTCCCACACGAGTTGTTAACGCCTCAACCTCCGACAAAAATCCGATCACGCCGGATCTTCCCGTGGACTACATTGTGGCGTACGGAAATCTCGGTTCAGCAAGTGACCTCTCCACAATTGTTCGGGCGCTCACCCGTCCCGAGCTGGCCGAGCTCAGCCTGGTGGTGGTGAGCGACTCCGCTATAGACACAACCAAGTTTACCGCGTTGCTTGAGCAGCACACCGTTGATCAGACCCGGGTACGCCTGCTACAGTCTTCCCCGGGAGAACAGGTGCGCACGGCCTTTTCCGGAGCCAAAGCCTACGTCTCCCCCGGCACGAGTGACCGATACGACTCACAAATACTCACCGCATTTAGCTTGGGTACCCCCGTTATTCACTCCTCCTCCGCGCTCCACACCGAGCTTGCAGACGGTGCAGGGGTGGCTGTTGACGCGACTCTCAACTCAGACGATTACGTTGATGCCTACGCCACCGAGATCGCCCGAGTGGTGGGAGACTCCACCGTTCGTGACAGACTGTCCACACTCGGAACAGATCGAGCCAAAGCGTTCACCTGGCGTGAGACCGGCGAACGGATCTGGCAACTCCACGCAGAACTCTAAAAACACCGCAAACCCCGCGCCCTACTACTGAGACGTCTCCGGAACTCCTGGTTTTAGTGCCTCCGCTATAAGACTGTAGATGTAGTCGTAGTCGGGATTATCCGGATCAACGGTTGGCGGCGTAAGTTCAATGGTTTCAATGGGAAGCTCTTTCGTCTTTGTCGCCAAATCGACAAAGTATGCAAGCATCGACTCCGGAATATCGGTTTGAATAAGTTGCGATCCGGCGCTGGCAATTTCTTTAAACCGAGTCAAGACGTTCATCGGCGTAAACTGTGCAACAATCGCCATCTGAAGTCGCCGCTGACGCTCCATTCGCTCCCAATCGCTTGCCTGATAACGCGAGCGCGCGTACCAGAGGGCGTGATTGCCGCTCAGGGTCTGCTCTCCCGCTTCAATCCAATCGTTAACCTGACCCTTATGCTCTGAACCAACAAGCGCTACCCGCTCAGGAACGTTAATCGTTACCCCCCCAAGGGCGTCGATCATCTGCTCAAAGCCCTTCATATCGACAAGTACGTAGTACTGTATATCGATTCCGGTGATACCCTGAACAACATCCTTTGTGGCCTCGATGCCCACACTACTACCATTTTTCTCCGCATCGGGGTAGAACTCCGGATAGTAGGTACTCACGTAGTTGAACATACCGTTTGCCTTACACACTGCGGGATCTGTATTACAGACACCGGCGGCATAAAGGTCCTTCAAAGGTGACTCTTCGCTGACGGGCGTACTTTGAAAATCGCGCGGAATGCCTACCATAATGGCCTCACCGGTTTCCGCGTCGATGCTCACAACCGTCATGCTGTCGGGCCGGATACCGTCACGATCGTCACCAGAGTCAACACCCATGAGAAGGATATTGTAGCGTCCGTCAATCGGTTCCTCGCGTACACCGCCGGCAAAAACATTGCCGATGAGTGTCCAGGAGGCATTGGTGACATAGGCTGCATACGCGCTCACTCCCGTGGAGAGAAAAAGAGCAACAACCGCAACTCCGGCTACAAGAAAACGCGACCGAGGACGAACCTTAACAAATTTGACCAGGGTGAGGGTGTTGAGAGCTAAAACAAACCAAACTACACCGTAAAAAACCAGCACAACTTGAAGAATCAGCAGAGACCACGACATTGTAAACAGGCTGATGAGGGTTTGCTGAGAAACAAAAAACGTGATGAGGCCCGCCGCAACAAGCAGCCACATGACGATCGTGGTTACAAGACCAAAACGCCCAAGCTTACGGTTACCCGCAAGGACCTGTGCGGAACCGGGTATAAGAAATCCCCACAAAACAAGCCACCAGCTTCGCTTTGTCATAACCTCCACGGAGGTCTTATCGGGGTAACGAATCGGGTTATCTAGATTCATAGACTATTTTTCAATGCCTCGTTCTTGGCTTCCACCAGGGACTCTAGCTCGGCTGCGTAGGTAGAAAGCTTGCGGGAGAGGGAATCATCGGTCGCACCCAGTATGCGAGCGGCCAGCAGCCCCGCGTTTTTTGCACCGCCAATTGACACCGTTGCAACGGGAATCCCCCCGGGCATCTGCACGATTGAGAGAAGCGAGTCAAGGCCATCAAGCCGAGCCAGAGGAACGGGAACTCCGATAACGGGAAGGGTCGTAACCGACGCGAGCATACCGGGCAGATGAGCCGCGCCGCCCGCCCCGGCAATAATAGCTCGAAGTCCACGACCGGCCGCAGCCTGGCCATAGGCAATCATCTTCTCGGGGGTTCGGTGCGCGCTGACAACCTCTACCTCGTGAGAAATACCAAACTCAACCAGAACCTGGACCGCATCACTCATCACCGGCCAGTCAGAGTCGGAGCCCATAACGACCCCGACTCGGGGCTCACGCATAGAATTCTTGGCCATTCTTTGATAATAGTTTGTGAGCCTGGGTGAGCGCTGTCACGGAGCGCCGAGAACACCGAAAAATCTTCTACTCGCGATGCTCCGGAATTCCCTCTGGAACCCGCTGGCTCCTCTTCCAGGGTTCTCGAGCCGCACTTATCACCGAGTGCACTTTCTGAGCTTCTTGAACCTTCAGTACCGAAAGCACCGCAATAACGGCGGCCCTCTCCTCATCGGTAACATTCCGCGTCACAAAGTGCGCGTCAATATCGGGCAAAGAATCGTAGTCTCTCACAACGCCCCCTAGAGAGGAATGTTTCCGTGTTTTTTGGTGGGCTGTTCTGCCCTCTTACCACGCAGACCCCGCAACGCTTTGAGGACCGCAAGACGGGTACCGGCGGGCTCCAACACGTTATCAAGCTCTCCCCGCTCGGCCGCCAAGAACGGACTGGCAACACCGTAGGTGTACTCATTGGCTAAGCGGGTGCGCAACTCTTCCACGTCTTCGCCATTTTCCGCAGCTTTTTTGAGTTCCGCCCGGTACAGAATATTCACCGCCCCGGCACCGCCCATTACGGCAATTTCAGCCGTAGGCCAGGCAATGTTCACATCCGCCCCCAGCTGTTTCGAGCCCATCACGATGTATGCACCACCGTACGCCTTGCGGGTGATAATGGTGACCATGGGCACGGTTGCCTCCGCGTATGCATACAGGAGCTTTGCGCCGCGACGAATCACACCGGCCCACTCCTGATCGGTTCCGGGAAGGTATCCCGGAACATCCACAAGCGTAAGAATCGGAATAGAAAAAGCGTCACAGAAGCGCACAAAGCGCGAGGCCTTTTCACCGGCCTCAATGTTCAGGGTGCCCGCCATGACACTGGGTTGGTTTGCCACTATACCCACGGTACGACCCTCCATCCGACCAAAACCAATCAGTATGTTCGGCGCAAAGAGGGGCTGCACCTCAAGGAAGTCTCCCCCATCCACGATCGACTCTATGATGGCTGTCATATCGTAGGGTTGGTTGGGGCTGTCCGGGATAACGGTATTAAGACGACGATCAGCATCTGTGATCTCAAAAGCCGTATTACTGTCGTAGACGGGAAGCTCAGCCATATTGTTATCGGGCAGATAGCTGACCAGCGTGCGAGCGTAGTCCAGCGCGTCGCCCTCATCGGATGCCAGATAGTGAGAGACCCCAGATGTCTTATTATGGGTAAGAGCCCCACCCAGCTCCTCAAAGCTTACTTCCTCACCCGTGACGGTCTTAATCACATCAGGACCCGTCACAAACATGTGGCTGGTTTTATCAACCATGATCACAAAGTCAGTGAGAGCTGGAGAGTAGACCGCCCCACCGGCGGCTGGACCCATGATGATCGAAATCTGCGGAATCACTCCGCTACACATGGTGTTCAGACGAAAAATCTCGCCGTACTTACCCAGGGCAACAACTCCCTCCTGAATGCGAGCCCCGCCGGAATCAAGAATACCCACAATGGGCACACCAGTTTTCAGCGCAAAGTTCATAATTTTGACGATCTTTTCCCCGGCAACCTCGCCGAGTGACCCACCAAAAATAGTGAAATCCTGGGAATAGACGGCGATTTGACGTCCCTGAATGGTTCCCGCCCCGGTAATCACCGAATCACCGAAGGGACGATTGTCCTCCATACCAAAAGAGTGGGTGCGATGACGCACATACTTATCAAACTCGACAAAAGAACCGGGGTCGAGCAGCTCTTCGATCCGCTCACGAGCGGTCATCTTACCTTTGGGGTGCTGTCGTGCCTCGGCTCTAGCGTTTCTCTCGTGCACAGCCTCGTTGTATCGCAGTCTATGATCTGCAATTTTACCAGCGGTGGTGGACAAATCGGGTTCGGCTGAAGATTCTTTGGCGGTCACGCTTGCAACTTTACCCGGGAAGACAGCCTCGAGGGGGTATTAGAACCTCTACAAAAGAATCCGAATCTTCTTCACTATTTCTACGAAACCCCTTTTTTTTACCTCAGCAACCCTCGTACCCCGCGCAGACACAAGCCAGACTTTCAAAGATTTCTGAGGGGGAACACGTTTTAAACGACGTCGATACAATCTCACTATGGAGCTTCCTCTCAGCAGAATAGTCACCCCACAACTCCTCTGGCTCGAACGCGTCGGATCAACCAACGCCCATCTTTCGCACCTCAACAAAATCGACGTCATCCCCGACAAGAGCGTTGTGGCTACGGATAATCAGGTATCGGGGCGAGGGCGCTTAGACAGGTCGTGGGTTACACCACCCCACACAAGCCTTGCGGTCTCTGCACTCAGATGCCGGATCGCCCCCTCACTGCGCAGCCTGGTTCCCCTCGTCACCGGAAGCGCGTTAGCCGCAACGCTACGCCCTCTCGTTCCTCGGTCACAGGTCTCCGTCAAGTGGCCAAACGATGTACAGATAGACGGATTGAAGGTCGCGGGGATCCTGTGCGAAGTCGGACCAAACGACACAATCATCATCGGGACAGGGATTAATCTCACGATGTCCGCCGAAGAGTTACCCACGGCCACAGCGACCTCTCTGCGACTGCAGGGCGCGCGCTCGGTTGATATTGACACGATACTCGCACACTACCTCACCGAGCTTTTTGCCCGCACCGATGCCCTCCTGAGCGAACGGGAAGACACAGACAGTCCGCCGCAACAAACTCTCGTCACACTCCGCCAAGACTCCGCAACCCTGGGGCAACACGTAATAGTTCACCTGCCCGACGGCAGGAAACCAGTGGGGCTTGCACGGGACATTGACAACACTGGACGTCTTGTGGTTGAGGTAAGTGGGGAGTCCTCTCCTCTGATCGTCTCCGCGGGTGATGTTGTGCATTTACGCGCTGTAGACAATCACTAGTTATTATGAATTACTAAAAATAACCTGATAGCATTGCCCCATGCTCAGTGCTGAAACCACAGTTACTCATCCTCGAAATGCCGATTGGGCAAACGAATTGCGCCGGGTGGGCCTGCGCGCAACAAGTCAACGAATAGCCGTCCTTACGTTTATTGATCACAACCCGCACTCAAACGTCGAGACCATTTATCGCGGTGTTCTCCACACACTCAGTACGGTTTCGCTTCAGGCAATTCACGGGATTACCAAGGATCTCACGACCGCGGGAATCGTGAGGAGAGTAGACCTAGCCGATTCCAGTAGCGCCCAATACGAAACCCGTACAAAAGATAACCACCACCATGTCCAGTGCGTGAGCTGCGGCCGGGTGGAGGACATCGACTGTGTTGTGGGGCACGCACCGTGCCTCGTCCCTTCAAGTTCTCACGGCATGACAATTATCGAAACAGACCTTACGTTCCGAGGTCTGTGCGCTACCTGCGAAAGGAAAGACAATGACTAAACACACCACCACCAACACGGGTGCGGCCGTCGCCTCCGACGAGTTCTCACGCACGGTCGGCCCCAACGGCCCCGTGGTACTGCACGACCACTACCTAGTTGAGAAGCTGGCCCAGTTTAACCGCGAGCGCGTACCCGAGCGTGTTGTCCACGCAAAGGGGGGCGGCGCATTCGGAACCCTGACCGTCACTGAGGATCTGAGTGCATACACCCGCGCAAGCCTCTTTCAAAAGGGCACCAAGACGGAATTGCTCCAGCGTTTCTCCTCGGTTGCCGGAGAACTAGGATCCCCCGACACCTGGCGCGACGTTCGCGGCTTTGCCCTGAAATTTTACACGGAGGAGGGCGTCTACGACATCGTGGGAAACAATACCCCGATCTTCTTCATTCGTGACGGCATCAAATTCCCCGACTTCATTCGCTCGCAGAAGCGCCTACCCCACACCAATCTGCGTGACGCGGATATGCAGTGGGACTTCTGGACCCTTTCACCCGAATCGGCCCATCAGGTAACCTATCTCATGGGAGACCGGGGTCTGCCCACGAGTTGGCGCGAGATGAACGGATACGGTTCACACACCTACCAGTGGATCAACGCGGCCGGCGAGCGCTTCTGGGTCAAGTACCACTTCCACTCCAATCAGGGCGTGAAGAACATTGGTAATGCCGAAGCACAACAGCTTGTGGGAGAGGACACCGACTTCTATCTGCGAGACCTCTACGACAATATCGAGGCCGGAAACTTCCCCTCTTGGCGTGTCTCGGTGCAGATTATGCCCTACGAAGAGGCAAAGACCTACCGTTTTAACCCGTTCGACCTCACAAAGATCTGGCCCCACTCAGACTACCCGTTGATTCCGGTTGGTGAGTACGAGCTCAATCGCAATCCCAAAAACTACCACGGCGAGATCGAGCAGGCCGCCTTTGCCCCGTCACACCTCGTGCCCGGTATTGAGGCGAGCCCCGATAAGATGCTACTCGCCCGCATATTCTCATACGCGGACGCACACCGCTACCGCATCGGCACCAACTACAACGAGTTGCCGGTGAACCGTCCCACCAGCGAGGTTAACTCGTACTCCAAAAACGGCTCGATGCGTCATTTCTACACCGGTGGAGAAACTCCGGTCTACGCGCCCAACTCAGCCAACGGCCCCGCCGCGGACCCGCACAAGGCTGCCGAGGGTGTGGGCTGGGAAAGTGATGGAGATCTTGTGCGATCCGCATATACCCTCCGCTCCGATGACGACGACTTTGGGCAGGCGGGAACACTGGTGCGCGAGGTCTTTGACGATGCACAGCGGGAACGTCTCACGGAGACCCTCGTCGGTCAGTACAACAGCCTCACCCGCGATGAAGTTAAGAAACGCTTCCTCTGGTACTGGACCGAGGTCGACCGGAACCTGGGTGCTCGCATCACCGCCCAGGTAAGCGCATAGCGCGCTACCCTACATTCGTCACGCTGACGAAGTAGCACAGATCCCGCCGACAAGGTTATCCCACGGAATACCTTGTCGGCGGGGTTTTCTCTCTTAAGCCAGGAGTTTTCCCTATTTAGACAGATACCCGTGGTGTCGGGCACCCCACGCACGGTTGAATGCTGTAAAAATAGAGGCATGGCATCCGTACCGAACGCTGACACAGGGTCAGCCGAATACCGCGCCGCTAATCTTGAAGCGGCGCTTAAACCGGCGACGGCTGCCCACGTACGACCCGAAATTGTGCTGGCCCGACTGCGCCGCCACGGACGCCGCCTCTTTCTTCCCGCGATAGTACTCCTTGTGGTTGCCCCTCTGGCCGGTTTTTACGGTTCGTGGTTTCGCGAGCAGTGGCAACAGTTGAGCGTGCTCGGAGGAGCGGCCCTGGTCATCCTGCTGCTGTGCCTTCTTCCCTACCTCGCGTGGCTCGGTACAACGTTTACCATCACCACCAAGCGCATCATTATTCGTCACGGGGTTATCGTACGGTCACGCTCGGAGGTCTCACTCGGTCGGATCCGCGAGGTGCAATTGCGGTCAAACGCTATTCAGCGACTGTATCGGTCGGGAACGATCCACCTCGCGGTTGGTTCAGATTCCGTCCTGAAGCTTAACGATGTTCCACAGGCAGAGTTGGTCGTGTCGATGCTGCACGAACTCATCGAACGTTCTTACGCCGCAGAAACTACCCTCCCCACGGCCTATCCGTCTGACAACCACGTATCATCCACCGTAAATAACTGATTTTTTACGCTCTCGGGTTTTGCGAGAGAATAGAAAAGATAACTTATTCACCATCAAACCACCTGAGGGGTCACCATGCCACAAACTATCGGTGTAATCGGCGGCGGGCAGCTGGCTCGAATGATGATCCCCCCGGCAATCAATACCGGCCTGGGCATCCATGTGCTCGCGGAAGAACCCGGCATGTCGGCGTCACTCGCGGCCACTCGGGTGGGTGACTACCGTAACCTCGAGACCGTCGCCTCTTTTGCTGCAACGGTTGATGTGGTCACGTTTGATCACGAACACGTTCCACAACCAATCCTTCGCGAACTAGTCCACCGGGGATATCACGTGCATCCCGGGCCGGACGCCCTTCTCTACGCACAGGACAAAATCCTCATGCGTGAAAAACTCACCGAGCTGGGACTGCCAGTACCCTCCTGGGCGCGGGTGAGTGATCAGAAAGCTCTGGCCCGCTTCCTTGAGAGCCACGGTGGTCGCGGTGTTCTGAAGACCGCCCGGGGTGGCTATGACGGCAAAGGCGTCCGGGTGATCTCCGATGCTTCCGAGGCCGCAGACTGGTTTACCACGCTTGCCGAGGACGGCAGGGGTGGTGAGCTTCTTGTGGAAGAACTCGTCGATTTCCGCCGCGAACTCGCACAGCTCATCGCCCGACGACCCAGCGGAGAAAGTGCAACCTGGGCTGTTGTGGAGACAATACAAAAAGACGGTGTGTGTGCGGAGGTTTTGGCTCCCGCACCCGGCTCCGAGGGCGAGGTTGCCCGGGTGGCAGCCGACATTGCCCGACGCATCGCAGACGCTCTCGGGGTTACCGGGGTGCTCGCTGTTGAGCTTTTTGAAACCACCGATAATCGTATTCTCGTGAATGAGTTGGCGATGCGACCCCACAATAGTGGGCACTGGACAATTGAGGGCTCCGTGACAAGTCAGTTCGAGCAGCATCTGCGCGCGGTCGCCGATTTACCGCTCGGCTCCACAGAGCTTCGCAGCCCACACACCGTGATGGTTAATGTGCTGGGTGGTCCCGCGGAGGGCACTATGGAAGATCTCTACCCTGAGGCCTTTACCCGGTATCCCAACGCAAAAATACACAGCTACGGTAAGCTTCCTCGTCGTGGCCGCAAAGTGGGTCATGTGACGGTTACCGGTGACGATATGACGACGGTGACCCACACCGCCCGCTCAGCCGCGGCCGTCTTTGGGGACATTCGCGAAACCGAGTAGGTCGTTACGAACCAGCGAGGCCACCACCTCCACGTGATGCGTGTGTGGAAAAAGATCAAAACCCCGTATCCCCGTAAGCGTGTATCCGCCCTCGACAAAGGTCTTAGCATCACGCGCAAAGGCCACGGGGTCACAGGCCACATAAACTATCTGCGCGGGTTGCATCCGCAGCAGGGACTCACTCACACCGGCTCCGGCACCGGCGCGCGGTGGGTCGAGTACAACCGTGGCGGCACGGAGACGGGAGTGGTCGACTCGGGTGGCCGCGCGCGCTCTCTCGGCTAAAAAACGGTCAACACGGGCCGTAATAGCGGTTGCCCCGGGAGCATCGCGCAGGTTGCTTACCGCGCACTCCGTGGCGATCGAGTCTGACTCGACGGTGGTGATGCGCACCCCCTCAAAGCCGTCGAGAACGGCAGCGGCAAGAAGCCCCACGCCCCCGTAAAGGTCCAAGTTATCCGCTGCGGGATCAAAAAGAGCCGGGCTGATTGCGTCTTGCACGGCAGCAGTGAGAACTCGCGGAGCCTCACGATGCACCTGCCAAAATCCCGATCGCGAAACCTCGAACTCGCGTGACCCCACGCTCTCCCGAATCCGCGCCCCGCTCCCGCGTGAGCTTCGTTTTGTCCCTTCTACTCCAATGGAATACGGCGCGGAAAGGCTGGGGGCTGCCACATCAAATGAGCGTGCGTCCCCTATAGAAGACCCCAACTCGAGCGCAACCCTCTCAGCGCCCGGACGCGCCAAGGGATAGTCGGGAACAGAAACGACAGTATGCGTACGAGACACATACGGCCCCACACTTCCCCGACCATCGGAGTGCACTCGCATGCGGGTACGCCATCCAAGCCCGTTATGCTCGTCATCACCGGGAGCCGCCTCGATCACGGCGCTCCGCTCAATCCCCGCAAAACGTTTGAGGGAATCGCTCACCACCGTTCCCAAAAGGTGGCGCTGCTCATCAAGGGCGATGTGACCAAACTCCGCCCCACCCGCACGATGCGCAGGGTCGAGCGCAATACTGGCGGAACCCCACACGTGATCGCGGCGGTGCGGCGACCCGCTCAGAACCTCAATAACGGATGCCCTGACAAAACTTTTTTTGCGCGCCTCCGTCACCCGCACCCGCACCCGCTCCCCGGGGATAGCGTCGGTGACAAAGACCACGCGCCCCCCATGGCGCGCAATAAATATCCCACCGTGGGCAACCCCGGTAATGTCAAGCTCAATCTCCTCACCCACGCTGAGATCCGCCGTGTTCCGAGGTCTAGTATTTTCACTCACCTAAAGAGCATGCCACACTCCACCCGGGCTGACGCTGAAGGCAGCAAGCGAATAGAGTAGGTGAGGTGAAGTTTTACCTTGCCTCCACCTCTCCAGCCCGCCTTGCCCTCCTGCGATCCTCCGGCATCGAACCGGTTCTTCTTCCCCCTCACGTGGACGAGGACGCCGTTATTGCCAAGGCAGAAGCCTCCCTCGGTTATGCTCTCAACCCCACGGACTACGTTCAGCTTCTGGCGCGGGCTAAGGCCGAGGCGGTTCTCCCCTCACCGCATGACCTAGACGCTCACGAGGAAGATATTGAAGGGTTGGTGCTGGGAGGTGATTCCTCGTTTGTTCTCGACGGGGTTATCTATGGCAAGCCCCACACCGCAGAAAACGCTAGAAAGCGCTGGCGTGAGCAGCGCGGAAAAACAGGTACTCTCTACTCTGGGCACTGGTTGATCGACTACTCCGGGAGTCGTGTTCGGGGTGAAACGGGGTTTGTCACGAGCACCGAGGTCACCTTCGGTTCAGACATTACCGATTCCGAAATAGATGCATACATTGCTACGGGAGAGCCCCTCAACGTTGCGGGGGCTTTTACCATCGATAGCCTGGGTGCAGCTTTTATCACAAAAATTGTGGGTGAACCCAGCACTGTAGTGGGGCTATCCTTACCCGCGCTTCGTGGAATGGTACGTGAGCTGGGTTACACTTGGCCAGACCTGTGGAACCGAGTGTAATTATCGGATAAGCGCCCTGCACAAAAGCTTTCATACACCCCAAAAAACCGCGACTTTGTAGATTTTGTAGTCATAATCCTCTATTTATTGTGGATGATATCCAAATAAGGACGCGTCGCAGGCAATAAGCTTAGTAATTATGCCGCGTATTTCTAAGGTTCTAGTCGCCAATCGTGGCGAGATTGCCGTTCGTATCATCCGTGCCGCCGCCGACAGCGGAATAGCCTCTGTTGCTATCTACGCCGATCAGGATCGTGATTCCATGCACGCGCAGCTTGCTGACGAAGCATACGCCCTGGGAGGAAGCACCAGCGCCGAGACCTACCTGGTGATTGAGAAGATCCTAGCCGTAGCGCGCCGCTCGGGTGCCGATGCTGTCCACCCCGGCTACGGGTTCCTTGCCGAAAACGCAGAGTTCGCTCGCGCAGTACAGAAGGCCGGGCTCACCTGGATCGGGCCGAGCCCCGAAGCAATCGAAAAACTGGGAGACAAAGTTTCTGCCCGGCACATCGCTGAAAAAGTCGGCGCACCACTCGCAGCGGGAACACTCAATCCCGTTTCTGGGGCTGCAGAGGTTTTAGACTTTGTTGATCAGCACGGACTTCCCGTTGCGATTAAAGCCGCGTTTGGCGGTGGCGGCCGGGGCCTGAAGGTTGCGTATACACGCGACGAGGTTGAAAACCAGTTTGAATCCGCCACCCGTGAAGCCGTTGCCGCATTTGGTCGCGGTGAATGTTTTGTTGAAAAGTACTTAGAGAAACCCCGCCACGTCGAAACACAGTGCCTGGCAGATAGCCACGGCAACGTTGTAGTGGTTTCCACCCGTGACTGTTCCCTTCAGCGTCGGCACCAAAAACTTGTCGAAGAGGCACCCGCCCCCTTCCTCAGCAACGAGCAAAACGCCAAACTCTACGAGGCTTCGAAGGCGATCCTCGCGGAGGTTGGTTATGTGGGAGCGGGAACATGCGAATTCCTTGTAGCCCTGGACGGAACCGTGTCATTCCTTGAGGTCAACACCCGTCTTCAGGTCGAGCACCCCGTGTCCGAGGAGATTACGGGTATTGATCTGGTGCGCGAACAGTTCCGTATTGCTGAGGGCGGGGTGCTCGACTACGAAGACCCCGTCGCAATAGGACACTCGTTTGAGTTTCGTATCAACGGCGAAGATCCCGGCCTCGGCTTTTTGCCCGCGCCCGGACCCGTTACCCAGTTTAAAACCGGGGGCGGCCCGGGGGTTCGCCTTGATAGCGGGGTTACCGAGGGAGACGTTGTCACGGGAGCTTTTGATTCGCTTCTTGCAAAAATAATTGTGACCGGGGCCACTCGTGAGCAGGCGCTTGAGCGCGCACGTCGCGCGCTCGACGAGTTTGAGGTGGCCGGGCTCCCCACCGTGTTGCCGTTCCACCGCAAAATCGTCCGTGAGCCCGCCTTTGTCGCGGCAGACGGCAACTTCGGAGTGTACACTCTGTGGATCGAAAACGAATTCCACAACGATATCGAGCCGTGGTCGGGAGAAACCGGCCGTGTAGCGGCTGCCCCCTCACGTCAAAACGTTGTGGTTGAGGTTGCAGGTCGCCGTGTGGAGGTTACCCTTCCCACATCACTGCTACCCAACGCCGATCAGGGCCTCACCCGGGGGCCTGCACCCCGCCGCAAGACGGGCGGCTCGGTCACAACCGCAACGGGCAACTCGGTGAAAGCACCCATGCAGGCAACCATCGTGAAAACCGCGGTTGCTAACGGCGACCGGGTTGTTGCGGGAGATCTTGTGGTGGTTCTCGAGGCGATGAAGATGGAACAGCCACTCACCGCCCACCGTGACGGGGTTATTACCAATCTCTCGGCAGTCGTGGGAACAACCGTGTCGAGCGGCCACGTGCTCCTCAACATCGTTGAAGATTAGGCTTATCTGAGCGATTGCTCCAATAAGACGGCTCCCAGAGGAAACGAAATGAGGGGCCTGTGTCTCGCGTAACCATGACTCGCAAGACACAGACCCCTTGTTATTACTCTTTATTCGTAGCGCAGCGCGTTGATGGGGTCAAGGCGCGAGGCACGTCGTGCGGGTAGCGTTCCCGCGAGGAAGGTGATCAGCAGGATCACCCCAACGATGATGAGCATGCTCTCCACCGGATAGAGCATCAGGTCAAATCCCGGGAGATCCTTAAGGAAGGTCCTGGAGGCTAGGCTGTTTACACCCTGACCCGCACCCCAGGCCGCAACAATTCCCAGGATGCTGCCCCACAACCCGAGAAGCATCGCTTCGAAGCTGAAGAGCGCAAAGACCTTGCCCGAAGAAAGCCCGCTCGCCTTCATCAATCCAATTTCCTTAGTTCGATCCTGCACCGACATGTACAGGGTATTCACAACACCAAGGCTTGCCGCTAATAGGGCAATAACGCCAAATATCGTGAGAACGATGGTAATAGCATCAAATATCTGTTTGACAACTCCAATCTGATCCTCAAGGGTCTGCGCAGAAAAGCCGATATCCTCAAGACCCTTCTTTACCTGGGTGAGAACCTCAGGATCGCTGCTGCTGGCATACGCGATAGCTGTTGGGAAACGGTTGATTGCGGAGGCAGGAAGATCCTGCTGGACGATCTCGGTCACTCTCTTCTGAAAGGTATCGTTAACAAACAGTTGCCCTCCGCTCAGAAGCGAGTCGTTCATCACGCCGCTCACTGTTGCGGTAAAGGTCTCAATCTCCGTCAGAGGATTACTCACGCCCAGCGTAACAGTCTTGCCTACGGCATCCTGATCACTAGCAAATCCAAGCGCCTTCACATAGGGAACCGAAATAATAATTTCGGGCGAGGCCCCGCTTTGAGGCTCCACACCGGCAACGGTATCAACGTTCTGCCCTTTAAGAAGAGGTTGAGTTCTCAGGGAGAATTTCTCGCCGCTGCTCTGGATAAAGGAAGGGGAACCCGTTTGCACAGGCGTCACTGAAGTGACGTCTTTCACCTGCGATATCTTGGTGATATCGTCCTCGGTCAGTGTGACAAGACTACGCCCAAACATTTCCTGGGCATTGGGATCGTACTTTGCTGGCCCGTCACCTGACGTATCGGCCTGAGCCGTCACGACAATCGCATTGGTGGCACCAAACCCGCTAATCTGCTTATCAATATACGCTGACACACCGGCGCCAATCGCTGTGGTGGCAGTAATGGTAAATGCCGCGACAAAAATAGCAACGATCGTCAGGATGGTTCGTGATTTGTTCCTCCACATACCGCTGGAGGCCATTTTAAGCGTGTCTGAGAATCTCATGCTGCGGCTCCACCCTGCGAGACGATTTGACCGTCAACCAGATTGATCTGGCGGTCAAACTGTGCGGCAAATTCGTGATCGTGGGTGACCACTACAAGAGTGATTCCCTTGTCTCTATTCATATCAAAAAGCATCTTTTCCACCTGTTTACCGGTTTGGCTATCGAGATTCCCCGTCGGCTCATCGGCGAAGATAATACTGGGCTCATTAACAATCGCGCGAGCAATCACAACGCGCTGTTTCTGTCCTCCCGATAGGTCGTTAGCACGGTTCCTCACCTTGTCGCTCAGGCCAACCGCCTCCAGCGCTTCCAGCGCCCGCTGCTTACGCTCCGCAGGTCGCACCCCACCAATAACAAGCGGGAGCATAACGTTATCGAGCACGCTCTGACGCCCGTTAAGAAAAAACTGTTGAAACACAAAACCGTAGTGCTTATTGCGCATCTTATTAATCTGTGAGGTACGCAAGGTAGTCACATCATGAGCGTCAAAGAAAATCTTCCCCTCGTCGGGCGTATCCAGCAGGGCCAGAACATGCATAAGTGTACTCTTGCCGGAGCCGGATTTACCCACGATAGCAACACGCTCGCCTTTGTTGATACTCAGACTCACTCCACGAAGCGCGTGAAACGCATTCTCTTTTTTTCCGTATGTTTTGCGCACGTTAACAGCGCTAATTGCGCCGTGCGAACCAGAATCTGTCACGGGATTTCCTTTTCACTAAGGTTCATCAAACGTTTTTATCAACGATCTTTTTAAGAGTATCTTCATGCCATGTTACGCGCCTATAAGGGTAACTACCCAAGTTATTTAGGGGGTTATCCCTACAGTCGTTACTCTTCGGCAATAAAACCACCGCGCAGGCTACGATAATCGGGAGATCTCCGGGCCAAGAAAATATGACAGACAAGAGTCCCACCACCCGAGTATAAGGTGGTGGGACTTTGTCATAGCTGGCTCGTAGGCTCTATTACTTTTTACCTTTTGCCCGACGCTCGGCGCGGTTGAGGGGAGCTGAAGGCTCCGCCGACTCCTGCTGACCGAAAGCCCCACGACGCGTAGGGGCTGCTTCCTCCTGAGGAGGAGCGGTCTGAGCCCCCTCCGTGGCTCTTTTACGGGCCTTCTCGGTGGCAGCCTTTTGAAGCTGTCCACGATCGTTGCGCACCTCAACGCTACCGTCATCGCTCGGTGCTGTGTAGCTCAGCTTTTGTAGATTGGGAGTATCGGTCTCAAGACCCTTGCCCTCAATAGCAACCGAGTGTTCAGCATTATCCTGAGCCTTCACCTGAACCTCAAGGTTAAAGAGGAGCCCCATAGATTCCTCTTTAATCTGTCCCATGCTGTTTTGGAACATGGCGTAGCCCTCGCGTTGATACTCAACCAGAGGGTCACGCTGAGCCATAGCGCGCAAGCCGATACCCTCTTTAAGATATTCCATCTCGTAAAGATGATCGCGCCAACGACGGTCAACCACGGCAAGAACCACCCGACGTTCAAGTTCACGCATTGCTTCAGAACCCAGTGTACGTTCACGATTTTCGTATGCCACGTGAACGTCCGAGAGAATCTCCCGCTGCACAAAGTCGCGGTTTATCTTACCCTTACTTCCCGCTTCTTCGATCACCTCGTCAATGCTGATTGATACGGGATAGAGCTGCTTGAGCTCGGTCCAGAGAGCGTCAAAGTCCCAATCGTCACCGGTTCCGTCGCCGGCATGAGTATCAAGAACAGCCGCGACAACGTCGTCCAAGAAGCCCTGCACCCGATCCTCGATATCGTCGCCCTCAAGAATATGGCGACGGTCTCCATAGATCGCTTCACGCTGGCGACTCAGCACATCGTCGTATTTGAGAACATTTTTGCGTATCTCGGCGTTACGTGATTCAACCTGAGACTGCGCGCTTTGAATAGCCTTTGTGACAACCTTGGACTCAATCGCAAGATCATCGGGAACATTGCCCCGCGACATCAAAGCGGTTGCCGCGCCCGAGTTAAACAGGCGCATAAGGTCGTCTGTGAGAGAAAGATAGAAGCGACTCTCACCGGGGTCTCCCTGACGTCCGCTTCGCCCTCGGAGCTGATTATCAATACGGCGGGACTCGTGTCTCTCGGTGCCCAGCACGTAGAGTCCACCAACCTCGATAACCTTTTCAGCCTCGGTCTTCACCGCGGCCTTCACCGAATCAAAAACCTCGTCCCAGGCGGCCTCGTATTCATCGGGAGTCTCGTGTGTGCTGAGACCCCTTGCGGTCATTTCGCTGACCGCAAGGAACTCGGCGTTTCCTCCGAGCATAATATCGGTTCCACGTCCCGCCATATTGGTAGCAACCGTTACCGCACCAAAACGACCAGCCTGAGCAATAATAGCGGCTTCACGAGCGTGGTTTTTAGCGTTGAGAACCTCGTGTCGAACACCGCGCTTAGCCAGAAGACGTGACAGATACTCGCTCTTCTCCACGCTGGTGGTTCCCACCAGAACCGGCTGGCCCTTTTCATGGCGCTTAGCGATATCTTCGACAACCTGAGCAAACTTAGCCTCTTCGTTCTTATAAATCAGGTCGGGCTGATCAATACGAACCATTGGCTTATTTGTGGGAATAGGCACCACACCCAGCTTGTAGGTGCTCATGAACTCAGCGGCCTCTGTCTCGGCAGTACCAGTCATACCCCCCAGCTTGTCGTAGAGCCTGAAGTAGTTCTGCAGGGTCACGGTTGCAAGCATCTGGTTCTCGGCCTTCACCTGAACCCGCTCTTTGGCCTCAATTGCCTGGTGGATACCCTCGTTATACCGACGCCCGGCCAGGATACGACCGGTATGCTCGTCAACGATCATAACCTCACCGTTCAAAACAACGTAGTCTTTGTCCTTGGTGAATAGAGCACGAGCCTTAATCGAGTTATTCAAAAAAGAGATAAGGGGCGTGTTTGCCGACTCGTAAAGATTGTTAATTCCCAGATAGTCTTCGACCTTCTCAATGCCAGACTCAAGAATACCCACCGTACGCTTTTTCTCGTCTACCTCGTAGTCCTCCTCCGGGACAAGGCGAGCGGCAATAGCAGCAAACTCGGTAAACCAGCGGTTGGCGTCTCCCGATGAGGGCCCAGAGATAATCAGCGGGGTACGAGCCTCGTCAATCAGGATGGAGTCAACCTCGTCGATGATTGCAAAATTATGACCTCTCTGCACCATTTCTGCGACGCTGCCCGCCATGTTGTCGCGCAGGTAGTCAAAGCCAAACTCATTATTAGTTCCGTACGTGATGTCGGCCTCATACTGTTCCCGCCGCACCGCAGGGGTCTGTCCCGAAACGATACAACCGGTGGTCATCCCCAGGGCACGAAAAACCCGGCCCATAAGATCACTCTGATAGGAGGCCAAGAAGTCATTCACGGTGACCACGTGGACGCCCTTACCGGAGATCGCGTTGAGGTACGCGGGGAGCGTTGCAACCAGGGTCTTACCCTCACCCGTCTTCATCTCTGCGATGTTCCCCAAGTGGAGCGCGGCACCGCCCATCAACTGAACATCAAAGTGTCGCAGTCCCAGGGTTCTTTTTGAGGCCTCGCGCACCGCCGCAAACGCTTCGGGCAGGAGATCGTCGAGGGTCTCCCCTGCCTCAAAGCGGCGTTTAAAATCCGCTGTCTCGTTCTTCAACTCCTCATCGCTGAGATCACTGAAACTCTCTTCTAGGGCATTAATAGCCTTAGCCTGATTGTGCAGACGTTTAAGAGTGCGTCCTTCTCCAACGCGCAAAACCTTTTCGAGTACTGAAGCCACCGATTTTCTCCATCTTGTCGTATGCAAAAGCAACCGCTTGCATCGTCGCGTCAGCAACGTGCAAAATCACTTTTGCCGTGAACTCTCATGTCTGAATCAACAATTGTCCACTCTACTAATCGTAGCGGGATGATGCTCTCTGACGAACTGTTTCACAACTAATTTGCATGGGAACCCCTAATTTTTCTTTATGAGCGAAATCGCTCCGGACTCCACATCCTGTAATTATGAACCGAACACGCCTTCCACAAAACTGCGGGGCAGCCAACCGGACTGCCCCGCAGTTAAGATAGACCCGTTCTCCTACGCTAACCAGCAACCACCGCGCGATCAATCTGCTGGTTCAAACCGATCACTCCGTAATCCCATCCTTTACGGCGGTAGACAACGCTGGGACGCTTTGTCTCGGCCTCGATAAACAGGTAAAAGTCATGACCGACCAGTTCCATCTGATCGACCGCCTCTTCCGGGGTGAGATAGGTAGCGTCAAACTCTTTGGCTCGAATAACCACGGGATTGTAGTCCTCTTCTAGAACCTCCGTAGATGCGACACCGCCGTTGCCATTTTCTCCCGCAGCTACCTGTTCAAGAATCTCGCCGTCGGCCGGGACAAGACTCACGATACTGAAATCGCCATTGGCCGCCTCGCCGAGAGAGGTTCGTCCACGACCCCGCCTGTCTTTCTTGCGGTCTTTTGCCCGGCGTACTCGCTCAATGAGCCGACTCAGAGCGGCATCAAACGCGGAGAACTTATCGTTTCCATCTGATTCAGCACGGATAACCGGCCCCGGTCCGATAAGGGTGAGTTCCACACGGTCTCCATTACTGGGACTGTGCTCGCTCCGACGTGAGACCTTAATCTCTAGTACCTGCGCCCGCTCATCGAGAGTGGTAACTTTATCGGTCTTAGCGAGGGCATATTCTTCAAAACGATCGGTGATCTCAACGTTTCGACCACGGATGTTGACTTCCATAATAACCTCCCTGTTGTGCGATTCATCGCCCTCGGGTGAGCGATTACTTCTCGCCTTCTAATAACGCTACACCCCCGAGCCTGGTATTTTCCACCTCGTTTACACAGGATGCCGCGGGGTATGGGCAAGAGTGACTGCGCCCAGCACAATTCCGCCCTTTTCTGAGAGTGCCCTATAGGATTCCCGGAGGCTTGACCCTGTTGTGATGACATCGTCAACGATGACAATAAAATTTGTTGCGCATTGATAAGAGGCGACAAGCGTTTCGTCAACATTACGCTGACGCTCAGTACGCGAAAGCCCCACCTGATTTTTTCTTCTTCTCCTACGCACCCGCAACCATCTTTTGAGACGCACCCTCCGGCTCGCATCCTGTCTCCAGGCTCCTTCCAAAAAACCAAAAACGCAAAGAGACCCAGACCTAACAAGAAGCTCCACCGGACGAAAACCACGTAACCGTTCGCTTCGTGCGGTGGAGGGCATCGGAACGACTCGAATAACCCGGCCGGCGCTCGCACCCGATCGATACAGACGGGCAAGCTCATCGCCCAGGACACGGCGTAAAAGAGGCGCCAGAGCCCCCGAGGCGTCACTCCTGCCCTCTTTCACCGCGAGCAAGATGCGCCGCACATTCCCCTCATAGGCGACGGCACTGCACACCCAGAGCTCTCGAACAGCTCCGGCCCTATCAACAACAGGGATACTTCTGCGGTTCTCGCGGTAAACGATTGTCTCTCGACAGGCCCCACACACGGAGCGATTTTCGGTGCCGCACACAACACACCAGGTAGGCAACACTAACCCCACCGCATCACGCAGGCTCTCCCTCAAGGTGTTCCACACCCGCTGGGATGACAGGAGGAAGCGAGGTGGTGGGGAAGGAGAGCTGGCCATATATCAAGTGTGGGCACCCATCACCCCGAGCACCAGAGGAACTATCCCCCTGTGGATGGCGGCGTATCGATATTGAAGAAGAGATACGCCTGCTTGGCCAGAAGGGTTACTCCGCTCGTCACCGCTTGCCAGCCGGGGTTCCGATACTCCAGAAGTTCACCGTTTCTGCCGAGAATACGCAATTGGGAAATACTGTTTGCCCCCGCGAGAGAGGCGATACTCTGCGGCGCAACGGGTTGCTGATCATTTCCCCCCATACTGACAATACCCAACGAATATCCAGAGACCTGATCCCCCGAGGCCACAGCAACACTGTTTTCGTCCACCCAGTCCAGATCGATCGGCGTTTCCGTTAACCTCTGAATCTCTATGGGTTCGGTGAGCGCTGTTGGAGCGCCTTCCTGATTTCGGACAACACCTACGGCCGCGACCACATAGCTACCACCGCGACTGTAGACCGTGACAAGCCGAGTTCCGTCCAACGAAATGCTCATCAATTCAATGGAAGAGGCGTCAGTCCAGGTCGCTTGCATCGCACCGGTGGCTACGCCCCGGGTTGGAGCGATGGCCAGGCTGAGCGGCGAATCTCGAGGAACGCTCCAGACAAAACCGTGCGGGTCAACAACCGGGTTAATGAGCCCCGGGCGGGTATCCACGGGCGTCGTACCCTGCTCTGTGACGAGGCTAATACCACCGGCATTTTTTACAACTACAAATTCTTTCCCGGAGGGCACCACTAGCGCCTCAGGTTCCATCTGTGCAACAGCAGTGCCAAAGCGGTTATGAAGATCAGTCTGTTCCGAATTTACCAGGACCAAAGCACCGGACTTAAGGATAAAAGGGTTGTTATGAACCCGCGGGTAACGCGTGACCAGAGCCGGATCGGTCGGACCCGAGAGCAGACCCACCTGACCCACCATAATCTCAGCCCGGGTGATACCGGCGACATCCTGCAGGCTGCTCTCTATCTGTGCAAGCATCAACTGAAGCTGACGGTCATCAGCGCCTAGCGCCTCTCTGCTCAGATCTACTCGCGCATTATTCCCGCTGATTGGCACGGAAGAGGTCAGAACGGTTCCGCTAGGAAAGGCCGTTGTTGTAACGTTGTTGGCCAGAAGATCACTGGGACCACTGAGGAGTTCGGTCACAATTCGAGTGGCAATCGTAGCACCCCGAAGAAACCAACGCTGATCCGGAACAAGAACCTCGGTCAGGGGGTCAATGAAATACAATGAGTGCTCGTTAAAAACCTCGGAGAACGTTCTCTCGTCCAGCACGATCCCCTCCGGCGCACTACTCACACGCCACTCACCCGCCTCCCGCAGCAGAGTAAAAACCTGCTCCACGGTTTGTTCGGAGGGGGAAAAACGCATTGTACCGTGTGAGTTCACCGTCGACACCGGGGTGAGCATCATTGTGATCTGGTTGTTCTCCCCCCTCCAACCACGCTCACCGGAATCGATAATAACTCCCGCATACGGATTCCACTGTGGAGAAAAACTGGTCGTGAGGAATTCACGGGCAACCGCGTAGTCTCCGGTTGAACTGGTTGCCGCCCGCACAAATCCTCGCACAATTTCTTCGGGTGAGGCACCCTGCGCGGGTCCGTCAGGATTAAAAATCACGGGTTGCTCCGCGGTAATATTTTCCCGTTCCCCTACGTAGACCGCACCGCTTCGAGGGATACCCGATTGACACCCGGTAACGGTGATCGCCATAGCCATGAGCAGCAATACGATTCTCACAACGCCCACCTTACCGCTCACGGTTTTCCCCTCTCCTGCGTGCCCTTTTCGATAACGTTTACGTTGGTATCGAGAGAGGAGTTGTCCGGTCCTGGATCAAGCGAAAGCGGCGAAAAGCCGATGGGAACCGCTTGGCTGCGTGGAAGCGTCAGCCGAAAGCAGGTTCCCCGGCCTGGAGCCGACCATACGTCGAGCTTTCCTCCCTGCGACAGCGCATCCTCAAGCGAAATTGCCAGCCCCAGGCCGGTTCCTCCCAGGGTTCGCTTTCGTGATGGATCGGCCCTCCAGAATCGATCAAACACCCTCCGAGAGTCCTCCTCGGTCATGCCCGCTCCAAAGTCACGCACCGTGACGGCAACCGCCGTCTGGTTGGAATCAACGGTCACGATAACGGGCTGTTCCTCGCCGTGTTCAATAGCATTACCCAGAAGATTATTGACGATACGCGTCACCCGACGAGGATCAAGCTCCGCATCAAGATACCCACCGCGAGCAACCACATACACCTGAACGTTCGCCGCCTCAGCCAAGCTCCTGAGACCTTCCACTGCGTCCTCCACCAGATTGACCAGGTTGGTCGGCTCCGTTTCGAGCGTGACCGATCCCGCATCGTAGCGGGATATCTCAAGAAGATCGGCAAGAAGCTTTTCAAAGCGGTCAATCTGTGTACGCAAAAGTTCCGTGGTTCGTGCCCCCACCGCATCAAGATTCTCTCGCTGCGAGTACAGCACATCACCGGCAAGACGGATCGTAGTCAAAGGGGTACGTAGCTCGTGTGACACGTCGGAGACAAAACGCTGCTGCATGGTGGAGAGCTTTGCCAGCTCGCTAATCCGATTCTGCAGGCTATCAGCCATATCGTTAAACGACTGTGAGAGCACATCAAAAGACTCGTCTCCCTGGGTAGGCATACGCACATCGTTCTCACCCGCCGCTAAACGCCTACTGGTGTCGGCGGCAACACCGATGGGACGGAACACCAGGCGAAGGATTGTCCAGACCAGAAGACCCAGGAGGAGCATCAAAAAAAGCCCTGTGACCACGAGCGTTCTCTGCACATAGCTCAGCGTTCGCTCAGCGTCGCTCAGGCTGTAGCCAATATAGAGTCCGTACTCCCCTCCCGAGCCGGGAAACGTGATCCGGGAGCCCACAACAATGCCGGCAGACTCGGAATCGTCATGAGAGTTCCTTAGAGTGACAGATTGCCAGTACTGCGATTCCTCTCCCGAATTCACCCGATGAATCATTTCATCGCTGATAGTGCTAATGGGGAAACCTTCACTGCCCTGGTTCTGCGGGGCATCGAACGAAAAATTCTGCCCCGGGACGCGTATCAGGGCGATCATTTGACTCGCGGAAGTTTCCCGCACGTCGTTACGCATAGTTCTGGTGAGGTTTGTCAGCGAAACTCCACCCTCCGAGGAGTCGGAGGCATCAAGCATACGCTGAGCGGATATCGTGGCCCGTAGAGAATCGGCTAGAATCTGCTGCTTCCGGGTATTAAAGAGGTCTCCCCCCACGCTCAAGAGCAAATAGGTTCCCCCCGCTACAATAGCCACACCAGTAAGCAGGCCGGTAGCCGTCATGGTCCTCAGTTTAAGGGAGGATAGCCACCGTCTTTTCAGAAGGGAGTAGATGCGTACCAGACTACGCAAGAAACGTCTGCGAGAACGCGAACCCGGTGGTATCTGCATCGCTTCGGTTGGTTGCCCCGCCTCACGCTCAGTGGGTGAGGGAGGTGGTTCAATCGATGATGGCACCAGCCCGGTACCCAATTCCACGCACAGTTGTCACAATGGTGGGCTGTTCAGGATCTTTTTCAACCTTTGCCCGCAAGCGTTGCACATGCACATTGACAAGACGCGTATCCGCTTTATATTGATATCCCCACACTCGTTCAAGAAGAGTTTCCCGACTAAACACCTGCTGCGGTTTTGAAGCGAGTGTGAGCAGCAGATTAAACTCCAGGGGCGTCAGGTTGATAAGCTCATTTCCCCGACGAACCTCATGGCCAACCACGTCAAGCACCAGGTCACCCACCCGCACCTCCTCTGCCGCCTCAACCACGGCGGGTCGCAGCCGGGTACGTATGCGCGCTACCAGCTCGGCCGGGTTAAAGGGCTTAACCACGTAGTCATCGGCACCCGCATCGAGCCCGAGCACCACGTCTGTTGTGTCTGTTTTTGCCGTGAGCATGATGATGGGGACACCGGACTCCAATCGGAGAAGCCGACAAATTTCGATTCCGCTGAGCCCGGGAAGCATCACATCAAGCAGCACCAAATCGGGACGTTCCTCACGAAATACCTCAAGAGCTTTCGTCCCATCCGCACAAAAAACGGTTGTGTAGTCCTCGCGCTGCAAAACGATCCCTAGCATTTCAGACAGGGCAGTATCATCATCGACTACAAGAATACGGGGATTCATACTCTCTATTATGTCGTGCCTGGCTGAGCGTGGTGTAACCGCTACACATTGAAAATAAAATATGCAATGATAAGCAGATGGATAATAATGGCACTGGAATAATCGCCAGAACACATTCCAGCCCGGTTCGGTTCCACTCCGCCCGCTAAGCCTGGGTGATTTTCTCACGCTACCGTTTACCGCTTTCCGCAGCGTTCTCTGGTCTATCTTTGGAGTCGGGGCCGGCCTCTATGCGCTACTAAGCTTTGCCGTGCTCCTCACGTCGTGCGACTCTACCCGCACCATAACCGAGTCATTTCTACCCCGATCACAGGCGAGTTTTCACCTCACCGGGGTAGCCCTGGTGGCTATTATTATGGGCTTTGTACATTTTTTCCTCGTCGCGATCATCACCAACCTCATACACGGGGCGGTATCAATCGGGGTTACTCAGGGTGCCCTCGGCAGAAAGCCCACACTCGCCCGCATATGGCAACTTCTCCGCCCACGTTTCTGGACGCTCATCCTGTGGACGATACTTATGAGCGCAGTGGGCACCGCCGTGGTACTCATAGCGCTGTCTCCCTTGGCCCTGTTAGTGCTGTCGACCAGGACGTCCGGTCACGAGACAGTTCTTGCTATCGGGGGTGCCGTCCTTTTGTGGGCGGTGCTGCTCCCTCTGGCCGTCCTCACCATAGTCTGGTTGGGAATCAAGCTCATCTTCGTTACGCCAGCGATTGTGATCGAAAATCTGGGGTTGGGTGAGGCGCTCTCCCGCTCGTGGAAACTCACACACGGCCATTTTTGGCGGATTCTTGGGGCGGTACTGCTCTTTGTCCTCATAATTTCTACAGCGGCAGTCGTTCTTTTAATACCCCTATCCTTTTCTTTTGCCTTTGGTGGATCGCTACTCCATTTCGCAGGTTTAGGTTTCATCCTGACAAACAGTTGCACAGCCATCTTTACAGCAGCGGTTACCGTGCTTCTCCTCGTCTTGTCGTCCATCTTTTACACGGTAATTTATTTCGATGTCCGAGTGAGGAAAGAGGGCTTGGATAGGGAGCTTATCCATTTCACCGCGAATTACCCGGGTGAGACGGACCCCCAGTCCGCACCCAACCCCTATCGCTCTCCGGCAACCTAGACGGCACCCCTCAGGAGAACAATCCTCCTTCGCGTTGGCTTTTACACCCCACCCGTATAGGTATTAATTTAGAAACACCTAAGAAACTCCTAATTTCACCCTTAAGCAAGAGTGAAATACACTTAATTCATCACTTAAAACACCCAAACCACTTGGTATCTTACAAAATCGACCAAATGGAAAGTAAAGTTTATTGAGTCAGCACAGATGAAGTGAAAAAAGCTAACAGGGGAAGCCAGTTCACATAGGGTATTTGGGGATTTGCATATAAAACTCTAGGTCTTACGACTAAACATCTTGTGATTGTGTGGCACGTGCGAGGGGCGTACGTGCCCGCAAATGACACCCTCTAATTTCTGTCAAAACGAAAATTCCCCCCGGATTTTTGTCTTGACAGAGGCCTCCGCGGCACTGACCGCGGGGGCCATTTTCTATTTAACCGCACCCGCGGCAAGACCACCCACCAGACGCTTTTCGATGAGTATAAAGAGAATCACTACCGGAACGATCGCAACAACAGAAGCACCAAAAACATACTGCCAAGCCGAATCATACTGACCCACAAACTTGGTAAGAGCCACCGAGAGAGGCTGATTTCCAGCGGTCGATAGAATAACCAAGCTCGCTGCAAACTCGTTCCAGCTGGCCACGAAGGTAAAGATTATTGCGGTGACAATCCCGGGCCAAACAAGCGGGAGGTTCACCTGAAAAAGCACCCGCATTTTACCCGCTCCATCAAGCTGAGCAGCCTCCTCAATACCCCGGGGAACACCGGCAAAAAAACTGTGCATAATCCAGGTAGCAAAAGACAGGTTAAAAGCGGCGTTCACCAGGATCATAGCCAACCACGTATCGTTTAGTCCCACCGTATTAAACTGCCGGAACAGTCCGGTAGCAAGAACCGCGGGCTGTAACATCTGAGTTGTAATCACCAGAAACAAAAACACAAGTCGCCCCGGAAACCTAAAACGAGCCGTGTAGTAGGCTGCGGGCAACGCAACCAGAAGAACAAGCAGTGTCGCACACACCGAGATGACAATCGTGGAGATAAGGTTCTGCACCAGGGGTGTCTCCGGGGTGGACCACATGGTGATGTAGTTATCAAAACGCCACTCTTCCGGCAGAAAAGAAGGGGGAACACTCAGAATCTCGGATCGACTCTTAAGCGATCCAAGCACCATAATCACGTAGGGAGCAACAAATACGAGGATGACAACAAACCCCACCAGCATTCGCATGCTCACCCGCGTCGCGGAGGCCCTGTCATCACCATAGTGTCGGCGGCGACGGGCGGGAGCAGGGGACGGTTTTGCCCGACCCAGCGTTGCTAAATTCTGAGCGATAGGACGACTCGCTTCATTACCTTTTTTCGCGACCCCGGCATCCACGGTATCGGTCGTGGCCTCTTTCACTCGTCGGTCTCCTTCATGGGTTTTACGATCCATACGTAAAGGGCAACGATAAAAATCACGGTCCCAAAAGCCACCACGCTGAGTGCGCTAGCCAAATCAAGACGTTGATTCACCTGCAATAGCTTAAAGATCAGGGTCATAATGGTGTCGGCATCATATCCGGGAATTGACCCGGTCATAATCTTGAGAATGGGCAGTGAGTTAAAAACATTAATGATGTTTATCAACACGGCAACGGCAAGCGCGCCGCGCAACTGCGGTAGGACGATCGATGTGTAGATTTTCCAGGGACGCGCCCCGTCCATCCGGGCTGCCTCAATAACCTCCGCCGAAACGGTCTGTAAGCCGGCAAGAATCGTGTAGGTGGTAAAGGGCAGAGAAACAAACACAGCGATCAGAATGGCAACGGTAAAGGCCGAAACCACATTTTTTGTGAATCCGTAGCTGGAATCGAGAAGCCCGATATCCACCATCATCTTGTTAATGATTCCGTAAAAGGGATCCAGCCCGTAGTAGAAGACCGTGGTTGTCATCACCACGCTCGCTGCCCAGGGGACGATCACAAACATGCGCACAATGCGTCGACCGGGAAATTGCTTGTTTAAAAACTGCGCAAGCGCCAGAGAGATCAAGACGGTAAGCCCCACCACTGCGATCACCCAGATTGCCGTTCGCAAAAGCACACCGGGTAACTGGGGAAGCGCAAAGAGCTCGGCATAGTTCGCAAAACCAGCGGCTCCCCGATCCACCCCATATTGACTCACCTCGCGGGTGGAGACAAAGATCATATATCCCGCCGGGAAAAACACCACCCCGATGATGAGAAGCAGTGCGGGGCCCACCCAGGGTAGCGCCCGCACCGCCTCCCCCAAGGGCTTCTGCCTTCTGGGGGGCCTAGTGGCTTTGGAGCGGGGAGAGACTTTATGCGTCGCCGAACTAGACATTAGTTATTGTCTCTACCTGCCGCCAACTTGCGATTGAATCTGAGACAGTACCTCCGCCGGGGCTTTGCCCTGGGCAACCTGCCCCATCAGGCTCTGAATAGCCCCCTGAGCGGTGCTCCAATCGGAATTGGTGGAAGGGTAAAACTGAGCATCAGGCAGCACCTCAAGGAAGGGTTTGAGCGTTTCATTCCCCGCAAGGGCGTCCGATCCGCTGAGCGTGGTGGGAAGAAAACCCTCCGCCTCCACCCACGGCACGTAGACGTCTGCGCTGTAGTAGTAGTCGAGGAACTTCTTAATCGCCTCTTGTTTTTGTCCATCGTTTTTGAACGCCATCAGATGATCGGCAACACCGAGCGTCATGGATACCCCGTCTTTTGTGGCAAGAGGAGCTATGCCGTAGTCTAGCTCCGGATTTTTCTCGTCGATCTGTCCGACGGTGGGGGGCAGTCCCACGATAAAACCAATTTTTCCCTGGATGAAAACATTCATGAGGGGGGTGCGATTGCTCGAGCCGGCGTCGGGCTGGGTAGCGTTTCCCTCGATAAACGTCTTCATTTCTTCAGCGGCAGCTACGTTGAGGGGATCATCAATGGTGAGCTGGGCGGCGTCACCATACCCTCCTCCCCCACCGTAAAACCAGATTCCGGTTTCGGCCTGCGCTTCTTCGCTTCCCAGGGGCATTCCGTAACCGTAGGTGCCGTTCCCGAGAGCCTGCACCTTTTGGGAGGCACTCAGCAGCTCGGTCCAGGTCTGCGGAATATCCGTGACCCCTGCCTGCTCCATAAGCTGTTTGTTATAGAACATGGCGCGTGCCGAGGCGATCAGCGGCAACCCGTACTGCACACCGTCGATGGAGGCGTTCTGGGCAAGAGAAGGTTGAAAATCGTCTAGCACCGTAGGCGATACAACGTCGGATGCAGGATAAAGCAGGTCATCTGCCGCAAAACCGGCAAACGCATCGATATTGAGGATGTCTGGAGCCGCGTTTGCCTGAACCTTGGTTTTAATAACATCGTTGATATTGTCCCAGGACTGCACCTCAAGAGACACGTTGATGTCGGGGTTTTCTACCTCAAAACCAGAGATAACGTCTTCCCACAGGCCCTTAGTGCCGTCGGAGTAGGTAGGAACAAGCAGGTTAATGGTGTTGGCTCCCCCCGAATCACCCGATGTTCCCCCGCCAAAACCACACGCCGACAGCGCCAGAGTAGATATCACTGCACACGCAAGTGTGCTCGTGCGAACTGTTTTCTTCACAAGACTTCCTTGACTTCTTTTTGAGGAAACATCACTGAGAGCAGCGGCGTCTCTTCTGTGTACGAACATTCAAATGATTTATTGTGACGTTATACCTAAACAAAAATCACATTCAATCACATACGTGCTTGAAACATGATGACCGACTATCCCTCGTACGTCAAGACACATTTTGGTTACATCGCAGTAAATAAGCCCTTAAAAGCATTTTAAAAACTGGTTTCATGAAGATTTAAGTTCCTCTTAGCTTTTCTCGTGCCCGCACCCAATCAAAAATGACGTAGAAATCATGACGCAAAAAAGCTATTATCAATCTAAATCAATCATTTATTCATCACAAAAGATCACTTTAAAAACATTACCCACTCGTAAGGAGAGGCCACCCACCATGACGTCAATTCCCGATGCCGCTGCGCCGGGCACTCATATGGCAGCAGAGCTTTCATCTCAGCCCGAAATGTGGCGCCTGGCAGCCCAGCTCGCCCCAAGCATCACAACGTTTCCCCAACGCGGGCAGCGCGTAGCCATGGTCGGCTGCGGCACCTCCTGGTTCATGGCGCAGGCATACGCTTCACTCCGCGAGGCCGCGGGCCACGGAGTGACAGACGCTTTTACCGCAACGGAGTACCCGCTAACCCGAGAGTACGACGTCCTCATACTCCTGACCCGCTCGGGAACAACAAGCGAGGTTCTAGAGTTGCTGGGTAAGCCCCATAAGGCATCCCGAACCCTGGGCCTCGTGGGAGACCCCACAACCTCTTTTTCTCAGCTTGTCGACGACGTTATTGAACTTCCCTTTGCCGATGAGAAATCGGTGGTGCAAACCCGTTTTGCGACAACCGCCCTTACCCTCCTGCGCGTCAGCCTCGGTGAAGATGTGACCCCGGCGATTTACGAGGCTGAGGCGGTACTCGACGACGATCTCAACAGCACCCTCGTGGAGGCGGAGCAGTACTCATTCCTCGGACACGGTTGGGCTCTGGGCCTCGCCCACGAGGCCGCCCTCAAAATGCGCGAGTCATCACAGACCTGGACCGAATCATACCAAACCATGGAGTACCGTCACGGCCCCATTGCTATCGCCGCACCGGGACGTGTCACCTGGCTTCTCAACAGTGCCCCCGAGGGTTTGGAAACTGATGTTCTGAAGACGGGTGCCCACCTAGAGCGCACGACCCGTGACCCTCTCGCGGAACTAGTACGGGTTCATCGTGTCGCCCTGGCTCGCGCACTCGCACACGGACTCAACCCGGACCAACCGCGCAACCTCTCACGCTCGGTTATCCTGGAAAGCTAATTCCGCGATGTATATGCCCCACCCGGAAACACTTGGTAAGCACCAACACGCGGTGCTTGCCTGTGATGTGGGCGGAACCGATATCAAAATCTCGCTCATGGATACGCTGGGTCGGCTCATCGGTCTGCGTAGAGTGCCCACCGCACGCGGCGGAGACCATAAGGCGCATACCGTTGCCGCACTTATTGCACAGGTTTTGTCGGAACTACGACAGGAGCACCCCGCCGTCGTTCCCGCGAGCGCAGGTATCAGCGTGCCCGGAATCGTTGACGAGGAGAACGGTACCTGTGTTTACTCACGCAACCTGGGGTGGCGTGATGTTCCGATCCGCGACATCCTCAGCGAGAGGCTCGGACTCCCTGTTGCCCTCGGACACGATGTACGCAGCGCGGGACTCGCCGAACTTACGCTGGGTCCCCACCGCGGGGCACGCAATGCCGTGATCATGATCATAGGCACGGGAATCGCCGGCGCTATCGTGGCTGATGGAAGACCCGTCGTGTCGGGAGGATATGCAGGAGAAATCGGCCAGGGAAGGGTATCCAGTTACACGAATACCACCGCCACACGCCTCGGCCAGACTCCCCCGAACGCCCCGATTCCCCTCCTGGAAGATATTGCTTCCGCCAGAGGAATCGCCAGACAGTATCACGAGAGAAGCGGCAACCCGACCACGGACTCCCGTGAGGTGTTGCGTCTCATGGAGAGTGGAGACGCCGTAGCCCGCGACGTGTGGAACGAAGCGGTTGATGCCCTCGCCGAGGCGATCAGCCAGTGCGCCAGTATCACCGCCCCCGAGGTTGTTATTCTTGGCGGTGGACTATCCGAAGCCGGTGAGGCCCTGATTGATCCGATCCGCGCCCGGTTGAGTGCACTCCTCGCGGTGCAGAGGAACCCGCGGATCGCGAGTGCCAGCCTTGGTGGTAATGCCGGCCTCATCGGTTCCGCCCTACTCGGTCGATCCTTGAGCACAGTTCGCGCGGGAGGCCCCGAATGATCCTCACTCTTACCCCCAACCCCGCCCTCGATCTCACCTACTCAATTGAACAATTCGCCTCCGGCACAAGCATTCGCACGGATACCGCGCGCACTCGCGCGGGCGGCAAAGGGGTAAACGTCTCACGCGTGCTCAACACGCAAAACCTGGAAACCCTAGCGATTGTGCCGCTGGGCGGGCTCACGGGCCAAGAGTACGCCGATGACCTCACCAAGAGTGCGCTACCCCACGTGACCGTTGAGGTTTCTAGTGCCACACGCAGATCTATCGCCATCGTCGAGCGCACCGCTCAGGACACCACCCTCCTGAACGAGCGTGGGGCAGGCTACACCGAACAGGAGTGGCAGACCGTGATGAAGACCACTCTGCACCACCTCACGCACGATGCCAGCTGTTTGGTCATTTCGGGGAGCCTCCCCCCAGGAACACCGGACTCTCTTCTCGCAACCCTCCTCTCCGCGACAAAACGGCTCGGAATACCCAGCATCGTTGATGTTTCCGGTCCGGCCCTTCTCACCGCCGCAACGCTCGGAGCAACGGTGCTCAAGCCCAATCGTGACGAACTCACTGAGGCTACGGGACTCACAGACCCCGTAGAAGGAGCACTTTCCCTCATTGCCGCGGGCGCCCAAGCCGCCGTGGTCTCACTCGGCAGCGCGGGGATGATCTGCCTGACTGCAGGCAACGCTACCGCGTGGCATTCCCGTATAAACGAGCAAATCACCGGCAACCCGACGGGCGCCGGTGACGCCGCCGTCGCGGCCCTCGCACGGCACCTGTCCGCGACGCATCGGATGTTCCCCTCCTCTCCGATAATTTGGGAAAATACCCTGCGCACCGCCACTGCCTGGTCTGCCTCGGCCGTTCTCATGCCCCTGGCCGGTGAACTCTCTCCCCGTCATACCTCCCTGGCAGAACGAGTGAGCATCAGCACCTTTGCAGTCACAGGCCCTTTCACCTCCTGAATACCAAAAAACAAGCATCAAGACACAAAACCACCAAGAAACGAGACAACGAATGCCCCTTGTCAACAGCGCATCACTCATTGAAGACGCTCGGTCACACAACCGGGGAATTGGCGCCTTTAACGTCATACACCTGGAAACAGCCGAGGCTCTAGACCGCGCTGCCCGATCCAGCGGCCCGCTTATCATGCAGATCTCACAAAACTGTGCGGCCTATCACGGGGAACTCGAAACCATTGCGCTTCCCACGCTGTCCATTGCACGAAACTCCACGGCCCCCATCGCCGTGCACCTCGACCACGCCGACAATTTCGAGACGGTTCGACAGGCCATCCACCTGGGGTTTAGCTCAGTCATGTTTGACGCCTCCGCACTGCCCTACGCAGAAAACGTCGCAAAGACCGCCGAAGTTGTTGAGTACGCCCACACCCGTGGTGTTCACGTGGAGGCCGAACTTGGGGAGATTGGCGGTAAAGACGGTGCCCATGCTCCCGGTGTGCGGACAGACCCTGTCGAGGCCGCCAAGTTTGTCGAGGAAACGGGTGTTGACTCCCTTGCGGTTGCGGTGGGTTCATCACACGCCATGACACAGCGCACGGCAACCGTGGATCACAAGCTCATCCGGGATCTCGCACGCGCCCTCAGCGTCCCACTGGTACTCCACGGCTCCTCCGGGGTGCCCGATGGCGATATTGTAACGGCTATCCGCAGCGGTATGACCAAGATAAACGTATCAACCCAGCTCAATAAGATTTTTACAGCATCGCTCCGTGAGACACTAGAAGATAATCCGGATATGGTAGATTCGCGCAAATACATTCGACCGGCCCGTGTGGCCCTCTCGGTGGAGGCCGCACGTCTCAACGCATTATTTGCGCTCAGGACCACCGCCGACTGATCATCAATAATCAAGCGATAGGATTTTTGTGAACCGTGACGAACGACTCAAAGCGATTCTGAACCTCGTGGATGACGCGGGGCGCATCAGCATTGAGGAGCTCATAGCGCAACTGGGAATCTCTGCCGCCACGGCCCGGCGAGACCTAGACGAACTGGCCAAGCAGCACCTGCTGCTGCGTTCCCGCGGGGGTGCCATCAAACAGTCTGTGGCGTATGATCTTCCCATTCGCTACCGTAACGCGGTTCAATCAGCTCAGAAAAAAGATATCGGAGCCGCCGCCAGTGCCCTCGTCTCTCGCGGTGACGTCATCGGCCTGTCCGGCGGCACCACAACAACCGCGATAGTGGAAGCCCTCTCCGCCCGAGCCGACCTCATGACGCCCTCCACGGAGCCAAGCCTCACCGTCATTACCAACGCGATCAACATTGCCGCGCAGCTCGTTCTTCACCCGCAATTGCGAGTTGTGGTAACCGGAGGTGTGGTACATAATCACTCCTACGAGCTTTTTGGGCCGCTCGCCACAAACGTTCTCTCACAGATCACCATGGATATGGCATTTATCGGTGTAAACGCGGTTGACCCCCGCTTCGGAGCGATGGTCCACGACGAGGGCGAGGCCGCGGTAAACGCCCTCATGGCGGAGCGTGCAACACGCTCCTACGTTGTTGCCGACTCACAAAAAATCGGAAAGCGCGCTTTTGCCAGCGTGGGAGAACAGGACCTCTTCACGGGAATCATCACCGATTCCGAGATCACACAGGAGCAGCGAGAAGAGCTCAGTGAGTCGGGCCTGAAAGTTATTACACCGCAGGGTCTTCATCCGGATCCATCGCTCAAACAATAGGCTAGATGCATGCCCGCGCCACACCCCCAGACTCTCATCCACTCCGCCCACAAAATCGCCCCAACCCACACCATGAGCAACGCCTGGGTTCTGAGCAGAAACGGCCGGGTGGAATCAACTGGTGTGGGTGATTCCTGGCGTTCATTAGAGAACATCGGCTCACACACAGAAATTATTGATGCTCAGGGAGCCTATCTCACCCCCGGTTTTATTGACATCCACGTGCACGGAGGTGCTGGGCAAAGCTTCGACGAGGGCCCCGCGGGGTTTGACACCATACTCAACCTACACCGTTCCCATGGAACCACACGGAGCATTATCTCGCTGGTCACCGCTTCCCTTGATCAGCTAGTAGCGCGAACCGCCGCGGCCGCCCAAAAAACAGAGGATGACCCCCGCGTGCTGGGCATCCACCTGGAAGGCCCATTCCTGAACCCCACGCACAAGGGGGCGCACGAGGAGAATCTCCTCCACGCGGCAACCCCCGACGAGCTCGATGCGCTGCTCGCCGCCGGTCGCGGACACATCCGCCAGGTTACCCTCGCACCCGAGCTTCGCAATGGGCTCGATTCCGTGCGGCACCTGGTAAACAGTGGAGTGGCGGTGGCGATCGGGCACAGCAATGCCAGCTACGAACAGACGATCGAGGCATTTGCCGCCGGTGCGAGCATTCTGACGCACGCGTTTAACGGAATGCAGGGCATCCACCACCGAGCGCCCGGACCCGTTGTAGCCGCGCTTAATACCCCCGGAGTAACTCTCGAGGTTATCGCAGATAATATCCACGTGCGTCCCGAGATAATCTCCATGCTCTTTAGTCAGGCCCCGGGACGCGTTGCTCTCATTACAGATGCGATGGCTGCTGCCGGAGTGGGAGACGGCCACTACGAACTCGGTGACCTGTCCGTCACGGTGACCGACGGAGTGGCCAGGCTCGATGATGGAGGCTCAATAGCGGGTTCCACCATCACCCTGGACGCCGCCCTCCGGGTAGCGGTACACCTGGCCGGAGTCCCGCTGCACGACGCGGTCACCGCGCTCACTCACACCCCGGCAAAAGCGGTGGGGTACGGTGAAAAATTTGGCCTGTTAGAGCCGGGCTATGCTGCGGATCTGTTACTGCTCAGCGAGAACCTTGAGGTGCAACGCGTGTGGGTGGGCGGGCACCCGGTGTCCTAACCGGGGCCTTCCCCTCTGCGGGTACTCAACGCTGCGCCGCAGCCCGCTCCGCGCTGTCGACAACGTTTTTGAGGAGCAGCGCACGGGTCATGGGGCCAACGCCTCCGGGGTTCGGTGAGATCCACCCCGCAACCTCCGATACCTCGGCAGCCACATCTCCCGCGATTCGGCTCTTACCCGTATGTTGATCGGTGATCCGGCTCACCCCCACATCGAGAACCACAGCACCCGGTTTGACCGCCAAAGCACTGATAATTCCCGGGACTCCGGCTGCCGCAATGATGATGTCGGCGCGACGGAGGTGATCATCCAGGTTAAGAGTTCCGGTGTGGGTCAGGGTGACAGTTGCGTTGTACTCTCGGCGCGTCAATAGTGGGCCGATTGAACGTCCCACCGTAATACCGCGGCCAACGATCACAACGTTTTTACCCTGCCAGCTAATGCCGTGACGCTCAACCAGCTCAATCACCCCTCGCGGAGTACACGGAAGTGGGGTATCGAGAGGACTGTTGACGTTCAGAACCAGGCGACCCAGGTTTGTGGGGTGTAGCCCATCGGCGTCTTTTGCCGGGTCAATGCGCTGAAGCACCCGATCAGTGTCGAGATGCGGCGGAAGAGGCAATTGCACAATGTAGCCTGTGCAGGACGGATCGTTATTGAGATCATCTAGCACGGCATCAAGCTCCGCCTCGCTAATGTCTTCGGGAAGATCATGGCGAATCGACGCAATACCCACCTCAGCACAATCGCGGTGTTTACCGGCAACGTACCATTGAGATCCCGGGTCGGAACCCACCAAAACGGTTCCGAGGCCCGGAACGATCCCTTGATCACGAAGGCCTGCAACACGAACGCGCAGCTCTTCCTTGATCGCCGCGGCGGTTGCCGTGCCATCAAGGATCGCCGCTACCACTCTTCGTGCCCGGGATAGAGCGGGAAATCTTTGGTGAGCTTTGCGGTGCGTGCGCGCAAGCTCTCAACATCGGCTCCTGGTTTAAGAACGGCTGCAATGATCTCGGCGACCTCTGCAAATTCATTATCCCCGAAACCGCGCGTGGCAAGCGCAGGGGTTCCAATGCGCAGCCCGGAGGTAACCATGGGGGGCCGGGGGTCAAACGGCACCGAATTGCGGTTCACGGTAATACCCACCCGGTGCAGTAGATCTTCGGCCTGCTTACCGTCAATCTGGGAGTTACGCAAATCTACCAGCACCAGGTGAACATCGGTGCCGCCGGTAAGAACCGAGATACCGTTTGCTACGGCATCGGGAGCGATAAGACGCTCGGCAATAATCTGGGCACCACGAATGGTGCGCTCCTGGCGATCGCGGAATTCTGCTTCCCCAGCCAGCTTAAACGCGGTTGCCTTGGCCGCAACAACGTGCATAAGGGGCCCACCCTGCTGCCCCGGAAACACCGCCGAATCGATTTTCTTCTGGTATTCGGCCCGGCTCAGGATAACTCCCGAACGGGGACCGGCAAGCGTCTTATGAACTGTGGAGGTTACAACATCCGCATGCGGAACGGGTGACGGGTGCAGACCGGCCGCAACCAGACCCGCGAAATGAGCCATATCAACCCACAGCTTGGCACCCACCTCGTCGGCGATTGAGCGGAAGGCCGCAAAATCTAATTGGCGCGGATATGCCGACCACCCGGCAATCAGAACGGTGGGCCGGTGTTCCAGCGCCTTCTCTCGCACAATATCCATGTCAACACGATAAGTATCAGGGTCTACGCCGTACGAGGTGGCGCTGTAGTTGCGCCCGGAGAAGTTAAGCTTCATACCGTGGGTGAGGTGCCCGCCGTGCGCAAGCTCCTGTCCCAGGATGGTATCGCCGACCGAAGCCAGAGCGTAGAGCGCGGCGGCGTTGGCCTGAGCTCCCGCGTGCGGCTGAACGTTAGCGTGTTCTGCACCAAAGAGATCTTTCGCGCGCTGAATCGCCAGCGACTCCGCAACATCAACATACTCACACCCGCCGTAATAGCGGCGACCGGGGTATCCTTCCGCGTATTTATTGGTGAGAACAGACCCCTGCGCCTCAAGAACTGCACGGGGAACAAAGTTCTCGCTCGCAATCATCTCGAGGTAGTCGCGCTGACGATTAAGCTCCTGGTTTAATACCCGCGCAATGTCGGGGTCCACCTCGGATAGCGGGCTCGTGAACGTGGAGGGTAATTTCTCTGACATACGGTCTCCTTCATGACTTCTCGCGCACAGCGGCACAAGCGTGTCTCACTTGACACTCCATAATTGTGGAATTCATAGACTTATGCGGCCCAGGCGAGCGGCCGATCTATAAATGTCGCTTCCCGATGGTGACCATCTGTACGCCAGTTACGACCTGCCAAGCATATCAGGCTGTAGCGCAGAAACGCCACGCAGGTTTTGTCGACCTTGTAAAGCCCATCGCTTGCCCACACCCACTCGCCGAAGGTACAGGGGTCCAAGCTCAACCCGCTGCGAACGCTGCCCCTTCCCTGCCGGTGCCGAGAAACCAGCTACTGACGTGGAGGTAAGGCGGAGAGCACCGCCTGCCGCCGGGAAAAAACGCGAACACCCACCAGGGTTGCAACCAAAACTATCGCGAGCACCACCGCGTTTACCCAGGGCAACGCCTGCAACCCCAGGGATCCGAGGAAGAGCGCGCCAACAAGCGCACCCCCACCGATTCCGGTGTTGAACGAGAGGGTATAGGCCGCGCTGGCCGTATCACGAATCTGCTCAGATGAGGTGCGGATCATGGTGGTTTGGAGACTCGGCGGCAACATTCCAAACGCCACCCCCCACAGCACAAACGCGGCAATGGCAAGCCCCTGCACGTTGGAGAACGTGGCCATCAGGGCCACCCCCACGAAAGCACCCAGAAGAGCCCATCGAAGGGCGAGTGACACTCGGGAGCTAAAGATCGTTCCCAGGAGAACAAGCCCCACGGCACCGGCGATACCGAAGACAAAAAGCATCACGGGAAGAAGCTCGCTGCTGATGCCGGTAACATCCAGGAGATACGGCACGATATAGGAGTAGTAAGAGTAGTGTCCGATCATCACAAGCGCCGTCGCACCGCAGATGAATAAGGTTGCCAGGGTGGTTTCGTCACGCCAGACGGAGGGGCGAACGATGGGTGTCTCCCCCGTGCGCAACAGGGCTTCTTGTTGGCGCCTCTGCCGAGCGGTGGGAGGAGCAGAACGCTTCACGGCGGGAACAAAAAACCGCACCAGCACGGCTCCCGCACCCGCGGCCAGCGCGATCACCGTAAAGGCTGCTCGCCAGCCGAGCCACTGCCCCAGGGCGGTTCCCATGGGCACACCAAGAACAAACGCCAGGGTTCCACCGGAGACGATGAGGGAAACTGCTCGACCCACGTCAGCACGCGGAACCAGGTACCCGGCGTAGGCACTCACCACACTCCAAAATAGCCCGTGCACAAGACCACCCACAAAGCGAGCCACCACGAGAAGTTCATAGCTGGGAGCCCAGGCCGAAAGCAGGGTGCTGAGGGCAAGTCCCGAGAGCGCCACAATAATTATTGTGCGGCGCCCCCAACTCCGGGTGAGTATCGTGAGGGGGATAACCGTGATAACAACGGTAAAAGCAAAAACGGTGAGGAGTAACCCAATCTGGGCCTCCGTGACCCCCAGATCACGGCTCATCTCGGGCATGAGTCCCGTGGGAATCATCTCGATGGTTACCGAAAGAAAGGTGGCGGATGCGAGGATCAGCAGACCCACCAGGGGAAAACGTGACCTCACAGAGGTATCACCGGACATAGTGTTCATTCAATAGGCTCCCGGCGAATCACACGCTGGTGATCGCCGTAATGCGTGGCGTACCCCTCACGGTGCTGCCATAGACCTGTTGCTCGTCGATACGCTGCGTATCGGTACAACCCATCCGGTAAATACACTGGGGATCGTCTATGCGCTCATGTGCGCACCCAGGACCCACGATAACCGCAGGCCAAGAACTATCTTATGCGCAGAATCATATTTTGCAAGACCCTTGACTCTTCGGCGAGTGGCGTGAAGCTACGAAGTCGCCTACCCTATCAAGGGTGACACTTTCGCAGCACAATCAGACCACCTCCCCCCTCACGAGTGATTCTTCCCACCACTGGGTGCTCGCGCTGAGCTGCCTGGATCAGCCAGGAATCGTACACTCCATCTCGGGGGCCGTCGTGCAGTCCGGCGGGAACATCACGGAGAGCCAGCAGTTTTCAAGCGAAGATACCGGGCGTTTCTTCATGCGCTTGCAGGTTCAATCGCCGGCAACCCGCGAAGAGTTCGAGGCCACGCTCCTCCCCATCACCGAGCACTACGGAATGACGTGGAAGCTTGACTCCGTGGGTCGTCACACCCGCACGCTGATCCTGGCATCCACCGCCCAGCACTGCGTTAATGACCTGCTGTTTCGCCAGCGTAGCGGACAGCTCCCCATCGAGATTCCCCTCATTCTGGCCAATCACCCCACCCTCGAGCGCACGGCAGACTTCTACGGCGTCCCGTTCTCGTGGCAACCGGTCAACAGCGCGGAAACCAAGGCCATGTTCGAGGATCGGGTGCGGAGCCTCATCGAGGAGCACAGCATTGAGCTGGTTGTGCTTGCCCGCTACATGCAGATACTGAGTCCCGAGCTGTGCGAGGAGCTGAGCGGGAGGGCGATCAATATCCACCACTCTTTTCTACCCGGTTTTAAGGGGGCAAACCCTTACAAACAGGCGCATCAGCGGGGGGTCAAACTCATTGGAGCAACGGCGCACTTTGTCACCTCCGATCTTGACGAGGGACCCATCATTGAGCAGGATGTGATGCGGGTTGATCACTCGGCAAACCCGGCGGAACTTGTTGCCATCGGTCAGGACGAGGAGAGCCGAACGCTGCGCCGCGCGGTAAAATGGTTCGCAGAAAACCGCATCCTGCTCGATGGGGATCGCACCATTATCTTCCGGTAGGCGCGGTTCCTCAGGCCCTGCAGCGCTGTGCCTGAGCACTAGACTGTATGGGTGACTCAAAACGCCACCTCAACTATCGATGCCGTTACTATTGTTCGCGCCATCGTGCATCTTGCCCTCTTTGTCAGCATTGCTGCCTGGGGCTTCTTGGCCTGGCCCCTCCCCTGGCCCGGCGTCGCAGCGGGTATTGGCAGCATCCTCATCGCGGTGCTCATGTGGGCGTGTTTTCTCTCACCCCGACCGATCCTAGCGGTTGATGTTTTTGCGCAGGGGCTGGTAGAGCTGTTGCTGATTGCCGCGGCCGTAGTCGGCCTCATCCACATTGGAGCCCCCATTATCATCCCCCTCTGCATCGGAGTTGTTGCCGCCGTGGTGGGCCTCATTGCGGGCCGCCGGGCACTGAGCTAGTATTCATCCACATCCGCAAGACAGCCAGCGAAACGAGGGTTCATGACAGGCACCGATCCCGTACTCATCTTTATCGACCGTGCAGAGCGGGGCGGAGAGCCTCCGCTCTTTCGACAGGTGAGTGCAGACGAACCACAGATTAGCGTTTTTGACCTGGGAATCACCCGCGGCGACGGCATCTTTGAGTCAATAGGGGTTTTTGCTCGCTGGCCTCTACAGCTCGCACCCCATATCGAGCGCCTTAACCGGTCGGCGCGCATGCTTGACCTGCCCGAGCTTGACGATCAAGCTGTCGAGACCGCCATCACCATGGCCGTCGAGGCCCTCCCGCCCCTCCCCGAGATCCTGGTGAAGATTGTTGTCACCCGGGGTCTTGAGAGTGCAAGCGGCCTCACCACCTGGGTGATCGCAAGCGATAACGGCGACTACTCACGGGAGCGAACCGTGGGACTTCGCGCGATAACCCTCGACCGGGGATACCGTAGCGATGTTGCCGAAACCTCACCCTGGCTTTTGCAGGGCGCAAAAACCCTCTCCTACGCGGTTAACAAGGCCGTACTGCGGGAGGCCGCTCGCCGCGGGGCCGAGGAGGTCATCTTTATCAGCTCGGATGACTATGTTCTGGAGGGACCGGCCTCCTCCCTCATCGTACGGGAGGGAAACACCCTGATTACCCCCGTAACCTCAATCGGCATCCTTCCCGGAACCACGCAGCAGGCGGTTTTTTCCCACGCCGCAAAGCACGGTCTTGATACGGAGTACGCACGCCTGCGCACGGCAGATCTCGCGCGAGCGGATGCCCTGTGGATGGTGTCCAGCGGACGCCTGGTTGTTCCCCTGAACCGAGTAAACGAGACCCCGGTGCCCGTCGATGCGGCGCTCACGCAAAAGCTGCTTGCCGACCTGCTCGCGGGAGAGGAGTAGCACGGGCTACGAGGGATACTTTTCGGGGCTGTCCATCTTAACTCTTATCAGAAGAGGCAAAGGCGATGCTCTGAACTACCACCATCCCGGCCGCTATTTCCACCGGAGACGGTCTTGCCGCTCTCGGGCTACAAGCGCCGCTGCCAGTGGGCCCCTGTGAACAGACCATCGAATGTTGCTCTTGTTCGCTCTCCCCCGCTACAGCCCCAAGAACCTTCGCCCCTGTGCGGGGAGCGCCCACAGCGCAACCGCCTGACTCACGGCGAAGATCGCAATATCCACAGATACCGCCGCCACCGCAGCCACAACAAGCACGGTTGCAGCGACGGTCGAGACGAATGCCACAGCACCGGCAGCGAAAAGATTGGCAATCATCACCAACCGAAGCACAACCCGTAACGGAAGCCGGGCAAGCATCCACACGATACCGCCTGCCCACACGACCACGACGATCCCGATACTCACGACCAAAAACGGTGCCAGCAGCACGCCCTCCGCAACCTGTTTTGAGAACCCGATGAGCACCAGGCCAAGCAGCATGCAATAGAGGGCGTCGAGACGCAAACTCAACCGGCCACATGTCTCACCGTTCAGCCGTCGCATTATCGGCGCTCCCTAATTCGTTTCTAGCCCTATGTAGCTGTCTAGTATACAGTCGCATAGAGCCGTTCTTGTGAGTCGACCGGCTTCGCGCCTCTGTGTCTTATGTGAGTTTTGTGATGAGTCTTTCGATCTCTGATGCTAAAGCTGCGGACACGTGGTACTTATCCCGTGACTTAATAACACCCCTCTAGGGCTGCAAGCTCCATCGGCGTAAGAGGGGCACGTAGAGCGAGTAAGCACCCGGGAATTTCTAAAGCCCTCTTATAAGCTTATGCGCCGTAGGGCAACCACCTCAGGGGAAAAAGATCAGTGAATTATCCGTTCAATGAGAACCCGGGAGCCCGGGCACGGTGGTGCGAAGATCGCCGAGAGAGTAAACTCGCACCCGTGCATACAATACTCCACAGAAGTTTGTGCAATAAACATTGCATTCCGGGTAAATTCGCATGAGCGACGACTCGAACGACTCGACCATAAGCGGTGCCGACGCGGGCAAAATTGCACGGGCTGCGCTCGTGGGAACCGCGCTTGAGTGGTACGACTACTATCTCTTTGGCCTAGCCGCCGCCATCGTTTTTAACCGACTCTTCTTCACCGATCTTGATCCCACCGCGGGCCTACTTGCGGCCTTTGCCACCTTTGGCGTGGGCTTTGCTGCTCGCCCTCTCGGGGCTATTATCTTTGGCTATATCGGTGACCGCTACGGTCGCAGACCTGCCCTGCTTGCCACCATAGTAATGATTGGCATTGCCACCGGCCTCATCGGCCTACTACCCGAATTTGGCACCATCGGACTCACCGCCCCCATCCTTCTCACCGTATTGCGCCTGGTACAGGGTCTTGCGGTTGGCGGCGAATGGAGCGGCGCGGTCACCATGGCCATTGAACACGCACCCATGAAAACACGGGGCCGCTATGCCGCCCTCGTGCAGGTGAGTTCACCAATTGCAACGCTGATGTCCTCCGGGGCATTCGCCCTGGTGCTGCTCCTTCCTTCGGAAGCCTTCGACGCGTGGGGGTGGCGCGTTCCCTTCCTGCTCGCGTTTCCCCTGTTAGTCATCGCCCTGTGGATCCGCATCAAGATAGAAGAGTCTCCCATCTATAAGGATCTCCTCGCCCACAAAGGAACAACGCGAACACCCGTCCGGGGGGTGTTTCGTCACGCCCCAGGCCGCCTAGTAGTGGCCACCATGGCGGCGCTTCTCGGTGTTGGCGGTTTTTATATGGTCACCATCTTTTTCATCAGCTACGGCACCAATACGCTCGATATTAACCGGGATGTCATGGTAAACGCCACCCTGGTCGCCGCACTGTTTCAGATCGTCGTTACACTGCTCGCGGGACGCCTCTCCGAGAGACTCGGCCCCGGGAAAGTGATGGTGTGGGGTGCCCTGTTTGTCGGTGTGGTGGCGTTTCCCTTCTTCTGGCTGATTGACACCGCCGACCCCCTCATGATTGTTATTGCCGCGTGCCTCGGCATCGTGACTGTTACGGTAGCCTATGCCGTGACCGGCGCGCTGCTCACCGAAATGTTTCCCCCTCAGTTACGCTACTCGGGAGTTGCGCTCAGCTACAACATTGCCGGGGCCATTAGCGGGTTTCTCCCCCTGCTTGCAACCGCCATACTCGCGGCCAATCATAACCAGGCGTGGGGTCCCGCACTTATCCTCGTGAGCATTGCGCTCATTGGTGCAATAGGCGGAATCTTCGGTGAGCGCCTGCGCGTCACCGACAGGCACATCGTGGGGAGCTAGATACGTTTCCCCTCGACCCTAACTCTCGGCCAACCACTCCGGCACGTTGCTGAAAGCGCGACGATAGTAGTCCGCATGCACCAGCTGTGAGGCGGCGGCCTCGTCAACAAGCACCGTTACGTGAGGGTGAAGCTGAATCGCCGAGCCCGGGATTGACGACGAGACAGGGCCCTCCACGCACCGCGCCAGAACCTCCGCTTTGCGTTCTCCAAAGGCCAAAAGGATCAGATGACGGGCCTCAAGGATCGTGCCGACGCCCTGGGTGATACTGTGTGTGGGAACATCGTCGATTGAATCAAAAAATCTCGCGTTATCAATCCGTGTTTGCTCGGTGAGAGTAGTCACCCGTGTGCGTGAACCCAGCGATGAACCAGGCTCGTTAAATCCGATGTGTCCGCTTGTTCCCACTCCTAAAATTTGGACATCGATTCCGCCGGCCGCCCGAATATCGGCGTCGTAGCGCTCACCGGCGTTACGAATCCCCGCGAGTTCTCCCCGGGGTGTCTGCACCAGATCGGGATTCAGCCCCAGAGGAGTCACCACCTCGTTGGTGATCACGGTGCGATAGCTCTGCGGGTGGTCGGGAGAGATTCCCACGTACTCATCCAACGCAAAACCGCGCACGCGGCTGAGGTCAACGCCGTGCTGCTGCACACGGCGGTGGAGGGCTTTGTACACGGGAAGGGGTGTTGATCCGGTTGCCAGCCCCAACACGGCATCCGGTTTCTTCTGAATCAGACTCGTAATGTGCTGGGCAGCAAGCTCTCCAGCCTCATCCAGACTCTTCACAATGATTACTTCAGCCATACTGCGGCTCTCCTATCAGGGCCGCACCAATCGCGGCAATGGGGGATGAATCGGGAACGAGGTGCACACGCGAATCGAGCGCGAGCGACCCCAAGAACGGAGAACTCTCTGCCCGCTGGCGAAGCACCCTCCGAACCCCGTGAAGGAGGGGATCCCCAATATTGGTGACGCCCCCACCCAAGACTACGCGATGCGCGTCGACAGACAGTGTCAGGAGGCGCACGGCGGTTGCAACCCCCTCAAAAAGCCGATCGCGGATATCCTCGGCTAAGGGGTCCCCGGCGTGTGCGGCCTCCATCATTGTGCGCACGGGCGAACCATCTACCGATGGGTTCTCGTCTAATGCCCGGCCACCACCCGACGACCACTGGCGGATAATACTGGAACCCGAACTAATCGTTTCCAAGCAGCCCCGCTGTCCGCAACTGCACACCACACCGGACGGGTCAATGGGGATGTGTCCGATCTCCCCGGCAACACCCGTTGCCCCGCGCCATAGGTGACCGTCGACAACGATTCCAGCAGCAAGCCCCGTGCCCAGATTAAGATAGGCCAGGCTTGAGGAGTCCGCCGGAGACCTCCTGTGTTCCTGCTCAAGCACACGATGAACCCCCAGCGCGGCGGCGTTCACATCGTTCTCGAGCGTCACCGGAACACCGAGTTTTTCTCCCAGTTCCCCGCCCATTTCCCACTCGACTAGGCCCAGGTTAACCGCGTGCTCGATGCGTCCAGCCGAGGGATTGACCAGACCGGGGATACCCACTCCGATTGAGGCAAAATCGGTCACGTCCCCCTCAAATCGGGCGGCAAGCTCACGTGCAACCCCCACAGCGGTGCTGAGAACCTGTTCACGTCCGTGACCGGTCGGAACCTTTACGGTGTGCACAACCTGTCCGTCAGCGTCGAGCAAGACGGCCTCGGTTTTGGTGCCGCCGATGTCTATACCCACTCTCACGGCAGATTGTCCCCTCTCAGCATCTCTACAAGCGCCCGTCCCACTAGGCGGGAAGCACCAAAAGTTGCCACATCCGCGTAGGAGCGGTCGGCTGAGGGCCACCCCATTTCCACAACCAGGGTGTTCTGCCGGGTAGCTCGTAGCCCCTCGATAACGGCACGGTTGGTCTCGTGTCGGTGGTTGTTCTGTCCCACCACGATGACGGTGTCTTCACGCCCAATCTCCGCAAACGAAGGAAGCTCTTCACGCGCCCATACCGTGTAGAGTGTGAGGTGGGGCCAGGGGTGAGAACCCGTCGCTCGAAGCGCTTCAAGTTCTGCCTGAGGCCCCCAGGGAAGCGGCCCCACCGCAATATTGGGGACGCCCTCACACACCACAACGTGGACGCGCTGCCCGCCATCCAGTATCCGCGGAAGAGTTACATCATCACGCACCTCAAAAGAATTAATAATTGCGGCGGTATCCACCGTGACAGGCTCGGGGTCCTGTTCCGAAAGCACAGAGTCTCCCCAACGAGAGAGTGCCTCAAGGCGACGTGTGGCCTCTGCAAGCCTCGTCGCGTCGAGCCTTCCCGCGCGCAACGCCTCGGTCACGTGATCTAAGATTTCCCCCATCTGCTCGTCGCTATTGGCGGTACCGATGCAAAGAAGGTCGCACCCGGCAACAAGCGCACGAACCGCCGCCTCGGGAATTCCGGTGGTGGCACTGGCCCCTGCCATATCAAGAGCATCCGTGACAATAACACCTTCAAAGCCCAGTTCTTCCCGCAAAATTCCCTGGAGAATACGCGAGGAAAATGTGGCGGGGGTATCCCTGTCAATCTGGGGCAGCAGGATGTGCGAGGTCATAATAGTCTGGGTTCCGGCCTCAATCGCAGCACGAAACGGCTTAAGCTCGCGCTCATGCAATTGCGCAAGCGAGCGGTCGATCACCGGAAGCGCCAGGTGAGAGTCCTGCGCGGTGTCTCCGTGACCTGGAAAGTGTTTGGCACTCGCCGCGATACCGGCCCGCTGCACACCGCGAACCCACGCGTGCGAGTGGGCAGAAACCAGATCGGTGGCCACACCAAAACTACGCGTCCCGATGACGGGGTTATCCGGGTTCGAATTGATATCAACGTCCGGTGCAAACGTCACGGTGCAGCCGGCAACCCGCAATTCTTGGCCCACACGATACGCAATATCGTGCGTGAGCTGAAGATCATTGATCCGTCCCAGGACGGCATTGCCCGGAAACGGCGAGCCGGTGCTGTGGTGCAACCGGGTAACGTCTCCGCCCTCCTCATCGATCGCAATCACCGCGTTGGGGTTTGCCCGACGGATTGCGGCAGTGAGGGAGCGAAGCTGATCGGGGGTGCCAATGTTGGTGGCAAAAAGACACACTCCCCCCATTCCCTCCCTCAAGCGCCTCTCCACCCAGGCGGGAAGCTCCACCCCTTCAAAACCAGGCAGCATGGTGCCCGCAATTCTACGCTGTAGGGTACCGTCCTCGGCACTATCCTGAATATTCGACATGTTCTGAATTCCTTCCGTAACTCGAACGGGTTGTCTATCCTTTTACCGCTCCACCCACCAGTCCACTGGTCATACGACCCTGGACGATGAGGAAGAAGATGATCACGGGTATCGCCACAAGGGTCGATGCTGCCATCACCTGGCCCCAATCAGTCTCGCGCGTGGCCCCCGCCTGCACAAATCCACGCAGCCACAGCGGAAGGGTGTGTGAGGACTCGCTCTGCAAAAGCACCAGCGCAACCGTGAATTCGTTCCACGCCTGCAGGAACGCAAAGACGCCAGAGGCCACCAGTCCGGGAGCGAGAAGGGGAAAGGTGATGCGCATAAACGCCTGAGGGCGGCTGAGCCCGTCGACCATTGCGGCCTCCTCTAACTCGGCCGGAATTCCCGCAACAAAACCGCGAAGCATCCAGATCGTAAAGGGAACCACGGCGGCCGTGTAAATGATGCTCACACCCACTATAGAGTTGAGTAATCCCAGCGAGGACATCATTTGATACTGGGCGATAAAGAGTCCCTCCGCGGGGAGCATCTGCACCAAAAGGACTGCAAGCACAAAGCTTTTCCGACCTTTAAACCGGTACCGGCTGATTGCGATGGCTGCCAAAAAGGCAAAAAGCAGGCAGAAAAAAACCACGATCAGGGTAATACTCACGCTCATACCCAGCGCGCTGAAGAAGCTGCCGTCGGCTATTGCCGCCTCAAAGTTTCGGAACGACCCTCCCACGGGGAAAAAGGTTGGAACGAAGGATTGCAGGGTTCGGTTGGGTAGCAGTGAGGAGTTGAGCATCCAGTAAACCGGGAACACCCACACCAGGGCAATAGCGATGGCAACAACACTCCACACCCTGCGGCGAGCCCGGCTCGGGCCCCGGCTCTTGCTCCCAATCCGGGGAGCAACCGTGTTGTGGCGACCAGTACTCGCGGTGGTTGCATGATTTATTTGAGCGGTTGACATTAGTTCTCATCCTCCTTGAGCAGGCTGCGCACGTAGAACCAGCTGATCGCAATGGTTAGGGCGAGCACAAAGATTGATACCGCCGCGGCCATTCCAAAGTTTTGAACGCCGGTTCCCAATTTGTAAATGTAGGTCCCCAGCAGGTCAAAATCGCTTGAGCTTGAGCCGGTATCTTGTAGGACTTTGATCTGGGCAAAGACGCGCAGATTCCAAATGAGCTGCAGCAACAGCACGATCATCAGAACCGGGCGAATCATGGGCAGGATAATAAAGCGCAGCCGCTGTTTACCCGTGGCACCGTCCAATTGGGAGGCTTCCAGCACCTCCTCGGACACCTGGGTGAGACCCGCGTAGAGCGAGAAGGCCACAAAGGGAACGGACATCCACACCACGATTATGCACGCGACCAGAAAAAAAGTGAGGGGGTTTTCCAGCCAGTCGAAGCGGTTCATATTGACGCCGGGGATCATGTCGAGCAGATAGTTGACAACCCCGCGACGGCGATCAAAGAGCCAGATCCACACCGTCATCGCGGCAACAATCGGCATTGACCAGGCGAGCAGCAGGCTCACCTGTAATACCAGGCGGCCAACCTTTCCCGCCGCTTTCATCAGGATCGCAAGAAGGCCTCCCGCGGCAATTGTGATTGCCGAGGTGATGATACAGAAGACGATTGAGCGCACCACAATGGTCCAGGTGAGCGGATCGGTGGCCAGCGCAATGTAATTCTCGAACCAGATAAAATCTGCGGGGGCGCCAAATTGCTGCCTAATACCAAATTGCTGAGTCGAGGTAATCAATTGCCAGATCAGCGGATACCCCATGCCGATAAGCAGGATGGCAACCGCCGGAATAATCAGGGCAAGCGGGACCTTTTTCACTCTTTTTTTGGGGGGTACCCCGGGTGTGCTTTTGGGCGCACTGGGTGGTGCCGTTACACTCGTCATCGGATTTCTTTCTCGTATGCACGCGGGTGAACGGGGCGACCGGTTCCATCGGCCGCCCCGGTTTATTTAGTTCAAGAGTGCCGAGATCTTCTCGTCATACTCCTTGGCCAGGGCGGGGATGTCCCCTCCGGCCGCTACCTTGCCAAAGAACTCAACGGGCAGCTGAGCACCCTCAACCGCGGCCCAGCCGGGCGCTGCCGGGGTGAGCTTGGAGTTCTCTGCAGACTTAATGAGCGCCAGAGAGAACTGGTCGTCACCAAGAGAGTCCGAGTAGTCCAGGTTTGCCGGTCCCAGGCCGTTCTCACCGAGCATCCGTTGGTACTCGGGGCTGAAGATGATCTTCAAGAGAGCCCGAGAGGCCTCCTGCTTACCGCTCGCGGCCGATATTGCGATGTTTGAGCCACCGGCAAAAACGGGAGCCGCCCCACCATCAACTCCGGGAAGAACAAAGATTCCAAACGTCTCGTCATCCCACTCGTACCCTTCGGTTTCTACGCCGGTCTCCGGGTCGGTTATTGTTGCGGGATTTCCAATCGAGTTACTCGCCCACCCGGGCGCAATGATTGTTGCGGCCTCGGGCTGCCCCGTTGCGGCATTATCATTAATGTTGATCCAGGGGGTGCTGTCGTCCTCGGTTGCGGGCGCGTTTGACGCGTCGGTGAACAGTGTCTGGAACTGTGTCAGACCCTCGATAGTCTTGGGGTCGGAGAGGGTGGAAACCCAGGTGTCGCCCTCTTTTTTGGCGAGCTCCCCGCCGTTAGCAAAGACCCAGGAGATTGCGTTGCGCCAGTCGCTTCCCCCAATGTAGAAGCCCGACATGCTATCGGTACGAAGCGAGGCAACAGTCTCGTTAAACTCTGCCAGTGTGGTGGGAACCGTCTTACCTGCGGCCTCCCAGATGTCCTTGCGATAGAAGTTATAACGTGAGCCAAAGTAATAGGGCAGCGCATACTGCTTGCCGTCTACCTCGCCAACCTCCACAAACGATTGAAGGAGGCTGTCACCGCCCAGCTCCTCGTATATATCGCTCAGGTCGCTGAAGGCCCCAGCCGAGCTAAAGGTGGGAGACCAGGTGTTTCCTAATTCGACAACGTCGGGGGTGTTTGCCCTATCTGGGAGTGCCGTTGTGAGCTTGGCAACGGCATCAGTCCAATCCTGCTCCTCAATTGTGAGGGTTCCCCCGTTTACCCGGTTGTATTCGGTTTTGAGATAGTCGCGCAGCTCGTCGGGGGTGTCACCACCCATGACCCACAGGGTGATGTCGTTGCTCGCAGATCCCGCGGCCCCGTCATTTCCACCGTCGGTGGAGCAGCCGGCCAGCACTAAGGCCGATGCCGCAACCATTGCGAGTGCTCCTAGCTTTTTCTTCATTGTCACATTCCTCATTTTTTGGATGTTATTTGTATCTGTCGAGATGAGCGTTTTACTCGTCTCGCCGCTGGGATTGCATGAAGCTCAAGAAATCCCGAGTTGTCCGAGTAGGACAAGAACGGCTGCCCCGCGCAGGACTATATCCTGACCGAGGGTGGTCATACTCAACCGGAGATCACCGTGAATCTCCGGCATCATTCGTTGGCGCAGTGTCTCGCTCGCGGACTCTTTCAGCGGGCCACCCAGGAGTTCTCGGGGGCCGCTCAGAACAACCTCGGAAACGTTAAGCGTGGCAATCACCGGAGCGAGGGCAATGCCCAAGCGCTGACCGGCGTTACCCAGCACACGCTCTTTTTCTTTTTCAGTGGGTTTCTGCCCCAGCTGTGCCCGCAGGTTAGGAACCGACAGCCACGCCTCAAGGCAACCGTTTTTACCGCAGGCACACTCGGGTCCACCGTCCGTACCCACCACAACGTGCCCGATCTCACCAGCCGCCTCACCCGCACCAATAATGGGGCTTCCGTCAACAATGAGTCCGGCCCCCACACCCGCACCCACCTGAATAAGGATAAGGTCCTGTGCGGAGTCGCTAAAGCTGTGTTCCGCCAGCACTGCGGCGTTGGCATCGTTTGCCACCGTAACCGGCACCCTAAAACGATTGTTCAAGATGCTCTGCAGCGGAAGATTTTTCCAGCGCAGATTGGGAGCGTTACGCACCACACCCGCGGTGTCTACTACACCGGGTGAGCCCACCCCAATACCCAGGATTTTGCTGGTGGTGCTCTGCTGCAGCTCGTCTATGAGACTCATCAGGCACTCAACCGCGGCATCTCCCTCAACCCTCGATTGTGGCGTTTCGGAGCGCACAATAATGTCCCCGCGCAGGTTGACAAGAACCCCGCGAAACCTAGTCTTTTCGGACAGGTCGACGGCAACGATATGAAACGCATCGGGATTGATATCGAGAAGAGTAGCCGGCTTACCCGGACGGGCATCTTCCCGCTGGCCATTTTCCATCACGATGCCCTCGACGATCATCTCAGAGACCAGATCGGATACGGTCACACGTGTGAGGCCGGTCATCCGGGCGATATCGGCTCGGCTCAAACCAGAAGTGTGATAGAGCTGTTGCAGGACAAGAGAGCGGTTATGGCTGCGGGCGTGTTCCGGCAGCACTTTGCCCTCGGGCCGTAGCGCGCGGCCCACGCGTCGAGTCCCGGTTGCGATAGCGGAGCGTCCACGCTCAAATCCCTGATACATGTTTGTTAGTAAACCTTACGAACTAAATAAATGCAAATTAATCCCCCGGTTTTGCCAAAAACAAAGGCGCAGGCTGTTTATGATCGGTATCTCAAGCACATCCGAGATACCGTCAACAACCTGCGCCACGGCGATAATAGCCGCATGGGATACCCCACACGGGGCACCCCATCAAGCGTCACACAAATTTTTAGGCCAGACGCGCTCTCAGGTTTTCCGAAAGAGTCTCAAGGAACTCCTCCGTGGTCTGATAGGGCTGTTCCGGTCCAACTAGAAGGGCTAGATCCTTGGTCATCTTGCCGCTCTCAACGGTCTTCACCACCACGTCCTCAAGGGTCTCAGCAAACTCAATCAGCTCGCTGTTATCGTCGAGCTTTCCACGATGAATAAGGCCCCGCGTCCACGCGTAGATAGAGGCAATCGGATTGGTTGAGGTGGGCTTACCCTGCTGATGCTGACGATAGTGACGGGTAACGGTTCCGTGCGCAGCCTCCGCCTCAACAACCTTTCCGTCGGGCGTAGCCAACACCGAGGTCATAAGTCCCAGCGAACCGAATCCCTGCGCTACCGTATCGGATTGAACATCGCCGTCGTAGTTTTTGCAGGCCCACACGTAACCGCCCTCCCACTTCATGGCCGAAGCAACCATATCGTCAATGAGGCGATGCTCGTAGGTGAGTCCAGCCGCGTCAAAACGCTCCTTAAACTCGGTGTCGTAAATCTCCTGGAAGATGTCTTTAAAACGACCATCGTAGGCCTTCAAAATGGTGTTCTTTGTGGAAAGATACACCGGGTAATTACGGCTCAGACCGTAGTTAAGCGAGGCACGAGCAAAATCCCGAATCGATGAGTCGAGATTATATTGCACCTGGGCAATGCCGTCAGATGGGGCCTGGAAAACCTCAAACTTGAGGGGCTCTGAACCGTCTTCGGGAGCAAACTCAACGGTCAGTTTTCCGGGTCCAGCAAAGCGGAAATCGGTGGCCCGGTACTGGTCACCAAACGCATGACGTCCAACAATAATGGGCTTATTCCACCCGGGCACCAAACGCGGAATATTGGAGATAATAATCGGCTCGCGGAAGATCACACCGCCCAGAATATTACGGATGGTTCCGTTGGGTGACTTCCACATTTTCTTGAGGCCAAATTCCTCCACGCGCGCCTCATCCGGCGTGATAGTTGCACACTTCACACCAACGCCGTGCCGCTGGATGGCGTGCGCCGCATCAATAGTGATCTGGTCGTCCGTTTCGTCACGCTTCTGAATACTCAGATCGTAGTACTCAAGATTAATATCGAGATAGGGGTGGATAAGTGAGTCTTTGATGAATTGCCAGATGATACGCGTCATCTCGTCACCGTCGAGCTCAACGACGGTGCCTTCAACCTTGATCTTTGACATGGAACTCCCGTAGTTTGGTCGCGTCAAATCGGTGTGTATACCGCCCGTGTTTATACGCCCGGGCACACAGTGATGAGGGTGACGCGAGTATCGTCTCGGCACAAAAGCCGTTTTTAGTCTAGCGGACGGGGCAGACCCCCGGTTCTGCCGTCAACAAATCCTCACGCGAGCGGGATCAAAACCGCTGTCACCAAACAAATGTTTGGGCGTCCAGGGCATTTTTGGGCTAGCCTATTGAGTATGACTGAGCTGAGAATTGAAGAGCTATCGGCCGCAACAATAGTTGCTGTAAACACACTCACGCTCAAACCCGGCCAAGAACAGTACATCGTGCCGGTGTCGTACTCCGCGGCAGCGGCCGTGAGCGACCCCTCACACGCCTGGCAGCGGGTGGCTATGGAAAGCGATCAGGTTGTCGGGTTTATCCACGGCAACTTTGACCCGGATGCCACACAACCCGAATTCCGCTGCTGCCTCTGGCGCATTAACGTTGACGCCGACACCCAGGGAAGGGGCGTCGGAAAGTTTCTTGTGAGCGCACTCGGAGAAGAAGCTCGGCGCCGAGGGTTTTCCACCCTCCACGTCTTTTGGGAACGTGGCGACGAAAGCCCAGAAGATTTTTTCCTTCGGGTAGGTTTTGTGCCCGTTGGCGAAACCACCTACGGAGAGGTTATTGGCGCTCTCCCGCTCGACTAATAACCCCGAGTCTTCCACACGCAACTTTACGGCCGCGGTGCTTGATCTGGTCGCTCAGATTCCCACCGGAAGAGTCATGAGTTACGGTGCCGTTGCAGCTACGCTCGGGTCTCGCGCGGCGCGGCAGGTGGGCAAGATTATGGCTCATCACGGAGCGAGCGTCCCCTGGTGGCGTGTGGTGCGAGCGGATGGGCACCCGCCGGATTCCCATGCCCACGCCGCACACGCCCACTATCTGAAAGAGGGAACGCCGCTTGTAGCCTCGTCTCGGGGAGCCGGGTATCGGGTAAACATGAAGCTGGCGGCCATGCGCTGATACGGCAACCCGAGACGGGGATTCTTCGACCGGGCAGAGCAAGCTGCCCCACAAAACCTAGTGGAAAAAGTGGCGCTCACCCGTAAAGTACATCGTGATCCCGGCGGTGTGGGCCGCATCAATCACATCCTGATCACGAATCGAACCTCCGGGCTGCACAACCGCGCTCACACCGGCGTCAAGCAGAACCTGTAGTCCATCGGCAAAAGGGAAAAAAGCGTCGGAGGCAGCAACCGCACCGAGAGCACGCTCCCCCGCACGCTCTGCCGCCAAACGGCAGGAGTCTACGCGGTTCACCTGCCCCATGCCCACACCCACCGCGGCACCGTTATGCGCCAGTAGAATCCCGTTTGATTTCACGGCGCGGCACGCGATCCAGGCAAACTCTAGGTCGGCCAGGGTCGTGGCATCCGCCTCTTCGCCCGCAACCAGAGTCCAAGGAACCGTGGCGCGTGACGACACCACGTCGGTACTCTGCATCAGAAAACCACCGGATACCTGGCGCAACTCGTGCGTCTCCCGATTATAATCATCGGGCAGCTGTAATAGTCTCAAATTTTTCTTGGTGGTGAGAACCGCAAGGGCATCTTCGTGAAAGGAAGGCGCAACCAGCACCTCGGTAAAAATATCCTTGACGGCGTTGGCCATGCCCAACGTAACAGGGCGATTAGCGGCAATAACCCCGCCAAAGGCAGACACGGGATCACACTCGTGGGCCCTCAGATGCGCGTCGGCAATGGGGTCGCTGGTGGATTCGCTAGCGATTGCAATACCGCAGGGGTTTGCGTGCTTAATAATCGCGACCGCCGGTTCAGAAAAGTCGTATGCTGCGCGGAGGGCTGCATCGGCGTCAACGTAGTTGTTGTAGGACATCTCCTTACCGTGCAGAAGCCTGGCCTGAGCGATGCCGTTTCCGCCGGGAGACTTGTAGAGCGCGGCCGCCTGATGTGAGTTCTCACCGTAGCGCAGCTCCGAGACCCTCAAAGCCTCAATGGAAAGTTCCGAGGGAAGCGCGGAGTTACCCTCCTGAGCGGCAAACCACCCGGCAACAGCCCTGTCGTAGGCGGCTGTGTGAGCAAACGCCTCGGTAGCAAGAGCCACTCGCTGCGCGAGGGTGGTTCCCCCCGAGGCAAGAGCCGAAATAATTTCGGGGTAGCGGGCGGGCGATACCGCAATTGCGATGTTTGCGTGATTTTTTGCGGAGGCTCGCACAAGCGCGGGACCGCCAATATCAATGTTCTCGATCACCGTAGCGGCATCGGCACCCGATGCTACCGTCTCACGAAATGGATACAGATTCACAACGGCCAATTCAAATGCTTCGATACCCAGATCAAGCAGCTGATCGCGGTGCTCCTGCAACCGCAAATCCGCCAGGAGTCCCGCGTGCACACCGGGATGCAACGTTTTTACCCGGCCGTCGAGTGATTCGGGAAACCCCGTAACGGTGCTCACCTCAGTAACGGGGTAACCGGCATCCCGCATAGTGGCGGCGGTTGAACCTGTTGAGACGATCTCGACACCGGTGTTGACCAGAGCCTGTGCGAGCTCTAGTAGACCGGTTTTGTCACTCACCGAGATGAGGGCGCGCTTGACAGCGACCCGATCCTGATGCTGATAACTATTGGCATCATGAACAACATTAACCATTAGTAAACAAACTCCTCTAATACAATCTTTTTAGTGGCGATGTCGTGGACAACATCAATAAGCATGCCGCGCTCGGCAACTTTAATACGTTCGTGCAGGATGAACTCCGTGTCGCCCGGCTCAACCGCGACAACACACTGCCGGATAACAGGCCCGGTGTCTACTCCCTCGTCAATAATGTGCACGGTCGCCCCGGTCTCGGTAGCTCCCGCCGCAAGCGCGTCCCGCACCGCGTGCGCCCCGGGATAAAGCGGAAGCAGCGCGGGGTGCGTGTTAATCAGGTTGGGCGTGAGCTCGGTAACAACACCGGCTGGAATGATACGCATAAACCCGGCGCTCACCACCAGATCCGGCTTCCACTCCCGTACCAGGCTGAGAAGCCCCTTTCCCCACTCTTCCCGTGAAGCAAATTTCTGAGGTTCCACGACAAACGTGGGAACCTCAAACTCGTGCGCATGTTCCAGCCCGGTCGCATTATTATCCGCCCCCACCGCGATAATGCGAAACGGACACTCCGGCCCGTCCGAGGCCTCCAGCAGGGCACGCAGATTAGAACCGCTGCCCGAAATCAGCACGAGGAGAGTAAGCACCCTCACATCCTATCGTCGTTTTGGAACGGCCCCCATCGCAGAGCACGCGCAGAAATTCCCGATACCAGGTATCCCAGCAGCGAGGCAGCTCCGATGTAGATTGCGGCCCAGAGGGCTACCTCCCACCCCATAGGTCCCACCTCTTGGAGACGCTGCGGGCCAATCGCACCACCGGAAACCGCGGCGAGACCACCCAAGATAAGGGCCCCTCCTCCGGCGGCACCACAGGCGCTCAAAACCGGGGTCAAGAGCGGAACCTGCCCACCCCAGTAATCACGGAGGTTGGCAAAAACCCTGTAACTTAAAACAAACGCGATCACCACGGGAACAAGAACACCGAGCAGCCCCCAGCTATGCGTGCCCTCGGGTATAGCACCAAAAAGTGGAAAAGCGGGCAACGGACCCACATTCGTTGCGACGGGACTCACCGAACTCCCAATTCCCAGGGCAAAGCCGGGTCCGAGAAGCCACGCAGCTGTCCAAATAACGGCGTTGGGAAGCAGAGCCGCCTCCGCCACGGTGAGGGTAAGAGCACCGGCCCACCCCGGCTGTAACGACTGCCCAAGCGCCATAATAGACGCGTATTTAACAACGATCACACAGGCAAAAATAGCCGCTGCAACTCCCACCACACCAACTCCCGCGGTAAGACCGAGCCGAATACCGCTGAGGACGGAGCGAACGTGTGCCCCCACCGCGCGGGTCACGCTTTCCTCGTACCATCCCAAAAAACGCGTGTAGAGCGGGGTGTTGTTACGCACACTCCAGTAGAAAAAACCGGTAAGAATGCTAATCAGATAGATGGTCGTCGGCGCCAACACGTAGTGACCCGTGACACCCACCACGTCGCCGATCAGCACCGCCCCAATTAGCCAGGCACCCAGTGCAAAACCGATAACACCCCCCACAATGCCGGCCAGAGGTTGTATCGAAGCGGAAGCCCTCCGACCGAGGGTAACACCGGCCCACACCGTAATCAATGTAATCCCAAGCGGTGCCAACGAAATCACAAAGCTGAGAGGTTCGCTTCCCGTACCCAACGACTGCACCGCCACATCGCTGAGTTCAACCGTCAGAGGAACCCGGTGAGCCAAAAGCCAGGTTGCGGCAGCAAAACCAATAACATTACTGAAGGGAAAACCAAGCTGATACTCGGTCATCCAGAGCAGGATAAGGGGAATAAAAGACACACCGAGCCCGGCTGCGAGAACACCCACAGCTTCGATGGCAACAACGAGTGCCATGATAACGCGTTTCATGTGTCTATGACACTACCTCAAAGACAGGTCTCTCCCACTCGAGGACACGCCCGAGCCCCTCAGACAGTTCGGGGTGAAGTTTCACCAACACCCCGAACCCAGAGCGACCCACCATCGGGCAGTACCGACCACCCCACGCACCGCAGTAAAAACCGTCTCTTGGTGCAACCTTAGAGCGCAGCGTAGGTTTCACGAAGCAGACGAGCCGTTTCACTGGGGGTCTTACCCACTCGAACACCGGCAGCCTCAAGCGCCTCTTTCTTGGCCTGAGCGGTTCCCGCCGAGCCTGACACGATGGCCCCGGCATGCCCCATGGTTTTACCCTCCGGTGCGGTGAATCCCGCAACATAACCCACAACGGGCTTGGTCACGTTGGCCTTGATAAACTCAGCCGCACGCTCCTCGGCGTCACCACCAATTTCACCGATCATCACAATAGCCTTGGTCTCGGGATCGGCCTCGAACGCTGCAAGCGCGTCAATATGGGTGGTACCGATAATGGGGTCACCGCCGATTCCGATAGCGGTTGAAAAGCCAAGGTCGCGCAGTTCAAACATCATCTGATAGGTAAGGGTTCCCGATTTGGACACAAGCCCGATCGGCCCCTTGCCCGTGATGTTATTGGGGGTGATACCCACCAAAGACTCACCGGGAGTGATGATTCCGGGGCAGTTTGGCCCGATAATGCGGGTTTTATTTCCCTTTTCTTGCGCATAAGCCCAAAATTCCGCTGAGTCCTGCACGGGAACCCCCTCGGTAATAATCACCAGGAGCGGAATCTCGGCGTCGATAGCCTCAATGACAGCGTCCTTGGTGAACGCCGGGGGAACAAACGCAATCGAAACATCCGCACCGGTCTTTGTGATGGCCTCGGCAACCGAACCAAATACGGGAAGCTCAACGCCGCCGTCGTGCACAACGGTAGTTCCCGCCTTACGAGCGTTTACACCGCCCACGATAGTGGTTCCCGCTTTGAGCATCAGTGCCGTGTGCTTAGTTCCCTCACCACCGGTGATGCCCTGAACAATAACGCGTGAGTTTTTATTAAGAAAAATAGACATAACTTTACAATTCCTTGGGTTGTGAGGCTTTAGCGAGAGGCCAGAGCGGCCGCTTTATCGGCACCATCGTCCATTGAGGTGGCCAGGGTAATAAGGGGATGATTTGCCGCCGCAAGAATCGCACGCCCCTCTTCCACTTTGTTGCCATCAAGGCGCACAACCAGGGGCTTGGTGGCGCTGCTCCCCAGCACTGTCAGGGCCTGCACAATACCGTTGGCCACCGCGTCACACGCCGTGATACCACCAAAAACATTTACAAAAACGCTTTTCACCTGGGGGTCACTCAAAATAACATCCAGTCCGTCGGTCATGACCTTGGCGGATGCGCCCCCACCGATATCGAGAAAGTTTGCCGGTTTTACTCCACCGTGCTGCTCGCCCGCATACGCAACAACATCGAGCGTTGACATCACAAGGCCCGCACCGTTTCCGATGATCCCCACCTCACCGTCAAGCTTGACATAGTTAAGATCTAGCTCTTTTGCACGGGCCTCCAACGGATCGGATGCCCCCTTGTCTTCAAGGGTCTCGTGGCTGGGGTGCCGGAAAGCCGCGTTTTCATCGAGTGACACTTTACCGTCAAGAGCAACGATGTGACCCTCTTCGGTGAGAACCAACGGGTTCACCTCCACGAGCGTAGCGTCTTCCCCCGTATACACCTCGTAGAGCTGCGCAATAACGGACGCCACTTTTTCTACCAACTCGGCGGGAAATTGAGCCGCAATCGCGATCTCATGAGCCTTTGCCGAGTCGATTCCTCTGTTGGGATTGATCTCGATGCGGGCGAGAGCCTCGGGGCGCTCCACCGCTAATTGCTCGATCTCCATACCTCCCTCGAAGCTCGTGAGCGAAAGGTATGAACGATTAGCTCGATCTAGGAGGACCGAGAAGTAGAATTCCTGAGCAATACGCGCACCGGCCGCCACCATCACACGCTGAACAGTATGCCCTTTAATATCGAGACCAAGGATATCTTGCGCCGCACTGTATGCCTCGTCGGGATTCTGGGCGACCTTAACACCGCCAGCCTTTCCTCGTCCGCCCACCTTGACCTGAGCCTTTACAACAACAACCCCACCGAGTTTTTCAGCGGCCGCACGGGCATCCTCGGGGGTGTCAGCGATGATGCCGGGAAGAACCGGCACCCCATAACTTTCAAATAGGTCTCGTGCCTGGTACTCGTAAAGATCCACGCTTATCCAATCCATGATCTCGCGCTGACGTTAAAGTTGTGGTGCGTCAACGCACTACTAGTGAGTGTGGGATGCGGGAATATATGAGCTTTCGAACAAAAAGCTCACGCACCGCGCCTAATAACAATACAGTGTTTAGCCACCGATACTTATTCGCGTCCCGCTTAATTTCCTGAAGTTTTACTGACCGTCACGGTTGCAACCTTATCCACCCGTGGAAGGCATCTTGGTCTCTTCGCTAGTGAGATCGCCACTCGTCTCTCCTTGTACATCTCGTAATCTTTCCCCTAGAGCCTCTTCCACATCTCTCGTTTTCTTGCTTCACGCAGGACGCTTGTTCCGGTGTGAAAATGCACAATAGTTTACTGCTTCCCTGTGCTTCGCCGTCCTAAAAATGTTACGCTCGATAACTATGGTGAGCCGTAAAAACAAACAGTCACGGACGGCGCTCATCCGTGCGACCGCGAGCGCTCTGACCGTTCCGCTGGTCTTCTCCGCCTGGCTCCCCACCCCCGCATTAGCCAATACCTCTCCGAGTTGGGACGATGTCTTGGCGGCCCGGGGCAACGTTACAAAGACGCAGAGCCTGGTATCTTCGCTCGAAAAAGATCTGACCACACTACAAAACACAGCGGGACAGCTCGGCAACGAAGCGGTCAGCGCCTCGCTTGCGGCAGTCACCGCTCAAAGCGATCTTGCAGAGAGCGAAAAGCGCTCCCAGACTCTCGCCGCGCAGTTAGATACGGCAAAGGTGGAGGCTCAGGCAGCGACGCGAAACACCGGTGCTGTGATCTCAGACCTGTATACCAATCGGGTGGGTCAGGCACTCACAGCAGAACTATTCACCGCATCAGATCCCGAGCGTTTTCTTCATCGCCTCGCCAGCCTTGAGCAGGTCTCCTCTCGCAACGCCATTCTCGCGGCTGAGGCAACCAGCGCGGCCAACACGGTATCCTCGCTCACTGAGCAGGCGCAGGCCGCCTCCCGACAACAGGCAGAGCTCAGCCGCGCGGCTGCCGAGACTGCGCAGCGGGCGGAGCAGGCCAGTGCGGCGGCCAACGCCGCTGTAACAAACGTGCAACAGCAACAAGACGAGCTCTATAGCAAACTTGCAACGCTCCAGGGCACCTCCGAACAGGTTGAAAAAGATTATCGCCAGGAGCAGGCTCAGCAGGCCGCGTTCCGTGAGCAACAACGTCAGGCAGAAAGAAATGCCGCCGCGACTAGGCCGCAACCTCCTATAAACGGCGGCAGGCCTCCGAGTAACGGCGGCTCAGGCGGAGGCAATCAACCGGCAGTTCCCCCGGTTAACCCGCCACCGCCCCCCACCGGAGTTGATAATAGCCCGGCGGGAGCCAAAGCCTATGCAGCAACACAGGTCCGTGCGCGTGGCTGGGGAGACGACCAATTTACCTCCTGTCTTGTTCCTCTCTGGAACAAAGAGTCGAATTGGCGCTATGACGCGATGAATAGATCAAGTGGCGCCTATGGTATTCCTCAGTCTCTACCGGGAGACAAGATGGGTACCGTCGCGGCTGATTGGCGCACCAACTCACAAACCCAGATCCTCTGGGGACTCTCCTATATCGCCAGTCGTTATAAACTGCCCTGTGCAGCGTGGGCACACTCTCAGGCAAAAGGCTGGTACTAAAACCGACGGTTTTGAACCTTTTTGCTATTCAACCTCAGGAATTTTGGTGATGGGTGCGATTTGGATCAGAAGCTTTTTGGGTCCCACCTCGTCAAACAGCACGTGGGCTATTCGTTTTGTTCCCACACCCGTGATGTCTTCCACACGCCCCTCACCATAATCGCTGTGTCGAATGCGATCACCCGTGTCAAGAACGAGGTCGCTGTTGTCTTGAAGATTTCCCATAATGGTGTTGGGAAAAGCCGCAGTCTCCCCGCCGCGGGCGGCTTGAGCTTTGGCTCTTTTTGCCTCCCGCCAGCGCTGTAAACTGCTACTCATATTACCCGAGGCGGGCTCGGACACAGCGGCGGAAGAGCCACCCGAGCTGAACTCCACGGTAGAGTGTGATTGGCCGTTTGACCTCCTGTGCGATGATGCACCGTAGCGGCGGGATCCGGCAGCGCCTCGCGGCGCGTTAAGCGCCCGCGACTGCGTGCCGTCACGGCCCGTGACGGCACCGGGAGACTGCTTCCAGTTAATAAGCTCCGCGGGAATCTCTTGAAGAAAGCGACTGGGCATTGCGGCCGTAATCTCGCCGTGTTGTGCCCGAGTCATGGCCAGCGAAAGATAAAGTTTTTCGCGGGCCCGAGTAATCCCCACGTAGAACAGGCGGCGTTCCTCGGCGGGTCCTCCGGCTTCTTCCGCTGACATTTGGTGAGGTAAAAGGCCCTCTTCTACCCCGGTGATGAACACGGCCCGATACTCCAGTCCCTTTGCCGTGTGCAGGGTCATGAGTGATACCGTCCCGCTGCTGTCGTCTAGGTCGTCTGCAGCGGCGACAAGAGAGACCTCGGTGAGAAAGTCCACGAGGGTCCCCGCCGGATTATTGCGACTAAACTCCTTGGTGACGGCAAGAAGCTCGTCTATGTTTTCTGCGCGGGCTTCATCCTGCGGATCTTTGCTGTTGCGCAGCAGGTCAAGGTATCCCGTCTCAGCCATGAGGTAGCCCAGGATATCGCTCAGCGGGGTGGTCTTGACCCCGAGCGATTCGGGTGTGGTGCGCCCCTCGTCGTCAAGGGTGTCTGCAAGCTGTTCCGCTCCCTCCAGGGCCATGTGAGTGGCGTGGTCAAGGATTCCCGAAAGTTTGAGGATTTCCCCCCGCACCTTAGGGCCGAAACCAAGCTCTCCCGCGCGGCGCATTGCGTCGCGAAAAGAGATGTTTTGCTCCTCTGCAAAGGCCGCCAATTGCGCTTCTGTCATGGGGCCGATTCCCCGCTTGGGGGTGTTTAATATTCGTCTGAGGGCATACTCATCAAACGGGTTGGCCAGTGTGATGAGGTAGGCGATGGCGTCTTTTATCTCTGCCCGCTCATAAAACTTTGTGCCTCCCAGGACACGGTACGGTATGGCCTCGCGGATAAAAATCTCTTCGAGAGCGCGCGTCTGGGCGTTTGTACGGTAAAACACTGCCATGTCTTTATACCCGAGACCATCGCGCCTGAGATCCTCGATCTCGTCCGCGATAAAACGGGCCTCGTCATGGCCCGAATATCCCGTAAAACCAACAATTTTTTCGCCGTCTCCCTCGTTTGTAAAGAGATTTTTCTCTTTACGATCAAAATTATTTGCAATCACGGAGTTAGCAGCGGTGAGGATATTTTGTGTGGAGCGGTAGTTTTGTTCAAGAAGGATCACCTCGGCCCCGGCAAAGTCGCGCTCAAACTCGGTGATGTTGCGAATGTCCGCACCCCGAAACGCGTAAATCGATTGATCGGAATCTCCCACAACGGTGAGACTCGCGCCCGGAATAGAACCGTCCTCGGCGATGTCGCGCGGTGCATACTCAAACGCAGCGGCGGCGACAACCTCGGGCTCGACCGGACGTGTGAGTTCTCGAATCAGCGAGTATTGTGCATGATTAGTGTCTTGGTATTCGTCTACAAGAATATAGCGGAATCTACGCTGGTACAGCGCAGCTATCTCGGGGAAGGAACGGAAAAGATAGACAACCTGGGCGATAAGGTCATCAAAGTCGAAAGCGTTTGCCCGGGTAAGCTCGGCGGTATACCGCCGAAATACCTCGAGGAGCGCCTGCTCCCGCGGATCGGACAGATTGGCCGTGCGCGCATAGGCGTCTGCGTCGACAAGCTCATTTTTCAATTGGGAAATACGCGCGGCAGCCCCGGCCGGGGTGAGACCCAGGTGGTCAAGGTCGAGACTCTTAATGATTCTTTTCAGCAGGGCCCGGGAGTCTGCCGAATCGTAAATGGTAAAGCCCGTGAGGTATCCAAAGCGTTCTGCCTCGCGACGCAGAATGCGAACACACGCCGAGTGGAAGGTTGAAATCCACATGCCCCCGGCAGCCTCACCCAGAAGATCCTCAACCCGCTCGCGCATCTCGGCCGCGGCCTTGTTGGTGAAGGTGATGGCTAAAATCTGGCTGGGCCAGGCCTCACGCGATTGAATAAGGCTCGCGATGCGGTGAGTGAGCACCCGGGTCTTGCCTGAGCCCGCCCCCGCAACGATAAGCAAGGCCGGCCCCCGATAGGCTACGGCGCGCGCCTGCGCCGAGTTAAGCCCCTTGAGAAGATCATCAGACGGATCCGAGGGCGAATCCGGAGAATTATGAAACAGAGGAGGAAGAGTCATCGTGAAACAAGTTTACGACGAACCACCGTCACCGGGTGAGTCTCCCGAGAGGATTTGCCTCACCAAGTCGGGGTGGTCGCAGAAAACCCCCTCCACCCCGGAGCTCACGATGAACTCAAACTCACCACGCCAATTTCCCCACTCCGAAAGGACGCTTCCGCGTCGAAAGTTCTTGTTCAAGAAGAGGTTTTCAGGCCGTAGAGTCCAGGTATAGACGGCTAACCCTGCGTCGTGTGTCCTGCGGACAACATCGCTATGGGCAAGACTACCGCCGGCACCCTTCGCAAAAAGCAGGTCCTTCATAAGGCTCACTCCGTGAACCGGGGCGTGGAGCGACGTACCCGATGCAAGCTCAGCAAGTCCCTCGTCTTTGATAAATGAGGTAAAGGTGAGTCTTGTCTTCCCGTTCTGCGCCGTCTCATCCGCGGGGCTCCCCGCCCTGTGCACCAGGTACACATACTGCGCACGCACCCCCCGAACCTGCAATTGGGTGAGCACACGTCGTTCGAAGCACTCGATAATGAGTTCTTCTGAGCGATCAGTCCACCCCGCTGCCGCCAATTCTGCGGCGACAAGAGCATCGAGGGATATCCCTATCGACTCAAAATATGTGGGATGCTTTATCTCGACGGCCAGCCCAACCCTGCGCCCCCTCTGCTTCCACTCACCCAAAAGTTGCAAAAGATCACAGAAACGTAAGAGCCGGAACTGGCCGTCAAAACTGGCGCTCAACTTTCGTTCCCGTGGAAGCCTCTCGACTGCGCGCAGGGTACTCAGCTCACTCCAGCTAAAATCTTCGGTAAACCATCCCGTACGTTTTTTCCCATCAATTATTTTTGTGCGCCGGCGATCCGCAAACTCGAGATGCGTCGCAACATCGGTCGTATCTGAAATCTCGTTTTCGTGCCGCACCACCAAAACCCCATCCGCCGTTACCACTAGATCGGGTTCGACAACGTCTGCTCCCAGATCAATCGCAAGGGAATAGGCCTCAGCGGTGTGTTCGGGGCGATATCCCGAAGCTCCCCGGTGGCCAATGATGAGGGGGTGTCTCGCTATCGCCATGCGAGCAACAATAACATCTCAACCGCCCCACAGCCGGTCCTCCTCCACAATTAACCCGGCCTTGTCAAAGACGCAGCAATTTCACGGTGTCTTCCCGCTACGATAGGAGGAGACTTTGGTAGAAAACTGAAAGTGAAAATATGCAAAGCAATAATCCCGCCCTCTCGCGCAATCCCGTATTTAACGGTAACGCCCAAACCCTCTCTGCCGAGGAACTCAACAAGATCTACTCTCAGCCCTCAGCAACTCCCAATCGCGCCGGTATCGATCAGCCCTCAACGCAGAAGTTTGAACCGGGCGTGGGTGGTTCTGCTGATCCCATGACCTACGAAGACACGATCGCGAAAACCGCGGGACTCTTTGCCGTGGTGGTAGCTTTTGCTGTTGTCGGCTGGTGGTTTGCTTCGCTCCCCATCGTCATTGGTGCGGCAATCGCCGGCCTAGTGGTGGGTCTTATCGCAACGTTTAAAAAGGCTCCCTCCGTCCCCCTGTACTTTCTCTACGCCGCCCTCCAGGGAGTCTTCGTGGGAGGAATCTCCGGGATGTTTGAGGCCATGTGGGACGGAATCGTCACGCAGGCAGTTGTGGGAACGTTCTCCGTTGTTGCTATCACGCTCCTGCTGTTCCGCAGCGGCAAAGTTCGCACCTCACCCCGCATGACCAAAATCGTCATGATCGCTATGGGCGGTTACCTGCTCTTCTCCCTCCTCAACTTCGGCCTCATCGCGTTTGGAGTCCTCCCCGGCTTTGGTATGCGCGAAGGAATCTGGGGCATCCTCATCGGTATCGCGGTGGTGTTGATGGCCGCTTACTGCTTGGTAATGGACTTCGAGTACATTAAGAACGGCGTTGAGGCCAAGGCACCCCGTGTGTACGGATGGACGGCCGGATTTGGCCTCATGGTCACTATCATCTGGCTCTATCTCGAGGTTCTGCGTCTTATCGCTATCTTCCGGGGAGACTAACCACGCGCAGGCTCTGGCCTGCTGAGGTGGGGTCTTGAGGTACTAAGCAAAAGGAGTCACATTGGCCACCGATGAAGATAGCGCGCGCCGTCAGGTCAATGACCCCTCGACAACGGCCGAACAGCTAGCCGATATAGCCTACGATCACCCCTACCTCACGGTGGAGATCACGCGACACCCCAATGCCTACCCCGGCCTTATTGAGTGGCTCAACCAATACGGTGTTCCGCCGGAGCACCACGCGTCGGGTAGCGAAACGCCGCGTGAGGCCACCATATTTGATGTTGCTCCTGTGCGGGAGCCAAACGAAGTAACGGCCCCCGCACAGACGCTCTCTGCCGCTCACGCCCTACGCAGCACCCCCGCGTCAGCTAATAACCAGCAGTACCTTCCACCCGCGGAAGCATCGGTGACCGACCCACATCACGTTGACGAAAATCCCACCACCACGCCCAGCTTCGCGGCGCTCGTCCAGGCCCCGCAGACGGCGCCCTTTGTTGCTGACACCGACTCTTATGATCTACACGGTAAACCACGTGTTGATCCGGACGCCCCTATGAACATCATGGCCGTCCTTGCGATTATCTGCTGCTTGGGGTGGCTCGGCATTGTTTTTGGGGTCATCGCCAAGCGTCAAATCCGCACGAACTTAGAACGAGGCTGGGAACTCGCTCGCTGGGGAATAATTCTCGGTTCTATCTTCACCGTTCTCACGGCAGCCCTCATAGCGTTTAACGTCGGTATTACCCTCATGGCGCTCACCTAGACCACGGCACAGAGCCGCAGGAACGCAAACACACGGTTGTGACGGCCTTATTTACTTCTTCTGGAGCGTTACGGTTACCACGTGCGAGCCCTGCCGGTGCCTACTCCCACTCGATGGTGCCCGGAGGCTTGGAGGTCACGTCAAGTACCACCCGATTCACACCGGGAACCTGGTTGGTAATGCGGTTTGAGATACGCGCAAGCACCTCGTATGGCAGTCTTGTCCAATCGGCTGTCATGGCGTCCTCAGAGGAGACGGGACGCAACACGATGGGATGCCCATACGTGCGTCCGTCACCCTGAACCCCCACCGAACGAACATCCGCGAGCAATACAACCGGGCACTGCCAGATCTCATCGTCAAGGCCCGCCACGGTAAGCTCCTCCCGCGCTATGGCATCAGCGGCCCGCAGCAGCTCAAGCCTCTCGGCGGTCACCTCACCAACAATACGGATACCGAGGCCCGGGCCGGGGAAAGGTTGACGTCCCACAATAGCCTCGGGAAGTCCTAGCTCACGACCAATCGCACGCACCTCATCTTTGAACAGGGTCCGCAACGGCTCCACCAACTCAAAACTCAGATCCTCCGGGAGTCCACCCACATTGTGATGGCTCTTGATATTGGCAGTACCGCTTCCGCCACCGGACTCCACCACATCCGGGTACAGGGTTCCCTGCACCAAAAAACCAATGGGGTCTCCCCCTGCAGCGGCCTCCGCGACCAGATCAGCCTGAGCCCGTTCAAAAGTACGAATAAACTCACGCCCAATAATTTTGCGCTTCTGCTCGGGGTCGGTTACCCCGGCCAGAGCACCTAAAAATTGTTCCCCGGCGTCAACCGTAACCAGGCGAACACCCGTAGCCTTCACATAGTCTTCCTCAACCTGACGCCGTTCGTCCTGACGCAACAGGCCGTGATCTACAAACACACACACGAGCTGATCTCCCACCGCCCGGTGCACAAGAGCCGCAGCAACGGCAGAGTCAACCCCACCCGAAAGGCCACAGATGACCCTGCGTGAGCCCACCTGGGAACGGATAGCGGCCACCTGATCGGCGATCACGTTCCCGGAGTTCCACTCGGCAGCGATACCCGCCGCGCGGTGGAGGAAATTTTCTAAAACACTCTGCCCAAACTCTGAGTGTTTCACCTCGGGGTGCCACTGAACCCCGTAAAAACGCTTCTCGTCGTGGGCAAAAGCTGCCACGGGGGTGGTTGTCGTGCGAGCCAGGACGGTGAATCCTTCGGGCTCCGTAACAACCGAGTCCCCGTGACTCATCCATACGGTCTGCTCGGTCGGCTGACCGTGGAGAAGCACCCCGCCCTCGCCAATAGCAACATCGGTTGCCCCGTATTCACGCTCACCCGTCTGCGCAACAACTCCGCCCAATGCCTGCGCCATGACCTGAAAGCCGTAGCAGATACCTAAAACGGGGATGCCCAAGCTGAATATTTCGCTGTCTAGACGCGGTGCTTTCTCCGCATAAACACTTGCGGGTCCCCCACTCAGAATAATGCCCAGCGGGTTTTTTGCCGCTACCTCGGCGGCAGTCACGGTGTGGGGCACAATCTCTGAGTAAACGTGTGCCTCACGCACACGACGCGCGATAAGCTGAGCGTATTGCGCACCAAAATCAACAACAAGAACCGGACGTGAACTGACCGCCAACAGCTGAGTATTAATAGGAAGCCTCCGTTTGAGTCTCTGACAGGGGTAAAACGTCGATTTTTTCGCGTGGCGACTCGGCAAGGAATGCGTCTACCTCGCGCGCGATACGAACCTCCATGAAGAAGGATAGGAACGGCACCACCCCGCCCAGTGCGATCACAAGAAAACGCATAAAGGGCCAGCGCATGAGGCTCCAGAGACGGAAATCGCTAAAGAGGTACACCACGTAGAACCAACCATGAGCAATCAAAATCCCCATGGAAAGGTTATACCCGCTTGTCATGCTGGAGGTGAGCCCCCCTTCGGGGTCAACAAGAACCTGTTCGAGCGTCAGCAGCCCGTTGGGCCCCCCCACAAATATCTCGTAGTGGAAAACGTATTTTAACACCATCTCAAAGCACAGTAGAAGAAGCATCACACCGGTGATGACGGACGTGATCTTATAAAACGAAAGTGCCTTGCGGATGCGCGGATAATCAGCCGGACGCGGTTCAAGAGCCATAATATTTAGTCTACCCGCTCATCCGCAGCGCGCGCACTGCGGGGCGGGGTGGATTGCTGCCCAAGAAGGTCTATCTCCTTCTCTAGAGCATCACGCGTGAGTCGATACCAGAAGTAGATTGCAAACCCGGCAAAAACAATCCACTCCGCAGCATAAAAAAGATTGAGCCAGTTGACAGACTGCGGGGGCAGCGGGGGGAACGAATCTATAGGATCAAGCCCAAGAACGCTCTCGTGCGAGACCAGGAACCCTTGATAAACGGGGCCATCAACGGCATTCCACAGGTTGGCCTGCTGCGCGGGTAGCATTGAAAGAACGTCAAAGGGGTTCTCGTCCGCAGCGGGAACGGTTCCCCCTTCGGGAACGCTGTAGCGCCCCTCCAGGGTGTGCACCGATTCCCCCGCGGTGTGCAGTCGCGTGACCACAGCCTCGGCCTCCGCACTCGTGGAGGTCCAGCCGAGCGCTACCGAGAGGCTGCTCGGCTTCGGCCCCTCCGTCACAAAGTGACCCACCACCCAATAACCGATCTCTCCGGAGTTCACACGATTCCCCACCGTACCAAAATCTCCCGAAACAAAGTAGCCGGTGACGGTTGCCACCCGACCGGCGGCAGCATCGCTCACGGCGGTACCCGGCTCGGTGATCTCGTTCAATGGAAGCACCCGCTCGGCGCTTTCTTGGCTCACTTCCTGGTTCACGAGCGCTGCCTCTAATTGCCAATTACCCAACCAGGCAAAACCACCCGCGACCGCAATCGCCAGGATGAGGGCTCCGATCCAACGGGGACGAAGCATCACCTGCCGCAAAGTGGGCTGCGCCCCAGATCCTGACACACTTGCTGTGGAGTGCTGGGCGGACGGCTTGTCTTTGGTATCGTGCATATTAGTAATCAGGTTCTCGCTCTCTGCGCGGGCGGAAGTTATCACTATCGCCATCACCGCCGGTCTTCGCACGAGAAGAGCCCCCAGTAGGAGACGGGGCAGGCCTCAGACCATCCAGCGGGGAGGCTCCCTGCCCGCCACTGCTAAAGCCTTCCCCCGCTAACTCTGTTGTATTGCTCTCGTGCCCATAAACTTTTTCGCTCTCATCACGAGCATTCGCCGAGATCACGCTCTCTACGGCTTTTTTCACCGCAGAAACATCGGAGCTTCCCGCCGCATCAACCAGCTCGATTTCGGCAGCGAGGAGGCGCTCTCTGGCCCTTTTTTTGTTTCGGCGCCGCCGTTCCCAGGGGAAGATCACCCGGAAAATCTGTTCCGAATACACCACCATAATCGGCCCCAGCACCGCCATAATAAGCACATACATACCCGCAAACGGTTGAATCCGCGGGTCTAAGCCGGCCCCCAGGGAGAGCGTGGCCAGGATAAGCGCAAACTCACCGCGATTCTGCAGAATAACGGTGGTGTTAAAACCCTCGCGCACCCCAAGCTTATTAAGCCACGCCACAAACTGCCCGGCGATGAGGTTCAGAATGAGGGTCATCAGCACCGCAACAAGAACCGGAACAAGAACCGCTCCAAACGTGGTCGGGTTGAGAGTAAGACCAAAGTTTACAAAGAAAAACGCACCAAAGATATCTCGGAGAGGTATTGTAATTTGCTCAACTTTAACGTGGTACTTGGTGGCACCAACCACCAGACCGATCAGAAACGCTCCGATCGCGTCCGTGACCCCAAGTATCTCGCCGATCCCGCCGAAGGCAAAGGCTAGACCGATGAAGAACACCGTAAAAAGCTCGTCGTCTTTAGTCCGAAACAGCCTCGATACGTGTTTACCCGCAAAACGGGCGATGGCAAACATAAGCACAAGAAAGGCAAAGGCGATACCGAGCTTGCCCAGAACGGCCCACACATCGGTTTCACCGCTCAGCACCACGCCAACAATTGCCAAATAAATTGCCAGGAAAATATCTTCCACAACCGTGACCCCCAAAATCATGGGGGTCTCTCGGTTTGCCAGGCGATTGGTCTCAATGAGCATCTTGGTCACGATAGCGCTTGAAGAGGTTGCCGTCATACCCGCGATAATGAGTGCTTCCCGGGTTCCCCACCCCACCATAAAACCAAAGGCCAACCCCACACCCATGTTAATGAGGATGTAGGAGCCGCCGGAGATAAGAAGTTTTCCCGCGTTGCCAAAGAATTCGTCCTGATCGAACTCAAGCCCCAGGCTAAACAGCAGTAGCACCAGGCCCATCACCGCAAGAAGTTGGATGTTCTCAGAGGCAAAGTCGAGCGGAAACCACACAAAAAACGGGCTCGCAAGAAGTCCCACAATCATGTAGATGGGAATGCTTGGCAGACCAATACGCTTACCGAGCTGCCCCAGAATATACGCCAGGATAAAAATCAGCCCCACGCTGATAAGGTCGGGGCCTACGTGTAGCTCAGCCTGGCGGAACACCGGCAGACCCCGTCGTCGATTTAGCGGCTAGCTCACCGGTGCGGAAAAAGTGAAAAGCCTTTGCAACCTTCTCCGGGCTACCCGCCACGACCAGAGTATCTCCCGGGAAAACCTTAAACTCGGGACTCGGCGCGGGATTGGCCGAGTCACCACGCACAACGGCCACCACAGTGAGTCCCACCGTTCCGTGTTCCGCGGGGTTCCCCAGGGGCTTGCCCGCGATGTGATCCTCATAGTCCACGGTAAACCAGTCAATACTTAAACCCGGCATCTGCTCCAGCACGGAGAGAGACTCGGTGATTCGAGTGCCACCGAGCAATTCGGCCAGGGTGTGTGCCTCGTCCTCGTTTAAACGGAGAGACACCTTGGTGGCGTCTGCGTCGTCATCCTCATCGGAAAAGGTGATCAGGTCGCTATGACCCGATCGGTGAGTGATCACACCCACTTTTCCGCCGTCACCCGTAATAAATGTGTGGAGGATTCCTACACCCGGGAGCTTTACCCGTTGCACATCAGCCATGGTTAACTCCCTAGTGGCACATTAATAGCTCGTATAATTCTACCAAGCCGACAGCGGTACTCGTGACGGTAAAAGTTATGGTGACGAACGCGGGCGAACCACCAGGTTAACCCGCTGAAACTCCTTGAGGTCGCTATAACCGGTGGTAGCCATCGAACGACGCAGGGCACCGTGCAGATTGGCCGAGCCGTCCGCCACATTTGCGGGGCCGTCAAGCAACTCCGCCAGGGGGGCTACCGTACCCACATGAACCCGATTTCCTCGGGGAAGGTCGTCGTGGTAAGCCTCCTGCCCCCAGTGCCAGCCTCCCCCGGGCGCCTCTTCTGCTCGGGCAAGGACGGTTCCCAGCATTACCGCGTCCGCCCCACAGGCAATTGCTTTCACGATGTCACCCGAACTACCCAGCCCACCGTCGGCAATAACGTGCACGTAGCGGCCATCAGACTCATCCATATAGTCGCGACGAGCACCGGCAACATCGGCAATAGCGGTGGCCATCGGAGCGTGAATACCAAGGGTAGCGCGGGTCGTAGAGCTTGCACCACCGCCAAATCCAACCAGCACGCCCGCCGCACCGGTGCGCATCAGGTGTAGCGCAGAGGTGTAGGTCGCAGCCCCACCGACGATCACGGGAACGTCGAGCTCATAGATGAATTTTTTGAGATTAAGCGGAGGCTTTGTGTCGTTAGAAACGTGCTCGGCGGAAACGGTGTTTCCTCGGATAACAAAAAGATCTACCCCAGCGTTGACCACCGTCTCGTATAGTTCCTGGGTTCGATGCGGCGAAAGAGCGCCCGCAACGGGAACCTCGGCCTCGCGAATCTGAGCTAGACGCGCCGTTATGAGTTCGGGATTAATAGGCTGCGAGTAAATCTCGCGCATTCGCACGGTGGCGGCATCTGCGGGAAGCTCACGGATCTCCTCAAGCACAGACTCGGGATTCTCGTATCGAGTCCACAGGCCCTCAAGGTTCAAGACGCCCAGGCCACCCAGCTGACCGATGGCAATTGCGGTTTGTGGAGACACCACGGAGTCCATCGGGGCTGCGATAAAGGGGGTGTCAAAGTGAAACGCGTCGATCCTCCACGCGGTTGATACAACCTCGGGATCACGAGTGCGTCGGTTGGGCACAATCGCCACATCATCAAAACCGTAGACCTGGCGGGCACGCTTTGCGCGTCCAATCTCTATCTCTATGCTCACCCCTCAAGCTTACCGTCTTGTGCCACGCACGATTCTCCTCACAGAGCCGGCCTGCGACCGTGCATAACCTCATCGCCACACTCGCGGGGCCTCATCGGTACAGCGCTGCGACTACCGGTCAATACATGAGTCCCCACCCCGTGGCGAGCTGGTCCAACTTTTGCGGAACAGTTCCCGGGGTGGGGACAGGTAGTTATATCTCAGATACGTGCCACCCTACAGGGGCCAGCGAATGGTGAATACCCAGTCACCGGGGAGAGGCTGTCCACCCACAATCGCAGACGGAGAACCCGTTGCGAGCCAACCATCGGTGCTCAGCGAGTAGGTTACCCCACGCTCTGGCAGCTCTCCAAAAATCTTAAACTCACCAATATTGTGTCGGGATTCTGTATAAACAGCCTCAAAAACAGAACCATCGGGCGCGGTGAGGGTAATTGTCTTACCCCGGAACAGATCGTCTCCCACCACCGCAGAACGATAGGGCACCACAACCGTTACTTCTCCAAGATCACCACGACCCACGGCAATAAGCTGTGTCGAGGTTTGCTTGACTTCGGATTCTGCGGGGGGAACGGAGGTACCCGATTCTAACGCGTTAGCGGATACCGCACCCGTTGACAATAGGGCTGCTATACCTAGAATGGCAAATATTCTTGCTTTCATGTTCTCTCCTGGGGGTCTCGGATGATGACACACCCATCATAGGCAGAAGCTTCCCACGCTAAAATCATCCGGCCAGACGATTGTGTTTTAGCACTACCGACTAAAATCCACACTGAACGTGTGTTCAAACCGGGGTTAAGTCAGCAAATTGGGTTTTGGCACTATACAAGTTTTACACCGCCGCTCACGGTGCGGAGTACTCACGCCAGCCCCAATCATCGAAACACGAAACTACCGTTCGCCCGGATCCTGGTCGCCAGGTTCTACCGGCTCCTCACGCGGCTTAACATACGGGTCCGCTTCCCCCGCGTATTCTGCCTGCGCTGCGAGTTGCGCTGCCTCACGGTCACGCTCGGAGGCCGTGCGCAAAAGCTCGTTAATATGGTTCGCGTTCTCGGGGATACCGTCCAAAATGAACTCAAGCTGAGGAGTAAGACGTGTGGTGAGGTTGCGCCCCACCTCGGTGCGCAACATACCGGTGGCCGCCTTCAACGCCGCGGCACTCCCCGCCCGCTCCTCATCGGTACCGTAGACCGTGTAAAAAACGCTGGCGTGCTGCAGATCGCCCGTCACCCGAACATCGGTAATCGTGACAAATCCCATGCGGGGGTCACGCAAACCTTTTTCGAGACGCTTGGCAATAATCTGTTGAATACGTTCGGCCAGCTTTCTGGCCCTGGGGTTCTCCGCCATGTCTCTCATCCTTCCATCACGTGCGCCGATCGACAACAAAACCGTGGGGCACACCAACATTCTCGAGCAGTGGTGTGTGGGATGTCACCAAAACCGTGACATCCCACACCGCTGCAGCTGTATAAGCCCGGCTATACGCGAGGCTTTTCTTTGAGCTCTATCGTCTCAATCTCGTCACCAATTTGGATGTCGTTGAACTTTCCAAGACCAATACCGGCCTCAAAGTCGGTACGCACCTCGGTGACATCGTCTTTAAAGCGACGCAGCGACTCGATGGCCAGGTTGTCTCCCACCACAACACCCTCACGGATGACACGGGCCTTGGCGTTTCGGGTGATTGTTCCCGAACGCACCAGGACACCGGCGATGTTTCCAAACTTGGAGGAGCGGAACACCTCGCGGATCTCCGCAACACCCGACTGAACCTCTTCGTACTCCGGCTTGAGGAGTCCCTTAAGAGAGTTCTCAATGTCTTCAAGCGCATTGTAGATCACCGAGTAGAAACGCACGTCGACACCCTCGCGGGCCGCGCGCTCGCGGGCCTTACTATCGGGGCGAACGTTGAATCCAAGGATGATCGCGCTGTCAATCGTGGCCAGGTTAACGTCGGACTCTGTGATGGCTCCCACTCCACGGTGGATGATGCGCAACTGCACGGAATCGTCAACCTCGATCTTAAGCAGTGCCTCTTCGAGGGCCTCAACGGCACCCGAGACGTCACCCTTGAGGATGAGGTTAAGAGATTCAACTTTGCCGTCCTCAAGCGCACGGGTGAAGTCTTCAAGACTGATCCGCTTGCGAGCCTTGGCCAACAGAGCGTTACGCTCCGCCGCCTCACGCTTTTCGGCAATCTGACGGGCGGTGCGATCTTCTTCCGTAACCAGGAAGGTGTCACCGGCACGAGGAACCGTTGAGAGTCCCTGCACCTGAACGGGACGGGACGGTCCAGCCTCACGCAGCGTTTCTCCGTGCTCATTGAGCATGGCACGAACGCGGCCAAAAGCGGTTCCCGCAACAATGGCATCACCCACGCGCAGGGTTCCCGACTGAATGAGTACGGTTGCAACAGCACCGCGGCCCTTGTCGAGATTGGCTTCGATAGCCACGCCGCGCGCATCTTTGTCGGGATTGGCACGCAGGTCAAGGCCCGCATCTGCCGTCAGAAGGACAGCATCAAGCAGGGTGGTGATACCAGTGCCCTCGCGAGCTGAAACGTCAACAAAGATAACGTCCCCACCATATTCCTCTGCAACCAGATTGTACTCCGTGAGCTGCTGACGAACCTTGGCCGGGTTGGCCTCGGGCTTGTCGATCTTGTTTACCGCCACCACAATCGGCACATTAGCCGCCTGCGCGTGGTTCAGAGCCTCAACCGTTTGAGGCATGATGCCGTCATCAGCAGCCACGACAAGAATCGCGATGTCTGTGACCTGGGCACCGCGGGCACGCATAGCGGTAAATGCTTCGTGACCGGGGGTATCGATAAAAGTGATGGCTCGCTCGGCACCCTCGTGAAGGGCTTTTACCTGATAAGCCCCAATGTGCTGGGTGATGCCACCGGCCTCGCCCTCACCCACATCCGCGTTACGGATAGCGTCCAGAAGACGGGTTTTACCGTGGTCAACGTGTCCCATAACGGTGACGACCGGAGGACGGGGAACGAGAACATCGTCGCCCTCCTCTTCGCGCTCGGCATCCAGGTCGATATCAAAGCCCTCAAGCAGCTCTCGATCCTCGTCCTCGGGAGAGACCATCTGGATTTTAAAGCCCAGTTCCTCACCCAGAATTTCAAACGTGGCCTCGTCGAGTGACTCGGTTGCGGTGGCCATCTCACCCAGGTGGAAAAGCACCGTTATGAGGTTGCCGGGACTCGTATCAATCTTGTCGGCAAAGTCTGCGATAGAAGCACCGCGACGAAGGCGAATAACCGTTGAGCCATCACCACGAGGTACACTCACACCGCCGAGCGATGGTGCCTCACGCAGCTCAAACTCTTGCCGCTTTGTTCTCTTCGACTTACGTGACTTGGCCCGGCCGCCGCCGCGACCAAAAGCACCGGCGGTTCCACCGCCCGGACCACGACCACGACCACCGCCACCGGGACGACCGGCGAAGCCTGCTCCCGGAGTACGACCCGGAGCGCCCTCTCCAGCCCCCGTTCCCACGCCGGGACGCGCGGCGGTAAAGCCACCGGGACGGTTGTTTGAACCACCGGGACGACCCGGACCGCCAGGACGACCGCCGCCACCGGGACGACCCGAACCGCCAGGACGACCCTGACCCGGGCGACCGCCACCCGGCGTGCCGGTTGACTGAGGACGCGCAACGGGACGCGGAATGTTGCCGGGGTTGGGCTTACGAGCCGCCCCCATGCCCTGGCTCGATGCAAACGGATTATTACCCGGGCGCGGAGCACCGGGGCGGGGGGTACCCATGCCCTGGCTCGATGCAAACGGGTTATTACCCGGGCGCGGAGCACCCGGCTTCGCGGGGCGCGGAGCACTTGATCCGGTTCCGGGAGCTTCTTCAACCTTTGCGGGCGCCTGGGAGCTTGATGCCGACTCCGCGGGAGCTTCTACCCTAGCCTGCGTCGGTTCGGGAGCAGCCTCATCAACAACCTGCTCGGCTGTACTTTTCTCAGTAGCTGATCCGGGCGGGACGGGCATCGGCCCGGGAGTGGCACCGGGTTTTTTAGCACCGGGCTTGGCGGCCGCAGGCTTAGCGGCACCCGGCTTAGCTGCCGCAGGCTTTTGTGCGGCATTCGATGTCTCGGGTTTTGCGGACTCTTCGGGTTTCTTGCCCGCACCGTCTGCCTCTAGGGCAGCCTTCAATCGGCGAGCTACCGGCGGTGCGACGCTTGAGGATGGTCCTTTAACGAACTCACCCATCTCTTTAAGTTTTGCAAGTGCCACCTTGCTATCGACGCCCATCTCGGCGGCGACTTCGTGTACGCGTGGGTTTGCCACTTTTCTCCTGTCTGGGGTCTCACGCCCAGGCAGGCGCAGACCATTATAAACGGACGGTTCTCATTTCGAGCCGCTCATTAGTTTTCCATTAGCCGTTCAGCCTGTTCTCTAGTGGTTGTGTGTCGAGGGTTCCCGACTGACGGAGCGCACGACCAAAAGCCTTACGCCGCACCGCCATTGAAAAACACGCATTTGTGGGGTGGATCCACGCACCGCGTCCCTGTAAAACAGCGTCCTCGTCAACAACAAGAGTGTTATCAACGGAGACAATTCTTAGGAGGACGTTTGTTTCGGATCGAGCACGACACCCAATGCACGTTCTTACCGGAACCATCGTATCACTCTCCTACCCCGTGTATGATCCTAATCTTAAAATTCCTGCAGCCCACGCGTGCGCGTACCGCCCGTCTCGATCCTGTGCAGGCGACTCAATCCGTGCCCCACCCGCGCACTCCAAATCACAACCCACCGACTTTTTGACACACGACTCATCGGACCTTGATGCGCGTCGAAAGCGCTCACAAAAATCTCACTCGTGAGCGCTTCTTCAGGTGACGCGTCAAGCGTGTCAATCTACCCCTCTAAAATCGAATCCGGTTGGATATCAATTTTGGCACCCGTAAGTTTTGCGGCTAGACGGGCGTTCTGCCCTTCCTTGCCGATGGCGAGCGAGAGCTGAAAATCAGGAACCAGGGCTCGCACCTGCTTAGCGGCAGCATCAAGAATAAAAGAGCTTGTCACTTTAGCCGGCGAGAGGGCGTTAGAGACAAAGGTGGGCAGGTCGGTTGAGTAGTCGACAATATCGATCTTCTCACCGTTAAGCTCGGCCGTGACGGAACGAACCCGCTGCCCCAGCTCACCGATACACGCCCCCTTTGCATTGATACCGGGGTCGTTAGCTCGTACCGCAATCTTTGTGCGATGTCCGGCCTCTCGGGCAAGCGATACAATCTCGACCACCCCGCTTGAAATTTCGGGAACCTCAAGCGCAAATAGCTTGCGTACCAGCCCCGGATGGGTTCGGGAGACAGTGACCTGCGGACCCTTAATTCCCTTGGTCACGGCAGTAACATACACCCGGATACGCGCGCCGTGAGAGTACTCCTCACCCACAACCTGCTCCTCGGGCGGGAGAATAGCCTCTACCGTACCCAGGTCGATGTGCACCATACGCGGATTGGGGCCCTGCTGAATCACACCGGCGACAATATCGCCCTCTTTATTTCGGAACTCTCCAAGAACGGCATCGTCCGCAAGATCACGAAGGCGCTGATTGATCACCTGCTTGGCGGCAAAAGCGGCGATACGACTAAACTCCTCAGTTGATTCCTCAACCTCACCGATAACGTTGCCCTCTTCGTCGCGTTCCTCCACCAAGACAGCCAGGTGGCCCGTCTTCTGATCGAGTACAACACGAACCGTCGGGGTCTCCCCTGGAACAGCATCGATTTCGGCCGTGTGTTTAATGTAGGCCGTGTGGATGGCCTGCTCAATGATCTGGACCAATTCTGTGAAAGGGATGTCTTTCTCTCGTTCCATCATGCGCAAAACGGTGAGATCGATTTCCACGTTTGGCCTCCTCTGTATTCATATGTGTCATGTCTGCTACGAGCGCTCGTAAAAAAACGCGCGCTACTTCAACTACGGTACCTGAAGTTTTACCGCTCCAACACCACTAACAGCCGGAACACAGCTACACGGACAGGTGAGGTGGTGATCTTCCGGTTAAAAATCGAGACTAGACCGCCTTGAGTGCGGAAGGAAGATCCGCAATGGCCACCCTCGAACGCTCATTTGTTTGACGATCCCACAGCTCCACAAAGCCCTCGCTCGCATCACGCCCCACAACAACGATTAAGGGGATACCTATCAGTTCTGCGTCGGCGAATTTCACCCCGGGTGAAAGCTTTGGTCGATCATCAAAAAGAACCTCATAACCGGAACCCTCAATGCCCGCAACAACACTCTCGGCAACTTCAAAAATCGCCGGATCCTTACCCGCGGCAACAACGTGCACATCAAAGGGAGCCACGGCCCGGGGCCAGATCAACCCCCGCTCGTCGTTGTGTAGTTCGGCAATAATGGCCAGGATACGGGTAATCCCGATGCCATAGGACCCCATAGTCACCGTGACCAGCTTGCCGTTCTCGTCAAGCACCCGAAGGTCAAGGGCCTCGGCGTACTTGCTCCCGAGCTGGAAGACATGGCCAATCTCCATGCCGCGAGCAAGCTCCACCGGGCCGGAACCGTCGGGGGCGGGATCCCCGTCGCGCACCTCTGCCACCTGCGCCACGCCATCGGACACAAAGTCGCGACCGGCAATCAAGCCAAACACGTGAGCACCCTCGCGGTTTGCCCCCGTCACCCAGGAACTTCCCTCAGAGACTCTCGGGTCAAGAAGATAGCGGATACCCGTTACCGATTCTTCACCCAACACCGCCCCCTCCTCGGACCACGGTCCGATGTACCCGCGAACCAGGGCGGGGTGAGCGGCAAAATCTTCTTCTGTGGCGGGAACAACCTCGGCCGAGGGGAAAGCGACCTCAAGCCGCTTCTCCTCTACCTCACGATCACCGGGAACACCAATCACCACCAGTTCTCGCCTACCGTCGGGGTAAATGAGGGCAAAAACCACGTTCTTCAGGGTGTCAGTGGCCGTCCAGGGTCGACCGTCCTCGCGAGGATGGTCTGTATTCGCCCGGTCCACCAGAGTCTGAATGGTGGGGGTATCTGGGGTGGCAAGCACTCGGGCCGGGGCCGCGTTCACGTAGGAAATCGCGGCGGGCGGGATCGTGGTGTAGGCCTCAACATTGGCCGCATACCCTCCAGCGGAGCGCACAAAGGTGTCCTCGCCCACGGGGGTGGGGTGCAAGAACTCCTCACTCTTGGAACCGCCCATGGCCCCGGCGTCCGCCCGAACAATCACGTATTCAAGACCCAGGCGCTTGAAGATCCGCTCGTAGGCGTCTCGTTGCGCCTGGTAGCTCTTCTCGAGGCCCTCGTCCGTATAGTCAAAAGAGTAAGCATCCTTCATCGTGAACTCGCGGCCACGCAGCAGACCCGCACGCGGCCGCGCCTCGTCCCGGTACTTATCCTGAATCTGGAAGATTGACAGCGGCAGATCTTTATATGACGAATAAAGGTCTTTTACCAGGAGGGTAAATACCTCCTCGTGTGTGGGAGCGAGCAGCATATCCGCGCCCTTGCGGTCTTGCAGACGAAAAAGATTGTCGCCGTATTCGCTCCAGCGACCGGTAACCTCATAGGGTTCACGCGGGAGCAACCCGGGAAAGTGCACCTCGTGGGCACCCGCGGCGCCCATCTCTTCTCGAACTATACGCTCAATACGTTCCTTTACCCGCAGCCCCAGCGGCAACCACGCAAAAACACCGGGGGCCTGCCTGCGAATATAACCTGCGCGCACCAGGAGCCGGTGGCCAATCACCTCGGCTTCTGAGGGATCTTCGCGGAGAGTCTTGAGGAAATAGTTTGTTAGGCGGGTAGACACCCGTCTATAGTATCGCTTTACCCCCGCATCAGAAATCACCCGGAAATATCACCGCATAGACACGATACTTCCGGGTCTTATGCCGCGATCGAACCGCCGAGGCAGCTCACCCTGTGGAGGTGAGAGTGTCGGAATCAGGCTCAGCTTCGCCCGCCCCCATCACCGTCTTCGACGCATCCCCCGTCTTGGGATGTTGCACCCGCCGTCCCAGCCCAAAAGAGCGGAGCGAAAAAAGCGAGGCAAGGCGCTGCCTGCGTGTCAGCTTATTATCCCAGTTGTGACGCAACAAACGCACCGCAGACCACGAGTCCTCCACCGCCTCTGGGTCAACCACGGAGGCGTTAAACACCGCCCGATCGACCGCTCGTGCAAGCTCGCGAACACGATTATTACCCAGGGCATTTGCATACTCGAGACGGGTGAGGGAGCCGGGGCGCGGTTCACCGTGATCCACGGCAATGTCAACTGCCTCGCGCCAAGCCCCGGTCATCCGTGCCAGGGGATCGGAAGCCCGCTCACGGGCAAGCCTGCGGCGACGTTTGGCCCACAGAATGAGAGCAAAGGGCAAAGCGATCACCAGCAACACGAGAAGAACCCAACCGAGTATCAGAAGCACCGCAAGGAACACTACCAACCACGTAGGCATACCGCCGTCCTGCTCCCGATCTTCCCCCTCAGGACGATACGGCACCACGGTGTCATCGGTTTCGGGAGGTGGTGGCGGGGGAACGCTCAACGGGTTGGACACCCTCTCGGGCTCCTGAGGGGACTCCTCGGGCACCTCACGCCACTCGGGAGTAGGATCAACCGTGACCCATCCTCGCTCACGAGTGTTAATTTCGGTCCAGGCAGAAACATTCTCCCCCCTAACGGTCCGGCTTCCTTCCTCCGGAACAAAACCAAAGATCACCCGGGCGGGGTATCCCATCTCCTGAGCAAGCAGCGACAATGTCACGGCATACTGCTCGGCATCGCCGAGCAGTATCGGGGATTCCAAAAACTGGATAATCCGATCAAGCCCGTGACCCGAACGACTATACGGTTCCCCCTCAGCACCGTGGCTAATGTACCCCTCACCGAGCTTCTCAATCGCAGATACAAGCTTTTCACCCGGCGGTACGGTATCACCCCGCACGGTGTCACCGGCCCACTGCCTCAGTGTAGAACCAATAACGGGGGGCATCTCTACGGTGTCCGGCACCGAGTCTGTTCCCGGGGTAAGACCAGCAAGCTCAGCCACCGAAGGCTGTTCAGTGAGCACCGCTCGAAGCGTGTAGCTATCGCCCCCGCGCAAACCCGTGGTGACGGCGGCGGTTCCTCCCGCGGCATTATAAAAAAACGAATTACTCAATTGTGAGGCTCTGGTGCCTGCAAAACTAATTGACTCAAGCCAACCGGTGGTTGGCACCCACACCCCCGTGTAGGCCTCGATACCCACGGCGACCTCCGTCGATTCTCCACCGCGAGCGCTCTGGTCAATCCGAAACGGCACCCGGGTAAAGTCACTCGTTTTACTGGGGCTGTCCGGGGATCCCACGCGATAGAGAACGCCGTCGTACGTGTCAAGGGTGGCGATGCGAATGCGCTCTCCCGCCGGGAATCCGTCAACGGTAAACATGGTCTCGGAGATTTTTTCGTCGCTCAGATAATCACGAAACCCGGAGAGGGGACTGGCATAATCGCGCGGATCAAAGGGCCTCTGAACGCTATCTCGGAGAACATCGCGGGGCGACGACGGGGCAGTCACGCTCACCGCCCCGGCCGCAACACCGCCACCAATCACCAACACAATGACAGCTGCGAGAGCGGGTCGAATGCGCGGCCACACGCCCTGAGCAGAAACGGTGGGGGCTCCGTCCCGAGAGGAGGCCAGAGCGGTGATACGTGAACGCCGTCGTCTCGCCCGCCACAGCATCCACACAACAGCCAGCGCAAGCCCACAAAATCCCTGAATCATGAGCCATTGCTCGGGGAGGAGTCCGGGTATCGGGGAGCGCACATGAGCCACACCGTAGACGATGCCAAAAAGAAAAACCGTGATCGGCGCGATGATACCCGCTGCCTGTAGCAGGGACGAGCGTAGCATTACGCTAAGCCCAATGACGGTTCCCAACAGCACAAGCACAAACGGTGGTACGAGGAGAGCCTCGTATTGACCAACCGGTGCGTCAATCGTGAGCAAACGTTTCCACCCCAGCACGGTAGCCAGGAGCAGCTCGTGAGCGCCCCGGAGGCTCGGTATGAAACCCCAGATGGAATAGTGAGGAACCGCCACTCCGGCCCCCAGGAGAACGTAGAGCAGAAGCGTAATGACAACTATCAGCCAGGCTCTTACCCGGGCAAGCGCGCCTATTATCGCCACGATCGACCCGGCGATAAGTGCCAGCCCGAGCGTAACCAGCATCCGCGGGTGCTGGTAGATCGGCCACAGAGAACCAATGGCCACCGCCATGGTGAGCGCAAAAAAAGCACCGTTACCAAGAACGTCTCGGGTCAGAGGCCTACGAGTAGTGCGCCTCATGATGCGGCTAACTTTCCCAGCGACCGGGCTAGGTCGTCCAGATACCCGACGGTGAGCACCGTGAGACCGCTTACCCGGCGCACACTCGGCACAATACCCGGGTTACACACCACCACAACCACCTCGGTGTCGACAGGAAAGGCGAGGGAGGCCGCACGGATCTGTGCCGCGGTCGGTATCGACCCGCACACCATAAACGCCACGGAAATCGCGGTGACGGCAGACGCCGAGACCGTGCTCAGAGGAATGAGCGGAATCGAGCGCTCGCTGTGGGACACCCCGGAGAGATCATCCAGTAGTCGCGAAGGACTCGTGACCCTCAAGCGAGTCACACTGGGGGCGGGGCGGGGTGCGTACTCCGAGAGCTCATCACCAACCGTTACTGCGAGGTCTCTCGCATCACGGATGGCCCGAATTCCCAGCGACCCCACCACACTGACAGCGAGTTCAAACTCCTCCTCGGTGTGGTAGTCGGAGCTTGCCGTACTCAGCTGAATCAGCAGTTGACTGCGCCGAGTCTGTTCGTATTGACGCACCATAAGCGCTCCCGTGCGAGCTGTGCTCTTCCAATGGATATGACGGCGATCATCACCGGGAACGTACTCGCGCAGGGCATGAAAGGAGATGTCGCTGGTGGTGAGGTCCCGAGTGGGATTTCCCTCCAGGTCACGGACCAGGCCCGTGCTTGTGCTGGGAATCGCAACCGTGACCGGGTGCACAAAGAGTGTCAAACCACCGGTCCACACGAGTTCACGTCGCAGAAGCAGGAGCGGATCCGTGCGCACCGACCGAGCGGGACCCACCGTAATCACTCCGCGTTGCAGCGTAGGAATGCTGAATTCGCCACGAAAATTTGCCCCCGAGGCCAGGCTGGGCAGGTTAAATTCGGCAAGCCTCTCCCCCACGGGAATCTCCAGCATCTCGGGAAAAAGACGACGTCCGGTGGGATTGGTAATGGTCGCGGTGCCCGAGGCCACCTCACCCACAACCACACGCTCGCTCGTCATGACCAGCTCCACCCGATAAACACCGCGGGCAAGCAGAAAGAGTAGAGCTATCAACCACAGCGCGGCGGCGGCGTATCCGAGAAACAGCACCTCCACCCATCCCCAGGCATAGCCGCTTATCAGCCCGAGCGGGACGATGGCAAGCAGCGCCCACCCCACCCCCGTAACGGTTGCTCTGAGCCAGGACACCCCGCGCGTGATCGCGAGCGAGGCCACCATTCGCAGGCGTCCCAGAGTAAAAAGCAGTTGTCCAACCACACCCGCCTCGCGAGCCCGGGCGCGAGCGGTGCTGAGACCCAGTCCGGTGTCTGCCCGCGCTGTTAGGGCACCATCGTCGTGTGCGCGGGTCGCCAGGGTATTCTCCCGGAGAGAAGAATGCCGGGAGAGTGATGATGCGTCCGCCTTGGTGGGTTTTTGATAATCACTGCGGTGCGCCGACCGACGCACGCTCACGCGTCGGTTCCACGTTCAACGGGTGGTTTCACGTCCATCAGTAACTGGGCGATAACGCTATCGGGGGTAACCCCGTCAAATTCGGCCTCGGGATCCAAAACCAGGCGGTGGGTGAGTACCACACCCGCGAGCGCCTTAACATCGTCCGGGAGCACGTAGGAACGCCCGTGCACAGCAGCCCACGTTTTTGAGGTGCGAACCAGGGCGAGGGCCCCTCTAACGCTCACCCCCAGGCGAACCTCCGGGGCGGAACGTGTTGCCTCAACCAGTCGGGCAATGTAGTCGAGCACGGTGGGTTCAACGTGCACCGTCTGTGCAAGTGCCGCAAGCTCCACAACGTTTTCACTGGTGATCACGCTGGGTATAACGCTATCGTGCGACCGGGTGCCCGCACCCTCAAGAATCGCGAGCGTTGCACGGTGGTCCGGGTACCCGAGGGTTGTCTTCATGATAAAACGATCCAGCTGAGCTTCCGGTAACCGATACGTTCCCGCCTGCTCAACGGGGTTTTGGGTTGCAATAACCATGAAGGGACGACCCACCGTGTGGGTACGTCCGTCAACCGTCACGCGGCTCTCTTCCATGACCTCGAGCAGAGCGGATTGGGTTTTGGGGCTGGCCCGGTTTATCTCATCGGCAAGAACGATATTGGCAAAAACGGGACCCTGATGAAACACAAATTCGCCCTGCCGCTGGTCATAGATACTCATGCCCGTGACGTCTCCGGGAAGAAGGTCGGGGGTGAACTGGATGCGGCTACTGACCCCACGAACGCTCTGCGCAATGGCCCGGGCGAGCGAGGTTTTTCCCGTTCCCGGAAAATCTTCTAGCAGCAGGTGACCCTCACTCAGTAACGCGGTGAGCGCAAGCTGGATGACGCGTGTTTTTCCCAGCAGAGCCGACTCAACGTTCTGCGTGACTCGGTTAAAGATCTCCGCAAACCGGGTGGCCTGTTCGGGTGTCATGGACAACGGGGTGCTCCTTGTGAGTGGGTGATGGGTGGCTATTGGCTGATAATCGCTGCGCCGGGACGCAACATTATCCGGGTAACGGGCGCGCACGCCTCTGTTCTCAAGGGGGTAAGGGTCTCTACCGTTGCACCGCCAAAGGTGAAGGTTGCCCGCGCAAGAATCTGCGCGGCATTTGAGGGCACGGGAGTACCCCAGACCCAATCGCCGACCCAGGGTCCGCCGATCGAGGTTGCGTACCCATATTGGAGATTAGTTCCGGCCGCGTGCAACGCGGGTGTGACGGTGCCGCTCCCAACCCGACATAAGGCAGGGTTACTTTCCCAGCGGATCGCAAGATTATAGGGGGCAAAGGATGCCGACGCATCGCTGGGCGGTCCGCAATAACCCCCGCCCGCAGCTCCACAGGCCTGCACCCGCACGGTGTTTGCTCGGTGCGGGTCGTAGCCGGTGATTCGCCCGTCGGGCGGCACAAGCTGGTAGGGGTTGTTGTTGACCTGGTATACAAAACTCTGGGCACCCGGGACGCTGGGTAGCGAGATCTGGGGGATGCCCTGGTCTCCCTCGCGCACAATGTTTACCCCGGGAACCCCCGCCTTCCCGGGAACGCTCACGTATTGCACGCTCGCGCTGTGGGTGCTGCAGGCCCACCCGTTCCACACCACAACGCTCACCGTGTAGACGCCGTTGGCTGTGACCCGCTGATCGCTTCGCGTCTGCGTGCCGCCGTTTCTGGCGGCGGCACAGCTCGGTGTGGCGGGAGCACCGTCAACCGGCGACCAGGCCACGGCGGAGCGGATGGCTGAGCCACCCGGTGCCGCCACACTCCAGTTTGCGGTTACTGTGTCGGTGGACACGGAGGTTACGATTTCAGGCGCCGAGGGGGCCTGTCTGGTCTCAAATCCCGACTGGGTACTGGACCGCCACGATACCGCACCGTATTTTGCACTGTCGATGTTGTTACGCGACTCCACTCTGATCGAGTACTGACCGTAGGGGAGTCGATCCGTGGTGACACCGTGCGCACCCGACCCCGAGGCGGGAACCACGCGCTCCCACACGGTTCCGCCCGTCCGGTCAAGAACCGTTACCCGAAACGAGGAGGCCGGGTTGCCCCTGTTGGCCGCGCCCGGGGACCACTGAACGTTGAGTAGCCCCTGATTGGTCGGCGCAAACTCGCTATTGGCCTCGGGAACCGTCGCGCTGATTCCGGTGGGGGCCTCCGGAACATAGTCGATCATCACGGAAGTGCCCGGCGCGCTCGGCTCCGACCGACCGACCGAATTTACCGCGATTGCCGTGAATTGATAGCTGACCCCGGCCCGGGCCTGGCCGTCTGTGACCACACAGCTTGAACTATCACGACCGCAGTTGACCTCAACACTCCCGTCGGTGCTGCGCAAAATATAGTTCTCGATGGGTTTGCCGTTGGAATTGGGGGCGGTAAAGCTAAAACGCAGCCGCCCGTCGTTTTGAAACGAGGAGGAGCTCGTGAGGTTCGGAGCACCGGGAGCATCCGGCGCATCGATAACAATCGCCGTAACGGTTCCGGTTACAACCCGATCGGGCTGTCCCGTAGAGTCTTGCACCCGATAGTTCAATTGCAGATTGGTGGTGATGTCTGCATCCGCGGTTGCACTGATCGTGATCGTGCGGCGATCGGCACTGGGGGTTGCGGTAACCCCCCGAGCAGTACCAACAACCTCAACCCCCACCACGGTAAAGGGTCTCAGCTCTTCCGGACCCACGTCGTTTGCGAGCACATCCACCGTGCGGCTGCTTCCGCGGGTAAGCTCAACTGTATCGGGCAACGCTTGGATCTTGGGCTTGGTAGAGCTCACCACCGTAACCTGCACGTTCGCGGTAGCGACCTCGCTGGTATCGTCTCGAACACCAATGGGTACGCTAATAATTGTCCCCACGGGGGTGTCGTTGTTGACCCGAACGGTGAGCTGATCCCCGCGAATTGATGCGGTGGCACCGTTACTCACCGGCTGCGGCTGGGACCAGACCAAGCGGTCCTCGTCCTCGGGGTGGGGGTAGCTGGTCAGATTACTCAGATCGACCGTGCGCTCAAGCGCAGGCTCAAGGGTAAAGGCCGCACCCCGAATCGTGGGAGGTTGATTGCTTGTGGGCGTCACCGTGATGGGAAGAACAATGGTTGCCCGTTTACCCTCGTTAGAGCCCGCGGGAGCGTCTGTTACCTCAAGAGTGACAGACGCGGGCCCCCAATAGTCCGGTGCCGAAACAAAGTCGATGCTGGTTTCATTCTGCGCCAGGTTTGCCCCGTTACCGTTGGTAGCCTTCACCGTGGAGGGGTCCGTGATTCTTACCCTCTTGTTCTCGGCCGCGATAATCTGTTCGTTAATGTTAATGCTGAGCCTCTCACCGCTGGCAACGGTAAGTTCGGGGGCGTTTGTGCGCCGTTCTGGAACCGCCATCGCGGTTCCAGGAACCCAGATAAATCCGTGACTTGCGATCTCGGGGCTGTCCGCGACGCTGATCCGAAACGGGATGATCTGATTGTGCTCGGCAACGGTAACCTCAAGGTTCCGCGTATTTTTGACCTCAGCGCCGCTCTCCCAACCCGGCACGAGCGAAAGGTCAAGATCCCGCTCCGTTCCCTCCGCGTAAAAGACGTTTTCCCACACGTCGACCGAGATCTTTTCGCCGCCGTCAGTAATATCGGTGAGAGTGAGAACGGTGTCGTCAACAACCGGTCGAGCCGGCGGGGCGTCTCGCTGAACCGCAACCTGAATCCACGCCGAACTCTGCCCACCCGACTCATTCTGCACGGTATATAAAACACTATAGACCCCCTCCTGTGAGGGTGTTGTCAGGGTGACGGTCTCATCATCAAAGGCAGCGGGAAGCTCTTGTTTTTCCTCCACCGCAACAATGCGAAGCTGCCCGCCGTCGGGGTCGGAATCGTTCTCCAGCGGTTTGACGATGAGGGTGGAGTCTGGCCTGGCGGCAACAACGTCGGTTCGTGCAATCGGGTTGGCTGCCACTCCCGAGGTCTCCATAATTCCCACCCGGATCTGCCCGGTACCTACCGCACCGAGGCTATCGGTCACCGAGTAATAAAAAGTATCGGTTCCGAGGCTTCGCGCTCCCGCCTCATACTCGATGTAGTCTTTTCCGGTACTAGTCACGATTCCCTGCCGCGGGGCCGACTCTACCCCGCTCAGAACAACGGTGTCGCCATCCGCGTCAATACCCGTGAGGGGAATTGGTATACGCACGGTGCCGCCCTGGACCACTCTCGAGGTCACGGTCCTGGGTGTGGGAGCGCTGTTATTCTCCGCGTCAGCTTCTCGCACGGAGATATTGACGGGTGCCGAAGCGATCTCCCCACCGGGACTCTCAACAACATAGGATGCGGTGTATTCGCCGGGTGTATCCGGCGCAAGGTAGCGCAAAATACTCCCCGAGGCAAAGAGTAGTCCCTCGCTCTCCGGGAGGCTGCTCGCCAGATCGGGACTTAGCGTGAGAGGCAGGTTATCCGGGTGCAGGTCGTTCTCAAGAACCGGTATATCGACGACCTCCCCCACCCGAACTCTAGCCTGGTCTGGGGTTGCGACGGGCGGTTTCTCCTTTGCCGGAGGATCCACCTGAAGAACGGTTACCGTGCCGCGAGAGGAAAGGTGCCCGTTTGTGACGCTGTAGCTAAACTCTACACTTCCGTTCTCGAGGGGCTCCGTCAGGGAAACCCTGAGCACCCCGTGGTTCAGGATCTCAACGATAAGACCCTGATTCTCAAGAGGGTTATGGGCCTCAGAAAGGAGTAGTACGCCTCCCGCGGGATCATAGTTAGAGGCCAGGACATCAACCGTCTCCGTCTGGTTCAGGTAGAGAAAGACCGAGCTGGGAACCGTCACCGGGGGCAGGTCGTTATTGGGAGGACCTGTGATCTCAAAGCGCAATTTCCCGGCGGCACTGCTCGTCCCGTCACTCACCCGATACTCCAGGTTGTAGGAGCCCGGCTGATCCGCGGTCAGCCCCACCTCACCCGTGTCGGTGTTGACCCGGAGCTGCGCGCGCGCGAGGTTGTCTTCGGGAATCCCCGTCAGCCGAACCTCGCCGTTACCCCCGCGCACCGACTCCAGGGGGTATGCAATTGCCTCCTGCCCCACGTTACCCACCGCGGCAACGGTCTCCGCCACTATCGGCACTGCACCAGCGACCACCTCAACGCTGAGGTTTCCGTGTGTTGTGAGAGTGCCGTCAGAAACCGCAAGGCCCACCGTCTTCTGTGAGCCCCCCGAGCCGGAGTCTTTATAGTAGACGGTGCCCTGCGCTGAGTAGGTCACCACATCCGGATCTGCCGCCACAGCGTCCGCGAGGAAGAGGGGGTCGCCATCGGGATGGTACCAATCCGCAAGAACGTCACGCTCAAACTGACCTCCCGCAGCCACAATATCACCGGTGGGCCGAGCCTGAACAGGGGCATTTTTCTCCTGCGGCCCGCGAACCTCAACCGTGACGGTTGCGGAATCCTGTCCGCCGTGGCCATCGGTTATGGTGTATTGAAACTCAAACGTTCCCGCCGCATCCGAGGCCAGTGTTACCTGAAGCTTCTGTCCGTTTTCAATAATGGATATGCTGCCCATATTTTCGGGGAAGTTCGCGGTCTCAGTGATTACTATCACATCGCCATTGGGGTCGTAGTCGTTCAACAGGACGGGCAGGGGGGTTGCGCGACCCGGGCGAGCCCCAAAAACATCGTCGTTTGCAACGGGCGGTTGCTGCACCGGATCAATTTCGGGAGGGATGCTGGGGTCGTTTTCCTGTTGCTTCTGATCCTCCTCGAGTTCCTCAAGAATCTTGTCCCAGTTGTCCACGAGCTGACCCGAGTCCTGGATCATCCAGGAACGACCACTCACCTCATCGTTGAGCACCGCGTAGCTGGCCCGCACAGCGACAGTGAGGCGGGCGTCCGCGTCCATATCCGCCAGATTCAGGGATTCTCCTTCGCTGCCCCCGCAGGAGCGCCAGGCCACTCCCGTGGGCCAGGCGGCAAGAACACACTCTCCTACAACGGCGGGGGCGGCTGACGGCTGCGCAACATTACCCGGGGTAGTGAAGACTCTTTCTTCCCCACCCCCGTTGAGCCCCACCCGCAACAGTCCTCGAGAATCAGAGATATAGACCTCAGAGGAGGCGGTGCTTGAGCTCATCAGCACGGGATTCTCGGCGATATCGACCTGAATGCCTGCACGCCCGTCAATGCTGAGGCTTCCCGTGCTGAGGTTCAGAACAACCGGGCGACCGGACACCACCGCCGCGGCGTAAGAGTCTTCCTCGCCACCGAGACTCAGCTGGGTGCTCTGCGAGGCATTTCCGCCCCCACGCACGTCGCGCTCCAGCATCTCACTGCTGGCCGAGAAGCCCACAAAGCGTCCGGTACTATCGACAGCCACCGCAGAGTTGCTGCCGAGAACAAGATCGGCATCGCTCTCAGCGTTAAAATTGGAGAGCGCGCGATTGGGCACAAACCACACCCGTCCGCTCGGCGCCGAGTGAATCACGGTGGTATCCCCCGCCAGAAGAACCTCGGAGGCATCGGAGGGTAGTTGAATACCCTCCTCCACAGATGCGAGTGACTCGTCTACGATACTGAGCTCCCTCTGCGAGACCGCGTGGAGAAGCACAAGCTCATCCCCCTGAACCACGGTGAGGTTCTGGCGCTCACTGCGCTGTGCCGTATCGAGAGCGGATATCTGCGTGTTGAGCCTTCCAACCGCCTGCTCACCGTCGTTCACGACCCAGGTGCTGGCATCACCAAGATCAACCCGCTGCGTTGTGTACCCGCTTGAGGCAATGGCGATGGTAACCACCAGGACAAGGACTAGCACTGCCGCCAGGCCGCTGATCACAGCTCCGAGATGCTTCTTTATCCAGAAAACAATCACCGCCCCACCTCCGCGGAAGCGCAGGTCTCAGGGCTGGTTACGCCCGGAGTACCGTCACGAATCACCGTAACCGTAATACACACCGGCTCCCCATCGGATTGAGCGGTAGCTCGATACTGAGTGCCACTCTGATTGCTGGTGTCACCGCCTGTGGTACGCACCAGGTAGCGAAGATCTGACTCATCTCCGGGAGCATCCCAGTTAAAAACGACAACCCCGTTATGGGTCTCCGTTGTGATACCGCTCACAACGGGGATATCCGAGTTGCTACCCAGCGCCAGGGTAATAATACCCAGAACCGTCAGGAGAACAGCCCCACCACCGATCAATCCTCCGAGCAGCATGCGCCTTTTGCGGGTGCGTTGCAGGCTCGCTTCGTGCGGTGCCCGGATCCTGGCGGAGTCGATAACCGTCAGGCTCACATCGGCGTTTGCCGCTGCGGCCCCGGGGTCTCCGTGGTGACGGTATCGTTGTTGCTCACCCCGTAGCGCCACCCGCGTGGGAAGAACATCGTCAGACAAATCCTCGGTCAGGACGTGCCGTCGTTGCTGCACCCGCACGTCATCCGCCACCTCGATAGGGGTCGGGGGAAATCCCAGCTGCGCCTCTATCTCCTGCAGCTTATACACAAAGCTAATCATGCTCTGGGGGCGCTGGGTTGGGTTCTTACTCATGGCCGTCACCAATAGCGCTTCAAGATCGGGAGGAACATCACGGCGACCCAGCGGTTGGACCCGATCCCGCCCCACGATTCGCGCTCGAACCCGCTCACGCCGGTTCTTGTACTTGCTATCATCGGGAAGTTCGTAGGGAGAGCGCCCCAGAAGAAGGGTAAAGAGCGTTGCGGCCAGCGCGTAGACCTCGCTTGTTACGGTCCCCGCGGTTGTTCCCCTAAGAACTTCCGGTGCCGACCACGGCACCGACATGCCCTCAGCCCCATCGTTGGTGGCCGCTGCAATGGTGGCGGCAATTCCAAAATCGGCCAGCACGGGATGCCCATATTGGGTAACCAGAATATTTGAGGGCTTAATATCTCGGTGTAGGAACCCGATGCGGTGTGCGGTCTCTAAGGCTCCTCCGATTCGAATACCCGTCTGCAATACCTCTGACACCGTGAGGGGCTGCTGTTTGTAGCGGCTCCCCAGTGACGCGGGGCAGTACTCCATGACCAGGTAGGGGCGCCCGTCGGGTGCGATGCTTGCGGCGTGCACCGTGAGCACTGACGGGTGGCTCTTGAGCTGAGACATCAGGTTGGCTTCGGAGAGGAACATGGCCCGCATTTTTGCTTCGGCAAGCTTGGTATTCAGAACCTTAATTGCCACCTCGGCTCGGGGAAAATCTTGTTCGTAGAGAAAAACGTACGCAAACCCGCCTTTACCCAAGACCCGAACGTGCTGGTAGCCCGATAACTGCGGGGGGCTAGCCTGCTGGGGTGCGTTCAAAACCTACTGCTCCTGCTCTGCCTCACGCGAGGCGGGGTGTGCATTGATTTCCTGACGGGTGTCTATTCACAGGGGATCAATCCCCCTAACCCGCAAGAACGATAAAAAATTCGTTTCCGATTTCAACCCGGGTGCGGAGCCCCACAAAAACCCTGGTGTCCGGTTTGATCTCGGTTTCTTTAGCTCCGCCCTCTCTCACACGGGTTCCGTTCCCCGAGTGCAGGTCACGAATCCACAGCCGGTCACCCTCCACTCCTAACTCCAGGTGTGTCTTAGAAACGGACCTGGCAGGATCGAGCACAACGCAGGTGTGTTCGACAATCTGCCCGGGCTGTGGCTTGGGGTTTCTTCCCAGCAGTGACGGGCCGTTCACAACAAACTCCTGCCCGGTGCTGAGCTGAAGAACGAAGGAAACCGTCGGATTCCCCTGGCGATTATTCACAATGATGGTCTCGTCCGCGTCTTCCTCCAGCGGAACCTCGGAAATAAGCGGTTCGACGGGCGTATCGAACACGGAAGAATAATTTTCCGCAGTGGAGACATCCGCAGGCTGCGCTTCGGTAACGCTTGGAGCGGGAGGAGCCGGGGGCTGCGGAGCCGCGGGAGTCGCCGCCCTGAAAAGGGCACGTGCCTCCGGCGGAAAAGACACCGTATCCAGCGATACGGGAGGCTTTGCGACCGGCAACTCGCTGCCCGAGGCAGTGGGTTGCGAGCGCGAAGGCTCCGGCGAACGCTGGGGAGCCGGCGCGCGCGGAGGTGCCGGGGGGCGCGGAATTGCAGTTCGTGATGCCGGGTCCGACTCTGCCACCGGTGATTCCATTGAAGATGACACGGGGGATGACATGTTTGATTTGCGCACGATCTGTCCGCAATTCCCACAAAACATACTGCTTGGCGCAAGTTCGCGACCACAGTAGCTGCATGGTGCCGCCATGATATTCCTTTCAATGCGAACCCTTATAGCTCGCCTCCCCGGAGACAGCATAACCCAGAGCCGCTGGATGTTTACTGTCGACCAGATCTACTTACCGTATCTTTAATACTATTTTCGATTCGATTATCCACAACTCAGTTTATGACACCGCGCGGTATCAAACTACCACGAGAGAGGCATTCCACACCCTCAAACGTTGGGAAGTCTGAATAACGATAACGCTCTAGCGAGGCAGTGTGCTCTCCCAATCTTCAGACTCCACACCCTTGGATGTGCCGCTCCCAGGTGGAAGATGTTCCTCAGACGCGGGGTGTACCGCATCGACTCGAACGACGATGACGCTGATGTTGTCACTGCCGCCTAAAGCCAGGGCGTCCACGACCAAGCGATCAACCAGAACATCAGGCTGCATCCCCGATGAGAAACGCAGCGCGATCTCTTCGTTGCTGAGTTCCTTGGTGAGGCCGTCAGAACAACACAGAATACTCTCGCCCGGGATCGCGGGAATCAACCAGAAATCAGGGACGGGTGAGGCTTCAAACCCGATTGCCCTCGTAATCACATTCCTCTTGGGGTGAGTGTGTGCCTCTTCCAGGCTAATCTCACCGGCATCGAGGAGGCTCTGCACCACGGAATGGTCCACCGAGAGCTGCCGCAGCCCTGCGGGCGAAGCGACATAAACGCGGGAGTCTCCAATATTAAAAACTAACCAATACGGCTGACCGTCTCTCTCCGTGATTGCCACCCCCACGCAGGTAGAGCCACCTGCCGCCCCCGTAAGTTCTGCTTGAGCCTCTATTACCCGCGTAGCATTTTCCAGCTCTGCCCGTATCCTCTCGGGCCCCACGGGCACCTGTGTAATGCGCCCCAGAGCAGCCACAACGGCGGCGCTTGCAACGTCACCCGAGGCGTGTCCACCCATTCCGTCAGCAACCGCAAATATGGGCGGATGCGCCACAAGGCTGTCTTCGTTTTGCGGTCTCTTCAGGCCAACGTCGGTTTTAGCAGCCCAACTCAGGGTGAGGGTTACCCCGGTATTCCCAACCGCAACCTCTGCACTGCCGTAAGGGTCGTCGACACCATTCATGATTTTTCCTCGCCGTTTTGTATAAGAATGCGACACTCCATACCGTCGCCCAGATCTATGACAGTTTCCTCGGCAACGGCCACGGTCTCGCCCGGGCGCAACCTACGAGGAACCTTCCGCGGAAATATTACGACGGTGCCGTTTGTCGAATAAAGATCCGTAACAATGACCACTTCGCCCTCCTGCCGAATCTGGGCGTGGGTGGAAGACACCACACCACGCGGTGAAGGCACTCGGATTAGTTGCGAGAGTGTCCCTCCCACGACACCCGAGGATTGAGGACAGCGACCCAGTACAAGTGGTCGGTTAAGCCACAACCTGTTTCCGTCGGGAAACAACACGCTCGCGACGGGCGGGGTTGCGAGGCGCGGAGGGAAAGCCTCAATCGCAGACCCGCGGGTTCCTCCGCCACGAGGTGTGTTGATAGTCGTGTCTACCGGGAAATCATCATGAGCAGAACCCAACATACGACCCGACTCCCGAAGTCCACCGATAACGGTGCTCTCGTCGTCAACACCGCCAACTCCCAAAACGGCGCCGCTGCTGTCGAGGCTGTAGTCAGTGATCACCCCACTACCTTATCGTCGAAGAACTTGTTTTTATTGTTAGCTGCACCGCGCGATAGCCCGCAGCGGAGAAACACGGATAACCCGTGCGCTCGCGATCGCCCCTCCAACCCGCACCGCGACCAAGACAGCTCGCAGTCGTGTGATATTTAAATCCAGTCGTTGCAACGAACTGACCAAACGGTTACAATTGACGACCACACGAACTTACCCGCGCCACGCGCAAAGTTTGAGATAACTGCATACCCCCGCTCTCTGCGTTGAGCCGCATACCCTACTCCGGATTGGCGGCAGCGCTCTCGAATCGCTCAGGAAGACCACCGCGATGTCCTCGGAAAAAAACCGACACTACACACTGGCAGCCGACCCTGCAACGCCGCAGAGCGCCCTTCGTGAACTTGCCAAAAATCACCACGAGCTCTGGCCCACGCTACTAGCCAACCCGTCCTGCTACGGCGAATTACGCTCCTGGATTCACCGACAACAACACAACACGCCACTCACCCGTTCACGTTCAGGAAGATACCCAGGGACGGATGACCCCCCCTCCCCACCTCGACAGGTTCTCTCCCTCTCGCATTACCCCAGACGTCGACTGTTAGTATTCGGTTGCTTAGCTGCAGCGATGGGTACGGGGCTGGTGTTTATGGTGACCACTCTCTACGGAGCGGTCACACGATAGTAAGCGCATGGCCTGCACTCATCACAGTGCCGTGAGGGAAGCGCAGAGGCAAGCTCCTAGGCAACGGCCGAAGCAGAAAGGGCGCTAGCGGCCTAGTTTGCCCAGGCCGTAACAACGGGAGAACCTGTGCTGGAGTTATCCCCGGGCATCTCGGCGGCGATACGATTCGCCTCCTCAATAAGAGTTGCAACGATCTCGGATTCGGGTACCGTCTTGATAACCTCACCCTTCACGAATATCTGCCCCTTGCCGTTACCCGACGCAACACCAAGGTCTGCCTCCCGAGCTTCTCCGGGGCCGTTTACCACACACCCCATGACCGCAACACGCAGAGGAACGCTCATGCCCTCGAGACCACTCGTCACCTCGTCAGCCAGCTTATATACGTCGACCTGGGCCCGACCACAGCTGGGGCAGGACACAATCTCGAGCTTGCGCTCACGCAGATTGAGGGACTGCAAAATCTGCAACCCCACCTTCACCTCCTCGGCGGGCGGCGCGGAGAGCGACACCCTAATCGTGTCGCCGATACCCTCACTCAGGAGGATACCAAAAGCCGTTGCAGATTTAATGGTGCCCTGAAAGGCGGGGCCGGCCTCGGTTACCCCGAGGTGCAGCGGCCAGTCCCCACGCTCTGCCAGAAGACGATATGCCTTAACCATAACTATGGGGTCGTTGTGCTTGACCGAGATTTTAAAATCGTGGAAGTCGTGCTCTTCAAAAAGACTCGCCTCCCACACCGCGCTCTCCACCAGAGCCTCGGGCGTCGCCTTGCCGTGTTTTTGAAGCAGACGAGGGTCAAGAGAACCCGCGTTAACCCCGATCCGGATGCTCACACCGGCAGCCTTTGCTCGCCGCGCAATCTCACCCACCTGATCATCAAACTTGCGAATATTTCCGGGATTCACCCGCACCGCGGCACACCCCGCGTCGATCGCAGCGTATACATAATTAGGCTGAAAGTGGATATCCGCGATCACCGGAATCTGACTCTTCTTTGCGATAATGGGCAGTATTTCCGCGTCATCACGACTGGGAACCGCAACCCGAACAATGTCGCATCCCGTCGCGGTGAGTTCAGCAATCTGTTGCAGGGTCGCGTTAATATCGGTTGTGGGCGTGGTGGTCATCGACTGCACGCTCACGGGGGCGTCACCCCCCACCAAGACACTACCAACGCTAATCTGCCTGGACGCTCGGCGAGGGGAAAGGGTTTGGGGAACTTTAGGAAGACCAAGATTTACAGCAGCCACTGGAACAGTCTACCTCCGCAAACCGAATACTAACCGAGTAACGATATGGGCCTCACAATGTCCGCGTAAAACAGCAGCAGAGTCATGGCGCCCAAAACAATCACAACGGCAAAGGTAACGGGGACCATCTTGGCGGTGTCAACCGGTCCCGGATCGGGGCGTCCAAAAATTTTGGCTATCGTGCGACGCACTTTCTCGTATAGGGCACCCGCCACGTGTCCACCGTCAAGCGGCATCAGCGGAATCAGGTTGAACACAAAGAGTGCAACGTTCAGCGAGGCAAGCAATCCCACCATCCCCTGAATCTTTACCGCAACCGGAATGGTATCGAGACTTGCGATCTCACCCGCCATACGTCCCACTCCCACAACACCCACGGGGCCGGTGGGGTCGCGCTCCTCGGTGCCAAATGCCGCATTCCACACGTTGACCATGCGCGACGGAAGGTTAATGATGCTCTGGGCCATCAATTCAATGTTGTTTCCCACCTGGGGGAGCACACTCGTGACGGGTTGCCTGACCAGTTCGCTTGTGGGTGACACGCCTATCATGCCCACCTCAGCGGTAACGGGGTTTCCCGCAGCGTCCATCTCGGGCTGCCCGGCCGCATCCAGAACCGCACGCGCGTTGAGCGCCGGGGTAATACTCAAATCAACCTCCGACCCCTCACGCTCGACAACAACGCTGAGGGCTCGTGAGGGCGACACCGAAACGGTGTCTTGAATCTGCTGCCACTCGGTTATCCGCTCACCGTTGATGCTCACAATCCGGTCACCGGGACGTAGCCCAGCCTGTGCCCCGGGGGCCTCAGCATCGCCCGGAGCACACGAGGTCACCGAGCTAGTGGCGGGCACCAGACATTCGCTCACCGAGCCGATAGTTGTGGTTGACTGGGGCAACCCAAAACCCACCAGAAAGATTGTGTAGAACACCACGGCCAGAAGCAGGTTCATGAAGGGTCCGCCAAGCATGATAACGATGCGTTTCCATACCGGAAGCTTGTAGAAGGCCCGGTTGTGGCTTTCATCTCCAATACTTTCCGAACTGACCTCCCTGGCCTCGTTCACCATCGACACAAAGTAGTTGGCGCGCTGAGAGGAGTCCTTCCCCTCAACCACGATATCTGCCGCATCTGTTTTGGCCGGGTCGGGATCAACATGAAGGGCCTCGGGGCGCAGGGTCTCTGCAAGCTGAGGGTCTGCGTCTAGCGCGTCACGCAGGGCGTGCACAGCATCGTCGTGACCGCTCTCCCCCGGACGATTCTTGACCACCCGTGAGCCCTCGGTGGCCACCGAGTTCAGAAAGCCTGTGGTGGATTCACGAGCTTCTTCGCCGCTGTGCGCCGGTGGATACATCCCAATCATCGAAATGTAGCCCCCCAGGGGAAGCATTTTGATGCCGTACTCGGTTTCACCCTTACGTTTCTTCCACAGGGTACGACCAAAACCAATCATGTACTGCGTAACCTTGACTTTAAAAAGTTTGGCGGGTATCAAGTGCCCCAGTTCGTGTAGCCCGATTGAGAGGGCAAGCCCCAAAACCAATACCACAACACCCAAAATATAAAGCAATACTTCCACCCGCTCATCGTACAACTACTTTCCCCCTCAGCACTGATAATTCAGGACAACTCCAGAGCTTTCCAATTGTGCTCGTAGCTCGAGCATCTTCCCCAGTCTGTGCACAACAAGGATGCGCTAGAGGCTCGTGCTCACAGGGCGCCGGGAAAAAATGTGCCGATAACACAATCAACAACCGCAATACAAAGAGGTACAAAATCCCGACGCATCGCGGTGCGCGTCGACAAAAAGAAAAACAGCCCAACAAGCCGGTTGGCCTATGCATTGTATTTCACGACGCGCAAGCACAGGACACAATAACACCCCTTGACCTGTAACCACATTGTTACATTTGATGGTTGGTGGCAGAATTCCGCCCCTATAAGAAGATCTTTAATTGCGCATTTTGAACCTGGAACAAGTTTTATGCAGCCCCGGGAATAATCTGCGTCCGAGGCTGTTGCAGAATTGCGAGCCCCCATCGAAGGGTGGGTCTCGGCAACAAGGAGGTGTCACGAGTGTGCAGTTAGTACACGTTTCATAATTTATTTGTCTTTTTAGGGAAAGAAGTTAAACAATGAAGAAAGTAACAAAACGAGTATTACCCGCCGTAGCCGGACTCGCCCTGCTGGGCCTGGGACTCGCGGCATGCAGTGCAGGGTCATCCTCAGAGAGCACACCAGAAGCAACTTCCTCCGGACCGGTCATGGGACCAGTTACCCCTGGTAGCACCCCGCTAGCCGAAGAAACCGCCGAAATGGAACAGCTCTACAAAGACGCGGTAGCCGAGGGTGGAGACCTTATCGTCTGGGCGGGCGGCGACAGCCCCGACCAGCAGGACACCGTGAGGCGCCTATTCACCGAGAGATTCCCTGAGATCAACCTTGATCTCAGGGTAGACCTGTCAAAGTTCCACGACGTCAAGATTGACGAGCAGCTCGCATCAAACACGCTCATTCCCGATGTGGCACAGCTCCAGACCTCTCACGACTTTGACAAGTGGAAAGAGCAGGGTGAACTACTCGAGTTCAAGCCCCTGGGAGCCTCAAAACAGTTCCCGGGATACGCTGACCCCGATGGTGCCTTTGTGAGCCTCCGGGTGAACTCATTCTTCCCCCAGTACGCGAAGGAAGGCCTGACAGCCGCTCCCACAAGCTACCTCGATTTCTTGGGACCCGAGTATAAGGATCAGAAGCTAATTCTTCCCTACCCCCACGACGATGACGCGGTTTTGTACGTGTACATGAAGATCGTGGAAAAATACGGTGAGGAGTACCTGCAGCAGCTTGCCGACCAAAACCCCACGTTTATTCGTGGAACAGCGGCCAACGGGCCTCTGGTTGGTCAGCAAGGATATCTGGCAACCCTCACGGGATACGCGATCGGGCCGCAGGAGCGCTCCATTGCCATCATCCCCGAGGAAGATCCCTTTATCTCGTGGGTGCAGCGCACAGCAATTTTTGAGCAGGCAAAGCACCCCGCCGCGGCAAAGCTCTACCTGGCCTTCATCACCAGTAAGGAATACCAGTCAACGTTTATTACGTGGCCCACACGTACCGACGTTCCCACCCCCGAAGGACTCAAGCCGCTCAGCGAGTACCCCAACTCCGACCCGATGGACTTCATCGAGTGGATGAGCGACCGCCAGGGAGTCGCTGATGCCGAAGTACTCATGGAAAAGTACTTCGGACCGGTTGTGGGTGAATCACCTCTGACCGATCCGGCACTCCTCGAGATCCTTGAGGTTGAGCCCCGTCCCGGCACGGATGACTACTAGGAGTTGACCGCCACAGCGGGCATCTCGTAGCTACCGTACCGTAGCAAATAATAACGGTGTCGTGCGCGGTTAGTTCGCGCACGACACCGAAGTTTTTAATCAGTTCTTCCGGCTGGGTGCCTGAGACGCTGACGCGTCTCTAACCCGCACGCTCGATAAGCTGATCAGCTCGCACCCGTGCCCAGCGCTCCGCGTCTGCCAGCAGTTCCGGAGTCAACTCTTCTCCCGAAAAGTCGTGCGCATCAACCACGCGAGCTATCGTATCCACGATGTCAAGGTAGCCGATGTTACCCCTGTGGAAGGCCTCAACCGCCTGTTCGTTTGCAGCGTTATAGACTGCGGGATAGGTTCCCCCAGCCCTGCCAACCTGTTTAGCCAACTCAACCGCCGGAAACGCAACCCGGTCAAGGGGTTCAAAGGTCCACTCGTGGGCTCGGCCCCAATCAATCGGAGCGACGGCACCCGCTACTCTGCGCGGCCAGTTAAGCCCCAGCGAAATGGGAAGTCTCATATCGGGGGGTGAGGCCTGGGCCAGGGTGGAACCATCGCTAAACTCCACCATGGAGTGCACGATAGATTGCGGGTGCACAACGGCCTCAATCCGATCGTATGAAACCCCAAAAAGCAGATGGGCTTCAATCACCTCCAGCCCTTTATTCACCAGGGTTGAGGAGTTTGTGGTTACCATTTTTCCCATGTCCCATGTGGGATGAGCCAGGGCCTCCGCCGGTGTTACGTTACGCAGAGAATCGCGAGAACGACCACGAAACGGCCCTCCCGAGGCGGTCAGGATAAGCCTACTCACCTCGTGTTGCTCGCCCGCTCGAAGCGCCTGGGCTATTGCGGAGTGTTCCGAATCCACAGGAACAATCTGTCCGGGACGGGCCAACCGGACAACAAGGTCTCCCCCGACTATCAAGGACTCTTTATTTGCTAGAGCGAGCGTTGCACCGGCCTTAAGCGCGGCCAGCGTGGGACCCAGCCCGATGGAGCCGGTGATTCCATTCAGGATGACATCCGCCTCTGTGTCCCGCACCAGATGCTCGGATTCCATCGCTCCAAGGGCGGTATTTTCCACCGAAAAAGCATCGGCCTGCGCTCGCAGGCCCGCAAGATCTGTACCCGCGGAGAGGCCCACAACCTGAAACTCATGCGGGTTTGCCCGGATAACCTCAAGAGCTTGACGACCGATAGAACCCGTTGAACCTAAAATTATCACTCGACGCATAGGTTAATCATGACAGCATACGATTCTTACCGCTGTCGACCCGCCAATAGACAAAGCCCGTCCCCTCACCACAGTGCAGGAACGGGCGTGAGCCTTTATTATTCTTTAGCGATTTGTCGCCAAGATATCAACGACAAAAGCAATGTTTCCGGTTTTTGCATCGCCCTCCACGGCTGGTCCGTAGCCGTTGTCGGGGTTAATGAGGGCAACAACCTGCGAGCCAACGTTCTGACCCACAAGCGCATCACGGAATCCGGGGATAACGCCGTCGGTGGTGAACTGTGCGGGATTTCCGCGAGCCCAGCTCTCATCAAAGATTTCACCGGTCTCCTGGTTCATACCCTTGTAGTGCACAACAACGCAGTCGCCCTCCTGAACCTCTTCGCCCTCGCCGTTAATGCTGTTTGCAATTCTCAGCTCGTTGACGGGCACAAAACCCTCGGGAAAGGTCAGCGTGGGATCGCCGTTATCCGCCAGTGTAAGGGTTGGGAACCCATCGGGCAGCGAGGCACTCTCTCCCTCGGCACGATCCAGGAAGTTATCGGGCAGCTCACCCGTGCAGTTAAAGACCGTGCGCTGCGCATCTACAACGATCACTACACTGTCCTCGGCCGTTATCCCCAGAGTCTCGTTACCCGTTTCACCATAAAGATCAGCACCGCTCATGGTGGTGACAGCACGGCTGCCAACGGGCATGCAATCGGCGATTGCAAGCCATCCCGGCGTGGGCAGGACTGAACTGTCGACGGGGAGGTCTAGCTCCTCCGAGGCGATCTGCTCGCCATCTACTCCATTAACGAGGGTCAGTCGTGATTTCACGGTGTCACCCTCGACTATGATGTCTCCATCACCCTCGATCAAGATGGTGCGCTGAACACCGTCTACCTTGAGTGGAGTACTGAACTCAACGGTGGGTTGTTCGCCGAACTCCCCGGTTACTTTTATGGAGTCGCTTTGACTCCCCGAGGCCGGGATCTCACACCCTGCTTCTTTTGCCTGCTGTGTGAAGTTAGCGTCAGCAATGGTACAACCGGTAAGGGTGAGGGCAAATGCTGCCATAAAGACGGGAACGACTCGGAGCTTCAACGTGTCTCATTTCGATATTCGTACGGGATAGACTGTCTATTCTTATTTAGTCTGTCAACAAAGCGTTGTGCACGAACATCCTATCAAGGGGCCGTCACACTCCACAGTGTTTAATCTTCCCGTGGTTATCTGTTAATACTCTCCACCCCACTCCAAAGCCCACAAAATTCACCTCCCGGGTGATGGCACATCCCGCATCATTCCGTTCAAGGAATACCCAAGGAGGTAGGGTGTGCGAATGACTCGTTTGGAATCGAAGCGCCCGGCAAAACTATCCGAGGTTCCCCCCGGATCCTCCAAGCCCGGGCTCGTTTACTTTGCGGGACGGGCTGTTCTCACCCCCCTCGGACGATTTGCTTATAGGATTCGTGTGGTGGGTAAACACAATGTTCCTACCCGGGGAGCCGTGCTCTTTGCCAGCAATCATCTGGCCGCACGCGACAGCATTATTATCCCACTCGCTGTCCCCCGCCGGGTACAGTTTCTCGCGAAGTCCCACTACTTTGAACGGGCTAGGGTCTTCGGACGTATCCAGCGCTGGTTTTTTAACACCATCGGCGCCGTCCCGGTTAAACGCGGCGCGGGTGGTGCCGCGCAAACGTCCCTCAACGTTGGGCGTGATATCTTGCGTTCCGGTGGCACTTTTGCAATCTATCCCGAGGGAACCCGTTCACGTGATGGACGACTCTATCGAGGGCGCACCGGAGTCGCGTGGCTTGCTCTAGAGACGGGAGCGACCGTAATACCGGTAGGCCTGATCGGCTCGGATCGGGGGCGGCTACTCCGCCCCGACGGGACACCGGGGAAGAAAAGCCCTATCACCGTGAGCTTTGGACCCCCTGTCGATTTTTCTGGCCTGTCCTCGTCAGCCTCGGGTAAAGACCGCCGGGAGGCCACCGACCGCATCATGGCTGCGATCCACACGCTTACCGGGCAGGAACGCGCCGAGGGCTATAACGAAATTTCCGCGACCTAGCACACCGCAGGCGCCCCATAACCAGAACCTGCCCCCGCGCAGGAATGCCGGTTTCACATTGTTACGATAGGGCCCACAAAATTCGCCGGTGCCGCTAGTCTGAGTGACATGGCAGATCGCGAATACGGATTCCACACCCGCGCAATTCATGCGGGTAATATCCCAGACCCCATCACGGGCGCTCGGGCCCTTCCCATTTACCAGACCAGTTCCTTTGTCTTTGACGACACGGCGGACGCTGCGGCACGCTTTGCTCTTCAAAAATACGGAAACATTTATTCGCGTTTGTCGAATCCCACTGTTGCGAGTTTCGAAGAACGTGTGGCCAGCCTAGAGGGGGGCATCGGTGCTGTTGCTACGGCGAGCGGACTCAGCGCGCAGTACATTACCTTTGCTTCGCTTACGGGTCAGGGGGACCATATCGTTGCTTCTTCCAACCTCTATGGCGGTTCTATCACGCAGCTCGACATCACGCTTCGCCGTTTTGGTGTAGACACAACTTTTGTGCAGTCATCAGATCCTGCCGACTACGCCGCGGCAATCGCTGAGAATACCAAGCTCATCTTTGCCGAGTCCGTCTCCAACCCCTCCGGCCAAATTGCCGATATCGAGGGACTCGCTGCGGTAGCCCACGCCGCGGGTATCCCGCTCATCATTGATGCCACACTCGCCACTCCCTACCTCAACCGCCCTATCGAGTGGGGTGCCGACATAGTGATCCACTCCGCCACTAAGTTTCTCGGCGGTCACGGGACAACCCTCGGCGGTGTTGTGGTGGAGTCGGGTCGGTTCAATTGGCACAGCGAGAAGTTCCCCCTCTTCGACGAGACCGTCCCCGCGTACGGGGGGCTCAAGTGGTCCGGCAATTTCGGAGAATACGCTTTTCTTACCCGGCTCAGAGCCGAACAACTGCGCGATATCGGCCCCACCCTGGCCCCACACTCCGCGTTCCTGCTCGCCCAGGGTGTAGAAACTCTGCCCTACAGAATGCAGGCACACGTTGATAACGCGGGACGAGTCGCGGAATGGTTAGACGCCGATAGCCGTGTTGAGACGGTCTCGTGGGCTGGTCTCCCCCACCACCCACACCATGATCGCGCGCAGAAGTATTTCCCTCGAGGACCGGGCTCGGTGTTTAGTTTTACCGTGCGTGGGGGGCGCGAAGCGGGGCGCGCGCTCATCGAAAACGTCAACCTGGCCAGCCACCTGGCCAACGTTGGTGATGTCAAAACCCTCATCATTCATCCCGCGTCAACAACACACGCACAGCTCACCGACCAGCAGCTCGCCGACACCGGTATCGGAGCGGGCACCGTTCGGCTGAGCGTTGGCCTCGAAGACGCAGAAGACATCATCTACGACCTTGACCAAGCACTCACAGCAGCGGTTAAAACCGGTACGAAGCCCACAACACAGGAGTCTCTATGAACGCGACGTCATCCTCACAGCTCGCCACCACCCAGCTTGCCAACGGTCTGAGTTGCGACCTACCGGCTGACTCCCCCCTCGCTAAACTACTCAGTTCGCAGCGGACCTGGCTCGGCCCAACCGCAAAAGAAAGGTTGGGATTCCTCCGACAGGCTAAATCAATCGCGATTGTAGGAGCCTCCCCCAACCCCGCCCGCTCCAGCTACTTCGTGGGAACCTACCTGCAGCAGTCAAGCGACTATCGAGTATATTTTGTCAATCCCAATGCCGATCAGATCCTCGGCGAAAAGGCCTACCCGGATCTGGCTTCCCTCCCCGAGGTGGTGGACATCGTGGTGGTATTCCGCCGAGCAAGCGATATTCCCTCGGTGATCGATAGTGTTGTAGCCGCCGGTAGCCCCACCATCTGGGTTCAGCTTGGCATCTGGAACGAGGAAGCCGCATACTACGGTGAAGAAAAAGGGCTCACAGTAGTTATGGATCGCTGTATCAAAATTGAGCACGCACGCTTTCACGGGGGACTCCATCTACTCGGTTTTGATACCGGGCAGATTACCTCCCGCAAAACGCTTCGTTAGGGATCCCTGCTCTCTGAACCCACTACGGCGTGCTCTAGCCAGATACTCACTACCCGCAGAGGAGGCGTGTCCTACTTGTTCTTTGCGGGAATACGAGCACGGTCTGAAGATCCACGCACGCGGCGCCAGGTTCGACTTCGATAACCCAGAGCCGCCCCACCGCCCAGTAATAACATGGTGCCCGCAATCAGACCCTGATCGGAGGCAAAACCCGTTTGGGCCAGATTTCCCCCGGTTTCGGGGGAAGAGACTTGACGAGAAAACCCACTCGTGATGGGGAGCAGGGACCCCGCGACATCATCCCCGGGATGCGGGTTGTTCCGACACATACCCGTGGTGATAGCGTAATCTCCGCTCTGTACCCGCCCAAATTCTCCGGTGAGAACAACAGCATAGTGGTATGCGGTGGAGCAGGTAAGGCCGGCTATCTCAGCCGAGATCATTACTTCGCTCTCATCTTTTGAGATATTTTTCTCCATGGATCGCACGCTATACAGTGAGGTAAAACCGTAAACAAAAGCGACCGATACATCATTATTACGCGGATTAATCACTGCCCTGAGCACGGCTTTATTCTCACCTATCTCCGCCGGTGCATAGCCGACGGTTGGGTCGTTACGCCGGGTCTCCCCCGAGCCATCAGAGCCGTTCTTCGTGTTATTCGGGTTGTTGGTATCGTTCAGCTTGTTCGTGTCGTTCGGGTTGTCGGTGTCGTTCGGGTTGTTCGTGTCGTTCGGGTTGTCGGTGTCGTTCGGGTTGTCCACAGACGGTAAAGTACCCACGATATCCTTCACATCCTGTTTCGGAGAAGCAGGGGCCTCCGGATCATCCGTTTTTTCAGTGTCACGGATGTTCCCTTGAGGATTCTACGGAGAAAGAGATTGAGGGTGCTCCTCGCCGCCCCCGGAGTTTTCAACAGGAGCCGGGGCAAATCCCCCAGTCTCTTCAACCGGATCAGAAACGGAGGTCTCCAATCCTTCGCTCGGGCCGGGGCGAGACTTATCCACAACCTCAGCCGTATCGTGGACGGAAACTTCCATCTCCGGGATAGACATAGGGGTGTCTATCCTCTCAGAGAGAATGGCGCGAGGCTGTCCCTCCGCTTGATCAATCTCGACCGGAAAAGATTGAGCCAGGTGGAATGAATCTTCCACACGAGCGTTCACAACACTCACCGGCTGAAGGGCCACAGTAACAACCATTACTCCCGCCACCATAAGGGCAGAAACAAAAGAATGCATAGGTATAAGGATATGCAGATAAAGCACATAAACATAGAGAATTATAAAATTTACTTATTATTTACCTATTTATAGGCTTCGTCGTTACACAAATTACTCACTAATCTAGGACTTACAATTATGACCTCATTTTGCACAGGGGTTGGGGTTAACCGTGTTCTCCTGAGAGCATGGTCATATGAGTACGACACTTCCAGAGATACCCGACAGCCCCCTCGTTTCAGTCCAGTGGCTATACGATCACCTGGGTGCCGACGATATCGTTATTCTCGATGCCTCTGCCTTCCCCGTAGACGGACCGGGAGGAAAACCGCTCTATGTGAGCGGGGATGAAGAATATCTAGTCGGCGGTCACCTCCCCGGCGCTATTTTTGCCGATGTCATTACGGAGCTTTCCGACCCCACCACAGGGTACGCTTTTAGCAGGCCCAGCGCTCAAAGGTTCGCTGCAGCAGTGGGGGCGCTCGGTATCACCAACACCACGAGCGTTATCGTTTATGACAGTAGCCTGGGCCATTTTGCGGCACGGGTGTGGTGGCTGTTTCGAGCCTTCGGTTATGACCGAGTAGCCGTTCTTGACGGGGGATTAAAAGCGTGGATTGCTGCGGACTTCCCGCTTGAGTTCGGTCATGTTGAGCCCCGCACCGCGCAGTTTACGGCCACGGAGCGTCCCGAACTCTGGGTAGATAAAGAGTTTGTGGAGAGGGTCGTGAACGGGACAGAGCATGCCACCCTCGTGTGTGGGCTACCGCCCCGCGAGTTCACCGGTGAGGTGGCCCCACGTTTGCGCCCCGGCCACATACCGGGTAGCGTGAGCGTCCCCGTCGTCCGCCTACTCGACAAGTCCACCAACACTTTTCTCGACAGGGAAAGCCTCGCCGACCGTCTTGGAGAGGCAACCCTCGCGGATCACGTTGTCACCTACTGCGGGGGAGGAATAGCGGCCGCCGCAGATGCCCTCGCCCTCACTCTCATTGGTCACAGCAGGGTTTCACTCTACGATGGCTCGCTCGACGAGTGGGTCAGCGACCCCGGAGCACCGCTTGTGACCCACGCGGGTTAAGCCTGTTCCCAGTCACCGCTACGCGTTTCGCACGCGGGCTACCGCCCCGTGGGCTTCATTACTGGGGTAGCACTGCGCTCAGCGCGCACGCACCCAACGGAATGTGAGACGCGTAAACACAAAGCCAATCACGGCCCAGAGCAGCAGTGCAAGTGCTATCCAGCCCAGACCCCACTCCCCGTTCTGCTCCATAGAAGCAAAGTGCTCGGGAAAAAACACGCTGCGCATGCCCTGTGCAATCCACTTCAGAGGAAATACAGAAGCAACGTTCTGCAACCACTCTGGCAGCACATAAAAGGGAATATACACGCCGGAAATAAACTGCTGAACTAGAACGATGGGGACGATTATTGCACTGGCATCCTGGCTCCCCCGAGGAAGGGCCGAAATAGCCACTCCCAATATCGTGCTTGTCAAAATACCCAGAACGAAGATCCAGGCGAACGTGAGCCACTGGGACGGCTCCGTGGGAAGCTCAACCCGATAAACAAAGAAAGCGATTCCCAGGAGGAGCGCGGCCTGCACAATTCCACTCACAAGGACAAGACCGACCTTACCAATCATGTAGCTCGTGGGCGAGAGCGGGGTGCCGCCCAATTGTTTGAGAGTTCCCGCGGAACGCTCAACAGCAATATCGATCCCCAGACCCTGAACACCGCTCAGAAGAATTCCTGAGGCCAACATTCCAGGCAAGAAATAGGCCGCCTGGCTTATCCCGCCCGTACCATCGGGCTGCACACCGACCTCACCCATGCCGCTAAAGGCCGTCGCCAAAAGAAGAAACATGAGGGAGGGGAAAAAGAAAGTGAAGAAAACCTGGCCGGTTGATCGAGAGTAGCGACGCAGTTCGTATCCCACTTGGCTTATTCCCAGCGAGACGGTACGACCCACCCCCGTGGCAGAAAACGCTCGTTCCTGTGTACTCATGACGTTCTCTTTTCTGTAGTGGGGACCGTGTCTTTCTCAGTAGATGCCTCTGTACCGATAAGCGAAAGGTACACATCCTCCAGGCTCGGACGTACGATCTCAAGAAACGGAATCTCACCCATCGCCTCCGCTGCCGACATGCCACCCACAACCTGCTGCTTAGCTAACTCGTGAACAAGCCGGGTTGGCTCGGTGGTGCGTTGCTCGTGACTATTTCCGGACGCATCCTTCCAGCGAACAAGGGGAATCCGTGAGTGCTCACCACCGAGGGTGTCCACGGTTCCCGAGTGCACTATGGTCCCCCGGGTAAGAACAGCCAGGTGGTCACACAGTTCGGCCGCCTCGTCCAGATAGTGGGTGGTCAGGAGTATTGTGGTCCCCTCGTCGCGTAGCTGACGGATAAGCTGCCAGAACTGATGCCGCGCCTCGGGATCAAACCCGGTGGTCGGCTCATCAAGAAAGAGCAGGTGGGGGCGACCCACAATACCAATCGCCACGTCCACTCGACGTCGCTGCCCACCGGAAAGCTTATTGATCCGCACGCTGGCGCGATCTTCAAGGCCCACCAGCCGCAGAACCTCGTCTACGGGTCGGGCATTGGGGTAGAAGCGAGAAAAATATCTCACCTGTTCGGCAACCGTGAATACCCCAAAATCCGGGCTGCTCTGCCCCACAATTCCGATGCGTGACCGCCACTCGAGTCCCGCTGTTTGGGGGTCTGCATCAAGCACCCGCACAGAGCCTCCGTCACGCGACCGATACCCCTCGAGGATCTCAATCGTTGTGCTTTTTCCGGCACCGTTTGGCCCGAGTAACCCAAATATTTCGGCGGGACGGATCTCAAAACCTACCCCGTCTAAAACGCTTCGCTTATCGTATCTTTTGGTGAGATTACTCACCTCAACTGTTGACTGAGAGTTCACCCAATAATGTTGCCACTACAAAACACGTAAACCAAATCCGGCCATTAATAGAGTTTTTACGAATAGTGTGACAATGAAATAAAACAGCGAGTTCGGATGCACCTCAGTGCGCACAAATTGACAACAGGGCGGGGAGAGCCACCCCGGACGGTTAGTTGACCTCGAGCGGGTCGGCTCCCAGACGCAGATCCCTCTCAAGGTTCGTGATTGCCGCCTGCTCATCCGGGGTGAGTTCAAAGTCAAAAAGATCGAAGTTTTCAGCAGCGCGCGCTCTGCTTGTTGTTTTGGGGAACACGATAATACCCCGTTGGATGTGCCAGCGCAGCACAACCTGAGCCGGGGTCTTGCCGTGCTTCGCGGCAATAGCCGTTATCATAGGGTCTTCGAGAAGAGCGGATTTTCCCTGCGAGAGCGGACCCCAGGCCTCGGTGTGGATGCCTCGGGAACGGCCAAACTCAACCAAATCACGACGCTGATAATAGGGGTGAAGTTCAATTTGATTCACCGCCGGAACCACACCGGTTTCGGCGAGAAGTCGTTCCAAGTGGGGAATGAGGAAATTCGAAACGCCGATGGCCCGGGCACGGCCCGAGTCGAGGATGCCCTCAAGAACCCGATACGACTCAACGTAGGTGTCGCGCTGCGGCGCGGGCCAATGCACGAGATAAAGATCGACGTAGTCGAGACCGAGCCTGTCTAGACTAGCTTCAAAGGCGGGCAAAGTCGTGTCTTTACCCTGGTCTGTGTTCCACAGCTTGGTGGTAATGAAGAGGTCTTCTCGAGGTAGTGCAGATGCGGCAATCGCGCGCCCCACACCCTCCTCGTTTTTGTAAATCGCGGCGGTATCGATGTGACGATACCCCAGCTCGAGGGCATCGGTGACCACGCGCTGCGCCTCAGGCGGGTCCACAAGAAAAACACCAAAGCCGAGCTGAGGGATACGAGTTTTATTGTTGAGCTCAACATGAGGAACCGAGGGAGTGATTTTTTCAGCCATGGTTCCTAGCCTACGCGCGAAAGAGAACTGGGGCGAGACCTAGTTTTGTCTCGATTCTTTCGAGATCGTGGCGGTATCTCCTCCACCCTGAGAATGGCACCCGTGGGCTGGCAAACCCACCTGGGCCTTGAGGAATCAAGGCGGTACTTTCAGGTCAGCTGTCACATGCATCCCGTGTGCCTCGATATCCGCAATGACAGAAGAGGACGTGTGGCGCTGCCGCACCGTCTCCAATTGCACGGACGCCTGCTCCCACGGAATACAGGTGGCCAAGGTAGTATTAGGTCCCACCCCACCCATGGAGTCCGTCGTGAATAGTCGTCGTCATTTTCTCACCCGGTTGGCTTATGTCACCGGCCTTGGTGGTTTGACCTCACCGATCCTGGCCAAGTTACCGGACCGCGTGACTTCGACGGGGCCCGGAGCGGCTACCTGGCGGATGCCTGACGAGCACGGCCCGCAGGAACGAGTTTTCCTGGCCTTCGCCGCGCAATCCCGCGTGTGGGGAACACAGGCAGACGCGGTGAACAGGGCCGTGGCCCGGCTGGCCCGCACAATCGCCCACCACCAGCCGGTCAGCGTACTGTGCCGCCCGGCGCAGCGGAAGCAGGCACAGAACCACTGCGGCAGCGACAACACCGAGTTCCTAGAGGTACCGTTGGATGATATCTGGGTGCGTGATTACGGCGGATGCTTCGTCACTGACGGCAAAGACAGGTTAGGCTTGGTTGATTTCAATTTTAAGGGATGGGGAGGCAAGCAGGGTGCACGCAACGACGGCGCGGTGGCACCATGGCTGGCACAGGTAACCGGCGCAACGCTTCTGGAGAGCAATCTAGTTGGGGAAGGGGGCGGTATCGAAGTCGATGGCCACGGTACAGCTATCCTTACCGAAAGCTGCTGGGTAAACGACAACCGCAATCCGAGCCGGTCACGCGCGGACATCGAGGCAGAACTGAAGCACAACCTTGGCCTACGCAGGGTGATCTGGCTGCCCGGCATAGTCAGTAAGGACATCACCGATGCACACGTGGATTTCTATGCACGCTTCGTGCGTCCGGGTGTGGTGATCGCCAATTTGGATAACGACCCGGAGTCCTACGACTACGATCTAACCCGCGAGCACCTGCGGATCCTGCGCAAGGCCACCGATGCCGATGGTCGTCGCCTGCAGGTGCACACGCTGCCACCGCCGCTGGACGGACGCGACAACGTACATACTCGCAACAACGACGATCTGGCGCTGGGCTATATCAACTACCTGCCGATCAACGGTGCGGTGGTTGCTCCACACTTCGGTGATGACGCAGCCGATGGATACTGCCGCGAACTGCTGGAGGACCTGTACCCCGGCCGGGTGATCGAACTGGTGAACATCGACGAGATCGCCAGCGGTGGTGGTGGGATCCACTGCGTGACCAAGAACATGCCGAAGGTGTAGCCAGGTTCCACGGAGTGGGGACTCAAAGACTCATCAATTCAGGTGCCGCTATGTTTTCTGCTCTACGGGACGCTATCACCATTGTGTGCAAGGAATATCAAAGCGCAACACAGCACTAAAAAATAATTGATAAGTGAATTGAATGAATATAATTCAACCTTAAATACAAAAAGATAGATTATATAAATTTTTATTTATATAACTGATAGTCAACGATTACCAGAGAAAAATCATCTTTGCATCGCCCCTCGGAGCTCATTCCGATGGATCTGCCTCCCCCAGATCACAAAGGAACCATCATGGGCATTTCACGTCGATCACTCATTTCTTACTCGGCAGCGGATGCCTTCGCGGCAGGAGTAGGTCTCACACAACCGGCAACCGCGGCGGGTGCAAAACCCCTCACGGGTGTCAATCCCACCACCATAGGCTGGATCAAAAACGCGTGGTACCGATCTCAGGTCCCGGAAATTTACAATACCCCTCCCCCGCGCCTGAGCACAGCCACAACCTGGTGATCGGTAGCGGCTTTGGGGCCAGCGTGACCGCCCTTCGACTGGCCGAATCCGGCTCACGGGTCACCATGCTGGAGCGTGGATCACGTTGGCCGCGAGATCCCTGGCGCAAAATTTTCTCCAACGATACCTTCCCCGATGGCCGCGCGCAGTGGTTTAGAAACTCATTTACCGGGCTTAATGGAATTCCCGTGTACTTCGACAGGTTTGGTGGGGTTCTTGACGTCACCCAGTACCAGCAGATGCAGGTGTGGCGCGGAGCTGCCGTGGGAGGAGGCTCAATCGTCTTTACCGGGGTGCTGATCCAGCCCGAACGTCGCTTCTTCGACTCGGTTTTTACCGGGCGTGTGAACTACGACGAGATGGACCAAAAATACTATCCCCTCGCGCGAAAAATGCTCGACGCTTCCCCCGTGCCGCCGGACATCTACAGTACCGCGCCATTTGGGCACTCGCGCGTCTGGGATGCTCAGGCCGCGCAGGCCGGCTACACCCCCAACCGCTCGACTCCATCTTTAAGTGGAATACCGTTCGCCAGGAGCTCGCCCTCCGCTCGCGAGCATCAGCCACTATCGGAGAGAGCAACTACGGTAACTCAAACGGCACAAAGTACGACCTCACTTCAAAACTACCTGGCCCAGGCCGAGGCCACCTCGCGAGTCACCATCCATCCTCGCCACGTGGTGCGGGCGATCGCGCAACAGACAGACGGAAAGTTTTGGGTTCAGGTGGACATCGTTGAACCCGATGGCACCCTCACCCGCTCCCGCACTCTCACCTGCAACAGGCTCTTCCTTGGCGCGGGTTCCATCGGCACCTCGGAACTTCTTGTGAGAGCACGTAGCCTGGGCACGCTGCCCCGGCTGAATCAGCACGTGGGAGAGGGCTGGGGAAACAATGGAGATGCCGCTCTGATGCGAACCTTCTCACTCTCGCCGGGCCTCACCCAGGCCTCCCCCTCCGCCTCGCGTATCCTTGACGAGTCCGGGATGCCCCTCAGCCTCGAAAACTGGTACATTCCGGGCCTTCCCGTGAACATTGGCCTTCTCGGGTCTCTTGCGATGACCCTCAACCCCACCCGGGCCTCGTTCAGATACGACCACTCCACCAGCAGCATTGTACTGGACTGGCCCAGCGACGGAGTCACCGATTCAAACGATGCACTGCGCGCGGTTCACAATCACATCACCCAAGCCAACGGGGTGAACGTGGGATTTCCTCCGTTTGCCGCCGATGTGAACTCAACCTTTACCGCGCATCCGCTGGGTGGGGCCGTTCTTGGCCTTGCAACCGATACCTACGGTCGAGTGCACGGGCATAACGGCCTTTATGTGGTTGATGCCGCCGTGATTCCCGGCAGCACCGGAACGGTCAATCCGTCACTCACCGTCACGGCCCTGGCAGAACGAGCGATAGAAAACATCATCACGCGGGGCTCCTAACCGCATCTTCTCGTGAGTTGCACGCGCCGATCCCACGGTTGCATCCCCTCCCGAGGACGCAACCACCTCTCGCAGCAACCCCTTCCGTGGGATAATGGCTGAGTCATGAGCCCCGCCAATTCCACCGATACAACGATCACTTTCCCGCCGGAGCTTCCCGTGAGCATGCTCCGGGAGGAGATTGCCGACACGATCCGCGCGAACCAGGTTGTGATCGTTGCGGGGGAAACCGGTTCCGGAAAAACCACCCAACTTCCCAAAATCGCGCTGAGCCTCGGCCGCACGAGCATAGCGCACACCCAGCCCCGGCGGATCGCCGCGCGAACCATTGCCGAACGCATAGCGGAGGAACTGGGCGACACGCTCGGCAATCGCGTGGGATACCAGGTGCGCTTCACTGACCGCTCCAGCGCCCACACTCAGATCAAGGTGATGACCGACGGAATCCTGCTCAACGAGATTCATAGCGACCGCGACCTGAGCCGATACGACACCATCATTATTGATGAGGCCCACGAGCGCAGCCTCAATATCGATTTTCTCCTGGGATACATGAAGACCCTGCTGCCGAGACGCCCCGACCTCCGCGTGATCATCACCTCGGCGACAATTGATCCCCAGAGCTTTTCCCGACACTTTAACGACGCCCCCGTTATCGAGGTTTCGGGGCGAACCTACCCCGTGGAGATTCGCTATCGCCCCCTCGTTGACGAGGCTCTAGAACCCGAGGCGGCGGGTTCCACACCGCATCGAAAGCAATCACTATCTCCCGCAAAAACGGCTGCCGCGGAGCCAGATCTCTTTGACTCAATTGGTGAGGCCCTGAGCGAGCTCTCGCGTGAGTCCCCCGGAGACGTCCTGGTGTTTCTCAGCGGGGAAAGCGAGATCAGAGACGCCTCCGACGCTATTGAGGGTCACATCCGCGCGGGGCGGCTCTCTGCAAACACCGAGGTTCTCCCGCTCTACGGTCGGCTCTCCGCCGCCGAGCAGCACCGAGTTTTCGAAAGGCCCCGCGGATCGGGTGCACAGAGGCGCATCGTGCTGGCCACAAACGTGGCCGAGACCAGCCTCACCGTTCCGGGGATTCGCTACGTGATTGATGCGGGAACCGCGCGCATCTCACGATACAGTGCCCGCTCCAAGGTGCAGCGGTTGCCGATTGAGGCGGTCTCTCAGGCATCCGCCAATCAGCGATCGGGGCGCAGCGGTCGCACCAGCCCCGGAATTGCCATCCGTCTCTACTCCGAGGAAGATTTTCTGGGGCGACCGGAGTTTACCGAACCGGAGATCCTCCGAACCGGCCTCGCCTCCGTGATCCTGCAGATGATCTCTCTGGGGCTGGGGAACGTGTCCGACTTTCCGTTTCTCACGCCACCGGATTCACGCGGCATTAAAGACGGGATCGACCTACTCAGCGAGCTGGGTGCAATCCACGCGGGCACAGGTCACAAAACCTCGGACCACAAGACTCCCGATCACAACGCCACGAATCACAAGGGCACGAATCACAAGCCCTCGGATCCCGGGAGGGCTACGGGCAACCTCACCCTCACGGCGGTGGGCCGCAGCCTGGCCCGCCTCCCCATCGAACCGCGCTTCGCCCGAATGGTGATCGAATCGAGGAAACAGGGGGTGTCCCGAGAGGTTCTTGCGATCGTTGCGGGGCTCACCATCCAGGATGTTCGCGAACGTCCCACCGAAAAGCGTGAGCTTGCGGATGCCGCCCACGCCCGCTTCATCGACAAGACGAGCGACTTTATCACTCTGCTTAACCTGTGGAACTACCTGGAGGAGAAGCGAGAAGAACTCTCATCGAGCGCGTTTCGACGCCTGTGCCGAGCGGAGTATCTCAACTATCTGCGGGTACGGGAGTGGAGCGACCTTTACCGCCAGCTCCGCCAAATGGCCAAACCGCTGAAGCTCAGCGTTGGTGCCCCAAGTACGGATGCCGACGGCATTCACCGCTCTATACTCACGGGGCTGCTCTCGCACCTTGGAGTACAGGACACGCGCTCCGGCAGCCCCGCAGGCGGCGGGCGACAGAAAGCTCCCCGCAGACCGCAGATGGAGTACATTGGTTCGCGCAACACCAAGTTTGTAATCTTTCCCGGTTCCGCGCTCGCCAAGAAACCGCCGCCCGCCCTCATGGCGGTTGAGTTTGTGGAGACCTCCCGCCTTTTTGCCCGCAGCAACGCCGCGATTAACCCGGCCTGGGCCGAGGAGTTTGCCGGCCCCCTGCTCAAGCGCAGCATCGGCGAGCCGCACTGGGAAAAGAAGCAGGGCGCGGCGGTAGCCTACGAGAGAGTCACCCTCTTTGGTGTTCCCATAGTGGAGAGGCGCAGGGTGCAGTACGCACGCTTTGATCAGGCCCACGCCCGCGAACTGTTTATCCGGCACGCACTGGTTGACGGGGAGTGGAATTCTCCCCAGCAATTTGACCGAGACAATCGGCACCTCCGCGAGGAACTAGAACAGTTGGAGGAGCGCTCTCGCCGCCGCGACATCCTTCAGGGTGACGAGGCCGTCTTTGAGTTTTACGATTCACGGATCCCCGAAGATGTTGTGTCCACCCGCAGCTTTGAGGGGTGGTGGAAGAAAACTCGGCGCGACACCCCCGATCTGCTCACCATGCAGCGCCACGATCTGATCCAACAAGATCAGGATTCCGGGGTGGACGAAAAGGAGTTTCCGCGCGAGTGGCACCAGGGAGATCAACGGCTCTCGATCAGCTATCGCTTTGAACCGGGGGCCACGGATGACGGGGTGACGATCACGGTGCCGCTCCCGTTGCTTCCCCAGGTGGAGGGTTCCGACTTTGAAAGGCTCGTCCCGGGGCTTCGCCTCGACCTGGTCACCGCCCTCATTAAATCTCTACCAAAAAACATCCGTCGGGGGGTTGTTCCCGCCGCCGATTGGGCCCAGAAGCTCCTCGAGCGAATGGGAGACTCCGCCGATAATAGCACCAACGGTTCCCTCACCGAGCAATTGGCGGTCGAGATTCAGCGGGTGGTGGGGCTTCCCGTTACCCGCGCAGACTTTGATCTTGAACGCATTCCGGAACACCTGCGACCGTCTTTTCACGTGGTTGACCACAGGGGCAAAACGATTGCCCGGGGCAAAAATCTGCGTAAGCTGCAAACCTCACACGCCCGTTCCTCGCGCGAGAGCGTCACAAAGGTCACCACGGGTTCCGCTCCCACCCACGCTATCGAGCGCCGCGCCATCACCGCGTGGGACTTTGGTGACCTCGAACGGGTTGTCGAGTCGCGGCACGGCGGCGGTGTGGTTCGCGCGTATCCCGCCCTGGTGGAATCAGCGGGTACAGTGGATATTCGCTTGGTCACCACCTCCGAGGAACAGCACCGCAGCAGCAGGCAGGGCCTGCGACGCCTGCTCGTCTTGAGCGCACCCTCCCCCGTCTCTTACCTGCAAAATCATCTCAGCCAAAACGAGAAACTCTTACTCGCGTCGAGCCCCTACCGCAGCATCAACGCGGTGATGGAGGATGTGTGCCTTGCCGTTGCGGACGCCGCCATTACCCAGAACACCACAGACGGACTGGTCTGGTCGCAGGCAGAGTTTGAACGCATCCGCACTATTTTCTCTGCACAGCTCATCGACTCCGCCTACACCACCGTTGCAACCGCAACCGCCGTGCTGGGAGCGGTCCGCGACGCCCACCGGGCCATCGAAAAAAACACCAGCATCCATCTGCTTCCGGCTCTCACCGACGCTCGAGAACAGCTCGCCCAGCTGGTCTACGACGGTTTCATCTCGCGCACCGGAACAGCACAGCTCCCACGCCTCACTGTTTACTCCCAGGCCGTTACCTTCCGGATAGGCAAGCTGGTAGAAAACCCCGGCAGGGACCGCGTGTGGATGACCGAAGTCCAAACGCTCACAGACAAGTATCGACAGATCGGCGGACAGCTTCCTTCTGCGCCCGATGCGCCTGAGCAACTCAATGAGATTCGCTGGATGCTCGAGGAATTCCGCGTCAACCTCTTTGCACAGCACCTCAAGACCGCAGGAACCGTCTCGGCACAGCGCATCACCAAAGCAATCGCCGCTTACAACACCCCGTAGGTGAGCAAATAGATTACCCCGATCTGCTCGTGCGAGGGAGAGCGCGTTTCACCCTCCCTCGCACCGCCTGACCCCTTAACAGATTTGGTTTTATTGCTCTTGCCTACGCCGGAAAAACAGTGCAGCTCCGGACACTAACAACAACAGCGCTCCCGCCCAGAACAGCCCCGTCTCACCCCCGGTCTTACTCAGCCGCTTCGCGGTATCTTCCGAACCAGTTCCCGGAGCGGGGGTCTTGAGAGGCTGCGCCGGAGTCAATGTCACGACAGGACCGGAGTCTTTCTGAATAACCTTCAGCACATAATCACGAGAAATCTTTCCCAACTGATTATCCGCCGTCAACTCGAACGGATACTCTCGCACCTTGGCAAGAGCGAGTACAGATACCGTGTCCCGTGCCTGTGGAACAGACACCGCATCTCGTGTCTGCACTACCCCAGCAGGAGTTCCAGAAGCATTCTTCGCTCCGGCTGAGGACTCTTTTACCCCGCTTGAAGGCTCTTCCACATCGGTAAGCGTTCCGCTAATCACCCCGGTTACCGCATCAAAACTCAAACCCAGAGGAAGATCTCCTACACCCTCACCCTCATCATCCGTCACCGACACCACCGGAGCAGGAACACCCGTCACCGGAACCTCCCACGCCACCGACGAACCCGGCTCCGTCTCAAACGACACCTCGTTCAGCCCCGGCTTTGACCCAAAGCGGGCCAGGTCATTATTCTCCGGGGCCGCCGGAATCACCGTACTACCAATACTGGCCGTCACCTGATAATTACCCACCACAGACGAGGTCATCGACACCCTCGCCTGACCCTTGTCATCGGTCACAGCATGATTCTCGGACACGACCGCGTCCTCGGGAGCGGTAAACCCTACCCGCACCCCCGCAACCGGGACAAGAGTATCCGAGTTTATCACCGTGACCGTGGCCGCGTGCTCACTCACACCATCGGCCAACACGTGCCCGGAAGACACCTCCAACACCGGGCTTGTTCCGGGAGGAATTTTGTCTATCGGGTTTACCGTTACCGTGTAGGTGCGAGATACACTTCCCAACACGTTTGTCGCGGTCATCTCAAACACGTACTCACCCGGCACAAACAACGTTCCACTCACCACACCGGTTTCCGCATCAAAGCTCAACCCCGCAGGAAGCACCCCACCGTTAGACGTCACCGACAGATCCGGCCCCGGCGTACCCGACACCGGAATCGTGAACTCTCCTAAGAAACCTGAATCCACCTCAAAAGCCACCTCGTCCAAGACCGGCTTCGAGCCGAACTGAGCCACAGTGTTACCCCCTGGAACAGCAGGCAACGCAGTATCACCAATGGTGGCCGTTACCGGGTAATCACCCGCCACAGAGGACGTCACCGTCACACTCGCACTACCATTGCTATCCGTCGCTACCTGATCATCTGACACCACAGCACCCTCGGCAGCCACAAAGTCAACCAGTACTCCGGCAACCGGAACGAGCGTATTCGGATTCTCCACTGTCACCGTGGCCGTGTGCTCACCCTTTCCATCGCCCAATACATAACCAGGCGACACGCTCAAACCAGGGTTGGTGCCCGGAGGAACTTCATCCACCTCATTCACCGTCACCGTATAGATACGAGACACACTTCCTAACGCGTTTGTCGACGTAATCTCGAACGAGTACTCCCCCGGCACAAACAACGTCCCACTCACCACACCGGTTTCCGCATCAAAGCTCAACCCCGCAGGAAGCACGCCACCGTTCGAGGTCACACTCAAAACATACGCAGGCGAACCCGACGCCGGAAGCGTAAACGCCCCGGGGAAGCCCGAACCCGCCTCAAACGACACCGCGCCCAAAACCGGTAACAACCCAAACCGAGCCACACCATTCCCCTCAGGAACAACCGGCACCGGCGTATCACCAATCGTCGCCGTCACCGGATAATCACCCACGCTTGAGGAGGTCACCGTCACGCTCGCCTTACCGCTGCTATCCGTCACCGCCTGGTCGTCAGACAGCACAGCGCCCGTGGCAGCCGCGAAGTCAACCTGCACCCCCGCAACCGGAGTGTTCGTATCCTGAGTCGCCACCGTCACCGTCGCCGTCTGCTCACTCACACCATCGGCCAACACATAACCCGACGAGACACTCAACCCCGGAGCAGTCCCCGGAGGAACCGCACTCACCGGGGACACCGTGACCGTATAGGCACGAGACATACTCCCCAAAGCGTTCTTCGCCGTCACCTCAAACGGATACTCACCCGGCACAAACAACGTACCACTGACCAGACCCGTCCCCGCATTAAGACTCAGTCCCACAGGAAGAGTCCCGGGAAGCGCACCACCATTCGACGTCACCGACAGATCCGGCCCCGGCGTACCCGATACCGGAATCGTAAACTCCCCTGGGAAACCCGAACCCATCTCAACCACTAACTCGTCTAAGACCGGGGCCGTCCCAAACCGAGCCACATCATTACCCTCGGATGCAGCAGGCACCGGTATACCATTAATGCTGGCTCTAATCGGATATTCACCAATGACAGAAGATTTCAGCGTTATTTCCGCAACACCCTGAGCATTAGTAACGGCGCTAGAAGCCGATGCACTCACGTTCGAGGGAACGCTAAAATCAACCGATATACCCGGTAACGGAGCGTTTGTATCCTGCTCAAGCAGGGTAACTCGAGCGGTCTGAGTTGAGACTCCATTCGCCAACACGTATCCGGAAGATACCGCTATCTCACTGATGCCCTTGCGCTCTGCTGCTACCAATGAATGGTGAGATCCAGCGCCCAGCGTCACAGCTTTTTTACCCGTTAGATCTGCCGGAATCTGCGTTTGACCAAATTGATCTTCGCCCCAGGCAACGACGATTCCGTCGTGGGTAAGCGCCAAAGAAAAATTATCTCCCGCGACTACTTTACTGACTTTACCCTCTAACCCTGCGGGAACATCCAATTTTTGATGGTCGTTACTGCCCCAGGTGTAGACAGTTCCTTCTGAGGTGAGGGCCAAGAAATGAGAACGCCCACTATCAAGTGCAACTACCTTTTTACCAGTCATCTCGGGTGGGGGGCTCCCCACGGGTAAACCGGTGTTTGTCCGCCCCCAGGATACACTTTCTCCCTCTGAGGTGAGGGCTGACGACTGGTCGCCCCCGGCAGCTATCGCGGTAACTACCTTGCCCGTGAGCTGGGGAGGAGACTGCCCTTGGCCATCGTTTCTTGATCCCCAGCCTATCAGCTCTCCCTCCGAAGTAAGAGCCAGCGCATGATCGTAGCCGGCAGCTATCGCGGTAACTGTTTTACCCGTGAGCGCAGGCGGAGGTATGCTTTGGTTGTGAGAATTATCTCCCCAAGCAATAACACGCCCCTCCGAGGTGAGAGCCAGCGAGAATGCATAACCGGCAGCTATAGCTGTCACTTTTTTGTTTCTTAACTCTGCGGGAACCACCGCTTGCCCCATCGAGTTTGCGCCCCAGGCAAAGACTTTTCCCTCCTCAGTGAGGGCGAGAGAGTGCCATGCCCCTCCGTCCAAAGCTTTGATATTTTTACCCGTCAGTCCTGCTGGAACCTGCGTCTGCCCGTTCAAACTCCAGCCCCAAGCCACCACCACCCGATCCCCGGGTATCGCCTGTGCACGGGCCTCAGCTTCAGCGCTAGGCTCAGCTTCGGCACCAGACCCGGCTCCGGCAATCAAAACGCTCGCAAACAGGCCTCCCAGAACAAGCTTGCCCAGCCATTGTCTTCTGTGGATCTTTTTGCGGACGTTGCCTTGCAAACCAACAGCTTCTGAGTTCATATTGGTTCCAACATCCATGAGAGACCTTCCTTGGTACACATCAACTTCACACTTGAGCCGCAAAAATCAGCGATCATATCACAGGGGGAACCACGACGCCATTGCCGAGCAATAAGGCAGCGGGATATATACTAAACCTTAGCATTAGGATCACTAAATAACCCAAATGTAAATAAACATTTTCCTCCTCACGTAATCACGGCCTACCCGCACCGGTCACTGAAGACAGTGATACAAACGCCCCGGCTACCTTAGGAACCGTCTCGGCACAGCGCCTCACCAAGGCAATCACGACTTACAGCACGCCGTAGGTGAGCAAGTAGATTACCCCGATCTACTCCGTGTGAGAGAGAGCTCAGCTTGCTCTCCCACACACACGGCCCGACCCCGTCACAGATCTGGTTTTTATTGCTCTTGCCTGCGCCGGACACACAGCACCGCTCCAGATGCTAACAACAATAGTGCTCCCGTCCAGAACAACCCCGTCTCACCACCGGTCTTACTCAATTGCTTCGCGGTCACTCCCGAACCCGCTCCCAAGACAGCGGATTTCTGAGGCTGCACCGGAGTCAACGTCACTATAGGAAGACCGGAGTCTTTCTGAATCACTTTCAGCACGTAATCACGAGAAATCTTTCCGAATTGATTATCCGCCGTCAACTCAAACGGATACGCCTGGACCTTAGCCAGAGGCAACACAGGCACCATATCCCGTAGCTGCGGGACAGATACCCCATCCCGCGCCTGCGCTACTCCTGCAGGAACCCCAGAACCATTAACATTCTTCGCACCCGCTGCAGAATCTTCCGCTGCGGTAAGCGTTCCACTGATCACCCCGGTTGCCGCATCGAAACTCAAACCCGGAGGAAGAACCCCCACATTCTCGCCCTCGTTATCCGTCACCGACACCATCGGAGCAGGAATACCCGTCACCGGAACCTTCCACGTCACCGAGGAACCCGGCTCCGCTTCAAACGATAACTCGTTTAGTCCCGGCTCGGACCCAAACCGAGCCACACCATTATTCTCAGGAGCCACCGAGATCACCGCATCACCGATGCTGGCTGTCACCGGGTAATCATCCACCACAGACGACGTCACTGAGACCCTCGCCTGACCCTTGTCATCAGTCACAACCCGTTCCTCCGACACCACCGCATCCTCAGGAACGGTAAACCCTACCCGCACCCCGGCAACCGGAACCTGAGTATCCGGATTTATTACCGTGACCGTGGCCGTGTGCTCGCTCATACCATCGGCCAACACATGCCCGGCAGACACATTCAACCCAGGGCTGGTTCCGGGAGGAATCTCATTCACCTGATTCACCGTGACCGTATACGTACGAGACACACTCCCCAACACATTGGTGGCAGTAATCTCAAACGGGTACTCGCCCGGCACAAACAACGTGCCACTGACCACACCAGTTCCCTCATCAAAACTCAAACCCGCAGGAAGAGCCCCCGGAAACGCCCCACCATTCGATGTCACTGACAAATCCGGTCCGGGCACACCCGAAACCGGAATCGCAAACTCACCCGAAAAACCCGAACCCACTTCAAAAGATACCTCGTCTAATACCGGTGCTAACCCGAACCGAGCCACACCATTACCCTCCGGTACAACGGGTACCGGCGTATTACCAATGGTGGCTGTCACCGGGTAATCACCCACGTTCGTGGAGGTAATCATGACGCTCGCGTTACCGTTGTTATCCGTCACTACCCGATCGTCTGACACAGTGGCACCCTCAGAGGTCGCGAACTCAACCAGCACCCCGGCAACCGGAGTCTTCGTGTCCTGAGTCACCACCGTCACCGTCGCCGTATTTTCACCCTTGCCGTCGGCTAGCACATAATCAGAAGACACATCTAACCCAGGGCTGGTTCCGGGAGGAATCTCATTCACCTGATTCACCGTGACCGTATACGTACGAGACACACTCCCCAACACATTGGTGGCAGTAATCTCAAACGGGTACTCGCCCGGCACAAACAACGTGCCACTGATCACACCATTGCCCGGATCGAACTGCAAACCCTCAGGAAGCACACCACCATTCGACGTCACGCTCAAGGCATAAGCAGGCATACCCGACGCCGGAATCGTAAACGCGCCCAAGAAACCCGAACCTACCTCAAACGACATTGCGTCCAATACAGGCAACACCCCAAACCGAGCCACAGCGTTCCCCTCGGGAACAACGGGCACCGGCGTGTTACCAATGGTGGCTGCCACCGGGTAATCACCCACGCGAGAGGACATAACGGTCACGCTCGCGTTACCACTACTATCCGTCACCGCCTGGTCGTCAGACACCACAGCACCCGCAGCCGCCGCAAAATCAACCCGAACCCCGGCAACCGGAATATTCGTATCCTGAGTCACCACCGTCACCGTCGCCGTGTGCTCGCTCATACCATCGGCCAACACATGCCCGGCAGACACATTCAACCCAGGACTGGTTCCGGGAGGAATCTCATTCACCTGATTCACCGTGACCGTATACGTACGAGACACACTCCCCAACACATTGGTGGCAGTAATCTCAAACGGGTACTCGCCCGGCACAAACAACGTGCCACTGACCACACCAGTTCCCTCATCAAAACTCAAACCCGCAGGAAGAGCCCCCGGAAACGCCCCACCATTCGATGTCACTGACAAATCCGGTCCGGGCACACCCGAAACCGGAATCGCAAACTCACCCGAAAAACCCGAACCCACTTCAAACGACGCCGCATCCAATATCGGGGCCGACCCAAAATGAGCGGTGCCGTTACCCCCGGACACTACGGGAAGCACCGCATCACCAATACGAGCCGTTACCGGATAATCACCGGTCGTGGAAGAGGCAATCATGACGCTCGCGTTACCACTACTATCCGTCACCGCCTGGTCGTCAGACACCACAGCACCCGCAGCCGCCGCAAAATCAACCCGAACCCCGGCAACCGGAATATTCGTATCCTGAGTCACCACCGTGACCGTCGCCGTGTGTTCGCCCCTGCCATCGGCCAACACATAACCAGATGACACGCTCAATCCGGGGTTCGTTCCGGGAGGGATCTCACCCACCGGGTCCACCGTGACCATATAGGTACGAGATACCTTTCCAAACACATTTGTCGCGGTAATCTCAAACGGATACTCACCTGGCACAAACAACGCAGCGCTAACCACACCGGTCCTCGAATCAAGACTTAACCCCGTAGGAAGCACGCCACCATCCGAGGTCACCGACAAATCCGGTTCGGGCACACCCGAAATCGGAATCGCAAACTCACCCGAAAAACCCGAACCCACTCCGAATGATGCCGCATCCAACACCGGGACCGACCCAAACCGAGCCACATCATTACCCCCGGATCCGGCAGACACAGGTATGCCCCTGATGCTGGCCGTCACCGGGTACTCACCAGGAGTAGAAGACTTCAGCGTTATTTCCGCAACACCCTGATCATCAGTCACAGCGGTGGGAGCCGACGCGTTTACCTCTGAGGGAGTATTAAAATCGACCGATACACCCGGTAATGGATTGTTTGTGCCCTGCTCAAGCAGGGTGACTCGAGCGGTCTGAGTTGATATCCCGTCCGCCAGCACATACCCGGGAGATACCACTACATTGGCGAGACCCGTACGTTCTACCACAGCCAATGAAAGGGAAGACCCAGCGCTCAGTCTCACAATTTTTTTACCCGCTAGAGCGGCAGGAAGCTGCGCTTGCCCGTCAGCGTTAACACCCCAACCAACGACAGCTCCATCGTGAGTAAGCGCTAAAGAGAACTCATCTCCCGCAACTATCTGACTCACTTTACCCTCTAGAGCGGCGGGAACATTCAATTGCTGATAGGTATTATCTCCCCAAGCGTAGACAGTACCCTCCGAAGTGAGAGCCAAAAGATGAAAATCCCCCGCAGCAATCGAAGTTATCTTTTTGCCGTTTAACACGGGTGGGGGGCTCCACGAAGGCCTACCGTCCCACTGCCCCCAAGATACAATTTCTCCTTCTGAAGTGAGAGCTAGCGACTGTTCATTCCCGGCAGCAATCTTAGTAACCACTTTGCCCGCGAGCTGGGGAGGAGACTGTGCCTGGCCCTTATCATTGTGCCCCCAACCTAGAACCTTTCCCTCCGAAGTAAGAGCCAACGAGTGCCTGCGGCCGGCAGATATCGCAGTAACTTTCTTGCCCTTTAGTTCCGGCAATGGCGCAGCTTGGCCGGAAGTATTAAATCCCCAACCAGTAACCTCTCCCTCCGAAGTAAGAGCTAGCGAGAAGTCAAAGCCGGCAGATATCGCCGTCACTCTTTTACTTTGTAACACCTCAGGAATCTGCAATTTTCCATACGACTCTGATCCCCAGGCAAAGATTTTTCCCTCCTCAGTGAGAGCCATAGAGTGGTTAACCCCCGCATCCACAGCTTTAATGTTTTTACCCGTCAGCTCTACTGGAACTCTCGTTTGCCCATTGAAATTCCAGCCCCAAGCCGCCACCTGATCCACAGGCACCGTCTGCGCACGAGTCTCAGTTCCGGCACCGGGCTCAGCCCCGGCACCGGGCACGCCTCCGACAACCAAAACACTCGCTATCAGTCCCCCAAAGACAAGCTTAATCAGCCACTGTCTTCTATAACTATTTTTACGGGAGTTGCCATGCAGGCCAATAACTTTTGATTTCAGATCGCTTCTTACACCCACGAGCTGCCCTCCTCGGCACACATCATACTCACATTAAAGCCGCAAAAATCAGCCGTTAATTTCATAAAAGCTAGCTGCGGCGCCATTGCGCAGTAACAGAGTAACAGAACAAATTGCAAACCTTAGTATCTAGGAGCCTAATCAAGTAAAATGTAAATAAAATTTTCTAAACCGTTACCTTCCTCATATCGTCACCTCCTCCTCACACCCGCCGTCAAAACAAGGATGCTGCAAACCCCCGGGTATCTTCCTCCCCAAAATGGGAGTACGATTAGATTCCTGTGAGTGGTTACAAAGATCTCCTAAAAACCCCCGGTGTTGCGCGCATAATTGCGGCACAGCTAACCGCCCGGTTTCCATTTGGCATGCTGTCAATCGCCTTCCTCATGCACATCGAACATGTTGAAGGCTCCTACGGTTCCGCCGGTTTGGTTTTGGCCTCGGCAAGTATCGGGCAGGCTATCGCGGGGCCTCTCACCAGCAGGTGGATGGGGCTGTGGGGCATGCGACGCGTGATAGCGCTCACGATGATCGTGTGCTTCACCAGCGTGTCAAGCGTTGCCCTGTTTATACTGCCCCTCCCCTTCTACATGGCCCTTGCGTTTCTGGGAGGCTTATCCACACCTCCGGTACAACCCGCGGTACGAACCATCTACCCCAAGATGGTTAACTCAAAACAGCTCACACCGCTTTTCAGCCTGGATGCATCTGCTCAAGAGATTATCTGGGTTTTGGGCCCCGTCGTCACGGTTTTTGTCGCCGGACAGTATTCAACCCAGGCGGGAATCCTGACCGCCATGGTGATCATGCTCCTCGGAGGAACCTGGTTTATTAGCTCACCCGAGGTCGGGCAGGTACGTATCCCCCGCAGCCGTCGCAAAATGGGGGCGGTTCTTTCGCGCCCCAGTGTCGTGGTGGCAACAGTGGTGGGTTTCCTTCTCATTTCTTCCGCGGCCGCGGTGGAGGCGGGTATCGTGTCTCATTTTGGCGAAGGTGACCTCCTGGGAGGGGTTGTCCTCGCCATCTTTGCGGTGGGTTCCCTGGTGGGAGGACTTGCCCTTGGACACACTCCCATCAGCCCCTGGTCGCTCACTCGACGCCTTCTTATCGTTGCCGCAGGCCTCGCGTTAACGGTCGTATGGCTTAACGTGTGGTGGCTGTCAATCATGCTCTTCATCGCGGGAATAGGAATTGCCCCCGCGCTGGCCGTACTCTTTGCCATGGTGTCGTCAACAGTTAAATTCAGCGAAACGGCCGAGGCTTACGGATGGGTGGGCACAGGACAGCTCATCGGTGCCGCCACCGGTTCCGCAATCGCAGGTTTCCTCATCGACGCCGTCGGCTCTAGCGGAGCCTTTGCCGTTGCAACCATCTTTGGACTCATCGCCTGTGGTGCGGCAGCGATCGGGAGCCGGTGGAGCCCCGACCTGCGTGGACGAGACGCGAGTCCCCTCCCCGACACAGAACAGGTTCCCATTCAGGGTCACTAGCCCACGCCAGAAGAACATCCCAAAACCAACGTTGACCCCAACCAGGAACACACTGGCTAGGTGTCATGACCCGCGCGCTAGCCGCGCATTGCCACACCACGTCTCCAATAGCCCATAAAGGCCACCCGCGAACGGTCAATTCCATACTCGCGCACGAGATGTCGGCGCAGAGTGGTCACTACAGCACTCTCGCCGGCAATCCAAAAGAAGCGCTCTCCGCTCGACTCTCCCCCAGGGCACACTGCTTCGCCCAGCCCCGAAAACGTTGGGGTTTCCCACAGGGGGTCTTCCGTTTTAATATCCTCGATCCGCGTGCGCTCCACAGAGGAGCCAAGATACTCAAGCACTGCGGAGATAAGCTGCGACCCGTGCGGCTGCTCACCGCGCGGCAACCACCGCACTTCAAAACCCTGAGGCGCGACAAGCGGAAGCTGATCCTCGGAAACAGGAACCTCAATAAACGCGATACCGCGCGCATTGGAAGAGACGTCTTCAAGAATGCTTGCGATAGCTGGAACGGCGGTTTCATCGCCAGCCAGCAGAACCGTCCGCGCGTCTCCCGGCGTATATTCGATACCACCTCCGTCAAGTCGCCCGCGACGGGGGGCGGCGATCAGGATACTATCGCCCGGTGATGCCGCATCTGCCCACCGCGAAGCCGGCCCGGTGTCACCGGAATCCGAGTGCAGGACAAAATCGATGACCACTCGGGTCTGGCCATCGGGAGCCACACGCACCTCGCGGATCGTATAGGTGCGCATCACACCACGAAGATGTTCAGGGGTATCAAGCCAGGCCTGATACCAGCCCAGACCCGTGCCCGTGATATCTGGCAGCACCCCGTTTGTGGACGGCAGGATAAGTTTAACGCGCTGATCGTAAGTGTGACCGGGATTGCCTACACCGACAAGGTCTGAACCGATAAAGACGATCCGCACAAAATTGGGCGAGAGCGTCTCAACCGATTCGACATGAGCCCTCACGACGGTAAAGGGCGAGTCCCCCCGAGCCTCGCCCGTGCCCTGTGTTGGGGCGGCGTTGCAGGAAGAATTTTCAGCGGACATGATACTTTCCTTTCGGTAAAATCAATGGCGCTCCCGAGATGGGATCACGGATTACCTCACACTCAAGACCAAAAACCTCGCGTACAAGTTCGGAGGTGATTATCTCGGTGGGAGAGCCAGCAGCACACACCCCGCCCCGCCGAAGGGCGATGAGGGTATCGGAGTAGCGAGCCGCGAGACCCAGGTCATGCAGCACCATGACAACGGTGGTGCCCCGGTTACGGTTGAGGTCGGTGACCAGGTCGAGCACTTCAATCTGGTGGGCCAGGTCGAGGTGGGTCGTGGGCTCGTCCAGCAATAAGATATCGGTTTCCTGTGCGAGCGCCATGGCGATCCACACGCGCTGTCGCTGTCCACCGGATAGTTCATCAACCGAGCGATCAGCCAGGTCGCTTGTGCTTGTCGCTTCGAGAGCCTCCGCAACCGCTTCGTAGTCACGAGCACTCCACCTGCCCATCGCTCCCTGGTGCGGGTGACGACCTCGTCCGACCAGATCGGTAACCACTATGCCCTCGGGAGTGATCGGACTCTGCGGTAACAGCCCGATCACCCGGGCGAGTTCTTTTGACGGGTGTTGCTGCAGCGCAATGCCATCGAGTACCACCTGTCCCCCGACCGGTTTCAGCAACCGAGCAAGCCCCCGCAGCAGGGTGGATTTACCGCAGCCATTTGCGCCAATAATTGAGGTGATTTTACCGGGGGCAATGGAGAGGTTAATGTCTTGCACGATCGTCTGGTCACCGTATGAGAGGGTGAGTGCGGTGGTTTCGAGCTGATGTGACGTGGTCATAGAGAACTTCCGGTGCGGTTTCTGCGAATGAGGAGAAGAATCAGGTACGGTGCCCCGAGCACACCCGTGATCACGCCAACGGGGTATCGCTCACCAAAGAGATACTGTCCGGCCAGGTCTGAGACAAGAACAAGTAGCGCCCCGACAACCCCTGCGGGCACCGTCAGAGCCGCACCGGGAGTGACAAGCCGTGCCGCGATAGGACCCGACATAAAGGCAACAAACGCAATCGGTCCGGCCGCCGCGGTGGCAAACGCGAGCAGCACCACGGCTGCGAGGATGAGGGCAACCCGCGTCACCCGAACCGGCACACCCAGTGCGGTGGCCGCATCATCGCCAATCCGTAGCAGATCAAGAGCACGCGTACCAAGCACGAGCAGAGGAACACACACCACACAGGCAAATGCGAGCGGTGCAACTTTCTGCCAGGTGGCGCCGTTAAGACTTCCGGTAAGCCACTGCAGGGAGGATTGGATCTCCCAGCTGGCGGCACGGGATAACAGGTAGGAGATGACACTCTGCATCATGGCACCCACACCGATACCGATGAGGATGAACCGTATGCTGGTAAAACCTTTACGATTTGAGAGCAGGTAGATCGCAGCGGCGGTGAAGAGCGCACCCCCGAGCGCAAGAAATGACACCGCCGTCTCACTGAGCGAAAGTGCGATAATGCCGATAACGGCAAAGGCCCCGGCCCCCGCGCTGATCCCGATGATGTCGGGGGAGGCAAGCGGGTTACGCAGCATTCCCTGAAAGATTGCACCCGCGGCGCCAAATGCAAACCCCGCTAACAGGCCGGTCACAGCCCGTGGCAGACGCAATTCTCCCACGGTAAAGGAGGCTCCCGGCACGGTATCGCCGAGCATAACGGCGATCACCTCGTCCAGGCTATAAAACGTGCGTCCGACCATGAGTGATAGCGCAAATATCGCAAGCACAAGTATCAGCAACGTGACCATCGTCAATCGGGTTCGGATCTGCCGCCGCCGTCTTCCGGCTCTAATCTGTGTGACAACGTCGTGGGAGGAGACACTCACAGTTCACGCACCCTCTGGCGGCGTACGATCCAGATGAAGAAGGGGGTCCCGATGATCGCGGTAATAATACCCACCTCAATCTCCTGGGGCCGAGCGATGAGGCGACCGATGGTGTCGGACGCGACAAGAAGCGCGGCTCCGGTGGTGGCGGCAACCGGGAGTAGCCAGCGGTGATCCGGGCCGATCAACAGGCGACACAGGTGCGGAATCACCAACCCTACAAACCCTATGGGACCGGCAACAGCGGTCGCGGCTGCGGCGAGGATCACCGAACCCGCGGCGATGATGATCCGTGTGCGGTTCACACGCTCGCCGAGGCCCACGGCGAGCTCATCACCGAGAGCGAGCGAGTTCATACCGCGCGCCATGGCAAAAAGGATCAGTGCTCCGAGACTCAGCGCGGGTATCACTGCAACAATGCTCTCCCAGGTCGCGCCCCCCACACCACCAACGCGCCAAAACTCAAAGCGCTGCGCGAGGTTACTCCGCGGCAACACAATAGCGCTTGTGAGCGACACAAGAGCGGCGGAGGCTGCCGCTCCTGCAAGCACCAGCTTGAGCGGAGTGGGGCCGTCACGGCCCAGCGAACCAATAGAGTACACAAAGAGTGCTGCAAGCGCAGCCCCAATGGTTGCCACCCCCATATAGCTGAGGGGGTTTGCTAACCCAAAAAATGCGATGCCAATAATGACGGCGAGCGCAGCCCCACTCGTGACCCCAAGAATACCGGGATCGGCAAGCGGGTTACGGGTTATCGCCTGCATACCGGTGCCGGAAAGGGCGAGAGCCGCCCCGACAAGTACCGCAAGTAACGTACGCGGGATTCTCCGCACCACGGATGCCTCCTCGATCGTATTAGCACGTCCGCCCAGAGCAGAGAAAACGTCATCGAGACTCACCGAGTTCACTCCGAGCATAAGAGACACGACACAGAAGAGCACCAGCACCAGCAATAGCCCCGCTATCGTGAGTGTGTGCCGAATAGCCATACGACGCATCCGTGTGGCATTCGATAGCTCCTCCACAACCGTGGACACCGTGAGTTTACCGTGCTCCTGCCACATTGGCGATAAGGCTCAGATACTCGTCAACGCCCCACATTATTGACAGCGGTGAGGGGTTCGCGACAGTAGCAATGGGGGTGGAGTCGGGCAGGATCACTATCTGACCGGAAGCAATCGCGGGGATTTTTGACAGTAGCGGATCTGCCTGTAGCTGGTTGAGCAGGCCTCCATCCGGATTCCCATACGTGACGATGATGTCAACGTCGTCAAAACGGACGGCTTCTTCGGAACTCACCTCGGCAAAAAAGCTGGTGTTATTCTCAGAAAGTTCCTCGACAATCCTGGGCTGCGGCAGTCCCAGATCGCGCAGAAACCCCGGACGAGTATCGGGCAGTGTGTACACAGGCATCGTGGAAAGATCACTCGGATCGATGAGGGCAAAGAGCACCCTCTTCCCCTCGAGAGCGGGGTTTGCGGCAAGAGCCTGTCTGCTCCGCTCATGAAGGTTTCTGATGAGTTGATCACCCTCGTTTTTCAGCCCGAGTGCCGTGGCGTTCATCTCGATCATCTCGTCAACGCTTGTACCGTAGGGAATTTTTGGGAACGCAACAACCGGAGCAATCTTTGAGAGTGTCGTGTAATCTTCCTCCGTTATACCGGAATAAGACGCAAGGATTACGTCAGGTTGGGTATCCGCAACCGCCTCGAAGTCGATACCGTCCGTCTCGTCAAACAACACGGGAGTGTCCGCACCAAGCTCATCGAGCTTCTCTTTTACCCAGGGAAACAGCCCGTCACCGTCATCGTCACCATAGGTCATCTTGGCCATACCAACGGGAACGATCCCTAGCGCAAGGGGCACTTCGTGATTTGCCCAGGCTACGGTCGCTACCCGCTCGGGCTTCTCCGAGATGACGGTAGTGCCGTAGACGTGATCAATCATGGCAAAAGCCCCCACCGAAGGTTCAGCAGCGTTGGACAACGAGCAGCCCGCGAGCACGGTCACAATAGAAATGGCAGCTAAGGCCGTAATGGTGCGTGGAGACTTCAAGATTAAACCTTTCTGGGCAGCGGGAATGCCCACCTGCACCGGAGGCCAATCATTCACCGAGACTTAGGAGAGCCTAAGCTAAAATAATACAGGAGATTATTGCGGATTATTAAAATAATTTTGTTTTAAATCGCTGATTTTTACGCGTCGAGAGCAGAGGGAGCGAAAACACCCCAGAGCTCTCATGGGATACCGTGACCGATGATCAGCACCTCACACACCTCAAGGTTGGTGCAGGATCGGACTTTGCAATATCTTACTGGTCGAAGAGGTCACCAAAAACTGATCGTACGTTATCACGGTCTGACTGCGCGGCAGTTTCCTGGGGGCTATTGTCCTGCGATTTGCGCGTACTAGTCTTTTTAGGCTTCTTTGTCTTCTTTGAAACCTTCTCCGACACCTTTGTGCTGATCTCTAACCCCGGGGGCTGAGTCTCGGGTTCCGGCGTGGAGTGTGCCACCAGCGCAGCGTCAAAAGAGCTCACACTTTCCGGAACCGTTTCGATTACCTTTGTATCTAGATGGCCCTTGGGGTCGTGTGCTTGCTCAACCAGCTCAGGGACAAGCAGTGCATTCAGGTCTATATCCCCATGACTTTCCCCCTGCTCGCGACCCTCAACAGATTCGTGGTCCCCCAACGGTGTGTTCTCCTGGGCACGATCATCGCCCGTATGTTCGTCGACAGGGCCTTCTCCCTCGGCAGGGCCGTGCTCCTCAAGAGACTGGGTCTCCTCGGCAGGGCCGCGCTCGTCGACAGGCTCACCCCCCTCAACAAATACAATCGATGGAGCCTCCCCCGGGCTCAGGAAGGTACGCACCTTCGATGCCGCTTCCGAGATATTTGAATCAATAAGCTTCTGCATGTCCGCCCGAAACGATTGCACCGATGCATCCATTTCCTCGGCAAATGCCCGTACCTCACGGGTAGCGTCTCCCGCGGGATCAAGAGGGCTCGAGGCATCCGAGTAATCCCCGGCAGGCGAGTCGGTTGACACCTCATCGCGGGCAAAAAGATTGCGAGCTGAATCAAAAATTCCCATCGGAAGTCTCCGGTCGTGTTGTGGTGGCCTAGAAGAAACACTATCACTGCACCTTATGCACACACTGAAAAATTCAATGTACTAACAGACACACCCTCAAGAAACGGGATAAAGCGGTGTTGAATGGCGCATCACAGCCATTCAACACCGCGCGCAACAACGATCAGCCATGGTGTAATTGGGGGAACTCCATAAAACTGAATCAGATAATGTTGTTACGAAGTTAAAGACTGGAGGGGACCTAAAAAGTAACATAGGTTCTAGAAAAAGTTTTTACGCGCGTGCGGCCCCGGATTAATCGTTCATACACGCGGAAGGTGACGTGTTTGCGCAGGCGCCACCCCCTGAATGTATGAGACGAAACCCCGGTAGTGATATCTAGTGCGCGAGTGCTCGCGCCTTGAGTTGCTCATATTCCTGCTGCGAGATGGTTCCCGCATCAAGCAGCGCCCGAGCTTTGGAAATCTCATCGGATGGGCTACTCCCCGCGACCGTGCGAATATAGTCGTCGCCCTCACGCTGAGCTTGTTCCAGTCGACTCTGCTGCCGCATGGCCATGCCGCGTCCGCGCGCAACCAGATATACCAGGGCGGTGAGGAACGGTACGAAGATGAGGAAGATGCACCACACAGCCTTCCACCATCCGTTGAGTTTGTGATCGCTAAAGATATCACTAACTATCGAGAAGAGAACAAAGAGATAGGCGATAAGCACAAATGCCAAGAAGAAAACCCATACAAAATCCCAGATGTTTGACCACATGATAATAACTTCCTTTCGCACCAGCAGTTGTGAAACCGACCTTCGGAAACTACTTACTTATCTGTAGCATAGTCTCATTAACTATCTATATGGAAGATATTTTTCGATAACTAATGTTCCCGTTTCCACTCAACTCTCGCTCTCTGCAACACGGAGAATTCCGACGACTAAAGATCGCAGCGTTCGGATTGCGTTAGGGATATACACCCGAACGTTAGGAAACCGTTAGGACTGACCTCACCCTCTCCATTCGGGTGTCTAATCGTTCTATACCCACGTAAAAACTGTGCACTCGTGTGCGACATAAACCGAATGGAACTTTTGTGCTTGATATCGTATTTCTGCTTGGTACGTGTGTCCTCTTTGTCCTTATTAACAAAGCGGCTGCCGGAATCAACAGAGTAATAATCGCCCCCGCACAGGCGGCTCCCGCCTTTACTCACCCAACCGGCGAGCGGAACGACAGGTCATGATTATTTTTAGCGCCGTCTCAATTGTTCTTGCAATCGCAGCGATCGGTTTCCTCGGCTATGCCCTCATCAACCCGGAGCGATTCAAATGAATGTCTACTTTGCTCTTCTCCAGGGCGCAACGGCCCTCCTTATCTTGGCAGTCATTTACCGTCCCCTTGGTGACTATATAGCCCACACGGTTGAATCCAGAAAAGACCTTGCTGTAGAGCGAGGCCTGTACCGGCTTGTGGGGGTAGATCCCCGACAAGAGCAAACCTGGAGAGCCTATCTGCGGGGAGTCCTGGCTTTTTCATTATTGAGCCTGCTCCTGCTCTACCTGCTACAGCGCGCGCAGGCAATTCTTCCCCTTTCACTGGGTCTCCCCCCGGTAGAACCGGATCTCGCGTTTAACACGGCCGCCTCCTTTATCACCAATACAAATTGGCAGTCCTACTCGCCCGAAACCACGATGGGGTACGCGGTACAGCTCCTGGGGCTTGCCGTTCAAAACTTCTTATCCGCCGGAGTAGGTATTGCGGTTGCTATCGCCCTGGTGCGGGGATTTTCCCGCGTCTCAAACGGAACCGTCGGTAACTTTTGGGTTGACCTCACTCGGATCACGCTGCGTCTTCTGCTCCCGCTCACGATCCTCGCAACCCTTGCGCTCGTGGCGGGCGGAGTCATCCAGAATCTCAACGGGTTTACAGAGGTCACAACCCTCACCGGTGCCACCCAATCGATCCCGGGCGGTCCTGTCGCATCACAAGAGGCGATCAAGCTACTGGGCACAAACGGTGGCGGATTTTTCGCGGCAAACTCCTCCCATCCTTTCGAAAATCCCACTGCGTGGACCAACCTGCTACAGGTCATCCTCATGCTTGCCATACCCTTTAGCCTTCCGCGCACACTCGGACGACTGGTGGGCAACAATAAGCAAGGATACGCAATCCTTGCGGCAATGGGCATTATCTTTATAGTTTCTATCGGTCTACTCACCTGGGCCGAGGCCTCGGGATCCGGCACCGCTCCTGAGCTCGCGGGAGCGGCACTCGAGGGCAAAGAACAGCGCTTTGGAATCGCTGGTTCCACCCTCTTTGGTGGAACCAGCACCCTCACCTCAACCGGAGCGGTCAACTCTATGCACGCCTCCAATACTGCCTTTGGCATACTCATCTCCAAGCTCAACATGATGCTGGGGGAGGTCGCACCGGGCGGTGTCGGTTCTGGCCTATACGGAATGCTCATTCTTGCGGTGATCACCGTATTTATTGCGGGGCTTCTGGTCGGTCGTACTCCGGAAATCCTGGGTAAAAAGATCGGCCCCATCCAGATGAAACTCGCAAGCCTCTACATCCTGGTTACCCCCACCCTCATACTCCTCGGAACCGCACTGAGCTTTGCGATCCCCGCCGTTCACGACAGTGTCGTAGAGGAATCAATTCTGAACCCCGGATCCCGGGGGATGTCGGAGGTTCTTTATGCCTTCACCTCGGCTGCAAACAACAATGGATCTGCTCTTGCCGGATTAGTAACCGATACACCCTGGTTTAACGTTTCCCTTGGAGTCACCATGATCCTGGCCCGATTTATTCCCATCGTGCTTGTCCTCGCGCTCGCCGGCTCACTGGCCGCACAGCCCCGGATTCCTCGAACGGTCGGAACGCTACCCACGAACACCCCCCTCTTCACGGGAATGCTCATCGGGGTCACTCTTATCATCACAGCGCTCACCTACTTTCCAATTCTGGCGCTCGGACCCCTCGCGGAAGGTCTCCAATAATGTCCCTTACAACAACACGCTCATTCACCTGGAAACAGCTAAGTGAGGCACTCCCCGGTGCACTCCGCAAGCTAGACCCTAGGGTTCTCTGGCACAATCCCGTGATGCTTATAGTGGAGATCGGTGCTGCCCTCACCACGGTGATAGCCCTGACGGAACCATTCATCGGTGGACAACAGGTCTCGGGTGGTTCCACCGTACCTTTCTCTTTTACCGGATTGATTGCCGCCTGGTTATGGCTCACCGTTATATTCGCCAACCTGGCCGAGTCTGTGGCCGAGGGGCGAGGAAAAGCTCAGGCCAATAGTCTGCGCCACACCCGTAGCAGCACTCTCGCCACTCGGATCACCTCCTACGACGCGGTCAAGAACCCGGAAGCAGAGAAAGCGGCAACCGAGCAGGTGTCCTCTTCACTCCTAGTTCCGGGGGACGCGGTAGTGGTTTCCGCCGGTGAGCTTATCCCTGGAGACGGCGACATCGTGTGGGGTATCGCCTCCATTGACGAATCCGCAATCACCGGGGAGTCTGCCCCCGTGGTCCGTGAGTCCGGTGGGGATCGAAGCGCCGTCACCGGAGGCACCCGGGTGCTCTCTGACCGTGTTGTCGTACGCATCACGAGCAAGCCGGGTGAGACGTTTGTCGACCGAATGATCGGCTTGGTGGAGGGAGCCTCCCGGCAAAAAACCCCCAACGAGATCGCTCTCAACATACTGCTCTCCAGCCTGTCGATAGTCTTCCTCCTCGTTGTACTCACCCTCAACCCCGTGGCCGAGTTTCTGGGTGCCGCGGCAAGCGTTCCCGTACTTATAGCTCTTCTTGTCTGCCTCATCCCCACAACCATCGGAGCACTCCTTTCGGCAATTGGTATCGCCGGGATGGATCGCCTCGTGCAGCACAATGTGCTGGCCCTCTCCGGCCGCGCGGTTGAAGCTGCCGGAGACGTCACGACCCTTCTGCTCGATAAGACGGGAACCATCACCTACGGAAACCGCCAGGCGGCAGAGTTTATCCCTCTCAACGGTGTGGATCATACCGAGCTTGTGCACACCGCAGCGCTCTCCTCTCTGGGGGACTCCACCCCCGAGGGTAAGTCCATCCTGCAGCTCGCCCGCTCTTTCGGGTTCGAGGAGCCCGCAGAGCTGAAGGCCGAGATCGTGCCCTTCAGCGCCCAGACCCGCATGAGCGGACTTGATCTGGCCGATGGCGGTTTCATCCGCAAGGGCGCTGGTTCGACCGTGCTAGCGTGGGCGACCAGCACAACCGCGATTTCCGAAACCGTGTCTCTCGACCTGAACAGCACAGTAGAGAAAATTTCACAGCGAGGGGGCACCCCGCTCGTTATCGCTTCGGCTCAGCCGGGCCGGGAGGTGCGGCTTCTCGGTGTTGTCTACCTGAAAGACATTGTTAAAGAAGGGATGCGAGAGCGCTTCGACGAACTTCGCGCGATGGGAATTCGCACGGTGATGGTCACGGGTGATAACCCCCTCACCGCCGCCGCAATAGGTAAGGAGGCAGGTGTCGACGAGGTCTTAGCAGAGGCCACACCCGAGGATAAACTGGCACTCATCCGCCGCGAGCAGGAAGGTGGAAACCTGGTGGCAATGACGGGCGACGGAACCAACGACGCCCCAGCACTGGCCCAGGCCGATGTTGGTGTGGCCATGAACACGGGAACCTCTGCAGCAAAAGAGGCCGGTAATATGGTTGATCTCGACTCAGACCCCACCAAATTGATCGATATCGTCAGAATCGGGAAGCAATTGCTCATCACACGAGGGGCACTCACCACGTTCTCCATTGCAAACGATATTGCCAAGTACTTTGCGATTATCCCCACCATGTTTGTGGCGGTTTTCCCCGGTCTTGCCGTACTCAACGTCATGCAACTACACTCTCCCGCATCCGCCCTTATCTCGGCGGTGATTTTTAACGCGGTTGTCATTATCGTGTTGATTCCCCTTGCACTGCGAGGGGTGACCTATCGCCCGGCGAGCGCTCAAAAGATTCTGAGCCGTAATCTTCTTATTTATGGACTCGGCGGAGTTGTCACTCCCTTCATCGGTATCAAGCTTATTGATCTTCTGGTCTCGTTGATTCCCGGTTTTTAGCCGAAAATTAGCAAGATCACACACCAAAGAAAGTTCAGGATTATGAGTGCGTCTCGCAGCAACTTCAAACAGTACACAGTAGCCCTTCGTGTGCTGCTCATCTTCACGGTGATACTCGGTATTGGTTATCCCCTCGTCATGACGGCGGCCTCCCAGCTTCTCTTCCCCGCGCAGGCAAACGGGTCGCTCGTCCACAACAACACTAGAGTTGTGGGTTCCTCACTCCTCGGACAGGCTTTTACCGATTCTCTGGGGAACCCCAGCCCCGAGTGGTTTCAGCCTCGTCCATCCGTGGTTGACCACAATGCGGCAAGCTCTGGAGGGTCCAACCTGGGGTCAAATAACTCCGAGCTTGTGGACTCCATAGAGCGTCTCCGCACCACGCTCGCACGGGAGAACGGGGTATCCCCCGAAAAGATACCGGCCGATGCTCTAACCGCTTCGGCATCCGGCCTGGATCCGCATATCAGCCCGGACTACGCTCTTCTTCAGGTGAACCGAGTTTCGGAAGCTCGCGGACTAGCAGCCAGTGATGTTCGTGCCCTGGTGGAATCCTTTATCCAGCCGCGCGACTTGGGATTCCTTGGTGAGTCCACCGTCAACGTCTTAGAATTAAACATTGCCCTTCACAACCTCTCCCCTGACGATACGGATGACTAACCAATGACCCGTGGGACGCTTCACGTTTTACTCGGCGCGGCTCCCGGCGTGGGCAAAACCTACACGATGCTTGAGGAGGGACGCCGCCTGCGCGACGAGGGCAGGGATGTTGTAGTGGCCCTGGTGGAAACCCATGGACGCAGAGCAACCCAGCTGATGGTTGAGGGGCTTGAGGTCCTTCCCCGCAGAGTGTCCGAGCACAGGGGCGTCACGCTCACGGAGATGGACCTGGATGCGGTGCTCACGAGGCACCCCGAGTTTGCCCTGGTTGATGAGCTTGCTCATAATAATGCGCCGGATTCCCGCAACGAAAAACGCTGGCAGGACGTTGAGGAACTGCTCGCGGCAGGAATCAACGTGCTCTCAACCGTTAATATTCAACACATTGAATCACTCAACGATGTGGTAGAGCAGATCACGGGGGTTCCCCAGAGAGAAACCGTTCCCGATTCCTTCCTGCGCGCAGCCGACCAGGTTGAGGTGATTGACCTTTCACCGCTGACCCTCCGTGATCGACTGTCGGAGGGTCACATCTATCCGGCGTCCCGCATCGACGCTGCCCTCTCGAACTTTTTCCGTTTGGGTAACCTCACAGCGCTGAGAGAGCTGGCCCTGTTGTGGTTAGCCGATGAGGTTGATAGCGCACTCAAGGCGTACCGGGCGGAACACGGAATAGAAAACAAATGGGAGGCACGCGAGCGGGTCGTTGTGGCTCTCACGGGAGGTCCCGAGGGAGAAACGCTGCTGCGAAGGGGAGCACGTATTGCGGCTCGTTCGGCCGGGGGTGAACTCCTCGCGGTGCACGTCACTAACCAGGACGGACTCAGCTCTAGCACCCCGGGTGCACTCGCCTCACAGCGGTCGCTCGTCAGCAAGCTTGGGGGCAGTTATCACCAGGTTGTTGGCGATGACATTCCCCAGGCTCTCGTGGAGTTTGCCCGCGCGACCAACGCGACTCAGCTCGTCATTGGGTTGAGCCGCAGGGGACGATTCCTCTCCGCTCTGAGTGGTCCGGGCATCGGTGATGCCGTGACCAAAAATTCCGGCGATATCGACGTGCACATCGTGAACCACTCCGCGGCAGGAACCAGATCCGTCCTGCCGCAGCGCCGAGGCTCTCTCACCTGGCGTAGACGCCTAGCGGGTTTTGCCCTTACCGCAGTGGCTTGGCCCCTGATTACCTGGCTATTGGTCACTTTCCGCACGGAAGATTCGATCACGAGTGATGTGCTCACCTACCAACTTCTTGTGATGGTGGTAGCCCTAGTTGGGGGAATTTGGGCGGCGCTTTTTGCCGCGCTCGTCTCGGGGATTACGCTAGACTTTTTCATTCTTGAGCCGATTAACACCATCACGGTAGCCCAGCCCCTCCACGCCCTCGCTCTCTTTCTCTATATTGTGAACGCGATAGTCGTGAGCTACCTCGTGGATCAGGCCGCGCGCCGGACACGAATTGCTCGACGAGCCGCCGCGGAATCCGAACTCATTGCGAGCGTTGCGGGCAACGTGCTGCGCGGACAGGATGCGCTTCAGGCTCTCACCGCTCGCGTTCGTGAGGCTTTCTCACTCAACGGAGTACGACTCATTGTTGACGGGATCACCCGGTATGAAGACGGTGATTTTGAAGAATCTACCGAGTGCAGTGTCATCCCGGTAACCTCGGACGCAACCGCTACGGATGGCGCACTACTTGAGCTCCACGGCCCCGATCTTAAGGCCTCGGAACGTCGCCTTCTCACTGTGATCATAGCTCAAATCGACGCGGCTCTTGAGCACAGCACACTCGCCAAAACTGCCGAGTCGGTCGGTCCACTCACAAGAAATGATCAGATGAGAAGCGCCCTCCTTGCGGCAGTAAGCCACGATCTGAGGCGCCCGCTCGCCGCCGCCACGGCAGCAATCAGCGGCCTGCGGTCGCAGGACATTGTGTGGTCAGACGGTGATCGGGAAGAGCTCCTCGCCACGGCGGAGGAAAGCCTCGATTCTCTCTCGGAGCTGGTCACCAACCTCCTTGATGTCAGCCGGGTCCAGGCTGGTGTGCTTGCTGTTTCGCTCATCCCCCTAGAAATCGATGATGTGATACTTCCAGCACTCGACGAACTCCAGACGGGACCCTCCCAGGTGGAGCTTAATCTCCCCTCAAATCTTGCAAGGGTATACGCCGATCCGGGGCTTCTCCAGCGGGTTGTGGTCAACCTACTCTCCAATGCCCTGCGCTACTCGCCACCCAAGCGGCGCGTCCTGGTCACCGCGAGTTACTTTGCGGGACATGTAGAGATTAGGGTAGCCGACAGCGGTCCCGGGGTGCCCGAAAATCGTCGGGAAGATATGTTTGTTCCGTTCCAGCGGCTGGGAGATACGGATAACATGACGGGCCTCGGCCTGGGTCTTGCCCTTTCCAAGGGGTTTGTTGAGGGCATGGGGGGAACCCTGGAAGCCCATGATACTCCGGGCGGAGGCCTCACCATGGTGGTTCGCCTTCGCGCTGCCACAGACGACGCTCAGTCTGCTCCTTCACCCACCACACCGCTAAAACACCACAGGGAGACTTCGTGAAGATTCTGATCGCCGACGATGATCCTCAAATTCTGCGGGCGCTCCGCGTCACCCTGCGGGCACGGGGATACAACATCGTTACCGCGGCAGACGGTGCCGAGGCGCTCAACCAGGCAATTGAGCAGCATCCCGACCTGGTGATGCTTGACCTGGGCATGCCTCACCTGGACGGGCTAGACGTTATCGCGGGCCTTCGAGGCTGGTCGCAGGTTCCCATCCTTGTTGTTTCCGGTCGCACGGGAGCCGCCGATAAGGTCGAGGCGCTCGACGCGGGGGCTGACGACTACGTGACCAAGCCGTTTTCCATGGATGAGCTCCTGGCGCGCATCCGTGCCCTCACTAGAAGGCAAACGAACACCCCTGATGATCCCGTCATCACGTTTGGCGACATCACCGTTGACCTTACCGCTAAACAGGTCACCCGAAAAACCTCCGATACTTCGGAACCCGTGCGCTTAACCCCCACCGAATGGCTCATATTTCATCAGTTGCTGCGGCACCCTGGAAAGCTCGTAACAAAAGAGGCGCTACTGACCGAGGTTTGGGGTCCCACTCATCCCGGCGATAACGGTTACTTACGACTCTATATAGCTCAACTCCGCAAAAAGATAGAAGCCGAGCCGTCCCGCCCGCGACACCTCCTCACCGAACCAGGCATGGGGTATCGCTTCGTCCCAGACGCTTAGTCTCCATAATCCTTAGGAGCGATATGTCCCTCCAATCTCTTCTCGGGTCTGTTCTGAAGGAACAAACAGGTCTACATTGGAAATATCTAAACACCGCCTCAAAGCGGAAGGAGATGCGGACGATGAGCAGAATGGATGACTCAGCGCGAGACTATGATTTTGATATCGAGTCGGCACTAGAGTATGAGCGCACGGAGGAGCTTCAAGACAACCTCGACGAGGAACTCATGGATGACTCGCAGCAGGGGTTCGATTCAGAGCGTCGTGACGGTTTTGAGATCATTGATGGCTTTGGCCAAGTGGATGACGGTTACGAACCGGAGGACGGTACCTACGACCCGGAGGGTGAGGGTTTTCACTCGGAGCAGGAACCGCTCGAAACAGATGTTGATCTTCACACTCACGACAAGTGGAGAGACTCAACAACGGTTACCGAGGGCAGCGAGGTGCTCGACGAGTATGGCGAGGATGTTTCTTCCTCGCCCGAGAAACTCGCGGAGTAAGCTCTCCCCCACGAAAACACAGCAAACGTCTGTGTTTGTCCCTATGCACTGGACCGGCCAGTTGCCTTGCTTAGAGGAGAGGTGCGTCGTCCTCGGTCTGTTGCTCCTGCCTGCGTTTACGAGCCGCAAGGAATAGACCGCTGGCGGTAAGGGCCGCCGCGAGAAGAATCCAGAGTCCGGTAAACACACCGGTCAAAGCTAAGCTTCCGTCCCGGTCACGGACATTTTGCCCGTTGGCATCCTGACCCTGCTCGTGGCCATCGTTACCCTGTTCATTGTCGTTGTTACCCCCTTCAGGTAGGGTAACGTCGTCATCACCCGGAGGCTGGGGTGGATCAACAATAATGTTGTCTTCGTCACTCGGTTCTAAGCAGACACCATCTTCAATATTGAGAGGCGCTCCGTGCAGGGCCGTAAGAATATCGAAAACAGCACCACCCTCTCCACGCGCTTCCAACGATGTATGAGGAGAAACGTTCACCGTGCTCACGAGTTCAACGCTCTCTCCCTGTTTAAGGGGAACGTCGCGGAGCGCTACCGCACAGCTTGCCAGGGCAATTGTGTGCACGCTGGATTCAGTAGAGGGCGTAATCGACAGGGAGAAGGCATCCTGCGATCCGGAGCCTAGCTGCATATTTCCCACCTGAATCGAAAACACCGCGTCCTGCTGCGATGCGTTTTGAATCCAGAACGACTCTGTGAAGTTCTCTCCGGGCACAAGAAGATAATCCGAGCTAAAAATAGGACGACTCAGCTGCGTATCCCAGTTCACACCGTCATTACTGACCAGAATTTTAGGGGGCACAGCGGGCACCACGGGAGGCTGAAGACCCAGAGCGGCCACGGCGGCACCACCAAGGGCAAGCAGAATCACAGCCCCAAACGTAGCAAAGGTAAGTTTGAACCGCTTCATTCGTGGTTTCCTTCCTGAGCACTCTTACGTCCAACGAAGTGAGTTATGACATACCCAAAGCCCCAAAAGATGAAAATTCCACCAATAAGTATTGGTAACATCAATCGGATGTTCATATCGGGGAGAGTAGCACTCGTTGCACCAATCTCTGACGTACTTGAGTCTAAAAAGTTGACAACGAGACCCAAGTAGGGAATCGCATAGATAAGGACTCCCCGCACCTGCTCCTCAATAACAGGGCGGGGGTCGTTAAGCGTATTGTTATCGCCACGCATGGTGAACGCTATTTCACCAGAAGCATTTTCCCGGATTCCCACGACTCGGTGTGTAACAACCTCGGGACGTCCAGACTCTAACTGATAGGTCACAACATCACCCACACGAATATCCTCTACCGCACGAGGTTGTATAACCACGATCGTTCCCGGCGGTAGTGTGGGCTCCATTGAACCTGTCAAAACCGTAAGAGAGGTCGCCCCAAGAAAACGCGGGACCACAACAAGAGAGGCAACCGCAACGACAAGAGCGGCAACAAAAGCAGAGAAGATAGTCGTCATGACCACGTCGTAGGCTATCCGCCCTTTTGTGCGAGCCTTTTTTGTCGACGCAGTTTTCCCGGCTGTGGTTTTATAACCACCGCTCAGTCTAGTTTCACGTCGGGTAGGGAGAGGAAGAATGTAGAGTTCACGAGTCTGCACATCTTCTAGTGATCTTTCATCGGAGCTACCTTGGTGAGAGTGCCGAGCGGGAAGAACGCGTAGTTCACGAGTGTGTGTTGTATTTATGCTCATGTGCGATATGCCTCCCCCCGACGGATACTTTCATCATGATGTGAACGTAATATAAATATGCTGGTTAGCGATGCTGATCGGCTCGGATGTCAAAGACAAAAGGAACTGTCTGAGCCTGAACAGAGTTTGGAGCATCGTCCAGTAGTCTTACGGCAACGCACACATAGGTACTACCCTGCGGTGCAAGCGCACTGGTTGCTGGAACAAGAGCAAGCGGATTCTCGGCGTCTACTTCCGAAAAAGGCGTAAAAGTTTCTGACGGTCCGATGACACATGACGCGCTCGCGGACCGCCACGTGGCTATTACTAGCTTGTTAAGAAGCTCACTCTGCGTATCTGTCATTTCTTCTTCAAAGCGAATGCCAAAAATACTCAGCGTGAGCGGTGTAGTTCCGGTGTTGTGTGCACGCAACACCCCAATAGCGGTGTTCCCTGGAATCAAATCGCTCGCTGAATCGGTGAGATCAGTGAAGCTGTAGCTTGGAGGAGCATTTTCTGCGGGATCACTCGGCGACGGATTTTGTCCATCTTTATCGCGAAGCTGAAAAGCGAGGTTACCTAGGGTAAGGGTGTCGCTAGCGCCAACTTCTGAGGCCCTCCACAGAGCGAAGGTTCCGCCACTCGGGACTGCAAGAAAAGCAGCTACTGCAGAAATCGTGAGGATTGACACCCAAAACCACCATTTTTTGAGGATGTTGTGAGTCGATACGTGTTCAGACATTTCCACATTCCTTTCCTCAAACGGCTGTGTTGCTGGGTGCCACACCGGGTGAGACACCCAGCAACATTACTTATAACAACCCCTAATTAGGAGGCTGAGTTTTCGAAGACCTGCTCCAGAACGAAGTCTGTCTTGGAAAGGTCTACGGTAGACAGGACACCAACACGATCTTTAGCGTTTTCAGGGTTGAAGGTGAAGGTAACCTGCTGTGTGAAAGTTGCGGTTCCACCGTTAATGGCACTGCCAAAGCGCCAAACGTTGGGGTTCTCTGGGTCAGCAACCGGAAGTGTTGCACCACCGCCGGGGAGGAATGCCGTCGAGATGTCCAGGAAGTCCTCAGCGGTACCGCCATCCGTCACACCCTCGGTAAAGGCACTAGCCACATCGATAGACAGGTCAGCCTTCATGCGGTCACCCGTAAGGGTGACAGCCAGAGGCTGAGTCAGACGCACCGAATCTCCTGGAACCAGACGCAGAGTAGAGATATCTTCAACCTCTTCCCACTCACCGGCCACCAGAACGTGCCATGCGCGGCCATTCTCGGGAACCGTAAGGTTAAGGTTACCCAGGGCAAGCTGTCCGGCCTGGCTCTGCGCGGCTACGTTCCAGAGTGCAAGCGTTCCGCCCCCTCCAATCAGGAGCGCTGCTCCGAGACCACCGACAAGAAGACCTTTCGAAAGCCTATTCATAATATTTTTCTCCCAAATGTTTTAATATTCAGGCAGGACATTAAAAGCCCATTTTTAAGAAGCATACGCGCAACCCATAACAAAGTTAGGGCTTAATAACGATCCCCCAAAAAAGTTCCCCAATTGTACTGCCGTAACTAATATAGTAGCGACGAGGCCAAGTACCCAAGACTCAACCCTAGTAGATAAGAATACGCGGCTCCCTACTAAGAATCAAGTCTCATTTTGACCTTTCACCTGGGTTAAGGCTCACAACCGGGGTTACCACTACCCTACAGACTTCTTACAAAAACAAGTAACCTGCATAATTAGACAGGTAACCTGCATAATTCGATAAAGGTTCATCAAATTTCGGCATTATTCTCATCGGAAAAGCAAGAAATTGCCCGATGGCAAGAGTTTCCCTTGCACAACACTTCTTGCGACCAGATAAGTCTTGTTTCACCCGGTTGCGTGTGTTTGACCCCCTAACGATCAAACACACGCACACTCAAGAAACATAAGATTTCACCTCGTCCTCTTCAGCGTGAGAGGAAAACTCTTACGCGATTTAACCGACGGAAGAACAAGTTCAACGGGTCAGGTTAAAGGATATAAGCAGAAAACCGGAACAAAACAAGAAGTGTCGTAAATACAATGCAGAGGTGACGGGCTTCCCTCTCAAGACTAGATCTTGGCTGAACCCCCCGGGTAACTCCCTCAAAGATTAGCTAACACCTGTCGCATAATCATTGCTCTAGGTGACGCCTCAACCCTCCCTGAACGTTCAAAAGCAATATAAGTTGTGTCAGCCCGCCACGAAAATCACCCCCTCACCGCCCGCAACTCTCTCAGGAAGCAAATTTCACCCCCACCCTGAGCCCCCCAGTTGGAGACGGCTCAATATTCAAGTTCCCACCGTGTCTCTCAGTGATCGCCAACACAAGCGATAATCCAAGCCCCCGGTTTGCGTGTCCGTCACTGTTCGTGCGGCCTGAGACGCGATAAAAAGGATCACAGAGATACCTCGCCTGCTCTTCTGTAATTCGTTGTCCACTGTTTGACACCGAGAGAAGAACACTACCGATTGAATCACGCGTTAGTTCCACCCGAATATAACCGCCCTGCACATTGTGATGAATACTGTTTTGCACCAGATTGTTAATCAGCTGACGAAGAAGAACGGGGTTACCCTGGATGATAAGAGGGGATTCGTCCCCCACGGTCAATACCGCGTCAAGACCATGAGACGCAATTTCGTCTTGCGCCTCATTCATAACATCTCGAACCAAATCAGAGAAGTCAACGGGTTGCATTCTCTGCACAGCGGAATCAATCTCTGCCAGGTCAAGAAGCTCCTCTACGGTTTTAATACTGCGCTCATTCATCTCCCGTAACCGCTCCAGGAGAGGGCGCTCTTCGGGTGAGGCTGTAAGAAGAGCCACATCAATCATCGTGCGAGACGTAGCCAGTGGAGTCCTAAGTTCATGAGAAGCATTTGCGGAAAATCTACGATAGGTCGCAATCGACCTCTCGAGCACAGTCATCATAGAGTCAAAGGAATGCGCTAAATCCGATATTTCGTCGCGTGGTCCCGATAATCCGATCCTGTGATTCAGTTCTCCTGCAGATGCTCGCTGTGCTGCAGCGCTTACGTATTGCAGAGGTCGCAGCATCCGCCCTGCAACAACCCATCCCACCCAGGCACCCGCGATGCCGAGCACTATAAGCGCGATAATCGAAACAATGAGCAGCAGGGTGAGAACATCGTTCTGTGAATCAAGGCTGATAAGGCTCGGTTGCGCCTCTATAGTCGCACCGATCGAGTCCGCCTCCGGATACCCCTGAGGAGAGGTTTCAATCGTCTGGGTCAAAGGAGTGAAGTTGTATTTGGGAATCACCCCCACAAACACATAAATAATGGAGAACATCACAATTCCTGCGCCGCTCAGCAGGATGGAATAGGTGAGAGCAAGACGAGCACGCACGGTAAGGCGATAGTGAGGCTTTTTCTCGCTTAGCTTCACAGGCCACCCCCGAAATTTTTAGTCTCGGTCAGTAACAACTGCATACTCCGCCCCAACTGCGGCACCGTCAACCGGCATTACTTCCAGGCGAAGTCCAGCCCTCACAGCTTTTGCTCGATAGACCGCATCCTTAATAATCAAGACACGCATTTTCCACCTCTTTCTCTCTAATATAAGCAGAGCAAGGATAAAAAAAGCATAAAGATTTTTCGGCAACGACCCCACTAGCAGGTGTTGTAGTTACTAGAGACATGCGGTGCCACGTCAGACCTGTAGGGCGGCGCGGCACCGGAATCGCGAACGTGCGGTGTCTATCCCAAAGTTATTGCGGCCAGGGTCTTTTTGCCTCGACGCAACACGGCATGTTTGCCCCCGATAAGAGAACCAGTCTCCAGCGACGCATCCGATACGCTCACCACAGCGTTGTTAATGTACACCCCACCCTGATCAATCGCCCGTCGAGACTCACCCAAACTCTTGGTGAGTCCGGCATCAACCAAGAGCTGGGCCACTGGGGTGCCAGGTGCCGCCGTCACCTGCGGCAGTTCAGCCAGAGCAGCAGCCAGAGTATGTTCATCAAGTGATGCCAGATCGCCCTGACCAAATAGCGCCGCGGAAGCGTTTATCGCAGCCTGCGTTGCCGCGACACCGTGAACAAGAGCGGTAACCTCAAACGCAAGACGCTTTTGCCCTTCCCGCTTAAAGGGCTCGCTCTCCACCACTACAGCAAGACGCTCGATCTCCGCACGGCTCAGAAAGGTAAACACCCTCAGTCGTGTCACAACGTCGGCATCATCGGTGTTGATCCAAAATTGATAGAACGCGTAGGGTGAGACTAGAGCCGAATCAAGCCACACGGCATTGCCCTCGCTCTTACCAAACTTGGTTCCGTCGGAGTTGGTGATGAGGGGAGTTCCAATGGCGTGCACCCCTACCCCCTCAACCCGACGAATCAAATCTGTACCGCTCGTCAGGTTGCCCCACTGGTCGCTCCCACCGGTTTGCAGGACACAGCCGTAGGTACGGTAAAGCTGAAGGTAGTCAAAACCCTGAAGAATCTGATAGCTAAACTCCGTGTAGCTAATGCCCTCCTCCGAGTTAAGGCGAGCGCTCACCGCCTCCTTTTTGAGCATGCTTCCCACTCGATAGTGTTTACCGATTTCACGCAGAAAATCGATGGCACTGAGCGGTGCGGTCCATTCCAAGTTGTTCACCATTCGCACCCCATTGGCGCCCTCGGCACTCAAGAAGCGCTGAATTTGCGCTCGCAGGTACCCCACCCATTCCTCGACGGTCTCTTTGGCATTAAGCGTGCGCTCAGCGGTAGGACGAGGGTCCCCGATCAAACCGGTTGAACCACCAACCAATCCGAGAGGCTTGTGTCCGGCCAATTGAAGACGTCGCATAAAAAGGAGCTGCACCAGATTGCCCAGGTGAAGGCTCGGCGCCGTGGGGTCAAAACCGCAATAGTAAGTGACGGGATCCCCGTCTAAGAGCTTGCGCAAGGCCTCGGCATCGGTAGAAACGTGCACGAGTCCGCGCCACACAAGCTCATCCCAGAGAGATTCGAAACTGGGATCGTTGCCTTGAGGGGCGGGGGTCATAACCCCATCATTTATATTCGACACCTGCCTATCGTAGCAACGCTTAGCCGGGTGGTAACACTTCCAAACGACACTATCTCCTGAAATCACGCTTCGATGTTTAGCCGTTGATCCGAGTGGACGATGAGTCCAACGATTGTCATCGGCGTCACCTATGCTAACGAGCATGATCAAACACACACCTTTGCCCGTCAGGAGAGTCGAGGAGCACGCGCTTGCCCCAGCAGCAAAAGACAAATGGCCCGCCACGATTCCCGCCGTGCGCCAGATTCTGAGCGAGGGGCTAGACCTCTCCCCCCTCACAGTGCTCGTAGGAGAAAACGGGTCGGGTAAATCCACAATCGTTGAGGCGATCGCGGAGGCCTTCGGTCTGAATGTTGAGGGCGGAACCCATAACGCAATGCACCACACCGAACGAACCGAATCAAACCTGGCAAGCAATCTCCAGCTGGTCCGTGATGGAGGTGCGTCAAAGAAAGGTGTGTTCTTGCGGGCGGAGACTATGCACAGCCACTTTACCTACATAGCGGATGTGGTTGATGGGGGAAGACATAATTTCCAAAGTCACGGCGAATCCTTCATTGAGTTTTTCACCACGAGGGCAAGCATTCGAGGACTCTGGATATTCGACGAAGCAGAATCGGCCCTCTCCTTCAATGGTTGCCTCACACTCCTCGCTCAGATCGTGCAACTACTCGAACACGACTCCCAGGTGATCATATCAACGCACTCCCCCGTCCTTGCTTCCCTCCCCGAGGCAGAAATCTTTGAGCTCGGCGAATCGGGCATTCAACGCAAAGACTACAGCGATTTAGAGTTTATCCAGAGTTGGAGGCGATTTCTCGATGCCCCGGAACGCTACCTACGCCATCTCCTTTAGAAAAGTTCACACTATCCTCACCACATAAGGGCCGTCACTTAGGACTCACGAAGCAGGCAGCCCACCCGGTCGAGGCAGGGTGTCCAAGAAAATTTTTACTCACGTCATCATCGTTTGCAATAGTATAAATCAAAAGCTCAATTATGAGTATCATTATCATCCGATGGCGAAGCAAGGGTTCATCGTACATGACCGAGTTCGATAGAGAATCACCTTCCAGTTTCACAGAGAAAATAAAGAAAAATCTCTCCAGTCCGGTACTGCGCACCCTCATGCTTGCAGCGACCGTGAGTACAGTTGGGCGCGGCATATTTATCACGCTGAACGTCCTCTACCTCACCCGGTTTGTCGAGCTGAGCCCTATCCAGGTGGCGCTTATACTCCTCCTCGCCGAGGGGGGCGGAGTAATCACATCTCTTTTAGCAGGGTACTTGGCGGATCGATTAAGCGCCCGACTATTAGTGACATTTTTCATTGGAATCGAAGGCTTAGGTCTCATTGCATACGTTTTTGTCAATGACTTTATCACTGCCCTCGCTGTGTCAATTACTGTTTTGGCCATGCACAGCTCAGCCGAATCCGTACGTGCGGCCATTATCGCCCGAGCTTTCACCGGTGAGGATCGTGTCTCTACGCGAGCCGTCCTGCGCACAATAGGAAATGTTGGCATTGCGTTGGGCGGCGGCTTTGCTACTATCCCACTCATTATCAACAGCGCTACCGCTTACCATGCTCTTTTAGTTACAGCCGGGGCCACCTTTATGGCGAGCGCCCTACAGCTTAAACGTCTACCCTCACGTGTTGACGCACCCTCTCGAACTCAACCAGAGAATAATATGCACCCAATAGGACCCACCCACAAAGAAGGAATCTCTCCCTTTAGAAACCCACGCTATATAGGGTTAAGTATTTTCTCCGGGATTTTTGGTATGCAGTTCGGTCTGGCCGAGGTGGGAGTCCCCCAGTGGATCGTGACTCACACAGACGCACCACACATAATGGTTTCTGTAGCGCTCATTCTGAGCACATTACTTGTTATAGCATTTCAAATTCCCGCTTCACGAGGCACACACGATGTTCGCTATGCTGGGCGAATATCAAGTTGGGCGGGGATAATAATGCTCCTGGCCTGCCTGCTCTACGCATTTTCCTCGAAAATCTCACCAGTTTGGGCTATCGTGCTTCTTGTGGGCGCAGTAACCTTCCACACCTTTGCCGAAATATTTTCGACCTCTGGCACCTGGGGACTCAGTTTTGAACTCGCTGACCACCACAGAGTGGGTGCCTACCAGGGAATGTTTAACATGGGGTTCTCCCTAGGCGCGATGTTCGCACCCGCTGTAGTTACCATCACCGCACTTGAACTGGGAACTGTCGGTTGGTTAATCCTCGGCGCAATTTTTGTAGTTGCCGGATGGGGTATCCGTTATGTATCGAGGCTCGCTGATACCACTCCCAAACGATAATTCCCCGACACTCGTAGGAACAAGATCACCCGATAAAGCAGGCTTCACACCCTCAAAGGTCTCCCAGCACCGCTGAGAGAGCGAGTCTTGGGAATCGTATGCTAACGGTAGTGATCCGCAATCTGTTTCAGGTGAGCAAGCTGCTCGCGTACACGCACGGCGGCGGTTCCCCCCACACCGATGCGGCTATTTATAGACCCCTCCACCGTGAGGACCTCACGAACGGATGCGTTCAGATGCGGCGACACGTCGGCCAGCTGCTCATCGGTGGGTTCGTGAAGCTCGAGGCCGCGCTCCTCACAGAATCGAACCAGCTCTCCCGAGATCTCGTGCGCATCACGAAAAACCACACCCTGTTTCACCAACCACTCCGCCACATCGGTTGCCAGGGAAAATCCCTGGGGTGCCAACTCAGCCAGGCGGTCCCTATTAAACTCGAGCGTTGCCATCATCCCGTTAAACGCGGGGAGCAGAACCTCGAGCTGATCCACCGAGTCAAAAAGCGGTTCCTTATCCTCTTGAAGATCCCGGTTATAGGCAAGAGGCATAGCTTTCAGCGTGGCAAGCAGGCCCGTGAGGTTTCCGACGAGACGCCCCGATTTGCCCCGCGCAAGCTCCGCAATATCGGGGTTCTTCTTTTGGGGCATAATCGACGACCCCGTGGAAAAACTATCGTGTAGACGAACAAAATCAAACTCACGGGTTGCCCACAGAATGATCTCCTCGGAAAGACGTGAAAGGTCAACGCCAATCTGAGTCAAGATAAACATGAACTCCGCGGTGGTGTCGCGCGAGGCGGTTGCATCGATCGAATTGTCGCACGGGGCCGCTAGCCCCAACTCGCTCGCCACGAGCGCGGGATCGAGACCCAACGAGCTTCCGGCAAGAGCACCCGCACCGTACGGGGAGCGCGAACCGCGCAATCTCCAGTCGTGCAGGCGCTCCAGGTTGCGCACAAGAGGCCAGGCGTGAGCCGCAAGCTGGTGGCCCAACAAAACGGGCTGAGCGTGCTGCAGATGGGTACGTCCGGGCATAGCCGCATCCGGATAAGCTTCGGCCTGAGCAACAAGAACATCGATGAGTTGCACCAGCAGACCGCGAATTATCACCTCGTGATCCAGCATGTAGAGCCGCACGAGCGTAGCGATCTGATCGTTACGGCTGCGACCGGCACGGAGCTTTCCGCCCAGCTGAGCGCCAGCACGCTCAACTAAGCCCCTCTCAAGCGCGGAGTGCACGTCTTCGTCGTCGTCGTCCGCCACAAAAACTCCGCTGCTCACATCGGAGCGCAAAACCTCAAGCGCTCGATGCATATCCACAAGCTCCCGCTCGCTCAGGTATCCCGCCGCCGCGAGCGCAACCGCGTGAGCCTTGGAGCCGTCGATATCGTAGTGCGCCAGGGTCCAGTCAAAATGGGTGGATTTGCTGAGCCGCTGCAGTTCAGGAGACGGCCCGCTCGCAAAACGTCCACCCCATAGAGCACCCGCCTCACCCGCACGGTTTGTGTCGGTTGTATCTGCCGCGGCTTCGGAGCGGGGAGAATTGTTCTGTGACATTGCTGAGGTACCCGAACTATCTTATGAGGATGATGAAAATGTATGCCCGGCTGGGGCTTGTTCCAGTGTACTGTCTTTGGCTCGGGCGGCACGATTTGATACCGAAGTGAGCATCCACTCAAGCGGCCCCCTCCCCAGCACCTGTATCCACAGAGAGCAGAGCATCAGGGTTACCCCGGCCAAAACCACAAAAAATAGCGTCGCTGACTCGCCTGTTCGCGTATAACCCACGGCGCTCATGACCACGATCTGCAGGGTGTAGGAGGTGAGCGCCATCGCTCCCGTGGCCGCTAGCGGATAGAGAACGGGTCGTGCCCGGGCGGGCACAAGCAGACACAATCCGATAATCGCCAGGGCAAATCCCGATGCCCCCACCACCTCAAAGGTTGATCCGCTGTGGGGCTCGATAGAGAACATAGGATCCTGTATCACACCCCACAATATCGCACCGGTTCCGTAACCTCCCACAGCAAGCGACACCCCCACAATCAGGAGTCTTCGCTGGACCCGAAGGTCACCCAGATCTAACCGCCCCACGCCAAGCCCCAGAAGCACAAACACAATCCAGATGAGTCCCGGATACTCGCCTAGCACGACAAGATCCGCAAAAAACGACCAGGAATAGGCATCCTCCAAATAGAGAGAGATAAGGATATTTGTTGCCAGGGGACCGATCAGCGCGAGAGAGGCAGCCATCCCAAAAACCGAGGAGGGCCGCCATCGCAAAAACGGAAGCGACGCGATAAAAAGCATTCCGTAAACCGGCAGAATGATTGCGATAGGGGTTCCCAGAGTCTCAAGTATTCCACCGATAGCAATAATCACAACCGCCCGGGTGAAGATCCGTAGCCGCGCCTGGAGCAGTGGTACCCCGGATACCGCCCGGGTACGCCCCGAGATGATCGCCACCGAGATACCGGCCAATACCGCAAAGAGCACGGAGGAACGGCCATTTACCACGTCACCCCAGGTGCCGGGATCTCCCCAGTTAAAGTCCTCAAAAATCAGCAGATGGGCGGCCAGCATCCCCAAAACGGCAAGCCCCCGGGCCATATCAAGACCCACAATGCGGTTCTTATTGCGGAAATACCTTACATAACGGCCCGGAGCCGTGCGGGGGGTCTGCGAAACATCCGGATTCTGTCTCATGGCAATTTTGTTGGTATCGCTATGACTAACGCTGGGTTAGAAGCCAGGCCAGGAGTGCTTTTTGCGCGTGCACCCGGTTTTCTGCCTCGTCCCACACCACGCTACGTGGGCCGTCAATAATCTCGGCAGACACCTCGTAGTCACGGTACGCGGGCAGACAGTGCAGAAAAATCGCGTTGTCCTGCGCGTGCGAAAAGAGCTTTTCGGTCACCCGATAGTCGCCAAAAAGCTGCAGGCGCTCCTCTTTCTCTGCCTCCTGACCCATTGATATCCAGGTGTCGGTGACAACCACGTCACTACCCGTCACCGCCTCGATCGGATCGCTCCCAATCCACACCTCGCTGCCGCGCGTGCTCGCGAGGGCAGAGGCATCCGCCACGTACTCCGGGCGGGGAAGATACCCCTCGGGACCCGCGATACGCACGTTCATTCCCGCCGTGGCACAGCCCAGAAGGTAGGAGTGCGCCATGTTGTTTGCGGCATCTCCGAGGTACGTGAGGGTGAGACCGGCTAGGTCTCCCCGATGCTCACGAACGGTGAGCAAATCGGCCAGTACCTGACAGGGGTGAAAATCATCTGACAGCGCGTTGATGACGGGAACGGTTGAGTGCTGGGCCATCTCTTGCAGGCCCTCCTGCGAGTAGGTTCGCCAGATAATGGCGGACACCATGCGCGAGAGCACCTTGGCGGTGTCTTCGATCGACTCTTTTCCGCCGAGCTGGCTCGTTTGGGAGTCAATAATGAGGGGACTCCCACCCAGATCCGCGATGCCCACAGCAAAACTCACGCGCGTGCGGGTGGAGGTTTTGTCAAAGATAACGGCTGCGGTCTGCGGCCCCTCAAGCGGACGCAACGAATAGGGATTCGTTTTAAGCCTGAGCGCGAGCTCAAGAACCTCATTTTGCTCAGCGGGGGTTAGATCATCGTCTCTCAGAAAATGGCGGGTCATAAAGCAACCTTAGCGGGACGGTTGAACCAACACATAATGGGTTACAGTATGTGCGCGAGACTCAATCAGCTATCCTCCAGCAGGGTGAGGGCCCGCCCCAACTTCACGCGAAACTCGGCAGTGTCGTCGGGAGTCACCGTGAGCGGAGGTGCCAGACGAAGGGTAGAGGGATTAGGCGCGTTAATAATGAGCCCACACTCAAGCGCGGCCGCCACCAATTGCTGAGCCACGGGCCGTGTCAGGGCAATACCCAGCAACAGTCCAGAACCCCGTACCCCCTCGATAAAGGGAGAGTTCAAAGTCAGAATGTGGTCGGTGATCTCCGCCCCGCGCACGCGGGCCGCGGCCACCAGATCGTCCCGCTCAATCACATCCAATACGGTTTTAGCCGCGGCTGTTGCCAGCGGGTTACCCCCAAACGTGGTGCCGTGGCTGCCCGGAGTAAACAGTGTGGATGCCTGCCCCACCGTCACGAGTGCCCCGACAGGAACCCCGCCGCCCAACCCCTTGGCCAGGGTAAACGCGTCGGGAATAATCCCCTCGTGCTGAAAGGCAAACCACGATCCGGTGCGGGCAACACCGGTTTGAATCTCGTCAATAATCAAGAGGGCACCAGCCCGAGTGGTGAGCTCTCGTGCCCGTTGCAGATACCCGTGGGGAAGCGGGTGCACCCCGTCTTCTCCCTGGATGGGTTCAACAATAATTGCCGCCACCTCCGAGGCATCGGCTCCTCCCAGAGCCAGCTCAAGGGCCTCCAGCGTGGCGGGGATATGCACAACCCCGGCCGGCATCGGTTCAAATGGCGCGTGCAGGGCGGGTTTGCCAGTAAGCGCAAGCGCCCCCATGCTACGACCGTGAAAACTGTTCTCCAGAGAGAGGATGCGAGGACGGGCGGTACCACCGTGCAGGCGCGCCAGTTTAAAAGCGGCTTCGTTGGCCTCCGTGCCGCTATTGGCAAAAAACACACGTGCGCTCTCGCCCACGCCCGCGTGTCGGATGATCGTCTCAGCCAGTTCAATCTGGGGACGCGACGCAAAAAGGTTGGACACGTGAATCATCTGGGCGGCCTGCGTAGACACAGCCGCCACCAGGTCGGGGTGATTATGCCCCAGCGAGTTCACCGCAATTCCGCCCAGGAAATCTAGATAGCTCTTACCCGACTCGGAATACACATGGCTGCCACTACCATAGCTCAGTACCTCGGAGGGGTTAAAGGTGGGTACCAAGCTGCGCTTGTACTCCGCTTTCCACCGCTGATCAGTCATCTTTTCCCCTAATTACTTCGGTGCCAATACCGCGCTGCGTGAATATCTCAAGAAGGATAGAGTGGGGAACCCGCCCGTCAATAATGGCGGCTTTTTCCACACCGCCCTCAACCGCATCCAGGCACGCGTTCATCTTGGGCACCATACCCGACTCGAGCGAGGGCATCAACTGTCGCAGTTCGGGCGTTTCAATCACCGACACCAATGAGGTTTTATCGGGCCAGTCACTGTAGAGTCCCGCAACATCGGTGAGGATCACCAGCTTGGCCGCACCCAGCGAGACAGCCAGGGCAGCGGCTGCGGCATCCGCGTTAATGTTAAGCGCGTGACCGGGATTATCGCGGTCGGGGGCGATGGACGAGATTACGGGGATGAGGCCGGCCTCAAGCTGCGCGTGCACCGTCGACGGATTCACAGTGACCACGTCACCCACCCGACCCAGATCCACCTCGGCACCGTCAATCGTGAGCCTGCGCTTTCGCCCCTGAAAAAGCCCCGCGTCCTCACCCGAAATTCCCGTGGCAAGCGGTCCATGCTCGTTAATCCGGGCGACAAGTTCGGGGTTAATCTTACCGGTGAGAACCATGCGCACCACATCCATGGCCTCGGGCGTGGTCACCCGGTAGCCACCCCGAAACTCGCTTGTAATATTGAGCCGATCGAGCATGCTCGATATCTGCGGTCCACCGCCATGAACCACAACCGGTTTGAGGCCCGCGTAGCGCAGATACACAATGTCCTGGGCAAAAGTGCGGGTGAGTTCCTCACTCACCATCGCGTTGCCGCCAAACTTAATAACGATGATCTGGTCTCGAAACTTTTTGAGCCAGGGCAGGGACTCAATCAGAACACCCGCTTTTGTGGCCGCCTCGGAGTAGCTCAGTGTGCTTGATGTTGTGGGCATTAGCTAGAATACGCGCTGTTCTCGTGAACGTACTCGTGGGTAAGATCATTTGTGCGGATGGTGGCGGTGTGCTCCCCCACGCGTAGATCAACCAGCAGATGCACGTCGCGCTGAGTAAGATCAACCTCCTCCCGCGGACGATCCGGTCTGCCCTGGTGACACACACGCACACCATTCATGGACACGTCAATGTCATAGGGGTCACACTCAGCATCGGTAGTGCCGACGGCAGCCAGCACACGACCCCAATTGGGGTCGTTGCCAAAAATCGCGGCTTTAAAAAGGTTATTGCGGGCGATACTCCGACCCACAACCAGGGCGTCGTTCTCCGTGGCCGCACCCACGACCTCAATGTTGATGTTGTGGCTGGAACCCTCGGCATCCGCCTGCAATTGTTGTGCCAGATCATCACACACCTCGGTGAGGGCCACCATGAACTCCGCAAGCGGCGGAATAATCTCGGACGCGCCCGAGGCCATGAGGGTAACCTGGTCGTTGGTGGACATACACCCGTCGGAATCAAGACGATCAAAGGTCACCGAGGTGGCCGCGTGTAGGCAGTGGTTAAGCTCCACCGCGGTGAGGTCGGCATCAGTAGTAATCACCACAAGCATGGTGGCCAAGCCGGGCGCGAGCATTCCGGCTCCCTTTGCCATGGCCCCAATCGACCAGCCCTCCCCGCGAAATACAGCGGTCTTTTCGACGGTGTCAGTGGTAAGAATCGCGGCGGGCGCGGTGGTGTTCTCAGGGCTCAACGACTCCACCAGAGTGGGGATCGCGCCGACAATGCTGTCGCGAAACTCCTGTCCTCCCGTACCAATGAGGCCGGTTGAGCAGACCAGAACATCGCTTGCAGAAACACCCAGTTGATCGGCCACAGTCTCTGCAGTGAGATGTGTGGTGCGAAATCCAAAGGGGCCGGTAAAGCAGTTGGCACCACCCGAGTTGAGGATAACCGCCGCCGCCCGTCCGTCTTGCATAACCTGCCTGCTCCAAATAATGGGGTGTGCCTGCGCCCTATTGCTGGTAAAAACAGCGGCCGCAGCCTGGCGTGGTCCCAGGTTGTGAACGAGTGCGAGGTCTGGTTTCCCCGTTGATTTCAGACCCGCAGAAATACCCGCCGCACTAAAACCGGCCGGAACAATTACGCTCACGGAGCTACTCCATCTGTGTTAAGGCCGGAAGTCTCCGGCAAGCCTAGGGCAATATTAGCGGATTGAACGGCAGCACCGGCCGTTCCCTTCACCAGGTTATCTAGAGCGGCAACAATAACAACGCGCCCGGCAGCCTCATCTACGGCCACACCCATCAGGCAGGTATTGGCGCCGAGGGTATCAGCCGTGCGAGGAAACCGCCCCTCGGGAAAAACCTGCACAAAAGGCTCTCCCTCGTAGGCCGCCTCCCATACAGAACGTACCTCTTCGGCACTCACGCCCGGCCTGATGCGGGCGGTGGAGGTAGCCAATATACCGCGCGACATGGGGACAAGCACCGGGGTGAAAGAAACGCTCAGATCATCGGTTGCCCCCGCCGTGCGAAGCGCCTGTTTAATCTCGGGAATATGTCGGTGGGTTCCCCCCACCGCGTAGGGGTTTGCGGAACCCAAGATTTCGCTTGCCAACAGGTTAACCCGCGGGTTCTTTCCAGCGCCGGAGGGACCTACCGCAAGAACCGTCACAATATCGGAGGACTCAATCACACCCGCGGCAATGCCCGGTGCCAGAGAGAGGGCAACGGTCGAGGCGTTACATCCGGGAGCGGCAATACGCTTTGTGCCCACCAGCCTGTCGCGCTGACGTCCCGCCGTCACGGGAAGCTCGGGAACACCGTAGGTCCACGACCCGTAATACTCACCCCCATAAAAGGCCACCCAATCAGACTCCCGCTCTAGCCTATGGTCTGCCCCGCAGTCGATCGCCAGCGTATCCGAACCCAATTGCGAAGATATTTCGCCCGAGGCCCCGTGAGGAAGCGCAAAAAAAACGACGTCGTGTCCGGTCAGGTTCTCACTCGTGGTCTCCACGAGGCGCAGGTGCGCAAGCGAACGCAGGTGCGATTGCACATCACCCAGCAACTGACCGGCGTTTGAGTGCGCCGTCACCGTTTTTATCTCGTAGTCGGGGTGCGCGGCCAGGAGCCGCAGCACCTCGCCTCCCGCATAACCGCTCGCCCCTGCTACAGCTACAGAAAAAGTCACAGAACTAATCTACCCGCTTAAGAGCGCCCGAGACTACTCGCGCAGAATAGCCCCGTAGCGCGTGACGGCAAGCGCAACGCCCGCCAATTTTGCTTCGTTGGCCTCCGCCGCGGTCAGGGTGCGGTCCGGCGCGCGGAAACGAAGAGCAAAGGTGAGGGCCTTTTGTGACTCCTCCAGACCGCTTCCGCGATAGTCGTCCACCAGACGGGCATCCTCAAGAAGCTCTCCTGCTCCCGAGGCAACCGCGACCAGAACATCCGCAGCGGGGGTCTCCGCCGCCACAACCAGCGTGAGATCCTGCACCGCCGCAGGGTATGACGAGAGGGGGGTGTAGTCCACTCGAGTGCGGGCAGCGGCAATCAGCAGGTCAAGGTTCAGCTCAACCGCGGCTAGACGGTGAGGAAGCTTCATATCCCCGCCGATCGACGGCAGCAGCTCACCCGCATACCCCGCAACGATCTTCGACGAGTCAAGCTCCACCACAAGTTCTGCCGTGCGGCCCGGATGGAAAGCCTGGTGACTCCCCTGACGCACTTCAATATTCACGGCCAAAGCCATCTCGATCTGGCGGACGATATCTAGGGAATCAGTCCAGTCGAAAAGACGCTGCTCAAGATCCGGCTGCTTGAAAACCGCAGGCCCCGTTGCGAGGGCCGAGATAAATCGGGGCTGCGGAGGAACACTCGCGTGGATAGCCTCAAGAACCTCGCGAGACGGATGCTCACCCACCCGGGGAATCTCCGTCACACCGTAGTTCTCTTCCCTCTCGGGCAGGAACACGGTTCCCAGTTCAAAGAGGGACACACCTGTGAGGCCCCGGGAGTGGTTACGCTGAACGGCCTGCAGCAGACCGGGAAGCAGCGAGCGCCGCATCACCCCGGCCTCGCTATCGAGCGGGTTGGCCAGCTTCACCGACGCTACCCCATCGCCCGCGGGCGAGCCATAAAGATTATTAGCCTCGGGGGAGGTGAAGGGATAGCTCTGTATTTCGACGGTTCCGGCGTTTGCCAGGGCGTCTGCAACCGCGCGGCGTAGCTTTTGTTCCCGGGTAAATCCGCGTCCGGGCGGTGCCACGGGAAGAATCGAAGGAATCCTGTCGTATCCGATAATGCGCGCGACCTCTTCGGCCAGCGCGGCGGGAAAGGTGAGGTCGGGACGCCAGGTGGGAGGTGTCACGGTGAGCCCACCCGGGGAGGGTGACACGGTAGATCCGATGAGCTCCAGCGTGCTGTGAATCTCGTGATCGGTAAATTCGGCACCGATCAGACCCGTCACAAACCCGTCAGCCAGGAAGATCGGCTCAGGAGAGACACTGTTTTCTAGCATCGATCCCAGAGTGTCAGCCGTCCCCCCGGCCAGCTCAACCAACAGATCAACCACCCGCTGTGACGCGGCACGCGGCACCAGAGGGTCTACACCGCGCTCAAAACGCTTGGCCGCCTCGCTCGGAAGGCGATGGCGGCGCTGGGTGCGCGCAACCGAGACGGGATCAAAGATAGCCGCCTCCACCAGCACGTTGCTAGTGGCGTCGGTGATCTCTGTTGAGGCTCCTCCCATCACACCGGCCAGGCCGATAGCACCGGATTCGTCGGCTATCACCAAGTCTTCGGGGTCAAGCTTGCGCGTATTCTCGTCGAGGGTCACCAGCGTTTCTTTGGGGAGCGCGCGGCGCACCGTGATTCCACCCGTGAGCCTGTCGAGGTCGTAGCCGTGAACGGGGTTGCCCAATTCGAGCATCACGTAGTTGGTGATGTCAACAACAAGCGAGATCGGACGGATACCCGCCAGGCCGAGCCGCGAGGCCATCCACTGCGGCGTGGGGCGGGTGGGGTCCACTCCACGAACCACCCGCGTGGTAAAGATGGAAGAGCCGATGTTGCCGTGAATGGGTGCTTCGTCCTTCACCGTCACGGAAAAGCCTGACACTTCACCGGGGGTGATCGCAAACACCGGATCACGGAAGGAAGCCCCGGTGGCGTGCGAGTACTCGCGGGCGATGCCCCGAATCGAGAACGCGTATCCCCGGTCGGGAGTCACGTTCACCTCAACGGCACTGTCATCCAGCCCCAGGAGCGGTTTTGCGTCGGCGCCCGGCTCGGGGTCAAGGCCGATGCGAGACAGCACAAGAATGCCATCATGATCCTCACCAATGCCCAATTCACGAACGGATGCGATCATGCCGTCGGATACGTGGCCGTAAGTTTTACGGGCGGCTATCGCAAAGCCTCCGGGAAGCACAGCCCCGGGCAGTGTCACAACCACTTTGTCACCCACCTCAAAGTTGTGGGCACCACACACTATCCCACGAACGTCCTCACCACCGTCGGCAGCCCGCTCTCCCTCGGGGGCGACCCGCACCTGACACCAATTGATGGTTTTGCCATTGGTCTGTTCCTCGGGCACACGCTCAAGCACCTGACCCACAACAACGGGACCCTGTACCTCGGAGCGGTGAATGCCCTCTTCTTCAAAGCCTACGCTCACCAGGGCGGCGTGTAGCTGCTCCGGTGTGGTTTCCGCGGGAAGGTCTACGTACTCGGCTAACCAGCTGAGAGGGATGCGCATATGATTAGACCACCGTTCCAAATTGTGTGTTAAACCGAATGTCTCCCTCAACCATGTCTCGCATGTCGTTGAGGGCGTTGCGGAACTGGAGAGTACGTTCAATTCCCATGCCAAAGGCAAACCCCTGGTACTCCTCCGGGTCGATACCGGCCGCCCGTAAAACGTTGGGGTTTACCATGCCGCAGCCGCCCCACTCCACCCAGCGGGCCCCACCCTTAGCTCCCGGTTGCCACACGTCCATCTCGGCGCTGGGCTCGGTGAAGGGGAAGAAGTTGGGTCGAAGCCTGATCTTTGCTTCGTCGCCAAAGAGCTGACGTGCGAGGTGCTCCAGGGTTCCTCGCAGATGGGCCATCGTGAGACCACGATCGATGGCTATACCCTCCACCTGACTAAACACGGGTGTGTGTGTAGCGTCCAGCTCATCGGTGCGGAAAACCCGTCCGGGAGCCACAACATACACGGGCAATTCGCGGGCGAGGAGCGCCCGAAGCTGCACGGGCGAGGTGTGGGTACGCAGGAGAAGGTGACTCTCCACCGGCTCCACAAAGAAGGTGTCCTGCATCGCACGCGCGGGATGATCCGGAGCGAAATTCAGCGCATCAAAGTTAAACCACTCGTTCTCGAGCTCCGGCCCGTCGGCAACCTCCCAGCCCATGCCGACAAAGATGTCGGAGATAGCATCCTGCATTGTGGAAAGGGGGTGGCGGGCTCCCGCGCGCCAGTGCGCGGGAGCCGCGGTAACATCTACACTCTCGGCTGCGAGCTTACGAACCTCTTCCTCCACCCGCAACGATTCCTCGCGCGCGGCAAAGGCCTGGTTCACACGCCCCCGCGCCTGCCCCACGAGCTTGCCGCTCGCGGCCTTCTGATCGGACGGCACGTTCCGTAATTGCGCGTTGAGTCGGGAGAGTGCCGAGCCTTCGCCGGTGTGAGCGGCACGGAGGGCTTTGAACTCCGCGAGGTTTGTAGCTGTGGCCAGGCTTGCGAGCGCTTCTTCGGCGGCGGCCTCCACGGCTTCTTCGGTGATGGGATTGGTCTCTGACACAAGACCCTATGTTACCGGAGTTTCCATCCGCATTTAATGCTCATCTCATGCACGTTTACTAAACGATTGTGCACTATAAAGGGAATCCTAAACCCCGCCACGCGATTAGTGAGAATCGCAACATTTTCAATTTATAATTAGTATCGTATGGTGAGGGTGACACGAATGAGTAGACAGCGGCGCACAGGCCGCGGTCTGGTGGGCGCCGTCTTTATCACCCTCGTGGCTGCGGTCTCCCACCTAGTCGCGGGCGGCAACGCCCCCTCACCGCTCGGGCTTGCGGGGTCTCTCATCATTGCAATAACCCTGTGTATCCTCTGCGCGGGCACCACCCTCTCACTCTGGCGAACCACGGTTGCGGTGTGCACCAGCCAGGCTCTCTTCCACCTGTTCTTCTCCTACGTCACCGAGCCATCACGGGCGGGCGAGCAGACGCGGGGGCCTCACGACCACTCGCTCAGCCCCGTCTCGATCGCACTCGCTGATGGTACAGTCAACACCACCACGGATGCCCACGGAACCTGGATGTGGGTTGCCCACGCGGGCGCCGCCACCGCGACAATCCTCCTCCTACGTCGAGGAGAATACGCGGTCGAACAGCTTATCCGGCTCACCCGCCTACTCACACGATTCCCCTCGCCCAGTGTTCCCCGGTTGATAATTCTTCCCCGCCGAGCGGGAATTTCCCTCGGCCAACACAACCTCTTCGCCACCGCACGACGGTGGTTCACAACTCTGCGATATCGTGGCCCGCCGCTTACCCTCGCACAAGAGCACAATCACGCGGCAGCGCAGACTGTCTCAACGTTAACAGCGGTGCAGGCCCCCTGAACACCGTATAGGTCTTGAGCGTTTCTGCGTCTCCTGACACCCTCAACCGCAGGGTGGCGCTGAATCAGTCGTCAAAAGCACAGACTAAGAGAAACGAGCTGTTCTGTGAACAATTCACGAGCCTCCTCGCGAGGACGCAAGCCCCTCCACACCGCCACACGCTGGGGCGGAGTGCTGTGTGCCGCACTGGGATTAGTGACGGCTCCCCTCGCGGTTGCTACCCCTGCGCACGCGCACGATCGACTGATTAGTTCCCAGCCTTCCGATAGCGCACAGATTGACGCTGCCCCGGAAAACGTCTCCCTCACGTTCTCCGACACCATACTCAACATCGGCTCTTTGATTCGGGTGACGGATAGTGCAGGCAAAGACTGGATTGACGGTGAACCCTCCCACGATGCTCGCCTGCTCACACAAAAGCTGTTACCGGGCGCGGCGGATGACACCTACACGGTCGCCTGGCGCGTGGTATCCAGCGATGGCCACCCCATCAGCGGGAGCTTCGTTTATACCGTGGGCACCGGCACACCTGAGAGGGGCGATACGACCCCCAGCGCGGTACCACCCGTAGGATCCGAGACAGCACCGGAGACCGAAAAAACATCGGATGCGATGCAAAACACCTCACTTGATGAAGATATTCAGAAATCGCTGCCCAGTGTACTTCGAACCCTGTTCATCGCGCTCCTTGGTGCGGCCATCGCCGTGGGCCTCATGGCTCTTGTGCTGCGAGTTAGCCGCCGCTTCCGCGCTAGCGCGCCTTCCTCCCCGGACGGAACAGATACTTCCGCACACGACGAAGCCCCCTCGCAGAAGCCGACCGACCCTCCAGCGCGTGATAACTAACCCCCCCTCAATCCCCAGGCGCTCACCCTACTATTTTGTCCCGACCGATACGGCCAACCTCGACGTCCCGAAACGTCAGAAAGATACCCACCCATGTTTAAACTTCCCCTATTTCGTTCGAAAAAAATCTCAACCACGGCAGCCCTCACGCTGGGGACTGCAGCCATATTTGCGTTTGCGGGGTGTGCCCCGACAGAAAAGCCGTCCGTCACCCCGGGCGCGGCATCGCAGAAGGTCGGCGAGAGTTCCCTCACCTTTAAAGACGGTTGGATTAAGGCAACCGACGGTGAAATGACGGGACTTTTTGGAGTGTTTGAGAACTCCTCCGATCAGGACATCACCATTTCCTCCGCCACGAGTCCCGTCGCAGGGAGCGTTGAAATGCACGAGGTCGTTCCCGATGAAAACGGAACAATGGTGATGCAGGAAAAAGACGGAGGTTTTATCGTTTCCGCCGGTAAAACACACTCTCTTGTTCCCGGTGCCGATCACATCATGCTCATGGATCTGAACGAAGCTCTTATCCCGGGTGCAACTGCCGAGCTCGCGCTCACACTGAGCAACGGCTCGGTTGTCACCCTCACCCTACCGATCAAGGATTATGCAGGGGCAAACGAAGAGTATGCCCCGGAGGGCAACACCGGTAACACGGATAGCGACGGCACCGATAACAATACACACGGAACCGGTCACTAAACGTGGAAAGCCCTCACCCTTCTCAGGCCGGTGATAGTCGCGGCCTCAGTAGGCGGCACCTTCTTCTCGGAGGTGCCGCCGGGGTTGGTGCCCTCACCGCCGCCGGAGTTGATCTGGCCGTGCAGAACTCGTCGCGGCCACCCAGCAGCTCACCAAACGCGACCCCGGCCTCGCAAGCAATTGACAATAACAGCATCGAACCTTTTTACGGCGTCCACCAGGCGGGAATCGCTACGGAGCCCCAGGCACACGCCAGCTACCTCGCGTTTGACCTGCGACCCGAAACCGATCGCGGCGCCATCAAGAGAATGCTTCGAATACTCACCGACGACGCCATCAAGCTCACCTCCGGCATGGCCGCCCTCGCCGACTCCGAGCCGGAACTTGCCCACATAGCGGCCCGCCTCACCATCACCTTCGGATTTGGCCCGGAACTCGTTCGCCGGGTCGATCCGGGGGCACTCCCCGAGTGGCTGGCACCCCTACCGCAGTACTCGCAAGATCGACTAGAGGATGCCCTCAGCCACGGCGACCTCCTGCTCCACATCGGGGCGGACGACCCGATAACAGTTGCCCACGCCGCCCGCATGGTCGTGAAGGACACCCGCGCCTTTGCCACCCTCCGCTGGACCCAAAACGGATTCCTCCGCGCACGCGGCTCCCAAAAACCGGGTACCACCATGCGTAACCTCTTTGGCCAACTGGATGGAACTTCAAACCCCCGCCCCGGAACGGAAGACTTCGAACGGGTGGTGTGGTCCTCGGGAAAGCCCGCCTGGCTGGTGGGAGGGACTTCCCTGGTCCTGCGCCGAATCTCCATGGACCTCGACAAGTGGGACCGGCTCGACCGTAGCGGCCGCGAGGCTGCCGTGGGCCGCAGGCTCGACAACGGCGCCCCACTCACCGGAGTTCACGAACACGACGAACCCGACTTCACGGCAAAAGACCCCCTCGGCTTCCCCGTCATCTCCGACATCTCGCACCTGCGCCGCGCCCGCTCCGATAATCCGGCAGAGCGCATCTATCGGCGCAGCTACAACTATGACGAACCACCCGCCGCGGGACACGATAGCAACGCCGGCCTGCTCTTCGCCTCGTATCAGGCCAACCCCCTCACCCAATTTGCCCCGATTCAGCGCAGGCTCGACGAACTAGACCTGCTCAATGAGTGGATAACCCACGTGGGCTCGGCGGTCTTTGCGATACCCCCGGGATGCGCCAAGGGCGGGTATGTGGGAGACGCGCTCTTCCCCGCCTAGCCCTAGTAGAGGTCTAGTACAAGTCGTGCCGGTCTTGACACAAAGCCTCCACCACATATGACCCACGGTTACATCCCTTCGACTGCCCATCCCCTTTGTCTCAGGGCCAGCGCGGTATGGCCCAGTGCAATGAGGAGCCCCCCAACGCCCAGTGGTAACAGCGAGTGAGAGGCACCAGTCGTTGCCAGTAAACCGCTTTGAGTGGCCTTGCCATCCGAACTTGTGTTGAGCGCAACCGTATTACCCGAAGGCACGCCCCGATCCCCGAGCGGGCCATCTTCCCCGTGACCATTATCGCTGGGAAGAGTGTTGTCCGGTGTTGCTCCTTCCCCCGGGCTCACTACCGGTTGGATGATTGCGGAGCGAGCACCCGCTCCATTACCGAGGTGCAAAAGCAGTACCTCCGGGGGATCTACCGACTCCGGAGCGCCTCCCTCTAGAGAGTGGTGAGTTATGGAGTGATCAGAACCCAGTGCGTCAAGCCTCCTGTGCACGGGAATAGTACCGCTCTCATCTTTGTAGAGAACGCTCTGCTCACCAAAAGTGCCAAACCAGATTTCTGGATTGAACACGTCAAAACTCACCGTTTCTGTGCTATCCACCACGAAACTTTCTGGATTCTCCGGAGACCGAGGAGCGTAAAGGGAGTTGGTGTAGACGTGGTAGCTGATCTCTGTCTCCCGCGACTCGACGGTGAACCCGAGGGCTCTCAGGGAGACTGGCATGACCAAAACGTTTGTGTCGTTGAGGTTGGTGTATACGTTGCCCTGCATCAGGTTGATCGGTTGAATATCAACGATCTTCTGGGTGGACGATTCAACCGTGTATGCGACGGGAGTATCCACCCAGGTGCCGAATGAACTATACGGTCGCACAAAGGAGTAATAGTCTTCTGTACCGTCCTGGTTGATATCAATCGACACCACCGGGGTGCTATGCGGTTTGAGCGACCCCCACTCCCCCTCAACAACTACCCCAAAGGCTACCGTTCCCTGAGAAGGGTCGGAAAGCTGAGGAGCCGTTGAAGCCGCACCAATCGCCCGGACATTCAGCGAACTCAATGTCTTAAAACTCGGATTATGAGGATCAAAGATGAGCTTATCGTTAGTGACACCAAGCTGTAGCGGTACCAGAGTTGACGCAAAAGCTTCCGAACCTGTGCCCTGGTCAATTCCACGGCCCTCCAGAGACAATGTGCCCGTTGCTGAACCTCTTTCGGGGAACAACAACCCGGTTGCCTTCATATCACTGACCGGCTTGGGCGCGGAGAAAACCGCAACCCTGAGGCTATTGTGTTCGTTAGCGGTTGGTTGAAGTTCCAGCACCCCGGAAGCGTCTGCGACATAGTTTCGGAATATACCCTCCTGCACGGCCTCCATAGTGGGGTCAAGAGTTCGTCGCAGCGCCGTCGGGTCTGGAATGGAGAGGGTGACGGTAATCTTGGCAGACTCCCCTTCCGGAATACTCATGGAACTTGGCGAGACGCTATATGACACACCCGGCATCTGTGTTCTTGCCAGGTACTGAGCCCGATAGTGCGCGGGTGTGGATCCGGAGTTGGTGATCGTGAGCGTGCGGGTCTTGGTCACGGCATCAGCACCAACCTCCACAACCCCGAACGAAGCTGTGACCAAACCTCCGCTGTTATCGGAGGCGACCGTAACCGAGTTCTTTACGGCGTTCAGAACGTCTACCCTACCGGTGCCAGCCCTGGTCGGCGCGTAGGGGATCGGCTCCTTGCCACGCGTTGTAATATCAGTCGTTGCGGTATTGATCAGCTGTGCTTTAATTCGGTCTGCAGACCAGCCGGGATGTGTTTCACGTGTGAGTGCGGCTACACCGGCCACCCAGGGAGATGCCATAGAGGTGCCACTCATCACCAGACGATCAAATCCGGTGGCGTGAGCCGCCGAGACGACAGCAAATCCGGGGGCTGAAATATCCGGTTTTACGATGCCATTATGAGAACCGTGTTCGCCTCTTGATGAGTACGGGACCAACACGTCAACTTTTGAGGGGTCCAGACTCTGTAAGGTGTTTGCACCAGCCACGTCCAGGCGAATCACCAGTGTACCCGCTTCGAGCGCCCCCCGAAGAGCGACCGTGGCAGAGTGGGTAATCTGTGCACCGGGGATAAGCTCATTACCGGTAATCCTGTCATCAAAGTTATCCAGTGTTGAGGTGAGGATAACCCCCACGGCTCCGGCCGCTGCAGCGTTGTCAAACCGCACATCAGCACCACAGGTGATGCTACTCTCATCCCATTCCAGCCAGACAATTTTTTTGGAAACGGCCACCGCATCCGAGGCTGAATAGGGTGAGCAGCCCTCATAGTTCGAGTTGTCAATGAGGGGAGTTACAGGGGCTGTGAGGTTAAAATCTTCAGTAAAATTTCGAGAGAACTTTCCCCCGTACGGCCCGGCCGCCGCAGCGTCGGCAGGCTCAGTGACCGCTATCGCATCCTGCAGTTCACCTCCACTCGCCGAAAGGGCAACCGCCAAGCTCCGCCCTGTATTACCCGGTGAACCCGCAATATCCGTCATGTCACCCGCGTTCCCGGCGGCCATAACCGGTAGAACACCGTGATCCATGAGCGCTTCAAGCATAGCGTTTTCCGGATTATCAACAGCGCCAAAATCTCTACCGAGCGAAAGGTTGACCACATCAATTTTAGTTCCCCGTGCAATCTCTTTACCCACCCACTCAATGGCCGCACCAACAAGGTTCGTGGTGCCGCCTAGGTCACCAAAAACCTTAAGCGCGTATAGCCCAGCCAGGGGCGCGGCTCCCGGGGCTATGTGAAAGTCTTGCAGGAGACTATCGGCGTCAAGCGCTGTGTAGTCTCCACGGAAGGTATTGTGTGCACTATCCACTCCAAACCCAGCAGCGATTCCAGAGACGTGAGTTCCGTGACCCCCTCCAACCCCATCAAGCGGATTTGCATTCGGATCCGGCACCGGATTGAAGTTTGGCGAGGACTGATCAGCGTTATAGGTTGGTCCCGCAAAATCATAGCCGCCTAAGTATTTACTGCCGTCAAAGAGTGCGGGGTCTGGGGCATCCATTGTTGAATTTGCCTCCCGGTAGGCTTCGGGGGTGCCGGGGCCACCAAAAGCAGCGTGTGTGTAGTCAACACCCGAGTCAATCACCGCGATATTAACCCCCTGACCCGCTTTGCCCGAGTATTTCCAGGCATCTACCGCCCGAGTCAGGATGCTTGAGTGCGCGTTAAACGGGGCCTGCTCCACCGTAGGCTGAGGTATTTCCAGGGTGGGTATCGCCGTTATTCTCACAACATCGTCGCGTTCCGCCAGCTTTTTTACAGACTCAGCGCTGAGGTTAAGGGCAATTCCAGGAACCGTATAGTGGGAGGGGTAGAGAATAGCGGAATCCGGATCTAGCACCGCGGCTTCTTGTGCAAGATTCTCGACCGCCTCCTCAACCTGGTGCACACGCCGCTCGGCGGCGTTCCGTGATTTGGTTGATTTTAGAACACTGAGCGCTCCCTGACCTTTAAGTTGAACAAAGACCGGAATGGGACCGTTAGCCTCTGGTAAGTACAATTGATCAGAAAATTTCCCGGCGTCCGTGAGGGGAAGAGAACCGTGGGACAGGATACTCTGCAACCCTCCATTCTGCTCGGCGCGCGCGGGAGAAAAGAAGCCGGATAGCACCATCGCGCCGGCCAACACAAGCCCAGCGATAGTAGATGTCTTTGACAGTTTCTGCATGTGGGCAACTTCCTTATAATCAGAGCTTTTGAAACACAACAAGACGAACATCACCAATTTGTGCTTAGTTCCCCCATTGCAGTAGACATGTGTAAGAAACTAAAACTTCAATGAAATGGTTACTGCACGACTTTATCTACAATTTTCTACATTCAGAATACTAATTTGATAGCAATAGATATTCTGCGTATTTCACCCACACTTAGCAATAATTCACCCCTGTGGCTATGCCGCACTACTCAACCCGTACCGGTGATTACCTATCTTCTCCGGGGGGCGAAGTTATATAGAGGCTTCACAGTGAGTCCAATCTGATTGTTGAGTTCTCACGTCGCCACGAAGCCAGCCTCTTGCACCTCTTCCTCATCGCAACACTCAGCTAACGGCAAGGCTTGGAGGGGCCGCAAGAGAGGAATCAGGCCATGCCCTCAAGAACCACGCTGCGCAAACGCGCTCTCGTAGAGACAGACCGATGCCGCGGTGGCCAGATTCATAGACTCCGCACTCCCATAGATTGGCACCGTAAACACACGATCAGCCAGGGCAAGCTCCTCGTCGCTGAGCCCGCGAGCCTCGTTCCCAAAGAGCCAAGCGGTGGGCCGTGCCAGGGTTCCGTCCCGGCGAGCCTCTAACAGGCTTTCCCCGCCGGTGTCCGCAGCAAGCACCGTGAGCCCTACCGCCGCGGCCCGGTCACGCACGTCCTCAAGCGAAGCATCGACCGCAACGGGAAGATGAAACAGTGACCCCGTGGTCGAGCGCACTACCTTGGGGTTGTAGAGATCTACGCTGCGCCCGGTGAGGATCACGGCGTCGGCACCCGCGGAGTCTGCCGCACGAATAATAGTTCCGGCGTTACCCGGGTCACGGACCTCCTGAAGGATCACAATGAGTTTAAGATCTTCGGAAAAGATGTCTTTGAGCGCGGTGGGAAACTGGCGACAGATCGCAATAAATCCCTGCGGCGTAACGGTATCGGCCATGGATGCAAGCACCTCTTCGGTGACAAACTCGATCTCGTGCCCCGCCTCTGCCGCGAGGTTTGTGATGTCTTGATGGCGCTCCACGGCGGTGGGGGTACCAAAGAGGTCGCTTAGCAACTCGGGTTTATAGGTGAGCGCCTCACGAACGGCCTGCGGGCCTTCAAGAAGAAAATAGCCCGCTTCCTGGCGCACAGTTTTTTTGGCGAGTCTAGCAATGGAACGAACACGCGGCGAACGGGGATTTTCAAGCATGTTCTCAGTCTAGATGAGCAGGCCTTCCTCAAAGGCTAACCGCGCGGTAGTGCTTGAAGCGCCCGCAGGTGGAATAACTACCTCCACAGTCGCCAGGGGTTGCGATTCGACTTCAGCGCATCCTCATCCGTCTCGCCGCGGCAGGCCTTGCCGCTGACAACCCCACTCCGTTCTCTCCCCAGAGATGGAAAGATTTCCTCTTTGCTCGCATTATTCTCCACACAATTAGGGTGAAGTTTGGTCAATTGAAAAACATTCCAAGAGACGACTCCCCCACAGAAAAAATTATCTCCCACGATAAAAACCCACCCAAATATCAGATCACTTCTCGGTAAAGGCAAACACACACAGGACTACGTGAAAGGCCCTCGATAGGAGCTTGTCTCTGTTTAATGCCAGACAGAGACACCGTCGGAAACCCCCTCACTCACGACAGCTACCAGCAGCCGCACCAACAGTCGATGTCACAAACACAGCCCACAGCCCACAGCGCGTTAAAAACCCGCCCGGGGTGAAAGGCCCCTCAATCAAAGGAAAAAGTCGACATAAAGTCCGTCAACACTTTAAAAATTATGCCGATCACTAATGATCTTAAAAATATTAAATGCAAGGCAATAACCGCAAGACTCTGTGAGATATCAGAAGAATATATAACCCTCACTTTAATAAACATTAGTTTTGCTTATATAAAACCTATGCGACTGAAACCAATAACCCCTTCTGCGTTTACTTCAGATAACTTATGAAGATTAATACACCGAGACAAATTTCTATCAGATTTTAATTTTTAGGCTGATTTAAAAAATATTGAAAAATCACTGATTGAGCACGCCGTAGCAATAAATTACACTTGGATCAAATTTCACAAAGACCTTCCTGGAAACCCCGTAAAACAACACAGATTGTAGAGAGACAACATGTACTCAGCTCACAGCACATCAACTCCCACCGCCCCCCTCCAGCTCCTCGATACTCCACCACCAGTTCCCACCACACAACACCGAAAAGGACGCAAAAGAGCAGTTATCGCCTTGGGAAGTCTCGTGGGAGTGGCAATCCTCGTAACCAGTGCCGTGTTTACAGACTTTGCAAATCTCAACCTTGGCGCTAGCGGCATAGGCACCGACGGGTTCAACTTTCAAGTCGTTGGAACAGATCCCGTGACGGGCGCAATAATTCCTGATACCTGGCAGGAAGCCAACACCCCCGGGGGTGCACCCATCGCTATCGCCGGTGCAAACAGTATTTTTCCGGGCGGTCCTTCGATCTCTGTCGATATTCCCATCCGAAACGACTCAACCAACATTAATTCCGCTGTCACCCTGGGACTTATTCAGCTCGCAGACACGCCAACAGACGTCACTTCCGCAAACTATCTTGCAAGTCTCCGGTTTCAGGTAACCCAGCCAGCAACAAGTCTTAATGGTTCCCCAATTGACTCCGGGGTACAGAGCTTTAGTAATTTTCGAACCCCTCTCACCCTGAACCGCCTCGGCGCGGGTGAGGAGTCATCCGTTAGGGTCACCATCACCCTACTCACCCAAGCAGACTCGGGGTCTACTCACACCGACAACTCGCTTAACGGGCTCAGAGCCTTCCTGCAGGCAAACTTCAACGCCACCTCAATTACCTAACCCCATAGCGCATGCCAACCAAAGATGAGAGGAGGAGGGTTGTGAAAGCACCAATACGTTTCATACTTAGCAGTGGAATCTTCCTCTGCCTCGCAGCCCTCCTCACCTCCGCAATGATTACCCAGTGGCAAAGCAGCAGCGTTCTGCTTCAGGGAGAGCAAAACACCTTGAGAATCGCTGCCATCGGAAACGCACAACTCAATTGGACACCAACAATAGAAGACTGGAACAGACACACCGGCCGCTCCTACACCGTTGAACTCGCGGAGAATTCCATAACGCCTGACCATCCGCTCAAGCTCAGAATGGCAGTGCGCAACGAAAGTCCACTCACCGCAACAAGCATCACACTCTCACTTCGCCCCACTCCAATCCCCGGTAGAAACCCCGCTGATGGAGAATACCTCTTCAACCAGCTAGCTGTCACAGTCAAACAGGGACAGACCACTATCGCACAGGATATCCCCGCAACCCAGCTGGCACATATCTCCCTTCCAGAAACACTCATCTCGGAGGAGTACGCGATACTCGATGTCCAGATTCGACTCACCCCCCAACACGACGAAGAATGGATAGACAAAAAAACCGGGCTGGAATTCCAATTCATCGGGACAAATACATGAACAGGCAATCCGCTCATAGATACCACAAACGTTCATCACACAAAAATCACATTCCGCGCGCCAACCCGCCTCACAAAGACCACACGCCACGCCATACCCGACGCCCCCCACGCGTTCAACGCCACGCAAAGATCTGCGCAGGTATACTCGCTATCGCGGGGCTCCTCCCGGCCACCATCTCAACCACGCTGGCCGCCTTCACCGACACCTCAACCTTTGGCGTTGGTACCGCAGGTGCTATCGGAGGCCGATACGACATCGCACTGATCGACCGCGACGGGAATGTTACCCAGGGGGACAACCCTGCTTACGTAGTGGACACCTCTAACGTAGGACTGATCAACACTATCGGCTCCCCTCGAACCGCCACTTTTGACCTCTCCGTCGTCACGCTCACCGAGGCCTCGGGACCGGTCACACTACAACTGTTTAACGCCTACACAGGAGTCCGGCCGCCAGACCCCGGATACCCCACGGGCGCAGACCCCTATAATGTCGCCCTCTTCACCGTCTCGGTCAACGGCACACCGGTAAGAACCGCACTCACCGCAGCACAAATCAATGCCCAACCGGTGATCCTCAACAATTGGAGACAGAACATTCCCCAAACCGTTACCGTATCAATCAACATGCCGGGGGCCCTTGGAAACCCATACTTTTTCAACCGAACTCTCGCGCTCGGAATCAATTTCAACGGGTCCACCTCATGAACCGGCACACTATTTACCGCCCCAAGCCCACTCTGCTCCTGTGGGGCATCCTTCTCGCAACCGGGCTCAGCGCGGCACCAATCCCCGCAATCGCTGTGGAGAATCCACTACTACACCTCACCCCGGAATCAGTAACCGTTCCCATGCCATTCCCCGGACACTCCTCGTCTTGGGCCCTCAACGCCACCAACCCCGGCAACACCCCCGCAGAAATTTCCCTCGTCCTCACCCACGACCAAGAGCCCCGCCTTCCCGCATGTGAACAAAAAGACTCCATCGATCAGCTACTCCAACTCACCGTCACGGTGAACGGGCAACACACGGCCAACACCACACTGTGTGAGCTGCACAACCGCACCCTCTCGCTCGGTTCTCTACATCCTCAAGAAACAATCGTTATCGATTCAACAGTCTCTCTTCCGAACACCACGGGAAACCAATTTCAAGGAGCATCCCAAACACTAACATTCACCCTCACCGCCACAGCACACACCCCTCAAAAGCCACCGCTCATACCCGGTACACAACCCGACGACGGGCTCGCGTTCACCGGACACGCAAACACACCATTCCTCTTCTGGTTGCTGTTCCTCACACTAGGAGTCGGAACCTACCTCACTATCACGTCGCTTATGCAAAAGAGAAAGGGCAAAAACCATGACTCGCCGTAAGCCTCTCCTCCGCTTCGCTCTCCTCGCCGCTCTCATCGTTACTGTCCCTCTCGGCATAACCTACACTCCCCACAGTTCTGCCGCTTACACCGACAGAGCCACAGCTATCACACCCAGCACCAGCCCAAACGCTCTTCGCACGGCAGGATCAGGATTTAAAGCGACCAACACCTACATCGCCAACACGGGGATGTCGATCCAGACGGACGGAACCCTCTGGGTATGGGGATTCCGCGAGAACGGACTCTCCGGCACAGGCGTGGCTAGCGTGCCCGGCACCGCACCCCCCTCCCGAGTTATTCTTCCCAATGACGGCTATACCGGCCCGGGTGGACAGCGCAGAATTATCAAAGTTGCCGGAGTGAGCCACGACAATTTCTTCCCCTCCAACTTCGACATGACCGGCATAGCAGCCCTCTCACACGACGGAATTGTCTACACCTGGGGCGGCAACCAGGTCAACAACGTCATGGGGCGCCCCGGAACCGGAGCAACCTTCTTCACCCCCGGAAGAGTAAACATACCCACCGGTGACGGCACCGTGGTCGATCTCATTTCCACCGCAGGAGTCTTTATAGCCCTCACCCAAAACGGGGCCGTCTACACCTGGGGCTGGGCACAAGATCATGGCATCACCGGCCAGGGAACACCAACCGCCTCAAGTCCCACCCCCCAACGCATCCTCCAGGGCGCACACTCCATTGGATCAGGCACCTGGAACGGGTGGGCGGTCATGGGAAACAATAACGTTGTGTGGTGGGGCAGAGCAAACGATGGCTACTCTTTTGCGGGTTCTCCTTCTGGCGATAACGTTGTCGGCATTGTGTTTTCTCCTCAGCGCTCCAATACCCTCTCAACGTATGCACAATCAGGCTGCAATAACCCGGGAACTGTCGCTGGCTCCCCCCAGGACACCTGCACGATCCAGACCCTCACCGGCCACTCCTTTGGTAATCAGATGTTTCTCAACACCGGACAAGTCATCACCTGGGGAAATGGGTCTCAGCAGGGAACGGGCCGTGCTAGCAACACACCCGTTGCCAACAATACCCCCACACCTCTCGCACTCCCCGGTAATGTTCGCATCCAAAAGTTCGCCGCCACCCAGGAATATGTCCTGCTCCTCGGAACAAATAACTCGCTCTATATTTACGGACGCTACAGCTTTGCGGGCGGCCCCGACCCCTGGACGGGAGCCATGTCCCGCACTAATCTCCAGACACCGACACAAATTGTTGCCCTGGGCGCAACCGTTACAGACATCGGCGGCTTTGGCTACACGGGAATGGCCCTCACAACAGACGGTCACATGCGCCTCTGGGGCGGGTCAACAAGCGGATCCAACACCAACACACACTCCTCCGTTCGCAATAATTGGGGAGTCAGCACAACACCCCTCGCACCCTCCCAACCCATCACACTATTAAGGCTGCCCGGAGTTGACTCATGAAAAACCACTCGCACCCGGGGCGGCATCGCTCACCCCGTCCAGAAAATTCGCGGAAGTCTCACACCGCCCTGAAGCATAAACGCTCCACACCCCCCGCAGCCAGGTGGCTGTGGATGTCTGCGGGACTCCTCCTCATCCTCGGAATCGGAACCACAGGAGCTACCCGCATTGATAACGCAGCACTCCGGCTCGGAGGCCAAACCGGAATCGGTGCTCCCCCGTTTAGCATCGCCACGGTTCTCCCAGACAACACCATCGCCCACGCCAATCCCGAAGAAAGCCTCACCCTACCCATCCCCGGCAAAAACGCCCTCGTCCCCGGACGCACCATCACGTTCCAAACCACAGTCTTCAACAACACAGAAACTCTCCCCTCTGCAACGCAGGTCTCCGTCATCCCCATAGGAACAGGAGCCGTCGGAAACGCTCCCAACATCACGCCCTTCGTCCGCATCACCATCGTCAACTCCCTCACCAACGAACTCATCGTCGGCAACTCCACCTCCAACCCGCAAGAGGGGGCAACCATACAAAACGCATCAGGAAACCTAGGCACCCTCACCCCCCTCGGATTCCCCGCCCTACCCAACGGAACCCCCCTCACCACACCCCTCCCCCCACAAAGCACCACCACCATCACCGTCATGATTCACCTCAGCAGCTCCGTGACCCCATCCTTCAACGGAGGCCTTACCGCCCTCGCCCTACAGTTCACAGGAACGTCCACCACACCCTAAACCACCGCATCTCACCAAACACCACACTGTCACAAAGAAACCCGTTTACCCTATGCGCACGCTCAGCCTTATCCGGTCCGTCCTTCTCACCCTCTTGGCAATCATCGGCGCCCTCTGTCTCCTCTTCTTTCTCGTCGCCCTTATCTTCCACATCAGGCCGGCAATCGTGGCAACCGGTTCAATGGAGCCGGCAATCCCCACCGGATCCCTGATCCTCGCGCAAAAAACCGCGGCAAGTGAAATACAGATAGGAGACGTTGTTACCACCCAGCGGCTCGATCACGATGGCCTCGTGACCCACCGCGTCGTGGAGGCCAACACAGCCGCCGGCGAAACAACCCTCATCCTCCGCGGAGATGCAAACGACACAAACGACCCTCGCCCCTACACCGTCACCGAGGTATGGAAAACAATATTCGTCATTCCCTACCTCGGCAGCCTCACGGGACTACTCCAAACCCCCCTCGGCCTCATCACCAGCGCCCTAATCATAGGCACAGTTCTCTTCCTCTATTTTCTTCCCCAACGCCACAAAGCACACCCCCAACCCACCACAGACACACCGCAACCCGATCCCCGCTAGAACACCAAAACCCTCCATATGACGGTCGGATGCGGTCGACAGAAAAGCCGATATCCAAGTCCAACGCTAGATCTGCCTCACAGATTCAGGAATAAATGTTACATTGATGTTCCATGATCGGCGAAGAACACCTCTTTAATACTTGAATCGTGACTTACACATCCACAGAAGGATCTTATGCCTAACCTTCCTCTTTTCTCTCGTCGCACCCTGCTAGGCGGTGCAGTTGCCGCCTTTTCGCTTGACGCAGTTTCTGCATGCGCCGATTCAACTCAACAAACCCGAGATGGAAATCGTGTGGTAGTTGTGGGAGCAGGGGTCGCCGGCCTGTCTGCAGCGACAGCCCTGCAGGCCTCAGGAAAAGAAGTCACCGTTCTTGAGGGAAGCTTCCGAAGCGGTGGTCGAGTACACACCACCACGTGGAACGGGCGCACAATCGATCTTGGTGCCTCCTGGATCCATGATCCCCGGGGGAATCCAATCACAGACCTGGCCCGAGCTTCGGGAGCACGACTAATAGAAACGGACCAGGACGATGTTGAGGTTCATCGCTCAAGCGTGTTGCCCGCCCCCACTCTCGATCTCGAGTACTGGAACTCTGCCATTACACAAAGCCTTGCAACACTCAGCTACGAGTCAGAAGACACTTCCATTCTCGATGTTTTGAGAACCCACTCACTATTCGATGACGGTTCTGTATCCGATCGGGCATACGCCAGGTTTGTCCTTGCCGGTATCGTCGAAATAGATACCGCCTCTGATGCCGATATCACATCAGCGAAATTCTTCGTCGATGAAGAGGGGGCAGACGATTTTGGAGGCCGTGACGTGCTCCTCCCCGAGGGGTACAGTGCAGTCTTTGCTCCCATTGCACAAAAACTGGACATTCAGTTCAACGTGACCGTGTCGGCTGTAGAACAGAACAGCTCCGGGGTCAGTTTGACCACGAGCGCGGGCGTCATTACTGCCGACTATGCCGTAGTAACGGTACCGCTCGCGATTCTTCAGGCCGAAAAGATAAGGTTCTCACCAGAACCTGAGCCAGATACTCGAGCGGCCATAGAACGCTTAGGCGTAGGCTGTCTCAGTAAAACTTTCCTGCTCTTTGATAAACCCTTCTGGGACAGCACTCATGACTGGTTTGGGTACGTTGATCCACAGGCTGCTCACTGGTCCGGATGGCTTACGCCTAAGCACGCACACTCAGACGTACTCATGGCGTTTAACGGCGGCACATATGCGCGCGAGCTCGAACGAGCCGACCCGGTTGATGTGGAAGCGGCAGCGGTTGAAGTACTCCGCGACATCCACGGAAACTCAGTTCCGAACCCTACCGCAACAATAACGACTCAGTGGTCAACCGACCCCTTCGCCCTGGGCTCCTACTCTTTTGCACCGGTGGGCGCAACCCGGGAGGATCGGGTCGCACTCACACGCCCTATTGGCGAGCGAGTATATCTGGCGGGGGAAGCAACTGACCAAGACTATCCGTCGACCGTGCACGGCGCCTGGATCAGCGGACTTCGGGCAGCACAACAGCTCACTGCCTAACGCTTTGCTCGCCTCAGCGATTCGATTGTCAACTATACGGACCCGGACGAAGATAAGACGCTATGGGGCGGACTCTCCCGACAATGCGTAAACCCCCTGTCCGCCACGGCAAACAGGGGGTTTACGCACCTTTGAGAGCTCTAGCTCTCAGCAGAAACCTTTGGTGCAGAGGTGTCGGCGGGGAGAGCCGCACGTGCAGCCTCTACCAGAGCGGCAAAGGTTTTGGGCTCATGCACCGCCAGATCGGCAAGCATACGGCGGTCTACCTCAATACCGGCAAGACCCAGACCCTGGATGAGACGGTTATAGGTGAGGCCGTTTGCACGAGATGCGGCGTTGATGCGCTGAATCCACAGGCGACGGAAGTCGCCCTTGCGCTGACGACGGTCACGGTACTGGTACACAAACGAGTGAAGCGTTTGCTCCTTTGCCTTGCGGTACAGGCGTGAACGCTGTCCCCGGTAGCCCTTTGCGCGCTCAAGAATAACGCGACGCTTCTTATGAGCGTTGACGGCTCTTTTTACTCTTGCCATTTCTGGTTTTCCTTTACGTTAAAAATTTGGCTGTGTCGCTGGGTTCTAGCCGCGACCGAGGAGCCTGTTTACACCCTTAGTATCAGCCTTGGACACAATCTGATCCTGGTTAAGGCGGCGCGTACGACGGCTGGACTTGCCCTCAAGGTTGTGGCGCATACCGGCCTGCTGCTTCTTCAGCTTGCCGGAACCCGTCACCTTGAAACGCTTTTTAGCGCCCGAGTGGGTCTTCATCTTAGGCATTATTTCTCCTTATTGGTTTTGTCACCGGGTGACAAAAGTCTTATTCTGCGGACGCGTCCGCGCTCTTGCCTGAATCAGCCTCGGATGTGGCCTCGGTTGATTCGGCACGGTTACTCTGCGCACGCTTATTTGAGCGGTTTGCGTTGGCCTCGGCCTTTGCCTCGGCCTTATTTTTGAGCGGGGCAATAACCATAACCATGTTGCGCCCATCAATGGTCGGGCTTGATTCTACACTTCCAAACTCGGCAACGTCTTCAGAGAAGGTCTGAAGAAGACGCACACCCTGCTCGGGACGCGATTGCTCACGCCCGCGAAACAGAATCATTGCCTTGACCTTGTCGCCCTGTTTGAGGAAGCCCTCGGCACGCTTACGCTTAGTTTCGTAATCGTGCGTATCAATCTTGAGACGGAAGCGCACCTCTTTAAGGACGGTGTTGGCCTGATTGCGACGGGCCTCTTTTGCCTTTTGCGCGGCCTCGTACTTGAACTTGCCATAATCCATGATCTTGGCAACGGGAGGCTTTGAGTTGGGTGCAACCTCTACCAAATCGAGGTCTGCTTCGGCAGCTAGGCGAAGGGCAACCTCAATCGCCACGACGCCAACCTGTTCACCGCTGGCTCCCACCAGTCGAACTTCTGGGACGCGGATACGTTCATTTGTACGGGGATCGCTGATGCGTTGCTCCTAACTAAAATTTCTATAGCCTCTCAACCGATCGGATCGGGCAAGCTACGAAATCGGAGCATCTTTCCTGGGAACAGCACCCGAGGGTACGGCACCTTTTAATAACACCCTAAACTACCTCACCATTACCTGACGGAAACGGTTAAGCGGAGTGTAATCTACCCGGTAACCTTGTATTAGCGGTCAAGCGCGGGTGGGAGATAATCCACTTTCGTACTGAAACATATAAGTTCCAGAGCCTCAAAAATGATATCAGAAACCCCGAGCAAATAACAGTCGCACAGCAGTGTGCAAAAAGACACGGAAAGAAGAGCCTCCATGAGCGACACACCCTCGCTAAGTCCCGACAGTAGCAACGCCGCACACGAGGCCGCGCATCAGGCACGATTTTCCGAAAAGGCTGCGCGCGAGGCAGAATCCGCGGGCCGCGATATCGCCGACGTCCCCGCGGTGGAGGTCATCACGACAACCTCGGTTCACCTCATGAGCGCCGCCGCCGTAAAGTGTGGGCTCGCCGACGACCCCGAGAACCAGATCGACCTCGATGAGGCCCGCAAACTCATCAACGCCCTCGCCGGACTCATCACCGCGGGTGCACCCGAGATCAGCGATATGCACGCCCGGAGCCTACGCGACGGACTGCGCTCGCTGCAGCTGGCTTTCCGCGAGGCCTCGGTCATTCCCGACCCCATCGGCAAGGGGCCCGGCGAAAAGTGGACGGGGCCGGTTAACTAAGGACTCCCACAGCTGCCCAACCCGCAGCTCACACGTGGATTAGCCAGATCAGGGGGCAAAAGCGCTCTTTCCCGATCAAACGGGGCTCCATCTTCTGCTTCTTCCACACGTTGCGACTGCTCTTCTAGCTCCTGCACCACACTGTGTTGCGCAGGTTGAAATAGCTCGACTGCGATGCCTAGATTGCAGAACCGCCTCCTGTGGGCTTACGTTTACGGTAAAAAACCCACCCACGAGACTCACACCAGAGCAACAAACGATCCAAAGCTACCAGCCCAACAGCTACCAGCCCTGCAATCATCCACCAAGACATCGGACACCTACCCTCTGAATCAAACGCCCCCGAATAGAACTCGATAACTTACGAACCAAAGAGGTGGTCAAAGTTTGTCTATACAGCGTTGTTTCGCTCACCACAACCACAGCGTACAAGCAATCTTATGGGATGTCACCCGGTCAACGGCGCTACAGCCCCCTTGCACCAGGGCGCTCCAAGCCTACTTCAACACTGGTGCACCACCCGTTGTGGAACACGCGCCCGCGCAGCACGTCACTGCGGTCGAATCACCGCCACAGGCTGACCCGCACTGGAGCAATATTTCAGGCAGTGTTTTAGCCGCGAATCCCGGGCAGCCGCGGCACCGAGGCCACAAGCCGGGCCGTGTAAGGGTCCGCGGGGGCACCCAGGATATCGCCGGTGTTCCCCTGCTCCACCACCCGCCCGTTTTGGAGCACAACCGTCTGCTGGCATAGCGTCGCAACCGCAGAGAGGTCGTGTGACACCATGATGACGGACATATTCCTCTCCCTTCCCACGCTCCCCAGGAGTTCCAGAATAGACACGCGGGTTGTCATATCGAGAGCGCTCACCGGCTCGTCGGCAAGCAGCAACTCGGGTTGGGGGGCGATTGCCCGGGCTATGGCGATACGCTGGCGCTGACCTCCCGAAAACTCGTGGGGGTAGCGCGCAGCGGCGTCCGGCGAGAGCCCCACCGCAACCAAGGCTTCCGCAACCGCGTTTACGCGCGACGACACGTCCCCCAATCGCAGCGAGCGCAAGGGCTCAGCGATAATGTCGCGCACCCTCTGCCGGGGATCAAGGGACGAGTAGGGGTCCTGGAACACCATCTGTACGCTGCGGCGAAAATCACGCATAGTCCGCTGCGCGCCCACGGGAATATCCCCGCCGCGAAACAACACCCGCCCCCGCGTGGGTTTTTGAAGCCCGAGAAGAAGCGAGAGGAGGGTGGATTTTCCGGCACCGGATTCGCCCACAACACCCACGTTGACACCGCGGCTGGCAACGAGCGATATGTCTTCTAATACCACCCGGGATGCCGAGGGGTACGAGAAACTCACGCCCTCTAGCTCAAGCAGCGGGTGCGTGTCATCCCGTGTCGATTGTGCGCTCAAGGCGTCTCCTCCCCCACCGCGCCGGAGCGTTCACTCGTTGCCAATCCGTCGAGAACGGAGTCGAGCTCCCGCGCACTTGTCACCAAGTCTTGTGTATAAGGGTGCTGTGGGTCGGAGAGTATCCGAGAGATCGGGCCGTCCTCTACCAGACTTCCCCGCTGGAGCACCACGGCCCGCCGCGTGATCCGCGACACCACCGCCAGATCGTGACTGATAAAGAGCAGGGCCATCCCGCGCTCCTTCACTAGGGTGTCGAGCAGGTCGAGCACATCGGCCTGGACGGTGACGTCGAGGGCGGTTGTGGGTTCGTCGGCAATCAGAAGCTGCGGGAGGCACGCAAGAGCCAGCGCAATCGCCACCCGTTGCCGCTGACCACCAGAAACCTCGTGCGGATACGAGCGAGAGATTCTTTCGGTATCCTCAATCTGCACCTCGCGCAGCGCCGCGGTAACGGCATCCTCCAGGCGCACACCCGAGATTTTTTGATGCCGTCGAAGCGGTACTTTGAGCTGGTTACCGAGACGCATCAGGGGGTCGAGAGCGGTGAGGGGCTCCTGGAAAACGAGCGAGGCAACACTTCCCCGCAGTGGAATCAGCTGCCGTTCCGAGGCTCCCACCACCTGGGTGGAATCAAGCAGGATACTGCCCGTTACGCTCATAGACCGGGGTAGGAGTCCCACGGAGGCCAGCGCGGTGAGGGACTTTCCCGAACCCGATTCGCCGATGAGACCCACTCGCTCACCCCGCGAGATCTCCAAGTCTACGCCGTCGAGCACACGGGCACCGGTGGAGGTTGTGATGCTGAGATCGGCAATGCGAAGAATAGATGTCATCGTGACCTCCTGCGAGTGGGGTCAACAACGTCTCGGAGCCCGTCGGCAACAAAGTTTACGCCGATCACCAGCATCACAAGTGCCACTCCGGGGGCGATGGCCCCCACCGGCGCGGTCAGCACGGTTCCCTGCGCCTCCTGTAGCAGGCGTCCCCACGACGCGTTTGGTGGCGGCGCGCCCAAGCCCAGGTAGGACAGGCTCGACTCCGCCAGCACGGCAATACCAAATTGAAGCGCCAGGGCAACGGAGATGGTGGGCCAGGTATTGGGCATCACGTGTCGCCAAATGGTTCCCCAGCGGCCCGTACCGGAGATTCGTGCGGCCACAATGTATTGCCGAGAGAGAATGCCCCGAGCCACCACCCGCGTGAGGCGGGCCACGATCGCCGAGAGCGCGATGCCTAGGGCAAGAATCACCGACCATGTGGAGGCCCCCTGTACCGCCACGATCAGCATGGCGAGTAACAGGGTGGGAAAGGCAATAACGATGTCTAGAATCGACGAGATACCGTCATCCAACCAGGAGGAGGCAAAAGCAGCGCAGAGCCCAATCGTGATGCCCAGAATTGCGCTGATCACCACCGCGCCGATCCCCACCTGAAAGGCAATGCGCGCACCAATCATGAGCTGGGTGGCTAGGTCGCGCCCCAGCCTGTCGGTTCCTAACCAGTGCTCGGCGCTCGGTGGTTCAAGGCGACCCCCGCTCGTGTCGGCGGGACTATAGGGTAACCAAAAGAGCGAAACGATCGCCAACATCAAAATAATTCCCGCGAGGATTGAACCGATGATAAGGGTGGGAGAAGATTTCACGATCACCTATTTCCCGAAATGCTTGTGCGCAGTCGCGGATCAACCAGCCGCTGGGCAATATCCGCGATAAAACCCACCAGCAACACAAAGATCGTGCTAAACAAGAGAACAGCCTGGATGCTCGGATAGTCGTGCTGGGCGATCGCCTGTAGAAGCATGCTCCCGATGCCAGGCAACGTAAAAACGCTCTCCACCACCACGGCACCAAGAAACGTGGTGGCAAGCTCGATCCCCAGAATAGCAATCACCGGAACCGAGCCGTTTCGCACCCCGTGCATCAGCATCGCCTGCCCAAAACTGGAACCAAGCGCCCGCGATGTGCGCAGGTAGTCGCTCCCCACCACGTCCACGGTTGCCGAGCGCACGTAGCGCGAGAGCGAGGCGGTCATGACAATCACGATTGTCGCCACGGGAAGGATAAGGGAGGTGAGAGCCCGGCCCGGATCTGCCCACTCCGTTCGCGGAAAGCCTCCGGAGGGAAGCAGCTGCAGACCCAGCGCAAACGCCCACACCAGAAGGATGCCCACCCAAAAAACGGGCACGGCCACCCCCAATTGGGCAAAGCCGGAGAGCACCGTACCGTACCAGCGATCCGCGCGATATCCCGCAATAAAGCCGATGACCAGCGACAGTATGGTGGCTATGACAAAGGAGATGAAGGTGAGCGGCAGCGTCACCTGCAACCGACTCAGTACCTCGGGAAGCACGGGTTGACCGCTAACAAAGGAGTTGCCCAGATCGAGTGTCACAATCTGTCCGACCCAGCTCACAAACTGTTCAAACAGCGGACGATCAGAACCCATCTCGGCCCGCGCGGCCGCGATCTGCTCCGGGGTTGCGTCCACCGACAGCAGCGCGTTTGCCGGGTCACCCGGAAGTAGTCGAAGCAGCACAAAGATGACCACCATCGCCGCGATGAGGGACAGCAGCAAAAAGAGCAGTCGCCTAAGCAGATAGGTGGTCATCTATGAATCTTAAACCCTGTCTAGTTCTTCACGATGTCGTAGACGAAGAACTGTGAGTTAAGACCGTTCACCGGGTAACCGGAGACGTTGTTGGCTGCCACCACAATCTGTGGGTACAGGTAGAGCCAGAGGCTGGCCGCATCCTCGGCAGTGATCTCGTTAACCCGGATGAGTTTTTCGGTCTGCTCATCGGTGCTTGCTGCCTGCTCCGCCTCGGTGACCAGCTGGGTCACCTCGGGGTTATTGTAGCCCCAGTAGAAGTCAGGATTTCCGTACCACACCACATCACGGTCGTTCACGTGCTCCTGGAGTGTGGCCTCAAAGTCTCTCTCGGTAAACACCTTGGAGTACCACTCGTCCGCCGTAATCACGTTGATATTCACGATCACACCGACCTTGGCCAGCTCGCTCTTCACAAACTCCGCAACAACGGGATGAGGGTCGTAGTTTGGGGTGTCGAGGGTAAATTCAAAACCGTCTGCGTAACCGGCCTCCGCAAGCTGCTGCTTAGCCAGATCAACGTCGTAGGGGTTCACATCGACCAGGTCTTTGTACCAGGGGTCGCTCGGGGGAACCATAGAACCGATGAGGGTTCCGTGTCCGCCCCAGATCGAATCAAGAAGTTTTTCACGATCGATCGCCGAGTATAGTGCCTTGCGCACAAGCGTATTATCAAAGGGTGCCACCCTATTATTGAAGGCAAGCAGTTCTTTGGTAGTGGAGGTTCCCTCGCTAACGGTGTAGTCGGAGTTACCCTCGAACTGTGCCAGCGAGTCGGGACTTTGGATACTCGTGACCACATCAACCGCTCCGGTAAGCAGTGCGTTACTGAGGGCCGTTGCGTCGGTGAAGTAGTTAAAGACCACCTCTTGGTTCTGGGCTTTCTCACCCCAGTATTGGTCAAAACGCTCAAGACTGAGCGAGTTTCCGCGTCGCCACTCGCCTAGAGTGTACGGGCCGGTTCCGTCTTCGGTGGCCGAGATGTCTGTAGCCTCGCTATTGACGACCCACACGTAGCTGAGGAGATAGGGGAAGGAGATGGAGGGGGCGCTCAGATTAAACACGACCGTGCTCTCATCCGGGGTTTCAATGCTCGAGATCACCCGAAAACTATTTTTGCGAGCGGCTTTTGATTCCTCGGCTATAACCCGCTCCACGCTCGACTTGACATCGGCTGCGGTAAGTTGTTTTCCCGAGTGGAAGATGACCCCCTCGCGCAGCGTGGCGGTGTAGGTGAGGCCGTCTTCTGAGCGGTCGATCGACTCAGCCAACAGCAGAGATTGGCTTCCGTCATCGTTGATCCGCGACAATCCCTCGTATACGTTGCCCGAGAACGCCTCCGTTACGCCCTGACCACCACCACCGGTGTTATCAAGATTACCCGGCTCATAGAGCGAGCCGATCTCGATCACCGCGTTAGGATCGGGAGAACCGTCGGCTGTAGCGCCGTTGCCGCTACCGGCGCAGCCGCTCAGTATCAGGGCGGTGGCCAGACCCAGGGCAGCAAAAAGCAGGGGTTTTTTCTTCAATGTGGGGGGCTCCTCGTGTTGATGGTTATTTATCGACGCTGACGGTCACTTATTCACTACTTTTTTCTCACCGGCAAGAACCGCTGTTTTTAGACGATTCTGGGCGGGCGGAAGCGGGCAGTTGTAGTGCGGCGAGAAACCGCAGGGGGGCACAAAGGCCCGATTAAAGTCGAGCACAACCACTCCCGCTTCTCCCCGGGCAAGCTGGGTGGGAATGCGCAGAAAACGCCCCGGGGAGTAGGTTGCGATACTGGAGTCTGCCGCCCCGTTGGTGGGGTCGGCAAATACGAGGAGCAGGGTGCCGTTATCGTCAAACGCGCTGAGGGTGTACTCCTCACCCTCGAGGGTGAGGGAGATATCTCCGGGGACCACCAGGTCACGGGTCCCCCCGTTGTCGCGGATGTGCTCAAACGGGATGACTCGCTCCGCATCCACCGGCGTAAACTGGGCTTCCACAACCCACTCGGGGTTGAAGGGAAACGTGTCGATGTGATCGAAGTTCTGAATTGCCTCGGAGGTCGCGTCCCACAGCCGCACACCGGTTTCGATAGCGCCCGTGTCCGGGTTTGTCCGTTGAATATCGGTAACGGTGATATTGCTCGGCTGCCCCACCTGTTCCTCGGCCGCGTTTGGCCCGTCGGAGGTGTGCCAACGAGTCTCGATAAGGGCTAGGTTTCCAGTGGGGGCTGTTACCGCTCGGCCACGACCGATAACCCATCCCTCGTGTGATGCCCCGGCCTTCGTGACGGTATCGACCGAGGCTCGGAGTGGTGTGTGTGAGGTATTTTCTGTCATGATCTTTTAATTCTCCGGCTGCGATTCATAAAAACGACTTATATGTCACTGAGTTACGCTCATGTCATCCCTACAGGCCGCTCTGCGAGGGTTGGTGTGCGTGGGATAAACACTCTCCTCACGGAATAACGCTCACTCGCGCCAAAGAATTCCGTTATAGAGGTAAAAATCCAAAATTATTGTGACGCAAGCTTGAGGGCGAGTGAGTCTACCCTCTCTGCGATCACCTCGCTCTGCCCCCAGAGGCGCTGCAGAGAGAGCAACAGGGCATCCACACGCTCACGGTCAAGGCCGGGGACAAGCCGCAGTGTCACAAGTGTTTCCGGAGCCACAAGCGTGGCCGAGGGGTCACCATCGGCAAGCTCCACCGAAACCACCTCGGGTACCTCTGCTATTGAGCGCTCAAACACGGCGTTGATCTCTGGGTCACTCCAGGCGGGCTGCCAGGGCAGCGATTGGGCGATAGCCCACACGGCCGGCCGACGGAGCACAAACTGGGTGTCCGATCCGGGGTCGAGCACCACCAGGCTCGTTTCATCTCCCGCTGCGGCCAAGGCTACCCGAACGCCGTCGGCGGGAACGGGCCTGGCGTCCGAGCTCCAGCGTCCCATCGCCTCGACAGATGAAAACACGGGGAGGGCCTTACGTCCGTCCGGAGCCGCCACCGTCACGATCGATAGCTCCTGCGTCTTATCGACAACCTTCCCCGCCGGGGTAACACCCACCTCACCCGCCTCCGCGATGAGGGGTATCAGGAGTCTCGACTCACGAAAAGCGTCAATAACACCGGTGATATCGGACTGTTTGTTGTGGAAGGCGCTCAGCGCGGCACGCAGCTGCTCGGGCATCTTGCCATCGTCACCCGCAAAATCGTTGCTCTCAAATGAGCGTCCCGCCCAGGGCTGCCCCGCTGAATCCGCGTGCGGTTGCTCACCAAGGCTGAGCGAGGGGGCACCCGCCTGATGTGTGGAACCCAGATTTTTTGCGGCCATATTTCTCTCTCAACTAGTCGCCCGCGACGTCGAGCGCCTCCGGCAGAGTGAACGCCCCCGCGTAGAGGGCTTTCCCCACGATGGCGCCCTCAAGCCCATACGGAACCAGCTCACGCAGGGCGGCCAGGTCGTCCAGGCTTGATACGCCGCCAGACGCCACAACCGGACGGTGGGTGCGCTGAAGAATCTTGCGTAATAGATCGAGGTTTGGCCCCTGAAGCGTGCCGTCTTTGGTGACGTCAGTGACAACATAGCGTGTGCATCCGGCGTCTTCGAGACGATCAAGCACCTCCCAGAGGTCGCCACCCTCCCGAGTCCAGCCACGCGCCGCCAGGGTATTACCGCGCACATCAAGACCCACCGCGATGAGTTCGCCATACTGCGCGATCACGCTTCGAGTCCACTCGGGGTTTTCGAGAGCGGCGGTTCCGAGGTTAACCCGTTTGGGATCCAGTGAAAGGGCTGCCTCAAGGCTCGCATCATCACGGATGCCACCGGATAGCTCAATCTTCACTCCCCGACTCTGCTTGATCACCTTGCGGATCACCGAGGCGTTATTCCCGCGCCCAAAAGCGGCGTCCAGGTCAACCAGGTGGATCCACTCGGCTCCCTGCTCCACCCAGTCATAGGCCGCGTCGACGGGAGAACCGTAGTTTGTTTCAGTTCCCGCCTCGCCCTGGGTGAGGCGAACCGCCTTACCCCCCGCCACATCCACGGCCGGGAGAAGTTCCAGTCGAGGGCGCTTATTAAATTCGCTCATGCTGTCCTACTTATTCGTGGGGTGCCCGCATTATTGCGTCCGCACCCAAAGGGAAATTCTAGCCAGGTTTACCCGAGAGTGCCAAGCCAGTGCGAAAGCAGGCGAATACCCGCATCCCCAGATTTTTCGGGATGAAACTGTGTCGCCATCAGTGGACCGTTTTCTACTGCCGCGATAAAGCGGGAACCGTATTCCGCCCAGGTAACCGCGGGCCTCGGGATCGCCGGGTGGGGATCGAGGCTCCACTCCTGCGCACCGTTTGAGTGGACAAAATAAAAACGTTCCTGGTCAAGCCCCCGGAAGAGTACCGAGTTATCGGGAGCCTCTACGTGGCTCCACCCGATGTGCGGAAGAATCGGTGCGTCTAGCTGGGTGACCTGTCCCGGCCACTCCCCCAGACCCTCCGTAGTAACTCCCCGCTCAATTCCCCTCTCGAACATCACCTGTAGACCGACGCAGATACCAAAGACCGCTCGGCCCCCGGCAAGACGCCTATCGATCAATTCGGTACCGCGAACCGCGTTAAGCTGATTCATGACGGCTTGAAACGCACCGACCCCGGGAACAACCAGGCCGTGAGCCTCCATTGCCTGTTTGCGGTCGGAGGTGAGCACGGCGTCCGCACCGGCCTTTTCCAGGGCACGAACCACCGAGTGTACGTTTCCCGAGCCGTAATCAAAAACAACAACGCGTGGCGAACTCACAGCGCGCCCTTAGTCGAGGGAATCCCGGATACCGCGGCATCAAACGCTTTAGCCTGCCGAAACGCCCGTGCAAAGGCTTTAAACTCCGCCTCCGCAATGTGGTGCGGGTCGCGGCCCTCAAGCAGCCGAATGTGTGCGGTAAGCCTCGCGTTCAGGGTAATCGCCTCAAAAAAATGGCGCACCATAGAGCCGGTAAAGTGACCACCGATCAGGTGAAACTCAAACCCCTGCGGCTCGCCGCTGTGCACCAGATAGGGGCGCCCAGAAATATCGATGACAGCCTGGGCCAGCGCCTCGTCCAGCGGAACCAGCGCATCGCCATACCGGGCAATGCCAGACTTGCGTCCGAGCGCCTCAAGGATCGCCTGACCCAGCGCTATCCCGGTATCCTCAACCGTGTGGTGAATATCGATGTGGGTGTCCCCGGTAGCTCTCACCGTGAGATCGGTGAGGGAATGCTTTGCAAAGGCGTTGAGCATGTGGTCAAAGAACGGGACCGTGGTGCTGATATGAGATTCACCTGTTCCGTCTAGATTAAGCTCAAGCTCGATACTCGATTCGCTGGTGCTCCTGTGAATACTAGCGGTTCTCGGGGCGCGCGTCGCAAGTTCCTCTGTCATGCGTTCCATCCTATCGCTGAGTGGTGAGCGGGATAACCGCACGGGCCTTAGCGAGGTAGCTGCGCGATTTTCTCGAGGAACAGGGAGGTCTCGCTGTGGGTCCCCACGCTTACCCGGAGGTGTCCGGGGATTCCCACATCACGAATCAGGATGCCCTGCCCCCGCAAAGCCTCAAATGTCGCCTGCGGGTTACTCACTCCCCCAAACAGCACGAAGTTGCCCTCACTGGGGTGCACGGTGTATCCCATATCGCTCAGCGCACGAGCGATACGAACTCTTTCATCGCGCATCGCGCCTACCGCGGCGAGCATGGTGGTGCTGTGCCGCAACGCGGCGATACCCGCCGCCTGGGTGAGTGCGGAGAGGTGATACGGCAAGCGGACCAGGTGCATAGCGTCAATCGCCGCAGGGTTTCCCGCTAGGTAACCGATACGCACACCGGCAAAAGCAAATGCCTTACTCATGGTGCGCGACACGAGGAGACGGTCTCGGCCCGGCAGTAGTGTGAGGGCTGACTCGTAGGCCTCCGAACCAAACTCAGCGTAGGCCTCGTCCACCACCACAATCCCATTGGTCACATCGTAGAGCGCTCGAATAGTATCAAGCGGCATCGGGGTGCCGGTGGGGTTGTTGGGGGTACAGATAATTGTGATGTCCGGGGTGTGTGCGCGCACGGCGGCCACAGCGTCTTCGGCAGAGAGAGAAAAGTCCGTGCCGCGGGGGACGGGGATCCACTCGGTTCCCGTGCCGCTTGCAAGCAGCGGGTACATCGAATAGGTAGGCACAAAGCTCAGCAGGCTGCGACCCGGGCCGCCAAACGCCTGAAGCACCTGTTGCAAGATCTCGTTGGACCCGTTTGCGGCCCAGAGGTTATCAACGGTAAGGCCGTGCCCCAGGTAGCGGGCAAGCGATTCTCGCAATTCACCAAAATCGCGGTCGGGATAGCGGTTGGCACGAGTCACCTCTGTCGCAAGAGAAGACACAATATCAGCCGCAACCTCCTCGGGAATTGGATGCGGATTCTCGTTCACATTGAGATTAATAGATGCCGCATCCTGCGGGGCACCGTAGGGTTTTTTCCCCACAAGATCGGGGCGGAGCGGGAGGTCGTCAAGAGTAGCCACGCAACTAAATATACGCAGCCATCTGGAACGAGCCAAAATTCTCAGCAAAATCATTAAAATCAGACGCTAAAATACTAAAGTCTAACCACCAGAACGTGAAGGAAGCTTTTGCAACGCCACCCCACCACCCCAGTAACAGGCCGACACCAAAAACCGGTGGGCGCTACCTCTAGAGCCCTCGGATACATTATCTTCACCAGCCGCTGGCTCCAGGCACCGCTGTACCTCGGGCTTATTGTTGCCCAGGCCGTCTATGTTGTTGTCTTTATGATCGAGCTGTGGCATCTCATTGAGAGCGTGTTTGCGGGCGGAGAAGGTATCACCGAAGCTGCCATCATGTTGACGGTGCTGGGCCTCATCGACGTTGTGATGATTGCCAACCTGCTCATCATGGTGATCATTGGCGGGTACGAGATCTTTGTCTCTAAGGTTCGTGTTGAGGGGCACCCTGACGAGCCCGATTGGCTTTCACATGTCAACGCGAACCTGCTCAAGATCAAACTGTCAATCTCGATCATCAGCATCTCGTCGATTCATCTTCTCAAAACCTTCATTGAGGTTGGCCCCATAGGGGGTAAGGGCGCACAGGCAGAAAAGGCCGACGCTCTCTTCACCAGCCAGGGCGTTATGTGGCAGGTGATTATTCACCTGACCTTCATCGTTTCGGCGTTAGCTTTGGCCTGGATAGATCGGGTGCAGAACAAAACGCTGATGGAGGCGGCCGCCCTGGGGCAGGGTCCGGGTGCCCACTCTACGGAGTCCTCAACAACTCCCGCACCCTCGCATGCCCCCGCCGCGCAGGTGTCTGCGTCGGCTCCCGCAAGCTAGGGCTTAGGGTCACGCATACCAGCAGGAGAGACGACACTCGCACCCCACGAACCGACTCGTCCCTCCTGTGGTGAGAAGAACCCGTCTCCTAGTCGACCTGTGCGATAATTTGCCGGCCCGTTACCCGACAGGTTACTCGAGCCAGAGAACCGCTGTTGGTCTCTTCGGCAATAACTTTGCCGTCAATAAGTATCTTGCAATTGATCTCACCGGTGGAGTCCGCTCGATTGGTCCCGTTCAACTTCAACACGTCAAAATGAGCAACCCTACCGTCGGTCTCCGTGCTCCACGGCAGTTGCGGCTGCTCGTGATACATCTCCCAAGCGCCATCAATATACGATGAAAACGAGACGTCTGCCGCGCCGCTGCCCGTCATCTGATACTCAACGGATACCGGGGTATGGCGCGCAACGATTCGCTCCGCCTCCTCTTTGATAAGGCCGGACGCGTGTATCACGGCATTAAAAAAGGAAGCGTAAACGATAAACAAAGTCACACTAACAATGGTTGCGATAGTGGATATGATCGTTCCCGCAAGAGCGGTGCCCTTGCTACGTCCCTTCACGGCAAGCCCGATAATGCCAAAAATAAGACCAAGAATTGCAAGAATCAGCGCGAGGAGGTTAATAACGGGTAGAGGCGAGAATACTAGCGCAATGATACCGAGCACCATTCCCGTGATACCAAAGCCATTTGTGACGTCCCTCCGAGGAGAGTCTATTTGAGGAGTGTTTGTTTCCGGGTAGGTCATGCTTGCTCCAATCATGAGAATAGTCAGCTTCTACACAGAATACCTTGCCCATAACTTTAACCGCTACGTGAAGGTTTGCGTCCCCAACATCACAAAGCCAACGTTACCGAGATAAATGTCGCATCCAGCTGGGGCGAACCAAGACGAGCGACCAAGCAGACCTCTCCGGCGCGATACCGAGCGGCCCGCCGCACGCTCCCAGGCTCAGCTTCTGACTTCTTTTTTTCCGATTTTCAATACCCGCTTTACAGCTTGAGCCTGTCGTGAATTATGAACCATCGTTCTTAGTTTTCTGAATTCGAGGCGCTGCACAAAAGCGAATCTTTCTCTCTCCGATCTCTTGACAGATGAAAAGCTAACATCTACGCTCTACCTAACGAACGTTAGTTAGGCAAAGACGATGACTAGAGATCGCATACTCCTGATCGCAACCAGACACTTCGCGAACGCAGGTTTATCGGGAGCTTCCCTCAGGGAAATCGCCTCCGAGGTGGGAATCAAGGCCCCCTCTATCTACACGCATTTTGCAAGTAAAGAAGAACTGTTTGCTGAGGTGTACACCGCGGCGGTAGCCGAACATCGGCGATTCTTTGTCGACCTCCTCCAGAGAACTGCGCAACTCACCCCGATGGAAAGGCTATTTCAGCTCCTCGTCGGAGTGCCAACCTTCTACACCGATCGACCCGAGCTCATCGATTTTCATCTCAGAGCGGTGGCGGATGGAGGACCGGTATGGGATCCAAAACTCAGAACACCGTTTCGTGCTGAAGAGTCCGATCTTCTCACGAATATTCGCGACACGTACGTAGAAGGGCGAAACCGCGGGAGCTTCGTGGATCTGAATCCCGACACCTTTGCGTCCCACTTCCTCTGCCTCATGGACGGGCTGTTCCTGCAGCTAAAACATTACCCTCCGGATCTGTACGACGAACGGTTGAACTCCACCTGGAGCTTCGTGACCTCAGCGCTGAGCGTTAATTCCGGGCCCACGGAAAGGTATCACGATGACAACTGATGTCAACAACAAGACCTCAACAGTCACCTCTCGCGTCTTCAAGAACGGGACTCGATCAGACTACGAACGAACCACGGTCCCCCCTGAAGAACGGAAAGGGTGGGTGCCCATTGCAGGAATCTGGATCGCGGTCGGCATCGACATCTCGGGGACGATCCTCGGTGCCCAACTCGGCGCTGGCTTATCTCTCGAAGCGGCCCTGGGAGCAACCATTATCGGTTCTATCCTGCTCGGACTTCTTGCGATGGCGTGCACCTATGTGGGTGCCTCGACAGGTTTCACGAGCGCGATGATCGCCCGATCAATTTTCGGTCGGATGGGAGGGATCGTCATCGCCAGCGCAATGGCTATCTCGTCAGTCGGTTGGTTCGGTGTACAGGCGGGATTTTTCGCCAACAACGCACAAACAGCGGTAGAAGAGTTGTTCGGATGGAACGTCCCGTTGCCGATTCTTATCATCGCGGGAGGTACGATGATGACGCTTACGGCCTTCTGGGGCTATCGCGCGCTCGAGAGATTGAGCAAATGGGCAGTTCCGCTACTCATTGGAACACTCCTGATCGCAGTGTTCCTGGCATTCATGCGCTTCGGCGGGAGCGAGCTGGGCAAACCAACTCTTGCGGAATTCACCTTCGGAGGAGCCGTGTCACTCGTGATAGGCATCTTCATCTTTGGAGTCATCATCTCCCCCGACATTGCCCGGTGGGCTAAGACTCCGCGGCAGGCCATGATCGCCGGATTTTTCGGTTTCTTCGTGGGAAACTCGTTCATCATCCTGATCACGATCATCCTCTCTCGCCTCATGGGCATCGACGATCTCATGCGTATGTTCTTCATACTCGGTATGGGGGCGATCGCGATCATTGTTCTCACACTGGCACAGTGGACGACCAACACAAATAATCTGTATTCAGCAGCCCTCAATCTCTCGGTCATTTTTCCTCAGGTAGCCCGGCGATTACTCACCTTGATTGCTGCCGTCATCGCTATCTCTGCCGCACTGCTCGGGATATACGATGCCTTCATCCCGTTCATCTCAATAATGGGGGCATTTATCGCACCCTACGGTGGAGTTTACCTCGCCGATTTCTTCATCAGACGCAGCGAACGGCTACGTAACTCTGATGCTTACACACCAAAGATTGACGGGTGGCCATTCATCGCGTGGGGTGTCGGGGCCCTGGTTGGATTTTGCACGACCCGCCCCGGTGACGGGTTGGGATGGGGAATTCTTTCACTCACCACGATCCCCGCCTTAGACGCAATAGTCACTGCTTTCCTCATACACTCAATAATCAGCCTGCTCCGAAACCCAGCTGAGAAACGAACCTGAGAACGACAGCCATTCGAGCCCTTCGGGGTCAAGAACGCACCCGTGCACACAGTTTATAAAGGAGATAAAAACAATGACAGCGGTACGAGCCGGTAACCCACTTCACACAATCACCGAGTCCGATATAGATTTCATTGCGATCGGCGCTGCGGTGCTGGGAACCGGCGGCGGCGGCGACCCTCACGTCGGAGCACTACAAGCCAAAAGAGCCATTCGTGAGTTCGGAGAGGTCGAGGTCATCTCCGTTGAGGCCCTTCCGGATGGTGGTTTTATTGCCCCGGTAGGAATGATTGGAGCCCCCTCGGTGGCGATCGAAAAGATTCAGGCGGAGGGAGAGCTCGCTGCGGCCATCGATCTTCTTGAAGCCAGCACCGGGCAATCCGTGACTGCAATTATGCCAACCGAAATCGGCGGAGGAAACTCACTGGTTCCAATTTCTGCGGCTGCCGAACGCGGGCTTCCAATAGTCGACGGCGATTCGATGGGGCGCGCTTTTCCTGAGGCACCGATGGTGACTTTTCACCTTGCGGGCTATGCTCCAGGTCGAGGAATACTGGTCGATTCACACGGTAACTCTGCGGTAATTCAGCCCAAGGACGGCATGTGGGCGGAACGCCTAGCGAGAGTGATCTCATTCGAAATGGGCGGCAACGCAACAATGATTGATTACGCCTATCCGGGCAAAGTGGTCAAAGAGTGTGCCATCCCCGGAACTTTGAGCACCGCACGAAGAATCGGGGAAATCCTCTTGGGAAATGATATTCGAGACGAAGACCGGGTGGCTACGCTCCTCAATGAACTTTCTGGATTCCACCTTTTCTCCGGCAAAATAACCGCGGTTGAGCGTGCGATCCAAGGGGGATTCACTCGCGGTCAGGCCACTCTTGACGGTTTGGATAAAGATCGGGACTCAACATTTGAACTGCAGTTTCAAAATGAGATGTTGCTCGGCACGCGCAACGGCCAACTTGCAGCCGTCACGCCCGATCTCATCACAGTCCTGGATCAGGTAACCGGTCAACCCATTACTACCGAAATGCTACGCTACGGTGCCAGAGTGGTAGTCGTTGGGTTCCCCTCGCACGAATACTGGCGCACAGAGATGGGGCTAGCTACGGCCGGGCCAGGTTATTTCAACTACGACGTAGACTACACCCCGGTCGAAAAACTCGTTGCTGTGCAAGAAAGGGTCAAACTATGAGTTATCGCATCGGAATCGATGTTGGCGGCACCAACACGGACGCAGCGCTACTCGACGATCAGCTACGCGTAATCACGACGGTGAAGGTGCCCACAAAAACCAATTCGGGCGAGGGCATCACACACGTCATAGAACGCTTGATGCGCAGGAGCGGAATCTCGGGCGCCGAAGTCAGCACCGCAATGCTAGGAACCACTCACTGCACAAACGCCATCGTGCAAAGAAAGGGACTCAGGCGGGTAGGGATCTTGAGAATAGGCGGGCCGGCTACCACTGCGGTTCCGCCCTTCGAGGGGTGGCCAGCCGACCTCCGTGCCACCGTCGAGGGATACGCTGCCGTGATCACGGGCGGACACGAATTCAACGGACGAGAGATCAGCCGTCTAGATCGGGATGCTGTACTTCGAGCGTGCACAGAAATGCGAGGTTTGGTGGATGCCGTCGCGGTTGTGGGGGTCTTCTCCTCGGTCAACATCGAACACGAAACCATCGTCGGAAAAATCGTCAGGGAAGAACTTGATGTGCCGGTCTCGCTTTCGTCCCAGATCGGAACCATCGGGCTGCTCGAACGCGAGAACGCTACGATTCTGAACGCTGCGCTGATTCAGACCCTCGGAGATATGGCAGACGGATTCCAACGTGCCCTCGACTCGTACGGCATAGCTGCAAAAATCTATTTCGGACAGAACGACGGAACTCTCATGAGTCTCGACTATGCACTGCAATTCCCCGTTCTGACGATCGGGTGCGGTCCTACCAATTCGATCCGAGGAGCGGCACACCTCAGCGGCGTTGAGAACGCACTTATCGTCGATATCGGTGGCACGACAACCGATATCGGCGTACTCACAAACGGCTTTCCTCGACAGTCCGCACACGCCGTCGAGATCGGTGGAATACGTACAAACTTTAGGATGCCGGATGTCCTCTCGATCGGGCTCGGAGGCGGCACGATTATTCGAACGAACCCCGCTGACTCACAAGAAAACCTCACGCTGGGCCCCGACAGCGTGGGCTATCGTATTTCCCAGGAATCCTTGGTGTTCGGCGGAAATACGCTAACAACCACCGACATCGCAGTGGCCGCGGGCAGATTAAACATTGCAGGCCGACGTTCTCCACAGATCCTGCCTGAGCTTTTTCAAGGCGCAGAGCGGGCAATTCGGAGCACATTGGAAGAGGCGATCGACCGCATGAAACCGAGCGCCAATCCGGTTCCGATCGTATTGGTGGGAGGAGGGTCGATCATTTCTCCCCTCTCACTTGAGGGAACGTCCAGCATCATGCGCCCGGAGCACGCCGAGGCAGCCAACGCCGTGGGGGCGGCTTTGGGTGACATCGCGGCACAGGTCGAAAATGTGTTCTCACTCAAGGAAATCAGCCGTGCAGAAGCCGTCTCCAGGGCTCGTATCGAGGTGATCGAACGTACGATCACGGCAGGTGCTTCTCCGTCGGGTGTGGAGGTAATCTCGATCGAGGAGTTCCCGGTCGCCTACATGGAGGATGCCTTCATCGTCCGTGTTCGTGCTGCCGGACAACTGGCGTAGGTAGTGTCTCCCCCCTACGAGACGGGTGCGATGGAAATCGGCAGAACGCGTAACCGGGTGAGCGTTGTTTCTCCCCTACAAGACGGGTGCGATGTGCAGTATCGATTTGAGGTACTCTCGACCATCAAAACCCGGCACCAAAACAGACTGCACCATGTAGCCCTGACACAGCGCAACAAAGATTGGGGCGTACGTCTCCGCACGGCGGGCTGCCTCTTCGGTGTCCACCCCTCCCTCCTCAGAAAACCACTCCTCAAGGAAATCTCTAAAGTATGAACGCACCGTCACGAATACCCCGCGAACTATCTCGCTCATTTTGGGGTTTGATACGGCTTCTCCCCACACCTGTATCAAAATCCCCAGGTCGTCAATCTCGCGATGCAGCCCCGTCATAAAACGCTCAACCAGAATCCCCGGGTGCGGCAGCGGCCACTCTCCCCGCACACTAATCAACTCTTCGAGACGGCGGTCAAGAACATACCTAGTGGCCTCTAGGGCGAGCTCTTCCTTACTGGAATAGTAGACGTAGATTGCTCCCGCCGAGAGGCCTGATTCGGTGATAATTTCAGCCATTGAAGTGGCCTGAAAACCCTTTCGCGCAAAACAGCGGAGGGCGGCCCGGGCTATCTCTGCCCGCCTACTCGCTCGACGAGCCTCCGTGATCTTTGGCATTTGCTCTTCCCTGGGTTATTCTCGTGCACTCTTTATTTATCGTTACCCTCACGCCTTTTAGGCTTTTCTCTCCGCGAAAAAATTATGACGCTAACCCTTGACACTAAATGACTTCCATTACATTATAAGGAATGAACATTCGTTTTAGACAGGACATCTCATGGAAACGGTATCCACGGGCAATACACCTCCTCTCAGCGGCCCCATGTTCAACACCCCACCCACCGGGCCAGACAACCACCGGGCGTGGGCAAAACCGATCGGGGCGGCTCTCGCGGGTACCCTCATTATTTTCCTCATCCTCCTCGCGTTTTTATGGCCCACGGCCACCAGCACAGCGCAAAACATTCCCGTCGCCGTCGCAGGCCCCCAACAGGCCGTAGACAGCCTCACCTCCACCATCGACTCACAGAGCGATAATGCCATTACGTTTGTTACCGTCGACAACGAAAAAGCCGCGATCACAGCCATCAAGGAACGCAAAGTCTACGGCGCCCTCGTCCTCACCGAGACACCAACCGTTCTCACCGCGTCGGCCGCCAGCCCGGTAGTCTCTCAGATGCTCACCCAGGTAGCCTCGCAGCTTCAAACACAGCTCCTCAAACAGGCCTATAGCAGGGTAGAGGAAAGCGTTGGAGCAGCGCTCGCTGCAGGACAAACCCCGCCCGAGCTACCCCGAGTTGTGGTACGTGATATTGTGCCTCTCAGCGACCACGACCCCCGCGGAACCGGACTCAGCATAGCTTCACTCCCGCTCGCCCTCGGCGGCGTCATCGGTGGGGTCATCGTCTTTTTCCTCACCCGCGGAACAGCACGCCGCCTCATCGGCGTAACACTCTACGCGGCACTCAGCGGCGTTGTTCTCACCGCTACCCTGCAGGGGTGGTTTGAAGTTATTCAGGGAGACTTCTGGGTAAATACAGGCGCAATCGCCCTGACACTCTTTGCCACTGGCGCTCTCGTCGTTGGCCTGGGTGGCCTCCTCGGACGACCCGGCCTTGCGCTCGCAGCCATCATCACGGTACTTATCGGAAATCCCCTGGCGTCAAGCGCAGCACCTATGCAATTTCTCGTCGAGCCGTGGGGTGCCATAGGTCAGGGTTTTGTTCCCGGCGCCTCAGCGACACTGCTACGAAACCTCTCGTATTTCCCCGAGGCCAATAGCGCATCACAGTGGCTTACCCTTACCCTGTGGGCAGTAAGTGGCCTCATTCTCATTATGCTCAGCACCCTCAGAGCTCGCACTCAAAGCGCCTGAGCACGGATCCCCGCTACACTAGCGACTCTGCATCGCTGGGTTGCTCAGCAACAACGCTAACAGGCGCCCGAGACGCTCCACCCGTATCATCTGTCATCGATCGATACGAACGGAACAGAGAATCGGCAATGGCAGCGTAGAAGAGAATGGTTATCACACTGATAATAATCGCAATGAAAGACATAATCACCCCCGAGATAGCTGCACCCCTCCTGCGTCCTTTCAATACAAGGCCGATGACACCAAAGATAAGACCGAGAACTGCAAGCACCAGGGCAAGCCCGTTAAGGATGGGCAAAAAGGCAAAAACCAAGGCAATAATACCGAGCACCATTGACGCAATACCGAGGCCGTTTGCAGCCTGTGATTGCGGCTGCGGGGGGTTAAGATGAACCATTCTCTGTCCAATCATAAAAGTAATTAACTCTTTTACACAGACTACCGTTACAGCGCTGTCATTTACAGATTATCGCGACCCGAGTAAGGCGGCTGCGCTGTTCCCCGAAGGTATAAACCTGCTCCGCCAACGAGCAACGCTAAACCAGCAACGATAAACCAGTCAACACCACCTGTTCCCGTCACACTGAGCTCTTGAGGGGAGCCTTCCCAAGAAGATGCCGAGGGCAAGGCTTTCACAACCTCGGACGCGGGAGGAGTAACCATTACGGTGTACACTCTCAGATTAGTGCCCAACTCGTTCTCCGCATTAATCTCAAAAACGTGTTTTCCAATCTCCGTGAGCGTGCCGCTTAACACACCCGTCACCGAGTCCAAAATCAATCCGGTCGGCAGTTCCTGCGGAAGCACATCCCCAAGAGATCTGCCCCTTAACACCGGTGAGGGAATACCCGTCACCGGGATCACAACCGAGCGAAACTCCCCCGCGGGGAACAAGAATGCTGCTTCTTCAAGCACCGGCATAGTTCCAAAACGAGCCGTTCTATTACCGCCAGCAGGAACATCAATCGTCTCACCGTGAATGTTTGCCGCTACCTCGTGTTCTCCTGCAACTGTAGAGGTGATCTCGATGTGAGAAATACCATCCTGTCCGGTAAACGCTCGGGTACTCATCACATCACCCTCCCGAAAAACGTTAAAATCCACCGGGACATTGACGACCGGAAGTTGCGTCACCCTGTGTAATACGGTCACGCTGGCGGTGTGTGTGCTCACGCCATCCGCCAACTCATACCCCAACGACACCCTCAGTGTCGAGTCTCTATCAGGCTGAAAAGTCACCAGCGAATGTGCGTAACCAGCGGCTATCGACGTAGCTGTTTTATTGGCTACCTCCACCGGGACGTTAAGCTGACCCCGTCCGTTCCACCCCCACACAAGAATGTCTCCCTCTTGTGTGAGCGCCACAGCATGCCCAAAGCCAGCCGCTATTGATGTAAACACTCTGTTCGACGCCTCAGCGGGAATGTCTAAAAGACCAAAAAAATTGTATCCCCAGGTTACTAGGCTTCCGTCCGACATCAAGGCCAGCGAATGTAAGTATCCGGCAGCAACCGCCACCACATCCCTCCCAACAAGCTCCGCCGGAACCTCAACCTGGCCATGATCATCAAGACCCCAGGCCACAACACTCCCATCCGACACCAAAGCCAACGAATGAGAACTTCCGGCAGCAATAGCGGTCACCTCCCTACCAGTAAGCGCATCTGGGACCTGAGCCTGACCATGATTATCGCGCCCCCAGGCCACAACACTCCCATCCGACACCAAAGCCAACGAATGAGCATACCCAGCAGCAACCGCCACAACATCCCTCCCAACAAGCTCCGCCGGAACCTCAACCTGACCATGATTATCGCGCCCCCAGGCCACAACACTCCCATCCGACACCAAAGCCAACGAATGAGCATACCCAGCAGCAACCGCCACAACATCCCTCCCAACCAGCTCCGCCGGAACCTCAACCTGACCATGATCGTCAAGACCCCAGGCCACAACACTCCCATCCGACACCAAAGCCAACGAATGAGCATACCCAGCAGCAACCGCCACAACATCCCTCCCAACAAGCTCCGCCGGAACCTCAACCTGACCATGATCATCAAGACCCCAGGCGCTGACGGTTGCTCCCGCCCGCATCTGAGCCTGCACATCAGGAGCTCCTGCTAGAAGCACGGTACAGATGAACACAACTCCAAGAAGCAGACTTCCCAACGCCCAACCCCTCGGACGACGTCTCCCTCTCGTTATGAGACCTCCACGGTGCCGATCGCTAGGCGCAGAAGCCACAGCGGTGTTTCTTGTCATCAAATATGTCAATCTCCTCAGTAAACGGTTATGAACAGACAGCATTGAGGGAGAGTCCCACACACGATAGAGTGTGTCTCTTAGCTGAATAACCCAATAAAAGTAGACCCTAAAGCGATAGAGGCCGCCGGATCAAAGCATAAAAATGTGTATGATACAGCTTGTAATTCTAGCTTTATTGAAGGGTTCAAACCCAAGAGTCTCTCCTAATTTCACCCCGGGTTCACCCACCCTGACCGGGCAAAATAATTCGAGAAACCGCACTCCTAAAAACCTGCACTATGCGCAAGCCTATCCAGAACAAGTATGAGCATTCGGGAATTTGCATCTGCAGGTCATCCGCATCAGTCCCACACCTACGTCGGACAATTCACGACAGGAAATAATTCCGACAATCTTTCTTTAATAGGCGAGAGAAAGTAATTGCGATTCAAAGCACGCATACAACACGGATGCCTTGGCTCAGAGCAAGCCCTGCTATGGTGACCCCGGAAAGTCTTTACGACTCCCCGGGGCTTTGTTGTGACCCCAGCGGGATTCGAACCCGCGTTACCGCCGTGAGAGGGCGGCGTACTAGGCCGCTATACGATGGGGCCGTTAGAACAACCGTTAAATAATCGCACAGATTCGCGCCGAACACCAATCGAGCAGAAAGTTCCAGAAAAAGTCCCTGCTTTCTCTCAGTTGTTACGTCGTTCGTCAACTCTGTCCGCACACAATTCTCACGCGAGAACACGTAGCGATTTGGGCACCACCCGAACGGTCAGAGGCAAGGCCCCCACCTCTTCGCCGTCGGCAAAACCGGTAACGCCCTCACACTCCACGGTTACCTCTGTGACTCGGCGAATTGTCACCTCGGGAATGCTCGTGTGGGTTCCGCGAAACACACGCGGAAAAAAGAGCAGAAACTGAATCCGCGATATTTTAGACACGATAAAAAGGTCAAGAAAACCGTCATCGAGGCGGGCATCTGGAACAATTTTTATTCCGCCACCAAACGACGAATTATTTGCAATCGACACAAGAATCCCACTCGTCTCAAGTTCATCACCATCAACCAGCATGCGATACTTCCTGGAACGCAGGCGCACCAGCTCAATGAGTACCGCCAAAATATAACGCGCTCTACCGCGCGGCCACACCATACGATTTGTGAGCTTGTTGACGGCTGCATCAAACCCGGCAGATAATGCGCCCACAAAGGGCTGACTCACACCCTGCCCAAGAATAAGTCCGGTATCGACCGTTCTCCCCCGCGCAAGCGCCTCGGTGGACAGCCGGCGCAGGGTTGCGCGCAATGCCTCGTCAACGTGAAGCGAGACGCCCAGCCCACGAGCAAAGTCATTTCCCGTGCCGGTGGGAATTAAGCCCAGCGGGATCTCTGTTCCCACAAGTTGCTCCACCACCAGGTGCACCAGGCCGTCGCCCCCCACCGCTATCACGGCATCGGGCCGTGTTGATAACACGCGCGCAAGAGCAGTAGCCAGAGAGGCAGCGTCCTGTTCGAGGAGTGCGGTTACGGCAAAACCCCGGGCTTTAAAAGCGTCCGCCACCCGCGAACCAATTGCCCCGCGTTTACCGGTGGCCGACACCGGATTAATAACAACGACTACGTGAGGCACAGCTGAGGACATAGACCTCTACTTTATCCATAAAAACTACGTGCACAGTACAACGCGCGCATCAAGACTCACACCCGGCGCAATCCTACGTAACGATAGATACCTTCACGATTGGATCGAAGAAAGCTCCCGCTCAACCCCGATTTATCAGTCCGGCTATCCGATCAATCTCGGTGACGGCCTCTGCAACGGTACGGCGCACCACCTCACCCGCCGACGGAATATCGTGAATGAGTCCCTGCACCATACCTACGGACCAGATACCGGCCTCAAGATCTCCCTCCTCAAAAACCTTGCGTCCTCGCGAACCCGCCACCAGGTCGCGCACATCAGGAAACTCTCCCCCGGCCGCCAAAATCGAAACCACCTCGCGGCTCACACTGTTGCTGGCCACCCGGGCGGTGTTTTTCAGAGGGCGAAAGATGAGTTCGGTGTCCCGCTCCGTTGCCTCAACAATGCACTGCTTTACCTCGTGTGCCACCGGCGACTCCTCCGTACACATAAACCTGGTTCCCATGTTGATACCGTCGGCGCCCAGGGCCAGAGCTGCGGCTAGGCCCTGCCCGTTAGCAAACCCTCCCGAGGCAATCACGGGGATACTGAGTTTCTCGGTTGCCGCGGGGATAAGCACCAACCCGGGAACATCATCCTCACCGGGGTGTCCGGCACATTCAAAACCGTCGATGCTCACGGCATCGACACCAACCCGCTGAGCTTTGAGCGCGTGGCGAACGCTGGTGCACTTGTGAATAATTTTTACTCCGTGCTCTTTGAACATCTCCATGTGAGGTTCGGGGTTCGCTCCGGCTGTCTCCACAATGGTGATTCCCGCGTCGATAATCGCGCGACGATACTCGTCGTAGGGTGGCGGCGTGATCGAAGGAAGAATGGTCAGGTTAACACCGAGGGGTTTATCGGTGAGTGCCCGGGCACGCTCGATCTCCTTAACGAGATCTGCGGGGGTCGGCTGGGTGAGGGCAGTGATAATGCCGAGGCCGCCCGCCTCCGATACGGCGGCGGCCAGTTCCGCTCGCCCCACCCACATCATTCCCCCCTGAACAACGGGGTGTCTAATGCCAAACTCTGTAGTAAAGGGAGTGGATATCTGTGTTTCTAGGGTAGTGGTCATTGTGATTCCCTTTCAGCGCGTTTAAAGTAGGTCTCCGCAAGCGAGCGCCCCTCCCGGGCACAGCGAACGAGCGAGACGGGCGGCTCGAAGCGCGGCCCGTGAAGCCGCGCGAATTCTCCACATCGCGCGACAAAGCCCGCGACCCCGCCCTCGTACTGTTCGATGTAGCGCAACACTCCCCCCGTCCACGGGGGAAATCCGATACCGAGGAGCGAACCGATATTGGCATCTGCAAGCGAGGCGATAACTCCCTCCTCGCAACAGCGAACGGCCTCAAGAGCCTCGGCGCAGAGCATTCGCTCCCCAAGGTTCTCCAGGATGGTGTTATCCGGCTGAAGCACTCTCCCAGGGTGGTGAGGAAAGGAGCCTGGTTGTTGACCGGGATAATCCGATAGCCCAGGCCAGAGATCACCACGTTTCCCCTCAGAATAATCGTAGAACCCGGCTCCCGCCGCACGCCCGAGCCGTCCCTTTCGAAGCATTCGGTCTACCGTGTGACGGGCCTCCGTCGCGGGGGACCACACGCTGCCGGCAACGCGCAGGGTCTCTTGAGCGCGGGCGTTCTCACGCCAGATCCGATCAACCAGGGTCAGGCTAAGTTCGTCAATGAGTTTGAGGGGCGACACCGCATACCCTGCACGCCCAGCCGCCCGCTCTAGCGTTACAGGGTTGATGTCCTCCCCCAGGACGGCTAAGGCCTCCTCGATATATCGAAAGATCACCCGACTGGTAAAAAAGCCTCGCGAGTCATTGACCACAATCGGTGTTTTGCGCAATTGCCGCGCAAGGTCAAAAGCCCGGGCGAGGGTTTTGTCGGAGGTGAGTGGGCCACGCACGATCTCCACAAGCTCCATCTTGTCCACCGGAGAAAAGAAGTGAAGACCAATAACCAGAGAGGGATCATCCACGGCATCCGCAATCTCGGCGATGGGCAGCGATGAGGTGTTGCTCGCCAAAACGGTTCCGGGCTGCACCGTGTTTTCGCTCTCCATAAACAGAGCTTTCTTCACCTCAAGGTCTTCGTAAGCGGCCTCAATCACAAACTCAGTACCCGCGAGCTCCGTCACTGTGGAGGAGAAGTTCAGACGTTTGAGTAGCCGTGACACCTCAGAATCGATAAGATCATCGGACGCCTCCGGGTCTTGTCGCAAAACCCGCTCCCGTTCCCGGGAACGCACATAGCCGAGCACCCGTTCTTGAGCCAGCACATCGGTATCAAAAAGCACCGTATCAATGCCCACACGGGTCGCGGTGTAGGCGATGGCAGAACCCATCATGCCCGCACCTATAACGCCAAGACGATTAACGGTGTGGCGCTCAGCTTCCCGAGGCCGAGAGGCCCCCGACACGACCTCGGTGAGATCAAAGAAGAACGCACCGATCATGTTACTGGCGACCTGTGTATCAATCACGCTCACGAAGTAACGCGTCTCAATATCGAGGGCGGTGTCGACATCCACCTGAGCGCCCTCGACCGCGCTGGCCAGAAGGGCCCGAGGAGCCGGGTAATGCGCCCCACCAAGCTTCTGGCGCAGCAGAGCTGGAGAGGCCTGTATAAAGGGAGCCAACGCGGGCAATATCCCTGCAGTGCTCGGGGTGCCTCCGGGGATCCGGAACCCCGCCCGATCCCAGGGCTGCGCTGCGTCGGGATGGGTAAGAATCCACTCTCGAGCTGCGGCCTCTAGATCCTCGGGGGTCTCCACCACGTCATCAACTAGACCCGCGCCCCTGGCCCCAACAACCCCAAAACGGGTTCCGGGCAAAAGCACGGTCTTGAGCGCGCGCTCAAGACCCAACATACGCACCGTACGGGTGGCTCCGCCCGCGCCGGGAAACATACCCAGGGTAATCTCGGGCAAACCGATTCTAGTTTTTGGGCTGTCTATCGCTATCCGATGATGACAGGCAAGCGCCACCTCGTAGCCTCCGCCGAGGGCGGTTCCATTGATTGCGGCGACAACGGGGCACCTCAGAAGTTCGAGACGCCGGAATTGCTTTTTCATGCGGGTGACCCGCGCATATTCCTCCCTCGCGGTCTCTGGTGAGGCGGTAATGAGTTCGCGCAGGTTTCCACCGGCAAACCAACTCTGCTTTGCGGAGGCCAGAATCACGCCGGTAACGTTCTCGATCTCCGCCTCTAACCGGGTAACGGTGTTATCAAGCGAATCGATGAAGGCATCGTTCATCGTGTTAACCGGATTATCGGGATCATCCATGACGAGGGTGATAATCCCCTCCGAGTCTCTGTTCCAGTGAATCATGCCGATTTTCTCAGGAGAACCCATACGGTCTACACCCTCTCAATAATCGTTGCGATACCCATGCCTCCACCGATGCACAGGGTGATGAGCGCCCGTTTTCCACCGCGCCTCTCGAGTTCGTCGAGCGCCGTGCCCAGTATCATTGCCCCGGTCGCTCCCAGGGGGTGTCCCATAGCGATGGCACCGCCGTTAACATTCACCTTCTCTTGGGGGATATTGAGGTCTTTCATCCACTTAAGCACCACGGAGGCAAACGCCTCGTTCAGTTCAAAAAGGTCGATGTCCTCCGTGGTGAGCCCCGCCTGTGCAAGCGCCTTCAGGGTCGCCGGGGCGGGGCCGGTGAGCATGATGGTAGGGTCTGCCCCACTCACCGCTGCCGTAACCACCCGTGCACGCGGGGTAAGTCCCGCCTCAGCACCGGCAGCCTCGGACCCCACGAGAAGCAGGGCCGCACCGTCCACGATGCCCGAGGAATTGGCGGCGGTGTGCACGTGATTGATACGCTCAACCCAGTGATATTTTTGCAGCGCGACGGCGTCAAATCCGTATCTTTGTCCTAGGGCGGCAAAAGACGATTTTAACCCACCGAGCGACTCAACAGTGCTCTCTGGACGCCGATGCTCATCGTGATCAAGCAGCACCAGACCGTTCTGGTCTCGAACGGGGACTATTGAGCGATCAAAGTATCCCCGAGCCCAGGCGTTTTCGGCAAGCCTTTGGGAACGTACCGCATAGGCATCAACATCATCACGGCTAAAACCCTCAAGCGTTGCGATGAGATCAGCCCCGATACCCTGCGGTACAAAATAGCTGTCATAGCTTGTGACCGGATCGTTTGCCCAGGGACCGCCATCGGCGCCGAAGGGAACCCGAGACATCGACTCGACACCACCCGCAATCACAAGAGACTCCCATCCCGCGGCAACTTTCTGCGCAGCGATGTTCACCGCCTCGAGCCCGGACGCGCAAAATCGATTAACCTGCACACCCGCAACCGTGTCCGGGAGCCCCGCAACGGTTGCCGCCGTCTTCGCCAAGTTTGCTCCCTGATCACCCACGGGTGTAACCACGCCAAGAACAATATCGTCTATGGCACCGGGATTGAGCTCGGGGAAACGGCTCTGAAGTTCACGGAGGAGACCCACCACAAGGTCAATCGCTTTTATCCCGTGTAGCGAACCGTTTTTACCTCGGCCACGGGGAGTGCGGATTGCATCATAAATGTATGGTGTTGTGCCTGCAACCACGTTAGCCTACTCCTTCGTATTCGAAACACAGGCATAACCTGTGTCAATTTCTTATAGAACCACCCTAACCACTCATTCCCTCAACGCACACAGGCTACGTAGAATGCCCACAAATCGACCCCCTATTTTTCTATGCGTGAATTAGGGGGCCTCAACAGATGACACCTCCCGTCGCGCGTGCCGTGATATCTAACCGACGTTGACACTGAGACGTATCTGATTACCCAAGGATCAAAACACCCGACGATAATTTTTCATTATTCAAGCACATCATAGATCCAAAAATGTGTATATTAACAAAGTAGAATTTAAATTCTCTAATTGAATCAAAACAATAACATTAATTGTCAATAATTAAATTGTCAATTCCATCTACCAACTTAGGAATATCGCAAATACCCATGACAATATTACGCCGCGCCGCGCCACGGCCATCCCACTATGCTCACCACACCCGCGCCTGGCGGCATGGCGGCGCAGCAACACTCACCCTACTCACACTCACGCTCACCACAGCACTTGGCCCAACCGCCTCCGCTACAAGCCCCGATAGTCCAACGACAACAAACACCAGGGCAAGCAACGACGCAACCGCAGCAGCATCTACAGAAAAACTCCCTGTCGGAAACAGCACACCCAGTTCAAGGGGAAGCGGAAACCCCAACGACGTTAGGGGCGAGTTCATCAAAACAGACGGCCGTATCAGCCCAGCTACCTCCTACGCCGGTGGCGGCATAATCGGAGAAGACAAGAGAAAACTCGTCACAACGTTTGACGAACCCTACGACAAAATCGTGCTTATTCAAAGAGAAAAAGCATCAGGAACCACTCACTGCACCGGTGCCCTTGTTGACGTAGCCGTGATTCTTACCGCCGCCCATTGTCTTCAGACAAAGGCAGACGGGGCTGCTGCTCTCAATGACATTACGTTGACACTTCGCTCCGATCCGCAAAAATTCACACTCCCTAAATGCGGCATTAGCGATTATAGGGTTGCGCCGGGCTGGAGCGAAGGTGAATCAACATCTCGCGATTGGGCCCTTATCAAGTCCCAATGCTCTTTCGGTCAATTCGTTGGATTCTTTGGAACCCACGACCGTCCTGATGAGGATTTTCCCACCAATCATACCCTCACAGGTTTCCCCGGAGATAAAAAACCGAACTATTATACCTTCCCCCTCTATGAGGATTCCGGGCTCGTCCACTCTGTTCCCAACGACGACAGCCTTTGGTACGACAAAATCGATGCCACCAATGGTCAGAGCGGGTCTCCAATTTGGTATTACAACAATAATGAAGAACTCGCCTGCACCTATTGCATTGTCGGAGTACACTCCTCGGGCGTTGACGGAGGAATAGACCAGTTCAGAAGAAATTTCGGAACCCGAGTAACCACGGTTGCTCAAGAATTTATGGATGACCTTGCTGGGATCAGCCCCCAATAGACAAACCCTCCCCCTCAGAGAAACCCAAAAACCACCTGCATTTTCCACGAGGCCATCAACGTAAATTTTACGTGGTTGACGTGTATTGCAATCAGGGGTGGCTGAGGGCACGGTCTATCCCCGCGACAACAAGCGGGGATAGACCAGACCGAAAGTCTCGGTGCCAGCCGACCCACAAGATTTAAGACTGAACGACCGCTTAGGATCCCGTCTCACTTTTCCAGCAGGACTCATTGCCCCCACCGAGCGATTCAACTGCGCTCTCAACTCCGGCGCTCATCGCGGTCGAGCAGCACCAAACCGTTCTGGTCTCGAACGGAAACTATTGAGCGATCAAAACACCCCCGACCTCGGGCACTCTCAGCAAGCCTGCGGGAACGTACCGCATAGGCATTAACATCATCACGACTCAAACTGTCAAGCGCTGCAATGAGATAGACACCGATACCCTGCAGCGTAAAATCGCTTTTACCTCGGCCTCGGGGGTGCGAGTTGCACCTCGTTCCCTCGATGAACACAATCTACCTAGAACGCCCTCTCCCCATATGCGGCGGAGAGTATCAACAGAGGCACTCCACAATCACGAGCTTCACACGGGAGCTTACCGCACCACGACTATAACCACTTTCCTAGAAAGACAAATCATCTAGACGTCTATCATTATTATAGATGATATTGAAAATCAATATTTTTAAATTTACAATCGTACGGTTACATAAACCATTCAACAGAGAGCCTCAGCGTTGAGTTCCCAATCAGGAGTAAGCGCATATTATCATCGCGGTTAGCCTATTGCCCTCAGCGCTCGAGGAAATTCGAGGAGTACATAATGATTAAAACGCCATATGATCGCCGTCAACGCACCCGCGTAAATCTCACTCTGACGAGCCTTGCGGTGGTCCTTGCCCTGGGGTCTACAACCGCCGCGGAGGCAAACCCTGGCATCGTCACGCTTGTTGACAACCTCGGAAACACGATCATCGTAAATCATTCCGGAGTAGTCACCACCCCGGCAGGCAGGGGCACGGGAAACATCGCGGATCTCTCCCGTGAAAACTCACGGAGCGACACGAAAATGCATAACCCGTCTGAGCCGACCGAGTCAACACAGGAAGCCCCCGTAGACACGCCCCCCTCGCCCTACGCTATCATTGGGAAAGACGAGAGAACGCAAGTAACAGACATCTCACAGGCCCCATACAACCAGATCCCCCTTATCCAGTTCGAGAAAAACGGGAGCCGATACTCGTGCACCGGCTCCCTCGTCGGAGAAAACACCGTGCTCACCGCGGCGCACTGTCTTCGTGGGAGGGGTCCCACATCCGAATGGGTGACCAATGTCACAGCAACATTTGAGAAAAATGGGCCAACGCAGAGCTTTAAGTGTTCGGCAGAGAGACTGATTGTGTCCGAGTGGTGGACACAAGACAAAAACTCAACTTCCGATTGGGGCATCATCCAGCTTGATTGCAACGCAGGAAAGGTCAACGGCCACATGGGATATCGCGATCTAAAGAATAATCCGGTCACAGAAGCCTGGATTACGGGCTATCCCGGTGATAAAAGGCAACAGTTGGGCAACCACTACATGTTTCAAAGCTTTGGCGCTCTCTACCCCCATACCGATCGAAGGTTCTGGTACCTGATTGACACGTTTAGCGGCCAGAGCGGTGCCCCCATCTGGTTCAAGGACGATAAAATGGGGTGTGGAGAGTGCGTTATTGGCGTTCACACCACATCAAACGCTGGCGCACAGAGAAACTCCGGGGTACGGATGACCACGCCGATCAAGTCTTCGATCGATCATTTCACCGCGCAGTAAAAGCGTGAAAGGGCGTTAGCGTTGACCAACGACATCAATATCCTCCACACGAATCCGTGGTTTTCCGTTCATCACCGCAGCGACGCCAACACCGTTGGTTCTGCCGGGTGGTTTAGGGTAGCACGACCCGATAGCGTAATGGTTATTGCTGTCCTTAACGGAGCAGATCTCCTCTTCATCCGGGGTCAGCGCGACACCGTCGCAGGAAAAGCCCGTCTCGAATTTCCAGCCGGCTTTATCGGCCCGTCCGAAAATCCCGAAGATGCTGCCCGCCGAGAGATCCGCGAAGAAACCGGATACGACATAAGCAACCTGCGTTCGATAGGCTCTTTCGTCGAATCACCGGGCATCTCTGCTGCGGAGTGCCACTGCTTTACCGCCACAATTTCTACGATTGGCCCTGCCTCCCAGGAACCGGGAGAATCCTGGGAGGCAGAATTCCACACCCTTAAGTCCGTACCCAGGTTGATTACTCAGGGTGAAATCCGAGACGGGAGCACCCTCGGTTGCTGGGCTCTATTGAGTGCACAGAGCAGCACGGCTGATAACAGAAAAACAGTTTAGAGACCTTCAGTCGCGAGTATCAACACCAAAGGGCTCTCCTATTGCAGAGTGCGCCAGATGATGCTCCAGCCCGGCGATGGTGTTTTCAAGAACGAACTCGTAATACTTGCTCTGAACCGAGTGCATCCGTTCCTGTTCTCCGACCAAAGGTTCAATCAGTGACGATACCAGCACCGCAACGCCAGGGCTGTCCAGGGCGTTACGGGCAAAGTCACTCATCATGGCGGCGTGATCCCGGCGCCCTCCCCTCTCGGGAAAACGGTTCTGAAGTTCGCGGAGAAGACCCATCACACGATCAATCGCTTTTATCCCGTGTAGCAAACCGCGTTTACCTCGGCCCCCGGGGGCCCGAAGCGCACCTCACTCCCTCGACGAACACAACATACGTAGAACGCCCCTATTTTCCTACGCGTGCTTTGGGCAGCATCAACAGAAGCTACTCCGCATCCACGATGCGTCACACGGGAGATTACCTCACCACAACTGCAACCACTTTCCTAGAAAGAAAGAACATCTATACATGTGTCAATATTATTGATGATATTGAAAATCAATATTTTTAAATTTACAATCGTATAGTTACATAAACTATCCGTCAGAGAGCCTCAGCGTTGGGTTCCCGGTCAGAACTAAGCGCATATCACCATCGCCGGTTAGCCTATCGCCCTCAACGCTCGAGGGAAACGAGGAGCACACAATGATCAAAACGTTATATGACCGCCAACGCACCCGCGTAAATCTCACTCTGGTGAGCCTTGCAGTGACCCTGACTCTTGGTTCCACAACCGCTGCGGAGGCAAACCCCGGCACCGTCACACTTGTTGACAACCTAGGAAACACGACCGTCATAAGTCAGTCCGGACTAGTCACCACCCCGGCAAGCAGAGGCACGGGAAATATCGCAGATCTCTCCCGTGAGAATTCACAGAGCGACACGAAAACGCATAACCCTCCCACCGAATCAGCGCCCGAAGCTCCCATAGACACACACCCCTCGCCCTACGTTGTCATCGGGAAAGACAATAGAACACGGGTGACAGACGTTTCACAAACCCCGTACAACCAGATCCCCCTCATTCTGCACACGAAAAACAGCAAACGATACTCGTGCACCGGCTCCCTCGTCGGAGAAAACACCGTGCTCACCGCGGCGCACTGTCTTTACGCACAATATCCCACACCCGACTGGTCAACCAATGTCACAACAACATTTGAGAAAAACGGCCCGGCACAAGGTTTCACCTGTGCCGCAGAGAGAATCATTGTGCCTGAGGAGTGGAAAAAGTATGAAAGCCCAGATTACGATTGGGGCATTATCCAGCTCGATTGCAACGCAGGAAAAGTCAACGGGCACATGGGATATCGCAACTCGGGTAACGCTACGGTCAGCAAAGCCTGGATCACCGGTTACCCCGGTGATAAAAGGCAGGAATTGGGCAACAGCTACATGTTCCAAGATTTTGGCCCCCTCAACAACCATAACTTGCAAAGATTCTGGTATCAGCTTGATACTTTTGGCGGCCAGAGCGGTTCCCCCATCTGGGTGAAGGATGACGGAACGGGGTGCGGAGAGTGCATTATTGGTGTTCATACGTCAGGAAGCTCTACCGCACAAAGAAACTACGGGGTACGGATGGACTGGATGCTCAAGTCTTCGATCGATCACTTCACTTCGCATTAAAAGTCCGTCTCGACTTTTCAGCCGGCTTGATCAAGCCGTCCGAAAATCCTGAAGGCGCTGCCCGCCAAGAGATCCGCGAAGAAACCGGATAAGAGATAAGCAACCTGCACTCGGTCGGCTCTTTCGTCGAATTATCGGGCATCTCGGGGCCGGAGTGCCAGTGCTTTACCGCCACATTTTCTACGCTTGGCCCTGCCTCCCAGGAACCGGGAAATCCTGGGAGGCAGAATTTTACACGCTCGAGGCCGTACCCCCAGTTGATTTACTCAGGGTGAGATCCGAGACGGGAGCACCCTCGGTTACTGGGCTCTGTCTAGTGCACAGAGCCGCACAGCGGGTATCAGAAAAACAGTTTAGAAGCCTTCAGTTGCCAGTATCAATACCAAAGGAATCTCCTATTGCAGAGTGCGCCAGATGATGTTCCAAATCCGGCGATGGTGTTTTCGAGAATGAACTCGTAGTACTTACTCTGAACCGAGTGCATCCGTTCCTGTTCTCCGGCCAACGGTTCAATCAGTGACAAGACCAGCACCACAACGCCGGGGCTGTCCAGGGCGTTACGGGCAAAGTCACTCATCATGGCGGTGTGATCCCGGCGCCGTTCCCTTCGTGTTGCTTGCGATCGTCGCCCGGGGCAAGCATCAGAAAAGCATGGTTAAACAGTGCACTGTAGGCATACGCGGTCAGATCCCCAAAACCCGCCTGTTGGAGCAGGGCGACTGCGCTATCAAGAAACGGAAGAAGACTGGGAAAGGCAGGGCCGTGCATGAGAAGCCACTTTGCTACACCCGGATACCGGAGAGCCAGGGGCGTGCGGAGCGCAACACAGCACAAAACCAATCTTGCTATTCTAGCGCGGGGTCGGGCTACTGAAGGTGAACGCAAACCCTCTCGACAACACGGCGCGCCAGTTCGTCTTTACCACCGATGTAGTGATAAACAACCGACGGAACCACCTCAAGTTCGCGGGCGAGATCTCGAATGGACCAGCCGAGCAGGTGCGAGCGCTCGGCGAGTGTAACAGCGGTGTCAATGACCCGTTTCGGGGCTAACCCAACGTGAAACGGAGGTCGTGTCCCCTCGGGCGTCCGCCTCCTTAACGCCGCAAATATCGATTTTTTGCCAATTTTGAATACTCTTCTATGAAAGGGATATTTCGATTTTGATACCTGGAATGTTTCACATCCTGATAGGTTCCAGTCAGCCAGAAGAGAGAAAGAACGTCAGGGTAATCCTCGTGAGCAAAGGATTACCCTGACGAACACCTATTCCTTTAGTATGCTCAGTGCTGTTGTGCTCTCTGGAAGCGGCGACGCAGCAACAGCGCGAGACCTGTACCCAGAAGAACCAGCATCCCCGGGATCGCGTCGAGACTATACGCGCCAGTTGCCGCCAATTCGCCACGATTTGCCCGAGGAGAAGCCGAATTTTCCTCAGTGATGGTGGGTTCTCCCTCTTTATCCGAGATAACCTCGGGGAACTCTTCTAACTCTTCTAACTCTTCTTCAAGCTGCATTGCCTCACTCATAAACGCAGACCAGAGCCAGGGAGCATCAACACCACCCGGATCGCTATTGAAGTACTCCCAGCCCATAACACCACCAAAGTCGGGGTACTTTTCCGTCAATTCTGCAGTTACCTGAAGGACCTGTTCAAAGGGGATGTATCCGCGTGAGCAGTTTTCTGCATTAGTGATGGTTCCCGCAACGACCTTTGAGGCGGGGTAACCGTGCGCAATAATCGCGTCGTATCCGGCAGTATTTGTCAAATCCCCGTTACCGCAATAAAACTGGGTGTTGAACCAGTCGATCTCATTACCGTGCGTTGCATAAAGAGTGTCGTAATCGATCCCGGCGAGCAAATCTCCTGTGCCATCAAGACCTCCGGGAACGGGAGCCATAGTGATGATAAAGTCCGCACCAAAGTCAGCACGAAGCTGATCGATAAACTTAGCAATAAAATCAACCGGGAAGTTATGCTCAATGTCCAGGTCAAGACCCTCCATATTGTGATCCCTCAGAAAGTCACGAATAGCGGGATAGTAGGTATCAAAGTCGTTCTGTAGTCGCGTCAAGGTTGGTTCGCCTCCCCAACCGCCGATCATTGCCATCACCTTGACCCCCTGGGACTGAATGTATTGAAGGTCCTCCCATACCGGGTCAAAGTAGGGGTCGGTCACGGGATGATCGTTCAAAAAGAGTTCGCTGGGGTCGTCCCGATTGTGCAGGGTGGCAAGAATCACATGGGTTGCGCCCGTGTTCTCGTCTACGAGCGGCCGAACGGGAACAAACGTGTTGTTCTGATAGTGCGTTTGATAGTAGACAACCACTCTATGGTCGTCGGGAGCCGCTGCCCCCGCCGGCCCCGCAGTAAGCAATCCGGCACCAATCATTGCGGCCGCGACGGTAACGGATATAAAATCACGCGCACCACTCCTTCGTTTTTTGTGCTTTACAATCACAATTTCCTCGCTTTCTTTTTAGTGTGGGCGTCAGCCCTTGACGCCGCCCTCTTCAACTCCGCGGAAAAAATATCTTTGCAATGCGGCGAAGAAGATAGCTATGGGGATAAAGGCAATCATCGTCCCCGCAGCGATGAGCCGTTGATCGTTAGAAAAGGTTCCAGACAGGTATTGCAGACCAATCGTCAACGTAAAGTTGTCCGGTGTAGTGAGGACGATCAGCGGCCAAAGGAAGTCGTCCCAGGCTCCAATGAAGGAGAAAATCGCCACGACCGCGATCGTTCCGCGCACACTTGGAAGACCAACGTGGATAAGCCGCTGCCACGCGTTGGCTCCATCCATGACGGCGGCCTGATCAATTTCTTCTGGCACCATTCGAAAAGCGTTGTACATCAGCAAAATATTGAGCGCCGCTACCATCCCGGGAAGGGCAACACCCAGCAGGGTGTCCGCAAGACCAAGATCACGAATCGTGACAAATTGCGAGACGATTGTGGCTTCGGCAGGCAGGATCAATGTTGCCAAGATCAGCCCGAGCAAAAACTTGCGCCCCCTCCATCTGAGCCGCGCAATCGCAAAACCCGCGATGGTTGAGAAAAAAACGTTACCGCCCACCGCAAACGCGGCAACAATAAGTGAGTTAACAATGTATTTCAGAACGGGTATCGCATCCAGCACCCGGGTATAGTTATTGATCGTCGGATCACTGGGAATAAAGCTGAGCGTCCCCGTGTAAATATCTTCGGCCGGGCCCTTGAGCGAGGTGGACAGCTGCCATAGAAAAGGCCCAATTGTGATGAAGAGCACAAATGCCAAGAGCACATACCGAAAGATTTTCTGCACCGGCGTTATTGTGCCGAAGGAGCGATGTTTGCGCCCCGTGCGTCGCGTGCCGTGCAGGTCTTGTTGACTGTCCTGGACACGCGTGTTCTGCTGATCGCTGAAACTCTGTGAGACGCTGAAATCTTGCGCACCGTTGAAACTTTGCCTGTTACTCATGCGTTTGCCTTAGAGTTAATCCGCGCAAGAACAATCATGGGGACGAGGGTGAGGAAAAAAAGCACAATGCTCAGCGTGGTTGCGTAGCCGAGGTCTCCATAAAACCCTCGGGCGTACTGCTGAATCAACATCACAATTGTGGAGCCCTGACCGCCGGGACCCCCCTTGCCTCCAGTCAGGATAAAGACCTCCGAAAAAACCCGAAGGGAGGAGATACACACCAGAATCGCGATGAGGGTCATCACGTTTCGCACTCCGGGAATAGTCACGCTCCAAAAGCGCCGTACTGCCCCCGCACCGTCCATTGCTGCGGCTTCATGCAGATCTTTACTCACGTTACCTAGCGCAGCCAAATAGATAATCATGTAGTAACCGAGCCCCTTCCAAATTGTGAGGCTTGTTGCACTGATGATCACCAGCCAGCGGTCGGTGAGGAAGGGCAGCGGTTCCTGCACAATCTGGAGGGTGGTTGCCAGATTGTTAATGATCCCCCGGTCGTCAAGCATCCACATCCAGATGAGACCAACCACAACGGCAGAGGCAATCACGGGTGTGTAAAAGGCCGTTCGGAAAAACCCGATAAAACGTATTTGCTTTTCGACAAGGAGAGCGATGAGGAGGGGAAGGATGGTGAGCAAGGGAAGGCAGATGAGCATATAGACCACGCTGTTAAGAATCGCGTTCCATACGAGTTCGTCGCTCATCATGTCGATAAAGTTCTGGAAACCGACAAACTTCACCTCGTCCCCCGGGCCGGTGAGCGGTTTCTCATTTGTAAAAGCCAGGCGAATGGTGTTTAGTGATGGCCAAACATTAAACACCATCAGCCAGATGAATGCCGGGGCTATCAGGAGCCATGGCGTCCAAGCGCGAGTTATCTTATTCATACTGACAGCGGTACTTATTGACGCTCGAGTTGCTTGTTCATGTTTTCAACGGCCCGATCGAGAGCCTGCTGAGAGGTAACATCGCCGCGGATTGCCAAGGCAACCTGCTGATCGAAGTAGTCGGTCATTGCGGGGGTAACCTCGTAGGGTGTGAGGACTTTTGCCGAGGCAAGCGAATCGAAGGCTAGTGCGCGCGCATCCCCCTCGACGGTTCCGTCACTCTCCGAAAAATACGGGTCTTCCTTTGATTCAAGAGTGGAGGGAAAAACGTTCACAAGATGACCAAAAGCGTTCTGGTTCTCCGCGTTGGTCACCCACTCGGCCAGGGCGATGGCCGCGGGAAGATTCTTCGAGTTCTTAGAAACGCTCATTCCCTGGACCCACAGCGGAGGAGAGTTAAGGGCCTTACTCACTACAACTTTACCTTCAAGCGAAGGATTATCCGTAACAAAGTCGGTGTGGGCGGTTGCACCGCCGGTGGTCCACGACACTTGGTTCTGGGTAAACAGCTTGCTATTGCCTAAGTAGTCGTTGTTAAGCACGGTTGAGGGCACCAGCCCGTCAGCGTAGGCCTCTCGATACTGGTCAAGGAGAGCCGCAGCCTCCGAAGTATTGAAAATAAACTCGGTTCCCTCCTTGTTAAATACCGGAATACCCTCAAGAACGATGTCGCTGAGACCAGGTTTACGACTCATCAGGCTCTTATCCGAGCAGGCCTCCTTCATGATCTTCGCCTGCGTAAAAAGTTCCTGCTGGGTGGCGGGAGGGTTGGTTGAATCAAGACCGCACGCATCCAAATCTGCACTGTTCCACCAGCTCAAATCCGTATTGAGGTACCAGGGATAACCGTAAACCCCATCAAGCCCCGCAAAACGATAGGCGTCAACGCTACCTTCCACATACGTTTGAGAGAGGTCTCCATGAGCTGAAACGTCCTCAAGGAGCCCCTTCTGGGCGAGAGGAAGAGCAAAATCGGGCGGAAGGTTAAGAACGTCGGGAAGATCATTGGACGCTGCCTGCGTAAGAACCTTTTCAGAGTAACCGTCACTCGGCTGGTCAAGAAGCTTGACTTTGATTCCAGGATTTTCTTTTTCGAAAGACTCAATCACACCGTTGAGGTAGTCAGTGAATTTAGGGGTGAGTGACCAGGTCTGCAGGGTGAGGGTTGATCCGTCATTGGAGCCACCGTCTCCGCCAGACGAACAGGCGGAAACCGCAAAAACGAGTGCGACTCCGGCCGCCCCTATAGTAACAAGCCGTCTGGACGCTTTTAGCGCTATGCCCGTTTTGGTTTTCATGAGAACTCCTTTGTTGAAGGGAACTAAACCGATATAGTTGTTCTAACAGAGCAGCAGACAGTTGTCAAGATGATTACCTCACAGCAACACCAACTAACCCCTGAAAAACCGCTTTTATCGACTTTAAGAACACCCTGTACCTATCCAGGTAAGACGTTTTTTACCCAAAAACGACGTTGCAGCAAATACCAGCAGAGGACTGTTACAACTCAAAAATCTCAAACTGTCTTATAAAAATCTCCGAGGTCGCAACAAGACGAATCGATGAACAAGCCTGGGTAACCACACAAGAAAACGGACGCGTCTGCCGCTTCCACTCGAAAATTTCTAGACGACGCTCATCACAAGTGATCCAGTCTCCACTCTCGTCTCGTACTTCCAGCAACCAAGATGCCTGTGCCGCTTCTTCAAGCGTAAGCGTATACAGGGTAGGAAGCGCAGTATGGTGAAGAGGAAATTCAATCGACTCTCCCGGCGCAAGAAATGTGGTGTTTTCTCCACTGTTATCTGTCGCAGAGAGGCCAGACCGAGTGAGATCGCGGAGAGGAGTCGTCACACCAAATTCCTCAGAGAAGGAGGGAGGGCGGGCATGAGAGGCCCACCCGAGTGGTTTCGAAGAAAGCTCAAACTCAATAACAGCACCCTCTTTGACGTGTTCGTAATCAATAGAGATACTGTTCCACGGAACACCGTCAACTGTAACGGCACGAACGTACCTCCCGAGGCCACCCTCTCCGTCGAGAGGATCACCAGCAGCCGCCTCCTCCGCGACCCTCACCTCAAGAACTCCGCCCGAGGCAAGTTGTATGCGCGTTCGAGGAAGCATCGGGGGAACCAAAATAAAATTGCCACTTCCCGGAACGAGAGGGTACAGTCCAATAGCGGTAAAGAAATGCCACCCCGACATCTCCCCGTTATCCTCATCCCCCGGAAATCCCTGCCCAAAATCGCTACCGATAAAAAGGCGATCACGAGCTTCCGTCACGATTCTGTGTGCATCATCGTGTCGACCTGTAAAGCAGTACATGAAGGGGATATGGTGGGCAGGTTGGTTGGATAGCCCAAGCATTCCCATACGAACGTCACGAGCTTCCGTCATTTCGTGGATTACAAAACCGTAAGAGCCGCAAAACTCTTCGGCCCCCGTCTCCTTCTGCGTAAAAAACTCATCAAGTTTTTGAGCAAGTGCATCCTCTCCGCCGTAGAGGGCGGCAAGTCCCGCACCATCGTGAGGAACCGTAAACGCCGCGCCCCATGCGTTTGTTTCGGTGTAGTCATATCCCCATACGCGGGGATCAAAAGTCTTATCGGGGTGACGCCAATTTCCTTCAAAGTCCCTGCCCATAAAAAACTTTGTTTCGGGGTGGAAAATTTCCTGGTACGCTAAAGCTCTCGCAGCAAAGTAACGTTCCTCATCATGGAGACGTGCGCGTATGAATTCATTCTCTTCGCCGGAAGCCAGTTGCCTAGCCATCCGGGCAATAGCCGAATCGTTAATCGCGTTATCGTGTGTCCAGGACATCCCTTCGGGGGTATCCATGCTGGTATAACCGTAAAAAATACCGCGAGCTAAGCCTTTACGCCCCAGTCCAGGGTTAAACGAGGGAACCGTTGCGTTCTTAAGGGCGGAGCGGTATGCGTCCCACATCTCAAACCCGGGAGTCTGCATAGCGGCCAAACCGGCAAAAACCGTATCACTCGATGTCCCCGTCATCAGGTCGATAGCCCCGGGAGCGCTCCATCTGCTGACAAAACCTCCATCACGAAAATGTTCAACAAATCCATTTGCAAGCTCGGCGGCCTTTACCGGAGAGAGCAGGGCCAGCGCAGGCCAACAGGTACGGTAGGTATCCCAAAAGCCGTTGTTTGCGGAAAAGAAACCGTTTTTCACCTCACCGTTGAAGGGGCTCCGATACGTGATACCACCGTCAACCCCCTTTTCAGAGTGATAGTTGGGATAGAGGAAAAGCCGGTAGAGATCGGAGTAAAGGGCCGTATGCTGATCAGTCCGGGCACCGGTAAAAGTAACCTTTCCCAACATTTCCTGCCACTCACCCACACTATTCTTGTGTAAAGCGTCGAAACTCGACACACTGTCACGGTGCGCCTGTGCTTCTTCATGTCCCAGGGTAGACACACCGATAACGACCTCAACAAGAGGGTTTTCCGCAACAGCAATCTCGACCGATCCGCGGAGGAGACCATCGTGAGACACTGATAAATTATCATTGCGAACGCTCCCCCTCGCTTCAAGGGCAATGTAGTGTTGCGGGGCATCCTCCCTGTCGTTGAGGAGGCAGGAGACCCACAATCGCGAAACCGTACGTTGAATCTTGACTTGTGAGACGGTTCCAAGATGGTCAAAGATAATGGACCCCTCGGGTCCGGAGAAGTGAAACCGCATACTAATAGCGTTTCGAGCGGCGGTCATCTCTGCAGTAACTCCACCATCAAGCTGAACCGTATATCGATCAGCCCGGTCAATCTCTCCCGTCAAACGATCAAAGCCGAGCGCACGCTCAACACGACCCGTTTTCGGTTGGGCCAGCGGGCTGGGCATAACCTCAAAAACACCTCGATCCCCAATCCACGGACTAGGTAAATGCGAGGTGGCAAACGCTTGAATAGCGGGCCGATTATCGCTCCGCCTGTTATGAGAAAGATACGAATACGGCCACGACCCCGAGGACGCATCCGTCATGGGAAGCCCAAATACTGCCCCGTGCGGTGAGGCAACTAGCGGAGCAGTATTACCCCGAGAAAAACGATCGGTAGAGTGGGAACCCCGTGTGGTTCGTACAGCTTCAAGCGGATCTGCATCTTTTGTTTGGGCAGCGACAATCGTCGGTTCATCGAGAAATCCTTCAGCAGTGGCCCCATCAGCACCCAAAAACCGAGCCACAACTTCATGCACCGTTTTTCCCGCAACCGCGTTAAGCTCTATCCGACGCAAATTCCATTGGTCAATCCAAAACATTTTTGCTGCGCCCTGCTTCTCCGGTGTGAGGGGAGTATCGTATTGGTCAACCGCGTAATCCGAAAGCCATGTTCCATCATTAAAAAGAAGATCAAGAGCAAACGCGGTTGCTGCGTATCGGGTAGAAGCATGTTTTCCTGAAACAGGGAAGTAAACGTAGCGGAACTCCTCGTTCACCCTCACCACACGGCCCTCAATTTCAGAAGCTCTCACCCGAAGTACATGAGGTGATCGCCTCCACGTCAGTCTCCACGGCTGTTTTGACCATGCGCCAAAGCCCTTACGCGATGTAAGAGCAAAAGACGGCCCAGCGCTGCGCTCAATCGTTCCCATGTGCCCTCCTAAGCATATGAGTGACTACACTACTTGATTATTGCCAGGTATCGTTAGCCCTCGTGCTGTGAGTAAGGTACTGTTCCCGGGCGACCCAGGGATTTTCCCTGACGAACCGTCCTGTTAGACCGTTTTTCATGGTCAAGAATCTCGCTCTCGTCGGGTTTATTGTCTCGGCCGCCTCAAAGAATACGAAGTGAGCAGCAAACCGCTACTCCCGGTCAGAAATAAGGGGCTGGTTGTAAAGGGCTAAGGATATAAAGCAGTTCACGGTTGAAAGCATAGACTCGATACCCTGCCCTCTGCATCCGTATCGCTAAATGCGCTCTCACCGAGAGTGCAGCATACAGACCGTTCGAGGAGCGGAGGGGCGGACACGTTCAACTTTAGGGCTCGGATCAGATGCGTACGAAATTCGGTGGAAACTTCATCCTGAATAACAGCGTTCTCGTTGTGATGGAACAATTTTTCGAGTCAATTAAACCTCTATTACCACCCCTACACAGATACTTTTCTCACCCTTCCGAGGCAAGCGAGGGTTGAAGCTCAAGCGCTTTGTCCCGAGCTTCTTGAGCTTTATTTTGGTTTCCCTCGGCTGCGTAAAGCTGAGAAAGATGATAGTAAGCGGTTGAAGCTTGGTCATCCAGACCCACGATCTTTTCATACATCGAGATTGCCTCTTGAGGATTGCTCTCCTCAACTATGATGGCCTTGTTGTACAGCGCTGGTGTGTAGTCTGGGTTCGTTTCAAGAGCTTGGTCATAATAAGAAAGCGCTTGGTTATTGTTCCCTTTGCTTTGCTCAAGAACACCAAGGTCGTAGAGAACAAAATAGTTTCCAGGATCTAAAGCAAGAACATTTTTAAACGTACTTTCAGCCTCAGATATTTTATTAGCATTGGCTTCTGCAATACCGATATTAATTAATTCGTTCACAGCGTCACGTTCAGCCGAGGCAGAAGCGCTAGGCTCAGCTTCGGGTTCTGCAGGAGTGCTACAGGCACTCAGACCCAGAATGAACACAAGAGGAAGAACCACACCCCAAACTTTTCGTATCTTCATAGTTATTGCTCCTTCTTGATATATCTCATTCTCTTCTTGTCTCAAATAATTTGAAGATCGTATAAACAGCTAGTTGTTTACGGATTTCAAAACCTAGAACTTTATTACGCTCACCCAGGCCTGCCCGAGTGACGCTGTATTGAAATCGGACTGGGCCGAGATAGCCGCCGTAGCATTCACATAATTAATGCGTAATGCCACGGTGACGCTGCTCCCTGAAGCAACGGTAATAGATGCGTTCGCGGAGTTGTTCGGTATACCGTCAAAGTTGGTAGCGTTACCTGCCGAACTCTGACCTCCCTGTCCAAAGTACGAGCTGGTTCCAATATTATAGAAACCGCTGTACACACGAGCCTGACCGACTGACAAGTTACTAGGGTTTAGTCCACCAACGGATCCTTCCAGATAAAAAGTCCCCGGCCCGGTTAGAGTAATTGTTCCCCCGGAATTTGCAACATTACCAGTAACCGTATTGCTTTCTGTCGCGTTAAACGCAACATTAGTATTCACTGCTGCTGAACCTGTTGTATTAAGGTAAAACTTTGCAAATCCAGTGGCTGAACCTTGAGCGCCTTGAGTTCCCTGAGAGCCTTGAGCTCCCTGAGCACCTTGAGCACCCTGAACACCTTGAGGCCCTGCTGAACCAGCAGCACCCTGAGCTCCCTGAGAGCCAGTGACACCGGCAGCGCCCTGTGTCCCCTGGGAACCAGTAGCACCCAATAGACCCTGAGGACCAGTAGCACCCGCCGCACCCTGGGTGCCTTGGAAGCCCTGCGGACCAGTAGCACCCGCAGCACCCTGAGCACCAGTAGCACCCGTAGCACCCTGCGCACCACTCTGACCCTGAAGACCCTGAGTACCAGTAGCACCCGCAGCACCCTGCGCACCCGCAGCACCCTGAGCGCCACTCTGACCCTGAGCCCCAGCCGAACCCTGGACACCTTGATTACCTTGGAAACCCTGCGCGCCAGTTGAACCCTGGGAACCTTGCGCACCCTGAGCACCAGTTGAACCCTGGGAACCTTGCGCACCCTGAGCACCCTGGAAACCTTGATTACCCTGGGAACCTTGCGCACCGGTCGAACCTTGCGCACCGGTCGAACCTTGCGCACCAGTTGAACCTTGCGCACCAGTTGAACCTTGCGCACCGGTTGATCCCTGAGCACCGGTCGAACCCTGGAAGCCTTGATCACCCTGGAAACCCTGAGCACCAGTCAGACCTTGAACACCCTGCGCACCGGTTGAACCCTGAGCACCAGTCGAACCCTGAGCACCAGTCGAACCCTGCGCACCAGTCGAACCCTGCGCACCGGTTGAACCCTGAGCACCAGTCGAACCCTGAGCACCAGTCGAACCCTGCGCACCAGTCAGACCTTGAACACCCTGAGCGCCCTGAGCACCGGTCGAACCCTGAGCACCAGTCGAACCCTGAGCACCAGTCGAACCCTGAGCACCAGTCGAACCCTGAGCACCAGTCAGACCTTGAACACCCTGAGCGCCCTGAGCACCGGTCGAACCCTGCGCACCAGTTGAACCCTGAGCACCGGTCGAACCTTGCGCACCAGTTGAACCCTGCGCACCAGTTGAACCCTGAACACCCTGAGCACCATCCTGACCAGCAGCACCCTGAGCACCATCAACACCCGCCGCACCCTGAACACCAGCCTGACCAGCGGCACCCTGAGCACCATCTATACCAGCGGCACCCTGAACACCATCTATACCAGCAGCACCCTGATCACCCTGGAAACCCTGTGGACCAACAGCACCATCCTGACCAGCAGCACCCTGAGCACCAGTCGAACCCTGAGCACCATCAACACCCGCCGCACCCTGAGCACCAGCCGAACCCTGAACACCAGCCTGACCAGCGGCACCCTGAGCACCATCTATACCAGCAGCACCCTGATCACCCTGGAAACCCTGGAAGCCCTGTGGACCAACAGCACCATCCTGACCAGCAGCACCCTGAGCACCAGTCGAACCCTGAGCACCATCCTGACCAGCAGCACCCTGAGCACCATCAACACCAGCCGCACCCTGAACACCAGCCTGACCAGCGGCACCCTGAGCACCATCTATACCAGCAGCACCCTGATCACCCTGGAAACCCTGGAAGCCCTGTGGACCAACAGCACCATCCTGACCAGCCGAACCCTGCGCACCAGTCGAACCCTGAGCACCATCAACACCCGCCGCACCCTGAGCACCATCCTGACCAGCCGAACCCTGAGCACCATCAACACCAGCCGCACCCTGAGCACCATCCTGACCAGCGGCACCCTGAGCACCATCTATACCAGCAGCACCCTGATCACCCTGGAAACCCTGTGGACCAACAGCACCATCCTGACCAGCAGCACCCTGAGCACCAGTCGAACCCTGAGCACCATCAACACCCGCCGCACCCTGAGCACCAGCCGAACCCTGAACACCAGCCTGACCAGCAGCACCCTGAGCACCATCTATACCAGCAGCACCCTGATCACCCTGGAAACCCTGTGGACCAACAGCACCATCAACACCCGCCACACCCTGAACCCCAGTCGAACCCTGGGAACCTTGCGCACCCGCTGAACCCTGAGCACCATCTATACCCGCAGCACCCTGAGCACCATCAACACCCGCCACGCCCTGAGCACCATCAACACCAGCCGCACCATCTATACCAGCGGCACCTTGATCACCTTGGAAACCCTGTGGACCAACAGCACCATCCTGACCAGCCGCACCCTGAGGTCCATTAGCACCAGTACCGCCGAGTGCTCCCTGAACGCCAGCAACACCCCTAGCACCTTCGAGCCCCTGCGCCCCTTGAAAGCCTTGTGCCCCAGCCAAACCTTGGAGGCCTTCTCTACCTAAAAGGCCTGCAACTCCTTGAGGCCCCACAGCTCCCTGAGAACCTGTTGCACCTTGACTGCCTTGGGTACCAATGGCAGAGGCGGGCCCTCCCGAAGAGCCTTGGTTAGTCAGAGAGGGGAAACAAAATTGTTGAGAGCCAGGTCCACGTAACCCCTGAGGCCCAGCGTCATAAGCTGCATTGAGAATCACCCCGGAAGAAACGTACTCACAGGTGTTACCGCTGGGCATTTGTCCCTGCGGTCCTAGGCTTATGAGTGAAAGAGTAGATTGAGAGGCCGTTATTTCCGCTGTCTGTTCTACTGCCGGGAGGGAAAAAGGAAGCTGATAGAGGCTGATTGCTGATACAAAACCGAACGAAATAAGATTCCGAGCGCTGCGTGGGAAACCAGGCATTGGATTCATAGCCAGCTCCTTAAAATCGAGGGGTTAGATGAGTTCAGCAAATTTTTGCAACATGTCTCTGTTGCAAAAATGTATGTTCATTTTTTATAAATGCTTTAAATGATGTTACGAGAGATAATATATATTGCTCAAGCAGAAAGCAATTTTTTCTAATCAAGTTTGATCTTACAATGCATTTTAGTACAATTACTTAAATATAAAATACAATTAGCTTTAATAGCTTTATGTGAATTTTTCGAATCAAACAAAAACGTTGCGGTTCCAGTAGGGGTAGGGCAGCGACCGTGCTGCCCTACCCCTACTGGAGGGTATAGCAATAGGAATCGATTCCGAAGCTCAAATCCCCATCGCGCAATACCTCTTCAAACACACTCGCGCGGAATAAGCCCAGACCCCTACGAACGCCAAGAATACCTCCACACAATAAAGGCAGAATTTGAGCAGGAGAGGACACTGCATCAGCTACGTACACCGCGCACTCATAGCGCCAATAGAGCAACATAAGTTCGGTCTCCATGATCGTGGATGCGCCCTCCCGGAGTGCTTGACATAATACTCAACGACCAAATCGTCGATCAGCAACCGGGAATAATATGGAAGCTAGTATTCAAAGAACCACCCGTAAAGGACGCACACCCCCACGGGAGACGGGAAAGCAACACCTGGCGGTTAACCGGTGCGTCTGAGCTAGGTAATGCACCTCACGAGAGATCCCAAACCAGGAAGGCTTCGACCACCCCATCAGTATCACCCTAGAGAGCTACCGTGTTGCTCAGGTTATCCCAACCCCTCACGGACACCAAAGAAGACAAAATTTCCAACCGAATCTTGCCGAATTCTATTCGCAGATGAGCTTTTTGGAATGAGCCTAATGGCTGGGGTACCTGGACTCGAACCAAGAACAAATGAACCAGAATCATCCGTGTTGCCAATTACACCATACCCCACCGGTTCAAAACGAGTTCCGAACCAAGTAACAACTTTAGTATAGCTGATACTTAAATCACAAGTCGGCGCGAATTAGAGCCATGTTCATCTTATTGGAGACACGCACCCCGTCCCCGCAGGCTATCATCAGTTGTTCGGGCCCGGGAGGCGTTACATCTCCCGCAGCGTATATGCCTGGAACGCTCGTCTCCCCTTGAGAATCCACAAGCAGCAAACCCCATTCATTGCGCGCTAGATTATGCTCCGAGAGATAGTCAACGGATGCATTCCAGCGAGGGCGCACAAAACCACCAACCGCGGGAACAACCCGACCATCCGCTAAACGCACACCGATCATGTCCGCGTTTTCTCCCACAACATCATCTAGAGCACCACGCTCAACCGTAACTCCCAGACCCTCTAAAATACTCTGCTCACTAGGGGTGATGGTGTCTGCTCCGTTCGTAAAAACCGTAAGGTTGCGTGAGAACTGCGTGATCAGGAGGGTGCGGTCAAAGACATCGGTGGTCTCACCGATCATCACAAGCGGCTTATCGCTCTTTTCAAAACCGTCGCATTCTACACAGCTATGCAACGCGGTTCCGTAATAAGCCCGGATCGTGGGCAGAGGCGGCAACTCTTCAACAAGACCGGCCGCCACCAATACAAGCCTGGCAGTGATCGAAACATCCGAGGTGTTGCGAATACCGTGAGCCTCAATCTGGAAACCGCTGTGACGTCCCTCTAATGATGGAAGCGGCACTATTGAGTGAACAAGAGCCTGAGCAAACGTGGCATTCTCGTATCCTTCAAACTCCTCACGCCCTAGCTGACGAAAAACCAGTGGTGGGGCACCATCCCGGGTAAGAAAACCGTGTGAGCGCAGTGTGGCAGCGTGACGCGGACGGTTGCTATCCACAATAATTACGCGGCGGTTAGCCCGCACGAGATTAAGACCAGCGGCTAATCCCGCAGCCCCTCCCCCAATGATAAGAACATCAAAATCACACGAATCTGTTACAGCCTTTGCTGTCATGCGACTATACCTCCCTTGCAGTAAAGCGGATGAAACGATCACGGGTCTCAGAACGACCCAGAATCTCCATCGATTCAAAAAGTGGAGGAGAAACGCGTCGCCCTGATAGGGCGGTACGCAGCGGTCCATAAGCATTACGAGGTTTAAGCTCCATGCCCTCAATCAGCGTTACAGACAGGGCAGCCTGGATATTCTCTGCTTTCCAGGAGCTATCGGGCAGGGCGTCCAGAGCCTCAATGGATGCCACTACAATCTCAACCGCATTCTGTGGTAGCCCCTTAAGCGCATCAGCTTGATACTCAATCTGCTCGCTGGGCACAAAAAGGAAAGAAAGCATGTCGACAACTTCACCCAACACCGCGATGCGCTCCTGCACAAGCGGGGAAGCAGCATCGAGAATACCGCGCTCACGCTGACTCAGAGGCTCACTCAACACACCGCCTGCAACCAGATAAGGAATCAGACGCTCGGTAAAATCTTGCTGTTTGAGCATCCGAATGTGATCGCCGTTAATAGAATCAGCCTTTTTCTGATCAAAACGGGCTGGGTTGGGGTTAACGTCTTTAACCTCAAACGCGGCCACCAACTCATCAACACTAAACACGTCTCGATCGGGAGCAAGTGACCACCCCAAAAGCGAGAGATAGTTGATAAGCCCTTCGGGGATAAAGCCCCGCTCTCTGTGGTGAAAAAGATTTGCCTGCGGGTCACGCTTAGAGAGCTTTTTATTACCCTCACCCATCACATAAGGAAGATGCCCAAAGAGCGGAATAAAAGTGGTAAGACCAATGTCAATGAGGGCATGATACAGAGCGATCTGGCGAGGCGTTGAGGAAAGGAGATCCTCTCCTCTCAGAACGTGAGTGATACCCATGAGGGCATCATCCACAGGGTTCACCAGGGTATAGAGGGGTTTACCGTTGGGGCGTACCACCACAAAATCTGTGAAGGAGCCCTCGGGGAAAGTGATGTCGCCCCGCACCAGATCGGTGAAGGAAAGGTTAGTGTCGGGCACCCGAAGACGCAACGCTGGTTGCCTCCCTTCAGCACGGAAAGCAGCCTTCTGGCCTTCGCTCAGATTGCGATCATAGTTGTCATATCCCAGCTGTTTAGGGCGTCCCGCTGCCTCATTGCGCGCGTCGATCTCTTCCGCATTAGAGTAGCTCTCGTACACGTGACCCGATTCCACGAGACGGTCGATGACGTCCCTGTAAATTTCGGTTCGCTGCGACTGACGATACGGGCCATGCGGCCCGCCCGTCTCCACACCCTCGTCCCAATCCAACCGAAGCCAGCGAAGCGCCTCAATCACCTGCTCATAGCTCTCTTCGCTGTCCCGGGCCTCATCGGTATCCTCAATACGAAACACAAAGGTTCCCCCCGTGTGAAGAGCGTAAGCCCAGTTAAAGAGGGCCGTTCGCACGAGTCCCACGTGGGGGGTCCCCGTTGGTGAAGGACAAAACCGTACCCTGATATCGCTACCGGTCGCTGTGGAAAATGGGTGTTCAATAAGCTGTGACATTATCAATAATCCTAACCAGTTATCCTCAAGCGTTTTGAAGTGGGGGTTGCTAAACCGTTGCATCAAGAAACTCAAAAACTTTTATAGAGGTTAAGGGTATTACGTCCGTGTGATGCTCAGGCTCTTTCTCGCGACTAATATACCTGCTGTACCCATAAGAGCCACCAAAACAAGCAAGACGAGCGAGAGTCCCGCGAATCCGATGTACCCCAGGATGAGACCCGATACCGCACCGGCGAGCGCTCCCGACCCGTTCATGATTGTGTCCGAGATACCCTGGCGAGATGTCCCCTCCCCCGGGATCATGTTCTTGGTGAGAAGAGCGGCTCCCGCTACCGTACCCGCGCTCCAGCCGAGTCCCAAAAGAACGAGACCCACCTGTACGATCACGTAGTTATTCCCAGAAAAAGCGGTGAAAATCAGTGAGATTGCGAGAACAAAAGCTCCCACAAGAACAACTCTGGGGGCACCAAAACGATCGCTTAGGAGACCCCATACCGGAGCTAAGACAAACATACCCGCTATATGCAGGCTGAGGGTGAGTCCCACAATCTGGAGCGAGGCTCCATGCTCGGTCAAGTGCACGGGGGTCATCGCCATAACCGCAACCATAACGGCGTGGGCGAGAGCCATGATAAGGATCGCGGTTCGCTGGTTGAAGAGCCGCCTTTGACTCTCAGGTTCTTCGGTGAGGCTGAACGTCTTGACAAGGTCGGATTCAACGGTTTCAGGTTGCTTCTGTGTGTGAAGGCCTGCCTCTGCCTCTGCCTCTGCCTCTGCCTCTGCCTCTGCCTCTGCCTCTGCCTCTGCCTCTGCCTCTGCCTCTGCCTCTGCCCGAATAATACGCTGGCTGATCAGGAAAGGATCGGGGCGAAGCGCAACAAAATAAAGAATTGATACCAGACTCTGCGTTATCAGGGTAATAACAAAAGCACCGGTGAGGGCTGGTAATCCAAGGAGATCACCCAGTGATTCTCCGGGGATCAAGAGGTTGGGACCAATTACTGAGCCGATGGTTGTCGACCAGACAACCAGCGAAAGATCCCTCCCACGAGTTTGGAGAGGGGCAAGATCAGCTGCGGCAAAACGTGATTGATACTGCACCGCTGTTGATACACCGACCAGCCCCAGTCCCACTAAGAGCAATCCAAAGCTGCTGGCCACTGAGGCAAACAACACAACAAGAACCCCTGCAGCCGCGATGAGGCTCCCCACCCCGAGCGACACCCTCCGACCTCCCCGGTTAGCAATGCGGGCTAGAGGATAGGCCGCGATCGCTGAGCCCAGGGTACCCATGGTGGAAGCCATGCCCGACCACGCGGGATCGCCGGAAAATTCAGCCGCAAGTAACGCCCCCACCGAAAGCGAGGCCCCAAAACCAAGGCCCGCTAGAATTTGTCCCAGAACAAGCGTGCGAATCGTTCTTCTTTGTGTAGCCGCGATGCGCACGGGATCAAGCATTGTGGTTGTCATAGGGGGGTTGCATCCTCAGGTCAAGCGTGTGGGGCGTCGAGTAAGCTCCAGTATATTGAGTCCATTTCCCGTAGCGATTTCCGTGCCGCAGCCACGGCGGGCACATCAACCACACTCTGTGGCGATACAAAGCTAATGACCCGGTGGCTATCCTCCACTAGTGGCAAGATAAGAACCTGGTCAGGAATCACTTGAATTCCCTCGAGAGCGAGACGAGGAATAAGCGATACCGCAAGCGAGGCCGACACCAAGTTCATCACCGCCACTATATTGTCGGTCTCGTGACCTATGTGGGGCACAAAACCGTTCTGCGCCGCAGCAGATATCAGGTGTCCCCGACACCGAGGACACCCGGCAATCCAGGTCTCGGAGGAAAGCTCCGCAAGAGAGACAGCCTCTCGACAGGCAAGGGGATGCGCCGCAGGCAGAGCAACATATATTTCTTCACGCCACAGGTGCTCCACCGTAAGGCCGGGAAGACTCTCCCCGACAAGCCCCACACCTTCTCCCGGGTAACTAAAAGTTATTGCAGCGTCCAGTTCCCCCTGACGCACCTCTTCAATAGCTTCTCGTGGTTCCAGTTCACGATAGCTCAACACCATACCTGGGAAGTCTTCACGTAGCCCTACGAAAAGCTCCGGTACAATCGCTGCGGATGCCGTGGGAAATGACCCCAGACGCAGACGTCCCCGAGTGAGTCCCGCCAACTCCGAAAGGTCGGAAACTACGGCCTCAAGCTCTGAGTTCAGTACACGGGCGTGTCGGGCCAGGACCTCACCAACCTCAGTAAATCGTACTCCTCGCCCCTCCCTCTCGAGAATTGCAAGGCCAAGCCGTTGCTCCATCTTTCTGAGGTGCTGACTCACCGCGGGTTGACTCAGGTGAAGATGAGCCGCGGCTCCCGTAATAGAGCCGGTGAGGCTCAGTGCGTGCACAATACGCATCGCCCGGGAATCTATGTCATCAATGCTAAGTTTACGTATGCGAGGGGGCACGACTTATAGGTTATCCCAATAATAAATGAATGCGTTCCATAAATAAGATGAAATTTACTTATGTTTGAGATCAGGCATAATCTATTTTTATGACCACACCAGCTATCGGCCCCCTGACCATAAGTCAGGCATCCGACGCTTTTTCTCCCGATGCTACCTATCTCGCGGCCTGTACACTGGGCCTTCCCACGGATAGCACACGCACCGCTCTTGCACACGATCTTGATGATTGGGCACGAGGACTCAGCACTGCCACACGCTATGGGGAAGCAGTAGAAAACAGTCGCTCACTCTTTGCTCAGCTAGTTCATACCGAGCCTTCGCTAGTGGCGTGCGGCTCTCAAGTATCCTCGTTTGTATCTGTGGTGGCCACTAGTGTTCCTGACAACGCTGAGATCCTCTGCGTTGATGGCGATTTTAGTTCTGTCGCGCACCCCTTTGTGCAACAGGCCTACCGCGGGGTTACGGTACGTTTTGTCCCACTCGCGATGCTCGCCCAGAGCATTCGCCCCTCAACCCACCTGGTCGCTTTTTCACTCGTGCAATCCGCTACGGGAGAGCACGCAGATTCTGAGGCGATTTGCAGCGCTGCCCAGGCCCACAATGCTCTCACCCTCTGCGACCTCACCCAGGCAGCAGGCTGGATGCCCGTGTACGCGAACAACTATGACATTACGGTCACCCACACCTACAAGTGGCTCTGCGTACCCCGAGGCGTTGCCTTTATGACCGTTCAGGCAGGCTTACACTACGATCTTCACCCCATTGCTGCGGGCTGGTACTCAGCGGACAACGTCTGGGGCGGCTGCTACACAACGGCAATGTCGCTGGCTCCCGATGCCCGCAGATTCGACCTTTCTCCAGCCTGGCCTGCCTGGATCGGAGCACAGGCCGCGCTCGATTTCTTCACCCGGGTCGATATGGAACAGGTGCGTCAGCACAGTATTGCGCTTGGCAATAGACTGTGTCAAGAGCTAGACCTACCGCAGCACGACCAGGCCATTGTCACTTGGCCTGATGCTGATGGCAGTCAACTCACGCTACTCACCGAAGCAAATATTGTGGCTTCCAATCGCGCCGGGCGCCTCCGGGCTGCTTTTCACCTGTGGAATACGGCAGAAGATATTGACCAGATCCTCACCGCCATCCGTCGCTAGGGAGAGTCACGCCGGTCAAGATCCGCACTACCGATCGCGTTCCACGCGACACCGTGACCGTCGCTGGGACCCGCACTAATAAACGCGTTGTCAACGTAGCCTCCGCGGATATTCGAGGAGTCCAGGGGAACCTTCGGGGTTGTGATCGCACCCGATGCCGATGCAATCGAGAGAGAGTGAGCCGCCGACTCCGGTCTATACGTTGGCGCGGTCACCGTGCGTGTAGGCGGGTGATGATCCTGAGCCCGATGAAACAGAACTGCCTGTCCAGGGGCATTTTTAGAGGGTACTACCCCAGTTGGTACACCCTGCACAGATATGCTCTGCGCGGTTTGAGAACCTTCAGGCAAAATTTCACGAACGGCTTGAGAACTCGACTGCCTCTCGTTCGCCAGCTCTTTTTCCAAGCGGACCAACTTAGCCTTGCTCGCGGTAAGAACAAGGCCAACAAGCACTCCAATAGCGCCTCCGACGGAATTCGCAATTAGGTCTCTGGGGTCGGACACACGCTCGGGGATAAACACCTGCGCCGCCTCAATACCCGCGGTGAGAAGACAGGACAGGAGGACCGCAAGATACCACAGTCGTCGCCCCACAAGCAGGACGAAAAACAAACCGACCGGGATAAACATCCCTATGTTGGCAATTAATTCTAATTCGTTGTAACCGACCCAATCAATAAGTGGATAACCTTCAAAAGATCTCAGGAGTCGATAAATAAAAGTAGTGCCCGTATGGTTGAGGGGTTGCGGACCCAGTGTAATCCACCCCACAAATCCCAGGTAGGCCAGGGTAAAAAAGCCAAGAATGGGGTGGCGATGCAGCATTGTGTTAGTGTGCCACCGGTTCCTGAAGAGCGACCGAACGACCGCTGAATAAATAATCAAACCGGAATCCAAAACCCTGCACATTCATCAGGCTTAGACTCGTATATTCGTCAGGTCTAAACCCGAGTATCCATCATCTCAAGACGTGATAGCACGTGTGCCCGCTTGGGCGATCGTGCGGGTAAGAGACGCAAACATGCCTCCCATGCATCACGGTCATCCGTCCCCACCGGAGACTGCACATAGCTGAGAAGAACCTCAATTGAGGCATCGGTAAGCAGGGCTTCCCGGAGAGTACGGGCAACCTCCGCCCGGATATAGGTAATACCGGGGGCTTCAGACTCGGGCAATAACACGCCGGGATAGGCAGCGAGCGCCAATCTATGAGCGCCTCGTCCTAAGGCAGATAAGACATCACGCACGTCAAGCGTGATTGAGCGTGGAAGGCGGTATGGGCGAGAAAGCGGCGTAAGTGTGGGGTCAATGCTCTTCAATACTGATCGCAGCCGCACCATTTCGGCGCGCAGGGTGATGGCACCGTCATTGCGCCCATAAAGGAGTTGGGAGAGTCTTTCTGCCGATAAGCCGTTCTCGTGCCAGGCCAAAAGAGTGAGAATTTCTGCGTGACGGCGGCTGAGTTCCACAAACTCTGTGCCGATATAGAGTTCGCCTCGTTCACGCCCTAAAACGTTCAGGCGCGTAATTCCTGTTCCTTTCACGGGTTTTCTATCGCTGATTCCCCACGGACCACGACGAGCCTGGGCAAGAACCATATCTTTGCGGAGGGTTTGAATACGAAGCTCTGCCTCAACCGCTGCAACGGTGGCCTCGACAAGCGGCAGGGTGTGCGGCGCGACAATCTCGTCACCACCCGTAATATCGATAACCCCGAGGAGCGTTTTTGTGACCGGATCATGAATAGGTGCGGCTGTACAGCTCCACTGATGAGCACGCCGATTGTAGTGTTCTTCTCCCAACACCTGAATTCCGTGGTTCAGCGTAATGGCACTGCCCAGCGCACTCATCCCCACCACGGCTTCAGACCAGTCTGCCCCCACCACAAAGTTCATGTCCTCGGCACGGACACGTCTCTGGTAGTCACCGTCTATCCACAGCAGACGCCCCGCGGCATCTCCCACTGCAACAATAAGATCGGCCTCGGCAGCGTCATCAATCAAAAGACGCTGGATAATCGGACGAATGCTCGCGAGAGGATGACTGTTTCGATAATCGTCAACCCGAGCAAAGTCCCAGACATCGGTGACGGGAAAACCTTCAGGGTCAAGATCGTTTGCAATGGATCGCTGCCACGAGTCACGAACAACATCACGGATTCCGTCGGGCATTTCCGCCCCAGAAACCGCCTTTTCGTGTGCCCGGAGGAGTAACCTGCGGCGTTCACGCACGGACTCCCCGCGCCGTAAAGCAAACCGCTGGTTAACCATCCAAAACTCCTGAAGGGTCACTTATAAGAAAAACTAATCCCACTTCCCAGTGTAATCGCTTCTGCAGCGACTATTTTCACGATGCGATACACACCGAACTATTCAGTGAGATCAAGCATGGGTGTGGCCCTCCGGAAACCGCGCGTAATAACCGCGAGATAAATGAAACCCACAGCTAGCCAAAGCAGTCCAATCACGAGTGTTTTCGGCGACAGGTGAGTCCACAGCCACGCTGTCAGGAAAAACCCAATTACCGGAAGCACCAGGAATCTCAAGGTTCCCCAGGAAGAGCGTTGTTTTTCGTCAAAAAAGTAGTGCTTAATCACCGAAAGGTTTACCACAGAAAAAGCGGCAAGTGCGCCAAAACTAATCATTTCAGAAAGTAGCGAGAGATCTATCACGATGGCAATGAGAGATACCGCGGACACAACCAGCGTCGCGGTAACGGGGGTGTTAAAACGCACGCTGAGCCGCCCGAAAATACGATTGGGCAGCACATTGTCACGTCCCATAGCGTAAAGAATACGCGACACAGATGCCTGTGATGCCAGAGCCGAACCCGATGCACCCGCAACGTAGGCGGCAGTGAAGAAAATCACCAGGAATTGACCACCCGCCTGTGACATGACATCCAGCGCCGCGCTATCGGTGTCTCCAAAAGCATGGTTAGGCAGGACCAGGTGACTCACGTAGGAGAGCCCGATAAAAAGCACTCCCGCTATGAGGGTAACTGCCGCAATTGCTCGAGGCAGAGTTTTGCGAGGGTTCTTTGTTTCTTCTGCCAGCGTTGAAATGGAGTCGAAGCCAAGGAACGAGAGACACAGAACGGCGGCGCCCGCGGCAACCGGGGCAAATCCTTCGTCCGCCCCACCATTGCCGGTAAACGGAGCAAAAAAGTCAAGGGTTTTTCCGCTTACCGAGACCAGGGCCAGACTCACAAAAACTACGATAAAGAGTGTTTGCAAAGCAAGAATCACAAGATTGGTACGAACCACCGACACGATCCCGATAATGTTGAGAACCGTAACCAGCGCAATGGTCGCAACAATAAACACCCACGACGGCACCCCGGGAAACGCCTCACTGAGATAGATACCGATAACCAGATAGTTGATCATCGGCAAAAATAGGTAATCGAGCAGCAGAGCCCAGCCCGCGAGAAAGCCCAGGCCCGGGCCAAAACTACGCTGCGTATAGGTGTAGGCCGACCCCGCGTAGGGGAAGGCCCGCGCCATCAGGCCGTAGGAACGGGCGGTAAAAAGCATGGCACACAGCGTGATAATGTAGGCAAGGGGTAGGCGACCACCCGATAACTGGGTCACAAAACCGTACGTGGTGAAGAGGGTGAGCGGCACCATATAGACGAGGCCAAACAAGATGAGCGAGGGCATACCCAGCACTCGTCGAAGCCGCACCTGTTGCTCTTCCTGAGGAGGTGTTTTTTGTAGGGGTTCGTGAATCACTGTCTTAGGCTCCTTTGCTTTCATCGCGAATCATCGGGTGTCATCGCGAATTCTGGTGAATCATCGCGAATTATTGGGCTCCCTGGGCGACGCGAAACGTTACCGTCCCCGCCAGGTAAGTTGCACGGATACCAATCATGGGCATCTGTTGGGGAGGAGTAGTTCTGGGGTCCGCATCAAGCCACACCAGGTCAGCAGAGGATCCCCGGGCAATCTGCCCCCAGGGGACGTCGCGCTGATCGGCAAAGGCTTGGTGAGCGGTCCCGGCAGTGTAGGCAAAAAGAGCGGTTTCAACATCGAGAATCTGATGCGGTGTCCATCCCAACTCCGGCTGTCCCTGTTGTGTCTGGCGTGATGTGGCCACAGCAATCCCGTCAAAAGGAGCGGCCGAAGAACACGGCCAATCCGAGCCAAACGACAACGTTGCACCTAAGTGGGTGAGCGTTTTGAGCTGATACTGCTTATCGGCACGTTCTTGACCCAGGCGCGGTATCGTGAGGGCGGTCATCAGGGCGTCCTCCTGTGCCCACAATGGCTGCATGTTTGCGGTTACTCCGAGGGTGGCAAAGCGAGCCAGGTCTTCTTCGCTGGCAAGCTGAACGTGGGCGATCACCGGTCGAAGATCCAGGTCACCGTTAATGCTCTGGGAGTGCTCGATCGCGTCGAGTGCGCAGCGTACGGCGGCGTCTCCGATGGCGTGCAGGTGAGGCTGGAAACCCACGGCCATGACGGCCGCTACTGATTCCGCCAGGTGTGTGGAGTCCCACACCAGCATTCCGTGATCGTGAGCGCCCGAACAATAGGGCTCCAGAAGCGCGCCCGTCTCATTTTCGACGACTCCATCAGTGAAGAATTTCACGCTGTTTGCAGTGAGGAGAGGGTGTTTCAACTCCCTGATCCGTTGCCGCGCGGCAATCATCTGTTCGAGCGAGTTGGGGAACACTCGAGGGTCCGCCAGAAGCGCAAGGTTGACTCGAGTGGCAAGCGCTCCCCGGAGCGCCGCTTCAATATACACGTCGATGTCTTCGGGCTCCACCCACGCATCCTGAATCCAGGTGACCCCGAGCGCCGCAAAATGCTCGGTAGCTCGTGCAAGTGCAGCTACCCTGTCGTCGAACGAATAGCCGGGATTCACCGCTGCCACTAGGTCGACAGCTCCCCACTCCCGAAGGGTACCGAGCGGTGAGCCGTCCTGGCGTCTGGGTATCTCCCCCAGTTCTGGCTCGGGGGTGTTCGCCTCGATCCCCGCTAGCTCAAGCGCCCGTGTGTTGCACCACACCGTGTGATAGTCCCAGGCACGCAGCACGACTGGCCGGTCGGGCACTGCCTCGTCTAACCAGCGCGCATCAAACAGACCGGAGGGCGCAAGGGAACCGTCATATGAGGCGCCAAGAATCCACTCCTCGTCGGGGTTATTTTCGGCATAGCGACGCACCTCATCAATAATTTCTTCAACGGAGGTGCAGGCACGGATCTGAGGCCCTCGGGCCTCAAGCCCACCAAAAATCGGGTGGGAATGCCCCTCCCCAAAAGAGGGAATAATCATCCCACCCTCAAGGTCAACACGGTCAACAAATTTTTCGGCGGTCTCGCCCCGCTCCCGCTCAAGCTCAGCTATGCGGCCCACGACATCTGCGCCCACCGCCTCAATACGATTACCAACGATCAGGAGCTCGTGTTGATCGGGCGCGCCCGGTCCCATCCACACCACTCCGTTGCTCAGGTGAATCGTCTTGGCGTTGCGTATCATGAACCCTCCGTTGGGTGACACGGGATTAGGCAAGCAACACTGCTGAAGCTCACTCGTTTCCCTGATAAACAGCTGTCAATGAACAAAGTTCATATTAATTCTCTACAGTACAGTTTGTTTCAGGAGATGCCAAGTTACCTCGCAATAAAAATGCGCAAACGAACCTTTGTTGCCACCTACTGAACCAGACTCACGGCACGCAACGGACGTTTATAACCGCACCGAGTTCCGAAGGGTGCCGATACCCTTAATCTCTATCTCAACAGTGTCTCCCGGGTTGAGGGGGCCAACTCCGGCCGGGGTTCCCAAGAGGATGACATCCCCCGGCAGCATTGTCCACACCCGCGAGGAATACTCAATCACACTGGCAATTGAGTGGATCATGCTGGAGAGCGCAGCTTCTTGTCGTTCCTCACCGTTCACCCTGGTGATCAAGCCGGAGGATAGCGGGTCAAAGTCGGTCTCTATCACCGGGCCGAGCGGGCAAAAAGTATCAAACCCTTTGCCTCGCGCCCACTGTCCGTCTGACTGTTGTAGATCGCGCGCGGTCACGTCGTTTGCAGCCGTGTACCCAAACACGTAGTCAAGAGCATCGGCGGCAGAGACATTTTTAGCAATCCGACCGATCACCACCGCAAGCTCACCCTCGTGTTCCACCCGCTGGGACTGTGGGGGAATCACGATGGCATCTCCCGGCCCGATAACCGAGGTGTTTGGCTTCAGGAAAAGTAACGGTTCCTCCGGTGGTTCACCTCCCATCTCAGCGGCGTGATCACGATAGTTCTTACCCACGCAGATAACCTTTGAGCGGGGGATCACGGGCGCAAGAAGCGTCGCGTTCATCATGGGAACCCTCTCACCCGTGGTATCGAACCCGGTAAACAACGGGTCACCGTCGATCACCACGATTTCGTCGTCATCAATGATGCCGTAGGCGATAGTGTCTTCGTGACTAAAACGAACAACCTTCATCTAAAAACTCCTGACGTTATGTGGCGGGGAGGGGCTTAGCTATCAAGCCGTGTCATCCATCCGTGAGGGTCTGGTCGACGGCCGTATTGGATGTCGGTGAGTTCTTCACGAAGGGAAAGAGTAAGCTCGCCCGCTGGGGCTTCGGGGTCACCCACCAGGAAATCCTCTCCTTTGAGCGTGTTAATGGGGGTCACAACGGCGGCGGTTCCACAGGCAAAAACCTCTGTTATCTCGCCGCTTTGAACACCGTCTTTCCACTCGTGAATCGAGACAGGCCGCTCCTCGACCGTTATTCCACGGTCTTGCGCAAGCTGAATGATACTGGAGCGGGTGATACCGTGCAGAATGTTTCCGTTGAGGTTGGGGGTGAGGAGACGCCCGTCTCGCGTCACAAGAAACACGTTCATGCCTCCCAGCTCGTCAATGTGGTCTCGGTTTTCCGCGTTGAGAAAGAGTACTTGCGCACACCCGTTTTCCACGGCTTCCCGCTGCGGGAGCAGCGATGCGGCATAGTTTCCACCGCTTTTTGCCTCACCGGTTCCGCCTCGACCGGCACGCGAGTACTCTCGTGGAAGCCAGATAGAGACCGGCTTTACTCCGCTGGAGAAATAAGGCCCCGCCGGACTTGCGATAAGCATATAGCTGGCCTTCTGAGCAGCACGCACCCCCAAGAAACTCTCGTTTGCGATCATGAAGGGGCGCAGATACAGACTCGTATCGTACTCGGACGGAACCCATGCGCCGTCAACGGCAATAAGTTCACGCAGTGAGCGCATAAAATCCTCCACGGGAAGTTCAGGCAGAGCCAAACGCCTCGCAGACAGGTTTAACCGCGTGGCGTTTGCCTCGGGGCGAAAGCCCCAGATTGATCCGTCTTCGTGACGATAAGCCTTAAGCCCCTCAAAAACCTCCTGACCGTAGTGCAGCACAGAGGAGGCAGGATCCAACGCAATAGGTCCGTAGGGGATCACGCGGGCGTTGTCCCACCCGCCTTCAATACTCCAGTCGATAGACACCATGTGATCCGTAAAGTGGTTACCAAACCCTGGATCGTCAAGAATCACGCTCCTCACAACGTCGTTAACGGGGGAGGTGTGACGGCTGATCTCAAAGGAAAGAGGTGCGGTGGTGTCGGTCATGAGGTATAGCTTTCTAATTTATTGGTTATCTAAGCGAATAGCGCGAACAATACGATCACCGATATCGGTGGTACGGGTGGACTGTCCCGCACGATGAGCCACGTCGTGCTCGACGGCATTACGGATCCGGGCTGCCTGCTCGGAAAGTCCGAGGTGGTCGAGCATGAGCGCTACCGAAAGGATCGCGGCTGAGGGGTCGGCCTTCTGCTGACCCGCAATATCCGGCGCGGAGCCGTGTACCGGCTCAAACATGCTGGGGAAGTGACCATCGGGGTTGATATTGCCCGATGCAGCTAAGCCGATGCCGCCGCTGATTGCACCGGCCAGGTCGGTGAGGATATCGCCAAAGAGGTTGTCTGTAACAATGACGTCAAATCTAGCAGGATCGGTGACCAGAAAGATAGTTGCCGCATCGACGTGTAGATAGTCAACCGCAACCTCGGGAAACTCGTGGGCAATCGTGTCCACGTGCCGCTTCCACAGGGAACCCGCAAAAACCAGCACGTTTGTTTTGTGGACCAGTGTGAGCCTGCGACGCTTGCGATTGCGCGCCGTTTCGAAAGCGTAGCGCACCACCCTCTCCACACCATGAGCCGTGTTAATCGATACCTCATTTGCGATCTCGAAGGGGGTTCCCTGTCGGATGGCACCTCCGTTACCCACGTAGGGACCCTCTGTTCCCTCGCGCACAACAACAAAATCGATCTCGCCCGGGTGGCTGAGTGGACTGGTTTCACCGGGCAGAAGAACACTCGGGCGTACGTTGGCGTAGTGGTCTAGCTCAAAGCGAAGCCGCAGCAATAGCCCCCGTTCAATATTGGCCTGGGCGAGCCGAGGGTCACCCGGAGTCCCGCCCACGGCCCCCAGAAGGATCGCGTCGTGCTGTTTGATAGCCCCCAGATCCTGATCAGTCAGGGTGTCCCCAGTAGCTAGATACCGATCCGCTCCCAGGGAGAAGTTTGTGCGGGTGAGGGTTATGCCGGAGTCGCGCAAAACGGCGTCGAGCACTTTATTGGCCTCGGCAATAACCTCGGGGCCAATCCCATCGCCGGGTATAACGGCAAGCTTGATCTCTTGTGGCACAGTCTTTCTCCAGAGTTTTTCGGCGAGGCGGCATTAAATGACCCCATTTTTATACTACAAATTGCAGCATAACCAGCGGTGGCTCTAGCCTACTCCCCTGTGGAGGAGAAACTAGAGCCACCCGACCGCACTCACCCGTCTCACCGAACCTTCTTACCCGATTCACAGCGCTCAGCACGGTGACAGGGAATCGTGCTGGAGGGATACACCAATCTGCAGTGCCTCTTCGTTACGGTTGTGTGATGGAGTTGGTGTCGGCACGAACCCGAAGTTTGCGCCAGGCGACAAGCGCCGCGACCACCATCAGCAGGGCTCCAATAGTTGCGGTAATGGTCACACCGCTCTCAAAGGCCGCCACGGCAGCATCCATAATTTGACGGCCGAGCTCACCTCCGATTCGTTCCGACAAATTATAAGCACCGGCCAGCGTTTCATGGGCGGCAGCGCTATCACCTGCCTCCACTCCCTCAGGCAAAACGAGAACCAGGCGGTAGTTCGCGGCGAGAATTCCACCGAGTAGGGCGGTTCCGAGAACGGCTCCTGTCTCATAGGCTGTTTCCGAGAGGGCAGAGGCAGCTCCTACCTTGTTGGGTGGTGCCGCGTTAAGAATGAGATCGTTTGAGATGGTCTCAGCAGCGCCGATTCCCAGGCCCAGCAGGGAGAATGCGATGAGCACCACCTCCAGGCTCGGGCTCTGGGGAACTATCGCGATAAGAGCGTAGGCAGCAGCGGAGAGCAGCAACGCAAGAGTGACCACGACGTGTGGCGATACCCGACGCGAGAGGGGAACAACCGCAAGTCCTGACACGACCATGATCACCAATCCGGGCACAAGGATTAGACCCGCGGTAAAGGGATCAAATCCCAGTACTATCTGGAGGTGTTGTGACACGAAAAAGAGGAAGCCAACCAGAGCAATCACACTGAGAAGATTCACCAATATTCCACCACTGAACATTCGATCACTAAACAGCCTGATATCGAGCAGCGGTATTGGACGTCTGAACTGACGACGCACAAAAAGGTATCCGAACGTCACGCCGACAACAAAAGATGCCACGCCGATAACGTCAAGTCCCTCGCTGGCAAAATGCTTAATCGCATAGACCACACCAAACATCGCCGCCATGGAGAACAATATGCTCACAAGATCGATTGGCCCGGGGTTGGGGTCACGCGATTCGCGCACAAGAAGCGGCACGGCAATAAGCATCGGAATCAGAACCGGAACCGCAAGCAGAAATACCGATCCCCAGGGAAAGTGTGCAAGAAGAATCCCCCCGACAAGTGGCCCCAGGGCAGCACCCGCAGCAAAACAGGTGGCCCAGATAGCAACCGCCAATCGCCGCTGTTCACGGTCAAGAAAGGTACTACGAAGCAGCGAAAGAGTAGAGGGCATAAGCATTGCCCCGAAAAAGCCCAAGGCAGCGCGGGCAGCAATAAGCTGGCCTGCATTCGCAGAGAAGGCCGCAAGTATCGAGACCAGGGCAAAACCGGTTGCCCCAATGAGAAGCAGTCGCCTCCGTCCGATACGGTCACCCAGGCTTCCCATGGTAACCAACAGACCGGCCAATATCAGTGGGTAAATATCAATGATCCACAGCTGTTCAGCTGCGGTAGGCTCCAGCGCTTCCGCTATCTGCGGCAAAGCAAAGCTCAGAACCGTATTGTCAACCGAAACTAATATCACGGAGAGCATCAACGCCGCCAGGGCGATCCACTCTCTGGCACCAGCACGCTGAGGCGGCTGACTACTGATACGGTTTTCGAATGCGCGAGACACTTTTACCTAATTTCTAATTTTCGCTGGTCGTAATCACTCAATAAATGTTATTTACCTGGTAAATCAACGCTAAATTCATGGATTTGCCAGACAATAATTTACAACTATACCGTCCGTCCGGTATAGTATAAAGTAGACTCTTTAAGATTCACAGCTGACGCCCAGAGAGCATAAAATATGAGGAATATGCCCACACACACCCCCCCACTCAGTGACCGAGCCGACGGAAACGCACGCTCCCGGATCCTCGATGCTTACACCTCTCTTCTTCTCAAAGGCAACCATAGAGCAGCAACCCTTGATGCCGTCGCCAAGGTCGCTGGAGTTTCCAAGGGTGGTCTCCTCTATCATTTCCCATCGAAAGACGCGCTTTCTCAAGGGCTCATCGAACAGCTCAAAGTGCTAGCCCAAGAAGACATTAGTGATATCTGCAACGCCGGCTCCGGTGCCGTGGAGCATTTTATCCGCACCTCCGTTAACAGTGACAGCCCCCTCGACCGGAGTCTCATCGCCACAGTACGCCTCGCCCAAGACTCGCAGGAAGCACGCGATGTACTCCAGCAGATCAACGAGACCTGGTACGCGGTTATTCTCGACACTGTTCAGGACCCCCAGCTCGCCCGCACAATTCAAATCATCAGTGACGGCATCTACTTCAACACGGCAATTAACCTAGACATCAATAAGGTCCAGATGAGTGGGGACATTGAGGAAATAGTTGATTCTGTTATCGCCGTTGTAAAGCGGCTTACACAGCCAACGGCTTAGACCAAGGCTCCGTACCTGAACGCCTCAATCACACGCTATCGGAGCTTTTTAACCCGGTTCTCTCGAAGACTTGAGATGACCATCCAGACTGCGTAGGCGAGCAGAGCCCCCACGGTAAGCGTGACCACAAAGGTTCGGTTCTCGCCCATCATAAAAGAAGCAACCCACCCTACATAGGGTATTGAGTACCAGACCGTTCCCGTGACTTGCACCTCACGCACGGGGGTAGCGTCGGGTTGTGCATTAGCGTCACCCTTCGTAATAAAAACGGGGGTTCCATCGGCGAGTGTTTGCCGCTGCGTCACTCGATGAGTCACCAGGGTAGGTTCACCGCTTTTAAGCTGGTAGGTTAGAACTTCTCCCGGCTTAATATCTTCAGGGTCAGTGCTCCGAATAATGACCATAGTACCCGGCGGTAAAGACGGTTCCATAGAGGAGGTTTTAATCGTGAGCGCTGTAGAGCCGGTTAGCGCAGGCACCGCGATGGCAGCGATCCCAACACCGATAAGAACCAGCAGGACACCCACCAAAAGACCGCTTGCAAGTGACTTGAGAACAACAAAACCCCTTGCAACGTGATTAGTGTCGTGGCGCCGCCGTGCTCCCTGACTGTTCCCTCGTGAGCTTTTGCGGTGATGTCGATTAACGTATCCGAATTGTTCACGTGTTTTTCCCGGATGAACCTTTTTTCTTGGGTATCGCACTCTATCCGCTCGAGCTCTTCCGTTTCCGCGAAGCGCCAACACACAGGACTAAACCGGTCACAATACAGAGGAGCACAACGCTGACCTGTGGCAAAAAGACACCCGTCACAGACAGGCCGCCCTCATGCGTTTTATCGCGACTCGTGAAGACCCTCGCGTCAGTACACGCCTGACCAATAGACGATGATAGTCCTTGAGCTTGCGCATCTCGCAGAACTGCACGCAGGCCAAATGACACCGTTTCTAACGCACCCTCTCTCTCGGTCAGGCTAGGACTTACCGCAGCCGAGATATCCAACTGGACACTCTCTCCGGCACCAAGTTTTATCCCGTCAGAGAGAACGGTACACTCACCGTTATCAATTCCGCGCTTAATCGTCACCTGGCCGGATACACGACCCCGGTGAGGTGACGCGGTGAGAGAGAAATTTTCGGCAAGAGCCGCACTGTTCGAGATAGGGGCAAGAAGATCCAGGCGAAGAATCGCGTCGGTTGTGCTACCATTACGCACCCAAACAGACTCCGTTCTCTGATCCCCCGGCACAACCAGACCCATCGTATTAAAGATCGGCAGAACACTGTCGCTGGTATAGCCTACGCCATCGACCGACACCATAGCGTCTTCGTGAGAAGCAAAAGCCGGTTCAACAAAAGGCCCAGCCACACTCAACGCGGCGACTAAGAGCCCCGCAGTAATGTGTAAACGCAACTCTAACCCATCCCGTCGCTCTTCAACGTTACTTCTACCCCTGCACGATTCAGCTCGATACCGTCCCACAGGATCTCTCCAGAGGATGCGATAACACGAAAAGAACTGGTATCAGCCGGAAGGTAACTTCCCAACGACGCATCCGAGGTTGTATACGCATACTCCAGGTATGGCATACCGTCCGCAAAGCTTCCCGTGTCTAACCAAGCCGAACCGTCCCAACGCTGGAGCCTCACCGCCGTATCAAACGTGGAATCTCCAAATGTGAAACGAAGAGTATCGTAGCTCTGAGAGAACGTGATATTCGCTTTTTTAATGACAAGCTGCGCTAATGCGTCACCACAAGAAACGGTTGACATATAATTCTCATCGTTTCCCCCATTGCTACTCAAGCCAATGCACAGACCTGTTTTAGCACTCTCGATTTGATGGAAACCTGGTCCTTCCCGAACATACCATTTCTGTTTCTCGCTATTTTGGTTGGCTTTCTCAATAAACATCTCTCCAAGCTTGAGCCCCCCAAGATCACCCTTCTCCGTATAGGTGAGATTACGATCAGTTGCATGCTTCGGTTTCATGAAGAGGAGCGACAGATCCAAAGCAGACACAGGAGTGAACCCCCACGCTTGGTTTGTAGCACCATTACATTTCCAGGAGATAATGGGCGCGTTCTCCGTCAAACCCTTCCTGACATCAAGGCAAAACGTTTCGTTCCCCTTGCTGCTAATTGTGTACAAACCCACTCCAAGAGGTTTTGTTATGAGTGGGTACCTGCCCTGCGTTGTCTGAGTGTTCTTCGCTGGGTTCGCGGTTGCGACCCAACCGTCTTCACTCGTGATCGTCAGTTTGATTTGCGGCTCGATCTTCTGACCGGGCGCGGTGATCTTGTTCCAATCAACGATTGTCGTACGCACACAATATATGACGCTCGCTCCAGCATCCAGATTGGCTTCCAGCTTGGGCGGGGCATACCACGTACCGCTGAGAGCAGATGAGGGGATATTCACCGCAGCCGTACATGCATTGGCCGCATTCACAGGCCATACCCGAATAGAGAAATCTTTGGCTAACTCCTCAGGAGCAGAGATATTCGCTGACGCAACACCCTTTACCTGTCCCCTGTTCATAACCGTGAACACGCCAGTGTTCGTGCGAGCAGTAGATGTGTAGCTAGCCGCTAGATTAGAAAAATTTTCCTGTGCTACCTCAACTTTCTGGGTAGTCAACACACCTGAGGCCGAGACCGTGGCTGTCCAGTAAGCCCAACTTCCACCACCCAGTGCAACAAGAAACGCGGTAACACTTGAAATAATAAAAAGTCGTCCACCAGCCAACCAGCGCCTGTTTTTCTGTCTCATTATCGGGTCAACTTGCCTTTTCCTGAGATTGAGTACCGTTAATTGTCACGGTGAAGTTGAGTGACTGACCGCTCACGCTCGCTGGAGAGCTTGTAGGCAAAGCGACTTCTAAGCAATACCAACCCGAAGCCCCAGCCTTGATCACACTGTCACTCTTTGGCATGGTGTACCCGCTCAGAAGTTTTAAGGGTTATACAACAAGACCGACCTTACACGCATTCGCGTCTGCCACACTGGTGATTCTCGCGTTTGCATGATTTACGAGGTCGGGCGATTTACTCCCTGTTTGAATCTGAGCGTTGATAGTGGTATCAACGTGGCCGGTATTTGTAATCTTAAAAGCCTTGGCAACAGGTTTACTCGGACCGATCTGCCAGTCACCAAGCTGTACAGAACTAGAATCATTGATTGCAAGGGTCAACGTACCGGCTTGAATTGTTATTGGGCCTTTGCTTGAAATTTTAGAACTGAGTTGCGCATACGTTTCACCCGCAATGCTAAGCCCAAAAACTATTGCGATACCACAGATACCGGTCACAAGCATCAGTGAACGTAAAAGCCGCCATGAGCGACCGAACCTTGTCGCCGAAACCATAGGTCACTTCCTCATTATTCTTAAAGTGTGATGCCCGATTATAAAAATTGCCCAGATACCAGACTGGTGCTGGTGTGAAGGCTGCGATTAGTACAAAGAACCGTCAATTTGTGTGACGGTTAGAGAAAATTGCGACAGGTTCACTTTGCCGGCCTTCCCTGTGTTGTTATCCCCCACAGAAGGCCAATTTATGGATGCCGTAATAGTCGTTGCATAAGTTTTTGACTCGTCTACCTTGTGCTCAAAAACGTTCGGCACATCATTACCGTTTATATCTTTCAAAGCTGTCGCGTTATCAACGGTAAAAGTTGCGTTCGCCTTCAAAAAGCCCGCCAAAGCAGTATCCGCAGCCGTTGGATTAGTAGGCGTTGCCACCGCACCATCCGCGAGTCCAACTTGGAAACGCAAATTTTTACCCTGAGCCGTGATCTCGGCGGGGAAAGTGTATGTAAGTGTGTCCCCCGGCACAATACGCAGCTTGGCAATATCGGCTACTGTGCTTTCTGCACCCGCTGCGTGCTTAATCTTCCATGTGGGAGTTCCCTTAGCTGCTAGCTGCAAGTTTCCCGCCGTTATATCGCTTTGCGCTGAGTGTGATGTCTGACTCCAATAGGCCAGTGTGCCACCAGAACCAATCAGTAACAAAATAGCTGCTCCGGTAGAAAATGTAGCCTTAGTAATCTTTTTCACAGGTTTCCTCTTCTTTGCTCGTGTTTAACTTCAAAAAACGTAAAATATTTCAACGCAATTGTAACCAAAGGTTAGGCTGAAGTACTATTTAAAACAGAAATCTTTCAGAAACTTGAATTTTAAAAGTAGCTAAATTTAATAAGTAAAACATTGCCGCAAAAAAGCATCGCAAGCGTGCTTCTTTGGCCACCACCCACGCTCAGACGGTTTTGCCACAAGACTTCTTCACCTTCCAGTGAGTGCGATTGCACGCTCAAGGTATCGACTATACGCGCATAGCGTGGCCGCAAAAGTGGTCGTGTCCAATCAGCCGGTGGGTACTGATCGAGAGGTTCCTGAGCGATGCAATCACGTGTACAACGCTCCCATCACCTCATCTATAAACAGTCTTCGTCGTGTTTGTGTTTCATACCCATCGGAGCCGGTTCTCAATTAAGTTTTATGATCTGTATGGAGCTAGGAAATGCAATGCAATCCGATCCGATCCGTTGCGTTGCGTTGCGAGGAACATTGCCGCCTCACACACACTGACCCGTCCGTACCTTTTCGGTCTATCGACGCTGGGCCTGGGAGCTGCCCCTAGAACCGGGGCTTGTCGCTTGAACACCAGAACTACCACTATGATTGTTAACGCCCGCGGGAGTGGTGGAATTGGTAGACACGCAGGATTTAGGTTCCTGTGCCGCAAGGTGTGAGGGTTCAAGTCCCTTCTCCCGTACTTTTGTCCGGAGTCGCAACATCGTTGACAAACGGTGTTGCGACTCCGGGTTTTTGGGTTGTGGAGCCGAGCAAACAGGAGTGGGTCTGTGTGCGTGAATATCAGATGCCAGCGGCCCTGTGTAGATGCAAAATAATAGACCCTACATCGCGCACGGTTGTGCTTCCATCGCGCACTGTGTATTCAATCCGTACGATCAACTGTTCGGCCTGAGCTTCTTCGGGCGTGGGCCTTTACTCCGTGCAAACTTTTCGATCCCGAACAACAACCCGAGTCGTGTCATGGAGGCGTGGGAAGCGGCCTGGGCATTCGATGAAAGTCCCCCCATCCTCTGTGAATACGCGGAACACGGCACAGTCGACGCGTGTGTCTCTCGGACTTGTTTCCCCGCCTCAACCTGAGTAAGCACGAACTCAAGCTGGCGATCAAGCAGCTGACTAATTCTCTATGGGCGTGCGGGAGAATAATTCACGGAGCGCAGAGCGCGCTTCACGATTCGAGCGGTGGCAGCATCGTCGTTTTCATCGACCCATCGGTCACACAGCTTGATAGCCCAATCCGGACGAGTCTTCGCAGCATCGTTGATCCAATTCGCCACTGAGTCCTGCACATAGCGCGACGGATCGGCTCGAAGGGGGTGCAAGATCGGTTCGCCACGTTCCGGTTGTTTTTTGAGCACGGTAATGTGTGCCGCCCAGACGCCGCGCGGTCGAAGCGCTTCACTAGTGAAGCGGCGCACCCGTTCAGACGGGTCGTTCGTCCAACCGGTGAGCAGGTCGATGCTGGTGTCAAGATCGCTGACGAGTGTCGAACGCGCTGCCATCCATACCCATTCGCGCACAGTGAAATGTTCATCATCGGCGAACCGCCGGAGCCGATCAAGTAACACAGCAGGGCCAGCCGCGGTACGGGCTGCGATGAGAAAACAGATCCAACCGCGCACAGTATCGGAGGGGTGATCAGCCAAGCGCCCAACCTCTTCCTCGGCGAGACGATCGGCCAGGGCAGCACCAATAAGCGTCATTCGTTTGAGGATACCGCGCTCCTGCGCCTCGGCAACCTCAACGCGCAACCTGCCCCCTGCGTCAGGAAGCACGGCTCGAAGCAACACCGTGTGATCGATAGCGAGAGCTTCAGAGAGCGTGCGCGAAGACGAGGTACCCGCGTTGAGCGAAGCAAGACGCACCGCGTCGATCTCGGTGCGACTACGTGCCACGCGCTCACTCATCCGTCTACCACAGTGGTGAGGCTTCGCTGCACAGTGAGATTCCGCTGCATCTCAGCCAGAGCAAGAGCCACACCGCTACGTTCGTCCGCGTCGATCCCCGCCCCAAGCCGGTCGAGCCAATCAGCATAGACCGGCACAAGGCGAGAGAGAAGCCACTCCCCGACAGCCGTTACCCTCAGCATATGCGTGCGACGGTCGGTCTCGTGGGGACTACGCTCGACCAGCCGGTCTCGGTCGAGGCGATCCAGCAGCCCGGTAACTGTCGCTGAGGTAACTTCGAGCCGATCTCCCAACGTTCGTGGCGTGATATCCGGTTCGGCAGATATCGCCAGGAGCGCCGCGAGGCGACCCTCTGACAGGTCATGCTGGGCGAGCAATTCGGCACAGGCCGCATCGATGCGTCGCGCTGTAGTGAGTACCGTCATCACCAATCGGGCCGACTCATCGTCACCGATGCGAGACAGCAGAAGTTCTTGTTTGATGCCAACTGTATTATTCATTAGCCACCATATTACTAGGTGGCTAGCAATATGAGCAAGGATAAATTCATTGGAACTAGACGCAAGAGCACTCACATAGCTTTTACACCGCGGGGTTCTATGATTTTCCGTATCGTTCCTTTGTGTTATGCCGAGGAACCATAGCATTGGCAAGCTGCCTGACCACCACCTCACGTCAATTTCAACCGAAGACAAATTCCATCAAATCCGATGAGCATCGTTATCAAGTCATCTTGCACAAAAAGCAATGACCTCAGAGCCTAGCTTTGGCATACCCAATGAGGGCTGCGCATCAGTCCAATAACAGTACCGAACGGGTCAGCGGTGGAAGCCGCGGTGAATTCGCCACCACATTTAGTCAAGGGAGCATACGTATACGCACCGCGGGCAATCATTGAGTCCAGAGTCAATCCGACACCGTTGACGCACCAATCAGTGGTCGAAGCGGGCACACCCCAGGGAAGTCAAAAATTACGTTCGGAGATCGCCACCACGCTGCTGCTCTCCCAATGAGCAGTGTCGATTCTGCAACGGCAATGCGGTCGATACTGCTCCGCGCTCAACCACAGGACAGACCCGCAATATCCATCAATATCAGAATTGAAACAAACCCCCCAAAAATCTTGCCGATACAACACTCAACCCCAATTAGGTATAGAATATACTTATAATCACTTATTGCGAACAAGCAATAGACAAAACATTTGTCCTGGTTTTTTCCAACCACAGATTGAGCATTCTTCTTCTACAGCTTCGTAGCTCTATCACAACTTCCCTGTGCCCATGATCGGCCACTTCGCACATCGCGTTGCGGCCCCAATGAAAGGAAAAACATGACCGACATCACTGCTCCGGAGAGCCCTGCCACGGGAAGTGCAACCGCCGGAAACGGCAAGTTCCGCGCTGTTCGATGGATCGGCTTCCTGGCAATTCTTGCGGGGGCCGTCATGATAGTTGCCGGTGGAGTCGTGTGGGGGGTTGTCACCACCCAGCTTCGCGCTGAGGAGATAACGGTGAGTGAGGACGCCGCATTCCTGGGAGGCTCCCAGGTAGCAGGACCCTTTACCGCCCTCGCTCAGGCTGACATCATCAATGTCCACACACTGGAAATGACGGGTGGCAAAACCTATGCTGAGCTCGAACAGAATGACCCGATCCGCGCGGTGGCCATGAACGCTTCTTTCTTACGAGCATCGCTCTTCACCTCTGTGGTCTCATACGGTGTTGCAGCTTTTGCCATGGGAGCGGGCCTTATGATCGGACTCCTGGGTTGGGCACTCACGGCGGTTACACCACGCCGTAACGCCTAATAGCTTCACTGACGGGGGTGTGGTGCGCGAGTTTCTCCCAACGCATCACACCCCCGTCAGGCTTTAAACACACGTAGCCTCACAGCGATGAGGAGCGCGACTCTACATAACGGTGCAGATAATCATCCATGCCGATCCTGCCGACCAACTCACCAATGAGTTCGTAGGGAATCTTATTCATACTTTCCAAACGAATACAGCTTTTGCCTATATTGAGGGGAAATCCGGTGCGAGAATAAGCGGTTTTAAACCATTCAAGATCCTCTAGTCTCGTGTATAAACCCAGATGGTACAGCGATATATAGTTCTTCTGGTTGCCCAGGTTAATAAAAGGAACGGGTAAACCTGGTGCCGCGTGATATCCAGCGGGGAATGAACTGAAGGGCACCACCCATCCGGGCATCCCATAGATCATGCGCTCTTCGAAGCCCGGATCAATCGATTCGCGAATAATCGCGAGCAATCGTTCAAAAGGTCCCTGTCTCTCGTCAGGAAGCCGATCAACATACTCATCAATCGTTTCTACACCACGGGTCACATGCGGCATATCCATCCCCTTTCTCACCCATAATCTGCGGCCTATCAGCAAAGAATACTCCCTACCTAACGATCCGGGTCAAGGGTTCTTACGCGATATTCTTAACATAGCAATAACTATTGCATGACGTAAGAACAATCTCGGTTATTTTTTGGCATCAGAATAACTATCGGCAATGATTGCTTCCACCGGAAATTCCACAGGAAAAACGCCAAAAAGTAAACGACCGGCCTCTGCGGCCGCCTCCCGCACAAGTTCAACGACCTCCTCCGCGTATTCTTCGGGGGTGTGCACCACTACCTCATCGTGCAGAAAATAAGCCAGGTAGGGACGAGCCCGAGAATCACCCAATTGCGTAAGACGAGTACGCAACCCGGCCAACCAGCACAGTGCCCACTCCGCCGCACTCCCCTGGCAGACAAAATTGCGCGTAAATCTCCCCCACGCGCGAGCTTTGCTCCGAGCCTTCTCCCGCCTTGGCTCAGCAGGAGACTCTGGATTTCTGATAAGTTCGACCCACCACTCACCCTCAGGCGAGGGAGAGCTCCGCCCCAACCAGGTAGTGACGATCCCACCCGACTCTCCCTCTCGCGCAGCATCTTCAACCAGACGAAGGGCGCGGGGAAAAGCGGCCACAAGACGAGGCATCAGCGAGGCACTCCTGCCGGTTGTGGACCCATAAAGCGCCCCGAGCATCGCAATTTTGGCGTGCTCACGGGTGTCTACAACACCCCGATCGACCAGGGCCTGGTAGAGGTCTTGCCCCCGTCCGGCATCCGCCATCGCCACGTCTCCCGAGATCGCAGATAAGATACGGGGTTCAAGCTGAGCAGCATCGGCCACCACCAGTTTCCATCCAGGATCCGCAACAACAGCGGGCCTCACCACAGCGGGAAGCTGAAGCGCGCCCCCACCGTGGGCAGCCCAGCGCCCGGTAACCACCCCGCCCACGATATATTCCGCGTGAAACCGACCGTCCCGCACCCAGGTGTCTAACCAGTTCCACCCGTTTGCGGTGTAGAGTCGTGAGAGTTTTTTATATCTGAGCAGGGGCTCGATAACGGGATGTTTAATATCGCGAAGCTCCCACTTGCTGGTACTGGATACCGCTAGACCGGCCCGTTTAAGGCTGCGCAGGAGATCCTGCTGAGAATCCGGGTTCACCGAGGGGTTGTCCAGAGCCTTACGGATACGGGACACCAGTTGCTCCATTTGTGCGGGACGTTCACCGCGCTGCGGGCGAGGCCCCAGAATATCACTCAGCAGCCGTGCGTGAACATCCGCTCGCCAGGGTATCCCATAATGCAGCATTTCAGCGGCTGCCAATGCGCCGGCGGACTCAGCAACAAGCAAGAGGGCTAACCTCTCGGAGTATCTGCTCCCGGCCACGACCTCAAGTTGACGACGGAATTCAAGAAGTGACTCATCGAAATCGATCGGAGAGGACGCACCCTGCAAAGCTAACCCGTCAAAGCTTTCTTCCCCGTCGAAAAGAGTGTTTGCGCCTGTGTTGGCAGCACTCGGAGTAGCGATACCCTCCCATAAGGGGTTGGGAGCCTCGAAACGAGAAGCCCCCCTCGTCCACTCTGAGTTTTTGAGAATAACGTGGCAGAGACGCAAATCATGGCAGCGTAGAACCTCCACACTTTGCCGCAGGAGCTTCGGGTACCAATAAGAGGTATCGCTCCATACCCAACGCACGTCGTCTTCGTTCAGGAGCTCTACCGTGGCCGCAAAGTTGCCCTCGTCAACGGTGTGCGAGTCGAAAACCCGACCCTCTGCACTCACCTGCCGCAGAGTGACACGCCCCCGATCTTCGGGCGAGGCAGAAACGAGAATGTACACACTTCATCTTGCCACGCACCCTCCGACAAAACCCCGATTAATAACGACGCTCACACGAGTGCTATTCTGGGCAGACCCCTTTTCTTTGTCTGCGCACGATCCCTCATCCCAAGCGCACCACTCTAAGGAACCTCGTGAGCGACAGCGCGGACACAGCAGAACAGTCTTTAGGCCCATCCGCCAGCGCAGACTTTACCGTGGCCTTTATCCGCGGCGCCTCTCCCGCTAAGTGGTTTCGCACCTGGAACGAACGGTATCCTCAAATCCGCCTAGGATCCGTTCAAACGGACAGCCCACAGCAGATAGAAGTGCTGTACTCCGGTCGGGCGCAGGTGAGTATAGTGCGCGATGCAGAACCCGCCGAAGGGTTAAAGCTTATTCCCCTTTACCGCGAGAAAACGGTAGTCATTGCCCCCAAAGAACATGAGATTTCGATACTGGATAGTGTCTCGGTTGCCGACCTCACGGGCTTCCTCCTCCTCAACAACCCGGATGCAAGAACCGATTGGCCTCGTGCTATTACTCCCGCGCACAACAACACATACGTCCCAGACACTATCGCAGACACCATTGAACTCGTAGCGGCGGGGACAGGCCTTCTGGTACTTCCGCAGCCCGTTGCCCGCCTTCACTCCCGTGGAGATCTCATCTATCGACCGCTCAGAGATGTTTCAGAAGCTCTAGTGAGTCTGGCCTGGTTAGAAGAAAAAACCGATAACACGATCGATAACTTCATTGGGATCGTCCGTGGCCGTACCGCGCAAAGCTCACGCGGAACCCAATCCACCCCCGAATCCCGCCGCACCAGCAACAAAAAAGCGCGGGCGAGTACAGAGAAGACGCGGGGCCGCACATATGGAACGACAAAAAAGAGGGGGAAACCCCGCCAGCAAAAAAGACGCTAGGGAACTTCTCTCCTGGATTCACACCAGTTTAAGCTGATGAGCAAGAATAACGGCGTGAACTCGATCACGCAGCTCAAGTTTCAGTAGCACCCGACCCACGTGGGTTTTTACCGTGGACTCGGACAGGAAAAGGGTCTGCGCAATCTCACTGTTGTTCAACCCCTGAGCCATCGCGATAAACACCTCACGTTCCCGCTCCGTGAGCACGTCAAGTTTCCCGGTCCCGTGCCCTGAAACGTCTTGGGTGTCATTCTCCGTGCCGGGTTGGGGAAGTTGATCACCAAAAAGCTCAATCATCCGCTTGGTAATACGCGGGGCAACAGCCGCGTCTCCCGCATGCACCGCCCGGATGGCACTCAATAGCTCATCGGGTTTTGCGTCTTTAAGCAAGAAACCACTCGCCCCCGCACGAATCCCGGCAAACGCATACTCATCAAGGTCAAACGTGGTGAGGATGATGACGCGGCTGTTGGGATGAAGACGAGCAATGCGACGCGTAGCCTCAATGCCGTCCATCTCAGGCATTCTCACGTCCATCAGGATCACATCGGGTTGCAGGAGCCCCGCGGCCTCAACAGCGGCGGCACCCGTCCCCGCCTCACCCACAACCTCAAGATCGTCCTCGCTACTGATAACCAGCTGAAATCCCCTACGAATAAGTTCTTGGTCATCGACCAAAAGCACCCGAATGGTGCCGGATGGTGTGTGTGACATCATGCTAACCCTCTCTGCATTTCTTCGGTATCAAAAGGCTTCGAAGCAAAGGGTATCGTGACCTCAACTTTCCAGCCGGAACCAAACTTGGCGGCGCTCACCTCTCCACCAAAAATCTCTACCCGCTGACGCAAACCGACCAGACCTCGACCGCTACCGGAAGTCCTCACTCCCGGGGTTCCCGTTCCATCGTCAACAACAACAACTCGAGTCTCGCCGGGGTAAAACCACAGAGAAACATCTACAGAGGCTCCCACCCCAGCGTACCGGAGGCTGTTTGTGAGGGACTCCTGAACCACACGGTAGACGGTGAGCTGCTGTCCCTGATCAATGGCAGGTTCTCCCTCAACCCTATAGTGCACGTTCAGACCGGCATCTCTATAACTGTCCACCAGCGTAAGGATGTTTTTAACTCCCGGCTGCGGAACCCGCTCCACGGACTCCTGCGACTCTTCTTGGCTCACCGAGAGCACCCCCAACAAGCGACGCATTTCGGCCAACGCACCCCTCCCGGTCTCGGCACTCGACAACATCGCCTTTTGAGCAGCCCCGGGATTGCGAGTTGTGCTTGCTGCAGCCCCGTCAGCCAACGCAATCATGACGGAAAGAGAGTGCGCTACTATATCGTGCATCTCACGGGCAATGCGAGCCCGCTCCGCGCTAGCCGCCAGAAGAGCTCTTTGGTCTCGTTCTCGGGCCAGTTGTTCAGCCCGGTCAAGAAGGGCGATCAGGTATCGGCGACGATTGCCCATATTGACCCCCACCAAGAAAATAATGAGAAACATGCCACAAACGATAAGGCTTGACTGGACCACCTCCACTAGCATCTGTGTGAATCCCTCTGTTGACCCGTTTTGAACCCCTTCTCGTATAACTCCCCTGCCCAGATTTGCAAGAAAAATCGCGACAGAAAAGGCACCGTATCCAATCCACGCCGTTCGCAGGGAAGAATAGATGGGGAGCGACCACACCAGAATAGCCCCCGCGAATATATCGGTAAGCTCCGGGCCAAGAACCGGAAATATGAGGGCCACAAACAGCACCCCCATTCCCCACAGCGGATACTTGCGGCGGAACAGGATGGCACAGGTGAGTGCCACCGTGACGAGGACAGCTCGAAGTATCTTCGTCAGTACTAAAACGGGGTCGGAGCCCCACCAATCTACGAGGGAGATAAAGAGAAAGGCCAGAGCAAAAACGAGAAACCCGCCAGCAAGAATTCCGTCTAGAGCATAGGGGTGTCGGGCCCAAAAACGACGGAGGGCACCGGGAGGTCGGGGTAGAAGCGGATCCGCAGCCCTCTCGGAGTCTGAGAAGGCCGCAAATCCGGTGTGTGACATTGAATTACACGTCCCTCCGTTTGATCAGCACCAGCGCGGGAATAACCGTAACAAGTGCCCATCCAATCATAATGAGCAGTGCTTGCCAGTATTCCATGCGAGCCGCGGAAGAATCAACCATCTCTATTGGCAGGGTGGAGATGACGTTTCCAACACTCGACGGGAGCCATGCCACCAAGACCTCAACCCAATCGCTCACCTGCGCAAGAAAGCCCAGCAGCACGGGAACAACAAGGAGAATTCCCACGCTAAGGGAAATTCCCGCAGCCGTATTCCGCACGATGGCACCCAATCCGTAGGACATCACACCAATAAGCGCAAGGTACACAACGCCCCCAAGCAGGGCCGCAAGAACACCGTCATCGGCCAGGCTCACGGCAAATCCGTGAGATTCAAATACTGCAACCGTGAGCAGAAATCCACCAAAAATAATGACGGCACCGGAGACCACGAGGACGGCAAAGAGGATTATCGCCTTGGCCACGAGAGCCTGAGTACGTTTGGGAACAGCTGTAAAGGTGGAGCGGATCATACCGGTCGAGTACTCACCCGAAATCAGCAGAACTCCGAGCACCGCAGCAATAAGCCCAGCGAAAGCGATCCCCGAGGTCGCGTTCGAAACCGCAAAGTGCACGTGCGATGTCGACGGTAGATCCACCCCTAAATTATCCGAAAGTACGGTGGCCCCGAGAGCGGACAGGCCCAGCGAAAAAATAATCATGGTACCGAGGGTCCACCAGGTGGAGCGGAGCGACAAGAACTTAATCCACTCCGAGGATAGGACACCGCCAAAACTCACGCTCTTAACGGTAACTTCTGAAGACTGCTGTGTCACTGTGCTCATCGGTTCTCTCCCCGGCTAGCATTCTCGTCTGAATAGGCTGATGAACCGGCAAAGGCCTGGGCAACCGTTCGCGGGTCAAAGCCGCTTGCCGCGTCTGTACGATACTCAACCTCATCGCGAGTGAGGTTGAGGTAGGCCTGCTCCAGCGAACCGCTTAAAGAGCGTAGCTCGTGAAGAACAGTTCCTGTTTGAGCAGCGATTTCTCCCACACGCTCAATCGACATCTCGGTAATATCAAGCACCTGAAGTTCGGAACTGGATACGGTAGCCCCCGCCTGCAAGAGTGCGGTTTGCAGAGACTCGCTCTGCGGCGTGCGCACGCGAACCGCACTCACAGTCATTCGACCCACCAGCTCGGAAACGGACGCGTCTGCCAGGACACGGCCCCTGCCCAGCACAATGATATGGTCCGCGGTCTGCGACATCTCGCTCATAAGATGGCTCGAAAGCAAAACCGTTCTGCCCTGGCTAGCCAGACCCCGCACCAATTGACGCACCCACAGAACACCGTCGGGATCAAGGCCGTTAATCGGCTCGTCGAGAATAAGGGTTTGAGGATCACCCAGGAGTGCTGCCGCTATGCCCAGTCGCTGTCCCATGCCCAGCGAAAACCCACCGACCCGTTTGCTTGCAACGGAGGTAAGACCCGTCATCTCGATGACCTCATCCACCCGACTGAGCGGGATGCGGTGGGTTGCCGCCATTGCCCGAAGATGATTTCGGGCACTACGTCCGGTGTGAACAGCCTTGGCATCCAGAAGAACACCAACCTCGTGCAGGGGCGCACGGTGCTCGGCATAGTGACGCCCGTTAACCGTGACATTACCGTGAGTGGGACGGTCAAGCCCCACAATCATGCGCATGGTGGTTGATTTACCGGCGCCGTTAGGTCCGAGAAAACCGGTGACCTTCCCCGGTTGAATACTAAAAGAGACACCGTCAACGGCCACCTTCGAGCCGTAACGCTTGGTAAGAGTTTCCGCTTCAATCATGAAAAACTTTCGTTGTAGATGGAAATATTATTGTTCACGATACTACGAAGGGTCGGAGCAATACGTCAGTCACAAGACTCATTTATCTACCGAGGGGTGGCACTCAGGTACCAGAAGTAAACGCCCCGAGGAATAACCCCCGAGACGTCCAACTTTTCTTATCTGCTCTGCCTTTTCTTTAGCGTCTTTTCGTGAACAGGGGCAATACCCGCGGCTCTCTGCGCCGCATAGTACGCCCGCGCCTCATCTTGACGCTGCTTCTCCGCACCCAAAGCTATCGGTGCTCGCACGTGCTCGGGACCGTAACCAAAGGTCTCGATAAGATCGAGAGCGTAGGGGCGGATACGCTCAACCAAACGATCAATGTACTGGGTCACGGACTCTGCACGCTGTCCCGAAAGTCGCCCGTTGATGAGGTACCACGCGACATGTTTCTCGATCAGGCTGAGACCAAAGAGGTCACGGAGCCAGGTAAGAATCTGCCGGTTGCCCGCATCCATCGTTTGGTTAACCGCTCGGGTAAAGGTTTCCCACTGCACAAATTCTCCGTAGGCGCGGGCCGCCTCAATGAGTTCATTTTGATTCTCGTTAAAGAGGCGAGCACCCTCCTCAGGCGGAAGTTTTGAGGCTTCTTTAAGCCGCTCCGCGACAGTGGCCACCATGCTACCCACCCGAGTACCCAGGAGCGCACGCTGATAGTCGACATCTCGCACCTGGCCAACAGCACGAGCGGTGGAACCGAAATCGGAGACATTTTGCGCGAGCCGACGCAGACCCGTTCCGTGTAGGACGGTGTCGCCCGCCCGCTCGGCCACGTAGCGTGCCATCACGCCAAAATCTGCGTTGCGAAACTTGCTGCTGTAGTCGCTCAATAAACGCTTAGCAACAAGCTGGAGCAGCACGTTGTTGTCCCCCTCAAAGGTGACATAAATATCGAGGTCGGCGCGCAGCCCGGTGAGCCGATTCTCCGCCAGGAAACCCGCCCCACCGCAGGCCTCACGACACTCCTGAAGGGTGTCGAGCGCCGCCCAGGTGGACAAAGATTTCAAAACGGCCGCAAGCGTTTCAAGTTCCTCACGATTTGCATCGGAGTCATCCGCCCCACTAAATACCTCGTCAAACTTACGCAGAAGTCTTTCGTGAGCAAACGTGACGGCAAACGTCTCGGCAAGCTTGGGGATAAGCCTGCGCTGATGGCGCTGATAATCGAGGATGACTCGTTCCTCGCCGCCCTCGGTAACGGTAAATTGGCGGCGCTGAGACCCGTAGGTGAGCGCTATGTGAAGACCCAGCTTCATGGCTGCGGCGGCGGCTCCATCAAGAGACACCCTCCCCTGAACCAGGGTTCCGATCATGGTGAAGAAGCGACGTCCAGGGCTGTCGATGGGGCTACTGTAGGTGCCGTCCGGGGCAACATCACCGTATCGATTCAGCAGATTGGTGCGGGGGATACGGACATCGGTAAAGTGAAGACGACCATTATCGATTCCGTTCAGGCCCCCCTTAAGCCCGTCGTCGTCGCCACCAACACCCGGGAGAAAATTTCCTTTTGTGTCGCGTATGGGTACAAAGAACGCGTGTACACCGTGGTTAACACCCTTGGTAATGAGCTGGGCAAAGAGAACACAGGCGATTCCCTGGATGGCGGCGTTGCCGATGTAATCTTTCCATGCACCGCGGAACGGCGTATCAATGACAAACTCCTCGGTGGACTCGTCGTAGGTTGCGGTGGTGGCGATGTTTGCCACATCCGATCCGTGACCCGTTTCTGTCATGGCAAAGGCACCCGGCATCTCCAAATTGATCACCTGCGGCAGCCACCGCTCGTGATGCGGGGCCGTGCCCAGGTGGAGAATAGCAGCACCAAAAAGTCCCCACTGCACACCCGATTTAATCTGAAGAGACGGATCTGCTGTGACCAACTCCTCGAAAGAGGCGATGTTTCCCCCGTGGTTGTCGCTCCCACCCAGCGAAGTGGGGAACGCACGCTGGATCGCGCCCTCTTCCACAAGAACCCTCAACTGGGCCATGACGCGCTCACGATGCTCCTGCATGCTGAGGCCGTTAATCTGGTGTAACTCCGGCTTGGCAGCCGTTTTACGAGCGGCTAAACGGTCTTCTTTCCACCGCCCTAAAAGCTGCTCCGCTAGTGCTTCAACGTTCACCTGGGGTGTCGGCGGCACGCTGTCTGTCGTGATGGGAGGAGTCGCAGAGTGTGAGGTGGGTGACGTGTCTACCATCTTTGGCCCTTCGAAGTTGTCACTGGTGTGCAATCTACCGCTATCCAGCGATGTAGCGTAGTGGATATTAACCACGCTAGATTGCGATTTCCCCCCTGTAAACCCGCCCGTTTAAAAAACACAAAAAGATATTCGCTGCGTCCGCGCGGACTAGAGGGAATCTACAACACCTCGATCACGACAACACCCGAATGATTTTTCGCACAACACGGCAGCGGCCCCGCACCGCGAGACGCTGAGAGTTCTCGCGGCGTGGGGCCACTGTTGTTTTGTTGTCCTTCCCAAAGATATACCGGGTGAGGTTACCTCAGAGAATGATTAACGATTAGTTTTCGGGAGGGGCCTGCGGTCCGCTCGAGGATTTACCGTCTTCCGGCTCCGTGATGGGAGGGCCCGGTTGTTTCAGTGAGCGCCCCATGCGAACCATCACCAGGACTCCCACAGCAATAGCGCCCAAAGACACAAGGGCAATCAGGGCCACCGTTCCCCAGGGGAACCCCTCCTCACCGTTTGCTTCCTGCGCCTCCCCGGAGTTGGCTGAGATAGCCGGGTTGTCACTGTCTGTTATTTCGACACCACACACGGGCAGCGTCGGTACGCCGGTTGCCTGTACAACCCCGTCTGCCGGCGCCCAGTCGAAGGTGAACTCCTCGGAGAGGGGGTGCCCATCGGCAGATGTGAGAGCCCAGATGACGGTGTAGGTTCCGGGAACACCGAGCGAAGCCGTGCCTGTAATCGACACTCCGTCTACAGCGGCACAGCCGTCGTTATAGTAGTTTCCATCGGGTCCCTGCACTACCAGAGCGGCTCCGGCCTCCAGAATTCGGTCGTTTGTACGAACCCGAATCTCATCGGGCTGCTCCGTGATCGTGGATCCTTCAGCCGGTGTTGTAGAAACAACGTAGTTGTGTGCGTTGGCCACAGACGTGAGACCCAGCGTGAAGCCGGTAACCGCAACCAGACCGACAAAAAGGCTACCGACCGCTATCCTTCGAACGCTACGTACCAACATTATTAGTGAGAGCTCGCGTCGGAGGATCCGCCTCTGGAAACCAACGAGGCCTGTAGACGCTTGACCGACCGGGCAACCGCAAAGGATGAACCACCCGCGGCAAGGGCGGCAACAATCGCGATGATTGACAGCACCCGAGCAAAAATATCAACGGGAGGCGCAGCTTCTGAAGCGGGAACAACCGCAATCGTGCCCTGTTCATTCGAGTCGGCAGAGAACACGGAGACCACGGGCGCGGGCAGGTCGAGTGAGTGAGCATCCTGACCGGACTCGGCTATCTCGGACCAGTTAGTCTCGCCCACCTCGCAGGTCTGTAGGGTGGGGAAGCTCAGCGTTTCACCCGCCACATCGTCTGCGGTAAGGATGCGCATTTGCGCGGCCGCAAAGATACCGTCCACAACAGGTTCAACAGCCTGATAGGTGACGGAGGTAATAACATCGCCCGTCATCTGAGTGGTAATGTTCCAGGCCGGGTCGAGCACAGGAGCGACCGACTCCACACCCTCGGGAATGCTCACGACCAGCCCCGTGGTGGGCGACGCGTCACAACCGTGTTCAAATGTAAAGCTCACGGTAGAGCGTTCCCCCGCGCTAATCGAAGTGGGATCGGCAACAACGTGAGCCTGAGCTGCGGGAGCAAAAGAGATGGCTAGCAACCCGCCCACAATCGTAGAGGGCAGAATATAACGCTTCATACGTAATCCTTGGTCTTAGTGATCTAACTTTTCCCGACCCAATTGGCGCGGGGTATGGTGTGGAACTCACCCTAAACAAGAGCTTCCGGTCAAAGCCTACCCGAGAAACCTCATCGCTTTCCTTGAAAAGCCTGCATTCCTCCGGCTCAAGGGAAATCGGGTGAATACAAGAACCCTACCAAAGGATGAGTGCACAAGAACCTTCGCCCGGGCTACCATAAATGGGATGATACACGAGATTGTTAGCCAGGGTCCGGCAGCTCCGGGGAGCCGCCATGCTGGGCACACCCTAGCCACGGTTCAGCACGGCGAACGATTTATCCGTCACCTGGCCTCGACCACAAACCTGCTTATTTCGGGAGCCACAATTCTCCTGAGGGGAAACGGCCCACTCGCCCACTACCTGCTCCCCACGCTCCGGGCCATGGGCGCGCACGTGTATAGCAATTCTTCTCTGGCACGGGAGAGAGTCCCTCAGGGAGCGTTGCGCTACCTTATTGATACCGGGGAATCGTCTTCCCTGACGGGCCCCGAGAACCTCCCCGACATTGCCCCAAACACCCTCATTGTGGATGCCGGAGCGCTGCATCCGGGAATCGACCTTGAAGGGTTTGATACCGCCAGCGTCAATTCCGGGCTTGTCCCAGACAGCCCTCGCTCCGGGATCACTCGTTATCGCCTTGGCCAAAAAGATGTTTTTGTTGTCCCCCGCCACGGCTCACAATCGGAGTTGCTTAACACCAGTGCGATGCTTCTGAGCGACTTTCACGGTGTACACAGCTCTCCCGTCTCCGCCGCTGCGGGAAAAAGCCGCATCGAATGGGCCGCCCGTTTTATGCCGCTCACACGGTTGTTCTGCGAGAAGCTGGCCGCCGGGGGGAAAATCTCAGGCTTGCGCGTGGCTATTCGCCGAGTACTCGACCCCAAGATAGCGGTGCTCGCCCTGAACCTCGCACGGAGCGGAGCGCACGTGACCGTGCTGTGCACCGCCCCAGAAACCGATGATGACCTGGCGGCAGCCCTCACCGACGCCGGTGTTACCGTGTATGCTCACAGCGGCAACACACCCGAACAAGACCGGGAAGCATCCCTCACCCTCTTGGAACAACGCCCACAGCTCATCATCGACAGCGATTCTCACCTCATCCGCCTAGCCCATTCAGAGCTTCCCCACGTTCTTGATACCGTGCTGGGGGCGACCGATGACGCCGCAGACGGGCTACAATCGCTACGCTTCCCCGTTATTACGACCGAGGGCAGCGGATATAAAAAACTCTTCGACAAAGGTTACGGTAGGGGACAGTCAACCGTATTCACCGTCCTCAATCTGCTGAGCGGTCTGCACAGCACACCGCTCACCGCAACCCGTGTGGTGGTCATCGGTTATGGGGCAGTCGGCCGCGGCATTGCACGCCAGGTCTCCGCCCTGGGCGGCAAGGTAACCGTGTGTGAGACCAATCCCGTTCGAGCAGCGGAAGCAACCTTTGACGGGTATCCGGTAGCGCCCCTCACCCAGACGGTAGCTCAGGCCGCAATCATCATCTCTGCCACGGGTATGGCACACAGCGTTACCCTTGATGCACTATCCGCTGCCCTGGACGGAGCGGTGCTCGCGGTTGCGGGGGGCGCGCCTCAAGAGATCGCGATCGACGCTGCGCTCCAGGCTGGCGCGACTCTCAGTTCCGTTTCCAAGGATATTTCGGCGCTCAATCTTCGGAACGGTCCGACCCTGGCACTACTCGCTCAAGGACACGCGATAAGCGACACTGCGGGAGAGGGAGACCCCATAGAAATAGCGGATCTTTCCTGTGGGTTTCAACTCAGCGCCCTGAACCAACTGCTGAGTGACCCCTCCCCCGAACCGGGCCTGCAGAGCCTCACCGAAGAGGAAGATAGCGCCGTTGTTGGTGCATACCTATCCTCCCGGGGACTCAGTATAGATAGTTAGAGGCTGTCGCCGGGATAAAACGGTGTGAAGTCCGCCGTAATCTCGGCCCTCTCAAGTAACTCTCTGGTGCGGCGCTGACGCGTCCGTGGAATCAAAGTCACAACCGTCCCCGTGCGTCCCGCACGACCAGTACGACCGGCGCGGTGCATGTAGGTCTTATACTCCTCCGGCGGATCCGCCTGAATCACCAGGTCGATATCGTCAACGTGGATTCCTCGTGCAGCAACATCCGTCGCAACAAGAACGTTCACCCGCCCCCGGGCTAACTTATCCAGGTTGCGCGTACGGCGAGCCTGGTTAAGGTCACCGTGCAGGCTTACTGCGGCAATACCAGCGTCTTCCAAAAGCTCGGTGAGACGCTCCGCATAGGAGCGAGTACGAGAGAAAATCAGGGTTTTTGCACCGTCTTGACGATCGGCAAGCTGCTCAATGACCAGCTCTTTATCGGCGCGATCCACCAGCAATACGCGGTGATCAATGGTGCCCGAGGCCTGGTCCTCACCCGCGACCTCGTGTATGGCAGGATTCACAAGAAACTCATCAATCAGTGTCTTAACACCCTTATCGAGAGTCGCGGAGAAAAGAAGCTTCTGCCCACCACGCTTGGTATGTTGCAGTATCTTCTGAACCGGTTCCAGGAATCCCAAGTCACACATATGATCCGCCTCATCAAGAACGGTTAGCGCAATGTCGGAAAGATCAAGCCTGCCCTGATCAATGAGATCTTGAATGCGACCCGGCGTTCCAATGATGATGTCCACACCACGATTGATGGCTCCAACCTGGCGACCCTGCGGCACCCCACCGTAAATTTGGGTGGTAAACAACCCCACCGAGCGTGCGATGGGCTGAACCGTGCGATCAATCTGCAGGGCAAGCTCGCGAGTCGGCGCAAGGATGAGAGCCCGAGGATTGCGACCCGGTCCACGGTTGCGGCCCCCACCGTTTTCCATCAGTTTTTCAACAAGGGGAGCACCAAAGGCAATGGTCTTACCCGATCCCGTGCGCCCCCTACCCAGCACATCGCGTCCCTTGAGAACGTCAGGGATGGTGGCGGCCTGAATGGGGAAGGGGGTTGCTGCACCCAGCTCTGTAAGAGCGCGAGTAATATTGCCACCCAAGCCCAGGTCCTGCCAGCTCAGGTCGCTCACATCGGCAGCAACCGTGGCTCGGGCTTCCAGACGCTCCAGCACGACATCTTCCTCCGGAACGAACCGGGAGCGTCCGGCACTCTCAGAGGGCTGATAGCCGTCGCTCGCGCCGCGCTCCTCGCGGCGAGAAGCACGGAGATCGCGGTTTCCACGGGAAAAGCGGTCCTCACGGGGAACATAACCTTCACGAGAACCCCGCAGGGCACGACCTTCACGGGGAACACGACTCTCGCGGGAAGCGCGGCCTTCGCGGAAATCTCCCTTACGATCGGTGTAGTTACTAAACCCACGCTCGGTGCCGCTCTCATCAAAGTAGCGACGTGTCAAACGTTCACCGGAGTTTGAAGGCCCCCCGTGGGAGTCATGGTTTGGATGATTAGTCTGTGCTGACCTGCCCCGCTCACGCTGAGAGTTACGGTCGTATCGGGTATTTCCGCTGTAACCGCCACCATGAGCACCGTTTTTTTGAGCACGGCTTTCAAATCGCGCATGTCCACGATCATTGCGTTCCCGCTCGTCACGTGCATAGCCATCACGCCCCCGGTCACTACGGGCATAGCTGTTGCGTCCACGCTCGCTACGAGCGTAGTCGTTGCGTCCGCGCTCGTCACGCCCGCGTCCATCGCGGCCTCCGGAACCATAACGATTGTACTCACCCCGCGTACGCGAGAAGGACCCCCCGCCGTCGCTGCTTCCGTAGCCGCCACGCTCAGAACGAAACGCTGATTCTTCGCGGGTCTGGTGTCTGTCTCGGGAATCGTGGTCTGCCGAGCGGACTCGGTAACCGCGCGCGTCTCGGATATCTCGCGGGAAACGGTCGGTGCGTTCGCGACGCGCCTCGCGTTCCTCTAGCGTCCAGCGTGCCTTCTTGGCACCCGGTTGATCCGACCCCGCACTGCGATGCTTTGTCTTTGATCCCTGAGGAATATAATTTTTGGCAGCTTTAAAGCCACCCTTTTTCGTCTTTTTGGGCATGATACTTTCCGGGTTGTACTCGTGCATGAATCGCGTGAGTCACAGCGCAGCATAAATATAAGCTGCAACAACTCTCTTGTTACCCGGGATGCTGACCGGGACCGTTCACATCAGTGTATTTATACGCGGTATTGCGTATAAAACCGGCCCACCAGACTTACAAACCCATCCGCACAACGTGTGCAGTGTCTAGAGCCGACAGAGTTATTCTACGCTATGAAGCCTGTGAAGTCTCGGTCCGGTATTAAAAATTATTCCGCCCGGCGAGCCGCCAGAAGTTCCGCCACCCGCTCCAGCTCGTGTGCGGCGTCGTCATCGGTGAACTCTTCTATCCAGTCAAAAAACTGGTGTGCAGCCAAAAGCAATTGATCGATGAAGCTCTCACGATGAACATCCATCTCGGTATCACCCACCAGCGCAAAAGTGTTGCCTCCACGATCGTAGAGCAGAAAATCGATGGGTTGGGTGGGAAAACTAATTTCGCTCCGCCCCGCATCAAGATACTCCTCAACAACCGTCACCAGATGCGACCACAACGGCCAGACGGCGTCCCACATGGTGAGATCAATGAGGGGCTTCCCGCCGTAACCGATCAGCACCGCACCTGCACTCCACCCCGGAATCAGCAAGCGCCTCTCGCGCCACAGGGTGGCCGACTCTTCGGGCTGCTCGATAATGTCCACCAGCACGTCATCCGGGTGGTGGACAAAATCCTCTAGACCGGTAATCTCCTCGGTAAAGAGCAGCGTTCGGGCGCTGAGCTCAAGGGAGTGCACGCTCATCGCCCGGCGAGCTCCAGCCACTCCCGCAGAAACACCACACCGGCCTCATCGTGGATGAGTTCCCCTGCGGTGCGCACGGGGTAGGGACGGTCAAGCAGCCCGTCGGAGGGGCGAACATCGGCATGCTCTACCGTGTAACCGCGCTCGTGCAGCCAGTCTGCCATCGCGTAGTCGGTGCGCGAGTCGCCGAGGGTGCGCCACTCCAGAGGAAGCTCGCTGTCCTCACCAATCAGCTCAAAAGCACGCCTCGCCCCGCGATCCTTACCCAGGAGAACACTCTCAATATCCGTAGAAATAATGGTGGGGTCAATCCGGAAAGACACCTTCCCCGTGGCGTCTGATGTCACACGGTCGAGCCGTTCAACTCCGTGCCCCAGACGCACAAGCTCGTCGAAGAAAACCCGGTCGATTGTGGGCTGCAGCGCAAGATAATCATCCGAAGATACGTGGGTGTGCTGCTCTATCGAGACCATCGCCCGCTTCGTGGTGTCAAAGAAGACGGTCTCTGAGAATCGAGAGGTGATCACACCCTCCGCCCACTCGGAGAACCCTGCGGGAACCGAGGTCTCGGGATCAACAGTGATCTCCCCGATACCGCTCGCGGTAAAGCGAAACCAGACGGCCCCCTTTTCGCAGACCCCGTACAGCACGGTGTCGTCTGCCAACCCGGCCTCACGAAGCGGCGGTAAAACAGTGTCCCGAAGAAAAGCGTCGGAGCGACCCGTATTAAACACAACGGGCACTCCACGGCCCGCAAGCTGTACAAGAAGCTGTGCAATCTCGGGAATATTAATTGTTCGTGTCACCGGGCTAGCAATTGGCCCGTCCACATCAAGAAGTAGGCCCAGTCTCGAACCCTCATGAGATGTCATTATCCCGCACTCTCCACAGCGGATTCTCCGCCGTTTTGTTCGTCTGCCTCTCCCGCCACAACAATTCCGAAGAGAGCGTTAAGGGCCTCGGTGTAACGCGTTCCCTCTCCCTGACGCGCAAGCTCCCGCGCACGCACCATCGGCTCGTGCAGCAACACACTCACCAGGTGGCGGAGCGCAACCTCGGTGGGGCCGGTATTTCCTCCGCGCGCACGAACTCTCTCGATCTCGTCATCGGCATGATCAAGAAAATACTCTCGGATTGCCACCATAGCCGGTGCCAAATTTTGTTCCTCGGTAACCCGAGAAAATTTTCGCACCGCCCGGTCAACAAGCTCCTCCGCTTTTTGCGATGCCCGCAGCGCGGTCACGGGAGAGTGCAACCGGATCGTTTCAAGATCAAGCAGTTCCACCCCCGACACATCCGCGATATTGGGATTAACATTGCGCGGAAGTCCTAAGTCCACCACAATCTGCGACATCTTTGCGGTGCCGAGCGGGTCCACGGCCGCGAGCGAGATGCTTTCTGTGTCGCGCCCCACGGGGCACTCAACCGACATATCAAGCAGGGCGCCGGAACCGGGAATAAGCTGAGAGCGACCCCGAAGCAGGGTATCGGCCTCGATGACAAATCCATCCCCCGTCGTACAGCAGACGATGAGATCGGCAGATGCCGCCGCCGAGGTGTAATCGCCGTGAGACACGGGAACAAGCTCTCGCCTGCGGGCAAACTCCTCGGCACGCCCGGACACAGAATACACGGAGAGGTTGATGACCCTCCGCTCGCGAAGCGCGGCCAAAGCCACACGAGCGTATGACCCGGTGCCAACAAGAAGAACACGCACCGCCTGCCAGTCGATCACCCGGCTCTCGACAAGTTCAAAGGCCAGACGGGCAAGCGAACGCTGAGCCTCACCAACACCGGCGGCGCTCTTAATTCCGCGGGAGGTTTGAGAGGCACGCTGAAAAAGACGCTCAAGATCGGCGCTTGTGGTTCCCGTTGCCCGGGCAGCTTCAAGCGCGCGCCGCACCTGTCCGGCAATCTCGTCTTCACCCACAGCTAGGGACTCAAGCCCGCTCGAAACACGAAAAAGGTGCTCGGCAACATCCATATTGAGGTAGACGGCAAAGGAGTCACGTACGTGCTGAAAGTCGAGCCCCACCTCGGCAGCTATGCACTCGACCAGTCCCTCAACGGTGACGGCCTGAATCGCGGTGACGGGTTCTTCAACGTCAACGTACACCTCAACCCTGTTGCACGTGGCGATCGTGACGGTACCCACGATAAAAGACATCTCCTCGGCAACCCGAAGGGACAAGCCGCCCATACCCTGCGAAAGAACCTCAAGGGTTTCAAAATCGGCGTTCTTGTGACTTGCAGATAGACACAACAGCACGGCTACGATTCTAACCGCTACATCACACTTCTTCCTGGATACACGCTCAGGAAAGCCGCTATCCCGGTCACACCACGTTTTATAGTTTTTCTGAAAGAATAAAACCTATGCCCGCCGCAGTATCAACAGTCCTTGATCACAACCATCCGCTGGTATCCGGTGTTACCGCCGAGTCGCCGCTGGTGCGCGCCTACCAGGGTGTGCGGCAGAAGCGCACCCCCGTGTGGTTTATGCGGCAGGCGGGTCGATCACTGCCCGAGTATCGCGACCTGCGCGTGGGGGTGAGGATGCTCGATGCCTGTCTCGACCCGGAGCTGAGCAGTGAAATCACTCTCCAGCCGGTGAGGCGCCACGGGGTTGACGCCGGAATTTTCTTCAGCGATATTGTGGTTCCTCTGAAGCTTGCGGGTGTTGATGTAGAGATTATCGCGGGCAAAGGGCCCGTTTTTGCACATCCTATTCGTACGATGGAGGACGTCCTTTCCCTCCCAGACCTCGACCCTGCAGCCCTCGACCCAGTACGGGAGGGTGTTGCCCACACCGTGGCGGAGCTTGGTGCAACACCCCTCATTGGTTTTGCGGGAGCACCCTTCACCCTCGCGGCCTACCTGGTGGAGGGCGGCCCATCAAAGGATCACATCCGCGCCCGCACCCTCATGCGTTCTCAGCCAGAGACGTGGACAGCGCTCATGGGCTGGACCGCGCACATCACCGGTAAATTTCTCTCGGCCCAGGTGGAGGCCGGGGCGAGCGCCGCGCAGCTTTTTGACTCCTGGGCCGGTTCTCTCTCGCGGGCAGATTATGTGCGCTACGTGGCCCCGGCCTCCGTGCGCGCTTTTGACGCGGTGCGTAACACCCCCTACACGGTAGGAGGCGAAACCCGCCACGTTCCGCTCATTCACTTTGGGCTGGTGGGTCCACAACTGCTCCCCGAGTTTCGCACCCTGGGCACCGAACGTCGATTTGTGGATGCCGTGGGCGTGGACTACCGCACCCCCCTTGACGAGGCCGCCGCACAGCTGGGTTCTGATGTCACCCTGCAGGGCAATATCGACCCGGCCCTGCTCGCGGCACCGTGGGACCGCCTCGCGGATGACACCCACGAGGTCCTTCGCCGGGGCCGCAGCGCGCGCAGCCACGTGGCAAACCTCGGGCACGGGGTGCCCCCGGAGACGGACCCGACCGTGCTTACCCGCCTGGTTGAACTCATCCACTCCATCGATGTTGATACGCTTACCCACGCAAGCCCACAGTCCTCATCAACCCAGAAAGCTGCTGCCCCGTGACCCAACCAGCGATGCCGCTCCCCCCGCAGCAACCCTCACGACCTCTCACCACCGTGATAATCGGCGGTGGAATTGCGGGCCTCACTGCGGCACTCGTCTGCGCAAGAAACGGGCACCGGGTAATCGTGCTCGAGGAAGCCTCCGTCAGCGGCGGGATCGTATCCCGTCACACGCTGGGTGGTATTGATCTGGATGCCGGGGCCGAAAGCTTCGCCACCAGAAGTCCCCGTATTCCTCCGTTTCTTAAGGGCCTGGGCCTCGGTGAGAACATTGTGTCTCCCAATCCGGTGGGGGCCTGGGTGTTCAGCGCGGATAAGAACGGCAAAAAACACGCAGCACCGCTTCCAAAAACCGGGCTCCTGGGAATTCCGGGTAATCCACTCGCCCCCGATGTGCGCCGAGTGATCGGGCTAGCGGGCGCCCTGCGGGCATCGTCCGACCGCTGGAAAAAGCCGGATTCCTCCTTTGACGCGCTGAGCCTGGGCGAGCTAGTCCGACGGCGGCTGGGGGAGGCCACCCTCAACCAGCTGGTGCGGCCCGTTGTGGGAGGGGTCTATGCGGCGGATCCCGACACTCTCGCGGTGGATTCGATCTCACCCAGCCTTCGTGCGGAACTGCGAAAAACGGGATCGCTCACCCGCGCCGTTACCTCTCTCACGGCCCGGGCGGAGCCCGGTTCCGCCGTGCGCGGAGTGATCGGCGGAAACTATGAGATAGTGCGAGCAATCACCCGGGAACTACTCCAAAACGGTGCCGAGATCCAGACCAATCATCGGGCGCTGCGACTGCGTCGCCGCGAGTCCGGATGGTTGGTCGACGACACCTTCGCGGCAGATGCGGTTATTATTGCGTGCAACCCCATGTCAGCCGCAACCCTGCTCAGCGGTGTCAACAGCGAGTTGGTTCCCTTCACCGGACAGCCCAACTCGACCCGCATAGAAACCCTCGTGGTACATCAGCCGCTTCTGAACTCTGCCCCTCGGGGAACCGGTGTTCTTCTGGGGGAGACCCACGGTCTCGTGGGGGCAAAAGCGCTCACCCACCTCTCTGCAAAGTGGGCCTGGCTGCGGGAACGGCTGTCCCCTGGAACCCACGTGATTCGGCTCTCCTATCGAGAGGATGCGTCACAAACAACGGGCGGAGAGATCGTGCGCAACGTAGATCCCGGCCGCGCCCTTCTCGACGCGAGCACCCTCATGGGCGTGCCGCTCAATAAGAACACCCTCGTTGATAACAATGCCGTCACCTGGACACAGTGGCAGGTTACCCCGGAGTCGGTGCGCAGCGTTCGGACGCGGGTGCCACACTATCCGGGCCTCGGCGTCACGGGCTCCTGGGTAACAGGAACGGGTCTTGCATCTGTCATTCCGGGTTCGATAGACGAGGCAAACAGGGTTTGTCAGACAGCGCTACAGGAAGGAAAATAACATTATGACGGAAAACACTTCGGAGCCACAAGAAGGCCCCCATGGATTCACTCTCTTTGCCGTACTGCGCAGAAACCCCAATCACCGTGGCGAATACGACGGTGGAGATGTTCCACGCCTGGTCCAACAGCTCGACGACCTCGTCACCGAGATAAAAGATGAGGGTGTCGTTCTGCGAGGAATCTACGATGTAAGCGGTATGCGCGCCGACGCTGATGTGATGCTCTGGCTTCACGGCGACTCCGCCGAAAATCTACAGTGGTCACTGCGCGTGCTGCGTCGCAGCGACCTACTCAGATCACTCCTGCCCTCCTGGAATGCCATGGGGGTTCACCGAGACGCGGAGTTTAACCGCTCCCACGTTCCCGGTTTTCTCCGCGGTGAGGAACCACGTCAGTGGCTTACCGTTTACCCATTTGTCCGTTCCTACGAGTGGTATCTGCTCCCCGAGGAGGAACGCCGCGCCATGCTCGCCGAACACGGCCGAAAAGGAGCCGCATTCACGAGTGTTGTTGCCCACACGGTAGCGTCCTTTACCCTGGGCGACTACGAATGGTTAATCCCCCTCGAATCCGATCACCTGGTTGATCTGGTTGATCTGATGCGCGATCTTCGCGCGACGGATGCCCGCCGCCACGTGCGTGAAGAGGTTCCGTTCTACACCGGCCGCCGCATTGAGACGGCCGAGATTGTTGAGGTACTACAGTGAGCATAAACAACTACGATGCAATTTTGCTCTCCAGCTTTGGTGGCCCGGAAGGTCAGGAAGACGTTATTCCCTTCCTTAAGAACGTCACGCACGGACGGGGCATCCCCGAGGAGCGCCTCGAAGAGGTTGCACACCACTACCGGCATTTTGGCGGGGTAAGCCCAATCAATGAGCAAAACCGGCAGCTCAAAGCCGCCCTTGAGGCAGAGCTGGCCAGGCGAGAAATCGACCTTCCGGTTTATTGGGGGAACCGTAACTGGGCACCCTATTTTCCCGAGGCGGTACAGGAGGCTTACAATAACGGCCACACCCGCCTGCTCGGCCTGGTCACCAGCGCTTACACCTCCTACTCGGGGGTGGGGCAGTATCGTGAAGACTTTGAGAAGTGCCTGGCGGAAACCGGTCTGACCGAGGTGGTCTCGATCGATCGGATTCGCGAGTTCTTTGATCACCCCGGGTTTATTAATCCCCTGGTTGAGGGTGTTAAACGGGCAGTGTCCGACCTGGCGGCCCAGGGGGTGAGCGACGGGGTGCGCATCGTTTTTGTCACCCACTCCATTCCCAATAGCGCGGCCAACGAGTCTGGTCCCGAGTTTGGCGAGGGTGGCGCGTACGTCGCGCAGCACCTGGCCGCCGCGCAGGCTATCTCGGATCGAGCAGCACCCGATATCCCCTGGTCTCTTGTGTATCAGTCACGCAGCGGAGATCCGCGTATTCCCTGGCTAGAACCCGACATTAACGACGCCATTGAGGAGATGGGAGCCGAGAGCGTTCGCGGCATCGTGATTGTTCCGTTTGGTTTTGTGAGCGACCACATGGAGGTTCTGTGGGATCTGGATAATGAGGCCATCGAAACGGCGGAGAACAACAATATCCGAGCAATCCGTGTTCCCACCCCGGGAATTCATCCCGAGTTTGTATCGGGACTCATCGATCTGGTGATGGAAAGGGTGAACGGAACTCCCGTGGAGGAGCGCCCCGCGCTCACCCCGCTGGGACCGTGGCCTGATCACCCCACGGTGGGTGCACCCCACCCGGGCGGGATCGCGCCATCAGCTATGGCCGCTAGTTAGTCCTATGGGCGAAACTCTCTCACGGCTCAGGTTGGGAACCCGCGCCAGCGCGCTGGCCGTCACCCAGAGTCAGCAGGTGGCCGATCGCATCACAGCACTCACCGGGATTCCTGTTGAGTTGGTGCGGGTCACAACCCACGGGGATGTGACCCGGGCCTCCCTCTCATCCCTCGGAGGAACCGGGGTTTTTGCGACGGCGCTTCGAGAGGCACTTCTTGCGGGCGAGTGCGACCTGGTGGTGCACTCGCTCAAAGATCTTCCCACCGCGCCCTGCCCCGGCCTGGTTGTGAGCGGTATCCCCGTGAGAGAGGGCGCCGAGGACGCCCTGTGTGCCCGCGACGGTTTTACCCTCGCAACCCTCCCCGCGGGTGCGCGGGTGGGTACGGGATCCCCCAGGCGAGTGGCACAGTTACTCTCGCGCCGACCGGATCTTGATATCCACGATATTCGCGGCAACATCGACACCCGCCTGGGCCGGGTGAGCAAAGACCTAGACGCGGTGATCTTGGCGCGGGCAGGTCTCACCCGCCTGGGCCGCTCCCACCTCATAACCGAGATCCTGCCGCTTGCGGAGTGGCCCACCGCCCCCGGGCAGGGAGCCCTGGCTGTGGAAACCCGAGAGGGCTCTGCCGTATCCGAGGTGGTGACGGCTCTTGACGATGCCCACACGCGAGCGTCGGTTGTTGCCGAACGCGGCGTGCTGGCTGCGCTGGAGGCCGGGTGTGCGGCACCCGTGGGAGTGTCCACTCTTTCCGTATCGCACGGGTCCGGGGCGGCGCACGAGGTTGTGGGTTCTCACGTTGTGGGTTCTGAGAACCTGGTGGGCGAGGCGCAGGGGCACGAGGTTGTGGCACGCGTATACGCCCTCGACGGGCACGCCTCCCTCTCGGCGAGTCGGCCCCTCCCGCGAGACGCAGCAGACCCCGTGCGGGCTGCGGAGGAACTCGGGCGGGATCTGGCACGCGAGCTTCTTGACGCCGGTGCCGCCCAATTGGCACCACTGGGCTATTAGATGATGAGCCGCGATCGCGATAAGCGCCGTGACGGCACCCCGCGCGATACCGCACGCGATATTCCGCAAGCCAACACACACGGCAACGCACACGAGACTCCGTACACCGATATACACGGCAACACGCGTACAACTCCGCCCACCGACGCTCACGCTTTTCCCCCTGCCAACGCACCGCGCATTCTCATCCCCCGCGGCGGGGAGTGGGGAGAACGCGCGGCACGGCAGGTTCACGAGCGTGGCTTTATTCCCGTCATGGTTCCGCTTATCACCACGGCACCGAGCGGCACACCGAAGGAGCTCCACACGGCCCTTGAACGGCTGAGCGCAAGCGAGTTTGACTGGCTTGTAGTGGCCAGTGCCAACGCGGTTCCCCCGGTTGCCAACTACGCCGCCGCTCTTCCCCCGGAAACCCGTGTTGCCGCGGTGGGAGAGGCCACGGCCCACACCCTCACGCAGGTCGGGTTTCGGGTTGACCTGGTGCCTTCGGGAACCAGCTCTGCCACGGACCTGGTGGCGCAATGGCCACGCGATCGCAGGGGATCATCCGCTCTTGTCCTGGGATCTCAGCTTTCCCCGCCCACCCTCGCGGACGGCATCCACAAGCTGGGCCTCAGCGTTCAACGGGTGGAGGCCTATCAGACGGTACCGGTTAGGCTTTCTCCCGAAGAGCGTCAGCGAGTAACCGATGGCGGGGTTGACGTGATCCTCATCACGAGCGCGAGCGTGGCCACGCAGGTTGCAGAACAGCTTGCTCCCCTGCCCCACACAACCCAACTTGTGTGCATCGGAGAGTCCTCGGCTCGCGCCTGCACCGCGCTTGGCCTGGCCGTCGCTACGGTTGCACGTGTGCAAAGCGTACCCGGGATGCTTGAGGTTCTTTAGGGTTCCTCACCTCTCGTGTGCATCCTTGCCGTAAAAAACGCAGCCCGATCATCACCATCACGAGTAGAGAGCAAGGAAAGATCTTGGCTCTGAACAGAAGTGGTTGAGTGCCCACTCGGTAATCACCGCCCGAATGAACACTCAACCCGTTACTCGCCCCACAACCGTGAGGAAACCAACCCCTCCCTACTCCTCTGTCACCGACCCCTGCCCCACAACGGATACCGATACAGACACTGCCGCGGATGCTGCGGTATTCCTCCGACGACGAATCACCACAAAACCAGCCCCGAGTACCAGCAACAGCATTCCGAAGGCACCCAGCACAGGCAACGACGTGTCACCCGTGAGAGTTAACCGTGTCGCCTCAGAACCACCCGAACCGGTGTTCTGCAACCCGGCGTCCGGGCCTTCAAGCACGGTACCCGGGATATCCTCACCCTCGCCCGTACCCGGGGTGTCCTCATCCTGACCCACCGGAACAACCACAACCGTGTACGTGACCTCGACACTCTGGCCAAGATCATCAAACACCCGCACCGTGAACTCGTCAGACCCTAACCGGTCTGTTTCTGGAACATAATGCACCACAGTCCGACCATCAACCTGCGCAGCAAGAGCCACCTGACCGTACTCGGCCTCATCCAGGTCTTCCTCACGAAGCGCCTGCAACCCGGTACCGGTGATGTCTGCGAACGGGTCAATCACCACCGGACTCACACCCAACGGAACAGTGATTGTTTTGCCCTCACCCGTGGGTGGGGCCTGCACCGTCACCGTGTACTTCGCCGTCGCGGTCAAGTCACGATCATCCGTGTACTTCACCTTGAACCCATACGTTCCGGGTGCTAACCCGTCCGCGTCAAACGACACCACACCATCCTGATCCAGGCTGACATGCTTCGTGATATCTCCGGTGAAACCGTGACCACCACGAACCATCTCCTCAGCGTCTAGGGCCTGTGCGTGGCGTTCCTTAATCTCACCGTCAACACTCACGGCCTCGTCAAAACGGACGTTTCCGTTAACCGCAACCTTCTTGCCCTGATCCTGCACACTCAACTTCGTGAACACCTTCACCTCGTACTCCACCGAGGTGACCTGTCCGAGATTATCCGTGAAGTCCACCGTGAACCGATACACACCCTTGGGAGTATCACCCGCCACAAACCGGATGCTTCCCGTGCCCGGAACAGCACCTAGTCCGGTTTCTACCCGACCCGTAAACACCCCACCCGGGGCCTGAACCGGAGCCTGAAGCGACACGTTCTGCAGCGATCCCGTCGTAACCACTTCCGGGGTGAACTCGTAGGCGCTGTCTTGTGCCACCTCACCCTTCGAGTCACCCGTTACCTCAGGGAGCGTCTGCACGGTGAACACTAACTCACCCGACACAGCCTGCGCCACACTGTCTTCTACCCGGTACTTCACCGTGTCAGGAAGATAGTTCCCCAGAGCAGATTGATACCGCACCAACCCGGCAGCACCATCCACGACCTCCGTGTGACCATTGATCGCCTGCTCAATCGCCACCACACTCTTCGGCGCATACACCACACGAGACTCCTGCGGAATATCCTTCAGGGCATCCTCCACACTCGATACCTGAACATCAGTTTCCTGAACATCAATTGCCTGAGCATCTGCCCGGGTGCCTGTCGTGTTTGTGGGAGACACCGTGGCAGCCACATCCGGGGCCTGTTCATCGTTGGTAAACACGTTATGAACCAATAGTCCGTCCTGCTTCACCACCAGGTCTTTGTAATCCACCGCTTGAGGAAGGCTGAACACCGTGACCCGCACCACACCAAACGCGCTTTGACCATACATATCCTTGGCCTCGTACGCGAACGCGTCATACCCGGTGAAGTCCCGCTTCGGAGTATACGTCACCACACCCTTCGCGTCCGGATCTTCAACCACAGCCCCTAAGGCCCCACCGAAGCCGGCAATGGTGATGCCCTCACCCGTAGCGAGGTCGTTCAGATCAACCGTGACCTCACCCTTTACCCCGATCTCACGGATCGTGGAAGTCACCACCGGGCCCTCGACCAGTTTCACCGTGATCGTACCGGTCGCAACCTGACCCAGATCATCCGTGAGCGTATACGTAAACGTGTCTTCCATCACACCATCAGGAACCTGCCCCGTCGTATAGATCACACGGCCTGAAGCCTTGTCGAACTCTGTTGTGCCGTATTGCCCCTGACCCACCGTGACGCTGCTCTTGAGCAGATCAGCAATGGTCGAGAACGCATACTTCTCACCCAGCAGAATCGTCCCCGTGCCGGTGAGGCCCGCGTTCATCTCATCATCAGCTGCCAACGGGACACCCTGAATCCTCACACTGACCGTGGCGGTCTCGGATTCCCGCCCCAGGCCGTCTTTCACCCGGTACGAGAACGAATCCGTCGTCGTCACAGCAGAATTTGTCGCCGTGTAGTACAGCCCGTCAGAGCCCACCCGGACAGAACCCTGCTCCGGAACAGGGCTTACCGGGTCAACCAGAGTCAGGTTATACCCTGTCGCATCTGCGAGGACGGGAAGTAATGTTTCACTACTCGCGGGAACCTTCACCACACGATCCGCCCCGGCCGTCGGAACCACGTACACCGTAATAGAGACAGTGCCGGTGTCTTCTGCGTCTGACGCATCTCGCACCGTGAACGTGAACGATACCGTTTTTGTCACCTCACCCGCCGGGAAATCCTGGGTGGGGGTATACGCTATCTCACCCGTTTGCGTATCAAACGTGATACTTCCCTCATCCGGGGTCAGGTTATCCACGCTCACCAGGGCGGGAGAGTTCTCACCCGTCACGTACTCTAGAGCATTGAACCGTGCCACCGTATCCGCGTGCACATTGAGGGACACATCATCCACTGTCACCGCGACCCGTGGGGTGGCTGTGTCCGTGTTACTTTCCTTTCCAGCCTCTGCACGATCATTCGTCGGAATCACCCGGAAATCATACGGCTGATCATTCTCTAACGGCTCCACCACGAAGTCTTTCGTGTTCGTAACATTCGTCGCGTGACTACCCCACCCGACTTCAGGGCCCTGGCCCTCAACCGTTTTACGGTACTGCACCGTGTATCCCGTCACCGGCTGTGCGAGTGTGCCCTGCGCCTTGGTCCAGGACAAGGTCACTTTCTCGGAACCCGGCTTCGCTTTCAGATCATCAATAACGTTGTCTTGTGAGGGGGCACCATACGGTACCGCGTCCGCAGTGTTACTCTCTGGCCCCGTGCTATGCCCATTCACAGGGATCACCTGGAACTCATACCGGTCACCATCCGTCAACCCCTCCACCAAAAAGTTGCGGGTTTCATCCCCCGGAGCCCTCTTCTTATACGGACTCCACGAATTCTCCTCTTCATCCTCACCAACAGCCACACGGTACATAATCTGGTACTCCAGCACCGGGTTCGTCTCCGTGTGCCCGGCCCGGCTCCAGTTCAATACCACGATTCCTGATGTGTGGCCCGCAGCCGCGGTCAGATCGGTCACCTTCGTATCCGCAAGAACAGGACCATACGGGGTATCACTCTTCGGGTCACTGGGCACACCATCACCCACAGCGTTCGTGGGGATCACCCGGAAATCATACGACTTACCATTGGTTAACCCACCAACTGTGAAACCGTCACCGTCCTCAGCAGGCAAAGGCACATTCGTGTCATAGTCACCCCAACCCTCATCGGGACCGAGGGTGTTATCTGTTTCACGAACCTGCACTGTGTAACCCGTCACCGGGTTCAATACCGACTCTTTCGCTGCGGACCACTTCAAGAACACCGCCTCATCACCCGGACGAGTCCGAAGATCCGTGATCTTCTCATCCGTCAACGGCAACCCAAACGTACCCTCACGAACCTCGTTACTGGGCAGTCCGTCACCACGCGTATTGAACGGGATAACTCGGAAGTCATACACACTCGCATCTGCAAGGCCCGTCACCGGGTAGTTGTCAAAACGCTCTGCCTGCGGCACAAAGAACCCATCCACGTTCTCAGGCCCCCGGTAGGTTGTCCACTGATCTTGCGGGACACCATCCACAACCAGGCGATACTCAATCCGGTAACCCGTCACCGGAGTCTCTTCCGTGTCAGGCATACCCGTCCATGACAGAAGCACTTGTCGGTGGCCAGGCACCCCGCTCAGGTCTGTAATCGCGGGTGCTTCCGTTAACGAACCCACCGGGATCTCACTCTTAGGTGTACTTGGCACACCCCTGCCCACAGTATTCGTCGGAACCACCCGGAAATCATACGACTGACCATTCGTGAGGCCACCAACGGTAAAACCGTCACCGTCTTCCGCAGGCAAAGCCACATTCGTGGCATAGGGGTCCCATCCCTCCTCAGGACCAAGGGTGTTATCTGTTTTACGGTACTCCACCGTGTAACCTGCCACCGGGCTCAACACCGACTCTTTCGCTGCGGACCACTTCAAGAACACCGCCTCATCACCCGGACGAGTCCGAAGATCCGTGATCTTCTCATCCGTCAACGGCAACCCAAACGTACCCTCACGAACCTCGTTACTAGACAGCCCATCCCCTCTGATATTGAACGGCACAACCCGGAAGTCATACATACTCGCATCCGCAAGGCCCGTCACCGGGTAGTTGTCAAAGCGTTCTGCCTGCGGCACGAAGAACCCGTCCACGTTCTCGGTTCCCCGGTAGGGTGTCCACTGATCTTCTGGGACACCATCCACCACCAGGCGATACTCAATCCGGTACCCCGTCACCGGAGTCTCTTCCGTGTCCGGCACACCCGTCCACGACAACAACACTTGGCCGCGACCCGGCACCCCACTCAAATCCGTAATAACAGGTGCTTCCGTTAACGAACCCACCGGGATCTCACTCTTCGGGTCACTCCAATCACCTCTACCAATAGTGTTGGTCGGGGCTACCCGGAAATCATACGACTTACCATTGATGAGACCACCCACCATGAAACCATCACCGTCTTCAGCAGGCAAAGCCACGTTCGTGTCATAGTCGACCCAGCCCGCTTCATCATCCTGAGTAGCATCTGTGTCACGAACCTGCACCGTGTAACCCATCACCGGGTTCAACACCGACTCTTTAGCTGCGGACCACTTCAAGAACACCGCCTCATCACCCGGACGACTCCGAAGATCCGTGATCTTCTCACCCTTGAGCGGTTCACCAAACGTTGTCTCACGAGGCTTATTACTCTCTAAACCATCCCCGTGATCATTAAACGGATACACCCGGAACTGATACTCCTGGCTATTTTTCAACCCCTCAACCGGGAAATCTTTCACCTGTCCTTCGAGGAAACCATCCGTGACTAATAGCCGGGTGGGATACTGTTCCCAACGCTCGGCTGGAACACCATCAACCACCTCACGGTACTCCACCCGGTGACCGGTCACCGGAACCTGCTGTGTGCCCGTGACTAACGTCCAGGACAACAACACCTCACCATACCCCGGAGCTGTAGTCACATCCGTGATCGCGGGATGGGAGGTCGGAGGACCATACGGCATCGCCATTACCTGATCACTGGGTGTTCCCCGACCCGAACCGTCTAACCCGTTAACCGGGGTAACCCGGAACACATAGTTCTTCCCATTCGTCAGGTTCGGGACAGTATCTCCCGGAACCGCGACAATAGGGCGCTTCTGCCACACATCAGGAAGAATCGTCAGTGCCTCTTCGCTTTGATACTCCATCAAATACCCGGTTACCGGGTTCTGCACCGTGTCATTCGTAACCCGTGACCAACCCAAACGCACCGACTCATTGCCCGGTACCGCCACTAAATCAGTCACCACCATCTCCGGAGTCGGAACACCAATCGGGGTTGCTTCTCGCTGCGCATCAGGACCCAAGCCTGACACATTCGCGGGAGTAACCCGGAACATATACGGCGTACCATTATCTAACTCATCAACAGTGAACCTGGTCTGTGTCACATACTCATCTTTGGTAATCCAATCCGCTGAGGTTGTTTTACGATACTCCACCACGTACCGTGTCACCGGATACGCATCACTATCCTCAGGTTTCACCCAGGACAGTTCCACCTCACCATCCTTTGGAACGGCGTTCAATACCACTCCGTGCTGTGGTGCCCCCACCGGAGTCACCCGCACAGTGTCCGATGACTCACTCTCCCACCCGGACTGATTCGTCGCGGTCACCCGAAACGCGTACACGGTACCATTCGTCAAATCCGGTGCGGTACGAGACAACTCAAGCTCGTTACCCTCGTCCGGGAGAATCTCTTTCCACCCTTTACTTTCGGGAGAACACTCATCACCTGGGGTGATCTCGCACTGCCACACCCGGTAACCCGTCAGCTCAGAGCCACCGTCATTCTTGGGAGCATCCCACGTCACCAGGACGTGCCCATCACCCGGAGACACCTTCTCTGCCGTAAGCGTAGGAGCATCGGGTGCACCCGCCGGGCGAGCCTTTGTTAACGTCCCCGGAATGTGAGACTCTGGGGTATTCCACGGACCTAGACCAGGGTCTGTCAGTGCAGAGTCCTCAAACTCATTCACCGCGGCCACACGAAACTCGTACCACTGACCATTCGTCAACCCTGTGACCGTGCGAGGAGAAACCACCGAACGGATAGGCTCACCGGTTTCCTCATCCACGAACCGATACAAGTCCCAGCCCTCATGATCGCCGGGCATTTCAGCGGTGTCATCCTCCGGGTCAGGAACCTCGCGATACCACACCCGGTAATCCACAATCGGGAAACCACCATCATTCACCGGAGCCTTCCACGACACCGCCACCTCACGGTTACCCGCCGACGTCTCCACGTTTGTGGGAGCATCCGGCGGACCAAGCGGACGAGCATCCGCAGGATCAGAGAACGGGCCATCACCCTTCGTGTTTGACGCCGCAACCCTAAACCAATAATCCTGCCCATTCGCCAACGGCTTCACCACCACCGGAGACTGCTTAACCTTGCCCTCTTTGTTGTCCTCAGACTTCTCAGGAGACCACGGTACCCAGTCTTTTTTAGGATCGAAATCCTCATCGGTGGGTTTCTTTGTGGTGTACTCCACTTTCCACTCATCAACACTAGAACCAAACGCCGGTGCTGAAGAGTGTTCAACGATCCCGTCTCGTAAACCGTTAGCACGATAAATACTCCACCCATCAGCCCTTATCGCTACCGAGGACAACGCAGGAGAACCCTTACTACTCGTCTCCTCAGACCAATTCTTTCCACCATCATCCGAAGACCATATCGACCCCAAATAATGATAACCACCCACAACCAAACGCTGACCATCAACCGAGGACGCCACACTCCGCCACGTACTATCCGCCGTACCAGACGTCGGGAAACCCGCAGGAACCACCAAGCTCTCAGTCGTACCCAACCCAGCAGCCGTGTCCGACGTTGACACATACACACGACTAGTACTTGCCACCACCAACGTCTTACCATCACCAGAAAGATCAACCGCAGACACACCATTACCAGGCATCTGCGTACGCCGGCTAAACGTCGCACCTGAGTTTCCTGACACATACACACCCGCATTTGTCCCCAATGCTCGTGCAGCAACTACCCGCGTACCATCATCAGACACCGCAACATCAACCCACGACTGACCGTCAGCATCCAACGAGCCCGCACTCGTTGAAACTGCCCACGAATCGCCACCATCACGAGACACCCACAAAGGCCCCGTCGTATCATTAGCAACACTGCCCGTGCGAGGCCGCGCCGCTACCAAAACTCCACCATCAAACGACGAAGCAACACGAAACGAAGGATACGCATTCGTAACACTCGTTATTAAATTATCGCCAGTAACAGTACTCGCTACAGACTTCCACGAAAACGAATCCCGCTCAGACACACGAGAACCAACAAATACCGCACCACTACTAGTAGTACCAGCATTTCTAGACGCAATTATCTTCAGACCGTTACCCGAAACCTCAACACCCCACGGATAAGTCGAGTGAGTAGTCCCAGTACTTTGCTCAACGAAATTTTTACCCCCGTCAATCGAGACATACAACGCACCACCAGGCCGACCCAACGCCACCACATCACCGCTAGCAGACACAGACACCGCCCACAAACGAGAATTAGCAACTGCAACAACACTAGCTGACCCCGGAAGATCCGTACCATTAACCATCTTGAGACCAGACCACAACCGCACAGCCTCATCCCACGACAACGTAACCTGACCCACACCACCCCGAGCCTTCAACCCTTGCGGCACACCACCTGGAGCAGACTCCGTCGTCAACGTTGTCGCCAATGCTGCATCACTCGGCTCTCCCGGAGTATCAGTCTTATTCACCTGAGACACTCGGAACCAATACCGAGTACCACCCTTTAATTGATCCACCACCCGAGACTTATCCATCGAAGCCTCATGCACATGTGGCTGCCACATATCCTTGGTAAACCCAGAACCTCTCGGATCCTGATCCGTGTACTCCACCAAAAAGTTCGTTAGATTCGAACCACCATCACGCGGTACTGAAGAGTGTTCAACGATCCCGTCTCGTAAACCGTTAGCACGATAAATACTCCACCCATCAGCCCTTATCGCTACCGAGGACAACGCAGGAGAACCCTTACTACTCGTCTCCTCAGACCAATTCTTTCCACCATCATCCGAAGACCATATCGACCCCAAATAATGATAACCACCCACAACCAAACGCTGACCATCAACCGAGGACGCCACACTCCGCCACGTACTATCCGCCGTACCAGACGTCGGGAAACCCGCAGGAACCACCAAGCTCTCAGTCGTACCCAACCCAGCAGCCGTGTCCGACGTTGACACATACACACGACTAGTACTTGCCACCACCAACGTCTTACCATCACCAGAAAGATCAACCGCAGACACACCATTACCAGGCATCTGCGTACGCCGGCTAAACGTCGCACCTGAGTTTCCTGACACATACACACCCGCATTTGTCCCCAATGCTCGTGCAGCAACTACCCGCGTACCATCATCAGACACCGCAACATCAACCCACGACTGACCGTCAGCATCCAACGAGCCCGCACTCGTTGAAACTGCCCACGAATCGCCACCATCACGAGACACCCACAAAGGCCCCGTCGTATCATTAGCAACACTGCCCGTGCGAGGCCGCGCCGCTACCAAAACTCCACCATCAAACGACGAAGCAACACGAAACGAAGGATACGCATTCGTAACACTCGTTATTAAATTATCGCCAGTAACAGTACTCGCTACAGACTTCCACGAAAACGAATCCCGCTCAGACACACGAGAACCAACAAATACCGCACCACTACTAGTAGTACCAGCATTTCTAGACGCAATTATCTTCAGACCGTTACCCGAAACCTCAACACCCCACGGATAAGTCGAGTGAGTAGTCCCAGTACTTTGCTCAACGAAATTTTTACCCCCGTCAATCGAGACATACAACGCACCACCAGGCCGACCCAACGCCACCACATCACCGCTAGCAGACACAGACACCGCCCACAAACGAGAATTAGCAACTGCAACAACACTAGCTGACCCCGGAAGATCCGTACCATTAACCATCTTGAGACCAGACCACAACCGCACAGCCTCATCCCACGACAACGTAACCTGACCCACACCACCCCGAGCCACAACATTACGCGGAGCACCCGGGCTCGGTGTTACAACAGGCCCCTCACCCTCTTCGGCAACAGGAACCACTACCGGATCTTCCGCCGCGGGCACCATTGCCGCGACACCATCCGCAAACCCTACAAAACGCTCAAAAACACTCGGGGCATCACCCTCAGTTACGGGAGCATCTTCAAGTGCGGTCTCAGTCGAGACCCCCCGTTCTTGCGGAGAGACTTCTTCCTCAGAAACAGCAGCGCCGTCCTCCAGTGCCGTTTCTGACACCACAGGATCCTGCTCGACCGCAAACGCGGACGTTGTCACCGCAAGCGGCGCAAGCAACGCAGCCGATAACACTAACCCCAACGAAACCTGTACAGCACGAGCACGCACGGCTATAGAAAGTCCCCAAGATTTCACTTCGTTATATCCCCTTAAAGTGGTACGCCAAAATAGCGTAATACTTGAATAGACAAGCTCCCCCATTTATCGGTTTCCGTAACACTCCCGTTACCATAACCTCAGCCCGCTTGTAAGGCTGGTCAAAAACAGTTGACTCAAATATGATATTCGCAACTACCAGAAAAGTAAAGACAAATGTGCTCTTTTTGCAACACTTAAACGCTTAAGCCCCGCGCAGAAGACACCCGTTCAACCCCGGAAAACCACGGTCAAATACGCCTTTATAACATTCCGTTAAATACTTACCAATTGGAAGGTAATAAGGCATCAGGCATTACCAGGAAAAGCTTCTACCGGCGGCAATCGCTGCGGGAAGGTGGGCACGCCTGCCCACCACACACTCTAGCTCTAGAGCGCCCGACGCACCCTGCTGGTAACCAGGAAGATCACACCTAACCCGAGGAGCACCAACAGGCCAAGCCCGAGAGCATCGTGAGACACTCCCGTTCTCGACAGGGATTGATCATTGGTATTGCGCCCGGCGGAGTGATAGGTGTTCACCACAAGAACCGGCGTGGAACGCGCGGCACTCTGCGCCATATCAGCCTGCACCGCAGCGCCCTTCGCCACAGCGCTCACCACCCCGTCTGCCGGGGAACTTGCCGCTGCGGGTCCGATCAGAGACACAATCACCTTGTCAGCGGTATCGCTCTGATCAGGGGCCTCATCGCTGAGCGAGGTGTGGTTTGTGTCGTCCGCGTCGTACGAGCCAATCTGGTTCACCGTGCACAGGCTTCCCGCGGGCAACCCGCCAACCGTGAGTTGCTCGCCGGGCGCCAGGTAGTGCGAGGCGTTCAGGTCGGTCACGATGGTGGGAACCCCGTTGATCGTGAGTTCGCGAACACAGGATGCCTGAACCTCAAAGAGCTGTGGAACCCGCGGCCCCGCCGCTCCCTCACCCTCGACCCGGTTGTTCAACTCGAGTGCCGCCGGGTTGTAGACGTTCAGCATCTCCACCGTGACGGGTTCCGAACTCAGGAGGGTAACCGTGCGGTCGTCCGCGGCGATATCGGCCCTACCCGAATCGGTCTCCGTGATCACACACTCGGCTCCCGCGGGGAGGCCGGGGAAGATGACGCTCTGGGTGGCGGTTCCCCCGGGGAAGCTCATCCCAAACACACCGCCGTTCGGAACGTCGATCGGGTATCCACCCAGGGTACAGCTCAGGAGGAACCTAAAGTCTCCCATCGCCGTGGTGGCGGAGGGGGTGGTCACATTTTTAATCACGGTAAGATCGGCAGCCGCGTCAAAGGTATTGAGGAAGTCGACCCGGTGTGATCCCGGGGTCAGATCAGAAACGGTGAGTGAGCGCTGTGCGTCGAGCGGGGCACTCGCACCATCAACGGTTGCGGTGACGTCGAGCGCACCGCGAGCATTGGTCTCGGTTGCCTGACACTCGGCTCCCACGGGGAGGTTAGCGATCTGTTCCGTGTCGTTCACCGTGAGTTCGAAGGGACCGTACTCCTCCTCAAACCCACCAAAGGTACAAGATACCGTCACAGTAAAGGTCGCGTCGTCAGGCAGGTGCACCGCAGCCGATCCGGCGGTGGCAACACCGATTGTCAGATCGCTCACCGCAAAGACATTGGTGGCGGTCAGCTGGTTCTGCTGAGCGTCCTCCGCCAGCACGAGGGGCAACTCGGGATCACTCACGTAGGAGTACCCCGTGGCACCGTTACTGATCAAACCGTAGTGCGCGGAGGCGCTTCCACCGGTACTGAGCGGCTGGTAGTTCTCGTCGGTTACCCGACAGGCAGCGCCACGCGGGAGCGATGCGAGAGTCTCGGAGGCCGTATCCTCCACGGAGCGCAGGCCGTCAAAGAGAATGCTTCCCGTGAGAGGGACGGAGTTCCCGGTTACGGGCTGGCAACTGTAGAACACCCGATAGTTTTCGGCGCCCAGGTGCCAGCGGGTTACCTCGGCATCCGTCAGCCCCAGGTTAACGGTGAGCCCCGTGTCGAGCGTTCGGGAACCGGATCGCGGGGACTCCGAGACCGGCATCCACTCGCTCACGGGCGACATCCGACCCGAGAGGGCTGCGGAGTTCCACGAGTTGGTTGCCGCCGTGGAGGTGGCGGGAACGGACATTTGAAACTCCACAACCACGTACTCACCGCCACGCAGCTGTGCGGCATTGCCAAAGACAATATCGGCGCTCAGCGCGCGGGAGTCGTCCCGGGCGGTATCGCCCCAGGAGGCCGTCGCGCAGCCCAGTGTGTCCGGTCCAGCGTAGGCATCGGGGTTGAGGTGACACGCATCCGCCACTGTGGAGTAGCGGAAGGAGTCGTTCGCGAGAGCACCGTCGCCGCGCGCGCCCAGGCTAGTGGCCTCGGTTCCCGTGAGCAGCCGGGGGGAACCCGGTATGAGACTGGGTGTCCACTCGGATCCGCGGGGTGAGTCGAGGACAGTTCCCCGATCGTTCTTTACGGGAAGCTCATCCACAAAGCGCAGGGCACTGACGCTGTTGTTACCCGAGTTTACAAGCTTCAGCCGGTAGGTGAGAACATCACCCGTGGTGGTTTCAACGATGCACGGGTTACGCACCCACACCCCGTCGTCCCATTCCGCCCGGGTAGTCAGGTCGCACTCGGCCCCGTCGGGGGTGGCGGAGAGCAGTTCGCCCTGCTTGAGGTAGGACTCCACACGCACGGAGTCGTTTCGCAGCGAGGTGGCGTTTGCAGTTGAGACGCAGGACGCGCTCACGGAGAACTCATCCCGGCAGATCGACGCGCTGGGGGCGCCCTCGATCCCCGTTCCCATCAGGCGGGCATGATTAACACCCGTTGTTCCCGCGGCTACACCGTCTACCATCTGTAGGGGCACCCGCAGCACAATCCGCTGACCGGGTTTCAGTATCTGATCTTCGGGCCAACTCCAACGCATGGTGGTTCGTGCGCCCTGCTCAAGTGTCATGGTTGGCGTGGTGCTTACACCCGTGGGCGCCGAAACAACTGACCAGTTGAGCAGCGGGTTTGCAGCGTTATAGGTGAGTTCGGGCGGCAAGGTATCAACCGCCATAAGGTTGTAGAGATCACTCGTCGCGTCGGACGAGTTGGCAAGCACCACGTAGAAATTTGCCCACGATCCCGGGTTAGCGAGGGTGGTTGTGGAGCCGGTATTAGTGGCAACATCATATGTTCCCGCATACTTACGCATCAGTGGGCTCGGGGTTCCCGGCAGGACGTACGCGGTTGCTCGATTGGCGATCACCTGGGCGAGCGGAGCCGCAAAGGTTCCCAGGTAAGACGCTCCCGCACCGGTCGTGTCAACCGCCCACTGCGATTGGTTGCTGAGCAGGGAGTCTCCGGGAGAGCGCTGTTCGGGGTTGCTGCGAAGCGTCTCCCTCAGGGAGGTGCCGTAGTAGACATTACCCGATGCGAGCTTAGAGATGCGCGACCTGGTCACTTCGTTTCCCTCGAACTGCACCCGGAAACCGGTCACCTGAGCTAGGGTGTGGGGCCCATCTCCGCTCTGCGGTGGTGTGAGGTAGTACTGGTTCAAAGCCTTCACTCCGTCTGACCACACACCATCTTCCCCGCGGAACCACACGGTGGCACCGGTGGCACCCAGGGGGTACTGCACGTAAAAGAGTCGCAGGTTAAACGCGTCGAAGAGGCTCCCCGGCTCCAGGGAGAATCCGTCGGGGTCTGCGGTGGGCCAGGACTCCCCGTCCAACAGTTCGCTGGGGCTTGCGCTTCTCAGGGCGGACACTCCGGTGTTACCAGTGTTCTGGGTGCTCAGTGTCCAGTCCATCGTGGGAAGTTTGTCACGATAAAGGATGGGGGTGGAAACGGCGCGGATGGAGACGGCAACAGCGCTGTTGAGAACGTCAATCGATACGGTATCCGCCGCATCGTTTTGAGTCTTCACAAGGTTCTGCAGGCGGGTCTCGTAGTCTGCCGAGACCTGAGCTACCTGACTTATCTGAACACCGGGCACCTGATAAGCACCGTCGATGCTGTCTCCGGAGGCCAGGGCCAGGGGTTCTCCCGAGAGGAAATTGTATGAGTATCCGTCTCGCACACGATCTCTCAGCTCCGTTTCAAACACCAATCGCGCCTGAACAGCGGTGGCGCTTGCCTTGATTCCCACGTATTTTCCGTCTTGCTTCCACAGGATCGAGACCCCCACCACCAGTGGGCGCTTATCGATCGGAGGGTTGAGCTCGGACACGGGGGTCGAGACGGGGGCGCGCACAACGTCGCTCGTGCCGTCAGAATAGGTGTAGGTAATTTCGGCATCAACCCTCTTATCTTTTTCAGGGCCGGTTGCGGGTTTATCCTTCATTTCCGGCCAGATCACCTCAGTGATGCCCCTAAAGTTCACAATCGCAAAGGGGTTTTTGCCCGTGTCATCGGCCTCACCAACCCCCACCGCAAGCGAGTCCACCCCTACCGGGAGGCTTCCCCTGGCCTGCCACTGATCCTCGGGGGCCACATCGGCCACGCCCAGGGCCGTTTTATTATTGGCCTCAAGTGAGATACGTGATCGAGTTTGATCCTGTGCCACAACGTAGTCGGTACCATCGCTCGCTCGCCAATCCACCGCGGAGTCTCCCAACAGACGATCCGGGGCATACACCTCGTATCTTGCCGTTGCCGTGTATGAAGACGCCCAGGCGATTCCGTCTTTTGTAGAGAAGACCTGTGAACGGTTGTAGTGGCTTATGCCCTCAAGCGACCCGACCACGGGAGCGCTGGGGTTGCTGAGACGGTGGCTACGCAGTGACACATCAATAACAACGGAAATCGCACCGTATTGCTGAAGCACCGCGTCGGGGTCGCTTCGAGTCACGTCAACCTGAACGTTATACACCTGCGCGGCCTGCTCCGGGGTGAGTTCCGCGGACCAGGTGACCTTACGCTTCACCTTCTGAATGTTCAGGTAGGCTCGGCCCTGCGAATCTTCGATCTCCTCCGCAGTGAGTTGGGTTCCCCCAAGCTCAGTGGGCCCGATTACGGTTCCGGTAGGTCCCACCGGGTTTCCCTCCCGGTCAAAAAGACTGATTGTCATCACCTGGTCGGGACCCACTTTTGCGTCGCGCACGCTGTTGAGCTGGAAAATATCCAGAGATGAACCGGGTACTCCCGTGTCGGTGACACGAACCCCGACGCTATCGTCTCCGTTCGGAACGGCTGCCAAGAGGAAGGCCGTTCTCGGGGATTGTCCCTGCACACCGTTATGCGGGGCATCGGTGTCATAGTGTTTGATGATGGAGGCCGCGTCAAGCAGCAGCAGGTAGAGTGAATCGCTTCCCGTGGCGGTAGCCAGGTTGGTTCCCGTATTGAGCTCGGCGGTGTTTCCTACCGAGTAGAGGCCCGGCGTGTTGGGAGATCCCAGCGTAGTGGGTGACACAATCTCACCGCTTGTCAGGAGCCTGTCGCGAAACTTAACGGTTGTTTCTGAGGGAGTTTCACAGCTCACGTTGATGGGAAAGAGTCCTCCGGAATCGGTGGGAAGCACGGTGTACTCAACACCAACAACCAGGCTCAGATCCTGCCCGGGTACGTAGTCGATCTTGGTGATCGAGGTGGGCGACTCTATCCGGTCAACAACCCACACCATCATTGTTGTGGTGCTTCCCACCGCCGTGCCGCCATCGGTGAGGCAGGCCACAGGCTCATTCGACAGAGCGCTAAACCTGGTGGAGTTAAACGGGTCCTCTCCCAACTTCTCCACGGTGGGTGCTGTCTGGGGGTCGGCAATCGTAAACCCGGGTGAGCCGGAGTCTTCAGTTGCCCTCTCGTGCCGCTCGGTTGAGGCGATCAGTCTAAACCTGTGGTCGCGGAAATCCTGGGGAAAGACGCCAACATGGTAGAGATCACCGGCCTGAGCAACTCCCGTAAGAGGGTAGGAGGTATCATCGCTGCCGTCACCCAGGCGCTTGACCAGGGTTGCACCGTATTGCGGTTTCACAAGGGTCAGAATCGCACCGTTGGTGGACTGAGTTATGACGGCGCCGGTGGAGGCTGTTGCAACAATCTGAACGCTATTGTAAACCGATCTACTTCCCGGGCTGGAGGGGGGAGCAACAATCGCGCTTCCGTTTGCCAGGTGGGTGTTGCGTAGCTGAGACTCAAAAACGATCATTCCCGCACAGGAGTCATCGGCGAGGGCGCATCCACGCGCTATCGCCCCGTCTGGTGCAGCGCTAAAAAGAATGGATACGCTGGCAACCTCGTCCAGACTACGCCCGTCCGCCGCGGTGTCGGGCGTCGCCTCCCCGCGCACAAATTGCTGCGCCGCTCCCTCACGCGGTTCTTGAGCGTAGTTGTACTGCACCGTGGCAGAGACCGCGCCCGCGGGAAATGTCACCCCGGGGGCCGCGGTGAGCGCCTGATAGTTAAAATAGTCACCCTGTGTCACCCCCGCGGTGAGACGGAGAGAGCTCAGCGGAACAACCCCGGTGTTCGAAACCCGCACCGTGCTGGTTGATGCCTCGGCGGAGCCGTAGACGGAAGTATCATCGCTTGAGGCCGTGATCCACGATAGTGAGCCTCCGATGGTGGGAGCCAGGGCCGTAATAGAGACATCGGAGCGCACGGACGTGCTGGCCGTTGCGGGGGATCCCGGTGCCGGATCTTTGACGGTGTTGGTCACCTGGGCGGTCGCCCGCGCCAGGGTGGAGGCGGCGGCGGGAGGAACAATTCGCTCACCCGAGGTGCGGAGGATGTCTCTCAGTTGATACTCGGCGGTGATTTCCACGGTTCGTTGGATCGCTGAGGTGCCGCCGCTCGCGGGAAGACCCTGTACCAAAACACGATAACCCACCGAGTCGGCGGGGGCCTCGATCGTGCGGTCGGGAGCAGATAGCTCGGTCTGGGTGGTAGATCCGTCGGCTTTAATAAACGTGATAACAGCACTCGCCGGATTGTGCTTGAGGGTGATGCCCCTCAGATCAAAAGCTTCAGAAGCAGCAATCGCCCCTCGCGGCATGGCCTCCGAGCTGGGGCTTTCAAAGAGGAGTGTGCTGGGAGCGTTTGCGGTAGCGACTGCCGCCGTGGTGACCGAGGTTGTTTCTCCGTTTCCATCGCTGACGGTACTGCCGGCCCACGCCATCGAGGCGGATGTGAGCGAAGGCTTCTCGTAGAGGCGCAGGGTGACATCGCTCGTTGCGCTCAGCTCACTCGTGTCGGGTTCTTCTCCCGCGATCAGCGTTGCAACATTGCCCTGAACCTGGCCGTTGAGGGAGGCGGGGGTATCGGCGTGCAGGCGCGCGGGAATGTAGACGATTGATGTGGCTGAGAGGTTCTCCCAGGTCAGCGTGACGGTCTTACCCGTTGTTGGGCCTCCCGTGGGTGCAAAGGTGAACTTCACCCCGCTGGGAGGGTTAAAGCTGTCAGCAAGAAACTCGATGTTGGCGGGGAACACACTGGTGAGGGTAGCCGGGCCGCATCCGTCCGGATCCGGGCAGCCCACGCTCGCCAAGTAGGTGAACTGTTGGTCTGCAGTGACCGTTGTGAGGGGAGCACCCGTTGAGGGTTCAATGGCGGCCAGGGAGAAGACCACCGGTGGCCCCTCTGCCGCAGCGGGACTTGCATGAGAAAGACCCATAGTTCCAACCAGGGCAAGAACGGCAGTTACCGATAAAAAGATACGCACTGCCCTATACCGTGTGGATAGCAAGCTAAGCCCCCCAGAATATTATTAATTGATGCTCAATATATATTGATAATAAATGACTTATTTTTGCAAGGATTCCTCTGCCACACAGGCACACGGCAACCCACTATTAGTGAATCTAACGGAAAAAAGCATATTTCTCAAATTAATCATTTAAATATAAAATCTCCAATCACTAACAGCACACACAACCGCAACACACCAAACATTAACCACCGATACCCAATGCCTCCAAACATTAATCACCAGCATCTCTCAACAATCAGCAACCAATATTCCTAAGATTGACGCGAAGTTGACAGGCCATGCGTTTTCCTATTAGTGTTCCCTCAACGCCCTTTATGAATATGAGTTTCATAACTCGACGCACCGTTGCGAGAGGAAACCGTGAGTCCCCCAAAAAACCACGAACGCGAGATGCTGGCCCTGCATCAACGCAACACTGCCGCGTGCATCTCCGTTCTCCGCGATCACACAAGACTCACCCTCAGCCAACTCTCAGAGCTCACCGGTCTCTCACGACCCACCGTCGACATGATCCTCGGCGAACTCATCACCCGTGGCATCGCCCACGAGCATCCCAAACCAGAACACGGCCCCATCCGCACGGGGCGACCCGCCCGTCACTTTTCCTTTGTCGCCCGGGCAGCACACACGGCAAGCGTGGACCTCGGACTCCACCGGATCACGGTTCTGATCAGCGATCTTGCCGGAATCATTGTCTCCTCCCTCACCTACAAAATGACGGCGGACACCCCGGCATACGACCTCTTCCCTCTCGTGGGAGACCTGGTGAGGAAGGCCATTCACCCCCTCGGAATCACCGAAAAACAGCTGGCCTGCGCCGTTATCTCCGTCACCGGCATAGTGGATGAACGTGGCCGCATGATTCAATCGAATCTGCTTCCCGGGTGGAACGGCATAAGCCTCTCGGAGCGTTTTGGTGCACACCTGATCACACCCGTTATCATCGAAAACGACATCAATATGGCGGCCATCGCGGAAGTACACACCGGTTCTGCGAACTCGGCCACCGACGCTGTTTTTGTCATGGTGGGACACCGCATTAACTCGGCGCTCATCCTGGGTGGATCTCTGCACCGCGGTCGACACTACGCAGCGGGAGAGATCGGTGACCTCGCAATTGCGGGCTGGGGTTACACCGGAGAGGGAAAAGACAACACCCCCGAGTCCTACAGCATCGAAGAGATGGAGCACGTTTTTGCCCGGGCCGAGGAAGGAGACCCCGCGGCTCAGCGGCAGATCCGATCATTTGCCTCCAAAATAGTGCGAGGAATCGCGCTTGTGGGACTCGCAGTCGACCCCGATCTGATCGTTATTGGTGGGGGTGTTTCACGCGCGGGAGACCCCCTCATCACGCTGCTCAACGAGGAATTTGCTCGGATCGTGAAAAGAAACTCAGCACCGGCGATAGTGGGCTCCACCCTGGGCGCAAACGGCGTGGCAATCGGTGGGATTATCCGCTCACTTGAGTTTGTTTCGACAGAGATCTACGGCGCGGAGGATCTGCCCGTGCCACGGCTCTCCCTTCCCCTCAAGGACAGCTCCGCCTCAGGTTCCCTCACCGACAATTTTGGTCTAGCGCTTGACCGTTTCATTCACCAAGACGCAGCATTAAGCTCTGGATCAATATCGGATGAGTCACAGGCAGCGTGGCAGGTGGAAGCGCCACATCGCACCGCAACCACAGCAGCATCACAGGAGGCAACATCACGCGCCGCCTCAGCCCCGACAGCGTCTCGGGAACCCGACCTTCGCATAGCAATCGTCGGGTTTGGTATGCGCAGCGGCATCAGCACCTGGGCTCATCAGCCGGGTCAGGGCGCACTCGTCACAGCCGTGGTCGACCCCGACCCTGCCGCCCGTCTCCGCGCGGCGGAACAGTTCGGAGAGAATATCGAGCTTCTGAGCAACCACCTCGACCTGAATCGCACCCTCATCGATGCCGCAATCGTGGTCACGCCGGACGATACCCACCACAGTATTACGGCGCACCTCCTCCAGGCGGGTATTGCCGTTTACCTCGACAAGCCAATCGCCACCACCACGGACGACGCCGATGACCTCCTCGAGATCGCCCACCGCAGCGGCAGCAAACTCTATATCGGCCACAATATGCGCCACATGGCGGTTGTTCGCCTCATGCGAGACATCATTATGCGGGGCGAAATCGGCGCGGTCAAGGCCGTGTGGTGCCGTCATTTTGTCGGCAACGGTGGAGACTATTACTTCAAAGACTGGCACGCGGACCGCAGACGCTCCAATGGCCTGCTCCTGCAAAAGGGGGCGCACGACCTCGACGTTATTCACTGGCTAGCGGATTCCCACACAACAGAGGTTGTGGGTATGGGCGACCTGAGCGTGTACGGAGATATCTCCGACCGCCGCGAGCGCCCGGGAGAACTTATGCGGGACTGGTTCTCGCTGGATAATTGGCCACCGCTCAGCCAGACGGGACTCCATCCGGTTATCGATGTGGAGGATCAATCGATGGTGCTGATGCGCCTCGCATCGGGCGTGCTTGCCAGCTATCAGCAGTGCCACTTTACCCCGGACTACTGGCGTAACTACACCGTAATCGGCACCGAGGGTAGGCTGGAGAATCACGGAGACGGGGGCGGCGGGGACAGCGTGGTACGAGTGTGGAATTCGCGCACCACGTTTAGTCCGGCGGGCAACGTCACCTACCCGGTTGTCGATGATTCCTCGGGGCACGGCGACGCCGACCGCACCACAATGAGGGAATTTATCAATTTTGTGCGATTTGGCCATAAAACCGATACCTCTCCCGTGGGAGCGCGCGATGCCGTAGCCACCGCCGTTGCCGCCACCGAGTCCCTGCGCAACGGTTCTACCCCCCAAAGAATCCGTCCCGTTGACCCGCACCTGGCAGAGTATTTTGCCCTCAACCAGATCACACGGTAGCCGACGCGGGCAAAGGCCGCGTGCTCAACATCCACGAATAGATAGGAAAGAGAAAAAGATGAGACACACTCCCCCCACACGATTTACACGATTGGCGCCGCTGGGTGTGGCGGCGGCGCTTCTCCTCACCGCTTGCTCACCGCAGAGCAGCGATGAGCCCGTGTCCGCAGACACGAGCGCCTCGATAAGCTACGCGGTCTGGGACGAGAACCAGGTTCCCGCACTCAAACAGAACATTGCGGATTTTAATAAGGAGTATCCCAACATTGAGGTCACAATTGATGTGACCCCGTGGTCGCAGTACTGGACAAAGCTACAGACACAGGCGTCGAGCAACACCCTCCCCGATGTTTTCTGGATGAACGGCCCCAATTTTCAGCTCTACGCCGCCAACGACCAATTGGAACCCCTCACGACGCTGATTGAGGGCGGGGAGATTGACCCGAGCAATTATCCCGCGGCTCTGAACTCTCTGTATAGCTACGATGACACCCAATACGGTGTACCCAAAGACTTTGACACGCTTGGTCTCTGGTACAACACCGCCGTTCTTGAAAAGGCGGAGGTTGAGGTTCCCACTGAGGCCTGGACCTGGGAGGACCTTCACACCGCCTCCAAAAAGATCAGCGACACCCTGGGGTCCGAAGGGATTTACGGGATGGCTACCAATATGAAGGGCGGCCAAGAGGGCTACTACAACACCATCCTGCAGAGCGGTGGCGAAATCATCTCGACTGACGGAAAGGAGAGTGGTTATGACTCCCCCGAGGCTATCGCCGGCCTGCAATTCTGGAGGGATCTGATCGCCGATGGCTCAATGCCCTCGCTTCAGCAGCTCTCCGATACCCCCGCCAACGTGTGGTTTACGAGCGGCAAGTCGGGTTTCTTCTACTCCGGAACCTGGAGTGTATCGGAACTTTCGGAGGCCGCAAACACTCGGGATCTGAACGTTGCCCCGCTCCCCCGTGGGGAACGTCAGGCCACCGTTATCCACGGTCTAGCCAATGTCATCTCGGCCAAGAGCACCAACAAGGCGGCGGCGCAAGCCTTTGTCACCTACCTGGGTTCTGAGGCGGCCCAGACGGTCCAGGCCGAAATGGGTGCTGCCAACCCCGCCTTTAACAACACGCAGGAGGCCTTTATCGCGTCGGTTCCCCACTTTAATCTGGGGGTCTTCCTCGACGCGGAAGCTTACTCCTACCCCTATCCCGTATCGAAGAATTCCGCGCAGTGGACCCAGCTTGAGGATGATCTACTCCCCGCGGCCTTCTCGGGAGACAAGCCGGTTGCCGAGGTGGCTAAGGACCTCGCCAACAAAATGAACGAAGCGCTGGCCCAGGAATGACCGCCAGCGCCCACTCGGCACCCAGCGCTCGGGCGGGTAATTCCGCCCGGCGCGGGGGGTCCCGGGGCACCGCAGGCACAATCGTGCGGCGCCAAGGCGGGTTTGGTAGGAGAGGCGAATCCGCCAGACGCGGCGCTTCCCCCACCGACGGTTGGTGGCCATGGCTCTTTGTGCTCCCCACCCTGCTCGGTGTCCTGGCCTTCTATATCTGGCCGCTCTTCCAGACCGGCTACCTGAGCTTCACAAAGACCGGGCCCTTTGGTGGAGAAACCTGGGTGGGAACGGAGAACTACTCCCGCCTGCTCGGTGATGAGAACGTGGGCCTTGCCCTGGTTAACACGGTGGTGTACACCGCAATCGTGCTGCTCGGGATTCCCCTCGCCGTGCTCCTCGCTAGCCTGGTCAACCGCCCGGGCCTCAGGTTTGCCACGTTCTACCGGGTGCTGTTCTTCATGCCCTACATTGCGATGCCCACGGCCGTTGCACTGGTGTGGCGCATGATCTACAACGGCGACTTTGGCATCCTCAACTGGGTGCTCTCGCTCTTGGGAATATCGGGCCCGTACTGGACCTCCACCCCCGGGTTTGCGATCGTTTCGGTAGGAATCGTGGGAATGTGGGCCTCACTCGGGTTTGGCATCATCATCCTGAGCGCAGGACTCAAGAACATCCCACCCGACTTTTATGAGGCTGCCGAGCTCGACGGGGCCTCTCGGTGGCAACGATTCATCTCGATCACGGTGCCGCTTCTCACCCCGAGCATCTTCTTTGTGACGATTATCTCGGTAATCAACGGGTTTCAGCTTTTTGATTTGCTCTACGCCATCATGGGTCAGAGAAACCCAGCCATGCAACAGAGCCAGTCACTCGTCTATATCTTCTATAACCAGGCGTTCATTCATAACAATAGGGGATACGCCGCCGCCATTGCGGTACTCATTCTGTTGGTCATCGGTCTCGTGACCTGGCTCCAGTTCCGCACACAGAAAAAGTGGGTGAACTATGTCTAACCGAGCAAACAACACCTGGATCCACCTCGTGTTGGGGCTTGTGGGTCTTATCATGGTGTTTCCCTTTCTCTGGCAACTTGTCATGTCCCTCTCCACCAACGACCAGGTCATGAGTGCCCCGCCAACCCTCTGGCCGGGCGAACTGCAGTGGGAAAACTACGCCGCCGTGTTCACGAAGATTCCGTTCCTCAGCCAGCTGGGGGTTTCCATCACCATCACGGTGCTGCGGGTGTGCGGACAGGTTATTCTCTGCTGCATGGCGGGATACGCCTTTGCTCGGATGCGCTTTCCCCTCCGCGGCGTTTTGCTGGCAGTGATCCTCTCGATCCTCATGGTTCCCAGCCAGGTGTACCTGATCCCCCAGTTTCAGATCATCCAGAACCTGGGCCTCTTGAATACCGTATGGGGCATCGCGCTCCCCGGATTCTTTAGCGCCTTTGGGGTGTTTCTCATGCGGCAGTTTTTCCTAGGTCTCCCCGTCGAGATTGAGGAGGCCGCGCGGCTTGACGGCGCCAACCCGTTCCAGGTGTTCTGGAAAATCATGCTCCCCCTAGCCGCCCCCGGGGTGAGCGCGCTGGTAATCATCACCGCCCTGTGGTCGTGGAACGATCTGCTCTGGCCGCTTGTTATCACCACCTACGCCGAGAGTATGCCGCTCTCTGCCGGGTTAGCAACACTTCAGGGCAGTGTCTCCACCGACTACACCGTGATGATGGCCGCCAGTGTCATGGCAATGGCACCCATCCTGATCCTGTTTATCGTGCTGCAGCGTCGGGTTATTGACGGCCTGGCATTCAGCGGAACCAAGTAGCGGCGCGGGATGTGTCAGCACGGCAGGCACCCAAAAACAGCGGGCACGCCGAAGCAGCGGGCACGCGGAAACAACACAGACGCAGAAACAGCGGGCACGCGGAGACAGCGGGCACGCGGAAACAACACAGACAACATGAAAGCAGCACAGAGAGGACAACCGTGTCACACTTTCCCCTGAGGGTTGGGCTCATCGGGGCCGGGGGTATCACCCACGCACACCTCCCCGCCTGGCAAGAACTCGGAGCAACAGTAACGGTTTTTGCGCTGGCGGGGGCCGAGACCCTGGCCGAACACTATCCGATTCGGATCGTGGGCTCCGCGCAGGAGCTCTTTGAGCACTCCGACATTGTTGATATCTGCACCCCCACCCCCACGCACCGTGAGTACGCCGAGGCGGCCCTCCTCGCCGGTAAAGACGTGATCTGCGAAAAACCCATTGCCCTCACCCGGGCGGATGCCGACGCCATCGGAGACCTGGCGCGCAGGCTGGGGCGCCGCGTCTACCCCGCGCAGGTGGTGCGCTTCTTCCCCGAGTATGCCCTGGCCAAACAGGCCGTGGACAGCGGTTCGATTGGCCGGATGGCGGTCTCCCGTTTCACCCGAATAGGCGAGTACCCCCATTGGGCACCCTGGTTCAGCGACGAGGCGCTCTCCGGTGGAATCGTGATGGACCAGATGATCCACGATATTGATATCGCCCGGTGGATCTCGGGAGAGGTGTCCCGCGTCTACGCGGTTCGCTCCGCATCACGAGCGGGTGATCGGGTATCCGCCCAGGTCACCCTCACCCACAAAAACGGGGCCCTCAGCTATGTAACGGGCGTCTGGGGCGCCCCGGGAACAACCTTTACCACCGGTTTTTCCCTCGCCGGAACCCTCGGCGTGCTCACCCACGACACCTCGGCCGACAGCTCCGTCGCTCTCAACGCCGGAACCACGGCACCGCAGAGCGGGATGCGGCCCGACACCTCCCTGGTGGAGAGCCCCTACCTCACCGAGCTTCGAGAGTTCGCCGCCGCCTGCACCGGGGGGCCAGAACCCCGCGTTCTGCTTGAGGACGGCGCCCGGGCCGTGGAACTCGCGGAGGCCGCAAACCTTTCGATCAGGCTCAAACGCCCGGTGTCCGTCGCGCCCGGCAAGCCCGCATCCATCGTTCCCGGTAACTCCGGCAAGGAAGAGGAGTAACCCCGTGAGTCACACACGCACAACACCGCTCCGCGTGGGAATCATGTCGTTTGCCCACGTGCACGCCACCTCCTACGCGCGGCTGCTTGCCGACTGGCCCGGCGTGGAGCTTCTGGGCACGGACCCCGACGGTGCGGATGATCGCGGGGCATCATCCGCACCCGCTCATCGCGAGCTGCGGGGACGCGCGCTGGCAACCGAGCTGGGCATCAACTATGTGGATAGCTACCGGGAACTTCTCGATTGGAAGCCCGATGCCGTGATTGTTACCAGCGCAAACTCGCGGCACCGCGAGCTTGTTGAGCAGGCCGCCCTCACGGGTGCGCACGTTCTCTGCGAAAAACCGCTCGCCACCACCCGCGAAGACGCGCTCGCCATGACGGCGGCCTGCCGGAACGCCGGGGTGATTCTCATGACGGCCTACCCCGTGCGATTCTCCCCCGCGTTTGAACAGCTCAAGACCTATGCCGCGGATAATCGCCTGGGCGAACTACTCGCCATGACGGGCACTAACAACGGGCGCATCCCGGTGGGAGACCGGGCCTGGTTTACCGATCCCGAACTCTCGGGCGGCGGCGCCCTGGTGGATCACGTTGTACACGTGGCAGACCTGATAGATGCCCTCACCGGGCTGCGGGCGGTCTCGGTGCACGCCGCCGCCAACCGGATCCTGCACTCCGACAAGCCCGAGGTGCGGGCCGAGACGGGCGGACTCGTCACCATCACCTACGAAAACGGGCTCATCGCCACCATCGACTGCTCGTGGAGCCAACCGGATTACGCCCCCACCTGGGGCGGCCTCACCCTCCAGGTTGTTGGTTCCGAGGGGATTGCCACCATCAACCCCTTTGCCCAGCACGTAGGAGGATTTTCGGAGGCGCAGCGAAGTTCCCTCTTTCTTCCCTACGGGATGGATACCGACCGGCTCATGATCGAAGCTTTCCTCTCGGGGGTGCGCACCGGCACCCAGCCACAACCCGACGCGGCCGTGGGAGTACGTACCCTGGACATCGTGCTTGCCGCTCAGAGATCGGCGGCAACCGGGGAGGTTGTTCAGGTGGCCCAGGATTAAGGTCACTGGGAATCGGGACGTTCAGCACGTAACGAGACGGGTGTTCTAGGCTAGTAGGGTGACCGTAAACACCCCGGAGGCTCCCCACATTCGCCCGCGCCGATTGCGGCAGATCGACGCCATGCGCAGATCCGTTGCCGAGACCCGGCTGCACCCCGCAGACCTGACGCTACCCATTTTTGTGCGCGAGTCCGCCGGCGATCCCGCCGCAGAACAAGACGTTCCCATCGAGGCCATGCCCGGGGTTGTGCAGCACACGCTCGATAGCCTGCGCAAAACGGTTGTCCGGGCAGCCGACTCCGGTATTGGCGGGGTCATGCTCTTTGGGGTGCCCCACACGAGGGACGCCGTGGGCAGCGGAGCCACCGACCCGGGCGGCATCCTCAACGTGGCCACGCGAATCGCTCGAGAAGAGGCGGGAGACACCCTGGTGGTGCAGACCGACCTCTGCCTCGACGAGTTCACCGACCACGGCCACTGCGGTGTTCTTGACGCCCACGGAAACGTAGACAACGACACAACCCTGGAGCGTTACCAGGAGATGGCCATCGCCCAGGCCGAGGCCGGGTCACAGCTTCTTGGCCTCTCGGGGATGATGGACGGCCAGGTTGCCGCGGTGCGCAAAACCCTCGACTCCCACGGTCACAGCGGTGTGGCCATTCTTGCCTACTCCGCCAAGTACGCTTCGGCCCTCTACGGACCGTTTCGCGAGGCGGTGGATTCTCAGCTGGTGGGGCACCGGCGTAGCTACCAGCTTGATCCCGGTAACAGGCGCGAAGGTCTGCGCGAGGCCACCATTGATATTGCCGAGGGTGCCGATATTGTCATGGTCAAACCGGCGCTCAGCTACCTGGACGTGCTCTCCGATGTTGCCGCGGCCAGCACCGTCCCCGTGTGGGCGTACCAGGTTTCGGGAGAATACTCGATGATCGAGGCCGCGGCGGCTCGCGGCTGGATTGAGCGCGAGCGCGCCATCCTCGAATCGATCACCAGCATCACCCGGGCCGGGGCCGACGGCATCCTCACATACTGGGCCACCGAATTAGCCACCTGGATACGCGAGGGACGCACCGCATGACAACACACTCTGCACTCTTTGATCTGAGCCTGCACAACATTCCCGGCGGGGTGAATTCGCCCGTTCGAGCTTTTGGTTCGGTGGGAGGAACCCCAATCTTTATCGATTCGGCGAACGGCCCCTACGTGACGGATGCCGAGGGCAGGCGCTACGTCGACCTGGTTGCGTCCTGGGGTCCGGCGCTCCTGGGGCATGCGCATCCCACCGTTGTGGAGGCCGTGCAGCGGGCCGCCTCGCGCGGTCTTTCCTTTGGCGCCCCCACCGCGGGCGAGGCCGAACTTGCCCAACTGGTGATTGATCGGGTGGAGTGTAACGGGGTTCGACCCGTTGAGCGTCTCCGCCTGGTGTCAACCGGCACGGAGGCCACCATGACGGCCATCCGCCTGGCCCGGGGATTTACCGGCCGCGACCTGCTGGTGAAGTTTGCCGGACACTATCACGGCCACTCCGACGGGTTACTGGCCGCGGCGGGGTCAGGCCTGGCCACGCTTGCCCTGCCCGGGTCCGCCGGGGTCACGGAAGCCACGGCCTCTCAAACCGTTGTTCTTCCCTACAATGATCGGAATGCAATAACCCGGGCTTTTGCCGAGTTCGGGGATCGGATTGCCGCGATTATTACCGAGGCGGTCCCGGCGAATATGGGCATTGTGCCACCGGAGCCCGGGTTTAACACGTTTCTTGCCCGCACGGCGCACGAGAACGGCGCGCTTCTCATCCTCGACGAGGTGCTTACCGGGTTCCGGGTTGGCCCCGCCGGGTGGTGGGGGTTGGAGGCGGCGGAGCATCCGTACGTTCCCGACCTCATCACGTTTGGCAAGGTGATCGGAGGGGGGATGCCGCTGGCCGCCCTGGGCGGCCGCGCCGAGGTCATGAACTTTCTTGCGCCGGTCGGTCCGGTGTATCAGGCGGGTACACTATCGGGTAATCCGTTGGCGGTGGCGGCGGGTATCGCCACGCTCACCCTGGCGGATGCTGAAGCGTATCGCCGAGTGGATCACTCCGCCGCCGTGGTGTCGGAGGCCGCAAGCAAGGCGCTGGGCGCCGCCGGGGTTGCCCACGGGGTACAGCGGGCCGGTAGCCTCTTCAGCTTTGCTTTTGGAGAGCGTTACGCCGACGCACCGCCGCGCAACTACGACGAGGTTCAGGCGCAGGAAACCTGGCGCTACCCACCGTTTTTCCACGCCATGCTGGGCGCCGGGGTTTCTCTTCCCCCCAGCGTGTTTGAGGCGTGGTTCCTCACGGCGGCGCACGATGCCGAGGCGCTCGACGCCGTTCTGGCAGCCCTCCCCGCCGCAGCCCGGGCGGCGGCTGAAGCCCACGCATAGGGGCTTAAATTTCTCTAATCCTATTGAGATTTACTCAAAGTCTTGGATGCGATATAGCTGGTGGTGAACCAAAAAAATCGCAATCAAGATTGAACTACCTGAATACATTAAAACGTAGTCACAAGTACAAAACCCGGTAAGGTACGCTCGTGACCGTTTGCCTACGGCGTGTCTCCCTGGACCGGACCCTCGGTGTTTGGCTTCCACCCGAGGGCCGGTGCCACATACTCAGCAAAAGCCTGAAGCACGTGCAGATTGTATTCTGCACCCAATTGGTTTGGGATCGTCAGCATCAACGTATCGGCAGACATCACAGCCTCGTCAGCGAGCAACTGCTCGACCAGGCGATCTGGAGCGTCGGCATACGTCTTACCAAACGTGGAGCGGAACCCATCGATAACACCAATCTGGTCCTGGCCCACACCCGCGCGCACCCCAAAATACCTCTCGTCTTCCGCGTTCATGATGGGAAACACACTGCGACTGACCGCAACTCGCGGAGACCCCGGGTGTCCGGCGGCGCGATACGCCTCACGAAACCGGTCAATCTGTTCGCGCTGTAGCACGTCGAACGGCTGACCGGTAGCTTCTGTCAGTAGCGTGGAACTCATGAGACTCAGCCCCTGGTATCCGACCCACTCCGCAGTGTCGCGGGTTCCCGCACCCCACCAGAGGTGGTCACGCAGGGTGGAAGACTGCGGTTCGAGAGCGAGCCGCCCCGGCGGCGCCAGTCGGGTGTCGCTCTCCACCAGCTTTTCGCCCCCAATCGCCCGCAAGAAAATCTCAAATTTGGTGCGGGCGATATCAGCACCGCGAGGGTCCTCGGAGCCGGTGTAGCCAAAAGCCTCGTAGCCGCGAAGGGCAGTCTCAGGCGACCCCCGGCTTATGCCGAGAGCGAGCCTACCGTCAGAAATAAGATCGAGCGCGGCTGCCTCTTCTGCGAGATAGAGCGGGTTTTCGTAGCGCACGTACCCACCTCGATCCGCTTCGTTCGAGCGGCCATCGCGGTCAGCAGCGGGAATGGCGAGGCTGCCTGACGCGCAAAATGATGTACACGCACATAAGCGCCATTTACCCCAATTTCGTCGGCTCCCTCTGCAAGCTCGATCGTCTGTTTAAGCATGTCACCGGCGGTACGCACGCGCGATCCAAGCGCAGAGCCATAGTGACCAAAGGATAGGAACCCGAATGCTCTCATAGCAGGTGCAACCGGATGCTATAAAGACATATTCCCCTACATATAGTTTTTGCTTAGGTTACCGGAGGGCTAATATCGAGGGCCGTCGCAGACTCCACGTAAACGAGAACCGCTGACCCCACGGTATTGAGAAACTCCACCATCCCACAGGACGCGACTCGAGAGGACGATTCACCTCGCATATTTTACCTCGAAGCAGGCCATACGCGGTTGCCCATATCGTAGGCTTATACCTGTGAATCATTCTCCACGGTTATCCCAAAAAATTACCAACATCGCCGAGTCTGCCACCCTCAAAGTTGATGCTCGGGCAAAGGCTCTCAAAGCTGAGGGACGCCCCATCATCAGCTATGCAGCGGGAGAGCCCGATTTTGCCACCCCCCAACACATTGTGGAGGCGGCGGAGACAGCCATTCGCGACCCCAAAAACTATCGCTACACACCGGCCGCGGGCCTTCCCGAACTTCGGGAAGCTATTGCAACCAAAACCGCGCGGGACAGCGGTCTAGATGTTCCAGCTTCCCAGGTTGTGGTGACCAACGGCGGTAAGCAGGCAGTGTACCAGGCGTTTCAGACGCTTCTTGACCCGGGCGACGAGGTTCTTGTGCCTTCCCCCTACTGGACCAGCTACCCCGAGATGATCAAGCTTGCCGGGGGCACGCAAGTGGATGTTTTTGCCGGTGCGGATCAGGGCTATCTGGTCACGGTTGAGCAGCTTGAGGCGGCTCGCACGGAAAAGACCAAGGTACTTCTCTTTGTTTCCCCCTCTAACCCCACCGGCGCGGTGTATTCACCCGAGCAGACCCGAGCCATCGGAGAGTGGGCCGAAAGCCACGGCCTGTGGGTGATTAGCGATGAGATCTACCAAAACCTGGTGTACGGTGAAACTCGGGCAGTCTCAATTGTGGAGGCCGTTCCCGCCCTGGCCGACCGCACAATCCTGGTAAACGGTGTGGCAAAAACCTACGCCATGACGGGGTGGCGCCTCGGCTGGATGGTTGGCCCGGCAGACGCCATGGCCGGTGCCGCAAACCTGCAATCACACCTCACCTCCAATGTAAATAACGTGACACAGCGTGCCGCAATCGCGGCGCTGACGGGAGATCAGCAGCCGGTAGAGCAGATGCGGCAGGCCTTTGATCGGCGCAGGCACACCATTGTGACCGAGCTGAACAAGATTCCCGGTATGAAAACGCCTACACCCGAGGGTGCCTTCTACGCGTACCCGGATATCACGGGCCTGCTAGGGCAGGAGTGGGAGGGGATCACCCCGCACACCTCACTCGAGCTGGCCGACCTCATTTTGGAAAAGACCAATGTGGCTGCGGTTCCGGGCGAAGCTTTTGGTCCCAGCGGCTACCTGAGGTTTAGCTACGCACTTGGCGACGACCCACTTCTTGAGGGCATCCAACGCCTACAGCGTTTCTTTGGCATCGGATAGTTCCCGGAGGACTCCCGCTGCGATGAGCGCCTGGGCCGTCAGGTAGGTCGCCATGATTATCGCGCCCGCCTGTGGAAGAACGAACCCGGGCAGAAACTTATCGAGCGCAATCACGCTGTCGGAGAGAACAAAAAATGCTGCTCCCGCGGCAACAGAGGGGCGACAACCGCTTGCAAGCGTTCCCATCACAACGAGGGAGAGGCCGTAGCAAACGAGGGGGATCAATAACCCACCCGCGTGCGGTCCAACAATAAGCAGCAGCATTAAGAACCACACTGCATAACCACAGATAGCCCACCACGGGGGCCGGTGTTTCTGGATCATCTTTCCAAACAGCACGCTATAAACGATCTGCCCGCACAAAAAGAAAAGAAGGCCGACCACAAACCAAAATCCCGGAAAGAGTAGAGCAATATCGCCGAGCCACCCCCAGAAAAGAGCGATGAGAAGCAACCAGAATGCTCTGTTGCGCGGTCGCGGAAAGAGCAGAAAAACCGCAAGGACCAGTGCTGGCATAAGTAGAGGCTTTGATAAAACGATCAGCTCTTTTATCCCGGACACGTTTGCCACCAGATTCACCAGTGCCGCGACAAAAAACGGTAGATAACGAAGCATCACCCTATGAACCCTAATAGATAGGATCCACAAAACCACGTTTTATTTTCACTGGACTCGTTAAAATCTCGATGAAATGGGGGAGATTCACTGCTGCCTCATACCGGCTCACAACCGATCTCATACACGGGATACTAAGCAGCAGTATTCACTCGAAAGACCTCCGATAGAGGACTCTGCCACTGACCGATTGTGTATGAGAGACGATAAAAATATGCAGTGCCCGGTGTTAACACGCGCACCGTTCCGGAAGCGACAGCACCCGCGGAACACACCACTTTCTGGGGTATCACAACAGTTCCTGCAGTGGTGTTAATCGTCCCTAACCGACCCCCGGGTCCCTCACCCAAAAGACCAGCCGCGCCGCTTCCCACACACCCAGCAGTGCCGTCGGAATACAACCAGCACCGTGTTCCCTGCGTGGGAATGTAGCTGTTGCCCGGGCGATAACCGCCACCGCCGCAGGAGGAGCCAGCAATCGATCACTCCGCACCGAAGCGTCCACGCTTCCCGGAACAGACCACAGCGCCCCCACAGGACCCGACCCTAGAATCCCCACAACAACACTCGCGAGGGAAACAACGGCCGCTATTTTAGCCCTCTGCCGCATCGAATCCCCCCCAAAAAAAAGTTGATATAAACAAAACCTATTCAGCTTAACACCCTGGTCTGCAAGAACCAGAGTCTAGAGCAAGTTCTAAGCCACCAACCCCATCTACCGTTGCACTCGCGTCACTACCGCTATTACGGTCTTCGCCCACACGTGAGCAGTCCCACAAGTCCCATCATCCGTGCCGTGTCGAGGACAGCCCCAATCGGCGATACCTGTCAAATCGCACACTGAGCCTGGCCTCGGAGCTTTGCCCGCGCAACTGCCACAGGTGAAATTCAAGCGATTCGGCCACTCGCGCACAAAACGCCTCGGGTTCCTGCACCGCGTCGGGACGCTCGGGAATCACCCAGTCGACAATCCCACTTTCCCGCAGCGCAAACGAACTCACACCCTGTTCCTGTGCCATCTGGGCGGCGTGCTCCGTGTCACGATACACAATCGCGCTCGCGCCCTCCGGCGGCAGCGGTGATAACCAAGCGTTTTCTGCCGCCAAAGTACGATCTGCGGGCAGCAGGGCAAGTGCACCCCCACCCGTTCCCTCACCCAAGATCAATGAGATTGAGGGGCTGGGAAGCGTCACCAATTCAAGAAGACAGCGCGCAATCTCCCCCGCCAACCCGCCCTCCTCTGCCTTCTGCGACAGCGCCGCACCGGGGGTGTCAATCACCGTTACGAGTGGAAGGCCGAGTTCTTCTGCCAGGCGCATACCCCGCCTAGCCTCGCGCAACGCGGCGGGCCCCATGGGTTCCCGCACCCGCTGCGCCTGGCGATCTTGCCCCATCACAACACACGAGACCCTACCAAATTGCGCAAGAGCCAACACGAGACCGGGATCTTTTTCGCCCTGTCCCGTACCGTTAAGCGGTAGCACATTGTGAGCTCCCTGCCGCAATAAGGCCCGAATACCGGGACGCTCAGGATCACGAGAGCGCACGATTGACTCCCAGGTATCGGTCTCACGTCCGGTCCACGGCTCGGGCTGCGGTGGCGGGGTCTTTGCGACGGGAGCGTCCAACACCCGCAGTATCCGACTAATGATACCGGGCAACTTACGCGGCGGAATCACCCCGTCAATGAGGCCATTGCTATAGAGATTTTCAGATACCTGAACGCCCTCAGGAAATTTTTCCCCGTAGATCGCTTCGAACACGCGCGGACCCAAGAAGCCCACGAGCGCGCCCGGCTCCGCCACCGTCACGTGGCCGAGTGACGCCCACGACGCCATAACACCCCCGGTCGTGGGGTGACGGAGGTACACCAGGTAGGGCAGCTTTGCCGCCTTGTGTTTGGAAAGGGCGGCCGAGATTTTAACCATCGAGAGGAAAGCAAGCGTGCCCTCCTGCATCCGGGTTCCACCCGAGGCCGGGCCCGCGAGCAGAGGAAGTCCCTCTAAAGTAGCCTTCTCAATCGCTTCCACCAGGCGCTGGGCGGCAGCAACACCGATTGACCCCGCAAGAAAGGCAAATTCCGAGACGATAATGGCCACGCGCCTCCCACGGATAAGTCCCTCCCCCGTCAGCACCGACTCGTCAACACCCGAGCGTTCCCTCGCAGCCGCAAGCTCCGCGGCATACTTCTCGGTGGTCGTCACCTCCACAGGGGTACTGTCCCAAGAAACGAAGCTGTCCTCATCAGTGAGCAGGTCGATAAGCTCGTGTGCGCTGAGACGAGCGGGGGAGGGTGTCACGCCAGACATTCCTCACTCACCGCCTTCGAGCCAGGATCGGATGCTCTCTTCGTGCTGGTTCAGGGTGGGTGGCGGTAGATGCGCGGTGCGGGTCGACTCGACCTCTGCACCACCTTCCCAGTCGAAAAAACGCAAGGGGGGGCCGGGAAGGGAAATATTCCCCAGAACAGAATGCTCAACATCAACCAGAAGCCCCTGAGAACGAGCTTGCTCCCACCCGTACACCTCATCAAGGCTCCGAACCTTACCCGCAGGGATGCCCGCCTCCTCAAGAATTTCTAGCAGCTTCTCCGCCGTGTACTCGGCAAAAGCCCTCTCCACAACCCGGATTGTCTCGTCTCTGTTGATAACCCGCTCCTTGTTGGTGGCCAGCTCCGACGTGTTGGGGTCGATGCCAAACCTCTCACAGAATCTCTGCCAGAGACCCTCACTTCCCACGCTGATCTGCACAAACCCGTCTGCGCAGCGAAATAATCCGTAGGGCGCGATCGAGGGGTGGTGGTTTCCCTGTGCCACGGGAACCTCACCGGCTACGGTGTAACGTGTCCCCTGAAAAGCGTGAACCCCCACCACCGACGCCAGGAGAGACGTTCTCACGACCTTACCGCGGCCCGTCCGGGTGTCTCTCTCGTGTAGCGCCCCCAAAACCCCATAGGCACCATACATTCCCGAGAGCAGGTCGGCAATGGGAACCCCCACCCGCTGCACACTCTCGGGCCCCGCCCCCGTCATCGACATCAGGCCAGCTTCGCCCTGGACGATCTGATCGTATCCGGCCCTTCCGGCCTCCGGTCCATCGTGGCCAAAACCGGTGATGGAGAGCACAATCAATCGCGGATTAAGGGTGAGCAGGTCGGCAGTGGAGAGACCCAGTCGATCCATTACCCCCGTGCGAAAATTTTCGATCACAACGTCGGCACGTGCAAGGAGCGCACGCAGAGAGGAAATACCCTCCTCGGACTTGAGGTCCAGGGCGAGGGATTCCTTGTTGCGATTACACGACAAAAAATAGGTGGCCTGGGGGGCGTCCTCGGGTCCCACAAAAGGCGGACCCCACCCTCGCGTATCGTCGCCACCCCGCGGCGTCTCAATCTTGATGACCCGAGCGCCCAGGTCACCCAGCATCATCGCGGCGTGGGGACCGGCGAGCGCCCGGCTCAGGTCAATCACGAGGATGCCCGCCAGCGGGCCACCTGTTTCTTCGTTCACGGTCATGACCTGACCCCGATGGAAACCTCGCGCGGATCGGGGTCCGGATTTGTGCCCACAGGTGTCTCGCTCGCCACCGACGACCGGGGCCGGATTCTGCGCACCGCCTCGGCCACAGCAACTACAAGCAGGTTGGGGGCCAGCGAGATGAGTCCCGAGTCCCAATTCCCGATGGGGATATTTGCAAACGTGATGACCGCTACGCTGAGCGCCCCGGTAATGATACCCAGCATGACGGGGACACCACCGACCCGCACCCGGGTGGGTAGAGCAAGCGCAACCGCCGGGGCCATCTGGGTGAGGCCGCCGTAGGTGAGCAGGAGTAGCGCACCGATATCAGAGCGAACCAGCCCAAAAAGAAGTGCCATACCCACCGCAACAATGATCACAGCGTACGTCACAAACATCTGCTGGGACTCTTTTTTGGGTTTTAAGAGGTTGTTCGACACTAGGGCCGAGATTCCCATGGCTATGCCACCCGCGGGCACCATAGCTGCGGACGCCCCGGCAACAGCCACAATACCGACCAGCCACTCCGGAAGTGTGTTTTGCGTGAGCGTGAGGAGGACGGCGTTGCCCGTGGTATCCGGGCTGAGTACTAGAACCGCGGCAAGCCCTACCGTGATGGGAATAAAAAGCAGTAGTTGATAAACAGCCAGCCACTTATAGTTGCTTCGCAGCACGGCTCCACTCTCGGCGGCGAGTATCGGTGACCACAGGTGCGGGAACGTCGCAAATCCGGCACCGATCGTGGTGACGAGCATCGCCGTGATAAAGAAGGTGGTGTCGTATCCTTCAGCCCGCAGGGTGAGGAGCACGGGGGCCTCTTCAGCAACCTGTGCGAAAACGTCGGGGATACCGGACACTCCCACGGCCACACCGACAAAAACAATCACGAGAGCAACCGCCATCAGAATGTCCTTGAGGATCGCCACTTTGGCGATACCGCGAATACCCGACCAGGCGACAAAGATAATGACCAGGATACTCGCCATGATCATGCTGAATCCGCGTGCTGCGGAGCTTCCCGTTGCCAGCTCAACGATGAGCCCTAATCCAGTAATCTGCAATTGTAGGTAGGGAATCAAAAAAAGCGCCCCGACCAGGGCAATGATTTTTGCCAGGGGAACGCTTTTGTAACGGTCACGGAAGAAATCGGCCATGGTGAGATAGCCTCGGCTCGCACCTAACGCGCGGATGCGCGGAGCCACAAAGTACATGCAAATGCAGCTCATGGTGAGGTAGCCCAGGGCAAAAACGGCGCTCACCCCTCCGGCAAAAGCGATACCCGCAAGACCGAGAAAGCTAAAGGTGGTAAGAGATTCTCCCGCCTGCAGAAACCACGCCGTCCACTTGGGGAAATCGCGCTTGCCCACGGTCCAGGTTGACATGTTTTTCTGACGGCGACTGCTGGCGACCCCCAGCGCCCCGATTCCGATGATCCCGACAACAATGATGATTGTGAGAATCACGGTACTTTCCCTTCCTTTTCAAGGCGGTCGAGCTCTCCGCCACCGTCACGCATGTAGCTGCGCTCAATAACCTGCAGGCTGGCCACGGAAAGAACGATCATCCCGGTGAACCACACCATCACCGCGGGAAGCCCAAACCACAGTGTGGGTTCCTGCGCAAACGGAAAAAACGGGGTAGAAAAAAATCCGGCGATGGGGATCGCAGCAATAGCGACCCTTCCCCTGCTCGCAAGTCGCACTGTCATGAAAGTCTCCTAGGTGTTAAAAGGCGGGATGAATCTGGGCGTAGTTGGTTCGCTCTTCGTAAGCTCGTGCTATGGACAGCAGGCGGGCATCGGTGTTGTGCGCCGTGAGCATCTGTACCCCCACGGGCAGTCCTGACTCGGTGAATCCCGCAGGAACCGAGATGCCCGGGATTCCCAGCGGGGTAAAGAGGTAAGCGGCGCGCATCCACTCAAGATAGTTTTCTTGCTTTTCGCCGTTGATCTCCCGAGGATAGTCCCACTCTACGGGGAAGGGCGCAACCTGCGCGACGGGTGCCAGGAGCACATCGTAGCTGTCGAAAAAACGTGCCGTTTGTCGAACGAGCCGGGTCATCTCGTTGTAGGCTCGGGTCTGGTCTGCGGCGGTGAGGTTTTTGCCCTGGTGGATGTTCCAGGTGACAAAGCTGTTAAAAGCGTCGGGGTTGATCGACTGTTCCTCGGCCCAGGCCGTGTAGAACTCGGCGGCACGGATGGTGGTGAAGGCTTCCTGCGAACCATTGAGATCCATGCAGGCCTCCTCAATGTGGGCCCCGGCCGCTTCAAACACCCGCAGCTGCGCTTCAAGCACCCGAAGAACCTCCGGTGCAACCGGGACCATGCCCCCCAAGGTTGGTGCCCACGCCACCCGCAGTCCGGCCAGCTCGGCGGACTGTATGTCGATAAACCGAGATGTTTCGGTGGGAAAGCCCGTGGGGTGCAGCGCGGAGGGTTGTGCTATCACGGAGAGGAGCAGGCCGGCATCACGCACCGTTCGAGCCATGGGACCCGCCGTCACCAGAGGGTTAAAGATGTTTGGGCCCTCCGCATTGGGCACAAGCCCCGGGGTGGGTCGCAACCCCACGACGTTACAGAAGGAGGCCGGGTTGCGGAGGGAACCACCCATATCGCTGCCATCGGCAACGGGGTTGAATCCCGAGGCTAATGCAGCGGCGGCTCCCCCGCTGCTTCCTCCGGCCGAGCGTTCAGTGTTGTAGGGGTTGCGGGTGGCACCAAATAGCCGGTTAAAGGTGTGGGAACCGGCGGCGTATTCGGGAACATTGGTTTTACCGAAGATAATTGCCCCGGCATCTTCGATGCGCTGCACATGCAAATCGTTGCTGGTGGGCACGTGATCTTTTTTGGCGGGAGAGCCCCAGGTGGTGAGCATACCGGCGGTGTTGTGAGTATCTTTAATCGCTATGGGCAGACCAAAAAGCGGTTGCCGAGAGCGAGGTTCCTCCGCTGCCAGGGCCCTATCAAGCTCACGAGCCCGTGAACGGGCACGGTCTTCGTCTAGCGAAACCACTGCGTTGATCAGAGGGTTAATCTGCTCTACCCGATGCAAATGCGCCTCTAATAATTCTGCAACACTAATATCTTTTGCACGAATATGAGACGTCATTTCGTCAGCACTTAGAAAAACTAGGTTCTTCACTTAAGGCCTCAGCTTTCGTTTTTGATTCCCCTTTGAGCCAAATTATTACCCCAGTATTTACAATAAAGCCAAAAAAAGCAAGTCTGCGGCTCAAGATGGTCATAAAAATTTCTCACCGCCGCGGAGGGAGAGCCCGTCTCGCGTAGCGCATCCTCTAGCGTGAGAGGGGAACCTCAACGATGGAGGGCCCGGTCACCGGCACCGTCAAAAGGGTGCCGAGCTCTCCCCGCGTTGTGATGCGAGCGTACTGCCACCCGTATGCCTCCGCAAGCGCAGAAATTGATACATTTTGCGGGGTATACATCACCCGATCAAAAAGCCCACGGGGAGCACTCTCCCCCACCTCAAGACCATCAAAGATGGTTCCACCACCGTCGTTACCCACAAAAATTTGAATGCGCGGACGGGCCTCTCCCGGGGTAAGCATGAGCGACCCCGCGTCGTGCAGAAACGTGAGGTCACCCATAATCACACGCGTCACCCCCGGCGCATCCGCCGCTTGGCTCACGCTCGCAACCCCCAAAGCAGTGGCGGTGGTCCCGTCGATTCCGGCCAGGCCACGATTGGAAATCACCCGAATATTACGCCCGGGAACAATCCCGTCCAGCACTCTTACAAGCCGCGATGCCCCCACAACCAGCCGATCGTGAGGCCAGCTTGCCCGCCATACCGACTCGCAGAGCAGTTCACGAGAGATCCGCTCGCGCATAACAGCTAACTCACCCCGCGCGTAGTGAGACCGCTCCTTGTAACCGGTTTCTCGGGCCGCTCGCAGATCAGGTTCGTGCACGGTCGTACGATCCGCAAGCAGAGCACGATCAGCCACAAGCCAGTGACCCAGCCACGCACGACCGTCGGCAGTACTGTGGGATTCTCCCACGCGCACCTCCCGCACAACAGTGGATACTCGGTGACCGGGGTTGTAGACCTCCATCCCCACGGGCGCAACCACCACGGTTGTCACCCCGTCCCGCTGAATCAATTGGGGAACCTCACGGCTCAGGGTGGGGTGGCCAAACACAATCACCCGCTCAATCTGATCGCCAAACCCCGGCTCACGAAGCAGGTCACGGTAGTTCACCACCACCTCACGGCCAAAGCGCGCACCACTTGAAACCTCTGCCAGCAGTGGGACTCCGGCCGCCCTCGCAAACTTCTCCGCCGCGGCACCGGCATCCGCACCCGCAACGACAACCGTTCGGGCCACACCGCTCAGGACAAATGTGTGTTCACGATCGCACAGCGGGTTTTTGGTCAAGTCTTGATTCTCGGGTGAAACAACCTTTTCACCCGAGGCTGAGCCTTTGTCGTCCCCTAAAACTTCGCCCCAAGCCGAGCTTTCAACCGAGCTTTCAACCGAGCTTTCAACCGAGGCTAAGGCTTCACCCGTTCCCTGCCCCTCAATTGTGTCTGGACCCGAACTCTCCCTCGCAACCAGCTCGCTCATATCCGGTATCACACCGGACAGCGGCTCGCGAAAAGCCAGATTGAGCTGAACAGGCCCGGGGGTTTGCGTCTCGATACCGTTCGCAAAGCGAATAGCCCTATGTGCTATACCACGGGCTTTACCTTCCTCTGCGACCGTTGCGCCGAGCGATTCTCCCCCCGGGGGGGCAGGCTGATCCAGGCTCCACCTCACGGCACCCCCGTACAGATGAGCCTGTTCCGTGGTCTGATTACTGCGGATACCCCGGAGCTCGTCGGGACGGTCAGCTGTCAATAGGATCAGCGGCACAAAAGAGTGATGCGCCTCGAGAACCGCAGGATGGAGGTTTGCAACAGCCGTACCGCTCGAAGTAATAATGACGACGGGGGCACCCGATTCTCTCGCCGCACCCAGAGCGAAGAACCCCGCCGAACGCTCATCAAGGCGCACGTGCAGACGGACCAGACCGTGTTCTTCGAGCGCGGCAGCGGCAAGCGCAAGAGCCTGTGAACGCGAGCCGGGACACACCACGATATCGCGCACTCCGCCCGCCACAAGAGCGCTCATCAGGGTAGCCGCAAAAGTCATTGCGGGCGCGTTTGACCCAACCATCTGATTAGAGAAGACCCTTGGATTGATCGTTTTTGGGGGCGGGACCCTGTCCGTTCTCGTCGGGGCGACCCGCGTCCGACCCCGTCCCGTTTGAGCGTGGCCCGTTTGAGTTTTTGTCGTCTGGGTGTGTTTCGCCTGCACCTGCCTCGTGACGACCTACCCGCCCCTCCGCATCAGTTTTTTGCGCGTGAGATCCGGGAGTCTGTGAATCAGAACCTGACGGAGACACATCGGAGTCCAGGCTAGCCAACTCATCTTCGATATCTTGAATACGCTGCTCAAACTCACCACTCGTGACCAGATTCTTGAGAAAATCGGGGTCGTCATCGGGCGATTGCGCCCTCTGCGGCGCTACCTTTCCACGACCGAGCGTGAACCATAGCACCCCTCCTATCACCGGGAGGAGCAGTATCACGATGATCCACACGGGCTTGCTCACCCCACGGGCACGGCGGGGATCAGACACGACTGCATCTACCAGTGAGTACAGCACAAAAACCGCCGCAACCACTACAAAAATCAGCAGGAAGCGAATCATGTCTCTATTCTACCCGTCTTATCTAAAAGCAAAACATGGGGATACACTAGGACGGTGACTGCGCGAAAAAGCTGGCTTCTCTACACCGTCATCCGTTTAGCCTTTTTTATTGTCCCACTGCTTATCCTTGACGCACTGGGCTTTCAACTCTGGCTCTCTGCGATCGTCTCAACCCTGATCGCCGTGTCACTCTCGATTATTTTTCTGCGCAATGCTCGCGACAATACTTCCCAGAGCGTATACGAGTGGCGCAACCGTGACCGGACCGCCGACGATATCGCGGAAGATGAGATTCTGGATGATGCCCTTGCACCGGCTGACACCAAGACACAACCGCCAGCGGAAAACCCGGAAGCAAACAAACGCTAGAAAGCGACGGCTACAGCCAGCAACCCCGCATAGAGCAGCGAGGTAAAGGTTGTCAGCTTGAGCACGAGAATAAGCTCCCGCGGGGTCTTTGCAGTGAGCATGATGATGCAGGCCGGTACAGCGAGCAACAGGACAAAAAAGACAAAGAGCGTGAGCGGGTAAAACAGCACAAAGACACCGGCAATAGCAAACGGTAACAGCGTGAACACACAGTAGAGCACACGAGAGGCCCTATCGCCGATTCGAACCGAGAGGGTCTTCTTACCCGCAAGCTTGTCGGTAGGAATATCTCTCGTGTTGTTTGCAATAAGAGTAGCCACCGCAAGAAAACCGATTGCGACGCTCGCAACCCAGGCGTCCTGGGAAACATTTGGTGTTTGAATATAGACGGTTCCCACCGTGGCGACGGGACCAAAAAAGATGAAGACCATCACCTCACCCAGGCCCATATACCCGTAGGGTTTCTTGCCTCCCGTATAAAACCAGGCCGCTACCAGGGCAAGAGCGCCCACGGCAAGCAACCACCACAGGCCGCTCAGAATCACGATGACCAATCCGGCCAGGGCAGCAAGCGCAAAACTCGCAAGCGCCACTCGTAAGACGGATCGCGGTGAGGCTTTGCCCGATGCCACCAGGCGCTGCGGTCCCACACGGAACGCATCGGTTCCTCTCACCCCGTCGGAGTAGTCGTTGGCAAAGTTCACACCGATCTGCAAGAAAACGGCCACTGCAAGCGCTAGGAGACTCAGGGTAAGATCAAACGCCCTGAGAAGCTGTGCAAATCCGGCGCCCAAAAGCACCGGCGCAACGGCCAAGGGGAGTGTGCGTACGCGCATCCCGGAGATCCAGTCACGCGGAGTTGCCGGGTGCACGACCTCCTCTTTTTTACGCGCGGGGTTGCCCGAGCGCCCAGCGCCACCCGATCCCTGTTTGCCGGATGCTTTGCCCTTTTTGTGGGGTGCTGACCGTGCCACGATATCCTTTCTCACTGACCAATGGGGACGATAAGTTACAAATCTCTCATAATCCTAAACGAGGTAGCCCTCATTCTCGTATCGGAACCCGCGATCGGGCTTGCCGCCGGGGAGGTAGTGTATGGCGGGCACAACTCGCAATGCTCGGGGAACAGCCGCAGCACCGAGGGCTTCCCTCACCACCTCCGCAATCCGGGACAGAGCCTCCGCACCCCGCGATCGACCCTCCGTGTCCCACGACGAGGCATCCGCGCTCAACAATTCACGCTGGGCGTCGGCCTCACTCATAATCACAACGGGCACCTGCCCCCACCGCTCATCATGCTGCCCCACAACGATGGCGTCTGACCAGCCGGGAACATCCCTCACCACATTTTCGACGGCGTCCAGAGACACGTTGATACCACCGCTAATGATTACGCTGTCGAGGCGCCCCGTCACACGGAGTACACCACCCAGAATCTCGCCGGTGTCACCAGTGTGATACCAGCGAGTCTCCCCCTCCGTCACAAAAACGCGCTCCGTCTGCTCGGAGTCACCGAGATACCCCTGCGCAAGGGTAGGACCCGCAATCTGCACCTGTCCCGCACGAATCCGCACCCGAGTATCACCAATTTCCACCCCGTCGTACACGCATCCTCCACAGGTTTCGGTGGAACCGTAACTGCGGCGCAGCGGAATCTCGAGCTTTGCAGCCCTCTCCCGCCAGCTGTACGGCACGCCCTGGCCACCCACAAGAATCGCGTCTAGGCGTTGCGCCCGTTTGCGCTCTTGCGGATGCTCCTCCAGGTGTTCAAGAAGGCGGTGTAGCTGCGCGGGCACCAGGGAAGCATAAACTCGATTGGCGGATGCCCGTTCCAGGTCATCCAAAAACGTGCGGGCCGTGAAGGGCCCGGTATAACCCTCCACCGGCGCATACCCCGCGACAAGCGAGCGTAGATACGTGTTAACTCCGGAGATCAGGTGGGTCGGCAACACCGAAACCCACTGCCCCGCACCGCCGAGCGCAACCTCGGCTGCGCTCGCGCTCGCCCGTAGCGCCTCGGCACTGAGCGCCACATTCTTTGGCACACCGGTAGAACCGGAGGTGCGGATAACCAGGGCGACGTCGTCGGGCACACGCTCGGGAAAGAGCTCAGCACGAGAACGGTGAGAAACCCCGGTGATATCGGCCACGGGCACAATCGCGTGTTCTCTGTTGAGCACACCCTCAAGCGCGGTCAATAACCCGTGAGGGTTCTCGGTAGAAACAAGATGCAGGGGAAGACTCACCCCACTAAGCCTACGCTGCTCTCGCACTGTGCGCGCCAATCACGAAGCACAGATATCCCGCGACAACTCCGAGGACACCTACCCGTGTCGGAACGGTGGTTTATCACATCTGTACGGTGATCGTGAAAGATAGTTAAATTCTCCGTCGGATCACCAACAGGGAGTAAAAGATGCGGGAAAAGGTAAGGACCAACTACCATGGGTGCAGCGCAAAGCCACTACAACGCGCTGCGCTGCACCCGCAACTCTTATCGACGAGGAGACCCATGCCTACAGAGCCAAACATCCCGCTGTCGGGTCTCGGTTTTATGTTTGTCGCTCTGTTCTGGGTCGGGCTTATCGTCTGGGGCGCCGTCACCGCAATCAAGGCTCGGTCGCTCTCTACGGGACAACGCGCCATCTGGATAGTGATCGTCATCCTTTTTCCTCTGCTGAGCACGGTCACTTGGTTTTTGGTGACCCCTCGAAACCAGCTCGCGCAAGAATAATAGACTCTGTCGGCACGCAGGTCGGCAGAAGCAAATACCTCAAGCATGCCCCCCGGGGGGTCAGCGCCCCTCCTTCACACGGGCAAGCTTCGACGGCCACCACACGGCGGGGCCGATGTCGTATAGGAGAGACGGAACGAGCAGTGCACGCACCAGGAAGGTATCGATCAGCACGCCAAAGGCAACGATAAACGCAATCTGCACAAGGAACAGCACCGGAATAACCGATAGCGCAGCAAAGGTAGAGGCAAGCACCAGACCCGCCGAGGTGATCACCCCGCCCGTAGCCGACAGCCCGCGGATGATACCCTCCCTCGTACCGTGACGACGCGACTCCTCACGCACCCGCGTGGAGAGAAAAATATTGTAGTCAATGCCTAGCGCCACGAGGAACACAAAGCCGTAGAGCGGAACCGCAGGATCTGCTCCCGGAAAATGAAAGATGCCGTTGAACACGAGCGCCGAGACACCGAGAGCCGTTCCAAACGACAGGAGAGTCGTGAGAACCAGCAGCGCCGGCGCAAGAATCGAGCGCAACAGAAGCATCAGGATCACAAGAATCACCACAAGCACCACGGGGATGATGAGGGTGCGATCACGGATCGAGGCATCGTTTGTATCGATGTCCGTCGCGGTGACTCCCCCAACTAGGGCACCCGTATTGTCGCCCGCAAACTTTTTTCGCAGGTCGCGCACCGTCTTCTGAGCCGCATCGGACTCGGACGCGTTGGTCAGGGTTGCCTGCAACATCACACTGCCGTCGCTCACGGTGGGTTTGGGGGCTGGCGTGCCGGGAGGACCGAACGCGGTAATGCCGTCCGCACCAACCGGTACCGCCCCAGCTACGGTGTCGTGGCTCAGCACCGCAACATCGCTCAATCCCGGGTTACCCAGCAGCACATTAGCAGCATCCTGCATCCTATTCTCGGGAACCAGAACGTAGACCGGGCTGCCCGATCCACTGGGAAAGTGCTCGGCCAGCGCCTGCTGACCGTCACGGGCCTCGGAGGCCCCGAGCACCAGATCAGACTCGGCAATACCGTGCGCCCGCAGTTGGGTCACCCCGGTGGCTCCCACCAGAAGCACAAGGGTGGCAACAACCCAGACAACACGCGAGTGGCGCCGAATCAGCTTTCCCGTCCAGGCCCAGAGCCCCTTCGACGGTACTCCTCCCTCGGCAGCAACAACACTAGGCTCATATTTCGGGCGTCTCGGCCAAAACGCCACACGTCCAAAAGCAAAGAGAATCGCGGGCAACAACGTGAGCGCCGAGAGCATGGCAAAGATGATACCGATCGACGCGATCGGACCGAGGGTGCTATTCGACTTGAGGTCACTGAGAAGCAGACACATCAACCCGGCAATCACCGTACCGCCAGAAGCCAGAATAGGTTCAAAAGCCCCTCGGAGCGCCCGCATGCTGGCCGCCCACTTATCCTGCTGCACACGCAGCTCCTCTCGATAGCGAGAGACGTAGAGCAGCGAATAGTCGGTAGCGGCACCAATCACGAGGATAAAGAGGATACCCTGGGTCTGGCCGCTGAGTAGCAGCACACCGTCCTTTGCGAGCCACCACACAACAAGCAACGCTACGGTGAGCGCAAAAAAACTGGTTGACAGCACAGCAATCGGCAGCAGAAAAGACCGATAAACAACGATGAGGATAATAAACACCGCAAACAGTGCCACCGCCAACAGCAGCCCGTCGATACCCGAGAATGCTTTCACCAGGTCAGCGGTAAACCCGGCGGGCCCGGTCACAAAAACCTCCACACCGGGCGGTGCAGCCTGACCCAACTGTGAGGAAATCGCGGAGGTGGTGTCCCCCAGGTTAGCCTCATTGTTAATCGGAATAAACACCTCAAACGCAAGACCGTTTTCCGAAGCGATCAGCGGCGAGACTTCGTCAACAACTCCCTTGATTTTGGGGAGATCAAGGGTGGCGGCCTTCAGGCTCTCAATCTGGGCATCCGTGGGCTGCTCTTTGGCAACAAACACAGCAACCGCGGGGATCACGTTTGAGTCGCTAAAGCCTCCGAGAGCTTTCTGCACCCGTGTTGCATCGGCGGACTCGGGGAGGTACGTGGTCGGGTCGTTGGTTGAGGCCTCACCCACCTTGCCGAAGTAGGGTCCACCGATGCTGGCTGCCGTAAGCCACACGAGAATCAGCGCGGCGGGCAGCAGCACCCTCAGCCACCGCGGTACGCGACTTCGAAACGTGTGGTGGGGTGGCGGATCGGTACGGACTGGCGGCGCGACACTACCGGATTGAGCGGCGTTGCCGGGCGACGCGGTGTGTTCAGCGTGAGCGGGCGATTTAGTGCGACGATTGTCGGTCATAGTGCGATACTCCAAATGTGATCATGCTGCGTGGAAAATTCCCCTAGTAGTGGTACGGAAAATCGCTCCAGTCGGGGTCGCGTTTTTCAAGGAAAGAGTCTCTACCCTCGACAGCCTCATCTGTACCGTAGGCCAAACGTGTTGCCTCTCCCGCAAAAATCTGCTGCCCCACCAGGCCGTCGTCCACCGCATTAAATGCGTATTTGAGCATCCGAATAGCGGTGGGAGACTTCCCCAGAATTTCCCGTGCCCACTCAATTCCGGTGACCTCCAGCTCCGCGTGCGGTACCACGGCGTTGACAGCACCCATCTCGTATGCTCGCTGCGCGCTGTACTCGCGAGCAAGAAAGAAAATTTCCCGCGCGTTCTTTTGACCAATCTGTCGGGCAAAATACGCGCTACCGTATCCCGCGTCAAACGATCCCACGTCGGCGTCCGTCTGTTTAAAACGAGCGTGCTCACTGCTCGCGATGCTGAGATCACACACAACGTTCAGCGAGTGCCCCCCACCCGCCGCCCAGCCGGGAACAAGCGCGATGACCACCTTGGGCATAAAGCGGATGAGCCTCTGCACCTCAAGAATATGAAGCCGCCCGCTGCGGGCCTGATCGATCCCCGATGCCGTTGCCTCGCTCGAATACTTATATCCGTCGCGCCCCCGGATGCGCTGGTCACCGCCACTGCAAAACGCCCACCCGCCGTCTTTGGGGCTGGGGCCGTTACCCGTGAGCAACACGGCACCGATGCGCGGGTTGGTGCGGACATCATCGAGAGCACGATAAAGCTCATCAACCGTGTGGGGGCGAAAAGCGTTGCGAACCTCCGGGCGATTAAACGCGATGCGAGCAATACGCCCGGAAACATCGTGGTGGTAGGTGATATCGGTGAGACTCGCTCCGGACGCCTCAACCCACACGCTCGGATCAAAAATTTCTGAGACAAAAACCATAGCTCTAGCTTATGGCCTGAATCGTATCGACCCTATCCTTCTCGGCACAAAACCCGAACGCGATTCAATTCTGAAGGCACCCCGAGATGGACAAGAATAGAACCATGCGTGCAACTCGTAACGATATTCTCGACTCCCTGCGAGTCGTGGCAATTCCCACCCGAACCCGCTTTCGCGGTATTAGTGTCAGAGAGGCCGCCCTCTGGCAGGGCCCCGAGGGGTGGACAGAATTCTCGCCCTTCCCGGAATATAGGGACGAGGAAGCCGCCCAGTGGCTATCCGCTGCAATCGAGTTTGGGCATGAACAGACTCCTCCGATCCTTCGCTCCGCAATCAACGTCAATGCCACTGTTCCGGCGATTGCGGCGCACGAGATTGCGGGCGTCCTTGATCGATTTCCCGGCTGTAACACCGCAAAGGTAAAGGTTGCAGAGGAAAACCAGACGCTCAGAGACGATATGGAGCGGGTGCGGGCTGTACGGGAGTATCTGGGGGAAGACGGAAAAATCCGAGTGGATGCCAATGGAGGATGGTCGGTAAAAGAGGCAGAAGAGGCGCTCCTCGCCCTGTTGCCCTACGGTCTTGAGTACGCGGAGCAACCCTGTGCAACCGTGGCTGAACTCACAATTCTGCGACAGCGCCTTGCTCACTCTCGAGTACTCATTGCGGCGGACGAGAGCGTGCGCAAGGCACAAGACCCCATCGAGGTTGCCCGCCAGGGAGCGGCAGACATCGTCGTGATTAAGGCGCAACCGCTGGGGGGTATCCGCTCGGCACTATCGATTTCGGATGCGGCCGGGCTTCCCACCGTGGTTTCGAGCGCCCTGGACACCTCGGTGGGACTCTCGATGGGGTTGCACCTGGCGGGAGCGCTTCCTGCTCAACCCTTTGCGGCGGGCCTGGGAACCGCCGCGCTCCTGGGCGGCGATGTTACCGAGGCTCCGCTTCTTCCCGTGAACGGTCAGATCGAGGTACGGCGGGTAACCCCCTCGGAATCGTTACTCTCTCGCTATGCGGCCCCCAGCGACCGCACACGGTGGTGGGAAGAGCGGATTACCCGCTGCTATAAACACCTTGAGGATAAAATTTAGGAATCCCGGGAGTGAGGGTGAAGGTGAATTGGGGTAGGTTTTAGAAACTTCAAGGTGCGTTCTAGAGGCCAGAATAGGCGTGCAGGCCCTTGAAAAACAGGTTCACAATCGTGAAGTTAAAAATCACGGCGGAGTAGGCGATGATCGAGAGCCAGGCGGAGCGCGATCCGCGCCACCCCTTGGTTGCCCGCGCGTGGATAAACCCGGCGTAGAGAACCCAGATGATAAAGGTCCACACCTCTTTGGTGTCCCAACCCCAGTAGCGACCCCAGGCGTGCTCGGCCCAGATGGAACCGGCGATCAGGGTAAAGGTCCAGAACACAAAGCCGATCACCACCATGCGGTAGCTGAGGTTTTCTAGGGTGTCCGCGTTGGGGAAGCTGCGGAGAAACCGTAGGGGTTGTTTGCCGGTGTCCGGGGCGGACGGATCTACAAAGGGAGCGCCCGAGGCTGCGGGCGACTGTGTCTCGGAGAGTGTTGCGGTTGCTGCCATGCCCGCGGCTGCGGTACTCCCAAAGCTAGACCCCGAAGTCTCAGCGGTAGAATCCGTGGAAACAGCGCTGTCGGAAACAGCATTGCCGGGACCCGCGCTCCGACCGGCCTCCCGCTGTTGCGCGCGGACGGTACTGTCGGCCTCTTTGAGAAGGCGCTCACGGCGAGACTGCAGGAGCTGCACAATTGATAGACCAAAGCTGAGCGTGAGAAAGGCAACCGCCAAAACAGCCACAATAATGTGGATGACCAGCCAGTACGAGTCCAGAGCGGGAGGCAGAGGAACCGAGGGGACATAAAAGTTCATCCGGGCAATCCCCAGAAAAACCAGGGTGAGGCCCGAGATGAGGGTTCCTAAAAAGCGCAGATCAACAAAGAACTGCACCACGATAAAGATCGTGACAATCGCTAGGGTTGCCGTGAGGGCAAACTCGTACATATTCGCCCAGGGCACCCGGCCCCCCTCAAGTCCCCGCAGAACGGTGGCGGCCAGCTGAAAAACCCAGCCCAGCACAAGGAGAGAAAAACCGATTCGCGCAGATTTCGAGTTGCGGCGAACACCGTCGCGTGTAGCCGCGGTAATCGAAACGCCGTCTTCGCCCGCACGGTTTGCAAGATCAACCGCAAAGAAAATAAATGACAGCGCATAGATGAGTAGCGCTGAGAACAGCGACAATTGTGAATACTGCTCGACAATTTCTATCACGGTTATATCCTACTTACTCTTTTGCGGGTCATCGCGGGTAATTTCGGCCGTCTCGGCACCCGATCGCCAAATTACCCGCAACAATTTATTCGATGGCCACACGGTGCTTCTCGGCAAGCGCGGCAACAGCACCGTCAAGCGTGGGGTCGTCACCGCGAGCGAGGGCGGCGTACTCGATTCGGATTCCACCCTCGCGTGGAATAACCTTCACCCACACCCTGCGGCGCGGGATAAAGAGGGAGCTGAGCAGTCCAAGCGTTGCCAGGATGGCAAAGATGAGCACCCAGATCTGTCCCGGATTGTGGTGCAGGTCAAAGGACACAAAACGCGGAATCGCATCGAGGGTAACCGTTCCCATACCGTTCGGGAGCTCGGTGGTTTCGCCCGGGCGGATCTCCAGTGTGGGTGTTCCCTCCACGTCTCGACCGGCGATCTTGGTCATCTCGTCGGTGTCAAGCGCGTACACCGAGCGCGGGATTCCATCATTGATACCCAGATCACCCGAATAAACCTCGAGTGTGAGAACCGGGTTAATCAGGTCTGGATAGTTGGAAGCGTAGGCTCCGCTCTCAAGCTCCACCTGGGTGGGATAGATAAAACCAATCATTCCAACCTGCTCCCCCAGACCGTAGGGGATTTTAATGATTCCCAGCGAGGAGAGGTTGGTGTCCTGTGGCATAAAGGGTACGGCCTCCTCAAAGACAACGGCGCCCTCGGCATTTTTCACCGTGATTTTGGGGGCATAGCCGTTACCCAAGAGGTACACATTTGTGCCGTAGAGGCGCAGCGGATGGTTCACTTTGACGGTGTCCTGCCGCTGGGTTCCGTCGGTCTCCGTAACCGTGACGTGTGCGGTGTAATCGATGGCCTGGCCCAGGGCGGTGTTGTTTTGTGTGCCTGGCTCAACGTATTTCACGTCAAAGCTGTCGAGTCGTATGCCGAAGGGATCAAGTGAGGCATCATCAAAGAAACGTCCAGGGTTAAAAGAGTCGTAGTCGATCAGGGAGTTCACCCCGGTTTCACCCTCTAGAAGAAGCTTCTGCCCCTGATAGCCGTAGCCTCCCCCAAAGCCCATCGCCACCAGAACACCCAGGAGGGCCGCGTGAAAAAGCAGGTTTCCCGTTTCGCGCAGATATCCTCTCTCGGCCGATACCGACCACTCATTCCCCCTGTGGTATATCTCTGTTCGATAGTGCTGTTTCTTGAGGATTGTCTGAGCCGAAAGGGTGACATCCTTGGCCATTGCGGTGGCGTCCTCGAGAGAGGCCGCCTCGTTCAGGAGTTCTGTTTCTAAGTATCCCGCCATACGTCGCAACCGAACGGGGGTGCGCGGTGGTCGGGAACGCATGGCCGTCCAGTGGTGCTTAATTCGGGGTATCACACAGCCAATAAGCGAGACAAATAGCAAAAGATAGATGCTGGAAAACCACACGGAGCTATAGACGTCAAAGCCCTGGATGGGAAAAGCATCCAGGAACTCAAAGAGCTCCGGGTTTGCTCGGCTGTACTCGACAACCCCGTTAGGGTCAGAGCTTCGCTGCGGCAGGATGGAGCCGGGAATTGCTGCCACGGCCAGCAATAAGAGCAGGATGATGGCCACGCGCATGCTGGTGAGCTGTCGCCAAAACCAGCGCAGATAACCGGAGATACCAAGACCCACGGGATCTTTGACGGGAGAGTCTTCGCTCTCAATGTGATCAGAGGGGCGCGACATAGCTTCTCATCACCGCCTGAAGAGCAAACATCATATTTGACCACACTCCCGTCACCATGAGCACACCAATAATCACCAACATCAACCCGCCGATAACGTTGACGACGCGTATATGCTTACGAAGGAATTTAACAGAGGACGTGACCCAGCCGAATCCGAGGGCCACTAAAAGAAAGGGAATCCCCAACCCCAGGCAGTAGAAGAAGCCCAGCACTGTGCCGCGCATCGGCGACCCGCCCTGCACACTGAGCGAGAAAATAGCGAGGAGTGTTGGCCCCAGGCAGGGAGTCCATCCGATGGCAAAAACCGCGCCGAGCAGGGGCGCGCCCAGCAGACCCGTTTTGGGCTGCCAGCGTGCTCTCACCGTTTTCTGTGCGAGGGTAAAACTGCCCATAAACACGAGACCCATCGCTATCACCACAACCCCGAGGAGGCGGGTAATGAGGTTTTCCCACTCCAGGAGCCAGGAACCAACGGTTCCCGCCAGAGCCATGATCACCACAAAGATCAGGGTGAATCCGAGCACAAAAAGTGCAACCCCCAACACCAATCGGCGGCGGGCGCGACGCGCCTCCGCAGCATCGTCAGTTACCTCGCCGCTGAAGCCACCCACGTAAGCAAGATATCCCGGGACAAGCGGTAGAACGCAGGGCGAGGCAAAAGAGAGTAATCCGGCGAGAACCGCTATGGGCACGGCCACCCATAGGTCGCCGTTTCGGATAAGTTCGCCAACCCCCAACGGACGCTACTTTTCCGCGAGGGTGTCAGAGATCAGGGTGGAGAGGATGGCCGCGTCGGGAAGCTGTCCCAGAATTCTTGAGGCGACCCGCCCCTCCCGATCAACAACCAGGGTGGTGGGAACCGCGTTGAGAGGAATGGAACTCGCAAAGGCACGCTGCACAGCGCGCCCGTTGGGAGTATCGATAATCGACGGATAGGTGATGCCAAATTCTTCGGCAAATTGGGTGGCCTGAGCCGCCTGATCACGAGTGTTGACACCGAGAAATTTGACGCCCTGATCGGCAAACTCCGTGTTGAGAGCCTGCAGATCGGGGGCTTCCACCCGGCAGGGTGCGCATCCCGCGTACCAGAAGTTCACCACCGTCACGGAACCCAGAAATTCTTCGGAGGAGACGGTACTGCCGTCCTCAATGGTTCCGCTGAAAACAACCGCCGCTTCCCGCTCCTCTACGGGAACCTCGGTGGTGGTTCCGTCTCCGGAAATGTAGCCCTTGTTATCGCCCGCACTCCACTGCTCGGCGAGAGGATCGTTACTACACCCCGCAAGCACCCCCGCTACCAAAAGAATGGCGCCGACCCTGCGAATGCGTTGAAATTTCTGTGTCCCAAGGCCCTTCATATTACCCCCGAAGCTGCTCATACCGCCCCTATGTCTGTAGCATTTGCCATGAGCGGTTCCGCCGGGTGTGAATAGCCCACCTCAAACCACTCGCCGTTACGCCTCGTAAAGGAGGTTATGCTGCTGAGTTCGCAGCGGCGAGTACGCGGATCATGGAAAAGTCGTTCTCCGGCAACACTACGGTGCGTAATCCAGATGGGAGACTGGTGGCTGACCATCACAATATCGCCCTCAAAGGCGTTCTTGTCAGTTCCGTCTGCAACACTCGCCTCAACCTCATCCCAGGCCTCGTCCATGGCCTCGCGCACGCGAGCCGCAATGTCGCTGTAGGGTTCTCCCCAGCTCGGTCGAAACGGGTTCCAGAGTTTGTGCCAGTATCTTATCTGGCGAAAAGCCGCATGTTTTCCATGGTTCGGCAGCCCCTCAAAGAAGTTGGTGGGTTCAATAATACGGTGCTCCGTGATGATCGGAAGCCCGGTGAAGCGCGCAATTGGTTCGGCTGACTCTTGGGTACGCTGAAGCGGCGAGGCGTAGAGCCGTGCGATACGACGGTCGCGCTGCTGTAGATCGTCGGCAGCTGCGGCGGCCATCTCGGCCCCCAGCTCGGAGAGGCGATATCCGGGGATGCGACCATAAAGCACGCCATGGGGGTTGTGTACCTCGCCGTGACGCACAAGATGGAGCTGTTTTTCTGCCACCCCCCTATTCTAGAGACCTTTGACTGGAGATTTGCTGGCCCCGGGCCGTGGGGGATAAAACGGCTTGTTTCTTTTATCGGCAGCGCTGCGTGTTGGTCACACGGAAGGTTAAGACAGTCTCACGCTCCATTCATTACCAGACTTACACGCGAGGTTCCTGCGAATATACATAATAAAAATTTAATAGCAGATTAGTGTGCAATATGATATATGTGTGATGTCTCTTGTGGCATTAAATATATTTGCAAGAGTTCGTCATCTTTATTTCAATGCAACACCAACCCGGGTTTTAGCTAACCCCCCACTAAACCGGGTCCTAGCTGACCCTCATGAAACAAAGAAATGAGGATACACATGTCTAATCTGTCTGCCGATCGGGGGCGCCTGCCCCTTCTCGCTGTAGCCGGCGCAGCGCTTGTCGTTGCCGCCTCCCTCACCCCACACGCTGCCTCCGCGGAAACGACCCAGGGCCCGCTCGGCCCGATCACGGAGAACATTTCGCTGGTCAGTGGTTCCGCCGTACTTCAGAACAAAGGCTCAGGATCGGTCGGCCTGGGAAATCCGGGAGCGCTATTTGAGCCCTCCACCAGCGTTGAACAGCGCTGGGATCTCTCTGACTACGACAGCTCTTCGAACTCCTACGTCGTACGCTCAGCCTCCGATAGCTCCTATCTCGCGCCGTCGGATGGTGACGTAGTCACCTCTTCTGTTGCCGATGGAGCCCGCTGGACCTTCGTCAAGCAAAGCAACGGAACCTATCAGGTTCAATCGGCGCAGGAGAACTCCTGGCTCAGCAATAACACAGCCGCGCGAAGTGTCTCTCTTCAGGAGAAGGAAAAAGCTACCTCCTTTACGGTTGCGGTGAGTGACGTGAAGTTTGTGGTGAAGAACGGACCGGCAAACTTTGCCGGTTGGAACCTGTACACGGCTGGCTCGCTCTCACAGGGCGGTTGGGCTCCCACGCTTGTGTGGAGCCTCGTTGACTACGATGCCGCAACGGATAGCTACCGCCTCCAGGCATCGGCTTTTTCGAACCCCAGCATCTATCTGACCACCACATCGGACACTAACCCCTGGGCAACCACTGCGGACACGCTCAGCACGATGCGAAGCCTTCCGCAAGATGCCCAGGAAGCACAGCGCTTCCAGGTCAGCGAGCAGTCCGATGGTTCCTATGTATTCACCTCGCTCCTCTCGGGAAACAGCATCACGGTCGACGCGAGCACACCGGGATGGCTCTCGACTACGGGAGACAGCCCACTGAGCTTTAGCCTGGTGAAGTAGCCCAACGCACCTTCTCGGTATTATCGGCAGAATTTGCTGTCATAGACCGTATACTGCCTCCGGTAAAAAGTTGCTTTTATTGAGCACTACCCACCGGGGGCGGTATCCATTTCACCCTCAGCACCACCCCAGAAGCGCACAAACAGTAGCCGAACAAGCCTTCGAGGCCCGAAGGATGTAAGATTAGGCGCGTGACTGAACGTATCCTCATCAAGAACTTGTCCGCGCGGAGCGATGGCCCCGTCACCGTATCCGGATGGGTAGAAACCGTGCGCGATCAGAAACGTGTACAGTTCATCGTTCTTCGCGACGAAACCGCCGCGCTCCAGCTGGTTAACGTCGCAACGCGCGAACTCAACGAAGAGGAGCCCGATTCAGCCGCAAAGCTTGCCATCACCGAGGCCATCTCCGGCCTTGCCCACGGTAGCTTCATCACCGTCACGGGCCAGCTCAAGAAGGATGAGCGGGTCAAGCTTGGCGGTCTTGAGGTGTTGATCGAGACCCTCACGGTGGTCTCCGAGGCTATCCCCGAGACACCTATCACCCATGATTCCAGCCTGGACAAGCGCATGGACTGGCGTTTTCTCGATCTTCGCCGACCCGAGCAGAACCTCATCTTCCGCATTCAAAGCACTTTTGTGCACGCGCTACGCACCTACTGGATTGAGCGTGATTTCATTGAGGTGCACACTCCCAAGCTGATGGCTAGCCCCAGTGAATCCCGAGCCGAGCTTTTCGAGCTCGACTACTTTGAGGGCAAAGCCTACCTCGCGCAGAGCCCTCAGTTCTACAAGCAGATGGCTCAGGCCGCCGGCTTTGGCAAGATTTTTGAGATTGCCCCGGCTTTCCGCGCCGATCCCTCTTTTACCTCACGCCACGCCACGGAGTTCACGAGTGTGGATACCGAGATCAGTTGGATCGACAGCCACGAAGACGTGATGCGCCTACACGAAGAGCTCATGGCGGCGGGTATTACCGCGGTTCGCGACAAGCACGGCGAGGCCATCAAGGAGCTTTTTGGCATCAATATCGAGGTTCCCCCTCTCCCCTTCCCACGTATCCCCTTAGAAGAGGCTAAACGTATCGTGGCGGAACGCGGCTACGAGATCCCCCGCAGTGATGCAGACATGGATCCCGAGGGCGAGCGCCAGATCTCGGCCTATGTTAAGGAAACCTACGGTCACGACTTTGTGTTCCTCACCGACTACGCCTCAAGCATCCGTCCCTTTTACCACATGCGCCACGAGGACGACCCCACCCTCACCAAGAGCTACGATCTCATCTACAACGGCGTGGAGATAGCCACCGGCGCACAGCGGGAACACCGCATCGACACGCTCATCGCCCAGGCTACCGAGAAGGGGATGGATCCCGCGGAGCTTGACTTCTATCTTGATTTCTTCCGCTATGGCGTGCCCACCCACGGTGGTTTTGGTATGGGGCTCTCCCGCGTAATCATGCTCATGCTACAGCAGACTTCTATTCGTGAGGTTATCTATCTTTTCCGCGGACCTACCCGCCTCACCCCGTAGGGTGCGATAATTTTTAAAGTCCCGTCGAGACTAGAACGCGTCTCCTGACCACTGTGCCTAGCGAGGACCCATCAGAAACTGATGATTGCGAAACAGAGCAAGGAAGGCTTTGCTGACGGCAAAACCAACGGCCCTGCCAACTCTTTATTCCCCACAAGATTTGACAATCACAGCAATCTCCAGTGAAATTGTTACAGACCAAACAATTTCTAAAGGCTAGTATTATAAATTGAATCTATCAGCTAGCTAATTTTCAAGATATGCGCAACATAATTGCGCTACACTGGAGGGCCCGCTGGCGTATAGTAGGAAAAACAAAATTAATAAACATTCATAAATTATCCAGTATAATAAAGCGTTAACCCTTCTGATTATAAAGGACGCTTTCAATGGAGAGAGGTAACGTTGTCCCGTAAAAAGTTTTCCACAGCAGCCGTACTTGTCACGGCTCTCAGCCTCGTTGTCACAGGCTGCGCCACATCCACCACTAGCAATGAGGGACAGTCCGCAACCGACCTGAGTTCGCAGGGCAGCCAGATAAATCCTCAGCCAGCATCAGAGCTCCAAGACGGCGGCGACCTGCGACTCGTTCTCAGCAAGCTTCCCGAGCAGTGGAACTATTATCACACCGACGGCGCACTGGTAGACACCTCAACCATTCTCAAGGCTGTAATGCCCAGGAGCTTTATCTTCGATGAGAACAGCGAAATCGCCCTCAACACCGATTTCCTTACCAAAGCAGAGCTGGTAAATAGCAGCCCGCAGACCATCGAGTATCAGATCAACGACCAGGCTGTCTGGAGCGATGGAACCCCCATCACCTGGAAAGACTACGAGGCAGTATGGAAAGCCCTCAACAGCGCCGATGCGGGGGCTCTTGTGGGAGACCCCACCGGATATCAAAACATCGAGTCGCTCACCCCGGGTGCAACCGACAAAGACTTTACCGTTGTTTTCAACACAGATTTTGCTGATTGGCAAAAGCTTTTCATGTTCCTCTACCCGGCCCAGCACTACGCCACGGTAGACAACTTCAACACCGGCTGGCTGCAGAACGTTCCCGTCACCGCGGGGCCCTTTAAACTCACCACAGACAGCATTAATACCACCGCCCAAACCGTTACCCTCGTACAGAATGAAGCCTGGTGGGGTGAAAAGCCCAAGCTCGACACCATCACCTTCCGCGCGCTCGAGAGCACAGCGGATATTGACGCATACCTCAACAACGAGATTGATGTCGTTGCTGCGGGAAACACCGACCGTTACTCGCGTGTCAAAGACGCCGCCAATACCGATATCCGGCTTGCGCCATCCAGCCGATACAACCATCTCACCTTCGGGTCGGGCGGAGTACTGGCGGACAAAGACACTCGCCTTGCGGTCCAGCAAGCGATTAATCGCGAATCGCTGGGGCAAACGATCTACAACGGAACCCCCTACAAGTTTGAGCTACTCAACAACCACATGTACCTCAGCACAGATCCGAACTATCAGGACAACGCAACGGGCATAGTTGACTTTGACCCCGCAGCCGCGGCCGCAGCACTTGATGCCGCTGGCTGGCAGGTTTCCGGGGACGTGCGTGTCAAAGACGGCGTCACCCTTGCCCCGCGCATGGTGATCCCCTCGGGAACTCCCGTCTCTCAGCAAATCGCCGAGTTGATTCAAGCCCAATTAGCTGGCGTGCAGGTCAAGCTTGACATTGTGGCCGTTCCCACCGACACATTTTTCCGCGACAATATTACCCCGGGCAACTTCGACATGACCCTATTTGTCTGGGGGGGAACCGGTTTCCTCGCCGACGGGGTGAGCATCTACCAAACGGGTGAGAACACCCAGAACTACGGCAAAATCAGCACCGACGAGATCAATACCCTTCTCGACCAGGCAAACGCAGAACTCAATCCCGAGACGCTGGCTCAGCTCACAAACGAGGCAGACAAGCTCGTGTGGCAGGAGGGTCACTCCCTCCCGATCGCTCAGCAGCCCATGCTCCTTGCAATACGTCCGGGTATTGCCAACTACGGAGCTTTCTCGGGAAATGCTGAACCAAATTGGACTCAGGTGGGCTGGATGAAGTAGCCATACTGCCGCACCACACTGAGGAATACCATGTTCAAATACTTGACCAAGCGGCTGGGTTACTACATCGCGCTCATCTTTATTGGAACCTCGCTCGCGTATATCCTGGCTTCCGCGGCCATGAATCCCCGAGGGAACTTCGAGCAGCGAAACCCCAGGCCCCCACAGTCTTCGATTGAGGCCACACTCACCAATCTGGGCGTCAACGATAACGATCCGCTCTTCGTCAGGTATTTTGCGTGGTTGGGCAAGGTGTTACAGGGCGACTTTGGCCAGACGATCAACAACCTCTCGGTGAACGCCCAGTTCGCCGAGAGGGTGGGGTCCAGCCTGCAGTTACTCCTCCTGGGGTCGATACTCGGTATCCTCCTGGGAGTGCTCATCGGGGTGTGGAACGCGCTGCGACAGTACAAGCTCTCGGATCGAACCGTCTCCGCCCTGTCGTTTCTTGTCATGTCGATGCCGGTCTTCATTCTGGCCATTCTGCTCAAGATGGGAGCAACCTGGCTCAACACCGTCACCGGAACACAGCTCATTAACTTCACAGGTTCGTCAACCCCGGGCCTCGTCGGCGGGTTCTGGACACACCTGTGGGACACCCTCAACCATTTGCTCCTGCCAACCATCGCAATAGCCCTGGGCGGTATCGCGTTTTATAGCCGATACCAGCGTGCCACCATGCTGGATACGCTGGGAGCCGACTATCTGCGAACCGCCCGAGCCAAGGGGCTCACCCGATCAAAAGCAACCTTCCGCCACGCCCTTCGCATGGCGATCATCCCCATGACAACACTTTTTTCCTTTGGCATGATCGGTGTGATTACGGGAGCCACCATGACCGAGCAGATCTACGGGTGGAACGGTCTCGGCAAGTGGTTTATCGACTCGGTTAATAGCAATGACATCAACTCGGTAACCGCTTATTGTGCCTTTGCCGCCGTTATTGTGTTGCTCTCCGGCTTCCTCGCCGATGTGCTGCACGCAACGCTGGATCCCCGAGTGAGGGTGTAAAAAATATGACAGTTCCACAGAAAACATCGTCGATTGCAGATGCACCCACACCGGATGCCGGGGAGAATTCGGCTCACACGGCGGAGGCTAGCTTAGATACCGCAGCTTCTTCCGGCTCGTCTCGTGGTCGTGTCGTGCTACGGCGTCTCTTTGCAAATAAGGGAACAACCATCGGATTATCCGTTATCCTGTTTCTGTTTCTCTTTGCCTTTCTCACCCCCCTCATCAGCCCGTGGCAGTACAACGATATCGACTACGCGGCCCTTAACCAGCCACCCTCCCTCGAGCATCCGTTTGGAACAAACAACATTGGCCAGGACATGCTGGTTCGGACCGCTTTGGGCCTGCAAAAGTCCCTGATGATCGGTATTCTTGTGGCTCTGCTCTCGGCTGTTCTTGCCGGTTTTCTCGGCGCTGCGGCGGGATACTTTGGGGGAGCGATCGGACGGGTGATCATGTTCCTCATCGATTTGCTGCTCACGCTGCCCGCCTTCTTGTTCATCGCGATACTGTCTCCTCGACTCCGCGAATACGGCTGGTTAATGCTCGTGATCATGATCGCCGCTTTTGGCTGGATGATTACCGCCCGCGTGGTTCGCTCGATGACGATGTCGCTGCGTGATCAAGAGTACGTCAGGGCGGCTCGCTATATGGGAATCGGCCACCTCACAATTATTCGCCGCCATATTATCCCGCAGGTCACCTCTTTTATCATCATTGACGCTACCATCGCGGCGGGGGCCGCCGTGATGACCGAAACGGGCCTCTCCTATTTTGGTTTCGGAGTGCAGCCCCCCGACGTCTCCATCGGAAACATTATCTCCGCAGGACAGACAGGAGGCATCCAAGCACCGTGGCTGTGGGGCTTCGCACTCTGCGCGCTCGTGATATTTGTGCTGTCCGCCAACCTCCTGGGAGACGGCCTGCGCGATGCCTTTGACCCCACCTCCTCGGCGGGTAAAAAGAAGCCTAAAAAAGCACGGAAACTCCAGGAACAGGACTAAAAATTGGGACAGCAGCTGAAACACACACCCTCAATTTCTCCTTCCCCCGAGCAAAACGAATCCGTGCTGAAGGTGCAGGATCTCCACGTGAGTTTCCCCACCCCCAAGGGTCTGGTTCACGCCGTCCGCGGGGTAAGCTTTGAGCTTCGTCGCGGCGAGGTCTTTGGCATCGTGGGTGAGTCCGGATCCGGAAAATCGGTCACCTCCCTGGCCTCCCTCGGGCTCCTCCCCGATACCACCGTCATTACCGGCTCCATTCAAATCGATGGCCAGGAGGTACTGGGCTCCAACGACAACCAGATGAGTAAAATCCGCGGGGCAAAGATCTCCATGATTTTTCAAGATCCGCTCTCGGCGTTTACCCCCGTCTACAAGATCGGCCAGCAGATAGCGGAGGCCGTACGAGCTCACCGCCGGGTCACCAAGGCCGAGGCTTGGGAACGCGCGGTTGAGCTGCTCAAGATAGTGGGTATCCCCGACCCGGAACGCCAGGCTCACTCTTTTCCACACCAGTATTCCGGAGGTATGCGCCAGCGCGCAATGATTGCCATGGCAATCGCCAACGATCCCGATATTATCCTGGCCGACGAGCCAACAACGGCGCTTGATGTTACCATCCAGGCACAGATCATCGATGTGCTTCGCACCGCTCAACGGGAGACCGGTGCCGCACTGGTATTTGTCAGCCACGACCTCGGCGTAATCGCGGGTATCGCCGATCGAGTTGCCGTGATGTACGCGGGACGAATTGTTGAGACAGGCACGGTAGAGCAGGTACTCACGCAGCCTCGCATGCCTTACACACTCGGGCTCATCGGGGCCGTTCCCCGCATCGATAACAAAGCGCACACGGCCCTTATCCCCATTCCCGGTGCCCCGCCCCTCATGCTGGATTTTGCGGGAGGCTGCCCCTTTGCCACCCGCTGTCCGCTCGCATACACGGAGTGCCACGCGACCGAACCCGCGCTCAACGATGTTCCGGGCAATCCAGGCACATCCACCGACATCACGGACCCAAGCGGCACTGCCGATCCCGCCGGCTCGACCAACGCCGCCGGGTTTGCTGAACACCTCGTGGCCTGCCATCGCGTGATCGATGTGGTGAAACAAAACTTACAACCGGAAGACATCTTCCCCCTCCCCCACATTGCCGACTCTCCCGCAAACCACACCGATCGCAACACCCTCGCACCGGTTCTCACGGTTGAGGGACTTATTAAAACCTTCCCCCTGGTCAAGGGAGGAGCGTTTAAACGACAGGTCGGAAGTATTTACGCGGTTGACGGTGTTGATCTTGATATCCGCGCTGGCGAAACCCTCGGTTTAGTGGGGGAATCGGGATCCGGGAAGAGCACTACCCTGCATCAAATTCTCGATCTCACAGCTCCCGAGGGCGGTCAGATTGACATGCTGGGGCAGTCTATTAGTGACTCCTCCAGAGATAAAAAAACGATCGCCAACCTACGCCAGGAAATCGCCATGGTGTTCCAAGATCCTATGGCCAGCCTCGACCCACGAATGCCCATCTACGATGTGTTAGCGGAACCGCTCCGCGCCCACAAGTGGCCCGGGGATAAGGTCCGTACCCGCGTTCCCGAGTTGCTTCGTCTGGTGGGCCTCAACCCCAGCGATGCCTCGCGTTACCCACACGAGTTCTCGGGCGGGCAGCGTCAACGCATCTCGATTGCCCGCTCACTGGCGGTTAATCCCAAACTACTTGTGCTCGATGAGCCGGTTTCTGCTCTTGACGTGTCGATTCAGGCGGGGGTGCTTAACCTCCTCTCTGAACTCAAGACCACCCTGGGACTCTCCTACCTCTTTGTCTCACACGACCTTTCCGTGATCAGACACATCGCGGATCGGGTATCCATCATGTATCTGGGACGCACCATGGAAACGGGGCCCGTATCCAAGGTTTTTGAAAACCCTATGCACCCCTATACACAGGCTCTGCTCTCCGCTGTTCCCATCCCGGATCCGATAAAAGAACGCCAGCGTGAGCATATTCTTCTTGAGGGTGACCCTCCCAATCCCACCGAAAAGCAGGTGGGGTGCCGTTTCCGCACCCGCTGCCGCGTTTTTAGCGCCCTCCCCAACGACGACAAGAAACGCTGCGCCACCGAGGTTCCCTCTCCTCTGCCCAGAAAACTCTCCGATACGATCCCCCTTCGTAACGAGGTACCCGATGCTGGGCCGTCAAAAACCGGCTTAGAGCGGCCGGCTGCGGGGGCGCAAGAGCAAGCTGACGACCACACTGCGGCCTGTCACTTTCCACTCGGCCTTACAGCTTCAGAACCCCTATAGGTAACGCCTCGCTCCTTGTTACCCCTTGGTAGCTCCGGCGAGGAGTCCCCTGACGAAGTAGCGCTGCAACGCAAAGAACACGATCAGCGGAACTATGATCGAGACAAAGGCTCCGGCGGGCAGAAGGTGCTCATTACGACCAAAAGCCCCTGCCATGTTGGCGAGTTTTGCGGTAAGTGGAGCAACCTCGGCCGTTCCACCCGAAAAAACCAGGGCCACAAGCAGATCGTTCCAGACCCAAAGGAACTGAAAAATGGCAATACTGGCAATCGCAGGAACCGAAAGCGGAACGATAAGCTTCCGAAAGATTTGAGCGTGAGAAGCACCGTCCACGCGTGCGGCCTCAACCAGCTCGTGCGGAATCTGTGAGACAAAATTATGCAGCAAAAACGTGGCCAGCGGCAGCCCAAAAATGGTGTGTGCTATCCACACGGCTAGGTAGGTGCCACCGATATCCACACCGTTGAAAAATTGCAGCAGCGGAATGAGTGCCATCTGTAGTGGAACAATCTGCAGAGCAAACACCATAACAAAAAGAACTCCCCTCCCGCGAAACGGTATCCACGCAAAGGCGTAGGCCGCCATGAGGGCCAGGGTGAGGGGGAAGATTGTGCCCGGGATCGTGATAATAAAGGAGTTCACAAAATACAGGGCGAGATTGTCGTTGGAGATGGTTGCGTTCCCCAGGACGGTGGTGTAGTTATCAAGGGTTGGCATCCACTCGCTAAAGATGGTCCACCAGCCCTCGCGCCTATCTGCCTGAGGTCGGAACGAGGCGACAAAAAGACCAAAAGTGGGAACGGTCCACAGCACCGCAATAATAATTGCGGCCACAGTTGCCCACCGCGAGGTGAGCCCGCGCTTTACCCGATCGGCACGACCGGGGTTTCGACCACGTATTTTTGCGGATCCGCTGCTCTTCACCGCTGAACTCACCGATTCCTCACCTCGGGCCGCCGAACTCATCGCGTTCTCGCCCTTCGGTACCGAGTTCATGGGGGCTCCTCGCCCCACCGCCGAGTTTGCGCTCATCGGATCTCCCTCTGCTGCCGCAGCACACGCACGTTATAGATCACAATGGGAAGCACTAGGACAAATATGACAACGGCCAGTGCAGCACCACGTCCCCACTCGTTAAATCGGAAAGCCTGGTTATACATATCAAGCGCAACCACGCTGGTGCTGTTGTTCCCGTTTGTCATAGTCCGCACGATGTCAAAGACCTTGAGGGTGGCGATGGTGATGGTGGTGACCACCACCACCAGGGAGCTTCGGATACCCGGAAGCGTGACGTTGCGAAACACCTGCCAACCGCTAGCCCCGTCTATGCGGGCGGCCTCTACCTGCTCTGCGGGAATTGCTTTAATGGATGCGGAAAGCACCACCATCGCAAACCCCGTTTGAATCCACACCAAGACCACAATAAGAAACACGGTGTTCAGCGGCGCGGAGTTGAGAAATTGCACGGGTTCAAACCCAAGCCACACCAGTATCTGGTTAAGAAGACCCGTCTGGCTAAACCCGGGGGAGCGATACGCATACATAAAGCTCCAGATGATTCCCGCACCCACAAATGAAATTGCCATGGGCATAAAAACCAACGATTTGAGGATCTTTTCTCCCCGCGACCGATCAATAAAGATAGCGTAGGCCAGCCCAAAAACCGTGGAGAGCAGCGGGGTCAGCACAACCCACAGCACGGTGTTACGGAGACTGATAAGCGATTCTTCGTTAGTGAATATCCAGGCAAAATTTTCAAGCCCGACAAAGTTGCCCACGCTATCCGTGGTTGACTGCAGAATAGTGCGGATCGCCGGGTACACCAGGCCAATCGTGAGCAAGATCAGGGCCGGGGCCACAAAAGCTGCCAATTGCACGATATCGCGGCCCCGTTTGGGCGCCCGATCCACAAAAAACAGGAGGAGTCCGATCACCGCCAGGAAGATGAACAGCGCCACAAACATCACACCGAACTTGTTCGAGATGTCCTGGACAACACCCCCCTGAGCCGTGCGTGCTAGCTCCTCACTCCTGTACAGGGCAGCACCCGCCACGGAAAACTGGGAAACAAACAACTACTGACCTCCCCGCCCTAGGCTGCGACTACCGGCCGGGCCATGACGCATCTATTCTCCGGAGAACGCTCTCGGTGCTGTCACCGTTGACCCAGTCGACCATTCCCGTGAAAAATGAGGCGGTTCCCACCGCCGCGGGCATCAGATCCGAGCCGTCAAAACGGAAGACGGTGTTGTCATCCTGCAGTATGCGTATCGCCTCCCGGCCTATGGCGCTCTGCGCGTTTTGCGGATCGAGACCCCTGTTAGCACTCACTACACCGCCCAGTTTCACTCGGTTATTTGCCCACAGATCGGTGGAAAGATAGGTTTGTAACGCTTGAGTCGCCTCATCGCTATTAAACGCCGCGACAAATTCGCCACCACCCACAACGGCGTCACCCTCGTCTGCGGTGGTGTTGGGGAGCAGGAAAGCCCACACATCTCCATCCTCGGCAACGTTTGTACCCTCCGGCCACTGCGCCTCATAAAACGATGCCTGGTGGTGCAGTGAGCACTCCCCGTCGAGGATCGGCAGTCCCGCCTCCTGGAACGAAACAGAGTTGATGCTCTGCACATCCCCAAATCCACCATTGACATAGTCGGGATTAAGAAGAATCTCCCCCACAGCGTCAAAAGCCGCCCTGATCTCCGGGGAGTCAAACTTGATGTCACCGGCAACCCAGGCGTCGTATACCTCCGGTCCTGATTGACGGAGAACGTAGTCCTCAATCCAGTCGGTTCCAGGCCACCCTGTTCCCGTCCCAGACTCAAACCCGACGCACCAGGGTCGGTAGGTTGGGCCGGGGGTGTTCCGCGAAAGCTCTGTGGTGATCTTCTGAAGCTCAGCAAGGGTTGTGGGAACCTCTACGCCACGCTCCTCAAAGTCTGCGGGCGAGTACCAGACCCATCCCTTCACACTGGCCATAAGGGGTGCGGCATAAAATGTGCCGTCTACGCTACCGTAGGTTTTCCAGCTTTCCGACCACCACTCGGCTACGTTATCGGCCACAGCCTGCGGTGGGTTCACAACCCCTCCTGTTTCGACCAGGCGCTGCAACAAACCGGGTTGCGGAACAATGGCCAGGTCGGGTGGACTCCCACCCGCCACGCGCACATTGATTTGAGTCTCAAAGTCTTGATCACCGGTGTACTGCACCGTAATTCCCGTACACTTCTCAAAGTCGGCCCAGCTCCGCTGAAGCTGATCGGCCTCAACGTCAACGATACTGGCGTATACCTCTACCGTTGAACCCTCAAAGCTCCCAAACTGTTCGTACGGGGCGCAGTCTACCTCTGCCGCATCCCCGGAATCCGACGGTGCATTATTGGCACACCCGGTTAATACCAGACCCGCCGCGCTCACTAACGCAGTCGAAACTATCCACAAACGCCTACGCGTTGGTATCACTCGCGCTCACCTCTCCTCTTCGTCGAGCGATGTTCCGTGAGTATAGTACCCCTCATGCACGCAGGTACGGGCAACTCAGTACATTAATTCAATACACTAATTCAACGGAACCTTATGAAGTACGCTACGCATCTCCCGCAAGAAAAGCAAGGATTCCCAGGGGCGTCCAGGCAAGAATCACCCGACACGTTCACCAAAACCGCACCCGGCACAGCCGATGTGCTCCTTAAAAATCGTAATCTAATGCACCCGGCAACCGTGTTGAACAGGTAAGTTAGCGACGCTGGAAGCTCTCACTCCACACACCGTCGTCAGTAGCAACCGTGATACTGTACAGACCGACACGGGCAGCATCAAAAACCTGACTCCCCTGAACCTCAGTCTTGTGAAGAACTTTCCCGTCCCACTCATATGTCACCACACAGGACGAACCACTAGTGTTCACCGCACTAAAAATGTTTTCTTGAGCACTCGTTTTGTAGGAGACGTTACAGCTACCGCTTCCAGCCGCACCTGAGACAACAGGAACAACACTCTCCGCCGTGGGCCCGGGCTCTTGCTGAGTCTGGGGTTCCTCCACCGGCTCCGCTGCCGCGGATGGCTCTCTGGGAGCTCCCGCATCCTGCTCCACCTCCTGACCCGGCATAAAGAAAACCGCAGCGGCCACCGCTACACCGACTACCGCAGCAGTTACGCCAGCTATTGCGGGCACCGACCTACCAGCACCCAGGTGCAGAAGCCCTCCGGAAAGTTTAGTCTCTTCGGTGGCGATAAGTGTTCGCCCCGCCACAAGCGCGCCCGCACCCGCAAAGGGCAGCGCTGCGAGAAAACGCTGCGCCACGTGGCTCACCTCTTCGACGATAGCGGGACAGGTATCGCACGTCTTCAGGTGCTCCTCAACGGCTTTCCTCTTGCTTTTGCTCAGCAAGCCCGCGGCATAGTCGCCATAGGATGCCGCGTACTCTCGACACTCTGGACGAACCAGAGCGCGCGAAAGCTGCTCCAGGTAACGTGCACGGAGCTGAGCTCGTGCCCGCTGGTACATGACGCTCAAATTCTTTGGAGGAATATCGAGAAGTTCTGCTACCTCCCTGATGGGCATCTGCTCAACGTCTCGGTACCAAATTATTTTCTGGTTCTTCTCGCTCAGGCTATTAAAAGCGTCTATCACCTCACCCGGGCTATTATCCTCGTGATACTGATCACCCGTGCCCTCAATGAGGGTGGCCATGGTGGTTTCGTCAACCGGGTTTTCTCTGTTTCGCGATCGATCACTGATGATTGATCGGATCGTCGTCGCAAGATATAGACCGAATGAGAGAGTCGGACCCTTCCCCCGGTTAAGCGCTTCAAATACCTTAGTGAAGGCCTCACTCGTTACCTCTTCGGCCACGTCACGCTCACCCACAAGACGGTAGGCTATGCGAATTCCTCGTCCGTAGTGATTCTGATAGAGAGCTTTTGCCGCTGCCTGTTCTCCCCGACGCCAACCCCTAATAAGTTCGGCATCATCGTGAAACTCCTGAGTGTTATCCTCGCTGGGAAGATAGTCCCCGCCACTATCCTTGATCTCCTCGCCCCGGCGCGCCGTCAGTTCTTCTTCCACCCTAATTCACCCCGCAAATTTATTTACTCAGCCCCAGAGCTCAACCCATGAAATACAACACGCAGAGCCCCTACGAGCAAACATAGACTCACTGTCTCTGCTCGATCTGCCCCTGGCTACTTTTATATTCCCCGCTCAAGCCTCAGCAAGACAGTGCCTTTATAAGTGTATAAAAATCTGCTTACTTCGCTATCCTTACACATGAAAGTCTCAGTTAAAAGCCAAAAGCGGCCCGCACACATGCGAGCCGCTTCTGGGAGTTACTTACTTACGCAAGCTTTACGCCAGCACCAGCCTCTTCAAGCTTGGCCTTTGCCGCGTCAGCGGCATCCTTGGCGACGCCCTCCAGGATGGGAGCGGGAGCCGACTCTACAAGAGCCTTTGCCTCGCCCAGTCCCAGGCTGGTGAGTTCACGCACAACCTTGATAACCTGGATCTTCTTGTCGCCTGCCGACTCGAGAACAACGTCAAACGAGTCCTTCTCCTCAGCGGCAGCAGCGTCTCCACCGGCACCGCCAGCGGCGGGAGCGGCAGCAACGGCCACGGGGGCAGCGGCAGAAACCTCGAAGGTTTCCTCAAACGCTTTAACGAACTCGGAAAGCTCGATAAGGGTCAGTTCCTTGAACTGCTCAAGCAGTTCTTCGGTTGACAGCTTTGCCATAATATTTCTCCTTGTGATTTTTGCCCGATCCGCGTGTGCGAGACGAGCGGGGTTTCTGTCTGCGATTTATACCGGCCACGAAGTGACTAGCTTGCAGACTCCTGCTTGTCGCGCAACGCGCCGACCGCACGAGCGGCTCCGGCAAGCGGTGCGTTGAACAGATATGCGGCTCCGAACAGCGAAGCCTTGAAGGCGCCGGCAAGCTTGCCGAGCAGAACTTCACGAGATTCGAGGTTGGCGAGCTTGCCCACCTCTTCCGCGGTGAGGGGCTTACCGTCAAAGTAGCCTCCCTTGATCACCAAAAGCGGGTTTGCCTTGGCGAAGTCGCGCAGACCCTTTGCAACGGCGACGGGGTCTCCGTGTACAAATGCAATAGCGGTGGGTCCAACAAGATCGGCATCAAACGACGTGATTCCCGCGTTATTGGCCGCAATCTTGGTGAGCGTGTTCTTCGACACGGCATATGTTGCGTGCTCACGAATGGAAACGCGCAGCTCCTTGAGCTGTGCAACCGTGAGACCGCGGTACTCGGTTAGCAATACGGCAGTTGACTCTTCAAAGCTCTTTTGAAGGTCAGCGACCGCGGCTTCCTTTGTAGCCATGATGCTCCCTATGCTTAGTCTTCTTGCCGCTCCACGGTTGTGGAGCGATACCAAAGTCCTCGCAATAAAAAAGCTCCGGTGCGGGGCACTGGAGCTGGGTCGGGATGCACTAACATCCGTTCTTTCGTTTCAATACACCTGCGCGGGCTTCGCTTTGCGATTCTTCGTGCTGCCCACGGCGGGGAAGCAACCAGCGGTCTTTGGCCAAGGAAAATGCTATCGCACTGCAACAGAGACTGTCAAACAGCCGGTCCCCGTCGCAGGCGCCCACACCGCAGAAGGGGTCCCCGACCGCCACTTCACAGGGAAGATGAACAGTACCGAAAAACGGTCTTCTTATTCAGCACGCTATCCGTGTTTGTACTAGTGCAGCGGCAGGTCGGTGACAAAGTCCCATGCTTCGTTTGTCAGGAAGAAACTGTGTGGGTCGGTCTGCGCGTCAGGATGATCCCTCCACACAGCATTTGAAAACTCAGCGTGGCTGCTCCAGTGGCTTTTAGGGACCGGCTGCATGGGATGATCCCGCAACCAGGTTTGTGTTGCAACAGGGAGTTTGTTCCACCAGGCGAAATGATCCACCGCCGGATCCTCACCAGGAACCCCCTTATGGTTTCCCTCATTATGCTTAGTCATAAGTTCATAATAAACCCAAAAATCATAGCAAATCTAGAGATTCTTAGGGCTGTTAACCCTCCTGACAGCGCCCGTGTACTACTACGCCGACTGTGCATCCAGCGGCCCGACAGCCCAGTACACGAGCGCCTGTCGTTCCCCACCCGTTGTGTGAACGATCGTCGTCCTCGCGCAACCGCTATCCCAAAACAATCATCATCGACATATCCTCGACGGACACCACGCAGTATTAGAGACCGGACACGGTTCGGGCGTACACCCAGACCAATCACTATCCTCAACGTCCGAGAAGGGAGCGATCCGCACTCGGCCACACCTGAAGTCATCCGCTCAGAGCAGCGCACCTCCGGTAGCATCGATCCATTGCCCGGTAACCCAGCGGGCATCGTCAGAGGCGAGAAATGTGACGATACTGGCGATATCCTCCGGTTGCGCGATGCGACCCAAAGGGGAGCGCGATGCGATGGCTTCGCGTCCCTCAGGTGTGGCGAGTCGGGATGCATTCATGTCGGTATCAGTCGCACCGGGACCTACAGCGTTGACGGTAATGCCGCGTGGGCCAAGATGTTTTGCCAGCGCCTCCGTAAAAGCGTCGATCGCAGCCTTGGACATTGAGTAAGCCAACAGGTCGGGGTTACGTGAGCCATGGGTAAAAGAGGTAGAAACGTTAATGATTCGCCCGCCGTCGCGCAGGCGGGTCAGTCCGTGCTGGACAATAAAGAAAGGAGCTTTGGTGTTGACAGCAAATACCTCGTCGTAGTCGGTCTCAGTCACCTCTGAATATCGCACTCGTCCGCCGAGTATACCCGCGTTGTTGACAATGATGTCCACTCCGTCAGCGTAGCGGTCGAAGGCAGCCCAGAGAGATGCCGCATCGCCCGGCGTTCCGAGACTTGCCCGGAACGCGAACGCCTGACCGCCCTGTGCCTCAAGTTCCTCAACTAACCGATGTGCGGCGTCGGCGCTGGTGTTGTAATGCACCGCCACCCGAGCACCCTCGATTGCGAGGTTTATGGCGATAGCACGACCAATCCCTCGCCCTGCACCCGTAATCAGCGCAGTCTTCCCATCAAGTCTCGCCATCCCATTCTCCTTTTTGTATCAACTGCTAGATAAATTGACTTTAGTAGTTTATCTAGCGATCGATATAAAATAAAGGCATGATTTCCACGACGACAGGCAAAGCGACACCGGGAAGGCCTCGTGGTTTCGACCGAGACGTTGCCTTAGATCGAGCAATCCGCCTGTTCTGGCGCAAGGGATACGAAACAACCAGCATGCGTGACCTCAGCGAGGAACTCGGAATCGGACAGCCCAGTCTCTACAATGCCTTTGGTAACAAGCGAACCCTCTTCGACGAGGTATTAAAAGCCTACGAACTCAAGTACGGCGAGTTCATCGATACCGCATTGAACGAAGAAACCACCGCGGTGCTGGCGATGCAACGTATCCTAGCCGAAGCCCCTGCAAGGTACACCCGACGCGGATTACCGCGCGGCTGCCTTGTTGCCAGTGGCGACGCCGGCAGCGACAACCTAGAGGTGCGCGCGATGATGTCACGTATCCGCGAGAACAAGACAACCCGCCTCAGGCACAAGCTTGAATCCGACATCACCGCAGGAAACTTAGCGGATGGTCTCGATGCAGCAGGATTAGCAGGCTACGTAATGTCAGTACTCAGCGGACTCGCGCAGCGTGCGTGTGACGGCGCTACACCAAAAGAAATTGCAAACATCGCAAACATCGCAGCTAAAGCGCTTCCAGAGACGATGTCTTAGCCGAAGTGCGGCGCAATCGATACAGCCAGCGAGAGCCATCCGCAACGCACTGGCAGCCGCGACAAAACCGACCAGAATACAACCTCGCATTCGCCTAGATCGTCGATCTAACAGCTGCAAGGGCGAACCTCACATAGGGGGCGAAAGCCGTCATGAGCTTAGAAGGTTCGCTCACCTACATGCACACCGATACCACACAGGTCACCATGACTTGACCTGCTGCGTCCCAGCTTTACTTCGCAAAAACCACACCTGAATCATCGAAAAACATGCCCCATGTGCACCCTGGTGGCTCATAATTCTCGAACACTGCGCAACCACGCGATGACGATCCCGGCAGCCCCTGCTCCTAAAAATGGCAGGTGTATGGTCCACCTCCTGAAACGAGCTAGAAAACCCCGTTGCCGTGATGCACGGTACGCGGAGCGGGAAGCGGTGCAATCACGTCCCAGTGCTCAACTATTTTCCCATCGTGCAGGCGAAAAAGATCGTTGTAGATAACGGGTTCTCCAAACTCGCCCTCCGAGCGCAAAAAGACAAAGTCACCCTCAGCGATAATCTGATGCACCTTCTTATAGTCCAGTCGTTTACCCGCCTCGGCCCATGCTTGCGACGCAACGCCAAAGCCCTGAAGTCCGTCCGCAGCCTCGGGATTATGCTGAGCATAGTTATCGGTTGAAATATAACGTGCAACCGCGGAATAGTCTGCACCCACAAGTACCCTCTCGGCGAACTCCTGAACGATCGCGCGATTTGTGTCGGTCCTCTCGTGCTCGGAGACTATGGTTGGCCCATCGGTTTGAGTGCGGCCAGAGAGGGTGTTAGGTACCACGGGGGCGAGCGCATCCCAGTGTTCCACAATACGCCCGTTGTCAACTCGCCAAACGTCAAAACTCACTAGGGATTGTTCACCAAAGCCGTGATAAATCCCGTGAGTTACGACCAGGTTACCTTCGGAGAAGGCGCGTACCGGCTCGTACCTAAAACCCTCGGGAATACTCGAAACGAGTGCACGTAGTCCCTCAAGACCATCGCTCGCCAAGGCCGAGTGTTGGATGTAGGTGGGACCAAAGAACTCATCTATTGCTGACTCTTCACGATCGATAAAGAGTTTTGTTGTTGCAGCAATAACAACCTCTTTTGACAACATGCTGTTCTCCTTCATAAAACGTTAAATATTATGGTTATTTCGTTTGATGCGGTAGCGACTGTTTTCATCGGAACTGCCCTTACGTAATTTACTCCGGGAAGGCTCGTTTCCCTCTGGAAATTGGGCACTATACGGCGCATACCCAGGCCACACCTAGAGAATGCTTAAACACCGGCCAGAATTGCCGCTTTAGCCTTCAGTGATTCTCCAACACCGGGTTATTCAATCGAGCACCCCAGACGATCCGCCACAGCAAACATGGCCCGTCGAGCCTTATCCACCGTCATCAGGGCGTTCCCCGCCACAATATGAAGACCGTAGGCGTCTTCCAGCGCTACCAGAGTCATGGCCAGGTCATCGCGGCTCAGGGTTGGGGCGAAGTCACCGGAGGCTTCACCGGCCGCAATAACACGATGATAGGTCGCAAGTTGACGCCTATAGAGCTGCTGCACCAGCTCATTGTGCAGTGCGGAGGTTCCCGCCAGCACGTCAAACTCATAGAGCACCCGCATGAGCACGTCATCCGGCCCAGTGGGAAGACCCCGCTCGATGGCAGCGGCAAGCTGGGCCCGGGGCTCTGCGAGCGAGGCAATATGGGCATCCCTCTCGTCGGAGAATCGTTGCAGCCCAGCACGATGCGCCTCGCGCAGCAGATCGTCAAGGTCGTCATAGTAGTAGAGGATGGCGCCGCGAGTAATACCGGCCTCCTCCGCCACCGCGGAGAGTGAGAGGGTGCGCAGTCCCAGGTGCGAACCGGCGGCGAGGGTGGCGTCGATGAGGGCAGCGCGACGTTCCTCCTGATTACGCTGCCTAGCCATGTATAAGTACCTCTGTCCTCTGTATCGCTGAGGGATACCGGAACACACAGTATGTCACACCCTCGAATTGACCGCGACACTCGCATTGCACCGCGTATTGACACGATCCGTGTGACCTGCCACACTGGATGCATTCTTTGACGTCGGTGTCAAAGAATTCGGTTGAAAACCGGACAGCCACTGGGAGACCCCTCATGACAACCATCACACGCACGCTAGACACCCTCCTCACCGGGGGAACTGTACGCACGTTTGCACCCGAACGGCCCTGGGCCGAAGCGGTGGGAATTCAAAACGGGCACATCGCCTACGTGGGTTCCGCAGAGGACGCACCCGCCGCGGCCCGCACGATACACCTGGAAGGACGGCTCGTCACTCCCGGAATCGTCGACGGGCACAACCACCTACTACTCGGCTTTGACCCCGACGCGGTCAGCCTCGAAGGAGCCGAAACCCTGGCGGAAGCACGCATCCGCATAGCCGAGTTCGCCCGGCAACGCCCCGACCTTGACTGGATCTGTGCCGAAAACGCCGTCTACTCGGTGGTGAGCGGACGCCGCCCGCGCGCGAGCGACCTTGAGGGACTCACCGACCGTCCCGTGTTTATCACCACCTACGATCAGCATTCTGTGTGGCTCAATAACGCCGCCCTGCACAGACTAGGGATCACCACCGGCAGCGACATTTTCTGGGGTAAGCCCGAGCAAGATTCGAACGGCACACCCACCGGCTGGGTAACGGATTTTTACACCAGCGCCATGACAACCGCGGGACTCGCTCAGTTACAGCGCGACATTCCCATGTACTCACCCGACCGCCGCTACCGAAAAGTACTGTCGAGCCTTGAGATGGCAACGGCAACCGGAATCACAACGGTTGTAGAGCCCCAGGTGCCACTTGCCGAACTTGACCTCATGTATCGCGCCCGACGCGAGGGGCGCATGTCGTCCCGAGTTATCGCAGCTCTGTTTCATCCCGTAGGAGCAGACGGTGAATTTCGCAGCCAGCTCAGGGAAGCCGTTGACGATGCCCCTGCCGATGAGGTGCTCTCACTCGGCCCGATCAAACTCTACGCCGACGACGTTATTGAACCGCACACCGCACTGATGCTCGAGGACTACGCCAACCGCCAGGGAGAGCGCGGACGCCCCAGCTACCCCTCGGGCGAGCTGGCCCGTGTCATCACCGAACTTGACCGTCTAGGCTTCCAAACCCACACGCATGCGACGGGCGACGGAGGCATCCGCCTCGCTCTCGACGCAATCGAAGCGGCCACTGTCACCAACAAAACCGTGGATCGCCGCCACGGAATCGTACACGTTGAGTGCATCCACCCGGATGACCTGCCGCGCTTTGCAGCACTGGGCGTGACAGCCGCAATGCAGCCTCGACACTGCTCACCCGATCTCCTGGCGGGAACTTGGCAGGCCAATGTGGGAGAGTCACGCTGGGATCGCGCCTGGCGCTACCGCAGCCTCATCGAGTCGGGTGCCCGTGTTGCATTCTCAAGCGATTGGCAGGTTGGCGAAATGGATCCGCTAATCGGTGTGTATTCGGGCATGACACGCGCCCGGCTCAACGGACAGGATGCCTGGACTACAAACGAAATCATCACGCTCGATCAGGCCCTCGCGGGCTACACTCGAGTGGGAGCAGCAGCCTGGCATCGCGAACACGATCTGGGGGTTATTGCGCTGGGAGCCCACGCCGATCTCGCGGTGTGGTCCACAAACCTCTACGATCTACAGAATTCTCCAGAGGAGCTGCTCGCTCACCGCGCCGATCTCACCCTCGTGGCGGGCAAGATCGCCCACACCACACACGCGATCGGCTAGCATCTTTCAGCGGCAAAGCCATTGAAGATGCCATCGGTTAGCAGCCTTGAGTTGCGGGGAGGGGTGATTGAGCCCACTCGACGCTCTTCCCCCGATACACGATCTCCTGAGAGAGGCACTCAACTCGACTGCGGCGGAGCGAGGGGAAGCTGCACGATAAATCGGGTGTCACCGGGACTACTCGTCACATGAATCGTGCCTCCGTGCGCCACCACCAGGGCCTGCACGATCGAGAGCCCCAGTCCCGTACTCCCGGTGCTGCGCACCCGTGACTCATCCCCTCGCACAAAGCGCTCGAAAATGTGTGACAACTGCTCCGGAGGGATACCCGGACCGTTATCCGCCACGGTAATCTGGGCCGTAGGCTTTTTCTCCTTACCCGCCACGCTGTCGAGGGTCACGGTTACCCGAGTCCCCGGCGGTGTGTGGATGTGTGCGTTGGTAATGAGATTCAGAACAACCTGATTGAGCTTGGCCGCGTCTCCCAAAACAGTGAGGGGATTCTCGGGAACACTCATCTCCCACTCGTGTTCCGGATGAGTCACTCGAGCGTCTGACACCGTGTTAGTGACAATCTCGGAGAGATCAACCGCACCCGTCACGAGTTCTTTCCCCTCATCCAAACGAGCGAGCAGGAGAAGGTCCTCCACCAATCCGGTCATCCGAATCGATTCGGACTCGATGCGTTCAAGAGAGCGGGTAACATCGGGGTTACTGTTCTCCCTATCAATACGCTTGATCAACTCAGAGTATCCCCGGATAGATGCCAGGGGCGTGCGAAGCTCATGGCTGGCATCCGCCACAAAACGACGAACCTTATTTTCGCTCTGCTCACGCACAGTGAGGGCGTTTCCTACGCTATCAAGCATGGTGTTAAAAGCCGTAACAACGTGCCCCACTTCGGATTCAGCATCAATACCCTCGGTAGAGACCCCCTCAAAACTCTCTACCGCACCGCGATCAAGTTCACTCTCCGACACCCGCGAGGCCGCGGCCGACACCCGCTCAAGTGGCCGCAGGGAGGAGCGCACAAACGCGGTGGCCACCAGAGCAACAATCGATGCCCCCAGAATAGAGATAAGCACAATTATCCAGGCCAGACGGGAGACCGTTGTATTAACAGGCTCCAGCGGAAGACCCACAACAAAGGCAACGCCGTTCTCGTGTCCGCCCATAAGCTTGTAGTTACCCAGCCCAGATCCCAGGTTAATAATATGCGGGGCACCATCAATGGCGAGGGAGGCCAGCGAGGTAAGCTGCGGCACGGTCAATTGCGAAATGCTCCCGTCGTCCGCAAGGTAGCCCGCCGTTCTATCCTGCCCGTTGATCACCAGGGCGAGGGTTCCTGATGCCTGCCCCGGACCGTTCAGGATGCGCCAGGCGTCCGGCACATACCCCACGTCAAACTGTCCAAACCCACCGGCGGGTCCGGTTCCCAAAACCTGCCCCTGAGCCCGGCTAAAACTGGACTCCAATTCGTTATCTAGCTGTCCAAGCAGCGAGTTGCGCAACGCAAGAATACTCACCGCCCCGATTACCACGCTGATTCCCGCCACCACAGCCACAACAACAAGCACTAACTTGCGGCGCAGCGTTGTGGGGGAGAACAGCCGGGCAATCAGGCCGGAACCCCGCTGAGACGCCGAGGAGCTTTCGGGGACACCGGTCGTTTCAGACGCATCCGCAACACCGGTTGTTTCAGACGTGCCCGAAGCACCAGGTGCCACAGAAGCCTCAGAAGCACCAGGTGCCACAGATGCAGACGTATTGGACACCGCAGGGAGGTTAGAGGCATCGGGCAACGCGGTCTCGTCGGAGGCATCGGGCACCTCTCGGCTAGTCATCGACGGGAACCTTCAGTATGTAACCAACCCCACGAACGGTGTGAATCATCGGTTTGCGTCCCGCGTCAATCTTCTTCCGCAGATACGAAATGTACAGCTCCACGACGCTAGCCTTGCCGCCAAAATCATAGTTCCACACGCGATCAAGGATCTGCGCCTTACTCACCACACGCCTAGGGTTGCGCATCAGGTAGCGCAGAAGCTCAAACTCCGTACTGGTGAGCTCGATGAGTGTACCAGCACGGGTCACCTCGTAGCTGTCTTCGTCAAGGGTGAGGTCTCCCAGGCGAATCACGGGGTCATCAGCAGGCATCGTGAGGATGGAGCGGCGCACCAGCCCCCGCAGCCTGGCTACAACCTCCTCCAGGCTAAAGGGCTTGGTGACGTAGTCGTCACCACCGGCGGTGAGACCCGCGATCCTGTCATCGAGAGCGTCTTTAGCCGTGAGGAAAAGCACGGGAACCTCATTGCCCTCCGCCCGCAGGCGCGAGAGCACGGTCATCCCGTCAATGTCGGGGAGCATGATGTCCAAAACGATAACGTCGGGATAGAACTCCCGGGCAAGTGTAAGGGCACCTCCACCGTCTGCCGCAGATCGCACCTCCCACCCCTCGTATCGTAACGCCATTGTGAGCAGGTCTGACAGAGAATTCTCATCATCAACAACCAGTGCCCGAACGGGCTGCCCATCTGCCTTGCGCAGCGTGACATTCTCTGTGGGTTTGGGTGTGGGGCTCATGCTCATTCCTCCAAAGCTATAGGCCTATCCTATGTGTATCCTTTGAAAGGCCTCCTGATACGAGCCTAAAATCTCCTGCAAAACATCCTGTACGGAAGACCCCCCAAGCCGGAATAACCGAGCCCACCACCACGGCAATGAGCTTTCTCAACAGACCAGACACTGTGGTTCCGGGGTACCGAACCAAGGGGGCAGAAGGCCCCTATTTGCTCCCCCGCGCAATCTGCGCGATGAGCTGGTTCGCAAGATCTACCAGCTTATGAATTTCGTTATCGTCACGATCAACCCACCGGCACTGAGGCTCCCCCACCGGAACAAAATCCCGATGCTCCTCCCACACCATCAGGGTGCGTTCCGCCCCCAAAACGTATTGCTGCCACCATACCTGACGCAGATAGTTGCGAGGAATACTGCGCCAATTCTTGTTGGTGGTTTTGATCTCAGCAAGCTCAATTGCGCCGCTATGTCGCACCGCTACACCATCGGGAGTAGCAAGGTGGCGGGCGTCGCCCTCTGAGCGAAAGAGCGCATTGCTGGGATGAATCGCGTACTCGCCGCGAACCCACGAGGCGATGTGAGGTTCGCGAGCCTTGCCGTGCTCCGTGTAGACATTGCCGCTAAAACCGGTACCGTTAAGCTTCGAGTAGGCGGCGCTCTTCACCGACTGCGGGGAGGTGAGCTTTGCAACGTCCGTAGCAGTCACACCGCGGGCCCGGGCCCGCAACCACTCGATCCTGTCATGCCCGCTCACAACAACCTGCTGTCGTAGCTGCGCAAAGGATTTCTCGTGCGGCGCAAGAGTGATCACCGGAGGATCGGCGGGAATATCAAGCCCCAGCGTGCCGCTGCCGGTGGTGGATGCGTGCCCTGCTACCCGGGGTTCAGGTGATCCTCCGAGAACTCTTTCGGCTTCTTGCGGGGGAACAGGAACAAATTGAGGCACCCCTCTATTCTGCGCCACAATGAAGACGAATCGCGAAACGACCCACGGGGCGCGACAGAAGATACCGCGGGTTACATCGGGTGCCGATGTTGAATCATCAGCACCGAAGCCATAAGGGCAAGGGGTAACACACCAAACAGGAACGCTCCACCAGCGAAAACCAAAACGCTTCAATAGGGTTCATATAGCCATCAACCTGACCATTTGCAGCCCGGTGTACCGGAACCAGACCGGGCAAAGCGGTCCAGGGTAAACGCATCACAACAAGCGCGACCGCAAGAGCGAGACACAACAGTGCAGCCGGAAACCTGTATCTCAGAGGCAGCTGACTAGAGGTGGCGCTCTCCTCGGCGCGCCCTGTAGCCTCGGGTTGAGAGGAATCGTTTTAGTGTTTCAACGGCTTCCTTGGATACCCTGTCTAGTCCTGCTGACTAAACGCCGCGTCAAACGACGCCTCGGGCTGCTTCCACAGCAGAGACCGCACAAACTCCAGCGCCTCTTCGGCGCCGTGGAGCCTGTCCATTCCGGCGTCTTCCCACTCCACCGAGATCGGCCCTCGATACCCGATAGACCGCAGCGCCCGAAACGCGTCTTCCCAGGGAACGTCACCGCGGCCCGTGGATACAAAGTCCCAGCCGCGTCGCGGGTCGCCCCACGGCAGATGAGAACCCAGCACCCCGGCTCTCCCCTGAGACGGACGCATCCGGGTATCTTTGCAATCGACGTGATAAATGCGATCCTGAAAATCCCAGATGAAACCCACAGGATCGATGTTCTGCCACATCATGTGGCTCGGATCCCAGTTAAACCCAAACGCGGGCCGATGCGCGATAGCCTCGAGCGTCCGCACTGACGACCAGTAGTCGTAAGCGATCTCACTGGGGTGCACCTCGTGAGCAAACCGCACCCCCTCGGCATCAAACACATCGAGGATGGGGTTCCAACGACGCGCAAAGTCGTCAAATCCTGCCTCAATAACGTCGGCACCCACGGGCGGGAACATCGCGATGTACTGCCAAATCTTGGAGCCGGTGAATCCCACAACCGTGTTTACCCCCATCGCCCGAGCCACCCGGGCCGTGAGCTTCATCTCCTCGGCAGCGCGCTGCCGCACCCCCTCGGCGTCTCCGTCTCCCCACACCCGACTACCCACAATGGAGCGGTGCCGGAAATCGATGGGATCGTCACACACCGCCTGGCCCTTCAGATGATTAGAGATCGCCCACACCCCCAGCCCGTGCCGCTCAAGAATATCGAGGCGACCCCGCAGATAAGCGGGATCCTCCACCGCGCGCCACACATCGAGGTGCTCTCCCGAGCAGGCAATCTCAAGCCCGTCGTACCCCCATCCGCTAGCAAGGCGTGCCACCTCTTCTAGAGGAAGGTCTGCCCACTGTCCGGTAAACAGCGTGACCGGTTGTTTGTGAGTTTCTGCGTGTGTGCTCATGGTTGTTCCGTTTCTATGTTGGTCCACTGGCCGCTCCGTGCGGAAGAGAGAAGGGCATCAATAATATGGGAAGTCCGTACACCGTCGGCCAGCGTCGGTAGCCCCTCCACGCTCTCGCCGCGCACGGCCCGGTAGCTATCGTGCACAAATGCGTTAAAGCAGTCCTGGTATCCCTGAGCGTGACCGGGAGGCAGGAACGAAAGTCGACGGGTGTCCGCAGAGATCGCGGAGCCTGCGGAAACCCCACGCGAGATCAGCCGCGATTCTTCGGGTCCTCCCAGCCAGACCCGTTCCGGGTGTTCCTGATCAAAAACCGCGCTGCCCCGGGAACCATCAAGCTCAAACCAGAGTCGATTTTTGCGCCCGGCGGCCACCTGCGACACCGTGACCGATGCGAGCACACCGCTAGCCGAACGCAGCAGGGCGAGGGCCGAGTCTTCCGTCTCGACGGGCTGGGCGGTATCCCTCTGTGGCACCGCAATTGAGGTGGCGGCGGTGAGGCTCACAAACCGTTCCCCCGTTACCCACTCCACTAGATCGCACCAGTGTGAGCCAATGTCGCCAAAGGCCCGGGAGGCCCCACCCACCCGAGGGTCGACCCTCCAGCTTGTTGCCTTTTGTCCCAGGAGCCAGTCTTGTAGGTAGGAGCCGTGGATGAGGTTGAGGTCTCCAAGTTCGCCCGCCCGATAGCGGTCACGAATCTCACGCACGAGCGGGTGGTAACGGTACACAAAGGGAACCGTCATGATGCGATCGGTACGCTCCGCCACCTCGCGGAGGTGTTCGCCCTGCTGGGCGGTGAGGCCCACGGGTTTTTCCACGATCACGTGTTTGCCCGCCTCGGCCAGGCGCTCAGCAAAAGGCACGTGAGTATTATTGGGCGAGCAGATGTGCACCACCTCGGCATCGGATTGCGCCACAGCGTCGATGTCCTCAAACGCGTGCTCTACACCCCACTCGCCAGCAACCTGGGTACCACGCTGGGGTGTGGAGGCCATCACCCCGATGACAGTTGCCCCAGCCGCGAGCGCGCTTCGCCGGTGAACCTCGCCGATCATTCCAGCACCCACTATTGCAACACGAAGATTTCTCAATGCAACTAGCCTTTCCCAATCGATCATTTCACGGCCCCGGCTGACAGGCCGGCGACCAGGTGTTTCTGTACCAGAATAAAGGCGATGAGCACGGGCAACGATACCGCAACCGAGGCCGCCATGAGTTCGTTCCAGTACACGTCTGTTTGACTAGCGTAGGCCCGCAACCCCACCGCGAGGGTTTTGGTAGATTCGTTGGTGAGCACCGAGGCAAAGAGCACCTCGCTCCACGCGCTAATAAAGGAGTACACCGCAACCGCAACAATGCCGGGTTTAGCCACGGGGAGGACAACGTGCCACAGCGCGCCAAGCCGCGAGGTGCCGTCAATCATCGCGGCTTCCTCAAGCGCGGCGGGGATAGCGGCAAAGTATCCCGAGAGCATCCAGATCGCGAAGGGGAGCGTAAAGGTGAGGTAGGTAATAATAAGCCCACCGTATGATCCCTGCAATTGGATGCCGGTGACGTTTCTGATCTGCGTAAACATGAGGAAGAGGGGCAGCAGAAAGAGGATACCGGGGAACATCTGGGTGGAGAGCACTATGAGGGTAAAGGGCCGCTTACCCCTAAAGCTCAGCCGGGCCACCGCGTAGGCCGCCATCACCGCGATCACCACCGAGAACACTGTGGCGCTCGTGGTGACAATGATGCTGTTCATAAAGTAGCGGGCCAGCGGCACGGTTGACCACATATCGATATAGGGTTCGAAGGTGATCGACTGCGGAATCCACTCAAATACCCCGGAGACATCACGCAGTGATTTAACCGAGGTGGTCACGATCACATAGAGGGGCACCACGATAAAGAGCGAGAGCACGCTCAGCACGATTGCCCGAGCAATCCTAAAACCGCGGGTTTCAATCATGGTCTTCCTCCCTGTTTCTGAGCACCAGGCGAATATAAACGAGGGACGCCCCGAGCAGCACCACGAGCAGCAGCACGCTCATCGCACCTCCCAACCCGAAGTTCCAGCTCACAAAGGAGTTCTGGTAGATAAGCGGCGAGAGCAGTGTGGCTTCCCGGGGCGAGGTCTGCCCAAAGAGCACGTAGGGAACGTTGAACTGGTTAAACGTCCAGAGCGATAACACCAAGAGCAGCACGGCGTTTGAGGGCCTGATCAGGGGGAGCGTGATGCGGCGAAACTGTTTCCAGAGCGAGGCCCCGTCGAGCGCCGCCGCCTCGTAGATGTCGTTGGGTATGGTCTGGAGCGAGGCCATGAGCATGAGGAACGCAAACGGCCACAGCTGCCAAATATTAACCACGATCATAGAGATGAGCGCGTTGCTGCCCAGTAACCAGAAGGGGCGATCCCCGTCAAAGAGACCGAGGGTATCCACCAGGAACTGGTTGACCGCGCCGTCGCGCTGGTTGAGCATAAACGCCCAGGCGATGGTGGTCACAAAGTGCGGGAGCGCGTAGGGAACCAGGAAGAAGGTGCGAAGAAAAGCTCGCCCGCGAAATGCCGAGTTGAGAAATATCGCACCCGCCATACCCAGCACCCAGGAGACCCCCACCACGATAACGGTGTAGAGGACGGTGCGCCCGAGCGATTCGAAGAATTGCTGGCCGATGGTGCTGTTCGGATCGAGCCCGTTAATGAAGTTTTGAAAGCCTACAAACGGCGCCGAAGTCCAATTAACAATATTGAGCTGGTTGAGCGCGATAAAGGCTATCCACACCCCCAGAAGCATGGGAATGATGTGGATAAAAAGCTCCATGAAGGCGGCGGGAGCCACCAAAAAATACCCCAGCTTTGAGTGTTTACGCTTGCGCGACGGCGGGGTTGCTTTGGGGTTCTGGCGGATTTGAGTGCCGTTTCTGGAGACTGTCGGGGGTTGAGCGTGAGTGGTCACGATTGTTCCTTCTCGATGGAGGATAGGGGGTGGACGGTGCGCGCGATGATCACACACCGCCCCGGGGTGCCCCCACCCCGTCTCTATTGCAGGGCCGCAGACATCTGGCTGTTGGCGTCGGACAGCGCGGAGCGGATACTCGCCGCCGTGAGCTTTCCGGCGGCGGCCTGCGCAAAGAGTTCTCTTGAGGCAGTCCCAATGAGGGTTTCCATCTGGCCCTCTTGAGCGATGAGGGGCATGGGTGCCGCGTTATTCGCAAGCGTCTCCTGTTTCAGCTGGACCTCCTCCGTTTGGAAGGCGGGATCGGAGTAGCCGTCAAGGATCACCGGGAGCGAGGTAAAGGCCTTGTTGAGCGCAATCTGCTCCTCATCGCTGGTCATAAAGCCCACAAAGTCGATCGCGGCGTCTTTGTTTTTGGCGTTTTTGAACACGGAAAGGTTTATCCCCGCCACGTGGCTCACGATTGGTTCCCCACCCGAGGGAAGGGGATCAATCATGGGAACCATAGCCACTCCCCAATCGCTAAAGTCTCGGGCGTTAAAGACCTTGATAGGGCTCTGATTAAAAACCATGGCCGCCCTACCGTCGACCAGGTTGGTGACGCTGTTGAGCTGATCCGTGTTTTCGGCATCACTCGGCGACACAATTTTTGCGTCGGACATGAGACCCACCCACGCGGTCATTGCGGCAACAACACCGTCATCCTCAAACTGGGGTTTGTTGTCCTTGTCAAAGAGCGGGCTACCGTTTTGCAGCCCGAGCGCAAACACGTAGTGCGCGTTGTTTGGTACCGACGCTCCCGCGGTACTGAATCCCCACTGATCTATCGTGCCGTCACCGTCGGTGTCTTTGGTGAGTTGCTGCCCCACCTCGATAAACTCGTCCCAGGTGGCGGGAGGCTCGGTGATCCCGGCCTCCTCAAAAAGCTTGGTGTTGTAGTACATGTTGTAGGCAAGCGCGTAGAGGGGAACAGAGGTGTGAGTCTCACCGGGTTTTCCACCGGTAGCCCACGAGTTCTTAATGAACCGTTCCTCGCCACCAACCGCCTCGAGCAGCTTGCCTTCCACCGGTTCAAACGCGCCAGTTTCTTGTAGCGTGGTGGCCCAGGTGTTGCCGATGTTGAGCACATCGGGTCCGTCACCGCTCGAGACCGCGGTGAGGATACGGGTGTAGAGGTCGGTCCACGGGATCACCTCCAGGTTCACCTTCACCCCCGTCTTCTCTTCAAAACGCTTGAGCGTGGGTTCCAGGCGTGCCCTATCGTCTTCAAGAGAGGTGCCCTGGTTTGAGGCCCAATAGGTGATCTCGGAAGTCCCGCCGGAGTTATCGTCTCCCCCGGAGCATCCGGCAAGAATAAGCGAAACTGTCGCAAGAGCGGCCAACGGAGCGAATCGTCTTCTGAGTGTTGGTGTCATGTTTTTCCTATTTTCTACGGTGAACTGGATGTGATGTGCCGGTTATTCCGGCGATGTGTCTCGACGCGGTATTGTTTTTCGAAGCGGTATTGTTTTCAAAGCGGTATTTTTTTCAAAGCGATATTTTTTTCAAAGCGATATTACGCCCCGGCTACAACTCCGCCGCGTGAGGATCCCAATCGGTGGGCAACAGGTCGCTTCGCTCCACCCGGCTGTGCACCGAGACAAACTCGTGTGTGCGTGCGGACTCCGCAATCGCCGTCATGGCATCAACCACGTGAAAGGCGAGCTCTCCCGTTGCCCGGTGCGGGCGGTTCTCTCGAATCGCCCGGGCCATCTCAAGCGCCCCGGTTCCCCGGCTAGATTTCTCGGTGACGGTGATGAGGGATTCCCACTCATCGCTACCCGTGCGGCAAATTTTAATCTCGCCGTCAAAGTTATTGGGATCGGGGAAAGACAGCGTGGCCTCGGAACCCGTTACCTCAAACACCCCGTGGGTCACGCGTGGGGATTCAAAACTCAGGATGCTCTGCGCGCTACCACCGCCCTCAAACTGGATCAGCGCGGACACGTGGGTGGGAACCGTAACGTCAAAAACGGTTCCCGCCCGGGGACCCGACGCGATGGTGCGCTGCTTCCGAGCCGTGGACGCCAACGCGGCAACCCGGGATATCGAACCGAAGGTTTGCACCAGCGTGGTGAGGTAGTAGGGCCCAATGTCAAAGAGCGGCCCGGCCCCCTCCTGAAAAAGAAAGGCGGGGTTGGGGTGCCACAGCTCGGGACCGGGATTCTGCATCACGGTGACGGCGGTGAGGGGCACTCCGATGTCTCCCCTCTCGATCACGCGAAGCGCTTCTTGGATGCCCTCCCCCAGAAACGTGTCGGGGGCACAGCCCAGCCGCACCCCGGCGTCGCTGGCGGCTGCGAGCAATTGCTGCCCGCTCGCGCGGTCCAGGGAGAACGGCTTCTCGCTCCACACGTGCTTTCCCCGCTCGATAGCCCGGAGCGCCACCTCCACGTGCGCGGCGGGAATGGTGAGGTTGATCACCAGGTCGACCTCGGGATTGTTGAGCACGCTGTCGGCGTCACCACTGTGGGGAATATCAAACTCCTGCGCACGGGCGTGGGCCGCCTCGGGGAAAAGGTCTCCCACCGCAACCACCTGAGTATCGGGGAAGGAACGCAGATTGTTAATGTAGGTCTGCGAGATCACACCCGCCCCGATGATTCCCACGCGAACCGGTTGCTGTGTTGTCGTCATCGTGCGGTCTCCTGTTCCAGACTCTGAAGGTAGGCGAAGCTCTGGGCCACCGCCTCAAACATGTCGCCCCGCGTGGCGTCGAGTTCTACCACGCGTGCCTCCAGGTGCTGGGCGGCCCGCACAATGGCCTCAATATCGAGAACTCCGCTGCCCACCGCCACCTGATCTTTTGGTTCCCGGGTGGCGGGGCCATCCTTCACGTGAATGAGTGTGACGCGGGAGCCCAGCCGCTCAAGAAGCGCGGGAACGTCTGCCCCGGCCACCGCGGCCCAGTAGGTGTCGACCTCGAGCACAACATCGGGCTCGAGGTAGTCGGTGAGAACCTCAAGGGCCGTGCGATCGCCGATGCGGGTGGCCACTTCCCACCAGTGGTTGTGGTAGCCCACGCGGATGCCCCATTCCCGGCCGGTGGCTGCCGCAGCGTTGAGCTCCGCGGCCGTCTGCCGTATGAGTTCTTCTGAGGCCCAGCGCTCCTCGGGAACGTGCGGGTCGATAATCGTTGTGATGCCGAGCACCCGCGCGGCACGAAATATTTCGTCCCGGTCGGATGACAGGAGTGGCGCGTGCCCGCTGGGAGCGACGAGGCCATGAGCCGTAAGGGCCTCTGCCAACTCGTGAGCGCGAACCGCAAAGTTATAGGGTTCAACCGCCCGAAAGCCTATCGTGGCAATCTTCGCGACGGTACTCGCAAGGTCATTTTCTAGGTGGTCACGCAGCGTATAGAGCTGAATCGAAGTGAGAGGACGAGCCACAAACTCTCCCTTGAGTAAAGAACGAACGGGTCTGATTTAGGTTTACGCTATTATGACTTTTGTTTTAAGTCAAGCAAAAGATAAACAATAGAAATTAAAACTAGGCGATTTTGCGTGTATTTCTAATTTGTGGAATCATAAGATTTCAATCTGTCGAGAGTTAAAAGTCAGGGCGCACAGCCACAACACCAATGATTACGTGGCTTTTTATGCCTCAGCGCAGGGACAGCTACTACAACAAACGCCGCGATGAAAATAACCGTTAGCAGCCCGCAAGGTCTATCGCCGTCTAACAGCGCCCCCTCATCAGTCAACACTCGACCTAGCCGGGTTCGCAAGCACTCCAGAGGGCCTGGTGCATGAAATGAGATCCGAAAGAATGAAAGTGACGCTTATCCTTTTGCAAAAATAGATCACTTGCTGCTAATGGATGCACAAATCTGCATTGACACGATTAATTAACATAGATAGCCATCCGATCATATTATCGACACAATTCCACTAATATAACCGAAATCCTATGAAGCCTTAGAAAGTCAGATAGAACCACGCTCGACTCAGATCCATGCCTATGGGCACACAGAAAATCTCATCGACCATCTTATTTGCTGAAATTAATATCGCCGCTGACTTGAAACCTCTTTTTGAAAACATAACAAGGAGAGCCTCAGATTCAACTAGCCCCATAACAGTTTTGCTCGGAAGTAAATGAAAAATAGATAGTGATATAAGAGGTCCCTCCGATAGGCGGTGCCGTAGCGAGGATGTGCTGGGTGCTCGGTGGGCAAGGCGGAGGAAGAAGGTCTCACTGGATCATGTGAGATCGACGACGACAACTCAGCCTGCCGATCACCCAGTGCACCGCAGTAGACACTGCCTATTGGTGAGATCTCTAAGTATCATCTAATTTGTATTAGACGAATAAACGTGTGACTATTACATACAAATATGGGCAATGACGCTCTGCGTTATACACACTCATCTCGCATGGGGGCGAAATGCTCATGAAGTTTTCGATCAGAACATCGAAGAGGAATCATCATGAAGAAACTAACTCGTCGGGCTTCGGTATTTGTAACTGGTGCTGCCGCATCCATTTTACTTTTCACGTCCGGGGTGGCACCCGCGTTTGCAGAAGAATTCCGTGAGCCGCAAACTGTAGCCCTTTTCACAAAGGTCAATGGCAAAGCCATTCAAATTACAGATAGCTATATTGAGTCACATACGCTCGATCTGACAGACAAAACAGCAAATACTGACCAAACGAGATCGCCCCAAGACTCATCGACTGGAATCAATGGTTTGGGTGCTTCTCCTTGAACAACGAGAACGACGTCTTCGCAAACTACATGTTCTGGTACGACGGAAGAGGCCGAGATGTGCGACTGAAATGCGGTAATAACTTATGGGGATATAAACATATCCGGGCAGGTAAGGAACTGGATTGGCAGTCGAAGCTTAACAGTGCCAGGGCCGTGGGGTGGCAGGCATCTGCACTGGGGGTTGATTCATGGGATGACCTCATGTCCGGTGTAACAGGGATGGTTATCCTTTACCCTGACTATCTTCGCAGAGACTCATTGAGCAATAAGTGGTGTGCAAATAATCAGTTATATTTGCAAGATGTCAAGACGGGGAAGGAGTTGTATTCATTCCGGGTGGAAGTTGCATGGGCATCTGACAGTGATCGACTCATCACTTCTTTCCCAACAAGCAGACAAGTTTGCTGATTGAAAGGTGGCAGGTGCTAGTAGTCCCACCTGCCACCTTTCGCGTCCCACCCACTTCCCCCGGGGATGATCTCCGCGAAGTCCCAGACTTCCTCTCGCAACTGGGCGGCCAGGCGGGCTCCTTCTGTGAGCCATCGACGAGAAAAATCCTCATCCTGAGGCCCGTCATATCGAAAGTTGACACTCCAGTCCTCATACCAGGCTTGAAGGTCAGCAGCGAGCTGACTGCTCAAACCGAGATCGTGCGGTGTTGGCAGGGGGTTCGTTTCCGTGTTTTCCCAGAGCGACCAGGGATTTGTGCCATCAGGGTAAAAGCGAATCTGCCGTAGCTGCCCCGCGCGTTCTCGCTCCGCACGTTTAATTGCTCGTTCTGGCGTGGCAAACGGAGGCACGGGGATTTCTATCTGTGAAATTGGATCAATCACATAGCTCGTCTCAAGCATATGTCCAGCATACAGCTGTCAATTAGCGTCAGCAGGCTCCCTCACACGAGATTCAACACAGAAACCTGACACCCTATTCTAGCTGAGAACAGTGGGTTCCACTGTCTAATTTTAGCGCTCTGCTTGACTTAAAACCTGAATGAACCGCTCTGTCCAGCGAACTCCACAAAAGCTTGTTCGGGAGTCTCACTAAATTTCGCCTATCGATGAGATATGTTTCTACACTGTACGCATTTGGCTCGAAGTCGGGCAGCGAGCAAGCAGAACCTAGGGCAGCAATCGAATAGAACACCCACAGAACCCGCCCTGAAATCCCACGACCCACCGGATGTGCTACGGTAACTATGTTCATATATGTCCATGAACAAGAACGGCAAGCAGGAACAATGAAGATCGCTATTGTTGGCAGTTATGGTGTGGGTCTCACCATGCGCGTCAGCCAGGTTCCGCGCGCGGGGGAAACCCTCAGCGGCGGCGTATTCGCGTCGGGGCACGGGGGAAAAGGGTCCAATCAGGCTGTCGCGGCCAGCAGGCTCGGTGCCGACGTCACTTTTCTCACCGCGGTTGGTAACGATGAATACTCTCGAAGCGCTCACGAGCTCTGGGCCACAGAGGGCATCGATGCCTCCCACGTTGTGACCGTGCAGGAACCAACCATGGCCGGGTTTATCCTGGTGGAGGAAAGCGGTGAAAATCGCATCATCATCGCGCCGGGTGCCCTCGAACAGCTCACCGCCGAACATGTTCACAACTTCACCGAGGTACTCGCAAGCGCCGATATGGTTATTGTTTCGCTGGAGATTCCGGTTCCCGTTGCTCTTGAGGCGCTCAGAATCGCCCACGAACACGGAACCCGCACCCTGCTCAATCCCGCCCCGGCCGCGCCCATCCCCCGGGAGGCGTGGGCCTGGATCGACGTGGTCACCCCCAATCGAACCGAGGCCGAGGTTCTGCTCGGCAACGATCTCGACAACACCCACCAAAACCCCGAACACCTGGCTAAACAACTCCACTCAATAACGGGGACAGATGTGGTGATCACCCTCGGCGCAGACGGCGCTGTGCTCGCAACCCACTCTGGGATTCAGCACGTGACTCCTGTCGCCCCCAAGCAAATCGTCGACACAACCGGAGCGGGCGACTCGTTTACCGCAGCCCTCGCGGTTGCCCTCACCGAGGGACACAGCCTGCACCACGCAGCCCGTTTTGCTGCGCACGTTGGTGCCCACGCGGTGTCGATTGCCGAGGTAATTCCCGCGCTTCCACGTCGTGATCAGGTTCCAGAACCCGGCACACGCTAACCCGCTCACCACATCATTTCGCAGACAGAAACCCCGAACAAACACCAACCCCCACACAAACAAAACACACCCCACAGACACACCACATCCACAGACACCCCCAAGGAGAACCATGACCACCGTTGACTTTCGCTCACTCACCCCCGCGCAGCTCGCCCCGTACATTCAGCACACCAAAATAGAGGTGGGTTCCACCCGCGAAGATATGACGCGCCACGCGGAGGAGGCTGCGTCCTTCGGTTTTAACGCGGCCATGGTTCCGGGATCGTGGGTTCCGCTCACCGCCGAGGTCCTGCGGGGAACCGGCATTGAGGTTGCGTCGGCTCTCGACTTTCCCACGGTAGGTGTGATGACCAGCGCCGGTAAGGCTGCCGAGGCCGCCGAACTGGTGCGCCTGGGGGCAACCCAGATTGATATTGGGGTGCAGATCGGGTGGCTCAAAAGCGGCGACTTCGACGGTTTCCGCGAGGACATTGCCGGGGTTGTGCGAGCGGCGGGCGTGCCCATTAAAGTGATGCTGGAGCTCCCCCTGCTCACAGACGTCGAGAAGGAAACCGCCGTGCAGCTTGCGATCGAAGCGGGAGCCACCTATCTCAAAAACGCCAGCAGCGGCCAGATCGAGACGGCCAACCCGGCAAGCGTTCGCTACCTGGTGGAGCGCGCGCCCGAGGGTGTGCTGGTGAAGGCCTCCGGATCGATCAAGGGATTTGAGCAGACGATTAGCCTGCTTGAGGCGGGTGCCGTCTGCGTCGGAACGAGCGCCGGTATCCAGATCGTCACGCAAACCGCGGACGCCAACACCGCGAGCTACTAGACCCAGGGGTCCGCACCAACCCCGGTGCGGACCGCACGCCGATGTGCACAAGAGATGAGGAAAACAGCACATGGATGAGTCCGGATCGTTTGGTTCCCCGCCCGACCGCAGCTTCCCCGCACCCCTTCACGCGCAGATCTCCGACGACATCCGTTCGAGAATATCAAGCGGAGACTGGGCCCCTCACTACCGGCTCAAGCCCGAACCCGACCTCGCAGCGGAACTCGGTGTGAGCCGCGGCACGCTGCGACGCGCCCTCACCACGCTCATCAACGAAGGGATGCTCGTCCAGATTCGCGGGCGCGGCACCTTTGTCACCTCCACGGTCCTGGAACCCGCTATCGCACAGAAGCTCAGCACCCTATCGGAGGACTTTGCCGCGCAAAATATTTCGTGGCGCACCGAGGTGATCGAAACATCCCTCATTGAAGCTCCACGGCCGGTTTCTTCGCTGCTGGATGTTCGGGCGGGAGAGCGCATTCTGCGCCTGGTCCGGCGAGGTGTCACCGACAAGGGACCCGTTGCCCACCTCATCAACTTTGTTCGCACCGACCTGGCCCCCGGTATCGAAGAAATCGATTTTAACACCGTGAGCCTCTTTGGAGTGCTTGAACACCGCTACGGCCTCACAATCGGTTCGGGACGCCGCACGTTCACCGCGGTTTTAGCACCCGCCGAGGTGGTGGAATCCCTGAGCCTCAGCGAATCCACCCCTGTTCAACACCTGGAACAGGTGACCTATCTTGAGGACGGCCGCCCCGTTGAATACTCCGATGTATGGCTTGATTCCGCCAAGATTCGCGTGACCTCCGTTGTCGGACGCACATAGAATATTGCTCCCTCCAGCTTTTATTACACACCCCCAAAAGAAAGAAACACCATGACCACTCGACTCATTATTGATACCGACACCGCTCAGGACGACTGTATTGCCCTGCTTGTTGGTCTGCTTGACAATGCCGCTCAGCTAGAGGCCATCACCATGGTCGCCGGGAACGTGGGCTTTGACAGCCAGGTACAAAACGCCTTCATGACGCTGAACGTCGCCGGAAGGCTCGGTGAAGTTCCTGTATACCTGGGTTGCACACGTCCTCTCATGCGCGAGTGGGTCTCCGCAGAGAACGTTCACGGCGACGGCAGCGGCGGTCTCAGCATGGACATGTCCGACCAGGCGGCAGAAACGGAGCACGGGGTCGACGCCCTGATTCGCATCGTCAACGAGAGCCCGGGAGAGGTCAACATCGTGGCAATTGGGCCCCTGACCAACATCGCGATGGCCGCGGTCAAAGACCCCACCTTTGCAGAAAACGTGCGCTCGCTCGTGATCATGGGTGGCTCAAACAATGCCCGAGGCAATATTACGGCGGCGGGCGAGTTCAACTTTTACGTCGACCCGGAGGCTGCACAGACGGTATTTGAGGCGGGCTTCAATATCGTTGTTGTGCCGTGGGCGCCCCTCACCCTGAACGATGCCGTGTTTGGTCACCAACGCCTGGCCGAGATCAAGGCCATCGACACTCCCCTCGCTCGTTTCTTCACCCGGATCTGCGCCGCCACCCTCGCCTTTGACGAGTCTGTGGGCATAGCAGGAACCACCCACCCCGACTCGCTCTCCGTGGCGATCCTGCTGCACCCCGAGCTCATCCTGGAGCAGAGTCCCTACAACGTCGCCGTTGAAACCTCATCGGAGTTAACCCGCGGATACTCGGCTATGTCGTGGGGTGTTCACGGACTCACAAACAACGCTATGGTGGTGGAACGAATCGACTCGGATGCCTTCTACAAGCTGATCACAAGCCTCCTCGCACAAGAGATCACGCCCAGCCGTGAGTTTGGAGGAAACCTGTGAGCGTCACACCCACGAACACGGTGAGACCTCCCCTCGTCCTCACCGCCCTCCTCATCGCGGTGGCCAGCTTCCAACTCAACGCCACCATGCTGGCCCCGGCCATCACCTCAATCAGCACCGAGCTCAACACCACCCCCACCGTGGTAGGTCTTTCCTCCACCGTGTTCCTCTTTATGGCGGCAATTGCGGGAATTGTGCTGCCCCCGCTGAGCGACATTATCGGACGCCGCCGAGCGCTGGTCTACTCAATTTCGGTCATGGCCGCGGGTAGCCTCATCGCCACAATCGCGGTTAACGTTCCCATGCTCATGATTGGGCGAGCCCTACAGGGAGCCTGCGGAGCCACCATCTCGCTCAGCATCCTCATGCTGCGTGACCTCTTAAACAAGCGCCAATTTGGCAAGTACCTCGGAATTCTTACCGCCGTCAACAGCGGAGTGGGTGGCGTTGACACGCTGCTCGGTGGAATCATCGCAGACACCCTCGGATTCCGCGGAATCTTTGCGCTCACCCTTGTGCTCGAGCTCCTCGCGATCGTGCTGATTCGCTTATGGACTCCAGAATCGGATGCTGTGGTCGGCTCACGCATGGACTGGCCGGGAACCATAACCCTCGCCCTCGCCCTGCTCGCCATCAACGGCGGACTCACGCTTGCGTTTGGCGAAGCGGGCTGGACCCACGGCTACACCTGGGCTTGCCTCGGCGCCGGAGCCATCCTCTTGATAACGTTTGGCCTGATCGAAAACCGCGTGAAGCAGCCGCTCCTCCCCATGAAGGTTCTGCGGCAGCGCGGCGTGTGGGGACTACTCGCCACCACATTCTTTACAATGTCGTCAAGCTTCGCCGTGCTACTCTTCCTGATCCCCGCCTGGTCGCAAGACGTCAACGTGGGGTTTGGTATGAACGGAACGGTATCGGCGCTGCTCTTCCTCCTGCCGTTCTCGCTGCTCGGCTGGGCCGTCGCCCCGTTTGCGGGACACTTCGCTCCTCGCGTGGGCTACCGCTTGGTCTTACGGATCGGCCTCGCGGGGAGCGCTGCCCTGATCCTGGGCCTCATAGCGGGAATCGAACACCAGTGGGTTGCGTTTGTGCTGGTCTTCCTCATGGGAGCCACCTACTCGGCCGCGAGCGCCACCGCGCTCAACGGACTCGGGATAATCTACGCCCCCGCCTCTAAGCCCGGAATTCTACCCGGGCTCAACTCCACCATGTTCAACTTTGGTGCCTCGATCGGAATCGGGATGCTCGCCGCCACCATAGCGGCGACACCGGATACCGCGGGCTTTAAGCAGGCCCTGATAGTGGCTGGCGTTCTGGCGGTGATCGCGCTCTCCGTGTCCTTTGCGCTTCCCGCAAAACAGGTTGAGGGGGAACGGGTCTAATTGACGCGGGGCCCGGCGCTACTCGTTAACGCGGTGACCAGGCCCGGCATTGCTCGTTGGCGCAGTGACCCGGGCCTGGCGCTACCCGCGAACGGGTAATCCGTATTTGACGCTACTCCAGGCTCGGAATGCGCACCCCCGTCGAGTACGAGAAACTGTACGAACAAAACCAGATACTGCGATCAGGGCTCTAACTGCACGACTCCGTTAAAGCCAGGGCACATCAATCTCCAAGAAAACCAGGGCGCTTCACTTCATATATGTCAGAGAACCTATCTCGGTGATGTTCGTCAGTAGCACGGTTCTCTGAACATATACAAGTGAATCACAATTTGCTTCTGGTGCCCGCAGAAATCGCACCCTCACTCGCCGAGAGACAAAGATCGTCATTCATCTTGATGACCAGTGCAACAATCAGACGCAGCGCAATGAGGTACGTACGGACATGCTCCTCCTCATTGTCGGTGTGGGGCTGCGACCCGTGCAGGTATCTATTACGTAAGTTGGGTCCGTTACTAAATCCCACTTTATTAAGAAAGTAGTTAAAATAGTCCCCCTCAGCGTCAGTCAACAGTGAGGATCGACGCTCAACCCAACCCCTTTCCACCATATGGTCTATTTCCACGCGCCCAGCCTCCGAGAGGTGATAATAGTTCGCCGCTTGGGTATTAAACAACGCTCTAAGAATCAATCGCTGCTCCGTGCTCGCGAACCGAACCCGCTCGCCCGTGTCTTCAAGAACTCCGAGATTAATCAGATGATCGACAATCGCTTTCTGATAGTCACGGAAGTCCGTGTAGGCAACTCGATTCTCTAAAAGAAGTTCAGCGACATCATTACCTTGCAACCCCTCGTTGATGTATTTCAATTTCGATTGATCAGAGAATAATACATTAAGAATATCGACAATCTCTTGACCATCTACCGGGTAGACATACTTGCCGTTAAGAAGACTTGGTATCTCCTTGTATCGCACCTGACCCGAGACCATGGTGAGCAAATCTCGATCAAGATCACCGTTCTCGGCAAACAGGCCAAATTGGTTTACTACGCTTTCCATCTCAGCAAAAAGATGCCGAACTCTCTGGAGATACGACGTACCGCTGACTGACGGGGTGAACGAGAAGTTTGAGATTCCAAATTCCTCAATAAGATACGTTTCGAAAAACCAAGAGACAACTTTCTCCAAGTTGCTATCCTGTTCTTCTAGGAATTGACAGTACATGCGCATCTGCAACAACGAATTCATGTCCAGAGCTCGAAAAGCAACGCCGACCTTGTACTCAGTGTTCCCGGTAAGCCCCATAAACCGCTCAACCACACTTAAGCGCGCCGGGTAAGACGGGAGCGTTAGAAGTACTTGGCGATCAACGAATTCAAATAGGTGCTGAAAGTTATTGAGAATACTCGGGTTATCGGAGGTTTCCTCCAGCCAGCGTCTACTGTATGTTTGTCGCCATACCGAGCCATCCGAGGAGTCCATCTCAAAAACCACTGGTTCATCCTGATCGTCAGAGATGTTAATATCACAGCCGAACTTAAATCCCTCGTTTTGCTCGAAAAACTTCGTGTTTAATTCTTCGATGCGTCGCCTCACCCGCAATCTAAGCTTGCCGTCGATACCGATCCGAGCATCATCATTCGCAGTTGAGATCAACTGCACATAGTTCCAGTTTGCATCGTCATCATCGATGTAACGCTCAAGCAAGTTGCGAGCGTCCTTCGATGTAAAACTGTGTGGAAGATATATCTCGCTCCTCTCAGTCTTCTCCAAGTACTTGCGAACTAGGTGCTCGGCGTTTCGAGGTGAGACGAGTAACTCATCCCGTATTTCGGTGTCATACGCACGCACGAGGCTCCTGCTCGCAAGCATCTCGCCAAGATGAACATCTGCGGCCTTCAACGCGGGAAGCTCTATCGTGCTATCGCAACGCTCGAAGGCCTTGTTACGATCGAGAAGATCAAGAAGATCTCTGTGAAAATCGTAGTCGACCCCGTTCACGATAGTGGGAAAATTTGAATGGTCCACCCCAGTAAAGAATCGCGCAACAGCACTGCGAATCTGCGGAACCCGTGCCACAAGTTGATCTCCTTCTTCCTCAGTGCAAGAGCTCGGAATCAATCGATGCTCAAGATACTGCTGCACGTTGTGAAGCTCAAGAACGTCCATGACACTCGTCAAAGGATTCGTAGCATCAAACTGTGCAGCAAGTTCGACCGCACGCGGAGCATACACAACAACGGCCAGGTCATGCACTCCATAGAACTTAACCCGCAACAATTCGTCATCTTCCCCACTCATGAGCGGCCCTTCCCTCGCAAGTTTAGAACGATCCCATCCTGACGCAATGATACTGCACCACTGTGTAGCGAGTGACGGCTGCCAAATCTCGTTTTGTTGGAGCCAAGAGTCTTGGGCTTGTGACGAGTACACCACAATTTACTTTTGAATATTTAAGGCTTTTAGAACTAGAAAAGAAAACCCACTGCACGAATATCCCCGGCGCTACTCGCGAGAGAAACCAAACTCCTCTCTCACGAGTAGCGTCGCCGTTTAGACGGCTACCGCAACGGGCTTCTTACGCACCGCGTACTGCTTGAGCAGGATGACCGCCAGCGCAGAGACAACAACTCCCACCGCAATCGAGAGCAGGAAGAGCCAAAAGTTATCGATCGCAAAGAACACGAAAATACCACCGTGTGGTGCTTTTGAGGTGACCGCAAAGCCCATGCTCATTGCACCCGTCACCGCGGCCCCGAGCATACCCGCCGGGATGACGCGGAACGGATCGGCCGCCGCAAAGGGGATTGCACCCTCCGAAATGAAGGACAGCCCGAGCAACCACGCCGCCTTGCCGTTCTCACGCTCCGGCTCGCTAAAGAGCCCGCGGCGAAGGGTGGTGGCCAGCGCCATCGCGAGGGGCGGTACCATTCCCGCCGCCATCACGGCGGCCATAATGTGCCAGGGTCCCTGATTGGTGAGGCTCGCGGCTCCCAGACCGGCAACGGCAAACGAGTAGGCCACCTTATTCACGGGACCACCAAGGTCAAACGCCATCATCAATCCGAGAATAATGCCGAGAAGAATCGCGGAGACGCCGGTCATTCCGGAGAGCCAGTCATTGAGGGCCGCGGTGAGGGCCGCGATGGGTCCACCAAGCACCAGGAACATAAGCCCCGAGGCCACAATTGACGCCACCAGCGGGATAACCACAACGGGCATCAAACCGCGCAACCAGCGCGGCGCGGGGAGGCGCCCGATCCACAGGGCCACAAAACCGGCCAGCAGACCACCCACGATTCCTCCGAGGAATCCGGCTCCCATAAAACCCGATACGGCACCGGCGGTGAATCCGGGGGCGATACCCGGCCTATCCGCGATGCCAAACGCGATAAATCCGGCAAGCGCGGGAACAAGGAAGGCCATGGAGAGGGCACCGATTTTGAAGGCAACCGCCCCGAGATACTGGCCGAGTCCCCCGTCGGGTAGGTTGGCGAGGCTGTTATCCAACACGATCGTGTCGGCGTGATCCGTGATGTTGTAGCCGCCGAGGAGGAACCCCAGGGCGATGAGGAGACCACCGCCCGCAACAAACGGGATCATGTAGCTCACGCCGGTGAGCAGCGAACGCTTGAGCATCTGACCAAAGCTCTCGCGGGAACCGTCGCCCGTGACGGTTGTTCCCGCCGATGGTTCGTCTGTCCCCGTTACGCGTTTTGCTGCGGGGTTATCGGCCGCCGCTATGGCCTCCGAAATCATGGCAGCGGGCTCGTCGATACCGCGCTTCACGGGTGCCGAGACGAGAGGTTTTCCGACAAAGCGTTCGCGACCCCGAACGTCCACGTCAACTGCAAAGATCACCGCCTCAGCCGCCGCGATAACCGAGGGATCGAGCGGGGTGGAGCCGGATGATCCCTGCGTTTCGACCTGAAGGTCAACACCGGTCTCCGCCGCGGCCGCTACAAGCGCGTCCGCCGCCATGTAGGTGTGGGCGATTCCGGTGACGCAGGCTGTGACAGCGACAATGCGGCGGGCCGCGGGGGCAGCAGTACCGGCAGCTTTTGCACCGGCACCGGCCGCAACTCCCGTTCCGGCAGCGGCGGCTGCGGGGTCCGTTGCACCCGAACCGGCACCCGCGCTCGCACCGGCTGCACCAACCGCGGCCTCACCGTCGGGTGCCTCCACCGCGGCGTTCACAATCGCAACGATCTCCTCCGCGGACGCCGCTCCCCTCAGGGCATCCGTAAAGTCGGTTTTGAGCAGCGAGCGGGCCAGGGTCGACAGAATTTTCAGGTGTTCCTGATTTGCCCCGGCGGGTGCCGCAATAAAGAAGACGATGTCGGCGGGGCCGTCGGGGGCACCAAAGTCGGCGGGTGGTTGCAGGCGCGCCATCGCGAGGGTCGGTTCAAGAACGGCGGATGACCGGCAGTGCGGAATGGCTAAGCCCCCGGGAAACCCGGTGCTGGCCTGTTCTTCACGGGCTATCGCGTCGGCATAGAGATCCTCTGGTGCGGTTGCGCGCCCGGAGGCCACAACGAGGTCGGTGAGGCGCTGGATCACCTCGGGCGCTGAGGTACCCAGGTCAACGTCGAGAGAGACGAGAGCGGGGGTGATGATGGTATTCACGAGCATCCTTTCTAGTGGTGATGCTGGAGCCTAGTCACGGTGGTTAACCACAACAGTCTCAGGGTGGGTGATGGTTGGAACGGTAGTTCCAGGAAGCGAGGCCGCGGCTGTTCCGTGTGCAACGGCCTGTCGCAGACGGTCGGGGGCAGCCTGCCCAGCCACGTGGCTGAGAAGGTACCCGGCGAGTGCCGAGTCGCCGGCTCCCACGGTGCTTCGAGCGACAATTGGAGGGGTGGTTGCGTGCCAGCTTCCGTCGCCGGTCACCAGAATCGCGCCCTGCGATCCGAGGGTGGCGAGCACGGCACCCACACCGCGAGAGACCAGATTGCGGGCCAGCGCGGTGACCGTCTCCGGGTCAGCCTCAAGGTTGTCGCTCTTCACGCTGACCAGCTCGGCTAACTCTTCAGCGTTGGGCTTGATCAGATCGGGGCTGGCAGCAACGGCCCGCGCCAGGGGTTCTCCCGAGGAATCAACGGCAATCAGTGGAGCCTCCGCACCGTACCGTTCACGAATCTTCGTGATGATGGTGGCGTAAAAATCGTGGGGGACCCCGGGTGGAAGCGATCCGGCGAGCACCATCCAGCGCGCCCCGCGTGCGGTATCGAGCACAAGAGTCACCAATTCACGCTGCTGGATGGCGGATAACGTGGGACCGGGTTCGTTAAGTTTTGTTGTTGTTCCGTCGGGTTCGGTGATGGTGATATTGTTGCGGATCGCCTCGCCGAGGGGCACCGTACCGTGTCGGATTCCAGCCTGGTGAAGCATCCGAACAAGCGGATCTGTCTTGTCACCGGGAAACAGCGCAATGCTGTTACCATCAACCGCGCTGAGCGCACGGGTGATGTTAATGCCCTTACCACCGGGTTCCTGATGCGAGGAGATCGTTCTCTGCACCCGGCCGCGCGCCAGGGCACCGCCGAGTTCGAACGTTCGGTCGAGGCTGGGGTTGGGAGTGAGGGTAATAATCACGCTACGACCACCTCAACATCAGCTGTAATGAGGGCACCGCTCAGGGAACCCGCGGGTGCGGCATCGGTGATGAGCGTATCGATCTCGCCCAGGTCGGCAAATTTAACAAGCGCCGCCTTGCCAAGCTTGCTGGAATCGGCAAGGACAACGGTGCGCCGGGCTGATTTAACGATCGCCGTTTTCACCGCCGCTTCCACGGGGTCGGGCGTGCTCAGCCCAAACTGGGAGTCGATGCCGTTGGTGCCGATAAACGCGATATCGGGACGAAGAGAAGCCAGTTGCTGCTCTGTTACCGAGCCGACAATGGCGCGGGTGAGTCCGCGAACACGCCCGCCAAGAACGTGGAGCTGTAGCTCGGGGTGCGCGGAGAGCTGAGCCACGATCGGCACGGCGTTGGTGATCACGAGCAGTTCATCGCCGGGGGTGACAGGTGTCCACTGCGCAAGCAGATGCGCGAGGAGTTCGGTGCTTGACCCGGCATCAAGAATAACGGATGCCGTTTTGCCGCTCGGCACGAGCGTCTGAGCCACGGCCGCGATGCGGCGTTTCTCGTCATAGCGCTGGGTGAGACGTTCGTCGAGGCTCGGCTCCGCCATGCTGAGCCGATCGAGGGTTACCGCTCCGCCGTGCACCCTACGCAGCTGGCGTGCAGCCTCAAGCACGTCAAGATCGCGCCTGACCGTTTCTGCCGTAATGTCGAATCGAGCGGCCAGTTCGGTGACAGTTACCCGCCCGTTTGCTGTGACCATCTCGGCTATGCGTGATTGACGTTCCTCGGCAAACACTGCGACTCCTGATCTCCTGTGCTTTTCTGCGTTTACTCCAATCTTACCTTTGTTTATATAAATAAGTCAATCAAACAAATGCAAACACAGAATCAGAGAATTGGGTCAGTCTCACGCGGACCCGGCAGGTCCCGAATGACATGCTCAAATATGTTCCCAAGACTCACAGACCGCTAGCACTCGCAGGAGAGTTATGGACTCGCATAGCGGTTGGTCCTCAAAAGCGGGGTCTGCCCAGTCCCTATAGAAGCTTTGCAGCCTCAAGGAATCACTCTCCTCTTAACCATCTTAGCCATCGAAGAATAGGATGAATTTCATGGGGGTCATAAAACTTTGGGCGCACAAGCAGAGCCATAAGGCCGGCGAAGAGAGCAACGAAGTACGTCTGAAGCTTAAAAGTGGGTAGCGTGAATATCCACAAATAAATTGCTGTGAGCAGCACAGTGAGCATTATTTTAGAGACGTAAATAATTACGATTTTTTTGAATTGAAATTTATCCAAAATAGAAGTATTAACTATCGCCGCAATGAGAAAGAAAAACACAGAAAGAAGAGATGTAATTACTGTGATCAGAACGTATCCATAAAATCCAGAGATTGAGTCAAATCCTTGATCTGACACCCCTAAAGCAATGGAAACATATGTGAGAGGTGGAATAATTATCTGGGGAATGGCAGCGAACCTTGTAGCGCGATGATCATTTGACCTAGCCTATTAGCCATATAGTTCCAGGTGTTGGCTGCACCAAACTTATACACTTCATTCCCAGCCCAAAAATCATTTTTAATAAAGGCGCTTACTGTTTGAACGAATTGACCGTCAACTCGATCATAATAGTCAAAACTAATTGTTGATCCGGCACCGTCAAGGTGGCCAGGCTCGGCAATGAAAACCCATCCGAAGTTATTACGCGTCGGAAAGTACCATTCCTTACCTTTTCGGACCGTGAAAGTCCCTACCACTCCTACGCGTAACGGCACAACAGTACCCTCGGATGGCATCTTCTTTGGGACACCGGTTGTCGCAAGATCGCCGAAAAAACAGCTAAAGCAGTTATGAAAATATGCGCGGACATGTGAGGCATTAATTTTATTCGCGGGACCCATTGCCCACGACATAGAGTAATTCCAGTTTGGGTCAGAAATAATGGGGTAAACAATATCCGAACGCGAGTAATCCACCCATTGACGAAGGGTTCCGTTCTCGTATGAGTACTCGGTGGGAAGGCTTTTCCCCTTGCTATCTTAGTGCCCAAGGGGAGGAGATTGTCCCGAGAGGTTCACCGTTGTGGTCTCTCACCCAGGCTGACCCATCCTCATTCATCTCCACCACAGGAAAACTGCCACTGTCAGTCGATAAGTTCCATTCCACGTAGTCAACCCCTGGCTTTTCTGTTACGACATTCAGAATGCGCATACCCTGATTGTGAGGTTCGATATATTGAGCGCCTTTGCCGTCGTTTGCAATAAGGGCCTGTATCTCCGAATCTGCTTTCACGTGGTCATCATAATCTGATACTGAAAAAGTAAGAAGCCTAGCCTCTTCAGAAATTATTGTCTCTGCGGAAAAATTTGTTTCCTGCAGAGGAGGCGACTGTGGCACTATGTTGAAATTATCATCGGCATCTTGTGAGACTTCGACGGCTACTTTAGTTTCATTATTTGTGTCCCCTGAAAGCCACTCAGCCTGCGATTCCCCTAATCGCTCGTCTGGAAAGAAGCTCTCAAGAACTTTATCTGGATCGGTTAGATCTACTGATGCTTCTTCAGGAGAATTTGCACTGGCCGGTGGCGTACTTAAACCAAGAGCGAAGACCAAAGCGGTTGCTAAAAGAAAATACTTCTTAATGATTTTACTCTCACTTCTTTGTTTTCATGATGCGCTTCTTTGAGCTCACTCTTCTATATTTTATAGAAAGCCATATCAGCTTACATTATAAATTGAAAATCATTCTCATTCAGAGAGTTAGCAATCCTTGCATTTAGCTTTATTGATAATCCTCTAAGCTTATTTATAGAAGCCTAAGCCTAACCTGGACTGGTCCCCGAAAGTTGGACGCTGTTCGTAAACACTATCCGGTGGTGGACAGTTGATTTCGGTATTGGTCTGGGCTGAGGTGCCCGAGTCTGGCTTGGATCTGTGTGGTGTTCCACCACCCTAGATATTCATTAAACCCGGCATAGAACTCTGGCAGCGTCTGCGGCTGCTGGATTCGGAACCATTCCTCCTTCATATGGCTGAAGAACCCCTCGATAACGGCATAATCTAAACAGTTGCCCTTCCGAGACATTGATTGTGTCAGACCTGCTTCGCGCAGAGTCTCTTGCCAGAGGGGGTGTCCATATTGAGTGAATTCAACCGGTTCACCAGAATCATAAGGAAACCAAGGACAAGAGCCCAGACGACTGGCCACGGCCTCACTACTTTTTCCATAGGCTTCCTTAAGGTTTGTTTAAAATCTTTGATTTTGAACAACCAGTTGTCTACAAAGTTTTCATTACGCCCTGTGCCCATTTGTGCAGAACCAAGGCAGCCCACACAGCACAGTGCCCGGGTGATGCCGCTCCCGAGAAGAGAGCGCATCACCCGGGCACTGTTGCCTAACCGAAGCTTCACGACCGACCCGCATATCACGGGATCAGAGTCTCGCGAGAAACCGATTCCCCCGCTTTGTAGAAAAACCGTTCAACGGCACCCCTACTTGGCGGAGGGAGAGACAACCGGCTGCGCAGCGGTCTTAGGGCCTGCACCCCAGCCCTCTCCCACAGGCCGGGGCTTCTCAAAGAACGCCACCAGGATCGCGCCCAGGATAGCCGCGGCTGCGGGCAAGAGAAGAGCCTGCCCCATGGCCGCAGAGAAACCGCTGTGTAGCATCTCGGGAAGCTGACCGCCCAGCGAGAAATCACCCGACGGTTGCGAACCGGGCGCGCTGGGAAGCTCCGCCGCGAGACGCGCCTGGATAAGCGCGGCTATCGACGCACTACCCAGCACCGCACCAACCTGACGCGTGGTGTTGTAGACTCCCGAACCGGCTCCCGCCTGCTGCGGGGGAAGGTTGCGCGTGGCGGTGCTCGACATGGGCGCCCACACCGCGGCACTCGCCAGACCTAAGAGCGCACTCGGGATGAGCAGTACCCACACCTCCGTGTCTGGAGCGAGGAGGCGCGAGTACAGGGCGAGCGAGAGTCCCAGCAGAACCAGCCCGAAGAGCGCCACGTTTCGCGGGTTGGTACGATCAATGAGGCGACCGATAAACGGAGCAAGAACCCCCGAGATAATCGCCATCGGCGCGAGCATGAGCGCGGATTGGGTGGGGGTCATTCCCCGCACCAGCTGGAAGAAGAAAACAAGCGGGAGAGCCATGCTCGTGATGGTAAACCCGACGGTTGTGATTCCGGCGTTTGCGAGGGAGAAGTTACGGTCGCGGAACAGCGAAAGCGAAAGCAGAGGCTCAGCCTTATTAAACGCCTGCCACACCACAAAACCGATCAGCACCACGATTCCCGCGATGATTAAGCTCCACACGGAGATCGGTCCCCAAATGGTTCCCCAGTTATAGCTTTCACCCTCCTGAATACCAAAGACGAGCAGGAACATACCAACCGCGCTCAGGATAATGCCCGGGATATCCATCCGGTGACGATTTGTCTTAAGCGAGGGAACCAGACGCCACGCAAGAACAAACGCAACCACACCCACGGGAACGTTGACAAAGAAGATCCACTCCCAGCCCAGGCTATCCACCAGCACTCCACCCAGGATGGGACCAACCAGGGTTGCGATGCCCGCAACCGACCCCCACAGACCCATGGCGGGTCCGCGCTTGTCCGGGGGAAACAGCCGTGTAATAACGGCCATGGTCTGCGGGGTCATCATAGCCGCACCGAGACCCTGGAATACGCGGGCGATGATCAGCATCTCAACGCTGGTTGAAAAACCACACCAGGCCGACGCGATTGTAAAAACAACCAGGCCTATCAGATAGAGCTTTTTGGGGCCAAAGCGATCACCCAATCGACCCGTGATGAGCAGGGGGACCGCATAGGCCAGCAGGTAGGCGCTCGTCACCCAGATCACCGAGTTAATATCCGCCCCCAGCCCACGCATGATCGAGGGGTTAGCGACCGACACGATTGTGCTGTCCACCAGAATCATAAAGAAGCCGAAGACAAGAGCCCAGAGGGCTGGCCACGGCTTAACTACCTTTTCCATAGTTTTCCTTCAGGTTGTATTAAAATTTTAAGTTTGGAATAAATGATTGTCTACGAAGTTTTCGTGACATTCTGCCCCCAGGGGATGTCTCCCGTTTCTATATCAGCGATGAGGCTTTTTAACCACCCAATCTCTGCCGTGGTCATGGCACGGCAGAAATCTGCGGCCAGCCAGTATCTCTTGGGAATCTCCCGCTCCTCAGCAGAGGTAATCTTTGTGTCAAGAACCGCCACCTCGGCACGCTTGCGTTCAAGCCTCTCGCTCAGCAACATCACCGCAGTTTCGCGCGGAATATTGTGTGCTTCCCCCACCGCTAACGGAAAGTTCGGATACTCGTGATCCGACTCCGCCAGCATCTCGCGCACCTTTCTCTCCATCGCTTCACGCCCCTCTGAGGTGATCTCATAGGTTGTACGCTCCGGGCGGTTGCCCTCCCGCTCTGTACCAACCGCCCGAACAGTCCCACCCTTCAGCAGGCGTTCAAACGTGTGGTAGAGCGATCCCGGACGAACCTTTACAAAGCTGTCCATAGATCGCTGCATAAGCAGCTGATACACCTCATACGGATGCATCGGCCTCTCCAGTAGCAGGGCAAGTACCGCAACCGCTAACGGAGTGAGCTTACACTCAGACGCCATACCCCATTCATCCTCTCGTGACACATAATTCAGAATGCCCCATATGAATTATTCCATTTGGAATATTAGTAGTTATTACGGCACCGTGTCAAATGCTTTAACCACGGGCTGCACATGGCCCGCTCACCCCAAAATGACCCCCAAAAAAAGCACGTTTACAGAGGCTTTAACTTTATTGTGCATCAGATTTTCGACCTCTCGCGCACCCCGATTAGCCACCGAAGTTGTGAGTATCGAAAAAACTATTATGCTCCCAAATCCCCCGAGACAACAGTGGGAAGCGCAGTTTCATCCATCTCCTCACCCATAAAGAGAAGCGATAAAAAGCACAGTTCCGCTGAAAAGGACTGCTATCGAGCCCAACAATACCCACAAAGAGCCAGTCCTCTGTCCGGCGAGCCGGGGTGTTCACGATTGCCTCCTTGCGAGACCGCAGGAATCCGAGGCTACCCGCTAGGGTCGCTTACGTCCAGTGGCACGGGAGCTGAGACGCTAGAACAAAAAGGCCTCCGATGCACGGATGCACCGGAGGTCTTTTGATGAGTAGCCTAGAAGGCGTTTACGTCGAGGGGAATACCGGGACCAAAGGTGGTCGACACGGCACCCTTCTGAACGTAGCGTCCCTTCGAGCTGGAGGGCTTCAAACGAATAACCTCATCAAGAGCGGCCGTCAGGTTTTCGTCGAGCTGCTCCTTGGTGAAGGAGGCTTTGCCTACGATAAAGTGAACGTTTGCGTGCTTGTCGACGCGGAACTCAATCTTTCCGCCTTTGATATCCGTAACCGCTTTGGCCGGGTCGGGAGTAACCGTTCCGGTCTTGGGGTTGGGCATGAGTCCACGGGGACCCAGCACCTTACCCAGACGACCAACCTTGCCCATGAGCTCGGGAGTTGATACCGCCGAGTCGAACGCGGTGTATCCACCGGCAACCTTCTCGATCAGCTCGTCTCCACCAACCTCGTCAGCACCGGCGGCCAGAGCAGCCTCGGCAGCAGCACCGGTGGCAAACACCAGAACGCGTGCAACCTTACCCGTACCGTGTGGGAGGCTCACGGTGCCACGAACCATCTGGTCTGCCTTGCGGGGGTCTACGCCCAGCTTGAGGGCGACCTCAACGGTTGAATCAAACTTTGCCGATCCGGTTTCTTTAGCGAGAGCAACCGCCTCGGATGGGCTGTACAGTCTGCCGTCTTCGATCTTCTCTGCGGCAGCGCGATATGCCTTTGACTTCTGTGCCATGTTTTTTCTCCTCAGCCCTACTCGACCGTGATGCCCATGGAACGAGCGGTACCGGCAATAATCTTGGATGCGGCCTCAATGTCGTTTGCATTCAGATCGGCCTGCTTGGTCTCTGCGATCTGGCGAACCTGATCCATAGTAATCTTGCCCACCTTTGCGGTGTGCGGCGTACCGGAACCCTTTGCAACTCCCGCAGCCTTCTTAATCAGCTCGGGGGCGGGAGGGGTCTTGAGGATAAAGGTGAACGAGCGATCCTCGTACACGGTGATCTCAACCGGCACAACGTTTCCGCGCTGTGACTCGGTTGCGGCGTTGTACGCCTTGCAGAATTCCATGATGTTCACGCCGTGCTGACCCAGCGCAGGACCCACGGGGGGTGCGGGGTTAGCGGCGCCGGCCTGGATCTGAAGTTTAATCAGACCCGTAACCTTCTTCTTGGGTGCCATTGATGTTTTCCTTTACTATGACGAAATTCATGGCCGTGCAGCCAATCGTCTCTCCCGTGGACACAGTATTTCTGTGCCCCGGTATCCGTCGATTGATATCGACAGAAGTTTATATAGTACCAGCTACTAGAGCTTTGTTACCTGGTCAAAGCTGAGTTCAACCGGGGTTTCACGCTCAAAGAGCGACACCAAAACGGTGAGCTTACCGCTCGCGGTATTGATTTCGCTGATCGATCCGGGCAGACCCGCAAACGATCCCTCTTTGATGGTGATGGTCTCGCCAACCTCAAAATCAATCTCTGCCTGAGCGGCAGCCTGCGAAGCTGAAGCTTTGCCTTGGCTTGCGGCGCCCTCGCCCGCGGCATCTGCCAGTTCAACAGTGGACTTGAGCATGTCAAACACCTCGTTGAAGCGCAGCGGAACCGGGTTGTGAGCATTACCCACAAAACCGGTGACACCGGGAGTGTGACGAACAACAGACCAGGAATTCTCATTGAGTTCCATGCGAACCAGCACGTATCCGGGAATACGCACGCGCGTCACCATCTTGCGCTGGCCATTTTTGATCTCAACAACGTCTTCCATGGGAACCTGGATCTCGTGGATGTAGTCGATGGCGCCCATGGTTTCACGGCGGTTTTCCAGGTTTGACTTAACCTTGCGCTCGTATCCCGCATAGGAGTGGATAACGTACCACTTACCACGACGAGTACGCAGGTCACGCTTAAATTCCGCGTAGGGGTCTACCTCGGGTTCAGTAACAACAACCTCTTCAGCAGGGACCTCGGCAACGCCCTCGGCCGCAACAGGCTCTTCAGCGTCAGCAACCTTCCCGTCGGTATCAACCGAGTCGATCAGGGCATCCAGCGCCGCATCAAGCTCCGCTTCGGGGTTAGAATTTGTTTCTTCGTTCTGCATAACCTTTAGTCTCTATACCTCTGTGGTTGGGTGCGACGCGTAAAACTTGCGCACACCGACTTAGAAAGTGGGATTTCCAAAAATAACAACGACTACCCAGCCGAAGAGCTGATCAAGAACCCACACAATCGCCATCATGATGATCACGAATATAAGAACAACCGCCGTGAAGTTGAAGAGTTCTTTACGAGTGGGTGTAACAACCTTTTTCAGCTCGGCAACAACCTGCTGGAAAAACAGAATGATACGACCAAACCAGGTCTTCTTTTCGGCGCGCTTCTTCTTGGCAGTAGCCACCAGCTCTTCGCCCGGTTCATCTACTACTTCGTCAGCCATAGCCACCAACCTTTCTGTCCCCTGAGGGGTTTATTTCTCGAAGGGATTCGCAGGGCGGACAGGACTCGAACCTGCAACCTGCGGTTTTGGAGACCGCTGCTCTACCAATTGAGCCACCGCCCTTCAACTAGATCAATTCTCTCGAATTCTCATTCGAACCTCAACATCCGAATTACATCGGTGAAATAGGCACAAAAAAGTATGGAGGAAATCAACCACCTCGGCAAGTTTAGGGGAGATCACGCTCCGTGTAAAGTTCGCGATACGCCTCACGCTGTTTGCGCGGCAAGGAAGCTACAACTATCTCATGTGATTGCGCGGCAAGCTCCTCCAACAGGGCATCCTCAACGCTTCCGTCGAGCGTGACGGTGATCCAGTGTTGCTTATTCATGTGATACCCGGGGGTGATCGCCTCAAAGTCCCGCACCAACATCTGATTCATTTCGGGAGGCCCCTTGAGATTAACCGTCAGCACCGGACCACCCTCCCCCACGAGCGCAAACATTTTACCCAGCACCCGGTACACCCGAGCATTCGGGCCGAAGGGGTAGTCAACCTCGGCGGCTGTGAGTCCCAGCAGAAACGAGTCGAGGGCATCGTAGGAGTTCAGGAAAAACGTGGCGTTCATCTATTCCTCACTAGCCTCTCCCGCGCTGTACAGCAAGCAACAAAGAGCGCAAGTTTACGCCGGGAGTGAAGATTCAATCGCAGCAATGATGGCGGGGTCGTCCGGCACCGTGGTGGGTCGGAAGCGATAGATATCATTACTCGGGGTAATCAAAAACTTTTCAAAATTCCACTTGACCCGACCCGCGCGTCCTTCAGAGTCGTCAGTTTTTGTGAGTTCCACGTAAAGAGGATGCGCGGATCGCCCGTTTACCTTGACCTTCTCCATCAGAGGAAAAGTAACACCGTAAGTGATCGAGCAGAACTCCTGAATGGTCTCAGCGCTGCCCGGCTCCTGAAAAGCAAATTGGTTGCAGGGGAAACCCAGAACCGTGAATCCGCGATCCCCATACTCTTTTTGAAGAGCCTCCAGTGCGGTGTACTGAGGGGTGAGCCCACACCGCGAAGCCACGTTAACAACCATCACGGATTTGTCTGCATAGTGCGCGAGAGAGGTGGTCTCGCCGTTGATGGTAGTGAGGGGGATGTCTCGTATCTGCATGGCCCGAGTCTACGCTCACCCGGGGTGAAGTTCCAGCACTGCGACGCGGGGGCACCCGCGAACGAGGAGGTCACTCCCCCACGATTGCACGCCCGTAGAGGCGTTTCGAAAGCTCATCCGCTGCGATGCGCACACTATCCGCGTACTCCAACCACGTTTCAGGCGGAACCTCACTCGCTTGGAACGTAACCGCAAGCCCGGCTGCGGGCCATCCCCTGTGGTCTCGCACCGCAACGGCAACCGAGGCAAATCCGGGCGTTACCTCCCCCTGCTCCTCTGCGTAGCCGCGTAACTCTACTCGGCTGAGCACGCTGCGCAGCTTGGAGTAACGATCGATGTTTTGGGCTCCGTCATGAATCTGCACAAAAGAGTCTGAGTGAGGAAATAGCGCCCTTACCTGCGCCTTCGGGAGAGCCGCGAGGATAGCCCTCCCGCTGGCCGTGAGGTGTGCGGGCAGACGCACATCAACATCGGTCACGAGGGAGGGTGCATTAAGGGCCCTCTCCTCCACAACGTAAAGCACGTCTCTTCCGTGCAGGACCGCCAAATGGGCACTCACACCCACCCGATCCACCAGGGCGGCCAAGATCGGCCGTCCCAGGCGGGAGAGGGGTTCCTGACGCGCGTAAGCGGAACTGAGCTCAACAGCGGCAATCCCCAAGCCGAAACGCCTTTCCTCGGCCAGGTGCATCACATATCCGTTACGCTCAAGAACGTTCAGAAGGTGGTAAACGGTTGATCGTGGCAACGCAAGCCGAGTCGCAATCATGGAGGCTGGAAGGGGCCCTCGCGACGACGCGAGCAGGCTCAAGATACGCAGCGTGTTCTCTGCTGCCGGAACCCGTGATGACTCGGCCACGTAACGTATCCTCACTCCCTAGAGATATCGTGGTCGATTCAGTATCCCATCTTCTCGTCAATTATTGCTGTATGCGGCAATCGCAATAACAGAACCTCTCAATAAGGTTTTATAAGGTTGCGTCACAAGTGCAGGGCCACCCCGCGCATCGCGGGGGAGGTGCCACGCGATGGAACAACACCACAGAGTACTACTAACTCAGCGCCCCGATCGCTCCCTCAACCGCATCCAATATAGCTCCCGACTGCACATACTCGGTGGCGCTCGTGATGGTGGGAGAAAGAAATTCGTCGGTGTTTGGTCGCGCGATTTTTTGCCGCAGGAGCGCATGAACGGCAGTAGTTGCCGCCCCCGGGGCACCCGCTGATCCGTCCACCGCGCGAAAATCGAGGGCCCGGGTGGACGCTAAAAGCTCGATTGCCAACACTCGGGAAAGACCGTCGACTGATTTACGGAGCTTGCGGGCAGCGGCCCACCCCATCGACACGTGGTCCTCCTGCATGGCAGACGACGGAATAGAGTCCACGGAGGCCGGAGCGGCCAGGCGCTTCAGCTCTGAGACGATTCCTGCCGCCGTGTACTGCGCGATCATCAACCCGGAGTCCAAGCCCGGGTCGGCTGCGAGGAAGGGTGGTAGACCGTGGTTGCGGGCGGTATCGAGGAAACGGTCGGTGCGACGCTCCGATATGCTCGCAACATCGGCAACGGCAATCGCCAAAAAATCGAGAACGTACCCAACAGGTGCGCCGTGGAAATTCCCATTAGACTCCACCCGACCGTCCCGGGTAACAACGGGGTTATCAACGGTCGATCCCAACTCAATGCGTGCCACCTGCGCAGCGTGCGCCACAGTGTCGCGTGCGGCTCCGTGCACCTGGGGTGAGCAGCGCAGCGAGTAAGCATCCTGCACTCGTGTAAACTCGCCGCTCACCCGGCGCGCGATCAGGCCGGAATCGGCAAGAATCCTGCTCATATTTGCCGCAGATTTTGCTTGGCCCGGATGTGGGCGAAGCTCCTGGAGGTCGGCCGCAAACACGGAGTCGGTTCCCAAAAGAGCCTCCACGCTGCCCGCAGCCGCAATATCAGCAATCCGGAGGAGGCGGTCAAGATCGTCGAGCGCAAGAATGAGCATGCCGAGCATGCCGTCCGTTCCGTTAATCAGCGCCAGACCCTCTTTTTCGGCGAGGACAATCGGCGTAATTCCAGCCTCTTCGAGCGCTTCAGAGGCATCACGCAGTGCACCGGAGGCATCACGCACCTGCCCTTCGCCCATCACCGCGAGCGCGCAGTGGGCAAGCGGGGAAAGATCGCCCGAGCAACCCAGGGATCCGTACTCGTGAACCACGGGGGTAATACCCGCGTTAAGCACCCGCACATAGGCCTGCACCGTTTCGAGGCGAACCCCGGTGCGACCGCTGGCCAGGGTGTTCAGCCGCAGCAGCATCAGGGCACGAACCACCTCTCGCTCGACCTCCTGCCCGGCCCCGGCGGCGTGGGAGCGAATGAGGCTGCGCTGGAGCTGCGCCCGTTTTTCCGGAGGGATCTGAACCGTGGCGAGTGCCCCAAAACCTGTTGAGACCCCGTAGTGTGGCCGGACGTCGTTGGCTAGTTCCTCGATAATTTTGCGACTGGCGACGATGCCTCGTTCTGCGTCCTCGGGAATGAAAACGAGGGCGCCGCCACGGGCAACCGCAATCACGTCTCCAAACTGCAGGAGGCCCGGTCCCACGGCTACGGGAGAGTGATCATTGTGGGTGCCCTCGGGGTGGCGCTGTGCTGCGGTGGGGCGTGCTGCGGGTGTCTCTTCTTTCATACCTACGATTCGACTGTAGATTGCACTTCTTGACCATCCCCAACCCTCCTCAAGTGTCTGGGATTACAGATAGCGGGCCTGTGGCGGCCGTTCCGCTGGGTGATAAATCATTGATACCGTCGGAAGCATGACATCAGCACAGCTGTCGCACGATCCGCTCTGGCCCCGCACGGGAAGCTGGCCCGCGCCCGGCTCTCTCCCTCCTGAAAAACGGGTCGACCTGGCGATCATCGGGGTTCCTACCTGGCGCACCTCACTCTCACCAACGCAAGCGCACACCACCCCGGACGCGATTCGTGACGCGCTGCGCCGCTACTCGGGTTATGCCGCAACGGGGTTCACGCCGGCACCACACAGTGGCAATTCGTCTGTGGGATCACGAGGCGAGACCCGAACCACCAGCCAGCCGAGCAGGGTCACCCGCGGCGATCTGGTGATTGAGGATGCCCTCACAGTAGTTGACTGCGGCAACCTCGAAGAACCGGATGCGGGATGGAGCGAGGCCGATGCCATCACGCGCATCACAAAGATCACACGCGATGTTCAACTTATGCTCGCCCTTGGCGGCGATAACGCCGCGACGGTTCCGGCAGCCCTAGGAACCTGGGGAACGGACATCACCACGGCCGGCCTCATCACCTTTGACGCGCACCACGACCTGCGTGACGGTATCAGCAACGGTTCTCCCGTGCGACGGCTTATTGAGGCCGGGCTCAGCGGCACACGCGTCGTACAGATCGGCATCGCTGACTTTGCAAACTCCCTGGAATATACCCGCCGGGCCGCGGATCTGGGCATCACAGTTATCCACAGAAACGACCTCTCCCCCGCTTCGATAACGGATGCCGTTCGGGAGGCTCTAAAAATTGCCGGCTCTGCGGGTGGTCCCGTGCACGTAGACATTGATGTTGATGTGTGTGACCGCTCGGTTGCGCCCGCCTGCCCCGCATCACTACCGGGTGGTCTCACCGCCCACGAGCTTCGAATCGCCACCCGTTTTATCGCGCGCGACCCTCGCGTGCGATCAATCGACCTCACCGAGATTGATGCGACGGCTGATACCCCCGATGCCCGCACCGTTCGCCTCGCCGCGCTGCTCGTGCTGGAGTCCGCGGCAGGTCTAGTAGAGCGTATGCCAATCACCACACCCGCACGCTAGCACCGCACTCCCGACGGGACAAAAACCAGGTCCCAGGCACGAAAAAAATTGACCTGATGCTCACTTCATGCTCATACTTGAAGTAATGAAAATCAGCGCCTATACGGATGTAAGCCTCCGCGCAATGCTGGTTCTCGCAACCCTCAAAGAGGGTGAAATGCTCTCCAGCAGAGAGATTGCCGCTGCGGTAGGGACACCGTTCAACCACGTCAGTAAAACCGTATCCGGTTTGAGTCGTTTGGGCTTTGTGAGCGTCACCCGCGGTCGCCACGGCGGGGCGCGCCTCAACGAGGCGGGGCGCGCGGCCACCGTGGGGCAGGTGATACGCCTGCTCAGCACTCGGGAAGATGTCGCTGATTGTATGTCACCCCGAGGTGATTGCCCTCTCGCCGGTGATTGCCGTCTCCGACACGCACTCAACCAGGCGCGCGAGGCTTTTCTACGTGAGCTTGACGACATCGTGGTTGCAGAGCTCCCCACGCGTACCCAGGCCAAAGCCATCTTTGCCACGATCGGCCTGCACACCGCAGACTAAAAGAGATCTGCAATAACGCGGGCTGCACACCCGAGACCCCGAGAAATTTTATACGGCACCAAGCCACGTCCCAGAACAGGACAATCCTTATACGGTACCGACCTACACCCCGCCCTCCGATCAGAAATTCAGGGGTTAGAGAAAACCGGAATATCAACAACCAATTTTCTGTATACAAAGAATTCAACACTCCAATTTCTTCGATTTGAAGTATCGCGAGAACAGGTGTATACCGGTTATATACGTATTTAAAATGCGTATATTACGTCGGCATCACGTCAGACGTTTCCCCTACAACAGGAGGTAATCTTGCTGTCAGAAAAATCTCGCCCCACCATCGAAGCGACTCTCCCCATCATTGGAGAGCGCATCGGACACATCACACCCCGCTTCTATAAACGAATGTTTGACGCGCATCCAGAACTGCTTGACGGTATCTTCAGTACCAATAACCAGAAAACCGGGTATCAACCCAAGGCTCTCGCCGGAAGCATCGCCGTGTTTGCCAGCCACCTCGTACAGAATCCCGGGACCCTGCCCGAAGCACTGCTCTCGCGCATCGCCCACAAACACACTTCGCTCGGCATTCTGCCGGAGCAATACAACATTGTCTACGAGAACCTCTTTGCGGCCATCGTCGAGGATCTCGGCGACGCCATCACCCCGGAGGTTGCCGAGGCCTGGACCGAGGTTTACTGGCTCATGGCAGACGCCCTCATCAAACTGGAACGTGATCTTTACGCCCAACAGGCCAACAACAAGATCTGGGCCCCCTGGCGCGTCGTCTCAAAAACCGCCACAACAAAACACACCCACTCATTTGTTTTGGAACCCGCCGACGACACCCCCGTCACACCATCACTTCCCGGACAGTACGTGAGCGTCAAGGTTAAGCTGCCCTCCGGTATTCACCAAGCGCGTCAATACACGCTCACCGCCAACGGCGCGAACGAGCGCTCCTTCACCACCAAGCGCGATGATGAGGGGGAGGTTTCCCCCCTACTGCACAACGATATCCAGGTGGGAGACGTCGTTCAGGTGTCCAACCCCTACGGTGACGTTGTTCTCGACAGCGGCGAACACCCCGTTGTCTTTGCCTCGGCGGGAATCGGCTGCACCCCCACCGCTGCCATGATTCGAACGCTGGCCGATAGCGACTCCAAACGGGACGTCGTGGTGCTCCACGCGGATCATCGACCCGAAGAGTGGGCGCTCAGCGAACAGATCAGGAGCGACCTCGAACGCCTCTCCAACGCCACGCTACACACGTGGCTGGGAGAGGACACCGGAGAGCAATCGCACAGCGGGCACATGTCACTCAGCGATATCACCCTTCCGGATGATGCCTCAGTTTATATTTGCGGGCCGCTTCCCTTCATGAAAAAGATTCGAGAGGAAGCCCTGGCCGCGGGAATCCCCGCTCACAGGGTTCACTACGAAATCTTTGGCCCGGATGTGTGGCAGGTAAGCTAAACCACCCGACGGCCAGCAGCCCATACAGCAGCGGTGAGCGGCATCCCCGGGCGATAAGCCAGGTGGGTGACGGAGGGCGCGTCGAGCATCTGAATGTCGGCGCGCGCTCCCACCGAGATATGACCTACCGCGGGCTTATCGGCGGACGCAACGTGTCGCCCGAGTGCCCGGGCACCTCCATAGGTTGCAGCGTAAACGGCCTCCTCAACCGTGAGACGCATCTGGAGTACCGCCGTAGCCACGGCAAACCCCATAGAAGAGGTATATGAGGTACCGGGGTTACAGTTGCTCGCGATAGCAACAATCGCACCGGCATCCACAAGCTCACGGGCGGGAGCCAGGGGCATCCGCGTGGAAAGATCGCAGGCGGGTAGAACGGTCGCCACGGTGGGATGCTCCAGGGTTGCTGCTGCGGCAAGCGCGTCAATATCCGCCGCGCTCAGGAACCCCAGGTGATCAACGCTCAACGACCTATACTCCACCGCAAGCTGAACCCCTGGCCCCGGGCCCAGCTGGTTACCATGCACGTGGGTCGCGAGCGAGCGCTCCCTCGCCGATTGGAGAACCCGGGCCGTCTCCCCAGCGTCAAAGGCCCCGGTTTCGCAGAACACGTCGACGGCGGAGACATGCGGCGCCACAGTATCCAGCATTTCGCCCGTGACCAGACGGAGATACTCCTCCCGGGCAGACCCTTCCGGGACAACATGGGCTCCCAGAAACGTCACCTCGTCAACGATCTCTCCGGCGATCCGGGCCGCCCGTAACTCATCCTCAACCGTCAGCCCGTATCCGGTCTTGGTCTCGATGGTCGTGGTTCCACCACGCCTGGCCTCGCCGACCAGACGCAGCAGATTGTCCCTGAGTCCTTGGTCGCTCGCCTCCCGGGTTGCGTTAACCGTCACATTGATCCCGCCCGCAGCGTAGGCTTCTCCAGCCATGCGGGCCTCGAACTCGGCGGTGCGATCTCCCGCAAAGATCAGGTGTGTGTGAGAGTCTACCCAACCGGGAAGAACAGCTCTTCCCCCGGCATCCACTCTCTCATCGGCTGCTGGAGGACGATCAGCCGACCCGATCCAGGCGATACGATCACCCTCCAGGACAACCGCGGCGTCACGCAGCCGAGACGACTCGCGTAAGGGATCTTGGGTGGTTAGCTCACCAATATTCGTGATAAGGACGCTCATAACCTTCTCTAATCGTTATCTTATATATTCGAACAAAACTCACGCCTCAGTATGCCCGGCCTCCTCTGGCGCGATCCATCCTTGCCTGTCACAACCGCAGTCACCATCCGCCCGGCTCCGCGGGCGCTATCGCCGTCGCCTAGCCCCGCAAACGCGGTTGCATGGGAATCCGCACTCCCCGCTCCTCCGCTACCTCGACAGCTCGCGAGTATCCGGCATCCACGTGACGGATCACCCCCATGCCCGGATCGTTCGTGAGCAGACGGGTCAGCTTTTCGGCGGCAAGAGGAGTACCGTCTGCCACCCCCACCTGACCCGAGTGAATAGAACGGCCAATCCCCACTCCGCCTCCGTGATGAATCGACACCCAGGTTGCACCCGAAGAGGCAGCCGTGAGGGCGTTGAGTAGCGGCCAGTCGGCAATCGCGTCGGAGCCGTCGAGCATTGACTCGGTCTCACGGTAGGGAGAGGCAACGGAACCCGAATCCAGATGGTCTCGTCCGATCACGATGGGTGCAGAAACCTTACCCTGGGCAACTAGATCGTTAAAGAGCACGCCCGCCCTCGCCCGATCGCCGTAACCCAACCAGCAAATACGAGCGGGAAGACCCTCATATTCCACGTGCTCCTGAGCCGCGTGAATCCATCGCTTGAGGTGTTCGTTTTCGGGAAAAAGCTCAAGAAGCGCACGGTCTGTCACCGCAATATCTTCGGGGTCCCCGGAAAGAGCCACCCAGCGGAAGGGCCCCAGCCCCTCACAGAAAAGCGGACGAATATAGGCCGGTACAAAACCGGGAAAGTCAAACGCCCGGTCGCAACCGCCCGCCCGCGCCTCGTCACGAATCGAATTTCCGTAGTCAAAGACCTCAGAGCCGGCATCCTGAAAACCGATCATGGCGTCTACCTGAGCCGCCATTGATTCACGGGCCAACCGGGTGAATTCCTCGGGGTCAGCCTGCGCCCGTTCACGCCACTCCGCAAACGGCACCCCCAGGGGCAGATAGCAGAGTGGGTCATGGGCAGAGGTCTGATCTGTCACAATGTCAACATTCACACCGCGCTTCAACAGCTCCGGGAAAACCTCTGCGGCGTTGCCCACCAACCCTACAGAAAGGGCTGTCTTTGTCTCTTTTGCACTCAGAACCCGGGCAAGGGCGACATCCAAATCCGTCTCAACAACGTCGAGGTAACGTTTACCCGCACGACGATCAAGGCGCGTCTTGTCAATATCCACAATAAGCACAGCACCACCGTTGAGCGTAACCGCGAGGGGTTGCGCCCCTCCCATACCACCACACCCTCCCGTGAGGGTAAGGGTTCCCGCCAGGGTTCCGTCGAACCTTTTGCGAGCTATAGCCGCGAAGGTCTCGTAGGTTCCCTGCAGAATTCCCTGCGTACCAATGTAGATCCACGACCCGGCGGTCATCTGACCGTACATCGTGAGACCTTCGGCTTCAAGCCGTCGAAACTCTGGCCAATTAGCCCAGTCTCCGACCAGGTTGGAGTTTGCAATGAGCACCCTGGGAGCCCACACGCTTGTACGAAAAACACCCACGGGCTTGCCTGATTGAACAAGAAGTGTCTCGTCTGCCTCAAGACCTTTCAAAGTTTGCGATATCGCGTCAAAGCTTGCCCAGTCTCGAGCTGCGCGTCCGGTTCCTCCATAAACAACCAGGTCATCGGGACGCTCGGCAACCTCGGGATCCAGGTTGTTATACAGCATCCTCAATGCTGCCTCGGTCTGCCAGTTCTTTGCAGAGATATCGCTGCCCCGTGCCGCGCGAACGGGCCGTGCTCCTGGTAACACCATTGTCTTATGCCTTTCCCTTGATGTGTCTCCTGCTATCCAACCGCGATGGGTAAGGGCAAACAACGCAAAATACACACCCACTGTCTGTTATTTCAGACAGGATCTGGATATTATGGGAACTTTCTCGAGCATTCAGACGTGCACGCCCAGGTTCACACCCTAGAATAATTGGTGAAAGTCTTAAAAAGATGTTCAATATTTCGGGGGATATAACGTGAACCAACACTTTTCTGACCTGCAAAAAAAGCCGACATACCATGTCAAGCCCGCACTAACCGAGCGCGAAATTATTGTGCTCAGGCATCTCGCAACATGCGAAACAACGAGGCACATCGCAAAAACACTATTCGTTTCAACAAACACGATTAAGTCGCAATTGCGTAGCGCCTATAGAAAACTCGGGGTCTCATGCAAAAATGATGCAATTGAGAAGGCCTCGCGCATGGGATTGCTCTAACCACCCGCGTCTGATGTTTTCGAGGCAGCGTAAAGGCCTCGTACACAGAGGGAGCTTGAGCAAGAAGCGACGGCAGCAAATAGCTGGGTGGGGTGATCCCTAAGGATCACCCCACCCAGTCACAACTTACGCGCTCTTATCTAGTTTTTATCAAACCGAGACGAGAACGTTGTTGCGGCCTGACGGTGACGAAACACAGCGGTGGCTGCGCCCAGCAGCAGGAGCAGGACACCAAGCCCTAGAGCTAGCGCGGGTGTTTCCATACCCGTATTGACCAGCCTGGAGTCTCCTCCCTGTCCGCTACCCAACACAACTACGTCGAAGTCTCCTGTAGCCGTTCCGCTGAAGGAGGCGTTCAACGTTACCGTGTGGCGAGTGTGCGAAGCATCCTGCGGAACCGTGAACTGGAACACAACCTCTCCACGTTCGTTGGCGATCTGGGTTCCCAGATCAAGAGCCGCTACCTGTCTACTCGACATGACAGCCCCATTTGTGTTGCTAGCACTCTGGGAGCTGACGGCCTTGATCTGAGAAGCTTGCGTAAAGCTTGCGGCAGCTACTCCCGACACATCACCGGAGGATTGCGTGTTAGCTCGTTCCATTCTCCGAGAGGCTTTAGCAGCGGCCTCTCCGCCCGGTAAGGCTTCGACAAAGTCTGCTGAGACTTCCTCACCCGGCTCGAACCCAAAGCCACGAGCAATCTGGACCTCGCCGGGCTGGAGGTGGGAAGCATCGAGCAGAAGGGCGGGGCCCACGGTAACCGTGGCGGGGTCAGAAACATTACCGGCCGCATCCGTCACATCGACCTCAAGAACAGTTCCTAACTCCTGCGGCTCGGTAAGGGTTATGGAGAAGCGGCAATCGGGCCCAACGGTGCCAACTCCGATAACCTTTCCGCTGGGATCACGAACGGTCACGGTGCTTCCAACTTCCGCACAACCCGTGACGATATTTCCATCGGTGGGGTCCAACTGAGGAGGTGCCGGTTTGGTGGTGTCCACAACCACCGGCACACGCACGGAGTGACCCTCGGGCGCGGTTACCTTAATGTAAACCTGGTCATCCTCGGTGAGAGGGGTGTCCGGGGTAAACGTAAACCCGCCGTTACCGTCTCGGATAACCACACCGGCGATCTCGTTATCGTCTTTATCCACGAGGGTGAGAGTATCGTCCGGGTGCAGTGGGGTGCCCACAACCTTTGTTCCATTGCTCACCTCGAGGACGGGTGGAACAATCTCACGAACCGGCGGAGCGGTGGTGTTCACGTTGTAGGTCACCGTTCCGCTGAAGGTCTCATTGCCGCTGAAGGTGTAGGAAACGCTGCTCGTTCCCGCGTTGAGGCCGGTCCACTCAATGGTGTTGTTCACGGTATCAACCGTGTAGTCGGAGCTTGCAGTGATCGTGGCGGGGGTACCATCACGATTGAGCGGAGTGTTCAGCGGGGCAGTCGCAACGTCACTACCCTCAAGCCTAGTCGCGTTCACCGGCGATTGAAGCGTCTGTCCCTCAAACTGGAGCACATCGGTAATGTCATATTGGGGAAGAGCGGAGAGGTCTCTCACGTGGTTGCCAGCCAGGTTAAGCTCCACCAGATTAGTGAGAGCAGAAAGCGAAGATACATCGCTAACCTGGTTATCCTTCAGCCAAAGCACCTCTAGTTTTGTATGCCCGGCCAGGGGTGAGGTGTCTGTGATCTGATTGTCACGTGCCGAGATAAAAGTCAGGTTCGACAGGTTTCTCAACGGCTCGAGACTTGTAATACTGTTCTCCATAATCAGAATGCGATAGAGGCTTGTGCTGTTCCTCAGAAATGATAGATCGCTCATATTGGTATTTTGAGCTTCAAGCACCTGGAGATTCGGCAGGTCAGTCGTGGCCGGGATATTAGCCGCTCTGTTGTTATTGATGGAAAGGGTACGAAGGCTGGGGAGATTGGCCATCCCACTCATATCATTTATCTGATTATTATAGGCTCGCAAAATCTCTAACTTAGGAAGCGAGCGGAGAGCATTCAGGTTAACTATCTGATTATCATTAATATTAATTGTCCTAATATTAGGATGCGTAGATAAGGGCGAAATGTCGGTTATCCTATTGTGCATCGCATCAAACTGAAGCAGCCCCGATATATTCTGCAGAGAGTCAACACTGGCGAGATTGTTGTTGCTCACATCAAGACTGGCTAACTGAGTAAGCCTACTCATGTCTGGAAACACCGTCATCCCAGAGTTTGTCACAGTGATCTGAGTGATGTTGGTCACGTCTGATAGCGCCGAGTAATCCGTAATCTGAGGGGCGTCCCGCAACCTGAGTATGCTGAGCGATGTAAAACTGCTCATGGCGGAGATATCAGTGAGTTGGGGGGCACCGTTCAGATGAAGCCGCGACATATTTGTATAACCCTGAAGAGCGGACAAATCTTGAATGCTAGTGTTCTTGAGGTATAAACCCCGCATTTGGGGCACTGATGCGAGCGGAGAGTAATCGCCGATCTGTGAGCTATCGTCAAGAGTCAGCTCCCGCAACCCACTCATGTACTGCAGGGGGCTCAGATCCGTGACGGGTAAAGAACACGAAAGTGAATAAATACGTGCAAGCTGCTCTTCTCTATAGGTATTGGGAGCTATTGGGTCACCCGGGGCGAAAGACGAACCGTCATTGGTACCTGCAATGCACTGAGCCATGAGCGGATCGGTAATCACCACAGAATCTTCCGGCGCTGCACTTGCAGGACTACCACCCCCGCCGATCAGCCCCGAGAAGAACAGGAGTCCCGCGGTTGCCAACGCAAACATACGAACCCCCCATCCCTTCCTATCTCTCGGGAACTCAGCGCCCCCCACACGAGAAACTTGAGACATAAGAATACCCCTTACTAAGTAGATAGCATCAATTGAGACAAAATAAAACATCAAAGAATTTGACGTCTCCCATATATAAAGAACAGCTTTGCCCCGATGGCTTTTGTGCTGCGGAGAAAAGAGCTAAAAAAGTCTCGACCTTGATAGTTCCTGAAAATAAAACAAAAAATCTGATGAGCGAAAAATAGATTCACACTAAATGACTCTTTATTTAAAGGGTTATTTAAGTTAAACAGGGGTTATTCACCACACAGATCAGTGATCCATCGTGTACGGAAACCCAAATGGGGAAGGGGAACCATGAACGCTTACGCAGAACTCAGCGATGAAGAACTCATACAGGCAACTCGTAACGGAGACTCAGCGTCGTACGCTGCCCTGTGGCTGCGCCACGCGGAGGACGGCTTGAACCATGCCCGCACATTCACAAAAGACTTTGATCCTGAGGATTTAGTAGCCGAATCATACCTCAGAATTTTATCTGCCATCCAGGGAGGAAAGGGACCAACGGTTGATTTCCGCCCCTACCTGGTTGCAACGATTCGCAACACGGCTCGAACCTGGGGCCGTAAAAATCTTGAGATACCGGTTGATGTTACAGAGAACGACGGCGGCCACACAATTTTTGACGATCAGATGCTCGAGTTTGATGAGGAGGCGCCTGAAACCCGCCTCGCCAACAGAATCCTCATGAAAAACGCATTTGAATCTCTCACACCAGTTGAAAGACAGGTTCTCTGGGCCTCAGAGGTTGAAGGGCTCACCCCCTCGGAATTGGGAACAAAACTTGGTCTTACTCCCAATGCGGCAAGCGGCGCCACATTTCGTGCACGTGAATCACTGCGGCAAGCCTGGATCCAGGCACACCTGAGAGACCACAAGAGGTCCCCGGAGTGTACGTGGACTATTGCGCGTTTAGGAGCCTTCTCTCGCGGGAAACACCGTAAAAGAGACCATCAAAAAATTCTCCAACACCTGGAGACTTGCCCCAGCTGTCCGTCAATCCTCCGGGAAGCAAAAAATGTCGCGACAAACCTCAATAGCTTCTTAATACCGCTGACGGTTGTCTCCGGAGCCTCCGCTGCTGCCCTCCTCGCGGGCAAGCCTTTAGCCTCGGCGGCTGGAGCGATCAGTGCATCCTCCGGCGGCACAACCGCCTCTGCGGTGAGTGCGCCATCCTTTATCGCCCCAGTCCTCGGTGGGCTTGCCGTGATCGCGATTGCGGTTACCCCTTTCTTGCTCCCGCAGCAGGAAACTCCACCTCCATCACAGCCCGAAGCAGCAGGATCTACACCCTCCCCCAAACCTCAGACCCCCACTCGCGCGTCAGCACCAAACGGCACCGACGCCGATGCCGAGAGCAACACCGTTGACAACGCCGAGACAATGCTCTTGCTTCCCGCTCAACCACCGTTTTTACCACCAACACTCACGCAGAACAGCCTTCTGCTACCGATGCTTTTCCCCGACGCTCCCACTTTCAATTTTGTCAACGGAACCTCATTTCACGTTGCCGCCCCCGTGCTGAGTGGTCAAGCTCTGCCCAATGCTCTCGTGACCCTCATAGTCTCCGGATCTGAAACCGCACGCACCACCCCCACCATTTACAGCACAACTGCCAATGCCGCGGGAGGCTGGAAAGTACAGTTAAAAGAGTTGCAAAACAGCAGCTACAGCGCCCACGCTTATCAGATTGATCATGGTAATCTTCGGTCGAATTTGGCAAGTACCCAGTTTTCAATCGACAGCACCACGGTGGTCCCTCTCCCCTCTATCCGGGCAGTAGACACCGAGAACGGTATTTATTCACCCATCGTTACGGGAACAGGAGAGCCTGGATACCGGGTTACCGTAATGATTAACGGAATCCCTCACAAAACATCCGTCTCTGAGCTGGGCGAGTGGCGAATCGTGACCAGTGAGGGGATACTCCCCGGCACAAACATCCTCACCGCAATTCAGAGGAATAGGGCAAGTCGCGCCGAGTCTCAGCCGACTCCCGAACAAGAATTTATCCTGTCCGTACCGGGAGTCTCACAGAGCACGGGAGCACAAACACTCACGTTTGAGGTGAGCTCGCTACCGGGAAGCGGGGTCGAGATCCTTATTGGTCCCCGCTCTCTCAGCCATCACCTCAGGCAGAGCACCGGACAGGATCTCATCACCGTTAAATCCGGCAACCTGGGCTTCGACCCACTCTTGCCGTTTTCTACAACCGTAAGGTATCTTTCCGGAGACGGTTCACGAGTGGGCGCGAAGCATACCGTTCGTATTGACCCGCTCTAGTCGCACTCCTCATTTTTGTTAACGACGAAGTGCTCTCACTAGGGTGTGCCTCCTCTATCTGTGCATAGCGAGGATGTGTCAGAAACTCGTGATCGCAAGGCGTAAAGAGAAAGGCTTCGCTGGTGGCAAAGTCGAGGATAACAGCAGCGAGCGCGACTTTCTGGCGCACCGCAGTGTGTACAGATAGAGGAGACACACCCTAACTGCTCTTTGTTCACCCAGAACGTTCTTTGTGCCACCTCAACCACAGCAAAACACGATCCTGCATAAACCCCGCTTCAAGACCGTGCACACCGCATAAACATCTGAAGCCCCGAGCCAACTCGGGTCACACAAACACACAGGGAACACAAGGGCCGGGTGAACTCACGCAGAGTCCACCCGGCCCTTATGCTTTACCTTTCTTTAAGAGTTATCCTCTGGGACGGGGACGCAGAGATCGCGGATCAGACTCACCGTAGAACATCACGTCCGGTTCACCTTGAGCGGTATCAAGCGTCGCGTCGCCAATGCCGTCACCGTTGGTATCAACCTTTATGTCGAGGGTGTATGTTCCCGACTGGGTTGATGTCGCACTGTATACGACAACACCGTTAGCATCCGTAACGAGCCTGGTTGCACCAATCAGGTCAAGACCGGGTATCCGTGTGAAGTCCACCGTTACACCGGGTGCAGGAGCGCCAGTCATGTCAACAACGTAAACCGTTGCCGTCAAGATGTCTCGACCGTTAGCCAAAGCGTAGTTATCCGAAATGACGATGACGCTAGCATCTTTATCAACAGAGGTCGAGCTCACAAACGACACCGTTACGGTCGGGTTCGGTTGTGTCACGGGGTTTCCACCAACGGTTGCGCTAATTGCGTAGTCGTTTACGGTGGAGCTGGTGATATTGATGACAGCTACTCCGGCGGAGTCCGTCGTTGCAACCGCGGGCGAAAGCGTTGCTCCGGCCGGGGTGCTTGCGAAGGATACCGGTGTGCCCACCACGGGAAGACCCAGGGTGTTCACGACGGTCACGGTTGCCTGATGTGCGGCAACTCCGTTTGCAATCTTCGGACCGGTAGTGGCGCTGAGCGTGGTTCGGCTGTAGTCGATAGGAGCAACAAACCTGATTTGCTGGCTTGCGGCTGGCCTGGTGACGGCCTGTCCACCAATCGTAGCGGAGATATCGTAGCTTCCTATTGTTGTTGAGGTGATGGTGATACGTGCAGTACCGTCAGCACCGGAAACAGCTGTTGGAGCGGAGAAGTCAACCGCTGACTGGTTTGTTGAGGCAAATGCTACCTCAACACCGGAAATCGGATTGCCCTGGGCATCGCGAACCGTCACTGTTGCCTCGTGTGAATCAACACCGTCTGCAAAACGGTCACCCGTTGATGCAAGTAGCGTGGTCTCAGTGAAGGAAACCGGCGGAGTTTCAGGAATGAAGTTCACATCAAGGGTACTGCTGGGGACGGTCACGGCCGTTCCGTTCACAGTTGCGCTCAGTGTGTAGGTTCCCGGAACCCTGGTTGTGACATCCACGGTGGCAACACCGTTGGCATTAGACGTTGCGCTTGTCGGCGACAGCGCCACATCACTAGACGTGCTGGAGACGACAACCGTTGCACCCGGAATCGGGTTGTTGCTGCTATCCCGTACGGTCACGGTGGCTGTATGCTTGTCGTTTCCGTTCGCTACCTTATCGCCAGCAGTTACGCTCCAGTCTGTCGTAGCAAAGCTAATCGGATTGATGAATCGGATAGTTTGCACGGGGCTCGGCTGGGATACAAAGGTTCCACTGATGCTGGCCCCAATACGGTATTCACCCGCACGTAAAGTAGTAATGTCAACCGAAGCCACACCGTTGCTGTCACTAATCGTATCCGTGGAGGAGAAATTGAGACGGCTGGGTGTGCTTGCAGAGAAATCCACACGAACGTTGGGTATGGGTTCACCGTCAGGGTCACGAACCGTGACCGTTGCGGTGTGGAAATCTGTCCCGTCTGCAAAGCGTGTTCCCTGAGTAACACTCAGAGTTGTCTCGTCGAAAGAAACATCCCCTCTAAAGTTGAGGGCAATGTTCGTTCCACCAGCAAGCGGAACACCACTCAGCTGAGAGTTTGCGGGTAGCTTGACCGTGAGATTATGGGTTCCCACTAGGTTAGACCGCACGGGAACATCGTAGACTCCCACTCCCAAGTCGGTACGTTCTGTAGAGCGCCCCAGTGTGGCACCTTGAATTTCAAAGGGATAGGCACTTGTCAGATTTGCGCGATAGCCGGGAATTGGCCTTCCATCAAGATACATGGGATAAACACGAACGATGTTACTGTCCGTGCCGTCTGCCAACGCATCATTCTTGACAACCTCAACATAAGACTTGATGAAGGTGATCCTACCGGTGCTCGGAGCTCCCGGAATGTCAACATCATTTATTTTGGCCTGGACCGTATAGGTTCCGGAATAGGGAACCTGGATTTCTGCCCGGTATTGCCCCGGAGCCAACTCAAGGAAACGGTCGAAATAGGCCCGAGGAGGGGTGATTCCCGCATCAACCTGGTCAAGTGTAGCCCACACCTTTACCGGGGAGTTGCTACCCGACAAGGCACCTGCAAGACCCACAACCGGGTTATTATTGCTGTCTTTAAGGTTCAAGGTGACCGCATGAACCCCATCCTCCGGGCCGGGGAAAGCCCCCTGGTTATTGTATGAGCGGACCACACCCTCTGTTGTTGTTACAGAGGAATTTGCAACGGAAATAGTAGCGGCCGCCTTGACCTTGGTATTGACACGCTGTGTCTCTACCGCGGCACCACCATATGCTGTTGCCGCCGTCACCCCGGATAGTGCAAACATACTGGCGGAGAGAACACCCACCGCGACAGCCTGTTTCCAGATTTGTCTTCTAATACTCGTCATCTTTTTCTTTCTTTTCTGACTTTCAATACCCCGAGATGAGTACTGAAACCTTTCAATACTCGAATGCAAGTATTGAAAACCTATGTGCTCGATACGTAAAGAGCAGCGGTCAGCAGGTGCCTTATACCAAAACTTTTTTCAAGTCATCGCAGCTGACCGCCGCCCAGGGGGAAACTAGCGATTAACTAGTTGGATCGCGGATCGCGTTCCAAGAAAGTAGCGATACCCACGGTTCCCGTTCCGCCGGTAACCCTCACGGCAGTTCCGTTAATCGTGGCTCGCACCTCGTAGTCTCCCGGGGTACGCGCTGTTACCAACCAATCGGCATCACCGTTTACATCGGTTATGATCCGTCCACTGACGGGGCGCAATCCCGCCTGACCTGTGAATTGAACCTCAACACCGGGCATTGGATTTCCACTGGTATCAAGCACCTGCACGTTGATTGTCTGGCTATCGATTCCGTCTGAGAGAGCAAAATCCTTCGTGACGGAGAGACGAGTCGCGTTAAAATCAATCACCCGAGCAAAAGAAACGGTCACCGTCGGGCTAGGCTGCGTCACCGGCACCCCACCAATGGTGGCACTTATCCTGGCGGTTGCGTCCGCGGTCGAGGTTACCCTCACCGCAGCAACACCGTTTGCGTTCGAGCGTGCCGTGGTGGTGTTCAGGCTCACTGGATCACCCACCGCCGCAAACGCAACGTCGACGCCTGGAATCGGGGCACCATTCTGATCGATAACGGTCACTGTTACCCGGTGGAAGTCGACCCCGTCGGGAACCCGGTTTCCTGCGGTTGTACGCAGCGCGGTCTGGGTAAAGTCTATCCGCGGCCCATCCGCAATAAAGCTCACGGGCAAACCTGCCGCATTACCTATGGTGACACCGGCTACAGATGCCTTTATGTTATACGTTCCAGGCTCTCTGCTTGTGACATTTACCTGAGCCTGACCGTTAGCGTTAGTCACAGCGGTTGCGGGCACACTTACCCGTGCGGGATCAGATGCTGAGAAGTCAACCGTTTTTCCGGCAATCGGTTGACCGGAAGAGTTACGCAGCGTGACGGTTGCCTGATGGGCATCCGTTCCGTTTGCGAGGCGAGTTCCCGTGGTCACGGCAAAGCTGCTTTCCTTCGGGGCAACCGTGCTGGCACCGAAGTCATACTGCCAAAAGACCGAACCAACTTGGGTCCCCTGAGCAGGGTCCGCAGGGTTCCAGGAGATTCCTTCACAGCCTACAAAAGGTGAGCGCGAGCTGCGGGCCTGAGGCCACACCAGCAATTTGTAGTATCCGGGGTCATCCAGCTGGAACTGCCCCAGGTGTGCCGCAAGAGTTTCGCCAATCACACCGCTCGCGTGACTGGTAATGGACAGGTGACGAGGCTCAGGCGTAACGGATGCCGGCTTACCGTTGTCGCCACGCACAAACTGATAGTAGAGCGAGTCCGTGATGTCACAACCCGCAGCGGCGGTTCGTCCTGAGGTCAGGGCATCAATGGAGAAGAGTCCACCGTGCAGGGTTTGGGTCGGCGAAGTGGTCACATTACCCCAACCCGTCTGGCTGTTTGGACCCACATAACCAAAGCGATGCTTTGTCGTGTAGTCCCAAACGTTCAGGGCATGAGGACGTCCCCCATTGCCGTAACGGGTCATTGAGTTTACCTTGTAGTGGAAGGAAATAACTCCCGAGGGGAAATTCAGGTAAAAGGCTTGAACCTTTATCGCGTCTGCCCTGTACTCCTGAGTAATCGAGTCTCCTCGTGCACTAATGGCCAGGAATTCGTCACTACCAACGACCCGACTACCAACAACCTGATAGTTTTGTCCGACAACTGCCTGGATATTGGTCACTGGCGTAAGAACCGTTGAGACCTGTGTCCCGCCTTTCTCCAGGTAAAGGTTGTATCTCACCCCGGTAGGTCTTTCGCCGCGCGGAACCCTCACAACAAAGTCAGCCCTCATCTCGGCGGTTCCGTACGCAACACGCTCATTTGCACCGAGAACATCAACCACCTCGTAACGTGGCGATACGGTCGGGTCATTCTGCCAGTCCACGGCCTCAGCATCGCTGCCACCCGTGCCGATAACAAGCCCGGAAGCGAACACCGCTCCAATTGCGGCTAGCGCCAGAGCACGAAGGGATGATTTCCCTCGCACTCTCACTCGATCCTTATGATCAATAGTCATTTATCTTTCCCCTAACTGTTAGTTACATTGCCTGAGCTTCCCCCGTTGGCTACCGGCAATTATTGAGTATCTGTATTCCATGCGTGGAAGATTACAGATAACGAAAACCCCCACACATATTAAGAGATCATAGAGGGCCTTCTCATTTTCTCTTAGCAAAAAATAATTTAAAATTCGGCTGAAAAACATCCATAAATCTTCTTTTTCCCTGATAAATAAAGGTTATAAGTGTAAAAAACAATTTTTTAAAATGGCTTTTTTGCCCTATTTTTTGTGCGTGTAACACAGTGCAATATATTTTCGACAAATCACAGTACAGTAGTATGACAAGTTATATAAGAGGGCGCACCAACATAATGGTGCCCTCAACCGGAATTCAGGGAGGTTACGAACAGGGATAAGCCTCAAAACCACTGGATTATGCGTGGCGAATACCGGCAACACTTCGCCAGCAGCAACACCCACCACAGCTCTACCACGAACTCACCCCTGCGCACACAGTCTCGGAGCAAGCCTCAGGGGACGACACCCTAGTAAGACACGTTGAGAAGCACGTCCTGTGATCGATCAGAAAGCGCTGTATGGTCGTTTCGGGTCACGATTGCACACTGATCGACCGAGCAGTCAACCGAGTCGTCACTCATCTCGGGAACACGAAGGTAGGCGGTAAAAGTTCCCGAATTCGAATCTTCAAATCCTCTAGTTGCAAATGCTCGCCACGCCCAATTGTCCGTGATCCACGTTGACTCAATAAACTCTTGGGCGTCACCCTCCGATTTTTCCTCCGTGGCGTCCTCGGGAATTCCTCCCAGACAGGGCGAAGGGGTGACCTTCTGATCCTCGGGGTTCTTACACAGAGCAACATAGATTCCCTGCTGGGAATCAAACCCGCTGCCCCTCACCACAAGCCTGTCCCCCGGAGTTAACGAGCCCACATCCGCCGGGGTGACACCATCGGATTGAAAAACCGATAGCGTGCGGGTTCGCCCATCAGGACCAACAGCAGAGGCGGTAAAAGGACGTTCCGCCTCCTGCTCAATAGGCTGGGCTGGCCCCGCGTCCACATGGGTCACAATGGGAATGATAACGGCGGAGGCAACGATAAGGCTCACTGCAACCACCCCCATGATTGCCCACAAAAACCACCGAGCGATACGGCGCTTATGAGCCATGAACAAAGCCTCCCTGTTTATTACCCGACGTACCAATTCTACGAGAGACCGGACGAAAGACACTGTGAAACACAATCGACGCCCCTAATCAGGAAGCTATGATGCTCACCCGCCCTTGCTCATGATAGGCTGTAAGTTGATTTTGTCCCTCATTGGCAATAACTGCTTTGCGGCTCATTTCCCGCAAAGCCCGACACTATAAGGGGGTCTCGCATGGGTCGTGGCCGTCAAAAGGCGAAACACACCAAGGTCGCACGCGAACTCAAATACTTTAGCCCGGATACCAACTACTCTGAGCTAGAGCGTGAACTCACCGCGAAAAAAAACAGCGGAGACGACTCTGAGACGTGGGCTGAGTACGCCGATAAATACAATAACGACAAATACAACACCGATGAAGACTAAGAGCACAACATCAGCTCGTTAGCAGCCTGAGAAATCCTCAGCACGGTAGAAACATTAGTAGGGTCCCTCCCCCACCTGGGCGGGACCCTACTAATGTTTACTCGTGTCCTCTCGAAGCGTCGTAAGGCCCACCCGGCAGTGGGAAACTCAGGCCGGTCTCAGCACAGGGCCAAGCATCTTATTTATTCCCCACGCAATACCAAAAGCTTCTGCTTCCTACCGGTCAAAACATACGGGTAACAAATCGAGGCTTGACCGGACTAATTTTCGGAGACAAGCACACAACGGCTACTAATCGGGCGGTTGCTTCCCGAGGCGTGAACTCGAAACACCCTAACGGTAGGAGTCTACGAGGCGCACCGCACCACCGCTCACACCCTTTGCACCCTGCTCAAAGCCCGCAAAGTCACGGGTGAGGCGGGAAACAGATCCCGTTTTCCAGGAGGCGATACCACGCTCTTCCAGACGCTTAATAACGGCTTCTGCAACCTGAGGAGAGGTGATTACAAACATCCCAACTCCAAGATTCCAGGCACCCTCAAGATCCTCAAGTTTGTGCCTACCCAGGTTTGCCAGGTGCTGAAACACCGGGAGCGGCGACCATGACGAGCGATCAACCTCGCTCCAGTAACCCTCCGGTAAAACGCGGGCCAGGTTAGCCGCAATGCCACCACCCGTCACGTGACTCATAGCGTGAACCCCCGAGCCCAGGACAGGGTCATTCACAATATCGAGCAGTGGCCCAGTGTAGAGGCGGGTTGGTTCCAGTAACACCTCGCCGTAGATACCTCCCAGACTGTCGGAGTGATCTGTGTACGAGATATTATTGCTGGCAAGAATCTGACGAACCAGTGAGAAGCCGTTCGAGTGCAGGCCCGAAGAACCAAGAGCAATGACCACATCGTCGTGCTGTACTCGCTGCGGTCCCAGAAGCTTCTCCGCTTCGACAACCCCCACGGCGGCACCAGCCACATCGTAATCATCCTCCCCCAACAGGCCCGGATGCTCGGCAGTTTCACCACCAACCAGCGCGGTCCCCGTCTGTTCACAGGCCAGGGCAATACCTCGCACGATATCGGCGATGCGCTGAGGAACCACCCTGCCGCAGGCAATGTAGTCGGTCATCACGAGCGGTTTTGCTCCCACAACCACGATGTCGTCCACCACCATGGCAACCAGATCCTGCCCGATGGTGTCGTGTTTATCGATTGCCTGTGCAATCGCAACCTTGGTTCCCACCCCGTCTGTTGAGGTGGCAAGGAGGGGTCTCCGGTAGTTTTTGAGCTCTGACGCATCAAACAGGCCAGCAAATCCCCCCACGCCGCCCATAACTTGCGAACCATGCGTTCGCGCTACGGACTCTTTCATCAGTTCAACGGCCACATCACCGGCCACGGTATCGACACCGGCTCGAGCATAAATTGAGGGGTTCTCAGTCACCCGACAAGACTATCAAGTATTAGAAACGGGAAAGATAACGGGAACTTTCTCAGAGCCTCCCGAACCTCGGGGTGAAAGCTTGCTGAATACCCGCCATTGATTACCACGTTGTGCACATTTCCGCCTCAAAACTATGCAATGATTGATGCCTAACCAGCCCTCCAACCTCAGGAGTTCTTGTACATATGTGCGGCATCGTTGGCATCGTTTCAGCAGACCCCGTCAACCAACAAATCTACGACAGTCTCCTGCTGCTTCAACACAGGGGCCAAGACTCCACAGGAATCGCTACCGCGAACGGCAGCGTTTTTAACCTCGTGAAAGCGCGAGGCCAGGTGCGTGAGGCGTATCGCACGCGCGATATGCGGAGCCTCACCGGTAATCTAGGCTTAGGGCACGTGCGCTACGCAACATCCGGGCAGGCCGCCTCCGAAGAAGAGGCCCAGCCTTTCTACGTGAACGCCCCCTACGGCATCATCCTCGTTCACAACGGTAATCTCACCAATACCCGTGAACTCACCAACGACCTTTTCCGAATAGACCGTCGGCACCTCAATACCCACTCCGATACGGAACTACTTCTCAACGTTCTCGCCACCGAACTCCAATCCCAGGTGTCGGGACTCGACCTCGGCCCGGATGAGGTTTTTACGGCGGTTGAGAACGTGCATAAGCGCATCGAGGGTTCCTACGCGGTGATCGCTTTGATCGCCGGGCACGGGCTACTAGCCTTCCGTGATCCGCACGGTATACGCCCGCTTGTTCTCGGTAAAAAGCAGCGGGGAATGATCGGCGAAGACTACATCGTCGCTTCCGAGTCCCTGGTGCTCGAATCCGGCGGATACGAGATTGTCCGCGACCTGATGCCCGGGGAGGCCGTCTATATCAGCGCGGGTGGCGAAATGTACTCCCGCCAGTGCGCGGCAAACCCGCGCCTCATTCCCTGCGCGTTTGAGTATGTTTACCTGGCCCGCCCCGACTCTACCCTCGACGGAATTTCGGTGTACGACGCGCGGCTGCGGCTAGGAAATTATCTGGCGGATACCGTTGCCAGCTACGCGCCACTCGGCGACATCGATGTGGTCATGCCAATACCCGACTCCGCAAGACCCTCGGCCATGCAGGTGGCACAAAAACTCGGTGTGGACTACCGCGAAGGGTTCTTTAAAAACCGCTACGTTGGCCGCACCTTTATCATGCCGGGGCAGGCCGTGCGGAAAAAGTCCGTGCGGCAAAAACTGAACGCCATGGGGGTTGAGTTCGCGGGGAAGAACGTGCTTATTGTGGATGATTCGATTGTGCGTGGAACCACCTCAAAAGAGATTATCGAGATGGCGCGCGCGGCGGGGGCCAATAAAGTTACTTTTGCCTCGGCGGCGCCTCCCGTGCGATACCCTCACGTGTATGGCATCAATATGCCCTCACGATACGAACTGATCGCACACGGCCGCAAAATACCCGAGATCAATCGGGAGATGGGCAGCGATCATCTCATCTACCAGGAGGTCGAAGATATGACCAAGGCTATCCTTGAAGGACAGACCCGAGTGAAGCAGTTAGAAACCAGCTGCTTCACAGGAGAATACCTGGCGGGGAATATCACGGAAGAATACCTCGGCTGGGTCGAGACCCACCAACAAAGCTAATGAGTAATCACATGCCCGCGTCAAGTTCAGCATCCACATCATCGCCGGTATCTGTGTCCGGTCATAACATCACCATCTCCGGAGGTGATTACACCGCCACTATTGCAAGCATTGGCGCAACACTACGCAGTCTTCAATACCTCAGAAAAACCGTAAGTTCCCAGCACGGTACGGAGCTCAGACACGACTCAAGCCCTCACGAGAACTTACCCCCCGATAACAGCGCGGGCCGCGACCTGATAGTTCCCTTTGCGGCTGACGAGGTACGTCCCGCCTATCGCGGAGCCCTGCTTGCACCCTGGCCTAACCGCGTGATTGATGGCGCATACGCATTTAACGGGCAAACGCAACAACTGGCACTCACCGAACCCGCTCGACGGCACGCACTGCACGGTCTCGCGGCATGGCTCGACTTTACAGTGGTTGATCAATCACACTCCTCAGTCACCCTGGAGGCCGAGATCGTTGCTCAAACGGGTTATCCTCACCGGGTGAAGGTGCGGGCAACATACACGGTTGATACTGCGGGCCTGCACACCACAGTCGTGGGAACCAACCTTGGTGATACCGAGGCCCCCTGGGGTCTCGGAGCCCACCCCTACCTCATCGCTGGCTCGGGAAGGCTAGACGAGTGGGAACTCACCCTGCCCGCCTCGCGCATACTCACCGTGGTGGGAGAGCGTTTGATCCCCGCAGGAGTTGAGGAAGTGTCCTCCGCTCGTGAGGGATACTTCGATTTTCGGCACTCTCGAAATATCGGATCAACACAAATAGACCACGCTTTTACTGAACTTGCTCGGGACTCGCACGCGCACACGACCGTTGTTGCCAGGGCCCCACAGGGAACCGGAGTGCGGCTCATCCTGGGGCAGGAGTGCCCCTGGGTTCACATCTATACGTCAGATCGCCCGGGAACCCCCGCAGACCGAATCGGGCTGGCCGTCGAACCGATGACCTGCCCACCCGATGCCTACAACTCCGGAACAAACCTCATAGTGTTACAGCCCGGGGAATCAGCACCGGCCTCCTGGACGATAGACGCGCTAGAGGCAAATTTCTAATCGACGGGCGGGGTAGTAGGTCCGGTCGAAGGATTCGAGGGGGTCTCGGGGACAGTAGAAGAGGGACCCGAGGAATCCGGGAACGAAACGGCGGGGGCAGTCGCGGTCTCTTCCGAGGGGGCGGTGTGGGTAATGACCCGCATCACCGTTGCTTCCCCTTCGCTCTTGCGCACCACACGAGCCAGTATCAGGGCGATAAGGGCACCGACCGCAAACCCAATGGTGCCAGATAGTAGGGCGGTGAAACCCAGAATCTGAGCTAGGGTGTAATCCTCACCCACGGGAAAAAGAAGCGTCACGGTGCAGCCGATGACCACACCGACAACTCCTCCCGTCACCATCAACCGCACATACCGCACCGTACGACGAATTGTGACGTGCTCCTCCGAGCTCTCTACCCTCGCAGGAAGGTCCTCGGAGGAAAACTCGCTATCCCCGGTTTGGGCTTCCCGAGAGAGGCCGTCAGAATCATGCGGGTTCGGAACTGTCATTCTTCTATTCTTTCAGGGTTTTGTCCGGGAAGGTGCGCAGAGAGATCCGCGCGCTGCCCGGAGGCACGCACCCGAGCATCGACGAGCGCGGAAGTCCATGAAAGTTCACCTAGCCACAGGCTCAACCACGTCTCCGCGTCTGTTTCCACAACGTTGGGCGGGGTTCCCCTCGTGTGCCGGGGCCCCTCGATACACTGTACCGCCGCATAGGGTGGCACCCTGACCTCGACGGTGTTACCCGGGGCAGTGATGGCAAGAGTCTGCAGGGTCCATCGCACGGCGGTTGCCAGGAGAGATGGTGTTGTGTTCCCCTCGTGAAAAGCGCGGAGGGCTGCCGCCCCATCCGCATCCGAAATATTTCTGCGAGCCATACCGGCAAGCCTACGCGGCCCCGTGCAATCAATAAAATAATGACCCTGGGAGGATACCCCGAGCTAATTCCAATAGGCTAGACACCGTGAAGATTCTAGTGCTTGGCCCAGGAGCCCGTGAACACGCTATCGTTCTTGCTCTTCTTGCGGAAGATGCGGGACACGATATCATCTGCGCTCCCGGTAATGCCGGTATAGCCCAGGACACCACCGTTATCGCCCTCGACGCGAGTAATCCCAAGATTGTCACGGAATTTGCACTCGCAGAAGAGGTGGATTTGGTCATTGTTGGCCCCGAAGCCCCCCTGGTGGCGGGTGTTGCCGACCTGCTTCGTCGCAAACGTATTCCCGTTTTTGGTCCGGATAAGGCCGCCGCTGCCCTCGAGGGCAGTAAGGGCTTTGCCAAGCGCATCATGGAGGCGGCAAGCATTCCCACCGGCCGGGCCCGCGTGGTCGCTGACCTGGCTTCCGCGTCCTCCGCGCTAGACGAGTTTGGCGCACCCTATGTGGTCAAGGCCGACGGGCTAGCCGCCGGTAAGGGGGTGTTGGTGACGGAGGATCGTGAGGCTGCCCTCGCGCATGTCCAACACTGGGCCGGTCGGGGCGATGTTCTTGTTGAAGAATTTCTCGCGGGACCGGAAGTATCACTCTTCGTACTCTCCGACGGGCACAATGTGCTTCCCCTCTCCCCCGCCCAGGATTACAAACGCCTCGGAGACGGTGACACGGGACCCAATACGGGAGGGATGGGGGCGTACTCACCCCTACCGTGGTTATCAGACACGTTTGTCAACGAGGTGGTCTCAAACATTGCCCTACCCACAATCCGGCAGCTTGAGGCGGAGGGAACACCTTTTGTGGGCCTGCTCTACTGCGGCCTCATCGTCACAGACAGCGGAGTTCGCGTGATCGAGTTCAACGCTCGCTTTGGCGACCCCGAAACTCAGGTGGTTCTTCCCCGACTAGACACACCACTCAGCTCCCTTCTCTATGCCACCGCCACCGGCACTCTTCAGGATATCCCCTCCCCCGTGTTCTCTTCGGAGGTTGCTGTAACGGTGGTTCTTGCCAGCGAAAATTACCCGGATGCTCCCATGACAGGCCGCCCCCTCGGAGGACTTGACGATGCCGCCGCCGTTCCCGGAGTGCAACTCGCATACGCCGCTACTGCAGAAGACAACGGCGTGATGATCGCCACCGGCGGCCGAGTACTGAGTGTGGTTGCCCGCGGAGAAAACTTTACAGAGGCCCGCAAACGCGCGTATCACGCCATGAGTCTTATCACCCTTGAGGGCGGACACTACCGCCGTGATATTGCGGAACGTATGTAGGGTAACCTCTCAACGACTCATAGGTCTTTTATACCTATGAGTCGGCTAAGAACAAACCCACAGTTACCTGTGGAATGCTACCGCTGTCCCATTTCTTAATCACAAGTTTTTGTACCCCTGTAGTGTCGATTACATAACCTCAGGGATTACAGTAGTAAAAGCATCCAGGAATCTTACGATCTGACAACCGAAAGGCACTATCGTCATGTCAGCACAGACCCCCTCCGAAGCACACGGTGTCGGACACGAGGGCCACGCCAACAGCCCTACCCCCGAACAGAACGGGGCATATCTACACGGCCATAACTCTTCGGCAGAACACGCTGGGACGCACACTCACACTCAGCACTCAACCGCCGCGCCACACGAGCCTAAGAAACCATCTGTTCCTTCTGCGATGATGGGCCCCTTCACCCTTCGCGAGTCGCTGGTGCTCCTCCTGGGCATACTCTTCCTGATCAATTCATTTTTACCCATGCTCGTGATCACCGCCTTCATGCAGAGCTACTCGCCCCTGATTAATTTCTGGACCACCCCCCTGTTTGGTTTTACACTCGTGCTTTTTTGTGCACTACTTCCTCTCTCGGCGGCTGTGCTCATTCTGCTGCGCCGCCTCGCCCCGCACATAAAGTGGAGAGTGGGTTCGCTCTCTATTGATCAGTATGCGTCCGTGGTCTCAATTGCCACGCTCGTGATATACATCGTCATCTGGATGTGGCTCTCTGAGGTCTTTACCCTCATTGCCCAGATGGGTTCCTTTATACGCAACACCGATTCAACATTTGGTTCGCTCTTCGCCCCCGGCCCCTCCCTGGTTATTGGGCTTCTCCTCTCCCTGGGTTATGTTTTTCTCACCACGTGCGCACACTTTCTTCCATTTTTCCGCGGCGAGTTCACGTCCCGACCGGAGTCCATTGCCCACCCGCAAGCGCGCTTCGCAACGGCTGCACCGCATCACACACCTGCACCGCACCACACGCCCTCCTACGGTACGCAGCCGAGCGGTTACGATGCACAACAGACCGGCTATGAAACACCGGTTGGTCATGGTGAAACACCCGATATCACGCACAGCACAACAGCGCATCCCGTAGCTGCGGATACAACGTCACAGGCAATCCAGGAGGCTACGGCGCAGAGTGTCCACGACCCCGCAACCCAGAACTCTGCATCACAAGACATCCACGGTGGTGCCCCGGTGGAAACTACCCGGGGCGACTCGGAGAGCACTCAGGCCTTCTGGATCGCGGTCCCCACGGCTCGCGAGGCATACGATGAGACAACGGGTGAGGTGGCGTTCATTGCCTCTCCGGGCGTCTGGATACTTGCGGTTGAAGACCGAGGAGAGGCACTTGTGATTCGCCAGGAACAAGACGGACGCTTGGCTCTCCTACGCGATATCTCGGATGTGCATCGTCACCAGTGAGCGTCCGTGGGACCCCATGAACGTTCACGGGGTCCCACGCTCACCCTTCACACGCCCTTGGCTGCCGAGCTATCGCCCTCTTCGGTGTCAGCGTCGACCTCGTCCCGGTCTTCGCCATCTGCGTCAGCCTGAACATCTGCACCATTCAGGTCTTCTTGACCCTCACCTTGTTCCTCGTCCCCTACCAGTTCGCCCGCAACAAACGCCCGCAGATCCTCGAGATGATAACCCCAGACCTCCTGGTATTCCAACGCGCGGTGAGCAGCATCTTCGAGCATATCGAGACCGGTCTCGGTAACAGTTATTCGCGTTTTATCTCCTTCGGAGCGCAGAACAATGAGCACCGACGTGGGGTATTTGTCCTGAACATCCTGCCAGGTGAACCCCAGCGAGTGGCCCGCAATCATAATGTCTACCGTGCCGGTTGCGTGACGAACTGTGTCTTCCTCTTCCCAGATCTCACTGATGCCACCGCCGATTGATGCTTCAAGTGTCAGGTCAGGCCACCAGATCTCTGTATTTTGCGGGTCCACGAGGGATTGCCACGCCGTTTCACGCGGTGCCGACAACACAGTGTGAGCGATAACCGGGCCAACAGACATGATAGCGATTCCTCATCTTAGATAGTGAACAGGTTCTTACTATCCAGATTAGTACCACAAGCACCCACTACGCAGTTTGAGTGCGAGAATAGTCGAGTGACCAGCCCCAACAGCACCCCTGCCATTCCCGGATGGAAGCACATCTACTCGGGAAAAGTACGCGATCTCTATGAACCAGTTAACCCGCTCGATAACAGTCTGCTTGTGGTGGCGAGCGACAGGGTGAGCGCATTTGATACGGTTCTCGAACCGGGTATCCCCCACAAGGGCTCCCTACTCACCGAACTTTCTCGCTGGTGGTTTGGGCAGCTCAGTGATTTTCCCAATCATCTCAGAGACACCGCTCCGCCGCAGGAGGTGGCTGACCGTGCGATGGTCACCGTCAAACTCAATATGTACCCGATCGAGTGCGTGGTTCGGGGGTACCTGACGGGTAGCGGTTGGGCAGAGTACCAGCGGACGCAGAGTGTATGCGGCGTGCCGCTCCCCTCCGGTCTGACCGATGGTGACCGCCTCCCTGAGCCGATCTACACACCGGCCTACAAGGCTCCGCTCGGTGCACACGATGAAAACATTAGCTTTGAACAGAGTGTGCAACTGGTGGGACCGAACGTAGCCGCGGCCCTGCGCGATAGTTCGCTCGCAATTTTTTCTCGGGCGTCTGAGCTTGCCTACTCGCGCGGGATCATACTCGCCGACACCAAGTTTGAATTTGGAGCACACCCCGCTACCGGGATCCTCACCCTCGGAGATGAGGTACTCACAAGCGATTCCAGCCGCTACTGGGATGCGGAAACCTATCGCAGCGGGGCCACTCTGCGAGAGCGGCTCGCCAGCTTCGATAAGCAGATCGTGCGTGACTGGATCAGCACGCACTGGGATGGAACTGGTGAGGCTCCGCCACTGCCCGACACAATCGTGCAACAGACGGAGGAGCGATACCGCGAGCTCCTCGCCAGACTCATCACCTATTGATTGAAGCTTCAAGTTAAGTTATCCTGGACACATCCCTGACAAATTCTCCTCCTGCCGAAAGAGAGCGCACCGTGTCCAACCAAACACAGTCCAATGCCACCACGCCCAGTGCGCACGGCGGACAGGCTCCCGACGACCTGCTCGCAGCCAACACCAGAATGGGAGCGGTTACCCTCTCCGTAGGGAACCTCGACACCATGATCGACTACTACCATCGCGGAATCGGCCTCCAGGTTCTGGAGCACGGAACCTCAAGCGCAGCTCTGGGAAGGCAGGGAGTCCCCAGTCTGATCCTCGAGCATAAACCCTCACTCAAGCACGCTCCCGCAAGCGCAGCCGGGCTTTTCCACACAGCCTTCCTCTTTCCGCAACAATCGGAACTTGCCTCCTCTGTCTTCTCAGTCGCGCGCAACTTTGACACATCATTCACGGGCAGCAGCGACCACCTCGTGAGCAAGGCGCTCTACTTTGATGACCCCGAGGGCAACGGTGTTGAGCTTTACTGGGATCGCCCGCGTAGTGAGTGGACGTGGGAAAATGGCGCAATTGCCATGGCTACAAACCGGCTCGACCCCAATGTCTTCCTCCGCGAAAACCTCACAGCAGAGGGAAGCGAAACGGTTGCCGACACGGCAGCCAGCGTGGGGCATGTGCACCTCAAAGTGGGAGATATCAGCACCGCCGAGAAATTCTATGTGCACACCGTCGGCTTTGAGGCGACCGCCCGCTACGGCTCACAGGCCCTCTTTGTGGCGGCGGGCGGGTATCACCACCATCTCGCGATGAATACCTGGCAGAGCAGAGGGGCGGGAGACCGCACCCCCGCCCTGGGACTCGGCGAGGTGTCGGTTCGCCTCCCACGCATCGACGACATTACCGCCCTGGAACAGCGCCTCCGCGACCGCGGCGTGGCCACCCGCTACGACGGTCAAGAGCTCCTCTTTAACGACCCCTGGCAGAACACGGTCCGCATCCGAGTGGATTATTAGGGATAGGTATGGCTAACCTGAGCAGTTTAGTTCGCTAAGCTGGTCGGGTGCGCCGTTCCCTTCTCAACCTGGGTCTTATCGCTGCGCTTGTCGTGCTCATCTTGGTATCGGCCAGCGCGGGCCAGCTCAACATTAGCCCCTCCGAGGTCTTTGGCTCGGTGATGCACCGGATCGGCATCCCCCTCGGCCCGCTTCCTGCCAGCGAAACCGCAGAACTTGCGCTGTGGACAGTGCGTTTTCCCCGCATCATCATGGCCATCCTGGTGGGGGCCGCCCTGGCCACGGCGGGTCTACTCATGCAGGCCATCTTTGGCAACCCTCTAGCGGAGCCCGGCGTAGTGGGTATCTCCTCGGGTGCAGCCCTGGGGGCAGCCGCCACGATAGTCTTTGGGTGGACTTTCTGGGGCAACTGGACCATCGCGGCCACCGCGTTTGTCACGGGGCTCTTTGCCACACTACTGGTGTACCTGATGAGCCGAGCAAACGGTAAAACCGAGGTGGTCACGCTCATCCTCACCGGTATTGCGGTGAATGCCTTTGCCGGGGCGGGACTTGCGCTCTTCACCTTCCTGGGCGATTCCGCATCACGCGAACAAATTGTGTTCTGGCAATTAGGCAGCCTCAACGGCTCGCGCTGGGATCAGGTGGTCATCGTTCTTCCCCTCGTGATCGTGGGACTCCTCGTGGCCGCTTTTGTGGCCCGCAGACTCGACCTCCTCTCGCTCGGCGAGCGCACCGCCAGGCACCTCGGGGTTAACGTGGAGCTGCTGCGCATGTGTGTCATCGTTGTTGTTGCGCTTCTGGTCTGCGCGGCGGTCGCCTTCTCCGGCATCATCAGCTTTGTTGGACTGGTAGTTCCCCATCTGATGCGGATGATCCTCGGCCCGGCACACCGTCCCCTACTCTTTTCCAGCCTGGTCGGCGGGGCAGTGCTGCTTCTTGCGGCGGATCTTGTGGCCCGCACCGCCGTGGCCAATGCCGACCTTCCCATCGGCATGCTCACCGCACTCGTGGGCGGCCCGTTCTTCTTCTGGCTCCTCCGACGCACCCGCAAGAAATCGGGAGGCTGGGCATGATGATTCCCCGCAAAAACCACGCGCACCCGCCCATACCCGCACCCCTCACGCCGGGTGAGGCGGCCGTTGAGGCCCACAACATCACCGTGCACACGGCGGGTCGCAACCTCATTAGCAACGTCGATCTCACGGTTCGAGCGGGTGAGATTTTGGCCCTCATCGGCCCCAACGGCGCGGGAAAATCAACCCTCCTTGGTGCGCTCACGGGAGACAACCACATCACCACCGGACACATCACCATAACCGGTATACCTCTGTCGGACTGGACACTCAAACAGCTTGCCCGCCGCCGCGGTGTTCTTCTCCAGGACAACGGGGTTTTCTTCCCCTTTACGGTGGAGGAGGTGGTGGAAATGGGTCGAGCACCCTGGCAGGGAACATCACGCGACAACGATGACAAGGACGCCATAACCTCCGCCATTGCGGCCACCGACATCACGCATCTTCGCAGCAGACAGGTGCCGTCGCTCTCGGGAGGAGAGAGAGCCCGCACAGCGTTTGCCCGCGTTATTGCAGGCAGGACGGGCATCCTGCTCCTCGATGAGCCAACGGCCGCCCTCGACCTTAAACACCAGGAAGATGTTCTCACCCTGGCGGCAGAAAGAGCACGCCGAGGGGATGCCGTGGTGGTGGTTCTTCACGACCTGGGACTTGCGGCAGCCTATGCCGACACGATAACCCTCCTGAGCGAGGGAAAAGTGGTTGCTACGGGTACCCCCGAGCAGGTTCTCACAGCCGAGCGGATCACCAGCGTTTACCACCATCCCGTTGAGGTTTTCCCCCATCCGGTGAGTGGACAACTCATCATACAACCCCTGCGTCACTGAGGTTCAGAAGATCTTGCTGAGTTTTTTCACACAAAGCGATGCCAAATATATTAACCAGCTACAGAGTGCCTAGCCTTCCAAACTTCAGCCAATCCCTCTAAAATGAACCGCAGCACCAGATTGCAAAGGCATACTCATAGACACCCACACAAAATCTCCCAAGATCTCCCAAATACCAACCACCCCGGGCACATTTTCTTCCCGAGCGAGTCAGCAATTGCTGAACACGCGAGCGCTCATCATTGGATTTGTGATCATCCATGTCGTTTTTCTGGCAGCCCTGCTCCCCACAATTATTACCGGTAACACGCTCGGCGACCTCCCGCTCTACCGCTGGTGGGCGGAACAGGCCCTCAATAACAATCACTGGCAGGGAATCGACGTCCCCTGGGTCTACCCGGCGGGAGCGTTGATTCCTATCGTCGGGGCACAGCTCCTCGGCTCACACCTCTATCTCGCACTCTGGTTCGTGATGACAACCGTTCTGAACGGGGTGGGCGTACTCGCCCTGACAAATAAAGGACACAACAAAGAGGGCTTCACGGCCGCCTGGTGGTTCCTGCTCCTCAACGTTCTACTCAGCCCGGTAGCCCTACTGCGGCTGGAGGGAATCACCTCGCCCATAGTTGTGCTGGGTCTGATCATCCTGGCGCGGCGCCCCGTCGTGGCAAGCCTGGTTCTCACACTTGCCACCTGGATCAAGGTGTGGCCGGCGGCGGTCATGCTCGCCGTGGTAACGGCCGCCAAGAAAAGAATCGCCATTATCGCGGCGGGGGCTGCGCTCTCCGGCCTCATCTCGATAATCGTCATCCTGGCCGGCGGGGCTGCCAACCTCACCAGTTTCGCCACCATGCAAACGGATCGTGCACTCCAGCTCGAAGCGCCGATTACTACCCCCTGGGTATGGCTCTACTCACTCGGCGTTCCTCAGATACGGAGCTACTTCAACCATGAGATCTCAACCCGCGAGGTGAGCGGCCCGGGAACCGAGCTGGTCTCGGCCCTGATGAACCCCATCATGTTTGCCGCCATCGGGGCGATCCTCGTGCTGATGCTCCTGGCCCTGCGGAAGCAGAGTGACCGCACCCCGCTCATCCTGGTGGGAGCGCTCGGAATGGTGACGGCGTTCTTCGTTTTTAACAAGGTGGGATCGCCGCAATACGTGCTGTGGGTCACCCCCGTGATCGCGGTTGGTCTGGTTTACAGCGTGCAATTCTGGCGTTTTCCCGCCATAATCACCGCCGTTATCGCTCTGCTCACCACCCTGATCTTTCCCATTTTTTACATGCCGCTTGTGGCGGGAGAGTTCTATGCTGTGACTCTTCTCACCGTACGCAACGTTCTTCTTGTTGTTCTGCTGGTGTGGCCCATAGTCAAACTGTGCACGATGATACGGGCACCCCACCCCGTTTCACCCACCCCCAAAGACCCTCAATCGATCTAGGCGATGATACCCCGAGTGGTGCCGTTCCGAGCACCGCAGTGGGTGCAGTCCTCTCTGGCTCAGCCGCTAAGATAGTTTCATGCCCAAGATTGTTGTTGATGTCATGCCCAAGGCCGAACTGCTCGACCCCCAGGGAAAGGCGGTGGGGGGTGCGCTCGCTCGACTCGGCAAAAGCGAAATCAGCGAGGTGCGCATCGGAAAGCGCTTCGAGCTTACGATCGAGGGTGACCTCACCGACGAGCTACAAGCACAGGTGCGCGATATCGCCCGCAATATCTTGTCAAACTCCATCATTGAAGATGTTGTGAACATCACCGTAGAGAACACCGACGGGGAGCGCGCATAGTGTCGTTCACAATCGGTGTTGTTACTTTCCCCGGCTCGCTCGATGAGCAGGATGCGCAGCGCGCCATCCACCTGGCGGGCGCCGAGGCAGTGGAGCTCTGGCACGGCGACCACGATCTCCGGAACGTTGACGCCGTCGTGCTACCCGGTGGATTCAGCTACGGTGATTATCTGCGCGCCGGGGCCATCGCCGCGTTCTCCCCCATCATGCGCGAGATTATTGATGCGGCCGGGCGAGGCATGCCCGTGCTCGGCATCTGCAACGGTTTTCAGATGCTGGTTGAGGCGCACCTGCTTCCCGGCGGTCTCATCCGCAACAACCACCAGCAGTTTATTCGCCGCGACCAGGCCCTCACCGTTGAGAACACCTCAACATCCTGGACAAACGACTTTTCGGTCGGCGAAGAAATCATTATCCCGCTCAAAAACGGCGACGGAGGCTATATTGCCGACGCCGAAACGCTCAAGCGGGTTGAGGGCGAGGGTCTGGTAGCATTCCGCTACGCGGGGCTCAACCCCAACGGCTCCCTCAACGATATCGCGGGCCTCACCAATGAGCGCGGTAATGTGGTGGGTCTCATGCCCCACCCCGAGCACGCGGTTGAACCAGGATTCGGCCCGGATACCCCGCAAGCCATGCGCTCCGGCGTTGACGGGCTGCGCTTCTTTACAAGCGCCCTTCGCGCGCTCGCCGCGGTCTAACGCTTTCATCTTCACGTATCGAGATTACGCGTGAATATCGTTCCCATCACGGAGCTCTCAGATGCCCGGCTCACCGACTTTGCTCATCGCACCGATGTCGCGTTGAAACACGACCAAAAGACGAGGCACGGGATCTACATTGCGGAGTCGGCGCTCGTCATGGAGCGGGCACTTCACGCGGGCCATCTTCCTCGGGCCGTATTATCGCTCGGAGGGTCAACCCGTGAGGCGGAACGGCTCCTGGCGCACCACCCCGAGGTACCCATCTTTACCGGCCCGGGTGAGCTCCTGGCGGAACTTACCGGTTACGAACTGCATCGCGGTCTGATCGCTTCATTTCACCGGCCACCACTGCCCGACCCACGGGATATTCTTGCCGGCGCACGGCTGGTTGTGGTGATTGAGAATGTGGCAGATCCCACCAATGTGGGGGCTATCTTTCGCTCCGTGGGGGCGATCGGGGCGGATGCCGTCTTGGTGACGCAGCGATGCTCCGATCCGTTTTATCGTCGCTCCATTCGTGTGAGCATGGGAACAGTTCTCCAGGTTCCCTGGACCCGTTTCCCCGAGTGGGGCAGCGGGCGGGCGCTACTCGCAGAGACGGGTTTCCATGTAGCGGCCCTGGCCCTCACGGAGGACGCGGTGAGCCTGCGCGATTTTTCGGCGGAGCAGGAGGCCCTGACCCGGGCGGGGGTCACGCGCCGGGTTGCCCTGGTACTCGGTGCCGAGGGAAGCGGTCTGACCGACGAGGCCATAGGCGCGGCGGACTCGGTTGTGCAGATTCCCATGCGGCACGGCATAGACTCGCTCAACGTGGCGGCGGCCAGCGCAGTGGCTATCTGGGCACTGGGTACTTAATCACGGGAAAATATTCACACTCGTGCACACATAACTCACCGGTACCACCTCAATAAAGATCCGGCGGTGGCGCAGTGCTTCCTCGCACAACTAACCGGGCAGAGAGATAGGTTGGTTGAGGGGGATCCTCTCCCTCAAGCAAATCGCTCAGCATATGAACTGCACGAACTCCAATCTCTTGGAGCGGCTGAACCAGGGTCGTGAGCGGGGGTGTTGAGCTTCTAGCCTCAGGAATATCGTCAAAACCCACAATAGACAGATCCCGGGGGACGGTCAGGCCCAACTCCTGCGCAGCACTCATAGCTCCGAGTGCTGACATATCGTTAGCGGCAAATATGGCGGTGGGACGATCTGTGAGTGTCAGCAGCTCTTGCGTGGCCTGCGCGCTCTGTCGGAATTGATATCCCCCGTCGCGAACGTTTTCGGGACGAGGCTGCAAGCCCGCCCTCAGGAGAGCATCTCGGTAGCCGTCCTCGCGTAACCGTGCGGAGATGAGGTCACCTCTGCCACGGATATGAGCAATATTGCGGTGCCCCAGGTCAATAAGGTGTTGAGTGGCAATTTGCGCGCCACCAAAACTATCGGAATTAATCGTTGCGGATCCCTCTTGGCCCGTGTGCGGGTCAATCATCACAACGGGTATCGACTCTATGGGCGCGAGCACCGTTGGAGTAACGATGATTGCCCCGTCGATGAGGGTCCCTGCCAAACGGGAGAGGGAACGTCGCTCCCATCCGATAGCGGATTTTCCTCTCGACAGGCTCGAGTAGGCCAATAGCTCATACCCTTTTTCGGAGGAAGCCGTAGACGCGCCCTTGAGAAGCTCTACCGAGAACGGTTCAAACTCGGCAACCAGTATCCCCAGAACATTGGTGCGCTGCCGACGCAGACTGCTTGCCACAATAGAGGTTTCGTAACCAAGCTCATCGACAACAGACAACACACGCTTGAGCGTGGCCGGAGCCACGCCGTAACGCCCGTTAATCGCCTTGGAGACGGTTGGTATAGAAACCCCAGCTAGACGAGCAACATCACCGATCGTTACACGCCCCGGAGAATGAGGTTGATCGCTAGGCCCGGACATGATGCCCATACTACTAGGATGCGTCTCCTACATTTGTGTATAGCGAGGATATCCCCACAATTCTGAATTAGCAGGACGTTATAGAGCCGCGCTGTTGCTAACAGAGTCAGTACTGCAGCCCACATTTCGAACGTTTTGCGGGAGGGTGGGAGCGTCAAAGCTGTACAACCGTTTGTGTCCTTTTACAAATGCGTGATAGCGTTATCAAAAATCAGAATAGAAAACGATATCGATATCGTTTTCTATTCTGAGAGAAACGCAAGGAGACTCCACAATGAAGAGGAAAAAATACACTGCAGCCATGCTCGGCCTATTGGCAAGCACGACCCTGCTCCTCACGGGATGCGGCGCAAATACCGACACAAACACCGGCGGAAAGACCACCCTCACCCTCTGGCACAACTCAACCACAGGAGAGGGCAAAGAGTATTGGGAAAAAACAGCGATTGACTTTGAAAAAGATAATCCAGGCACCGTGGTTAAGATTCAGCCCATCCAAAACGAAGACATGGACGGCAAACTACAAACGGCACTCAACTCGGGTGACGCCCCCGATATCTTTATGGCCCGGGGCGGCGGCAAACTTGCAGACATCGTAGAGGCCGATCAGGTTTTAGACATCACCGACTCCCTTGATCCCTCCCTCGAAGGCGCAATCGGACAGGGGGTACTGAGCGCTTTTGAAGTGGATGGAAAACTCTATGGCATGCCCATTGCCGTGTTACCGGGCGGAATATTTTATAACAAAGATATTTTCACCGAGGCGGGCATCGAAACCCCACCAACAACCGTGAGTGAGCTAGAGTCCGACTCCTCCGCTATCAAAGAATTGGGCACTAGTGCAATCGCCCTGGGGGCAAAAGACGCCTGGCCGGCCGCCCACTGGTACTATTTTTTCGCCCTGCGCAACTGTTCACAGGACACCATAAACGCAACGGCAAAAGCCAAAAACTTTAATGACTCCTGCTGGCTCAAGGCTGGAAAAGACCTGGAAGCTTTTATGCAGAGTGAGCCCTTTAACGACGGTGCCCTCACCACCTCTGCGCAACAGGGTGCCGGAAGCTCCGCCGGTCTTGTCGCAAACAATAAAGCAGCAATGGAGCTCATGGGAGCATGGAATCCCGGTGTCATCGCCTCACTCACTCCCGACCAGAAACCCCTCGCAAGCCTGAGCTGGTTTGCCTTCCCCGAGGTTACCGGAGGCAAGGGAGAACCTGGCGCCATGATGGGCGGCGTCGACGGATACTCCTGCTCCGCCCAGGCTCCGAAAAAAGAATGCACTGCCTTCCTCAATTTCATCGCTCAAAAGCAACAGCAAGAAAACTACGCCAGCGCCTTCCACACGCTTCCCGCCAATAAAGAAGCCCAGCAGGCCGTCACAGATCCCTCGCTGCAATCAATTCTTGCGGCATACAATGACGCACCCTACGTCATGGTATGGCTGGACACGCTTTACGGGCAGGGTGTCGGAAATGCTCTGAACTCTGCTGTGGTTGACCTTCTCGCCCAAAAAGGCACACCGGAAGACATCGTAAAAGCCGTGAATAACGCCTGGACCAGAGGCTAGTCCTCTGATGAACACCTCCCCCCTGACACACGCTTTGCCGCGGCCACGGAGCAGCAATTGGCGACAACGGCTTGAGATTCTTGTTTTTGCCGCCCCCGCGGTGGTGGTCTTTGTTTCCTTTGTTATCCTGCCGGTGATCATGGCCGGATACTACGGATTTTTTCGGTGGAAAGGATACGGAACCCCCAGTGACTTTGTGGGGCTTGATAACTACTTTGCTATCTTTCAGGACAGCGCATTTCATGAGGCACTGATCCATAACGGAACCATTCTCATACTGTCTCTGGTTCTCCAGGGACCACTCGCAATTGTTCTGGCCCTCCTGCTCAATCAAAAAATCAGGGGGCGCGCGGTCATCCGGATCTTGATTTTTGTGCCCTACGTTATTTCCGAAGTTATTGTCGGAATTGGCTGGGGCCTACTGTTACAGACGGACGGAGCAATAAATGATTTCCTCGACAGCGTCGGGTTGGGAGCCCTAAAAGCCGATTGGTTATCAGACCCTCAGATCGCAATCTGGTCCCTCATGGTTATTATTTCGTGGAAGTATATTGGCTTTGCGGTCATTCTCTTTCTCGCCGGGCTCCAGAGCATTCCGGAAGAACTCTTTGAAGCAGCAGCGATTGACGGGGCAAGTTACTGGCAAATACAGCGCAATATAACGCTCCCCCTGCTGGGCCCAACGCTTCGAATTTGGGCGTTCCTCTCGATTATCGGTTCGTTACAACTCTTCGATCTTGTCTATATCATCTGGGGACAGTACGTTTCTTCAACGGCCGGAACCTCGACCATGGCCACCTATATGGTGGCCAACGGTCGAGACGCGGGAAGCTACGGCTTTGGTAGTGCGGTAGCGGTTGTGATCTTTATCATCTCGCTCATTATTGCCCTAACCTACCAGCGTTTTGTGCTCCGCCGTGACCTGGCCGGTGCGCTCACCGAAGGAGAAAAATAATGTCGGTTATTCTGACCAAGAAAGGTGGCCGCACAGATCACAAAGCTGCTGCAAGATACCGCTGGGGCAGTCCCCTCACCTACCTTGTCGCGCTCGTGTTTATTGCGATATGTCTGGGCCCGGTGGCATACATCATCCTGGGAGGATTTCGAAGCAACTCGCAAATCACAGAGTCTCCCGCGGGGTTCCCCTCACCCTGGAAGTTTGACAACTACCTTGATGTGCTCACCGGATCCACGTTTTGGCAGGAGGTGGGAAACTCCCTGATCGCCGCCACCGCGACAACGGTCGGTGTTGTTGTTCTCGGGCTCATGACCAGTTTTGTCATCGCCCGATACCGGTTCAGGGGGCGAGGGGCACTGTATTCGTTATTTGCGGCGGGACTCATGTTTCCGATGACAGTTGCCATCACCCCGCTCTATATCCTGATCAAGAATTTGGGTCTGATGAATAACCTGGCCGGTGTCATCCTGCCCCAGATCGCTTTTGCGCTTCCCGTTACGATTATTATTCTGGTGCCCTTTTTAAGGGCAATTCCCGATGAGATCGAAGAGGCCGCCGCGATTGATGGAGCGGGTCGTTTCGGTTTCTTCTTTCGAATGGTTGTTCCACTGTCGATTCCAGGGGTTGTGACCACGGGAATTTTAGCGTTTGTTGCAAGTTGGAACAGCTATCTTCTACCGCTCTTTATCCTCAACGATCAATCAACCTTTACTCTGCCCCTCGGAGTGCAGGCTTTTGCCTCAGAGTACTCCGTCGATACAGCCCGAGTCCTTGCGTTTACCTCACTATCTATGATCCCCGCTCTCATTTTCTTTGCACTGTTCCAAAAGCGGATAGTCGGGGGACTAACCGGCGCTGTCAAGGGGTGAGCTGCTCCACCCGAGCAACCGAACCGTCCCAAGAAAATCACCCCTTCAACCACACCACCTAGCTGAAAGCGATACTCCCGTGACCACCTCCATCACTCCTCCACTCAACGTCTCTGAGCGAGTTCACAGCCTGCACGCTCGGATGACACTGGAAGAAAAACTGGCTCAGCTCGTCGGCTATTGGCTTGATCAGAACGGTGTTGTTGCTCCCATGCAGAGCGAGATGACCTCGGGAATAGAAGCACGCGGAGGACTATCCGAGGTCACAAAAAACGGGATCGGACACTACACACGAGTGTACGGAACGCGCCCGGTTGATCCTCAAGAGAGAGCGGCCTGGCTCTGGGAGGAACAAAGACGCTTAAAACGAGAGACTCGCTTGGGAATTCCGGCGCTCGTGCACGAAGAGTGCCTCACGGGGCTGGCCGCGTGGAAAGCCGCAACGTTTCCCACCCCGCTTGCCTGGGGTGCTTCCTTTGATCCCGAGCTGGTCGAGGAAATGGCCACCGCAATTGGGGAATCAATGCACCAACTCGGCATCCACCAGGGGCTTGCTCCGGTACTAGACGTTGTACGGGACCCACGCTGGGGACGCGTGGACGAGTGCATTAGCGAGGATCCCTACCTGGTTGGAACGATAGGGACTGCCTATGTTCGTGGACTACAGAGTGCGGGTGTACACGCAACCCTCAAGCACTTTCTTGGCTATTCCGGTTCACAAGCCGGACGTAACCACGCGCCGGTCCACGCGGGACCTCGGGAAATTGCAGATATTTTTCTGCCGCCTTTTGAAATGGCAATCCACGACGGCAAAGCCCGCTCCGTGATGAATTCCTACAGTGATATAGACGGTATTCCCATGGCCGCTCACACTGAATATCTCACGGAACTCTTACGCAAAAAGATCGGGTTTACCGGAACCGTGGTTGCAGACTACTTTGCCGTTGCCTTCCTCGAGGTTATGCAAGCCGTTGCAGAGAACGAGGGAGAGGCCGCAGAGTTGGCACTCATGGCGGGAATCGACGTTGAGCTTCCCACCGGAAAAACATATCTGGAACCGCTTGCGGCGCGTATCCGCAGCGGTCTTTTTGACGAAGCCTACGTTGACCGAGCGGTTTTGCGCGTACTCATGCAAAAGGAAGAACTGGGACTTCTTGAAAAACACTCCTACGAGGATGATCCGCCACACACTATCGACCTTGATTCACCGCGACATCAAGAACTAGCACGCCGCCTGGCCGCGGAGTCAGTGATTCTGCTTGCAAACGATGGCACGTTACCGCTCTCCCGAGGAAAACAGCGTGATGTGTCAAAAATTGCCGTCATCGGGCCAAATGCTCACCAAGCAGATGCCCTTCAGGGGTGCTATTCATTTGCCAACCATGTGCTTGTCTCGCATCCTGAATTACCGCTAGGTTTCCGAATCCCCACCCTGCTCGAATCGATTTCTGAGGTCTATACGGAGGCCGGCCTCACGGTTCCCGATCTCGTTTATTCACCGGGTTGCGAGGTTGAAGGGGACGATAGGGGCGGTTTTGCAGAGGCGGTGGAGGCCGCAGCCTCAAGTGATCTTGCGATCATCGTGGTTGGTGATCAGGCCGGCCTCTTTGGTCGTGGAACGGTTGGGGAGGGCAACGACTCTGAATCGCTTGAGCTTCCCGGCGTGCAGCGTCAGCTCGTCCAAGAGATTCTATCCACTCACACTCCCGTCATTCTGGTGTTGCTCACGGGTCGGCCGTACGCCATTGACTGGGCGCTTGATGGAGGGGATGCACCCGTTCCACAGGCGGTTCTGCAGGCCTTTTTCCCCGGTGAGGGCGGGGGTCTTGCAATCGCAGATGTCATTGTGGGGTCGGTGAACCCTTCGGGACGTCTTCCCGTCTCGATGCCACGCGGGGTGGGGGCCCAACCCTACTCCTATCTCCATCCGATTCTTGGCGGGCCCTCCGAGGTGACCGCGGCAGACTCCACTCCACTCCTCCCGTTTGGATTTGGCCTCTCCTACACCTCTTTTCGGTATGGAAAATTTATCGCCGAACCCTCAGTAGTCGCGGGAGGAGTGTTCTCCGCAGCGGTCTCCGTCGCCAATACCGGTGAGGAGCGCGGTACGGAGGTTGTCCAGCTCTACGGACACGATGTGTCCGCCTCCATCACGCGCCCGGTCGCGCAGCTCCTCGGGTATGCGCGCGTTGAGCTTGACCCCGGTGAGTCGGCGCGCGTGACCTTCTCCATCCCCACTACTCGCTTTGCGTTTAGTGATCGCACCATGAAAAAAATCGTTGAGCCCGGTGGGGTCGAGGTGTGGTGCGCCTCTCACGCCGCGGCATCCCCCACGAGACAAAACGCGGCACAGGCCTCGGGAAACGCGATTACCAATCTTAAAAAGTCCGTGAGCAAAAAACTACCGTCGGTTTCAACCCCTCGGATAGTGGTCGAAATTACCGGGGATGTTTACCCCGTCACACCCGCAGACCCTCGAATAGTGACCGTTCAAAAGCTCATGGAACCCCAAGATAGCACTTCCGGTCGACCCGTGGAACGAGCGGGGATACGACCGTGATAACAAACGTGAAGGAGAAGAATATGGAATATGGATCCGTTTCTTTTGAACGAGACTCCGTCATCGCGCCGGTGAACCGAAGGCTCTTTGGGGTGTTTGTTGAGCACCTCGGGCGCTGCGTCTACGAGGGAATTTATGAGCCCGGGCATCCGTCCGCAAACGAGGACGGGTTTCGAACCGATGTTATCGATCTAGTTCGTGAGCTCGGCGCAACCGCCGTCCGATATCCGGGAGGAAATTTTGTTTCGGGTTATCGCTGGGAAGACGGGGTCGGCCCCCGAGAAAAACGCCCCGTACGGAGGGACCTGGCCTGGCACTCTCTCGAAACCAACCAGGTTGGCCTCGACGAATTTGCCCGATGGTGCACGCTCACCAACCTGGAATTAATGATGGCGGTGAACCTAGGAACTCGGGGGGTACAGGAGGCCCTGGATCTTCTTGAATACAGCAACCACCCCTCGGGAACGACGCTGAGCGACCTGCGAATCGCAAACGGTTCGGTCGAGCCGCACGACGTTCGAATGTGGTGTCTGGGTAACGAAATGGATGGGCCCTGGCAAATCGGACATCTCAGCGCCGATGACTATGGGAAGCTAGCAGCACGAACGGCATCCGCAATGAAAATGGCCGATCCGAACCTGGAACTTGTTGCCTGCGGATCCTCCGGTTCCGCAATGCCCACCTTTGGTGAGTGGGAACGTGTAGTACTGGAACACTGTTACGAACATGTTGACTACGTGAGCTGTCACGCTTACTACCAAGAGCGTGAGAGCGATCTTGGATCCTATCTGGCTTCATCCCTCGACATGCAGCATTTTATTGAGGCCGTTGCCGCGGCAATCGACCACGTGCAACATAAGCTTCGCAGCAAAAAAGAAATAAAAATTTCGTTCGATGAATGGAATATTTGGTACATGAGCGAAGACGGCCCCTCAGGCGATGCGAGCCAGGAGTGGAGCACCGCACCTCGACTGCTTGAGAACGCCTACTCGGTAGCCGATGCCGTGGTTTTTGGCAGCCTCCTCATCACACTACTCAAGAACAGCAACAGGGTTACCTCGGCAAGCCTCGCGCAGCTAGTTAACGTCATCGCACCGATCATGACCGAGCCCGGGGGAGACTCCTGGAGACAGACAACGTTTTACCCCTTTGCAGCCACCAGCCGTTTAGCCCAAGGAAATGTTTTGCGACCCAGGATCATCGTGGATGGTTACAACACCGCGGCATACGGGGAGGCTCCCCTGCTGGACGCCGTTGCGACGCACAGCAAGAAGAACGGATCGACATCAATCTTCTTGGTGAATCGCACGCAGGACAAACCGCTCACCGCTCGAATCAACGTGGAGAGCCTCGGGGTCCAATCGATTACGGAGGCGTTTGGAATACACGACGAAGATGCCTATGCACAGAATGTTTTCCACGAGCAAAACCGGGTTCGCCCCATCCCAAACTCAACGGCAAAGCTACACAACGGAATCCTGACGATAGTTCTCCCCCCAATATCATGGACGGCGGTCTCCCTCAGTGACTAACACACAGAATAATTTGTCGCCTCACCAAGACACAGACTGTGTCATTGGGATCGACTTTGGAACTCTCTCCGCCCGCGCTCTTGTTGTTCGTGTCTCAGACGGGGCGGAACTCGGAACCGCCGTGCACGAGTATCAACACGGCGTTATGGACTCAATCTTCACGCCAAACGGCACGGCGCTTCCCCCCGATTGGGCGCTCCAGGTGCCCAACGACTACATCGAAGCTCTGAAAAACGCGGTACCCGCCGCGATACTAGACGCCAATGTTCATCCCGATAACGTCATTGGGATCGGAACCGACTTCACAGCCTGCACCGTTCTCCCCGTCGACGCGCAGGGAACCCCGCTGTGTGAGATTCCTCGTTTTACCGACAGGCCCCACGCCTACGTGAAGCTCTGGAAACATCACGCGGCTCAGAGGCAGGCGGATCGCATCACCGTGCTTGCCGCGGAGCGCGGCGATGCCTGGCTGCAACGCTATGGTGGACGCATCTCCAGCGAGTGGGAATTTGCCAAAGGCCTGCAGCTTTTAGAGGAGGATCCCGAGGTCTATGACGCGACCCGGCACTGGATAGAGGCCGCCGACTGGATCGTGTGGCAGCTCACCGGCCGCTACACCCGCAACACGTGCTCCGCAGGGTATAAAGGAATGCTGCAGGATGACTCCTACCCCGGCAAAAACTTCCTGGGCACCCTCAACCCCCAGTTTGCCTCTTTTGCAGAAACAAAAGTCGCGCATCACCTGGGAGAACCGGGCTCTATTGCGGGTTTTCTCACGGCGGAGGCCGCCGAGTGGACGGGACTGTCCGAGGGCACCGTGGTGTGCGTGGGAAACGTCGATGCTCACGTGACCGCACCGGCCGCTCAGGCCGTTCATCCCGGGCAGATGGTTGCCATTATGGGAACCTCAACCTGCCACATCATGAGCGCGGAACACCTGAAGACCGTCCCCGGAATGTGCGGGGTTGTTCCAGGGGGGATAGTCCCGGGGCTCTACGGTTACGAGGCAGGACAGTCCGGAGTCGGGGATATCTTTGCGTGGTACGTTCACACCCACGTGCCGCAGCGTTACCACGATGAAGCGGCCGAGCGCGGGCTGAGCATACACCAGCATCTGACCGAACTCAGCGAGGCGTGGCCCGTTGGGTCTCACGGTTTGATAGCCCTCGATTGGCACTCCGGTAATCGATCCGTCTTGGTTGACCATGAGCTGTCCGGTCTTATCCTCGGGAGCACTCTCACTACTTCTGCGGTGGACTGCTTTCGAGCACTGCTGGAATCTACGGCTTTTGGAACTCGCATGATCGTTGAAACCTTTATCGAGGCGGGGGTTCCGGTCACCGAGTTTATTGCGGCGGGTGGCCTCACCCGCAACGCGCCCCTCATGCAGATCTACAGCGACGTGCTACAGATGCCCATCTCCATCCTGGCCAGCGACCAGGGCCCAGCCCTGGGTTCCGCCATCTACGCCGCTGTTGCTGCGGGCTCTTATGCCAGCGTGCAGGAGGCCGCGGCAGTAATGGGTCGGGTTCATCGTTCGGTCTACACCCCACGCCCAGAAGTTACGGGCATCTACGACCGCCTCTACGCCGAATACCGCCGCCTTCACGATCACTTTGGGCGCGGAGCACACGGTATCATGCACCGGTTGAAAGAGCTGCGCAGGGAGGTTACAGCGTGATCAATCACGACATAGTGTGGCACATTCGTACCCAGGTTGCAGAGCTACACACAGAACTGGTCCGCAACTCTCTGGTGGTGTGGACCGGGGGAAATATTTCGGGGCGTGTCCCGGGAACAGAACTCTTTGTTATTAAGCCCAGCGGGATCGACTATGACCGCATCACCCCTGAGTCATTGATCCTCTGTGACCTGGACGGGACGGTGGTTGAGGACTCGCTCGGCAGCTCAGGATTCCCCTCCAGCGATACGGCCTCGCACGCCTACGTCTACCGTCATATGCCCGATGTTGGGGGTGTTGTACACACTCATTCCACGTACGCAACGGCCTGGGCTGCGCGTGCAGAGGCGATCCCCTGCGCGATAACCGCCATGGCGGATGAGTTTGGTGGGGAAATTCCCGTGGGTCCTTTGGCACTCATCGGCGACGATTCGATTGGGCGCGGTATCGTCACCACGCTCTCGGGACACCCTTCTCCGGCGGTACTCATGCAGAACCACGGTGTTTTCACCATCGGTAAAAACGCAAAAGAGGCGGTTAAAGCGGCGGTAATGACGGAGGACGTGGCACGCACAATACACATTGCACGCCAGGGAGGAGAGCTTGTGCTTATTCCCGACCCGGTGGCTAAAAAACTATTTGATCGATATCACAGTGCCTACGGCCAAAACACGGAGGAGTTACGTCATGACACGCACTAACACCACTCTTGATCAGTACGAGGTCTGGTTTCTCACGGGCAGTCAGCACCTGTACGGAGCTGAAACTCTCACGCAGGTCGCAGAGCAATCACAAACAATCAGCACGACCCTCGATGCGACAACACCGGTGAGACTCGTATGGAAACCCGTACTGACGGACACGCACAGCATCCACACGACGATGCTGGAGGCCAATGCCCGCTCCACGGTCATCGGCGTTATCGCCTGGATGCATACGTTTAGCCCGGCAAAAATGTGGATTAGCGGCCTGAGCGCGCTTCAGAAGCCCCTATTGCACCTGCACACCCAGCTCCACGTCGAACTCCCCTGGAGCACGATCGACTTTGACTTCATGAATCTTAACCAATCCGCTCACGGCGACCGAGAATTTGGTTATATACAGTCCAGGCTGGGGATTGAACGCGCAACGGTTGTGGGTCACGTATCAGACAAAAAATTACAGTCTCGCGTAAGCGTCTGGATGCGTGCGGCAGCGGGTGTCGCAACCTCACGCAATCTAAAAATCGCCAGATTTGGCGACAACATGCGACAGGTGGCGGTGACGGAGGGGGATAAGACAGAGGCCGAGTACGTTTTTGGCACGCAGGTTAATACCTGGGGTGTCACCGAACTTGCCGACGCTGTTGCCACAGTCAGCGAGCACGAGATTGATGAGCTCATCGAGGAGTACGAGGAGTCCTACAGCGTGGCACCGGAGCTGCGCCGATCGGGCGAACGGGCGATGACCCTGCGTGAAGCGGCAGCAATCGAGCTGGGATTACGTGCCTTCCTCGAGAACGGAAACTGTGAAGCGTTCACAACAAATTTTGAAGACCTGGGAACACTTCCACAGCTTCCGGGGCTTGCCGTGCAGCGTCTCATGGCTGAGGGCTACGGTTTTGGTGCCGAAGGGGATTGGAAAACCGCTCTCCTGCTTCGAGTCGCCTCGGTGATGGGGAGCGGCCTACCGGGGAGTGCATCGCTCATGGAGGACTACACCTATGACCTCACTCCGGGAGCCGAGACGATTCTGGGTGCCCACATGCTTGAGGTGAGTCCCGGACTCACCCGCCACAAACCCCGACTAGAGGTCCATCCCCTCTCGATAGGGGGCAAGAAAGATCCGGCCCGTCTGGTATTTCATGCGGACCCGGGACCCGGGGTTGTTATTGCACTGTGCGACATTCGCGACCGGTTCCGCATTGTTGCAAACGCCGTGGAGGTGGTGGAGCCGGTTGCACCGCTCTCTCGGCTTCCCGTTGGGTGCGCAATCTGGAGGCCAGAACCAAACCTGCAAACCTCAGCCTGGGCCTGGCTGAACGCCGGGGGAGCTCACCACACCGTGCTTAGCACGGCACTCGGCGCAGAGGCTTTTGCCGAATTTGCACGGATGACGGGAACCGAGTTTCTCCTGATTAATAAGGACACCACAGAGGAAGACTTTTTACGTGAACTGCGCTGGAACGCCGCCTACTATCGTCTAACCCGGGGGATATAAACCGGCTCGGGCAACGGCATGGAGCAGTACCTGTTTGTCGGTGAAGTGTCGGCGCGGAGCCGAATGACTTACGCCCGCCTCACGGGTAAGCTCCCGCAGCGAGAGCGCGTCGATCCCGCGCTCTTCAAGGGTGTTTCTGCCTGCTCAAGCAGGTGAGAACGCACATTACCGTGATGATATTTCTGCGTGTTCATGTTTTCTATTTAATCCCAGTGTTGTCGTTGACAACATACTGTGACGCGTTCCTCCGCAACGATACCCTGGATTTTCACTGAATTAAGCCGGTGCGATACGGTTTTGGAATTTAAGGGTAATCTTCTTTGCTGTCACCCGCGAGTGTGCAGCCAGAGCGGGGCACTCATGGTGTGTGGGCTTGTACTCTCTAGGCATGTCCGTGTTCGCTCGTCAAACCAAGACAGTCTCGGACGCAACCGTAAAGTGCTGGGTTGGGATTTTGGGTTGAGTGGCTAGCGATCGCCGCGAGAACCCCTGGGATCGGGGCCCAAGGAATCCAAAATTCCATTTTGAAATAGAGGATCGGTAATAGGGAAATCAAAATAGGTATTGGGGAACGGCTCGGGCCGAAGCGTATAGTGCCACCACTCGGTATCAAGGACAGCAAACCCCTGGTCGCCCATGGCAGACATAAGTCTTTGGCGATTTTCCTGTTGGTGTTCATTCACCAGGGTTGAAGAGGGGTGCGAAATCAGGCCGAAACAGTCAAAACCACTGCCCATGTCTAATTCATCGCCGTTTGGCACAATCCCCGGCTGCACGCCGCACGCTTTAGTGTCAATAGAAGGCTCTCCCGCACTCGGGTGACCCAGGACAACGATGGTCAGATCCACCGTACTCCCGCGACTGTGTCCGGATTGAGCCGCTATGTACCCCTCCTCAAATAGTCGATCTTTGGGCACAGACGGGTAAAACTGTTCCTGCATCTTCGTATCTTGCTGATCTTCAGCCCAGCGAACAAACTCATTGACCGCTCGTTGCGGCCGGTAACAGTCATAGACCTTTAACCCCAATCCCTCATCGGCCAGGTTTGCCTGCACCTTTTTTAACGCTTGGGCCGCTTCGATGGTTAGTACACAGGCGGGAACCTCATACCCCTCGGATGCGTGTCCCATAAAGTTGTAGTCACCAAAATACCGAATCTCTTGTTGGATCGTCGGATCGACCTCCGAGAGCAACACAAAGCCCTCCGGATTTTGGATCCCAGTGATCGTTGCAGCACTCACACCGCCACCGGGCACAAGTACGAATAGTACACTAAACATTGCAAGACTAAAACCAGTATAAATTTTATTAGCAAGCATGAATCTTAGCATAATTCTTAATTTGATCCTTTGGCAAATGTGTGACGATTTTTAGGAATTCCGCCCACCTTGCAGAGTAACGTCATCTCTGACCTAACACCACAAGAAAAGACCACAGCCGCCTGAGTTACAACACCGAGCGACTCCGTGATTCTCAGGCGGGCAGCGGCTGAATTGGGACACTAAATTGGTCCACCCAGACTCTCTCGCAACGATGTTGACATCGACAACATACTGTCTACATAACCCATACTATTGTCAGCGACAACACCTTGAATTTCCTTTGAAAACCGCGAGGCGTGGAAATTCAAGACTCCCAGTTTTAACCCTCAAAAGGCAGTCGTGACCATAAAATTTTCACAGAGCGCCTCCCTCATCACCGGGGCAAGCTCCGGGCTCGAAGAAGAATTTGCCCGCACAATTGCGGCTCGGGGCGGTAACCTCGTCCTAGCGGCGCGACGCGCGGAACGGCTCCCAGGCATAAAGCGTGTCATTGTTACCAACAGCAAGCGAATGGGTGTTTTCCGCACTGATTTGAGTAAATTGCACTCCGTCGGGAGCGTGAACGCGCACGGGAACATCTGTGTTAATGCGTGAGTTATCATCCAGTCGTCCATTGAGGTTGCACCCCCAGCCCTAGGTGTTATTGTCATCACCACGAGTGAGCGAGAAGTTACCCCCACCTGAGCTGACCTGCGTAAACTTCACGTCTGAGGGTGCGCGCACAAGAACAGGCGTCAGCCTATTGGCTGTTCCCCGAATGGCCAATTGCCCCCAACAGTTGTGTTGTTGCCGAGCTGGCCACTGCCGTTAAATCCCCACGCATACGTGTAACCGTCGCTGCCTATCGCAAGCGTGTGACTGGAACCTGTGCTGATATGTGTGTAAGTTGCGATGGGTATTGTTCCGGTGACTGTTGTGCCACCAGCGTCTGGCCCCACGGTGGGTGTCATAGTATTCTCTGCAGCAACATCTACAACAAATGAAGTACTCATCATAAACGCAGCAGCAACTAAGAGACCAGCCACCGCGAAGAGAGCGCTGCGTAGCATATAACCCCCTTCCCCTTTGCGATTGTTATTCGTGATGCCAAAACGATCGCATTATTATATGTGAAGATCAGAGCTGAGAAATTTAATATGCGAGCCCTTCGCAGGGGCAAGAAAATTATTATTTCATAGGCTTAACACAAAGATCGTATGACTTTAGCCGTTGCATCGGAATAATCAAGCAATCTGGGAAACAGTGGTTTCCCAGATGTGAACGGTCAGAAAATGGGAACTTCTCCCAGCGAAGGCTTTCGAAGCGCATGGGCATCGGGACGTCAAGTGACCCACCCTCAGATTATAAGGGTACAAAATTCCACGACTATTCGTGATGTAGTATTACCACGGATCTTTCCCTAGCAGTCGAGGATAAACATGAAACGTAGCCCCTGGACCATCCACGGAACCGGAAAAACCGTTATCCAGGGCCGGGTTGTTGCCCCGAGCGAAAGGCTCTCTTGGCCGCGCACCATTGGTATCGGTATGCAGCACGTGATCGCCATGTTTGGCGCCACCTTCCTTGTGCCCATCATCACCGGCTTTCCCGTGAGCACCACACTACTCTTCTCCGGGCTCGGAACCCTGCTCTTTCTGATCCTCACCAAAAACAGGATGCCCAGCTACCTCGGTTCCTCATTTGCTTTCATCACCCCCATCCTCGCCGCACAAACGGGGTTTGGCATACCCGGGGCCCTGCTGGGCATCGTGATCATCGGCATCCTCTTCACCGCGATCGGTGGGGTCACCCAGCGCTACGGTACCGGCTGGATCAACACCCTCATGCCCCCGGTTGTGGCCGGTGCAATCGTTGCCCTTATCGGGTTTAACCTCATCCCCACGGCGTACGAAAACTTCACAGTTTCTCCCCTGACCGCATACATCACCCTGGGATCGGTCATCGTCTGTACCGTGGTGTTTCGAGGGATTATCGGACGGGTATCAATCTTCGTCGGCGTCGTGATTGGATACGTGACCGCAATGTTTCTGGGGGAAGTAGACTTCAGCGCGTTTCACGAGGCACCCTGGCTCGGGCTTCCCGATTTTACGCTCCCCGCAAATCCGTTTGCAGACCCCACGGTTCTTGCCGTTCTCCCCGCGTTCGTCCCCGTATTGCTTGTGCTACTCGCCGAAAATGTGGGACACATTCGCGGTGTCGCACAGATGGTCGATCCCAACCTCAACAAGCTCACCGGACGAGCGCTCATTGCTGACGGAATCTCAACCACCCTCGCCGGGCTCTTTGGGGGCTCGGGGACAACAACCTACGGCGAAAACATCGGCGTGATGGCCGCCACCCGGGTCTACTCCACGGCCGCCTACTGGGTTGCCGGAACCTTTGCAATTCTCTTAGGGTTTTCACCCAAAGTTGGCGCACTCATCTTCTCAATTCCCGCCGGTGTTCTCGGGGGCGTCACCATGGCTCTCTACGGACTCATCGGTATTATCGGGATGAAAATCTGGGTGGACAATAGGGTGGACTTTGGCAAACCCATCAACCAGTTCACGGCGGGTTTGGCCCTCGCGTTTGCCATCGCAAACGTCCAATTTATCAGCGGTTCCTTCCAGCTCAATGGAATTGCGATGGGGACACTCGCGGCCATACTGGTCTACCATTTTATGAACGCCATCGAGAGGATGCACCGGCGCTCCGAGACCTCCCGGCTCACCGAGGCTCCCGCCGCCCAGGAGTCCCCGCGAGTTCACAGCGCTCACGAATCAGAGAACCCCAAGCCTCAGGATAGACTGGAGCCTTGACCTCCCCGAACCGATAGGCCGTTGTCGCGTGACTCACACATCCCAGCAAACCGCTCATATCCCCGATACCGTCAAGAACGCCCTCGTCACTCCCGAAAAAGAGCAGCCCTACGAAGCGCTAGGCCTGAAAACCGACGAGTACCATATGATCCGCGAGATCCTCGGACGGAGGCCCACCTCGGGTGAGCTCGCGATGTACTCCGTGATGTGGAGCGAACACTGCTCCTACAAGTCTTCTAAAAAATATCTGCGCCAATTTGGCCAAAAAGTCACACCCGCCATGACAAAAAATCTCCTCGTGGGCATGGGAGAGAACGCCGGAGTTATTGATGTTGGGGAGGGTTGGGCCGTTACGTTTAAGGTTGAGAGCCACAACCACCCCAGCTATATCGAACCGTTCCAGGGCGCCGCAACCGGGGTCGGCGGAATCGTGCGCGACATCATCTCGATGGGTGCCCGCCCGGTGGCCATCATGGATCAGCTGCGCTTCGGCGCAATCGATAACCCCGACACCGCACGCGTTGTGCACGGTGTTGTCTCGGGCATTAGCTTTTATAGCAACTGTCTTGGCCTGCCCAATATTGGCGGCGAAACCTACTTCGACCCGGTTTACCAGAGCAACCCGCTCGTAAACGCCCTCGCCGTGGGGGTTCTTAGACACGAAGACCTACACCTCGCTAATGCGTCGGGCGTAGGCAATAAGGTTGTGCTTTTTGGTGCGCGCACGGGGGGCGACGGCATCGGTGGGGCATCCATTCTCGCGTCAGATTCTTTTGATGACGGCGGCCCCACCAAGCGCCCCGCGGTGCAGGTGGGTGACCCCTTTGCCGAAAAAGTTCTTATCGAGTGCTGCCTCGAACTCTACCGCAACGACCTGGTCGAGGGCATTCAAGACCTCGGTGCCGCCGGTATTAGCTGCGCCACCAGTGAGTTGGCCGCCAACGGCGATGGCGGAATGTTTATCGAACTTGATCGGGTGCTACTGCGCGACCCCTCCCTCACTGCCGAAGAGATTCTCATGTCGGAGAGCCAGGAGCGCATGATGGCGGTTGTGGCTCCCGAAAAACTGGATGATTTCCTTGCGGTCACCCGCAAGTGGGACGTGGAGACGAGCGTGCTTGGTGAGGTCACCGATACCGGTCGCCTGATTATTAACTGGCGCGGCGAAGAGATCGTTAACGTTGATCCCAATACGGTTGCCGTCGACGGTCCGGTTTATGATCGCCCCGTGGAGTACCCCTCGTGGATCGACGCTCTTCGGGCCGATAGTGCGGGTCGCTTCCCTCGCAACCTCTCACACGAGGAGCTACGTCAGCAGTTCCTCGCTCTTCTCGGCAGCCCCAACCTTGCCGATAAAAGCTGGATCACCAACCAGTACGACTACTACGTGCGCGGCAATACCGCCCTCAGCTTTCCCGATGACGGCGGGATGATTCGGGTTGACGAGGAGTCCGGTCTCGGCGTTGCCATCGCAACCGACGCCAACGGGCGATACTGCCAGCTTGATCCTTTTGTGGGTGCCCAGCTTGCCCTTGCCGAGGCCTATCGCAATGTCGCCGTGACCGGCGCGGTTCCTGCCGCCGTAACTGACTGCCTCAACTTTGGTAGCCCGGAGAACCCCGAGGTAATGTGGCAGTTTTCACAGGCCGTGGAGGGGCTCTCCGACGGATGCCTGGCGCTGGAGATACCTGTCACGGGAGGAAACGTTTCGTTCTACAATCAGACCGGAGACACCCCCATCTTCCCGACACCCGTTGTGGGGGTTCTGGGAATCATCGACGACGTTGCTCGCCGCTTGCCCTCAGGGTGGCAGGACGAGGGACACAATATCTATCTCCTAGGAACAACGGCTCTCGAGCTTGACGGATCGGCCTGGGCACAAACCGTACACAATCATCTCGGCGGACGCCCACCGCGGGTTGACCTGGCTGCGGAAAGGAGCCTAGCTGAACTGCTGCAGGCGGGTGCCCAGGGCGGGATCATCGACTCGGCCCACGACCTCTCCGACGGCGGACTCGCCCAGGCAGTTGCCGAGAGTGTCCTGCGCTTTGGAGTGGGTGCCCGCATCTGGCTCGACGAAATCATCCAGCGGGATGAGGTAGATGCCCTCACAGCCCTCTTCTCTGAGAGCACCGGCCGAGTCATTGTGTCCGTACCCCGTGAAGAGGATGTCAAGTTCATGGGGCTCTGTGAAGGGCGCGGTTACCCCGTGCTGCGCATCGGGGTAACCAGCGGCACTGAGCTTGAGATCCAGGACACGTTTACCGTCCCGGTCGAGGAGCTCCGCTCCGTCTCGGGTGCGACCCTACCCGCTCACTTTGGTCCGGTGGTGGGTCAAAACTCACAATAAGTTTTTTCTACCCCCGTAGAAACCAAGAAGATTTTCCCCCGGCATGAGCCTCGGAGGAGAAGATCGAGTTGCTCCTCAGCGTAGATTCTTGCGAGTACACTCCACCGATAAAATTCTTTTTTTCGTCAAACAGCTGCAGAGAAAAATCAGGTATCTTAGCTCTCAAATCAAAATATGACGTGTCAAAGAATACTGTCTCCGGATCACAGAGATTCTCCACATTCAGCAGACCATAAAAAGGCTTGAAACTACCACCACTGGCAACAGAGTTCATCACGGTAGTCTCGAAGATCCATCCTCCCACTTCTTCAGCTTCTATAGTAACGATTGAGGCCAGTCGAATATGGGGATGATTATTATTAATAGTGATTTTAACCCGCGTTGTGGTAGCCCCAATACCACCGTCTCCCTGCGGGCTTTCTGGACCCGGTGTCCAACCCGAGGGTAACTCACAGGGTAGAGTTACCCTCTCCTCCGAAACCGCGTTTGCAGGCACCCCAATGGCAACACCTCCTCCCACAAGTAGGCCCACTCCCGCGGTGAGAACAAAAATCTTACGAATCGTGTTTTTCATGGCTTTTCCTCACACTTCATTTACATAAACAACGCTTAGATATCCACGTAGCAAATTCCGTACGATTACTATTCAACTAACACCAGAGAAGCAGCAAACTGCAAATATCTAGTCAGCTATATATATAAAAAATACTATTTAAATCCTTAATTTTGAATATATTATTTATATATTCATTCCCTAGGACACCCCGTCACCGGCACACGCCATCAACCCACTATTGAGATAACAAACTAATCGTGAGCGTGCAGAATAAGCCCCATAACCAAGTCAGATAGCGACGTACCCCAACCCAACCTCACTCAGCACAGCCGTACCCGCCGTCAGCTCAGCCACCCTCTCCCGTAGCAGGGCAAGCTGCCCGGGCGGGACGGAGAGTGTCATAAGAACCTCGCTCGTGTATTCACTCCCCACAACACCCCACCCCAAGCGACGGGCCTCCGCCTCGATCACGGCGGCAGCGGCATAGTCGCTTGAGACCTCCACCGTGGCTCGTAATTCACGAATAATCAACTCGGCCGCCTCAACCGCCTGGGCAACGGATGCTCGATACGCTCGGGTAAGTCCCCCCGCTCCCAGCAGGGTGCCACCAAAGTACCTGACAACCACCGCAACCACGTCACTGAGACCCGCCCCGAGCAGAGCGTCGAGCATGGGAGCCCCGGCAGTTCCAGAGGGTTCGCCGTCGTCGTTGGTTCGTTGAAGTTCCTGGCCCGGTCCTATAATAAACGCGCTGCAGTGGTGGCGTGCTTTCGGGTGTAGGGAGCGAATCTCCGCGATGCTGGAACGCGCGGCCCCCTCGCTGGCAACCGGCATAAGATAGCAGATAAAGCGCGAGCGCTTCACCTCGCTCTCCGTTTCCACGGCACGCAAAAGTGTGCGGTACGAGGTCACCATAAAGCTCTCGGTCGTCACCCTTCCGAGGGTACCCCTCAAGCGCGCCCTCTCAAAACCACCGGTGCACCCCCGTCTGATAACTCACCTAGAATTATCCTATGAAGAACACCCCCCTGACCGCCGAGTCACAGGCGCTGAGCCACGGTGACTGGACGCAGCGCGAGGTGCTGCACCAGCGCCGGGCAGACAACTTAACGGCGGGGTGGAGGCAGCGGCAGCAAACCGGTGAGCGCCATGCTATCGAAGATTTTTTATTCACCTACTATCCGTTTAAACCCTCGCTTTTACGGCGCTGGCACCCCGGTGCCGGGGTTGAGCTCGAGCGTGCCAGCCGTGAGGAGCGAGCTCGGTGGCGCTGGTACACCGGCCGAGGTGAATCACTTGTGGTGGATGCTGCAGCGTTTATCGCACGGAAGTCGGCGTCGCTCAATTTTATTGAACGCCTGATGCGAAGCACGGCAGCCCGTCCCGCGCAATTTAGCTGTTTTGGCCTGCACGAGTGGGCAATGGTGTACCGGCTCACCGCGGATACGGTTCGCCACGCGAACACGCCGCTTCGCCTCTCGCCGCAAGAAACCGATCGAGTCGTGGAGTCTCACAAAATTGCGTGTTCCCACTACGATGCGTTCCGATTTTTTACGGCACCCGCCGTCGGGCTCAACACGCTCCGCCCCACCCGAGAAAATCAGCCCGCTATCGAGCAGCCGGGCTGTTTGCACGCCGGCATGGACGTTTACAAGTGGGTGATCAAGCTCGGCCCACTTATTCCCGGTGAGCTATTGCTTGACAGTTTTGAGCTCGCGCGCGACATCCGGGTGTTGGATATGCGGGCCTCCCCCTACGATGTTTCAGGCTACGGCCTCACTCCGGTAGCGATTGAGACAGACGAGGGCAAGGCGGAGTATGTGCGCCAGCAGCGGGAGTTCTCGGCCCTTTCACAACAGCTTCGTGAGCGCGTGGTCACCGCCATTACCCAGGCCCGAATAATAGCTTCCCAGACTGAGGTAGCCGCGTGACCGCTCCCGACACCATCGAGTTTATGCGTCACAACGCACAGCTTGAACGCGAGGCACTTATTGAGCACCGTGCACGCGGCGGCGAAGATCCGGCAGAATTCATGGCGGAGATACCGTCAGTGGACGAGCTGGTGGTGAGTACGATCCTCAGCGAGAGAATGCACGTTCAGGGCTTAGCAGCGGAGTACAGTCTCGCGCGCCTGGCGGGAAAAAGTTCGGTACACGATGCTTCCGAGCACCGGCACAACGCCGATCTTTTAGAGGCACAGATGCTGCACCGTATTGCCCAGGCTTACCCTGAATTAAGCACTGCCGTGTGGATTATGCTGGGAAAACTAAACGTTTAGGCCTATTTCTGTGTCACACCGAGTAACGTTGGTACCACAAGCACCATAAACAAGGATTTTCTCATGGCATCTCCACACTTCACCGAAGATGAATTTAGCGCCGCACTAGCGCTGTATCGGGAAGCACTCATTGATGCAAAAGAGTCTCACGAGGAAGAGAGCGATCGGGACGAGGTTATCGCCACGGCGCGCGAAAGTCTCTACGCCGACGATGTTGACGCCCACGCCCTCGTGATAACTCTCGCCACAAGCGACAGCGGCGATCGCATCTGGAGTCTCGAAGAAGACGTCATCGACGCGGGTTAGTTATGCTACCGGAAACGGAGCACCCTCATTTAGCGCGTATAGGTAATAAAACGATACTCAAGTCCACTACGCGAACGCTGCCAGGGTGGAAGCTGCTCGTGGGTGGGCGTCCACTCCCCCGTGATCTGCGGAGCGTAGGTATCACCCTCGCAGTGTCGATTGATCTCGGTGACCACAAGAATCGTGGCCTGCAACATTGCCTGCCGGTAAATCTCACCACCACCAATAACCCATACGTCTACCTCGGAGTGATGGGAGGCGTCTAAAGCCGCCGCACTAGCACCAGCACTAGCACCAGCACCAGCTTCAACGTCAACCAGCGCCACGGCAGACGCAAACGAGTGGCATACGTTGACGCCGTCGGCCACCCATTGATCCTGTCTCGTCACAACGATGTTGCGCCGCCCCTCCAGGGGACGAAACCGCTCCGGCAGGGAGTCCCAGGTACGTCGTCCCATGATCACCGGTTTCCCCAAGGTCAGTCGCTTAAAGTGCGCCAAATCCTCCGGTATATGCCAGGGCATCAGACCGTCTTTACCGATTACACCGTTGATGGCCTGTGCCCAGATCATTCCGATTCGTATGTTGTTTGGTGCTGTCTCACGATTGACAGCGGTCGTGCTGGTTTTATTCACACCGCTACCACGCCTTTAATCGCCGGGTGATGCTCGTAGCCGACAATTTCAAAGTCGTCATATTCATAGTCAAAAATACTGTCACGGGTACGCAGGATTTTTAGCTGCGGGGAAGGGTAGGGGTCGCGCGAAAGCTGCTCGATAACCTGTTCTCGATGGTTGTCATAGATATGGCAATCACCCCCAGTCCACACAAAGTCACCCACCTCAAGCCCGGCCTGCTCGGCTACCAGGTGGGTGAGTAGCGCGTAGCTGGCGATGTTAAAGGGCACACCAAGAAAGAGATCACCACTGCGTTGGTAAAGCTGACAGGAGAGCTTGCCCTCCGCAACATAAAATTGAAAGAGCGCGTGGCAGGGGGCCAGAGCCATCTGCGGGATGTCAGCAACGTTCCAGGCCGATACAATGATGCGTCGGGAGTCCGGATCATTCCGTAGCTGATCAATAACCTGAGAGATCTGATCGATGTGCTCCCCGGAGGGGGTCGGCCAGGAACGCCACTGCACGCCGTATACGGGGCCCAGGTCGCCTGCGGCATCAGCCCACTCATTCCAGATGCGCACACCCCGCTCCTGGAGCCAGCTGATATTACTGTCACCCCGAAGAAACCAGAGCAATTCGTATGCTACCGATTTGAAATGTACACGCTTTGTTGTAATGAGGGGAAATCCCTCTTGCAGGTTAAACCGCATCTGAGCGCCAAAAATGCTTGTGGTTCCCGTGCCGGTACGGTCATTTTTATGCGTTCCAGTGGCGAGTGTGTGGCGTAAGAGGTCTTCGTATGGAGTGGCAATCTGAGTATTCATTACTTCGAGGGTAGGCGTTTTTTAGTAACTTTGCGAGTGCGGCAAAATCGCCCGGCCCAAATGTTCTCGTTCTCACTCAATACACAACTCTTATATAGCCTAATTAAAGGTGGACTTGTCACAATAGTGTCCACGAGATACAGCGTGTAAAGTTATGTGGTCAACAGGTGTCCAGACGGCCTTCACGACCAACGGGAGATAAAGTTTGTCAGCGAGAGAGGAATTCGAAGCGTACTACCGAGCGCACTACTACTCGGTGTGGCGCTTTGTTGATCGCCGCTGCGCGGACCCGGATATTACACGGGAGATCGTCGCGGAGTGCTTCACGACCGCCTGGGTAAGATATGTTCCAAAAAGTTACCCTCCCCTTGCCAAGCTCCTGCGTATAGCGCGCGATTCCGTTCTATCCCGCGCCCCGCAACCCACTATTCCCCGTCCTGAAGAAGATCTACTGTACCCCTCCGCAATCGCTCGGGACAGTGCCACCGCAGTTCTCAACGCGATGAAAGAGCTCCCCGATAAAAACCGGGAGTGCCTCCAGCTCACACTCTGGGAAAACCTCACCGCCGCAGAAGCGGGTGTCACGCTTCGTCTCACAGAGGAAAGCGTGTGGAAACGGATCGACAGGGCCAAGGCAACGTTACGCGAAACACTGGAAACCTCACCGCAGCCCTCAACACCACAGACAGATTTAGAGTTCTCTGCAACGGATGGCACCTCGCGCGCAAACGCTGTTCTTTCCGAGAACATCCAGGCCGCAGATCCCACGCTTATTCCCCAAAGCTTCGCACTGGATCGTCGGGCGGTGGCCGACCTCCACAAAATAACCGCCTCCCCCACGGGAACTCTCAGCCCTGTCCTCCGCTGGGCACGACCACGCTTTATAGTTCCGGTAGTTATCGTCGCGCTCCTTGCCGGGGCTGTCGGTTTTTTCAGACCGTGGGCCGCACCCACCGGTTCGGAACGCGCCCTGGCTATTCCCGCCATGCTCGAGATTGAGAATTCCACTACAGAGACTACCGAGAGCGTCACACGGTTTATTGCCCAGCTTGAGGCCGCGGCCCTTGCAGAAGAACTCCCACGCCGCTCAGCGTTCTTTGAGAGTTGGTACATCCAGTTGGGGGAACAGAGCGCCACCAACACTCAGGGGGCTATCATCCCCGAAGAAACAGAAATCCTCTGGTCTGACGATCTCTCCGGCACGATTACGGCTCGTGCCGGGCAAGCCTACGAACCCTCAAACAGCGACAGCTTGGTGGGGGGAACAGATATTCCACCACAGGGAACAGCACTCAGAGACGAAAACTATCCTGCGGGAACCATACCCGTCTTATTCAGCACTCTTCCCCCTTCAAACGCAGACGAGATGCGTAAATATCTGGAAAAAAATTACGGCATTACCGATAAAAACGATCCGATCGACTACATGAATGCAACTCAAGCCCTTCTCGGGGAGTGGACTCTCACCCCGCGAGAACACGCGGCAATCCTGAAGCTTTTTGCTTCGTTCCAGAACTTCACGCTCGTGGGTGAGGTGACCGACCGCGGCGGTCGAGAGGGAGTCGCTTTTCGCCTGACCTCACCAAACCACTCACGGTATCAAAGACTCCTGATTCTCGGTAAAACCAGCGGTCGTATCATTTCCTCAGAAACAATTTATATCGGTGGGAGCGATATTGGACTTCCTGCCCCCTCCGTGGTGAATTATGTTCTGTGGAAGTCTCCGCCCCCCTCGCTCTAAAGATGAGGGCCGCACCACTGGGCGCGGCCCTCACTATGAGCTGGTAGTTTTATTCCCCAGATAGTTGATACTGCGCGGCTAGAGCACGGATCTCATCCATCTTTTTGTAGAGATATTCTCCCGGACACAGTGTGTCGGCCAGATCTCTGTGTCCGTGGATAATATGGACATCTTTTGCCGGGCCGATAGTCGAGGGCAAAGTCACTATCTTGTTCGGATCTGCCACCACCCCGTATTTATCCAAGTTCCATGCAGAGACCGCAGCCAAGCTATTCAACAAGACTGGTATGGGTTTTTCCGTCTCGTAATTTCCCATCACAGAAACGCTCATAGTTATCTGGTTGAAGCCCAGAGCGTGAGCACCAATAACGGGACGATCAATGCTTCCTTTTCGCCCCTCATAGAGCCGCCCGAATTTATCTGCCACAAAACTGTAGCCGATATCTTCCCAGTCTCTCTCCACTGCCTGAAAAGCGTAGAGGGCGCGAACCTGGCGGACGGCGTCCTCTGGCGTGTAGTCGTTAGTACCCGCCGTGTGGTGAATCGTCATCGCCCGCACACTGTCCATCTCTTCTTCGGGCCAGTCACACCGTCGCGGCTCTCCCGTTACAGAGTCGCTACAGATGTTCTCATCAACTCCCCACTCTTCGCGGGTGATAATCCGCGGCTTGCCACCCTCGGCAGTCACCTCGGAGTTACCAATAGTGCGGTCGTAGGGGCTCTCGCCCGCATCAACCAGGGTGATTTTCACATCCTGCGGCACAAACCCACCCGGTGTTGTGAGGGCAATTTGATAACCCTTTGCACCGTTTGTTAGCAGGGGTTCCGTACCGGGCTTTGCAGCCTCTCCCGATGGGGTGAAATCGTCGTCTCGCTCTAACTCTTCCCACGAAGTCCAGCCATTATTCTCGAGTACCCTCACCCGAACCTCTATTTCTTCTGCTGAGGCCTCTGTCCAGCTGAGACCTATCGCATCAAAACGTGCAAGGCCCTTTTGAGTTTTGGTCCGAACTTCTTCCGGGTGTGAGGTTGGGGCAATACCCAGGCGTGCACGCGCAAGCCCGGGTGTCTTTTCCATAGGGATGTCAGACAGCCAGTAAGAAGTTATTTTCGGTGCCACCGGTTGCGGCAGGGGTTTCTCACCCAACGGCTTCTTCTGCGCTTCGCTAGGTGTTACAGCCTGCGCCCCACTATTCCCAAAGAATGACATCTGGGTGGTTCCCACGGTACAGGCCGCTACCAGCACTAGCCCCACGACAATCTTCTTGATTTTGCTGATTCCCATCGTCCAGACCTCTTTTCAAATAAGTGGATCGGTTTCAACAAAATTCATGTAAGCAGGATTCACAAATATGCTGCAGTAAAAAACACTGCGAGGCGGAAGAGTTAACCCGGTATGAAATTTCATTTATTCACGTAAAATCGGAGTATGCCATCCTTTCGCACAACACTCTCGATAGGAGAGCTCCACCCGGGAAAAATACCCTCCGAGGTCCTTCCGGCAGCAGCGCACGCAGCCGCACAGCTCACCACACTTGAGGCCTCAGACCTGCGCCTGGTGAAGAGGCAGCCCCGCCTTGTCATTCGCTTCACCGCGGAAGACAATGAGGTAGCGCACCAGGTTGCAGACCACGTTGTCGCAGCCACAAACGCCCACGCGCAAATCCTGAACCACTCCCTCACCCGCCTCACTCACGGAGCATGGAAGACGCTTCTTGAGGAATAGCCCTCACCCGTCGCGCCGTTTTACACCCACGGTTGACTCCCGAACGATCAATTCGGGTTGAAACACAATGTGTTCCGGCGCAAAATCGGGATCGTTTGCCGCCACCGCAAGAAGCAGATCAACAGCGGTATATCCAATGAGTTCGCTGGGCTGGCGGATCGACGATAGGGGAACAACTGCTGCCTCTGCAAACGCAATATCGTCATATCCAACCAGGGCAATGTCGTCGGGAACTCTGACGGTTCCCGTCATCACAAACGCTTGAACCAGCCCCATGGCCACAAGGTCATTGGCGGCAAAGATTGCATCGGGGCGGGTGTCTTTTGCACGGGACTCAATCGCATCACCGACCGCCCTGCCGGCCAGAACGGTGAGGGATTCCGTCTCGATCGCCTCTAACGAGATCTCAGGATGGTCTGCAATCGCCCGGCGAGCACCCTCCAATCGATCAGACACCTGCCTAATACTGTGCGGACCCCCCACAAACGCGATACGTCTGCACCCAATCTCTACCAGGTGTTTCACCGCCAAATATCCGCCGGCAACATCGTCAACCGATACGGAGGATACCCCGTGTTCGGCACCGCTGCGATCAACAAGAACAACGGCGGTCCCGCGACGGCGCATGAGTTCGATGCGGTCGCCAACATCTCCCCGCGGCGAGAGAAGCACACCCTGAACTCGCTGCTCAACAAAAAGATCGAGGTACGCTTCCTCGCGAGATTCGTTTTCGTCCGAGTTTCCCAACAGCACCGTGAGATCGTGCTCGGCGGCGCGATCTTCCGCTCCGCGGGCAACATCGGTAAAAAACGGATTGGCCACATCCAGCACCACAAGCCCAATGCTTCGGCTGCGGCCTTCCCGAAGCTGCCTGGCCGCATCGTTTCGCACAAACCCAAGGGCCTCTATAGCGTCGTGAACCCGACGCGCGGTTTCTTGGTTCACCTTACCGGGTCGATTAAGTACGTTGGATACCGTACCCACAGATACCCCCGCGCGAGCAGCAACATCTTTGACACTGGCGGCCACCATAATCTCCCATTTCTTCATGTCTGTTCAGGTCATTCGTATAATAAATTCATCCTATAACTTGACGAACGCCTCAGTCTGACCCTACGATCGAAAAGATCGCATAATTGAAACGATTCACAAGCACGATTTCACTGAGCACCAAAGGTCTTTGCCAATGTCGTCACCCACCGTATCCCCACCGGCACTTGAGCTGCGCGAGGTAGCCAAGTCTTTTGGCTCCGTCGTTGCACTCCGCTCGGGAAATATTGTCGTTGATGCGGGAAGCATCCATGCGCTCGTAGGCGAAAACGGTGCGGGCAAATCCACCCTCGTAAAAATCGTTGCGGGTCTCTATCAGCGAGACGAGGGAGTCTTCCGCCTCTCGGGTCGAGATGCCTCCTTCAAGACAACCGCCGACTCAAAAGCCGCGGGCGTGGCCGTCATCTACCAGGAGCCCACGCTCTTCCCCGACCTCTCCGTCACCGAAAATATTTTTATGGGCCGCCAACCCACCAACAGGTTTGGTCGGATCGATCGGCGAGCGATGCGGGAGGAAGCAATTGAGATATTCGAACGTCTCGGGGTGCGCATAGACCCGGATCGCCTGGCAGACGGCCTCTCGATAGCCGACCAACAGATCATCGAGATCGCCAAAGCAATATCCCTGAAGGCAACCGTACTCATCATGGATGAGCCCACCGCGGCACTCTCCGGCGTTGAGGCAGAACGGCTCTTTGCCGTGGCCCGCAGCCTGCGCGACGAGGGCCGGGCGCTCGTCTTCATCTCGCACCGCTTCGACGAGGTTTTTGACCTCTGCGACATCATCACGGTCATGCGCGACGGCGAATACATTTCCACCGTCGAAACCGCACACACCAGTGTCGAAGAAATCGTACGCCTCATGGTGGGTCGCGACGTGACCGATCTCTTCCCCAAGGAGGAGGTCGAGGCCGGAGACACGCTTCTCCAGGTGCAGGGCCTCACCTCGGCTGGAATGTTTGAAGACATCTCCTTCAGCGTCAGGGCGGGAGAAATCGTCGGGCTCGCCGGGCTGGTTGGCGCCGGTCGCAGCGAGGTCGCACGCGCCGTCTTTGGGGTGGATAACTACGATCGCGGAACCGTAGCGCTTCGGGGAACCACACTCAAAAAGCACAGCGTGACGGACGCGATGCGCGCAGGTCTCGCCCTCATCCCCGAAGACCGCCGCAAACAGGGCCTTGTGCTTGACTTCCCCGTGGGTCGCAACATCACCCTCGCCATCCGCAACAGGCTTGCCTCCCGAGGCATCCTCACCGCCCACGCCGAAAACAAGACCGCCGACGGGTGGGCCAGCACGCTCCAGGTGAAAACCGCCGCACTCTCCACCCGAGCGGGCACCCTCTCGGGTGGAAACCAACAAAAAGTTGTTATCGCTAAGTGGCTTGCTACCCAGCCACACCTGCTCATCATCGACGAGCCCACCCGCGGAATCGACGTGGGAACAAAGTCAGAGGTGCACCGCCTCCTCAGCAAGCTCGCGGGTGAGGGCATGGGCATCCTCATGATCTCCTCCGAGCTTCCCGAGGTGCTGGGCATGGCCGACCGCGTGCTTGTCATGCGCGAGGGACGCCTCACCGCAGAACTCAGCCGTGACGAGGCAACCGCCGAGACTGTCATGCTTGCGGCGACACAGAGCGCCGGAGACATGCGCACTGGGGAGACGCAAAACCCCCAGGACTCAAACACCAAGAGCCTACAAAGCTTCGAAGATGCGCAGAGCATCAGCAACACGCCAACCGCAGCACATACCCAGAGTCCGGAGGAAAAACGGTGACCAGCCCCACCCCCCTCACCGACACATCAGCACGTTCGGGTTCAACACGCCCCCGGCCAGAACATCGCAAAACCGGGTCACACCCGGCGGGACAGGTCCTCGGGTCCGTCTTTAAACGGCGCGAGACCAGCATCATCATCGCGATTCTAGTTGTTGTTGCCGCTGCCACCACCGTGAACGACCAGTTCCTCTTCTCACCCGACGGTTTCCGCAACCTGCTGCTCAACCCCTCGATCTACATCCTGCTCTCGGTGGGGGTTGCCGTGGTGATCATCACCCGCAGCGTTGACCTCTCGGTTAGCTCAATCCTGGGACTCACCGCCTACCTCACGGGTCGACTCTTCATCGACATCCCGGGAATCCCGATCGCCGCGGTGCTCCTCGCCGGTATCCTCGGCGGTGGCTTTCTCGGGCTGATCAACGGCGCACTCGTGGCCTACGCTCGTGTACCCGCTATGGTTATCACCCTCGGCACGATGTATGCCTACCGCGGCATCAACGTTGCCTGGGCCGGAAGTAACAGGATCAACCCGCAGGATATGCCCCGCGACTTCACCTCGCTCGGAACCGCACAGATCCTCTCCATCCCCGTGCTCACCATCATCTCAATCGTCGCGGTTGCCCTCCTCGCCTGGTACATGAAAAATACCCGGGGCGGACGAGAGTTCTACGCGCTCGGTTCAGAACCGGAGGCCGCGGAACTCTACGGCCTCAACGTAATCAAGCGCAACCTTATCGCTTTCACCCTGAGCGGCGCCCTCGCTGGCCTGGCCGGAGTGCTCTACGCCGCGCGCTACGGAACCATCGACTCCGCCGCCGGCTTCGGAGTAGAACTCACCGCCATCGGCGGGGCGGTCATCGGCGGGGTCGCAATCTCCGGAGGTGTCGGAACCCTCTGGGGTGCCGCCTGCGGAGCCATCCTCCTTCTCACCATTCGAAGCGCCCTGCCCGTACTCGGCATCCAAGACTTCTGGCAGCAGGCGGTAGTTGGTATTCTCATTATCGGTGCCATCGTTCTTGATCGGGTCCTTGCCCTCAGACAACACAAAAAGCTCATCACAACGAAGGGCAGCTTCTCATGACCACAATCTGGGCATCCGCACAGGCTCATTCGCGCGCAAAAACCTACCGCGACTACGACCGACCCTTCTGGAAGCGGGCACTCCTCACCACGGAATCCGCCGTCATACTGGCACTCATCCTCGTGGTTGCATACGCCTCGATCGCCGTTAACAACTTTGCCAGCGACATCACCCTCTACTACCTACTGCGCGATATTGCCCCCATTCTCATCATTGCGCTCCCCATGACGCTCATCATTCTCACGGGAGACATCGACCTCTCCGTTGCTAGCGTGCTTGCCCTCTCGAGCGTGACGTTTGGCATGATGATCGAGGCGGGATGGCCCGTCGCCTTCGCCATCGTGGGTACCCTCGTCATCGGGCTGGTCTGCGGCGCCATCAACGGATTCCTCGTGACCGTTGTGGGTCTACCAGCGCTCGCCGTCACGATTGGAACCATGGCGGCCTTCCGCGGCATCGCCCAGGGACTCCTCGGCACCACGGCCATCACCACATTTCCCGAGGAGTGGACCACCCTCACCTCCACTAGGATCGGCGCCACCGGAATCCCCGTACTCTCACTCGTGGTGCTGCTACTCATCATCGTCTTTGCCGTCATCATGCACTTCACCCCCTTCGGGCGCGGTATCTTTGCAATCGGGTTGAGCAAAGAGGCGGCACAGTTCTCGGGCGTCCGCGTGGAGCGCACCAGATTCATTCTGTTCCTGCTCGCCGGGACGCTCGCAGCGCTCGCCGGGATCTACCTCACCCTCAAGACAAGCACCGCCCGCGCCGAAAACGGGCTGGGTCTTGAGCTCACCGTGATTGCCGCGGTGCTCCTGGGCGGAGTGTCCATCTTTGGAGGACGAGGCGCCATTCACGGTGTCATCGCGGGCGTATTTCTCATCGGAACCATCGAGAGCGCCCTCCGGTTGGCCAATATCACCTCCGATATCAGCCGCATCATCGTAGGAACCCTCCTGGTTCTCTCGGTTATTTCACCCAGCTTCCTGGGATGGTTACGCGGACGCAGACGTCCAACCTCCCCGGGAACACACACCCAAGCATTTCTCGCCAAGAGTTAGCTTGACCGCCGAGCCCTCTCGGCACCAACACACAAGAGAGTAGGGCACAATGTTGTTTCGCACCACGGGCCGCCGCTTCGGCGCGGTGGCCGCACTCGCTGTGAGCTTTGCACTCATCGCCTCCGGCTGCGCGGGAAGCGACCCCACCGCCACCAACGGAGGCTCCAACGGAAGCGGAAACCTCACCATCACCTTCCTCCCCAAGAACCTGGGAAACCCGTACTTTGATACCTCCAGTCAGGGTGGCAAAGCGGCGGTTGCAGAGCTCAGCGGTACGTTTGCCGAGGTGGGTCCCTCGGAGGCGGCCCCGGACTCGCAGGTTCCCTTCATTCAGACCGCGGCGCAGCAGGGTGTTGATGCACTCGTCATCTCGGCAAACGATCCCACCGCGGTGGGCTCCGCACTGCGCGAGGCAATGTCTGCGGGAACCAAGGTTGTGACGTTCGACTCCGACACCGACCCGCAATACCGCGACCTCTTTGTCAACCAGGCGGATGCCGAGGGTATTGCCAACGTTCAGGTTGAGATGGTCGCCGAGCAGATTGGTGGGTCGGGAGAAATCGCCATCCTCTCGGCCGCGGCAAACGCCACCAACCAGAACGCGTGGATCGAACTCATCAAGGAGCATCTGAAGGCCAACTACCCGGATATCACCCTGGTAGACACCGTCTACGGCGATGACGACGACCAAACCTCCTTTGACAAGACAGCAGCCCTGCTCCAGACCTACCCCAACCTCAAGGGCATCATCGCGCCCACCACGGTTGGTATCGCCTCCGCCGCCCGCTACCTCTCCACCTCCAACAAGAAGGGAGAGGTAGCAATTACCGGCCTAGGGACCCCCAACCAGATGCGCGAATATGTTGAGGACGGAACCGTGCAGGAGTTCGCGCTGTGGAACCCGGAAGACCTCGGATATCTCGCTGCCTTTGCAGCGGCGGCCCTTGTTGACGGAACCATTAGCGGAGAAAAGGGCGATACTTTCACCGCTGGCAAGCTGGGAGAGTTCACGGTCGGTGCGGATCAGACCGTGCTGCTGGGCGATCCCTTCCGCTTCAACAAGCAGAACATCGGAGACTTCGACTTCTAGGAGCCTCGTTCTCACATGACAGGGGGTTGCTCCCCGGGAGGTTACCGGTGAACAACCCCTGTTTTTAGTCCGCAATCACTCTGTAGGTACGTATATCCCGGTTAACAGGAGAATGGATAACACGATGAGCTAGAGGTCCCTCTAAGCAACAAAGCACCGCGTCCCAGAAAAACCTCCGAAAGCTCAGGCAAGCCGCCAAAAATCATCCTCATGAGTAATAAAATCCTGAGCTTTATACAATACGATTCCATTTGTCAAAAGAAATATTTTGATATCAGCATCACACAAAAGAATGGGAGTGAAAGCAAGTCGCACAAGCAGAATTGTCGTAACTACACTCATCGCATTTTCAGTATCACCAGCACTAGCGGATGCTCTCTCAAGCGCTCATTACCAGAAAAAACGCGTTAAAGCCGTTTACTACAACTACGGATTCAACTACTGCAGCTATTACACATACAGCGTAGTGAATTAACGACGGAGGGTACCGCAATGACAATACGTATAGTTTCACCGCAGTATAAAATCACCGCAGTCGTGGTTTTTTATGTTCTTGCGGTGCCCATCATAGTTTTCTTCGGCATGGCTTTCGGTACGTTAGTAACTTTTGCACTACTGACGATTGCGCAACTTGTGGCTCTTCTCTTCTTTACGAGAACTTTCCGTGGCAGTAGCGAAGACACGACAAAGCCTCGTCCCTGGTGGAGGCTGACCGAAAAACCAACTGCTGGAATCGTTATCGGGTGTATTTTTGCACTTCAAACAGTGAGCCTGCTAGCAGTGTCCTTCACGGAATCCTACGATGCTCTTAACCTTGTAACTATTGTGATCAACGTGATGATCACTGGAGCATTTTTTAACTCATCATTAAAAATCAGAAGGTTGATCATCAAAAATCAGACTCAAGAAACTCGTTAATCATTTTGTGCAGTGTCCGACCAGACGAGAATCGAGCAACGCGCAGAACCGATAGGTTACTCAGAGCCGCCACCCGAGCAGCCCTTAACCTATACACCCAGAATGGGGGCGGACGCGAGAACAGTTGCGCCAACTTCAACCACACCAAAGGCATTCGCTGTTCCTGCAAAACACCAATGCGTCCCAACCACCATCACAAAGCGTGAAGGGAGGAGCAGGAGATTGCATCACAACTGATCATCTCAATCCAAATATCCTATAAGGTAAAAACCGACCCTAGAAGCGCTCATCAAGCACCGCGGGCATAACAAGTTCCCGAACGAACGAAGCCGGTGACAAACCGAGAAGCATCCGGATAACGTCGACAACATCGTGCACGGGCACCAGCGCTCCTGCTCCTCGACTTGCAGCCTCTTCCCTCGGTATGTCCAGCCCATCCTCGGTATTGAGATACCCAAGCTGCAATGCCGTCACGCGGAGCTCCTGTTCACGGTAGCCTTCACGGAGGGCATCGGCTATGCCATTGAGCGCTGTTTTACTGGCACCAAACGCAACTTCGGGACGCCCATTTCGAGGCAGTGCCGACGTTGATCCCGTAATAATCAATCTGGGCGCTGAGCTCTCAAGCAGATTCGGTAAGAGAGTGCGGACCGCGAGAATCAGACCCGTAATGTTGGTCGCAATAAGTCGCTCTGTGGTCTCATTGTTCTCAGTGCCGAAGTTGTACTCTTCAGTGAACGCAGTCGGCTCCCATACACCCAAGTTCCAAATGAGCGTATCGATCTGCCCAGGACCCTGCTCACCAAGAGTGGCCGCAGCTGCAGCCGGTGAGGAGAAATCAGCCTCAATCCACGGCGTATTCAGGTCTTCAGGACGGCGGCGAGACACCCCTGTGACGGATCTCCCATCGGAGAGAAGACCCTCAACTATTGCCCGACCCAGACCACTACTTGCTCCAACCACCAATATATTCATGCATAGAATTATATTATGGCCACCCTCAACCGCTGCGTCGCATCGGTGGGGGCGGATATTCGCACAGCATCCGCCCCCACCGATCAACCGCTATAAGCGGAGCATCAGCGAGTGTTCACCCGGTTACGCCGGCGCATACTCCTCACCACGTACACGGTTGTTCCCAGGCCGAGCAGCGCAACCGCTAGCCAGAGAATCAGACCCGTCTCGGTTCCTGTGGTGCTGAGTCGCTCTCCAATCTTGATCGGCACCCTGAGGGTTTTGTCCGAGTCGCTTCCACCGGGGCCATCGGAGTTACCGCCTCCACCGCCCCCACCGTTGTCACCAGACTCGACCACAAACACCAGGTGGTGATCCCCCGAAAGAACCGACGCGGGAACAGTTGCGCCCATCTCGATCACACCAAAGGCATCCGCCGTTGTTGTGGCCAGCACCACCGGATCCGAGTGCAACTCAGCCCGCACCCGATCTCCCGCCGCAAATCCAGTGGCGTGGATGACGAGGTCTTCGCCGGGAGAAGCAGTGAGCAGCGGTGACTCTTCCTGCGGGTCGAGGTTGAGCACCTCACTCGTGTTACCCGCAAGATCGGTGGCGCGAAGGTGCAGGGAGTCGAGCGACTGGGCGCTCACCCCCGAGAGCAGGTGGGTCAGCGAAGGAAGCCACGTGCTGCCGTCGGCGGAGTACTCCAGGTTGGAAACGCCAGAGCCGCCATCGCGGGTGACGCTCACGGCGTGCCCTTCCGTGGCCAACCAGCCCCAGGTATCGGGATGGGTGGCATCAACACGTAGCTGCTCGGTGCGCACCCCGCTCACGTTACCCGCGTTATCGGTTGCCCGGTAACTGAACTCTGTGATTCCCTCCTCCAGCGCAATCTCGCCACTGTACGCCGTCCACGGGGTATCCTGCGTCTTGTACTCGATGGAGGCAACGCCGCTGCGCGCGTCGATTGCGTCGAGGGTCACCGCGGCACCTTCAAGGTGCCAACCCTCGTTACCGGGGTTAGAAACATCGTGGGTAACCGACGGGGCAACGGTGTCTGCGGGAACGTCAAGCGTCCACACATCGGCCATCGAGGGGTCGTGTGAGCCCTTGCCGTTAAAGCGGAACTTAACGTTCACCGTTCCGGCGGAGGTGAGGGTTCCATCATCGGGGATCAGCACCTGGAAGGTGACGAGGCCCGCCCCTCCGGCATTGCGCTGATACAGGCGCTCCTCAATAAGAACATCGTTAACGAGGATGTCGTAGGACTTAAACTGCGACTGATCGTAGGTCTCAATACCGCGAATCACAAACGGCTCACCCGAGGTAACCGCAAAGTCTGCACCAAACCACGACCCCACATTGTTGAGTCCCGAGTAGCGTCGCGTGAGCCCGGCCTCCGTGCTTCTTCCGCCGTGTCCCGAGGTGGTCACGTTGTGCGCGGTCTCCGAGGCCACGTCACCAAAATCAACGTGGTCGGTGAAGCCGCTCGGCGGAGTTTCAAGGGAGACCGTTGCCGCGGTGAAGGCTGTTGCGAGGGTTGTTTCCTCGTGTACAAAGCGCACGGAAAGCGGCGCTTCCTCCTGAGTGACGGTAACCGGGATCGCCACCACCGTATCGGCACTTGCCGTTCCTCCGGGTTTTACCCGAACGAGGCGCGAGGGCGCGGGAACCGGCCAGCCGCCGGGAACATCCACCACAAATCGACCGGTGATGGTCTCCACCGCCGCATTCTCGACTACGGCACTAACAGTGGCAACCTCCGGAGATTCTACGCCCTCCACGGCGGTTGATACCGATTGGAACTGAAGAGCGGGGAGAACCGTGAAGAGTTTCTGGGTGATCTGATAGTGACGAGCATCCCCGCCCACGGTGGCGCTCACATCGGCCGTAACCGTAATGGCACCGGGAGCGGTCGCCGCGGGAATCATAACGGAAAAGGGAAGGTCAAGGCTGGCACCCGCAGCGAGCGTCTGCTGCGCAACCTGGGTGGGGGTTGCCACGAGCGAGCCGGAGAGGCTGAGTCCGGCAACAAAACCCGTGACGGGTTCGCTACCCGTATTGGTGACCCGTAGCAGGCTTTGAACCGTGACACCGGGAAGAGTATCTTCCGCGCCGATGATTTCCACCACCAGGCCGCTGTGTGCAGGGTCAACAGAGAACGAGTAGTCTCCGGAACCCACCTCGACCACCACGCGTCCGTCGCCCTCCGACACGATTGTCACGCCGGATGCCCGGTCGAGGGACACTCCGCCCTCCAGCACCGAGTAACGGTCAATCGCCGGAATCGTCACGGTTGCCGTTGTGTTGACGGGAACCGAAGCGTTCAGCGTGAGGGCGTTGCCCTGCTGCTCCCACTCCGAGCGAATGGTGCCGTACACCGACTCAAACGCTCCCTTGCCCCCGGTGAGCGAACCACCGATCGAGGGGGCAATATCAAACGTTTTGTAGGCCACGCCGGTCCGTTTAATACCGCCGATGTTTTGGTACATCCAATCGCCCACCGCGCCGTACGCGTAGTGGTTAAAGGAGTTCATGCCCACGTCACCAAAGCTGCCGTCGGGACGCAGCGAGTCCCAGCGCTCCCACATGGTGGTGGCACCCGAGGCGACCTCGTATCCCCAGGACGGATACGTTTCGTTGGTCAGGAGCCGATAGGCCACGTCCTGGTGACCGGTGATCGTGAGCGCGGGCAGCAGCCACGGCGTTCCCAGGAATCCGGTGGAGAGGTGATAGTCGCGAGACGCGATCTTTGCCACGTACTTGTCACCCGCCGCCGCCAGGAGATTGTCGGGGATAAGGCCCATTCCGATGGCGATGGCGTAGCCGGTCTGGCTATTGCCCCGAACGGTTCCGTCGTCCAACACAAACTCCCTCACAAACACTTCGCGCACTCGGGAGGAGAGATCGGCGTAGTATTCAGCATCGCTCGTGTTACCCACGGCCTCGGCCATCTCGCTCATCTGGCGCGAGATATAGGAGTAGTACGCGGTGCCGAGCAACTTCCCGCTCGTGGAGTCATTCAGGTGTAACCAGTCGCCGTAATTGTTGTGGTCGCGAATCAAAGAGGTTCCCGTCGAGGTCTCCACAAAGCTCATGAACTTTTTCATCATGTCGTAATTTTCGGTGATGACCCGGGTGTCTCCGTAGGTTGACCAGAGGGTGTAGGGAACGGTGATTCCGGCATCCGCCCAGCCCGTTCCTCCGCCGCAGCATCCGCTCGCGCGGGGCGCAACGCCGGGAAGATCACCATTTGCTGATTGCGAATCGCGCAGATCAACAAGCCATTTGCCCAGGAAAGCGAGGGTGTCCTGGTTGTAGCTGGCGGTGGGAGCAAAGACGTTGATGTCTCCGGTCCACCCCAGGCGCTCGTCACGGGCCGGGGTGTCCGTGGGGATCGAGAGGAAGTTACCCCGCTGACCCCACACAATATTGCTCTGCAACTGGTTGAGCATGGGGCTTGAGGTGGAGAGCGATCCGGTATTGGTGAGGTCGCTCCCCCACACGAGTCCCGTCACCTGATCGGCAGTTGGGGGCGTTGAAACCCCGGTGATCTCCAGGTAGCGGAACCCGTGGAAGGTAAAGAACGGGGTGTAGCTGGCCGTTCCGGTCTCGGTAAACGTGTAGTAGTCGGTGGCCTTTGCGCTGCGCAGGTTGGCCGTGTACAGGGTGCCGTCGGGGTTGAGCATCTCACCGTAGCGAATGGTCGCCGTGGAACCGGCCGTTCCCGTCAGGGTAAGGGCCGCAACCCCAACCATGTTCTGTCCCAGGTCGTAGATCCAGGTTCCCGGAGCCGACTCGGTAACGCTGATCGGGGTGCGCTCCTCGGTAACCCGCACGGGATCGTCGGTCTGCGGCTCGAGCAGTGCTTTTGCAGCGGTGTCTTCCGAAGCGGTATAGACACCGGCCGGTATCCAGGCCGAGTCGTCGTATCCCGCAGTACCCCATCCCTCGTGGGCCAGGCCGGCATCGTAGCTCTCACCCATGATCATGTCCGACTCAAGCAGGGGGCCGGCGGTCGTTTTCCAGCTAGAGTCGGTGTTGATCCACTCGTGGCTACCGTCGGAGTAGTCGATGCGTAACTGGGCGATGAGCGATGTTTGGGTACCCCAGATCCCCGGCCCAAAGCTGGCAATGTGCCCCGCTTACCAGCCGTCGGCCAGCATGGCACCAAACGCATTGATGCCGGAAGAGATCAGGTTGGTCACATCGTAGGTTTGAAAGCTGATCCGCTTGTTATAGTCGGTCCAGCCGGGTGCGAGTTCCTGATCGCCAACCTTTGTACCGTTGAGGCTCAGCTGATACACACCGCGGGCCGAGGCGTAGACTCGAGCCTGAGTCACGGTCTTGGCCACGGGAAATTCCTTGCGCAGAAGCGGTTCCGCGGTGCGTGATCGGAGGATGGTCTCGATGGGTGCTCTCAGTTCAAGACCGTTTGCCGTGACGCTGCCCCCGTCAAAGGGGTTTCTGCCGTCTGTAAAGTCGGTTTCTAGCAGCACGCCGTGGTCTGGTGAGGTGACCGTTACACCGCGAACCGTGGCATTTTCGAGGCCCTCCGCGGCCACAACCTGACGGAACCCAATGTATCCCCTCGCGTGGGAGGAGTCGGTGCGCCGATCGATTTCTTCACCGTCGAGCAGGGTGATAATCTCACTCCCGTCAAGCGTGAGGGTGAGGTTGTGCACCCCCGCGGTGAGATCTTCCAGCGACACAAACTGTGAGATGTCCTTGTCTTCGAGCAGCGAGAAGCCACCGTTTACCTTCTTGTGGGGGCGGAGCTTTGGTGTGCCGTCGGCGACGCTCAGCTGCCACATATAGGCGTTGGAAACATCGGATGCTCGCGCATAGACTCCCAGCACCAGGTTATCCATGGTGAAGTCGATTGATGCCGTGTAGTCGGTCCAGCGAGCCATCTGGTCGCCCTCCTCGGGACCGCCGATCCACTCGGCATTCCACTCGCCAGAGTCCAGGATGGCGGTTTCGAAGTGCGCGGGGGCGCTCCACTCCGAGCGAATACCGGCGTTGTTCCAGGTACGAACCTGCCAAGCATATGCGGTGCGGGAGACCAGATCCGGGCCGTCGTACACCACGTTGAGCTGCTCTTCGGAGTTTACTCTGCCCGATAACCACACGTTGGCTTGTGGCAGCTCACCCTCGGATGTGGCGACCCGCACCTCGTACGCGGTCTGCATAATGCCACGTCCGTCGGACTCGTTCTTCCAGCTAAAAACGGGGTCTTTCCCCGGGATGCCAAGCGGTTCCACCAGGCCGTTAACGCGCAGAGCGGTTACCGCTATGCTGCCGGTTGGGGTCGCGGTGGGGGCCGCAACTGCGGTGGGCGCGTTTACCGTTGAGGCCAGAGAGATGCCGCTCGTAAGAAGGCCGATGACCGCGGTGACTGCTACGGAGCGTTTTATGATCGAGCGCGGGGTAGGGAATCGAAACCCGGTGTGGGCTGCGTGAAACAAATGTGCTGATGCACGCGATAGGGGGTTACGCGACATTGTTTGTTATACCTCTCCATTGAGCCGGTGATTTTTGCGATTAGATGTTTGTGAGTGAAGGCCATCGGGCACTTCTTGCATTGCCTATTTTGTGTTTGGGTATCACACGCGTTTCCTTGAACACGCGGTGATCATTCTAAATTGAAACGATTCATAACTGAACAATACCGCCGATCCTACATCAGATTTTTTAAAGAAAGCAACCGTTTTGTTCAATAAGTTTTAATGAAAGCAACTTTTCCGCGAGAACTACCGATCCGCGACTCTAGAAAGCACAGGGCAACAACCAGAGCACCTAAATTGAAACCCCCGGATAACTACAACCCAAAACATCACTGAGCTCTCAGGTTTTTTGATACTTCCATCACCCTATTTCTCAGTGAGAGTTCATAGTATTAGGCCCATGAAAATATTGGTTGCCGATGATGACGCGGCTGTCCGTCGGTCGCTAACCACCGCTCTCGAACTCGAGCGATACGAGGTGTGCGCAGTGAGCGATGGGCGTGAGACACTGGAATCACTTATTCACTTTGACCCAGACCTTTTTGTAGTCGACTGGATGATGCCAAATCTCGACGGGGTGGAGCTGTGTCGAGTGCTCAGAAGGATGAATGACCACACACCGCTTTTAATCCTGACGGCTCGCACCCGCGTTTCAGACCGGGTTGTGGGCCTTGATTCCGGTGCGGACGACTATCTGATAAAACCGTTTGACCTGTCGGAGTTTCTTGCTCGTGTCCGTGCCCTAGTGAGGCGTAAAAGCACCGCCGAGGCTGGCACCCTGCGATACGCAGATCTCACGCTAGATCCCGCGTCCAGAACCGGACGCAGAGGTAACCGGGAGATTACGTTTACACACACGGAGGCCGCCCTACTCGAAAGATTTATACTCAATTCGGAACAGGTTCTTTCTCGGCAGCAACTGGAAGAACGAGTGTGGGGCGAAGACTCCCAACTCACCTCGAACTCCCTCGCGGTTTATATCAACTATCTCAGGAAAAAAATTACTGAGGAAAATGAGGTACCTCTGATCCATACCGAACGTGGGTTTGGTTACACGTTGCGGACTGGGTCCAACGGGTGAGAAGCCAGAAATCCCCTCGAGGATTCGGACAAAAACTGTCGCTGCGAACTCGTCTTTCGCTCGGCATCGCCCTCTCGGTGACAACTGTTGTTCTCTCCTGCCTGGTCGGAGCATTCATCGTTGTACAGAACACGCTCAAAAACGAGCGTGACACGGAGCTTCAAAGATCAGCGGGCGGGATTCAAGCAGCGATCACATACCACAGTTGGGCAATCACCTCTGACGGATGCAAGTACACCCCTCGCCTTGCGTGCATCCAGATTGTGGATACGCAGGGGAACACCGACGGATCAGTACCCGTTCCACCGCGGGTGGTTGAGGTTGCCGCGGGGACGGAGCCGGGATATTTTTTCGACTTTGATCTCGAGGGATCTACCGCACGCAGTTACGCTATGGAGGTCGACACCGGCCAAGCCGTAATGGTCACGCTTCGCAATGATCGGGTAGATACACAGCTCAGCCGCCTTGCCCTGCTATTTCTTGGTATAGCTGCTTTGGGGGTTGCACTCAGCGGAATCCTAGGATTTCTTGTTTCTCGCGGTGCGGTGCGTCTCATACGAAAACTGACGCTGGCCACCGAACAGGTTGCTGCGGATCGTAAGTTTGATGTGCGTATCCTTGAGTCGGGGAAAGATGAGCTTGCCCGTTTAGCCCGTTCTTTTAACTCTATGCTGGGAGAACTCGACCGTTCGGAAAAGGCACGGGAGCAACTAATTCTAGACGCCTCACACGAGTTACGAACCCCTCTGACAAGTATCCGCACAAACACTCAACTGCTGGGGGATAGCAGACTCAACGCTACCCAGGAGAAACAAATCGTGCAGGATCTGGTTGAGGGAGTTGAGGAGATGACCGGCCTGATCGCGGATGTTGTTGATGTTGCTCGAGGCGATGAAGGTTCTCGCCCCCACAAAACGGTTGAGTTCGGAGAGCTTGTCCAACAGCAGACTGCTGCGGCACAGCGCCACTGGCCTACGGTAGAGTTCCGCACAGATGTTACGCAAGCCTCTCTGACGGGGTCACCGGAACGGCTTGCGCGGCTTATCTCAAACCTGCTGGATAACGCGGCAAAATTTAGCCCCTCCGAGGGGGTGATCAACGTGACCTGCCAACCGACAAGAAAAGGTCTTGTGTTTACGGTAGATGACCGTGGACCCGGTATCTCTGAGGAACATCTGGCCCGCGTTTTTGATCGTTTCTATCGCACCCCCACAGCCCGCTCTCTTCCGGGATCTGGCCTCGGTTTAGCGATGGTAAAACAGATTGCAGATGCCCACGGTGCAGAGGTGACGATTAAAAAACGTTCCGGTGGGGGCACACACTTTCGAGTCTTCTTCCCAATCAATCGCACAGAACCGGCCTAGACGAACGCTTCGGCCTCCACTTTCCGCTCACACCGCGTATTCTGATGCCCGCAAAATTGGCTGAAGGGCCAACCACTCTGCCGTCTGCGTGAGTCCATCCTTCAGCGACACAGTTGGCTGCCACCGGGTGAGCGAGCGAACCAATCGATTATCTGCGAGTAACCGGTGAACCTCGCTACCCGTTGGCCGTGTGCGTTCAGGGTCGTGGACGACACGTGCCGAATTCTGGGTGATTTTCTTAAGAAGCTCGATCAAAGCCCCGATTGAGATTTCCTCACCCGCGCCGAGGTTGAGGGTGCGTCCCACGGTTTTGTCGCTCTCCGCAATAGCCATAAAACCCTGTGCCGTATCCGAAACAAAGGTGAAGTCGCGAGTTGGTGTGAGAGAGCCAACTTTTAGCTCGTCTACTCCGCTCAATAACTGCTGGAGCACCGCCGGAATTATCGCCCGGGCACTCTGCCTCGGACCGTACGTGTTAAAGGGTCGACAGATCGATACCGGGGTATCATACGAGTGGTAATAAGACATTGCAATTGCGTCGGCCCCTATTTTGGTCGCGGAGTAGGGAGATTGAGGCTGTAGCGGATGTTCCTCCGAGATTGGCACCGATAGCGCCGTGCCGTAAACCTCACTCGTGGAGGTGTGTACCACTCGGCGTACACCGTTTTGCTGGCACGCAGCCACCACGTTCCGAGTTCCCTCAACATTTGTTGTCACGTAAGTATGAGGGGCCGCATAGCTATAGGGGATACCGATCAGCGCAGCAAGATGAAACACTGTGTCTGTATTTTTGGTGGCCTCTCGGATCTGTTCAGCATCACGAATGTCTCCACTCACAATTTTAATATCGTCTAGGAGGTGGGAAAGGTGACCTCGGGTACCGTAGGGCTTGTAGTGGGCAAAAACGGTAACCCGTGCGCCTGCCCGAAGAAGCTCCTCGGTGAGGACACTTCCGATAAATCCTTCTCCGCCTGTCACAACGACGCTACGATTTTTCCAAAAATTATTCATTTTTAACCTCTTTCCTTAGGGCTTAGACAGCTTGATAGTGCTAACTTTTATACTTGCGATTGATCTTGATGAGTGTTGTCCGGGTACGCCAGACTGATAGCCCAGCGCGCAAGTTCTTCTGCCGCATCGGGACGGTGAACCCCCCGAGCGGCAGCTCCCATCCGTTCTCGCACACCGGGCCGAGTCAATTTCACGATTTCCCGCAGCAGGGCGGGGCCGTCAACCAGATCATCCTCCAGAACGACCGCGGCGTTGGCACGAACCAGTCGCTGGGCGTTGACCCTCTGATGATCACCAATCGCGTGCGGATAGGGAATGAGAATGCTCGCCAGCCCAGCCTCGGCAAGCTCCGCCACCGTGCTTGCCCCGGATCGACCAACCACAATATCTGCGGCCGCATACGCCTGATCCATCCGATCAATATAGGCGTAAGCCGTTGCAGTTGACACGTTGGCAAGTTGCCTTTGAGCGCGTTCCTCATCGCTCGCGCCCGTCTTGATGATAAAGCGGATACGCTCCGTCTTAGCCGCCAACAGCGCGGCGCTGATTGCGGCGTTCGTGATACTCTGCGCACCAAGACTGCCGCCACACACCAGCACAACAATTTCCTCTTCCGAGGCACCAAAAGCGCGCCGGGACTCACTGCGAAACCCCGGTCGTTGTGATTCGACAGACTGCTTCAGAAGAGGCATCCCCAACGCTCTGACCGGGTTGCTACTGGACAATCTCACTCCGCCGTCAACGTGTGCCACTGCAATATTCTTAGTGAAACGACTCGCTAACTGGTTCGCACGCCCGGCAACCGCGTTTGCCTCGTGAATTATGATCGGCAAGCGCGCAAACCGAGCACCAAACACAACGGGCAGGCTCGGGTAACCTCCCATACCAAGCACCACGTGCGCACCCCAACGTCGAAGGTACGAGGAACAGCGAAGAGCCGCTGAAGCTAAGAGAAAGGGAGCCAAAGGAGCTTTCTTCCCAACTGACCCGACCACCGTCGTTGTGTACAGCGGATAACCATGCTGGGGAACGATCTTTTCCTCCAGCCGGCCACGCGCGCCAAAAAACGTAATCTCTGCGGCGGGGTGGAGCTCCTGAAGTGCCTGAGCAACAGCAAGTCCCGGGTAAATGTGCCCGCCGGTTCCTCCCGCCCCAATCGCCACTCGGAGCGGCCTCGCCTGCATCAGGCTAGCCTCAGATAATTGTGTGCTGTTCATATTCCGAGGCTAAAGAACGAGAATTAAACGCTTTTTAATCTTGGGGCGACGGAGAAGCCTGAGGGCTTAGAGAGAACGTCAGGCGAAATAAAATTTTCCGGTTCAGGTAAAAACTTACCTTTGACCTTCGCGCAGAAACAAGCTCACTATATAATTTTCGACATGTCTGCTACAAAGGAGTACTCCCCCTTCCGACGCTCAGCATCAAACACCCTAAAAGGCTCGGCGGGCAACCTCGTCGAATGGTTCGACGTTTACGTGTATGCGGTTTTTGCCTCATACTTCGAGTTTCACTTCTTTGCACAGGGCGACACAAACTCACAGATCTACGTGTGGGCGATCTTTGCCCTCACCTTTCTAATGCGCCCGGTTGGCTCCTGGTTCTTCGGACGTTTTGCCGACCGACACGGACGCCGAGCCGCGCTAACCTTCTCCATCTCGCTCATGGCAGGATGCTCCTTCATCATCGCTATCACTCCCGCACGGGAATCCATCGGCATGAGCGCCGCCGTGATCCTCATTCTGTGCCGTCTCCTTCAGGGATTTGCCACCGGCGGCGAGTACGGCACCAGCGCAACCTACATGTCGGAGGCGGCCCTTCCCGGACGGCGCGGCTTCTTCTCGTCGTTCCAGTACGTCACCCTGGTTGGCGGCCACGTGCTCGCCCAGCTCACACTACTCATCATGCTCACAACTCTCACCCCAGAGGAAATCACCGATTGGGGATGGCGAGTCGCCTTTGCTATCGGCGGCATCGGAGCCCTCATCGTATTCTGGCTGCGCCGCACCATGGATGAATCCCTGGACAAGAAGCAGATTGATGCGGCCCGCTCCGGCAAAGACAAGTCGGCCGGTTCACTACGTGAACTGCTGGTGCACTACTGGCGTCCCTTTATCCTGTGCTTTCTCGTGACTATGGGCGGCACACTCGCCTTCTACGCGTACACGGTGAACGGACCCAAGATTATCCAGGCGAGCTTCGCCGATGACGACGTCATCACCGGAACCGTGATCAACCTCATTGCGCTCAGCGTATTGATGGTACTCCAACCCTTTGGCGGCTGGCTCAGCGACATCGTGGGCCGAAAAACCCTCCTGGTCTTCTTTGGGGTCGGCGGCGTACTTTACACCGGATTCCTCTATACCGCCCTGCCCTCAGCGGCCAACCCTATTGTGGCCTTCCTCATCCTCTGCGGGGCGTTTGTCATTATCACCGGGTATACCTCGATTAATGCGGTGGTTAAGGCGGAACTCTTTCCCGCCCACATTCGTGCCCTCGGTCTCGGGCTCGGCTACGCCCTCGCCAACTCAATCTTTGGCGGCACCGCTCCGCTTCTCTACAGCGCGGCGCTCAGCACCGAGAACGTGACCGCCTTTATCGTCTACACCACGATCACCATCGGGGCGTCGCTCCTGGTTTACATCTTCTTCCTGCACAACCGCGGGCTCAACTGGTTGGACAACGAGGAAGAGCTCAGCGCAAAGCGGGTGGTGGTTGAAGTGGGGCGTTAGTGTCCCGTTGCGAAGGTGGGGGTATGCATGAAACGGCTACGAGAGAGATGAGGTTATTGGTAGCACAATTTCTGGGCGAACAAGGTGATGAGTCATCAGGAAACACATAAGGTAAAGTGCTCCTCGAACCAATGGCTTAGCCCAGATTCGAGGAGCACCTTTTGTTTCTGGTAAGCCCTTCATCCCCGCGTAGCGGGGATGATCCGCCACAAGCCGCGTGTGCACGAGCGAATCGGCAGAGTTCCCCGCGTAGCGGGGATGATCCCGGGAACTTGACGCTTCGCACACTGAACGGCCCAAACTCCCCGCGTAGCGCGGATGATCCCTGTTGCTAGCACTACTCTCTGAGGTCTTCGAAGGCCCCCGTGAGGCAAATAACCCACAAATCATGATTCTGTAGTAGACCAAACCAAAATCACAAAAACCTGCCTTCAGAGAGAACATCAAGCACAGTTTCCAGACCGGCACAAAAGACCCGTGACTCTCAGCCAAATCCCTATCCGTACAAACTCTCATGCCGAAATCAACATAGCTAGTCTAGAGCCACAGCCTGATTGCAATATATATTTTTACTAAAATAATTACAGAACTTTCACCCACAACTAGGCAAAAAAACCCTTCACCACTCCTCAGCACACCCCGTAGACTCTGAATGCACTCAGCCGAATGCAACATTTCTAATTGGGGAAGCCTCTACAATGAAACAGTCGTTCATCGCAATCTGCTCTTTATTGACACTTATTCTACAAGTTATTATTCCCAGCGCAGCTTTAGCAAACACTGTCGATGTTGCTCCTGAGAACACACCAAAAAACAGTTTTCACTGTACTCACTCAGCTGCCGGAGTCCTTCATCAAATGCAAAAGCTTGCTGGGCAGCAAGAGTTTATGACCATTCGTCACAGGGGAGACTTTGACGCCACAACACCAGAAAACAGCATGCAAGCGTTTCGAAACTCATACTCTTCTTGTCGTCCCGGTGTCGAGACAGATCTACGACGCACAGCCGATGACCATTTGGTCATGTTCCATGACACACATATTGGCAAAATGATGGAGCCCACCTACGACCCAGAAACAAACACCGGCCCTAACGCGGAACTAAGTACTTTAACACTCAGTCAACTCAAGGAAAAGAACCTAGTAACCATTGACCGCAACCCCACCAACTACAAGATACTCACTTTTCACGAGTTTCTTCAAGATGCTGTTACTCAAGGAGCAGCCTCCCTTCTCTTTGTAGAGATCAAATCGGATAATGACGTCCACGCCACAGTGAGGGAAGTACTTGCCTTCCACAAAGCTTTTCCAGAGGCAGATATCTTCGACCGAGTGGTGTTTAAATTTAGACTCAGCGCTTACCCCACCTTTCAGCTTTGGAAAGACTCTCTCAAGGACCTATACGAACTTCCGCGCACCCCTTTGACACAGGTAGCAGTCAGCCGCGCAATTGCCAACGAAGTCGACAAGCGTTTCGACTTATCTACACCACCGGGCATGACACCAAGCTATTACGGCACAAAAACCTGGGCAGAATCTAACGCAACAACCGATGGTGTCCTCAGCGTGGAAGTAACAATGAAAGACTCCGTTGGGTTTTACAACAACTTTCCTCACAGGGGGTACGGTGATCGTGCCCCTTTCGCAGAAATCGAACGATATTATGCCCCACGTGACATATCCGAATCAAATACGCGAAAAGGAACGATGGCGCAACTCACTGCTCTCGTTCGAGCCTCGAATAAGCCGCTGGGGCAGTTTGTTCCTATTCCTGACTGGGTTCTTTGGCGGAAAAACTTCACCGATTGGGAGAAACCACTCCCCAGTGTCTGGGGTAACACCACACAGATTACTCCAAAAGACGCGTATTTCCAGAATAATTCAAAATGCTGCTACGCGTTACAGTTCCGTATCGCCGACCATGGGAATGATCCGGAGCAAAACGACCTCCGAATGCTCTTGCCTTGGTTGGAAGATATTGGCGCAACCGTTCTCACTTCAGACGATACCGACAGTATCGACTATTACTTTGAGGGCCGCGGCAAGTTGTATAATATTGGTCAAGTCTGGGACGGAACGATAGAGCCAGCACCTGCTGCAATGAACTCGCTCATTAGTTCCAACACCAATCAACGTTTCACTTCGCCCCTGATGATGGTCTCAATCGATTCCATCCGTGTGAATGATATCGATGGGGAGGCACCGGGTGACCTCTACGGAAGTGTGTCTATCAGCGATGACAGTTCTTATGGCACAGTACTATTTGAACGAACCGCTGAAAACAGCCTGCCCATCTATCCCAATCAATACATGCCTCTCACAGGACCCCCGGGAACAGAGACACCATATGCTTTCAGTGGACAGGCTCTATTCCATGGAGGAGACATCTCTGTTGAACTCTGGGATAGAGACACGCTCTCGCCTGACGACCTTATTGCTTACGCCAAAATCAACATAGCAGCAACTACCGAAGAGATCAAACAAAGCTACAAAACAACCGCCGGTGTAGAACATGAAATTCCAGGAAAAGGAAAATACACTACCCATGGCTCCGTCACAATTAATTACTCAATACGACGACACTGGACAAACTTCGAAATAGCAAAACTCACAGTCAATAATATTGATGGCGAATCCCCGGGTAATCTTTTTGGAACAGTCATAATGTCCCCCAATGCGAATCCCCCACAAGGCACAGGATCGATCTTCTTCCACACAGAACAGGATCACGCTCTTGATATCTATCCGGGAAGCAACGTTCCCTTGAAACTCGCACAGAGTCCTGGCTTCGACACAATACTTTTGAGTGTTGATCTTGAAGATTACGATACTATCAGCCCCAATGACTGTGTAGCAAAGGGAGCGTTCTATTTGAATAAGTTCTATCCTCCTGATGAAATAGTACCGCGCAATATCGGCTGCCCTCGCGAGCCAAACAATGTTACGGCATACACAACGTGGAACGCCTCCATGAACCGCAAAGAGAGAACCAGCACATTCGTTCCTACCATTGATGGTGACGGCAGCTAATAACCACCCACCTCTCAGTAGTAGATTCTCCCGATAGCACATGCCACAGTGCATCACCGCTATGCTTTCGGGAGAATCTTCCAGTCCCCTCAGTAAATGGTTACCCCATCAGTAATACAACAAATCAATACAACAAACCTGCTTCCGAGAGACTCAAACCTACATCGTTCGTTTGATCTGGCCATCCATCACCGCATCCGCTGCTTCAATGAGGCGCAGGGCAACAACATCGAGACGTCGAAGCATTTCGCGTTGCTTCAGGGTGTTCATAGTGAAATCGCCGGTAAATATTACGGCTAAGCCAGCTTGATAGTGCTTTCGCACGGTTTTTGCTTCTTTTCGGGCACAGCGCAGGTGCTCTTGTGACGAAGAGATACGGATGTTCTCGACCCCGTGCCGGAGATGACGAAGAGCCTCCCCAATTGCTTCCACCGCGTGCTCGGCCTGACGAGGGAGAGAGACCGCCCAAAGGTCGCTTTCACGCACAAAGTCTCGAAGGTTATCGAGCACATCATCAATGGAGCGAGACGCACGAAAAATATCCTCACGATCAAGTGGTGTGGTGAGCGTCCCCGAGAGGTATTCGATCAGGTCACTGCGGGCATCATCACCATTGTGTTCAATGCGGGTCATCTTGTCTCGACCGTCGATGACTGTTTTGGTGCAGACCCTGTGCGCCAGCTCCGCACCCTCCAGCGCAAAGTTAATTTGCCGAATTAAAAGAGCCGGAATAGTACGGCGCTTTGAGCCGCGCTTTGGTCGATCCTTTGGAAGACGCTTACGACGGCGGAAAATATTTTGGAACATCATCATCCTCTCGAGAACACGGTGAGTAATGAGGTCAGAAACCAGGCGGTAAAGGCAGAAATAGGTAACGACCACAGCCAGGCAGCGGCAATTCGAGCCACGGGCATCCACCGAATTGACCGCCAACCGCGAGTGAGCCCCGACCCGACCACAGCTCCCACGATGGACTGTGTCATACTCAGCGGAGCGCCGAGTGCAGTCCCTATCGAGAGAACAGTTACCGCCGAAAGTTGAGCCCACAATGCTTGGATCGGGCCGGGGGAGACAGACCCCTGCCTTAGTGCTTGGCCTGAACGACGAAGACCGGCAAGAACTCCAATCAGGAAAAACGTTGTTGATACCGCGATCAGAACCGGGTTTTTTGCTGCTGCAGCCAAGGATATTCCCGTTGTGAAGGTAGCTATAAAAAGAACTTTTTGTCCGTCATTTGCCGAGTACACAAGCGCCAGCGCAGCAAAGGCAATTTTTCGAAGAATAGAAAGTACCCGTGGTGCACGTCCCGGTGCCAACCTAAGCGGCAAACTCCCCAACATCCAGGCCAGCAGCATTGCCAGGATCGGCGCAATAGCGGCCAAAAGAAGCACCCTCAGCACAATCTCACCATTGATCGACGCATCGTTAGCGAGGCTCACCCCGACAAGAGCCCCGACAAGCGCTAACGTGATGCTATTAGGAACAGCCAGAACCGCAGATAAAGCGATTGTTATAACGACCGCGAGAAGAAGCGAAAAACGGGCCTGATCAGAGAAATAGACGCCAAACATAAGCGCCTCAAGGGACTCAGCCACTCCACGCACTCCCAGAAGCGGCAATATCGGCAATGCGGCCACCACAAGAACGGGTGCCCATAGCCCGCTGCCACGAGACGTCTGCTGTGCGAGTGCCACTAGAGGTGCCCCGTCATTGCGCCCGACCAGGCCGATAAAGAACGCGGCAGCCACGAGGTTCACAATAAAAAACACGTCACTACCCATTAACCTTCCTTTCTGGTCGCGTTAAGAAAATGAATCGCTTTTTCGTTTCCCAAGATGTTATCATTTATGTGCGGTCGCGCTCCCGCATATATAAACCAAGGATTTAAAGTCATAAATCCCTGGGTCAAGGAGGACTGGTTGGCGATTTCTCTACCCCATAAACCCTCGGTTCGCCGAGGGGGTGCACGCTCTAGGCGATGGGCGTGGTGGTGTCTTGCACCAACGTTCATCGTGCTAGCAGTTTTTAGTTATTGGCCTCTTTTACAGACGTTCATCCTGTCGTTTCAAAAATCAGACCTATTCGGTCGTGCGGCAGGGTTTGTGGGGTTTGATAACTACGCGGACATGTTCGGGTCCACAGATTTTTGGCACACCCTATGGATAACAACCGTATTTACCGTAGGCAGTGTTGTGGGCAAGCTCATCGTGGGCCTGGCCCTAGCGGTTCCGCTAGCCAAACGGCTGCGAGGAACAGTTTTCGCACGGGCATCAGTCCTGATTCCCATGGCAGTATCCGCCGCTGTGGGAGGTCTTGCATTTCGAGCAATGATGATGCCCACCACCGGCATTCTTGATCAAATCGCGATAGCACTCACCGGGAGTCCAGCCGGCTGGATTACAGACCCCCTCATGGCGATGCTCTCCATCATCGTTGTTGATGTGTGGACGGCAATCGGGTTTGTCACGCTACTACTCATTGCTGCTATCGACAGCATTCCCGGTGATGTTATTGAAGCTGCCGCGATCGACGGTGCGGGTGCGCTGCGAAAACTTCGCTCCATAACCATCCCTCTCATCACACCGACACTATTTTTTGTAATTGTCACCCAATCGGTGCAGGCCATTCGTGAATTTACCATTATTAACGTGGTTACAAACGGCGGGCCAGCCGGGGCCACCCAAACATTAGTCTTTGATATTTGGCGTTTTGCATTTGGCGGTACCGCCGACTACGCGGGTGCCTCAGCACGCGGAATCGTGCTGCTCGTACTAATCGGGCTTATGACAATCATTCAGTTTGGCTTTCTAGAACGGAAGGTTAACTACTCGTGAGCAGGCTTCTTTCTCGCACGTTCCTCATCGGATATCTCTGTATAACCTCGTTCCTGGTTATCTTCCCGATTCTTTATGTTCTCTTTGCCTCGGTGCGACCCGCTCCCGTGCTAAGCGGGACCCTCTCCGACATGATTCCCACCGGTTTCACGCTGGAGCATTTCAGCGAGGCTTTACGCCGGGCACCACTGGTGCAACAAATGCTTAACTCTGTGATCGTTGCTCTAGCACAAACCCTGGGACAGGTTCTCACCGGGCTGCTTGCCGCCTACGCCCTCGTGTTTGGACGGCTGCCCCGCGCCGGATTGATATTCGGCATAATCCTAGTGACCATCATGATTCCCGGTGAGACCATCCTGGTCGCAAACTATCTCACGATTCGATCACTGGGTCTCGCCAACACCGTCATCGCCATCTTCCTACCGTTTGTGGTCTCCGCCTACACTATCTTTCTACTTCGACAAACGTTCCTGGCGTTCCCGAAAGAAATATACGAGGCTGCAATTATGGATGGGGTCGGTCCTCTCCGTTTTCTTTTCCGTTTCCTCGTACCACTGACCGCCCCCACCATTATGACGGTAACGCTCATGGCCGCAATTGCTGCCTGGAACGGTTACCTCTGGCCACTGATCGTCTCCAGCACACCCGACACCCGCACCGTGCAGGTTGGCATCAAAATCCTCACCGACGAATCCGGTTCAAATATGGGACCAGCCCTAGCCGGAATCGTTATCGCCGTAATTCCCACCATCCTTCTCGTGCTTATTGGACAAAGATTTTTAGCACGGGGCCTTACACAAGGAGCAGTAAAATGACAACCCATATCCCCCACGTTCGTACTCTCAGCACCGCCCTCGGTGTCGTTCTACTCGGTGCTCTACTGGGCTGTAGTAGCACAGACACCTCCACGACTAGCGACGCTGTTGAACTCGATTTTTGGTACTCCGTTTCTGGCGTGCCCGCCACAACCCTAGGCACTCTCGTTGACGAATTTAACGAGGATCACGCTGGAGAGATCGTCGTCAAACCTCTCTTTCAAGGCTCATACGACGAATCAATTTCAAAGCTCACAAACGCGGTACAAGCGGGCGATCTCCCAGTGTTGATTCAGGGAGGAGACACCTTCTCAACCTATCTCAAAGACACCGGGTTGACTGCACCTCCAGGATCAGTCACAAACAGCGAAGGGAAAAAGTACAGCGGTACGGACCTCGTTCCCATCATCAAAAACTATTACACTTTCGATGGCGAACTATCATCGTATCCAATAATGGTTTCTCAGCCGGCCGTGATCTACAACACCGAACTTCTCACTCAGGCCGGGATCGACCCGGCCAACGCACCGACAAGTATCACGGAGCTTCTCAGCCTCGCCGCGCAGATTCACTCCAGCTCAGGAACTGCCGGGCTAACCATGTTCACCGACCCGTGGTGGGCTGAACAGTTCTCCGCTGCAGCGGGCCTCGAGTACTGCACTCCTGAGAATGGAGTTGGTGCCGAGCCCGCCGAAAAATTTAACTATGCTTCTGATACTCAGGTTGACATCTGGCAGGAAATTCAAGATTTGGTTCGCTCGGGTGCAATGCTCAACACCGGTAGCGACGGAACCGCGTCTCTCACCGCGTTCAGCACCGGCCAGGCAGCGCTGATGGTGCAGTCCTCACGTATCTATGGCGATGTTAAGGCTGCCGCTAACTTCGATTTTGGTGTCTGGCCATTTCCGGTATCCTCCTCCAACGGTGGAGCGGTTCCCGGGGGTAGTTCAGTCTGGATCATCAAAGAAGGTCACAGCGATCAAGAGCTAGCTGCGGCCGCAAGTTTTGGGGAGTTTCTCGCCTCTGACGCCGCACAAGAGCGCATCTTTGCCGAAACAGGTTACCTCCCTACCTCGCTCAGTGCCCTGAACTCTCTTTCTCAGTCACCAGCAACAAATGCGATGCAATCTGTACTTCTGAATCAATTAGAGAACACACCCAGCACCACGGCAAGCGCCGGATGCCACACCGGGGCAATGGGGCAGGCGCGCCCGTTGGTCAAGTCAGCACTCGAAGAGATCATCGGTGGCGGCAACCCACAAACGGCGCTTCGCAACGCAGAAGAAGCAGGGAACAAAGCAATCGCTACCTACAACGAGCGCCGCTAACATCCAATTCGACCCCTTGTCTTTACCCCTATTTATCAGGAAGAATCTCTTTTATGAATCCACATGTATACGGTGTTTTCTTACTCCCAGATCCTATAACCGCCTCCGCCGTTTCTACCATCACATTTCAGGTAAAGCAACAATTTGGACTGGTCTCAGCGGCGGCCTTTCCCCCACACGCGACGCTGGCCGGTTCCGTTGCAATTCCACAAGATCCCGAAGCGGTCATTGCCGCACTCAACCCCGTCTTATCTGGACGGCGTCAATTCACGGTTATCAATGGGGGAATCCAAAGATACGCTACCGCAATCACCTACGATATTGATAAGAACAGCGACGGAACACAAAATCACAACCTACTCAAGCTGGCTGTCCAAGTGAACGAAGTGCTCACACCCTTGGCTGTGCCGATCGAGGCGACCCTCGTTCAACCGTTTGATAAAGACAGTTTTCGCGCTCACCTATCACTCGCTTCTCACGAGTTAGTTTTCCGTCCCGACCTTTCTTCAGAAGTGGAGGAATTCATCCGCGCCCTTCCTATTGTTCCCCCATCAGAATTCGACGCCAGAATTGTGGCTCTCTACAGGTTCACCGCGCCCGACTGGTCTGGACACTGGTGGGAAAACCTCTCCTGGGAACATCTCCGCTCCTGGAAGCTAGTCCCGAGCAACACACTCCATCCGTCATAACAAATGCCGTCCCAAGAAAAGATATACGTGAGTCCCAAAAGCAACACCCCGCGCCTCAAAATGACAGAAACCGACCTGGCAAAACATCTCGGAATCTCACGCTCAACGGTCTCACGTGCGCTTCACGGCACCGGTCGAATCTCCCAAGAAACCCGCGCCCGGGTTCTAGCCGCAGCTGACGAGCTCGGTTTTGTCCGCAACACACTCGCCAGCGACCTAGCTGCCGGTCGCAGTAACACAATCGGGCTCCTCCTCCGAGACTCAATCAACCCCGCCTACGGTGCGCTCTTTTCCAATCTACAATTGTCCGCTGCAGCTCAAAACCTTGATATTGTTTCAGTCACTGTCTCCAATGACCCTGATGGGCTGCAACAGCTCTCCGGTCTGCGACGACTCCTCGGGCTACGCGTTGCCGGGCTACTCGTCGCAACCGGAGGCATCACCAGCGACCAGCTTCGACCGTTCCTCCACGAAGTTCCCACCCTCCGAGTAGGACGACCAGAAACCGACCCCGGCATCAACGCTGTATCCTACGACGAGGTACGCAACGGGCAACTCCTTGCCGAGCATATCCTGGGCCAGGGACACCAGCGTATCGCGGTTATTCACACCGATCACGACGTTTCCTACCCCGAATGGGTCAGATCCACCACCATGATCACCCGCATCACAGATACCGGTGCAACTCCCCTCGTTTTTCCCGCTCGAGATCGCCTTGATGGCATTACCGAAGCCCTCAACGCCGTAGAACACGATAACGTCACTGCCGTCATGTGTCCCACCGACAGGCGCCAGCTCGACGTCATGCGCCAAGCACAGATCCGCGGAATACGCTACCCCGAAGCCGTCTCTATCACCGGATGTGACGGGCTTCTCCCCGGTGGCGACCTCCTCGGACTTACAACGCTCCGACTCCCGGTTGCAGAACTCGGAAAGATGGCTATACAACGCATGGTAGAACTCACAAACGAAACACCCTTCACAGTCAAACACACCGCCATCCCCGGAGTTCTTGTCCCTGGAAGCACAAGCCGAAACATCACATAGTGTGTTGTGGCCACACAACTAATGGGATAAGTTCATAACCATGATTGGTGCCGGATGACCCACCACCATTCCACTCGCACGGAGTAAATAGCGGCTCATTTTTAGAACGTACTAACACTACCGGCTACCAATAGATAGAAAGGATGCCATGACCCTAGACCAAAAAGCTGCAGTACTCATAGTAAAATTCATGAGACACAAATATGATTCGTGCCCTTAGCGGCGTAAAAGTGATGCCAAACAGTCACTTTATGAAGTAAAGTACCTGATCAAATAGTGTGCTCCCCGCGTAGCGGGGATGATCCGAGGCGAGCTTCTCGCTGCTGCCGTTCATCGCCGTGCTCCCCGCGTAGCGGGGATGATCCTACCCTCAGCCACATACCCTTGGAGCGTTTCTAGTGCTCCCCGCGTAGCGGGGATGATCCCAATTGTAATGGAATCGTTTGTTACACGAAAAAGTGCTCCCCGCGTAGCGGGGATGATCCTATTAATATCAAGCTCATTGCCTTGGTGAGAAAGTGCTCCCCGCGTAGCGGGGATGATCCCACTGTTGGCGGCCACAAAAGAATACCGGGAAGGTGCTCCCCGCGTAGCGGGGATGATCCGGGAGACAGCCACACGTCCTAACATGGCGACTGGTGCTCCCCGCGTAGCGGGGATGATCCCGGCAACCGCCGTCACTTCTCCCCGAAACTCTAGTGCTCCCCGCGTAGCGGGGATGATCCGTCGTCCTCGTTTTCCTTGAGCGCATCACGGAGGTGCTCCCCGCGTAGCGGGGATGATCCCAAGTGGCGCACCGGGGACGTTTTCAATAACCCGTGCTCCCCGCGTAGCGGGGATGATCCCTGACGGATCGATTGGAAAAAACTCAACCTGCGGTGCTCCCCGCGTAGCGGGGATGATCCGCGGAGCCAACACTGGGGTCCGTAGACCTCGATGTGCTCCCCGCGTAGCGGGGATGATCCCTTTACCTGCGTGCGGGTGCCCGTGTGCGCCTGGTGCTCCCCGCGTAGCGGGGATGATCCGTAAATTAATACCGTCAGTCACCCACCCAACTAGGTGCTCCCCGCGTAGCGGGGATGATCCCTCCTCTCGCAGAAGCATGTGTCCCAGAAAATCGTGCTCCCCGCGTAGCGGGGATGATCCGCCGCACAGTTTTTTCGATGCGGGCCAGGGTTTGTGCTCCCCGCGTAGCGGGGATGATCCCCGCTCTGGCCGTACAAATGTTTGGGCGGTCAGGGTGCTCCCCGCGTAGCGGGGATGATCCGCGTACAGCTATCGCTATGGCGATGCTGATGAAGTGCTCCCCGCGTAGCGGGGATGATCCCAACCCGTCGGGTTTTTGGCGATCATCCTTCCGGTGCTCCCCGCGTAGCGGGGATGATCCGCAGGAGCGCACGGCGACGATGAAATTCCGCCAGTGCTCCCCGCATAGCGGGGATGATCCCGCTACACACGGCGCGACTGATCGTGTCGAGGCGTGCTCCCCGCGTAGCGGGGATGATCCCTCAGCATTCCTCTCGCAAGAATGGCTGCCGAATGTGCTCCCCGCGTAGCGGGGATGATCCCCGGAGGCGCTAATGGTGCTCTCCGGGGAAGAATTACTCCCTGCGTAGCGGGGATGACCCCCGGAGGCGCTAATGGTGCTCTCCGGGGAAGAATTACTCCCTGCGTAGCGGGGATGACCCGCATTGTGCGACCCCGGAGCAGCAATGTTCCGTATTCCCCCCGTAACGGCAACGACCCTTCGCAAGCGCCCAGACTGCGGCACAGAAGTCTGCGTAAGCAGAATCAGAGATATAGTCCCAACTCTGTCCGACACCACCCGACTCACCCTGCCCAGAGCCGAATTACACCTGCCTATTGGGGAAACCCTCGAAGCGGAGCTAGCTTTCGAGTTGGCTCGTCACAACGGGTTGTTTCTTCCTGTCAATTCTGCGGAGCATCTGGCAGAGCAATATACGTTCACTGAGCTTCAATCGTTTCTCGATCTCCACTATGTAACAATGAGTGTTTTGCGCCCGGCAGACGATTGTGCTGAGCGCACCCGGCGCTATCTCCGCGCTGCTGCATATCAGGGTCTTCATCACGTTGAGCTTTTCTTCGACCCACAAGTCGATACTGCCTGAGGTGTTCCCCTTGAGGCGCTCGTTGACGGTATCGGTAGCGCCCTGCAAGAGGCTGAACACAACCTCGATATCACCAGCCGACTCATTCTGTGTTTCCTTCGCGATTAACCGGTTGAGTCGGCGGAGAAGGTGCTGAACTCTCCCTGTGCCCGCAACAATCGGATTCTGGGCACGGGACTCGATCGAGGTCGGTTATCCACCGAGGGGGTCTTTGCCCCAGCGCGAGCTGCCGGATTACATACGGTGGCATACGCAGGCGAAGAGGGCCCACCCGAGTATATTCGTCAAGCGTTTAATCTACTGGGCACGGAACGCATCGATCATGAGATTCATGCTGTCGAATGTCCTGAGCTCCTAGCTCAGCTTTCGGCAGAGGGATCGCTCTCACCGTGTATCCACTCTCGAGCGTACGTTTGCGTGCGGCTCCCGAGCTATCTGCACACCCGCTTCTTCGATTGGATGATGCCGGCGTGCAGATCACCCTCAATTCAGACGGCCCCTCATCTATTGTGGCGGCTATATTAGGGATGCTTTTATTGCCGTGCGTGATGCTCTGGGAATCACCGCAGATCAGTCACGGAGCTTCGCACGTACCTCGATCGATGCTTCGTTTCTTCGCCCGCAAGAAAAGCGCGGTTAAACACCGAGCTTGATGCGTGGGTTGCGGGCAACAGCGGGTTCCCTATCGCGGTTTAAGGCGCGCGATAGGGGTTGCTGGCGCAGGAAGCACCGACCCCGGGTAACCTGCCACCACCCCAAACCGACTGTACGGGCTTGCTGCGGAACCGGCATCAACCACGTCACGATGCCACTGTTCCCGCATGTTTACGATATCTTCGTGGCTGCGACCAATGAAATTCCACCACATTACGATACTCTCGCCCAACGGTTCGCCGCCGAGAAAAATAATGCGGGCCGGTGTGTCCCCGGTTGCAACCCGGATATCTATGAGCCCCGGTTCGACAACACCCAGCGCGTATCGAGGGATGTGGGTACCGTTCAACCAGACGTCACCAGAGTCCACTAGGATTCCGTGCTCAAACGAGCGTGACGTGGGGATTGTGATGCTGGTGTGTGCGGGAATGCGAATCTCTGCACCGAGAAGTGGACTGTAGGTTATAGCGTCGGTTGACGCCCCGGCAAGTTCCCCCACAAAAACCAGAACATCAGCCCCGTCAATGGTGGTGTGGCGGGCTACGTGGTGTTCGAAGTGCGGAGAGACATTGCGTGAGGCCTCTGGCAGCACCGTCCATAATTGCACTCCGTGGAGCCACTGCGTTTTTGTAGTTGAGACCTCGGAGTGGCTAATGCCGTATCCAGCTGTCATGAGGTTAAGCTCACCCGGTTTCACGTATTGGTGGCTACCAACACTGTCACGATGTTCGATCTCACCGTCGAAGAGCCAACTCACGGTCTGAAGGCCCGTGTGTGGGTGTGGCGGAACAAGCATTCCACCGCTCTCGGTATTGTCCGGGCCATAGTGATCGATAAAGCACCAGGCCCCCACGGTGGTGCGGTTACGATGCGGAAGCGTTCTGCGCACGTTGAGGGCCCGAACCCCACCCAGAGGAACATCGCGGGCCTCAATAATAGTTACGTTTAGTTCGCTATTGCTCACGGCATCACCTTTGTCTTGTCTTCTCTAGCCTACCCCTGGCACCATGTTTTTTATTTCGGTGGCAGCCTCCCCCAAATAGAAAAGAAACTTTTTTATAATGAGCTTTTATCTGCAACCGTGAGAGAAAAGTTTGACGCAACCTTTACGAGAGGCTAGTCTAAATTCAGAATTTGAAACGATTCATTTATCCTTAATGCCCACTTATGACTATGTACCTAACTACCGAGAGGACTCAGTGTTGAGCACCCCTGAACAACCACAACACCGCGTATGTTTCCAACTACAGGTAAACCCGAAACTTCTGGAGGAATATCGCGCACGCCACCAAGCAGTCTGGCCAGAGATGCTCCATGCTCTCGCACAGCACGGGTGGAATAACTACTCCCTCTTTCTCCGAGACGATGGACTCCTCATCGGCTACTTTGAAACGCCCAACCTTGCCTCGGCCCGGGAAGGTATGGCAGCAACCGAGGTCAATAAGCGCTGGCAAAAAGAAATGTCCCCGTTCTTTGTCGGCCTCGATGAGGCCCCCGATACCGGTTTCACACAGCTTGCCGAGATTTTCCACCTCGAAGACCAACTCGCAACACTCTAACCCACCGCAGATTACGAACCCCAGGTTCACCACACAGATAGATCGGACACATCGTGAGTCTTAGCACTGACATCCTTGCCACACTCGAATCCCAGGCCATAGAGGTTCCCTCGTGGGCCTACGGCAATTCGGGAACACGGTTTCGTGTTTTTGGCACACCCGGCACACCCCGGAACCCCTTCGAAAAGGTATCGGATGCCGCCCAGGTCAATAAGCTCACAGCGCTCGCTCCCACCGTAGCACTGCACATTCCCTGGGACCTGGTTGACGACTTCGGAGCCCTGCGACAGCACGCCGAAGACGAAGGTATCTCGCTAGGAACCATTAACTCCAACACGTTCCAGGAGGAGAGCTACAAGCTGGGCAGCCTCACCCATAGCGACCCGGCGATCCGACAAAAAGCGATCGACCACCACTTTCAATGCATCGATATCATGCACGCTACGGGTGTAAAAGACCTCAAGATTTGGCTCGCAGACGGCACCAACTACCCGGGACAGGGAGACATCCGGGCACGGCAGGACCGGCTCGCCACATCACTGCAAAAAATCTATGAACGCCTGGGCGACAATCACCGCCTCCTGCTGGAATACAAATTTTTTGAACCTGCTTTTTACCACACGGACGTGCCAGACTGGGGAACCAGCTACGTCCACACGATAGCCCTCGGAGAGAAGGCCAAAGTGGTGTTGGATACCGGACACCACGCCCCCGGCACAAACATAGAGTTCATCGTGGCTCAACTACTTCGCCTAGGTAAGCTCGGGGCATTTGACTTTAACTCACGTTTCTATGGGGACGATGACCTCATCGTGGGCGAAGCAGACCCCTATCAGCTGTTCCGCATCATGTACGAGGTAATTCGTGGCGGTGCACTCGACCCCGCACAGGAGGTGGCGTTTGTGCTCGATCAGTGCCACAATATTGAGGAAAAAATCCCCGGCCAGATCCGTAGCGTCATCAACGTGCAGGAAATGACCGCCCGAGCGCTTCTTGTCGACAGACAGGCGCTACGGGCTGCTCAGGACAACGGAGACGTACTCGAGGCAAACCGCATCTTTACCGACGCCTTCTACACGGATGTTCGGTCGGAGCTTGCCGCCTGGCGCGAATCACGCGGACTCCCGGCCGACCCGATCGCCGCATACAGGGCATCCGGTTACCAGGAACGAATCAACGCGGAACGCGTGGGCGGCTCCCAGGCCAGCTGGGGCGCATAGCCTACAGAACACAACATCACACCCCCATTCTGATCGAACGGAAAAAACATGACTTCGGACACAGCAGCAACCCTTATCACCCGCTCAAACCGCCTGGGTGCTGACCCCAAGAATACCAATTACGCCGGTGGTAACACATCAGCTAAGGGCACGGGAATCGACCCCGCCACCGGTAAACCGGTAGAACTCATGTGGGTGAAGGGTTCGGGTGGAGACCTGGGAACACTCACCGAGCAGGGTCTGGCAGTTTTACGTCTCGACCGCCTGCGAGCGCTCACCGAGGTTTATCCCGGGGTTGATCGCGAAGACGAGATGGTGGCGGCGTTTGATTACACACTGCACGGCCGGGGCGGCGCCGCCCCCTCAATTGACACCGCGATGCACGGCCTCATTGATGCAACACACGTTGATCATCTACACCCCGATTCGGGTATTGCCATTGCGACCGCGGCTGATGGCGAGGAGCTGACCAGCACAATCTTTGGCAGCAAAGTGGTGTGGGTTCCGTGGCGTCGCCCCGGTTTTCAGCTGGGTCTCGACATTGCGGCGGTCAAGGAGAACAACCCCGAAGCGATCGGGTGCATACTCGGTGGTCACGGTATCACGGCCTGGGGCGAGACCAGCGAGGAGGCCGAGGCGAACTCCCTCTGGATCATCGCTACGGCGTCTGACTACATTGCAACCCACGGACGCTCGCAGCCGTTTGGTTCACCCCTGAGTGGTTACGGCGCGCTTCCCCCGACAGAGCGTCGCGCAAAAGCGGCTGCCCTGGCCCCCACGATCCGCGGTCTGGCTTCGACAGATAAGCCGCAGGTGGGTTCGTTTACCGACACGGATACTGTGCTTGATTTTTTGGCATCAGCCGAACACCCGAGGCTGGGGGCTTTGGGGACCAGTTGCCCCGATCATTTCTTGCGAACCAAGGTAAAGCCCCTCATTCTTGACCTTCCGGCGGCCGCCCCCGTGGAGGAGTGTATTGCCCGCCTGCACGAATTGCACAAGCAGTATCGCGCGGACTATCGCGCCTATTATGAGGCTCACGCCACCGAGGAATCACCCGCTATGCGTGGAGCCGATCCGGCGATCGTTCTGGTGCCGGGTGTGGGCATGTTTAGTTTTGGTGCCAACAAACAGACCGCCCGGGTAGCGGGTGAGTTCTATGTGAACGCGATTAATGTGATGCGCGGCGCGGAGTCCCTCTCCGCGTACACTCCCATCAGTGATGCCGAAAAATTCCGCATCGAGTACTGGACGCTGGAGGAGGCCAAGCTGCAGCGGCTTCCCCAGCCCAGATCACACGCCACACGGGTGGCTTTTGTAACGGGAGCGGCTTCGGGAATTGGCAAGGCCATCGCCACCCGCCTGGCCGCAGACGGTGCCTGCGTGGTTATTGCCGATCTTGATCTTGAGAAGGCTCAGGCCGCCGCCGCAGAACTGGGAAGCACCGATGTGGCAATCGGTGTGCGGGTGGATGTCACCGACGAGGCTCAAGTTCAGGCGGGGCTCAACGAGGCGGTGCTGGCGTTTGGCGGCGTGGATCTGGTTGTTAATAATGCGGGACTGTCCCTGTCTAAACCCCTGCTCGACACCACCGAGGCGGATTGGGATCTACAGCACAACGTCATGGCCAAGGGCTCCTTTCTGGTGTCTCGAGTGGCAGCGCGTATCCTGATCGAGCAGAGACTGGGGGGAGATATCGTCTACATTTCCTCGAAAAACTCCGTGTTTGCCGGACCAAACAACATCGCTTACTCGGCGACAAAGGCCGACCAGGCGCACCAGGTACGACTGCTGGCTGTTGAGCTGGGTGAGCACGGCGTCCGAGTAAACGGAATTAACCCGGACGGTGTGGTACGGGGTTCCGGTATTTTTGCCTCGGGGTGGGGCGCAAATCGCGCAAAAACCTACGGTATCGACGAGGAGAATCTGGGAGAGTTTTACGCCCAGCGAACCATCCTCAAGCGTGAGGTTCTGCCCCAAAATGTGGCCAATGCTGTTGCGGTTCTCACCGGCCCTGACCTCAGCCACACCACCGGACTTCATATTCCCGTGGACGCCGGAGTGGCAGCGGCCTTCCTTCGCTAGCGTGTCCAGCATTTGAGTATCCCTCCGCAGTGTCAGCGAGTGAGTAGAACCAACCCGAAAGTCGCAGGATATGTCTGAGAAGAACGTTGTTGCCGTTGATCTGGGTGCCACCAGCGGGCGTGTAATCGTGGGGCGGGTGACACCGCGGTCGATCAGGCTCACCCAGACAGCTCGCTTTGCCAACAACCCCGTCACGGTGTGGGAAGGAGCAAATCTCGGTATGCACTGGAACATTCTTGAGCTCTACCGCAGCGTTGGCGAGGGGTTACGTGAGGCGTTCCGCGGGAGAAAAATTGAGTCAATTGGTGTGGATTCTTGGGCGGTTGACTATGGACGCCTCCGCAACGGGGTATTGCGGGGCATCCCCTATCACTATCGGGACCCGCGCACCACGGCGGGGGTTGCGGCTACACACTCTATCCGTAGTCACGCCGAACTCTATGCTGTTAACGGCCTTCAATTTCTCCCTTTTAACACCCTTTATCAATTGTCTGCAGACAGGATCGCGGGTAACCTCAGCAGCGCCGACTCTATTCTGCTCATCCCCGACCTGATCAACTACTGGCTCACCGGGGTGCGGCGCACCGAAGTGACCAATGCCTCCACGACCGGGCTGCTTGATATCGCCACGAGGCAGTGGTCGGATGACCTTTTCAATGTTTTTGATGTTCCCCGGTTGCTTCTGCCTCAACTCATCAGTCCCGGACAGAGAGTTGGAACCCTCCTTGAGCCTGTCGCACATACGCTGAATGCTCCCTCACAGACTCCGGTGGTGAGCGTGGGGTCGCACGACACGGCATCCGCAATTGTGGCCGTTCCCTCCGTCGACCGAGACATCGCCTATATTTCGTCGGGAACCTGGTCGCTTGTGGGGTTTGAACTCGATGCCCCGGTTCTCACCGAGGCAAGCCGACGGGCGAACTTTACCAACGAGGCGGGGGTTGACGGTCGGGTGCGTTATTTGCGCAACGTGATGGGCATGTGGCTCATAAGCGAGTGCCTCCGCGAGTGGGAGGCGGCCGGTCATCCAGAGGATCTTGTGTCACTTTTAGGGGAGGCCACAGAGCTCTCGCACGGTTCAATCTTTGATGTCAATCACGACGATCTTCTTCCTGAGGGACCCATGACGTCACGGATTGCGCGCCTCTGTGCGGAGGCCGACCAGCCCGTGCCGCAGACCCCGGCCGAATTTGTGCGCACGATTATGCAGAGCCTGGCGGAGACTTACAGCCATTACATCCGCCTGGGGGCGGAGCTATCCAGCTCGAAGGTTAACACCATTCACATCGTGGGGGGCGGGTCACAAAACGCGCTGCTGTGCCAGCTCACCGCCGACAGAACGGGAGTTCCCGTGATCGCCGGTCCGGTTGAGGCTACCGCGCTGGGCAATGTTCTTGTTCAAGCCCGGACGGCGGATGTTATTTGGGGAGATCTTGAGTCGCTCCGAGCCCTCGTCATATCATCAACGTCCCAAATCCGGTACACCCCGCGTACAGCCTCGCGCGGATAAAATTGCGGGATGAGTTTTACATCCCTGATACAGTGGAGCGAGCGTCGGCAGATCACACTCTATCTCGGAGCGATCGGAGTCGGTGGGGTCGCAGGATTCCTCGCACCCGAGACCGCGGTGCTGGTAGAAACCACGATAACTCCCCTCCTCGCGGTACTGCTTTTCTTCACGTTTTTAGGGATTCCTCTACTTGAACTGCGAGCATCACTCAGGGATGCTCGTTTTTTAAGCGCCGTTCTTGTTCTCAACTTCGTGATGGTTCCTATGCTCGTGTGGATCATCTCATTTTTTGTGCGGGGAAACACCGCCCTCCTGGTGGGGGTGGTGCTCGTTTTGGTGACCCCCTGCGTGGACTACGTGATCGTTTTTGCCGGTCTTGCGCGAGGAAATGCCTCCAAGCTGTTGGCGGTCACGCCCCTGCTCATGCTGTTGCAGATGGCTCTTCTCCCCCTTTACCTGAGACTCCTGGCGGGTAGCGACCTTGGTGTAAACCTCAACCCCGCACCGTTTATTGAGGCTTTTCTTCTTCTCATAGTGCTTCCACTGATTGTGGCGGGCGCGGTGCAGTGGGCCACCCGCCACAATCGCTCTGCACAGCGTCTCGTGAAATTTTCTGGGATCGGGATGATCCCCGTCATGATGCTCACACTTGCCGCCGTGATCTGGGCACATATCTATCAGGTAAGCCATCAGCTCGGGGAACTCCTTCACGTGGTTCCCATTTTCCTCGGTTTTGCCACTGCTGCGACGCTACTCGGTTGGGGAACCGGAACCCTCTGGAGACTCAGCGTTCCCGACCGCCGTGCCTTGCTTTTCTCGGGGGTAATCCGCAACTCTCTTGTCGTGTTACCCCTGGCACTGGTCTTTTCTGAGACGCTGGCTCTGGTTCCCCTGGTTGTCGTTTTTCAGACGATGATCGAGTTTGTGGTCATGGTGATTCTCGTGAGGCTTGTCCCCCGAATGGTACGCTCCTGATACCGATAACTACACTGCCGGAACCAGCAGGGAGGGATCAATCTCGGGCAGGTCGTCCGAAATGATCTCTGATCCGGCTGGTATCTGAGCCGCGGGCACCAAGTCTGCCGAAGCAGAAGCACCAACGGGGAACCAGACCCATCCGCAATTATCACACAAGCCAGCACTATATATTGGTGCGTAGCTCCTCCTGAGACAGACAAGGCAAAGTCAAATATTGCATGCTCGGCCGCGGAAGAACCCAAGCTGTCTGTAACCATTACTTACACATATGCATTACCCCTGTTAAAACACGGTTTCCACGTCGAAAAACAGATGATTTTATAAGTAATGCATAGAACAACAGTAGTGTTTTCAACAATAATTACAACACGTCAGGCTGACTCATCTAGAAGGCCTGAGGGTAGCTGTGTACCCGACAAGGAAAGGTACTGCCATAACCCAAGATGCTGCTGGTTTTGTGCGTATATCCACGCATACACTGTCTCGGAACTGACTCACATTCGTAGGTTGTGGGGAAATTCGAGGGGTAACAGTCCGCTGATTTCTTCCGGGACCCATCCCCGCCGTAGAGACGAGATCACCCATGTAATCAGTAGATCGTGCCGCATCCAGCAGGGCTGGCGCTGAGAAGTGCGACAAATCATCTCCTTGATGGGACCGGTCTTCCAAGTAGAGACAACCGTGGGAACTTCTGGTTTAAGTATGTAGTGGGCGTGAGATCGGAAGGTTGGCGTGGTCATGTTCGAGGTGCCAGGATCGGTAAGTGTTTTCCTGGCTCATTGTGGGGCAGTGTACGCCGAGTTCTCAGTCCCCACTTCCCGCAACCACGTAAACTGATGGCCTGCCGGTCTGCCACCACTCGACGATCATCCGGCTGGGGTCACAGAGGTAGTGTTGCAGTGATCCGTCAGAGAGAAACCCCACGTGCGGGGTAACAATCGCGCGGGGATGGCTCCGTAGCGGGTGGTTCGGCGAGGGGGGCTCCCCGTCAAGCACGTCCAGACCAACCCCCGCAATCCGTCCGGAGTTAAGCGCCGTTGTCAAAGCCTCCCGGTCGATCAGCTCTCCCCGGGAAACGTTTACCAGACTCGAACCGGACTTCATCAGGGCAAACGCTCCGTGGTCGATCACCTCCCTGGTTTCTTTCGTGAGGGGAACGTGCAGTGATAGGACGTCGGCCCCTTTCAGAAGTTCCTGTCGTGTCACGGCCGTCACCCCCGTAGGAAAATTCGTGAGGTAGGGATCATAGGCAATGATTCGTCCGAAGAGGGGCACAGCAATTTCAGCGAGTCGCCGGGCTATTTTCCCGCAGCCAAAAAGCCCCAGAGTAAGCTTGCTCAATCGCCGGGGAAGCGCATCAAAATCCTGCGTCCAGCCGCCACCGAACGCTACCCTTATGGATGTGCTGAGCTGACGCTCAACCGCAAGAACGAGAGAGAGCGCATGCGAGGCAACCTCCTCGGTTGCAACATCCGCTAGGTTACTCACCCAGATGCCCCTCTCTTGAGCGGCAGCCATATCGACCGTGTCAACCCCCGAGCTACTGGTCGCAATAATTCTGAGCCGGGGAAACTGTTCCAAAATGTCTCGATCGATGAGAGCATATCCCACCACGAGCCCAACCGCTTCACGAGCGTTCTGCGGCACAATACGGTCGTCATGCCTCTCATCGGTTCCCAGGTTCAACAGCACCGTGTCAAATCCGGCCTCGTGCAGAAGCGCCCGTCCGGGTTCTGGATCAAGGTCGGTCTGATCGGTGAAGACGACCAGGGGTCGGGAGTTCACGACGCGTTTCCACTACCGGGACCGGCTACGGAGCGATCCAGATGTGTGGGGGCAAACATCTTCAGGACGGCGGGAAGCACAATAACACTCGGCCCCGGGGTCGCGAGCGCGCGGGCGACAGCGGCGGGAGCCTCCACGAGTGATACGCGTTCCGCGTCGACCCCAAACGACCGAGCCAGGGCAGCATAGTCGGGACGAGACAGCTCGGTTGCGGTTGCTTCGCCAAAGGTGTCCTGCATATACTCGCGAAGGATGCCGTACCCACCATCATCGATGATGAGCCAGGTCACGTTTAATCGGTGCTGCGCCAGGGTGGCAAGCTCCGCAACACCGTAGAGGGCTCCCCCGTCGCCCGAAACGGCAAGCACGGGCTGAGGCGAACCAGCCGAGGCATGCCCAAGCGCCGCTCCCATTGCCGCGGGCAGGCCGTATCCCAATCCACCCGCACCCTGGGCGCTGGCAAAATCCCCGTCGCGCGGATCCCAGGCTGACCAGGCCCAATAGGCAAGAATAGTCATGTCCCAGTAGGTGTCCGCCCCGTCGGGCACCGCCTCGCGCAGTTCTTGAATAAGATCACGCTCGGTAACCAAGTCTTGGGATTCCAGGCGCCGCTGCACCGTGTTCAGCAGCATATCAATCCGGGTTCGACCGTTTGTGCGACGCTCCTGCCTATTGGCTACCGCTCCCTCGCCCGACGCGGAGCTGAGACTGTCCAGCTCGGAATTCAACGCGTGCAAAGCCTGCTTGGCGTCGGCATGGATACCTAAGCCCGCGTGATTCGCGTTGACCTTGCCCAGGTCGGCCTCAATCTGAATCACACGGCCTCGGGGAGAAAATGTGTGGTAGTTACTCGAGAGTTCCCCCAATCCGCTCCCCACCACGAGCAACACATCGGCGTTCTCAAGGAACTCGGTAACGGCGATGTCTTCTATCCATGATCGGGCCGCGAGAGGATGCTCCCAACTCAGCGCGTTTTTACCCCCAAACGTTGTGACCACGGGAGCCTCAAGCGTCTCCGCCAGGGTACGAAGCTCCGCCTGTGCACCGGCACGCACAACCCCGCCCCCGGCGAGGATCACGGGGTGCACTGCCTCCGCCAGAAGCGCGGCAGCCGCCTCAATGGTTTCTGGACGCGCCACCGGGTGCGCAGGTAAAACGTCTATCTGACGCACGGGCGGTACAATACCTGCGGCGGATTCTAGGAGAACGTCCTGCGGTATCTCTACCAGGGTGGGCCCGGCGGGGGCCGTAAGTGAGGTGCGCCAGGCCTCGGCGAGCGCCGAGGGTATCTGGGCTAGGTTGCGCACGGTAAACACCGACTTCACCACCCCGCGGAACGATGCCGCCTGGTCGGGAAGCTCGTGCAGGTAACCGTGCCTGCCTCCGCCAAGCCCGGCAACGGGGACCTGAGCACTGATCGCAAGAACCGGGATGGAGGAGCTTGCCGCCTCCTGAAGCGCCGCAAGCGAGGTGAGGGCCCCGGGGCCGGTTGAGAGCATCAGGGGTGAGACCGTACCACTCACCCGGGCGAGACCGTCAGCCATAAACCCGGCGTTGTTTTCTACCCGGGCACCCAAGAAACGCAGCCGCGAGCGCCGGAGGGCATCAAAGAGCCCGAGCGCGTGCTGACCGGGAAGGCCCACAACCGAGCGGGCTCCCAGCGCCCACAGCGTTTCGAGTACAACGTCACCGCCGATGCGGATGCCGTCATCAGGGTTCTTGATCATCACGCGCTCCTTATAAATTTCCACTCACCGCACCGGAAGGTCAATAATCTCGTTGGCCTCGGTACGGTCACTAATTTTCAGGCGGCGCGACCACTCGGTCATAATCACGTCGTCGGTTGGCCGGGTCATTAGACTCACCACGATAAAGGTCACCAGGCTGGAGCCGAGCCCAAAATAGATCGGTTCGTTTGCCAGAATACCCGTGATAAACATGGTGATGATCACCGTCGCGGTTCCCACCAGGATGCTCGCAAGGGCACCGGAACGGGTACCCCGTTTCCAGAGGAGGCCTCCCAGGATTGCCACAAAGAGTCCACCCACAAGAATGTTGTACGCGATTGTGAGTGCACCCACCACGCTCGTCACGGCCGAGGCTATGACGATCACGGCCACACCAAGGATCAGCGTGGTTAACCGGTAACCCGCGATTCCGGCCCCCTCCGGGTGCCCGCCACTCGCTCCAACAGATGCACTCGCCGTTCGACTTCCGGGGATAAAGAGGGCTTTTAACCGAGGAACGATATCGCTCGTCAACACCGTTGCGGAGGCTATGAGCGCTCCGCTCGCGGTTGACATCATGGCGGCAAGCGCCGCGGCCAAAACGAGTCCGCGGATACCCGGGGGAAGAACATCCTGAACAATCGTGGCGAATGCCTCGTCGGGGTTTGCCAGGGTGGGGTAGAGCACACGAACGGCCATTCCGATGAGGGCCCCCGCAACGGCGTAGATGAGGCAGTAGATACCGGAGGCTATGCCGCCGATGGTGCTGATGCGCGGGGTTTTTGCGGTGAAGACCCGCTGCCAGATGTCCTGACCGATGAGTAGCCCCAGCGTATAGACCACGATGTAGGTGATGATGGTGGCCCCACCGATTGACCAGGGTGAGAAAAACGAGTCAGCTAGGCGCTCTCCCATCCCACTAAAGCCACCCGCGTTAACTATTGCGATAGGAAGGAGGAGCAGAAGAATACCGATGGTTTTGATCACAAATTGCACCACGTCGGTGAGGGTGATAGACCACATTCCTCCCATTACGGAATAGGTCACAACAACCGCGCCTCCCAGCACAATGCCCCAGAAGTTAGGCATGCCAAAAAGCACGTGGAAGATGGTGGCGTAGGCGAGGGTCGAGGTGACCGTGAGCATGAGGGTATATAAAAACATCACCAGACCCGAGATGAGACCGGAGGAACCCCCGTAGCGCAGGTCGAGCATCTCGGTTACGGTGTAAACCTTGAGCTTAACAATCCGCTTGGCGAAGAAGGCGCTCAGCACCAGGATGCCCAGCCCAATTGCCACTACCAGCCAAGCTCCAGAGAGACCGTGGGTGTACCCCAGGCCGATTCCGCCAACGGTAGATGCCCCGCCCAGAACGATCGCGGAGAGCGCACCCGAGTACATGAAGGTTCCCAGTCTTCGACCGGCCACCAGGTAGTCGCTTTTGGACGCGGATCTGCGCATCCCCCAATAGCCCACCCCGAGGATGCCGATGATGTATACGGCCATCACAGTGTAATCCAGGACCACGTTGTCTCCCTATTTTTGGCTGGCGCAAGGCCAACAAAAAGTTTTGAGTTGGTAGAACCAACACTCGATACGTTATCTACGTAACGCTAGTCTCGCTTCCTCCCGCGAGCGAACAGAATTTGATCCCAAAATGGAATGATTTCAGGATAAATTATCTTCATGGATATTCCCACTCCTCCCCCCGAACATCGCACCGGCCCCCTGGGCGTTCCTCCCACAGAGCCGGGAGGCTACATCGCTATCCTCCGAGGGCTCTCACAGCGTGATGATCGCTCCGGGATCCCGCTCGGTGTTCTCCTCGACACGCCAGAACTCATGATGACCCTGCTGAGTCCCGTCACGCAGCGCGAGAGCGCCCGAGCACTCTCGCTCGTGACCACGGCGGTTATTGAGCTCAACGACCCGCGCCAATATCTCTACGGTCACGAGTTCCTGCTTATCACCGGCCTGGGGCTTCCCACGTCTGAGCAAGATATCGACGAGTACGTGCTCCGGCTCTGTGACGCGGGAGTTGCCGCCCTAGGGTTTGGGGTAGAACCCGTTTACACCGAAGTACCCGAGCCTCTGATTGAGGCGTGCACGCGGCGTGGCCTGCCCCTCGTTCGTATCGACGCCGAGGTGCGTTTTGTGCAGGTCACTAACCGTTTCTCCCACGAGATGCATAACAACCGCCTGCGCGGGCTGCACTACGTGAGCACCATGGCAAGACGCCTCACGAAGGCCGCACTCCTCCCCAACCCCACCAAGCAGCTCGTCACCACGCTTTCACAGATGACGCACTCCTGGGTTGTTCTCCGCCAGGGCGAAGACCTGTTTCAAACGGGTACGGCTCCCACCCAGATTTCTGCAGCGGACCTGGTGCGAGAATATTCAGAACGTCTGGGCGGACAAACCCTCCACCAGGTGTTCGGTTCTTTTCCCGCCGATAATACCCACTACGAGGTGACCGCTATCGGCATCCGCCCCTCGGCCACTCTCGCCACAGCAACAAGCGAGCTTCTCCTCGTGAAAGAACCGCGCATCACGAGCGATGATCGCACCGGGCTAATGCTAGCCGCTGACCTTCTTCAGCTTGTGCTTGTCCTTCCCCGTTCACAGTCAACCGCCCTCGACCAATTGATGATGACGCTGTTGGTTGACGAGGCCGTATCGCCCACCTCCACCACCATGCTGGATCGAATAGATCGGCTTGTGACGAGCTCCCTCGGCGAGCATCGACGGCGTTTAGGGTACGCGATCACGGCTATCTCGCTCGCGGGAGAGTCTGCGCACGCAACCGATCTCGCGTGGTGGCGCCTTCTGCTCAACACGCCCTTTGTGGATCACCGAGGTGGCCGCCTGCGAGCGATCGTGTCGGCGCCACCCAGCGCGTCCATTGTTGAGACCTGCGCCGAACGTGGCTGGGTACTGAGCGTCAGCTCTGAACATCCCGGGCACCGCCTGAGCGAAGCCATGCGCGAGGCTGAGCTGCTTGTTCCCCGAGCGCGCGAACTGAGACGATCCCTCATGTTCTCCGAAGAGCTTGGATCGCTCAGCGCCCTCGTGCCACCCGGACTCGTCTCCACCTTTTCGGCGGTGACTCTGGAGCCCGTCAGCACGTCGAATCATCCCGAGACGGAGGCCATCCTCACCACACTACACTCGTGGTTGCTCAACAACGGAGGTTGGGATGCCACGGCCAGGATTCTGGGCTTACACCGCAATACCGTACGGCGTTACGTGAGCACAGCGGGTGCGCTACTCGGACGAGATCTCGATAACGCGCTCGTTCGCGCAGACCTGCTTGTGGCCCTGGAAAACCGCCCCAGCCCATAGACACTCACCCAGCACCCGAATACCCCAGACTCAGGCGTCCTTCCAATCCACGGTGCTACCCGAGGGACGACTTAAGCAACCCCCGCTGCGGTTTTTCTCCAGGTGCGGCCGAAGGCAAACCAGAGCAGTCCGCCAAGCACGGGAAGGAAAAAGATAATTGCCAGCCAAGCCCACTTTGTAAATCGTCGCAGCCTCGTACGATCAAAGAGCGCACAGTCAATGAGACAACAGATGTCAAAAACAGCAATCAGAATACTCACTAACACCATACGTTGAGTATAGGACTTCTCTATCCCTTGCGCAGGGCGATCAGGGAGAGCAGGTCATACGCAACGTGTGACGCGGCGACACCCGTGAGCTCGGCATGATCGTAGGCGGGGGCAACCTCGACCACGTCAGCACCAACCACATTCATCCCCGCCAGGCCACGAAGTATCTCGAGCAGCTCGCGCGAGGTGAGCCCTCCCGCCTCGGGGGTTCCCGTGCCGGGGGCGTGGGCGGGGTCGAGGACATCGATGTCGATTGAAATATAGAGCGGGCGATTACCCACACGATCACGCAGCGAGGCTGCAATCTCGTCAACACCCTTGCGGAAAACATCGGCGGAGGTCACGATGCCGAACCCAAAGCGGCGATCATCCTCAAGGTCGCGGTGCCCGTAGAGCGGGCCGCGGGTTCCCACGTGACAGATAGCCTCGGTATCAAGCAGCCCTTCCTCTACGGCACGACGAAAAGGGGTTCCATGAGTGTACTCCGCACCAAAGTAGGTGTCCCAGGTGTCCAGGTGCGCGTCAAAGTGCAGCAGCGCAACCGGGCCGTGAATCGCGGAAACGGAGCGGAGCAGAGGTAGCGCAATGGTGTGGTCTCCGCCGAGAGTCACCAATCGGGTACCCGAGCTCACCAGCTGGTGTGCGTTTTCCTGGAGCGATTCAATGGCCTCCCCAATATTAAACGGATTAATGGCAATGTCTCCCCCGTCTACCACCTGTTGAACCCCAAAGGGGGACACCTCGAGGGCGGGGTTATAGGGTCGCAAGAGGCGACTGGACTGCCGGATATGCTGGGGTCCAAATCGAGCACCCGGGCGGTAGGAGACACCGGTGTCCCAGGGCACACCGATAACCGCGATATCGGCGCGCGGCACCTCCTGAAATGTCGGGAGTAGCGCAAACGTTGACGGCCCGCTAAACCGGGGCACCACCGAGGTGTTTACCGGTCCAGTGTAGCCACCGGCCACAACGCGTGGAGCGTTTGCGCTTAGTGCACTGGGAAGGTTCGGATAGTTCAGCGACTCTGCCATGAGTCGGCTCCTTTCGATGGATACACTCGATCATATTACCTACAGACAACTTTTGTATCTTTTTAAGCAACAATCAATGGGTTCTATACTGGGTTAGATCAGTATTCACTGTCAAATTAACCGATTCGCCGGAGCCTTCTGAAAGGGGTAAAAGTGAGATCGATACACCCCTCACCGTCAAGCACCCCACTGCTCATCGGGGCCAAGCTCCGCTCTACTAGGCAGGCCCAGGGCCTCACCATTGAACAGATTGCCGACTCCACCGGACTCACCAAAGGTTTTATCAGCAGGGTCGAGCGCGACGAAACCTCCCCCAGCGTGGCAACCCTCATCACCATCTGTCAGGTACTCTCCCTTCCCGTAGGCTCGCTTTTTGAACCGCCAACACACGAGGTCATCCCCCTCGCAGACGCCCCCACCATCAACATGGGAGGAACGGGGGCCTCAGAACGCCTCATCACCCCACGCGGTGAATCACACGTTCAGGTGCTGCGCTCAACGCTCCAACCGGGGGCCAGCGGGGGCAGCGATCTCTACACAATCAACGGCGAAACCGAGGTGCTGCACGTTCTCACCGGCCAGATCCTACTTCATTTCCGACACGGCAACGTTTCGCTTCGAGCCGGAGACACCATCACGTTCAGCGGCAAAGAGCCACACAGCTGGTCAAACCTGAACGACACGGTAGCGGAGGTCATCTGGACAATCGCTCCCGCAGCCTGGAGCGGTTCGGCCTAGCGGCGGCGACCAGCCAGCCACAATCCAGGGCGGAACGACTCGACAAGTCCCGCGACCACACCCGGCGCAAAAGAATTTAAGCTCCCGGTATCAAACCGTCGTCTTCCCCCTAAAAGAGCGTGTCCGTGAGAGAAGAGGGTATCCCAAAACGATGGGCCGTAATACTGATCGACTGCTCCCGAAGAAACGGCAGCATCTCAAGACGACCCGAGTTTGTCACCGGCTGTGCGGAGAGGCGGACCCCCGGCTGCTGCGCCAGGCTCCGCGCCGCCTCCTCCCTACGCCCCCCCACAAGCCGCACCCGGTCCAAACCGGGAACACCAATAGCCAAACGCTCATACCATTCGGCATCACTTTCGATGCTGATATCAATCTCCAAGTTCTCTAGCACCTCACGAACTGCCCTAGGCAGGGGCACAGAAACGCTAAGACTTAATTGCGCCCTCGTAAGAGCACCTGCCACAAGCACACGAAGCAATTGGGGAAGATCAGCATCTTCTGACTTCCGTATCATGCTGTCAGCGGGCCAGTAGCGCAGCAGGTTACGTTCGATACCCAGCTGTGAGACATCATGCACCTGAGAAAACTCGGTTCCCCACACGTAGGCATCACTCAGCGCGGCGCGGCGCAGCACATCGAACTCCTCGTAGGAAAGCAGCTCTTGAGAGGCCTCAATCAGCGCCGCTACCCGATCGTCCAAGCCGCGCAGATGCAGTGTTGAACTCTGATCACCCTCATCGGCCACCCAATCACCCAGAGCGAGCAGATAGTTCGGTCCACCCGCTTTGAAGCCCACACCGGCACTCGACTTTTTCCACCCGCCAAACGGCTGACGCTCAACCATTAGACCTGTGATTTCCCTGTTCACACACAGATTTCCGGCCTGAACATTGTCCACCCAGATACCCACCTCCTCGGCATCCAGGGAGTGAAGCCCCGCGGTGAGTCCGTACCCTGTGGAGTTTTGAATATCGATGGCCTCCGTGAGTGAGAGGGCTGTCATTACACCAAGAACGGGTCCGGGAGTCTCCATGCGATGCATTGGCGAACCCCTCTTAACCCCGAGCTTAACCCCGGGAGACCAGAGGCGCCCCGCCGCATCAACGGGCTTCGGTTCCACCAACCACGATTCACCGGGCTCAAGAGAGGTGAGCACCCCCCAGAGATCATTCGACGGCGCCTCGACGAGGGCCCCCACCTGTGTTGCGGAGTCAAAAACGCTGCCCACCGCGAGCGAGCGCACGGCATCCTCGAGCTGGCGCATAAAGCGTTTGGAACGAGCCACACTCCCCACCAAGATTACCAGGCTTGCCGAAGAACAATCTTGCCCCGAATATCCAAAGGCGCTCGATACAATAGCTGCTACGGCCGCGTCAACATCAGCGCTCGGGGTTACCACAATCGCGTTCTTGCCACTGGTTTCAGCAACGAGCTGCAGCTCGGGGCGCTGCCGCTGAAAAAGCTGCGCCGTTTCCCAGGAACCGGTGAGCACAATCCTGTCAACTCCCGGGTGAGAAACCAGGTAGCGTCCCAATCCACCCTCGCTCGGCTGTGTTTCCGGAATTCCGATGGCCCGACTCAGGTCACTCGTCTCGGTAAAAAGAAGCACACCGGTGTCGGCCTGCACAGTGTCTTCGTCAGCGGTGATGCCGGCGTCAAGAATGTCCACCAGCGCCAGAAGGTCACGCGGAACTCCGGCCTCCCACAGCACCTCAGCAACAAGCGCACCACAGTGTCGCGCCTGCGGTGCCGGTTTGAGAATAACACCGCTCCCCGCTGCAAGCGCCGCCAGGGTAGACCCAATTGTGGTGCATACGGGACGGTTCCAGGGAGGGGTAACAACAGTGAGACGAGAGGGTACAAAGCGAGCACCCACAACCGTGTCAAGGTCCGCCGCCCGAGCCGCGTAGTAGCGCGTATAATCGATCGCCCGGCTCACCTCCAGGTCGGCCTCCGTGAGGGGCTTACCCACCTCTGTCACAAGACACTCAATAAATCGATCACGATTTGCCACCAGGCCAAACGCTACGCGGCGAAGAATGGCCCCGCGATCCGCACCCGACATGGCTCCCCACGAAACGGCACGTTCCCTCACAGAGACGATCAGCGAGTTGATTTCCGCGGGACTTCTCACCGCCGCCGCGGCAAGGGCCTCTTCGGGAAGAACAGTATCCGCGGCACGGGCAAGCAATCCCTCGGCCCAGGCCCTGTTGGCCGCTCGAGAGGGATCGGTGTTGGGCTCGTTCACAAAGCCGGTGAGCGAGACCACGGGAATATCATCTGGAAGCGCCGCCGGTTCAAGGATCGGGTGGGAAGCCTCCTCCATATCGCTGAGCCGCATCACGGCCTGAGTCATGCCCTCGTCGAGGGTGTCCGGACCCGGTTCCTCGGCCCTGCGGTGGAAGAGTGCGCTGTCCTCGCTCTCTACCTGATGCTCCGTACTGCGATCCTGCGTTCTTCTACTTGTCGGCGCAACATCTACACCGAGGCGCGCAAGCGACGAGACAAAGCGTTCACTCTCTCGGGTAAAGACCTCCTCCTTGTCATCAGAGAAAAGGAACGCCGATAAAAAGCTGTCGGCAGAAAAACCCTCTTCCAGCCTGCGAGCCAGGGCGGAGACGGCGGCATCAAACTCTCCGGGGCCCACCACCGGAGTGTACAGCTGAACACTCCCCACGGTGCGGGACACCGCGTCAATGTGGGCGGGCTCCATACCCAAAAGCATCTCGTACTGCACCGAATCAGAAACCCCGCGACGCTCGGCCAACTTGTGAGCCAGGGCAACATCAAAGAGGTTGTGGGTTGCCACACCCACCTTCAGGGCACGGACATGCTCGGGGCGCAGGGCATAGTCCAGCAGTCGTTTATAGTTTGTGTCCGTCTCACGCTTCGAAGAGAAGGTGGGCCGTGGCCAACCGTTCAGAGTGGAGTTCACGCCCTCCGCCGACAGGCTTTCACCCTTTACCAATCGCACATAGAGAGGAGCGCCCCCGTTCTCTACACGTTTCATTGCCCACCGGGTGAGTTGCTTGAGAGCCTTGTACGAATCGGGAAGATAGGCCTGTAGTGTGATGCCCGCACTCATCGAACGTAACTGCGGCCGGTTGAGAATGTCTCGAAAAATAGCATTTGTCAGATCAAAGTGACCGAACTCTTCCGCATCCAGGGTGATAAAGGTTCCGGTCTGCGCCGCCAATTCGTACAGCACAAGGAGCCGCGCGCTAATTTTGCTCACCGTCTCCTCAAAACCCCACAGCGTAATATTGCTGGCGATTGAGGAAAGTCTGAGCGAGATCCGCTCCACATCGTCACGCTTGATCACCTCGCGAATAATTCCCGCCCGGCGCCGCGCCTCCTTCTCCCCGAGCACGGTCTCTCCGAGCACGCTCACGCTGGGGTCGTGCCCGGCGGCCCGTATCCTTGCCAGAGCCTTACCCAGCACATCGGGTTTCTTCCCCGGGCTGTTCCCCTCCGGCGGGGCATCAATAATCAGATGACTCACGGTGCGTCGCAGGGCACCCTTAGCCAAGGGAATAACGGCCCAGGGGAGCGCCAGGGAGGCCACGCCGCCGGCCTGAACCGCCAGCCGCAACGCGGGAGAAAGCGACTCCGGGGCCCGTGCCGCTACTCTTTTGAGGTTCATCGCAGCCACAAATGCATCTTCGGGCTGAATAACACCGTCGATAAAATCTTTGATGAAAGTGAGCCCATCATCGTCACGGAGCAGCTCAAAAAGCAAGCGTGATTCCCCCGTTGCCCCTGTGTCCGCGGACTCGCTGTCCGTCAGCCACTGCCTCACCAGAAGAATTGCGTCGTCGGCAAGATTGCGCGGATGTATCAGATCTGCTGAGTCGGCCATAGTCCAAGCCTAGGCCGCGACGATAAAAAATCGGCTCATTTGCGACTATAAATACGGCAAAACCCATCTAAAATAGACGTACACCGTCTCGGGGAGGTCATTGCATGCACACGCGCGAACACGTTCGTTACGACTTGGCACTGCGTCGGCTCGCAGTTTTTTCCATTCACGATGTTGTGCCGGGCATCCGATCAATCACACTCGCGGGTTCCGATCTTAATGATTTTGTTTCGGACGGCCCCACCGATCACGCCAAGGTTTTCTTCCCCGATCCCGCTACCGGGCAACTTAACGCGCCGTGGATAGCAGAGGACGGCGGCATTCAACGTCCCGACTCTGGAGTCTCGATATCCCGCGACTACACCCCGCTACGCTACGTTCCCGCCACGCCGGAGCGCCCGGCCAGCATCGATATCGAGTTTGTTCTCCATGAGAACCCGGGTCCAGCCACCTCCTGGGCCCTCGGTGCAGCGGTAGGAGACGAGGTGGTTGTTGGGGGTCCACGCGGATCAGCCCTGGCTCCCACGGACTCACCGGAGGCCATACTCATCGCCGACGAAACGGCGCTTCCCTCCCTCACCCGCTGGCTACAGTTGCTTCCCTCACAGACCGGGGTCAGCGCAATCCTGCTCACTGAGAACGAAGATTTTGACCCTTACCTGAGCAACCCCCTGCAACCACCCACGCTTCACACACGTGCCTCCGTCGAACGTCTCTACCGAGAAGACGGCCCGGGGCAACTGCTTGAGGCGGTGCGGTCAATCAGTATCGGCCAGGACACCTACGTGTGGGCAGCGGGAGAGGCAAACGAATTGATTCCCGTGAGGCGCTACCTTCGTCGCGAGCTGGGTCTTGCCCGCGAACAGGTTGATGTGCAGGGCTATTGGAAGCGGGGCGTAGTCAACCTTGACCATCACGCACCGCTCGACGAAACCGATCCCGAGTAGGCTTCTCTCTCCGCCCAGGATTAAGGTCATCCCCCATCTGCGCACCTCGCTGCTTGGTTGCTCCACACGTCTGGAGCCGGAGTCATACCACCGGCACCAAGCGGACGCTGTAGCTTAGTCGTCCCACACGCTGGGGGCCGGCGCCTTAGTCGCGGGAAGCGTTGAGGCCTCGGCCCAGTTCCGCACCCACTCCGGCATCCTGTTCGCAGGGATATCGTCAACACCGAGCCCCTCAACAACCTCCGTGGCGAGGAGCGCCCCTCCCGTTCTCTTGAGGAATCGCGCGCGCAGGAAGGCCCGCGCGTAGATTTCACCGCCAACCGTAAACCGCTGCTCCAGGTAAAAAGCCTTTGTGTCGTGTCCCACCATTTGGGTCTCCACAATAAACGACTGCCCCAGGGTGAGTGATTTGCGATACGTGATACTCTGGGCCACAACCACGGGGTACCAGCCTCGCTGCTTGAGCTTTTGCCACATGCGTGATCGGTACATCAGGTCAAGGCGCCCCAGATCCATAATGGAGAGGTAGCGCCCGTTGTTCATGTGACGCAGCACATCCAGGTCGGTGAGCACCACGCGAAAACGCGTGCGGCACACATCCCAGGGCTGTAGGCGTGGCCCCCGCTTTGAGCGGAGGGTGAGGAAAAACATCCGCAGAATCATGTTCACCCGGCCCACCATATCCCCTTTTGACAATTTTTCGCAGACGAAGCCTAAGGGTTAGAACGCGTATTCACTTTCTGGTACACGAAAATATGCCAACAACCGCCACATTCAGAGCAGTGGCGCACACAGTGGCACCTCGCGACATCACAGGCCACCTTCGCGAACCCGACCCGCTGGGAGTGGGCGTTCTCGCAGGAACCGTCACCGGGGCGCTCACCGCTACCTACCCGGCCCTGGTCGCGGCATCCGCCATCCCGCGGACGCCATTCGAGGATAAATCGTAGTCGCAGTGTTTATGGATGAATTTTAATCAAGTTAAAGCATTTATTGGAGCACTCAACGCTAAGCTATGAAGCACACGACTGAAGAGAGGTTCTACATGGCTGAAGGACTCCCCCTCCAATTCTCCGGTGTCTCTAAAAGCTACGGTTCAGTGCTGGCCGTCAACAACTTCACCGCCACAATTTTACCCGGAAAAGTTACGGCTTTCCTCGGTCCCAATGGAGCTGGAAAAACCACAACCCTCCGCATTCTACTGGGCTTGGTCGCGGCTTCCGAAGGAAGCGCCCTGGTGGGAAATACACCGTACAAAGACCTCGCTTCTCCGCTCACCACGGTTGGGGCAGCGCTTGAGGCCACCAGTTTTCATCCCGGACGCTCAGCCCGCAATCACCTCAGCGTATACGCTCGCGCCGCTCGCATCCCGTTGGAGCGGGTAGACACCGTTCTTGACCTGGTGGGGCTGAACGATTCCGCCGAACAGCGTGTTGGCGGCTACTCCCTGGGCATGCGGCAGAGGCTCGGCCTAGCCGGTGCGCTCCTGGGCGACCCGAGCGTCGTTGTACTTGACGAACCGGTTAACGGTCTTGATCCCGAAGGCATCAAGTGGATTCGTGGACTCCTGCGGCACCTAGCCGACGAAGGGCGCACTGTGCTCATCAGTTCACACCTGTTAAGCGAGGTTCAACAGACGGTGGATGAGGTACTGGTCATTCGACGGGGCGAGCTTGTCTTTACGGGTTCCCTCTTCAACCTCGAAGAGCGCAACGAGTCGTGGGTCACGGTCGACACTCCCGATCGGCGGCGCTTGAAAGATGCACTGGTCGCTGAGGGCCTTGTTGTGCATCAGGGGCGTCAAGGTCTAGTTGTGTCAGACACCGATACTGCCCGCGTGGGACGCATTGCTTTTCTTAACGCAATAGAACTCCACGCCCTGCAGCGCCACTCCACGGATCTGGAAGACACCTTCCTCAAGCTGATTCGCGAGGAGGGATCATGAGCACTTTTGCATCTGCTCTTCGCGCGGAATTCCTCAAAATACTTAGCACTCGCCTCTGGTGGTTTCTCGCGCTCATCATGTTTGGCTATGTCGGGCTTACCGCCGGGTTCATGGCAGCTCTGTTAGTGACCACACGGGACGCAAACTTAGCAGCTATAGTGGGGGACGCCCAGGCTATGCCGCCTCTCGACCCCCTGCTCCTCTACTCGTTTGGCAGTTCCGTGGGATTCGTATTTCCCGTGATATTTGCCGCGATGATGGTCACCCAGGAGTTTCGCCACAAGACCGTCACACCAACCTTCCTCGCAAACCCCAATCGCATAGTCGTCCTCACCGCAAAAAGCGTCACCGCGTTTGTGTGGGGAGCTGTCTACGGTGTTGTGGCCGTTATCGCCTCCGCCGGAGTCAGCGGAGCCGTGCTGGCTGCTTTTGGGATTGACACGGAGTTTGGTAGCTCAGACACCTGGGCAATGCTCGGCCGCGTAGTTCTCGTCCTCGCTCTCTGGGGCCTTATCGGGGTGGGGCTTGGTTCCCTTATCCCTAGCCAGGTGGGGTCGATCATCACCATCCTGGTGTTCACCCAGTTTGTGGAACCCCTGTTACGCTTTGCCGGGAATCTCACCAGCTGGTCCGCGGACATCGCAAAATTTCTTCCGGGAGCTGCAGGAGACGCGCTGGTGGGAATCAGTTTTTACACCATGGACGCTGGCTCCACGGCTCTGCTCTGGTGGGCAGGAGGTCTGGTCCTGCTGGCCTACGCGATTATCACCACCGCGGGTGGCTACTTCGTGAGCTGGCGTCGCGACGTGAGCTGACGCGTCCTGTCGCAATCAGAAAAACTCAATATCGGGAAGAGGCTTCAAAAGATTTCATAGGAGAAAGATCATGGTGGACAAAACGTATCGAGCACTACTTGTGGAGGAAACCTACGGCGAAACAGACGATAGGCCCACACTGGCCCGTCTTGCCGACCTCACTGAGTCCGACCTCGGCAGCCCAGACGGTACCGTCTGGGTGGAGGTAGCATACTCCAGCCTCAACTTTAAAGACGCCCTCGCCCTGGCGGGCAATCGTGGTGTGGCCAGGGTTGTCCCCCTGGTCGCCGGAATCGACCTGGTGGGCACCGTTATCACAAGCAGCGACGATCGTTGGCAACCGGGTGATCACGTCATCCTCAACGGTGACGGCATTGGCGAGAATCAGCACGGCGGTCTTGCTGAGCGTGCTCATGTGCGAGGGCAAAGCCTGGTGCGTCTTCCTGAGACTCGCAGCGCCCGATGGGCGGCGGCCCTCGGCACCGCTGGTTTCACGGCGGCCCTTTCGGTTTTGGCGGTGCGCGACCACGGAATCCGTCCGGCAGACGGACCAATCTTGGTGACCGGGGCCGCCGGAGGTGTTGGTTCGATAGCGATCTCCCTGCTCGCTCACGCGGGCTATCAGGTGGTTGCCTCCAGCGGCAGGGCAGAGGAAGAAGAAGGCTATCTCTCGAAGCTGGGTGCCCACAGCATTATCGATCGACAGGAGCTAGGTTCCCCGGGCAAACCCCTCCAAAAAATGCTCTGGGCAGCCGCGATTGATTCTGTGGGCAGCCACACCCTCGCCAATATTCTTTCCCAGACACGCTACGGTGGGATCGTCACGGCCTGTGGCCTAGCGCAAGGGGGCGATCTTCCCACGACCGTCATGCCCTTTATCTTGCGTGCCGTCACCCTCCGCGGTATCAATTCGGTGGATGCCCCCGCCGCCGCGAGGGAGCGCGCGTGGAACTATCTCACCGAGGTCTTTACGGAAGAATCCCTCAACAGCCTCACGCGCGAGATCACGCTAGACCAGGTTCTTCACCACGCGCCGAGCTTCGCGGAGGGCAAGGTGCGCGGGCGGCTGGTGGTGCGGGTCAAACGCTAACCGGATGATGCCCACTCACACCCAACAACGCGGGTCGAACACCCATCCGGTGGCGCTGTTAACTCAGGGGTCCGCCGCGCTCATCAACCAGGTCAAACAGTCGGGTAACCACCCGACCGCTGGCGATGCCGTCGTGTTCAAACTCATTGGTAACCCACGGGGTCAGACCCTTCACTGTGTGCGCGGTTTCTTTCGAGAGGCCCGCGTCCACATACATATCATCATCGTAGATGGCCGCCGCCACGGGAACCTCGTTGTTCGCAAGCTGCTTGTGATCGTACAGAGGCGAGTAGTCTGTCCGCTGCGCTAACGCGTCTGCGGCATCGCGGAATCCGCGCAGGGAACGAATCTCCTCAAACATCCAGGGAAAAATCATTTCACCGGTAAAAAATAACGGCCTGACGGAGGCCTCGTACTCGGAGTGTTCCTCTCTCACCCGCTGTGCCGCCCACTGGGTAGCGCCAGGACCACTACCGTAGATGCTCTCGTGCAGCACCGCGTAGAGGGGGTTTTGATCGTATCCCGTTGCCGTCATCACCTGCGTAAGGAAGGCATCGGAGAGGCCAACCGACGCGTCGTAGCCTCCCCAGGCCTCGTCTAGCAGCCAGTGAACAGTATCTGCTCCGTGCATCGCACCAAAGCTGAAACCGAGTGTTTGGAGTCGCTTCACGGTAAGCCTGTCTCCGTCGGGTAAGCGCACATCGTGTGTTTCTAGGTATTCCGCGATACCGGCAACCCGTTTTTCCAGGTGAGGATATCTGGAGTAGAACTCACGATTCTTCTGGGTTGTGCGAGGGAAAGTGCGTCGATAGACTTCCTCTGCATTAGCCGAGAGGCCGGGCAGACCTCCGGTAATGTAAGAAGCCGCCACACCCTCCGGGGCCATCGAGAGATAGCTCAGCGTGAGAAAACCGCCGTAGCTCTGTCCGAGGGTGTGCCAACGGACCCCACCAAACTCGGTGAGCCGGAGGTGTTCCAGGTCACGAACTATGGAGTCCGCCCGGAAATGGAGCAGATACTCAGCCGCCGCGTCTCCATCCGCAAAACGCTCCATGTCTCGCGCCTGGATACGCGCACTACGGCCCGTGCCGCGCTGATCGTAGAGAATCACCCGGAAACGAGTCAGGGCCTCCCCCAGCCAGCCACTTCGATCAACCGGTCTCGGTGACTTTCCTCCCGGACCGCCCTGCAGGAAAACAAGCAGGGGTAGGTTGTGCTCCCTCCTAGTTGGATCAACAATTTCCCGGGCAAAAATTTGGAGAGTGGGAGAGCTTTCAGGCGCGCTCCAGTCAAGTGGAACAGAAACCGTGTGGTCGCGAATGTGCAGACCGGGGATGGTGTATTCGTGAGTGATCATGAGGAGAAAAAATCTTTTGTAGGGGCAACGTTTTGATGGTTACACAAGAAGCCGTGAGTCAAACACTAGGGCTTTCCCGGAGCTGCGATATGAACCTCACCCGTGTGGTTCAGCCTCAGAGCGGTCACAAGTTTTGCGGCGTGCTCGGTCGACACGATGATGCGTGAGAAGCGATCAACCTCGTCCACTGCTACCGCTTCCTCACCGACAACATCTACCGGCTCGGTGGGCTGTTCGGGGATATCCTCCACCTCAATATCGATCACAACTGCCCGGCGACGACGTCCTCGCAGCAGCAAAAAATCTTTTCCACCGTAAAATTTCCAGGTACCAAAAGCATACGAATACGGGACAGAGTTTCCCGGTGAACGCGCCCCCCGCATCCACCCCCAGGGTTCGTCGGTGATAACCGCTGAGGTGATGTCTGAACGGCGAATAACGATGTCTTTTCGGTGAAAGGACAGTGTCTTCTCGACGGCTGAGAGCTTGATCTCCACCCGATCCGAGTGCACACGTATTTTTGCCATACTCCTAGTGTGCCTTGTTCAAGCTCCCGCGTCGACCGATGTTACGGGTGTTTCAAAAACCGAGAGGTCTAGTATTCGCTATCGGTGTCAGCCACAGAAGCCACTGCGTTTACCAAGGATTCGGTTGTGCGCTCATCAGCAACCACGTCAATGCGTAGCCCCTGAGCTTCAGCATCTTTTTTGGTCTGTGGCCCCACACACGCCAGCAGGGTTCCTTCGGGAAGCTCAGGAAATTGCAGACGAACCTGTTCGGCAACAGAACCGGAAGTGATGAGCAGAGCGTTAATACGTCCGGAACTCACATCCTGACGAACCCGTTCGGCAACGGGAACACCCACGGTGCGAAAGGCAACCACCTGGGTGACGTCATGACCCAGAGCCAAGAGTCCCTTGGTCAGAACCGGCACAGCCGTGTTGGAGCGGAGTGTAAGAATTTTAAGCGACGGGCTCTCCCTCACTTCGTGCCACTCGTTCAAAAGACCGTACGTACTGTTTTCTGCAACCGGGGTGATATCAACCGTGTAACCGGCCGCGGTGAAGGCAGCCGCGGTTGTCTCACCCACCGCAGCAACTTTGGTGTGGGGAGGAATAACCACATTGTGATGGGCCAAAACATCAACCACTGTAGCGCTCGTTGCGGTAATCCACGCAAACTCTCCAGCCGCAAGACGGTCGAGTGCCACCCGCAGAGACTCCGCCTCGTCGGTGGGGGCAAAGTTGATCAACGGGGCAATCACGGGCTGGGCGCCATAGTTACGCAGTGAAGCGGCAACACGATCTCCCCAGGGGCCACCCCGAGGCACAAGTATGCGCCACCCGCTCAGCGTCTTTAACTCTGTCATTAGCAACAAGCCCTGACTCTAATCTGCTCAGGAGTTGTCACGCCTCGTGTATCTGCAACAACGATTAGCGTCATGCAACCCTCGCTCGTCATTTCTCTATTGTGCCCCCTTCTGCTCGCTGAGCCAAACTCAACGATTCGATAGCCAAGAGAACAACAGGAATAGTTTAGTTCAGGCACAAGGTGCGAGAAAAGCCTTCGTATCTGTTCTGTACCCGAACAAAAATCAGTGACAACCACAGTGCTGGCGTAAAAAGATTAATTCACAAGATCTTGCGCGCTATCGCCCACACGGCTGCCCCTGCCAGTACGGCAACACCGGCGATGCCAATAACAAATGCAACCGGATTGTTATCGCGCAGATCGGATACCCGTTCACACGTCCGATCCACGGCCTCATCAACCCGCTTTCCCACGTTAAGCTTGTCTTCGAGGGCACGTAACGTTTCACCGATCTCTTCACGGAGACGTTCAATATCCTGCGATGTTGAACCACCAACCCGATCGAAGCCGGTGGCTTCGCTACGTTCCCCGGCACGCGAGAAGTCGCTGCGCTCGGTGAAGCTATCGTCTTGATACGGGCTTCGCTCCGACCCCCCGGAGCTCTCTGCGGTTGCCCCCGCCGCACCGTAGTGTGTTTCATCGCTCCCAGGAGCATCCGATTTAGCGACCATTACCCGTTGCCTCACTCATAGATTTAAAGTCTTCCTCGATACTATCTAGCGTTTCATCGGGAATCGGAACACCCTTCTGCAGGCTCCGAATACCCCACCACACACAGCCTGCGGTGATCAGTAGCAGAGCAACGGCCACTATCAGGGCCGAGAGCCACACGGGGAGAGCGGTTGCGATACCCGCGATAGCTGCCGCTACAAAACACGCAATTGCAAAGAAAACAAAAAACAGGGAAACAATCAGAAGCGCGATTCCCAAACCAAGCTTTTTGAGCTTGCGGATGATCTCTTTTTTAGCGTTGTCTAGTTCGGCTCGGGCAAGCGAAATGACCTGCGCAAAAAGCCTGGTGATGAGTGTGAAAAGAGATGCCGTCGAACCCCGTTCATTCGCCCTCATTTTTTACCGTCCCGTGCAGATTTTGCTGCGCCCGAGGCGCGACTCGCACCCGACGCTTTTGAACCACCCGAGGTCTTTTTCGCAGAGGATGTTTTTTTAGTGGTTTTACCCGATCCACCAGTTTTACCGGCTACACCCGAGGTCGTTGCGGCAGAAGAGACATCTTCCGCCGCAGCGGCATTCCCTGGGGCTGTATCCTCTGACGGAACCGTCTCCCCTGATGAGGCGGCAGAGGCTCCGGCGCTCTGTTGGTTATCACCTGTTGGGGTATCTTCCGTTGCCCCGCCCCGCGGTGATGAAAGACGTTCCGCGAGGAGTGCAAGCCCCGCCCTCACAGCGTCTCCCGCAAAAGACTGGGCCGCGGTACCCTGCGCCCCTAAAAAGTCCTTTACGTGTTCGGCAGCGGTTTGGACGGGAGGGGTGTTCCATACCTTCTCTGCACCGGCTTTTATCTGCTCGTAACGTTTGCGTCCGGCGCGCGCACCAAGAACATAGCCAAGCAATGCTCCCAGTATAAAAGCAATCTTGCCTTTCATACCTACTAATCCTTACGGTTTGTGTTCGTTTATTGCTACTCCTTCTACCAGAGTAGCCCCATCCGGTAACTATGTATATTCCAAAAATACTATACGATTCCCAGAATGGTTCTACGGATGCCCGTAGAAAGGAGCCGAGTAGCCTCTACAACGTGGTCAAGCTGGGTATTCCTTGGCCACAGCGGCAGGTATGACAGCGTGGGAATCGGCTCTCGCGCAGCATCTGAATCATCGTCGGCAAGCAACACAACCCGCGCCTCGTCCAGTGACAAGCTCGAGGAAAACTCCCTCACAAGAGTGGCCGAATCAAGTTGCGACATTCCCATAAAGTCGGCTATCTCTTGCGTCTGCTCCTGAAGAGAAAGTCCTGATTTTTGGCGACGAATTACCCGGATAAGCTCATACCCGTCCGGGCTTTCTTCTACCGTGTGGGGCCAGAGCACACTTACCCTCTCCACCCGGCAAATCTCTGAGCTATCGTTTTCTGCAACAACATAGGGGGGAGTATCCACCAGAGCGGAAGAGTCACATTGCATAACAGATATGGAATATACTGCGTGGTTCCGGTTGCCATATTCCCCCCGTAGACGAGTGCGCTTCTCTGTGATCTGGGGCCACTCGGACACTGTGCGGGGATCAATTGTGAGGTTGTCACCCTCACACGCAATAATGACAGCGGATGCGGAGAGCGACTTATCGCCGCTAAAGTTTATGACCCACTCGTGTCCCACCACACCCGGGTTAAGGCTCTCTTCAACATTTTCCGCACAATACCCGGTGATAAAGCGCCCACCGAAAAATGCAATTCGCTCCAAGAGCGTGCTGTAGATAAGCCCCAGGCCTCCCACGAGTGAGTGGAGGGTTTCGTGAGCGACCATCTCCTCGCTCACGGAGAGCACCGCTCCGGAGAGCGACCCCACACGAGTCAGGGCCTCGTTAAGTCCCGGAATTGCGGCGTTTACCTCAATCTCATCACCCGAGATACCAAAACGATCCCTCAGCACGGGTTCTACTAGATACTGTGCAATTCCGGGTCCTAATCGCTGTCGCACCAGGGGACCGATAAAACGCTCCTTCCCTACCGTGAGCACCGGTTTGATCCGATCAAGATAGCCTCGAAAGCTCGATCCCGCGCCCACCACAGCAGACACCCTGCGGTCCAGGGGTGAGACGGGTATCCCCAAAACATTCTCATAGTCGAGCACCAGAGGCTTGCCCGTGGAACGCGAGACAGCCACTGTAGGCGTGGGGTAAACAATGGCCAGGTCCTCAATCTCAAGATCACGAAACAGCTGCGCAAGAGTACCCCGTGGATCTCGTACGGTGGAAGACACCAGGTCAATTGAGGCTGGTGTTTCCGCCAAATCCTCTACCGCATCAACCACCACAACGCTTACTCCGGTGCGAACCAGCTCCCAGGCCGCTATAAGCCCGGTGAGGGTGGCTCCTATCACAACGGCATCAACATCATCGGGAAGAGGGTTTTTATCCTGATCCATACGACACCCCCTGATTCTCCCTGGAACTTATACGGCGCAAGAGCCTAACCGTGGGACGGGGCCGCCCCGGGAACAACTGTATCGTACGCACCGGTAGTTTCCAGCCCTACCTTCTGACGCTTTCTGTCGACCCACCACGCGTAAAGGGCCATCATGGCGCTTGTCCCAATGAGTATCACGGGCCCCGCGGTCTCCGTAGCAACTCGCGTATCACCACTCGCGCCGGTGGCAAGAAGAAGAAAGAGCACAACATTGTTCATCGTATGCAGCACAATCGCAGCCTCTAGGCCACCGGTACGCAGTGTGATCCAGGCCGCCGTGATGCCAAAGATGGCCACGTTGAGAATCCCCCACACGTCATAGCTGTGCAGTGAGGCAAAGATAAGGGTGGGAACCACTAGAGCCACCACACGAAACTTTATCCACGCCCCCAAAACCTGGGTGAGCAAACCGCGAAAAACATACTCCTCCGCCGCAGCCTGCAGGGGAACCACAACAATAATGATCAACACAACTATCGCAAAGGTACCGGGAAGCGGGAGCGGTTCTGGTTGTGCCTCATCGATGATGAGGGGGGCAACGATCGTCCCGATCGCCATCATGAGAGCTGTCGCCCCCAGCGCGGGGAGCACACACGCCCCCATCCAGCGCCACCGAAGTCGCATCGCCACCGAGTGCACCCGACCCACGGGGCGAATACCCGAGACCCACAGGGCCAGCAAAACGCACGGTATCCAGAGCGCAATTGTGGCCAGGTTAATCAACAGACTCAGGGGGTTGGCGGCGTCTGTTCGTGTAAAAGCCTCCTGGTTCATCGTCCCGTCCAGCGACACAAAATACCCGGGACGGCCTGTGCTCGCCGCAAAAATCAGGTCGAAAACGGCCACCGCCACCAAAAGCATACTCATCGCAACACCAATGAACAGCGCGCTCAGAACAACCGCAAGCAGCGGTTTCCACCAGCGATAGTTTTTTTGACCGCGGAAAAGCCGTTGGTACTCCAACCGGGGAGTGGGAAGGGCACTTACCGCTTGTTCCGCATAGGGCATGTTTAGGCGCCTTTAAGTCTTTCGGCCAGATAAACATAAAGCTTATCGAGGGGAACCCTCTCCTGCTGCATGGTGTCGCGATCACGCACCGTCACGGCATGATCTTCGAGAGAGTCAAAGTCCACCGTCACGCAGAAGGGGGTTCCGATCTCGTCTTGGCGGCGATAGCGGCGACCGATGGCACCCGAATCATCAAAATCGATGTTCCACTGATCACGCAGGTTGTTTGTAACCTCACGCGCCAGCGGGGAAAGAGTCTCGTTGCGGCTGAGGGGAAGAACAGCGGCCTTCACAGGGGCCAGGCGAGGGTCGAGTTTAAGCACCGTACGAGTATCCGTGCCACCCTTTGCGTTGGGCACTTCTTCTTCGTGATAGGCATCCACCAGAAAGGCCATGAGTGAGCGCGTGAGACCGGCTGCGGGTTCAATCACGTAGGGGACATAGCGTTCGTTCTTGCTCTGATCAAAGAAGCTAAGGTCTTTACCGGAGTGCTTGGAGTGCGTGCTCAGGTCGAAGTCCGTGCGATTAGCAATTCCCTCAAGTTCTCCCCAGTCACCACCCGCAAACCCGAATTTGTACTCGATGTCGGTGGTGCCCTTGGAGTAGTGCGAGAGCTTTTCAAAGGGGTGCTCAAAAAGACGCAGGTTATCGGGGTCGATTCCTAGGTTGATGTACCAGTTGAGGCGGTTGTTGATCCAGTATTGATGCCATGTCTCATCGGTGCCGGGCTCGACAAAAAACTCCATCTCCATCTGCTCGAACTCACGGGTGCGGAAGATGAAGTTTCCGGGAGTGATCTCGTTACGAAAGCTCTTCCCGATCTGCCCAATACCAAACGGAGGCTTCTTTCGTGATACCTGCAACACGTTGGCAAAGTTTACAAAAATCCCCTGAGCCGTCTCGGGCCGGAGGTAGTGCATGCCAACCTCATCGTCAACCGGCCCCAGGTAGGTTTTCAGTAGTCCGGAGAACGCGCGCGGCTCTGTCCACTGACCCCGGGTACCGCAGTTCACACATACGATATCGGCTAGGCCGTTCTCGGGGGCTCGCCCCTTTTTCTCCTCGTATTCTTCCTCGAGGTGATCAGCACGGTAACGCTTATGACAGCTTGTGCACTCCACCAGGGGGTCACTAAAGACCTCAACGTGACCGGACGCCTCCCACACCTGACGGGGCAAAATAACAGAGGAGTCGATACCCACCGTATCGTCGCGATTGGTCACCATGTGACGCCACCACTGCTTTTTGATGTTCTCTTTGAGCTCTGTTCCCAAGGGACCGTAGTCCCACGCGGAACGAGACCCACCATAAATCTCACCCGCTTGGAAAACAAACCCGCGGTGACGGGCAAGGGCGATAACTTTATCAAGACGGCTAACAGCGGCCACGGCGGCTCCAATGGTGGGAGATGACATTCGGGAAGGCTCGCGCGGAAGCACGAACCACATACCCGATTAGTCTATCGTGGAGCCGCTCGCGGCTGCTGCGGCACAAACGACATCATGTTGCTCAGCACGCCGCAACGTGATGCGACAGGCTAACAGCCGGTAAATTGCTTAGCAGAGGACCACCCCGAGTTTGCCCACTTATCCGCAGCGGGTGGTGTGAAATCGGGGTACAAGACGGTGAGTTGGTTGAGCAGCCATTGAGTAAGGCGTGCGGCACCCTGCTGACAGGTGTGAATACCATCCTCACTGCGATATACCTTGCCATCTCTCATACGCTCGTAGTTTTCTCCCCACACTTCTTTTGCGTCCAGAAAATATGCTTTTCCTCCAGAGGAACTCACAACAGTCTGCGCCACACTCGCAGTGCGTAGAATATCTTCCATGTGTGGTTCGTAGAATTCGTCCGGTTGAATCGGTGGCATGGTAACAAAAGCAAGTTTTGCATCGGCCTCAGAAGCGGTTGACAAGAGTCGTTCGTAAGCGGCGGTCTGTTCGCTCTCATCGCCCCAATCATACGTATTAAGCTGATAAATAACGAGGTTTGGTTGGGCAGTTTTGATCAGCGCCGGCAGCTTCTTCCAGGTTTCATCGGCGATAGGTCCGACAAGAGATCCACCCCCGGCCTGCACATATGCACTGTATTTAACATCAGCGGACTCAAAGGCGCTCTTCAGCGGTTGGGAGATTCCCTCTGCGATTGAGTCCCCTATAAAAACGACAGAAGAGAGTCCGTTGCCGGCGGGATCGGTCTGGCCTTCAGCATCGGCTGTGCTTTTGACGGTAGAGCAGGCGGTGAGAACAAGCAATAAAGTCCCGAGCACACCCACAATAGTATTTTTCTTAGTTTTATTCATGACTCTACGATCTGGACAGAGCGTCCCAGCCGCACCGCCATTGTGTCGCAAACACGTCTCAAAGAGGCTGTAACCGGCCGGACAGGGTGGCGAGCCTGACCAAAATCGTAAATACTTGAATCTAAGATGTCAAAGCTTTTATTGATAGAAGATGACCCCCTGGTTCAGCGCGGATTACAGCTTGCTCTGGGGAGACACGGTCACGATCTCAGCGTAGCCAGCACCGGTGAGGAAGGCCTGCAAAAATTTCACAACGCACCGCCCGATCTGGTTGTGCTAGATGTGATGCTACCGGGAATAAACGGCTTCGAAACGTGCAGACGTATCCGTCAGGCTAGTTGCACTCCCGTCATCTTACTCACCGCTCGCAATGATGACTTTGACATCATAAACGGCTTAGAAGCGGGTGCGGACGACTACGTTGTTAAACCCGCTCAACCAACCGTTCTCGACGCACGCATCCGTGCGGTGCTGCGTCGTTCAGAGAGCACACACGAGAGTATCCGCGTGCACAGAGAACTCCATATCGACACCACCTCCCTCACCGTCACTCTCCGGGGCACACCCGTTCCGCTCACACCAACTGAGCTACGATTATTGCTCACCCTGTCGCGCACGCCGGGACAGGTTCTCAGCAGACAGCAGCTGCTAGAACTCGTGTGGGAACACGACTATCTGGGTGATTCTCGCCTGGTTGATAACGGTATTCAACGCCTCCGCGCAAAGATTGAAGACGATCCGGCAAACCCTGAGTATGTTCAAACCGTGCGCGGTTTTGGCTATCGTTTTGGTCCCCTATGACACAAAAGTTACGGCTTCACGGGCTTCGCTCCCGGTTTATCCTGGCTTTTATCTGCGTAACGGTGGTGAGCGTGGGAACGGCGGCCTGGGCAAGCGGTGCATCAACGACGTCCTCACTGCTGGCCCTGCGTGAGCAGCAACTGGCCTCCGAGTTCGCGAGTCGGATAGAAGCCGTTACACCGCGCCTACGCTATCCTCCCGACGAAAATACCCTTGAGCAGATTGCCATATCGGTTGGAGGGACGGTGACAGTTTCCTTCCGAGATCGCGTCTTCACAACAGGTTCCACCGAGCTTTCTCTCAGCGACGATCTGCGCAGAGCAGTTAGCTCGGGGGAAAGAGTCGTGATTCAAAGAACCACAACCCCAAACGAGGAAAATCTCCTCCTGGGAACACCGGTGATGCTCACCGCCCCAAACGGTGTACGCAGACCCTCAGGAGTTGAGGTGTATACGATCCGAAGCCTCAACGACGTACAAAACCAGATTGATCAAACAGTCCAGGCAGCCCTGCTCACCACAGCTTTTGCCGTTCCCCTCTCGGGGATACTTGCGTTGCTGGTCACTCGCCGCGTTTTACGACCGATACGAGATCTACGAGATACCGCGCGACAGCTGGCGTCTGGCGACCTCAATGCCCGTTCTTTTCCCACAGGCTCAGACGAACTAACGGAGCTTACCCAAACAATTAATGACATGGCAAACTCGATACAAAAATCGATAAAAACGATGGAGCGGATGGAAGCCGATGCAAGAAGATTTGCCGCCGATATGTCCCACGAATTACGCACACCGTTGAGCACCCTGGTTGCGGTTACCGAAGTACTCACGGATGCCACCGCAGATATGAAACCAGAGGTGCAAGAATCCGCACAGCTAGCAATCACCGAGACCCATCGACTCGTCAGGCTAGTGGAAGACCTCATGGAGATTTCACGATTCGATGCGGGAACGGCGTTGCTGAAGGTTGAGCTGGCAGACATCATAGAGATCATACACAATTGCCTGGCGCTGCGCGGATGGGGAGATCAGGTTGAGGTCGTAGGCCCCAAAAGCCTGTTCTGTCAGCTTGATCATCGGCGAATCGATGTGATCATTGCCAACCTGATTGGCAACGCAATACGCCACGGTAAACCTCCAGTACAGGTTGCTATCTCGACAACAGAGAGCACGGTTGAGGTAAAGGTTATTGACCACGGTCCAGGATTTTCTCAAGAGGTTGGTTCACACATATTTGACCGTTTTTACAAGGCCGATGCCGCACGCGTTCGAAGCGATGGGAGCGGGCTGGGGCTTGCAATAGCACGCGAGAATGCGCTGCTACACGGTGGCACTATCACCGCTACCAGCGTTGAGCATGGTGGCGCCCAGTTTCTCCTCTCACTCCCACGCATACAGGGCCGGGACCAAAAGCCCGCTAAAACACAGGAGGAACCCGAGTGAAACGAACGATGTGGTCCGCTGTGTGCGTTGTTCTCCTAGTGACCGGCTGCGGGATTCAACCGAGCGGTGTCATTGATATGCAGGAGTCACCCACCGGTCTTGCAGAGGGCTGGACTCTCTACTTCGTAGGAGAAGACGGAAAGCTCCAACCGTTCAAGCAGCGTCGGGGTTCACTCGGTACGATTGCAGAGGCCCTCACCTCGCTGATACAGGGTCCGCCACCCTCTGGGTTCACAACCGAAATTCCAGAGGCGAGTGCATACGTCTTTGTCTATGAAAGCGACAACACAATCACACTGCGGGTTCCCCTGGCCGATTACGAGGCAACTGAAACGGGCATTGATCAGATCGTCTGCACGACCCTGGCAAGCCACATTCAAGCTGGCGGTTCAGAAAAGGCAACTGTCACGGTCAGATTTACGATGGGTACTCCAGGCTCAGTGCGGGGACGAACCTGCCCTCTACTGAATTGATGATCCCAGACGGTCAACATCAATCATCGTCACGGGTCCTGAGGGAAGCATAAACCACACTGCCACCAGTAAAATTAATAACCCGGCAAACACAATTGCCCCAGTGCGTCCACAAGCCCAGGGAGCGTGAAATCGAATCGGGTTCTCAATCAAACGCAGGGATGCGTATGCACACACAATCGAAATACCAATGACCAACGCCGAGTGCACCCAGCTTTCAAGACCCGTTTTCTCGGGGGGAAGCAACACGATTACGGGCCAGTGCCAGAGGTAGAGGCTGTAGGAAATGAGTCCGAGCCACCGTAGGGGAGGGAAGGAGAGAAAGCGGCTTATGAGATCGTCGCTTCCCTGTGCAATCAACCCCACTAACACGGCCGCGCCAATGGAGTGGGCAAATAGACCGCCGGTAAACAACCCATTCGTCCCGGTCCCTTCCACCGTAAACCAGGCCGCCCCGAGCACGACCAGGAGCACCGCTCCAATGACTCCCACCCACACGCGGGTGACACGTCCCAGAATAAGACGTACCGGACCGGTCGCAACAACCGCGCCCAGTAGTAGCGAGAACGCACGCGTGTCTGTTCCCATGTACACACGGGTGGGGTCACCCGGATCAACCAGCACAATCATGCACACCAGCGACACAATCGCAATTCCGGCGGCTAAAAACGCTATGATCCGGTGTGTGCGATAGCCAATAAACGCAACAAGAAGCACCAACAATGGCCACACCACGTAGAATTGTTCCTCAACCGCGATGCTCCACAGGTGTTCAAATACGCGTCCCACCCCAAACCGATCCCAGTATCCCGCTGACTCCGCTAGTAGGTGCCAGTTCATGAGGTTAAACACAACCCAGGGCCCATCTGAGCGGGTTGTCTTCATAAGGTCGCTGTCACCCATTATCCAGACAGCAGCGGTCACCGCTAGAATCATCAGGGCTAGAGCGGGAAAAAGTCGGCGTATCCGTCGCTCCCAAAAACCAAGGAGAGAGATGCCTCCAGATCGATTAAGCTCCCTGAGAAGCAGATCGGTGATGAGATACCCCGATAGCGCGAAAAAGAGATCAACCCCAAGGAATCCACCCGCTAAATTATCCGTGTGGAATAATAACACGCCAAAAATTGCAAGACCACGCAGTCCATCCAAAGCGGGAATATAAGCCCTCTGCCCCTGAGGGTGAGCAAGACTATTGCTTGTAACGGAAGGCGCAGAAGGTGAAGGTGACATACCGTCAACCATCTCGCCCCGATGTGTCACGAATATCGCTGTTGTGTCACAATCAGGGCGCGACTCTCTGGGAAGTCGCAATAAGCCCGAGCACTATAGTGAGCCTCGTCACCTCGTCAAAACGACCCGATCGCCTTGCCCAGTTGAATAGCACCAAGAATCAGAAATAACACGGTCATAATGATGTTGTTGTGTGCAATGAGAGCACCTTTTGCGGAACTCAGAAATTGAGTAACCCTTGCAGAGCCACTACTGCCAATGACGGTTGGAACGATCAGCCCAAGACACGCCAAGAGGGCGAATGCGGTAACCGCAATCAGAACCAGCGGCCAAGCTAAACGTGCGGTTCCAATCGCAGTACCCGAGGCAATGATGATGGGCAGATTTTTAACATTGATAATTGCAAGGAGCAATCCTAACCCGACGGACTTGACCAGATTGAAGGAGTCAATCGCGGCCAACCACTTTGGTTCCGCCGCCGCCCTGCCTTTTTGAGGACGTCCGTTCCAGCTTTTCCAAGAGAGAAAAAAGAACAGTCCGGCAAACACAAATCCCAAAACAATATGCAGCAGAGTCGTAAAGGAGGAATCGGACGAGGTTGTGCTCTTCACACCTGACGCAAAGATGAGCGTGAGAACAAAGGTTGCTATGACAAAGGCAAGTGTGAACACAACCGCATTCCCCTTGCCCTTAGGACCAAGCAGCAAGGCAATTACGGCAACAATCGGCATTGGCGAGATAACAATACCAAAAGCAAGAGGAACAATCTCTCCGATAGTTTCCCAAAACATATTCATAATGCTATATGCATCGTACTCAATATGAAATAGGGCAAATATTATTTTTCTCAACCCCACCCCGAGGCACACACAACCAGATTGAAAAGAGCAAGCGGGAGGCAAAAGAACCACAAACTTTGTTGCCAGTACCACGACTCAACCAAACACGCACCCTAACCGTTCGTCTCAACAGAAATGATTTAATCATTTAGCGCAACTAAATATGTAGCTATATATTTCTTAGCTATGCTAATTTATTAAATCAATAAAATTAGAAATGCCAAAGGAGTATCATATTGCGCAAAACATTCGTTGCAGCACTGAGCTATACCGCGGCTGCACTACTAGCACTTACTACTGGAACTCTCAGCGCCCAAGCGGAGCAAATCTCGGAGCCGATAAACAACAACCCCGCTATCTCTCCTCGCATCGTAGGAGGCACAAATGCCGTCCAAGGGGAGTTCCCCTTTGCAACATCAATACAGGATAACGGCAGGCACTTCTGCGGCGGCTCACTCATTGATCAGCAAACCATATTGACAGCAGAACACTGCGTGAGCGATCTGACAAGCGACACACTTATAAACAACACGACCGTAACCGTGGGAAGCCATAACATTGTAGACAAATCCCTCGGGCAAACCCGGAAGATCGCAAAAATTGTGAGCAAAGAGTCAAATGACACGGCGCTCATTACTCTAGATAGGGCCATTGAGGATATCATTCCCGTGCAACTCCCAGAGCCTGGAGCAACAGCACAGGTGGGTGATGCGACAGCAATTGGTTGGGGCAGAACCCAGGCGTGGAACGCCGTTTCCCCGTCAATTCTCCAAAAAGTAACTGCACCCATCATGCCCTTGAGTCAGTGCAAAGCTCTGTGGGGTGACGAGGTTACCGACGCAGATATCTGCGCCGGCATACGGGGCGCTAGTGTGTGCATGGGCGACTCGGGTGGGCCTCTTTTGGTAGAGAAAAACGGCCAACTAGTTCAGCTCGGAGTGGTAAGCAGGGGCGAAGCGGTTTGTGGCGATCGGGGCAAACCCGGAATCTTTGCCTCAACCTCAGCGCCGGGCTTCCTCGATGGAATGACTCAGATCTACCCTCGGCTCTAACCCCGCACAGACACAATTATGAAATTACCGATGAGGTAGTCGGAGGGGGCGGCGAACGTCTCACCGCCCCCTCCGACTGTCACGGATCACACACCGTTCAACTCGTTAGACAGCGGGGAAATCTACAAACTCGCTACGTGGCCTAGTACCTGAGTGGAACCACTCCTGGAAAAATTCGCTGAGATCTTTCTCCGTCGCAGCTTGAATAGCAGCCTCGAGAACACTCCACGGGGTAGGAGCAGTGGTGTTATGACGGTTCTCACGTATAAAATTCCGCAGAGCCTCATCAAGCTTATCCCTCCCCATAAACTGACTTAGTGCATAAAAGGCCGCGGGGCCTTTCGAGTAGGCATTCCACCCGCCAAGACCATTCCACTTTTCCGGGTCAGCATCGGCGGAAGCCACCCATTTTCTATAGGTATCAGAAGCACTCGCCTCTCCGTTACGGTCATCCCATCTCCACTGGGCGTAACTCGCAAGGCACTCACTCATACAAAAGCCATTTTCTCCGATTCCGGTCACGAGATCGCCCCAGTAGGTATGGGCCATCTCATGGGCCATAACAGACGGCGTGAAAGTGTCTTTAAGCGACAAAAATAATGAACGACCGGCTTTTTCAACAGCGGGTCCATCACCAAACTCCATAAAGACCCCTCCAATCCAATCATAAGGGTACGAACCAAAAAGATCCTCAAGAAAATCACGGGTTTCAGAGATCTTTTCAACTGCTTTCCGAGCGCTAGGAAGGGTTCCCTCACCGAAAGCGTTCACCATCTCCATACCGTCGGGAAGAACAGAACGCTCAATGTCAAATTTTCCGACAGCAACAAAGTTACTACGCGGCGACAGCTCTTTTGTTGCGTTCCAGGTCAACTGGTTACTGCCGTCCGGCAGCGTAGTTTCTTCCTGAAGCTTTCCAACAGAAACGCCCTTCCATCCCGCAGGGGTGGTAAGAGTGATAAGGCTGGTTGCCCGACCGGAAGCGTTCAGGGTAGACGGAAAGATTAAAGTGTCACTGTCAAACGCAGTCAATAACTCGCCCGCTTCATTCTTGAGCCAACCTGATTCCGTATCCGTATCCATATCAATAACCATTGGCCCAGAGTAGGTTATTTCGACCTCAAAAGAGGATCCAGCCTCAACCTGCCCTGAAAGATGAAGAACAAGATCATTTGACTCTGAATGCTCAATCGACCTCACAGATTTTCCATCGACAAGAGCAGATGAGACCTCGAACTGCTTCTTGAATTGAAACTTAAGATTTGTGGCAGGTAATAGAGTTCTCACCGTTATTTTCGCTTTCCCGCTGAGAACCTTTGTAACAGGATCAATCTTCAGGTCAACTGCGTAATGAAGCGCTTCAGTGTAGCTAGCATCTTCATACTGACTTCCATCACTGTGGATATCAGATTCGCCAAGGGGTGCTTGCAGCCACGTTCCCGCTCCTGAGGGAGACAAGGTTTGCGCCGATACAGGAGGCGCCGCGGTTAGAGCAAACAATAGCGGCATACCCATGAGTGAATACGCGAGACGTTTGAAATACATAATCTCTTCTCCTTAATGATTCTTAAGAGGGATACACCAAAGTTAGTGATCTAATAAATCAAATAGGTTAAGGTATGGTCGCAAGACCGTCGCACTTTACTGAGAGATTGTCGGTCATGTGTGTTAACAGTCGGGTACTGGACTTATAGGCTTGAAGGCTGGTGCTCAATCCATTCCTTCACGGCGTCCTCGGGGAACAGACTCAATCCGAAACCCTCGCCGCACAATCCCCCGGCAGGTAAGGTGCTGTGGGACTCGCGCTACAACTCGCACGAGCAAAGACCTCGAGTGACGTGAGAATCACGTGGCGATTATACCTGTATTCCAAGCATCCAGACCCAGCATAAGTCTTTGTTGAGTGTCCGCACCGAACCGTCAAGATACCCCAAAATATGAACACTACGCCAGACTCCCGATGGAGAACTCTAGCTCCGCCCTAGATGGGCAGGAAGAGGGGTGAAACACCCGATCTGCCGCTCTCTACGAAAAACCTGAGTCGCGACACCGTTTGTCAACGATGTCGCGACTCAGGACATGTGTAGCTGGAGCGGGACTTGAACCCGCGACCTCACGATTATGAGTCGTGCGCTCTCACCAACTGAGCTACCCAGCCATAATAGCTTTGGTTCAAGCCGCTGGAGTGCGATTATTATCAAAGCCAGAGCCCCGAGCCAGGATTGAACTGGCGACCCCTTCCTTACCATGGAAGTGCTCTACCACTGAGCTATCGGGGCGCTTACTCACACGCGTTCAAAAACAACACGCAAAAGAGCAACCGTTAGAGAATAGCACCTTCCGGGACACAAACGCCAATCCAGACACAACTTTTCAATCACCTCTCTTCTGGGGTGCCCCGCACCGCAGCGCACCCGGAAAACCTACAGACAAGGACGGTGCCTTGCTTATACCCAGCCAACTTCGATAGAAAAGGATCAGGGACAGTCCAACCCAAGGGACCTATTTCCACACCGTGATTGGAGAACCAAAATCATGACTCACACCACACCGGGAAACGAGTGGTGGCGCACAGCCGTCATTTATCAGATTTATCCCCGCTCGTTTGCCGACTCCAATGGTGACGGCATCGGTGATATCCCGGGTATTACGGATCGCCTAAGCGCACTTCAAAACCTCGGGGTTGATGCGATATGGCTCTCACCGTTTTATACCTCTCCGCAAAACGATGCGGGCTACGACGTCGCAGACTATACCGACGTTGATCCCCTCTTTGGCACTCTCTCCGATTTTGATCGTATGCTCGATCGGGCGCACGAACTGGGCCTTCGGGTGATTATCGATCTGGTTCCCAACCACTCATCGAGTGCCCATCCCTGGTTTCAGGAAGCGCTCGCTTCTCCTCCGGGAAGCGAGGCCCGCGCCCGATACATTTTCCGTGACGGCCGCGGCTCTGATGGAGAACTTCCTCCCAACAATTGGCAGAGTGTCTTTGGCAGCCCCGCCTGGACCCGCACCACCAACACGGACGGAACCCCCGGCCAGTGGTATCTGCACCTCTTTGACTCTTCGCAGCCCGACTTTGACTGGAACAATCCGTGGGTTCACGAACAGTTTCGCTCGATCCTTCGCTTCTGGCTCGATCGGGGTGTAGACGGTTTTCGGGTTGATGTTGCGCACGGCCTCTACAAGGCGGATGGCCTTCCCGATTGGACTCCCCCTCGCGAGGCAGGGAGCATGGGCGGGAGCCTCGAAAACAATCAGACTCCTCCTTTCTTTGGACAGCCCGGAGTGCACACGGTGTATCGCGATTGGCACACCATCTTTGCCTCCTACGAGGGTGACCGGGTTTTGTGCGCCGAGGCCTGGGTGGAGCCCCTTTCGCAACTCGCGCTGTGGGTGCGTCCCGACGAGATGCACCAGGCGTTTAACTTTTCCTATCTGACAACGGGGTGGTCAGCATGCGCAGTCCGCAAGATTGTTGACGACTCCATCGCGGCCTTTAGCGCCGTGGGGGCACCGAGCACCTGGGTTCTTTCCAACCACGACGTTGTTCGACACGCAAGCCGCCTTGCCCTCACCGCGGACAATCCTCAGGGTGACGGAATTGGGCCACGCTCACCGGGACTACCCGATGCCACGGTCGGGCTGCGCAGGGCCCGTGCAGCATCCGCCCTCATGCTTGCCCTACCCGGTTCTGCCTACATCTATCAGGGTGAGGAGCTGGGACTGCCCGAGGTGATTGACCTCCCCGATTCGGCCCGTCAGGATCCCACGTGGTTTCGCAACAACGGCAAACGCTACGGTCGTGACGGATGCCGAGTGCCGATCCCCTGGGAGGCTGACACCCCGGCCTACGGCTTTAATAGCACGGGTAAAAGCTGGCTGCCTCAGCCGGATGATTGGAGTGCTCTCGCTCGCTCCGCGCAGGAAAGGGTCGAGGGCTCCACGCTCGAATTGTACCGGGCAGCGCTTCGGCTACGTCGGGAATACTCGCTAGGTTCCACACAACTCAGGTGGCTGGCAGAATACCCGGACAATGTTACTGCGTTTGAGGTCGGAAACGTCCGGGTACTCACCAATTTTGGTACCGTTCCCCATCGACTCCCCGAGGGTGAGGTGCTGCTGCGCTCATCAGGTACAGCCGGGGAGTCTCTCCTTCCCGAGTCAACGGTGTGGATGAGGGCTATGTAGCGGGGTGGTACAGGACCTCATCACACAAGTCGAACCCTCTCTCGATGCTCCCCCTTACGGTAACGAATCAAACACTGAATACAAAAGTGTTATCTGCACACCACGCCGCACTCGGTGAAGCACAAGTTTGTGGATGCGGAGATGACGATGCGCGTGGCCGTTAATCAGAAAGTGTTTGCTTGAGAAGAGACCGCCGCTTTCTTGCGAGGAACTTTATAATATAGTGAGCAGAATACGCATTTAAATTAGGGGATGCGCACTTCAGAAAGGGGAGCATCATTATCGTCAAAAGAGTTCACTTTGGAACTTCCGACTTAGACGTGGCAGAAAAGTTTTATCACACGATGCTCGAGTTGCCGGTGGAGCGCACACACGAACACCTGGTAGTGACAGTCGGTTGGACAAAGCTTGTGATCAGCGGCTCCGGTGCGGTTCACGGTGCACAGCACCTGGCCTTCGAAATCCCGCGCAACCAATTCGAACCTGCTAAGCAGTGGTTGAAATCACGTACGAGTCTGTTCTGGGACGAGGGCGCAGATGATTTTGAGGGCCCGGAATCCTGGAATTCGCGGTCGGTCTATTTTGAGGGGCCAGACGGCAGCGTGCTTGAACTCATCGTCCGACGTGACGTACCAAACGACAAGGAGGGCACCTTCAGCGGGGCAAGCATCCTCGGGGTTAGTGAGGTCGGAGTTCCGGTCACCGATGTTTCCGTGTTCGAGCGCGAGGCGCAAAAGATTGGTCTTGAACCCTTCGGCCCGGGAGGTCCGAGGTTTCGCCCTCTCGGCGATGAAAATGGGCTTCTTATTGCTGTTGAACGTGGACGCGAGTGGTTCCCGACGGAATACCGCGCAGTTCCGGATCGCCTCGATATTGAGGTTGACGTGGATGGCGTGGGCGAAATCGTTGCAAACGAGCTCACCCGAATTCGGGTCGTGTAGCAACCCGGAAAGGGTTGTCTACCGGGCCGCGGAGAATGGTTTCCAAACACTAAGCCGGCTCTTCGGGGTTTAGCGGGGTGCTCATCGCATACGATTGAGCCGAGGGGTCTCCAGTTCGGTTTTACCAATTACAACAACACCCTGATGCAGCTACTGATACAACCCAAAAAAACAACCAGGTCGCTGACCGACCCACCCCAACACAACAAGCTGAGACGCAGTCACAACTCATGTGAGACATATGTCCCGACTCATCACAACGGTGGCGAGTGAGGGATTCGAACCCCCGAAGTCGATGACAGCTGATTTACAGTCAGATCCCTTTGGCCGCTTGGGTAACTCGCCTTTTTGCCCTAAGCCGCAACCAGTACGGCACCAAGGCACTCGACAAGAATAGTATGAATCTGACCCAGAAGCCAATTAAGAATAGAAAAATCACATTTCTCCACAGCTCTGATTGTTCCTCACATTTACCCCGCTTCACATCGCCTCCCTCCTCGGGAAGAGCTACACTGAGCGCATGGTTAAAACAGTTACGTGGGACTACATCGATGAGACCAGCTTTGCGGCAGAAACGCCGGAGACCGCCCGGATAACAGCAGAGAAATTCCTCGCGATTGCCAGAGATTCACACACGGAATACGGCGACGATACCTCACCCGCCGCGCTGTACATAGCAGCCGCGGAGTGCTTCCACGACGCGAGCCTACCGCGTCGCGCCTACGAAGCTGCACGGGAGGCACAGGATGCGGAGGGCGAGGTCGCCCCGGATAAACGCGTTTATCTCCTGGATGCGCTTCTGCGAACAAATCAACAACCCGAAGCACAAAAACTCGCGGATACCCTAGGCAAAGAGAACACCCAAGACCCCATGGTCTATTCCTTCGTGGGTGAGACCTACGCAGAGCTTCACAACACCGAGCAGGCTCTCGACTGGTTTGATCGCGGCATTCGCATGATGGATCAACTCATCGACGATGCGTCCGACCTCAACCTCAATGAGCTTGCACAGCTTCTCGAGGATCGTGAACTTCTCATCCTGGGTCGCCACGCCGTGCGCGAAGACGCAGGGCTCCCCGCCGACAAACTTGATGAGGAAGCCCTTGAAATCTTCGCAGCCCATGAGGAAGATGACGACGATCTTCTCTAGTCCCACGTCACCGTCATATGACGCTCGTACAACAAACCAATTGGTACCCACAAGAATTCTGACTACCATATAGGTATGGCAGATTCTTCGTTTGATGTTGTAAGCAAGGTCGACAAAATGGAGGCGAATAACGCCCTCAACCAGGCCAAAAAAGAGATTGAGCAGCGCTACGATTTTAAAGGTGTTGGGGCATCGATCGATTGGAGCGGAGACAAGATCCTCGTCAAGGCCGACACCGTCGAGAGAGTAAAAGCTGTTCTTGATGTGTTTCAATCCAAACTCATTAAGCGCGGCATCTCGCTCAAAAGCTTAAAGGTCGAAGACCCCTACCCCAGTGGCAAGGAGCACCGCATCGAGGCCGCCCTTAAAGAGGGCATCGACCAGGAAAACGCCAAAAAGCTGAACAAGCTGATCCGAGACGAGGCACCCCGAAGCGTTAAAAGCCAGATTCAGGGAGAAGAGCTTCGGGTCTCCTCCAAGAGCAGAGACGACCTTCAGGCAACCATGTCGATACTGCGTGCCGCCGACGTTGAGGTTGACCTGCAATTTGTCAACTTCCGCTGATATGGAGAGCTGAGCGATGACCGACAATATAAAGTTCACCGACGTATTTGACGCACTGCTCTTTGACCTAGACGGCACGCTTATCGATTCAACACCGTCGGTCATTCGTTCCTGGCTGCGGCTTGCCCAAGAAGAGGGTTTTGATCCGCGACTGCTTCTTGACAGCCACGGCAAACCCGCCGAGCACACGCTACGCACTCTCGTTCCAGCCGAGCGCGTAGAAGCTGCTCTCCAGCGCATTAACGAGTTAGAAGAGTCGGACACCGAGGGCATCGTTGCTCTTCCCGGAGCAATAGACCTTCTCACCTCACTACCATCCGGAACCTTTACAATCGTTACCTCCTGCACACGGGTGCTGGCGCGTATTCGGCTTCGCGCTGCCGGGCTGCCAGAGCCCGATAGTATGGTGACCTTTGACGACGTTTCTCAGGGAAAACCGCATCCCGAACCGTTCCTCCTAGGAGCGTCCCGGCTCGGCGCAGACCCCACACGCTGCCTCGTGTTCGAGGATGCGCCGGCGGGTCTCACGGCGGCCCGAACGGCGGGGTGCGCAACCCTCGGGCTGGTGGGAGATCACGTGGCGGGTCCACTCAATGCGGATATCACCACAGACTCCCTCACCGCGGTGCGGGCAGAGCAGACAGCAAACGGAACTCGCGTGAACGTTTTTGACTAGGGGAAACACACCCTAGAATTCAAAGTCCACTGCGGCACGCGCGGCAAAAATGTGTCGATGGCCCGCAACAACCTCAAGATGAGCGGGGTGTGAATCATACGCCTCGAGACTCGCAGCACTCTCAAGGTCAACGATGAGCGTGAGGTGCCAATTAGTTTCCTCGCGCAGAGAGTTCACCCCCACCTGCAAATTCTTAATCTGGCTAATCTGCGTGGGTAATGCTTCCAACGCGGCTTTAAACGCCGCGATCTGGGATGCCCGTATATCGGGATCATCCGCTGCAATTTTCCAGCTCACAACGTGACGGATAGCCATCTATCTACTTTCTGCATGAAGTGCTCGGAGTAGGCGCTCGGGATCAATGCGCCAGTAATTATGAACTTTTCCGTCTATGAGTAGCACCGGAATTTCCTCAACGTAACGCTCAAAAAGCTGCTCGTCATCGAGTATCGACTTCTCAACAAGTTCAAAGTCCCTTCCCGTCTCCATCAGTGTTGGATGCGCGAGCACCGCGGTAACCACGTCTCGGGCATCATCACAGAGGTGACAACCGGCTTTACCTATCAGCGTCAATTCGGTTGTTGCCATAATCACCTAGCTTAGTCCCCTCGTTTCCAGGGCAGCCTCAGACCGTCATAAATGGACCCAAGGAGTCCCAATCGACCAGTATCATCGCCCTAAGTTTTTACACCGCATGAAAATAAACTCTGGATACAAAATAGACAAGTGAATTTACTAAAAAGATGAATAGTTGGCGTCAACAGAAGGTGGCGGAGCGCGTCGGCTCTCGAATCCGTTCAGCCCGTCGAGTGCAAAAGCTCACCATTGAGAGCCTTGCGGAGGAGTGCGAGATGCACCCCACCAGTCTCGGTAGGGTCGAACGCGGGGACACATCACCCACACTCCAAACACTGTTTAGAATCTGCATAGCCCTTCAAATAGACATGGCAGAGCTTGTCCACGGAATCACCGACGAATCCCAGGCATAACAAGAGCGCTAGAACCAATGAGGGCCCTAGCGCTCACACTTTTCAAAAGAAAGCTGTTACTTCTTATTGCGACGCTGGTGACGAGTCTTACGAAGCAGCTTACGATGCTTCTTCTTTGCCATCCGCTTGCGGCGCTTCTTAATTACAGAACCCACAAAAAACCTCACACGATCTATAAAATTTAGTCAAAAGATAAAACTACCGACAGAAACACCATTCTAGTGGGCAAAAACCCTAACTGCGAAACTCAGGTGCCTGAGAATCTTCCCTCATCTCGTAAACCGCAACTCAAGAACACCGGCTCAAGAACGCAGCCGGAAACGTGCAACCAGTTCACGAACGGTATGCCCAGCATCCGCAGCAGCACGTCCCAGCGAAGCGGCTGCGCTCTCCACTCCCTCGCTCAAAACCTGGTCGTCATCTTCTACATCGACAAACTCCACCGTAACGTCGCCGTCAAAGTCGGCACTCAGAAACGGCACAACAAAGTCTTCGACCTGTTCTAACGGCTCGTAAGAAAGCGTGTAGAAGCGATGCTGCCCCTCCTCGCGGACCGACACCAGATCCGACTCACGTAGCACTTTAAGATGCTTTGAAACGGTTGGCTGACTCAGCTCAAGCTTGGCCACAATTTCAGAGACGCTGATCTCTTTCTCCTGCCGATATCGTTCAAGCAGAATAAGCAGAATGTCGCGTCGAGTCGCATCCGCAATAACATTGAATATATCTGGCATACATACAGGGTACTTGCCTTTGTGTGTAGCATGGCAAACAACTAAGAAAACTTCTAAAATAAATCGCGTTCCCCTCGCGCGGTACCAAGGATACGAATGACCCGCCCCATAGCCGCTACGCAGCTTCCACTGCTGAAGCGCATCCGCAAGGCGATGAATCATTTTGTAGAGTCGTGGCCCGCTCGCTTTGCAATCACGGTCTTTAGCGCGCTGATTCTGCTCTTCACCGGGCTGTTGATGCTTCCCATCTCTGCCGCGGATGGCTCCCCCACCCCGTTGGTCAACGCCTTCTTTACAGCGATGTCTGCCATCTGTGTCACCGGATTGACGGTTGTTGACATGGCCACGCACTGGTCCACCTTCGGAAATATTGTTGTGCTCCTCGGTCTGCAAATTGGTGGCATCGGCGTATTGACGGTAGCAAGTCTCCTGGGGGTTGCCGTGTCACGGCGTCTAGGGCTTAAACAGCGCCTACTCGCGGCAAGCGACAACAACCCGGCACGCGCCCACCACGGCCCCGTGGCGGAGAGCCAAACGGTGCGTCTCGGCGATATCGGCGGATTATTGGGAGCGATTGTTTCCAGCGTTCTGGTGATTGAGGGAACCCTCACCCTCCTCATCCTTCCCCGCCTGCTGCTCACGGGGGAAACGTTTCTCACCTCCCTGTGGCAGAGCTTCTATTTTGCGGCCTCCGCCTTCACCAACACCGGTTTTGTGCCCACCGCCGCCGGAATGGAACCCTTTAAAACCGATCCGTACATGCTCATAGTCTTGGGCGTGGGAGTCTCCCTCGGGAGTATCGGGTTTCCGGTCATTTTTGCGCTTTACCGGTTTGCCCGAGCGCGCGGTTGGCGCAGACCTCACAGGCTGCCGCTGCACGCCAAGCTCACTCTTCTCACCACCGGAGCTCTCATTGCCCTGGGCGCCCTCGCTATTGCCGGGTTGGAGTGGGACAACGACGCAACGCTGGGTGAACAGACGTTTGGTCAGCGCATCCTCTCTTCCCTCTTTATGTCGACCATGACCCGCTCGGGCGGACTCTCGACCCTTGACGTGGGCGAGATGAACGGCTCCACCCTGCTCAGCATGGACATGCTCATGTTTGTGGGGGGCGGATCGGCGTCAACCGCGGGCGGGATCAAGGTAACAACCCTGGCGGTCTTGTTCTTAGCCGCTTTTGCGGAAGCTCGAGGGTACAAAGACATCCAGGCGTTTGAACGACGAATTCCCACCGAGGTGCTGCGGGTTGCGGTGAGCGTTGTGCTGTGGGCCGCGACCATTATTGCCACCTCAACAATCATCCTGCTCCAGATGACAAAGCTACCCCTCGACTACGTGCTATTTGATGTAATATCGGCGTTTGGCACCTGCGGACTCAGCACGGGTGTCACAGAAAACCTGCCGGACGCAGGAAAATATGTTCTTGCCGCTACCATGTGGGCCGGTCGAGTTGGTACAGTTACTCTCGCCGCCGCAGTGGCCGCGAGCACCCGCTCGCAATTTTTCCGCAGACCAGAAGAGAGGCCAATCGTTGGTTGATCGTATTCGTCACGACTCCCCCGTGCTCATCATTGGACTCGGGCGTTTTGGGGCTGCCACAGCCGGTCAACTTGATCGCCTGGATCGCGAGGTCCTTGCTGTCGAGATCGACCCTGTTTTGGTACAAAAATGGGCAGACCGGGTGACCCACACGGTACAGGCCGATGCCCGCTCAATGGATGCTCTCATCCAGCTGGGAGCCAAAGACTTTGATATCGCCGTTGTGGCGGTGGGTTCCTCGGTGGAGGCCAGCGTACTGGTCGCAGCCAACCTGGTCGACCTGGGAATTCCCCAGATCTGGGCCAAGGCCATGTCGCAGTCGCACGGCACAATACTGGAGCGCATCGGAGTCAACCACGTGATCTACCCCGAACGCGAGGCTGGGGAACGCGTGTCCCACCTGGTCTCCGGTAGGATGCTCGACTTCATCCAGTTTGACGACGACTTTGTGCTGGTCAAGATGTATCCCCCGAAGCCCATCCGCGGTCTCTCTCTCAACGAGAGCGGGGTGCGTTCTAAATACCGCGTCACCGTCGTGGGGGTGAAAACCCCGGGCAAAGACTTTACCTACGCCACCGGGGAAACCGTGGTCTCCAATCACGACCTGATTATCGTCTCGGGAACCGAGTCTGACATCGAGCGCTTTGCGGCCATGTAGTCACTGAGAAAGCGTCCGGGTTTATGAGTCCCGGCCTGTGGGACGCTGCCAGGATGTAAAACACATCCAGAGTACACACAGACATAGCCTCTTGCTAATCTCATCGATGAGCGATAACTTAACGATAATCGATAAGTTTTTCCTGTCGGTGAAAGCCAAGGAGCACCATGAGACCGCAATGAAAACGCGCCGCAACAAAATCGGGATGGGGAAACAAAGCGGTGCTCTGGTTAGTGTTTATTGCGGCCATCATCACGGGTACCAGCGCGCTTATACTGACGGTTGTGAGCATAGCTATTCAGCTCTCTTCAGGGCAGTACAGCGTCACACTCAACGCAGAAACACCGGTTCCAGATAGTTTTGGAACGGCCCTTATCAATACAGGCACGTTCACCTCGGCCAACCTTCTCGTCTCAGACATCACACCCGCCGCCGTCACGTTTCTTATCGCCGGACGCCTCATATCCCTCCTCACAACCCTGACGATCGCGGTGTCGGTCACGCTGCTTAGCTGGGGCAATTTGCGTGGACACCCGTTTAGACCTCCCATTACACGAAGTTTCATAATACTCGGAGCGACCCTCATGATCGGTTCACTGCTCAGCCAAGCGCTCAACGGTTTTGGCGGATGGTTCGTTGCAGAGCAACTCAACGGAACGAGAAACGTGGACTACTACTGGCCTTTCAGTTTTAATATCACAACGACACCAATCATCGCCGGGGTCATTGTTCTTGTTATTGCGCTGACTTTTGAAACCGGTGAGCGCATACAGCGCGACACGGAAGGGCTCATCTAGTGACGTTTTCAGAGCCGACGGAAACCGGCGTTCACTGTCGCCTTGACGAACTACTCATAGACCGCAGGATCACTCTCACCCAGCTGAGCAAACGGGTGGGCATTTCCCTGGTTAACCTTTCGGTACTCAAAAACAACAGGGCCAGAGCAATCCGATACTCAACCCTTCTATCAATCTGCTTAGAACTTAATTGCGAAGTTGGGGATCTTCTGGTTATCGACCCCGCCGTCCGCCCTGGGGAAGGGCCTCAGTAATAGTGAGAGGTTCTTGCGAAGCTACACCACCACAAAGTCCTTCAATAGGCCCTTCCAGTACGCTCGCCACTGCTCTACCTTCTCCGCCGATTCCAGCTTGCTGTGATTCAGCGAAAATGTAACCTTTTCCGGCACCTTCTGGTAAATATCAACGCTGATTCGGGAGCCGTCCTCCAGGCGGCAACGCCAATAGCGCCACTCGTTTGCGCCGCTGATTGAGGCTTCCCCCTCGACGGGAACGGTATTAAAATCCTGACGATCGGCAATAAATGTCTCCCACCTATCGCGAGCGCCGTCCACCGTTCCCACCAGTGTTCTACTCACGGTCACAGCAAAGCTTCCTCGGCGACTTTGCCCGGGGGAACGAAGACCCGCCTGCTGTTCAAAAGCGATCGCGGTTGCCTGTGCCCACCACCCCGAGTTAATCGGTAGGCTCACGATTTCTTCGTAGGCAAGAGCGGCAATTTCTGGATGAGAAAGTTGCGCGGCGCCGTGGGAATTAAAAAAATCGAGCCACTGCGCCCAGGTTTTTTGCGTAGCTTTTTCTATTGCGGGAATATTGGATGCTCGCACCATAGGCCCATTCTATTCCCACTCAGGCTCGATCTTTCGAGTTCTTTTCCACCCGACTCACGCACACAACATGGCTGCACCCTACGATACAGCCTCCTCAAATCGGTGCGTTGCGCTGACGACCGCGCTTAGGGGGAAGAGCCCAACTCCCGTGCACGGGCAAGAGCAGCCTCGACGGCGTCAACAAACACCTTGTCGGGAATATGTTTCTGAAACACCGCGATCGCGCGCTCTGTGGTTCCCTGCGGGCTCGTTACCTGCCGTCGCAGCTCAGCCGGGTTGGTGCCGGTAGCAACCACAAGTTCGGACGCACCGGCAAACGTTCCCTCCACCAGCACCCTGGCCTGTTCTGCATCGAACCCCAGGGAGACAGCCGCCGCCATCAGTTTTTCGATAAAGAGAAAAACATATGCGGGCCCCGATCCCGAGATGGTGCTGAGCGCGTCTAGCTGGGATTCGGGAACAACAATCACGGTGCCAACCGTCTCAAAAACAGCGGTAACAAGTTTCAGGTCAGCCTCGCTCGACCGGCTCCCGTGGCTCAGGCCCGTCACGGCCTTCCCCACCACGGCGGGGGTGTTGGGCATCGAACGTAGCACGGAGATGTTTGGGGGCAGAGCGTCCTCATAGGTTTTGGAGGCCACCCCGGAGGCAACGCTCACCACAATGGTGCCGGGTTCAAGGGCGTCGGCAATCTCGGCCATAAGATCTGAAACCATCCAGGGTTTCACCGCAACCAAAACGATCTGCGCTCCAGTCACCGCCCTGCGATTTGCGTCGGGGTCATTCTCGAGCGCGTAGGCGATAACGTCATCGTCTCCGTCAAAAGCCGCCGCTTTTGACGCGGTTCGGTTGGTCACACGGATGCCCCCCGAGGGCCGCACCAGCGGATTACGTAGTCCCGAGAGAATGGCACCCCCCATCGATCCGAGTCCAAGGATAGCAATAATGGGTAATTGAATATTCTCTTTATGGGCGGTCACCCCACCATCATAGAATGGTATGAACACCCCCACCGCAGAAATCGGAGAACCTGTGAGCGCTTCAGGCGGAAGAAAAGCCATAATCGCAGCATTCGGAGCAAATCTCGGAATTGCGATTGCAAAGTTTTTTGCGTGGTTTATCTCGGGTTCCTCCGCGCTGCTGGCGGAGGGAGTGCACTCTCTCGCCGACTCCGGCAATCAGCTTCTGCTACTCCTGGGGCATAAACGCGCCAGGCAAAAGGCAGATCGGGAGCATCCCTTTGGTTATGGACGCGTGCGCTTTGTCTACGCGTTTGTAGTTGCCATCATTCTCTTTACTGTCGGCGGCGTTTTCTCTGTATACGAGGGTGTGAATAAAATTCAAGACCCTCACCCGCTTGAGGCGTGGTGGCTGCCCGTTGGTGTGCTGCTGGTGGCTATAGTGCTAGAGAGCTTCTCGCTGCGCACCGCCGTCCGCGAAAGCAATCCCCTGCGCGGCAATAAATCCTGGGTTCAGTTTGTGCGGCGTTCCAAGGCCCCCGAACTTCCCGTGGTTTTGCTCGAGGATGTTGCCGCCCTTGCCGGTCTTGTCATTGCACTGTTGGGTGTGGGGCTCACCACCATCACGGGTAATGGCCTTTTTGACGGTATTGCAACAATCCTTATTGGTATTCTTCTCATTGCCGTTGCGATCATTCTTGGCGTAGAGATCAAGAGCCTGCTTGTTGGCGAGGGCGCCTCTGACGAAGATATCGTTCTTATTGAGAAGGCTCTGCTCAGGGACGACGAGATTGAGCGAATCATCCATATGAAGAGCCTCTATCTTGGCCCTGACGAATTTCTGATCGGGGCAAAGATCGCTGTTTCTCCCCGCAAAACCATTGCTGAGCTCTCGGTACTAATTAATAAAGCCGAGGAGCGCATCCGCAACGCGGTTCCCGCAGCGCGCGTGATCTATCTCGAGCCCGACGTATACATCGATCCTCACGACCCGGCACCCTCCACGGAGGCTATTGTGCTGAGAAGCTCCGACTAGCGCGCACGCCCAGGTATAGATAGAGCAGCCCCAATAGGCGGATGCGGTAAAAGCAGCATCCCGCACACCTTTGGGGTATCGACAGTGAGGTGTCGGTCAATAAATATCGCCACAATCGCTATTGATTTTGTATACTAAACCAAACGTGAATCATATTTACTAACATAAGAGGTAACAAAATAGATACTTCATACCGTGGCTCATGTCATGTAAAAAAATACGATGCAAGAACACCTCTTAGTTTCACAGCTGTACTGTCTCTGCTTTTTATCTCGTTCGGGGCACAGCCCGCCTCAGCCGTCACTCCCATTGCCGAGCAAATAGCTCTTATAGCCAGCTATAGCGGCCAGTCTCCCTCGGGAGCGGCAATCTCGCCCAATGGAACCACCGCATATATTGCCAACACCGACAGTGAGTCTGTCTCCATCGTCGACGTTGCCAGCAACACACAAACCGGTTTTATCGCAAACTACAGCGGGGGCGCACCGTGGAGCATCGCTTTTTCACCCGATGGAACGGTCGCCTATGTCACCAACATTGTTGGTGACACCATTTCAGTTATCGATGCCATAAACAATGTACAAACCGAAATCATCGATAACTACACGGAGAATGCGCCCTCAGATGTGACATTTTCACCCGATGGAACCACCGCGTATGTCACCAACTTTGAGAGCGCTTCTATCTCTATCATCGATACCGCTAACCACACACAAACCGGGCTAGTAGCCGACTACACCGGCCGAACAGCCTGGAGCCTGGAGCTCGCACCCGGCGGAAGTGTTGCATACGTTGCCGACCCCCAGGGCAACTCTGTGTTTGTCCTCGACACCACTCAAAACAAACAAGCCGGGACAATCGCCAGCTACACGGGAAACGCTCCCTGGCACATCGCTTTTTCACCCGACGGAACTCTCGCGTACGTCACCAACTACGGCAGCGATTCCGTCTCCATCATCAACGCCACCGCCGGTATCCAAACCGGGACGGTCACCAACTACACGGGAAACACGCCCTGGGACCTCACCTTTTCGCCTGACGGCACCACAGTCTACGTCGCCAATAGTGGGAGTAACTCCGTGTCTGTTATCGAGGTGAACAGTGGCACCCAGACGGGTGTGGTCGCACACTACACGGGGCTAAGTCCCGTTACCATTGTGCCGCTGGGGGACACTGCCTACGTTACCAATGCCTATAGCAACTCAGTATCCGTTCTGCGTCTTCCGACCCCACCCATACTCAACCCAGCTCAACCGACAGAAGGCACTGTCGGGTCGCCCTATGTCGGATTTACATTTGCAACAACCGGGTTCCCCACGCCGGCAACAGCCTTTGCTCCCAACACAAATACCGAGGCAACATCACCCGGAAACGCAAGTGTTCCCAGTGGATTGAACGTGAATACCGCGGGAGTCCTGTCGGGCACTATCTCAAGCACGGCACAGCCCGGAACCTACAGTTTTAGCGTTGTCGCCAGTAACGGCGTCGTCCCAGATGCGACCCAGGAGTATAGTCTCACTGTCGTTGCTCCACCAAAGCCCGCAGCACCCGTAATAAACACGGCGGGGGAGCTTGCAAACACCGGCAGCACAGATTACACCCCTACACCTCTGGCAGGACTGCTCATCGCCCTCGGTGTCATAGCTACACTGGCACGAGAGTGGAACAAATCAAACACTATTAAATGTGCGTCACTGACTAATTAGCGAGGTTGCAAAATTAACATTTCACACGGCGTGCTATTCCGCACACACAGAAGAAACGCAATAAAAATGCCTATCTTAGTGGCGGTGCTATCCCTACTTTTAATACCCTTGGGAGCACAGAGCGCCTCGGCCGATACAGCCCTCGCCGCCCAAACAGGAACTATCACCGAGTCCATTGGGAACGGGCCTGAGAATATAGCCATAACGCCCGACGGAACAACCGCTTACGTCACTAACTTGGACAGCAACTCCGTCTCCATTATCGACGTCGCCACTAATCACAAGATAGGGAACGTTGTGGATTTCGTGGGCGGTGGCCCGTGGGGCGTAGCCTTCTCCCCCGACGGAACGACCGCGTACGTTACCAACCTCCTTGGTAACAGCGTCTCCATTATCGACGTCACCGAGCATAAACAAACCGGGACAATCGAGGATTACGATCAAGTCGGCCCCGCGGGTGTGGTTTTTTCACCCGATGGAACGACCGCGTACGTCACTAATTCAATCAACAGCTCCATCTCTGTCATCAACACCACCACAAAAAAGCAGGAGAGGCTAGTCACTGACTATGACGGCACTTCTCCCAAAGATATCGCGCTGGTACCTGGAAGCAGCCTCGCGTACGTTATCAATTACGACACCATCTCCATCATCGACACCACCGAAGATAAACAGGTTTATACGGTTGCTAACTATAACCAAACAGACCCTCGGGGAATCGCAATCTCGCCTAATGGAGCCACCGCATACGTCACTAATTTTGGAACCAACTCTGTTTCTATCATTGATGTTGCGACAAGAAACCAAATAAAAACGATCGATAACTACACACCGTTCCAAGAACCCTGGGGAGTGGCATTTTCGCGCGACGGGGTTACCGCATATATTGCCAACACCGGGAGCGACTCGGTTACTGCCGTTAACGTCAGTAATCACGAACCTATAGGCGAGGTCACGGGCTACACCGGGGTGGCACCCGTGGGGATAGCCGTCCACCCACTAAACCCCACGGCCTACGTCGCCAACCCCGGAAACGATTCAATCTCGGTTCTGAGCCTACCGGTCCCACCCACACTCAATACAGCGCAACCTGTAAACGGTACTGCCGGAGCAACCTATACTGGATTTACCTTTACAACAACGGGTTTCCCCGCCCCGATAACAAGCTTTGCCGCGGGCACAAACACCGCGGCAACAGTCCCCGGAAACGCAAGCGTACCCAGCGGATTAAGCCTCGACACGGAGGGGGTTCTCTCCGGCACCATACTCTCCACGGTGCAACCCGGAACGTACAACTTTGTGATTGTTGCCAGTAACGGCGCCGAGCCGAACGCGCTCCAAAGCTATAGCCTCACCGTTCTTGCCGCCCCAAACCCGCCAGCACCAACCCCCACAGTTGGTATGCCAGGAGAACTGGCAAACAGCGGTGTCCAAAATCACAGCATCCATTATCTGGCCGGCATATTGGTTGTCCTCGGAGCCATAGCAATCGTGGCACGGCGCACGGCGGCCAAATAGTTGTCAATGACTAACTAAACCAGAAAATGCACTATTGATTAGTGAGAGAGGTCGCAAAATTAGTACCTTAAATCACAGATTATTTGGAGCGCAGAAACGCTTCCCAAGGTTTATCTATGCTCTCATAACAACATTATCCCTACTCGTCCTGCCTCTAGGGGAACAAAGCGCCTCGGCCACAACCCCTCTCGCCGGGCAAACAGGAATCATAGCAGACCACATCGGACTCGGACCCCTGGGGGTGACCATAGCACCCGATGGAAACACCGCCTACGTGACCAACTCGGGTAGCGGATCGGTCTCGATCATTGATCTCGCCTCCAACACAGAGACAGGAAGAGTCAAAGACTACACCGGAGTCGAACCCTGGAACCTAACGTTTTCACCAAGCGGAACCGTTGCCTACGTTACCAACATAGCCAGCAACTCTATCTCCGTGATCAATGTGGCCACCCACACGCAAATCGCAACGGTCACAGACTACCTTGGGGTGGCCCCTTCTGGTGTTGCGTTCTCTCCGACCGAAAATATCGCGTATGTTACCAACTCGGGCAACGGCACAATCTCCATTATCGATACGGTTGGTCACAAACAGATTGGTTCCGTTGCAAACTACACCTATGAAGCACCCCGGAACGTGGCTTTTTCGCCCGACGGAACCATCGCATACGTCGTCAGTATAGGCAGCAACGCCGTCTCAGTCATTGATGTTGCCTCGGGCACACGAACGGAAGACATTGTCGGCTACACGGGCACGGGGCCCTGGGACGTGAAATTTTCGCCCAGCGGACAGGTCGCCTATGTCACCAATTCCGGGAATTCCTCTGTCTCCATTATCAACGTCGCCACAGGCACCGAAAGCGGTAGGGTCATCGGTTACGCTGAGCTGACGCCCTGGGCCGTAGCTTTCTCCACTGACGGAACCACCGCCTACATCACCAACGACAACAGCGCTTCTGTATCTATCGTCGAGGTCAGCAGTAACACCCAAATTGGCCTGGTCACAAACTACAACCAGCTGGGTCCGGTAGGAATTGCGATCAACCCACAGAGAAGCACTGCCTATGTTGCTAACTTTGAGAGTAATTCAATCGCGGTTCTTAGCCTGCCAACCGCGCCTACGCTCAATCCAACACAACCAACAAGCGGCACAGTCGGAGCAGCCTACTCCGGTTTTACATTTACAACAACCGGATTCCCGACCGCCGCGATAGGCTTCTCTCTCGGCACTAATACCGTGGCAACAGTTCCAGGGAATGCGAGCGTGCCCGGCGGCCTCACCCTGGACACAAACGGATTTCTCACCGGCACGATCCTCAACGCTGTTCAACCCGGAACCTACACCTTCACGGTTATTGCCGCCAACGGGGTAGAGCCAAACGCAGCCCGAGAGTACAGCCTCACCGTTCTGGCCGCGCCGCCCAGTCCCGCGAATCCAACACAAAAATCCCAACCGCCCGCAACAGGAATGCCAGGAGTACTTGCAAACAGCGGCGGGGAAAATAACATGACCGGTTATCTAGCGGCGATACTCATTACTCTCGGCGCCACAGCCCTCTTAAAGCGGATTCGCTCAGTTCGTTAGATCATACTGGCCCTCATTTTTCCACACCACTGGAACAAAATGAACAAAAAAGCTCTTTTCGCCAATCAATAAGATTTGTAAGCTAACACAAAATGACTGCATTGTTTACTATAGCGAGGTACTGAAATTAACATTTCGTATAATTCAATAAATGGCGCAAAAAAGTTCTGCGTGAGAAAAGTCAGCATCCTCGCAACCTTCCTTTCCGTGGCACTTGTCCCGCTAGGAGCACAAAGTGCTTTAGCTCTTCCCCCTCTTGCTCAAGAAATAGGCACTGTACAGGGATATACGGGCCGCCTCGGCCCCGTGGGTGTAGCCTTCACCTCCGATGGGGCCACTGCTTATGTCACCAACGAGAGCAGCAACTCTGTCTCTATCATCAACGTTGCCGACAACACAATAACCGGGGATATCACCGATTACGCAGGGAATAGCCCAGAACAGATAGCAATTTCCCCCGACGAACGGTATGTCTACGTCACCAACTGGAGCAGTGGCACAGTATCCGTTATCGACCTCACTCAAAACAAGCAAACCCAGCTAGTTACTGGCTACACCGGAACAAATCCCTGGGGCGTAGCTTTTACTCCCGATGGACAGTATGCCTATGTTACTAATTACAGTGGTGGCACCATCTCTGTCATTAGGGTGTCCGATCATACACAAATTGCAACGGTTCACAATTTTGATGTTGAAAGCGCTCCCAATGACGTGGCTTTTACACCAGACGGAAGTAAGGCTTACGTTACCAGCATAGGCCTCACCAATGACTACATCGCCATTATTGACGTGACCACGCACACGCAGACGGGAGAGGTCGCTTGTTACGACCAGAATTACCCCGAGGGCGTGACCTTTTCATCGGATGGCAGCATTGCGTATGTTGCCAACACCACCAGTGGCTCTGTTTCGGTTATCAACGCTTCAAGTCACAGCCAAGTCACCACAATTGACAGCGTCGGAGTCTACCCCGAGTTTGTAGCATTTTCACCAGACCAAACCACAGCTTACGTCACCAACTACAGCGAGGGAGGCGTAGCCATCATCCGCGTCTCCGACCACACACAAATTGGTACCGTAACGGGTTATAGTGGGCAGGGTGGCCTAGGAATTGCAATCGCACCCGGCGGAGATAAAGCGTACGTTGCGAATTACCCCGGCAATTCAGTTTCGGTTCTTGCCCTGCCGCTCGCACCCACACTCGCCCCCGCAGCACTGGCAACCGGGGCCGCCGGGGCCGCGTACACCAGCTATACGTTTGTTACAACCGGGTACCCCACACCCACAATCAGCTTTGCCCTCGGAACAAACACCGCGGCAACAACCCCCGGAGCCTCAAGCGTTCCCAGCGGACTCAGCCTCGACGGAGCAACCGGAGCCCTCACCGGAACCATCATCCCCACCGTACAACCCGGAACATACACCTTCACGGTCGTTGCTACCAATGGGATAGAACCGGAAGCAACCCGAGAATACAGCATCACGGTCGCAGCCGCCCCCGTTCCCTCCACACCCGTAGACCCACCGCCAAGCGCTCCCCAAGCGCTCACCACGGCAGGCGGGCCCGGGCACCTTGCAAACACCGGAACAGAGAAGAACACGGCCTCCTGGTATCTGGCAGGCATGTTTATTGCCCTGGGAACGGCAGCAGCTCTCACACGAGTTCGCCCGATTGAATAACCGCTCAACTCTCGGCTCAGAAAACGGCTAGCGCTGCCCCGCAAAGAACTCTCGGAGCAGAGCAGCACTAGCGTCTTCTTCTACACCCGCAATAACCTCAGAGCGATGCGGTAAACGACGATCACGGAGCACGTCATAAACGCTACCCGCAGCACCAGCCTTCTCATCCCAGGCACCAAAAACCACCGTAGGAATACGCGCAGTAGCGATTGCCCCCGCACACATGACACACGGCTCCAGGGTGACCACAAGAGTGCAGCCCTCAAGGACACGATCTTGCACATGCTGTGCGGCCTGCTTGATCGCCACAACTTCTGCGTGAGCGGTTGGGTCGTATGTGCCCTGGCGCATATTGCGCCCGGAGCCAATCAGCACACCGTTTACATCAAAAATCAGGGCACCAACGGGAACATCACCCGTGACAAGTGCGCGTTTGGCCTCCTCCAACGCCTCGAGCATCCACCCTCGATACCTACGGCTCACCGCTATTCCAGGCTGAGACACGGCAACCTCTTCCATACCAATTGTGTGTGCTGATCAACTCGAGGGAAAAAATCTACTAGATTTACTCTATGCGAGTTTTTGTTGCAGACCACCCATTGATCACACACAAGCTCACGGTTCTCCGTGACAAAGACACAGCACAACCCACGTTTCGGGCACTGATCGAGGAGATTGTTACCCTCCTGGCTTACGAAGCCACGCGCGAAGTTATCGTCGAAGAGATCGAGGTCGAAACCCCCGTACGTAAAACCGTGGGAGTACGTCTCGCGCACCCTGTTCCCCTGGTCGTGCCAATTCTCCGGGCCGGCTTGGGGATGCTTGAGGGAATGGTCAAGCTGCTGCCCACCGCCGAGGTGGGCTTCCTAGGGATGGCTCGGGATGAAACTACGTTTCAGCCACTCACCTATGCGGAGCGGCTACCCGAAAATCTCGAGGGCCGCCAGTGCTACGTTCTTGATCCCATGCTTGCCACGGGCGGGTCACTAGCGGCAGCCGTTCAATTTCTCTTCGATCGCGGCGCAGACGATGTCACTGCCGTGTGCGTACTAGCCGCCCCTGAGGGAATCGAGAGGCTTCGTAAAACGACCGAGGGTCGTAACGTAACGCTCGTTCTGGGTGCCGTTGACGAGCGCCTTAATGAGCACGGTTACATCGTTCCCGGCTTGGGCGACGCGGGGGACCGCCTCTACGGCACCATCGATTAGGCTTCGGCATCGTCATTCACGCATCGTTCAACACCGTGGGCTGAGCGTCGGCAGCAGCGACCGGGCGTCTTTCAACGCCGTCAGCTAAGCCTCGGCACCAGCGACCGGGCACCGTGGCATCATCAATCGGGGTACAACTTTCATCAACGATGACCCAGGTCTCGGCTACACCCCGTCCTCTTGCCGTAAAGCTACCCGTCACACCTCGAAACCCCTTCCCCCAGAAGCAATTTCTAAAAATACTTTTCCAGCATAAAACAGACAAAAGCCCTGTTTTTACGCGGAATTACAGAACGATGAGGCAATAAAAATCCTTACACCACCGAGGCCAACGCAACATAACCCTTGACACACAGCGACATATTGGGTTTACTATCATTCATGACTGACAACGTGTATGCCCTGATCGCCCCGGCGGCCCCCAGGACTGCCGGCATGATGATGGCCGGTAACGTTGTTCCGTGTTGTCGAATGTGCAGCTAACTCTCTTACCCAGCTGCCGGTTCACACTCCCCCTTCGGTATCATCCGATCTGCGGTGGAAACAAGAGAACCCCCACGCATCTAGCGTCCAGCGTTACGCTGCCCCTTCTCGAGATATCGTTCTCGCACAGCACCTGAGCACCGTGTGGTTACTCCGTAGTACCCAGGCAACGGTCTCAACACATCCTCTAAGGATTTCTCATGTCACTCATCACCACAACCACCCAGACCACTTCACACACCCACGAAAAAACCAGGGCTTTCCGCCCACAAAGCATAGCTTCCGCCCGTCCCGACCTCGCATCACCCGCCCCAGCAACCCCCAACATCCGTGCAGTACCCGCCGGAACGGAAGCCAGGGGATTTGCCTTCTATGTCGGCTTTGACGAAGATAAAGCCGCAGACGCAGAAACCTCCCTCGGGGCGATTGTTGAGGCTCTCAAGCAGCTCACCGCCCACATTGCACCCGGGTCAGAAACCTATGCGGCAGTTGCACTGGCCCCAGAACAAACGGGTGGTCGCGATGTTGACGTTGTGAGGCTTGCTCTCGGCGATCCGGCAGCAGTTGCCCGCCACCGCAAGCCCGAGGTTGATCTCGATCTGGATCGCGCCCGTGACGGTGTTGTCATCGATCTCTCCCGCAAACGCTTGTTGCTCGATAACAATCCCGTCTCACTCACCTACAAAGAGTTTGAACTAATTCAGTTCTTGGTGCTTCGCGAGGGCCAAACGATAGAACGCCACGAACTTATTAGTGGGCTGTGGGACGATGCAAAAGACGAGGAGATTCCCAGCGAACGAACCATTGATGTTCACGTACGACGCCTGCGAGTTAAGCTGGGGGACTACCAAGACATCGTTCGCACGGTTCGTGGCGTAGGTTATCGATTTGACCGCCACGCGGACGTATCAATCCGACACAGCAGCACCCCCAGCCCAGATCTGTTCTAGTTTTCCTCCTCAAGAGACCAGAATCCTATCCCGCTGTCTGCTCGTTCTTCACACGGTTTTATACGGTGAAAACCTGCCCGGTCACTCGGGTACCGGATTGTTCACTCCGAACACATCGGTTACATCAATTGAGACAATTCCGGTGAATACAATGTTTGCTGGGTTAGATGCCTGGGCCTCAGAACCCTGGACTGCTGGTTCAGGTGCGTAGAGATTCATAGTACTAAGTTCAGCATCGGGGAACCCTGCCCCACATCAATCAAACGTACCAGAGGCATCCTACTTCGGGATGATTCCAACGTCTTACCCCCAAGCTCCTCACTAACCGAGAGGTCCCTGAGAAAATCGATAGATCACAAGACCATAACTGGTGTCCGTTATGATTCTGTTATATTCTTGTGGGACGTTGAACGCTTAAAGTGTTATCAGCGATTAGTGATTGCAAGACCCTCTTGGTGCAGGATGGGAGTCGGGGAACATTCCCCGGCTCCTTTCTTGGTATTAAAAGAGGGGCTTATCGCACAAGATAGTGGATGACCGGTCGAGTGTGTCTTCTTCTCAGTGTGAGGAACCATTCCGCGGCTCGCTTCATGCGACTCTCGCTCATCCCCCGATGAGCTCGTAACACCGTTCTGATCCCGTCGCCCGCACGGGATTGAAACAGTCACGATAGAGGTCAAGTACATCAACTTCTAGACCTTTGACGGTGGGTTCTGCAATGACGTCACCCGCAATTGCTGAGGTGAGTGAGTTTGTACGAGGGTGCTCCCAGACTACGAGGACGTGTTTAGTGGACATTTCTACGTTGCGCTTCCTGTCTTTAGTCGGAACGTGTGCAGTGATCAGGCAGTCTCGGGGAGGCCGCCGAGATGCAGTGCCTTGCGAAGAGTTTCGTGCACTGTCCAAGTGGTGACGTCTCCTGGGTTGAAAATGGCGACCATCCCGGCAACCAGCTCTAGCGGTTCACCATTCTCACGTTCGACGGTGGCGTGACCGGAGGTCACTACGAAAAACTCGTCTCCGGGGAATGTCCAGGTGAACTTCCCCGGCTCGACCTGCCAGATACCGCGCCACTGGGTGCGGTCTGCAGACTCCCAAATCTCACCAATCGTCATCCTCGGGTCGCCTTCAAGAACCTCACCAGGAAAGGTGAGCTCTGGTTCGAGAACGACTGAGTCAACACCAACAGAGAAGGGGACGTCGTTGATACCGGATGAAATGGACATGATTATCTCCTTGGGTTTCAGATGTACGGAATAAAGATGTACGGAATAAAGAGGTGAAATAGTCAGTTAGAAGAAGACCAATGAGAAATAACCTATAATCACGCCACGCACTTGAATGGGAGACATTGTGCTCATCGTTGACGTGACGGACACTAAGCTTGCGAGAAATATCTTGCTGAAAGACGAAGATGGCTGGCACGATAGCGCCTGCAAGGACAGGCAGATGCAGAGAAACCGGAACGTTTAACGCATTCAAACCGAATCCGGCGCGAGCACCTATCAATAGGCCCAGACTGTAGCTAACCTGCAAGACGTACATCACTAAACGCCCCAAAAGACGTTCGACCTCTGCACCGTCGATATTGATGGCAATTTCACATATTCCCATACCAAGGCCAAACAGGCCGAGTCCTGTTGCAACGACAACAGCGCTACCACAGACGTTGCCTACAGGAATCATCACGAGCGATGCGACAGCGAACCAGAGACCGATCACCGATGTACATTTCGTGCCAAACCGAGCAACAAGCCGCCTCGACCCCAGTACTCCGAGAAGCGAACTTGGTGACAGGCCGAAAAGCGCTATGGCCATCTCAGCAAACGAAGGCCCGATCTCATCCCGGATCGTCGGTGTTCGAGTAACCCACGATGCCATCGCGACACCAGGAATAAGAAAGAACACCACCAGCATACGCAGTCGACACCCCACAGCTTGCTCTGGTGTTTCGCAGGAAGGCATGTAACGATTCAAGCATGCAAATGACGAAGACGTAAGTATGCACTTTATTGTCAAATACTTACAGATTGGATAGTGTTATGCGAGAATCAATTCGACACGCGCTCAGTGTCTGTCCAGTTGAGGTAACAGTAAGCGTCGTCGGTGGGGCCTGGAAGCTCACGATTGTCGAACTGCTACTTGACCGCACACTTCGCTACGGAGAGCTGCGCCGCGAAGTTGGTGACATCACTGACCGCGTTCTTACTAGACAGCTACGCGAACTTGAGGGAGACGGCCTGGTACGTCGAACCGTCTTCCCCGAGGTTCCGCCAAGAGTCGAATACGCTCTCACGCCGCTGGGTGAGACATTACGACCGCTCATCAACGCCATGAGCCATTGGGGTTACTCGTGGGCAGCATCGCAAGGTGTCCACGTGGCCGAGTCAATACCATCCTAGCGAGCCTGAATTCCGCATTGGAGAGCTGTCAGAATCGCGCTTTTGCACATGGATCTGGGCAAGGAAGTACCCCGTGAAGTAGAAGACACGGGATGAATCAATAATACCAACCGGCATCTATCATGCTTATCTCTTGCCTCTGCGCGCAACCCAACTTCTACGGGCGATCACACGCCCAACTGCCGCGACCGTGATGCTCCCGAATAGATTGATAACCGGTGCAACTCCATCGCAACCCGGCCAATTCCCCGGCAGTGTGCAGACTACCTATACTAAATCCATGAGTGCACAACCAGTAACCATCACCCTCACAGGAGCCGGAGGGCAAATTGGCTACGCCGCCCTCTTCCGCATAGCCTCCGGTGCTCTCCTCGGGTCGCAACAGTCCGTCAGGCTGAGACTACTTGAAGTCCCACAGGGGCTTCAAGCCGCCGAAGGAGTCGCCCTCGAACTCACCGATTGCGCGTTTCCCCTGCTGCACAGCGTTGATATTTTCACGGATCCAAACGCAGCCTTTGAGGGAGCCAGCGTAGCCTTTCTTGTGGGTGCACGCCCCCGCACAGCGGGCATGGAGAGAGCAGACCTACTCCAGGCGAACGGTGGTATCTTTGGGCCCCAGGGCCGGGCGATTAACGATCACGCAGACGATAACATCCGCGTAATCGTTGTGGGAAACCCCGCCAACACAAACGCTCTCATCGCCCAGCACAATGCTCCCGACGTACCCCCCGAGCGTTTCACCGCACTCACTCGCCTTGACCACAATCGAGCCATCGGCATTCTTGCCCAGGAAGCACGGGTACATGTCTCCGAAATCAACGGAATCACGGTGTGGGGAAATCACTCCGCCACACAATACCCCGATCTGAGCCACGCAACCATATCCAACGCACCGGCACTCGACACGCTAGATCCGCTGTGGGCTCGGGGAGAATACATTCGTCGCGTGGCGCAGCGAGGAGCAGAGATCATCAACACACGAGGCTCTTCCTCAGCAGCGAGCGCGGCTAACGCCGCCATTGACCACATGCGTGATTGGATATCCGGCACCCCTCAGCGCTGGACCTCTGTGGCGCTCCCCTCCGACGGCTCGTATGGAATTCCCGAGGGGATAGTCTCCTCGTTTCCGGCTCGCAGCGTCGACGGTTCGTGGAAGATAGTTCAGGGGCTTACGATTGATCTCTTCTCTCGAGAACGTATTGAGGCGTCCGTGAACGAACTCCTCGAGGAGCACAATGCGGTGAAAGCTTTGGGATTGATACCCGCCTAGCTCCGCGCTCCGCCACCGGGGCAATACAGTCGGCCCGCGGCCACGCTCGGATCATTCAGACAGGGCCCGCAGTTTTTCTCGCCTCGCGGCCTGGAGAACCGGATCTGGAACCGGAAGAGAGGCCAAGAGCCGCTGGGTGTAGGGATGGTGCGGATGTACCAGCACCTGGGAACCCGGCCCCTCCTCCACCAGCTTACCGTGATACAGAACCGCGATCCGGTCGGCGAGTAGGTCAACAACGGCGAGGTCGTGACTAATAAAGAGGCAGGCAAAGCCGAGCTCTCTCTGCAGCTCGGAGAAGAGCTCTAACACACGGGCCTGCACCGATACGTCTAGGGCCGAGGTTGGCTCATCGGCAATCAGAAGCTGCGGTTCTAGAGCGAGAGCACGCGCCAGGCTTGCCCGCTGCCGCTGACCACCGCTCAATTCGTGCGGGTAACGATCGCCGTAGGAACGCGGAAGTTGCACCGCTTCCAAGAGATCGTTCACCCTGGACCGGGCATCCGATGCGTGCGCAGCTCTACCGTGAACCACCAGGGGCTCCGCAACACACTCAGCTACCGTAAGCAGAGGGTTAAAGCTTGAAGCGGGGTCTTGGAATACAAATCCAATATCTTTACGGAACTTCTTAAACGCTCTCTCACGCATCCCCCGCATCTCGTATCCGAGCACACGGAGAGAACCGCCCGTCACCCGGTTCAGCCCGGCTATCGCTCGTCCCGTCGTGGTTTTACCCGAACCCGACTCGCCCACCAGACCCAGAACCTCTCCGCGTCGGATCTCAAAACTGATTCCATCAACCGCCACAAAGCCGCTACGTCCCAGGCGTCCCGGAAACTCTATGTGCAGGTCGCGCGCAACCACGAGGGGCGGTTTTTCGTTCCACCCCGGCTCACGGGCGGCTGCTCGTTCCGCGGCGAGCGCGGGCCCGACCCCGATCTTGGGTACCGCGGCCAATAGCTCACGTGTGTATTGCTCCCGCGGAGAGGCAAAAAGTTCTTTCACCCCCGCCTGCTCCACCAGTTCCCCGCGATACATCACCGCAACACGATCCGCCAGGTCGGCAACAACCCCCATATTGTGTGTAATGAGCACAATGGCGGCACCAAACTCGTCCCGGCAGCGGCGAAGCAGATCAAGAATTTCAGCCTGCACGGTCACGTCGAGGGCTGTGGTGGGCTCGTCGGCAACGATCAGGCCAGGGTTGAGCACGAGGGCCATCGCAATGATGATGCGCTGTTTTTGTCCCCCCGAAAATTGGTGCGGGTAATAGTCCACGCGCTCCTCGGGCTCTGGGATGCCCACTCGACGCATAATCTCAATGACTTGTTCCCTCGCCTCTTTTCTGCTCACCCTCGTGTGGGCGCGGATTCCCTCGGCTATCTGCCAGCCGACCGTGTATACGGGGTTCAGCGCGGTAGAGGGTTCCTGAAACACCATCGAAACATCACTTCCGCGAATCTCCCGTAACCTCTTCTTGCTGAGTGTAATCACGTCAGAGGTGATGTTTTTCTCACGATTGTGCAATAAGACCGCGCCCGCAGTCGTAGCCGTTTCAGGGAGCAGCCCCAGAATGGTCTTGGCGGTGACGGTTTTACCACTGCCGCTCTCCCCCACAACCGCCAGGATTTCCCCCGAACGCACGGCCAACGACACATCGTCAACCGCCGTGACCTCCCCCATATCGGTTGCAAAAGAAACCGAAAGATGAGAGATCGACACGATATCTTTTTCGGTGGATCCACGCTCGACCCCGAAGGCATCAGCCGCGTTGGGTGTGGTGGGCTGTGTCATGACCGCTCCCCGTTCTCTCGACTGTTTTCTCTAGCGGATGCTTTATTTTCCGATGCGTCGCTACCGTCACCCCTGTAGCGGGAAGGATCGTCACCCCTGTGATCAGGAAGATCATCGTCTCTATGGTTGGAGAGATTGTGCTCCCCGTGCTGCACGGGATCCCGGCCTTTATTCCCAGAGGAGCTACTAACCTGAGATAGCGGGGATCTGCGACCAATCGCCCGTTTAACGGCACGGCGACCCCGCAGCCGCGGATCGGCCAGGTCGTTGAGGCTTTCACCCACCAGGGTGATGCCCAACACCACAAGAACAATCGCAAGACCGGGGAAAAGCGCGGTCCACCAGATACCGGTGGAAACGTCCGAAATCGATTTGTTCAGGTCGTAGCCCCATTCCGCTGCGGCCGTTGGTTCAATTCCAAAACCAAGAAAACCGAGTCCTGCAAGGGTGAGGATCGCCTCTGACGAGTTAAGCGTAAAGATCAGGGGCAGGGTGCGGGTGGCGTTACGCAAGACGTGGCGGAACATGATTCGTGGGCTGCTCGCACCAACAACACGCGCAGACTCAACGTACGCTTCGGTCTTAATACGCACGGTTTCGGCTCGGATCACACGGAAATACTGGGGCACAAACACCACGGTGATGGAAATAGCGGCGGCAAAAATCCCACCCCACATGCTGGACTGTCCACCGCTAATAACAATCGACATCACGATAGCGAGCAGCAACGACGGGAAAGCATAGATGGCGTCGCACAGCACCACAAGAATTCGATCAAACCATCCGCCAAAATAACCGGATACCAGCCCCAGAAAAACCCCGAGAAAGAGCGAGAGGATAACGGCAACCACGATGACCAGCAGTGCTGTCTGTGCACCCCAGATCACGCGGGAAAAAACGTCATACCCACCAACGGTTGTCCCCCAGATGTGTTCGGGGCTGGGCGGCTGTTGCGGCCCAAAAGTTCCTGCGGCGTCCCGCCTCTGAGCGAACCCGTAGGGCGCGATGATCGGCGCAAAAAGAGCCGTCAGCACAAAGACTCCCGTGAGGCTGAGACCTACGAGCAGCATAACCCTCTGCCACCCCATGCTCTGCACGAACTGGCGAATCACCGGGAGGCGCAGAAATAAGGAGGGCTTTGCGGGCTGTGACGACGGAACAGAAACAGCGTCTGTCTGCGATGGGGAAAGAGACACGCTAGTACCTCACTCTCGGATCGATAAGCGCCGCGATGATGTCAACCAAAAAATTGGTCACAGCCACTACAACCGCAAGGAGTGCAACAATCCCCTGAACCGCAACAAAGTCACGGGCTTGCAGGTACTGAGCGAGTTGGAACCCCAGCCCCTTCCACTCAAATGTGGTTTCGGTGAGCACAGCACCACCCAGCAACATCGCAATTTGCATTCCCATCACGGTAATAATGGGGATTAGGGCCGGCCGATAGGCGTGTTTACGCACCAGGCGAAACTCTACCACTCCCCGAGACCTTGCCGCACCAACATATTCCGTTGTAAGCGTGCTGATCATATTGGTGCGTACCAGGCGGAGAAACACCCCCGCAGTGAGAAGCCCCAGGGCGATTCCCGGTAGGACGGCGTGCAGCACCACGTCGGCGATGATTGCGGAGTTGCCCGTCTGTATCGCATCGATGAGGTATATCCCCGTCTTGTTGGGCAGCATCTGCATGTGGAGCTCGGCGGAGGTAGAGGCACGTCCCGCGACGGGCAGCGCCTTCAGCCACACTGAAAAAATCAGCTTTAATAACAGCCCGGCAAAGAAAACCGGAGTTGCGTAGCAGAGGATGGCAAAGATCCGTAGACCCGCGTCCGTGAACCGATCGCGCCGATATGCCGCGAGCATGCCCAGGGGAATCCCCACGATGAGGGCAACGATGAGGGCGTAAAAGGCAAGCTCCACCGTTGCCAGCCCGTAGGTGAGAAGCACCTGCGTGACCGGTTGATTATCGCTGAGGGTGGTTCCAAAGTCACCCGTAAAAACCTGCCCCAGGTATTCCAAGTACTGCACGATGAGGGGCCGATCATAACCGGCCGCGTGGATACGCTCCGCAAGCTGATCGCTGGAGAGGCGCCCCCCGAGTGCCGCGGTGAGCGGGTCACCCGTGGCACGCATCAGCAAAAAAAACAACGGTGACCAGAATAAAAATGGTGGGGATGATGAGGAGTGCCCGCACAATAATATATCTGCCAAGCCCGTGATTCTTTGTTGTTTTTACGGGCTTTTGTGGTGGCTGAACCGTGGTTGCCACCGTGCCCGAGTGATCTGAAGACATGGGTTCCATTCCGGTCTGAACGTGTATGTTCTCGTATTTGGGGTGGGCGGTAACTCCCAAAAACCGCCTACCCCGTATCAACCGCTTATCCGGCGATTAGTTCTTGGAGAGGGCTCCGTAGCGGAACTTAAACGACGCGTCGAGGGTGTCCGCCGCACCAAGAACATCGGTTCCCGTGATAGCAACCTGATCACCCTGGAGATACGGAACGGTCGAGAGATCAGCCGCAACGCTCTTCTGGATCTGCTCAATGAGGGCAACGCGTGCGTCGCGATCGGCCGTAGTGGCTTGCTGAACAATAAGGTTGTTTACCTCGGGATTGTCGTAGTGGTTCATCAGGAAATTATCCGTGAGGAAGAAGGGGGTGAGGTAGCTATCAGAGTCGGAGTAGTCGGGAAACCAGCCGAGCTGATAGGCGGGGTAGACATCTGAGGTGCGATCTTTAGAGTACTGCACCCACTCCGTTGTTTGCAGGTCAACCGAAAAGAGGCCGTCGGCCTCTAGCTGATCTTTGATAAGGGCATACTCGTCGCCGGACGATGGGCCATAGTGGTCGTTGCTGTACTGCAGACTCAGCTCTACCGGAATCTGCACCCCTGCCGCCTCAAGACGCGCCTTGGCCACTGCCGCATCGGGACCACCCTGCTTGTCACCGTACAGCTCTTTCAGAGACTCGTTCGCCCCGGTCAACCCGCTTGCCACGTAAGAGTAGAGAGGGGTGTAGGTTTCCTTGTAGACATCCTGGGCAATTTCGTCACGGTCGATCAGGTCGGCAACGGCCTGACGCACCGCAAGCGCCTTTGCCGAGTCGGCCTCGGGTGTTGACGCACCGTACGGTTGAGTATTGAAGTTGAACACGATGTAGCGGATCTCACCACCCGGGCCGTCCACCACGTTCACACTATCGTTATTTCGCAAATCTTCGATGTCCGTGGGAGAGAGGCTACGAAAAGCCACGTCAATGTTTCCCTCCTGAATATCAAGCTTCAGGTTGGGGGCACTGGTGTAGTAGCGAGTATTGACCACATCAGTTTTGGGGGCTCCCAGCAGTCCCTGATAGTTGGGGTTGCTCTCGTATCCGATCAGGGTGTTCTTCTGGTAGCTGGTGATGATGTATTGACCCGCAAAGGGCTTTTCCTGAACGATTTCGTCATCACTCAGAATTTTGTCTGCGGGGAAGACGTCTTTGTCAATTATCGGTCCCGCGGGGCTGGAGAGAACCTGAGGGAAGATCTGATCGTTGGCCTCTTTAAGCGTAAAAACAACTGTGGTGTCGTCGGGAGCGGAAACACTCTCCAGTGTTATAGAGAAGGGATGCCGGCCCCTCAGGGTCGTTAATCGCTAGCTGCCGATCAAACGTAAATTTAACGTCCTCGGAGGTGAGGTCATTGCCGTTTGCAAAGGTGAGGCCCTCTTTAAGAACAACGGTGTACTCGGTTGGTGAGGTGAACTCAGCGGAGACAGCGATATCCGGTTGAACATCCGGACTCCCCAGCGGTGTGTTCAGAAGAAAAGGATACACCTGATTCATCACGACAAAAGAAGCATTGTCGTACGCACCCGCGGGATCAAGGCTGACAACTTTATCGGTAGTACCGACAATGAGGCTATTACCCCCCCCCCCCCCCCCGCGAAGAGTCGTTAGAGCAGCCTGCGGCGATAAGAGCCAGGGCTGCAACACCGCTCAGAGTAGCTAGAAAACGCGTGGAAGCGTTCGCTTTGTGATCATGACGTTTAACCTCTTTTATTATCTTCGCTGATTATTCAAGAACTTATTACGGGAGAGCGCTTCACTCAACAGCGCAACTCACCTACACTCTAGCGCACGGGCTTCCCCTGGCGGAGTGTGTGGAAAAATACTACACCACGAAGGTGGGTAAAAGAGCCCTACGGTCGGAGCCTGCACCGCGTCGACGATGCCAACACCAAGACGCTAAACACGTTAGTCGAGAGACACCTCGGGATAAGATTCAACATATTTTTGACCATCGCTACCCAGGTAGGTAACAATCCGAGCGGGAAAATCCACGATGTAGTGAACCACTCCGGCTCCCCAGGCACCCTCTAAGAACTCGGGAAACGTCGTCTTTCCCGCCTGGTCACGTCTGAGCACTCGTACCAGTTCCTCCTGATCAAAGACAGGCACATCTGCAAGCCCACGGATCACCGGCTCTCCCTGTTGAACCACCACGCCGAGTTCCGTAAAATACAAGCTCTGTGCACCGGGAAGAAACCACTCATTACGGTAAACTCCTGCACGGTAAAGAACCTCCGCAAGGACGGGAAATCCACCTACCCCGGGGCGAACCTTCATCGCACGCTCCTGAGCCAGCCTCAACGCATTAATTGCAGCACTCATCTGCAATATCCTCCATTCATTAACACCAATACGACAACTCACACTGTCGCCATATAACAAGCAGCGACCCCACACTCATAGTTTTGGCTGCGCCGTCAAACCACAAGTAATTGGGGCACTTATAAAAAATATAATTAATAATGACTATACCGTTATGGCCCATTAAAACGTGTTAGTCACGCACCACGCTCACAATAATTCCGCATCAAATACACAAAGATCACCCATACACAGCCTGAGAAATCACCGTAGTTGCGGTAATATTTAAGGAGAAAATAATAATTAATCCTGATAAATTCCTGTCTCCTCGAACCCCAGGGAAGCAAATCATATGAGTAAGAACACATACGGCACAACAGAATACGACTGTGTAGTGGTGGGCGCGGGTCTGGCAGGCTTGGTGACCGCCCGCGACCTGCAACGTCGTGGACACAATGTTCTAGTAATAGAAGCCCAGGAGCGACTGGGCGGAAGAATGGTGGGCAAGTTTCTCCCCTCGGGACAGTGGATAGACTTGGGTGGGCAGTGGGTAGGCCCCACACAGGACCGTTTCTTAAGATTGCTTGACGAGTACAATCTGCCACGCTTTCCCTCTCCCCTCCTCGGCAATAGTGTTATGCTCTGGGGCGATGACCGCTACGAGTTCGCGGGGACATTCCCCGAGCAACCGACAGGAGCGCCCGGAGAGATCAGCGCTGAGGAATGGCACGATGCCAACCAGGCCTGGCAGAAATTCACCCGACTCGCCAAGACACTTCCCGACGGCCATCCAGGCAATGAGGGCGATAACCCACGCCTTGATAGTGACACCTTCGCTCGCTGGATTCACGACAACACAAAAACCGCGTTTGGAAACTGGTACCTTTCCTACATGACCCGAGCGGTGGGTTACCTCGGACCGGCGGAGCCCAACCAGATCTCTCTTCTGCACGCACTCTGGGGCCAAAAGAGCGCCGCACAGCAGGAGGACCCAGAAGAAGACCTCATTCACGGGGGTGCAGGACAGGTTCCCGCACTGATCGCCGCAGAGCTCACAAACTCCGTCCGCCTGGGTGAGCAGGTACGCGATATCACGCACAGCCCTTCCGGCGTTGAGGTTACCACCACACACGCGACGCACCGGGCCAAGTTTGTGGTACTTGCGATGCCCCCGCACCTCGCCGGCCACATCTCCTATCACCCACCACTTCCGGCCCGACGCGAACAACTTATGCAACGCGTTCCCATGGGAACCTGCGCAAAGGTTCTTGTCTCATATGATCGCCCCTTCTGGCGAGAAAAAGGACTCTCCGGCTACGGCTTTGGGAACCAAAAGTGGATTGAGCTCATTGCTGATAGCTCTGACCCCACTACGGGTGTTGGGGTTCTTGCCACGTTTGTCGTGGGGAACCGCTATGGCCGCTGGTCCGAGCTCTCCGACGAAGATCGCCGCGCGGCCGTTCTCGGAGACTTCGCCAACTACCTCGGAGAAGAAGCGCTCTCACCCGTGACCTACGACGAGGCCGACTGGCCTCGCGACCCCTGGGCCGGAGGTGCCTTTGCCGCGTTCATGCCCCCCGGATTGTGGAGCAACTTCGGCGATGTGCTCACTGCCCCGGTCGGTCGCATTTATTGGGCAGGAACCGAGATGGCGGATCGCTGGGCTGGTTTCTTCGACGGAGCAGTTCGCACGGGCGAAGAGGTCGCGCGCGCCATCTCTGCACGACTCTAATTCACTTGCCGATACGGTGCGAGAGGAACCCGCAACAGCAGAGGACCCTCTCGCACCACTCGGATAGTCCAAGCCCAGCTTTCCCTGTTAAGCCCGTTCCGCAAGCCAAGGGGAGTCTCACCAAGACAGTGCCCAAAACCATCGGGTAAGCGACCAGCAAAAACCGGCACATGATTTCACCCACACAGGAGATGATTTGTAAATCACGCGTAAGCTATATCCCGACTCATCAAAAATGTGCGCCCGAAGGGATTCGAACCCCTGGCCTTCTGATCCGTAGTCAGACGCTCTATCCAGCTGAGCTACGGGCGCATGCTTTGCCGGCTCATTTTGAGCCAAGAACGATACTACCTTACAAAGCACCTCAATGTGAAATCACAACCAGAAACTTTCTCGCCAGACGCCGAGAAGCCACGCCAATTTTAGCCTTTGCTCATTATCACGTGAATTTCCGGATAGTCAAAACTGTGTAAGTTTGAGCTTCCGAATAACTACCGCGGCTATCAACTCTTGCCCAAAAGGGTGTTATTAGGAACCATGACGATCCAATGGTATTACGCTGTGAGATACCCCTCTGCGTTAGACACATCGAGGAGCGGGCAAAAAACAAAGACATCGGCCCATAAGAGTTATCGACAGGGAGGTTATTGTGAGCGATTTCAGCGATATCCAAGCCCGAGAGCAAGGCCTCAACCCTCGACTCACCTCCAGACAAATGGGCATGATTGCCCTGGGCGGGGCAATAGGAACAGGTCTCTTTCTCGGGAGCAAGTTTGCAATCGGTTTGGCCGGCCCCAGCGTTATTTTGAGCTACATCATCGGTGGTTTTATTGCGTTCTTACTCATGGGATGTCTCGCCGAAATGACGATCACACACTCAACCTCTGGGTCCTTTGGAGCCTATGCCGAATATTACATAGGGCCCCTCATGGGCTATCTCGTACGTTACCTGTATTGGTCGTGCGTTGTTCTCGCCGTAGGAACGGAGGTGACAGCAATCGGTGAATACATGGGATTTTGGTTCCCTCATGTTCCGTCTTGGATCTGGGTGGTGATCTTTGCCGGAGCACTCATCTTCGTAAATGCCCTGAACGTTAAGACGTTTGGAACACTAGAATATTGGTTCTCCAGCATCAAAGTTTTTGCCATCCTGGCCTTTATCGTGGTGGGGATCTTTGTTATTTTTGACGATCAAGAACCGGGGGCAGGCTTTCATAACCTTTTTGAAGGTGCGGGATTTTTTGCCAACGGATTCACCGGAATGTGGTTTGCGGTTATTGTGTCGATCTTTAGCTACCTGGGTATCGAGATGATCGCTGTGGCAGCGGGTGAGGCCAAGGATCCGGATCAGGCTGTACGCAAGGCGTTTAAAGCTACCGTCCTGCGCCTGATAATTTTTTATGTTCTCACAATCACCCTGATCGTGGCGATCGTTCCCACCGCACAACTTCTGGCGGGTGGGAGTCCGTTTGTGACCGTCATGGAGTTTGTGGGAATTCCCTACGCGGGTAGCGTGCTCAACTTTATCGTGATCGTTGCGGCGCTCTCCGCCATGAACAGTCAGCTTTATATTTCCACCCGCATGATGTTCAGCCTGTCACGCGCGGGGGATGCTCCGCGATTCCTCGGTCGAGTGAGAAAAAACGGCGCCCCCGTAAACGCCCTTCTTGCGTCAACGGCGGGCATCGCCGTTGCCACGGTGGTCAGCATACTAATTCCTGATCAGGCAGTTGTGACCATGATTGCTATCTCGCTATTCGGCGCGATGTTCACCTGGATGGTTGTCTTTATAACGCACTGGTTTTTTCGGCGGCGGCTCACAGCCGAGGGCAAAAGACTCAGCTTCAGAATGCCGGGCTTTCCCGTGGGAACTCTGCTCGGCGCTTTTCTTATGTTCGCAACCATGGTCACCACAATTTTTACGGAAGAGTTTCGGATGACGCTAATTGTTGGCGTCCCCACGCTACTGCTTGTGGTGCTGATGTACTTTGTGACGGGTCGCCACAAAGGCACCGGTCCTCGGCCGTCCCCGGGACCTGCGGGTGCCGCCTCCCAGAAAGCTTAGACCCTTCGTTTTGCAGCGCTGGGCTGTCGCCGTGCAAGCATCACAACCAGAGCACCGGTCGTTAGAAGGATGATCGCCACAAAAGAGAACAACGTTGCCCCCTCAAACCCGGTCATCGCTAGCCCGTTCTTTGTATCCTCAGGCGAGGCCTCACTCGGGAATCCCAGTGCCATCGGACCGTTCTCCGGTATAGTCTCCGGGGTTGCCCCCTCGGGAATTGGGTTTGGCTCCACAGCGCCCGGTTGCTCCGGATTACCTCCGGGTGGAATCTCCGGTGTAGAAGCGACGTTCAGGACGGCCGGTGCGGTAGTCACCACACCAAGATCGTTACTGAAACGGGCTCGATAGTGGCTTCCATTATCATCCTCGCTCACCGTAACGCGCATCGTATCCGAAGCTTCCCCGGGGACGTCAGTGAAAATTTCGCTTCCTGCCTCTGCAATCTGCCACCGCACCGTCGGCGCGGGTAGGGCACGAGCCGTTGCCACAAACTCTACTTCTTCTCCCACCTCCGCGGTTACATCAGTCGGTTGATGTGTCACCCGCGGTGCGGTGTGGGGGCCGCTAATAACCGACACCGCAAAAGAAGTGACGTAGGCAGCACTTCCGTCAGGGTTGACCGCCACGTCGGTCGGGGAGTAGGAAAGACCGGTAATCATGCTTTTCTGCGTGTGGGTGGGAACATCCACCACCAGAACGGATTTGTCTATAAAACTAGCAATATAGGCAGTGTCCCCGTCGGGGCTGAATGCCACCTCACTCGTGAACACCGTGTAGAGTCCCGCAATAGTCCCCACCTGCTCGTGAGTAGTAGCGTCCACCACAGCCACCTGGCCTCTGACGCCGTAGGAGGTGATGTACGCAAATTTGCCGTCCGGTGTAAATGCCATTCCTGACGGCGTTCTCCCGGTGTAGTTAGAAACAGTAGCGGTCTGAGTATGAGTACCCACATCCACCACAGCGACACCACCATTGTTGTGATCCCGGTTGCCGATGTAGGCGGTACTCCCATCGGGGCTAAAGGCGATCCCCAGCGGTGACCTCACCGCCAAGTTCTTCACCTCGCCCACCTGAGCGTGCTCGGCCACATCAATCACAGAAACCGAGTTGCTGCTCATATTGCCAACGTAGGCAAACCGCCCATCCGGGCTTATTTCCAGGTTTGTGGGTCGCTCTCCCACAAAGCCTTTGACCTCCTGCACCTGAGCGTGATAGGTCGTATCGATCACGGTAACCGAATTACTAAATTGGTTGGCGACGTATGCGGTTTTTCCATCGGGAGTGAACGCTACGCCGTATGGAGCGTCCCCCGTAAAGCCCTGGACATGCTTTATCTGCTTGTGTGTTACCGCGTCAATTACCGATACGGAGTTCGTTAGCCCGTTGGTGCTGTAGGCAATTTTTCCATCGGGACTAAAAGCCACCTGAGTGGGGTAATTACCCTTGTACCCAGAAACATCGGCGAACCATATGTTTGGGATATTTGGGATGGCCGCACTGGCCGGGGCTACCCCCAGCATCACCAGCGCCACCGTGGCCGCCACAAAAACACCCAACACCCGTCCCAACCAACGAAAGCGCCCAGAAAACACAGTCGTGGCTGCCCTGTCGATAACCTTCAGTTCATAACCTGAACCAGAAATTCTGGCCATGTCTCAAACACCCCCACGCAAAGACAATAAGATAACTCGTAAAACCCGGGTTCCCCAACCCACACGCACCTATATAATCGACAATATTACCCTCAGAACCTGAAGGTTTGTTGAATTACTTGAGACTTTTGTTTTATCGACGTGCCCTCAGTCGGGACGCCCACAGCACCACGCCCGCAAGAGCCAACGCACCGCTCAAAATACCCGACGGTAACGGATCAGCAATACCGGTGTTGGCAAGCTGGCCACTGCCGTTGGCACCGGGTTGTCCTGGAATAATATTCGGCTCCGGCAAAACGTTCGGGCTCGGAGGTATGGACGGTGTTGATTCCTGCACTATCTGACCGGAAAAGGCTATCGTCTGCGGTGGGTTAATAGTGTTCACCCACTCCCAGGTCAGAGTATTCGAACCGCTAGTTGTGTAAGTCCACGATAATCCGCCGGGGAGAATCTCTGCCGAACCGCTCTGCGGGCTTACTGGAACCCGATCAAACCTACCGCTGTACCCGATGAGGGGAGTTTCCTGAACAACACCCGCGGAAATAGGGGGAAGAGTAATTGTTTGCTCTCGTCCTCGTATCTCTGTACCCCGGATGGCCGCCGGGTAAAGCGAAGACACATCACTAATCTGATTGCTGTACAGCCACAGAAACTCGAGGGCCCCTAGATTTGCCAACGGGGTAACGTCACTCACCAGATTATCGTTGAGAAACAGGCTCCGGAGGTTTACCAGATGCGCCAACGGAGCGAGATCGCTAATCTGGTTATTGTCCAGGAACAAAAATCCCAGATTTGTCAGTTCCGCTAACGGAGCGATGTCACTAATCTGGTTATGCGCCAGAGACAGTTGCTCGAGGTTTTCCAGCGGCACGAGCGAACTAACATCGCTAATCTGATTGTTGCCTAGGAACAAGCCAAAAAGATTATTCAACCCTGCTAACGGAGCGATGTCACTAATCTGATTACCGGCTAGGGACAAGGCATCGAGGCGGCTCAGTGCTGCCAAAGGAGCAACGTTATTGATCTGGTTATTTCCCAGCATGAGGTATGTAAGGTTCGTAAAGGACTGAATCCCCTCAATACTTACAATCCCCTTTGCGTGGCACTCTAGGGCATCTAACGATTCTGCCTGGTTCACCGTGATGGCAGCATCCGGAGCTTGTCCAAGCCTCTCATTGATACACGCTTTAAAACTTGCGTCGGGAATCACAACGTCGACAGCACTCGCCGACGACGCACAAACCAGCATCCCCGCTGTGGTAGTGACAATAAATACTCCCGCCAACACAAAACGACTCATTATTTTCATACATTACTTCCAATGTTTACAGTGATATTCACCACTCAAGAAAAACTTAAGCTCTGGATAAAATCCATCAGCAATATGTCATTTTCAAATAATTTTAGAGCATAATGTGCAAGAATTGGAACAAGAACGCTACACTTCCCACCGAATTTGTCTGCGTTGCCCACACGATACCGTGGCGACAAGAGCAATCGCTCCGCCTCAAACACCAAATAGCAACACATCGGGAGCACCGGTATTTGCACGTTTGCCACCACACAAGCCCCCATCACCACCCTGCCCCAAACCCACACTCAGATCCGGGAGGATACCCGGGGTTGAGCCAGGACAGAGACCAGGGTTAATGGGTGATATTGAGTCCTGAGCTATCTCCGCGGAAAAAGTCACTGTGAACGCGGGTTAATAGCGTTATCCCAGTTCCAGCCAAAACATTCGGATCACTGGCCGTGTACGTCCACCCTAACCCGCAGGGAGAGACCTCAGTGGGACCACTCTGCGTGCTCACAGGAACCAGGTCAGACCTAGCACTACACCAAATAACGGGGTCCTGCTGATCAGTACCCACCTCGATAGAAGGCAAAACGATCCTTTACCCGTATCCCCAAATCTCTGTCCCCAGGGCCACCAGCGGGTATAGAAGAAGAAACATCGCCAATCTGATTCCTGTGCAGGTAAAGAAGCTAAAGTCCCGTCAACCCCGAACAATCTTAGATTGCGAGCAAAGAAAAATATAGAACATCTGACTTCTAAATGGAAGTGCAACACTAGAGTGTAAGTTAGTTGTCTAGACCATTACCGAAGGGCTGTGGTTTCTTTTGCACACATTACCGCCATCTCACGCTTGATGCCAGAATCATGATCAAGAAACTTCTGGATCATCAAGTATCTTATGCTCAACCCAGCAGTGAGTTTGGTGTTCACCGCTCTACGATTAGCCGAGAGATCACGCGTCGTTTCTGGCAACCGGAACACGATCATGCGAATCTTCACACACATTCCCGGAACAAAATCAAAACCAGAAACCCTCACGACCATCTCATCTCGCAAGCCAGGCACACCCACAACGCGATGATTCGTCGCACTCGTTCGCCTCAGCCCCACCGGATGCGACATGACCCGTTGATCACCTGGTTGACCTCACAGATGCGACGAAAATGGACACCAGAATAAATCAGCGGATGGTTACCCGCAAGCTCCCCTACGACAAACATACGTGAGCCAGTCTCGAAACAGTGTGTGCGTGGATCTACTTCCCGGCTCAGCAGCATCTTAGGTCATGACAGCACCTTTCTCGGGAACACAAGAAACGCCGCCTTATCAGAGGCAAAACGTGAACACACATCAGATTCACTACCGGTTATCTATCCATGATATGACCCTAAAGAGTTAATTCATGAGAAGAGTTTAGGCACTGGGAATCAGGCAGCGTCCTGGGACCCCACTGTAGCGACGGGGTTCGCTCAACAGTCACGTAAATCCCGCCACTATGTGGGCTCCCAAAAATTTCTATAGCAGATGTATATCAAGCGGAGGACTCTGCATCGTTACCTTGGATCATGCGGCAACATCAACAACCCGGTTCTTCTGTAAAATCAGAACTCCAAGGTTTTCCAACCCAGCCAACGGAGCAACATCAACAATCTGATTATCACGCAAATCCAGAACTCCAAGGTTTTCCAACCCAGCCAACGGAGCAACATCAACAATCTGATTATCACGCAAATCCAGAACTCCAAGGTTTTCCAACCCAGCCAACGGAGCAACATCAACAATCTGATTACCAGACAAACATACCTTCGCAAGGTTCTTCAACCCAGCCAACGGAGCAACATCAACAATCTGATTACCAGACAAATATAGCTTCGCAAGGTTTTCCAACCCAGCCAACGGAGCAACATCAACAATCTGATTACCAGACAAATATAGCTTCGCAAGGTTTTCCAACCCAGCCAACGGAGTTATATCAACAATCTGATTACCAGACAAACATACCTTCGCAAGGTTCTTCAACCCAGCCAACGGAGCAACATCAACAATCTGGTTAACAGTCAGATACAGGTCCGTAAGATTTTCCAACCCAGCCAACGGAGTTATATCAATAATCTGATTAAAATTCAAATACAAGTCCGTGAGATTTGTAAACCCTTCAATCCCTTTAACGCTTTTAATACCCGCGCCTCTACAGCTCAACCTATCCAGGTTTTTTGCCTCCTGCAGCGTAATAACATCGTTTTCGCCTTTATCAAGGGCGTTGTGAATACACGCCCTAAAATTATCGTCACTTATCTGCACCAGATCGGCCGAGACATCCCGCATATCAGCTACCTGTGCCTTAGGCATAACCACATCATTAGCACGTGCAGACGATACCCCGAAGAACATCCCGACAACAAGAACACCGAGCGCTCCCACGCCTATAAGCTGGTATATCTTTCTCAACATGACTTTCCTTTTCAATAAAAGACCTAATCAAACTATCGCAATATACATTATTTGAATAGATTATCATTATCCACCTAAACCTATACAAAGAAAACAGACCACGCCCTTCTGAGCTATCCTTGGCACAGGAATAACAATGTCCGCCGGAGTCAATACGCTGCGGGATAACAAACAGGGGCCTTTGCCTCGGGGTCTTGTCTGATTAACGTTGGGTAGGTCGGTCTGATCCATAAGGAATAAAGACTATGACCACGATTACCGATACCGTGTCGGATAACAAGATGATTGATCCAGTGGCCGGAGAAATCATTGATCAGAAAGAACTCGCAGCCCAGCTTTTAGCGCAGGCCCAGGAACAAGGCGTCAGCCTGGTAGGTCCCGGCGGGTTACTCTCGAGCCCCAACTAAAACTGTGTTGGAATCCGCGCTCGAAGCAGAACTGACTGAACACCTCGGTCACTAACCTGGTGATACCCCCACCAGGACAAATCACCGCAACGGAACCCGAGCAAAAACCGTGCTCACCGAGATCGGTCCAGTCAAGATTGACGTTCCCAGGGATCGGGAAGCATCATTTAAACCCATGATCGCACCCGAGCGTAAACGCTGTTTAGGTGGAACCTGTGAGATGGTGCTCTCGTTAACCGTGCGAGGATTGACCACCGAAAGACACAAGCGCATTTCGAAGAGATGGGTCTGGTGCACATTTAGGTGACAGTTTTGTCAGGCAGCGAGTGCGACCTATTTATTCATGATGGCTTCATACTCGACCGGTGTCAAACAACAAAGCCGCGCCTGTCTACGCCGTCGATGATAGGCACGCTTAATCCAAATCACGATCGCGACCCCCAACTCTTCCCGGGTATACCAGGCTCGACGATTCAAAATGTTCTTCTGAAGCGCACTAAAGAACGATTCCATCACCACGTTACCCCCAGCAGCACCCACACGTCCCACCGAGCCAATCATCCCGTGACTCGTAAGAACACACTGTAGTTTCCCGCTGCGAAACCGCGACCCACGATCCGTATGCAGCACACATCCAGTCACCTCTCCGAGGTCAAGGACGGTGCCGTAAGGTGGTTGAGTGCAAAAATAACCCCTCAGCCGTGAGCTCAAGGACATGATCCATTGTGGGACCCATACTCAATGAACTGCCAGCTGGTGTTACCGCGGACGGCAACCCACAGATCACGAACACCCAAAATGGTCTCCCTTGGTTTAGCCGATCATAAGGTCGTAATCCGGGCCCCCGTACGCCGATTCGACCGAGCCGCGAGTGTGTGGCTGTGTTACAAACACTGTAAGACCACCCAAGACCCTACTAGTGCGGTACTTCCCGTATATTCGCATTCGGGGTTTCCTCACGACTCCGAACCATTTCACCGCCTGTGTTACGTGTTACACAATCGGTCCCAGCGCACACTCCCTATTGCCGGGGAAAACGGACGACCAAACGCTGATCGCGATCTGGACGTCCCTACCTGTTTTACTCGACAAGCCAGTCGAGTAAAACTTTGTTAATCTCGGTTTTGTGTGTTGTAAGCAGGCCGTGAGGTGCACCCTCGATTTCAACATACTTTGCTGTTGGTAGAGCTGCGCGGAATCGACGTCCGGTCGCATCAATTGGCAGAATATTGTCGGCCGTTCCGTGCACGATGAGTGCGGGAATATCTATCTTGGGAATGTCTTGGCGAAAATCGGTCGGCCAGGTGAGTGGTGCCGCAGCGGAAGCGATCGGTCCGGAACCAGCGGCTACTTTCCAGGAGTTTCGTACCGCTTCTTCGCTGATTCGAGTTCCGAGATTTTCTTCGAGATTGTAAAATTCGTGGTAAAAATTCGTGAAGTAGGAGTAGCGATCCTGCTTGACGGTATCGGCGATTTCCTCGAAGAAAGACATCGGCGCGGCCCCATCGAGATTGTCGTCAGTGATTGCCAAGAACGGTTCGAGCGAGGCAAGGAATGCTACCTTCTCAATACGCTCTGACCCATATGTCGAAAGGTAACGCGCGATCTCACCGGTACCCATCGAGAAACCCACAAGAATCGCATCCCTCAGATCGAGGGTCTCGATGAGCGTGTTGAGATCAGCAGCAAATGTATCGTAATCGTACCCGGTGGATGGCTGCGACGACCGTCCGAACCCTCGGCGGTCGTAGGTGATAACGCGGTACCCAGCATCAAGAAGCACGGGAACCTGACCTTCCCATGAATTGCCATCGAGCGGAAAGCCGTGTATCAGCACGATCGGCTGACCCGATCCTTTGTCTTCATAGTGCAGCGTAATATCAAGGCTATTCTCGATGCCTACCGTAATTATGCCCATAACACATGATCCTTCCAGATTGAGCGAGAACGATCGTTCTCTTGGTTATTATAAATATAGAGAACGATTGTTCTCAGCGCAAGCTGCGCCGAGAAAAACCCAGAAATGGAACACCTCATGCCGGAAACAACCTCCCAACCGACCACCGATGATGTTCGAACCCGCATTATCAAAACGGCTGACGAACTCTTCTACAGCAGAGGCATTCAAGCCGTTGGCATGGACGAGATCCGTACCGTTGCGGAGGTATCGCTCAAACGGCTCTACGCCGAATTCCCAGGCAAAGACAAACTTATAGTGGCTGTTCTAGGTGAACGGCACACTATTTGGGAACATGGCATCACTTTAGCGGTCGATGCTGCAACAACCCCCCGTGACAAACTCCTGGCAATGTACGACTTCCTCGAATCCTGGTTCAGTGACACCGGTTTTCGCGGTTGCGGCTTCATCAACGCTTTCGGCGAACTCGGTGCAACCTCCTCTGCGGTCTCCGCCGCCGCTAAGCAACACAAGCAATCATTCCAAGAATCCGTGATCCCTCTCGCAGCTGATGTTGTTCCAAATACTGCTCTAGCACATGAACTTGCCGCTCAGCTCGCGCTCCTAGCCGAAGGTGCGCAAACAACTGCCGCTATCGCCGGCACCCCCAAAGCCGCAATACACGCTCGCCGGGCGGCAGCAACCCTCATCGACGCAACCATCGCCCAAAACCGCCGCAACGACACATTTTGATTGATGCTACCCCTTTCGTACAATCTCGTCAGAATGCTTCTGACCGGTTACCGAGGCCGAGTTTGCGGTCAACATCTGATATTGCCCGACCGTGTCCGACTTGCTCAGTCACCCATTTCGCGCATCGCGTGGTGAGCAGACAACTCTTGGCTGCGATTCGGTGATCGGTGAGTGTCCAGGTGTGTCGTGGACACTGCGGGGACGGGCACCAGAGTCGGTGTTTACGCCACGCGAGTGTGATCTTTGTTCCGAACGCGGGGAGATCGGTATAACGCACGATGGGACGGTCTTTGATACGCCCACGAGTGTTACACGACGGGCATACCGGGTTCACCCGGGCTAGCTCGATCACGAGTTCCACACGGGGGCCTGTGCGTTGGTACGCGAGTACTCGAATCTTCTTCAACCCCACGAGTGTGTGGAGAATACGAGTAGGATCGGTATGGACGAGGGTATTTGTGTTTTTGATGGTCACACTTCAAGACTGCGATACCCTCGTTCTTTATACGTGCATAGCCACGCCAGACATACAACAAAACACTAAACACCCCGCCAAAATCCGAAGAGCCACGCGGCGATCTGAGGCTTCGCTTTCAAAGCGTTCCCCACCTCAACCGTGTTCGGCGAACATAGTTCTCGGCCTTCATGCTGGCCCCAATCGCCGCATTCACTGCTAAATCACAATTCCGTCTGACCACCAGGCTCAAAAAGGTTGATTTCCGGTGCTAGATTGGCGGAGACGGAGGGATTTGAACCTGACGTGCACTCTCAATTCCGTAGGGAACCCTGGATTTTCTGACTTTTTAAGCTATTTTTTAGCCGTTTTAGCCGTTCTAAACGATAAGAGCGCCCAAAATGTAGGATGATCCTACCAACGATTTGCGCCCTATGAACCTCCTCAAAACCGCGAATGGCCATAGTATTGCAGACTAAAGATTTAATGTGATTGACACATAAGAATTTTAGGGCAAAAATTATGGCTTATCGGTTTCACCAATCAACCACCCCACTGTAGTTTCAAGCTGCTCGGCTAGGGCCACAACGTCACGCAAAAACCACGGTCGCTGACCGTGAATCTTTCGGTGGAACTCACTCGGATCCATCCCTAAAGCACGCGCAATCGCCGCATTCGACCGGAAACGTCCATACATCCGCTCATGCACACGAGCGCGCAGAACTTCTCCAACCTCAGTCATCCCACCAGCATACGACACTTTTCGGCAATATTGACTATTTATCAATAGTATTGCTAATGTGTCATTTAGGCCAACCGGAAGACCTACATTACATATTGACCTTTACAAGAGACCGCAAGAACATAAAAGCAAAGCTTTTTGACAAAAAGAAAACTTAGGGGTAAAAAATGATAAAAGATAAATTATTTGAATTTAAACATAAAAAACTCTTAGCGATTCTTCTTGCTGGCGGCTTAGCAATAACTGGCGGTGGGATATACGCCGGGATTGCAATCTCTAATGCAAACCGAGGGGTCTGCTGCACGTCACCGTCACAGGAATCCCTGTCACAGCGAGCTCAGTCACGAGCGGGTAGAGTCTTTTCCCGGTAGGTTTGCTTGTGATAAATATGCTGCTGCTCGTCGTAATATCTCGTTCTCTTGCTCGAGTAGACGAATTCGTTTTCGTAGCTCACGGCTCTCGACTTCTTCAGCACGAGACTGGTCCGATGCTGTTCCCTCGTCGACCAGTGCACGACGCATCCAAGTATGTACTGTCATGGGGTGAACACCGAAGTCTTCCGCGATCTGCTTGATCGTGATACCAGGTTCACAGCTCCGTACGACGCGCACAACATCGTCACGGAACTCTTTCGGATAAGGCTGAGGCATGATGCCATCCTTCCAGGCTTACCTCCATAAGCAAGCCAGATCAGATGTCACCCAAACATGCAGCAGACCCGCTTACATAAATTATAAAAAATCACTAAAATTGTCAAAATAACACAATGAACTGTGAGGAGGTGTAAAGCAAATGCACGATCTCGATAAACAAGATGAAGAAATCGCAGAGCTAATTGCCGAAATTCGAAGCTACCGTGGCAATACGCATGGTGCCGGTTGGTAAACGTGCCACGTTCTCTATAAATCTCGCTTGGCCTCATCATGGAAGTGAGGCCAAGCGAGAACTTTGATGAGCTACCTACAGCAACTAACTAGTATTAGTTTTACATTTATCGTTCTAGCAAAAGGAAGTCAATGCCGACACACGCTTTCGAAAGCTTTGTGAAAACTAACCATGAACAACTACGCATAGCAGACACTAGCGTTGGGGGAACAGCCCCTTTTCGCGCTGCAGCGCATTGCGAACCGTTCAGATTAGCCTCTGGTCAGGGGTGGTGGCTCTATCCCCCATGTGACTTTAGTCTAGTTTGGAATGGGAATGATTTGCTGTGGTTGCACGGGGAGGCGAACCAATGGCTCCCAGCCAACAATTTACTACTCGGACACATGGCAAATAGTTCTCAAGCTTTTAGCTGCACAGTTAAAGGAACAGAAAGCGTCCCTGCTATAGTTGCCTTGCCAGAACCTGGCTACGTGCAATTGTGGACAGGCCTCGTGTGTACATCTGACCCAGAATGGTGCACGTTAACCCGTCCGGTGCCCAACTTCGCTAACCCTCTTACCTATGATGTTCTTGACGGTATCACTGAAACAGACTGGTGGCACGGTCCAATTCTTTTAAATATCAGATTTCGTCGTACAGATGAACCTGTGCGGTTTAGGTCGTCGTATCCTATAGCCGCTCTCCATCCGTTTCCCCGGCAAATGCTGACCACATCGCTATTTAAACATACCTTCACAAAAGCTCATAGTGTTTCCACGTTTACAACAGCAATGAGTATAAGGGAAAGTGATCGTCCTGGCGGGTACTCACGCGCGTCAAGAAAACGTCGCAGAGATCAGCCCTGTTACGATAAGCAAAGTGAAGTATGACAATTCCTACTCCCCCACAAATGGGGGATCCAAACACTCCTGAGGAAATCCCAAAGAGATTAAGGCTACCCGGAGTCTTCCGCATTGTACTTGCAGGGGAATCTTTGTCACTTTTTGGCACTCAGATCGCTTCTATGATGATACCCATCATCGCTGTTCTCACGTTGCACTCCGGTGAGTTCATGATCGGTGTACTCAGCGCAGCCGGCTGGCTGCCCATCATCATCTTTGGTCTTCTAGCCGGAACGATCGTGGATCGCACCAGCCGCTGGGTAATTATGGTGATCTGCAATGTGGTACGGGGTATCCTAATTACTATAATTCCTATACTGGCTTTTATAAATCAACTCACAATTCCTGCCCTGATAATTATTGCGTTTTTCGTTGGGATATGTAACGTATTCTTTGATATTGCATACCAAACCTACGTTCCGGACCTCGTATCGACAGACCTCCTTGGCCTAGCAAACAGCCGTTTGGAACTTATCCGCTCCATCGCACAACTCGCAGGCCCACTTCTTGGAGGAGTACTCGCCACCGCCTACAAACCTGAATACCTCATTTCAATAAATTCAGTCACCTTTTTGATCGCCCTTGTCGCACTGCTCTTTTTACCGGGGCGCTACAGGATCCTCCCCCAACCTCCTACGGAAAAAGACTCACCTAATCCAAAAATCTTTGAAGACGTACTATCCGGACTTCGACTCGTCTGGCAATCACGCCAGATTCGACTAGTTGTGACATCCGGGGCATTCTTGAATATTTTTGTAGCAGGAGCAAGCGCGCTCTTTGTGCTTTTTGTGACACGCACGCTGGGTTATAATCCCACAATACTTGGTATTAGCGTCGCACTTTTAGGTGTTGGTGCATTCTGTGGAGCAGCAACCTACCCATATTGGTCTAAAAAATTTCACGAGGGTCAGTGTGTCGCTCTCGGGCTTACATCAATGGCTTTGGGAACGATTCTGCTGGCACTCTCAGCTTGGACCAGCATCCCACTGGCTACTCTGCTTGCCGCACAAGTTTTGATCGGCTATGGAACCCCGATCATCAACATTGCCCTCGTAACCCTTCGACAAAAACTCACGCCTCCGGGAGCTCTGGGAAAGGTAAACGCAAGCGCCCGAGTCGCAATAATGAGCAGCCTGCCGCTCGGCGCCCTGATTATCTCTTTTATCGGGGAAAAGCTTGGTATTCCAGCAGCGCTATGGGTTGCTGCAATCGGAGAAGTTGCAGTTCTCTGCACTCTAGGATCAGCTCTTCTACGAATGCGGCCCAAAACCCTGTAGATTATCCCCGTAATAAACGCTCTATCTCCTGATCACTAGTCTTATAAGTTACCCGCACAATTCGAACTCCACTGTCAGCAAGCACACCAAGAACCTCCGGAAGAGTCTTCTTCTGGAAACGCAAAGCAAGCACAAGGAGCTCAAAAAGGTCTTTACTTGCTGAGGTTTTTACACCGACCTCTAATTGAGCAGCGACACGTTTGGGTGCCAAGCTATATTCCCCTCGGCGTATACGGACTACTCGATACAATATTCGGTAACAGCAAAGCAGCGCCGGTGCTGAAACAATTACTGCGACTTCCGCCCTGCTTGCACGTACTGTAAGGGTTCGTGCATGATTTCCATCTATAACCCACGACGAACGCTCTGTAATGGCCTTAAGCGTTTTGCTCCACTCCTGGCATGATGGACGCTCCCAATCAGCTTGCCAATACTCATCATCAAGGGAAATGTACGGAATTCTTAATCTATTTGATAGCAGGCGGGAGATAGTAGTTTTCCCAACCCCTGGAGAGCCGAGTACAAGAATTCTTCGAACTTTCACTCAAAGCCCTCTCGAGTCACCGAACCACCTAAAGATTCAAGGACCGATGCAAAATTCGTAAAACCCCGATCAAGATGCTCAACTCCATAAACCATAGTAGTACCGTTAATAGCTGTTCCAGCAAGAACCAATGAGACAGCAGCTCTCAAATCAGTTCCAGTGACCCTAACATCTGATATGGACGGAGGGTACCCTCCAGCAATACGAATGCCGGATGAAGTCTTTCGTATACTACCCCCCAATGCGTTAAGGCCTTGCACATACTCATAACGTCGCCGCCAAACTGTGTCGATAATGGTCGAAAAGCCAGACAGTTTTGTCATAAGTAACGCAAAAATTGGTTGCGCATCACTAAACACGCCACGTGAGTGAATCTTAAGGTCAATCCCTTTAATGGGTCGAGCACCATTGGCAATCGAGAGACTTCTAGCTGACTCGTGGATCTCAAAGCCCATTCTCGTGAGAGCTTCACATTCTGCCTGCATGCTCTGTCTGAGAATGCGGACATCATGAGCATCAATATGAACATCCCCTCCCGTCATAACACCAGCTACTAGCCAAGTAAGCGTCTGCATCGGATCTGAAATGAGATGATGGACAACATTACGGCGCTCGGAAAGCAGACTGCCTGATTGGATGCGCATGATATCCTGCTCACTATCTATTTCGATATCTGCCCCTAAAAGTTGAAGCGTTCGAACCATCTCTGTCACGTCAGCTTTAGGATACGCGCTCCGAATTATTGAAACACCACTAGAGATCGCTGCGCAAAGGATCGCAAACTTAGTTGCACCTGAATACAAAGGCCCGGTCATAAGTTGGGGATCGTCTACGAAATCAACCAGGTCAATTACGGTGCCACGAAGACCTCCGACAGGCATCCGGACTGAGCCAGTCGTTACGTCCACTATTGCACCATATCGCCTTAACACTTCAAAATAGTGACTCATTGGACGCCCTCCGGCAACACCATTACCTATGGCGCACCCACCTGCGGGGTGCATTGTCACTTCTCCCGTGTGTGCGAGCAGACCAGGGACGAGATAGAGACTACCGTGGATTGATTGGTATAAGGGTTGAGGGAAACTCCCTGAGACCTGATTAATTCCAAGCGAGACCTTATCATCTTTTACTGAAACAGATGCCCCAACAGCCTCGAGCAACGTTAAAAGAGTACTTGCTTCTAGCTGTGTCGTTGGAGCCCCAGCGATTGTAACGTCATGCTGACCAAGGAACGAAGCCGCAAGAACGGTTACAAAAGCATGTTTAAAGCCTTCTGGTTGGACAGCCCCTATCAAAGGTTTTCCCCCTTTGATATTATATGATGGCATTGTGTAAGTCTAAAACCTCTGGGCATACGTGTGCAAAATCTTAACCAGATTAAGGTGAGTTCCTAAGCCAGAACCATCAACGACGATAGGTATATAACGTGAGTCCTACTCCTGATTCAATTATTGGAATACCACCAGAATTCACTCCACCCCTTGCAGACGCCGCACTGAAAACAACACCTGAAGATTTTGTTGTGCATGAAACGCCACGGTTTCATCTGGAATCTAGAACAAGCGCCAACAAACAAATCAGCAGCCTTGATTCTCGCTACAACATTTTCCTTGTATCAAAACGTAATTTGACCACCTTCCAGGCGATAGGGTTTATCGCCGATGCCCTCAATATAGGTCGTGAAAAAATTGGGTATGCCGGACTCAAAGATGAAAACGCAATCACCCATCAGTATTTCAGTATTCCCGAGACCTCCACACTACACAAAGATGAGCTTTTCACTGACCAGGATAAGTATCTTCGGGTGACCTTTATAGGAACGAGCCGCGAGCCAATTAGCGTAGGAGACCTCTTTGGCAACAGTTTTAACATTACGGTTCGAAACATCGCCGAGAGCGACTTGGCCTACTGGCCAACAGAATCAAAGCGTCATTTTGAATTTATTAATTATTACGATACTCAAAGATTTGGTGTTCCAACGGGACCATCACAAACACATTTAATCGGAAAATATCTTCAAGACAAAGAGTTTGATAATGCTCTCCCGTTAGTAGCAGCCTCGGGATCAGCGGAAGCTCTGGCGGCACAGCAGCATACAGGAACTGCTGTTGACTTTTTTGACTCCCTGGACCAACGTATTACTAGTTTCTATCGGTCTGCACATTATTCTTTCCTCTGGAACTCATCAGTCGCAGACAGATTACGGGAGATATCACCTGTTGAAAAAGTATACAGGGACGGTATTGAATACAGCTTCCCACAGGAAGATAATTTTGCGTCTTTACCCCTGGCCTCCCCCTACACAACCGTACGTTTAGTCAATAGTTCACCAACTGCGCTTCATCAAGAACGAGCCGTACGTGTAAACACGCTTTTCCATCTTGAAGCCCCCAAAGAAGATTCCCTGCATCCTGGAAAATACTGCGCAACGATAAGTTTCTTTTTGCCCTCTGGCTCATACGCAACTATGGCAATTGCACAGTTTCTTCGCGTCATTGGGGCTAAAGCGCAGTGAAAACTTTAGATACTTTGAAATTCGCTAGAAAAATACCCATAAGCGGAACCAGAGCAAACGATCACCAAGGGGTCCTGTACCGCGCAGCTGCAGGAACTGATAGCTTGCCTACGCTTCCACTGCCGTTTCTTGGCTATATTATCGACCTACGAAAATCAAACGAAATCAGACACAAGCGAACAAACTGTCAAACACTTCGGTACTCTCTAAACGACCCTGATTTCGCTGCAATTCCAAGGATTCATCGAGATGAAAATGTGTTTTTATCTCACTACCAACAGTTAAAAGTTCTTTCTGAACCGGTTTACTTAAAGGCTCGGGAACTCCTTCTTGAGGGTTTCGATCTTGTTATTATGTGCCAGCTTGGAAGAGACCGCACAGGCATAGTCATAGACAATCTACTCAAAGGCTTTGGGGCGCCTCTATCCGTGCGGGTACGAGAAGCACAAGAAACGTTTTCCCTGCTCGACACGAGGCCAGATTGGCTCGAAGAAATCCTTACCAGGCGCGATGAAACCTATCTAGACTTCCAGGCCCGAAATAACCTAGCTAAAAAAGCATTTATTACATATATATTGGAGGACAAAATATGAAAGTCCTGGTCGTCTGGCCTCCACACGTACCAAGCTACTTTAATGCGGGTCACCACTTGACTGTTTACACGACATCCGAAATGCTTCGATCAGAATTTCCAGAAATTGATCTTACTTCCGCAGAGTTTGGCTTGCTTAATCTGACGTGGAAAGAGATCGGAGAACAGATCTATCAAAGCTCTCCCGATCTCGTAATTATCATTAATGATTTTGACACGGTCGATAATCTGGATCGTTTTATTGAGTATATTCGCTCGCTCGCGCCCGGTTGCCACGTCATCACGGGAGGTCGGCTCAGCATGGAAGCTCCCCTCGTATTTCGACAGTTCGACCTTGACGGTATCGTCACTGGTGGCGATGTTGAGCTAGGGTTTTACGAGTATGTCTCTTGGATGCTGAGTGAGCAATCACCCACACAATTAGTCGGTATAGATGTTCGAGACGGCACTCATTGGATCAAGGCTTCTGCGGGACGTAGGTTTTTGCCCGGAACCTGGCCGCTACCTGATGTGTCTGAAATTCCATATCATGACTATGATCGATTGTATTCAAGGGATCAAAATAAGTTTTGCGGAATCCCCGAGCGACGCGAATTAGTTGTCCCCGTGGGGCGAGGTTGCCCCATCAACTGCTCTTTTTGTGAAGTACCAACCGTACAGGGTTTGCGTGATCGCCGCTTGAGCGCCAAAAGAATAGTTGACTACATCGAAACAGCCGTAGAAACTAGACCGTTCGACTACGTCTCGTTCTATGCACCCACTTTCACCTTTGATAGGAAATGGACGCTGGAGTTCTGTGCGGAGATGGAACGCTCATCCTGTAATCTTCCCTGGAAGTGCGCCACCGCCATCCCCCATCTGGATGCGGAGCTTATGAAAAGAATGGCTGAGTCAGGCTGCGTCAGGATAAGCGTAGGGTTAGAGACTCTTGAACCCGGCGGCTTGGAAACTCTTCCCAGGAAAAAACGGACTGAGATTATGCGCTTCGAAGAGCTCAATAACAACGCTCATGAGTTTGGCATCGAGCTAAACTTTTTTATCATGGTGGGGCTCCCTGGAACCACACTTGAAGGAACCCGTGCGACAGTCAAAGCAGCACAAGAAGTGGGCGCACGAGTACGCCCTACTGTATATGCCGACCTGGATGAGTTACGAAGATGTCAGCACAAAGAGGATCTATGGCGATTTAATCGACAGCTTTTGGGTTTCTCCAGCAATGAGCGTAGTAATAAACAATACCCGTGGTACGAGTTTTTCTTCGGTGTAGATCCCCACGTCACTTCCGTCATGAATAAAATCCCTCAGAATGTGATGGAACGAGTTTGAATCCACACTCACCCTCTTACACCATTCCAGATTTCGAGCTTTTATCTTTTGAACGCCGCGGTGTGAGGTCGGGCATAAATCTTGGCTCTAACGAGCTTCAACATCCACAGCTTTCAAATTTACACACGCTCTTTAACCCCCGAGTTACTCCCCTTAACTTTTATCCCGTTCACTCCCAGGCCGCCACTGAGATTGCAGCTTTTATCGGCAGACCCGAGGAGCAGTTAATCTTCTCACCCGGATCCGATGCGGCCATACGGGCAATCGTCGGGGTTGCACAGTCACGTGGTTTTAAAAAGTTACTGTACCTATCCCCTGCGTATCCAGCCTGGAAACAAGCCGCAACCCTCTACAACCTTCCTTTTGACACGGTTGTGATTTCTGGTGAACGCGAAAAGGACTTTGAGCATCTTGTCTCGCGAATAGGAGCTCAAACAATCGTAGCGGTGACCTGGCCGAATGCTCCTGTAGCGCACGGGAGCTTCTCAGTCGACGAACTCTTTGCACTAGACGCACGGTGTCGGGAGCAAGGTTCAGAACTTGTCGTCGACCTTTGTTATGCTCCGTTCTTTGCTCCTCGACACGATCTCAAGCAGATTATGTCGTCACTGAATACAGTATTTACATCCTCGAAAGCTTTTGGCCTTGCAGCAGCACGTGCTGCAATAGTGACGGGAGCACCCGAAAACATATCGCACTTAGCTGTGGCGGGTATCGAAAATGGAGTGAGTCAGCATGCACTGGATTTGATGAGGCAGTGTTTCGCGTCTTACTCGCAATACGAGCCAATCTGGAATGACATCACACAAGAACGCGACAAGGTCCGCCAAGAACTCCTCAGTATCGGTATGGAAGTTCCCACGTCCGAAGCTAATTTCCTTCACGTATTTCTTACACAAGAAAAGGCCGAACGTATCGCACAACACCTATTACAACTAGGCATTCGAACAAAAGTCAATACTGCACTCAATTGGCACACAAGCATTCGGTTTTCAATTGCTTTAGATCAGATCATGGGACAGCTTATCTCAGAGCTGACAGGAGCGTGGAAGGAACAAAAATGATCTCACATACCCTACACACCGACCCATTCGCCCACATACATATAGCTTTCGAGCCGCCAAGCTCACTCTCGTCTTTTCCAGTAGACCTGCTCGATCACACATCAAGGAACAATGGAAGCGACAAGACGTACAGCACACGGATGCTCGAAGCGTATCGAAAATCGTCAGGCTTATCTACCCAACTACCGGAAGATTGGGCATCTCTTGTACGTATTTTAGGGGACGACACCAATACCCAACGCATAGCAAATGACCTTGGAGTGGACTCGAACGAGATCACCGAGGTTGAAGTTCGCTTGGCCGCATACGGCGCATCAAACTGGATGTCTCGCCACACAGACGGTCCCGATAAAGTATTTTCAGCTATCTACTATTTCAGCCCTGACTGGCGAGAGAGTTGGGGTGGAGATCTTCGTCTATACGAGTCAGCAGACACAGTGAAGCCAACCTGCAAAGCTTACCCCTTTCAAGGAACAGGGGTTGCTTTTGCACGTTCCCTAGACTCCTGGCATGAGGTGGCTCCGATCACTGATTTGTGCCCGTCCTATCGCACCACCGTTTTAGTACATGCTTACCGTGATGTGGGATGAGAGTGCGCATGCCAGCCTTTGAAGTGATTGTTTTTGATCTGTTCCAGACTCTGTGTCATTGGTCTTCGAATTCAGTTCCCAGTGCTGCACACGTGGTCTGGGCTCGATCACCAATTCAAGAAAAACTATGCCTGGCTGAGCTCATCGCACTTATTGATGGAACCGATGGCGAAGAACTCGCACCACAAGCTCTCAACGATGAGACTTTTTGGACCTTACGACGCAACCGCATAATTACAACAATGAATATTGCAAAAATTGAAAACCAACGTTCCATACTAAAGCTATGTGAAAAAGCCGAACGACATCGCAACGTTACCCTCTATAACGATGTAATACCAATGATTTACACGCTTACACAGCTTGGATTTAAATGGGCGGTATGCTCAAATTCCTCACCAGACGTGATCGAAAAGTTTGTAAATAAAATTGGCACTTCTATTCCGGCTCCCATCGGCATCATTTCTTCCTCAAGAGTTGGAGCACTCAAACCTAACGAGCGCATGTATCGTGAACTTAAGCAAATAGGTGCCGAACCAAATCAAACCTTGTTTGTTGGAGACAGGATCGAACCAGACATACTTGGTCCACTTCGCCACGGTTACTGGGCGTTACAGATGATCAGACACGATGACATCCCCCGCGCGGTTGCTCCTGAGCACCCTTACTTTTTAGGGCAGGTTAACAACGCCGATACCCTGCTTGCACGAGTTCTTGAAGTATGTGAGTTTTCTAACGAGCCAAGGAGGAACGGCACATAATGTCTACAACCGCTTTTGATTCCCTCGTTGACTGGATGGTTACACAGATCCAAAACACGAACCTTTCTCGGGATCCGTGGCCACACAGACAGGTTATGGAAGTGCTCCCCGATCAATTCGCATCACAACTAGTTCGCGAAGTATTCGACAGCCGCTTGGAACGCGCTCGACGCGACAACGGTGATAAGACTTATAGCTTCCGAACTACACGTTTACAACGGAACGAAACAGCCGATGCTCCAGCGACATCCGCGCTTCTTGATGCGGTCGATTCCCCTCACTATCGCTCTGCGTTATCTACAGCTTTTGACGCTGATGTGAAATCACTTGTGGTGCGGGTGGATGCGTGGAGTTATGGTGAGGGTGATTGGCTCTCACCCCATGTTGACAAACCCGAAAAGAAGCTCACTCAAATTTTGTACCTGTCGCCTGACTGGGTTCCTGAACATGGTGGGCATCTCGCGTTGCTCCGGTCAGCCGATGCTGCTACGACTGTCAAACGAATTGAACCGACCTACCGAAGTTCAGTACTTTTCGCTCCGACCGAGAATTCGTGGCACGCTGTGGAGCCACCAGGAACAGGACAATTTCGTAGGAAGTCTATTACCATCACCTACCTCAGCTCAGACGATCATGACTAACTCTTCTCCTCTTCAAGCAGCAAAGCCACTCCAGTCTCGCGACGTTCCAATCTATTCTGATAAAGACTATTGGGAAATTGCTATTAAATATTTAGAAAATTTTGAGGAACGGAAATTATATAGACTCAGCGAGCTAACCTCACATCAGACAAATAACGCCTTTATTATTGGTAAACCCGATTTATTTAAAAGACCCTTTCTCAATCACCTTACAACATCATTCACAGGCAGTTGCGGCATAGCTACGGCACAGTCTCCCCAAGAGCTCAAAGCCTTTCTCGCTCGTCAGGTCAGTCCAAAAAGCTCTTCCTCCGGCGATCTTCTGCTTGATGAACTCTATGGCTCTATCGTGCAGATAAAGGGTTATCAAACTCAGACCCTACCCTACCCACAACAGATCAACCACTCAGATTTGACTCGCGCTTGGCGCATTCTCTGCTTGCATGCACACGGCGAAGGTGCTCATGCAAACTTACGAAATACCGTACTTTGCGGTCAGGTAAAATCGGAAGTTACTACTTTCCCTGACTGTAATCAGAACTACTGCAAGCGTGCAGGACACGCAGGGGGTCGCTTTAGAAATTTTAGCGATCTTGCTGCTGAAGAAATACTTTTTCTTTCTTGCAGCGGCTTTTCGGCAGGAAGGGAGCACTATTCAAATCAGGCAAGTGCCGCTCTGTCTATGATTGCGAGCAGTTCCGTACGTACAGTTATATGCAACGACCGTACCGTCCCCCTGACGAGTGACGAAGTACGTTTAGCGTTTCTGATCGCTTCCGAAGAAGGTTTGATAGCCGCGTGCAATTTTTTGAACACGCTTTCCGCACCGCGTTTTCGCGGTGCGCGCCCCTGGTTATTGCTCGGGGATCCCGTCACTGCAAACCTGAGAACTCACCGCCATAATGTAAGACGACTACCAGAAAGCACAGTTCCGGGGAGATTCTACGAGATTGAAGGTCACACTCAAGGAAGTGTTGCAGCCACGGAAAAAACGGTATTCATCGAGCAGGCAGTTCCTTCCCAGCTCATCCTCAAAGACATCACAGAAGATGCGTTAAACGCAGAAAAGATTCTTGGTGACGCACTGGCTCTGTCTCAGACATATTCTCTTATACTAGATTCGCTGAATGAGCGCTCACGAGAAACCGATGGAGCACAGCACCTCCTGAAGGAAGTTCGTAATGGACTTCGCAACTTGCTTCTCTTATTTCATTCCTGGCGCAGAGCAAGAGTCCTTTCTGGAGATAGCACGGGACAGCAACAGCTTAGACTTGCTGCTCGACTCAACAAACTTGCTAGCGCACGAATTGTGTCAGCATTTCATCCTTTCCTTGACTACAGGCTAGAAGACATTATCGAGGGAATGGCGATGCTTGAGCCAATAAAAACAGGCGAGACCTGCGTTCGATGCGGGTCACTTCTATCAGTTAGTGCGGGAACAATTTCATATACAGGAGGCCCAACAGTAGTCGCTGGGAATTGTGTCACTTGCGGCCCACGGTATATTTCCGTTGGAACACCACCAAATGTAAAGTTCTATGTAGAGTCAGTGACGACCGATGGAAAAATAGAGATCCTCCCACAAGGCTCCACTGAGAACATATATGCGGCTCTCTCACTACAGGATAAAGCCACCGGCTCTAACGCACTCTCACACGGCCCACTGCCTGTAAGCAATATACACGGATCGTTCGAAACCACCCAAAGCCTCAGTTTTGATCTACACACACTACGAATTCTCGTCGTTTCCCCTCAAGGTTTCACGATCAACCGTTACCGTATTGCACGCTGAAACACCCTGAGATGGGAGTGTCTGATTATCGGTGTGTGAGGCCGGTCGTTCGTTGTTAGTTAATGGTCTGCTCGAAACGGTTAGCGAAGGTAATCGCGAACACGTTTAACGCAGGCTTCCACAACTGTACCCTGCGTGCCCTACCATCCCCGGTAGGGTCAAGTGACCGGGTTATCAGGTAGAGGGTTTTGAGCGCAGCCTGCTCGGTCGGGAAATTGAAACGCTGGCGAGAGCACGGAGACCGGGGGCTCATGAGTAGACGCGAACAGAAACAGGCTGACGGGCTTCCCACCCGCGCTAGTCTTGAACGATCCCTGCCCGATGACATCACTGAGTTGAGGAGACTAACGGCTGAACTCCTGGTTGAGAAAGCGGTGCTCGAACGAGAACTCGGACTCGTAAAAAAAGACGAGGGCGTCATCCCGGGACAACTGTCAAACCTTCACAAGACCCAGATCATTGAAACTCTTCGCCTCACGTTTCCGTTGAAGATTCTGTTGCAACTGCTGAAGATCGGGGCGAGTAGTTATCACTACTGTCGGCAGGTGAAGCGTACTGGGTTTTGTTCCGGTCTTTGTATAAGGATAGGAATACTATGACTAAACAATATGATGCGCAGTTCCGTGAGCGGGCGTTGCGTATGATCGTGGAGGCGATGCCTGAGTATACGAGTCTTCACGCGGTAACTGGGCATATCGGTGGGCTTTTGGGTGTAGCCCCGGACACTCTTCGGAGGTGGTATCGCCAAACCCAGATCGATACCGGCAGCAGACCTGGCATCACGACCGATGTCGCTGAAGAAAACCGGCGTTTACGGCGTGAGGTTGCGGAGTTGAAGAAAGCGAATGAAGTACTCAAAGCTGCGAGCATATTTTTCGCGAAGGAACTCGATCAGCCACGAACGAAATGATCCGGTTCATTGATCAATACCGTGATCATTTCGGGGTTGAGTTCCTCTGTCGCACCCTGCGTGCGGCAGTTCGTGGATTTATTACTTCCCGCGGGTATCGGGCAGCGAAACAACGAATACCGTCAGCGCGGCAGTTACGCGATGAACTGCTGGTACCTGAAATTCGTCGGCTCCACACCGTGAACTATGGCGTCTACGGGGCACGGAAGATGCACGCATTGATGAAGCGTGAGGGCTGGGAGATTGGTCGTGATCAGACGAACAGACTCATGCGCCTTGCTGGAGTTCAGGGCGTTACTCGCCGCGCTAAAGCATTCACAACGAGAAGCGACCGTGCACAAGGCCTTCCTAGAGATCTGGTGAATCGTGCGTTCGCTGCGGCCGCGCCACGGTGCCTGTGGGTTGCGGATATCACCTATGTCGCGACGTGGTCTGGGTTTGCGTATGTTGCGTTCATCACTGACGTGTTCGCCCGCAAGATCGTTGGTTGGAGTGTCGCCTCGACCTTGAAGACAGAAGAACTCCCGTTACAGGCACTCGATATGGCTGCTTGGAATACTGGCGGTGATTTAGGTGGGGTCAGGCAGCACTCGGGTCACGGGTCGAATTACATGTCTGTGGTCTACACCGAACGAGTACGTGAGCTCGGCGCGATACCCTCGACAGGGAGCGTTGGCGACAGCTACGATAACGCCCCTCGCAGAGACCGTGAACGGGCTCTACAAGGCTGAACTGATTCGCAGGCAAGGACCCTGGAAAACGGTCGAGGAAGTTGAACTCGCTACCCTGGAATACGTGTGGTGGTGGAACAACCAACGTCTCCATGAAGCGCTCGATTACCGTACCCCGGTCGAGGTCGAAACAGCGTACTATGCTGAAACATATCAGCCCGTGAGAACACGGGTATGACGAAACCCAATGACGGAACAAAACCCAGTACGCTTCAGTCGCGACTCATCACAGTGGCGGAGACGGAGGGATTTGAACCCCTATTTACTCCCTGGCTCAACTAGGGAATGTTGATTTTCCGGGGCTCTGTCCTCTTTTTTGGCCGTTCTAAACGTTCTAACCGCCCAAAACGTAGGATGATCCTACCAACGCACTACGAAGAAAAAGCTGAGTAAGAAACTACATTTTCGTCAGCCTCACCGACTCGGAGTGATGCGCTCAGAGCAGCTACCCTTTAATCTTTCTTTCGCGTCTGCTAAGTTTTAGTAACCCCCGAAAATCGATGTTGATATTTTGAAGGAGTTTTGTTTGATGAAGAAGTTGATCATGTTCCCATGCGTTACTGCGTTGGCCGCATCTTTTATGCTTATTGTAGCTACTACGAGTTCCGCCACAGCTAGTTCACCGTTTAGCGATGATATCGCTCAACTTATTGATCAGGTTGCCCCTCATCAGGGTGATGTGGTGCAGGTAAAAGAAATAGATGGTCAAACCTGGGAAGCGAATAATGGCAGCGAGGTGAATATCCCGTCAGATCCTACTGATCCCCTGCAACTTACGGGAGGTGACGAAACAAAGCTAAATATTATCCTGCCGCAGAATCTGGGTTTACAGAGTGGGCAGGTTGCCTCTGATGGAACTGTCGTGTACAAGTCGTCTGACAGCCAGGTAGACGCTGCTATTCAAGCTATGCATAACGGATCAGTGAGAGTTCAGACAGTTATCAATACTCCCTCAGCGGCACATGAATTCAGTTATGCGATTGGAGAGGAATTTCAATTGGTATTTTCTGAAGACGGCTCACTGTGGGCTGTTGGCCTCAACGCTGCTGGAGACTTCACCGCCTTCAGCGTAGGAGATGCGTGGGCTCGTGACGCAAACGGAAGAGAGGTTGAAACACGCTATGAGATACGCGGTGACGCTCTTGTGCAAGTAGTGATTCCCACCCGTGATACGGTTTATCCCGTAGTAGCGGATCCTCAGTGGAACTGGTATGCGGCGGCATGGGGTGCAAAATTCAACCGAGCTGAAACTAAAGGTCTTGCTGCGGCAGGCGGCGCAACCGGAATATGTGGCGCGTTGGCGAAGTTTTCGCCGCCCCTTGCTGGCGCATGCGGCGCAGCCGGTGCTTACTTTTTCACTCAGGCTAACATTGCCCAGTCAGCCAAGAAATGTCTGTTTATCTCTATTGTACCTGTGCCCCTCGCAATGGTTTATAAAGACGGTGATTGTCGCTAACAGGGAGGAACACTGTGCTGCTGTGCATTATTGCTAGCCTATTTGGTCTCAGCGTGGGAGTGCTGATTGCTTACCTCACGTTACCAACTACGCAAACTGTGCCCGCTATTGCCACCTGCGTGGTACTCGTCATCGGTGTGAGTATTACGATTTGGGGTCCTGAGTCATCACCCTTTTACGGTATCTTGATTGGGCTTTCATCCGTGATTGCCCTAGCTCTTGCCGGGGCACAGCGCTGGAAGAATCATCCACTTCTTGCTGATGCGGGGTACTGGAAACGTGTCGGCCTGTGGGTTATGCACGCACACGTTCTACGTAAAACCAACGTCGAAACTCAAGAAGAGGCGGAGACTCTTACCTAGTATGGAGCTCTTGTGCGGCCCTGGAATTAAGTACTTTATCGAGAGTTATCCCAGGGCCTTCCTAATTTCTCCCACCACGTTAACGGGGCGAAGCTTTATTCACTCCGCCGAGACCTTCACCACCCCGACCACTCTCATTTTCCCCGATCAACCATCCCACCGTGGTGTCGAGCACCCGCGCTAGAACAATCACATCTCGTAAGTACCAAGCTCGCTGACCATTGAGTTTGCGATGAAACTCTGTTGGATCCAGATCCATAGCCCGCGCGACAGCAGCTTTTGACCGAAACCTCCCATACATCCGTTCATGCACATGAGCGCGCACTATCTCTACGACGTCATCCATAACAACCAGACTAGAGCACATATCCATATTGTTGACTAATTGTCAATTATGTTGCTACTGTGTCCTTTAAGTCATCAGTAATGCTGCTAGTAGTATTTATTAGTAGAAAGACAATCAAAGGAATCATTGTGGATAAAAATAGATTTTTTACGCGTGGACGCGTGATAGCAATACTCATTGCAGGAAGTGTCGTTCTTGCGGGCACAGGAACCGCGGCAGGGGTCGCGATTGCTGATGCAAATCGCACAGCCCTGTACAGGTCAACCCTCCACACCCTGAATCAAAAACTCACATCGGAAGCCAAAAGTGTGGACGATGTCAATACGGCGAATCTCGCGTTGGAGCAAGCACTCGCTGACGGACGAGGCAAAGCAGCAGCCATAACCGTGATCGCAGCAGCGGAGGCCGCTGTGGCTCAGAGTGATCGTGAGGCACTCACTGCTCTTCTTCCTCCACTCACTGAATCTCTCGGCACGGAAGCCGAGCTGGCTGCACTCACCGCAACAAATGATCCTCTACGCATGGCGGAAGAAACCGCCCCGGAACTCATAAAACCAGTAGTAGACGATAAGATAAGTGACTCCGAAATTGAATCGCTGCAATCCCGCTCACAAAAGGTTTCAGATCAGATCAAGGCCACGGAAGAGAATCGGGCAAACCTTCACTCACGAACTAATTCCACCCGGGATGCATGGACCGCAGTCGGCCCAGTTCTGGTGACCGCCACCGGTAATATAAGAGCAGTAGCCCAGCAAACATTGGAGGCTACTACCTCTGCCGATGCAGCAACGCATGAAGCCATTCTTGCTGCACTGAGCAGTATTGAATCAACCGAGCTGATCACTGCCGACACAGACCCAAATCCCGAAAACGTCACGGCGCTTTTAGATGCATACACGGCGTACGTTGAAACGATTACCGCCCGCGTCGCAGCTCATACCGCAGAAGTTGAGCGAGCAGCCGCAGCAGCGGCCGCAGCTCAAAATGCGCCAGCTTACACCGCACCAGACGGAACACAAAAACCAAACCCGCGATTTAACCCCCAACGCCCTAGTACAGGTGGCACTCCGACAGCGCCGAAGCCGAGATCAGGAGGCTCATCTAGTGGAAACGGCGGCGGCGGAACCGCACCCACCCCTGGGGGCAGCTCAGGCGGAAGCGGTGGAGGTTCTTCCACTCCGGGCACAGGCGGCGGAGGCGGGCCTGCTAGCCTTCCCGCAAGCACACCGGTAGGGCCCGGACTTGTCGGTGCATGCCCTGCTGGAACCTCCCCCACAATTAGAGGACAGTATCAACAAGGAGGAGGAGGCGGAACCGTCCACTTCCAGGCCATGGGAATCCCGTACATCGTCACAATTAGCGGCGGCCCCGGCGCATGGACCTACCAGCAGTTAGGCTGCTCCGAGCCCTGGTAGAGACAAATTATGATGTCAATCACACGAAATAGTGGAGGAGAAGGCTGATGAACCTCAGCCTTGCTGCCCAGGCAGAACTCGCCAACCATGGTCTTACACCCAAAGACTGGGCGAAGATCCACGGCCACGGTTCCCAGTGGTTTGGTGATGTGTGTGGCTGTCCCGATAATCGATGCAGCGGTTACCATCACGAGGACTGGGAAAAATGCCTGTGTATCACCTCCCTCATCCAAGAACATCGAAAAAACTAGCTGCTGAAACAGCTGCACACGTTATATGGGAGGCGCACCTAGCAGGCGATGCGATCTACGCCAACCAGCTGCTAGATCTCTGGGTCAGGCGGTATGAACCGTTCTCAACCACATCCTCTCTCACACGTACTGTTGACGGCGCACACGGCATCACCACTACAAACCAATACAACGATCACGTCTGGCTGGTCTGGGATGCCAGTAAATATGTATCTAACGGCGTGATCAAGCATCATAACAAGGTCTACCTCTGGGCATGCCCCATGAAAGGGTGTGACGGCTCTGGCGAGAGCGATGTGCTTACTATAGCCGCCGACAACTACGCGGGTCATTTCTGTTCGAATGCACGATTCCTGCAAGTTGAAGAAAAAGACTAGCCCGGAGCTTTAGAAACAAAAAGTGGGTGTCAAGATTATTTCTTGACACCCACCTTACCTGTGAAGGGGTTTATATTGTGTTACGTCGGCGTACTGCTGCTAGTGCTATACCACCTCCTCCCAGGAGGAGAAGACTGACCGCTACCCAAATGACCGGCGTCCCCGCGGCACCGGTCATGGCTAGCGGCTCAGCCGGGGGCTCGGGCCGTGCTTTGACGTCTTTTACTGTTTCGGATGCGATACCGCACTCACCTGTGGAGATCACGTCACCAGTTTCTACATGTGTACCGGTATGAGTAAACATGTAGGTCCACCCGGCTTCCGCGATGTGTGCTTTTTCCTCAGTAAATTCGTATCGCCCGTCTCGGTCCACCCTGATGGGCTGGTCGAGCGACCAAACCTTATTTTCTGGGACACACGCTTGAGCAAGCTCGATGGTGTCTTTCGGGACACGGTAGAGGTCAAAGCCAATGTCATACTGGATACCGGTTAGGATTCCTGACGCAATAGCAGCATCAATCAGCGGATCACCCGCCCAAACGTCTTGCCGAGCTTCAGTAGTAATCACAGGATTATCAAACCGTGATTGCTCAGCAGGATTTCGGCAGTCATCTCGCCACAGGACCTCTCGCTTTCCGTCACGTGGGTCAGCCACTGTCAGGACGCCGACCCATTGGATGGCGGCCGGGGTGCGGGAGGTAAATTCGCTACCCGGGTAGGTTCCAGCTTTTTCCACCGTGATGGGGTTATCTTCCGTGGTGAATAGCGGGTTGATTTGGCAGTATTCGCGGGTTTGAACCTCGTCCGATGTAAAGCGTTCTACCTCCCCGGTAGCGGTCACTAGCGGGTTTCCCTCCGCATCGATCTTGGCATGACCATCCACAGGGATTTGCGAAACCTCCCATGTCAGCTCAGCCTTCACCTCTGCGGGCAGATCGTTTTCCGTAATAAAGAGGTCTTTCACGGTGCCGTGTACCGGGGCCTGTGCCTCCGCGACCGTGTGGGCTGAGAACGGCTCCAAACACGTCGTTTCTGAGGGCAACCCGAACTTGTCCGAGAACGGAGTGAAAAACCCGGCGTATTGGCCTTGATCACTGTCTTGGATCCGCCACACATTCACCACGCAGCCCTCGGGTTTGACCGGCATCCGGAACGCGGATTTTGCTTCGTTCAGGTCTGTCACTCCGGATATCAGCTCCGTATCATAGAGCTCTGTGCCTGCCGGAACTGTGTCGTGGATACCGATCTGATCAGCACTAGTTACTCCTGGGACGTAATACGAGTCACGACGCAGGTTAAGCGGGATCCGGTCGCCGTTTGAGTCACGCAACCAGCCACCATCAAGCAGCACCATGCGGAACGAGTCAGTGACCTCTTCAAAGAGCTCGGCAGTGATTTTTGATACCTGTGATTCACCCTCAATACGGGTAGGCACAATCGATGTTTCCGCCTTGATGCCGTAGCCACTATAGAAGTCGCCATCATCTGGATCAATCATCGTCTGCGCGGCGGGGGAAGCTTCAGCTCTCGTAATAGTATCCGTGATCGTGTAGTACCCGGTTTCTTCCACCGGCTTGCTAAAGCACTCACGATAATCCGTCAGTGTGGGGTCAGAATCTGTTCGTGTCACAAATTTCAGTTCGTCAAAAAAGGGTGTGCCTGGAGGGGGTCCGGCCTGGTTGAAAATAGGTTCGGAAAGGAGGGGCCCATACGCCCGCAGGTGATGAGGCACCGGTACCCACTGACCTAAAATATTTCTCAGGTGTGGGACATCTCCCCGCACAGTGGGGCGTATTACGTCACAGAGCTGTTGCCCCTTCTCAATAAAGACATTCACCACGTTTGTTTCCGCAGCAGGCTTGAACACCAGCGGGAAAGGGTCGTAGTTGTAGTTAGAGTTAGATCCCTGCACTCGGGTAGGTTCTCCCGCTACAAGGAGCTGTTGAAGCGGGGTGGCGGCGGGAAAGAGCCTGATGCGGTTTTCCCATACTGCCCGGTTATATGTGCCGTTAATTGTGACCGTGTATTCTTTCAGGCCCTCCGGCGGGGTGCCTGTCCAGGTTACTCGACCACCACCAGGTGCGGTCAGTGTCGCGGTGCCGGTTGCATCAAAAACCGCGTTATTCAGTGTGAAAGAATCGTATCCGGCGGGCAGATCAATATAGCCATGCCAGGGGTCATTCTTACCGGACACGAGAGCAGGCTGAGGGATTGCAGCGGGGGCTGTCGTGCTTCCACCAGCCGCTACCGCGTTTCGAGCAGCAGCAATTTCATTCTGTGCATCCTGGCGAACCTGTGCGGGCGACCCGCCAGCGTCCTGAATTTTTTGATTAATCAACTGGTCAGGATTTCCTGTGCCACCCCGTACAAGCCACGCAGCGACCTGGAGAACGGCATTGCGATACCCATCAGTACGGCTCAAAGACCCAGCGAGCACGTTAATCACGCCCACATCATTTCCAGATAAAGCGGGCTGATTCACCGTCCACGTCAGGCTGCCTGACCATCCCGAAAGATTGTACGCAGGAATGGTACCGTGCCACCCACCATCGGTTTGTGCTCCCAGGGGCGAGGGGGCACCCACCTCAATACACAACGTCAGCACACCATTCACGTCCCAGGCCCCAACCCAGCCGCTCCCGTCAGCGCGAGGCGACCCGATGCCGGGGCCCGTAGTAGCCGCGTGTGCAGGCATGCTTGTTCCCACGATGCTTCCTCCCGCTAGCACCGCTCCAATTACCGTTGCCGCAGCGACAGATTTAATCTTGTCCTTAAGATTCTTTTTCCCAGCGTGTGTACTATGCCGGAACAAAGTTTTTATCTTTGGGACTTTTGGCTTTTGTTTCATTGTGTTATGCGACCTTTCTGCCGTGCACGAATTTGATCAAAATGACCACGCATCGGCAGGGTGCCGGGTGGTCGTATAAATATTTTTTTAAGAATTTTCCGCGGAGTGTGTGTCATGAGACGCACAGTTCCTTTGTCTGGTGGGTACGAATTTCCGTTTTGTTTGTGCACTGTCCTTCCTTCCTGTGGCCCCGCTGCGAGTGAGGCAGGTCGGGCCTTTGGGGAAGCACCTAAGGAGGGTCTAGGTACTGGGAAATAGGCTTTCCCTCGCCTATAACGGGTTCGGAAACCAGAGCGAGCAGTTCATAAATCATTTTTTCTGTGGCTTTCCTCATATTTTTTGTGCACTTCTACAAAAGAAGTGGTTTATGAACTCTTAGATAGCTCGCTCGAACCCATTACCTACGAAAGCTCTGGAAAGGAAAGTGTGTGACCCGTGTCAATAGGCCTCTGCGAGGGGAAGATAAAAAGCTCATGTCGTCTGAGTCACAAATATGTGGAGATGCCATCAGCCTTGTACAGGAACCTACAGATACGTTTGCGTTATTGACCGTGGGTATGAGGGTGAACGGGATTAACACCTGTTGGTGGGTCATGATTGAGGATTCTCATCTGTTGGAAATCGCTGTGCAAGCGGCTACAGACTGTTTACCCGTTATTGTGCGGGGACATGTCCTGGGGCTTAAACCATCAGCTGATTTATGGTTCCTGCGCGCAAATCATTTAGCAATTCAAAGTGGAGGTGATGCGGCATGAGTACCCGTGTTGCACATCTTGTATCTGCACCTCTCGCGGTTGTGTTGTTGTGTGTTTCTGCGTGCGCTTCAGCGCCGGAGCCTGTAACGGACGTTTCCGCGACCTCTAGCGCTCTTCCCCCGCAACCTCCCTTTTCATCTGGCAGCACTCCCATTCCCCCGGGTGAGCTTAGCCCAGGTCCTGGTGCGGCTGAGCCTGTCGCATTGGCTGAGTCTGAGATCATCCCAGTTATGGATTTTGCGGAGAGGTTCATGCACCTTTTCGCACGGCCGGGTATTCCCACAAACGTGTGGTTTAGTGAGATTTCTCCGTATTTGACATCACGCATTCGTGAGTCGTACAGCTATATCGATACCGAAACCATCCCTGTTTCACGGGTCGACGGCCAGGTAGAGATAGTGGGAGGCACTGACCTCACTGCCATCGTGAGTGTGCCAACCAATATTGGACCGTACACGGTAAACCTCCTACGAGAAAGCACGGAGCACCCGTGGCTGGTATCAGCTGTACTCCCACCGGAGGGGTGGTAATGGAAACTACTTCTCTCGGCAGTGTTCTCGCAGGCGTTATCGTACTCTTACTATCGATATTTCTGATTATCGTGCTCTTTTTCTCTTCCAGCGCCGACGGGGCCGCATGCTCCACAGAAGACACTCGGGCTATACCCGTGAGTTCTCTTCCCGAGGAAGCTCACGGGTATAGCCAAGAGCAGCTAACAAACGCTGCACACATTATGAATGTTGCTCACGAGATGGGGTTGGGATCTCACGGCCAAAAAATCGGGGTGATGACGGCAATCGGTGAGTCATCATTGCGTGTCCTTGGCTACGGTGACCAGGTGGGCCCTGATTCACGTGGTCTATTTCAGCAGCGCAATTCCTGGGGCACACTCGAAGAGCGTATGGATCCTCGTACCAGTGCCCGGCTCTTCTTTGAGCGATTACAAGGGGTCGACGGGTGGCAAAACCTAGAGCCTACGGAAGCAGCTCATCGGGTGCAGCGTAATGCGAATCCCTTACACTATGCCAAATCGTGGGATACGGCGGTGTCAATCGTTGCCACTCTTTCAGGAACTACGGATTCATGTGCGGGTACAACACAAGAACCAGGAGATGATTACCCATACAAGGGAACAAAAGAGTCTGCCGGACTCAGCCCCCTGGGATATTACTACGGAAATTGCACCGATTTTGTAGCTTGGCGGATCAATCGTGATGCTGGCGTGACAGCTGCCCCGTGGAAGTGGGTATGGAAAGATCTCACCCCCACCGGCGGGCACGGCAAGCTTTGGGGCAGTGCGTGGTCATTTCATGGATGGCCAAAGGGAGATACCCCACGTCCAGGCGCGATCGCGTGGTTTGATATTGCCGGATATGGCCACGTAGCGTATGTGCAGGCGGTCAATGAGGACGGAACTGTTTTTATTGAGGAGTATAACTGGCCTGATTCATCTGGTCGAGTAGATAATTCGTACCACACACGCACAATCCCGGCGTCACAGCCAACCGGGTATCTGTATCCACCGAACGGTGGGTGGTGACATATGGCCATACCACGGATCCCTCCTGCCTGGCCGGTTATCACCCTGACATACCAGGATGACGGAACCGTATTACTGGATGATGGGCACCAAGTTTCACACATCATTCCGCGAAGTGATTTGAGCACTCAAACCCTGATAGCGAACGCTACCGTCCATGCGTGCCAAAACCTGGGTCTGGACCTGTGCCGAGTACAGGGTATTTTTGCAGACACTGCCTACGATATGGTCGTTGATGCAGACGCAGGCACTCTAGATGCAATTCCAGAGCCAGAAGCACCACGCAGGAATCGTCGTTACGTTATCGTTGGGGCTATCATCGCGCTATCACTAGGTGTGACCGGTGCTGGTGCATACTGGTGGGCAGAAAACTCTCGGGTTCCTAAGGCTCCGGTCGCCACAGCGCCACCGACTCCCGATGCGACACAACTTCCAGTTTTTGCCCCGCCAGGGTGGGATACCTACGCAACATGGACTACTCCTGCTCCTACTGATCAACGCCCCTCTCCCGTACTAGTTGATTCGGTTCTCGTCATGACATCAGGTGATCAGATACGTGGTATAGATCCTGCAACCGGTTTCACTCTCTGGGAAAAAACAACGTCCTTCCCTATTCGGTTTCTGCACGTTACCACCATTGATCACGAGCCACGCGTGGCTGCTACGGACGGTACCACCACATTGGGCCTCATCGACCCTGACGGCAAAAACTTTACAGCCCATGACGTACCCAAAGGCCGAGGTCGGGTAGTTTTAGCCGATTCCGGTATTTATGTAGAGTTCCCTGGCCAACGAGCCTACATATTCACACTCAACACATGGGAATTGCGCATGATTCCAGCCGGAGCATCCATTGTTACTGCACGGGGCAGCGATATTGTGGCGGTAAACCTTGTTACGCAGAACGTGTGGTTCCTTCGAAGTGATAAAGCTGAACTCCCCGAACCGGTCAAGCTTCCTACCCCCTCGGGGGTAGGAAGCTTGACCGGTATCCTGGGTATCAGCCATGATTACGTCCTTTCAGCATGGACAGATCCAACCGATTCCACCACGACTGTTCTTAGCGTGCACCATGTTGATGATTCTTTGGCTTTTGTTGGTACCCACCGTGTGCCCAATGATGCGGTGAATCTTACGGAGTTTTCTTCTGACGGGGTTCTTGTCACCACTGGGCGGGTTCTCATGGAGCTGTCCACCGTTCGCACCGTGGTCTCGCCCTCTGGTCCTCTGGCGTTAGCCGGAGGATTTGGGTGGAGCTCAAATGAACGTGCATCCAATCGGGTGCGGATTTCTTTAGACGGTGAAACGGTTCCGATGGAACCTAACGCACCAGTTCCCCTTCTTATTTTTCCGGATGGTGCTGCGTTTGTTCGTGGCTCGTCTGAAGGTTCTCAAAGTGCATATTACGCACTTGTACCACGTGAGGAAACGCAGTCATGAGTATCAATAATCCCTTTGTAATACCTCCCCCAGAGCCCGTCGCCATCGAGACCCTTGAAGACGACCCCATTCTGGGAGGTGCACTCAGTATCAACGGAGTGTTAGACCCGTCGACCCTGGGACATATTGAGACTCCCTCCGTGAATGTTCCCACACCCCCGCACCGGGTCAGTCTCCACGGAACCGTGTGGCTCGTGGGAACGTCCGGCGGCGCCGGAGTATCCACTCTCGCACAGCTCACTGATCCTCTCATTGTGGACAGCATGCTTTCCACACCCTTACGTGGTGGCCGAATCATTTATGTTGCAGCTACTCATGGATTGGGGTTAGCGCGCGCCAAAACCTTAGGGATCGCATTGGCACAATCCCGCACACACTACCAACCCGTTGCAATCGTGTTTGTACATGATCGTCCCGACCTCTCAAAAGCCACTGTGAGGCTCGCTTCCGGTATTGGACGAATGTTTCCTCGATCATTCTCCATTCCGTATGAACCATCGTGGCGAGAACCCGATAGCGACCTCACAGTTCGATCTGTGCGCCTCACACGCACAATCACCGCGATCAACAAGATCGCCCAGAAAAGATAAGGAATAAAACATTGTCCACATTTCTCATAAAAATTGTTCGAGCTGACTACAGCAACCTCCAAGGAGCGAGACCACCTGGATTAGAAAACCTCGACACCATTGTGACTTGGGCTTTATGGGGCGCCGGATTCATTCTGTTTCTATTTTTTATTGGCGGACTCGTTGCAGCAGCACGAGCACGAAAGAAAAATGCAGAAGTTGATGCCGAAGCCCCAGCATGGCCACTTATTTTAGCGATCATTCTGGGGGCTTCTGGCGCAATCTGGAATGCAATAGCTCCCTAGAGACCCTCATACATTTAAGACTCCCACTTCTGTGAAGGAAAGCATGGCAAAGAAAAAATCAGGCTTTTGGTCGCAAAACATTAACGCAGTCAAGCATCCTGAAGATCTCACGGGTGCCCAACGCAACCGCACAAAAGGGTTACTCATCGGCATGTTCGTGGGTATTACATTATTTGCTGTGATCGCGGTTACTGTGCGTGTTGTGGCAGGTACTCCTCCGGAGTCACACAGCATCCCAGCACCTCCCACAGCACACCAAACAACCACACCTACCCCAGCTGCTGTATCGTCCTCCTGCCGGAACGACACAGCAACCGATATTTCGAGTGATCCTCCGAATACGTCAGGGTGGGAGATTATCGGGTTTTTCCCTGTTCCCCGGGTGGCTGGGGCTGGTCCATGCCTCAGCCACGAAGGATCAACCGTGGGTTTTTCCCACACCATGACAGGAGCATTAGTTGCAGCATCCCACTACACATCGAACCTGAACGTCGACGCCCCCACCACACGTACTCCTGCTCTACTCAGCTACGCGTTAGTGCCCGGAGACCTCACAGATCGGTTAGCAAAAAAAGTTACCGCAATTTTGAATCATGAGCGTCCTGGCACTGATACACAGGCGACAAAAGCGGTAGAACCAATCGGCTACACCGTTGCGTCCTATTCTCCGGACGAAGCGGTGATCGAGGTGGTGTATGAAAGTGTCCTCAATAAAAGTATGGATAACCGTTTTTTTGTTAGTGTGCGTTTGACCTGGTCAGAGGATGATTGGCGAATCGTTCCTGCCACATCCGAAGATTGGATGCACGGCGGTGTCTTTTCTCCCGGAGCACCTTTTGTTCCATGGGGACCCAGCGCCCAAGACGGGTGGGAGTAATAGTGGTCATTTACGGTCTTTTCGATTGGATCGGTGATATCGCTGGAGCTGCTGCGGGCAGTGTCCTTGCTACCATTGTCGGCGCAATGGTTCAAGGCCTCACCGAAGCGATCAAGGGTGTAGGTGCATGGTGGTTGAGCGTACCATCACCAAGCTTGATCGGTGAGAGTGGAGCTGCCCCGGCCGAACGCATCATGTTTTATACCAAGGCGTTTGTTCCTTTTGTTGGAATGATTTCAATGGCCATCTTCCTGCCCACGATTCTTATTCGCCGGAGCCGAGAGGCAACAATCACCGGAGCGTTTGCGATTCTACGTGTGATCTTTTTCTCCGGTGCCGGTTTAGCTACAATAACGATTTTGCTGCAGGTTTCTGACATGGTATCGCCGTGGCTTGTCCAGCAAATATCTGGCGGAACATTTGAGGATGGTATGGGGCAACTCTTCGGAGGAACCGGTGCCGTTGTTGGTAGTGAAACAGTTGGCGTTCTGGTTCTGATGATTGTTCTGATACCGATCGCGCTTATCGGGTCAATCATCAACATGTTTTTCCTCTTCTTCAGCTACGGCGCTATTACCGTGATGGGAGGATTGCTCCCGGCAGCGGCCGCCGGGTCTTTTATTGAACAAGGTAATAAATCTCTCAAAAAAGTGCTCGGGTGGATCCTCGCCCTCGTTCTCTATAAGCCGGTGGCTGGGGTGATCTACGGGAGCGGCATAGCACTGATGCGCGGAATCACCGGAGGAATTTCCGGTGACCAACCAGGTGGGCAAACCGTTCTACAAATGCTATACGGGGTTACCATCATTTGTGTTGCGGCAATAGCACTCCCCGCACTTTTGCGAGTAATCGTCCCCTCAATGGCTTCCGGTTCATCCGGTGGTGGCGCTGGAAGCATGCTTCTTGGTGCGGCACTTCTCGCTACTGGAGCAATCACTGGTGGAGCCTCCGCCGGTGCGGCGGCTGGTGCTGGTGGAGGTGCCAGTACGAGAGCGGCCGGAGCCAGCACAGGGGCTGCTGGGGGCAACTCCGGTTCAGGAGCAGCCGGGGCTACTCCTGGCATGGGCAGCAGCTCGACTGGCTCGCCTGATACTACGTCTGGGATTAACCAGCCCGACAACAAACCATCTGAAACATCCTCGTCCGGAGTGAAAGACCAGGAAAACAAAGAAACCCCCCACACCGTCACCGGTGACCAGGCTCAAACCGCATCAGGGGCAGGGTCATCACAGAAACAGCCTTCTGGCCCGACTGAGCCCGAAAAGATACCGCTCGCATCACAACCAACGACAGGTGCCGGGGATCGCGGCGCGATCATGCGGAACCAGGCCCTATACCAATTTCAATCCACAATTGCCCAACTTGACCAGGGCATTGATTCGAAGGAGTAAGGAAATCATGAGCACTGAAGGGTATACATACGGAAACATCTCCATCCCAAAGAAGGCAGGTTATTTAGGAGTAGGCATGGCCGCTAGTGCGGTCGCACTCGTAGCGGCTGCCATTACGCTTATTCTGATGTTTAGCGGCGGAGTGCTCTACAGCATGATTTCCTTGCTCCTTGGCATCACGAGCGTTATCGTGCTTCAAACGGGAAAAAGTCGTGGAAGATCGCGTCCTGAAACCTGGGTGGGTCGGTATCTTTTTCGCAAAGCGAAACGTAAAGGCGCCACGACATATATTGCAGGTCCCGCGTCGACGCTGCCAGACTCGTCATACCGTGCCCCCGGTATTTTGGCTAGTACACAGATGCGTCAATATCACGACCATTACGGGCGTCGTTTTGCTTTTCTATGGGACCCAAAAGCCCACACTGGCACTATTTTCTTTGGTGCTGAAGGCGGTGGCACCGGGCTTCGTGACCAGGATGATATTGACGGTCTGGTTGATGGGTGGGCCGCGTATCTGCGTAATATTGCTACCACATTAGACATTGTTCAGGTCATAGTCACCACACAATCAACTCGTGATCCGGGAATGCGGCTACCAGCAGCAGTGGACACGGCACGGCACCGCAGTCGGGTCGGCCAAGTTCCTGAGAACGCGACCTCAACAGTAGATCTTATTGTGGATTCTCTCAATAAGGGAGTGCCCCGGATTGAACAGCGTGTCATGGTGACGTTCAGCGCCGCCGAAATCAAGGATGAGGGACTAAAAAGCCGCACTCCCGACGAGCTCGCCGCTGATGTAAGCGTTATCATTCCCTCGCTGATTGAATATCTCGCGGGGTCAGGTGCCGGAGCCGTTGCTCTACTTGAACCTGAAGACATTATTGACCAAACATACTGCGCATATAATCCGTCAACGGCCTTAGCTGTTGAAACAGCCCGAATGACTCAGACCGGTACAGGTTTGACGTGGCATGATGTAGGACCGTCCTACGCAACCGCCCACCATGATTATTATCGTCATGGTTCAGGATTTTCGCGAACGTTGCAGGCGTGGAAACCGCCCGCTGGTATTTTTCGTGAAAATAGTCTTCATGCTCTTCTGCAACCCGACTCTGTATCAGAGCAGAAACGCGTGACATTAATCTACCGTCCCATGTCGCCTGAGGCCAGTGCCGCTCGAGTGGGTGCGGCCGTCAATAACGCGCAATTTGAGATCAATCAACAGGGTAACGCTGTTACTCAGGCTCAACTCCTGAAACTACAAAAAGCACGCGCCGCAGAAGCCGAGCAGGCGAAAGGTGCGGCTGTGTATCGTTTTTCAATTCTGATTACGATCACGGTCGATGATCACGAAAAACTTGCGCGAGCAGAAGCTGCCGCGCGTCGGGCGTGTAATACCGGGGTGCAACTCCAAATTCGGGATTCTTTCGGTAACGAGGACGCCGCGTTCGCTCTGGCATTGGGACTGGGAAGCATCCCCAGTCGGCACGCCACTATCAAACCTTCCGTTTTAGAAGCTTTGTAAGGAGCCCCAACAATGGGATTTTTTGATGATCTGATCGATAAATTTATCTTCCGTAATGAAACCAATAACACCTCTACCACCCGTGACTATGTGCCGGGTCTATCTTCGTCCGGGATTGCGGGACGCAATCACGGGGCACACCTCTACGTAGAAGCACCGCCTGAATTTGAGGCTAGCAGTGCCCAAATCTGCGGATTCTTTCCGTTTATTCTAAGTGCCTCATCACACCTCATTGGTGCCCCATTAGGAACCAACCTTCTGAATCATTCCACCGTGTGCGGGGACCCTATCAGCTATTTCATTAATGGGATTACCTCCTCTCCCTCTGGGTTCATGTTGGGCCTGAACGGGCGCGGTAAATCGTCACTGGGTGTACGCGTTGCAACCTACCTCGTTGACGTCGGACACCTGGTACTCGTTCTAGGAGATCTGAAACCGGATTATGTTGGATTTACTCTGGAAAACGGTGGCAAAGTTATCAACCTGGGGCGAAGTATCGGTGGCATTAATCCCCTGGATTGTGGGCCGTGGAAAAATTGGTTACACAAGCTCTCCCCCGAAACCCGAAAAACGGTCGAAGCTGGAATACACGGGCGACGCCTCAACGTTCTCCAAGGGTTAATCGAGTTCCTCCTCCAACGGAGCCTCACCGAGAAAAACTCTGAAACCACCATCCTTTCTATTGCTATTAAAATTGCGTCTGAAAATGCAGCTCACGAGAATCGTCAACCGTTGCCCTCTGACGTACAAGGAGTGGTGGCGTCGCGGCATCCACAGATTCGCGCCCAGATTCTTGAAATTACTGATAAGGAATATGACGCACAGGTCCGAGACCTTCTTACAGGGCTCAACGGTCTCGGGAAACACGGCCCTTTCGGGGATGTTTTTTGTCGACATACGACAGAAGAAATGCCGTTGGATGCTTCCGTCTGCTTCAACGTGGCAGGCGTCGATGAAAACGACACCCTCCTTCGCGCAGCCATTCAGTTGGTGTGCTGGTCATATGGTCAAGCCGGAGCATCCTGCGCCAAAATCTTAGCGGATGAAAAAGATATGTTTGGGATCCCGCTTGCTCCTGAAGTACACCACATGATGATTATGGATGAGCTGTGGCAGATCCTCCGCGCGTGGGAAGGCAGCGTCTACCGGATCGACGGGATCACCCGTATCAACCGGACCGAAGGTCTCGGACAACTCCAAATCACGCACTCAATGAAAGACTTGGAGCTGTCCACCCCGGAGCTGACCAAAATAGCTATTGGATTTGTGGAACGCTCCGCGGTGCTCTACCTTGGTGGTCTTGCCCGTAACGAAATGCCTTTATTAGAGAAGGTACGCCGGTTTTCTAATCAGGAGAAAGAATGGCTCGTATCCTGGTCTTCCGAAGGCACCGTAAATCCCAGTACAAATGAAGTGACTCCTCCTCCCGGCCGTGGAAAATTCATGCTCAAAACCGGCGAGTTCCCCGGTATTCCATTTTCTGTCAAGCTCACGGAGCCAGAGAAGCGAATTCACGATACGAACGAAGCCTGGGCTGGGGCCATTGAAGCGGTACGTGCCACGTAAGGAGAAAAGTCATGAGGACCGGAAAAGTAGTCGTCTGGTGCGGGTTTGCTCTAGTTATTTTTTGTTTGTGGGGGCTTATTCACCTCGGTAATTTCCTGACACCGGGCAGTGCCCCGCTACCGGTAAATCCTTTAGAGATGATTCTTGCGTTCATGTATGATCGTGCGGTGTGGCCTGCCGCAACCACTTGGCTGCTTATTCTGGGAAGCACCATCTTCCTGGTCGGACTCGTTCTGTGGGCGGTAAAACCTCAAGCGAATACCCGGCCGCGTAATGCACATAAAAAGTCCACGAGCAGAATGTCCTCTCCTTCCCATGTGCGACGGATACAAGAGCGAGCCCGCACACGCGAACTCGCTCAGCTCCATCCTGATTTAGTGGGGCACGGTGCGCCGGGGCTTCATCTCGGGAAAATTCTTGTGGGTGATCGCGGCTGGGTTTATCAGGGGTTTCGGCAGTGCAGTGTGCATGTGTGGGCGCCGGGTCGCGGCAAAACTTTTGGTGAGGTTGTCCGGCACTCATACTATGCTCCCGGAGCTTACATGTTGACGATGAATAAGGTCGATGGGATCCGAGAAGTTATCGCATTACGACAAGCGGCTCATCCAGCAGGGCGGATTTGGGTTTTTGATCAGCAAAACATTTTTCGTAAGGCGTCCCGGCCTGCCTTTACTATCAATCTTTTGGCGGGAATTACGAATTCTGAAGAGGCTCATGATTTAGCAGTAATTTTTGAAACGGCAAACGTTGTTGAAAGTGATAAGGGAGATAAGCAGTTTGATTCGCAGGGTCGAGACTTTTTAGCCTGGTGTATTTTGGCGGCCGCGATTACTCCAACTGGCACGCTTAGTGACGTGTTTGATTGGGTTTCTGGGGAAGACTTCACCACTCCGTATGACATTTTGCACCAGACAGGCCGCCACCGGGGAGCAGCGGCATCTTTGTTCGGAATGTCTCGGCAACCTGATCGCACACGCGGTTCTGTGGCTGCGTCCGCGCAACGTATGGCCTCCCCGATGGTACATGATCGTCTGATGCAATGGGTGACCCCGCAGCCTGGGATTCCCGAGTTTGAGCCTGATCACTTTATTACGAGCAAGGACACTCTCCTGATGCTCTCCGAGGAAAGTGCGGGCACCGTGACAGCGTTTGTATCTGCCCTGGTGGAGGCAGTCTTGAACGCCTGTAAACGTGAAGCCCAGCGCCGTGGAGGGCGTCTGCCTTTACCCTTGGTTGCAGATTTAGACGAGTGTGGGAATGTCGTGAAGCTCAAGAAGCTTCCTGATTGGTACACCTACTTTGGGTCAATGGGAATTGTAGTGTCGTCTTATTGGCAGTCCAAGTCACAAGGAGTAGCCCTCTTCGGGGAGTCCCGCTGGAAGCTGTTGTGGGACTCTGCGGGTGTTAAGGTGTATGGAGGTGGCAGCGATGATACTGAATGGCTGCGGATGTTGGCGGCGCTTTTTGGTAAGTATGATAAACCCATCACGACGTCACAACATTCTGGGGGTATCACCACGAGTCATTCCAGCTCCACACGAGAAACAGATGTCATCACCGTGGCGGAGCTTGCGGACCTTCCCGAGTGGCACGCTGTGGTTCGAACCTCGAACGGAGTATCTACCATGATAAAAATCATTCCCTCGTTCGAGGATCCCGAACTCATGAAAATACTCTCCCGCGCACCGGAGATCAATTATGTCTGATGATGAGCTTTCTCAACCACTTGTTTTTGCATCGCTCGATATGGACGAGGTCCCGGTTCACGCCCAGGGTCCGCCGCATCCACCGGTTGATCTTCCGGATGGGGTGGCGGAGGCTCATTGGGCACCGTTTTATATGTGGGTGGTGAAACGGTTAAGTCGGGTGGAGTGGGTACCCGATAACTATGCGTGGTGTCCTCAATGGTATGACCATCCCGAAGCGGTCGACCGGTTACACGCCCTCTGGCTCATGTATCTCACCGATGAAGCCGAAGGCACATTATCGTCATGGTGGGTCAACCACTGGGACCGACACCACGGAGTTTTGTTTGGTCGTTTGGGAATCTTTCTGCGCTGCGGTCGTCACCAAAAACACGAACCCACCACCGAACAAAAACTTCCTCTGCGCTCAGAAGACCTTCACTCACACAGCTGATCGAGGTTAGAGGTCACGTCCGAACGAGGGTCGTTGTTGCTGTCGCGGCGCGTTCTGAGCTTGTGCCTGTTCGCGTGCACGACGCTCTGCAGCACGACTCGGGTCAGTCCGATTCACAGCAGCTTCACGTTGTTTTTCTTGGATGCGAGGTTCGGGGTCTCCCACCCGGTAATGCATAATTTGGGCCGCGCTGCGGGCATCGTCAAAGTCTCGGGCCGATTCAGCGTCACGAACCATGCGTGCCAAACGCTCGGCCACATTTCCGTGCCCGTCTTTCGCAAGCTGTGCTTCGTGCTGGATGAGTCGTTGTTCGAGTGCAGGCCAGGATTCATCCGCCAGCACCCGTGCGCCGCGTACGGGTGTCATCCCGTCGAGAATGGCCTGCTGTATACGTGCACGACGCTCTGGGTCAGGTAGGTTCCGTTCGGCTTGAATGGTCGGTCGTGTTCTGGATTCAGTAGCGACTTCTTCGAAGGCTACTCGCCGACGCGGTTTCAGCTGCGGCTGCTCCTGATGGTGCGCCTTCGTTTCAGATGCGACGGAGAGAGGCTCTACAACGGACGTTCCTCGTAACTCTGCATAAGCGGAGCGGATGAGGTCGACATGTCGGCTCAGCCACGCGTGAACCTCTGCATGCTGCCCGGGAAGAGGCTCAGCGCTGAGCATGGGTATACCCGGCGGTAACGAACGATCCAGATGCGTAACATCGGGCTCCGCCACACGGTAATGCATAATTTGGGCCGCGCTGCGGGCATCGTTAAAGTCCCGGGAGGCTTCGGCCTCTCGAACTATGTCTGCCAGACGCTCTGCAACATTTCCCTGCCCATCCGTGGTGAGGCTTGCTTCGTGGAGCATAAGTCGTTGTTCAAGTGCGGGCCAGGATTCATCCGCCAGCACCCGTGCGCCCCGTTCAGGAGTCATCCCGTCGAGAATGGCCTGCTGCATACGTTCACGAAGCTCTGGATCCAGCAGACGGGTATACGCATCCTTATACTCAGGAATAAGTTTTTCGAGCGAATACTCATAATTAAGATTGTCCTGTATATGGTCGGTAGCGGCTTTCTCTGCGTTTTCACGTAGTAGAGCAAGCTCGATAATGTCTTGTGCTGCTGATGCTGGGGTGGGTGCGTACTCGGAGGTATACGCCACCGGGGAATCTGTGACCGCATACATTCGGTTCATTTCTTTACCACGGGTCAGCGCCACGTACAGGTTTTCGCGGGCAATCGATGAGTCCACCAGAACGTGTGCGCTGTCCACTGTGATGCCCTGCGTGCGATGCGCAGTAGTGGCATATCCCAGTTCCACATGCTCAGCCACGTACTCAGCCGGCAAAACAATTTTTGCTTTAGTCTCCGGATCTTTGACCAGCATGGACCCATCTGCTCGGGTTCGTAATACCTGCCAGAGGTCTCCGTTGCGTACTGTTTTTGTGTGTGTCGGGTTGGTCAGGGAGGACTGGTTGAACCGGGTCACCACAATATCACCGCGTGAGGCAAGAGTTCCGTCGTGCAGCTGGATATCGTTTCGGCCCGGGTGAGTGAGCTTATTACTGATTCTTTCGATACGAGCTTGGCTGTTGAGTTGGGCAACCTCCTCGTTTGTGGTGGCCACCATCAGCGAGTTTTTCCCGTAGCGGGTATCGGTTTCCCAGTTCGCAAAGATCTCTTCCAACATGCCCGCACGTGCTCCCCCGATAAGTCGTCCACGGTCAGCGTAGTAGGCGATACCTTCCGGCACACCGTCACGAATCAGCAGTGATGCTTTTGCTTCTGCAGGGTCTTTGAACCGGTGAACCTGTGTCAACGTGACAGTGGGGGTACGGTTAGCAATCATACGTAACGCTCCCCCAGCATCCACCGATGATAACTGGGCAGGATCTCCCAACAGCCGCACCCGGGCACCATACTGGTCAGCGACTCGTTGGATATCTGCGAGGCGACCGGTGCCAGCCATACCGGCCTCATCAACCAGGATCACCGACGACTGGGTGAGTCGATACTCAGCTGGAATATGCTCCCACTCGTTATGTACGAGTAAGAATTTATGGAGGGTGTGTGCAGGAGCACCAATGTCAGTCCCCAATACATCAGCAGCCACCACAGACGGTGCCAACGCAATGACATTACCACCGCTGTGTGTGACAGCTGCAGCCATCGCAGCCATCGCAGAGGTCTTACCTGATCCAGCTGGTCCAATCCCTGCAACCAATGCTCTCGGGCTGCAGGCGAAGCTTTCAGCTAAGGCTCGTTGCCCGTCGTTTAGGGTTCGACCCTGACGATGTTCAAAGTGTTTAATCGCGGATGTCAGATGGGTTTTCTCGACAACAACCGAACGCTCGGTTGTTGATGCTTTCAATAAATAGTCTTCGTTATCCAACACTTTTTGAGAGGTGAACCGCCCGCCGCCTTGTATCGTGTAGATGCTCTCCCCGGAGCGTCGACGCATCACATACGGCACCTGGTTAGCTGCCGGGGCTTCCACAGAAATCAATCCGGTACGATGCACTGCAGCCGAGAGTTCCTGGGTGACATCCGCTACGTTCCCACCGTGTACAGCCACAAGTCCACGTGCGACACGGCTGCACTCTGCCTGCACCGTCCACGTCGTCCAAGTGGTGTGAGATTCTCCAATCCTCGTAGTAATGTGTTCGACAACCTGGCCCAAATCACAGGTTGCTAAATCAACGCTGAGACCGTCAGTCACCTCATAAAAATAGGTGCTGGTTTTTTCAGCGGTGCGGGTAGCATCGAGCATTTCCCGAACAGCTTTACGGCTTCCTAAAATACTGTGAGCCTGTTTTTGCCAGCCGATACGCTGTTCAGAAAGCCGTTTTATTTCACCTTTTGCTTGACGAGTAGACAGGGTTGCTTCCTGTCGCATTGCGTACTGAACCTTCTTAGAAGGCAAGGTTCCGTGACGTTCCCTATAGGACTGCAGTCGTCGGTCATATTCGGCTTCAATAGATTGCCGACGTGATGAAAAAGAACGCACTAACTCAGAAGAAACACCCGCGATTTCGCGGACCGCACGTTTTCCACGACCGCGGGAGACATCTTCAAATTTCAGTCCTAAACGGTTACTGATCTCCTGCTCTATTCGGGCGTTGTATTGCTCTGATGCAGCCACATTGAGTGAGTACAGCACCCGCGCATCCAGGCTATTCCACTGCCCGTCAGAAGACGCACGAACCTTCGCGGAGATAGCCACATGCGTGTGCAGGTTCGGATCTCCCGCACGGGAATCATGGTGTTCAAATGCGGCTGCAGTCAACCCGTCTGCAGATTCTTGAGCAATCCCTTTCGCACCTCGACGGGTCACACATCCTTCTTTTTCTACCCACTCTATTGTTTTCTGCCAGGCCGCATCATGAGCTTCTTTAATAGCTTTCTGGGTGTGTTCGTCCCCGATCGCCCACAAAACAGAAACACTTTTAGCCGGTGTAAAGACCAGGTCAAATCCAGCTACAGCTTGGCGTTGTTCCCTGCCACGTTCCGCAAGAAAACGGTGACGTTCAACATCAGAAATACCTTCTGCTAAAAATTTTCCTGCTGTATTCCACCGTAATAAATCCCGTTCAACACCCGCATCCGGGTTACGATCATTCGTTACCCGGAACTCTTCATATGCTTTTTTAATAGCGTCGTTCCACCCATCATCCTCAGTTTGTTCTAACTGTGGATACGCACGCCCCAGCTGAGAAGCGTGCATAGCTTCTTCCAGAGTAGCCCCCTGCTCCATAGCTTCCGCAATGAGCTGATCGGCGTTAGGGTGACGTCCCTCCCCAAAAAGAGCTTCCATTTGCTCTTCAGTAACCTCACCCTTAAGGCCTAGAATCTGTGCACCAGAACCGAACCATTGTCCCGCAGGCTGACCGTCCACTACATAATAATCGGTAAGTTCCCGGTTAGGGTCACGGAGATAATCACCGGTCGCAACCTGATCCGTCAGGTACGTATAACCGGTACCGGCGGTCAGCTTATGAACAGTCATCATGAACTCATTATGACGCAGAAAATCGTGTTTTTCGACCACCACTCACTGTAGTGCATGAGGTGTGTAAGTAGCAGAGCGAGAAAAATACACATAGATGATATGTAAGATGTGAAGAAAGCAACGGAAAAAGTTTGTTATGGTGTTAGGTATTGATGAAAAGAAATAGTTAAGAGAAAGGAAAAAGTTGGCAAGAAATATAGATAAAACTCGGGCGCGTTCACGCGCCCGAGAACGTCGTCTTGCGTTGGATGCGGAACGTATCGAACGCGAGACGAAAATTGATGATGCCCTCACTGGTTTCTTTCTCGCGGAGGAAGAACTTCTTGGATTGGAAGCGGAGCGGCTCGGGATAGTTGCGCAGCAACGGAAAATTATTTTAGATTTAAGTGTCTTGGGCGAGTCGGATGCTCGGATTGCGGATTTGCTTGAAATTTCACGGGTGGAGTTGCGTCGGTTGAAGAAGGTTGATGAATCGCTTTCCGAAGAAGAATCGTCTGTGTCAGCACCGGTGCATACTATGGACACCGATAGCGGGGCTGCGTCTTTCCCTATTTCTAGTGCTGCTTATGAGGGTGACGGTGGAACCGTTTGATCGGGCGATACGGTCTGAACGGACCGTGCGGCGCTATCAGTCGTTTATTCGGCTCGTTCCGGGGTCGTCCTGTCTCTGGTGGGTTGGTGCGATTTCCGGCCGTGGTCACGGAAGGTTTTGGATAGAGAGCGGGAATGTTGTGATAGCGCACCGGTTTGCGTGGGCGTTGGCCTACGGTGTGCAGTCGGTACGTGACACACCGGTGTTGGCGCATCAGTGCGATAATCCTTTGTGTCAGAACGTGGCCGATATGATGCCGACCACGCCGCAAGAGAATCGGGCTCAGTGGGCGCAGCGTCGGCACCGACCCGCAGGGCCGTTGAGGGATACGCGTGGAGCTCGGGGCCGATCCTTAGCGTTACGTGATGCGCTCTTGCGCGGTGAGTCTTTAGAAATGGTGTTGGCCGCAGGAGTTTCTGAAACAGATCAAACGCCTTTGTGGTCTGAAAGCGATTTCGGTTAAACGTGAAGGACCCCGGTTGTGCCGGGGGCCTTCACGTATTTAGTACCAGGAGGATGTAAACAGAGGTTTGCCTTCCCACAGGCTAGCGTTTGCAATCGCGTTAATTCTCACCATTGGGGCATCGCCGTAGTTGATTATTGTACGGCGGAACTCCTGCCCGGTGAACTCACCCGGTTTCGGAGTGACAGTGCCGCTCATGGCGCTAATCGTTTCCGTTCTACTCGCACCAATAGGGCGTAGGGTGACCGTTTTGGTGGTGACGCGCACCACCTCGTAGAAGTCAATATTGGTTTGCTCGTATCCCCATGAGCTGTAGAAGATGGTTCCGGGGGTAATGGTGGTGTTGGTGTTGATCATTGGTTTTTCTTTTCTTTCTTCTTAGGGTTAGTGGATGTAATCGCTGGGGCGTTCTCCGCGTGCGAGGGGGCAGAGAATACCGAGGACAAGTACTGCAAAGTCGATTTCTCCAACATTGATTTCGCTGTTGCTGATTGTGTCTATAAGCTCGTACGCCACGTTAATAATTTCGTCGGATTTGATCCAGCGGTGTGTGCGCAAGTGGTCAATGAGTGGCTGTTGGGTCTGGGTGCCGTGGTGGTGCCCGAGATAGTAAAACGCGGCAACTTCGGGCGGGAGATCCTGAAGACCGATTTGACCGGTCATAAGACGATCTAGCCACTCAGTGAGAGTAGTGGAAGCGGGGGTGCTTATGCGAGGGGCCATTATTCTCTATCCTTTACATCTAGACAGGTCTGGTTTAGCGGATGTTATTGATAAGGTCGGGTCGGAATCCTGACCAGTGATCGTTGGCGGTGACGACTACGGGTGCTTGTTGGTGTCCAAGATCCGTCACCATTTTGAGAGCGGTAGGGTCGTCGATGAGATCCACAACGGTGTATTCAATACCAGCGTTTTTAAGGGCCCTGTAGGTGGCAGTGCATTGAACACAATTGGGTTTGCTATAAACGGTGACGTGTGACATTGGGGCTCCTTGGTTACGGGTGTTCTTGTGTTTGCGTAGCAGCCAATTTTTTTTGCCTGCTGGCAAGACCCTTCATTCCGCCCCGGAGCCCGGAATGCAACCCGTAGGGCAGCGGGGGAGAAAAATTTTGCGCGAAATAAGGAGCGAAGCGACGCGTGCAAAAATTTTCGGTGGAGCTGGCGCGCAGCGCTTGCGTGGAGTGGTGGAGTGGGTGGTACTCTACATGGTCCAGCATGGCGAAAGAGCTTTATTTCTACCCGCGTAGCGGGTAGGGAACACAGACGCGTAGCGTCCGTTTATGTGGAGAGCACGAGGGCAACGCCCTCGTCTGGGCGGCAATGCCCAGACCCACACAGGAATACCCCCGCTCATTTATTCAACCTCGTGGGGACTAGAAAAACCGTTTCGTAGACTCCTCCCAAATAGCTCGAGGTCGTATGTTCTCCGCGCAGCGGGGATGAACCGTTGGTAATTTATGGTTTTATTGCCAAATTGAACGGGGAGCACGAGGGAAACGCCCGCGTCTGGGCGGCAATGCCCAGACGCGTACACGCTGAGTGTGGTTGTGATTCTAGAGTGATAGTCGTGAGATCTGCTCAGCGCGCTGTACCGTGGCGTTCCCGGGGATCTCTATCGGAGCTTGCACGACACGGGTAAACATATGTTGGAGTAGTGTGAGGTCGCCGTGTTCCATTGCACGGCTGCAAGCGGTATCGTTTTCTGTTCCGCTGGTGCGGCGCCAGTCGAGGTGCCATCCGGCATCAGCCGCGATGCGGCTCCAAAAGATTCGCTGAGTGCGGCCATTACCTTCCCTGAATGGGTGGGCGTAATTGAGTTCGTCGTAGTGCACCGCCAGGCGGTCAATAAATTGTTGGCGGTTTAACCCGTGTAGCATGTTTTCATCGCGCAGCTGTTGAGCGACGTAGTTGACTCCGATGGGGATGGCGGTGCGTGATTGAAAAGCGGTCGAACCGATGGTGTTTTTCCAGATGTCTACGGTGCGGAGTTCACCGGCCCAGTCATACACGTCACGAAATAGGTGGTAGTGGATGGCTTGTAGCTCGTCGAGATCCCCGGTGGGTGGGGGTGGGTTTTCGAGGAGTTCGGCGAGACGTGACAGTGAAAGATCGACCTCGGCGGTGTCGAGGTCGATCTTTGTTTTCGCTCCTACCAGGTTACGGAGTAGCCCGGTGTGGGGGTCGATGTAGGGGTCGTGAATTTTAGTCAAGACCGTACCGGGCACGGGTACGAGCGACGAGTTCGTGTGTGTCAATATGCCCGTTTGAGTATTCGGCGGCATCTTTGCGCCATTGAGTGCTGGGGTGTAGTCCTTCCATAGCTGCGCTATGGATGCCTTCGTCGATGCGGCGGGCACGCTCGCGAGGATTCACCACTGCTGTGTCTGTACGCATTACCATCTACAAGCCTCCTTCAGTCTTCTTCTAGTTTACTATCAATACCTGCACGTAGCGAGAACGTCTCGAAGCGGCCGCCGTTGAAAACCTCGATGCTGTGGACGCTAGAAGAATCAGCCCATTCGATGAGTACGCCCCCTTCTTCGGTGGGGAATACGCCAGGGTGTTTGATCTTCATTTTCTCGGTGGACTGTAGAAATATCCGGGCGGTTTCAAGCGCAGCAGATGAGATCTGTGCTGCGGCATTACCGTCCCACCGTGACTTTAGTGCTGCGAGTTCTGAAAGTCGGATACCCCCTACAGTTTCATCGAATTCAGATGGCTTTCTTTGCATAATCTTCATGCTTACTCACACGTGGTAGACAGAACATTATGCATCACGGCTTTTTCTGGTGGGGTGATCGCGAGTCCATATTTTGCTTTGACGGTGATTTGGGTTTGCACATAGGTACAGTGAAACTCGGTTGAGGGCGGTAGCCATGTATCGGCCGCGCTGTCACGTTTTTGCTGGTTTACTCGGCCCTGGACCGCGACAAGATTCATGGGGTCGTTTGCCAGGGCGATGCGCTCTTCTAGGGTGAGCTGCATCGCACCGGTGCGCCAGGCGTTATGTAGGGGTACGATGTGATCTATTTGCACCTCGGACGAGGTTTCGGTGCCGCGCGTGAACGCAATCACCTGGCCGGTGTAGGGGTCGGTGAGTTCGCCCGAGAGCACTCTACAATTGTCTGTGTCGAAAACAGTCTGATTCAGATCCCGACGCAGAACGTCGTTACGGGCGTCGCAGCGGTTCCCATCAGGATCTTGCCACCCGTCCCCAAATTGCCCGGCTCTATCGTAATCCTGGGACCAGTCCCACTCGGCAACCGGCAACTTGTCCAGCAGCTCGCGGGCCTCGGCCACGGGGATACTCGGGAGCGAAGTAATATCGGCCTCCACCGGTGGAGTATAGATTGAAGTTGTGGGCTCGTTTTGGAGAAGCCATACACCGCTTGCGAGCAGGCCGACCGAGATTGCCAGCACTGCAGTAGCTATTTTACGTGATTTCATGCCGCCCTTCCTTCGTCGGAATCGATTGCTTTGAGTATCCGAAAAGTTCTGTTTGAAGCCGGAAATATTCCTTCATTGCTTTATCTCCTTTGGTGTGAGTGGTTATTCTGCCAGCGCCGGGTGTTTTAGTGGGTGATGTCGGTTCCGGGTTGGGTGGTGGGCCAGGCGGTGAGGGTGTTTTCGGGAGTATCCGTTGGTGCCGGAGTTGCTGGCGGCACCGGGGCTGCTGGTGGGTTTTTGGTGGTGGTTATGGTGGCCCAGCGCGTATCGGGGCCGATGGCGATGGGATCGAGGATGAGAGTGGAGCGCTTTTCACCGGTTCGGGTTTCCCAGGTTTGGGTGTCGAGGGTGCCTACGCAGATTACTCGCATGCCTTTTGTGAGGGACTGAACAATGTTTTGTGACCACTCGTCCCAGACGGTGATACGTACGTAGGTGGTGGTTTTGTCACGGTTCAGGTGCTTCCGGTTTTGCGCCACGGTGAATACTACGTAGGGTTTGCCCTGCGTGGTGGTGCGTACTTCGGGGTCTGCGGTGAGAGCGCCGATAATTGTTGTGTTCATTGTTTCTTCTCCTTGTGTGTTGTTTAGTGGATGTTTTTAGGTATCCGATGTAGAGCTGGTTTACGATGGTGCGGATTTCGGCGGCGATGGCGTCGCTCAGCACTATCGGTCTTGGGTGTAAACCGTGACGTGCTGCTGAGACATGTGTTCCCCCTTCACTTGTGCTGAATATTTTTTGTTGCTTCCTGGTAATGAAATTGACGAGACGCAGCGCGCGGGGTGCAACCCGTAGGGCAGCGGGGAGAAAAATTTTGCGCGAAATAAGGGAGCTTGCGACCGCGTGCAAAAATTTTCGGTGGAGCTGGCGCGCAGCGCTTGTGGCCCGTGTGCGGAGGAACGACAATGGAATGCCAGGAAGAAACAAAAATAAAGAGACGGGCGCGAAGCGCCTCCTTGGGAGCGCGAGGGGTTACCCTCGCCTGGGTGGAACACCCAGTCCCGCTGAAAAAGTGTGTGAGATCCGGGGTCATTGTGTGAACTCCGCTTCTCGTGTGGCTGTGCGGTATATGTCCTCGTATGCTCGGGTGATCGTCTGGGCGGGGCGGGTGAGTATTCTTCGTGCTGCGGCGAAGTCCGCGCGGCCGCGGCTTCGGCCTCGGTCATGGCGCGGATGGGCACCGTGGATGGTTTCGTTTGGCCCGAGTACGAAGAGGCTGGTGTAGGGCTTGGGGCGTCTTTTGGGTTGTGGTGCGCACATCCAGGTGAGTTCAGCCCGCCACCATGCCCAGAGTTCGCGTTCATCTGCGAAACGTAGGGCTCGTGCTGAGAGGGTGCCGGTGGTGCCGTACCACAGGGCGACCATGTCACGAGTGTGTGGGGGTGTGCGTATCCAGCCAGACGGGGTACTCGTGACCAGGCCTGCTTTTACCAGGTCGCGAAGCGACGTGGGGTTTTCTGTGCTGGTAGTTGGTTGTTCGTTTGCGCGTGCGTATAGGTTTCCTGCGTGGTGACCCAGTCCGCGAGGTGTAAAAATATCGTGCGCGGCCAGGGTCAGTCTGTCGGTGAGGGTTGCCAGGAGAGAGATTCGGGTTGCCCCTGCGGGGGGCGGGTTTCCTTGTGGCCCACCATCTGTTGTGGGGGTGTGGAAAACGTCTGTCGGGGCGAGCGTCCATCGGTGGCCGTGGCTCCCGACCGCTTCCGAGTCAAGAGCGAGCCAGCCGTCCTCTGTGAGCCGCGCAAGGCTACGGCGAGCGGTTTGAGCGCCGATACCACACAGTAGGGCCAGGCGGCGTTGATCGGCCTCGACGGTGGCGGTGACGCCGCGCAGCGCGAATAGACAGAGCGCGTCGAGGACACGGCGCATGGTGGGTCCGGCACCGGTGGCCCATCGTCCGGGCATAGCGTCTGCCCGTTCCTGCACTCGCGCTACGAGGTCCGTGATCGCTGATGCACGTGCATCAAATTCAACATCGCAGCCGCGATGTTGCGGCGCTGCGGCAACAAACTTGACGGCGCGCTCCCACTGACGGATCAGAATGCTTTCGGTGGACTGCTGACCGTGTGGCGGGCGCGGTGTGCGGGTCTTTCCCTCGCGTCGCGTCCGCGCATACTCTAACCCGGGGGCCGTAGTCACGAGCTGACGCACGTGGTCGAGCGTCCAGCAGGCAGCGGCCGCGCCGACGAGGACACGCATCATGAGTGCTGATGCGTCCTCGGACCCGGTGATCGTGGTGGCCAACGCTGTCTGGCTGGCCGCAGGTAGTGGGCGGTGTTGACCGCTGATGTGTGACCGGCCCGTGGCATCACGCGCCACTGTACGCGCGGCGCTGGTGGTCACAGTTTCGCCGATGGTGGCCATATCCTCGGCCATGTCCGCAGCAGCCATTACGCCAACCCAGCGCTCGATCGGCTCTGATCGGGTGATGGGATGGGTGAGTGTCCTCAGGTGGCCGGACAAGATTTCTGAGTGTCCACCCTGCCGGTGTGGGGCACCCGGGGGCCGGACAGCCCCGGTCGAGGGGTTCATCAACGGAGCAATATCCAATGTGGTGAGGCGACGTTTGAGAGCGGTGGCGAGCATGGCCACGGTTTCTGTCCGTAAGGGTTCGGCCATGCCGACCCAGACGTGTCGACCGCCGGTCGGCCCTGACCGGCATACCAGCACCGGCACACCCCACTCAGCCAGCCAGGCCGTGAGCTGGTCGGATTCCTGCTGAACTATCTCGGCGCTGGCATGGGTTGTGTCCAGGTCAAACGCGAGCAAATGGAACTCGCCGCTCGCGTCGGCGAGGTTGACCGCCCAGGGTACCGTGGGCGCGACCGCACTCAGCCGGTGTCGGTGGGAGTAGTCGTTGAGGATCGTGCCGTAGCTATCGACAACTGCTACCCGTACCGATGATCGACGCGCGATCGCACGGGTGAGCTGCCAGGCCTCAGACATTACGGTCCTTGTGCAAGCGTGTGAGAGCGGCTTCTGCGCGCTCAGCGCGCCGCACCTGAACCGCGAGATGCTTATGCAGCTCGTCAATCACGTCGATCCGACGTTCCTCACTCGTTGTGAGTGTCTGGGCCAGCTCCGCACGCAAGCAAGTATCTGGGTTACTCATGGTGTGTCCCAATCTGATGGGAAATTTGTAGCGGCAGACGATTTTTCTGTTCGGTAAACGCCTGCCGCGACAAAATACAGATCACGAGCAACGTTTTTCAGAGAGTGCGCGTGTCTCATGCTGACTGCTCGCTGTGATGCCAGCGCCGAGGCAGATTCGTACAGGGCGTGCGAGTCAGATTCCTCTAGGCACGCAACCAGAGCATCTCGGCTGACGGTGTGCGTAGTATCAGCCAGGTCAAGCGCTGCGCAAATAACTCGTGTGGTGCGGGCGACACTACCGGTTGCAGAAGGCCGGTACGTACCACGAAAGATTCGGTGTACCGTCTCCCCACCGATATACCGAATCATGTACGTGCTCAGCCGCTCCGCTTCCCACGAACTCTCTACCTGATCTGCTGGGTCCGCACACACCACCGCTGCGGCAGTACTCGGTGCGATGCTCTCACGAACCGTGCGCCGCACATGGTCACGGATCCAAAGCGCAATAGTGCCCTGTACGTACCGTTCGACCTCGGGCACTGTGACATCGATTGCAGCGCACCAGGCCCGATACTGCACCTCCGCGATCACTAATGGCGTATCCGCCCCCAGACCGACTTGCGCCAGTCGATCTCGAATCAGCGGCGTAAATTTCGCCACCGTTTTTACAATCAACGCGGCCTGCGCCCGGGACGGATCCATCCGACGAATCATGCTGCTGTACCTCCTGCTATCTCTCGTGCGGCCCCCAAATCCCGCCGTGCGGTGCGATCACTCAAACCGAACCGCTGTGCGATTTGTGTGCTTGTCCACACAACCCCGTCGGCGAGATCCTGAGCAATAATCTGTACCCGATCAGTTTTCGTCAGCACCCCGTCTGGTACCGTGTCCACCGGTTGCACAGCCGCTAAAGATGGCTGACCGGACACAGCAGACACCTGACCGTGACCGGTCACCACAGACACTACCTCCTGCGTTTCCTGAGCCACGTCCGTGACCGTGACGGGAGTTGTGGCTGGTTTTTGTGTCCAGTATCCGATCATGACAACAAGGAGGTGACTGGCCACAAGAAGCGCGATAGCAGGGATCGCGGACACCGCCACCGCCACCGGGGTGGCCACTCCCAACGTGTCTACACGGTTGACCGCGTGAATGGCGTTACCGATCACGGACACACACGAAAAAAGCCCGAGGGCAGCCCAGGGATACCATGTCACCCGGCGGCCCGCCTGGGCTAGAGCAAATGCCGATACCGTCGCAATCACGATAAAACCATCAACGACGAGCGGCCATATCCAGGCTAGTGACCGGTCAGTGCCTGATCGTATGGCCAGATCCCGTAGGGCATCAAAAGACAAAACAAATCCGCCACTGGCCAGCCCCACGACGGCTAACCCGAGGAAAATAGAAAGAGCCTTCATTGGATTTTTCTCCCTATATTCTGCATAAGAAGATCAACCAAACCCCCGGCCAGAAAAGCAGCCACGATCAGTCCGATCACAGCGATCACCACTGCGCCGGCGGGTTTATTAATCGAAACCGCCCTAACCACTCCCCCAACCGTTGCAATAACAACCAGGATCGCTGGCCACGTCACATACAGACTCCCCCAACGCCCAGTCACCGCCACATTATTCAAAAGATCAAGTAAAAACATTTAATTCCTTTCGCGCGACTTAGTGAGATAAGGAAAATCCAGAAAGACCCCATTCTCACTGCCAAAAAAACGTAGTTTTGCGCGGCAGCCCTATTATGATTTGGGTTCCGGGTGCTCTGTGGAGGAATTATGCGACCGTAGAATTATGTCCGCGATCACTACTACTGTTTGTGGAGACGCTAAGCTGAGCCAGTCCAGCACCCTCATGCCATAGCCGCCTGGTGTAACCTGTGCGGTAACTAGAGCGCTATCCAGCAGCCTCTTATTCATTACAATCTCGTCTCGCCGATTTTTAGGTTGGGTCGGCATGCTTTGCAGCACCTCTTTTTCCGTGTCAAACGGCCCTAAATACTTAACTAATTCCACTTCGGTTCCTTCTATCTGCTCGGGTTCGTAATATCTGCCACAGCACGTGTAGGTTCCTTTCTCTGACTAAATTTCTTTGTCGCAGAAGCCGATTGACCATATCGCTCTACATTCGGGGCAGATCCACCCCAGGTCATGGAAAAGGACACGGGTGTCACAGCGAAGACATACTGTTGCATCTTGGGAAGCGTGTACAAAGTTCATTGGCTTTCCCTTTGCGGTCGATTCGGGCTCAGACCGGCGTGACGTCGAGATACTGCGACCGCTTGGCGAGTCATTCCGAGTCGTACACTGATCGCCCCGTCATCGAGTCCAGCCCTCACCAGTCGCGCAACAGAGGACCCGGTGGCGTTTTTCACGACGCCGCTGAGTTGATCTGCAATAAGGTGGGCGACGGTGATGTTTTCCCGCTCAGCCACAGCAGCAAGCTGAAAAATCAGCTTCGGATCAAGATCAAGATCAATTCTCATCAGTCCCTACCCGCCTCTCATCTATCGCGTCTAGCCACGCAGACGCCAGAGCCATCACATCAACCAACTCGGCCCGCAGAGCTGACGAATCGACCTCGGGTCGGTGTAGCTCGGTCGCTATCTCGCCTATCTCCTCCACAAGGATTGATAGCCAGCGCGGATCATTGAGCGGGAGCGCATCGACGGACTCTTCCCCGTGCTTTTTATGTGCGGCAGCACGCGCACGACTGACCTCATCCCACAGGCGTGTGTCCTTAAGTTCAGCCCGTAACTCATCCACTAGATCGATCAGCGCCGGGACAGCAGACCGCGCCGCAATAATAAAGGCAGTATCAGCGGCGTTTATAATCCCGCCGTCCTCGGGATCATAATTTCCTGCTACCTCAGGCTCAATGTCATGATCGCTAGTCCCCTCATGCTCATGAAACTCGGTGCCATCTGGGTCACATCGGCGTTCGATGAGCGGTTTGTCGAAATTTTGACAGAGGAGATTTTTGCTCTCTACCCGGCAGGAGACGCGCACCGGTCGGCGGAACCATGGCCCCGGAGTAGCTGCATCCGACAATGCCCGCAGTTCCCCGATGTTGACGTGATCACCCATCGATCCGTACTCCCTCAGGCTCTCCATCATGAAACTTTCTCAGAGGTTCTGACGAAGCGTTTACGACGCATAGCCTGAGCGAGGTGCTCCCTGGCGTCCGCTGTGAGGAAAGGACCATCTAATCGCTCAAGAACTGAGCGAGGAACGGTAATCAGTGTCCTGGTGGAAAGCGACAGAATGATTCGGCTTTTATCACGCCCCACCACAATAAATCCAGAACCAGCACCAATCACCATGGGTACGGATAGAAGCAGTCCTACTAGACCGAGCAGGACTGACAAAATAACTGTCACGCATAGCGAACAGGCCACGCCGAGATACACTGCAAGGGTTGCGGTTCGGAGGGGCGCCATAAAGGTCACAAGGAGTTGTGATCCGGGGGCATAATTACGTGTCACGTTCCTGCTCCAATCGTTTCGTGTCCGTCGAGGTCTCGGCTTTGACCGTGTTCAGAGAAATTTCTAGTTTGCGCTGCCAGTGAGCAAGGTTTCTGAGGATGATGTCTTGGTCTTGCGTGCGAGGCCCTACAACGGGGAGAATAAGGTTTTCAGCAAGACGGGTGTAGCGGATGACCATTGAAATGGGGTTATCAGCGGAAAATCTTATGTTTGTCATAAAAGTTTTTCTTCATTTTTGGTTGAGTAGGAATCTTATGCTTTGAGCCGCAGATCGATGCTGATGTTGCTCTTGCTCAAGACCGTCGGGCCACCGATCAGTGAGGCGATCAATGGCATCGATATGTCTTTGCGTGAAAACAAAAAGACGTGAACTAAGTCGTTTGTGCGGCCACACTTCCCCGCCTTCTCCGTGAATACGACTCAGCACAAAACTTGAGGACGTGCGGAAATGCGTGGCTACCTCTTTAACGGTGAAGTGTTGTTCACCGATAGTGGTTTCGTCCTCTTTCCGAACCAGATTTTCTAACATTTCAGACATCTCGGCTAAGTCCTGTCATAAGGTTGACCCCGAAAAGCTCCTCAATAAGAAGCAACTCGCGTACCGTGAATTGCGCAGGATGTTTAATGCGCCGGGTGAGGGTTTGATAAGGAATTCCGGTTTTCTCTGAAAGCCACTTCAATGATCGGTCATTCCGCTCCAGGGATACCTTTATTTCTTCACTGATACGCATTTCTCGAATTACCATATGGGTACTCTAGTTTACCATTTGGGAATTTGCAAGCCAGAAAAACGTCCGCTTGGGCAATTGAAAAACCTGTTTGGATATTTAGTAAACCCAATTGGGTGTACAGATGAAGAATAAAGGTTCATTCGGTAAACTCAAGGCACCATATGGGTATACTCATTTTCATGCCCTCAGAAGACATTGACACTAAAGTGCTCGCAATAAATTCCCAACTTAAAGCCGAAATGGCTAAACGTGGTGACAACCTGAAGGCAGTGGCTAAGCGTGCAGGACTCAGCTATCCTGCAATACGTCGCTATGTTGCTGGGGAGCGCGAAATGCCAATCAGGGTTTTCCTAAGCCTTTGTGCTGCAATCGGTGTAGACCCAGACGATGTACTTACTCGGGCGACCGAAGAGCAATAGCAAGTCGGCGCTTTATGCTCACATTGTCACGTGCCGCACTAATAAGGAGGTCACGCATGGTAGGGCATCCCATAGCATCCTCAAACTTCAGATCGCGCAACCCACGTGAACACATGCATTTTTTTCCAGTATTTCCACAGAGAGATTTACTTTCGGGAACTACAATGTTTTCCATTTTTTTCCTTTGTAAAGCACTTGGAAAGATACTTTCAGATGCGAAAAGATATGTCAAGAAACATAAAGATGCATAAAGTTACAAAAAGGCACGTTCTGTTATGGGATGTGCTATTTTTGATTTTATGACAATCGAAGCCCGAGGACGGTCTCTTCTTTACTTCATTCTTAAGCAGAAACGGGCACATATGGGTCTTTCGCGCCCACAGTTTGCGGAGATCGTGAATGTTGAGCCGATCACCCTCGGTAGATACGAGCGCGATGAAGTCAACATCTCGGAGATATCGAAGGGGAAAATCGAATCTGGCCTGGGATGGTCACCAGGAACCGTAGACCGCCTTATCGACGACGATCCTCCCGCAGATTTTATAGTCAGACATGGGTCTAAACATGCCATTGAGGAATTTGCCTCTATGCTTATCGGCTCACCGATAAAATCGGCAGAGCCTGTAGCGGATATTCGACAACACATCAACGATCTCGAAGCAGCCGTTGCAAACTGCGAACAACTGGTTCAATCACTAGAAACCGCAAGAAGTGCGGCTAAAAGATTAGCTAAGTCTTTACGGGGCGATCTTTCACGAAAATCCCTTTCTGAAACCGAGGACTACCTGTGAGTGTAAATGACCCCTGGGGAATGATAATTTTCTTTCTCGGCCTTGCTCTCATCGCAGTGGCAATTCTCCGCCTGCTATACGCTTCAAATTTACGCATTCGAATGGTTTTTCTCGGCTTCATGAGCTTCGGGGCCTGTCTCGTGGTTAACTCTGCGGAACTCTACCCAGCCTTTGATAGTGCACTGGGAGGTGGTAACCGGGCATATCTTGTTGTGCAGCTTTCCTTCCTCCTCGGGCTCTTTGCATTCAGGGGAGCGGTCACAACCGAGGCTCGAGTTCAAACCATGAATCGCGATCTCATAATCCTTGGTGCGACAGCGGCCGCAATTATCATATTCTGGCTGCTTGCAGTAACCCCCGAGACTTCTCACCGCGTGGAAATGTATCGCACACAATGGGCGGTAATCGGATACACCCAAGCGCTGAACGTTTACGCAATTTATGCCACAGCTGAAGTGGTTCGATATGTTACACCAGCACTGAAACAGACACCAAATCTCTTGAAGCGTGGGTCGTTGATTCTACTGGCAACTGGCTTTCTAAGTGGGGGCATAGCATCAGTCATTCGCATTTCAGGTACTATTTTTGAGGCCACTGGGACAGTCACCTATGCCACCTTCAGTAAAATTGATGGTGCACTTGTAATTACAACGCTTTTCATGATCCTGCTAGCAGGTGCTGGATTAGTACTTACGGCCGCAACGGCAGATAAAAGAGAAAATGTTCATATTAGCTAGTCTGATGCTGATGGGTGCCGCAGCTTCTATAGCATTTGGAAACCTCTCACTTGGATTATCTTTACTGGCATTCTCACTGAGCCTTTTAGTGAACTCCAAAAAGCTTTACTCTCGCATTGATCGAGTCTTGGGTTGCGGTAATCGGGCATACTTTATTGTGCAAATCGCTTTCCTTCTTGGAATGTTTTTACTTAAAGCAACTTTTTTCCCGCTAAATTTCCTTGATATCTTTTTGGCCCTGTCTGCTACCGCCCTCATTGGTACTTTCTTTCTTGCGTCAGAAACCCCAAAAACAGCGTGGCGCGTTGAGCCGTATCGCAAGCAGTGGGCAGTAATTGGGTATACACAAACGCTGAACATTTACGCTGCTCTTATAGCAGCTACAACCATTTATCGTATGCTGGCACATGCTCCCACCGCCGGGGAAATTGTTCTTTGCGTGGGCTTGGCTATCGGCATCTTTACAGTAATCGTCAGATGCCTTTTTGAAGTCGTGCTCCACAATAGACCCCCACTATTTCGAGCGTTTGACAAACTCCTTATTCCTGCCACGATGCTTCCAATTGCAGCTGGAGCCGTCATTATCGTTGTAGAAAAATTATTCTAGCGCAGTAAGGACTTCCCTGTTCGTGGAAAGAACGTTTTGGCTTTGGGCACGACTGTCGGATGTTTCTCCGAGCTACACCGGTATCTACCGTCCCATTATCTCTGCCATAGCATCGGCCGCCCGCCGCTGAGCTTGGGGCATAAAATGACCATACTTTTTGGCCGTAAAATCAGTAGATCGATGCCCGACCCTTCGCGAAACCTCGAAAAGCGGCACACCTGCACTCAGTAGCCATGAGATGTGTGTGTGTCGCAGGTCATGAGGCGTGGGGCTCTTCCGAAGCCTTCTAGTCTCGTCTTTATGACTCCTGGCAGCGAATACAGCCTTTTTCCAACATTGCTTTGAGAACGCTTGATTATCGACTGGTCGCCCATTGGGGCGTTGAAATATATAATCCCCACTGCCGAGCTTATTTTCCTTAATGTGCTGCACGATTATTTGAGTCAGCGTGGCTTCCAAAGAGACGGTGCGGCGGGATTGGTATTTAGGTGATCCGATGTAGGGCTGACGGTCGCGATCTGTTTTCCATGCTTTTGAAATCCGGACGGTGGCCACCTCTGCATCAAGGGTAAAATCGTCAACCGACAGCGCCGAAGCCTCGCCAAACCGCGCCCCCGTGCCGATCAAAAATTCATACATAGGAACCCAGCGCTCGGGAATGTGTTCAAGAATGAGCCTATATTCATCGAGGGTGAGAAACATTTCAGCGTCGCCCGCCTCATCATCCACTGGCATGGCTATACCGAGGCAAGGGTTCGTCTCGATAATCTTTTGACGAACCCCTGTTTTAAAAACACTTGAGAGGAAACCGTGGACGTTGGCTATGGTCTTTGGGGACATCCCTTTCTCCTGCATGTATCGTACCCACCTCACGATATCGTCATGCACAATGGATGCGGCACGGATTCCCGCAAAATGCTTACTGATGTGGTTTTTGACGTATGCTTCGTAGTCGCGGATAGTGGATCCCTGTGGACGGAGAAGCGCCCCCACATGCTCTTGCGCCAGCTCATCAACCATAGGTCCGGAAACTTTGCTCTGGGCGATCAAGCGCGTCACGCGGTTGATGTCATGGTCATGAGCTTCGAGCAGCGTCTTCATAGTAATGGCTGAGTCTTTGGCGTTGAGGGTTACGCTCTTCGGTACCCTGTCACCCTTGACACGCCAAATCACATCAAAACGGCTTTCCCCGCTCTTAAGGAACCGCTGTTTGATAGAAGCCATAAGAGAATGGTAGATTTTATCCTACCATTTTGCAATTCTATCCTACCACCGGCTTTAAGATCGTTGATTTTCCGGGGCTAAATGGGCGGAGACGGAGGGATTTGAACCCTCGGTCCCCTTGCGAGGACTCCACCTTAGCAGGGTGGTGCACTAGGCCTGACTATGCGACGTCTCCACACGTTCAATAGAACGCACAACGACTATCATAACCAATCCCCTACCTCTTCTCGAATTGAAAGAGCACTTTCGGGAGAAAAAGTTCGATACTGCACAGGTAGGGCGCACTACCGCCCTGTTGTGCAGGTAACTTCTTTAGCGCTCTGACCACGCAGATTGTCAATGACCTCAGTGCCAGGGTTGGGGCTAGCGGACGGGTTAGCTGTCTCCCCGGGCTGCGACGCTACCGGAGCGTTTGCCTGGGTCTCGGGGGCTGCGGGCTGCTCGGCAGGAATGCTATTGGGGTCAACCTGGGTTGCCGGTCCTGTTTGCCCAGCCTGCACGGCCGTACCACTCTGAATCGCCTCAAAGAGAAGGGTTGCGGTGGTGTAGTCTGGCACAACTTTATTAGCGTTGTATGGGTGAGTTATCACCGGGAACTGGTAGAAGTTGATGTCATTGAGGTCGATGTCTTTCACCGTTTCACCGATTGAAAGAATCGTGGGAAGAGTGAGCGAGGTTGAGGTGCTCGTGTTTTCAATGGTGGCTTTTGCTAGGGAGTAAAGACGAACCGGGTTGGTCAGCACCTCTTCGCTCTTAACCTTTTTAACCAGGTTAGACATAAACTGCTGCTGGTTACTGATTCGGCCGAGGTCCCCGCCATCACCTACGCCGTAGCGTGAGCGAAGAAATTGCAGGGCCTCCACGCCCTCAAGGGTGTGCTCCCCCGCGCTGAGTTGCAAACCCGACATCGGGTCGTTGATAGGGGTAGAAACACACACGTTAACCCCGCCCACAGCTTCTGACACGGCAATTGTCCCGTTAAAATCGATGGTCACCGCGTGATCGATCTGCACCTTGGTAAGTTCCTGAATAGTAAGGGCTACGCAGGCAAGCCCACCATATTGGAGAGCGGAGTTAAGCGGTTGCTCACTCATCGCCGGATAATAGTTAAGCTCACCCGTGTCGCTCGGACACGAGGGTATGGGCAGCATCAGGTCTCGAGGAAAGCTTGTCACGCTGGCTTTTGTGTGGTCAGCAGAGATAGTGAGGAGCATGTTTACATCGTTGAGCTCGCCGGTTTCCCCATCGTCAAGCTGTTGTCCCGCACGGCTGTCGGTTCCCACAAGAAGAATGGATACCGCACCATCAAGCGCGCCCGCCTCAACGACATCGGTATTTCCATGATCAAGGGTCCCGGCAACAAGCTGAACGTCACTCTTACGACTGCTGGTCAGATCCCAAAAAGCGTAGGCACCCACCGAGGCTCCACTGACCAGCACAACGGCCAGACCCGTAGCCGTCAGCTTGAGGAGGTTGCGCCAACTCGCTGAGCGTTTCAGGCGTCCGTGTCTCACAGAAGGGCGTACGTTATCTTCTGGTGCACGCTTATGAGAAGCCAACATCCACACCACCAAATCTAAGTTCTCGGCAATAATCCATAAATTCTTGAGGTATACCCGAGTATCTGTGGAGATAGCCTCAGCAGGCTGGTCACCCACAGAACATCACGGAGACCTCGTTCCAGTGTAGTGAAAGAGTCGAGAAAAGGCTGAGAATCTTTGCACTTTGTGAGGAGTCAATCAGTAACCGATGCGGGATCGAGCACGTTTTATCGCACCTGCCGGGAGATCCAGATTTATCTACACTGGGCATTCACACCCTACTGTTATTCACAGCCACCTTCTCGATCCGGACCCTGATGGCAAGCAACCCCTCCACAACAGATCAGTCGTGAGTGTACGAGAACAAAAGTAATAAAGGCAAAGACGCCTTGATGCCCTCTTTGAGGGCAAAAATCTTGATGAGTTTATCTTGCTCCTCACCGCTAGCCCCTCCATGCGTCCTGCACAGACCTGGCACTGCATCTTAACGGGGGCTCGGCGGCGGGTCACACGAGCTTCCAAGGACTACCCTAAGCGAAGCAAAACCACCGAAAAGTCGCATCCCGCGGACAAGAGCAAGGAACCCGAACGAAGATCACAAGCCTCATCGCTCACATATTCGAGAGGTAGCGATAAGACTCAAAAATGGCGGAGGGCGTGGGATTCGAACCCACGAGACGTTTCCGCCCACTAGTTTTCAAGACTAGCTCCTTCGGCCGCTCGGACAGCCCTCCGAGAAAGAGCATAACGTAAAAATGGGTGGCGCGTGTTTTGTCCACCCTCGCGACGCACAACTAAGGCGTATTTACTCAGTTGTGAGCGAGCGGAGCAGCTGTGCCAGCCCGTCGTCTTCGATCGAGGGGATAACGTGTGATGCGGCGGCCTTCACCTCGTCGGGTGCCTGACCCATTGCGGCCCCAATCCCGCGTCGGCTGGACCACTCGAGCATCTCAACATCATTGCGACCATCGCCTGCAGAGACCAGGACGTCATCGGGAAATCCAAGCAGGTCGGCAACCCGCCTCAGGGCGGTGGCCTTGTTAACCCCGTCGGGAGAGATGTCGAGCCAGGCCGTCCACCCGATAGAGTAGCTCACCCGGTGCAGGCCCATTTCCTCAACGATTGCCAGAAATTCTTCTATCGCGTGATCGGGTGAGATCACCACCACGCGGGTGGCCTGCGTCGCGAGCAGTCCGTCAAAGGACACCCTCTCACCGGAACCGTTAAAGACACCCTCGGGGAAGTTATCGGTGTAGCGATAAAATCCGGTTTCGTCCTCCACCGCGTAGTGGGCATTTGCCAAATAGGGGCGAATCTGGGTGAGGACGGCGCGCGGATCAAATGTTTCCACAAACTCGCGCCGATACCCGCCCGGATGTGCCGGGTCGCGCTGCAGCGTAATGGCACCGTTGACGCACACCACATACTCGGGTTCAAGGTCGAGCCTGCGCATTATCGGGAGGGTGTCGGCCACCGAGCGGCCCGTTGCGATTGTTATCGTGTGTCCAGCCGCAGCCACCTCCGCGATTGAGTCGTGTACGGCCTGCGATATATTTCCGCTCTCGTCGAGTATTGTTCCATCAATGTCAAGAGCAATAAACTTTTGCCCAGCGATAGACGGGGTAACGGGTGTTATCTCAGAATCCATAATCGTTAGTTCTCCGGGGTCATGAGTTCACGGCCCCCCAGATACGGGCGCAGCGCGTCGGGCACCACCACCGAACCGTCGGCTCGCTGATGGGTCTCAAGGAGAGCAACCAGCCAGCGCGTAGTAGCGAGCGTTCCATTCAGGGTGGCAACCGGCGTGGTTTTCCCTCCCTCGGCGCGGAAACGGGTGCCCAGGCGTCGGGACTGAAAAGTGGTGCAATTGCTGGTAGAGGTGAGCTCACGATAGGCACCCTGCGTGGGAATCCAGGCTTCAATATCGAACTTGCGGGCGGCACTCGAACCCAGGTCACCGGCGGCCACATCGATCACGCGATAGCTCAGGCCCAGATCCTGCAACATACCCTCCTGCCAGGCCACGAGACGATCATGCTCGGCCTCCGCCTGGTCGGGCGTGGTGTAGACAAACATTTCAAGCTTGTTAAACTGGTGCACCCGGATAATTCCCCGGGTATCTTTACCATAGGAGCCCGCCTCCTTACGGTAACAGGTGGACCAGCCCGCGTAGCGCAGGGGGCCGTCTGCCAGGTCGAGAATCTCGTCGGAGTGGTATCCGGCGAGCGCAACCTCGCTGGTTCCCGTGAGGTAGAGGTCGTCGTCGCGAAGCCGATACACCTCGCTAGCGTGCTCACCCAGAAAACCCGTGCCGTCCATTACCTCGGGCTTCACCAGGGTGGGGGTAATGAGGGGGATAAAACCGGCCTCAAGCGCACGGTCGAGACCCAGGTTCATGAGGGCAATCTCAAGTCTGGCACCGATACCGCGCAAAAAGTAAAAACGCGATCCGCTCACCTTGGTGCCACGAGGCATATCGATGGCACCCAGTAGCTCACCCAATTCGAGGTGGTCGCGCGGAACAAAATCAAAATCGGGGTGCTCACCGTACTCGCGGAGGGTCACAAAGTTTTCTTCCCCGCCCGAGGGAACCCCCTCAATAACGGGATTATCAATGCCTCGAACCAGCGTGGTGAAAGCGGTCTCCGCCTCAGATACCCTCTGGTTTGCCTCACGCACTCGGGCGGCCAGGTCTTGAGCCTCCGCCACTAGGGCCTTTTTTTGCTCGGGCGCCGCCTGAGCAACCGTCTTGCCAAACGCGTTCTGCTCTGCCCGCAGGGTCTCGTACTCGGTGATGGCCTCGCGCCGAACAGAATCCGCGTGAAGCGCCTCATCGACAAGGGACTCCGATGCTCCGCGAGCGCGCTGTGAAAGCTTGATGACGTCGGGATTTTCGCGGAGCAGTACTGGATCGATCATCCTGCCAGTCTAGTGCGTGGTATACGTAATCCCCGCTGATAACGTAGCGTATTTATCATGGTAGAAACCCCTATTGATACTCCCGAGTTGTCCTTTTCCCGCGTTGCGGTGATTTATCATCCGCGAAAAACCGGGGTGCAGGCGCTTAAAAGGGCTGTGTTAGCACAACAGCACGGGCCGGAGCCGTCAGAAACGCTGTGGTATGAAACGAGCATTGCGGAGTCGGGGAAAGATCACGCACTTGCGGCGCTTGAGGCCGGGGCAGATCTTGTTATTGCGTCCGGCGGGGACGGCACGGTTCGCTCGATTGCGGAGGGACTGCGAGGTAGTGGGGTTCCTCTCGGTATTGTTCCCCAGGGAACGGGGAACATTCTTGCCCGCAACCTCGGTATTGAATTGCGCCACATAAACGATGCCGTAGCAACAGTCTTTACGGGAAAAACCCGCTCGATCGATCTGGGAGTCGTCAACATCGTCCGCAAGAGCGGCTATCAGGACGAGCATGTTTTTCTGGTTTTGGCGGGGTTGGGGATCGACGCCAAAGCCATTCAGCTTACCCAATCGGGATTGAAAAAAAGGGTGGGGTGGCTGGCCTACGTGGAGGGGGGAGTCCGCGCCCTCATCGTGCAAAAACCGATTAAAATCCGCTACCAGATTGATTCCTCCGCGAAGAGCAGCATGTCTGTCTACAGCGTCATGATTGGCAATTGTGGACTGATGCCCGGTGGCGTCCTTTTAATCCCCAACGCGAAGCCCGATGATGGGATTCTTGACCTGGTTGCGCTGCGCCCACGCAGCATATTCTCGTGGTTTAATATCGGGCGCATCATCGGTTGGGAAAACGGCGTGCTGCGCAGAACCAAGACGGGTCGCAGGATCATTGATCTCACCAATGATGCCAAGGAAGTGTCCTATTTCACCGGGCGCACTTTTGAGGTTACCCTTGACCGCCCCGAGGCGGTGCAACTCGACGGGGACGAGTTTGGTGAGGCCGTAGCCGCGCACGGTTTTGTTGATCCGGGGGCGCTACTGGTTCGGGTGCCCTGACCGTGATGTCCACGGGGTTGTGAACGCGGCCCGAGACTGAGGTGGCTAGTCGGCGGGGGGTTTCCCCGCGATCACGTCGCGCAACCAGTCTCGAGCATCCGTGAATGCCTCGTTGCTGTAACGTGGCCCCGGGGAACTCACAATCCCGTCGGCACGGGGGTATGAACCGAGGAAGATAACATGCGGGCTGAAGCGCTTGATACCGAGCAGGGCGTCCGCAACGCGTTCATCGCGAATATGGCCGTCAATGTCGAGCACAAAGCGGTAGCGTCCCAGGGCATCCCCGATCGGACGCGATTGGATAAGGCCCAGGTTCACACCCCGAGTGGAGAAATTATCGAGGAGGGAGTTGAGCGAACCTGCCTCATCCTCGGGCAGTTCGGCGATCAGGCTGGTCTTATCCGACCCCGTCGGCTCGGAGGCGGGCATTCTTTGACCCACCAGGATAAAGCGGGTAACGGCCCGATCGTTATCGCCGATGTTCTGCGCCAAAAGCTCCACATCGTAGTGCTGGACGATGGCGGGCGGGGCGATTGCGGCATCCGCGATTGAACCGTTAAAGAGGGTAGCAGCGGCGGCCACGTTTGAGCTTGCGGGAATGTGCTCGTGGTCGGGCAGGTGCGTGTTAATCCAGCGCTGACACTGTCCGTAGGCAACCGGGTGAGCGTTAATAATCTTAACCCGATCGAGTGTTGTTCCCCGGCGGGCAACAAGCACGAAGTTCACGTTTACCAGGTACTCGCCCATGATCTGAAGGCCGGGAGTGGTGGCGAGAGCGTCCTGCGTGACGGAGACTCCGCCCTCGACCGAATTTTCAATCGCGATCATTGCGGCCGTGCTACGACCGGTCACCACGTCTTGCAGCGCCTCCCCCACGTTGTTCACCGAGCGCCATACCTGCCCCTGGGCCTCGGGAACCTGAGCGAGCGCCGCCTCGGTAAACGTCCCCGACGGACCCAGATAACTGTAGGTGCGGGAGGCCTCAGGAAGATTTGTGTCGTTTACCATGCTTCGAGCATAACGAATATTGCCCCGCCCACAATTCGTTTTGTGGCTTCTGTGAGGCTGGCCTCGCCCGTTCCCTCGCGGAGTTCCAGGGGCACGTTCCATCGGCAACGCTCCGCAACCCTCAGGAATTTCATCGCGAATTCATAAAAATTGGGCAACACAGATGCATCTCACGAGAGTCACTGGCACACTGGGGGTATGCATGAACGCGCCGGAACCACAGCTGCAGCAACCGATCTAATCGACGTTGAGGCGTTACTCGCCTCCTACCACAGCCTCACCCCCGACCCTTCACAGGCCGCACAACGTGTGGTTTTTGGTACATCTGGACATCGCGGCACGTCGCTCAACGGCTCGTTTAACGAAACACACATCCTCGCCATCACGCAGGCCATAGTGGAGCACCGGGCAAACCAGGGCATTACCGGGCCGCTGTTCATCGGCAGAGACACCCACGCCCTCAGCCGCCCCGCCGAGCAAAGCGCGCTAGAGGTTCTCACGGCTAACGGCGTCGATATACTCGCAAGCGCCGACGATGAATATGTTCCCACGCCCGCGCTCAGCCACGCTATCCTGACCCATAATCGTAACCGCACACACGATCTCGCCGACGGCATTATCATTACCCCCAGCCACAACCCACCTCAAGACGGCGGCTTTAAATACAATCCGCCACACGGGGGGCCGGCCGATAGTGACGTCACCGCGTGGATTGCGGCACGCGCCAACGCCCTCATTGAGAACGGGCTTGTGGACGTAAAGCGCGAGGCCCCCCTGAGCGTTGGCCGCTACGATTTTCTTGAAAACTATGTGGGAGACCTCGAGAGCGTTATCAACATTGATGCGATCCGACGGGCGGGTGTCCGAATTGGTGCCGACCCGCTGGGTGGGGCATCCGTGTCCTATTGGGCGGCCATTGCAGAGCGTTACGATCTGAATCTCACGGTGCTCGGACCCGGAGTTGACCCGCAGTGGGCCTTCATGTCGCTGGATTGGGACGGCAAGATCCGTATGGATCCCTCCTCCCCCAGCGCGATGGCCTCGGTTCTTACGCACCGCAATGATTATGACATCATCACCGGCAATGATGCCGACGCGGATCGACACGGCATTGTGACGCCCGACGGCGGTCTCATGAACCCTAACCACTATTTAGCCGTGTGTATCGATTACCTGTACCGCAATCGAGAGTCGTGGCCGAGCGACTCTGCCGTGGGTAAAACCCTGGTTTCATCAAGCATGATCGATCGGGTCGCCGACACCCTGGAACGCAAGCTTCTTGAGGTGCCGGTTGGTTTTAAATGGTTTGTTACCGGGCTTCTTGACGGTTCGTTGGCGTTTGGTGGGGAGGAGAGCGCAGGGGCCAGTTTCCTGCGTGCGGACGGCTCGGTGTGGACCACGGACAAAGACGGCATTATCCTCGCCCTGCTCGCAGCTGAGATCGTTGCCGTCACGGGTAAAACCCCCACAATGCTGTATCGGGAACTCACCGAGAAGTTTGGTAACCCGGTGTATGAACGGGTCGATGCCGCAGCCACCCCGGAACAGAAGGCTGCCCTAGGCAGACTTGAGGGCTCCGCAATAATGGCAACCACCCTTGCGGGTTCGCCCATTACCGCTGTGCTGAGCGAGGCCCCGGGTAACGGTGCTGCCGTAGGCGGAGTGAAGGTCACCACGGAGCGGGCCTGGTTTGCCGCGCGCCCGTCAGGAACCGAAGACGTATATAAAATCTACGCGGAGTCTTTTGCGGGTGCCGAGCACCTGCGTGAGGTTCAGGTGGAAGCCCAAAAGATTGTGGATGCTGCGTTGCATTCCCGGTAACCGCGCGCTCCTCCACAGACAGCTGGTTACCCACAGCGTGTAATATCACGTCATTTTTGTAGCTTTTATCCACCGGGGTACATACCATATTGGTCAAGTGGGCCGTACAGCCCCGCAGAGCGAAAGGTTTTACGGTGAGTTCCACAACACCCACGTCCACCCCACCCCGGAGCAGTTTATCCTCACGCCTACCCGCCTGGACAAAGTCATTTGGTGTTCAAATCACGGTGGCCCTTGTGCTTGGAGTAATCGCGGGTATCATCGCCCGCGAGATTGGACCGGATGCCGAAGACAACCCCAACGGACTGGCCGCCACCCTGTCCACCCTCGGGACCAGCTACGTCTCCCTGCTCCGAGCAGCGGTTGTTCCGCTTATCTTCACCGCCATCGTATCGAGCATCAGTAATCTGCGGCGTGTCACCAACGCGGCGCGCCTAGCCGGGCAGACCATCCTGTGGTTTGCGATCACAGCGCTCATCGCGGTGACAATCGGCATTATTCTGGGTGTGGTTATCCAGCCCGGGGATCGTGCGGATCACGGGGCTCTGGTCGGGGGCGACCCCTCTTCGGTGGGCTCCTGGTGGGGCTTCCTCACGGGACTTATTCCCGCAAACTTCGTGGGTGCAACGGTCAACACCGCGGTGACGGTTACGGGCGATACCGCCACCGCCAGCTCAACGGTGGGCTTTAACGTTCTGCAGGTTATTGTTGTGGCCGTTGCCGTGGGAATTGCCGCCCTTAAAGTGGGCGAAAAGGCCGCGCCCTTCCTGCGCCTCAACGAGTCAGCCCTCGTGGTGATTCAGAAGGTGCTGTGGTGGATCATCAGAATTGCACCCATTGGCACTTTTGCTCTCATCGGCAACGCCGTGAACACCTACGGCTGGACCACCATCGGCTCCCTCGCCTGGTTTGTCGCCGCCGTATACATCGGCCTGGCGCTCGTGCTCTTTGTGGTCTACCCCGTGATCATCCGTAGCAATAAGCTCTCGATCAAGCAGTACTTTAGTGGCGTGTGGCCCGCCGTGCAGCTCGGTTTTGTGAGCAGGTCTTCGATCGGTACTCTGCCTCTCACGCAGCGCATCACCGAGCGCAACCTGGGGGTTCCTCGCGAGTATTCCTCGTTTGCCGTCCCCCTGGGGGCAACCACAAAGATGGATGGCTGCGCGGCTATCTACCCCGCCATTGCGGCCATATTTGTGGCCCAGTTCTACGGCATCGAACTCAGCATTGTGCAGTACCTTCTGATTGTGCTGGTCTCGGTGGTGGGTTCCGCCGCGACCGCAGGAACAACCGGTGCAATCGTGATGCTCACCCTCACCCTCACCACGGTGGGGTTGCCGCTCGAGGGTGTTGGTCTGCTGCTGGCAGTGGACGCAATTCTTGACATGGGACGCACCGCGGTCAACGTCGCGGGCCAGGCACTCATACCCACGATTGTGGCTAAACGCGAGGGCATCCTCGATGAGGAGCTATACAACGCGCCCCGCCGAGGCAATCCTTTTAGCGACGACCTGTCTCCAGAAAGTTCAGAGATTTCCCAATCAGTCACCCAATAGGCTCGCGGTCGCGATACTGCACTCGACATCGGTACCATTTGATGCCTGTAGAGAAACTATAGTGCCATCTACCGTAATCGTGCACTGAGCAATCTCACCATTTTCACTAGACGCATACAGAAAAATTTCACTATCAATTGGCCACGAGGAGCGTGTGTCAAGAACCCAGGGAAGCTCACCGTAAACTTCCGCCATAGCACCATCACCATCCGTATAGTCGCGATAAGCAAGTCGCGCTTCGCCAACACCCGTTACCTCATAGCGCACACTTAAATCTACAGTTTCTACGGGCTGCGGAGCCTCCTCCTCTACCTGCGATTCGTCGCCCCAAGAACTCGAATCTATGTCAGATCCATAGGAGCTCGCGGACACGAACATAGAGATCCACAGCACCACAACGCTCAGGGGAGCAATGGTGGACAAACCCAGCCCAATAACCGCCGTTCTTTTTTTATACTCCCTCATCATAAGCCCAACGATGCCGCACGCGAGCCCAGCTACTCCCAAAAGCACCGAATATGGAGCGGCTTGAAAAGCCACAGTCCCAAAGGCCATCCCCAAATCATTAGTTGAACCGGGAAAGCACCCTGATGGGCACAAAGTCAGAACGATGGGAAAGAAAAATACCAGTGACGCAGCGCCAAACGTAATTGCTAAAGCACCCGGAATGTTTCTATTCGGTGATCGTCCAGCTTTCTCTTCTGTGTCAGTCAACACCACTCCTCCTTAGAGCAAGTAATTTTCCAAATAAAAAATATTTGTTTTCCTTAATTATAATACTTCTAAGCAATAGCCTTTGGGGTGGCCCAAGAAACGCTATAGCAATGGGGATCAAACCGCCAGGTTGCAACCATAAAATATCCCACGATTCACAGGGATGTGATACCGGACAAAGCCAACCTCACAATGGCCGTACTCCTTTTGTGCCACCCCACCCGATTGTGCCACCCCACCCGGAACACACCTATTCATCTACTCATCCAAACGCAAGCCCTGCCTCAAACATGCCCTCTAATACAGAGGCTGACAAAACGGCTACCTGAGCTTTAAGGAGCCCCAGCTAAAGAAAAATCGGCATCAGAAGCAGGGAGATGACCGTCAATATTTTGCTCAATTCACGTTATTAGCGACACTAAATCTTCGCAGGAGAAAGCGTCGAGAAAAACTTATATCTTCCCTATTATAAATTGGGCAATAATCCAGGAACCTAGTAAACTAGGCACCGTATCTGGTCCGATTTCTCGAAAGCCAGCATCATCTCTCCCCCGATTGTAATCCGGGTTCGACACCAGAATTCCCTGCGACCGCGACAGTCTCTCTTTTACCTAGAAAGGTCATCACCATGCTCAAGCCCCTCGTTGTTATCACCGGTGCCAGCTCGGGAATCGGGGCTGCCACCGCCCAAACATTCTCTCGCAACGGTCACGCCCTGCTCCTGCTCGCTCGCCGGGCCGATCGCCTCGATGCGCTAAACCTCCCCCACACCATGACGCGAGCGGTTGACGTCACTGACCGCGACGCTCTTGCAGCGGCGGTTCACGAGGCAGAGGAGGTTTACGGTCCCGTTGAAACCATCGTAAACAACGCCGGAATCATGCTACTCGGACGCATTGCCGAACAGGCTGCGGAGGAGTGGGACACGATGTTTAACGTCAATGTTCTTGGCCTACTCAACGGCATAAAAGCGGTACTCCCCGGAATGGTTGATCGCGGTAGCGGCACCATTATCAACATTAGTTCGGTGGCCGGTCGCAAGACGTTCCCCAACCACACCGCCTACGTTGGAACAAAGTTTGCAGTACACGCTATGTCCGAAAACCTCCGTGAAGAAGTAAGCGGGTCAGGAGTGCGCGTCATCACAATTGCTCCGGGCGCGGTCGAAACCGAACTACTTTCACACACCACCAACCAGCAGATCAAAGATGATTACGAGACGTGGAAGGAATCCGCCGGTGGCGTGCTCGACCCTCAGGTAGTTGCCGAAGCCATCCTCTTTGCCAACTCACAACCGGCAAACGTCACCGTCCGCGAGATCGTTCTGGCGAGCACCGGTCAAAGCGCCTAGCTCCCTCCCGGTCTCAGCGTTTCGCAGCTAAACGCTCGTACACCACACAATCCACACGCTCGTGCACCGCAGCTCCCGGCTCGCTTTGCAGCCCGGACTGCGGTGCGGTATCACAATGAGCCAACACCCATACATCTGGGCTAATCTGGAAGGACAAAATAGTCACAGGAGGCGCACGTGATTGAACGTCGTAATGAAGTTGAGTGCTGGCTCACCGATATGGACGGGGTGCTCGTTCACGAGAATCACGCTATCCCGGGGGCTAAGGAGCTTATTGAACAGTGGAAAAACCAGGGGAACCCGTTTCTCGTACTCACCAATAACTCCATCTTTACAGCCCGTGACCTGAGCGCACGGCTCAACGCTTCGGGCCTAGATGTTCCCGAAGAAGCCATCTGGACCTCCGCCCTCGCCACCGCCGCGTTTCTCAAATCGCAGCAACCCGGGGGGACCGCATTTGTCATCGGCGAGGCAGGAATCCTCACCGCGCTTCACGATGCCGGATTTGTGATGACCGAAACCAAACCCGATTTTGTTGTTGTGGGCGAAACCCGCAACTACTCCTTCGAGGCCATCACCAAAGCCATCCGCCTCATCAATAACGGTGCCCGATTCATATCAACAAACCCGGATGCCACCGGACCAAGCAAGGAGGGCCCCCTCCCCGCAACGGGTGCCATTGCGGCACTCATCACCAAGGCCACCGGTAAGGAACCCTATGTTGTGGGTAAACCCAACCCTATGATGTTCCGCTCGGCGCTCAATCGCATCGGAGCCCACTCCGAAAATACCGCCATGATCGGTGACCGCATGGACACCGATATCGTGGCGGGCATCGAGGCCGGGCTTCACACTATCTTGGTGATGACGGGCATTAGCGATAAAGCCGAAATTGAGAAGTATCCGTTCCGCCCAGACGAAACGCTTGGCTCCGTTGCAGACCTCCTCAACACCGAACCCGCGGAAACCGCTCTCTAAACAAGTTCCCCAGGAAGCCAGTGTTATGACCGGCCATAACACTGGCTTCCATCAAGCCTTCGAACCGGCTGGAGCGATCCTACAACCCCGTGGTGGGTTACTGCTGTTCCAGCCCCAGGTCGGCCAGGCCGATGGCGTAGTGATACGGATATCCGGCAGCCTCAATGCGGGCACGGGCCTCGGTATTGCGATCGACCACAACGGCCACCCCAGCAATAATGGCACCCACCTTCTCGAGAGCCTCAATCGCCTTGAGCGGCGAGCCTCCGGTGGTTGAGGTGTCCTCCACCACGATCACGCGCTTACCCTCAAGATCGGGCCCCTCCACCTGACGACCCCGTCCGTGGTCTTTAGGTTCTTTACGCACAACAAAAGCGTCGTATTGTTTGCCCTCGCGAGCAGCAGCCTGGTGCAGAATAGCGGAGGCGATGGGATCAGCTCCCATAGTGAGACCACCAACCGCAACCACCCCATCCACTCCATCAATCAGAGGCAGCATCACCCGCCCAATGAGCGGGGCGACACGATGATCAAGACTCACACGGCGCAGATCAATGTAGTAGGTTGCCTTCTTACCGCTGGTCAGTGTAAAGTCACCGTGGAAAACGGCCTCCTCACGAATATGCTGTATCAGTTGTTCACGTGTATCAGTCATGACTCCCAGCATATCGTTCTGGATAGATATCAAAGACCCGCCCCGGCCTCGGCGTAAGCACAATTTTGAGCTCTTGACAAAGCTCAAGCATAGCCTGGGCACTAACGCAGGGAATTTCAAAATATGAGTACTGGAAAAATCTTAATTCCAATCCAATCTCAATGGATTACTCTGGTAACCTAAAGAATCTTTAACTATGACAAATACCGCCCTCATCCCCCAACACGTAGGGACTCAGCCTTACTTTCTCACCGTAGAGTCGAGTGCGATGAGGCTCTAACCCCGAAAGACAATAAACACCCCACCTCCGTCATGGAATGTGAGAGTTGAATGGAGAAACGTGTCGCTAAACGACATCCTCAACAGGCGCGTAAGCCCGGATGCCAATAGGCACGCGGGCTGGGTAGAACTTTTCTTTGACCTGGCATTTGTAGCCCTCATCGCCGTGGCGGTTCATGTACCCCACGACAATCCCCCACCCGGAACCATTCTCGTTTTTGTCCTCCTGCTGTTTCCACCCTGGTGGGCATGGATAAACCTCACGGCCACCATCAATCTCTTTGGGGCGGATTCTTTACGAACGCAAGCTTTCCTCATCGCGGCCATGCCCGGTATTGCAATGTTCGCGATCGCGATGCCGGCCGCTCTCGGAGATCTCGGGTGGCTCTTTGCCCTGGGCGGCGCATGGATACGGCTCATACTCTTTGTCGCCTGGCTACTCCCGATCATCATTGACGGGGTACAGATCGGCCTCTGGCGCCCGCTCAGCTACGGCCTTGCAACATCACTCATCTGGCTGGCCTCGATAGCGGTCCCCGCAGAATGGCGCTGGGGGTTTTGGCTGGCATCAATAGTGATTGAGGCCGTTCTTCTGGCTATCCCCAGCGGGATGACCTCATCCTTTTACGGGATTATCGGCGTCACTCACCTGGTCGAACGGCTCGGCCTATTTCTCGTCATCGTTGTGGGAGAGTCGGTCTACCTGATTATCGTGGGGCTCTCAAACCATCCGAGCGTTCTCGGCGGGGTGGCGGGGATCGCAAGCTTTCTCCTCATTGCCCTCCTTGCCCGAGCTGCGTTCCTCTATGGGCTGCGGACGCTCGAAGAGCGGTTAATAATCGCCCAGCAGAAAAGACGATTTCGAATCATTCGCGACTCGACCATGTACCTTCCGTTTTTTATCATCGCCGCGCTGGCACTGGCATCCGCCGCCATTGGGGCGGCAGTTCGGGAACCCGAGACACCGCTGCCCCAGGGGGAGCAAACCATGCTCCTCGTCGGAGTGCTCGGCTTCTACTTCACCAACGCCATCGCCTCGCTTCAACTCGGTGAGACGATCTCCCGAATTGTGCGCTGGCTATTACCCGCCATCGCCATCATTGTGATGTGCGGTTGGGTCAGCACAAACCTCCCGTCGTGGCTGCACATCACCGTGTTTGCCGCCGGGGTGGTCGTGGTGTCACTTATTTCGCTGTTCCGTAACCGCGCAGGCACCCGCTAAAGAGCGAGGTGTCAGTCGGTTACGGTGCAGCGGTTGCGTGTTCCCGCATCGCACCGCTCTCACGCACTGATCGGCGCGAGAGCTCGGCGGTAGCGACATCGGTCAGCGAACGCCCCCTGGTTTCCGGGGCAAAGAACTGCGAAACGAGAGCACCCACCACGCACACCCCGGCCATAGCGGCCATCGCAAACGGCACGTTCCACGCCAAAACAACGGGAAACGCAAAAGTCCCAAAAGCGGCACCCACCCTGCTCACGGAGGTCACAAAACCAACACCGGTGGTGCGAATCGCGGTGGGGAAAAGCTCCATCGGATAGACGCCGCAGAGCACAGAGGCCACACCGTACGAGAACAGGTAAACAAAAAAGCAGATAACAATTATGGGTGCGGGCAAAAACTCGGCAAATGTCACCACAAGCAGGGCGGCCGCAGTGGCCCAAAACGGAACGATCAGAAGCTTGCGTCTTCCCACCCGATCAACCAGCAGGCAACCCAGCGTTACGCCCGCAAGAACGACGATTGTTCCAAAAAGAGCGGTAGCAATGGGGTTATCAATACCCAGCGTGGCGTAAACATCTGCCTGAAAGAAAATAATCGCGAAGTAGGGCAGCACCAGACACACCCAAAAAGCGGACACAAAAAACGTGCGACCCAATTGACCGGGGTGGAACAGTGCGGAAACCCGGGTGCGGGTGTCTTTTTCAGCCTCAAAATCTCCCGATTCAAGGGTCCAGCCGAGCCTGGCAAGCACAGCACGTGCCTCCTGAACCCTGCCCTTACTGAGCAACCACCGCGGAGACTCGGGTAAACCGTGACGAGCGATCAAACAGATGATAGCCGGAATCGCGGCGGAGGCAAGCACCCAGCGCCACGCCTCGGGAAAAGAGGCTGTGATCAGAAAACCAATGGCAAAGGCTACAACGTAGCCGACGTTCCAGGCGATTTGTAAACTCGACCCGAGCCTGCCTCGAATGGCTCGGGGAGAAAACTCGGAGAGCAGCGGGGTGCCAATAGCATAGTCGGCACCGATGGCCAGACCCATCAAGAGCCCGAGCACAAACAGATGCCACGGCTCCTGGACAAAAAACATGAGCACCGCCGTGACCGCAAAGCAAAACAGATCGGCAATGAACAGGGGGCGTCGACCGTAACGATCAGTGAGCCAACCAAAGAAAAATCCACCAACAAAGATTCCAACGAGGGTCGAGGAGGAGATCATACCCAACCAGAAGGGATCCGTTCCCAGCTCGGTTTTGAACGTTTGTAACGCCAGAGTGACCCCGATGACCGCAAAAATATATCCGTCGATAAACATGCCGCCAGCCGTTACCAGGGTTAACCGGGTGAGGAAGCGTCGCGCTCGCGGATTCATTACTTCGGCTGAGGCACTCTGTGCGTCAAGGAAGCCGGTGGGAGTGGGTGAGGACATAGTTGTATACCAATCTCATCGTCGAGGGGCCGGAGCCCGCACATCGGTATCCACGACACTACTGTTAGTTTTCTCTAGAACAAATAGAGTTGCGCATATGGCAAGCTTTAGCTCTCTTCATACCCCAGAGCGCGCGCGAGCTCTCTCGCATTTGCCGCCACGTAGCGGCCAAGACTTTCCAGGCGATCGCCAATGCGAACCTTGGGTGCACTCACGTTAATTGCAGCAACTATTCGTCCAGTAAAATCCTTAATTGGCGCAGATACCCCCACCACACCCAACTCTAACTCCTCATCAAGAAGCGCGTATCCCCTTCTCCGAATACGTCCAATCTCGGTGAGCAAAGACTCAAAATCCGTCACGATAGCTTTTCCCTCCGGCGGGATTGTGAGAACAGAAAAGCCACCCACGCTCGGCGGTATCGGCCCAACGATGGGATTATCCCGCCCGTGCTCCCCGTACCACTCGGCAAGCGAGGCGCGATCCCAATCAGAAAGCAGTACCCGACCCGAGGGCGTGCGCCAGGCCGCAGTGGTCACCCCCTCCCAGCCCGTTGTGCGAAACTCGTGCGGACTCAATTCGCTGAGAACGGTGAGCACATTTCCACCGCGCAAAACGCACAGGTGAGCGGTCTCCTTTGTCGTTTGGGAAAGCCTCCGCAGTGCCGGTCGCGACTCCCGTATGAGACGGTTTTCTACCGTTCGACCGGCAAGAGCGTAAAGACGAGAGCCCAGACGATACGCCAGGGTATCCTCGCTCCGCTCCACGAGGCCAGCGTCGGCCAAGGTTGCGAGCGAGCGCGAAATAACCGCCTTGTCTCGTCCCGTCATGTGGGCCAGACGCACCACTCCAAGGCCCCCCGACTCTGCAGCCTCTGCCCCACCAAGCAGTTCAAGGATTTCAATATCACGGGCCAGGCCAGAGGCGTTGCGGCGTGGTTTTCTCTCGACCGTCATAGCGCGATTCTAACAAGATAAATTGCCATATAAACAACTCCTAGTGGCACATTGGCATCATTATGTTCTATGGTGAGTGGGTCACGCACTCAACGCGGAGAGGACTCATCAGTGTACATTGGCGAAAGTTTTATTGGTAGCGGCGTCAACGCGGCTCACATCAACACCGTCTTCGGGGCACGCACCGGCCCCGCCGGCACGGCCTGGGCCAGCTCGTTGGCCTCACCCAGCGCCGGACACGTTCCCTTTGTTGCCGTTCTTGCCCCCTCCGTTCCGGTGAAACCACTCACCCTTTTTGTTACCAAGGCGGCACCCACAAACGACACACACGGGACTCTCATCTGGGGTCCGGCCCAAGCGGGCGTAGCGGCGGGTGTTGCAGACGCCGTGGCGGATGGAACCCTCCCCGGCGCAACCATCGAAGAAAACGTGGTGATCGCGGCGGTGTGGGTCAACCCCGACGCGGACGATGCCGATACCGTATACCGCAATAATCGCGAAGCTACGGCGCGCGCGCTCCGCAACGGCCTCATCGGCGAACCGCATATCGACACCGTGCTCGCCGCACGCCACCGACCGCACAACCCCTTTTACACAGCCCCCACCGGCGACCCATTCACGGAAAAGAAACAATGACAATAATCACAACCCCCACCGTCGGTTTTATCGGCCTCGGCAGCATGGGCAGCGGGATGACGCACAACCTCCAGAGGGCGGGCTTCCCCCTCGTTATTACCGATCTCAACCGGGCGGCCGCAGCTGACCTCGTCGCGGCGGGCGCTCGCTGGGCGGGAACAGCTGCCGAGGTTGCCGCCAGCAGCGACCTGGTGATCACCATGCTACCCACTCCCCGCCACGTCAACGAGGTCGCCACCAGCGACAACGGCATCCTCGCGGGGATCAAAGACGGCGGCACCTGGGTGGATATGTCCACCTCGATTCCCGAGGTGACAAACACCATTCGTGAGGCAACGGCGTCACGCAATCTGCGTATCCTCGACGCTCCGGTGAGCGGCATGTCTGCGGGCGCCGCAGCGGGTACCCTGCAAATCTTTATCGGCGGCGAAGCTCAGGACGTCACGCGTCTACGACCCGTTTTTGAGGCAATGGGAGACTCCGAAAAGATTCTTCACGTGGGTGGTTACGGTGCCGGATACGCCGTCAAGCTCATGATTAATCAACTCTGGTTCTCCCACCTGGTTGCAACGGCAGAGGTGCTCAGCGTGGGTGTGCGTGCGGGTGTTGACCTGGGGGTACTCCGCAACTCGTTGATTGCCAGCCCAGCCAACAGCACCTTTGTGGAGCGTGATGTGCTCAGCATCCTCGAACGCGGTGACTATGACGAGGGGTTTGCCCTGGCTCTCGCGTGTAAGGACCTTAGCCTCTCGAGCGATCTGGCCCGCTCCGTTGGTGTTTCGGCAGATCTTTCCGCCCTGGTTGAACAGATCTTCAGTAGGGCACGCGTCTCCTACGGCGACCATGCGGGAGAGATGGCACCTTTCCAGCTATATGAGGACTCGATTGGTACTCCGCTACGTTTCGGGACACCCGGCGCGGAAGCGACACCCGGGTCTGAGTCAACACCCGCTGCCGCACCCGTAGCTTCTTTTACACCGGGCTCCTTGACCGCACGGGAGGCCTAAACCCATGGACATCACCGATTTCAACACGGGTCTCTTCTCTCTGCGCGGCAAACAAGCCATCGTCACCGGAGGAAACGGCGGCCTCGGGCGCGCCTTCTCCGTGGCCCTCGCGGCGGCGGGCGCCGATGTTTTTGTTCCGAGCCTCGTCGATGACGACGGCACAACCGAGAAAATGGTCACGGACAGGGGCGGACGCTACCGCTTTATGGTCACCGACATCACCGAGTCCGGCGCTGCCGAACGGGTGATCACGCGGTGCGTGGAGGAATTGGGGGGCCTGGACATCCTGGTCAACTCGGCGGGCATCAACCTTCTTGACAGCGTGACCGAGTTTGGCCGTGAGAAGTGGGACCCCATGGTCTCCGTAAACCTCACCGCGGCATTTGAGTTTGCCCATGCCGCAGCACGCGTTATGCTGCCACAGCGCTCCGGTAAAATAATTAATATTGCCTCACTCTTTTCATTCCTCGGTGGCAAACAATCCCCGGCTTACGCCGCTACTAAGGCGGGTCTGGTCGGGTTTACCCGAGCCTACGCCGATGAACTTGGCGAGTTTGGCATCCAGGTAAATGCACTCGCTCCCGGTTATTTTGCGACACCGCTTACCGAAAAAACCAGGTCTGACGAAGCGGCAAACGCTCGCATTATTGACCACATACCCACGGGTCGCTGGGGCACTCCCGCCGATCTGATGGGGGCCCTCGTTTTTCTTTGCAGTCCCGCTGCCAACTATGTCACCGGGCACACTCTTGTTGTTGATGGAGGATACCTTGTCCGCTAGCTCATCCCGCACAAACGCTACCCCGAATACCGGCGAGGACGTCACCGGAACCGTTGGTAGCACCGCCGAGGGCACCAACATCAACACGGGCGGCCCCATCAGCACTACCGGCTTTGCGTCCCGCTCCGCGCTGAACCGTGAGCAGATTACGGATACCCTCTCTGCGATGCTCGGACCGGAACAGGTAGACACCGACGAGTCCGCCCTCCGCGCGGCCAGCGTTGATCGTTTCAAAAAGTACACCGCGGCACACGGCATTTTTAACGGACCCTTCCCCAGCGCAATTGCCTACCCGCGTAGCACAGAGGAGGTCGCCGCCGTGCTAAAGTTCGCGAACGAGAACCAGATCGCGATTGTTCCACGCACCGGGCGCACCGCAACCGAGGGCGGGCTGGAAATCGTGATTCCCAACTCCATCGTTCTGGACGGTTCGCAAATGAACGGTATCCTCTCGGTGAACCCAATCGACATGATGGCAACCGTGCAGTGCGGCGTTCCACTACAGCAGCTTGAGGATGTTCTACGCGAGCAGGGACTCACGGCGGGACATTCCCCGCAGTCAAAGCCCCTCGCACAATACGGGGGCCTCACTGCAACCCGATCAATCGGCCAGTTCTCAACGCTCTACGGCGGGATCGAGGATATGGTCGTAGGGCTTGAGGCGGTTCTACCCGACGGCACCGTGACCCGTATTAAAAACGTACCCCGCCGCGCGGCGGGGCCGGACATCCGCCATCTCGTGATCGGCAACGAGGGCGCGCTCTGCTATGTGACGGAGGTTACCGTCAAGATTTTTCCCTATCAACCGGAAAACAACCGTTTCTTCGGGTACCTGGTTGACGATTTTGCGGCAGGAATTGAAGCTCTGCGCACGCTGGTCACCGCCGGTTATCGCCCCTCCGTGTGCCGGGTTTACTCACCGGAAGATGCCCACCAGCACTTTGCTCATTTCTCCGAGGGAAAAAACGTTGTGGTTTTGGTGGCCGAGGGGCCGCGCCCGCTAGCCGAGGCAACGGCCACCGCCATCGAAGAGACATTTTCCACAATCCCCCATGTTCGGGTGAAGGACAGCCTGATCGAGGAGTGGTTTAACCGTCTCAACTGGGATCAGTCGGCCATCGATGCGGAAAAGGCCGACATGGTTGCCCGCAGCCACCTCGGATACACAACCGAGGTATCCATCGATTGGTCTCGCGTGGGTGAACTCTACACCTCGGTAATGCGCCGTATTCGCTCGGAATTTCCGCACGCAGACGACCTCACCATGCTCGGCGCACACTCCTCGCACAGCTACCAGACCGGTACCAATCTCTACTTTGTGTATGACTACTGGATCCGCTGCGAACCACAAAACGAAATCACCGAGTATCACAAACCACTCAACGCCATCATCGTGGAAGAGGCACTGCAATTGGGCGGCTCAATGGTGCACCACCACGGCATAGGCAAGTACCGCACGGCGTGGACGTCCGAGGAGCACGGGTCCGCCTACGAGCTACTCACCCGGGTCAAGACCGCTCTTGACCCCAACGGAATCATGAACCCCGGCACCATTTTCCCCCTCGCGCGGTAGCAATCGTGACCTCTTATTTTGTCGCGATTGATAGCGGCTCCCAGAGCACAAAGGTGCTGGTTGTTGACGAAGGCGGCACGGTTCACGCCTCCGCCCGCATCGGGTTGAAACCCTACGAGCACCCATCCCCGGGCCTGGCGGTGCACCCCGGGGATGATCTGTGGGAATCCATCACCTCCGCCTGCCAGACCGCCCTGTCCCGATTTGCCGGCCCGCGAGAAAAAATCGTCGGGGTGGGACTGTGCACAATTCGATACTGCAGAGCGCTAATCGCGACTAACGGAACCCTCGTGGAGCCCGTGCTGAGCTGGATGGATAAGCGGGTCGGTCTGCCCCACAGCGCCACCCACCCGGGAGTTGCAAAACTCGCCGCATCCTCCGGATACATCACACACCGTCTGGTGGGCCGCTTTGTCGACTCCGCCGCCGCGTATCAGGGGATGTGGCCGATCGATCAGCACAGTTGGCGCTGGTCCGAGGACCCGTCCGCGTTTATGCGCACGGGCATGTCACCCGAAATGCTCTGCGATCTGGTTGACCCCGGCGATCTGCTCGGCACGATCACCCCCGCGGCCGCGGCCGCAACCGGTTTGGCCATCGGACTCCCCGTCTTTGCCACAGCCAACGACAAAGCGGTAGAGGCGCTGGGGGCGGGACTCACCTCACCCAATCAGCTTCTGCTCTCACTGGGCACCTACATTTCTTCTCTGACCCCCGCGACAGGGTATACGGAGGGCACCTCGTACTGGAGCAACTTTGCCTCCCGACCCCACCAATACCTAGCCGAGAGCGAGGGGATTCGCCGGGGCATGTGGACCGTGAGCTGGTTTCGTTCGCTGCTTGAGGGTGCGTCGCCGGAGGACATGCTGAGCGCGGGAATCCTGTCCGAGGGAACCGCGCCCGAGGGCACACCACGCGAGGGCACCCCAGCCCGCGGTGACCGCATCTACGAGATGGAGGCTCTGCTCGACGCGGAGGCAGCGGCCCTCCCACCCGGCAGCGACGGGCTCTTTGCCGTGCTCGACTGGCTCGCCCCGGCAGCTCACCCCACCCGCCGCGGCGCGCTGCTCGGATTTTCCGGCACGCAGGGCAGAGCCCACATTTATCGCTCCATCCTCGAGGGAATCGCCCTCACCATGGCCGATAACGCCGAGGCTATGGCGGCAGAACTGAACCGTTCGTTTGACACCGTCATCGTTTCTGGCGGCGGTGCGCGCTCGCGTATCCTTCCGCAGGTTATGGCCGATGTGCTGGGCCTTTCCGTTCGCAGTGCAGAAACCGACGATGCCGCGGGAATCGGTGCGGCCATCTGCGCGGCGGTCGGATCGGGCACGCACCCCGATTGGGACACCGCGGTGGATGCCATGACGCGTCTCTCCGACCCGTTGCTCCCCTCCGCCAATGCGGCCGTGTACGCGCGTCTTCGCCCCAGGCATCGGCGCGTTCGCGAAGAGATACGCAGGCTATCGGCCACACTCTACGCTGAGGAATAATCACACACCCACCAATCGCACAAGCCCGGCCAGCAAAAATGCCCGCACACACCCAACCTGCAAACCCCAAGCCGCAAGAGCAGCAACACAACCCCAGCGACGAAAAATCGCACACCCGCTATGCAAGAGCAGCAACACAACCCCAGCTGCGCTCGATAGAGTTGATGCCGTGAGAATCGCTACCTGGAACGTAAATTCTGTTCGTGCCCGTGTGGATCGCGTCGTGGACTGGCTCGTGCGCGAAAAAGTGGATGTACTCGGCATGCAGGAGATCAAGTGCCGCCCCGACCAGTTTCCGCGCGCGCAATTTGAGGCCGCAGGCTACCACCTCGAAATTCACGGGCTCAACCAGTGGAACGGCGTTGCGTTTGCCAGCACACACGAGATGACGGACGTGACCACCACCTTCGACGGCATGCCGGGCTTTGGCGAACCGGTACAGCCCACCCTCGACGGGACGGGCCCCGTAACCGATACCAACAATCTCCCGCTGGAGGCCCGCGCGCTGGGAGTCACCGTTGACGGGCTGCGCCTGTGGTCTCTCTACGTTCCCAACGGCCGTTCGCTCGACCACGATCACTTCTCCTACAAGCTTGAGTGGCTGCGCGCACTACACCGCAACACAGAACGCTGGCTTACCGAAGATCCGGCACTGCGTCTGGCACTCATGGGCGATTGGAACATCGCCCCCTTCGACTCGGACATGGGAGACCCCTCCTTTGTACCGGGAACCTCCACTCACATATCAGAGCCGGAGCGCAGCGTATTCCACAGCTTCGAGGGGCTGGTAAGCGACGCGGTACGCCCATTTGCGCCCGAGGGATTCACCTTCTGGGACTACAAACAGCTACGCTTCCCCCGTGACGAGGGCATGCGCATCGACTTTATTATGGCTTCGGAAGCCTTCCGCGACCAGGTGATAGCCGCCCACATCGACCGAGACGAACGCAAGGGCGATGCCCCCAGCGACCACGTTCCGGTGGTGGTCGACCTGGACCTCTCACTGAGCGATCACGACGACTACGAATCAGAGGACGACCTCCCCATGATCTTTGGGTAGGTGCCCAAAAGTAACGCCACCACGTGCACTAGTCATCGTGGTGGCGTTACTGAGAGGACACGCTGGTCACCCCTCAGGGCGAAGGAGTTACCGGGTCAGGCTCAGTCTCCGCTTGCGCACCCAGGCCGTTGCACCAACCAGAGAAGCACCACCGAGCAAAAGCGCTAACGCCCAGACAGCAATCCGTCCCAGATCCGCACCCGTCTCGGACAGGCGCTCCAGGGGTTCAGCGTTCGGGGGCAGCAAATCCCCGTCATTCCCCGTGGGTAGGGGATCATCGACGGGTGGAACAACCTCCGCGGGAGGAGTCGGAAGAGGCTCGTCTGCCCCCTCCAGCACAGTAAAGGTGGCCTCAGCATCCACTCCGCCCTGCATCGCAACAACACGATGCGCCCCCGCAACCGTATTACTCGGCACGGTAAAGGTGAGAGAAACGTTACCCTCCGTATCCGCCACCACAGAACCCAGATCAACAGGATCCGAGTACATTAAAAACGTAACTTCTTCCCACGGAGCAAACCCGCCGGGAAGAGAACCCGCTGAAACACTCACAACCGGGGCGGGGAACCCCACCACGGTAAACTCAAAATCATAGGCAAGGCCCGCGGTAGCTTCGTCCGGGAGGCCGGAAATCGTCGGACTGAGTTCAAGCATAAAGCCGTCGGAGTAAATACGCGGAGGCTGTGGGGTACCGGCAAGGGTTGAGAACACATGCATATCAACAAAACCCCCGGCATGAGACGGTGTCGTTACGCTCCACGTACCGTCAAGATTATTCGTCAATCCGGTACCCGATACACCATCAAAAGTGACATCTGTTATCACAAAGACCAGGGGTGGCACCATTGTCGGTACACTTTTGTTGTCGAGAGTACCATCGCCCAATTGTCCGTTGGCGTTGCGACCCAAGCCGTAGACTTTGCTATCCTCACTCAGCACCACCGAGTGTTCGCTACTGGCCGACCCCCAGGCATAGACGCTGCCATCATCATCCACCGCCAGCGAATACGAACTAACCGCACTCACCTGAGTAAATTTCACCCCGCGAGAAAGCGACACCGGCACAGGGGTCAGCGACCGGTGGTGCCGCCATTACCTAAACGCCCATTAGCGTTGTTGCCCCACGCATACGTATTACCGTCCTCACCAATTGCCAGCGTGTGGTTCGTACCCGCACTGATCCCTATAAAAGGCACCCCCAGAGGTTCTCCCGTCACAGCACCCCCCTTAATCGGTCCCGTACCAAAATCCGGGGCAGCCCAAGCAGCACTCCCGTCACCTAACACGCCGATTGCTATGAGCGCAGAAACAAAACGACCCTTATGACGTGCAGAACTAAACAAATTCACCTAATCCCAAAAAATGACTGCAAAAATTGAGTCCGCCTCAAAGCGGCGAACCCTCTCCCCGCCTAAAGAGTAGCACGGGCCTTCTACACCACTAGACGGTATCAGCACGTTTTCAGCATGATTAGTTCTTCAGACGTATACTCATGAGGCAATCAACGCATTTACACATCGATCGCTCGAGAAGCAAATACAAAAAGGCAATGGACCCAACATGAGCGGAAGGTGTTACGGATAAGGTAACGCCGCCGCGTAAGCAAATAACTGGGAAAACTGTATCCAAGGAGAAAACACAGACAAAACGGAGGAAATCACGAAATAGTTGTAGGGTCGCAAAAACCGAGAAAAGCGGATGCTTAACCAAGCAGACAACGGGCACGACGGAATACAACACGAGGGGATAACTCATGGCTTCGACAGTTCTCGCACGAACATCGCTGAAGATTGCCACGGCAACAACCGCGGGAGTGCTCCTGTGGGGACTCACGGCCTGCACTAACCCCGTGGATTTTATCGCGGATCAGGTGTCACAGAAGGCAGACGAAGCGGTTACCGGGATTTTGGGCGAGAACTCCGAGCTACAGGTTGATACGGGAAACGGCGTTGATCTTCCCGCGGCCTGGCCCAGTGACCTCCCCACCCCGCCCGGCAAGATCACGCTCTCCGTGACCACCAAAGGTTCACCCAACATCACAACCACCAACGTCACTCTCGATCAGATCAATGCGTTTGCTGATGCAGCCGTAGTTGCGGGCTATTCAAAGTCGATGAACGTTGCAGCCGGTGACAAATCCGTTATCACCCTCACCAAGGAAACGGTATCGGTCACGATTGCCACCGGTTTCTCTTCCGCAGTCTTTACTTTCTCCGGCGTATAGGGGCGCTGGGCAGTCGCCGAGGTGGACGGATTCCCACACTCACGAAAGAACGGTTGTGAATCGATCGCCCTTTTGGGGACCGGTCACGGTCACGTCTACAGACGCTCCTTGAGCCCGCTGCGGAACCGCAACAATATATGTCTTCGGCGCAAAGTCTGCGGTACACACCTCGTCGGCGGGCGCCTCCAGCGTAATATTAACCCGGTTAGACGACCCCGTATTCCAGTCAATTGCCGATGGGAAATTTGCGCAGCTAGAAGAACCCCACACCGTCAGAGAAAGCTTTGTCTTATCCTCCTGCCACAGCACGAGAATATCAGGCGCACCATTGGGGCTTAAAGGATCAGCAGGAGCGTTCTCGGGGGTCCCCAGGAAGCTTTCCTCCACCAGCGATGTAGTACACCCGGTGGTGAAGAAGAGTCCTCCTAATACAACACATACAATACTTCTTCGCAAAAGCCTCATAGCAACCTTTTCCACACCCTCATAGCGTACTCAAAAAAGCGGCTTATCAGGTCTGACCAGAACTATACCCAGCTTATCCCGGGTGGCCTCAAGCCCGGTAGAGAACAAAAGGCTTGACATTCTATTAGGACCGTCCCAGGACGCTTCAAAGAGCATGTTCCGAGTCTTGCAGATAATGAGAGACGAGTTCCTGACCACACTTAGAGATATAAGAGTTTGAATGTTGCTGAGCGCTCGTTGCGTGCAACATGACCCGATGGTGTGTCAAAAACAATCTTTCTGCACACAAAATATCCCCGCTCAACTCCGAGAACCAAGAGGACCCGAGTCGACCTTCCAGAACCGAACCTCCACAGACTGTACTTATTTTCCAGAAACACTACAACCAAACAGGATCACGGTCATCAGCTTATTGTGGCCACTCACCACAAAGCAGTTGCAGACAGTTGCGACAGCCAGTTTGTCACCGGGGAAAACAGACTAAATCCTATTGGGTAGGGGCTTCTGACTATCCTGGTCTCTCCGGCGGCTCGCCAAGCCGGGTTACTCCTGCCGACCGCGGATGAACTCCACGAGCTGTTCCCGAGTGGGGTATGACGCCTGCGCGCCGTGGCCAGTGGCCGCATAGCTTGCCACCGTTGAGGCAAAGCGGGCTGCCGCAACCAGCGACTCCCCCTCGGCGAGACGCAGGGCAAGCGCACCCATGAACGCATCGCCGCATCCGGTGGTGTCAACCGCCGTTACCCGAGGTGAGGAGATCTCGTGAATCTCACGGTTTTCCGTGATGACAACACTGCCGGACGCGCCCAGTGTGATCACGGCCGCGGCAACACCGTGTTGCTGTAGGGCATCCGCTATCGCAAGCCACCCCCCGTCGCTTGGTGATATCCCGGTGAGGCTGTGCGCCTCGTGTTCATTCACCAGAAGGATGTCGGTGAGCCGCAGCATCTCGCCGGGAACCTCTGCGTAGGGGGACAGGTTAAACAGCACCCGTGCGCCGACCGCATGCGCGCGCCTGGCCGCGTCCAAAACTGTTCGCGTGTTGATTTCGAGGCACAGGCACACCAGCGCGGTATCGTTAAACGCGGCCTCGGCCTCGTCCAGGTGTTGCCTCCCCACTTGGCCGTTGGCTCCGGGCGATACGATGATGGTGTTTTCTCCGCGCCCGTCAACCGTGATCACGGCGGTTCCCGTTGCCACCCCGTCGAGCGTTCTCACGTGAGTGTGGTCTACCCCGGCGCGCGCAACGCTTTGCTTCAGGAAGTCGCCGTGAGCATCGGCGCCCACCGCCCCGATCAGAGTAACGTTGCCGCCGAGCTTGCCCGCCGCAACCGCCTGATTTGCTCCCTTACCGCCGGATACAATCGCGAGTTCTGAACCCTGGAGCGTCTCGCCCGGCTGGGGAAAACGCTCGGTGTGAACAACCAGGTCGGCGTTGAGGGAGCCGACGACGGCAATTCGCGAGTTCTGCACGAGAAGCCTCCTCTGTTGATAAGTGAGGTAGGTGGAATGCACGGTCGCACCTGCAACTCCACGTGTCTGAGCATACCTCACCGTATAAACACGGCGAGATCCGTGACGACACATCTTTGTTCACAGCCGAGGGGATAAAGCGTCTCAAAGGCAACGAGTGGAGCGGGGCTCTCACCCGAAAAGAAAGCGGCAGCGATTTATCCACCGCCGCTTTCCCGTGAGTAACACCTGCCCTATTCACACGTGCTTCTCGCACTCATCATGAATCAGCGGCAGTTACCGGTTCAGGCTTCGGATAAACCTGTTCCATGTCCTCCAGGAAGCTTGTCACTGAGGTCGAGGCATAAATACCTGGTTCGCCCGGCTGTGCACAAGTTCCTCCACCTCGGCTAACAACCCCAATCTGATAGAAGTCGCTACCTATTTTTTTGAACAGGGGCCCACCAGAGTCACCATAACACGAACCAATTCCCGCTCTTCCCGCACAGATGTTCTTATCGGTAAACATACCGGACACATGTTCCCAGGCAGCCGCACATTCATTCTGGCTCAGGAGTGGCACCTGCACTTTTTGAAGAATTGATGGGTCATGTGGAAGATGCGGATCTATATTGCCCCATCCCGCTAGCGTCGCAAGACTCCCGGGACGGAGCAGTGCATCAGTTCCCGGCGTGGGAAACTTTACCGGATAAATATCGTCAATGGATTTGTCAAGATAGAGAACAGCCGTGTCATTTTTATCGTCAGCAAAAATGAGTTCAACTTTTCGGACGTGTCCCGAGGATTTATCGTTAAGATCATTCCTGCCAACAACCACTGTCAAGTTGGCAACATCCATGGGCTCTCTAACACAGTGGTATGCGGTAAGAACAGAACCCGAGCTAATCAACGAGCCTGTACACTCGTGCTTACCCTTGTTCTGCACCGAGGCAACAAACGGAAACTCACCCTTGCGGGCATCTCCGCCCCCGATCACGTAGGGCACGTCGCTATTGCCCCCCGTGTCACCGCCGTCATGTTCAATCCCTTGTGCCTGAGCGCCTACAGCGCCGGCAGTGAGAGCCAGCAGTGTAATTGCCACAGAAGCAAGTCCCACAACTAGTTGTTTACGCATCATCAACACCCTTTCCTTAATCTAACTTTTTGTATTAGATAAGTTAGCATACTTAAAAAGACTGTTCATAATATTTAATTAGACTGGGGGCCATCTCCGCGCAACAACAATCTGGTCCAAATTCGGCATCCATCGTCAAGACCGCTCGCTCTCGCCGCGGATTTTTCAGGCGTCCGCCCTCTCCCGAGACCCTCTTTGGTCGAGAGCGCGATCTTAAAAATGTAGGTCACTCCACCTCATCCCCTGGGCCGCTCACATAACTTTCCCAGAAAAATAATGTTCTGATAACGCTCAGTGAGCGCTCTGGAGATTTATTGGTTCGGCAAAGTCCGGTTCAGTAGAGCGTGACGTGCCCCCAGAAGGCACTATCTCAAGGGATCCATCTGAAGAATGACATAAAGCACGGCGTGTACGCGGTCCCGCCGGCCATCACCACCCAGGGTTACCCTCATGGGCCTTATTGGTAGCGCAGTGACCGCGCAGGCGCAATCTTTATCTTAAGAAAACACAGCCCGACCATCACCCTCACAGCTCGGAGAAGAAGGGACAACTCCTGGCTCTGAAAAGATGACGCAACACGCCAGATACCCCCCAACAGCAGCAATGTTTTTCGTATTACCAGCAACGGTGCAAGCAGCGCCACCTACAACACTAACCCAAAGAAACCTGCACAGCGCGAGCACGGGTAGCTATAGAAAGTTTCCAAAATTTCACTTCGTTATTTCCCCTAAAGTAGCACACCAAAATAGCGCAATACTTGAATAGACAAGCTCTCTCTTTTATCGGTCTTCGTGACACTTTCATTGCCATAAACTCAGCCCACTTGTAAGGCGGGTCAAAAACAGTTGACTCAAATATAGTGTTCACAACCGCTGGCAAAGTGAAGACGAAATATGCTCTTTTTGCAATACTTAAACACTTAAAATCCGCACAGAAGACGCACATTTAACCGCGGAAACCCGAGGCCAAAAACACTTTCATAACATTCCGCTCAATACTTACCAATTCGAAGGTAAACAAGTTTCTAAACGTTAAAAGTAACAGCACGCCAACCCGTTGCCGCCGCACCGAGCAGTCCCGAAAGTGACCCGTTATGGGCACGCACAAGTGCCGGAGAACCCGGCCGACGGGTCATCAAACGCATAAACTCCGCATCGAGGGCATCCGCAAGCACCCCGGGGGCGGTACCAAGACCCCCACCCAGCACAATACGCTCCGGGTCGATAAAGCTCACGATCGAGTCGAGCGCCCCGGCAAGGGCCCGGCCCGCGTCACTCAAAAAGTCACGTTCCATTCCCGGCCCTGCCGCAGCACGGGAGGCAATCTCGCGGGTTATCAAGTGCTCACCGGTGAGCAGGGCAAACCTCCTGCTTAGACCGGCTCCCGACACGTACTGCTCCAGGTTATGAGCACCCAAAAGTTCAAACTCCCCCGGAGACACGGGCCACTCCCCCAGAGCGATCGCCTCGCCCCGATAACCGGTCAGGATGCGCCCCTCACTACCAATGGTGCTGGAGAGCCCCGTTCCGAGCGACACGTACACAAACGAGGACAGATCACGCGCCGCGCCAAACAGCATCTCGCCGACGGCGCCGGCCCGAACGTCCGACTCCACCAGCACGGGCACCGAGCCCGCGGAGTCCCCCAGCACACGCTGCAAGACCTCTTCCAATACCCGGCTCGGCTGCTGTCGCCAGGAGATCACCTCGGAGGCTGTGAGCCGCCCCCGGGCATCCACATACTCGGGAAATCCCGCCCCCACGGCGGCAATCGAGACCGGCCCGAGCGGAGAGTGCCCGGAACACACACCCCGTAGAAACCGTTCGACCTGCGTGCCGAGGTGTTCAACGTCGGACACGGCCCGCGCAGTATTCCGAGTGGGCCACTGTTCCTGCACTAAAACTTTGCCGTGTGAGTCCACCAGACCCACGAGTGTTTTTGTACCGCCAACGTCGATACCGAGTACCGCACGCGAAGCATCGGTGTGCATTCTTAGGCCTCTCGAAACAGTGAGGCTTCGAAGCGGTACGCGTCGCCCCGGTAGGTGACCCGTCCGAGGATAATGGGACGGTCGGCGAGGTCAAAAGCAGTCTCTTCGCCCACGAGCACGGGGTCACCCTCCCTCAGGTCCAGCTGCTGCGCCACCTCGGGGCTCACCGCCTCGGCGTGCACCGCGTAGTCGCTACGCACCACCCTCACGTGGCTCAGGTGTTCCAGCGTGTGATACAGCGACGTGTCGTTAAGGTTGGCCTCGACCAGCTCCGGGGCCCTCGATTGGGGGATGATCGACACGTCAACACCGATGGGGGTGGAGTCAAAGCCGCGGATTCGCGTGAGGTGGATAACGGGTGCGGCGGGCGAAATCGCCAGCGCCTCGGCCTCCAGCATGGTACTGGGGCGAAGCACCTGACCCACCACCCGGGCAGTTGCCCGGAGACCCTTTGCCCGCGCCAACTCGGTAAAGCTGCGCAGTGCTTTGGGCTCGGAAACGTGATCGGTGTGCACAAACCAGCCGCGCCAGGCGGAACTGTCGAGGTATCCCGATTCTTCAAGCAGGGCCAAAGCCTTACGCAGCACGCCCCTGCTCACACCGACCGTTTCGGCCAGGTCACGTTCGCCGGGAAGCTTCGCGCCGGGCGGAAACACGCCCCGCTGAATCAACTCCAAGATCGTGTTGTGAGCGGCAAGAACCGTTTTGCTCGGGGCGCTCCTGCGGGGTACTTCATCTCTACTCACAGGCTGTGTCGGCATACTGTTCCTCGGGCGGGTCGGGAGTGTCGGGTGTATCGGACGTTTGAGGGGCGGGGGCTTAGGGGTGTGGGGGCGAGGAGGAGATCGCGGCGGAGTCCACGTACAGTCCCGCGTGTGCTATCTCTCGATACACTGTAGCGGGCCACTCGGGGTCATACCCTGTGGCCGCGCTGAGCCGAGCGACAGCCGCCCGTTTGCCCTCACCCTGGGCGATCATCGCCGCGCGCTTGGAGAGCGACGCAATGGTACCGATACCCACCGTAACACCGTGTGTGGGGACATCATCGAGCGATCCGTAGTCGGGGAAGGTGGCGAGGTTATCGATGCGGGTTTGCTCGGCGAGCTCCACCACCCGCGTCTGTGAGTCTCGAGCGGATCCCGGGGGATTAAAGGCCACGTGGCCGTCTCCGGCCCCGCTCGCGAGCAGAAAAAAGTCGATTCCTCCCGCGTCCGCGAGCCGCCGGTCGTATTCGGCGGGTGCGGCAGGGTTGGGGAACCAAACGCGGTCATCGCTAATTGCGGAGGCCCGCACCTCACTCATCGCAGAGGCCAGAACCCCACCCGCGGCAACCTGCGCACCACCCGCAGAAGCCAGCGCACCGCGGGCAGAGGCGGCCCGCGCCCCCGCGTTGAGCACCTCCTGAATCTCGACGCGCGCAAATCGGCGGCACGAGTAGTGCACGTCGGCGGGGACGTGCTGCCAGGAATCGCCGTCGGGTATCACGTAGTCATCCATCATGGCGATGATCACCCGGTCGAGGCTCAGGCCGCGATCCCGAACCTCAGCCGCCAGGTGAGCGTAGGTGCTGCGCGGGGTGCGTCCACCGGGGCAGCCGAGCACAAACCCTCGGCCCTCCCGTTCCGCGTCGTGCATGAGGTCGGCGATCTGGCCCGCGAGGTGGTGGCCCAGATCGTCGTCTGTCGCAAAAATATACGGATTTTGTGTCACTGGTTATTACTCCTTTACCGCCCCCGACACGATGCCCGAGATGAAGCGTCGCTGGAGGAAAACATAAACAATCAGAATGGGAAGGGCCACGATCACGGCGGCGGCGGCCGTCACCGCCGGATCGGTTGTGCGCTGGCTGCCCGCAAAGAACGACAGTGACAGGGGGGCTGTTTGCACGTCGGGGTTTTGCGATACGAGCACAAGAGGCATCAAGAACTCATTCCAGGTAAAGAGAAAGAGGAGCACCGAGAGCGTGCCGAGGGCGGGCCAGGCGATGGGGAGATAGATTTTGAGGAGCGCTCCAAAACGGGAGGCCCCGTCAACACGAGCCGCCTCGAGCAGCGAGGTGGGTACGCTCACGAAGAAGGTACGCATCCAAAACACCCCGAGTGAAACCGAGGTGGCGATCTGGGGAAGGATGAGCGCCCAATACGTGTTGAGCAGCCCCATTTCTTCGAGCTGGTAGTAGAGGGGGATAATGAGACCCTCGTAGGGAACCACCAAACCCACCAGGAGCAGGGCGGCGAGCGCCCACTTGCCGCGAAACTTCATGGTGGCAAGCGCGTAGCCGCCGAGGGTTGAGAATATCCCGGCACCCAGCACCACGGCAAGCGCAACGATGGCCGACGAGATGAGGGCCGAGTCGAAGCTGCCTCGGGTCCAGGCCGTGAGGTAGTTTTCGAAGGTCACGCTCGTGGCGGATGAGGTTCCGCCTCGGGTGGAGGGCGAGAGCGAGAGCAGCAGGATCGACGCAAAGGGGTACAGGGCGAGGAAAGCGCCCACTATGAGTACTGCATGGCCGATTATTTGTTCGGAACGTTTTTGCTTCACGCTGAGACCTCCTTTCGTGTGCGGCGGCGCGATTCTTGCGGGCGGCGCGGGCCTTTTTCCTGCAGCAGGTACATGGTGAGTCCTACGGCCGCGAGGATAATGATGGTGAGCAGCACGGCCAGGGCGGAGGCCCCTCCCACGTCGCGGGTCATGAACGCCCCCTGGTACACGTAATATGACGGCACGGTGGTGGAGGTTCCGGGTCCACCCGAGGTGGTGTTCCACACGATGTCAAAGTTGCGAAGCGCCGCGGTAATCATGAGAACAAGGGCGACGCTGATCTCGCCGCGCAGCCCGGGGAGGGTCACGTTAAAGAACTCGCGAATGGCACCGGCACCGTCGAGTCGGGCGGCTTCGTAGAAGTCAAAGGGGATTTTTTGCGCGCCCGCCATGAACAGCACAAAGCCGAGCCCAAACATGATCCAGGTGCCGATGAGGCCCACCGAGGGGAGCGCGGTGGTAAAGTCACCGATCCACGCGCGGGTGAGAAAACCCAGACCGATGGCGTCAAGGAGGCCGTTGAGCGGACCGTTAATGTCGTAGATCCAGCGCCACGCAACCGCCACCACCACGGTTGACAATATATAAGGTATAAAAAGCACCGCTCGAAAGAACGTGAGACCGTACACCCGGATGCGCGAGATGATCGCCACAAAACTGAGCGCAAGCACGCTGGGGAGCAGCGCGTAGAAGATGATAAAGACAAACGAGTGCAGCAGCGCTTCCCAGATGAGGGGGTCGCTGATGACCGCCGCGTAGTTTTCCCCACCCACCCACACCGCCTCGGTGATGCCGTCCCAGTCGAAGAACGAGATCCACACCGATTCGGCGAGAGGTCGCAGCAAAAAGATTCCGTAGAAGGCAAATGCCGGGAGCAGGTAGAGGTACGCGACGTGATCGCGCCGCGGGCGGCGGCGAACCGGACCGACCGATCCGTCGCCGCCCCTGCGGGACCGCGTACGCGGTGCGTGTGACAGTGCGCTCATGGTCGATCGTGACTAGCGCTTGTCCTGGAAGGTAGTCCAGTTGTCCTGAACGTTTGCGAGGAAATCGGCGCTGGTGGTGCGTCCGGCCATGACCTCTTGCAGACCCGAGGTGAACGTGTCGTACATGGTGTCGGTTGCCCAGTCGTACCAGTACAGCGAACCGTTGTTGCTCAGCAGCTCGTCGGAGGCTGCCACAAGGTCGCTGAACATGGGGGTGGGTGCCGTGACATTTTCGGTCTGCACCGGGACCCGGTTTACATCGGCTAGGTTCTGGGCAAAGTCGGCGGAGTTGATCATCGCCACAAATGCGATGGCTGCCAGCTCGTTCTTGGTTTTGCTGCCGATATGCCAGGGCATTCCAAAGGAGGCCGAGGAGGCCGTTGTTCCCGACTCTCCGGCGGGTGCCGCGATAAACCCAAACTCTTCGCTATCCGAGATGGTGCCCGCGTGCCAGTTGCCGCCGATGTAGAACGCTCCCGTACCGTCGGCAAAAGCCGCCGCCGCGTCGTCGGGGCTCGTGCCGTCGTATCCCGGGCTGAGATACCCCTCGTTCACCCAGGTGGTCCAGGTGTCGAGTGCGGCGGCATTGGTGCTGACGTTAAAGTCTGCGCCGTCCTGTCCCGTGATCCAGGCGACGGTGTCGCTCGCGGGGGTCAGGGCTCCCTGCACAATTGAGAAAGCCTGCATTGCGGTGGTCTTATCCGCGTTGCCAAACGTGATGGGCTGTTCCCCCGACGCCTTGATCGTGGCGAGCGCCGCCTCAAAGTCGCTGAGCGTGCTCGGAGGGGTGATGCCCAGGTTTGAGAGGATTGTCTTGTTGTAGAAGACTCCCACCATCTGATTATCGGGAGACATCCCGTATGTGGTGCCGCTGCCAAACACCTGGCCGTCGTCGGACCACTGAAGCTGCGAGATAGCGTCCCCCACCGCGTCCGCATAACCGTACACCTCCGCCACGTCGTCGAGTGGGCGGATAAGCCCTGCCTTGACGAGGGTTCCGTCGGTAGAGTACCCCTGATTGCCCTGGGTGACATCGGGTGCGGAGTCGCTGTTCATTGCGTTGACCACAGTTTGCACAAGGTCTTCGTAGCTCTTGTACTGAATCTTGAGTTCCACGTTGGGGAACTCGCTCTCGTAGAGCGGCTTGAGGAGCGTGAGGGTGTCCTCTTCACCCTGATCCGCCCACACGTTGAGGGTGATGTCGCCGAGTTCGGCCACTTCCTCGGCGGTAACCGGGGCCGTGATTGTGGTGTGGCTGACCCCTCCTGCCGCGTCACCAGATCTGCCGGGAGGCGAACATGCGGCGAGCGAGGTGACCAGCGCAAGACCAAGCGCACCCATTCCTAGTTTTTTGCCTATTCCAAATGAAGCCCGAACCGTATCGGCACTGATGTGTGAACTCATGGGGATCCTTATCTGTTTTGTGTATTGGTTACTCGAATTTTTCGGCGCTAACCGGGTTGCCCGTATTCGAGCTAACCGGGGTTGCCGGCGCTACCCCGTTGGGGATTGAGGAAGCACCGGTACCCCACGCGCGGATGCGGGAGCTGAGCCAGTCAAAGTTGTGGGCCTGGTCGCGGGCCACACCGGAAAACTCGTCGCTTCGGGCGGGGGCGCGATCCTGCTCCACCACAAGCCAGCCGGTATAGTTACGCCGCAGCACCTCCGCGAGGAAATTCTCCAGGTCGAGGTCGCCTTCACCCAGCGGGGTGCAGAGGTTGGCCCACCAATTGTCAAAATCGGTTCGTTTTGATTCGAGTGCCTGCCGCAGCACGGTCAGGTCACCGTCTTTGACATGGATGTGGTTGATTCGCTCCCACCACGCGTCGAGGTGCTTCAGGGCGTCACCCCCGGCAAAAACAACGTGCCCCACGTCGAAGGTGAGGGGAACATCGGTGAGCTCAAGCAGACGCTCAACCTCCCAGGGCTGCTCCACATACGTTGAGACGTGCGGGTGAAACGACACCTCCAGACCGCGGTCGCGGGCCAGATCTGCGGCGTCCTGGATAATACAGGCGGAGGTGCGCCACTGCTCATCGCTGAGCGCCAACGACCGGGCGTGCACCGGATTGCTGAGCAGTTCAGGACTGCCCTCGTCGGCCAGGATGGCGGGTCCCGAGGAGCAGCGGGCGGTGACGAGCTCATCAAGGGTGATGCGCATCCGCTTAAGGTCGAGGTTCAGCACGTCTTCGGGTCCCACCGTGTGCAGGGGGACGTAGGCGCCGGCGATGGACAGGCCGGTTTCGGCAAAGAGGTCACGGGTCTGTTCCGGCGAGCCAAAAAAACCGGGAGGGCCCAGCTCGCTGCCCTCATAGCCGACACTGCGCATGGTACGAAGCACCTCAGCGGGTGATCTGCCCGCGTCGTCACCGGAAACGTGACCGAAGACGCCGTACGAGACCGGGGCGTTTGCGATGCGGGGAGCGGCGGTGCCGGGCACGGACGCTGCCGCGCTGCGTGGGGAGGGGTGTGTTTCGCTCACCGTGCTGCCTCCTCCGTTGCCCGCCGATCTGCCTCGGTAATCAGCTCAACACCCAGGCCCCGACCGATTGCCTGAGCCAGACGCTGTAGCGACTCGATATCTTTCTTCACGTCGGCGAAGCCGGCCTCAACGGGGGCGCCCGTGAGGATCGAGTTTTTGAAAGCATCCAATTGGCGAAGGAAACCCGTTTCGTAACCCTCGGTGTAGGTGGTGGAGCGGCGCTCCAGCCCATCGTGTAGTTGCACGTTAAGCACGCTGCGCTCCTCGAGCAGGTAGGGCTTTGCCAGCCGATAGGAGAGGCGGCCGTTCGACGCGAGGATACTCAGCTCTTCATCGTACTCCGGGTAGTCGGGCACCCAATTCCAGCTCAGGATATAGCGAGTGTCGCGGGCTGCTGCCGTTGCAAGAAGGGAGGCGGGTGCCGAACCCTCGAGGGAGGGGAAGATTTCGGCAGACCACTCCGTGGGGAGTTCCAGGCCGAGGGCGCGGATGAGGCTGAACTCGTGAACCACCGAACCGTTCAGCACGTTCTTGTAGTAGTTTGCGAGCGGCGCGGGCGCGTCTCCGAGGGCCTCCGCAACCCGGGCGTCTTCGTAGGCGTTGGCCGCGTTGATCACGTCCATGGAGGCATCCCGTGGCGGAATGGCCATGCGGAGGTGGTCGATCTGGGGTCTGTCATCCGGGTGCGCGACAGTGATGCGCACAAGCTTATTGCCCGTGAGGCCCGCGGCCTCGCGGCGCGCTCTCGCCGTGAGGGGATCGTACATTTTCATGTAGCCCACCTGCGCGACCCGACCGCTTGCCGCGTGAATACGCTCCAATTCTTCGACCTCTGCAATGGTGAGGGCAAGAGGCTTTTCAGCTAGCACGTGTTTGCCCGCTCGAAGAGCGCGGGCGGTGAGGTCGGCGTGAGAACCCGGCGTTGCGATGATAACCGCGTCGATGCTTGGGTCGTTCAAGATCTCGTCGGGATCTGTGACGCCCGTTAGGCCAAAGAGCGCCGCAACCTCGGCAACGCGCGATGGGGAGAGGTCACACACCGTGGTGAGGGTGAAACCCGCTCGGCGGAGCAGCGGAATATGAACCGACTGCGAGATGGTTCCGGCACCAATAATGGCCGTGCGGACGCTCCCTTCCTGTGGAACGGTGGGAGTAGCTTTCACAGGGTTCATCAATCATCCTCGATTCGCAGTCGATATCCCCAACAGGGCTCTTCACAGAATGTCACGAAAAGACCAATTAGTCCAGTTAAGATACCAATTTTATTATTGGTTCGAGCCTGGTTTTCGGGGATCTACAGGGTCTTGTTGCTCATCTCGCGAACACAGATCCCACCGAATCTCAACGCACGAAACACCTCGGATCCGTTGTTAAGCACTACGACATCGTCACAACCCGCAACAGACCCAACAACCCCAACACGAGACCCACCAAGGTTGCCAGGAGACGCAGCTTTGGCCTCCTCCAAAAAGCAACGTGAGAGTTATGGGCTACTACACTCTCGAGATCAAGCACGCCCTACCGGTCACGGCAAAACCGGCGCTTGTTTCCGCCGCCACCCTTGTCGCTGTAACCATCGGCGTAACCGGTATCGGCGTGGCAACGGCAACTATTTCCTAAGCATCCACAACACCACTTTGTGTGCTACGGCTAGTAACCCCTACTCACCAGAAACCGATCCCCTCCGAAACAAAGCCAGGAAGCCATCTTTTCTCATGAAAATACGCTCAATAGCAACACGAAACTGCCACCCACACCCCAAAGCAAGTATCCACGCGTGCCAAACGGTTCCAATAACCGCAAAAGCACCCACCGTCACAATGGCGGGGAGAAGATAAGAGTGCATTTCGACCGAGACTCGGGTACCAATTCTTTTCCCCAGAAGGAAAGCAAGCAGACCAACCTCGGGGATCAACACAAACGCCAGGAGAACCCAGACGGGTAGTCCAACCAACGAGAAGTACACCAGCAGCACTATCAGCACGACCCCGATCGAATCACGCCGGGTTGCTATGGCCGAATCCTGAGCCTTACGAAGCCTCGCAAAATATCTCATTCTTCATTCCTCACTCGACACTGCGTACAAACTCTTCTGTTGTATGAAATTTTGCTCAATCAAGAAGAGTGGCGCAACTCCTCCCGGCCCACTACTCTGTTGAGAGTAGCAAAAACGCCAGGGAGTCAGGGAGGACACACGTGCTAACGTTGAGCAACATCAGTCGCTCGTTTGGGGATCGGCAGGCGCTCAGCGATGTGAGCTTCACGATCGCAAACGGGCGCATGACCGGCTTTGTCGGGGGCAACGGAGCGGGAAAAACCACCACGATGCGCATCATCTTGGGAGTGCTTGCCGCTCACTCCGGAACCGTCACAATGAACGGCCACCCCATCGAAGAAAAAGACCGCAGATCCTTCGGATACATGCCCGAAGAACGCGGCCTCTACCCCAAAATGAAAGTGCTGGAACAACTCAGCTACCTAGCCAGGCTCCACGGATTTAGCAGAACCGACGCCACCAAAAACGCGAAGGGCCTTATCGACGAACTCGATCTGGGCACACACGCCAACGACACGATCGAGAGCCTCTCACTCGGAAACCAACAACGCGCCCAGGTCGCGGCGGCACTCGTCCACCAACCCAAGGTACTGATCCTCGACGAACCCTTCTCTGGACTCGACCCAATGGCGGTTGATACCGTACTGAACGCCCTTCGGAAACGCGCCTCCCGCGGCGTTCCCGTTCTCTTCTCGTCACACCAACTCGACGTGGTCGAGCGCCTCTGCGACGACCTGGTAATCATCGCAAACGGAAAAATCCGGGCATCGGGTCCCCGAGAAGAACTCCAAAAAGCACACAGCACCAACCGGTATGAGCTGAGTTACTCGGCAGACGCCTCCTGGGTTCGCGACGTACCCGGAGTGACCGTGGTCAGCCTGGACGCCGGACACGTCCTCTTCGACGTTGACACGGACGGCACCGCCCAGACGGTACTCAAACGCGCCATCGAAGAGGGAGCGGTCTCCTCCTTCACCCCTCAACGCCCGTCACTGGCCCAAATCTTCCGAGAGGTAGTTGCAGCATGAACCCCCGGCCTCCCACCTTTGCCCAGAGCACCTGGCTTGTTGCCGAGCGAGAGATCACGGTTCGCCTGCGCAGCAAAGCATTTCTGATTTCCACGGGAATTCTCTTTGCGCTCATCCTCGGCGCGATTATCTTTGGAGGATTCACCTCCAAATCCACCCCCGAGGCAACCGCGGTTGCCGTCACCTCTCAAACCGAACACCTGGTCGCGGGTAACAAAGATTTCCGCGCAACGATTGTGGGTGATGTAGCCGAGGCCCGCACTCTTGTCACCGACGGCAAGGTCGAGGCGGCGCTCGTTCCAGACAGCAGCAACACAAACCCCCTGGGGTTTGAGATTCTCGCAAAATCAGAGGCTCCCACCGAGATCATGGGCGCCCTCAGCATTTCGCCACCCGTTGATATCCTGGACCCGGGGTCAACCAATTCGCTGCTGCTCTATCTGGTGGCGCTAGCCTTTGGCGTTGTTTTTATGTCCTCCGCCGTCACTTTCGGCTCCGTGATTGCACAGAGCGTTGTCGAAGAAAAGCAAACCCGGGTGGTAGAAATTCTCATGTCGGCCCTCCCCGTTCGCACCCTGCTCGCCGGTAAGGTCATCGGCAACAGCATCCTTGCGTTTGCGCAAATCGCTGTCATTGCGGTGCTCGCCGTTATCGGCCTGAACATCACCGGGCAGGAGCAGCTACTCGATACGATCACCACCCCCATGATTTGGTTTGTGATCTTCTTTGTGGTGGGGTTTGTTCTTCTTGCCACCATGTACGCGGCGGCGGCCTCAATGGTCTCACGCCTCGAGGATGTTGGCTCCATGACCACCCCCATCACCATGCTGGTGATGATCCCCTACGTTCTCTCCATCACCTCCAACAGCAACCCGGAGATCATGGCAATCATGTCGTACGTACCCTTCAGCGCTGCGGTGGGCATGCCCATCCGGATCTTTGCGGGAGAAGCGGCGTGGTGGGAGCCGCTGCTCTCACTGGGAATATTGCTCGCTTCGACCTACGTGATCCTCATCATCGGTTCCCGAATCTACCGGGGATCGCTGCTCCGCACCGGTGGAAGAGTCAAGTTCTCGGAGGCACTCGCGGACGGGAAATAGGCTGCCCCCGAGGAGACTCGAATTCTCTAGGGCAGCGGCGAATCGCGCGGGCAGAAAATAAACAACTCCCTACGCTGGTTGGGGGTGAACTCACCCCCAACCAGCGTTAGACTTGTTGCGTGAATCAATTGCATGATGCGCAGGCGCGCGGGTTTGCGTCCGACAACTACTCTGGAGTCCACCCCGAAGTGCTCACCGCGCTCGGTGAGGCAAACGGCGGACACCAACCCGCATACGGAACCGACACCTACACCGACCACCTTCAAACGGTGCTTCGCAGACATTTTGGAGAAGAGGCCGAGGCATTCCCCGTGTTTAACGGCACGGGCGCAAACGTGCTCTCGCTGCAGTCGCTCCTCCCCCGCTGGGGTGCCGTAATCAGCGCCCAAACAGCGCACATCAACACCGACGAGGGCGGAGCGCCCGAACGGGTCGGCGGACTCAAGCTGCTCACCACTCCCACCCCCGACGGTAAACTCACCCCCGAACTCATCGACCGCGAAGCCTGGGGGTGGGGTGATGAGCACAGAGCCCAACCACTCGCCGTCTCCATCACACAGACCACCGAACTCGGAACCGCCTACACCGTCGACGAGATTCGTACGCTCTCCGAGCACGTGCACCGCCACGGTATGCACCTGCATCTGGACGGCTCTCGCATTGCAAACGCCGCCGTCTCACTGGGGGCATCCCTTCGCGATTTCACCACCGATGCCGGGGTTGACGTGCTCAGCCTGGGCGGAACCAAAAACGGTGCCCTCGGAGCCGAGGCCGTCGTGGTGCTCACCCCGGGCGTGGTCACGGGCATGAAATATCTCCGCAAACTCAATATGCAGCTCGCCTCAAAGATGCGTTTTGTCTCGGCCCAGCTCCTCGCGCTCTACGACGGCAACCTGTGGGAACGCAACGCCACCCAGGCTAACACCATGGCCGCCCGGCTCCGCACACGCCTCAGCGACGGCATCACCGCGGGCCGCATCCACGGGCTTGAGTTTCCCTACCAAACCCAATCCAACGGTGTTTTTGCACGACTTCCGCGGGAAGCTATCACTCGACTTCGCGAACGTGGATTCCACTTCTACGACTGGGATGTCGCCCGAGGAGAGGTTCGCTGGATGTGTTCCTTCGACACCACCGAAAACGACATCGACGCGTTTGCATCCGCCATCGAGCAGGAACTCAGCACCCCGTAGCACACGTGAGAGTGGTCGGTTCCACGAAGGGCAGGGGCTGTTGTGTTTGGAGTCCTCGTAGGATTTTCAATCATCTTCACCGTTATCGCGGTGGGTTTTATCGCGGGTAAAATCAACCTCATCACCCCCGAGCAGCGACCCGTGCTCAACCGCGTGGCCTTTTATATTGCCACCCCGGCACTGCTATTTACCGTCCTCTCACGGGCCGATGTGCACGTGCTGGTTTCACCCGTCATGGGAGTCTACCTGCTCAGCGTGGTGATCGCGGGGGGCCTTTACCTGCTGCTCTCGCGACTGTTTTTCCCCCGACCCGCCGGGCAAACCGTCATCGGAATAGCGGGTGCCTCCTACGCCAACACAAACAACATCGGACTTCCTGTGGCCCTCTATGTGCTGGGGGACCCGAGCTACGTGGCCCCCGTGCTGCTCGTGCAATTGCTCGTAATGGCACCCGTCGTGCTCAGCGTGCTTGACCTCAGCGCGGGAGGAAAACCGGGTTCTACAGCGAATAAAAGCAGGAAACCCTCCCCGCTCAGACGCATCATACGACCGTTTCTCAACCCCGTGATTATTGCCTCCGCCGCGGGCATCCTCGTCTCGATAACAGGGATTCACCTCCCCCACCCCGTATTTATACCCTTTGAAATACTGGGAGGCGCGGCCATCCCCCTCATCCTCCTGGCGTTTGGGGTCTCGCTCAGCGGACAGCGCCCCCTTCAACGGGGCAAGGAACGCACCGACGTGCTTGTGGCAACCGCCATCAAATCGCTGCTGATGCCCGCAACCGCCTGGATACTCGGAAGCCTCGTGTTCGGACTCGGCCCCAGCGCCCTCTACGCCGCCGTGATCCTCGCGGCGCTCCCCACCGCCCAAAACATCTACAACTTCGCCGCCACCTATCGGAAGGGCGAGACGGTTGCCCGTGACACCGTGCTCCTCACCACCGCGCTCGCGCTGCCCGTCATGCTCGGCGTGGCCTGGGGACTTGCGTAAGCAACACGGGTTGCAATTTTCTCAGGGTGCGCAAAAATCAGGTGTGCACCCTATCGTAACGATGGTGCACACCTGACCCCTTGGAGATGATACTTTAGTGAAGATAGCACGTATCAACATAAACATTGTACACACTACATAATTACACTAAGGCTTTTTTATCATTTTATACATTAAAATACGATAAAACTGCGCAGTCGCGTTTCATAATATCCAAGACCACTAGGAGTGGTTTCGCGAACGGAAGACCGCACGGACGGATCAAAAGGCTAGAAGTCCCAGTCGGCATCGGTGGTGTCCTCTCCCCTCCCGATCACGTAGGACGATCCCGAGCCCGAAAAGAAGTCGTGGTTCTCATCGGCGCCCGGCGAGAGCGCGGCCAGGATCTCGGGACTCACCTCGGTTTCTTGCGCCGAGAAGCGTGCGGGGTACCCCAGGTTCATGAGGGCCTTGTTAGCGTTGTAGCGCACAAAAACGGCCACCTTGTCCATGAGTCCCAGCGGTTCGTAGAGCGCACCCGAATAGTCAATCTCAAGCCGATAGAGGTCAGCAAGGAGGTCGTGGGTAAACTCGCGCATCTCCTCTCGCCTGGCCGCCGTAACACTCTCAAGCCCGCGCTGATACTTATAGCCAGAGTAGTATCCGTGCACCGCTTTGTCCCGCAGGATCAGGCGGATCAGATCTGCCGTGTTGGTCATCGTTGCGTGAACCGAAAAGTGCAGGGGCAGATAGAACCCCGCGTAGAGCAGCAGGGAAGACAGCAGGGTAGATGCCACCTTGCGCTTGAGGGGATCATCCCCAAAGTAGTGTTCCAGCACTCTCTTGGAGCGTTCCTGGAGGAGGTCGTTGCCCACCGCCCACCGATACGCCTCGTCGATTTCTTTGGTGCTCGTGAGCGTCGAGAAAACGGAGGAGTAGGAGCGGGCGTGAACGGCCTGCATGAAAGCGATGTTGGTGTAGACAGCCTCCTCGTGCTCGGTACGAGCATCCTGAATCTGGCTGATCTCACCAACCGTGGCCTGCACCGTATCGAGCATGGTGAGGCCGGTAAACACTCGCATCGTGAGGGTTTGCTCTACGTCGGCGAGGCCCTGCCAGGCGGGGATATCCTGCGAAAGCGGAACTTTTTCGGGAAGCCAGAAGTTGGCGGTAAGCCGGTTCCAGACCTCCAGGTCCTTCTCATCCGCAACACGGTTCCAGTTGATCGGACGCAGGCGGGCCGTGGGATCGTGACGATAGGCGGGAGGGGTAACGGAGGAGTCGATCAGGCTTGAAACGGGGGTGATTGTTCTAGCGGGGGTCATGAGTGTACACACTTTCGTTGGTTGGGATGTGGGGATTGTGTTCTGTGGCCTGCTGCATCCAGAACCGGTGAAGGCCGTTGCGAACTCGGGCGACGTCGCGATCCGTGCCCAGAAGCTCAAAACGGTACAGCTCTGGAACACCACACTTGGCGGAGATCACCGGGCCGGCCAGACAGTAGTGCTCACCAAAGTTGGTGTTGCCCGCGGTAATCACACCGCGCAGCAGTCCGCGGTTAACCGGGTCATTCAGAAACCCGATAACCTGCTTGGGCACGGCACCGGCACGCTCACCCCCGCCGTAGGTGGGCACCACCAACACGTACGGTTGTGACACTTGAAGCTGGCCTTCTAACCGGGGGCGCAACGGTATGCGCACGGCGGGAATGTCCAGCCGCTCGACAAAGCGCCGGGTGTTCTCGGACACGCTGGAGAAGTAGACCAGGGTGGGGGTTATCAGGCTCACCCTCCCCCCTTTCCATGTTGGCACCGTGCGGGGAAATCCATTAAGACGGGAGTGCGCTCTCTGGTCTCGCCGTGAACCTCTAATAAATAATTATTATACGCTAAGGCGTAATTAAAACTTCGCCAAGACGAACATTAAAATTTGTGTCATGCTCGCCATCGTGAGGCCGAGCCTGATCAGCTCGGCTTTCGCGGATGCACACCTGACGCGGCGCCTTCTGGGGAAGGACGGCTAAGCTCGATAAGACAAAGACGGTTAGTTGTGGAGGCAGCATGCGTGTACTCATCCTCGGCGGAAGCGTTTTCCTGGGCCGAGCCATCGCCGACGCTGGCTTCGCCCTCGGCCACACCGTTGCGGTTCTTAATCGTGGGTTCAGCGGCCCAAACCCGTCGGAAGCTTCCGCCTTCACCGGTGACCGCATGAACCCCACAATACTCAGGGCCGCTGCGGCCGCTGGGCCCTGGGATCTGGTCGTTGATACCTCTGGATTCGAACCAGAGCAAACTACACTATCGGCGCAGTTACTCGACAACTCCTCTCGAAGGTATGTTTTTGTTTCTTCAATCAGCGCTTTTAGAGACTGGCCCGCGAAGCCCATCAGCGAAAAATCCCCCCTCCTGGAGTTTTCGGAACGAGAACGCAGCTATGGCTCTTCCAAGGCTGAGTGCGAACGGACACTCCGTGCGACTCTCGGCAATCGCCTCACCGTTGTCTATCCGGGCCTCATCATCGGGCCCCACGAAAACGTCGGACGTCTACCCTGGTGGCTGGCTCGGCACGCGCGCGGCGGAAAGATTGTGCATCCCGAAAGCTCCTCCCGCATCACGCCGATTGATGCCCGAGACATCGCCAACTTCATCCTGAGCCTCATCGATCAGGAGGATGTCGACGACACGCGATATGTGGTGTCGGGATCACCGAGTGGACCCACCCTGCATGACCTACTCGCGCGATGCCGCAGGGTGACGGGCAACACCGCACAGCCCGTTCGCGTTGCGGACGACCTGCTCCTCAAACTGGGGGTGGCACCCTGGACAGAGCTTCCCTTCTGGGTACCCTCCGGGCAGGGAGCGGACGCAATCTGGAACACCGACCCCACCGTGGCAATCCGGGCCGGACTACGCTTTCGTCACATTGACGACACGATTGCCGACACCTGGGAGTGGATGACCTCCATAGGGGCGGCAACGGATACCAGCCAACTTCCGGTCTTTAAGGATGGCACGGGGCTATCCGCGGAGAAAGAGGAAGAAATCCTCCGGGCGGTTCAGCACTAAAGCGGATCGTTCAAACACCAACTCAGACGTTCACCAGGTTGGCTCAGGCGAGGGCGTCTGACACACTGCGTCGCGAAGCAAACCCTGAAAATCAATCAATCGGGGATCAGAGTGCCGTTCACTAAGAAACCGAAGCATACCCCGGCAGGCCAATCCCGAGTCGGTCGCTTCCCCACTGGTCAAAAAATCAATGCCCCGGTCACGAGGCAGGAGACGCACGTTTCCCATTTCTGAAGCATCCCACTGTGGCTCCCGCGTTTTCTTCGCGTTGATTCCGATGGCCAGATGCTTACGTCGGTTGGAGTTAGCCGCCCACCATTCAGAACCGGCGGAGACGATCAGTTCCGGCTCGTATCCCGTTTCCTCCAGGCACTCCCGGGCCGCGGCGGCAACTGGATCTTCTCCATCTTCCAGATAGCCTCCGGGAAGTTCGCGAAGGATCCGCTCCGGACCAACCCGAAACTGCTCAAAAAGAAGCAGACTAAGATCTTCGGTGAACACGAGGGCGGCGGCCGTGTCGGAAGACACAATAACGTCCCAGGCGGAAACCGTTCCAGCAGGTTCTTCAAATTGCGAGCGAGAGACCCTCACAAACCCATCGTATTCAAGCTTTCCAGAGATCTTTTTCCATGGAGAGTTACTGTGCACTGTGCTCCTCTATGCCAAAAATTGGCAGTGTTCAGGCCGACAGCCACCGCGAATGGGCGGCCTGCAGCCGGACGAGGGAGAGCCTGGCTAAACAGACTGACCGGGATCGGTGACGGTCAAGCGTTCGGCGCACGAAGAGGCGGCTCGTCGCGATTCTTCGTACACGGAGTGCACGTAGCGAGAACTCAAGCAATCTAAACGCACCCACCCCCCTAGGTGATTCGCGGATCAATGTTCTCGCGTTTCCACAGCACTCCCGCATACAGCAAAGAGGACGTCAGCACTGATACCAAGAGAAGGAAAGATTCGAGGGGCGAATTATATCCCGCCTGAATCATCGACCACACAACAAATAGCATCAGAACCAGTACCGAGAAGAGCTGCATCCACCGCGTTCGAGGAACGCGTCAGCCGGCGATAAGAGCCCCCAGCGCCAAACCGACCAAAACAATAATAAGCATTTGAAGCCTCCTGAGGGCTGTAATCACCTAGCGTTGATGCGCGGCTAGTCCCCACATCGGGAAAACACTACTGAAACCCATGGTACTCATCTGCAACCTCTCACAACAGCGGATTCAACTCAGGCAAACGCGACGGGACACCCTGAGGTGGCCGACAACCAGACTCAGACCCGTTATCCAAACGTTATTTTTCTGAGAAACCCGTGTGAATCCACCCAAAGAAACCGAAACAGAAACACCTTCTACGGGAGATTCAAATACGTTTCAACCAGAGCTTTAAAACGAAGACGAACATGCTTTACGCCAGTAAACACCTCTAATACCCACGGGTCTTTTGCGCCCCACGCGGTTAATTAAGATTTAGTTGTTTAATGCAAGCAATAATTGTTTACTATTTTTAGATATGCTAACTTGTTAAATCCTAAACAAATGAACCACTTGAAGGAGAAGACAAATGCGTAAACCATTAATCGCGGGGCTCGCCTCTATAGCGATTGCCTTGTTAACCATTACTACCGGTTCTCTGAGCGCACAGGCACAGGAATCTCCCCCCAGCTCTGTCGAGGAAATAGAGGCCATCTCGGAAGCCGATCCCTACATCATTGGAGGCACTAACGCTGCTGCGGACCAATTTCCCTTCATGGCCTCCATCCAATACAACAAGGAGCACAGATGCGGAGGGTCGCTCATCGGTCAAGATCTTATACTCAGCGCAGCACACTGCTTTCAGTCATATATTCCCGGTGAGTACATTACGGATGTGAAGAACAGGAGAGTCGTTGTTGGCAGCATAGATGTCTCCAATAAAGATCTCGGGCAAGCCCGTGAAATACGAAGCATCAGCATCCAAAAATCAAACGACACTGCCCTGATTCGACTCACGGAACCCGTTCACAACATCAGGCCAGTTCAACTGCCCACACCGGGAACCGACGCGTTACTTACACCCGGGAGCCTCGCAACAGCGGTCGGATGGGGCCTCACCGATTGGATCATGGGTGCATCTTCTTCACTCCTCCAGCACGTCAACATACCAATCCTTTCTCACGAGGAATGTGAAGTGACATTCGAGAACGAAGCCCCGGGGTACTTTACTGACGAATATATCTGCGCTGGAAAAAAGGGCTCCGGCGCATGTAACGGCGACTCAGGAGGACCCCTCGTCAAAAAACTGAAAAATGGCAACTATATACAGATCGGAGTCGTTTCCAGAGGAGCAGAGCCCTGTGCAGCTCAGGGCTCCCCTGGCATCTTTGCCTCAACGTCCGCACCCGACTTTGGATTCTTAGGTAATATGACTCAGATTTACCCAAAGCTGGACCCTGAGCCAGCTCAGCCCTAAAGCTACCCGACCACCATCGTCTACTCATTACCGGGGGGGGCCGCGGTGCACTAGCGTCGCGGCCTCCCCCTCCCCGGAAACGATACAGCTTCAGACAATAACTACCCATAAGCCAAACAGCCAAACAGCCAAACAGCCAAACAGCCAAACAGCCAAACAGCCAAACAGCCAAACCCTACATCGGGGAGCCCGTCCCACGAACGCCCGACACCCGCACCCCGCCAAGGGAACCGGTCGCGGCAGAAGCCAGCGTGTTTGCCGCGTTTGCCGGGGTCAGATCAAGCGCCGAGGAAAGCACCGCAACGGCGGCCGCCGATGACCAGGCCTGCGGGCGGCACGCGGCCGGATACGGGGCAGGAACCCGAACGTCGGTGCGTGAGTCACCCGAGTGCAGCTCGGGCATCCGATAGTCAAAAGCCTCAGCAACGGCCAGGAGTCCCCGACTCAGCTCAGCAGCCTCCGCGTGGAACCCGGAGCGGGTCAAGCCCTGAATCGCAATCGCCGTATCGTGTGCCCACACCGAACCACCGTGATAGCTGAGAGGCCAAAAGCCCGCCGCCTCGGTGGACATGGTGCGCAGTCCAAATCCCGAATTAAGTTCGGGTGAAACCAGGCGTGCCGCAATCAGCTTTTCTTCATCGGGGTTCAGCAACCCGGTTCCCAAGATGTGACCAATGTTGCTGGTCACGGTATCCACCGGACGTTTTTGAGCATCAAGCGCAATCGCGGGGTACGCGCCGTCGCTCGCGGGAATCCAGAAGGACTCACGGAATCGCTCCGCCAGCGTCTGAGCCCAATCACGCCACGTCGCAGCCTCGTCTCCCCGACCAAAGTGTTCAAGAATTTCCGCCGCACCCGCCGCGGCCTCGTATGCGTACGCCTGCACCTCACACAGCGCGATGGGGCCCTCGGCAAGCTTTCCATCCTGCCACTGCACCGAGTCTCCCGAGTCCTTCCACCCCTGATTCGCCAGGCCGTGACCCGTAAGGTCAACGTACTCCAAGAAGCCATCGCCGTCGCTGTCACCAAAGTCACGCATCCAGGTGAGGGCTGCCACCATATTGGGAAGCAACTCCTGCACCTGCTCCTCCGCAAGGCCCCAGCGCCACGCATCCACGAGGAGGCACACCCACAGCGCGGTGGCATCCACCGTTCCGTAGTACAGCGGGGGCAGAGAAACGTCTGCGACCGGGATCACCAGATCTCCCGGACGCAGCTCGTGCATAATTTTTCCGGGCTGCTCGGCGGTTTCATTCACGGTTGTGGTGCCCTGAAGCGACGCGAGGACGCGCAGAGTGGAGGCCGCAAGCTCGGTTCCCAAGGGAAGGAGCATCCGCGCCGCCCAGATCGAGTCTCGCCCAAAAAGAGTGAAGAACCAGGGTGCCCCGGCTGCGAGGAACGGGTCGTTGGGACGGGCCGTGGTGGTCATCCGGAGCGCGTCCAGGTCTTCGAGGGCGCGGGTAACCCAATTGCCCAATCGCGAATCGTCGGACTCAATCGTGATATCGGCCCACTCGGGATTGCCGGGAGCACCGGCAACCACCGCCGAGGAGTCGTGAAGCGTCACCGACCATCCCAGGGTTACCTCGGAACGCGCGGGAATGGTGATGTTCCAGGCGAGGGTGACAATCGCGTTTGCCGCATCGTACGCGATCTCCGCATCCGGGCTGCTCAACACCGCCTCCACCGGCGCGTGAGACAGGGTGAGGATAGTGTCCCCCGCCTCAGCACGCCGCAACTCCGTGCGCACCGTGTTGCCTTCGTGTGATTCAGCACCGTCCGAACCGGCCTTGGTTCCGGTTCCCGTCGGGTCACCCAGACCGGCCTTCACCACCTGCAACTCGGCAAAGTCTGCGCCGAGGCTCAGTTCCACACGAGTTTCCACAGCTTCGACACGCGCCGAACGAACCGTGATCGTTTCGCTGACGACACCGGCGGCAGCCTCGCGCAGGACCTCAACCCTCACACGGGGGTCGGGCCCGCTATCGTCGATGTTCCGGGCAAGCGACACAAAGCGCGCGGCCCGGGCCGAAATTGCCTCGGTAGAAATGTGTTCGGGCTGTTTCCCACCGATCGTCAATCGATGGATACCAAACACTCGGGTGTCCGAGTGATATACGCCGTGAATGCCCTGAGACATTCTGCCCGAGTGGTCAGACCAGACCTGGGTGGGTGCGGAGAGCACCACCGCGGCGTCGTGGAGCAGCGGCTGCAGCGGTTGTTGTTCCGGGTGAGACATGTGGATACTCCTCAATTTTTTAAGATTCTTTAAGATTTACGATTACTAAAAAGGCGGGTTGACCTGAGAGATACGGGGCGGCGGTGGCGACATATGGGGCGGCGAGCTTACGTCTCTGGGTGTGGCGGGTCTGCTCGTAATAGCCCAATACCGCGGCGACACTATTCTTTAACCGCTCCATCGCTCGCGTTCATGATGCGACGCTGGAAGATAAAGAACATCACCGCAACCGGAATCGTCATGAGCACCGCGGCCGCCAGCTTCAGCGGGTATTGAGTTCCCTGACTGAGCTGACCCGAGGCGAGCGAGGCCACGCCCTTTGTCAGAACCGTGAGGTCGGGCGATTGGGTGGAGATGATGAAGTGTGAGAGCTCGTTCCACGAGCCCTGGAACGACAGGATCACGATGGTGATGAGGGCGGGCCTGGCCATCGGGAGCACCACCGACCAGAACACACGAAACGTTCCGGCCCCGTCGAGCCGGGCCTGTTCCTCCACACTGGACGGTATCGATTCGAAGAAGTTCTTCATGATAAAGATACCCGCGGCATCCATCAGGAGGGGAACTATCATGCCCGCGTAGGTGTCGTACATCCCCAATTGATTAATCACGAGAAATTTGGGGATAAGCAAAACCACGGCGGGCACGGCCATAACCGCAACAAGTCCCGCGAAGATAATGTTTCTCCCCCGAAAGTTAAGCCGTGCCAGAGCGTATCCGGCAAGCGAGTTCAGAAACACCCGGCCAGCCGTCACCAGAACGGTCACGATTGCGGAATTTGTAAACCACGTGGGAAAGTCAGAGTTCAGAAACAGTCGCGAGTAGGCCGCGGTTGTCCAGGTCTGCGGAATCAGCGAGAGCGGATCCGCAGCGGCCTCGGCATCGCTCTTAAAAGAAGTTGCGATGCTGATGAGGAACGGAGCCACATAGACAATCGCGATTACCACAAGAATTGCGTAGAGAACCGAGGTGGCCGCCGAGGGGAAAATACCCCGGAGCTTCTTCGTGCCGCCCCCGCTCGGAAGGGTGGGAAGGGTGCGCGCGTCACTCATGAGTCACCTTCCTTGGAGGTTGGCGGAACGGTTTGTTGAGAGGTTGACCGAGCGGCCTGCTGCCCTGTTGACCGAACTGACCGCTCCGATTGTGGCCGGTCGGTCGGTTCGTAGACACGGCGGCGACGGCGCGAAACAGCACGATCGCGAAGTATCCACTGCTGCAACACGGTAAAGGCCACAATAATCACAAAGAGCACAAACGCGATGGCCGCACCCCGTCCCCACTCCTGGCTCTCGAAAGCCGCGGTGTAGGAGAGGTATGCCGGGGTAACGGTGGTCTTGCCCGGGCCGCCCTGCGTGCCGGTGTAGATCTGGTCAAACACCTGCCACGCACCGATCAGACCCAGGGTGAGAACGGTGAAAAGCGTGGGGCGAAGCTGGGGAAGAGTAATGCGCCAGAAGCGCTGCCACCCGTTTGCGCCATCCATCATCGCGGCCTCTTGGGTTTCGCCGCTCAGGTTCTGCAGGGCGGCGATGAACAGGAGCATGAAGGTTCCGCTCGTGGTGAAAACGGCCATGAGGATAAAAGCGGACATCGCCACCGACGGCCCTCCCAGCCACTCCCACAGCGACAGACCCAAGACGGGGGTGTCGGTCAGAAAGGAGGGACCCTCGGTGATCCCGATTGCTCCAAGGGCGTTGTGTACAACCCCCGAAGGATCCTGAAACCAGCTGGGTCCGTTGATTCCGAGCCACGAGAGAACCTTATTCACAGCCCCGCTAGCCCCAAAGAGGAAAAGCCACACCACGGTAATGGCCACCGAACTTGTGACCGAGGGAAAGTAGAAGGCGGTGCGGAAAAAGCCCCGTCCACGAAGTATCCGACGGTTCACCAGGACGGCAAGAAACAGCGAAACTACTGTTTGTATGGGGACAACCAGCAGTACGTACCAGGCGTTGTTACGCAGGGCGATACCCAAATCCCTCTGGGGCAATCCTCCACCCACAAACAGTTGTTCATAGTTGTCGAGGCCAATGAAGGAAACGCTACTTGCAAAAGGACTCCCCCGTCCCGTCCAATCGGAAAAACTCACCCAGAGCGCCATGAGAACAGGGACAACCAGAAAGAGTCCCAGAATAATCAGCATGGGGGAGGTGAAGAGCCAACCCGCGGCTGTGTGACGACTCGGGTCCCTGCGAGGCTTGTGGCGTCGCCCGGGAACCGTTGTCACACCGCCGCCGTTCGGTCCCTCCGAGACGGGGGTGTTGCGTGATGTGTGCATGGGTTATCGCGAGACGATCGGGTTAGCGGCCCGAAACCACGGCCTCCATGTTTCTTTGCGCGGAGGCGAGCATAGCGGCGGGGTTACCCGTCGCCAGCGATTCAAGCTGCGAGTTGAGGTCGCTAATCACGTCGGATGCTCCTCTGAGCGAGGGCATGCTCGCCGCAAAATCAACGGAGTTCAGGAAGGGAACCAGCGCGGGGTTTGCATTCTTCCAGTCCTCAGCCGCCGACTGCACAGAGGGCATTACACCAAAAGCGTCGGAGAACTCCAGCTGAGAGTCGGTGCTGGTGAGGAACTCCACCAGGTCGAGCGCGGCCTCTTTATTGGGGCTGTCTTCTGCAATTCCCCAGCAGTTCGTGAACTGCAGCGTTCCAGGTCCGGCGGGTCCGGCGGGAAGCTCCGCGATGGTGTATTCGATATCGGGGTAGTCAGCTGAGAGGGCACCCGTGATCCAGTTGCCCTCAATTGTCATTGCGGCCTGTTCCTTACCAAAGGCCTCTCCTCCCCAACCCGAACCAAGGTCGGTGGTGAACTGAGCGCTACCGCTATCAAGCAGCGACTTCACATAGTCAAGTCCGGCGGCATTTTCTGGAGTATCCACCGTGGCCTCGGTCTGATCCGCATTCAGGAGCGTTCCACCGGCCTGAACCATGAAGGCCCCGACACGAGCGTATTCGGGCGAGAGAACGAGCCCCGGACGCCCATTATTGGCGAGCGTTGCCGTTACAGCGGTGAGCTCATCCCAGGTGGTGGGGATATCTGTCTCGGTGAGTCCGGCCTCGGCCCAGAGAGCGTCGTTGATGACAAGTCCGAGGGTGGAGAAGTCTTTGGGGGCGCAGTAGAACTTTCCGTCATAGGTGAAAGCTTCTACGAGCGAGGGATAGAAATCATCCCTATTGGAAAGCTGATCGCCGTAAGCATAGAGCGAACCGTTTGCGGCAAACCCAGCGAGGGAGTCAAGCGAAACATAGAAGACGTCTGCGGGCTTACCCGCCGCGAATCCCTGGCTCAATTGCTGGTTAAGGTCGGATGCTGCGCTCACGTTTGCGCCCGTACCAGACTCTTTCGACCAGGCGGCAACAGCATCCTGCACCGCAGTGGTTTCTGCCTCCCCGGAGGAACCGATGAGCACAGAAAGCCCCGAGTCACCGCCCGGCGTAGATTCCTCCCCACCAAACTGTGACCCCCCACAAGCTGTGAGCACGAGTGCCCCCGCCGTCATGATTCCGGCTGCCGCAATCCATCGGGATGTGCTTCTTTGCATTGTTATTCTCCTTGCTACTCACGCGTGTGGTGCTCGTTAAGCCCTAAAGCACTCCGGTTCACGCGTCGTGTGAGGCCGGTGCGTGATCGCATCAGCCCGTAAGTTTGAACGTTCAAATGCCAAACATTGTGAGTTATATTTGAACGTTCAAACCCGCGCTCTAAAGGTACCTCGAACTCTTCATCTTTGTCAAAAGAGGAGCGTGGGATTACCCCGGCGGGACAGCACGAACTTATCCAGACCGGAGAGGCACCTCTCCAGCCCACCCCAGACACAACCCAAAAAGTCGCGATGGTATAGCATGGCAATCACATTTGAACGATCAATTACGAAAGGCTGCGGAGTGCCCCAACTTCCCACCATCGAAGACGTCGCTCTCGCCGCCCGGGTATCCAGGCAAACCGTGTCAAACGTGATCAACTCCCCCGATATCGTGCGACCAGAAACCCGCGAGCGCGTACAAAAGGCCATTACCAGCCTGGGTTACCGCCCCCACGCTTCTGCCCGTCGCCTGCGCACCCGCAAGAGCTCCACCATCGGAATCCGCTTAGACCCCGAGACCAACGGCATCTCCGGCTCCGTACTCGATCGTTTCCTACACGCCCTCACCGAACAGGCCGAACACAAAAATCTTCGCGTGCTTCTCTTCACCGCGAGCGACCCCGAAGAAGAAATCGCCCAGTTTGCACGCCTCAGCGACGGTGCCGACGTTGACGCATTTGTGCTTACCTCGACCTTCCACAATGATCCCCGCATTACCTGGCTCCTCGACAACAAACACACGTTTGTCACCTTCGGCCGCCCCTGGGGAGCAGACGACATGGCCACATCCGGGCACCGCTGGGTGGATGTTGACGGCTACTCGGGCCTCTACGACTCCACCGTGCACCGGCTCCAGCAGGGCCACACCCGCGTAGGCTACATTGGCTGGCCCGGCCCCTCGGGAACGGGTGAGGATCGCAGGCGCGGATGGCTCCAAGCCATGACTGAAAACAGCGGCCTTGCCCTCCCCGAGATCACGCTCTTGGAAACCTCCGCCACCGACGAGGTCAGCCGGGGCGAGGCGGCGATGCTCGAACTCATGTCGTTCCCCGGGGGCGTGGACGCGGTGGTGTGTGCCAGCGACACCCTGGCTCTCGGCGCTATCCTGGCATCCTCCGGCTCAATACCCGTCAGCGGCTACGACAACACCCCCACGGCTGCCGCCCTAGGGTTCACAAGCGTCGCGCAACCCCTCGGAGAGGTTGCCGCCCGGGCACTCGACCTACTGACCTCGGGGAACAGTGTTGCACCAAACCACCACCTGATTCGGCCAGACCTGGTGGTGCGAAGAGCGCAGTGGTTATTGCCGCGGGTTGAGGTTGGTGGGTAAGAACCGGTGCTGTTTTCCCTGGCACTTCTTATCGCCACCGGAACAGCTAGCTATCGACAGTGTCATCACGATCGTTCGCGCACGGCAGCGCGGCAGCACGGCAGAGCACGGTTCTGACAAAGGTAGCAAGCATTGGAATATCCGACACTCTCGATAATAGAGCTAAATTGGCGAGAGCCGACCATAATACTTATTATTTTTGCAGCTATAGTTCCTGCGAATACTAGCTTTTTGTGTATAGCGCCTTCGTAGACAAACAGGGGATTTGTATACAATCGACCCCGCCCAAGATACGCTTCAGAAATATTTCCGCCGACAACATCACAACCGTGCTCGTGGAGAAATGTTGACCCTCTTCGCGGGGGAGGGTGTGGGTACCGTTTAGCCAAGGGCACTCCGGTTTAATAACCCGGAACGGTCAAACGCCGGTCTGTGATCTTGTCGGCAGCACCGAGTGTGACGTCACCAGACCCGGTCCGGAGTCAGCGGCCGAGGTGATTGGCGGCCGAGGTGATTGGCGGCCGAGGTGATTGGCGGCCGACTTACCCGAACGACTCAAAACGATTATGATCGATGACAGGGAAAACCACGAGATGGAGTAGCTCATGAGCACTGCGTTCAGCAAGGAAGAAAAAGCCGCAATGCGGGCAGCCGCAGCCGAAGCAAAGGCCGCCAAGCTGGGTGCCGACCTGGAAGCGGCCTGCCTGGCCGCAATCAGCGAGATGGAAGGCACAGACAAAGAGCTGGCCGAAACCCTACACCGCCTGGTGGGCGAGCACACCTCCCTCAAACCCAAGACCTGGTACGGAATGCCCGCATATATGAATGAGGCGGGAAAAGTGGTGGTGTTCTTCCAGAGCGCCTCCAAGTTTAAGGTTCGGTACGCCACCATCGGCTTTCAGGAAGCCGCAAACCTCGACGAAGGAAACTTCTGGCCAACCTCCTACGCGGTCACCAAACTCACTGCTGACGATCAGAAACAGATCGTCAAGCTACTGCAGGATGCAACTGCGTAAGACGCATCCCCCAAGCGAAAACCCTCCCACGAGCACACCGGATACTCACTCGGCGGTGCTCGTCGTGGACGTGGCCAACCTCATGGGTTCCCGGCCAAATGGATGGTGGCGCGATCGGGCCGGTGCCGCAACCACCATCCTCGCCCAGCTCTCATCACTGGCCGGGAGCACCGTGTTCTTTGCCCCCGTCGGTTTTGTCACGCTGGTTCGTATCATTGCGGTGATTGAGGGAGCCGCAAAGGCCGCAAAACCCAGTGAAGGGGTGGAGATTATCAAAGCTCCTCAAGACGGTGACAGCAGCATTGTTGAGATGACAGAAAACGTAATGCACACAATCACCGAAGACCCGACACCCACAACCGCAGAAAAACCAACACACGGAGCACCCGGAGAGCCGGCACACGAGCCCCCAGGTCATCCAGTACCGTTGTGCTGCCTTGTGGTCACCGCGGATCGAGGGCTCCGCAAACGACTACCGCCGGGCACCTTCACCGCCGGGCCGAGCTGGCTGAACGCCCTCCTCGACCCCTATCTCACAGACGCTCCCTCCGATGACGCCAGCGCTTCATCGCTATCACAATCAAGAAAACGGCCACCGCCACGATAAAAAACGGCACATCATAAACAAACACAGCAGCCACCCCAGCCAGCGCGGCAAACAGCACACCGTCCAGGGCCCAAATCATTCGCACAATAATGCCCACATCACCCGCGGGCGTGGGAATCGGGGTGAGCAAAATAATCGGGAGGACACCCTTAATCGCGCTATTAATGCGGGCGACCAGGCTCAGAAACCCAAGGGCCACCGAGCCAGCGAGCGCTATACCGGTCGCTACTCCGCTCACAATCGAGCAGACGATGGCCACAACAGCCACCACAAGCACAATGACGGCCAACGGAAAAAGCGAATGGTAAGACAGAAGACACTGATCGCTCACCCCATAGAGAGGAGAACCAGATGCGGCACTGACGGCGTGACGAACCCCCTCGGTGAGCGGCCCCAGAGCCGCAAAAAGGACCAGCCCCGCAACTGCTCCGAGCAACAGGCTCGGCGAGGCTGGCAGAAACGCAAGCGTCACCAACACCCCGGCCAGCACGATAGCCAGGACGGAGACAGCAAGTCGGCCCGGGGCTCGAATCGCCCCACAGGCACCACGAATAATGAAGGTTGCCCATTTTTGGCGCATCGGCCGGATCGCACGTAGCTGTCGACCCGCGTGCGGCCTGCCCCCGTAGGTGGCGGCCGCGGCAGAGAACTCCATCCCGCTTATGTGAATGACCGCCGATTCCCAGCGAGCAGCCTGTGTGGTCAGCCGGATAAGGCTGAGTGCGTTCATGAGCGAAGGAAGCATCCACATAAGCGAAACCGTCAAAAGCGTAATCCCCAGAGGCGCAATTCCCACGGAGACATAACCCGGCAGGGCCGACCCGGGGTAGGTGAACCCCACCCAACCCCACGGCGTGAAGGGCTGAATCACGGGGAGGACAACACTCACCACCGCCACGATCTACACAGCAGGCTTCTTTCCACAGATGACCTGTTTGCGTTGAGTACACCAGCCCACCCAGCTATCATGAGAGGAACCACACACGACATAAGAGGAGGTCGTCTTCTATGTCCTCCACGACGCAAGAAATAGCGGCTCTCTCTCGTGTTTTTTCCCCTGTCATATTGCGGGAGATTGGCAAGGCAGGACGTTCTCCTCTCTTGGCCAGACTTCTTGTTGAAGCTAAGATTCCAGAAAGGCTTGACCACGAAGCAACCCTGGCAGACGCTTTTGAGTTGGCATTCTCGCTACTGTGCAAGGTCGGCAACCGTGATGACTACGTCTACCGAACCGCAATCACACAAAAGATCGTCCTCGGTAGACACAACCTCCGAACCGCAACACCGTTGAATGAGGTGCGCACCGGCAAATCAAAAGCCGATCTTGTCGTACTCAACGGGACGGCTACCGCCTACGAGATAAAATCTGAGCGCGATACTACTCGCAGGCTAGCAAACCAACTTGCGGACTACCGCTCCGTATTCGCAAGCGTGAATGTGGTAACGAGCCCCTCACAAACGGATACCGTGCTGCGCATAGCACCCGAGGATGTTGGAGTACTAGCGCTTTCCGCACGATTCCGGCTTCAAACCGTGAGGGAACCAATCAACTTGCCCGAACGAACCTCACCGTTGGCAATTGTTAACACTCTTCGATTTGAAGAAGCGACAACCGTGCTTACCAAGCTCGGCATCGCATTTCCCGAGGTACCCAACACTCAACGGTGGAGACTGCTCCGAGAAATTTTCGCAGACCTTAAACCTGTTGATGTTCACGCGAAAGCAATCGAAACGCTAAAAACAACTCGATCGTACGCCCACCTTGAATCCTTTGTGAAGCGTCTTCCAAAACCTCTGAGTTCAGCAATCCTCTCCGCAAATCTACCACCCCCCGCCCAGCAAAATTTGAGCGCCGTAACGTGGCAACCGCTCTCCTCTGCGCTAGCGTGGAGTTAGGAAACTCTGTGTACTATCCGTTCTTTCGTGGTAAGCAATTTGAGCTTTTAGCAATCCGAGAATCAGCTAGCACTATCGCTAACGCTGGCTTTGTTCCAATTATTGAGCCAGTCCGGGAGACCTTTACAGGTTTACACCGGGCGTTACAAGAACTTGTTACAAAAGGCGCGACAGCGGCTGTGATCGTCAACCCCCGTCACGGAGACCATAAAGAGGATACTGAAAACCTTACTGCCTACCTGGAGGAAAGCTACAGCGATAACGATGCGATCTCGCCTGCACTGCTCCTCACAAACAGCTTAACTACCGAAGACGCAATCGCCCTAGTGTCACGCTACAAAGATCGAACCGTGACCATTATCCATGCAGGCTTCACCGATGGTAAAGGGCTCTCCACTGCGCTACCGAACGAAAAATATACGCATGTGTTTTTGGACACTCGGAACATTCTCTATAGACGACACTTTAAGAACACTCAGAAGGGTGTCCAACGAATTCTCATAGAAGACGGCTTTGAACGAAAAAAGAACGCTGAGTACGACCTTATTGACCGTTTCTCGGATCTGCATGTAACGTACAGTGAGTTAGGTGGGGATGGTTACGGCGATTTCCTTACTATTGGCGATTACTATACCGAAGGCGGGGGACCAGCTTACGCAGTCGCGATTCACCTCACCTTTATCGATCCCCAACAAGACGACGCAATGTTTGTCTATCATTTCAAATCCGACACAAACGACACGCCGGTAGATCCCGCAGGAAAATTCTCTCAGGCACTCTCCAAGCTACTTGCTGAGCTTGACCGTGATGACGCCAACATTCTGAACACCTCCGCGATTCAAGAGTTTCGTGACCTTCACGAAAAAGGCCATTTTCCCGGCCTCGGCTATGTGAAAAAGCTATCTATCAAGCATCACCTTGAGACGCTTGCAAGCTACCATACCTATGTCTAGTCAACGATGCTGTGCGAAATGTTTTGGTGATCGACAAGTCGCCGAACAGTACATTAAACAATCTGATCCAATAATCCAGACGTGCAATTATTGTCATACACCCGATACTGCGTGCGTTGAACCTCATCGTCTCGGTGAATGGTTCTGGACACTCCTGGCAACCTACGAAGAAGTCCATGATGGTGCTTCAATTACGCAGCTTCTGATGGATGAGTGGAAAATGTTCTCCGGATCAAACCTGGATCATGCAGGAGCAAAAGACCTTCTCGCTGATGTCCTCAACGACGGCGAAATCGTTCGCAGACGCTTCCTTCCAATTGCCTACCCGGGTGGTGGAAACCTAAAGCGCTGGGAAGAACTCCGCGATGAAATGATGCATGTGAACCGATGGTTCCTCGCCGACCCAATGGACATGGATCGCATTAAAAACCTACTCAACTATCTGATAGCTCAGCAATACTTAATTGAAAACCAACGCTGGTACCGAGCCCGTCTCATGAACAGCGACGTTGTATACCCTCTTGCCGAAATGGGGGCACCTCCTCGGCATCTTGCCAGACACGGGCGCGCAAACCCTGCTGGCATCCCTTATCTCTACTTGGGCTCCACACCAGCAACGGCTGTTGCAGAACTGCGACCACACACTGGAGAACACGCGTGCGTCGCTGAGTTCACACTGTCCGGCTCAGGCTTGAAGTTTGCAGATCTTAGAGATCCACGAGGTTTGACTTCACCACTGATCGGCGACGAGAGTGATGTGATCCGACTGAGAGCCGACCTGTCTTTTCTTGAGCGATTAGGCGAAGAGCTTACGCGCCCCGTGCAACCCAGCGGCGCTCCGTACGAATATATCCCGACCCAATATCTTTGTGAGTTCATGAAAACCTGCGGGTTTGACGGAGTGCTCTACCGCAGCTCCGTCAGTAACGACAACGGGATCAACCTCGCCCTATTCAACCCCGACTCCGCTAACGCAACAAAAGTCAATCGAGTCTCTGTCGAGCGAGTTAGCGTACAGATCAGCCAGTGAAGCATCTCGTGCCCCAAACCTCACCATCGCATTATTCTTCGCGAGGAACCACCGCGGCAATCGCATCAATTTCAACATAAATATCGGGATGGTAGAGCTGCTCGATACCGAGGAGGGCGCTGGCTGGAGGGCGAGCCGTGTCTACCCAGCGGTCGCGCACCGTGCGCAGGGTGTCGATGCTGCGCGAGCTCAGGTCGGTGACGTAGTAGGTAAGGCGGATCACATCCTTCATCGAGGCTCCCGCGTTGCGTAGCGCGCGGTCGAGGGTGGCAAAGGTAATGTCAAGCTGAGTCTCAAATGTTTGCACCTCAGCGGCAAGGCCCGCAGTGTGCCCCGAGGTGTGGATGAGACTCGCACCCGGAGGGACAACAACGGTTTCGGAAAGGCCCGGAATGAAAGGACTAAGATTAAAACCGATTTCCCGGGAAGAAGCGGCGCCACTCACGAGCGGACCCCCTGCCCTGCTGTACTCTTTACTCTGGCAAACGCCCGAAGAACCAGGGGCACTCCAAAGGCAACGGAGAGGGGTACAACGGTGGCGGTCAGAACGGCTGCGAGTAGCACGGGGGGCCACTCGGGGGCAATAACCGACAGGAACCACTGACCAAAAGCCACCAGGGGAAAGATCACAAGCCAGGTGGCAAACATGCGTTGCCAGAGGGAGGGCGCGGGGCGGTTCATAGGGGGACTCCTTTTCCAACTGAACGGTTGCTATAACCGTAACTTATTCGCGGCGCAAAATCCAACTAGATAGTTGGGAGTGGACTAGACTGTAGTTTATGGAGCGCAATCCCGAACGTACCCAAGCTCGACTTCTCGAAGCCGCGACCGCAGAGTTCAGCGCACACGGGCTTGCTGGGGGGCGGGTTGACCGCATCGCAAAAAACGCGGGTGTGAACAAAGAACGGATCTACCAATATTTCTCCAATAAAGAAGGACTCTTCTCCGCCGTTCTCGATCATCAGCTCTCCAGCATTATTGACGAGGTTCCCCTCGATGGCTCCGAACCAGAAGACATCGTTCACTACGCCCGCGCGCTCTACACCTACCACAGCAATAACCCCGTGTTCTCCCGGCTCCTCCACTGGGAGGGACTCGAACTCGACCCCTCCGCCGCTCTGATCCGCTGTGAGCAACAGGCATCTCAAAAGATGGATCAGTTCATGACGGTCTTTCCACACCTCACCCGCACCGAATCGGCCAACCTCTTGCTCACCATACTCACCCTCGCCAACTCCTGGTCTGTGCTACACAACCTCGGCGCACAGATCTTTGGCAACCCTGCTCCCCCTCAGCACGAGGCCATCGAGTCCGTGGTTCGGGCGCTTATCAACGGATACCAGAACCGCACCTCCCCAACCTAACAACGAGGCACGAATGCCCCCATTCGTAAACCTTTCAAGAAGCCCGAGACCGCTCCAGCGACACATCCATCATTCATCACAAATAGGATGTTCCACAGAACCTTTCCCCCTCGCCTTGATTCCTTTCCCACCAACCATTAAGTACTGTAGAAAGGATGGAGGTGACTATGAGCAACAAGATTTCCGCGCGCGTTCTGATCGTTGACAACTTCGACTCCTACACGTGGAATATCTTTCAGGGGGTGGCACAGCTCACACAGGTCCTACCCGAGGTTCTGCTCAACAACTCACTGACAGGGGCGCTTAATAACCTAGAACGGTACACCCACATCATTCTGGGTCCCGGACCGGGAGACCCCAGGACACCCACCGATGTGGGGGCGGGATACGCGCTCCTTGAAAAAGCTCGCGTACCGCTCCTCGGCGTTTGCCTGGGGCACCAGATGCTCGCGGTGCACTATGGCGCCACGCTACAACATCTGGAACAACCCGCACACGGCCGCGTGAGCACGATACGACACAATGGCACCGGCCTGTTCCAGAACCTGCCGCCACACACATCCGTTGTGCGATACCACTCGATCACTGTGTCAGACCTGGGACGCTCAGGCCTCTCACCCGATGCCCACACCGTCGACGGGGACGAGATCATGGGAATTAGCGATGCTGCGAAAAGACGATACGGAGTACAGTTTCATCCCGAATCGATTCTGACCTCAGACGGCCAACGCATGTTGACAAACTTTCTTATGCTGCAGTGAGGACTCGGTGACCACAATACAAAACGAGGAAGCCGAGGCATGGGGCGCACAAGCATCCACACGAGACCCGGAGGTCGTCATAGAGAGCATAAAGATATCCTCATCCCGGACTCTCAACTACCGCGAGCTAGACCAAGAGATCAGTACCCCCGAACTTTTTAGGGCCCTGGTGAACGACAACCGCGATGCGGTCTGGCTGGACTCGGCCCGGCGAGCATACCAAATGGGAAACTACTCCATAATTGCGCCTCGCGACCCCCGTGTTGACCCGCTTGTCACCTACAACGCAGACCTCCAGCGGGTTGGAGTGGAACACGATGGGAAAATCTCATATTTCAACAACACCATTGAGGACTATCTCGACACGGCCCTACCTCAACCGGATGACACAGCAACGAACCTACCCTTCCCCTTCGTCGGTGGTTATGTGGGGTACCTGGGATACGGGTGCAAGGGAGTCGGCGACACAACACGAACCGACCCCACGGGGAAGGACGCTCAGTTAGTTTTTGTCTCGCGCTTTGCAATTGTCGACCATGCGGCGGGAGGCCGAGTGTATCTCGCCGCCCTGTCGGGAGACGACCACGCATCACAGGCAACTGCTCACCGCTGGATTCGGGAGGCCGCACACCGGGTCGAAACTCTCGCAGAAAAGGGTGGCACCCAGCACCCCGGCAGCGCCACAAACAACAGCAACACCCACAACCCCGCTGACAACACCAGCTTCTCCCCCGGCAGCACCAAGACACCACTCGTGGCACACTCATCCGTCTCGCAAGAGGAGTATCTTGCCGCTGTTGAGGAGGTGCAGTCCTGGCTGAGGCGGGGAGAAAGCTACGAAGCCTGCTACACCTACCAGCTCTCTTTTCCCCACAGCACCGAAGATTCGTGGCACACCTATCAGCGTCTAAGAAACACAAACCCCGCCCCCTATGGAGCCTTCCTACGCTTTGGAGAACGGTCAGTTCTCTCGTGTAGCCCCGAGCGCTTCGTCTCAATAACCCCCACCGGAGTGATCGAGAGCAAGCCCATCAAGGGAACCGCTGCCCGTTCAGAAGTTGATGACGATGCCGTATCGGAGAGACTGCGCACCGACCCCAAAAATCGGGCCGAAAATCTCATGATTGTAGACCTGCTGCGGAACGACCTGGGCCGCATCTGCGAGGTCGGATCCATTGAGGTTACAACCCTGATGGGGGTGGAGACCTACGAAACCGTTCATCAACTCGTCTCCACCATCAGGGGACAGCTCGCCCCCCAGCCTCCCTCGACAATCCTCACCACCCTCTTCCCCGGGGGCTCCATGACTGGCGCCCCCAAAATCCGTACGGTACAGCTGCTGGATCAGCTCGAAAAGGAACCTCGGGGGGTCTATTCCGGTGCGATCGGGTATTTTTCTCTATCGGGTCAGGTTGACCTGTCGATTGTGATTCGCACGGCAACAATCGACGGCGGACGAGTCACCGTGGGGACGGGCGGAGCCATCACGGTTCTCAGCGAGGCGGCAGACGAACTATCCGAGACGATCCTCAAAACCGCCCCGCTCCTTGAGGCGTTTGATGTGTCCCACCCGTTTGCTGCACGCTAGAAAAGGCCCTCCTCAAAACCACGTTTTCATCGGGAGAATGACGTCATCAAGGAAACCGCAGCACCCTTCAGAAAACCATCTTGTCACCCACAAGCTATACCGTTATTCCGGAAACGGCACTGTCATCAGGGAAACCACGCCGTTCCCAACGCACAATATCGCGACCAGAGGCAAGCCGCCCGAGGAGGAGCTCACCCATTCTCTTCAAACTCCGTCTCAAATCCCGAGGCGGAGAACACAGCATCGTCGGGGGAGGTACCGTAGGTGGTGAAGTCGTTGACCAAACCCTTACGCAAGAGAGCATTGGCGTAGGTGCGGGTCTCTCCCGTGCGGATAATGAGATAGGCTCGCTCGGCAACATCGTAATATTCAAAGCGGTCGACAAAACGCACCGTATCCACATCGGTTCTGGCCGCGTCGATCAGTTCCCACTGCACCTCGAGGACTCTCTCGTCTGGGCTGCGCATGAGGTCGATGGCCGGGGCATCGTCCAGCGGGAGCACGGTGCGAATTGCCGCAACAACCTCGGGAGTTGTCAGCGTGGGAAGCTCAATGACCCGTTTTCCTAGGCGATGTGCGGGAAAGTGAGCATCGGCAATGACCACCGAGTCGGAGTGGCCCATGCGATCAAGATGCAAAAGAATCTCACCGCTTAAGATCGGATGTATTCCCATTAACACAACAAACTCCTTCTCTGAGCGATGTAATCTCAGCCCTAATTTTATGTCTTTTGATCCGCAAAGAAAACCCTTTTGTCAACAAAACATCAGACGTATAGAGTTTTGAGCATTAACAACACCATGCAAATGAGCGTAGAGCTGCCTGAGCCCGGCCAGCTTCCGTGAGAAATCAGGTTTCCTGCCCTCTCACCGACCCAACCGATAAACCTCAACAGCGGTTTCCCGCATTATTTGTCGCTGCTCACTCGGCGAGAGTTGCGAAATTAATTCCTCCGCGACTCCGAGGGTTACACCATATTCATCCGGTGCCACCGGCCAATCCCCACCATACATGATTCGCCCGGGCCCAAACAGATCTAAAACGCGGTCAAAGGTTCTCATGAGCTCTTCACGAGCGAGAGGATACCCCTCCCGGGCGAGTCCCGAAAGCTTAGTAACCGTGTTGGGGCGTCGCGCAAACTCGCCGATGGCATCCGACCAGCGAGCAAAATTATCACCCTCACGGTGACGCGGCGGCTTGCCCAGGTGATCCAGCACCAACAGAAGTTCAGGCAATTCCGTGGCCAGGCGCGTGGCTTGGTCAAGGTGGCGCGGCCACGCATCGTGCACATCAAAAGGAAGTGAGTGCCGGGTAAGCTCACGGAGCGACTCACGCACCTCGGTTCGATCCAACAGGTCTCCACGGGGATCATCATTGATCAGATGGCGTACCCCGCAAAAAACGGGATACTCCCGCCACCGATCCAATTGGGAATGAACCACGGCGGGGTTATCCAGGGCAACCCACCCCACAACCCCCACAACCCAGGGGTTGGCGGCGGCAACATCCAGCATAAATTGGGTATCAACCACGCTGTCTTCGGCCTGTACCAGCACGGCCCCCTCCATCTCGTGGACACGGAGAGTTTCACCCGCCTCTGACGGGGTAAACGTGGAGTACAGACGACCCATAGACGGCGTGAGCCATGCGTACTCACTCACGTCAAGATCCCACAGGTGCAGGTGCGAATCGATCCTGCCGGTCATCACACTCATGCGGGTATCAACCCCTCCGCGACCAACTCGTCCCAAAGCTCACCCGGAACCGCTGCTCGCAGACGGGTAACATTTTCGCTCACCTGCTCGGGCCTACTCGACCCCACCACAATACTGCGAACGCTCGTATCGCGCAGCGGGTAGTGCAGCGCCGCCGTGGGCAGAGCAACCCCGTGCCGATGACACACAGCCGCGATTCTCTGAACCTTAGTCAGAAGTTCCCCGGGCACCGAGCCGTACTCGTAGCGTGCGGTGCTGTCGGGACTGTCACTCGCAAGAAGGCCCGAATTAAACACCGAGGCGTTCACGATTCCCACACCGTTCTCGCGGCAGGCGGGAACCACCTCGGCCAGGGCAGGCTGTTCCGCCAGGGTGTAGCGTCCGGCAATCATGAGGAGATCAACAAGCCCGCTCCGGGCGGAACTCACCAGGGCGTCCGACACCATTGACCCCACGCCAATAGCTTTAACCACACCCTCTTCTTTGAGCGCTGCAAGACCGGTAAGAGCTGTTTTCAGGCGCTGGTCAAGAGGTTCTGCAACGTTGGCTCTCTCGGGGTCGTGCAGGTAAAGAATATCAAAGTGATCGATGCACATGCGCTTCTTCGACTCCGCGACAGAACGCCGGATCCCGTCAGCCGAGAAATCCCACACACGCTTCAGATCGCTGGGAACCACAAAATTATTCTCCAGATCGTACCCGCCCGCCCCCGCAGGATTGGGGCGCAGCAGACGCCCCACCTTGGTTGACACCGTGTACTCACCGCGCGGCTTAGTTCGCAAAAAGTCGCCGAGCCTGCGCTCCGAGAGCCCCAGGCCATAGTGGGGTGCCGTATCAAAATAGCGGATCCCCGAATCCCAGGCCGCGTCCAGCACCTCTCGGGCACGCTCGTCGCTCAGTTCCCGATACATGTTGCCCAGGTTAGCCGCTCCGTAACCCAGGACGGGGAGAGTGAGGCTAGCCACGGGGCACCCGAGCAGGCTCGCGAAACACTGAACCGGGTTCTCGGGACCCCTGAGATACCGAGTCAGATTCGCGAGAGCCCGAACCGGATTCTCGGACTTGCCGTGCCTCACGACCATACTGGATCCGGCTCTGCTCCAGCATCTCGGTGCCGGCCCCGGGAACCAACGGAGGCCAATACGCGCCCTGACGAACATCGGTTGGGGTCACGAAGTGTTCGTGCAGGTGATCAACGTACTCGATCACACGACCCTCCATACTCCCTGAAACCGCCACAAAGTCAAACATCGAGAGGTGCTGCACCGCCTCGCACAGGCCCACACCTCCCGCGTGCGGACACACCGGAACACCAAAGTGTGCCGCCAGCAGCAGGATAGCAATATTTTCATTCACACCCGCAACCCGGGTGGCGTCAATCTGCAAAACCTGAAGCGCATCCGCCTGCAAGAACTGCTTAAACATGATGCGATTCTGCATGTGTTCACCCGTCGCAACCGGAATCGGCGCCACACCGCGGGCGATTGCGGCGTGCCCCAGGATGTCGTCGGGGCTCGTGGGTTCCTCAATCCAGGCCACATCAAACTCGGTGAGGTGACTCATCCACTCGATCGCCTCGGCAACACCCCAGCGCTGATTGGCATCCGTCCCAATGCGAATATCCGGCCCCACCGTCTCCCTCGCTATGCGCATCCGCCTGATATCGTCTTCGAGGTCGCCGCCCACCTTGAGCTTAATCATCCGAAAACCATCGTTCACGGCCTCGGTAGCCAGGCGGACCAGCTTTTCGTCGCTGTACCCGAGCCACCCGGGGGTTGTGGTGTAGGCGGGGTAACCCGTTTGCAGAAGGCTCACCTCACGCTCGGCCCGACCCGATTGTGCCCGCTTGAGGATTGCCAGGGCATCCTCTCGCGTCATAGCGTCGGTGAGGTAGCGAAAGTCCACCAACTCCACCAGCTCTTCGGGGGTCATTCGCCCGAGTAGCTGCCAGAGGGGCAGCCCGGCGCGCTTGGCTTTCAGATCCCAGAGGGCGTTGATGACGGCCCCGATGGCCATGTGCATCACGCCCTTTTCGGGTCCGAGCCAGCGTAACTGCGAGTCGCCTACCAGGGAGCGCCACGTTTCGCCCATATTGTCGAGGAGGTCCTCCACATTTTTACCCAGAAGGTGATCGGTGAGAGCTTCGATCGCCGCAACCTGAACGTCGTTGCCACGTCCGATCGTGAACACAAAACCGTGCCCCACCAGGCCGTCATCGGAATCCGTGAGGATGCGCAGGTAGGCCGCGGAGTAGTCGGGATCGGGGTTCATCGCATCCGATCCGTCGAGCAGTAGCGAGGTGGGAAAACGAACGTCACTGGTCTCCAGTGCAACAACGGTGCTCACAAAATTCTCCTTGTGTGGGTATCCCCCGAGCATAAACATCGGATGTCTAATCTGTCAAGAAACGCATTAATCGCTTTTACTCCCCAATTTATGACTAAAATACCCATTAGAGTTCAGATGTATCATGAGAAGGAAACAGTATGAAGTTCGCGCGTGTAGGAGCCGTGGGTCACGAGATACCCGTTGTTATCCAGGATGACACCCACTACGACCTCCGAGCAATCACCCCGGATATTGACGGTTCATTTTTTGCCTCGGGCGGGCCCGAACGCGCACAAACAGCCCTCCTGTCCGCAGAGCTTCCCGAGCTACCCAACGCACACTCACAGCGCGTCGGTGCGCCCATCGCTAGACCCAGCGCCGTTGTGTGCATCGGCATGAACTATGCGGCACACGCCGCCGAATCGGGTTCGGCACCGCCCGAAGTTCCCATTATTTTCCTCAAAACCCCCAACACCGTCGTGGGGCCAAACGACACCGTCACCATCCCCAAGGACAGCACAAAAACCGATTGGGAGGTTGAGCTGGGTGTGGTGATCGGAAGACACACCTCGTACCTCAATTCCCCCGCCGAAAGCATCCACCACATCGCCGGTTTTGTCACGGCCAACGACCTCTCCGAGCGCGACTTTCAACTCGCCGTTTCCGGCGGGCAGTGGTCGAAAGGGAAGGCCGCCGCCGGTTTTAACCCCACCGGCCCGTGGCTGGTCACACCAGACGAGGTTAACTACAACAATCTGAGGCTGCGCAGCTGGGTCAACGGCAAACCCCGACAGGACTCCTCCACCAGCGACATGATCTTTGACGTTAACTACATCATCTGGCACCTGAGCCAGTACCTAGTTCTTGAACCCGGAGACCTGGTGCTCACGGGCACACCGGAGGGGGTAGCACTCTCCGGCAGGTTCCCCTATCTTTTACCCGGAGACGTGTGCGAGATCGAGATTGAAGGATTGGGGCGGCAACGGCAGGAGTTCATTGCGTATACCCCGCGGACAACAACATTCTCACACTCGGGCGAAGTCCCCACTATGGCGTCCACACGCTCGAACAAACCCCCCACAGCAGCACCCCAGCGCTCAGGCGGCACCTCCCCTACGGAATCCACCTCTCAGAGACAGGACACCAAATCATGAATCCAGAGTGCGACGGGCTCGTTGCAATCGTCACCGGCGGAGCCTCGGGAATCGGAGCCGCCATCGCCGAGCGCCTGCATCGGGCGGGTGCCACGGTTGCGGTCTGCGACCTCAAGCCCGAGGAAGCGAACCCCGCACATTTTGCCGTGCGCACCGACATTGCGGATGACGCCTCCGTGCGCGCCGCTATTACCGCCATCACCGAACGTTTTGGTCGGGTCGATATCGTGGTGAACAACGCCGGGATAGGCGCACAGGGCACAGTGGCGGATAACACCGACGACGAATGGGCTCGTGTCCTCAGCGTGAACGTCACGGGCATCGCACGAGTCACGCGCGCAGCGCTTCCCTGGTTGCGCACCTCTCCCTCCGCCAGCGTCGTCAATACCTCATCGATTGCGGCCACTGCAGGCCTTCCCGAACGGGCCCTCTACAGCGCCTCGAAGGGAGCCGTGCTCTCCCTTACCCGGGCAATGGCAGCGGATCACCTTCGCGAGGGAATTCGCGTGAACTGCGTAAACCCGGGCACGGCAGACACACCCTGGGTTGGCCGTCTCCTCGATAGCGCCCTCGACCCGGAGGCCGAACGACGCGCACTCAACGCCCGCCAGCCGCACGGGCGGCTCGTTACCGCCACCGAGGTTGCCGACGCAGTTGTCTACCTGGCCAGCCCACGGTCAGGATCAACCACCGGAACCTCCATAGCCGTCGACGGGGGAATGCACGGACTCAGGCTTCGTCCGGAGTAGACAGCTCCTACCAGGACGGTTTGCTCTACCTCGCTTTGAAAGCACCACCTCGCGTTACTTTGAAGCAGCCGCCTCCACTACTCTGCAACCGCCGCTTCGCGCAGCCACTGTTCCACACCCGCAATGTGCGCCGTGGTGAGCGCCTGGGCGAGTTGGGCGTCGCCCCGCTCTAGGGCATCCACAATTGCGCGATGCTCCAACAGGGTTTGTGGGGTCGAGTGCGCCTGGGTGAGCCCACGCCAGATTCGCGCCCGCACAGTGTGCCCCGAGATCGACTCGATCAGCGTTGAGAGGTAGGAGTTACCTGCCAGCTCCGCAATCGCGTTGTGAAACGCGAGGTCGTGCGAGACCAGTTCCTCCACATCCGTAGAGCCTTCGACGGATGTGATCTGTGCGCGAAGCTCCGCGATATCCTCCGCTGTCGTACTGGTTGCTGCGAGCGCGGCGGCGGCCGGTTCAAGGATGCGGCGCACCTGAAAGAGTTCAAACACAGAGTGGTCGCGTTGCAGATCAGCCACAAAGGTCATCGCCTCCAGCAGCAGGCGAGGCTCGAGGCTCGTAACGTAGGTGCCATCTCCGCGGCGCACGTCCAGGATGCGAATGACCTCAAGCGCCTTGACCGCCTCGCGCATGGAGCTTCGTGAGAGACCCAACCGTTCGCTGAGTTCTTTTTCTGGGGGAAGTTTCTCACCGGGGCGAAGCTCGCCGGAGATAATCATCTCTTTAATCTTGAGAATAGCCTCATCGGTCACCGCCATAGACACAGCATAGCGTCACCGCTTGTGCTACTACACAGAGCGCTTCCAAACGATCTGTTCCCAGACACGTAGCGCTTTTGTTATTCACTCATCCATGTAAGCCGTCCCTCGAAATCGGGAGCTTAAATACTCATACATAATGATTCATTCTAAAAACGGGGAATCTCCCAAGGGCACGATGTTAACATATGGTGCTGCCGCTATTGAGAGATTCCCCTTGGATAAAGTGTTGCTCGGAGCTAGCTACCGTCACCATCCGTCACGGGGATAAATTGAGAAGGCAGTCTCTCCTTACGATTCATGGAGGCGTTCCACGTTGTGTAGGTGGTGGTATTCTGACGGTCTACCCAAGAGCAGCCAAGCTCATGCCCCGTTATCTGATCAATTGGCTGAGTCTTATCCAATAACAAAGACCCTATTGCCACGCAATCATTGGGCGAAATAACATCGTAATCTTGAAGGGATATTTCAAGGTGCACACTATCAAACCCAGGGGCTTGCCCAAGCACTAGCGGAACATCATCACCAGGGTACACAGGGATATGCCTCAGGCTTAGCCGATCGAAGAAGATCGCATCGAGCCAATCTAAGCGATTCCGACCGTCCTGGAACAACCGCACCGTCCCAAAGAGATCACCGGGGCTTTCACCATCAATATTGTTCACAGTCAGCTTCTCCACTACGAAGTTAGTCCAATAGCGTTGCACCGAGTAATTAATTGTGACTGAGCCATAGGTGGTATATGTTCCCTTTCCGGGGATCTCATGTTGTTCACCACTACCCGTTTTATAGGTTACACTCACCTCTTCGGTGTTCTCTGGTATTTCGATCTGGGCATAAGCGATAAGGTCATCGGGAGAAAAAGTATCATGATCCCAGAGTTCAACGGAAATGCTTCCACCGTGAAGTAAAGCTTGCCCGTTAAAGGCATTTGAATTTTCTGTTCCTGGAGGCCCTGTGAGGGGTATATAGTCGTGGGGGTAAATGGGTATGTTGTTTCCCTGGGATTGATCAAACAGCACAGTTCCATAAGAACTTTCGTCTCGGATAGATACGTTTCCGTAAATATCGCCCGGGCTCTCCCCATCAATATCATTCACCTGGATAGAACTTATAGAGACCATCATCAGGGGCGAGGTAAAGCGCTGATTAGTATTAGAACTGATCAGGGAGTTCATTGCAGCCGGCGCCGGCTCTAGAGGCCCCCCATCCCAAACCTGACCTATGTTATACAGCTTGTCTCGACCCTCGAAGTAATAATCGATACTATCGGTGTCATCCGAAGTCAAAACAGTTGCTCCAATATCTTCCATCCACGGCAAAAGTATACGAAGATCATTCTGTTCCGGATCATTACCCTGATCCGCAATACGGAACTGGAGCGCGTAACAACACCGTGAATCATTCTGAAAATACGCATCCTTAGGAGTAATAGCAGTAGCATTACCAGCCACACTGGGAAGCGGCTTATCCCACTCGGTAAAGTTCTTCCGCCACATAACCCAATCAGGAATAGGAACAAACTGCCCCAACGGCTTATTCGACGCACGAACAAGAGCAGTCAACTGCGCCATCGTTCCCTCCCGCGTGTTTCTTTCAGATAGGTCTTGCGGGGCATAATACTGTTCAATTTTTGCGAACGGCGCACGATCACCATAACCGCTTCGCGCAGTAGTCTCGTAAAATCCGGTGGAGTCTTTCATGGTGACTTCTACACTGAGAACACCATCAGCTGTCGCATCAGACTCTGCCCAAGTCTTCGTACCATAATAACTCGGCGTCATCCCCGAGGGAACAGGAATATCAGTGCGACGATCAACATTATCCGCAATAACACGACTCACCGCCACCTGAGTCAGCGGGATACGAGGCAACTCCGGCAAGTCTTTCAGAGAGTCTTGCCACAGCTCAAAGGTGGGATAAGCACTAAGCCTAAACTTAAACACCACCCGATCAAATATCTTTGCTCGTGGAGCAGCCTGATGAAACGCGAGCACCTCCCGCACAGCCTGAGCAACATCATCATCTGACTTGATCTCTATAAAAAGAAGAGACTCAGCCTCCTGATCAACAGCATCCTGAAGAAATTCCTGAAGAGTAAGAATCTTATAGTTCGTAGGCTGACGGTCAATAGTAACCAGGTTCTTCTGTTTAAGCTGACCAAGAGTCAAACTATTCAACGCCGCATTCGGACCCGTGCCCGCCTCCGGATTATAGGTAGGCTCCATCATTTTTCCAATATTCGTATCGTGAAACATCACCAACTGACCATCGGCAGTGCGTCGCACATCTGTCTCCACACCAGGACGACAATACGAATATGAATTCCTAAACGCCTGAAGACTATTCTCCGGCGTCACAGCATCAAAATCTCCCCGATGACGAACCGTCATAAACTCTTGCTTACCCTCGAGCCGCTGCAACTTAATCAAAGCCTCAGCAGCGGTATCAGTACAGTGAGAATTATCTCTTAACGCGCCCCCGAGACTACCCACAGTGGTATTTGCTAAAGCCGCACTAGGAACAATAACTTGCAGAATAAGTACCAATAAAGAAAACAGCGTGATGAACGATCGTTTCATTGTAAATAATTTCCCTGATTAGAAGCGCTACCCATTGTGAATACATTCAGATTATATACTTGTACTTAAATTTAGTGAAGAATGTTTTTGTTTTGTATTACATAAGCTTTTCTAATAAATTTTCGTAAGAAACATACAACACTCAAGCATCCACCAAACGCTAGCAAGAAACCACTAAGCTCCCCCGCTACGCGGGGAGCTTCAGCCCTTGTCCTCCGCTGGCCCCGCCACGTTGGGATCATCCCCGCTACGCGGGGAGCTTCATCCGAGACACTGCCGTCCCTATTCGTGACGAGGATCATCCCCGCTACGCGGGGAGCTTTTATCGACGCTGCTGGCAATATCAATCATGACCGGATCATCCCCGCTACGCGGGGAGCTTGTAGCTCGGATAGATGGAATTCCAGGGCTGGTTGGGATCATCCCCGCTACGCGGGGAGCTTCGCCCAAGAGAAAAATGATTTGACCTAATCCCGGGATCATCCCCGCTACGCGGGGAGCTTGGAGTGATCATGAAGGTTTCTGAAAAGGCTGTGGGATCATCCCCGCTACGCGGGGAGCTTGGCGTTACGCTCCCAGTCTGCACCCCGGGGACGGGATCATCCCCGCTACGCGGGGAGCTTAATCACACGCCATCGGGGTATTGGCTTCCTGACGGATCATCCCCGCTACGCGGGGAGCTTCGAGTCCTTGAATTCTGGCATGGAGGCCAGGAGGGATCATCCCCGCTACGCGGGGAGCTTACTTCATCATCAGGTATTTTACTCCATCACAAGGCTGTTTAGCATCACTTCGCTACGGCACCGGTGGGGTAAAGAAGCGTGAAATGCACGTTGTAGTCGTTTCATAAAACCTACTTTCCTGTTCCGGACGGTAGAAGATAGAGCACGATAATCAGGCTTCGCTACTCACTAGAGAACCTACAACGACGTTGCAGAGTTCACCGTAAGAACGTCTTCGTCACGATCAACGTCCACACGAACCACATCACCATCGTGCACCTCACCCGAAAGGATGGACCGCGCTAGGCGGTCATCAATCTCGGTTTGCATGAGCCTGCGCAGCGGGCGGGCGCCATAGATCGGGTCGTAGCCTCGCTCGGCGAGCCAGGCCCGGGCATCCGGGGTTACCGCGAGATTGAGGCGACGCTCAGCGAGCCGCTCCTGCAGGCGATCGATGTAGAGCTCAACGATCTGTGCAAGATCACCGCGGGTGAGCGACTGGAAAATCACGATGTCATCAAGACGGTTCACAAATTCAGGCTTAAAGGCCTGGCGCACCATCTCGCGCACCGCACGCTCTTTGTCCTCGTCTCCCAGGTTGGGGTCGACCAGGTACTGGCTTCCCAAGTTGGAGGTGAGAATGAGGATAACGTTGCGGAAATCCACCGTGCGGCCCTGGCCATCCGTGAGGCGACCGTCGTCAAGCACCTGCAACAGCACGTCGAACACCTCGGGGTGAGCTTTCTCGATCTCGTCGAGCAGAACCACCGAATAGGGGCGGCGGCGCACAGCCTCGGTGAGTTGACCGCCGGATTCGTAACCGACGTATCCGGGAGGGGCACCTACCAGCCGGGACACGGTGTGCTTTTCGCCGTACTCCGACATGTCGATGCGAATCATGGCTTTTTCGTCGTCAAAAAGAAACTCCGCCAGGGCTTTGGCCAGCTCGGTCTTACCCACACCGGTTGGTCCGAGGAAGAGGAAGGAACCCGTGGGTCGGTCCGGATCTGAAATGCCGGCACGGGTGCGACGCACGGCATCCGACACGGCCTCAACAGCTGCCTTCTGTCCGATCAGGCGCTTGCCCAATTCGGTTTCGAGCCGCAATAGCTTTTCGGTTTCGCCCTGGAGGAGACGCCCCACGGGGATGCCCGTCCACACGGCAATCACGGCGGCGATGTCCTCGTCGGTAACCTGGTCACTCACCATGCGAGGCTCATCACTCTGTTCAGCGTTTTCGGCTTCTTGTAGTTGACGCTGAATCACCGGAATCTCGCCATAAAGCAGTCGCGACGCTTTTTCTAGGTTGCCCTCACGTTGGGCGCGGTCCGCGCTGATGCGGGCGGCATCCAGTTTCTCCTTGAGTTCACCAACCGCGTTGAGGCTGCTGCGTTCTTTTTCCCACCGTTCCTCAAGCACCCTCAGATCGTCCTCACGCACCTTGAGGTCTTCGCGAAGCTTAACCAGACGCTCCTTTGAGGCATCGTCTTTTTCTTTTTTTAGCGCGAGTTCTTCAAGCTTGAGACGATCTACGGAGCGCCGAAGCTCATCGATCTCCATGGGGGCGGAATCAATCTCCATACGCAACCGACTGGCCGCCTCATCGATCAGGTCGATGGCCTTATCAGGAAGCTGACGCGACGGAATATATCGATTCGAAAGGGCCGCGGCAGCAACCAGGGCGCTGTCGGCGATGGACACCTTGTGGTGGGCCTCATAGCGTTCTTTGAGACCGCGCAGAATAGCAACGGTGTCTTCAACCGATGGTTCACCCACATAAACCTGCTGAAAACGGCGCTCCAGGGCCGCGTCTTTTTCGATGAACTCGCGATACTCGTCGAGCGTTGTTGCACCAATCATGCGTAGCTCACCGCGCGCGAGCAGCGGCTTAAGCATGTTGGAGGCCGCAACCGAGCTTTCGCCGCCACCCGCTCCCATGAGCACGTGAAGCTCATCAATAAAGGTGATGACCCTACCATCAGACTCTTTGATCTCCTGTAGCACGGCCTTCATGCGCTCTTCAAAGTCACCGCGATACTTAGCCCCCGCAATGAGGGCGGAGATATCGAGCGAGATCAATTCTTTATCTTTCAGTGACTCCGCCACGTCTCCAGCAATGATTCGCTGAGCAAGCCCCTCAACCACAGCCGTTTTACCCACGCCGGGAGCACCGATTAGCACGGGATTGTTTTTGGTGCGCCGAGTGAGCACCTGGCTTACACGACGAATCTCGGCGTCTCGCCCAACCACCGGGTCAAGCTTGCCGCTACGCGCAACCTCCGTGAGATTTATACCAAACTGCTCAAGGGCACTCTTCTGCTCTTCCTGTGGTGGCTGCATTCCTGGCTGCACGGTTGTCCTCTCTTCTTCTGAAATCCTTGGGAAGGCTCGCATTTAAACTTGAGCCAAGTAGACTCAAGTTTAGCAAAATTGGAATGCTTACACCAGGGCCCGAAGGTTAGATTTCCAGGCCACCTCTCGCCTGTCTGTAAGCAATTCGTGCCGCGGCAGGCTAGTCTGCACTCAAACAAAAATGAGGAGACAGAAACAACCGCGGTCGAGCGGGCATGGTTGCCCCAGCATCACCCCGTGGAACCCTATCCTCCGTCCCCGCCCATTGAAGCTGGTGTTCTGTCCACTGACGTGCGCCGCATCGGGCAAAACTCCTTATCGCCACCAAAACAAGCAATGAGCCCCATCCCGGACCGACCCGCTTCATCAACACCCGGACACTCGGAGAAATACTCACAAACATCAATGATCTATTTCTAAAAACACTATTTACAAAATTGAGGTTTATATAATAGACATCAAATTTAAAGCCCATTTACTGTTTACATGTTCAATATTCTTCATGTAAAATAATCCGCAACGCTTTGATGCCTCAACGAAGCACAAAGCCTCATAACTGTAAGGATGCAATTATGTTGAAAAATACAACAAACAACCGCCCAACGACACATACACCAGCGGATCTATCACCCCGCGCGAACTCACAGTTTTAAAAACGGCCCTGGCCCTCCCAACAATATTTCAATACTCCTCACAAACAACACCCGCTGTAAAACAGCAATGATTCTGCACGCTGCGTACCGCCACAAGACACAACATGTCTAGATTCTCCATCCGCAACCGAGGTCTACGCCCCCTTATGTATTCACGACCCCCTCCCAACCCATGTCACATTAATCACGAAAGGACAAGGACATGACGTCCATATCCCGCGCTATGAACACACACACTCACCCACCCCTGCGTACCGGCACTCTAGAGATCAACCACACCACACCAGTCACGGCAACCCCCACAGTTATTGCTAGCGTTACCGCTGTCATCGCCGCACTGGGCATTGGGATAGCGATTGGCGCGACCGTTTCCTAAAAATCCGTATCATCACAATCAAGGACACATAATGCAAACTATTTACCTTTCCGCATCTACCTCGGGTAGCCTCGCGGCCACACCAATCCGCTCGACTAAGCTACGCGCCTCAAACGCCGGAACCCCGGTTACCGCCACTCCGGCAGTTTTTACCGCTGTGGCAGCAGTCGCCGCAGTCTTCGTAGCCGGCGTCCAGATAGGAAACCTTATTGGCGGCTAAGTTCCTGAAGGGGGCCTTCGCGCCGATCAACATCCGTCGCGAAGGCCCCCTTCACACAATGGAACTTCTCACAGAGTTAGCACTCACCTGACCTCCAGCGCGAAACACCTCGATCGGTACCGGAAAAACATTCGACACAGCCACCACAACCCCTCATGTGAACCTGCTGACAGTGAATGTGGCTCCAAAAACGAGGACTATGATCGATACGTATTAGTAAGGAAACCGTTGAGACTAAGGATGAGAAACGGTTCGGAGTCCTAATAGTCCATCAACAAACTCAAGCAGCATATACCTGTGATAAGAGCATGCACCAAGCTGTCTCAATACACCTTTCATGAGGTGCAGCAAGCTGACTGACTCACTGCAGAAATCTGCCTCACAACTACGTCCCCATAAACTATGTGCATGACAATTCGTGTTGCGGCAGACGGATCTGCGCTTGGAAACCCGGGGCCCGCGGGCTGGGCCTGGTACGTTAACGACGAGCGTTGGGGCGCTGGTGGATGGAAACACGCCACCAACAATCAGGCAGAACTCACGGCGGTACTGGAGCTTTTGCGCGCAACAAAACACGTGGATGACGAGCTTCTCATCCTCTGCGACAGTCAATACGTTATTAACTGCCTCACCCAGTGGATGCCGGGCTGGAAACGTAAAGGATGGCGCAAGGCCGATGGCAAACCGGTGCTCAACGTTGGCATCCTTCAGGAACTCGACGCGGAACTCCAGGGCCGCAACTACCGTTTTGAGTGGGTCAAGGGCCACGCCAATCACCCTCTCAATGAGGCGGCAGATACCCGCGCCCGCGCGGTCGCGGAGGCGTATCAGCGCGGCCAAGCCGTCCCGAGCGGTCCGGGCTGGAACCGCAACGGTTCATGCGTCCCGGTAACAGAGTTCACGCAGGGTTCGGCGTACAACACGGCACCCGAGCCTCCAGGTGGCACGGAACACAACACGGTATTCGACGACCCCACACATGACGCAACGCACGACACAGCCGCCGACAGGGCATTATTCGGCCCCGCATCCCACAGTGAGCAGCCCTCTCTATTCTCCTTCGAAGATGACAGGCCACAGGAGGTGTATCACCTCACTATCGAGTTGAACGATGTCGAGATGTTACGCCTTTCCGAACTGGCCTCGGCTCGCGGGCTGAGTCTCTCCGATGCTCTCCGTTCCCTCATACGCAACGGAGTTTAGGAAACGTCGCAAGGACAATACGTAATCCAAGTGAATAGGTCGTCCGCGAAGCGACAGAGTCGACAAGTCCGGTGGACAAATACCCGATATCGCGTCTTGATCTTGGAGTCGTGAATGTTACTAACTGTTGTGTGGTTTTATGTAGGTTGCGCAGACTGTCGCGTCGTGGTCTTGCAGCGGATTACCACTCAGACCTGAGGTATGCGTGACGGGTGTGAGACCTGCTTCTGTAGCGTAGGTATCAAGCTCAGCAAGTGTGGTCACGCTGCTGGACTCGTTACCAAAAGTGGCAACTCCGTTGTTAATCCAGCAGTGGTTCACGGTCCATTGGTTTCCATTGAGCTCGGAGAAGGTAACGAGCATTCTCTGTCCACCGGGGTAGGGGACAGCATAGGCTCCGGCTCCTGAGGGATTCAATGCTTGAATAAGTGCACTGTTATGCGTTTCAACAATGAGGTGTCCTCCGGGCTTGAGAGCTTTTGCCGCCGCCCGAAAGGTATCTTGCTGTGCAGTGTGATCGGTGAGCATTGAGATAGTAGCGCACAGGCAGAGAATGGTGTCGTAGCCGTTTGAGCCGAGGTCCTCGTGCGCGATATCGCCCTGACGTCTGTCGATGTGGGCATGAGGATCCTTAGTAGCAAGTTGATTCAGCATCTCGCGAGAGATATCAATACCCACAAACATAGGTGTATCCCCTCGCCTGGTGAGTGTTTCCCAGAGAGGAAGAGCAACCCGCCCGGTACCAACACCGAGTTCAAGAATGTGTGGTGACCCGGGCGGGATATGCTCCGCAAGCCAGGAGGTATCAGCGTCAGTGATGTGCTCACGGGGAAAGAGATCATCATAGATTTCCGCAAACTGAGTTCCATAGTCGGTGTAGGGAGTGGTGTGTGTCATGAGACTTCCGATTCTTCGAGAGAAATAAAAGGCGAGATAAGGATTTCTTCAGGCGCGGGCACATCAGCAAGGTCAGCAGACTCAGCAGCAAGTAAGTACTCATACCCGGTCGAAGACACAATCATGAATTGGAATCCGACAAGTGCTGCTCCTGTTGTTGCGTTCAGGCGATGACGGATGAAGTTTTCAAGTATTCGGTACGCGGGGCGTGTGGTGATGAAGTCTTGGCTTTTTTGCAGCGTGGGGATGATTTCCGAGATAACGTCAAAGAGTCCTTTATCCGTTCTACGATCAGGAAACCAGGCAATATGACGGACCTTACGGGGAGTGACACTGTAGGTGTCTTGCCAGGGAGATTCTTTCTCTTCCCTGTCCAGGGTACGGTGGAGGAGATGGTAATCATTTTGCGCGGGTTCGGGAGCGAAGAATCTCCAGTTAGGGAGCCAAAATCCTAGCTTGTCAGCTGCTCTAAACCGGTCAAAGGAACGGTTAGGATGCTGCGAGAAAAAGGTGATACCCAATACGGTAGCCGCGGCGATAGCGGTGAGGTTTGCGGCGTTGAATGGTTGTTTCACGAGTGCACCACCTGCTTGATAAAGTTGTTGACCGCGTCGGCTGTGGCTGCGGCATGATTTTGGTTCGTGAGTATTGAGTCGTGATCGGCCTCACGAATCACTACTCGTTGACTCCCACCGGTATGACTATCAGCAAGTTCTTGGTGAAGGCGATCCTGCGCGTCATCGACACGAAGCGTGGCCTCAGCAGTGATCACCAGGGTGGGTGTGTCAAGAAGGGCAAGACGAGTGTTACTGCTACGCCGGAACATCCTGTTCGCCCATTTCCACTCCCGCACTCCCGCGGCCCACATTCGAGAGTTTCTGTACTGGTCGAGTATTGACGGTTGAACTGCCCGAGGTAGTTTAGAGAGCCATTCGGGGCGTTGAAGTATCCACCCCAACCCCAGGACAAGGCTAGAGGAAACCCCGGTAAGAGCCTGAGCAAATCCCTCAGCGCCACGTCGTTGATGAGCGGAGATCGCAAGCTGTCCGGGGTGGGAGGAATCCAGATAGATCACACCGGTGATTGGTCGTGTGGTGAGCTCAGAGGCGCGGCGTGCGACCAGCCCGCCGAGAGAGTGACCGCCGAGGAAGACCGGTCCGATGTCTGGTGGGAGATCAGCAATGAGGTCGGTTAGGTCGTGTGCGACTTCTTCAACACTGTAATCACCAGTGGTGTTGATGCTCGGACCGTAACCGGCACGCCAATACGTAATGATGTCGATGTCTGCGGTTAGATGCTTGATGATCCACGCAAAATGTTGTGGGGTGGAGAACAGGCCGTGGTCCAGGATAAGCACGGGAGCACCGGCGGTACCACGCCTCCAGTCGTAGTAGAGGGTGTTGCCATTTTGGGTAGTGACGCAATGGTTCTCGGTACGGAGCTTTCGGATGCGTGCACTACGTAAGATCCCAGAGAGGACACCCCCGAAAAGGGTAGCGCCGACGCTTGCCGCGGTTACAGTGGGGACCAGGTGTGACTTTGCACGGCGGTTTGTGACGTAGGCGATGGCGGGGAGCATGGAACCAAACGCGGTGAAGAAGCGACCCAGCCCCATGGAACCCGCGATAAAGGTATGGAACCCGATAGATGCCGCGATGAAAGGGCGGGTGAGGCGGCCTCGAGCGAAAAGCACAAGGGGGAAAAGTCCTTCGAAAGCGAGCATACCGTGTGCTGCAAACTGCGCAAACTTAGGGCGGTCTTTGAAGAGTTTCCACAGGTACTTGTTCCCATAACCGATCGTGCGCATCACCCCGGGAACTGCTGTGCCGCTGCGCCAGGAAGCGCCAAAGAGTTTGACCCAACCAGAAACAGCGTAGGACAACGCGTCCTGTAGTGCGAGGTACCAGATCGCGTTGTCTTGGACACGTTCGTTCTTAGTCGCTCTCGCGACAAAAGCAACCGCAGAGGTTTGAAAGGATACTTGATCGGAACCATCACTACCGAAATTATGTCGTGGGTAAAGTAACGCGGATGACGTTGCCAGGTATGCGTTAGCGACCGTACGGGTCCGTGCGCCTGTAGGAAGCAGAAGAGAGGCAGAGGCAAAGATTCTTCCCGCGTGAAGCGCCCGTGTCATAAGAGGCTGTGATACTAGATCAAGAATTTTCCGGCGCCAAGCAGGCATGAATTGATAACGATCACGAATGATTTTCCAGTCGCCTAAAGAGCCTTCTTGGAGGTTCTGGGGCCGAACGAGATGTTCCGCGCTAGAGACCAGATGAGTACTAGCACTGAGACGTTCCATAGCGCGAAGGGTATCTTCACGACCGATGTTGACCGGCGCAAAGACACCCTTCAAGAATTTAACCGACAAGAGCTTTTCCTGCCCAAACACACGTCGCGAAGACCGTGGCAACCGCAGCAGCCGCTGCGACAACCGCCGGAGTAGCAGTCACAGGGCTACTAACCGAGACGCGCAACTCAGTCGAACGGATCGGCGTAGCCGCGAAACTACCCGAAGTTGACGGGGAAAGATAAACAGTTTGCATTATACGTCCTTTGATTGTTGTGATATTTGATTGTGGCGATAAGGGTTTTAGCCATAGTTCATGCCGACAGTTAGGCCGGCGGCCAAGGCTCCTCCGACATAGGCTACGGCGATGGCGATTACGGGGGATGCCGTGACTGGTGCGGCGCGATTGATCTCTAGAGTGTCGGCACGCAGGGGTGCGTGAGCGCGTGCGTTAATGGTGCTGGATATGGAGGTCATGCCATTATCCTTTCGTGATTAATGTGACATGGGTTGGGAGGGGGTCGTGAATACATAAGGGGTATAGACATCGGTTGCGGATGAAGAATCTAGACATGTTGTGTCTTGTGGCGGCACACAGCGTGCAGAATTATTGCTGTTTTACAGAGGGTGTTATTTGTGAGAAGTATCGAAAATTATTGAGAGGGCGTTCCCAAAACCATGAATTTGCGTGTGTCGTAGTTCATTATTTTTGCCAGCATAATTGCATCCTTACAGTTATGGAGCCCTGTGCTTTATTCGGAGCTCAAAGCGTTATTGGTTAATTTACAAGAGTAATATTAAATATGTAAATGGTGTATAAGCCTTAATTTTGAGTATTAGTATATAAGCCTCAATTTAGCAAATAGTATTTTTAGAAATAGATTATTGTGTCGTGACCCCCGGGAGTGGAAACTTGCTGCTTCATCGGAAAAATCCGGGAAGATATGTAGGCCGTCAACCCGGGCGACAGGCGCTGGGGAAGTCCTCTACGGAGCCTTCTGGTACGTTCCGGGGCCAGACGAGGTGCGCCTGCGATAGAGACAAGCCGGAGTAGCGGCAATAGGAATGCCGGCAGAACCCGACAACTTCAGTCGCGCCCATCAGGATGGTTGCGAGGCCACCCGAGGCTAAGATAGAAGGACAAATAGTTTGCATCATAGCTTCTCGAGATTATTGGCGCTCGGAGGCGAATGAGCAGATTTGTTAGCGATGCCGAATAGGGAGCTCTTGTCATCGTCCTTACTATTTTTAAATCGATTGACGCTATCCTCATGAAGTATGGCAAGCTTCCAAAAAGCCGCGAACACACGACCTTGCCACGGCTATAGCGGCGATAATTTTAGCGGTTCACGCCGTGAACCAACAGTCGCTTTACGGATTGGACCCCAAACCGCCCTCGGCCAACCCCGCCGAAATCGTCGACCCCGCGTCCACGGGTTTCACCAAGCCCAGAATGATCTGCGGTAGGAGGCTGAGCATACGGTCGATGGATTCCTCGGACTCCGGGTCGAGAAGCACCCCCCTGATGGCAAACTCGTGCATTCCGCTCAAAAGTTTGATCACGTCGATCGGGTCGCCCTTAAAGGTGAGGCCCGCGGTGGCGAGGGCATACTGCACGACCTCAGCCATTCCCTCGTAGAGTTTCTCGCGAAACACCCGGTACTCCGCCGCAACCTCTTCGCTACGCAGGGCGAGTAGCGCAAACTCTTCCTGCACAAGGCACCAGCGACGATCAAACACCTGTCCCTGAAGCGCCTGCTGCGCCACACGCGCCACAAGCTCTTCGGTGAGCGAAAGAGGGTCTGCCGCCAGCTGGGGAAGAACCGCCGCGATATCGGCGTCGAGAGCCTCAATCTTTTTGGTGTTTTCTCTCTCCATCAGCGCGAAAAAAAGCTCTTCTTTGCTGGAGAAGTTTGAGTAAAACGCACCACGAGTGAAACCAGCGCGCTCGGAAATACTCTCGACAGACGCCGCGGAGATGCCCCTCTCTGCGAATTCTTCAAAGGCAGCATCGATAAGACGATCGCGTGTTTTTTGGCGGCGCGCGCTCTCCGTACGAGCCCTAAGATCAGCGGTGGGGGTGGTATCCCTAGGGTTTACCCCTTCCATACCTGAAACCTTCCCGTCAATTTAAGTTCTGTGTTGTAACAGCCTAGCGCATATGGATACACTTGTGTATCGGATTCAGTAGTGTATCCAAATTATCCGGCGCGGAGCCATCTCCGCATCGCACCCCCACCAGTTACAAGGAGACCGCGTGTCATCGCTGCTTTACTCCCTCGGCCGTTGGTCATTTCGTAGCCGACGCCTCGTTGTTGCTCTCTGGATAGCGGTTCTTGCCGCGGTTGGTGGCGGTGCCTTCTTCTTCAACCAGGGAACCGACAACACCTTCTCCATCCCCGGCACAGAGTCACAGGAAGCTCTCACCTCGCTACGAAACACCTTCCCCGAGGTATCGGGCACCTCCGCCCAGATTGTGATTGTTGCCCCCGAAGGCAGCACAGTTGATAACGGCGCAGTCGAAGGTAGCGTTAAAGATGCCATCGAGCGCATCGACAACATCACCCAGGTAAGCGCCGCCGTCTCGCCATTTAATGAAAACATCAGCGGTACCATCTCGGACGACCAGCGAGCGGCCGTGATCACGGTTCAGCTCGATGGATCCCTCCCCGACATCACCCAAGACACCAAGGACGCCCTCAACCAGGCCGGAGATGATCTCCGCGCCGACCTACCCAGCAGCTTTGAGGTTTCCGTGGGGGGCGAGATATTCTCGCAGTCGTTCCCCTCACTCAGCATTGTTGAACTCCTGGGCGTGCTCATTGCCCTGGTTGTGCTCCTGCTCACGCTCGGGGCGTTTGTTGCGGCGGGAATGCCCCTGCTCAACGCGCTTCTGGGGGTAGCAGTCTCGGTGGCTCTCATCTTCCTCGCCACAGTATTTGGTCCCGTCTCCTCCACCACTCCGATGCTCGCGCTTATGCTGGGTCTTGCGGTGGGAATCGACTATGCACTCTTTGTGCTCTCCCGGCACCAAGAACAACTGATCGACGGGCTTACCCCGGAGGAGTCCGCCGCAAAGGCCGTGGCCACCGCGGGTTCCGCCGTTATCTTTGCCGGGCTCACCGTGATCATTTCGCTGCTCGGACTCGCGGTCGCCAACATCCCTTTCCTCACCGTGATGGGTGTGGCGGCCGCCGGGGCGGTCGCCATCGCGGTGCTCATCTCCATCACCCTCACTCCCGCCCTACTCGGCTTTGCCGGGCTCAAGATCCTGCCCCGCAGGAAACGTAAGGCGCTCGCCGCCCGCGCCGCGGCCGCTGCGGGATCAATCGAGGACGAGGCCGCCGCCCTCAGTTCCGAGGTCTCGCCCGACATCGCAACCGCGAGTGCGGGCACGGACACGGGCGGAACACGGAACCGCATCCAAACCGACACCGTAACAACCGCGAGCGCAACGGCATCCGCACGCACAGAAGCATTCGGAGCAACATCCGCAGCAACCGCGCGCACAGCATCCGAGCACACAACAGCATCCTCATCAATCGAGGACGCCGCAGTTACCCATACCAATCCGACTCAGAGCCCGACCCCTACCACACCCTCACATGAGCAACCCGCCAAGCGCGGCTTCTTTAGCGGCTGGGTTCGCGCGGTCACCCGGTTCCCGCTCGTCACAATCCTCGCCGTGGTCGCCGCCCTCGGGGTGGCAACCATTCCGGCTCTCGACCTGCGACTGGCGCTGCCCGACGCCGGAACCCTTCCCGAGGACAACCAGGCCCGCGTCACCTACGACCTCCTCTCCGAAAACTTTGGCCCCGGATTTAACGGCCCCCTCATCGTGACGGGCTCGATCGTGTCGAGCACCGACCCGGTTGGCCTCATGCAAGACATCGGCAACGAGCTCCGCGAACTCGACGGTGTTGCCGCGGTTCCCCTGGCCACACCCAACCAAACCGCCGATACCGGCATTGTTCAGGTGGTGCCCGAGGGATCTCCCGAGTCCGAGGAGACAAAAGCCCTGGTACAGGAGATCCGCTCGCTGCACGACCACTTCCTCGACGAATACGGGGTCGACCTTTCGGTCACGGGATTCACCGCCGTGGGCATCGACATCTCCGACCGCCTCGGTGGGGCACTGCTTCCCTTTGGCATCCTGGTTGTTGGGCTATCCCTCGTGCTGCTCACCATGGTGTTCCGATCAATCTGGGTGCCCATTAAGGCTACGCTCGGCTACCTCCTCTCGGTGGGAGCCTCCTTCGGGGTGGTCTCCGCCGTGTTCGGGTGGGGCTGGTTTGCGGAACCGCTGCACCTGACAAGCACCGGGCCCGTCATCAGCTTTATGCCCATCATCCTGATGGGAGTTCTCTTTGGACTGGCCATGGACTACGAAGTTTTCCTGGTGTCCCGCATCCGCGAAGAATACGTCCACGGCGGCGACGCACAAAAGGCGATCCACAAGGGTTTCCTGGGGTCGGCCCGGGTGGTAACGGCCGCGGCCGTCATCATGTTTGCGATTTTTGCCGCGTTTGTTCCCGAGGGTGACTCCTCGCTCAAACCGATCGCGCTGGGCCTCGCGGTGGGTGTCTTTGTTGACGCGTTTATCGTGCGAATGACCCTGGTTCCCGCCGTCCTGGCGCTGCTCGGTGATCGCGCCTGGTGGATTCCCCGCTGGCTCGACCGGCTCCTGCCCTCCTTCGATATTGAGGGCGAGGGCGTACAGCACGAGCTAGCACTTGCGGCTTGGCCGTCGGCAAACTCCACCGCGGCAATCACCGCCAGCCACCTCAGCCTCAATGCTCAGGGAGACACCGGCACCACCTCAATCGGGGCACCCGTCCTCTTTAATAACCTCGACCTCTCGGTTGCCGAAAACGGTTCCCTCGTGGTCACGGGAGGCACCCCCGAGGCCCGTCGGGCGCTACTGCTCACGCTCTCGGGAAGGCTCCCCCACTTTATGGGGCAGCTCAAGGTTGCGGGTAGTGTGCTGCCGCAGCGCGGGGTTCGGGTGCGCTCGCGCACGAGCCTGGTGTTGGCGGCGGACTCCTCCAACCCGCTACTCGACCTGCGAGCCGCACTCTCGGACTCACCCAGCATTGTGTTTGTTGACGCAGCGGATTCGCTCATTGATGCCGCGGGAATAGACGCTGTGCACTCCGCCCTTGAACACGCCCGTGACCACGCCCGATCGCGCGGCACGTCACTGGCCTACGTTTTTGCCTGCGCAGACAGCTCCGCCCTTCTCAAAACGCTGGATGCTCTCGCCACAGAAGAGACCCAGCGTCCCACCGTTCTCAATCTCGATACCCACACCGCAGCCCCCACCCTGGAGAAGGTTCTCTAACCATGTCACGTCTCTCTCTTGATCGCGCCCACGCCTCCAAAAAGCTCTCACCCTGGTCGCTTCTCGGCCTGGTGTTGGTACCGCTCCTCCTGGGGGCCACCCTCGTCTGGGGCCTCTGGAATCCCGCCGACCGCCTCAATCAGATGACGGGTGCCGTAGTAAACAATGACGAGCCTGTCACTCGGGGCGATCAGCTCACGCCCCTGGGTAGGCTGCTCGCGGGAGAGTTGGTCGACGGCGACGCCGACCAAAACTTTCGCTGGGTGATCACCGACACAAAAGATGCCGAGGAGGGCCTGGCCAACGGCAGCTACGCCACTGTGGTCACCATCCCCAAAAATTTCTCCGCGGCGGCCACCTCGTTCTCGGGTGATGCCGCTTCCGCCGAACAGGCAACGCTCGACATCGCCACGTCCCCGCAGAGCAAGCTGGTAGACACCGCGCTCGCCCAAACCGTCACGGCCACGGCTGGCCGGGTGCTCGGGCAGCAGCTCACCGAAACCTACCTCGACAATCTCTACGTGGGTTTTAACACGCTCGGCGACAACCTGAGTGAGGCCGGAGCCGGGGCCACCACTCTGGCCGACGGGGCAAGCCAGGCGGCAGACGGCGCCGCACAGCTCGCGTCCGGTGGGGCTGATCTTGGCTCGGGTCTCGGCACGCTCACCTCGGGCGCCCAACAGCTCAGCGGCGGGGTGTCCTCCCTCGCCACCGGGGCGCGCTCGCTCAGCGGCGGAGCCGCGCAGCTTCAAGCGGGGGCGGGCTCCCTCTCCTCGGGACTCAACGAGTTTGCGGCGGGTCTCGACCAGACCACGGCTCAGCTAGCCCCTCTTCCGGACGCGATGAACACCCTCTCGGGCATCACGGCAAACGCCGCCGGTCCACAAACTCAGGCACTACACACCGAGCTCAGCACCCTGGCAAACCAGATCGCGGCACTCCGCGACACCTGCACCACGGATTGTGACGCGCTTAACGCCGCCCTCAACGCGACGCTGAACCAAATGGGTGTCGTATCGGGTGCCGCCACACAGCTTCTCACCTCGGTGGGATACACCAATGGATACGTTAACGGGCAACCCGGCCAGCCCGGGCTGGCCGCCCAAATGGCTCCCCTCACCTCCGGCCTGGGACAGGCCGCAGCCGCCGCACACCAGCTGGCGGATGGCGCGGCGCAGCTCACCCAGGGCGCAGCGGGCCTCACGGCCGGGGCGGGCAGCCTCGCCACCGGTGCAGGCCAGGCAGCCGCCGGCGCAAACGGGCTGGTCGCGGGCGCGGCTTCCGCACAGTCCGGGGCCACACAGTTGGCAGAGGGGGCCACCGACCTCACCGCGGGAGTCTCCTCTCTCAGCGAGGGGATCACCTCCCTGGGAACCGGACTCACCCAGGCCACCGACAGCCTCCCCACCACAACCGAGAGCGAACGGGCAAACTTGACCTCGGTTGTCGCAACCCCCATCAGCACCGGCGGCTCCAGCGCCAACTTTTTTGACGCCACCGGGGTTCCCTTCTTTGCCACGCTGGCCCTCTGGGTGGGTGCCCTCGTGAGCTTCCTGCTGCTGCGCGCGACCCCGCGCCGCGCTATGACCGCCGCGCAATCCGTGTTTGCTCTTACCTCGCGCGGCCTGCTTCCCGGAATTGTTATCGGTGCGCTTCAGGGCGTGCTCGTTGCGGGCATCATGCAGTTTGCACTCGCCCTCAGCCTGGGTGAATGGTTTGCGTTTGCCGCACTCTCCGCGGTTGCGGGCGTTGCCTTTAGCACGGTCAATCAGGGACTGGTTGCGGTGTTTGGTGGGTTCGGTCGCTTTATCTCAATGCTCATCACGGTTCTTGCGCTTGCCGCCGGTATCGTCTCTACCGTCCCCGCCGTGTACGACCAAATTCTCTCGGTGCTCCCTCTGCTGACCGCAATCGACGGTATGCGGGCGATCTCCGAGGGAACCGGCAGCCTGGGAGGAGCGTTCGCGGGACTCATCGGGTGGTTTATCGTGGGTTGCCTACTCACCCTCTTTGCGGTTACGCGGAAGCGTTCCTTGGGTGTCTCCGCTATCCCCAAACCAAGGACGCTTACGGCGTAAACCGGAGGTTCAACGGCCCCGATAGGGGTAGGCTAGTCTCGTATTTGAAACTAGGGACTACCTCCCCCTGAGGAGAAACACGCATGCGTATCGCACTCGTATCACTGCATACGAACCCGTTTGACGCTCCCGGCTGGGGCGACGCGGGGGGCATGAACGTTGTGGTGAGGCACCACGCGGAGGCGCTGGCCGACCTGGGGCACGAGGTGGAGGTTCTCACCAGAAAGATCGACCCGAACGCCCCGGACAGCGTACTCCTACGACCGGGCCTCACGCTGCGCACCCTGGTTGCCGGGCCAATCGAGGAGCTTTCCAAGAGCGCCCAGGGGGTTCTCACCTCCGATTTTGAGGTCTCGATGCGCGAGCTTGCGCCCTTCGACCTGATTCACGCGCACCACTGGATGTCGGGAATTGCGGCGCTTCCCCTGGGCCGGGAGTGGAACGTGCCCGTGCTCATGAGCTACCACTCCATCGCCGCCCTGCCGGGTGCCCCGCTTGATCACGGAGAACCCCCGGAGGATCATCTGCGGGTCGCGGCCGAGGCCCGGCTCGCCCGCGAAGCCACCCGGATCATCGCCATTAGCGAGGCGGAAGCCCAAACCGCCATCGAACGCTGCGGTGCCGACCCCGAGCGCGTCACCGTTCTTGCCCCCGGCGTGGACAATGCACTCTTTACGCCGCTCACGTCGGTGGCTGCCACAGCATCGGTCTCAGCCGGAACGTCAGTCACAGCGTCGGTCTCAACCGCAGCGCTCGGCGCATCCGTAAACAACACCTTCGTCAACGAATCTCAGCCACCGAAGCCCGCACCAAACGATCCGGGATACGTGTTTATCGCAGCCCGGCTCCAGCCCCTCAAGGGAATCGATCTGGCGGTTGAGACCCTCGCCCTCATACCGTCCGATATCCGCCCGCGACTCATCGTGGCGGGGGAAGACTCCATCGACTTCGCCGGTTACCGCGATCAGCTCCGCGAAGACGCACAAAAAGCGGGCGGGGGGCTCAACATTACCTTCATCGGCGCACAAACCCGAGACCGGCTCGCCACCTGGTTACGGGAGGCTAAGCTTGTGATGGTTCCCTCCTACTCCGAAACGTTTGGCCTGGTTGCACTTGAGGCCGCGGCAAGCGGTGTTCCCGTTATTGCCGCCGACACCGGCGGACTCCGCGAGGCGGTTGTCCACGGCACAACCGGCCTACTCCTCACCGGACGAGACCCGCACGTGTGGGCCGCAGCAATCGAGCCGCTACTGCGCGACCCACAGCGCCTCCACACGCTGGGTGTCGCGGCACGCCATCGCGCCGAAGGCTTCGACTGGAGCCTGGTGGGTGAGCGCCTGGTGGCCCTCTACGCATCTTTGAGTTAGGCGGCAACGATCCATCAAACAATGATGGGCGACGATAACAGGTCTGCCCGCGATCACGAGCCGCTCATCAATTAGTGAGAGACCAACACACCCCGGAAGCATGGACAACTCACTCGGTTTGAAACAGGGCTCGAATCACAAACGAACCAGCAATCAGGGCCGCACCCAGGGGAAAACCCGCATCACTAAGTACCGCTGAGAAGAAATAGATCACGAAGTGGATAACCCCACTTTTCTCGCGACATGCCCAACACCTTTGTTTCTTAATTGTCCTACCAGAATCCTAACAAGTGGGTGAAAGGCGATCCGTTTATAGCAACCCAAACTCGTGAACTATCGTGCTTGTTATCCAATCACTAGGTGAATCTCTACTCTGCGAGCCTTTACCGCAAGACATGCATACAAGATAATTACGACACCGGGTTGTCATCATTTTTTGATAAGAAGCCAGAACATCTTCCTCATCCATTGCGTGTGTCCCTACTCCCCCGCTATCCGTGCAATATTAGCGAGGAACCGTTCAGGGTCGGCCAGGAGAGCCCGGGCACGTTCATCTTTTATCAAGAGACGCAATGCCGTCTGAATGGCATCGCAGTGAGACCGACGATACCCCCGGGTAATAAAGCCGCTGCACACTCGGGTGTGATCCTCTGCAGTCTCACGTAAAACAACCCGAAACTCTATGTCTGCAACGCGCGGCACCCAATCAAAACCAATGCTCGCAGAAACGGCAGCCGCAGCAAGCGAAATCCACGCCGGTGGGCGAAAGCGGGCGAGTGGCGGCATCGCCGTTATGGAACGGATACTCTCCCACGGTAGAACAGTAGCCCTGTCGGGGTCGGCGCTCGTATAGAAAGAGATCCCTGAGGGGGTGAGGCGCAGATGATTCCCCCGCGGGTCGGGGTCACCAAGAACCAGGACACCCTCATGCACCAGGGCGTAAGCAAAACGTCTACTCATTGTTGTTTTCCCGGCGCACAGCCCGCATAACCTTTTTCATTGCAGATTCCGCAAGATGATCGCCCGCACCGGGGACGCCCCCGAGAGAGTGGGCCACAGCAACTCGACCCGTGTCCGGGTTAATAACGACAAGAGAACCACTTTGACGTAACGCGCCATCGTGCGCATACAGTGGCACGATACCCTCCCACGAATGAGGTTCCCGCCGAGGATCAAGCACACCTCCCGGGGCTATGCTCCGGCTGATAAACGTTGCCATATCTAGCGGCGTCATCGCAAAGCCACCTGCACCAATCCAGGGACCGCTCACCTCCCAGCCGTTCACGGGGGTCCCTCGAAGTGAATATGCTCTGGCAATGGGGGAGGAATTATCAGCGTTCGTCAGGCTATCCCTTTCCAGCCCGCTCGGTATAGAAACAAGCTGCCGAACCGCCTCGAGGATGGGGAGTTCAGTGACCCGCTCAATGATCCGAGCGAGCACGGCGTACCCCAGGTTTGAATAACCAGGCTCCAGCCCGATAAGGCTGTCTAGCCGGGAAATCACTCGTTGATCAAAGCTGTCCGCTGTCCATCCCGAGTACGGTGCCGTGAAGTCTTTTTCTTGTTCCGGGAGGACTCGAGCGAGCTTTGAGCGGTGCTCAATCAATTCCCTCACGGTGATAGACCCCGCAGCCACGCCCAGGAGGTCACAAATCGGAGTGTCGTCGTCCACTACACCCTGATCTATAAGTACCCGAGCGGTCGCACCGGTGAGGAGCTTGCTCACCGAGGCCCAGGCCACCGGGGCCTCGGGTATGTGCCAGCGGCCATAGCGTTGGGACAGCGCTGTCTCGCCCTCACAAATGCACACGGCAGAACTCGTAAGAAAAGTCATACGCGGCCTTCTCTCCGTCTCAGGCTAAAAGGGTTTTGGAACGCCCCGAATCGAGAGTTAGGAGCATCTTGACACTTCACAACAGCGCCTAAACATGTTAAATCTAACGAATTTCCCTGGCAGAATACACGGTGCCACTCCGAAACCATCCACAAGAGAATTAGACAATATCGGTGCTCAGTGGGATGATATTCGAAAACATCTGTACAAAAAATTCGTACACACCTGTCATAGGAGACGTATCCGGTTTATGATTCCCCCACAGATCTCTCAGCACCACGCCCTTCACACTGGCTCAACCCCCTCCGTCCGGCCAGGTACCGCCCAACCGATTACTTCTCAACCCGCCACTGCCCGACCCAACACCTCCCGCCGTTTCAAACCACTCGCGTTCACAGCCGCGCTCTCCCTTCTTATAGGGGGCCTGGGCGGAATCGCCGGGGGCACCACCCCCGCCGCCGCAACCCCGACGACACCGGCGGCCCCGGCAACCCCGGCAGCCTCCGAAAACCTGGCCGCCCTGGTCAACCCCTTTGTGGGCACCGAGAGCGAGGGCAACGCCTACCCGGGAGCCACGGTTCCCTTTGGCATGGTGCAGCTCAGCCCCGACAACAGCAGCACCTTTGCCAACACCTCCTACAGCAATAACGCGGGCCGGGTGTGGGGCTTTAGTCACAGGCACATCAATAGCGCTGGATGCCCGGCAGCGGGCGAGGTCCTCGTCTCACCCAGCACCACCGATGCTCCCACCAGCAGCCGCGTCTTCACCGGAATCACACCGTACACAGAACGCGCCTCCGCCGGACAGTATTCGGTGAAGCTCGACAACAATGTTCAGGTAGACCTCACCGCAACCGAACGGGTGGGTGTGCACCGCTACACGTTCCTCACAAACACCGTCGGTCACATTTCTTTTAACGTGGGGCAAACCCTGCGCAGCGCGGGTGAGAGCTCCATCACCTGGGTAGACGACAGTACCCTTGAGGGGTGGGTCTACAACGGAGGATTCTGCGGCAGCGGTGGCGAGAAGGCACCCTATTTTTTCAGCGCGCAATTTGATCGCCCCGCACGAACCACCTGGGTTTGGGGCGAAGACGCCGCGCTCACGAGCCTCCCCTCGAGCACGGTAGCCTCCGGCCACAACGGCGCGGCCGCCACGTTTGACACCTATGATGATCAGGACGTTGAGGTTCGGGTGGGCGTTTCCTTTGTGAGCGTTGACGGTGCCCGCGCCAACCGCCTGGCCGAAACAGTCCAGAACGGCAACACGCTGAGCTTTGACGACACCGTAAACCAGGCAGTAGATGCCTGGAACGACCGCCTGGGCAAGATTGACGTCACCACCCAAAACGACAGCCAGCGCAAGATCTTCTACACGCAGCTCTACAAGAGCTTCCTCTCCCCCACCATCGGAAGCGATGTTGACGGCTTCTATCGAGGCATGGATCTCAATACCCACGTTGCCGACGATTGGACCTACTACCAGACGTTCTCCCTGTGGGACACTTACCGCTCACAGGCCACACTACACGCCCTCCTTGCCGCCGACACGGCCAAGGACATCGTTCGCTCGATGTTCCACACCCGCATCGAGGGCGGATGGCTTCCCCGCTGGTCGCTCGGCAGCCTCGAAACCAACATCATGGCGGGCGATCCCGTCACCCCCTGGATAGCAGAGAACTTTGCGCTCGGCACGGTTCCCGATGACATCGCCGATGAGCTTTGGGACTATCTCATCGAAAATGCCACCACCGCCCCACCCGCGGGTGTAGCCTCCGTGGGTCGCCAGAGCGCGGAGTTCTACAACGAACACGGCCACATCCCGTTCCACTCCGAACTTGTGCCGGGCCTGGGCCAGCAGTATGAGGAGTACCGCCACGGCGGATCATCCACCATGGAGTTTGCGCTCAGCGACGCCAGCGTGGGAGCCGCGGCGGAGCGGCTGGGTCTGACAGAAACCGCCGCCGAGTTCCGTGAAAGGGGCAAAAACTGGCGCAACCTGTGGAACCCCGATGTTGCACTCAGCGGTGGTTTTACGGGCATTGTTAACGCGGTTACCCCCGATCACCAATTTGTGCCGGTCGCAGAAAAAGCAGACGTGAAAACCTCCGGCTTTCACGAAGGAACCCAGTGGCAATACCAGTGGATGACCCCGCAAGACGTGGGCGGCTTGATTGACAAGATGGGCGGGGCAGATCGGTTTTCCGAGCGTCTCGATTACTATTTCAACACTGATGCCCTTACCCAAAGCCCGGGCATCTCACCTTCCTCCTGGGCACCCGGTGGCAGTTCGTACTACACCAGCATCGGCTACAACCCCGGCAACGAGCCCACCATCGGCAACCCGTGGCTCTACAACTACATCGGGCAGCCCACTAAAACCAGTGATGTTCTCGCGGCCAACCTCAATCGCTACCCCAACACCCCCGGTGGCGGTGTGGGTAACGACGACCTGGGCACACTGGCTTCGTGGTACGTGATGGCCTCGCTCGGATTTCAGCCGGTTGTTCCCGGCTCAGGAATCCTCGCCCTCAATGCGCCCAAGGTCTCGGCGGCTACCGTCAGATTCGACAGCGGAGAAATCCTCACGATAACCGCCCCCGGCGCCCGAGCCAACCTACCCGACTACGTATCGGCGCTCAGCATTAACGGTTCGCCCCACACCGCCAATTGGGTCGACGTAAGCCACCTTCAAAACGGCGGCAGCCTCGACTTTACGCTCAGCACCTCGCCCGCGCATCTCACCTGGGGCACGGCAGAGGCTGACCGAGTGCCGGATGTTGTCAGCCCCGAATACGCGGAGGCAATCGTTACCCCAAACACCAACCTCACCGCGGTTGCGGGTGAAGAAGCCGTTCTTGAGTTGGCATCCGTGATCACAAACGGCGCAGACGTGGGTGACCTCCACGCCACCGTGGAGTGGACGAGCATCTCACCCGATAATCAAGTAGAAGCGGGTATCCAAACGGCTGCGCAGCACTCAGCCCAGACCGTCGCGCAGCACTCCTCCCCCGCCACCATCGTCAGGACAGAGCACGGGTGGTCGGTCTTCACCACACACTCCTTTGCAGACGAAGGAGCAATAACCGCCACCGTCACGGTACGCAGCACCCGCAGCACCCCCGCTTTTGCCCCCAACCTGATGGAACCGGCCAGGGCCAGCGTCAGCGTTTTTGTGCATCCCTCCGGCGGCACCTCACCCCTTCCCCGCACGGAGGCCCCCAAAGCTGCACCCGATAGTGACAAAGCCCTCCCCCAAACGGGAACACCCGATCTGGGCCTGCTGGGTATTGCCGCTCTGCTCCTGGCTCTCACGGGAGGGTTCCTCCTGAATCAAAGAAGCAGACGTTTCCCCAGGAAAAATCACCAATAAAGGGCAATTACATAACGCAACCACCCACTGGCATAGTCTCTAACAATTAATGTGGTGGGGCGCTCAAAACGAGCACCCCACCAATCAAGTCTGAGTATGTCACACTCGGCTGTGGTACCGCGCTAAGCCCGAGGAGTCACGGTTTCCACTCGAAAAACCCGAGACAGCGGGCTCTGCCATTCACCGATAGTGTACGAGAGACGATAAAAATAAACCCTGCCCGGCACCAACACGCACCTCTCTCCCCACGCTACAGCACCCGCGGCACACACCGGTAAACGCGGCGTAATCACCTGACCAATAGTGCTGTTAACGCTGCCCAAACGCCCCTCGTCCCCCTCACCCAAAGCACCGTTTGTACCACGCCCGACGCATCCCAGAGTGCCGTCGCTAAAGCGCCAGCACCGCGTTCCTAAACCTTGAATCACCGCATCCGGATCAGAACCGCCGCTTGATGACTCCTGAAAAACAATTTGTCCTGCGGGGATCGGAACCATAACCGCGGTAAGCGCTGCCGCCGCATGCCCCACGCCCAATTGACCACTTCCGTTTGCACCCCAGCAGTATAGTGCGGAAGCGTTTCTGGCACAGGAGCTGAGAGTGCTTCCCCTGCCAGGCCAACTCCACTCTCCACGCGGAAGACCAAGCACTCGCTGCGCTAACGGCGATGATCGTGTGTTTCCAGTACCCAGAGCCCCGTGCGCCCCCGATCCCCAGCAGAACGCTCCTTCCCGGTCCACAAGAACACACACGGAACCCCTAAATCCGTCCCTGTCCGCCCCGGTGGAACCGGTCATGACATGCCTAAAGCTTACACTGCCGGCCACAGACCCAAGATCGCTGCCAGCCACCTCTATCCCCCTCATGTAGGCCGAGTCTGTTGTCGTACCGTTTCCCAAACCACCGTCGCGGTTCTGACCCGCGCAGTAAACAGCCATTCTGGACTCAGGAATAACACACGTTAAATCGGCCCCGGCCACGACCTCAGATACTCGAACGTTTGCGGGGAGTTGTGAGGCTCCACCCTGAACAACCCTCTGCGGAACGCTCTGGTGCCTCTGGTTACCGGTTCCAAGCCTGCCATTGTCACCGCGTCCAAAACAATACAGTCCGACATTAGCCGACATCAACACACAGATATGAGCGCCTCCCACACTGACCGCACTAATACTAACGTTCTCACTGAGGGGTAGTCCCTCGATTCTCTGCGGGAGGCTTCTCACAACGGTTGAGGTGTCATCCGGAATCCCAAATTGAACTCCGACCGCCGCACCCCAGCACCACATATCCCTCGAGCTGTAAGCGCACATCATGTCAGCTCCCGAACTTATCCTGAAGTTCATATTCGAGCCTTCTGGAAGATCAGACAGAGGGTTGTCAGCAGAGGTTTGCACCCTCAACGGAGTAGCGGAAAACCCTGTGGTATGACCCTGACCCAACTGCCCCAGGCTATTGTCTCCCCAGCACCACACTCCTCCTCCGAAACCGCCGATGCCGCACGAGGCGGCACTGCCCACGGCTATATCGGTGTACTGGACATCCCACAGAGAGTCCGAATGAGAGCTACCGGTATCTGTAATCTGCGTTGATTCCCCCTGATAAATCAACGCAGAGTCCGTAAAATCTTCGGTGGTTGCACGTTCTAACGCATACACGGTGGGCAGCGTTTCACTCTGCTGCCCACCGTTTTCCACGTTAAAGACGAGCGATTCGCCCGAGTTCTCCACTACTTTTCCCGGGGGAGGGGCGTGCAGCCGGTCAGTCTGCACCGTGGCTGACGCCTCTCCCCTCATTGACCATAGGGCTCCCGCAGGCACAGTTCCCACAAGAACTAGAGCTCCAACAATTGCAACACTAAAAGCGACCTTAACCGCAACTTGAATATTTTTATGCACGAATATTAACCCCCAGAATTAACTACAAAACAATGTCGCGCAACTTTATGCTAATGCACCTAAGCTGGGAAAGACCCTACTCAACCGGGGTGAAAGGAGGTTTTCACCCGAGCGAAAGAGGATTTCACCCAAGGCAAAATGAACATCTCCTCACTCTCGAGAGAACGGGGATGCCGCGAACTTATGCGAGTTTAAAAAGGTGTAGGGCGGGTGCCCCTGGCTTGCGACACCCGCCCCAAAAGACGGATAGCGGAGTGGCTACTGAGTTGCGGTCCGCAGCCGGAAGACCTCCGATAGCGAACTCTGTCAATCGCCAATCGAATATGAAAGCCGGTAGAAATACACCGTGCCAAGAACCAGCACACCCGGCGGTGCCGTCGGAAAACACCCAGCATCGATTTCCAGCAAGTTGAAAAAGTGAGGACGCTAGGGTCGCAGTATCCATTTGCTGACACTGAAACAACTCGTCTACCGGCGGGAATTGGAACCAAAGCAGCCATTAACGCTGTCGCAGCATTACTCAAGCCTAATTGGCCGGAGCCGTTTACTCCCCAGCAATAGCTACCCTGATCCTTCGTCACAACATACGAGTGTGCGCCCGGTCCGAAACACTCAGGTTCGTAATCTCTCCAGCAGGAAGCCCCGACACGTGCCGAGGAAGCGAATAAACAACAGTCTGATTCCCATTGATTCCTATCTGAAGCTGATGGGACTGACCCCAACACCAATAACAGCACTGATCGCCGTTAAACGCACGCGTTTACGCACATCATCAACCCCCACCGTTGAAATAAATAACAAAATTTACCATGCTATTACAAAACCTTGATAAACAGTGTTTAGCAGCAGGTTTCAAGAGACAAAAACCTAAAAGTGGGAAAATACGCGTTACCGAGTCCCCCAGGTTCAGACCACTCACCAATTGAGCACACCGAATCCGATAGCGCAGCGTGTTGGGATGAATCCCAAGAGCGAGGGGTTGGCGGCAATCACGAGGAGCATCTCACGCAACAGGGCCTCTGAACGCTGAGCCGTGTCACGCCACCTGACCGTGGGGGCTTCTACCGAGCCGTGGTCTCAACCCGGAACACCTCTGATAGCGGACTCTGCCACTCGCCGATCGAATACGAGAGACGGTAGAAGTACCCCGTGCCGGGAAGCAATATACACCGCGCCCCCAGAGACACAGCACCCGCCTCGCACACCGCGATCTGCGGCGCAACAACACTCCCCACTGTACTATTGATCGCATTCAATCGACCCTCGGGACCCTCTCCCAAGAGCCCGTTCACGCCCCGCCCAGCACACCCGGCAGTGCCATCGGTAAACAACCAGCAACGATTCCCCAGAGTAGGAGTGTTCGAGTCAGTTAAAGCTGCCGAATATGTGCTACTCGATATTGCCTTTATAGTCTTCCCCAGAGGGGTGGGAACCACAACCGCAGAGCCTTGGGCGGTGGTGTTTCCCGCACCCATCTGACCGCTACCGTTTACACCCCAGCAGTATGAGTCTCCGCTGCTGTGCACCACACACGAGTTATGCGGGGCAGAAGAAATTCCCCTCGTTTCTCCGTCAGGAATACCCACAACAGCCCGAGGATACAGCGTAAAACCTGTCATCGCTCCGCCGTCACCCACACCGCCGTAAGCCCGGCCACCCCAACAGTAGGGACGACCATCCGCAATTACACACGCGCCGACACTCCCCGTCGTAGCACTACCACTCCCGATAACGCTTGTTTGTGGGAGTGAAATTTCAGTAATCGTTGCAAGAGCTGGAATTTGGCTATCATTACCACCCTGCATAACCCGCTGCATGGCCGTTACGTTAAAGGTTGTTGAACCATTTCCCTGGCCAGCACCATTCGGATTATATCCCGTGCAGTACGCAGCCCCCGACGCTACAATACAGGTCCGCGCGTATCCCGCAACAACACTCGTTATCGTTGCATTAGCAGGCACCTGTGAGCCACCGGTCCCCGCCGTGAAAATTCTTCTCGGGGTGTTGGAACCGGATGAGATTTGACCCACGCCGTGTTCGCCGCTGTTGTCCCTGCCCCAGCAGTGACCCCCGCCATCTTTAACCACAACACAGGCGTGCCATCTACCCACGCTGAGATCAGTAATCTCGCGACCAGCAGGTAGCGATCCCCTCGGTATTTGGCGCGGATATGCAATGGTCGCGGTGTTCGCAACCCCACCGGAAATTCCCAGTAGTAGTTGGTTTCCGCTTCCCCAACACCACACCGTGGTACCGTCCGTGGCACACGCAACGTTTTCACCCACGTTCACGCGGGTCAGCCGCGCGTTCAAGGGAAGCGAAGAGCTTGAAGCTTCTGTCGAGGTCTTCACAGCCACCGGGGTAGCAGAAAACCCCGTTGTGGTTCCCTGCCCTAATTGGCCCAGGCTGTTTTCACCCCAACACCACACTGAACCTTCACGCAGCCCACACGCCGATGACGAACCGATAGAGATAGAATCAAAACCATAATCACGCATGTCCGGAGGGAACGAACCACCCGTGTCCACAACCCGCGTAGCCTCCCCCCGAGAAGCCATCACAGAGTCGCTAAAATCTTGCGTTGCCGAACGCTCCAGCATATACTCCGTGGGTAATGTATCGCTTTTTTGCCCAGGTGTAGCCAGGTTAAACGTGAGTGAGTTAGCTGCTCTAGCCGCTACCGTCGGCGCGGGAGGAGCAGCCAAACGGTCAGTCTGCACCGATGCCGTCATCGACCCCGGCACGGACCACAGCGCACCTGCGGGAATGACCCCAAGAGTCCCCGCAATCACAACACCCACAACGGCACTCACAGCCGTTAAACGCACGCGCCTACCCATAGAAAACCAACCCCCCAAAGTTGATATAAAACAAACAAGTTATAGTGTAACACTACAAAAACTTGCTAAACAGTCATTAACAGCAAATACGAAGAGGCAAAACCTAACAATGGGGAGACCCACATCACTGCTAGAGGCGCAAAAGAATATTCATCACAACACGCGTTACCGAGTCCCCCAGGTCCAGAGCACTCACCAATTGAGCGCGCCGAATCCGATAGCGCAGCGTGTTCGGATGAACCCCCAAAGCAAGAGCCGCGGCTCGCACGTCACCCAACGCATCTAGATACGCTCGAATGCTCGGCACAAGCTGGCTGCCGTGTCGCTCATCCTGCTCTCTCAGAGCATCAAGTCGAGGATCGCGAAGCGAAGGGTTGGCGGCAATCACGAGAAGCATCTCTCGCAGCAGGGCCTCTGAACGCTGGGCCGCAAGAGACACCACCACGGGATATCGCGCCGGGTCGCGGATCACGCTGTCGAGCAGGTGGTCCGCAGAGCGTCGCGCACCCACAAGGCCCCCCATTCCCTCGGGAGAATCCACCAGCGCGGCCCGCAGCCCGGGCCCAAAACGCACCGCGGCATCGTCGAGAGCGCTCGTGGCCCAGCGCTCCACTTGAGCAAGATTCGAGGTGGCAACCACTCCGTAGATGCGCTCTCCCCGGGCGGCCAGGGCAATTGGTCTCCGGTAGCTCGCGGCGTGTAATCTCAGGTAGCTCATCACAGCAGACACGGATCGGTGAGAGTCTGTCACAAACGTAAACCCGATAAGGGCCACGGTATCACCGGGTCCCGGATTGATCAGGGTGGCCAGGGCGTAGCGCTCAGCCACACTGGGTTCGGTCACCACCTCACTGTGAACATCGGTGCTCAAGCCCACACCCGCAAGAACCAGGTTATCGCCGCTATGCGCGGCGTGAACTCGCTCCCGCATGAGTTCCGCAGCAAGCCTTGCAGCGCCGGGCAGCAGGGTTTCAGCATCAACTGCCAACTCGTGAAGACCCTGCTGTACCCATAAAATCCCGAGGTGCTCACCCTCACTGTGGATACCCACAGCCAGTCGAGCAGAGCGTTTGAGCGCGGGGTTTGCGGGCATCCGCAGCACACCCCCCTCGCCGGCAAGAGCGGCGAGTATCCCCTCGTCACCCAGGCGGCGCATTTGCTCGGCAGGACCGCGCCGACCCAGAATCGAGGATATTCGCAATTCGTCAGCGCCCTCATTCGCCCGAGAATACGCGAGCACCTCACCACCCGTTTCCTCAATTGTGACCAGGCCCTTTACCTGTACGGCAACCGTTTCGGCCAGAGCAAAAAGGTCCCCCACCTCTTCCGCGACGGCCTCGGTCGAGTTGAGCGAACCCATTCGGGCGGTGTCTGAGAGCAATCTCTGCAGGATGCTCATGAATTGATCCCATCCCGCCTCGTGATGCACCCGGACAACCCGCACGTTACGCGCGGCGGCCGCACGCAGCACTGACGCATACTCATCGACATCAAAAGATTCGGTCAGCTTAATAAAGACGACCGTGCCGGAGCCTACGAGGGGAAGTAGCGCGGGGAGATCTTCCTCTCGTGCACCCACAAGAAGCAGGGCATCCGCTGCGGGGGTGCTCCGTTCCCTCAGTTCGGCAACCTCTACGAGGGCTAGCGAGGTGACCCTCGTATCACGTCGCGATGTGGAAGAGATGAGCTCAACCAGGGGTTGCCCAACCGTGGTGAGGAGCGCGCGAAGGCCGATGCCCGGCTGCGAAGGAGAGTCCATTGTCCAATTGAACCATAATTATCGCAAATTATTGGCCTGTTGGCTAAAGGAATGCACGCTTGTACCATCTAGGGTCGAGAAAGAAGAAAATAGCATCGCACCACACGTCAGGAACACCCATGTCTCTTAATATCCCCTCCCTCTCAGCCCCAAGTGACGAGCAGGTCAACGGCGACGAAGTTGTTGCCCTCGTGAAAAAGTGGCTGACCGCAAGCGAAGCCTACGCGCCGAGCAGTTCCGCCGCCCTCCTGGCGGAAACGCTGAAGGATAAGAGCGGACTCGCCTTCACCCTGGGGTTTGTTGATCGTGTGGTACGTCCGGAAGACCTGCGGGTGGCCGCCCAGAACCTGCAACAGCTTGCGGCAGACGCCCCCCGGTTTCTCCCCGCGTATATGCGTTTCGCAATTACTCTGGGCGGCAAGATGGCCCCCGTTTTTCCCGGAATCGTTGTTCCCATCGCGCGCCGAGTCCTGCGCGGAATGGTCAATCACCTTATTCTTGATGCCCGTCCACACCGGTTAGACTCGGGAATCAAGAGCCTCACCGCGGGGGGAAACCGCCTTAACATCAATCTTCTGGGCGAGGCGGTTCTTGGTGACGCAGAGGCAAACCGCCGCCTGCAGGGAACATACGATCTGCTCCAGCGCCCCGACGTTGACTACGTCTCTATTAAGGTGTCTTCGGTTGTTAACGACCTGAGCCTGTGGGACTATGCCCGCACAGTCGCCCGAGTGGTGGAGCGACTTACTCCCCTCTACACCCTGGCGGCAGATTCCAGCACCCCCAAGTTCATTAACCTGGACATGGAGGAGTATCACGACCTGCACCTCACAATCGAGGTTCTCAAGCAGCTACTCGACAAGCCGGAGTTTCTCACGCTTGAGGCCGGCATTGTTCTCCAGGCCTATCTGCCCGATGCCCTGGCGGCGCTGCAGGATCTCACCCGGTGGGCCAAGGCGCGCCGCGCGCGCGGCGGCGCACCCATTAAGGTGCGCGTAGTTAAGGGCGCGAACCTCGCCATGGAAAACGTCGCGGCGGTGACACACGGCTGGCCACTCGCCACCTACAACACCAAGCAGGGTTCGGATACCAACTACAAGCGCGTGCTCAACTGGGCACTCACTCCCGAGAACACGGATGCCGTTCGCCTCGGAATTGCGGGTCACAACCTCTTTGACATTGCTTATTCACACCTGCTCTCGGAGGCTCGCGGGGTGTCCGAGCGGGTAGAGTTTGAAATGCTCCTGGGCATGGCGGAGGGCCAGGCCAAGGCAATCACCGCCGATGTGGGAACGCTCCTTCTCTACACCCCGGTAGTTCTCCCCGAGAACTTTGACTCGGCCATCAGCTACCTGGTGCGCCGCCTGGAAGAAAACGCCAGCCCGGAAAACTTTATGTCGGCCGTGTTTGAGCTCACCAAGAACCCCGAACTCTTTGAGCGTGAAAAGAACCGCTTCCTGACCGCACTCGCCGAGGTTGATACCGAGGTTCCCGGCCCCAATCGCACGCAATCACGACTTCGGGACGCGGCAGCACTCCCCACGGGGCCTTTTGAGAATACCCCAGACACCGACTCCTCGTTGCCAGACAACATTCGCTGGGCAAACGATATCACCGGGCGCATCGTCGAATCGCAGCTGGGCGTTGAGCGGATCACCGCGGCAGCGATCACCGACCCCGCCGAGGTCGACAGACTCATCACCACAGCTCGCGCGGCACAGGTCTCCTGGGGAGCTTCGGGCGCCTCGGCCCGCGCCGCGATCCTGCGCCGCGCAGCCCAGGGACTTGAGGCCCGTCGCGGCGACCTCATCGAGGCGGCCGCCGCAGAAACCGGCAAAACGGTGGATCAGGCAGACCCCGAAATCTCCGAGGCCATCGACTTTGCCACCTACTACGCGGAGCAGGCAGAACTGCTCGAACGAGTGCAGGGTGCAACCTTCGATCCGGCCAAGCTCACTGTGGTGACACCGCCCTGGAACTTCCCCATCGCAATCCCCACGGGCTCCATGCTGTCGGCCCTGGCCGCGGGATCGGCCGTGATCGTAAAACCCGCACCGCAGGCCAAGCGCTGCGCGGCGGTCATCACCGAAATTCTCTGGCAGGCGGGAATCCCCCGGGATCTACTCATCCTTGCCGATATCGAGGAGGGCGAACTGGGCCAGAGGCTCATCTCACACCCCTCCGTGGAGCGGGTCATCCTGACGGGAGCGTTTGAGACCGCGCAGCTGTTCCGCTCCTGGCGCGACGACCTTCCCCTGCTCGCCGAAACCAGCGGCAAAAACGCCATCATCGTAACTCCCAGCGCCGATATCGACCTGGCCGTTGCCGATGTTGTCTACTCCGCGTTTGGCCACGCCGGACAGAAGTGCTCGGCTGCGAGCCTCGTGATTCTTGTGGGATCCATGGGGGAGTCGCGGCGCTTCCGGGACCAACTCATCGATGCGGCCAGCAGCCTTCGAGTGGACTACCCCACCAATCCCGCCTCGCAGATGGGACCCATCATCGAACCGGCCTCGGGCAAGCTCGACTGGGCGCTCCACACGCTGGATGCTGGCGAGAGCTGGGCGGTTAAGCCCCGCGCTCTTGACGCAACCGGACGTCTCTACTCTCCCGGAATCCGCCTCGGTGTTGCCGAGGGAAGCCGCTTCCACACAACCGAATTCTTTGGGCCGGTGCTCGGTGTGATGCACGTTCCTACTCTCGAAGATGCCCTGCGCGTACAGAACGGCACCGAATTTGGTCTCACCGCGGGGTTACACTCGCTTGACTCACAGGAACTTGACTACTGGCTGCGTCACGTTCAGGCTGGAAACCTCTATGTTAACCGCGGCATTACGGGGGCTATCGTGCGACGCCAACCCTTTGGCGGTTGGAAGCGCTCCGCCATCGGCGCGGGGTCTAAAGCGGGAGGCCCCAACTACCTCTTTGGTCTTGGAACGTGGCGACCCGCAGGGGTTGAGGTTGCATCGGTTGGCGTCGCTGACAAGGTCGCTGACAACACCATCTCCGCTCCTGGTAGCTCCGCGAGCAGCAGCACCCTCGTAAACAGCCTCCTGCGCGCCGCCGAGAGCATTGATGACGTGGATATCGAGGCGCTCGTCACAGCCGCCCAACTGGACGAATCCGCATGGAATACGGAGTTTAACCGAGCAGCCGACGTGTCCGCCCTCGGGGTGGAGCGTAACGTGTTTCGCTATCTGCCCGCACCCACCGGTGTCCGTATCAGCGAGTCCGCCTCAATAACGGATGCCGTACGCGTGCTTATCGCTGCGGTTCGCACCAATAGCCTCGCCCCCGTCAGCACCGGACTCGCGCTACCCGCGCCCCTGGTTACTGCGGCTCGCGGCGGGGGACTCACGGTCGATTCCGAGACCGACGCTGAGTGGCTCGCCACGCTCAAGCAGACCGAGCTAGCACGCATCCGAGTGGTAGGAACCCCCTCCGCAGATCCCTTTACCGCGGCGGGTGGCCGTCCCGATCTGGCGCTCTATCTCGACCCCGTCACACTGGCCGGGCGCGTGGAAATGCTGCCTTTCCTCCGCGAACAGTCGGTTACAATCACGGCGCACCGCTTCGGCAATCCCGACGCCTGGTCGGAGGGCGTGATCTAGCTCCCCTCCCGCGTCACAAACGCGACGGGAAGAGTACGTCACACACCTCAGTCGGGAAACCTTGGACGGGTCCGAGGTGATTACTGCGTACCATAGCGATCGCACGGTATCTGCAACAAGACACCGGGTTCAGTATTCGGCAGGTCGTGCGGTTGTTACGACTATCGCGAGACGTCACCGGTCAATACTGATGGCAACCCGGTGGTCGCGGTTGCCCAGGCGACCCGGGAGGCGGCAGCGCTTTTTATCGAGGTTGTTCCGTAGCGCGTCGCCAAAATCCTTAAACCCTATTGATGCTCTCGCTTGGCCACTGCTGCTACACCAACGTAGCGTCTCCTCTTCCGTTCCCTACTTTCCAGACATGAGGATAAGGAACGAAAGAGGAGACGCGTTAATGGTGCCCTGTAATTCTTAAGTATCGTTTAGACGGTAAAGAAAAAATCTAAGACCAGCGGCCACTACCTCCGAAGATTCCCACGGCGCTCCCTATCCCTCCAACGAGAGCTGACCCGAGAAGTTCAGTCCCGGGGCCGTAAAAGAGAATGTTGACACCAACTGCAAGACTGTTGATTTGGAAGCTGTTTGTGAGTTTGACTAACCGATCAAAGTCATCGGTGCTCAAGGTACCCCAGCCTTTTGCGGGGCCGGGGAGTCCAACACCTCCCGCATCACCATAGAACTTCTTGCCATTTGCCCAAACCTCTATCTGGCTATAAAAGATGTAACTGGCTATATTTACCTCAACGTTAAAAGAGGCGCGAGGCGCAACGCTGGTGACTCCTCTGTCGGTTGTTGACTCTGTGTTGGCTAGCGCCGGTGTGGACAGGGCGAACGTGCTGAGTAGGGCGATCAATGCTGCTGTAGCACAGATTTTTTTCTTCATCGATTTTGCTCTTTCTAGTTATTTGAATATGAAATTATTGACTAGATTAATTAATAGAACATATCTCTATCAAATTATCTAAACGCCAAGTGACCGATGCACGTGCTTCATCTAAAAACAATATAAACCATATAGTTAGCTACCAAAGTTTCTTGTTATAAAACTGTAATATCTCGGAAGGTAAGGGATGCTGTTTCTCGCGATATCGAGGATCGACTCAAAACCGTACCAAGGTGGCACGACTCAGGAAATTCCTGAGAATGCCACAGGGTGATCGCGCCTCAATAGTTTTCTACCCCGTTGATTCGACCGAATGACGCTGCCAGACGAAGTGTCCCCTCGTCTGCTCGACCTCATAACTGGCACCCAGAGGAACTCCCGTGCGATCGCACAGGAGCAGGGTTGCCGTAAACGCGATCACCATCACACCACCGATATACAGCGCAACCGATAGCGCAGTGCCCGTTGCGGCAACCAGCGCCGTGGAGATCATGGGGGCAAACGCCCCGCCGAGAATAGCCCCGATCGCGTAGGTAATAGAGACCCCCGAGTAACGAATAGAAGCTGGAAATAGCTCGGAGAAATAGGCCGCCTGCTGCCCGTAGGTGAGGCCGTTACCGATTGAAAATAACGAGAGACCCAGCAGCAGAAACCACGCATTACCCGTGTTAACAAGGGGAAAGAGAACAAAAACCACCGCAAGAAACGATATCCAACCAATAATGTAGGTGTTTTTACGCCCGATCCTGTCGGAGATCACTCCCGCCAAAAAGGTAAAAATCAGCCACACTATCGAGGCACCCGTGACGGCAAGAAGCACCGGGGTGCGCTCCATGCCCACTAAACCCCCCTCTGCCTCGGGCGTGGTTGCGTAGTTTTGGATAAACCCACCGGTGGTGAGGTAGCCCGCCGCGTTGTTACCCGCAAAGGTGAGCGCGGCCAAAAGAACCAGGAGGCTGTGGCGACGGAAAAGCTGAACCACAGGCATACTGCTCTGCTCTTTACGCTCGGAAATTTCGCTAAAAACCGGACTTTCACTCACCGCCCGACGCACAATAATGCCCACCGCGATCAAGACCACACTGAGGAGAAAGGGAACCCGCCAGCCCCACTCCAGGAAGGCCTCCCCCGGCGAGATCACACCCGTCATGAGGGCGAGGACACCCGAGGCAAGCAACAAACCGATGGGCACCCCGATCTGCGGAAACGCTCCGTAGCGTCCCCGCCTATGAGAGGGAGCGTGCTCCACCGCCATCAAAACCGCGCCTCCCCACTCGCCACCTGTTGATAGTCCCTGCAGGATTCTCAACAGGGTGAGCAGAACGGGAGCAAGAATACCCACCTGTTCATAGGTGGGTAAGATGCCGATGAGCGTTGTCGCCGCGCCCATGAGGAGAAGCGTGATCACCAGCATCGCTTTGCGACCGATCTTGTCGCCAAAGTGACCGGCAATAAACGCGCCTAGAGGGCGAAATAAGAAACTCACTCCCACTGTTGCAAACGCAATAATGGTCGCCGCCTGCGGACCCATCGGTTCAAAAAAGAGTCTCCCAAAAACCAGGCCCGCAGCACTCGCGTACACAAAGAAGTCGTACCACTCAATGGTGGTGCCAATAACGGTCGCGGCTGCAACACGGCGCAACTCACGTCGGGTTTTCTCCGGAACAGACGGGCTCGACATAGAACCTCCAGACTCCCTTTGTCTTTTTAACAAACGATGACATGTAACTCGTGAGAAAAGCCCCTCGCGGGGTTGAGATTACAGTACAGGGACTGCATCGTCACTTCAATAGCCGATTTTGTTTCCTGTGGAATACGGGAGCCTCCTGTGCAAAGAGCCGGACTCCCCTGAACTGTGTGTTCTCACGTAAGAGAACCGAGAAGCCGTTCAAACCCCTCAGAGGCGCGCCGCACGCTCAAATTTCCCGCGGCAACCTCGACCGCGGCCTCGCGAAGCGCACCCACCAGCAGGATTGCCGTCACCCTCGAGTCAAGCTCCTGCTCCAACCCGTTTACTTGCTGGGCTTCCTTGAGCGTTTCCTCGATCATGAGGATGCCCGCGCCAGAACCGATACCACTTTCCCGGCCACTCGCAACAAGCGCAGGACCGGAAACGTTATAAAAATATCCGGTGCGGGAGTCTGCCGCCAGCTTAAAAACCTCGCGTGCGTGGGCAAGAACCTGACCACGCCACCCCTCCGCAGAGGACACGGCATCGCGCGTACGAGCAACAAGCTGATGGCTCAACCTCGCATAGGCGGCACGCAAAAGTTCATCTCGTCCCCGGGGAAAATGCGCGTAAAGTGTGCCGCGCGCCACACCCGCCCCGTGCAAAACTCGATTAATGCCCACGCCATCAACTCCGTGCTCGGCAATGACCTCAAGAACAGCATCAATGAGTTTCTCTCGGGTGCGAAGATGATTGCGCTCACGAAGTCGGGGTTCAGGAATAGTCTTTGACATCTTCCTCAAGTGTAAACACGCTTCTCAATAACCGACGGGAGAACACGACCCCTCCGAGATCACACCAGACCACCCGGCGTGGTCCACGATCACCCGAGATCACGCAAAATTGATATTCCTCTACAGCTCGGAGTCGTCCCCCCAAGCTCTTTTTCTAGACTCCGAGTCTAGAAAAAGAGGGTTGCTCGTGCTAGCGTAAGCTACACTCCCCGGAAGGCCGCCGATGAACACCGTTGATCTCGTCTCTGCAGAAGAACTCACCCGTGAGGCGCTTCATTCCTACGACGTCCACCCAGAGGCGCCTCTCACCCTCCTCAAGAATCGCGAAAACTTCGTCTTCTCACTCCGTCATCAAGGCCGCGGCTTTGTTGTCCGCCTGCACCGCCGGGGGTACCACAGCGACGCTGAGTTGAGCTGCGAGCTCGATTTTGTTGAGGCGCTTCACTCACAGGGGGTTGCTGTTCCCCGCTTTTTACGAACCCGCAGCGGCCACACCTTCTGCACGGTGGGCACCTCCCACCCCGCAGGTTTACACCAGGTCGACGTGCAAAAGCTCATTACCAACAGCGGAAACTTTGGCGACGAACGCACCGGTGTCTTTGGCACCGCAACACTCGATCCCGCAGACTTTTTAGCGCTCGGCGCGCTTACGGCACAGGCCCACCACGCCACCGAGCGCTCAGGCTACACTCTCACAACGCCTCGGCAGGCCTGGGATCTTGAAGGCCTGGTGGGAGCCAACCCGGTATGGGGCGACCCGCTCCGCCTCCCCGAGCTGCAGAGCGAAGGACGCCGCATAGTTGAATGCGCCATAGAGCATATTCGCGCGGTTCTTCTCGCCTATGGCCAACAGCCACATCGCTACGGCCCCATCCACGCTGACCTCACTCCAGAAAATATCCTGCGAACCTCCAGCGGTCTGGTACTGATCGACTTTGACGACTTCGCGCCGGGCTGGCACCTCTTCGATCTTGCCACGGCACTCTACTTCTATACCCCGCACCCGCGCTACCCCGATTATCATAACGCGCTTTTTCGGGGATACCATGCGGTTCGCCCACTCGACGCAGCCGATCACGCGGCGTTTCCCGCAATCCTTCTGGCGCGTGGACTCACCTATCTCGGATGGGCAGCAGATAGGCGAGGAGAAGAAACAGCAGAGTTCCACGCCACAACGCTACTCCCTCACATTGTTCATCTCTCCCGAAAACTAATCTCCCGAGGAGAATAACCGTCGCACCTAAACCCTATATGCCAAAATCGGAATAAACACCATTTAATTCTTTACTGGTTCAAACCCAAAAGACACAACTCGGTCAGCTCATACTCCATAATCCCGTCAACTCATACCTGAAATCCGTCCAATGACCAACCGAAAGCACCACTAATGATCACCACACCAGAGCTCATAGCCCGCCGCAATGCAACGCTCGGTCCGCACTCCCCGCTCTTCTATAACGAACCGCTGCAATTTGTGTCCGCCAAGGGCGTGTGGTTTACCGATATAAACGGAGATCGCTACCTCGATGGCTACAACAACGTTCCCCATGTTGGGCATGCTAATAAAAGGGTACAAGAGGCGCTAACCACGCAGTCCGCCACGCTGAACATCCACACCCGTTACCTCAATGATCGGGTGGTTCTCTACGCCGAACGCCTTCTCCGCACGTTTGATCGGGGTCTCGACCGCGTGCTTCTTGGCAACTCTGGCTCCGAGGCAAACGAGCTTGCAATGCGCATCGCCCGCCAGCACACCGGCGCAACCGGCATCATCGTTTCCGATCACAGCTATCACGGAAACACCATCACGCTTGCCCAGCTCACCACAGGGCTAAAAACGCGGGAACCCCTCGGCCCCCACGTTCGTGGGATCAGGGTCCCCGATCTCGACTCCGACCCGCGCCCACAGCACGAGGTTGCCGCCGAGACCCTCGCGGAGCTCGATCTCGCAATCGATTCCCTTCGCGAGGCCGGATACGGGGTCGCAGCGTGCCTCTTCGACCCACTATTCTCTACGGAGGGCCTGCCCCGGCTACCTCACAAACTCGCCGCGCAAATAACGGAGCGGGTAAGAAAAGCTGGCGGTCTGGTCATCACCGATGAGGTGCAGAGCGGATTCGGGCGAACGGGAAGCCACATGTGGGGATACCAGTATGCGGGCATCCGCCCCGACCTCGTCACCCTGGGGAAACCCATGGGAAACGGACACCCTGTATCCGCCGTCATAACGCGAGAAGAACTCCTCGAAGAGTTCGGCTCCACCAACGAGTTTTTTAATACTTTTGCGGGAAACCCCGTGTCCGCAGCTGTGGCAGAAGCCGTACTCCTAGAGATGGAAGACCACAGTCTCAGGGAGCGCGCGCGACAGCTCTCGGTCACGGCACAAAAGCGCCTCTCCCAGCTCACCTCGCAGCACAGCTTCATCCGTGCAGCCAAGGGAACAGGCATGTTTCTCGGTCTCGATTTTGCGGTGGATAACGCTCCCGCGCCTCACCTGGCCAAGCGGGTTGTCGAAGCGATGAAACAGCGCCGGGTGCTCATCTCCCGTATCGGACGAGACGATAGCGTGCTCAAGATTCGCCCTCCGCTGACGTTCGGTCCCCAAGAGCTTCCTATCCTCTGCGAAGCGCTTGAGGCTTCGCTCCAAGAAATTTAAGGTGTAGCCTGTGCGTGAGGTGATAAAAATGCAGTTTGCAAAGGCGCCAACTCACAGCCGTGCTTCAGCGCCGACCCTAAAAACCGATAATCTCTTTGCGTTTAAAAACGCCGTCTCAAACTCTTTTGTGCCGCTCCGAATCAGCAGACATCAAGAGTCGCCCTTCACTGCCCGCCTGTCCTCGGCCACCGCTGATGGAATCGCATTCACCGAGGTTTGGGCCGGACCACACCTCGTGGAGCGCACACCCGAAACTATCTCACGTGGCGGCAGCGGATACTACAAAGTCAGTCTTCTACTCTCGGGAAAAAGCACCCTGGTACAGGACGGCAAAGAACTCACAATGCGTCCCGGTGCACTCTCTGTCTACGACACCTCGCGGCCCTACTCGCTACTGTTTAACGAAGAGTTTCGCAACCTCATCATTATGTTCCCTAAAGATCGTCTCGACCTTCCAGCGCCACTCACCGAACAGCTCACGGCTACCTCGCTCAGTGATCACCGCGGCCTCGCACCTGTGATCACCGCCTATCTCTCACAGTTTCCCTCCCAACTCACACGACTTACGGATCGCGTACGCACAAAACTCGCGATAACAAGCCTCGACCTGTTAGGAACCCTGTTTTCAAGCATCCTCGACACCGAACGTGTCCCACAAGATCCCCACCAGGTTCTGCTGCAAAAAATCTATGCCCACATCGACGCGAACCTCAACTCCCAAGACCTCTCACCCCACAGCATTGCCGCAGCACACTACATCTCAACACGACACCTACACGCGCTCTTCCACCGAGCAGGCACAACGGTCTCCACCTGGATCCGAGAACGCCGCCTAGAAAAATGCCGGGCCGACCTTCTCGACCCCGTGCTCGCCAGCCACACGGTATCGTCTCTCGCCTCACGCTGGGGATTTGTGGATGCCGCACACTTTAGCCGAGTATTTAAAGCGCACTACGGCATTTCCCCAAGCGAAGCTCGCCGCCTGCCATCCACCACTGCCTAGGTGTCCTGCCGCTCTACATACCGGCGTGTTCGAAAGCAAGCGTTGGCAGATCAACGATGTGTGCCCCGCCGTCCACCACAAGCACCGCACCCGTCATATACGATGACTCCGCTGAGCCGAGAAAACGAATCACCGACGCTATCTCAGATGGCTCGGCCGCCCGCCCCAACGGAACATCCCGCGTAACCGCAACATAACCCTCATCACGATCCCTCAGGTCTGGCATATGCGCCACAAACTCGTCCATCTCCGCATCGGCCATGGGAGTTCTCACCCAGCCGGGACACACCGCGTTTACTCTGACGCCCCTGCGGCCATAGTCCCGAGCGAGACTCCGGGTAAGACCGATAAGCGCGTGCTTTCCCACCGTGTAACCCGCAACCGACGGACCGGCAAAGAGCCCCGCGAGCGAGGAAACAATCACGATCTCTTTTCCCTGGCTCCGACCCAGACCGGAATCGGGGGCGGCGGAACCGGAAGCATTCCCCTCAAGAAGTGCGGGCAGTGCCTCTCTCGCCATCATAAACGCGCTAGAAAGATTCGCCCGGATTGCAGCGTCCCACTCCGTGTCTGACGTCTCCCCCACCGCGGCAAAACCGTACCCTCCGGCGTTTGCCACCAACACATCAATACCACCAAATTGCGTCGTTACCCGATCAATAATGGATCGCGCAGACACGCTGTCTGACGCATCACCGGCGATCGCCACCACACCAAGACGCTCGGCTGTTTCCTCCAGAGGCCCGGGCCGCCGTCCCACGATAACAACCTGCGCCCCCTCAGAAACATACCGCTCAGCAACCGCCTCCCCGATACCGGTTCCCCCACCGGTAATCACAACAACACGACGCCGAACACCGTTGTGCGAACTACTCATTGCACGCTTTCCTCTCGTTTCACGGCCCCCGTCATTGGTTGAACCGCATTGTGATCTCCACCTTCTCAGCCGCACACACTTTCAGTGGCAAAACGATCACTCCCGTCCAAGGGGTTTTCGCCCGCCGTCAAGCACCCCGGGTCATAATGATTTTTAGGAAGTACCGCTACGGCAAAGGAGCCTGATCGTGTCCGAATCTCACGTCAACACAACCCTCCACAAAAATGCCCTGGGTGTGGCAGGAATCGTATTTCTTGTCCTTGCGGCAGTAGCACCCCTCACGGGAATCGTCGTGGTTGCATCACTCGCAATCGCGCTCGGCAACGGGGGCGGCACCCCCGCCTCGTTTCTCATCGTCGCGATTATCCTTCTCCTCTTTGCAACCGGTTACGCGCAGATGTCCAAACAGCTCGTCAACGCCGGCGGGTTCTACGCTTTTGTCGTGCGGGGCCTGGGCCGCACCGGAGGCCTCATCGCTGGCCTCATCGCCACAATCGGGTACAACTTCTTTGTGGTGGGAACCATCGGCACCAGCGGCTTCTTTATGCAAACCATCATTGCCAACCTCACCGGGTTCGACCTTCACTGGTACGTGTGGGGACTCGCATCAATTGTTGTTTCGTTTCTCATGGGTCGCAAAGGCATTGGCTTCAGCTCCAAGATTCTAGGAGTGGCGCTCCTCCTTGAGGTTCTCATGCTTATCGTTTTTGACATCTCGGTGCTCGTCAATACCGGATTTAATATTCAGGCGTTCAGCCCGGAAGTCGTCTTCGCGGGCTCTCTCCCCATCGGGCTCCTGCTGGCCGCAACCGGTTTCCTCGGTTTTGAAGCAACAGCCCTCTTTAGCGAGGAGGCCCGCAACCCCCTCCGCACCATCCCCCGCGCCACCTACACGGCCATCATCAGCATCGGGGTGATCCTTGCGGTCACCACCTGGGCGGTTGTGAGTGCCATAGGGGTACACGACGCTCAGGAGGTAGCGCTTGAGCACCTCGCAAACGGCGACCTGGTGTTTAGCCTCGCCGAGCGATACATCGGCCCGGTCCTCCTCAATGTCATGCTGATCCTCCTGCTCATCAGTCTCTTCGCGGCCATGTTGGCGTTCCATAACTCCGCCACCAGATATCTCTTTGCCTTGGGACGGGCGCGCATACTTCCTCACTCCCTCGCGGCCACCCGTCCCAACGGGGCACCCCAGCGTGCAGGCCTTGTGCAGGCAAGTTTTGCGGCGGCCGTGGCGCTTCTTTTTGCACTCGCGGGCGCGGAACCACTCACCTCCCTCGTCCCCGCCATGCTGGGCTTTGGAACCCTCAGTATCATTGTGTTGCAGGCTCTCGCCGCCCTGGCGGTAGTTGTGTACTTTCGCATGAAGCGCGATCCCAGGCTCTGGAGCACCCTCCTTGCTCCGGGTATTGGCTTTCTTGCCCTCGTCACCATCGTTGTGCTCGCGATCGCAAACTTTGACATTGTCGCGGGATCGGATGCGCTTGCCGTTCGCCTTTTACCGCTGCTTTTGGTTGTGGCGCTCCTCGGTGGTCTCCTCTACGGGACCTATCTGCGCAGGCAAAAACCCGCCGTCTATGCCGATCTACGCAATGATCTCGAGCGTTTTAATCTCGCTGAGACCCCGCTACTCAGCAACTCCACGTTCAATCCCGTCGACCCCCACGATTCAACCGAGGCAAGCCCTCACGGAGCAAAAGGCGAATTCCACGCATGACACATCGCGCATTAGTCTTCCACAAGACAAGTATTATCCACATAAGCGAATTTGCACTCCTTTCCGCACGAAAAACCCCTACACTTCTAGACATATCGCTCGACAATAAGGACACCCTTCAATGACGAACACGCCAGATCACACCCACACTCACGGACAACGGGTCACCACGCTGCTCCAAGCGGGTCATCCGCTCGACCCTCTCACAGGAGACGAGATAGCCACGGCCCGCTCCATCCTCGATGAGGCCGGGCATTTTTCTTTTCACACCCGCGTGCCTCGCATGCTGCTTATAGACCCGTCCAAAGAAGAGGTTGTCTCCTGGCGTTCAGGAGACCCCATCAATCGCCGCATTCTGGTCACCCTGCTTGACCGCAACACGGGAGAGTCCACAGAGATTATCGTGTCCGTCACCCACGGGAATATCGAAAGTTACCGGGCGTTGCCCACCACGACCGCCCCCTACGGCCAACCCCAATACCTCTTTGAGGAGTACGAAGCCGCAGAGCGCATTGTTAAAGCCTCGCCCGAGTGGCAGGCTGCGATGAAGCGCCGCGGCCTCGAAAAGCACATGGATCTCGCGTTCTGTTCCCCCCTTGCCCCGGGCTTCTTTAATCGGGAAGAAGAAAACGGCAAACGCATTATTCGTTCACTCACCTACCTTCGTTTTCATGAAGACGACAGCCCCTGGGCACACCCCGTTGAGGGGCTGATATTACACCTTGATCTCACGCAATCAGCCGTCATCCGCTGCGAAGACGAGGGTGATGTTCCCGTTCCCGAGCAGCACGGCAACTACACTCTGGATGTTCAGGGCCCTGCAAGAACCTCACTCAAGCCCATCGAAATCACCCAGCCGGAGGGCCCCAGTTTTTCCGTCACCGGCAGCCTGGTGGAGTGGCAAAACTGGAAGTTTCGAGTGGGCTTCAGCCAGCAGGAGGGTCTGATCCTCAATCAGATTAGCTTTCGCGATGGCGAAGAAGACCGCCCGATCATCACGCGGGCAAGTGTCCCCGAAATGGTGGTTCCCTACGGTGACACCACAAAGAGCCGACACTGGATCAGCTACTTTGATGCCGGTGAGTATCTGCTCGGGAAAAGCGCAAACTCCCTGTCACTCGGCTGTGACTGCCTCGGGGTCATTCATTATTTCGACGGCTTTGTTCCCGACGATCACGGCAACCCCGTCAAAATTCCTCAGGTGGTGTGTATGCACGAGGAAGACTACGGCATTCTCTGGAAACACACCGACCTCGAAGGAAAAACAGAGGTGCGCCGCAGTCGCAGGCTTGTGGTTAGCTACTTTTCAACCGTGGGCAACTACGACTACGGATTCTTCTGGTACTTCTACCTCGACGGTTCGATTCAGGTTGAGGCAAAGGCTACAGGAATCGTATTTGCGGGCGCCAACACACCCGGTACTCTCGACCCGCACGCCCCAGAAATTGCCCCGGGAATCTTTACCCCCGTGCACCAGCACCTTTTTTGTGCACGCCTCGACGTTGCGATCGATGGCGAAAACAATACCCTCCACGAGGTCGAGATGAGTGGAATTCCCACGGGCCCCGACAACCCGCACGGCAACGCCTTCACGTGGAACACAACCCCCCTTAAAAACGAGCTTGCGGCGCAGCGCCTGGCAAACCCACAGAGCAGCCGAGTCTGGGAGGTGCGTAGCGCACAGCGCACAAATTACGTTGGCCAGCCCACCGCCTATTGGCTCATTCCCGAGGGACGCTCAACCCTCCTGGCCCAGCCCGAATCAACCGTGTACGGGCGCGCCACCTTTGCCACAAAACACCTGTGGGCAACCCGCTACAGTCCCAATGAACTCTTCCCGGCGGGGCCCTACCCCAACGCACACGCACCGGGCGCCGGGTTGCCGGAGTGGACCGCGCAAGACCGCAGCCTCGACTCCCAAGACATCGTGCTGTGGCATGTTTTTGGCCCCACACACATTCCGCGGACAGAAGACTGGCCCATTATGCCGGTCGACTACTCCGGGTTCTGGTTTAAACCCCACGGTTTTCTGGATCAGAACCCGGCAATGGATCTCCCCTCGCAGGCAGATGCCTCGTGCGGCAGCGCCCCCTCCTCCCCCCACTCCTCGGAAAACGGTTGCTCCCATGCCCATTGAGTCAACGCCAGCCCCCGATCTCATACTCGCCGGAGCCCAGGTCTACACGATAGACACTCCCCCACCCCCACGGGACGTTATAAAAAAGTTATTTATCCTGAGAAGATCCTGTAAACCACACACCCACTGGGAAACAAAGCGTAAATTCAAAACAGGCACTCTCAAAAACAAACCACACAGCACCCCCAAACCCATACCACCCCCACTCAAACCGTGCGGCACTGCGCATAGTGTTCACTAAACTTTAATATATTTAAACTCAAATATATATTGTTAAATATTTAAGTGCGCTAATCTCCTTAATCACTAAAACATAACAGGAAAGGAGATTGTATGTATAAGTCATTCATGACAGGGCTTGCTTCAGTTGCGATTGGCGCTTTTGCATTTACTTCTGGAGCCATGAGTGCACAGGCGCAGGAGACCCCTGAAGTCGTAAGCTCCGAGACGGCAACCCAGCCCGACATATCACCTCGCATAATAGGAGGATCGGATGCCGACCCCAAAGAATTCGAATTTATGGCGTCCATTCAGGTGAATGGCAAACATACCTGCGGGGGGGGTCGCTACTTTACAGCTATGCGGTGCTTACCGCAGCGCACTGTTTTGATCACATTACGGACGTTTCGCGGCTCAGCGTGACAGTTGGGCGCAGTGATCTGAACAACACGTCTCTTGGACAGACTCGCGGGGTTCTAAGGGTTGAGGCTGATAGATCACTCGATGTAGCGCTCGTTGTACTGTCCGAGAGCATTGATGGTATCTTGCCGGTTTCACTACCCACGCCGGGAACCGACGCACTACTCGGAGCGGGAACTCTCGCAACCGTTATGGGGTGGGGCAACACGAACCCCGATTTCCCTTACCTTCCTAACAAACTCCAAAAGGTTACGGTGCCACTCGTTCCCCTCGACGAGTGTCAGATTGCCTGGGACGGCTATCCCGGCATGCAACCCGTCACCGATGCAAATATTTGTGCGGGAAAAGAGAAAGCTAATGGGTGTCACGGTGATTCCGGTGGTCCTCTCGTCAAAAAGGGACGCAAAGACGGCAAAGACGTCTACTATCAAATCGGTGTGGTGAGCAGGGGCGGATCCGTCTGTGGCCTGCCCGGCCAGCCCGGCGTCTATGTCTCAACAAAAGCAGGCTTCCTCAATGGAGCTCAGACGATCTTGCCGAGTCCAACTCCTGAGGGTGCTCAACCCTAAGGAGTGATGCTGATGGATCACATAGAAAGCACAGGTAGGGCTAGCTACCAATAACCGATCAGGCGGCGGTAACCCGTTTACCGCCGCCTCTCACCTGTTCACCCTCGGACAACCTCACTACCCCCACAAGCAACCCGTTCCCCAAAAAAACGCCTAGATTTAGTATCAACAAAATCAGGACTCGAGGTGGAGAACCATGCAAAATTACACAGACCTTATTGCTACCATCACGCCCGCACACGGCGAAAAACGAGACGTCTTCGATCCAGCCACAGGAGAACTCATATCCCAGGCACCCGTGCAGGGTGTTCCTGATCTTGAGGCCGCAGTTACACGGGCCACGTCCGCTCAAATATCCTGGGCCGCCCTCAGCGACGAAAAACGCAGAAACTATCTGCACCGGGCGGCCGATGCGGTTGAAGAGTCCGCCGAAGCCCTTGCCGAGCTGCTCTCTCGCGAACAGGGCAAGCCACTCAACGGACCCAATGCTCGCTTCGAAGTTGGTGCCTGCGCCGTTTGGTTACGCAGCGCGGCCGACACCGAGCTCCCAGTGGAGGTGCTGGTGGATGACGGAGAAAGCTACGCAGAGATGCACTATCGCCCCATCGGGGTGGTTGGCGCAATCGCCCCGTGGAACTGGCCCATGATGATAGCGATCTGGCAGATAGCCCCGTCACTGCGCATGGGCAACACCGTCATCACCAAACCAGCTGAAACCACAACACTCTCGGGCCTCGCCCTGGCTTCCGTGCTCAATCAGGTACTTCCCGAGGGTGTGCTCAGTGTGGTTGCAGGTCCCGGCCGCACCGTGGGCGAAGCAATGGTTACCCACCCCGCAATCGGAAAGATCATGTTTACCGGTTCTACCCCGGTAGGCAAGAAAATCATCGCGGCGAGCGCAAACAACGTCACGCGGCTCACGCTCGAGCTCGGGGGGAACGATGCGGGGATTGTGCTCCCCGATGTCAATCCCAAGGAAATCGCCGAGGGCCTGTTTTGGGGTGCATTTATTAATACGGGACAAACCTGTGCCGCCATGAAACGGCTCTACGTGCACGATTCAGTCTACGACGAGGTGGTCGCAGAACTCACCGCGTTTGCCAAAAATGTTCCCATGGGCAGAGGTCTTGAGGAACAGAACGTCTTGGGCCCCCTGCAGAATCGGGCGCAGTACGAGATTGTTGACCGCCTAGTAGAGTCGGCCAGGGCCTCGGGGGCTCGGGTCGTTCTGGGTGGCGACCCGAACAGGGAGGCCGTGGGCAATTTTTATCCCGCCACCCTCGTCACCGATATCGACCCCCACAACGACCTGGTTGTGGAGGAGCAATTTGGTCCGGCACTACCGATCATCCGTTATACCGATCTTGACGAAGTTATTGGCCTGGCCAACGAGCTTGAAGTTGGACTGGGGGCTTCGGTGTGGTCCGCGAATCGAGAGCGGGCCAGAGAGATTGCCGCGCGTATCCACTCGGGAACCGTGTGGATTAACGCGCACGGCACGCTCAACCCGATGGTGCCCTTTGGCGGGGTTAAGCACTCGGGCTACGGTCGTGAATTTGGGGTAGAGGGCCTGAAGGCGGTTTCGGAACCTCAGGTTATCAGCATGTAGACCCGGCCTATGGGTCACATCGGCACGTGTCACATAGGGGGAGAAGCATCTCCGCTGCCAAATATTTTTTCGAGAATACTGTTGCCGCCTCTTGCAGATCGTATACGATTTGAACACTACCCGACGAAGTGGAGGATACGTGCTCAACCGCACTCAGATTGAGACTATCGCCGATGAGCTTGTACGAGCTGATCGCGAACGCATAACCCTGCCGCGCCTCACCGCGCGTTATCCCGATATGGTTATCGAAGACTCGTACGCTATACAAAAAGTGTGGTCGGATCGCCGCGTCGCACACGGTGCCAGATTGGTCGGCCACAAGATTGGCCTCACCTCGAGGGCTATGCAGGTCGCCACGGGAATCACCGAACCCGACTACGGTGTTATCCACGACGATATGGTCTATCAAACGGGCTCGACCATAGAGTTCAACCGTTTTTCAAACGTCCGCATCGAGGTAGAGCTGGCGTTTGTTCTCTCCAAGCCTCTTACCGGCCGCCACACCACCATCTTTGATGTTCTCGACGCGACCGCCTATGTGGTGCCCGCGATTGAGGTGCTCAACTCACGCCTCGAGCTTGAGGGTCGCACCATCATCGACACCATCAGTGATAACGCCGCGATGGGCGCGATGGTCCTGGGGGGACGTCCGGTCAGAGTGGATGAGATCGACCTGCGCTGGGTATCCGCTCTCCTCTATCGCAACGAAACAATCGAGGAGTCGGGGGTTGCCGCCGCCGTGCTGGGTCATCCAGCAATGGGGGTTGCCTGGCTCACCGACAAACTCGCCCAGCACGGGCAGTCACTCGGCGCGGGCGAGATTATCCTGGCGGGTTCCTTCACTCGCCCCGTGTGGGTCGAGCGCGGCGACACAATACACGCGGACTACGGGCAATTGGGGTCGGTGACATGCCGATTCGTCTAGACCTCCCCGCTACCCTGCGAGATCACCTGGCCTCTTCCGATCGGGCACTCCTCGGACTGTGGGTGTGTTCTGCCAACCCGGTTGTGGCCGAGATAGTTGCAGGTAGCGGGTGTGACTGGATACTTATCGACGTGGAGCACTCGCCCAACAGTCTGGAGTCCGTGCTTGCTCAGCTCTACGCAATGTCGGCCTATCCCGTGACACCGCTCGTGCGCCTCCCCAGCGACGACACGGTACTCATTAAACAGTATCTTGATCTGGGCGTTCAGAACCTGCTCATCCCCATGGTTGATTCCGCCGAGGAGGCCGAGAACATTGTGCGGGCAATCCGCTATTCCCAGGACGGGGTAAGGGGAGTTGGTGCGGCACTTGCGCGCTCCTCCCGCTGGAATCGTGTGGAGGGATACCTTAATGGGGCGCACGACACCATCAGTCTCACGGTACAGATCGAATCGGTCGACGCGGTTGCAGATGTCGAACGTATTCTTAACGTCGATGGTGTTGACGCAGTATTTATCGGCCCCTCGGACCTGGCCGCCTCGATGGGTTTTCTGGGTCAGCAAAACCATCCCGAGGTTGTTTCTCGCGTGTTAGAGGTCATCCACATCGCAAAGCGGGCCGGCAAGCCGGTGGGGGTCAACGCCTTTATAAGAGCCGATGCCCAGCGTTACCTGGAGGCGGGTGCCGATTTTGTTGCGGTAGGAGCCGATGTATCGATCCTGGCTCGTGAAACCGAAAACCTGATAGAGAGCTTTGCTCCTAGCGACAACGCAGAGAGGCAGCCATGATAGAAGGATTTGCAAGCCCCGGTAAGATCATTGCGGTACACCTCAATTATCCCTCGCGCATGACGCAGCGCGGCCGCACCCCCTCCCAGCCCTCCTACTTTTTTAAGCCGAGTTCCTCACTGGCGGCAACAGGGAGCAGCATTGAGCTCCCCGCCGATACCGAACTCCTCGCCTTCGAGGGTGAAATTGCCCTCATTGTTGGCACACCGGCGCGCCGAGTTTCCCCCGAGGATGGTTGGTCGCACGTCACCCAGGTTACCGCTGCCAACGACTTTGGCCTCTACGATCTGCGCGCGGTTGATAAGGGATCAAATGTACGCTCCAAGGGCGGCGACGGTTTTACCCCCATTGGGCCGCGACTCATTCCCACCGCGGGAATCGCAGAAGACGCCTGGCGCGTACGCACCTGGGTCAACGGCACACTCGTGCAACAGGACACAAGCGATACACTTGCGTTCACCTTCGGTCGGCTTATCGCTGACCTCTCCCAGTTGATGACCCTCGAAACCGGCGATGTGATACTCACCGGAACCCCGGCAGGCTCATCCGTTGTACTACCCGGCGACACGGTTGAGGTTGAGGTTGACGCCCCCAAAGCACCCGGAAACCCCACCACCGGAAAACTGATTACAACGATCACTCAGGGAAACATTCCCTTTGGAGAATATGGCGCCACACCGCGGGTCGATGACCTACAGCGAATCGAGGCCTGGGGCAGCGAGCAGGAACACGCGGCCGCCGTCAACGCGGGCAGAGCAACTCCCCTGGCGACAGCGACAACACCGGTAACAACGCCAACCCCAGCTGCAGCAACCGCCACAGCACAGGCACAGGCACTAGGACCAGGATCAGGATCAGGATCAAGATCAAGTCAAGCACCAGCAACGGCACCCGTTCTCACCGACACAATTCGTGCCCAACTCTCAGGTGTTGCGGTGGCCACCGTCTCCGCCGCGCTGCGTAAACGAGGTTATATAAACATCTTTATCGACGGAGTTCACCCCAATCATGAACACGCCAAAATACTCGGCACCGCAAAAACCCTCCGCTTTATCCCCTTCCGCCCCGATCTCTTTGCTCAGCACGGCGGTGGTTTTAACGCGCAAAAACGCGCCTTCGACACCGTAGCTGAGGGTGAGGTGCTTGTTATCGAGGCACGGGGAATTCCCGAAACTGGAACCGTGGGAGACGTACTTGCACTGCGCGCCCAGGTGCGAGGTGCCGCCGGAATCGTTACCGACGGCGGGGTGCGCGACTTCGCTGCGGTGCGGGAGTTTGACATCCCCGTCTTCTCGCAGGGTCCTCACCCGAGCGTGCTCGGACGCAAACACGTACCGTGGGAGACCGACGTCACGATTGCCTGCGGCGGCGCGGCAGTACAACCGGGGGACATCATCATGGGCGATCGCGACGGTGTTATTGTGATCCCCCCACCGCTACTCGCCGAGGTTGCGGCCGACGCCGTCCGGCAAGAACACGAGGATGCCTGGATTGCCGAACAGGTAGCCGCCGGAGCATCGGTCGATGGCCTTTTCCCCATGAATAGCGCGTGGCGAGCCCAATACGAGGCGGATCAGGCATGAGCACGGGATCAAAGACACGCACAAGACCACGAACAGATGTCACCCCAGACACAAGTGTGAGCACAATCTCAGGCTCCCCTCGAGCATCCGAATCAAAATCTGAGCGCGCCTACCGTGTACTCCGCAAAAGAATCGATGCCGGTCAATACGCTCCGGGCTTTCGCCTGGGCCTTGCGTCCCTTGCGCGTGAGCTGGGTATGTCTGTGGTGCCGGTGCGCGAGGCGATTCGCAGACTTGAGGCCGAGAGCCTGGTTACTTTTGAGCGCAACGTGGGCGCTCAGGTCGCTCTCCTCCGAGAGACCGAGTACTTGCACACCATGCAGACCCTCGCGCTTGTCGAGGGCTCGGCCACAGCCCTTGCGTCCCCGAATATCTCTCCCGCCCAGATGACCCGAGCACGGGAGATCAACGAGAACATGCGCGACACACTTAACAACTTTGAGCCGAAACAATTTACCGCCCTCAACCTAGAGTTTCACAGTGTCCTCTTCGAGAGCTGCCCCAACCCCCACATCCTCGACCTGGTTCACCGCGGATGGAACCGCATGAGTCTGCTGCGCGAATCATCCTTCAGCTTTGTACCCGACCGAGCGCAAGAATCGATCACGGAGCACGAGCGTATTTTACAGCTCATCGAAGCCCCCGCACCCGGTATCGACATCGAGCTAGCAGCACGCAACCACCGCCTAGCCACACTTGAGGCGGTCCTTGCACACCAAAACAAACACGCCCTTCCCGCCCCGGCCGCCTAATACAGCACGGCGGCCCACACCACAAAACCACACATCCGCATCACAAACCTACAGCCCACCCACCTCAAGCCCACAGCCCACAGCGTAATCCACGACCCGCACCACAACGAGAGACAGGATCATGACCCAGCACCCACCCACCGGACTGCCCGATAAAATCCGTCACTTCATCGACGGCACGTTTGTTGATTCCGTCGGCGGAGAAACCTTTGATGTTCTTGATCCGGTATCAAACAAAACCTACATTCGGGCCGCAGCGGGACAAAAGGCCGATATTGACCTGGCCGTTAGCGCCGCAAAAAAAGCTTTTAAAAGCGGCGCCTGGCCGCGGCTGCTCCCCCGGGAACGCGCACGGATCATGCACAGAGTGGCCGATATTGTGGAATCGCGGGACGCGCAGCTTGCCGAGCTAGAAAGTTTTGACTCGGGCCTGCCCATCACCCAGGCCCGGGGACAGGCACGACGAGCCGCAGAAAACTTTCGCTTCTTCGGTGATCTCATCGTGGCACAGCACGACAACACCTTTAAAGTGCCCGACCGCCAGATGAACTACGTCAACCGCAAACCGATCGGCGTCGCGGGACTCATCACGCCCTGGAATACCCCCTTCATGCTGGAATCGTGGAAACTCGCGCCCGCGCTAGCGACCGGAAACACCGTAGTACTCAAACCCGCCGAATTCACGCCACTCTCAGCCTCACTGTGGGCCGAAATATTCCGGGAGGCGGGCATCCCCGACGGCGTGTTTAACCTCGTGAACGGACTCGGCGAGGAAGCGGGTGACGCCCTCGTGAAACATCCAGACGTTCCCCTTATTTCTTTCACCGGCGAGAGCCGTACCGGGCAGATCATATTTGGCAATGCTGCACCCTATCTCAAGGGCCTATCAATGGAGCTCGGCGGCAAAAGCCCCGCCATCGTCTTTGCCGACGCCGACCTTGAGGCCGCCCTCGACGCAACCGTCTTTGGTGTGTTCAGTCTCAACGGTGAGCGCTGCACCGCGGGCAGTCGAATCCTGGTGCAGCGTGAGATCTACGACGATTTTGTGGAGCGCTACGCGGAGCGTGCCAAAAACGTTGTTGTGGGCCTCCCCTCAGACCCGGCCACCGAAGTGGGTGCGCTTGTGCACCCGGAGCACTACAACAAGGTGATGAGCTACGTTGAGCTCGGCAAGAGTGAGGGGCGCCTGGTGGCCGGTGGCGGACGCCCCGAGGGCTTCCCCACGGGTAACTATGTTGCCCCCACGGTTTTTGTCGATGTCGCGCCCGATGCTCGCATTTTCCAGGAGGAAATCTTCGGCCCGGTTGTGGCTATCACCCCCTTTGACACGGAAGAGGAGGCTCTAGAGCTCGCAAACAACACCGCCTACGGGCTCGCCGCCTACGTGTGGACCTCGCAGCTCAAACGGGCCCACAATTTTGCCCAGGCCGTTGAGGCGGGCATGGTCTGGCTCAACTCAAACAACGTGCGTGACCTGCGCACCCCGTTTGGCGGGGTTAAGGCCTCGGGCCTCGGCCACGAGGGAGGCTACCGCTCGATTGATTTCTACACCGACCAGCAGGCCGTTCACATCACGCTGAACGAGTCGCACTCTCCGCGTTTTGGAACAGCAAAATAATCCCCTATTTCTCGTATTGCAAGGATGCCCTATGTCTGAGATAAAAAACCGCACCAAAACCTCCTCCGGTTTCTACGTCACCACAGAAACCTCTATCAACACCAACAACCCGGTGCCCACACCCACGTCGCCCGCCCCCGATATCCTGCGCTGCGCGTATATGGAGCTCATCGTCACTAACCTTGAGGTTTCACGAGACTTCTACGTGAACGTCCTCGGCCTCACCGTCACCGCCGAAGACAAAAACGCCGTGTACCTGCGCTCACTCGAAGAGTTCATTCACCACAACCTGGTGCTGCGTCAGGGGCCGGTTGCCGCTGTGGCCGCGTTCTCTTATCGGGTTCGCACCCCCGAAGACCTCGACCTGGCTGTGGCCTTCTACGAAGAGCTGGGCTGCCGGGTCGAGCGCCGCCCGCACGGCTTTACGCGGGGCATCGGCGATTCTGTGAGAGTGGAAGACCCCCTCGGCTTTCCCTACGAGTTTTTCCACGAGGTAGAGCACGTTGAACGCCTCGCCTGGCGCTACGATCTCTACACCCCCGGGGCGCTGGTGCGATTGGATCACTTCAACCAGATCACCCCCGACGTGCCGCGCGCCACCAGGTTCATGCAAGACTTAGGCTTTCGCGTCACGGAAGACATTCAGGATGAGCAGGGCGTCGTGTACGCCGCTTGGATGCGCCGCAAACCCACCGTGCACGACACCGCGATGACGGGCGGTGACGGCCCCCGGATGCACCACGTTGCGTTTTCCACCCACGAGAAGCACAATATCCTCGCAATCTGCGACAAGCTCGGATCGCTGCGCCTCTCGGATCACATCGAACGTGGCCCCGGACGGCACGGTGTCTCAAACGCCTTTTACCTTTACCTACGCGACCCCGACGGTCACCGCGTGGAAATCTACACGCAAGACTATTACACGGGCGACCCCGACAATCCCGTAATCACCTGGGATGTTCACGATAATCAGCGACGCGATTGGTGGGGCAACCCGGTTGTTCCCTCCTGGTACACCGACGGTTCACTCGTGCTCGACCTCGACGGTAACCCGCAGCCGGTGATCGCGCGCACCGACGACTCGGAGATGGCCGTCACAATCGGTGCCGATGGATTCTCTTACACCCGCGAGGGCGATTCCGAGAAGGGTTTTAAGCTGGGTAATACGCTATAGACGTAGAAAGACAGAGATGGCTACTACACAAGAACTGCTAGAAGATCTGAACAGGGCCGACCCTTCCACAGTGTCGAGCCGTATGCCCGATACCTTTCGCGCGTACGCTCGTGTCCTCATTTCCCGCCCGCTCGACACGGGGAAACGCTCTTCGCTGGGGAGAGCTCTCTCCCCAGGTTATGGAGAGAAGCTGGTGGCCCCAGTGGTCGGATGTTCTTACCTCTACCGACCCCGCAAGGTTACGGGAGGTTGCTGAGGAGCCCCCGATGGGTCAGGCGGACTCCGCTACGGCCTTCACACTTGCCCGATTGCTGGAGAAACATACGCAAGCCCAGAGCCTCACCTTTTTAACACGGGAGGGCTATGGCGATTCCCCCTCAACCCTCAACAAAAAACCGCGGGTAACCGTGCCTCCCGATCGTGTGATACACCTCCACGAGGACACACTCAACACAACGGTGAGCGCAAAAATCGCACGTCTCAATCGAGTGCCCATGTATTGGATTCCAGAAGGTCACGCCTGGTTTGTCGGTGCGGATATCTACGCCCGAAGCTTTCTGGTGGGTGGTAGCGCCGTGTGTATAGAGGCCATTATGGGGTGTTCAGAGTTGGAAGCGCACCTGATTAAGCCTCACGATACTGTTGCACCCGAAGACTGAGCCACCAACCGCGGTTGTTCGGTCCTGCTAAGAATAGACATTAGAGTCATCTGGTGTGCAGACGGGGGAGGCACGCCCTACCATTGATGTAGACCACAATCAGGAGGTACTCACACGGTGTCGGACCCTCAACCACAGTCGCGCTCCCACACAGCGGAGTCCGCAACACAGCAAGACTCACCAGTGCACACACCCAATGCCCCCTGGCAGTCCCGGGACAGCCTTGAGCCCGACAGTCCTTCCCACACAAAACACGACGATCCCCGGCATGCCCGCGCCGTGTCCGAGGCGCCCGTTCCCGGCGCTCATGCCACACACGACTACCGAACCGACCTGGAACGGCTCCGTTTCTCCCCCTACTTCTCACGGCTCTCTGCCGTAACCCAGGTGATCCCCCAGGCGAACCTGGGTTCAACGATTCACAATAGGCTCACCCACTCGATTAAAGTCACCTCGGTGGGACGGGCAATAGCCGTCAATCTGCACCACGATAAGAGTCAAGCCGGGCACATAGTGGAGAGCCTGGGAGGCTGTGATCCGATTGTAGTACAGGCCGCCGCGAGCGCACACGACCTGGGACATCCGCCCTTTGGTCACCTCGGGGAACGCGTGCTTGACCGGGTTGCGCGAGAGCACCTTGGTCTACCGGAGGGTTTTGAAGGGAACGCTCAAACCTTCCGCATCCTCACCGAGCTTGATACTCACGGCGCTGCCCAGCCCGGACTGAACCTCACGGCGGCGGTTCGGGCGGCCGTACTGAAGTATCCGTGGAGCCGGAGAGAGTGGCTAAACCACAGCGATCTGCCACTCCACGAGCGACCCCACGGTGTTGGCGATATTGACTCGTCCGGGGCCCATAAGTTTTCTATTTACAGCCTGCACGCGCACGAGGCGGCTTCGGTGAGGTCGGCGTATCCGCAGATTGGGCGGTGGCAGCAGACTATCGAGTGTCAGGTGATGGATATCGCCGATGACATCGCCTACTCAATACACGACCTCGACGACTTCTACCGCGCGGGGGTGCTTCAGCAGCCCTCGGTGTCCGCCGAGTTACGCACCTGGCTGCGGGAGCAGCGCGCTTTTTCGGAGGCACCCCTCGAGAGCCTGCTGGAGCATCCGCGCAACCCCGGCTACTCCCTGGAGATTCTTCGGCGTCGCATTAAAGCGCGGGACACGTGGATTGCCGATGACGACGCATTTCGGGCATCCGTCCAGCGAATTAATAACGAACTTGTGGAGGATCTTCTCGCGGTTCCCTTTGACGGAGGAACTGCCACCGAGCGCACGCTCTCGATGTTTACCCACCGCTGGCTGGAGCGGCTTCAGGGGTCGATCGTGGTAGAAGCCAACCCGCACGTTCGCAGCGGACACATTCAGCTGGAGCGCCAGGCTTGGCACGACGTGCTGGTGCTTAAGTTTGTGCACTCCCGTTTTGTTTTGGAAAATCCCTCCCTCGCCACATCGCAGCGGGGCCAGGCCCGCATCGTCGAATCGCTTGTGTTGGGCCTAGACGAGTGGCTTACCGACCCGAATGATGCTGTACGCGCGCCGCGCCGCCTGGTCGAGTGGGTGGACTCCACCACGGAGGCCTACCGTGCTCTCCACCGCGATAACCCTGAGCTCCTGCGGGGGCCCACCGACGAGAACAGCCTGCGTCGGCGTGGCCGGGGGCGTGCCGTGATCGACTATGTTGCCACGCTCACCGATACCCAGGCGCTCACGGTCGCCGCGCAATTGGGGGGTTCACGCTAACGCCACCCACCTGCACGCTGAGCAGTAGGTTCGGCAGTGGCCGCGTGCGCCTGACGCATCTCGATTGATCGCTAACACCTCGTAAACCAAAGCTGAACAGTAGGTCAAAGGATCTTATTTCTTTTCTATCGGAACAAAAATAATAAACTCGGTTGATATAATTTTCATATTCGTGGGCAAGGACGACACGGACAACCAGGCAGCCTTGGTGGTGACGTCCCCCGAACTACCAATGCACGCCGTCCTTGCGGGGTCGGATTGTCCGACCCCGCAAGAGACACCCAAGTATCCCAGCCTCACCAACACTCGCTCTGAGCGCACTTTAAGACACATTAAAGGAAATTAAATTGCTTTAATGTCGCTCACAGCGACCGAGTAGACACAGTTTTCCTGGAAAATTCATGGGAAAAATATCTGCAAAGGCTGAAAGATGAGGTTTGGGTCAAACATTTCTGCCAGTGTTTTATTGCGGCCCCAACCTCCAAGCATCATCGTTGTCGGCCCACTTCTCGTACCCCCTCAACGAAAGTGAACGAATGACACGTACCGCACAAAACCTTGCCGTTGCCTCAACGATTCTTCGCCTTACCTTTGGGTTTATATTCTTTGCTCACGGTTGGCAAAAATACTTTGAATTTACGATTGCCGGAACGCAGGGAAGCTTCACCGAGATGGGCATCCCCGCCGCAGACATCGCAGCAATTGCCGTCGCCACTCTGGAGCTTGTGGGAGGAGCTGCTCTCATTCTCGGAGTTCTTACTCGACTCTTTGCCCTCTTACTTACCCTCAGCATGCTCGGCGCCCTCTTTATGGTCCACGCTCCCTCTGGAATTTTTGTTCAGGATGGCGGTTACGAATTTGTGCTCACGCTGGCGGCGGGAGCGCTCGCAATCGCCCTGGTGGGGTCCGGACCGCTATCCATCGACAGACTTCTATTTGGCAACCACGATAACGCGGTTTGCCGCATGATGTATACAACCACAACCGCCTAGAGAGCCGTACCGGTTTCTCGAGAGACTCGCTGCGCCCCGCATCAATACGCTAGACGATGCGGGGCGCGCTCGCATGGGGATCTGGCTTCCACAGAGGCGAGCACCGGAAAGCACAACAGGCACTCACGGGCAGAAAACCACCAGCGCAATCACACAAACACGCACACCCTCAGACAAAAAGCTGCGTATTACAAATGCCAAGTACAATCGCACAACAATCTCTTAATTAAACCAGGTTCATAAACTATAATCTGGGCAAGCAATAAGAGATTCACCGAGACGACCCCTCCCAGTCGCCACGATGGATGACCGTTTTACACATCACCCCTCGCACAACGCAATACTCGCCACGAGAAGATGAGCAGTGAGAAACGGATTCATGAATCGATAACCAGCAACAAGGAGAAGATTATGAAAAATGCAATCCATAAAGCCCTCGCCCTCACAGCAGGGCTTAGTCTCGCAACGGGTGCAGCTCATATAGCCAGCCCCGCCAACGCTTCCCCTCCACACACCGCACAGGTACGCCCGGCACAGACCGTTTCAGATACACCTTCGCAGGATACACAAGAGCAGACCTATGTTGCCTTCGGAGCCATCATAGGAGCCTTCGCCTACGCTCGCATACACATTGAGATGGAGAACGGAAGCGCTCCAAGATTCGACGGCAACGCCGATGGCATATTTACCCTCGGGACAGGAGCATTGATTAACGCTGAGCTCTATACCAATGACCTCGAACGACTCCAATCCGACACGGTAACCTTCCGGGTAGTCTCATTACCAGGTGGTGTTGCGGTGAGCTTTTTCGACAGTGATACGAAGATGCTCGGCCGCATCCTTGCGGAATCAGCATCAACCGCGCTTGGAGCCGGGAGAGGAACCGCATCCTGGTGGTACTAACCTCAAGCCGAACCTCCGCCCCCTGCGAGACCAGACACTCCACCGCGGGATGACCCCGGTCAATTGCTGAGTCGGTAGGGGAATCCCCGCCACAGACGCCCCGATCTCGAACTTATCCCTGCGCAACAAAGAAATAACATAAGCAACGTTATTTTATTGCCATTTATATGCCAGAGTCATATAATTAGGATTATAAGCAAAATTTATCAGCATAATCCATGGATGAATTATATTTTCACTGATATTTTTATAATTGCTTTAATTGCCTCTAGCCATGTTGTTCACTGACAACATAAAGAGGCTTACTAAATTACCAATGTCGATAAGAATCAAGGGAGAAGATGAAACACACCATACGTAAGCCCCTAGCCCTCCTGACAGGACTCGGTCTCGCATTAGGAGCAGTACTCACGGCAGGCCCCGCCAACGCCACCCAGTTAAGCAGCTCCCCAGCAAAAACAATCCACGCCCCTTCAGAAACGGTAAGTTCCCAAAAATTCAAAGAAACTTATAATGTTACTGGAAACGTCGCCAGCGCTATCTTTTATCTTCAGCTTGGCGTTCAGGTGCAAGACGGAAGCGGCGTGGTATTTGAAACCCTCAAGGGGAACGCCGGGGGAATATTTACTCCGGGCGGAGGAGCTTTAGTCACAGGAACCCTGTCTACAAATGATTCCGAACGACTCTTCGCCCACACGGTGAGCTTCCAGATCACCGCCGCCGCGGCTGGTTTTAGTGTGCTATTTTTTGACAGCAGCTCAAACCTCCTCGGTCATTTAGAAGCAGGAGGAGTTTCAACCGTAGTCGGCGTGGGCGGCGGAACCGCGTCCTGGTCTAAACAACAACCCTAAGGTTCTGCTGCAGCGTGGCGAGAATTCATTCTAGTCATGCCCTCGTCGCGCTCACGCAAACAATCACCGCATAAAAATTACACACCCCCTAAACCGTACGCCCCGTATCGACGCATTGAGACGACACGGGGCGTACTCGTGTGGAAGCTGCACTAAGGATCACCACCAGAAAGGTACTCCGACTCACACCCGCACACCCCGGTCAATAAACCGGAAAAAGTCGTACATCCTCAGTATGAGCATTCACACACGGACAGCGCTGGGCACCCTCAACAAAGCGATCAAACGCCTCGAGAAGCCAAGTCACGCGCCAACAACACTCAGCAAAATCATAAGAAAACCTTTTAATTAAACTAGGTTTATAAACTACGCTTTGGGCAAGCGAATAAAGATTCACCGAGGAGACCCCCAAGTCGCCACGATGGATGACCGTTTTACACGGCAAAGTCATCCCCCGCGCAGCGTGATACTCGCCACGAGAAATGAACAGTGAAAGAAACGGATTCGTGAATCGATAACCAGTTAATAAGGAGAAGATCATGAAAAAAGTAATCGTCAAGGCTCTGGCACTCACGGTAGGACTCAGCCTCGCAACGGGAGCGCTCCTCACCGCCGGCCCGGCCAACGCCTCCCCGACCGCCGCACAGGAACGCCCGGCACACACCGTTTCGGACACCACCTCTCAGGGTACTCAAGACCAGGTCTACGATGTCTCAGGAACCGTCATCGGGGCCCTTTTTTACTCTCGTCTACACATTGATATGAAGGGCGGCGGAAGCAGCAAGCACCTCGACGGGGATGCCGGGGGACTATTTACCCCCGGGGCGGGAGTACTGGTCAACGCCGGACTACACACGGACGATCTCGCTCGGCTCTTCTCCGACACGGTCAGCTTCCAGATAAACTCAACACCACTCGGCCTTGAGATTAACTTCTTTGACGGTAACTCACACCTGCTCGGTTACATTCTTGCGGGAGCGATATCAACCGTCTTGGGAACGGGAGGGGGAACCGCCTCCTGGAGCTAACACCACCCTCTATAGTGCGGCGAGGGCACGCTCCAGTTATGCCCTCGCCACGCTCACGCGAACAACTGTTCAAGATCCACAACACCACCGTCCGCCTCGAATTCGGCCCGCACCTGAACCCGAAGCTCCTCCGAGACCAGGTACTCCTCGGCCGTGTGGGCTAGGGTAATTGCCGAGTCGATAACCGCCCGGTCCGCCTCGGCGCTCACTGCCTTGTTCGCAAAATCCTGCGTGTGGATCCCCGCACCCGTCGCGATTCCCACCATGGGATGAATTGACGGCACCCGAACGCTCACGTTCCCCAGGTCTGTGGAGCCGGTGCTGGCATCCTCGCGCGGATCATCCCGGTGTACGGTACGCCCCCGTGCACCAAGATGTGAAATAAATCGCTCACCCAGAGCCCGATTAAAGCGCACCGGCACACAGGGAGGATTGGCATCCCAGCGCACCTCCGCCGCAGTGTTCGACATCGCGGCGGCCCCGTCGACAATCTGCTGCACCCGACGTGAGATGTCGGCCAACCGCTCAAGGCTGGCCGAACGAACATAAAAGTGAGCCGATGCGTGGGCCGGGATCACGTTGGGACTCTCGCCCCCGTGGGTGATAATCCCGTGTACCCGATCGCTCGGAAGAATGTGTTGACGCAGCGCAGCCACCCCCTGATAGGCGGCCACCACACCGTCGAGAGCGTTAAGCGCCAGGTGGGGAACCGCAGACGCGTGGGCCGAACGCCCGCGGAAGGTTACCTCTACCTCGCGCAACCCCAAAAAGGCGGTCTCGGTAATATCCGGGCCGCCGTGGGGGTGAATCATCAGCGCCGCATCGACCCCGTTAAAGGCACCCGCCCGCGCCATAATTTCTTTCCCGGTGCCGTTTTCTTCGGCCGGGGTTCCCAGCAAAACGGCCGTGCCGCCGATCTCCCGGATTCGTGAGGCGAGGGCCACAAAAGCCCCCACGGAGGCGGCGCAGATCACGTTGTGTCCACACGCGTGGCCGATGTCGGGAAGCGCGTCGTACTCCGCGAGAAAAGCCACCACGGGACCGCCCTCACCCACCCGCGCCTCGAGTGAGGTGGCCAGACCGTATCCGCCGATTGTCGAGTCGATCCCGTGCTGCGCCAGGTAGTCGGCTACTCGCCGCACCGCCCGGTGCTCCTCAAACCCTATTTCCGGTTCGGCGTGGATGCTGTGACTCAGTTGTAGCAGCGCCGCGCGCTGCTCCTCGACAGCCTCCTCAACGGTATGAGACACTAAAGGCTCCTCTCCTGCGCACCCGCGGTGGCCTTATCGCCAAAACTAAGATACCCCGGGCCGCGCTTGAACAGCACGCAGAGGAGGCTCACCGCACCCATGCCCGCAAAAAATAGGGCGACCGTGCTCCATCCACCGCCGTCCTGTATCGATAGGAACTGTGCCACCATCGGGGTGAGGCCACCGCCGATTACCCCGGATATTTGGTAGGCGAGCGAGAGCCCGGTCTGCCGCACCTCGGCCGGGAACCAGCCAGACACCAGGGTGCCGATGGGGGCGTAGGCGATGGTACTCACAAACATTCCGAGGCTCATCGCGGCAAAAAGACCCCACGAGGTTCCCAAATCGAGCAGCATAAACATTGGCCAGGCCACCGCCAGGTGCAGCGCCAACCCCAGGATGGTTATCCGGCGCACCCCGTACATATCGGCCACAATGGCCACGATCGGGGTAAAGACAATCGAAACGGTGGAGGCCACCATGCCGGCGTTGGCAATGTCTCCGGCGGAGAGTTGCAGTTGATCCGCCGAGTAGGCAGAGATGAAGTTCACGATGATGTAGAAGCCCGCGATGGTCACGAGGAACCCTCCGATCGCGAGCAGCAGCACATCCCAGGAGCTGCGCAGCACCTCAAAGAGCGGGAGGTTTGCGACACGCGCCTTCTTCTCGGTTTCCCTCTGTACAGCCTGATACTCCGTGGTTTCCTCAAGCTGATAGCGGATGTACAGTCCCGTGAGGATGAGCACGGCGGAGGCGAGGAACGGCAGTCGCCAGGCCCACTCCAGCACGGCTTCGTCCCCCAGAAGGGCGATAAGACTAAAAGCGCCGGAGGACATGAAAAACCCGAGGCCGCTTCCCATCTGGGTGAAGGAGCCGAAGAGCGCCCGCCAACGCCTCGGCGCGCTCTCCACCGCAAAGAGCAGCGCTCCGCCCCACTCACCACCCACCGCAAGCGACTGCATAATGCGGATAAGAAGCAGAATCATGGGCGCGGCAGCCCCGATGACGGCGTAGCCCGGCAATAGGCCGATCGTTACTGTCATAAGCCCCATGAGCATGAGCGAGATAAAAAGGGACTTCTTTCGTCCGTGGCGATCCCCGATATGGCCAAAGATGGCCGCGCCGATGGGTCTTCCCAGAGATCCCACCGCGAGGGTGGCAAAGGAGGCCAGGATCGCGACCGGCGCATCGAGGGTGGGAAAGAAAACCGTGGGAAAGACAACAGCGGCAGCAAATCCGTAGATGCCGTAGTCGTACCACTCGACGCTCGTCCCAATAAGGGTAGCCGAGGCGACCTTCCATGGCTTGTTCACCCGAGTGCTTTGCGATGGTGTTGCGGGTGAGGGTGAAGACGGGTTGGTATCTACTGCTGTGCTCACGAGTGGCCCCTTTCAACCGTGCTACTCTGCATCGATCAGATATTTGGGTCTAACTTGACCCAAATTCATTGTGAAAAGATACCGCCGCATCCCGCCCACTGTCAAATGTGAACGTCTCATTTGCACGAACTTTCACACCCCGAACACGATCGCCGCAACACTTTCGTGCAATTTTTTTGCCTCTTTAACGCAGTCTCTACAGTCTTTTCGCGCTATCGTCGAAGATATGGATGATGTTAAACAGCCGCCCGCCCCACCCGGCACGCGCTCTCGGGAGTCATCCGCAACAACGGTCGCGGGCATCCTCCGCAAGCGCATCGCCCTGGGAGGCTTCACCCCGGGGGAGCGGCTCCCCACGGAACGCGAGCTTGCCGCGGCGCTCGACGTGAGCCGCAACACGGTGCGCGAGGCCATCCGCTCGCTCGCCGCCGAGGGCGTGGTGGAGACCACCCTGGGCCGAGGCGGCGGAAGCCGCGTGCTCGAACCCCCCACAGACCTCGCAAACGATCGCGCCTTCATCGCGGCCGAGTTCCGCGAAATGCTGCGAGACCACATGGAATACCGCAGAATCATTGAACCCGCCGCCGCCAGGCTCGCGGCTGAACGCGGCTCTACGGCCATCCGCAAGGCTATTGTGGACCTTCTCGACCAGGAGGTTCCGGACCTCAGCGCGTATCACCGGGTCGACACAAACTTTCACCTACTGATCGCCGAGGCCTCCGGCAACCCGGTTCTCCACCGGGCGGTTGCGGATGCCCGCACCGAACTTTTTCTCAGCGCCAACACCCTCTGGTTCCACTCCGATTGGCACAGCGTCTACGGCGAGCGCACGAGCCTCGCCGACGTTTTTCGCCTGGAGCACGCCTCTGTTGCCGCCGCCATCATGGCGGAGGACGGGGCCGCCGCAGAACGCTACATGCGCGGACACCTGAGCGAGTCGGAGGAGCAGTTTGGGCGCCTCCTCCTCGCGCTGGAGTCGTAGCCGCGTCACGGCTCCGCTTTCCGTGTCACCGCTCGCACCATCCGGCACCATCCGAACCCTCCCGGCACACGGCCAACGTGACAAGGAGTTTATGGGTCTGATAGAGTCCATTTACGCGATTGACGGATGACCCACACCCGGTCGCCCACACAAGGAAGTTGGTTGATGCACACTCTAGACCCGCGAATCAGCGACGCAGTTCTCTCTCACGTCCGCAATCGGCTCAGCCTTAATCCGACCCCCCTGGGGCGCACCGGTAACGCCAACGACATTACCGAGGCTCTCTCGGACCTGATCGGCCCCGAGGGTCGCGACGTGGAAAACGTTTTGTCCACGTGGGCCACGCACCTCGAGCCCACCGTGATCTCGTGCGACTCACCCCGCTTCCTCTCCTTCATCCCAGGGGCCCCGGCCAAAACCGCAGCCCTTTTTGACATGGTGCTCTCGGCCTCCTCGCTTCACGCGGTGTCGTGGCTTGAGGCCTCCGGCGCAATCGCCGCCGAAAACCAGGTGCTCCAGCTCCTCGCGACTAAGGCCGGACTCCCCGCGGGGGCCGGGGGTGCGTTTGTGAGCGGAGGCTCCGCCGGAAATATGTCGGCCCTGGCGGTGGCCCGCGACACGGGTGCCCGCCGCCGCGGTATCCCACACCACACCTGCCGGATCGCCGTGAGCGACCAGGTACACTCCTCGGTGGCCAACACCCTCAACCTACTGGGCATGACGGCCCTGGTTGTTCCCACCCCGGGCTACCGCCTCACCGCCGATGCGCTTCGCGCCGCCCTCGATGCCGACCCCAACCCGGAAACCGTGGTGGGAGTGGTGGCAACCGCCGGAACCACAAACGCCGGAATCATCGACGAACTCGACCAGATTGGCCTCCTCGCCGCGGAGCAAAACCTGTGGTTCCACATCGACGCGGCCTACGGCGGGGCGCTCCTACTCTCGGAAAACTTTCGGGACAGGCTGACGGGAATCGAACGGGCAGATTCCATAGTGATCGACCCGCACAAGTGGCTGTTCACCCCCTTCGACTGCGGGGCTCTCCTCTACCGAGAACCGCACCTTGCCCGCGCGGTGCACACGCAGGACGAATCCTATCTCGACGTCATCCACACCGGCTCGCCCACCGAATGGAACCCCAGCGACTACGCCTACCAGCTCACCCGGCGCCCCCGCGGACTCCCCCTGTGGTTCTCCCTCTCCGTTCACGGCACCCACGCCTACAGCGTGGCCATCGAGCGAGGAATCGAATTGGCGCAGTACGCCGCCCAGCGCATCCGGGAATCGCAGGAACTCGAACTGCTCTGGGAACCCGAGCTGTCGGTGGTGGTATTCCGCCGCGCGGGATGGAACGCCACCGACTATAACGAGTGGGCACAGCGGCTTCTTCAGCAGGGAACCGCGTTTATCAGCCCCAGCGCGTGGGATGGTGAAACCGTGGCCCGCCTCGCCTTCCTGCACCCCGACCTGTCATTTGCGGAGGTGGACGCGATCATCGACTCGATGCTTGCCGAGAATCCCCGGTCGTCAGGGGCGTCTGTGGCCGCTTCCTAGCGATTCGGTTCCGCGTCTCCGAAATGCTGGGACGTGTATCCGGATCCACGCCCCGGCACTCGGCCCCACGTCCTAGCGTTTTGGTCCGCGTCCCGGCCTCGGGTCTCAGCTTATTTTCTCGGGAAAGGCCTCTCCCGGCTGCCGAATCACGGCGCCCGTTTTGGCGTCCAATTGATACAGGTGACGAAACCTACGCTCAAGCGTTGTGTAGCCCAAACGACGCTCCGCCCGGATCCGCCACACACTCCACACGGCCAGGATGAGCAGCAGTGCCGCCCCCACAATAACAACAGCCAGGAACGCCTGAAGGGAAGACTCGTCCAAAAAGAAAAGAAGCACCCATACACCGTCAATCAGGATAAACGCCATCAGCAACAGCGCGACAACGTTTATTATCTGCATCCTCATTCTCGCGGAAACACCCTGTAATAACCGAGGGGGCTCCTGCACGGCAGCCTCTTCCATATTGACCAGAACTAGACACCTCCCATCACCACACACTCGTACACCTCAGGATAACTGTTACAGGATAAAGATCAGATCAACCCGGCAGCCACTCCCCGACAAACAGCTGAGAAATCTCGAGGAGCCCCTGGAGCCCTCTTCTATTGCAGCACACGCTGAGGGGTGAGCGTGATAAATTTTTCTCCGCGAGGAACAGGAGCAGCGTGGATCTGACGCCCGAGGTTGCGCAGTGGATTAACGGTGCTTCGTGAACGCCAACCATTTGCGTCCCACCTCAACCCCCCTACTTTACGTTTAGCCCCAGAGTAGATGCAAAATATTGAGGTTTTAATGGCTCAAAACGCGCTTTACTCACCAAGCACAACCCGCTTTTAGGGGAGGCTTGCCGCCACCCTATCCACAACTGCGGTGAGCCTCTCATAGCCGATACGAAAGAAGCCCAGGGTCTCATTGGATTGAAGTAACAGAACGACCCTGGTTTCAGGAACGGTGTTGATCCGCAGTTCAAGACCCAACGATTTACCGGAAATCGACCGTCCATACCCCAAACGAGCATCACGTATCTCAGAAAGCTTTAGAGCTACATACGGGAGCGCCCCCTGCCGGTTACCCCAGATCAGCACCTCCTCAACGGAAAAGCCCACAACCATAATTTCGTCTTCAAAAATACTAAAAAGCTTTTGTCCGCCCTTCGCCTCAAGATCGGGAAATAAACCAAACGACCTGCGCAAAAGAAATAGGTCACCAGAAAAACCACTGCGCTGAATCATACGCAGCTTCTTCCTAGGGCTGTAAGCAAGAACATACATCATAAGAATCACTACTGCGACCGCCAGGAGAAGACCGACGGAGAGGGGGCTGCCATTCTTTGAAAGCCAATCACCGAAAGACGCTGAAGAACCACCTGCGAGCCGTGACACAAGGGAAATAGCGCTCCACAGGGCAAACGGAATCAAAAGATACTGAAGCGTCCTGTGCCGATTGTACTCAGCTTGCCCCCGCTCCGAAAGAACAACTGTCCTCTTCAACACGAATCCCCTTTTGTTCCGTCCCGCACTCGCTGCTAACCCCGCACCCGAGCTTACTGGCACCAAGAACCGAAATCTCACTCATCCAACCCCAAGTTCAAACCCATACCGATAGAACTTATCCTCCTCAGGCTCGATAGGTGCCGGGCGATACGGAACCAAAAGTTTCTCCCGCTCAGCCTCATAAATCGCTACCGTTACCTCGTCCCCGCCAACAAGCCGTTCATAGAAATACGGATCACGAGCCCACTCAGGAAAACTTACCGTCGTGTACTTCTCGCCGTTGTAACCCACGTGATCACAAGAGACCCAATTCTCAGGAATTAGGTCATCCACCTCCACGAAGATCGCCCGAGGGTGCCATATCGGATAACTGCTACCAAAGTCATCCTCAATGTAGTACCACCATTCCCCACGTTGGTTAGTGATACCCATCGCCATATATTCCTTATTCAGAGTCAGGTGAAACCTGGTCTCTCCCATAGACTCACCCAGCTCGTCCACAAAAGATTCCGGAAGCTGACTCATATCAACAGCGATACACCTCAGTATTATTGCCATGTAAATTTACTCCATTATTCTCTCCAGTCGCTAAACGACGGAGTCCCTAAGCTCGAACCGGAGCAACCCCAGGCCTCAGCAGCTTAGTTACACACCATTCACATTCAAAGACCGGAACAACATCATTTCTCATCATCGCTCCTACACCAGTAGCCATTGGCAACTACTCTTTCCCTAAGAATAGTAACGCCCAAAATACACCAAATGCTCTGACTGGTTTATACACATAACATCAAGCTCAAAAATCTCTGTTCTCCCCGCTGCCTGGTAAGTGCAAACCCAGTCAGAGCGTTGACATCGCAGGATTTCACAGGCGTTTCTTGGCCGCTTTGGGAGAGTAAGGGCTTTTCGTAATATAGAAGAATTTTTGTCAGACGGGGCGGTTTCTTCGTCAGGTGGGTACTAAAAGGACCCGCCTACTTAAAGATGAGCGGGCTGGGGTGTCTCTCGGTTTTTGCCGCACATGTGCAACCACTTCAGCATACTGATTTTGATTCTTGCTTGTACAGGCAGCAGCGATATGTAAAGATGTCTTTACGCATATTTTTGTGCCATATCCCGTGAAGGACTCCGATGAAGCTCTGGATTAAGTATCTTTCTGTTGTTGTGATCGTAATGGTTGCATACGGTTTGCTACTGGGCTTGATAAATCTTCAACCAGTTCCACCACCCCCGTGGGTAAAATGGGTGTCTTATGGTATATGTTCTCTCGGACTTCTCATCGGAGTGCTGACGGTTAAGCGAGGGCACGAAAAGAAAAATTTTACGAGATCCGAATCGAGCATAGAAAACTTAATCGCAAATCGTGTGAGTGTTGCTGTATTCCGCGACTTGATTGTGGTGATCACGTTTTCCTTAGCGATCCTTCTGTTTTTTCCCGTGATTCCAGGATGGGCTCTTCCGGTGGCCTTGCTTCTTCTGATTCTGATCGACTACGGCGTGAGATACCGTCTGCTGGTGAGATCATATGGGGGAGAGCCGGATGAAGAATAACGTGAGGTCTCAGCGTTTAGCGAAAGGCTGGTCGCAGGCAACATTAGGGGAGCGGTGCGGTGTCTCACGACAGACCATTATCTCGATCGAAAATTGCAAACTCAATCCAAGCCTCCCGCTGGCTTTCATGCTTGCCAAAGTCTTGGATACCTCTGTAGAGGAGCTATTCTTACCATCCTGAATGGTTGTTTCTTTTTACGCCTAAAAACACCGTAAAAAGAAACAACCACTTCATGAGATAAAAGCGTTAGCTAGACGCAAGAAAAACGTCCGACAGTGGGGTTGAAAATATAGGATTTGAGTTGCTTGTTGTTCTTGCATTTTCCGGTGTTAGCCAGAAACACTCCGACAGCGGCCAGCAGGGCAGTGAGCGCTGTACATCCGACCCAGCCTACAGCGGGGATAGCGCATAGTGCTGCACCGACAACCCAGAAAGTACCCGCTGCAATGAAATCTTGATCGGTTTGGTTGAAGAGTATATAAGGCCCATTCTTGTCTTCTCCTACACCGAGACGAGGTGCTATAAGGCCGTCTCGTGGTGTGCCGACTGTAAATGCCACTGTGCGGCCTTCAACAGGAACTTGAAAAGTGTATTCAATGACTGTCGGTAGCGTTTTTGCCGTTCTCGAGAGATTGCTAGAAATCAGGCCATCGATAGCTACTTGCCAGTCTGTGGGCGAGATTTCTGTGTTGCTGATTGCAGAAAGCTCGGAGAGAGATACTCGTGACTGTTCCGGTATCAATTCCTGAGCCGATGCGGCCTGCGGAGTCGCTTTAAAGTGGCACCGATGAGAGAAAAGAGCGCGCCATAACCGATTACTGTATTTTTGAACGTCATTGTTTTGGACAAGCGAAGCGACATTGGTTTTCTTTCTAAATTATTGAAACTATATAATTGGCGATGTTAAAGCTAGCAGCATAACTAGTCTTTCTTCAATAGGAGACTCGCGTGAATTTTGATAACTATGAGTTGTTTTTTAAAGAGTTGAATAATACTTTGTTATGTTAATCTGGCGCGTACGAGGAAACGCCCAAAATACACCAAATGCTCTGACTGGCCACAACCCGAGCTTTGCAGCCTCTACCACCGCGCTCACGCTGCCCGTAGTGCTATTAGGAGCGGCCCGGGAACTTACGTAGGAAGCTCTAAGAATAATACCGACCAAAATATACTAGATTTTCGGACTCATTTACACACATAACATCAAGGTCAGCAATTTGCGTTCCGCCTTCTCCTTTATACGTGCAGAACCACTGATCCCGAACGTAAAAGCCATGCCCTTCCAAGTCGTCCCATACATTTTCAAGAACATAGTTTTTAGGTGCCCAGAGAGGAGACGGGCACTCTAACGCAGTGTCACAATTTGTAAAAACCTTCTTGCTCTCCAGTAGGCGATGAACAGTTTCAGGCTCGACTCGCATCAATACATGGCCAGCAGCATTGAACACTCCCCAAGAACCACCGCCCACAATCTCATACTGACCCAAACTTATTCCAGGCGCTAAGACCGCCGCAAGATACCGCCCAGAGTAACCGGATAACCACAAAGCAAAGATGCTGATCGAAAGAAAAACCACCAAAAAAATAATCCCGAAAAACTTCATCTTCCAAGAACTTAAAAATTTCCTGAATCTAACATGCCCCATCAAAAACACCCAGTAGCCTTCACCTCAAAAGAACGCGCAAGCCCCACTTGTTCCCCACATAAAGAGGAAGATACGGAACATTCGTCCACTTATCTGGATCAAAATTATATAAATAATACACAGTAAAACAATTCTGCGACGTTCTCGTTATCGTGTATGTACCAATAGCCATATGCATCGAAAGGTTATCTCCGAGAGGAGTGTACTGCTTCGCTTGACCAACTGCCAGATTTGCATAAACCCAATTATAAAAAGCCCTATCTCGCTTGAAGTAGCCCCAGTCTAAGTAGACGGTTGCGCCGCCACCAAAAAAGTAGTGGGACAACAACGCAAACGGAACACCCGTAGCTGCAGAACCACGCTCCTGACACCGCTGAAACTTCCCCGCACCCGCACAGTGAGTCTCAGCAACAAAGGCGTTATTACCCGATGGGCTCTTTGCCTGCGGTCTCGTAGAGGGCGTAGGTTTCGGTTTTACCTGCGGTTTACTCACGCTCGCCTGATACACCACCTGGTTCTTATACCCCTGCGTCACCGTCGGATTTACCGGACGGCTCGTACCCGCAGCCTCGTTACACTCATACGGCTTCCCGTTGATATAACACAGATACTTACCCGCCGGAGGTTTCGAGGGTTGACACGGACCATCACACTTTCCTAACGGCTTGAACCCTAACTCATCCGTCAACGTTGTTGGACTGTTAAGGACGTACCCATACCGGGCTACCGTTTGAGGCTCCATCAACAACCCACGCCAGGAATCCTGCGATAACCACACCCCCGCCATCGGATCATACGTCCTCGACAGATACATACTCAACCCGTAACCAGCATCAGTGGTCTCACCCGTGAAGTTCACAGCAGCATCCCACCCCACAGACTCGAAATCCTGAGAACCCCAATGCGAATAGTTTGCAAGCTCTGTCACAGAACCACCCACAACCTGAGCCACAGTGGATCCTACCCCGTCCAATAACGCCCACCTCGCGTCAATGTCCTCGCCCGCTTGTAACGCAAGGTTTCCCAACGCGTCTCGCACCAAAGCAGTCACACCCGAAACCGTATTAGAACGCTGCACCACCGACGTGCCCGACCAGGCACTCTCAGTCGTAACCGACCCATACCCGGTGACACTGGTTTGGGAGAGCTCCCGACCCAAACCATCATACGAATACTCTGTTGCCCGCTCCCCCGACACTATCCGGGAGAGCTGATCATTCACCCCGTACTCAAACACCATCCGGCCCCCAGCAGTGCCCTCTTGGGAAACACGGTTTCCGTTAGCGTCATACCCGTACACCACTGACGAAGACCCTTCCGTGCCGGTAGTGACAGAACGGGTAAGCTGCTGCGCCTGATTAAACAGAGATTTCGTAACCGTTTGACCCTTCGGGTCAGACACCCGAGCCGAGACCCGGTTTCCCGCAGGATCATAACCGTATGAGGATGTTATCCCCGTAGAAGAGACACCCTTCACAACCCGGTCTAACGCGTCGTAAGAGAACTCGTGCGATTCCGCCCGAGAACCAGGCAGTACTTCTAACGGTGCGGGACGCTTGGGAACCACACCTTCATCCGGCGCAGGAACACCACCACCAGGGCTCGCACCCGTTCCAGGACGAGGGTTCGCACCACTCACACCACCACCGCCCGTGGCGGCGTCTTCGTCCACGCTCTCGAGTTCTTCCGCCGGAGCACTATCCGAAAGCAACCCAATCGTACGGGTAGCCTGGGCCACGTTCCCGACCTCGTCATACGCGTAGTCAAACAGAATCGCCTCGCCCTGAGCAACCGGGCTCACAATCTCCGGAGTCGTGCGCCCCTGGAGATAGTCAGCGGTTTTGACACAGTGAATCCCTTGGGTCTTCGGAACCGTACGATTCCCCAGATACGAACTCGCCGGAAGACACGCAGCATCCGGGGCGCGCTGCACAAGCGGGGAATCCTCCACCGAAGCTGGCTGCTGCGCATCCGGATTAGGCAGAGGAGTCGTGTGACCTATCTGCACGGGACGATTATTCGCGTCATACACATACGTACTCGCCACACCAGTAGAGCGTAAGACCTGCTTCAGGTTACCTGCCGCATCCCACTCGTACGCGATATCACCCCACGGTGACGACTGCGCCACCGGGCGAGAAGCCGCATCGTAGGTATACCCAATGTCTTCACCCGCAGGCATCCGCAAAGACATCAACTCACTCGCAGCGTTATACGTATACGAAAGCTTAGAACCGTTCGGGTCAAGCTGCTCTGTGACCCGTCCGAGAGGATCGTATTTCCAACCGGTAACCCCTAACGGGTCGGTCATCGCGATGGGTTGACCTACAGCGTCGTATTCGAAGGTGACGTCTTGTCCGGGATACGCCACCCGGATCATATCCCCAGCCCTGTTATACGTGTACCGTTTCGTGTTGCCGTTCGCGTCGGTTTCCTGAGTAACCCGGCCCAGGTCATCGTAGGTGTAAACCCAGGACTTACCCAACGGGTTGGTTTCGCGAAGCAGTTGACCGTCCGGATCATACTCAAAAGACTTGGTATTTCCTGTGGGGTCGGTCATGGCGCTCATGAGGCCGTCCGGGGTCCACTCGTATCGGGTCGTCACGTTCACATCCGGCACGTCTGCTGCCGGGGCGATCTCGAGATAGCCCTCAATAACCTCGGTGAGTTGACCGGCCGGATCATACCCATACCGGGTGGTGTTCCCCCTGGCGTCGGTACGTGAAGTCTGGTTACCGGTTTTGTCATACCCGAACTCGGTACGGGCACCTAGCCCGTCCACGATCGCTGTGACCGCCCCGGTCGGGTCGTACTCGGTGGCTTTTGTGTTACCGTTCGCGTCGATTTCTGCGACCACTCGCCCCAGAGCGTCGTGCTCAAACACCGTTGCATGAGAGAGCGGATCGGCGGAGGATACGAGGTTCCCTACCGCGTCATACTCATAGGTGGTGATTCTCCCGATCTCGTCCGCGACCGACAACAGGTTCCCGGCCGGATCGTATTCAAACACGGTGGCACCGCCCAGAGGGTCTATCTGCCCGGTGAGATTCCCCACCGCGTCATATGTAAACTCCCAGGTACGTCCCGCCTCATCCGTGGACGAGATCACATTACCCGTCACATCATAGGTCAGTGTGGCTTCTTTCCCGTCCGGGTTCGTGGTCGATACCACCCGGTCCCGTAGGTCATAGGTCAGTTTCGTGGTGGTTTCCCTCTCGCCTGACCCGGTCGTCGTCGAGGTGACTCGTCCGACAGAGTCGTACTCCACCTTCGATACGGCACCGGTTGGGCCCGTGGTTACCGTGGGGCGACCGTTCTTGTCGTAGGTAAGCCGAGTCGTAGCCCCGGTGGGGGTGGTGGTTTCCACCACGTTTCCCACTTCGTCATACACCCGAGACCACTCGCCGCCGTTAGGATCAACCACCGTTTTGGGACGGTAGAGCTCATCCAACACAAACCGAGTTGTGGCACCGTTCGGGTCGGTGACCTGGGTCAGGTCATCCTCAGCGTTGTACTCGTACTCGGTGACTCCACCGTCCGCTGCGGTAACCGTCACCAGACGAAAGAGGTTATCCCACTCGTAGTTCGTCACCGCACCCACAGCATCGGTGGTGCGAATAAGGCGGTCAAGAACGTCATACTCATAACCGGTGACCGCACCCAACGCGTCGGTGGTTTGCACCAGGCGATCCCCCGCGTCCCACCGAAGCGTCGTCACACCGCCATTCGGGTCAGTCACCTGCGTGACCCGGTTGGCAAGGTCGTACGTATAGGAGGTAGTTGCACCCAACGGGTCAGTGACGGTGAGGACGTTTCCCCGACCGTCATTACGTCATCACGGTGGCATTCCCCGCCTCATCCACCAGGCGGGTCAGGTTTCCGAGGGCATCGTAATCGTTACGGGTCGTAGAACCATCCGGCAGATGGGTTCCCCGTACCAACCCCAACGGGTCAACATCGTAGGTTTCGGTGCGTAGCGCACCGCCCATGCCACCCGTGTCTGTCACGGACACCACATCCCCGGCGGGCGTGTAGGTGTAAGACACCACCGAACCATCGGGCAGGGTTTCGGTGGTCACGTTTCCACTGGTGTCGTAGGTGTACGCCCAGGTGTTTCCCACCTCGTCCGTATGCTTCGTGACCTGGTTACGATCATCATAGACGTAGGAGGAGCGTTTGCCCGCGGCGTTTGTCGTGCCGGTAATGCGCGATTTACTGTCGTAGTGGAAAAGCGTTTCGGTACCCTCGTTGTCCACATACGTGGTGGTGCCCGCCCCGGGGTCGTAGGAGAAGGTTCGCAGGTTATTGTCCGCGTCCCGCTGACGCACCACCCGGCCCTCACCATCAAACTCATTCCGCAGGTATGTCACTCCGGACGCGTCGGTCGCGGTGAGCATCTGGTGCGCACCGTCATAGCTAAACCCACGTACCCGACCATCCGGGTTCGTAATCGATACCAGATCCCCGGCACCGTTGTAGCCCAGCGACCAGGTACGACCGTCGGGGTGGGTGAACGAGGAGATACGACCTAAACCGTCACTGCCTACCGTCACGGTCTGACCGGAACCATCCGTGATACTGGCCAGGGGCACGAACCGGTGCACATCCGGGTTCCCAGCAGCGTAGGTGAGGGTGTAAGACTTTCCCTGCCGGTCGGTGTGCTGCACCAATTCGCCGATGCCCTCAATATCGGCGGCGTCAAACACCCATTTTTCGCCATCCACCGCGGTCAATGTGAGCTTTCCATCACCGTTCTCGGTCAGGGTTTGATACAGGCCACTCTCGCCAATGTATCCACCGACACCGTTGGAGGTGAACACAAACGAGGCACCATCGCCGCGCACAACCATCACGGATCCGTCATCAAAGCGTTGCGCCCGGGCACCCACGCCGAAGGACCATCCGGCACCCACCCGGCTTTCCCGCCCGTCCTGCGAGTTATAAATCAGGGTCAGGTCGAGTTCTTGTCCACCACTCCCGGTGAGGGTAAAGATGGGTTCGTCCTCGATCAGGTTACCGGTCGAGAACGACACCGGGTCTGCCCCATACATGAGATAGTTCTGATACCCCAGGTTTCGCCACTTCGCTTTTTCCGCATCACTCGGAGGGGCAGGCCACCCACCCGTCACCGGATCCGTGCAATCAAAACCGACCGATTCCAGGTACTTACCCGCACCTGTAAAGGCACCGTTCACGATGTGCTGGAACCCGTTATCAATCACGGGACGATCAAAGTTGTGATCAATATAGAGAGTTTCCAGATGAGCAACCGCACCCGGCAACCTATCAAACGCACTATTGGGGTAGTTCACTGAAGAGGTATGCAACGCTCGGCGGCTGGTGTAGGCGGGAAGGTTATCCACCATAAACGCGGCCACTGCCTGATCGTTCAGAGTCGCACCGCGGTGATAGACCTTTGATCCGCCCGAGGATTCAGTACCCCAGGGGCGTCCCTGGAACGCGTCAAACGCCAACGTGATTGTCAACGCCGGGTTCTGTGCGGCCGCGATCCCCGCACGAGTCGCGTGTGACACAAATCGCACCCCCGGATCCTCACGGGTAATCACCACGTTCGCCCGACAGCTATTCACAAACGCATCCCGCATACCCTGCGCGAGACGAATGTTCTGCGGAAGCTCCGTCATCGGACCGTTAGGGCCCTCCGTGTGACCCACATCATCATCCGGGTCCAGCACGATCACCGGACCCGGTGGGGGCACAAACTTCTCCCCGATCACGGCAAATTGAGAGAGGTGATCGATCTCACCCTTCACACTGTGCGTGTCCTTATCGAAATAGGACGGGATCACACTCCACGCCGCGCCTAGACCCTCCCGGGTATAAATCTTGAGTGACCCGGTATCCAGGTCTGTGATACGTTTTTTCTCCACCGGAATATCCAGGGAGATACCCGGGACGATACTCACTACCCGTTCGGGTTCATCCTCACTGTCGCGGCCCGTTTCCACCTCCGCGGGAAACGACGTCACCTGCTCGCCAGTATCCGTGGTCGCGCTGATATCGATCGGGTCAGTCACCACAACCCCACCGGTTTCTGACCGGGCCGTCCGGGCCGCCCGGTCGGGCAGGGACGACACCGTCACATCAAGTTCTTCTTCGATCTTAAACCCGGAGAAGGATACCGACGCGCCGCTGCGGGGTTCGCCAATGGTGGATTCTTTACCCGGGGTGATCTGACCTCGCGCGAGGGTGTCCACCACCTCGCCCGGCGCTTCTTCCCGCTCGGGGGCAATCTGGGCGCGGGCGGCAGCCTCACGCACCTCCCGAAGATTCTGCTCCGCCACGTACGCCTGCACCACCGCAGGACTTGCCAACGCGGGAGTAACACCCAGCTGAAGCGACAAGCCCAACACTGCCGAGCCCACCAGGGCGATCTTTCCTACCCGAGCAAAACCGTGCCTCACTCGCCTGAGGCCGAAGGGCAGAGTTATCCGCCGCAGCAGGGAATCACGCGTCAAAGAAGCACGCATCGTACACTTACCCCCGGGGCCGGTCTCTGCACCCTGTCCCACCACACCCTGCTCCGTACGCTTACCCCCGGGGTTCACATGTGCTCCGCCCCGGGTATGCCGCGCCCGGTTCACAGCGAGAGGCTTTCCACACTCGCCGCGGCGGCTTTGCGCTTACGACGAATCTGCAGCGTCACACCCAGTGCCACAAACAACAGCGCAAGCAGAACGATCAACCCCCAAAACACACCCGTCAGGGCGAGGCTCCCGCCGGGAACCACCACACACGCGGCAAGTTCATCGGCGTCGGAGATACCGTTTGCGTTGTAGTCTTCTGCTCCGGTGGCGCAGCTACGGTCTCCGCAGATCACAAACTCGATCCAGTCACCAATGCCGTCACCGTCCGCGTCTTCTTTACCCTTCGCACACGTGTTATTGCCACAGGTGAGTTTCTCCGCAAAATCGGGGATACCGTCTTTGTCCGTATCGGCTGTCGCAGAGGCACACGTCGCGTTGCCGCAGGCCATGATCTCCACCCAGTCAGCGATACCGTCCGCATCCGCGTCTTCCTCGCCCGTGGCACACGCTAACGAGCCACACACAGCCAGTTCAACCGTGTCAGGAATCCGGTCATTATCGATATCGCTCACACCCGATTCCGCCGCAATAACCGCGGTACTGCTGGTGAGGAGCATCCCCGACGCGATAAAAACAGCAGCAGCAAACCGAAGCACAAACTTCATCGGGGGTACTCCTCAAAAGGATCGGGGGGCATTAAAAGATCAGATGCGTTCACACTGAAGTGACGCACATCTGATCCCCTGGAGATGTTACGTTAGTGACGCTAGCACATATCAAACACACTGATTGAACACATTACATAACGACACGAAACCTTTTTCCTATTTTTATGCGTAAACACTCGATAAAACCACCCAAAAGAAAACCACAAAATTGTTTCGTAACTTATTCATCAACAGGGTTTGGATGCGGAACCCCCTCCCGCGCATCGGGCAGATTCCTATTGTCAAAACGGTGAGAATACATCAGTGATTGGTGTCATTGTGCTTAAGTCATAAATACTTATGCAATTGAAAATCTTTCTGAGGGTGAGCCTATTTATTTGAGAAGACGGGAAAAATTACTCATCAAATCATTCACTGGTACCGCATGAGTAAGGTGGGGCGCGTGTGCCGCCCCGGAGATAAGGTGTGCTCCCTCAGCGCCAAGTAACGCATTAGCTAAAGCTTTTGTGCGATCCTCTGTTATTGCTTGATCGTCTGTACCCGCGATGACCAGTGCCGGAGCCGTAATTTCCGGAAGGCGTTCTGAAAGGTCATCGCGATTGAGGAGGCAATCAATTGCGGGCTGAAGATCTCTTGCTGAGATACTTTTCCAGGATTGCGGCCATGTGCCCCAGTATTCGGGGCGCCCCAAGAGTTGCGTTGCCAGTCCGTCTAAGACAGCATCAGGGGGCCCATCACTAGTTGACCAATGGGAAAAGAGGTTAACGTACATTTCTTTAACCTCGGGCTCCAACGCTGATGGTTCTGAGCCGATTAAGATCAGCCCCGCTACCGTTTCAGGGTGAAGTAGGGCTGCGCGGAGAGCAATAAATCCGCCTTGCGAATGCCCTACCCAAATCGCTCTCTTAATGTTCAAACTCTCTAAGAGCTCCACGACATATTGAGCTTGGTCCCAAAAGGTGTACCCGAGCTGGCCGGGTTCAGAATCTCCATGCCCGAAGGCATCTATGCTGATAACACGATGTTCATGCGAAAATGCTTCGGCTTGGGGTGCGAATATTGTGTGATTCATGAAGAAACCATGGAGGCAAACGAGAGGTAAGTTTGCTCCATCTCGCTCCCCCGAGTCGTAGTAGGCAAGAGTTCCATGGGGCGTGTTGTAATAGTGCATGTTACCTGTTCCGAAGTAGTTGAGAAATAGTAGGGCAAGTTGTGGCTAACGTCTTGAAGGTTGTTGAACGCTCGAACAATGGTCTACCGGCGAGGAAACGCCTGAGAAAAATCACGTCAAGAGGCCTCCGTGGCTAGGAATAATAACAAGCCTTTTTCCGAGGGATGCGGAAAAAGACGAACGTTGAGAATACGGGAACCATTGAGAAGCATCACTGGTGAAGATCGATCAGTGACGATTCCGGTTTTGGAGTACATTTTCATAAAGGTCTCGTTTTGAGAGAGCCTTTCAAAAAGAGCGAGGAGGCGAGGGTTGTTTGGAGTGAGTGCAGTTCTACTCCGAAGCCAAGAGACGGTTAGTTCAGCTTCAAGTTCCCATTCCATCATGACATCTTGTGATGATTCTTCCTCGAAAAACCACAGTAAAATATTGCCAATTCCTGCAAGGCCAGGAAAGGAATCGCGGTAGGAAGCGTTAGAGACGAGAACGTCCCAATATTCATTGACAAGCCCGGCAAGAGACGGATTAAGCTGGTCGATGTAGGCTTGTTCTCTCCTATCAAAAATTGGAAGTGTGTTCCCTTCTGGCTCGGGAAGTTTTATTTCAGCAAGGGTGTAAGCGTGAGCTATTTCTTCTGGGGTGAGTGAGAGTGCGCAAAATATCTGAGCGAACTTTTGTCTCGAGGGGCGCTTCCTGACGTTTGGAGTATTGTTCTCAAGGAGATTTATGTAAGGCGCGCTTACATTCGAAAGAACAGCAAGCTTTTTTTGCGAAAGAACATCGTTGTCAATATTTCTGCGCAGACGCGCACAACGCAAAAAGTCAGCGAGAGTTGGTGCGGCAAGAATTGGTGTAGCTGCTGTCACAAGCCTGATCGTACCGTCATTCTAATTGTGGGTAAACACAAAGCAGACAATTTACTAGTAAATTTGAAAGTTTACTAGTAAATTATATTGACTCATTCATTATGTATCCTCTAGTCTCAGGTTCAATATCTCTATCTTTATCAGCCTAACTTTTTGGTCTACTGAGATGAAGTGAGCAAGAATCATGCTGACGTGACACGCGTAAGGATAAGTGGTTTAAATGTTTCAGCACACTTGCGTCAGTAATTTTTGACTGATCAGTGCGTCAGCACCGCTTCCTCCACAGAACAAAAAGAAAAGTATGAGCATCATGGAGATAAGAGAGTGCAGGTATAAGGAAAAATGACGTCACCTCTTATTTTTGACTGTGATACTGGCATCGATGACGCTCTGGCCATCATGTACGGAGCGCACCACGGCGCAGATTTCGTAGCCTGCACCGTCACCCACGGAAACGTTCCTGTGGAGACCGGGAGTAGGAACACTATCACCGTGCTGGATTTCCTCGAAAAACAAGATGTCCCGGTTTTCTTGGGGGCTGCTCGGCCGCTTGCGCAACCACTGCGCACAGCAGAGGCAATCCACGGTAAGGATGGTCTCGGAGATGCCGGAGTTACCCCCTCTGCCCGTACAATTGCCGGAGACCAGGCCGCTGCTGTTATCGTGCGCCTTGCACGCGAGAACCCAGAAAAGCTCAGTTTGGTTGCGACCGGGCCGCTGACTAACATCGCATTTGCGCTGCTTTTGGAGCCACAACTCCCGACGCTCATTAAAAACGTTGTCGTGACGGGCGGGGCTGTAGGTGTGACCGGGAATGTCACCGCTACCGCTGAAGCAAATATTTGGCGCGACCCGGAGGCCGCCCAGGTGGTTATCGATGCCGCATGGGATGTACTTTTTGTGGGGCTGGAGATCACCCGGCAGACTGCTCTCACCGCCAAAGCAATCCAAACAATCCAAACAAGCAGTGATCCGCGCGCTCAATTTGCTACACGCATTATGGATTCCTCTCTGCGTGTGTATGAAAAATCTCTTGGCTATCGCGATCGTATTCTCCACGACCCGCTTGCTCTGGCTCTTGCCTTAGAACCCGAGCTCGGAGAATATGAACTCGTGAAAGCTAAGGTCGAGCTGCGCGGATCTCTCACACGAGGACAGATCGTGAGCGATCAGCGGATGTTTCTTCCCGCCCCTCAAGACCCTACCGCGCCAGGCACAATCAGAATCGTCAGAAGAGTGGACACCACAGGGTTCCATCAACGGTTCCTGGCGGCGCTTGGAGCGTAAAGGCTTTTCGAACTGTTTCGTAACTTATTCATCGATACGGTTTGGGAATGCGGAATCCGCTGCCGCGCATCGGACGATCGCCATTGCGTGCGGCGGCGCCATTACGTGCAGCGGCGCCATCCCTTTTAGCGTGGGGTTTTATGGTGTGCATGTGGAGTACCATCGGAATCTGGAGAATTATCAGCAGCTTTTTGAGCGGCTTTACCCTTCTCCTCATCGGGAGCCTCACCGCGACGAGTCTGCCTGACTACTCCGAGCGTTACCCGACATCGGTTCTTGAGTTCGATGTCAGCCGGGAAGAAAAAATCCGTGTATTTCCCAGGTTAATCGTGTATCCTTCACGGGTGTAGTTGGGGGAGAGTTCAAAAGTCCGGAAACGGCCTTGCGAGCTTTTAACTACGACGAGGATGAATTAGGGTGCCTGTTTCTTTCAGGGGAGCACACAAGCGTGTTCAGAAGCAAAAATTTGCAAGAAAAAGTATAGCTCTCGGAGTGATTACGCTGCTCGGTATGGGGGCGTTCCCCCTCACACAGGAAAACCCCGCGCTTGCGCTCCAGAACACGCCACCATCCTCGGCATCCGAGGCAGATCCGCCCGCTCCACAGCAGACCGTGGCGGGGCCGGAGATTGTACTCTCGCTGTCGCCGGTCGATCTTGAAACCGGAACCACACTCACGGAGGTTAGATCCGGTTCAACGCTCACCTACGCTGCAAGCGTGGGATGCCCGGATCCAAACGGCTGCGGACCGGCCACCCTGGTCAACACCCTACCCGCCGAGATGGAGTTCCTCTCCGAAGAGTTTGCGGTGCCCGACGGGGTCAGTTTTACCCACGCTCCCGCAGAAAATCCCGAGGACGGCTCCACCGTTACGGTCACCTGGGGCAGCCTCGCCGGGACATCTATTCTCTACCTCCCCGTGCGGTTTAAGAACTACGTTCCCGCCTCGCTCGATGCTCAAACCAGCACCGCCCGGGCGGTGCTCGTGGCGGGTGAGGACGGAAACACGAGTCGCGTCACCGCACAGACCGATATCACCCTGCGGGTGTACTCAGAACCCGCTCTGGCCGCTGCGGAGCACAGCTGGTCACAAAGCACTCTCCTTGACGGAACCCAGGGCAAGGTATCAACCACCACCTCGGTGACGGCCTCCTCAAACGCCACCAATTCGCTTGAGATCCGGGTACCGGGAACCGCTCCGGTAACCGCACCCAGTGTGAACGCCTCGGAAGCGTTTGATCTGAATAACATCCACCTGGATCGAAACCCAGGCGGTGCCAGTGTCGAGTTCGTCCTCGCCAACGGCAGCACCACCCGGGTTGACCTCCCCGCGGAAACGGGACAAAACGCCGAGCGGGCGCTTCACACAGCGGCCCCGGAGAACGCAATCGGTTACACGGTGACGCTAAACGGTATCCCCGATCGATACGTGGCGAGCGCCGCCGAGCGCACCGTTCAGGTCACTGCCGACTACCAGCTGCGGGACCGGCTCCGCGGCGGTGGCGCGATTATCGACCCGAGCGTGGCGTCACGACTGGTTCGAGAAACAGCGCTTGTCACTAACACGGTGCAGAACAGTGCGCCCGCCACAAGCCCCACCGACACGCTATCCGTACAGAGTGATATCACCGTGCAGGCGCTGGTGCCCTCCATCGGACGTTCGTTTTCGTGGGTGACGGCATCCGGGGAAAACACCTCCGTCTACGGATCGGGTGAGGCCCTGACCGCCACCACACGGGTGTCCAACGAGGGCGCTCCCGCCCTGGCCTCCATCACCGTGATCAACTCCACGGCGTATAACGACTACTTTAACTACCAGGCGCTCTCCGCGGTTCCCACTATCGTGTTTCCGCAGGGCGCAGCGTCCGCAACCATTCAGTACAACTACGCGACGGCTCCCCACGCGGGTTCCGTACAGGAGTTCGCGCTCGGGCAAGCCGTTCCCGGCAGCGAGGCGGACGGACGTCCCCTCGCCGAGGTCACCGGAGTCGCGGTGGTTTTCAGTGCAGCCCCGAACGGAGGAATCCTCGGCGAGTGCGAGCTGAATGAAAACTGTGCCGCAACAATCACTTTCCAATCGACGCTAAGGGACGCTCACCCCACAACCGGAGACGCCATCGCGGCACCCCCGGCCAACCCGGGCACCACCCGCATCTTTAGCGCCGCAAAGATCGATGCCGTGGCCTTGACGGGTGCCAGAATTTCTGAGATCTTCACCGAGAACGCGTACCTGGACATTGTTAAGCCACAGTATGGCGCAAACCTGGATAAGGAGTTTGGCACACGAAGCGAGCGGGTGTCCTACCCCCTCACGGGAGTGGCTCGGGCCGGGGATATCTACAACCCATCCTTAAGTCCGCAGAACTTTACCAACCATAGCTTCCTTCTGAGAGCCTGGACTGGACCCTTCGAGAGCGCCACCGAACCTCAGGGGTCACCCGGATTCACGCTGACCGACCCGCAGGTGGTGCCGACCCTGGAGAACTTGGGTTCAAACCCCTTTAACTCCACCCGCTTCAGCGCCCTTCCCAATGCCCCCGTGGCCTGTGTGACTGGTGGTGGCAATAATGTGGGCAGTACAACCGCGCTCATGGTGTGGGTCGTGGATAGCATCCAATCTCCCACCACCGTCACCAAGGTTGCGTACCAGCAAGGGATGGACCTTGGCCTCATCGTTGGTATTGAGTACACGGTTGTTCCCACAAGTGGACTCTTTCCGCTCTCTGTCTCCTGTGAGACCCCCAAGGGAATCACGGTGAAGTTTCGTGACAACCTGGTGAACAACCAGGCCCCCGTCACCCCCCAAAACATTGGGCAGACGGAGACCCCCGGCCTCTACGCGGTGGGCAACACCGCCGAGCTGGGAACGGGCACCAACCTCGCCACCGCAACCGGAAGCGACACGCTCTTCCTCGTCAATGAACCCAACACCTCAGTAGTGAAGACCTATGCCGAAGATGCACCGGTGTCCGGGGTTCAGGGCCAATCATCCGAGACCTCTTTCATTCTGGCCGCAAACCCTGTGGGAGAAAGCGTGACCAAAGTTCGCGTCTCAGACGGCGGAAGAGACTCCTCCTCTCTTGACATTTTCCGGGTGAGCGGTCTGCGAGATGCCCGGGTCGGACCAGATCAGGTCCTCACCGTGCGTTTCCTCGACCGGGACGGAAACCCCGTTGGCCCGCGCGGAACCGTGACGGGACCCACCGAGATAGACGGAAAAACTCTGAGCGCTGCCGAGATTGAAGACTCCCAGAGCACCGCCTACAGGAATATCTGGTGGGAAAAACGCGACGTTACCTGGTCGGAACCGCTGAACGCCGACGCCCTGAAGAATGTCTACGACGTTCAGGTTGAGCTATCGCGCACGGATGATTCGCAAAAGCTCCAACCTCACGGCGCTTTTATCGTGACGCTCGACGTGATCCTGCGCGACACCTACCTCAGTAATCCCTCCTCAAAGATCACCGGCAGCCTGACAGGAACCTCGTACCGGAACGTCCTGGCGGTATCCTCCACAACAGACGGCGTGGACTGGTCGGACGGTTTCAGCGCAGGGGTAAACTACCTGGTGTACGGCCCTGATCGCTTGTTTGGGGATGCCTCGGTTGATTGGAGCGCCACCGGCGGTAATAACGCCCTGGTAGCTCAGACCGGCACCCGCTCGGAAATTTCCCTTGAAGCCTCCAACAAAACCGCGATGGGCGCAGCCAACGTTGCTCCGGAGGATCAGTGGGGTGCCACGGGAAGCGTTCCCGTGGGGGTAGAGTCCCTTGAGGTGGGAATCGGGGGAGAGCCCGCCGGGGGTACCAACCCCTTTGCGATCACCGCTTTCCGGGGAATCACGTCAATGGTGTGGCCCGACAGGAACAACGCCCCCGCCACGGGCACCCCCGCAGAGCTGAAGGTGGCCGCGGAAATCACCTACCACTATGCGGATGGAACAACCCAGGTAATCCAGGTTCCAGTTGGTACCTCGGTCGCCCAGATGAGCCCGCCCGCAAATCGGTGGGAAGACATCGTGGGTGTTTACGTGCGGTGGAAAGAAGACGGAAAATACATTGGCGTAAAAGCCGATGCAACCACCGTGCAGAGCCGCGTGGTGATCCAGACGGAGCTTCGCGCCGAGGTGCGGGACGGGTACGCGTACTCTTTTATTGAGGGAGAACCGCTGCACCTTGCGTCCGGTGATCGCATTGACGGGGCGTACCAAACGCCCGAGACAAAAGTGAGCCAGACCGCTCAGGTAAATGCCCACTATGAGATGCGCTGGGAAGGGTTAACCCTCGAAAGCCACGATGCAAAAGGCACCATAGCGCTCGATGTGCTCGACAGTTCCATTGCCGTGTCAATTCAGGACAACAACACCAGCCTCTACCGCGACGGTACCGGTGGTATGAGTCAGTTTCGGATTAGAGCTACCAACGCCGGAAATGTTCCGGTGACGAATATGCGTCTGGCTAGCACGAGCGACCTGCTCGATGATGCCTCGTGGCCAAACAGCGACCCCGACGGGTTTGAATTGGAACGGGGCGGCCTCTTCGACTCAACCAATCTGGGTTGGCTGCTCGTGAGCTACCCCGCAGGAGCGTCAAGCGCCAGCGTGTGGCTGCGCGGCACCGACGGTAAGTGGTCGCCCGAGATACGGACCCAAAAAAGTGTTGTCATCACCCTTCCACAGACCGGAGACGGCCCACGAACCTGGGAAGAGATAACGGGATTCCGGGTGCAGATAAACGGGAGCGAAATGCTTCAATCACGCATCGAGATAGGGGCAACCGCGAATATAGTGTTCACTACTCACCTGCGTGAGGCGCTCCGTACCGACCCTTCCGAGCGGGCACCGGCCACCCTCCTCCCCGAGGGTAAGACCGAGTGGATTATTCCGGGACGCGCCGCCGGGGCCTCCTATGTGGGAACCTTTGCAGCTCCCGTCGCTCGCATGGTGGCGGACCCTTCCCAAACATTCGTGCAAACGGGATCACCCGATCCGCTGATCCGTAAGTTCACGGGATCATACGATTCCGTCGCAAACACCGGACCCCTGACGGGCGTTGTGAACCCGGGCTCCTGGGCAGATTTCTACCTGGTCGTGACCAACCAGAGTCGCCTTGCCGCGCTGAGTCATATCTACGACCTGAGCATCATCGACACGCTGCCCGCCGGACTCAGCTACAACGCCGCGGACTCCGACCGGGAGTGGAGCGTCGTCTCCGCACCCGCGGGAGTATCAACCACTCCCACCATGACGGCCACGCAGAACTCAAACGGCCAGACCCAGTTGCAGTGGACCTGGCCCGAGGGAACCCAGATTAAGCGGGGAGAATCCGTGGTGCTCAAGGTGCCCCTGCAGGTGGCCGACGGTACCCCCGCGGGAATCACCGAGGTAAACGAGGCGCGTGTTCTTGCGGGCGGTATTACCGGCTCGCCCACATCCCTCGTCTGCGGCACCGAAACCTCCACCGACAGAGCCTGCCGTGCAACGTCCAGCGTAACGTCGCTGCGCAGTGACTCCGCCCGGGTTGAGTCGTATCTTCTCGAGGGCTCAGATACCTCGCAGACCCGCACGGGCCAGGAGTGCGACATCACCACCCGCGCCGGGTGGAGTGACGGTTCGTGGGTGCGTAACCCCTGCGTGATCGGAAGCTCCCACGAGGAGACCCTCACCTACCGTCTGAAACTTATCAACTCGGGAAATAGCGCCGTGCCCGCGCTGCGTTTTGTCGACGAGCTACCCGGAAACAACGACCGTGGCACAGTGCTCAGTGCACAGCGCGGCTCCGACTGGACCCCCACCTTTGTGCCGGGTTCGGCGCGCGTGGTCACGGGTTCCGAGGCAATAGGCCTGGGTGCCCGCGGTGACGCGACCCTCGTGGGCGGAGAGTTCCACTACTCCAGCGTGCAGGATGCCTGCCAGCTCATACCCGACGCGGTCGCGGGCCTCTCCACCCTCGAGTGCGCCACGGCAGAGTGGGGAACCACCCCCGACGAGAACACCAGGGCGCTGGGGGCGGACCTCCGTTTCGATCCCGCTACACCCCTGCTCGGTGGAGAATATGTGGTTGTTGAGTTCCAGATGACGACCCCGTCGAGCGTACTTCCCGCCGGCAAGGTGGATGACGCTTCGGGCCTCAGCTCGCGCGGTGCCCCGGGCAACCTCACGAGCAGCGTCGCGAGCGGCGCCGCCTCGCAGAGCCTCCAACAGAACACCTTTAGCTGGAACAGCGCTGCGGTAACCGCACAGATGGCACTGGTGAGCCAGTGGTTCCCCGCTGCGGAATCCCCCGTCTCGGGAGTGCGCATCCCGTACTCCCTCACCCCGAACATCGTGCTCTCAAAGAGCGCGAACTACACGGGAAGCGGACCGGGCGACGCTCTTGTTGCGGGAGACACTATCACGTACACGCTGCTTGCCGTGAACACCGGCAACGTCACCCTGAACGACGTGGTGATCTCCGACCCGCTTCAGGGCCTGTCGGAGCTCACCTACGAGTGGCCGAGCAGTGCCGGTGTGCTTGCCCCGGCAGAGTTCGTGACGGCAACCGCGGAGTACACGGTGACGCAAGACGACGTTGACGCGGAAACCCTGCCCAACACGGCAACCGTCCGTGGAACAGCACCGGACGATACGGAGGTGAGCGATCAGGACTCCGTGACCATTGACCTGCTTGCCCCCGGAGAAGTCGTCGAAGACACCCCGATGACACTCATCAAGACGGCGGATGACTCGGCCGTCTCAACCCCGTACGCTCAGGTGGGTGACATCGTCACCTTCAACTTTGTGGTGGCAGACACCGAGTCGATCGTGCTGAATGATGTTCGCATCCTTGACGACCTGGCCGGGCTCTCACACATCGAATACCAGTGGCCTAACCCGCTTGCCCCGGGAGTTCTCGCTCCGGGCGAGGTTGTTCTCGCCTCGGCCAGCTACGCGCTGACCCAGGACGACCTCGACGCGGAACGGGTTTATAACGAAGCCACCGCGGTGGGCACAACCCCCGACGGAAACGATATTGAGGCCTGGGACGATGTTGCGGTTCCGCTGGCCATCGGGGATGAGGAGACTCCCGGTGGCGAGAACCCCGGTGGCGAGAACCCCGGTGGCGAGACTCCGGAAATAGAGACCCCGGAGACAGATACACCCAGCGAGAAGGAAGCTCCTGAGACTGTGACGCCCGGCGAGAAAATACCCAAGACCGCCGAACCACTCGCGCGTGATAACGGTGAAGGGCGCGACCTCGCAACAACGGGAAGCTCGGCAACGAGCCTTGCCCTCGGAGCAACCGCCCTCCTCATCCTCGGTCTCATACTAACCGTGGCAAGAACACGGAGCCGCCAGCGGTAATAAATACCGGGTATCGGCAACAACAGCTCGGTACCCAATGGCTGAGCCCCGCCTTTCACCCCGCCACCGTGCGGAGTCGAGAGGTGGGGCTCAGCCACACACAACGGTATGGCGTGATGCTCTGCCGCAGGATAGCCGGGCTACCGACGACGGCGTCCACAACTACAAAAAGTATGCTAGACTAGTAAATGCGTTCCTATTCCTGTCTCAAAAACCAGGTAGGAACTTTTTTATTGCCCAAAATCGGGGCATCCAGGAGCGCCAACCTCCCCTCATCCACCCACACAGTGTCATTATCAGACCCATCGGTCGTCCTGCGAACCGAGCCGCAAAAACTGTCTACTGCCTGAGAAACACGGCCTGTGGGTCAAAACCGCAGCAAGCCGCGAACTCGGAGTCAAGGCCACCTTGAGAAACACACTACTCTGACTCATTTTGAACATTCCCACAGACCACAACTGAACAAGCGCGATCCTCGTCGGCAGATAACGAGGAGTGTCCACTGTATGCAAAGCCCACTCCACGAGTGGGCTTTTTTTATTTGAAAGGAGGAAGTATGAATCTTGATCAATTTATTGCTCGATGGAATGGGAAATTCTGCGACGTTGATGGGTCTTACGGGGCACAATGCTGGGACTCATGGTCTCGTTACGCAATGGACGTGGTAGGCGTTCCCTACAGCAGGACTAACACAAGAGCGGGAGCTTCGTTACCCCACGGAGGATACGCCTGCAACGTTTGGCACAATGCTGAGGCCGCTGGGCTTACTCAATGGTTCGTAAAACTTCCTGCAAACGCAACACCTCAGAGAGGTGACGTCGTATTTTGGGAGTACGGAACAAGTCCACACACTAGCTCACACGTTGCAATTGTGCTGGAAAACCGCGGTGATTACCTCTATGTACTCCAGCAGAATGCACCGGGCCTTCGTGATCCTACCAACCTATCAAACGCTCGTAAATCGGGGCTTCTCGGGTATTTACGTCCCAAGAACGCACCCACCGAACCACCTACAACACCAGAACCTGAGAAAGGATTCACATTGCCCGCACTAATTCGCACCCCTGATGGAACAATCGGCTTCGTTGGAGACAACGGAGAACTCACACCACTCACATCAATGACCGAGGTTGAATCCCTCCAAGCAACCGGCATCGTCGGCCCTTACGTTGACCTGCCTGATCGTCTTGTCTGGAACACCCTCACCGCTATTACCGCCCGAAAGATCGCGGAACGTAAGTAAGGGCACCTCCAGCACAGAATCAAATCATCATTTTGATGCTTTGTATCACTTCTGATGCTGAGACAAGAGTAGTGTCCCAACCCGCACGGTCGGGACACTACCTTTCCACAGCACCAAAACCCCGCCCTCCGCGGCTGTACCGGGCTCGGATACAGCACCCACAGACCACAACTGAACAAGCGCGATCCTCGTCGGCAGATAACGAGGAGTGTCCACTGTATGCAAAGCCCACTCCACGAGTGGGCTTTTTTTATTTGAAAGGAGTGTAGTTTGGCAATTTCATTTGATGCCTGGGTGACTAAGGTCAACGGAAAATACATAGATATTGACAATGCCTTCGGGCCCCAGTGTCACGACATATGGCTCAGTTATATCGTTGATGTTTATGGTATTAGCTCTTCGCAGGGTCAAGCAGGTCCGCCCGAAGGACGCACCGAAAATGTTTGGCTAAACTTTCCACGGTTTGCCAACTTGGCAAACTTCTTCACGAAAATTGGACCCGGAACAGGTCAGAGGGGGGACGTCGCTTTTTGGGCTCATCCCACCTGGCCAGGTTCCCACGTTGCGGTCGTGATTGAAGACCAGGGGAAGCATCTTAGAGTTGTGACCCAAAACCCCGGAGCAACCAAAATTGCTTCACTGACAAAGAACGGGTTGCGTGGGTATTTACGTCCCAAGAACGCACCCACCGAACCACCTACAACACCAGAACCTGAGAAAGGATTCACATTGCCCGCACTAATTCGCACCCCTGATGGAACAATCGGCTTCGTTGGAGACAACGGAGAACTCACACCACTCACATCAATGACCGAGGTTGAATCCCTCCAAGCAACCGGCATCGTCGGCCCTTACGTTGACCTGCCTGATCGTCTTGTCTGGAACACCCTCACCGCTATTACCGCCCGAAAGATCGCGGAACGTAAGTAAGGGCACCTCCAGCACAGAATCAAATCATCATTTTGATGCTTTGTATCACTTCTGATGCTGAGACAAGAGTAGTGTCCCAACCCGCACGGTCGGGACACTACCCTTGGCCTCTGTGCGAATCCGCACCCACCGGGCATCCTCAATCGATTGGATGCCCGGCCCCATCTTTCGGGCGTGAGGCTTTCCTGCGCTGGCCGCCTTACACCTCAGTTTTATTGATAGACCAGCAACGTATTCTGAACAGCCAGTGCAGTGGTTTACACCGTTTCGAAGCGCAAAAAGTCTCTTAAACAGAACCAATTTGGGCCTCAGGCCAACCCACGCATCCCAATGCGACGCTGACCACGCAAAACGAGAAGGGCTATGGGCATCGCGTCATTGCCGAACCGCCCCTACACGAGTACCGATCGATCAAACGGATCGATACTGATGCCCTGATCAAGCACCCGTCTAGCCCACTCCTGACCCTCGGGCAGGTCGTGGTCACGATAGTTACCACAGCTCACAGCATCCGTACCGGGAACATCTTCCCAGGTGATTTTTCCGACAAAATCGCTGAGGGCCTGTTTGATTGCGGTGGCCACCTCTACCGATGTCGGCTCACCCCAGACGATCAGGTGGAAACCGGTACGGCAGCCAAACGGGGAAAGGTCGATGACACCGCTCAGGCGGGTTCTGAGCAGGCCGGCAAGCGTGTGTTCGAGCGTGTGTAGTCCAGCGGTGGGGATCTCTGCCTCGTTGGGCTGCACCAGACGCACATCAAAGTTTGTAATCGCATCACCCCGGGGACCCTTCTCCACCGCGATCTTACGCACGTACGGTGCCAGCACCTTTGTGTGGTCAAGAGAGAAACTTTCAACCTTGGCCAGTTCTACATCACCCATTGGTTCTCCTCTACCGTATGATTCTTCCTCACGTTGCTTAACCTCAACAGTATGCCCCCGTGCACAGCTCCTCCACATTATGAAGATTCATGACAACACGCCCGACACAAAGACTACGATTGGAAACGTAGAAAGTTATACGCGGCCAGAGTCGCACCTTCAGAAAGGACCGATCATGACCGCGAGGGCACCGCTGCTTGTCATAGCGCATCCGCAGGAGGCCCGAGCATTTAGTGACATCCCGCACCTGGTCACGGGAATCGGCAAGGTTAGCGCGGCAATCACGCTGACCCGCACCCTCGAACAGGCAGAGCCCGGTGCGATAAACGCGGTTGTGGTCCTCGGAACCGCGGGACTCCTCAACAACGACAAAGACATCAACACCGTCTACCAGGTGACCAGCGCCGTGCAGCACGATTTTTCTCTCGGTTCAGCCACGCTATCCACAGCAGCAAACGTAATCGTGCCCGATACCGCGATGATTGCTACCGGAGATGTTTTCTTAAAGGACGACGCTCAGCGCCGCCTCTTGCGCGAAAAGGGTGCCGACCTGGTGGATATGGAAACCTGGGTTTATGCCGAGGTGTGTAGACGTTTTGACCTACCAATTCAGGTCTTTAAAGTACCGTCCGACTACGCAGATAGCAGCACAACCGATGAGGAGTGGGACGCAATTGTTTTGCAGCGTAGCCACGAACTTCGTGCTTTTTACGAGAAACACATTCGCTAGGGCCCGGGGAATAGCTCCGTTAACCCTCGGGCAACTTTTCCGTTAGCACCGGGGAGCTCCTCCCAAAAAATACCTTTTATTCTCCGGGTTTCTGCGATCGATCATTTGTTCTTGAGGCTACCGCACTTCATACTGGAAACATGCACATTGCACTCGTGGTTACCCCTGCCGAGTTGGCGACCCGCACAAAAGATATCGTTTCGGGGCTGACAAAAGCCGCCATCAGTGTGGAAATTTTTGCGGTTCCGAGCGCCCTCTCCTATGTGGAGGGAATACCTCACCGGGAAGGCGAGTTCAACCGAACCGACCAAACCCACTCAGCCGATTTCATCCAGCAGTTTGACGCGGTTGTTTGCTTCCCCATCACATTTGAAACAACAATGGACTGGGCTTCCCATCGCCAAGCAAACCCGGCACTCAGCATACTTATTGGCGCGCTCGAAAACAACATTCCCACCCTGGCAATCCCCCTGGAGGATAAGGCACCCGACACCCTCAACGATTGGGTAGTTGCGGCAAAGGGCCTGGGCCAATTAGGGGCGTTCTGGATGGATCCGGTTAACGGGGACGTTCATAATTCTCCCACCCTGCGATATGGCGACAATAGCGCGAAGGTTGCTCACAACTTCAACCCCGAGTGGTTGCTCACCTGGTGCACAAACCTCTAACGGCGGCAGAACGTTCCTCGCTGTGGAACACCCCCGTGAGTTTCCTAAGAAATTGGCAAGCATTCACTCAGAAGGTGCCCAGAGAGCTCCCAGAAACAGCTATAACTCAGATCGGCACGCCTATGGTTGGAAACATGAAACCGTCACGTACCCGAAACTCATTTGCGCTATATCTTGCATCCGCAAATTCAATCGGTATTCACTCCGCAATGATCGCGAGTTATCAACGGGGTGCCAGCAAACGTTCTCTGCACAAAAACCGGACACACGTCACGGAAGAGGGAGCTTCCCCGTCTCCACGGGTCTCACGACAAAAATCAACAAGCTAAACCTCTGAAGAATGGTCTTGTTGGGGGACATCAAAGGTGCGCCTCTCCTCCCCGTACATACTGTGATGTACGGGGAGGAGAGGCGCACCTAGTATTTAAGGGTCCGTAACGGGTCGCCCGCTACGATTTTTTGGGAAAGTCGGGCGTGACCGCTTCGCACGTTACGGCCTCACCCGGCTTACCCTCCACACTGGCTATCTCCTTCTTCCCGTCGATAAGAATACGACAGTGCGCAATCGTACCGGGGAGTGGAGTAGCAGATATGGAGGCTTTTTTGGTTGACTGAATCATGGTTTCGTGAGTCCAGACACCCTTTGTCGTTTTCAGGCTCGGAACACCTTTTCCACCGCTCTGCACGATCTCGGCATCAGCCACGCGCGACTCTTTACCCTCGAAGGAGTATTCGGCAAGCTCGGAAGTGTCAGGGCCAGAGAGTGTGACCTCGTATGTGATGGCGTAGGTATTTGCGAATTCGTTTGCAATTGCGCCACAACCGGTAAGCAGGACGGCGGCAGAAAGGGCGGCGCCCGAAGCTAAAAGAAGAGAAAGAGAGTTGTGACTGCGTGACATACCTCCTAGATTATTCGGACCTCCCTCACAAGAAAACCTACCTTAGTACCTTTCCTGCCACGCCAATATGGTACGTGAGTACCTGATTCAAAAATTCTCCTGGATATCACAGCTAAGCAGAGGGGTGAGTTGCAGGTACGCTCCCCACATAGGCAAGGACACCGGCCAACGCGGCAGCGATTCCGTGAGTGATAGCCAGGCGAGGATCGGGGCCAAACAGGGGCGAGTGGTTCACGGCGGGGGGTCTTCCGTCGGCAAATTTCTCGGGAGAGAACCCACCAAATGCCCAGTACACTCCGGGAACCCCAATGGCGTCACTGAGCCAACCCGCATCCTCTGAACCCGCCCCTAATGGGGCGTTAATAACGCTGTCACCGCCAAAAGCGTCTTGCAAGGCCTGGGTTACAACCCGAGTTTGAGCGGGATCGTTGTAACACCGGGGAAAACGGTTAATCTCCTCAATCAGGGGCTCTGGTGCTCCTGAGGCCTCTGCCTCCGCCAGGATAATTCGGCGAATCGCGGCAAGCACTCGGGTTCGTGTTTCTTCCTCGGGAGTACGCACGTTGATGCTGAACACGGCCTCGGCGGGAATAATATTTTCTTTAAGTCCGGCGTGAAAGGTGCCCACCGTGACAACAACCGACGTGTGCGAGGGAACCTCCCGTGACACAACAGTTTGGAGCCTGGTTACCATGTAGGCTGCCAGCACTACGGGATCGATCGATTGATCCGGTTGCGAACCGTGAGCTCCAACGCCCCTCACTGTAACCTTCCACGAGTCGGCAAGGCTCGCCATGTGTCCCTCACGAATCACAATCTTGCCCGCTTCAAAAGGAAGAACGTGCTGAGCCAGTACCACTGCTGGCCTGGGTGCGCGGTTCCAGAGCCCATCGTCGATCATTGCCATTGCACCGGCCGCGGTCTCCTCTGCCGGTTGAAAGATGAGAACAACCGTTCCCGCCCAGGCGTGGGGATTTGTCACAAGATACTGGGCGAGGGCGAGGGCAGACGTGATGTGTGTGTCGTGTCCACAACCGTGCATAACGGGCGCGGTAGAGCCGTCAGGAAGCTCACCGGTCTGTGTGCTGGCGTAGGAAAAACCGGTTTCCTCGCGAATGGGGAGCCCATCGGTATCCGCCCGAAACGCAACAGTGGGACCCTCACCGTTGCGAATTACCCCCACAACACCGGTTGCACCGCAGCGAAAATTTTCAATCTTAAGCTCGGTGAGCCGTGACTCAATGTACTCTGCGGTGCGAAACTCCTGCGACGATAGCTCCGGGTTTTGATGCAGATAAACATAGCGATCAACGTGCTCATCAATAAAGGTGTCTGCTACCTCAACACCGGGAAAAAGAGTTGTCATGGGTCTTTGCTCCTCACTCGCCTAGTGCACACAAGCACGGTGATCACCTGTGTCTCCATCGTTGATGTGACCCTTATTCTAGGGGAGTGATAACACTATCTACAGTGTCGCGGTGAAGAATGTGGATATCGCCCGGGCGAGAGCAAAGAAGTCGTCAATGTGTCCCAGTTCACGTGCAGAGTGCATGGATAGGAGAGGAACCCCCACATCAATTGTGCGAATACCCAGACGAGTTGCGGTGAGCGGCCCAATCGTCGACCCGCAGGGAACCGAATTATTCGAGACAAACTCCTGGTAGCTCACCCCCGCCTCCCGACACACACGATCCCACAGGGCGGAACCGTGGGCGTCCGTTGCGTAACGCTGATTGGCATTAACTTTGAGGATCGGCCCGCGCCCGGTCAGGGGATGATTCACGGGGTCATGGCGCTCGGGATAGTTCGGGTGAACCGAGTGACCCACATCCGAAGACAGGCACCAGGAGTCGGCAAAGGCCTGCAGGCGCTGCGAGGGTGATGCCCCGAGGCCGTCCGAGATGCGGGTGAGAACGTCCTCAAGCACGGGGCCACACGCCCCAGAGCGAGTTTCGGAACCAATTTCTTCGTGGTCAAAAGCGGCCAGCACGCTGATGTGGGGCGCGTCATCCGGAGCCGTGAGCAACGCCCGAAGCCCCGCGTACACCGAAACCAGGTTGTCTAACCGGCCCGCAGCAAAGAGGGAGTTATCCACCCCAAAACGCGCGGGCGGATTGGTGTCGGCAGTGATGAGGTCGTACCCCGCAACCTGCTCCACAGCAAGTCCCGCACACGAGGCAAGATAGCTCATAAGGTCTGCCTGCGAGGGGTCTCCAATACCGTAAACAGGCACGGTGTGACGCTGCTTATCCAGGGTAAACCCCTCGTTCACATTACGATCAAGGTGAATCGCCAATTGCGGGATGCGCAAAAAAGGACCCGTGCGAACCAAAAATTCAGAGCCGTCACGCGTCACAAGACGCCCGGCAAGCTCTAGTTCACGATCAAGCCACGAATTAATGAGGGGACCGCCGTAAACCTCAACACCCGCCTGGAGCCACCCGTGGGAGGAGATAGTGGGTGTGGGTTTGAGCTTAAAGCCGGGAGAATCGGTGTGTGCCCCAAGGACACGAAACGGCGTAGTAGGTTCTGCCATCACGGGTTGGTGCCAGGCAAGAATCGCACCGTCTCGGATAATGAAGCGTTTGCCGGGACCGGTGGGCCACTCCACAGACTCGCTGAGTTCCAGGTAGCCAGCCTCGGCCAGGAGTTGACCCACCCGCAACGCAGTGTGATACGACGATGGACTACTGCTGATGAAATCAGCAAAACCCTTGATATATTCGTCCGTATTGTGCATGTTCCTATCCAACCACGCGTTACGGCGAAATCCCTGTGACGCACGGAAGTGGATGCGGTTTACGCACCTTTGACGTTGACAAACCAGACTGCGTTAAACTTATCCGTGAGCATCGCAAACTTGTTGCCCCACGGTCCCTGCGCCAGGGGGTCGTGTATGGTTGCACCCTCGGAAAGCTTCTCGTGGAAACCCGTGAGCAGGTCATCTTGCTGCGGTATTCCATTAAGCACGACAAAGTAGCTGTGCTTACCCGGGATGTACTCGTCTGAGCAAGGGTGTCCTGTGACCATCAGGGTAAGACCGTGAGGCGTGGTGAGTTCTGCGTGCACAATCGTCTGACTCTCCTCGGGAGGAACCTTCTCTTCAAAGTTCTGAAAAGTGGCTCACCTGAGGTGACCGCCAAAAACTCGGAAACCATTCCCAGCAAATCCGTATTTTTATCCCGTCTCACCGAGGTTATCTCTCCAAAAATAGCGGCTCAAAAAACTCAGCCAGCTCGGCCGTCGCGGTCAGGGGCAACACATGAGCAACGTAGTGATCGGGTCGCACCACAACAACAACGCCCTCCCTGCTGATACCGCGCTCTTCGAAGATGTCGTGCTCGGGAACAGCAGCATAGATCTTTTCGTAGTCAACAAGTTGCAGTGGCCCGCTGAGCGGCAAAAACAGCCGCGAAACCCGCGTAATATCGACCTCAAAGTGTGGCTGCTGGTACACCGCTTTAACATCAAAGAGGTGGTCGCGATCGGTGCCCGCTGGGGTGTATCGTTCGACCGGAGAGTCTGGTGAATCCAGCATCCACTCGGCCCAGCGATCAAGCGCGGCACCCCGCTCATCCGCAAAAGCGTAGATGCGGTAGCGACCATCCGCCCGGTGATGGTGGCCGAGGTGCACTGGAACCCCGTCGGCAACCCGCACGGTCTGCGCCGACTTGAATCGTTTCCCCAGGGGGAACCCCGTGGCTAAACCCTGATGGGTGGCCTCGGCCGTGAGCATGGAAGGTTGATACTGTGTCATAAAACCGGCCGGAAACTCGGCGGTCTGCACATAAAAGTCTTCGAGCTGCGAGGGTGAATCGAACTCTTCGGGACGCCTTGCCATAAGCGTTGACCACTCTTTATCAAAATCGATCAGGTTCTGAGCGATCACCTGACGCTCATCGGAATAGGTCTCAAGCAGGGCCTCGGGGCTACGACCCTCGAGCACATATCCAAGCTTCCACGCCAGATTCCAGCCGTCTTGCATCGAGACGTTCATACCCTGGCCCGCCTTTGCGCTGTGGGTGTGGCACGCATCACCCATGAGAAAGACCCGAGGCTCGCGGGTCTGGCCGCCGTGCGAGTGGGCATCGTCAAAGCGATCGGTAAGACGGTGAGCAACCTCGTACACGCTATGCCACGCCACATCACGAACATCGAGCGAATAGGGATACAGAATCGCGTTTGCGCGCTGAATGATCTGTTCGATCGAGGTCTCGCGCACCCGCCCTTTATCGTCTTCGGCAACCTCTCCCAGATCAACATACATGCGGAAAAGGTAGTTTCCCTCTCGGGGGATGTGCAAAATATTGCCACCATCTTCCGATTGAATGGCACACTTCTTACGAATATCGGGAAAATCCGTCATGGCCAGCACGTCCATAACTCCCCAGGCGTGATAGGCCTGGTCACCGGCAAACCTACCGCCAATCGAGTGCCTCACCTCGGAGTGAGCCCCGTTTGCCCCCACAACATACTTTGCCCGCACCGTCATAGACTCGCCCACGCGGGGACCAGAGGTGTGCTCCAGGGTGACGGTCACGGGATATTCTCCCTGCCCCGTCACCTCCAGATCAACAAACTTATAACCGTAGTCAACTTCGAGGCGAGCGGGAGAATTTTTTGCGTACTGGGCAAAGTAATCGATCACACGGGCCTGATTCACAATAAGGTGGGGAAACTCGCTGATGCCGCCGGGGTCGTCAACGACGCGAGCCGCGCGAACAATATTCTTAAGATTCTGAGGATCAGGTTTCCAAAACATCATCTCGGTGATCTGATAGGCCTCCTGGATAATCTGCTCGGCAAAACCAAACGCCTGAAAAGTCTCCACGCTGCGGGCCTGGATACCATCCGCGTGCCCGAGCATCAGGCGATGGGGGCGCTGCTCGATAACACGCGTGACCACCCCCGGAAACTGAGCAAGCTGAGCAGCCGTGATGATTCCGGCCGGACCCGACCCCACAATAAGCACATCAACCTCTGCGGGTAACTCCTCGGGACGGTTAATCCCCACGCCCGCGGCCGGTTGAACTCGGGGATCTGCCGAAACGTATCCGTGATGATGAAACTGCACCGTTACTCCTCACTGAGTTATGACTCAATTATGCATTCGATCTGAACACAGACCTTCATGCTTTCCACTATAAACACATGGATTTCTCCCGACAACACCACAACCAGCTGTCTGCGCCGCCCCGCTACTTATGACATTCTCCGTGCGCTCGAAGAACAGTGCGGGGTTAAACCGGCGACAGCTGTCCGCAAATAGCGCGTACTCTACTACCGGCATCCTCAATCATTCCACATTAAATTTTAAAGATACCTAATCATCACTGAATACCGATAAAATCGAAGTGTCCAGCGGGATACTTCCCCCAGAACCCCGCTAAGGTGCTCGAAAAAAGGGCTCTGCTGCCACACCCGGCGAGACATAAACGGCTCCACTAATTAATCTTGCGTTTATTAACAAGGATCTGTCATGTCAGCCAGCCTGCCGCACACACTCGCAACCGCCCTCTCCCGGCACACCACGCACGCTTTTGGCCTCATGGGCAACGGCAATGCCCACCTCATTGATGCACTCATCAAGCGGGGAATAACATACACCGCGGTTCGCCACGAAAGCGCCACGGTCGCCGCCGCCGATGCCTACACTCGAGTTTCCGGCAACCTCGCGATTGCCACCACAACCTACGGTCCAGGGTTCACCAACACACTCACAGCTCTCGCCGAAGCGACCCAAGCCCGCACCCCGATCCTCCTGGTTGTTGGTACCGTACCCCTTAGTGGTCCACGTCCATGGGATGTTAACCAGGAGGAACTCGCGGACGCCGTTGGTGTATCCACCCATACCCTTTCCACCACAGATGTTGAGGGAACGGTTAACCGCGCGATTGCGGAAGCGCTGAAGACCAAACGTCCGGTAGTACTGGGAATTCCCTACGACATTGCCGCCGCAGAAATCACCACCGTGCAAGACGATACCTCGAACCAGACACCGCTTACCACCCCACCACTCCGCACCGCACCGTTCACCCCCGCATCGCCCGGTGCCGCATCGCCCATACCCATGCCCCTACCCATGCCCGATCAAGCACCCGACCTCAACGACCCGAATCTCTGGGCCACACTAGAAACCGCGGCGGCCGCGCTCACGGAGGCCCAACGCCCACTTGTGCTTGCCGGACGCGGTGCCTGGCTCTCTGCGGCGGGCCCCGAACTCTCCTCCATCGCCGAGACCCTGGGGGCGCTCACCGCAACAACGGCGCTCGCACGCGGACTTTTCCCCGAGGCCCGATACGATCTTGGAGTCACGGGAGGGTTCGGGCAAAAGAACGCCATGACAAAAATCTCTGAAGCCGACGTGGTGCTGGTCGTGGGGGCAAGCCTTAACCAGTTCACAATGTGCTTCGGCGAGCTCTTTGGGCCGGGCACCGTACTGATCCGCATAGACACGGAACCCGTGCCCCCGCCTCGCTCCAAGGCGCCCATCACTCAGCTGCTCCTGCGGGGTGACGCGCGCGCCTGCCTGAACCTGCTGGGCGAGGCCATAACAGCAACCCGCACCGCCAGGGATAAAACTATTCCCGCACTCACCGCATCTCAACGCTGGCGGGAAAGGACTGCGGGGCTGGAACCGGGAGGCACGCTTCGTTTTCGTGATGTGGGAGATGTCGACCATCCCCACGGCCTGTGCTCCGACGGGCGCCTCGACCCCCGAGCCCTGGCCGTACGCATCGCGCAGTTGCTTCCGTCTGATCGACACGTCACTAACGACGGTGGACATTTTTTGAGCTGGGCAAATATGTTCTGGCCCATCACTTCACCCGAGCGCATGCTGCTGCTCGGAACTACCTACCAGACCATCGGGTTGGGTCTGGGCACTGTTCCCGGTATTGCCGCCGCCGCTCCCGACACAACAGTCGTGCTAAACACCGGTGACGGCGGCGGCCTCATGGCGCTTGCAGACCTTGAAACCGCCATTCGCACCACACAAAGTTGCATCATTGTGGTGTGGAACGACGAAGCCTACGGCGCGGAAGTTCATCTCTACGGTGAGATGGGACTTGACGAAACTCCGATGTATATCCCCAACATCAACTTTGCCGGACTTGCCAGCGCCCTCGGCGCGCAGGGGGTACGGGTGGAACGACTTGACGATCTCGAAGCGCTACGGGAGTGGTGCGCGGCCGGTGCACGGGGAACGATCCTGCTCGATTGCCAGGTGTCACGAAGCGTCCTCAGCCCCGTGCAACGAGAGGTACAGCGCGTGAACGGAGTGTCCTCGCCCCCAGAGCAGGGTCGGCATTCTCCCTCGTAAGTGTGGCATCGTTAAGACAGCAACCACGAGAGGACCCCTCATGACAGCGCAGCAACCAATACTGCCCGAGACGACATCGCCGCTTAACATCGTGGTGGGGATAACCGGCGGGATAGCCGCTTATAAGGCGGTAAACCTCATCCGTGAATTCGTGAAAATGGGGCACGACGTACACGTCATCGCCACTAAAAATGCGTTGCGTTTTGTGGGGGCTCCCACCCTGGAGGCAATCAGCCGCAACCCGCTCAACACCTCGATCTTCGATGAGGTGGATGAGGTGCGTCACGTATCGCTGGGCCAGCAGGCCGACCTTATCGTCGTGGCCCCGGCCACGGCCAACACCCTAGCAAAGATCGCCGCCGGAATCTCCGACGATCTGCTGGGGAACACTATCCTCGCCTCACACGCCCCCGTGGTTCTTGCCCCCGCCATGCACACCGAAATGTGGGAAAACCCGGCCACAGTGGCCAACGTGAGTCTCCTGAAAAGCCGTGGATTCCACTTTGTGGGTCCAGCAAGCGGGATGCTCACGGGAACCGACGTTGGAGTGGGACGGATGAGCGAGCCCGAGGACATTGTGCGGCACACGCTCTCCGTGGCCACCAATCGCGGCCTGGCCACCGGGCTGGGCGGAGCAACCGATCACAAGACCGTCACCGACCCAAACACAGCAGTCAATCACAACTCGCGCCTTCTCGCCCAAAATACTCCGAGTTCCCTCAGCGGACGCCACGTTGTTATTAGTGCGGGGGGAACTCGAGAACCACTTGATCCGGTACGTTTTTTGGCAAACCGCTCCAGCGGCAAGCAGGGCTTTGCCCTGGCGCAGGCGGCCCTGCAGCGTGGTGCTCGGGTTACCCTCGTTGCCGCTCAGGTTGATGCGGAGGTTGAGGCGGGCATTGCGGCCAGTGCCGCTCGCTTCTCGGAGACCTCCCCCACCCCCGATGCTTCCCTCATGTCCAGTGACACCGGGCGGGGGAAGGGCCAGTTCACCGTGGTGCGAGTGACAACCGCGACAGAACTTCTCGAGCAGATGACCGCAAGCTCTCGCACCGCCGACACTGTTATTATGGCGGCTGCGGTTGCTGATTATCGCCCCCAAACGGTCTCCGAATCAAAGATTAAAAAGGAGAATACTGGGGATACCCTCACCCTTACCCTGGTAAAAAACCCGGATATCCTGGCCACCCTCGCAGAGCATAAACGACCGGAGCAGACAATCGTGGGATTTGCGGCGGAGACCGCGGCAAACAGAGAAGAACTACTCGCGCTGGGACGCGCAAAAGCTCAGCGTAAGGGTGCTGACTTTTTAGTGCTCAACGCAGTGAGTTGGGAAGAAGGATTTGGCTCTCCCAACAACACGATTGTGATTATTCGTGGCAGCGGTGAGATTGTCTCGGATGCCTCCGGCACAAAACAGGAGGTAGCGGGCACCATACTTGATGCCCTCGGCTAGGTGTACCGTTGGTGGAGGTCGGTGAATCCCTAGAGGCAGAACTGGTTTCCGTCGGGGTCGGCCAGCACGGTCCAGCTATAGTCCCCCACACTGTGCTCAGCGACCCGGGCCGCACCAGCTTTAATGAACGTAGCGACATCAGCCGCGGAGTCTGTTGATATAAAATCAAGATGAAGCTTGTTCTTACCGGGAGTGACCTCCCCCACCTTCTGGATGCCCAGGGAAACGCCCCAACCGGGAACATTGATGATATAAAACCACCCGTCGTTTTCCTCCACGATGGTGCCCTCAAGGCGTTCAGCCCACCAGCGGGCGAGGGGTGCGGGATGAAGGCTGTCGATTGTAACCATACCGAGTGTGAGTGTCATGCGCATACTCTACCCACCCACCACTGACACTGCGCCGCTCCCAACCCTGTGCAACCAACATCATCAATCGTGCACCTTCGCCAATACCGCTAAGATCATGCCGCAGCGGAAAGCCCTACCGAGTTAGTTATCCACACACCAGGACAGTACGACCACATCTCCCCCCAAAACCTGCAACAATTCTTTAGGTGACTTCCTTAGCAAACACCACGAGCTTCCCTCTTCCCTCTATTCCCCAACAGATTGCCAACGAACTTGGTGTGCGGGTGGGGCAGATCGAAGCAACCATAGCGCTACTCGACGAGGGTTCCACCGTGCCCTTCATCGCCCGCTACCGCAAAGAAGTCACGGGCATGCTCGACGACACTCAGCTACGCACTCTTGAGGAACGCCTACGCTATCTGCGCGAACTGTCTGAGCGCCGGGTGGCAATCATTGAGGCGATCCGCGAACAGGGCAAACTCACGGCAGAGCTTGAGTCTCATATCAACGCCGCCGACTCCAAGGCTCGCCTAGAAGACATCTACCTGCCCTACAAGGTAAAGCGTCGCACGCGCGCCCAGGTCGCACGCGAAGCGGGACTTGAACCACTTGCAGATTCCCTGCTCAACAACCCGAGCCTCACCCCCGAGCAAGAGGCACTGTCCTACGTCGTTCCCGATAAGGGTGTTGCGGATGCGGCCGCGGCTCTCGATGGCGCTCGCAGCATCCTCACCGAACGTTTTGGCGAAGACGCCGACCTCATTGGGCGTCTTCGAGAACGACTGTGGGAACAGGGCACACTGGTCTCCTCCGTCAAATCAGGTGCCGAGGGCAAAGGCGCCAAATACACCGACTACTTCGACTTCTCTGAGCCCCTTACCCGTCTGCCCTCACACAGAATACTGGCACTTTTACGGGGAAGCAAAGAAGAGATTCTATCGCTCTCAATCGAGCCAACCCCTTCAGAAGACGACCCTCGCGCAATCACCCCCTACGAAATGGCAATTGCCACACAGTTTGGCATCAGCGACCAGGGCCGCCCCGCAGACTCATGGCTCATGGGAGCCGTGCGCACCTCCTGGAGGGGACGCATTCTCATGCGTCTTGAGGTTGATCTGCGCACCCGTCTTCGTGAGAAAGCGGAGGAAGACGCCATCGCAGTATTTGCCTCGAACCTGCGCGACCTCCTCCTCGCGGCCCCCGCCGGACAGCGTGCTACCCTCGGCCTCGACCCGGGATTTCGCACCGGTACCAAGGTTGCAGTGGTTGACGCCACCGGCAAAGTGGTTGCCAGCGACACCATCTACCCTCACGAGCCCCACAATAAATGGCAGGAGTCCCTCGCCACGCTCAGCACACTTGTCGCCGCACACGGTGTTGAGCTCATAGCAATCGGCAATGGCACTGCTTCACGTGAAACAGATCGGCTCGCGGCAGAGCTGGTGCGGCTCCAGACCGAACACAAACTCACCAAGATCGTTGTCAGCGAGGCCGGGGCCTCCGTCTACTCCGCATCGGCATTTGCCTCGCAAGAGCTACCCGACCTCGACGTGTCCATTCGTGGGGCAGTGTCTATTGCAAGGCGCCTCCAAGACCCTCTTGCGGAGCTCGTAAAAATCGACCCCAAATCAATCGGAGTGGGCCAATACCAACACGACCTGCCCGACACCGCCCTCTCCCGCTCGCTCAATGCCGTGGTTGAAGACTGTGTAAACGGGGTGGGAGTGGACCTCAACACCGCCTCCGCGCCACTGCTCACTCGAGTATCCGGCATCGGTTCCGGGCTCGCCGAGAGTATCGTGGAGTATCGAAACACCAACGGCCCCTTCGCCTCCCGCCAAGCGCTCTCTCAGGTTCCCCGCCTCGGACCCAAAGCATTCCAACTCTGCGCGGGATTCCTCCGGGTGAGGGGCGGTGAGAACCCGCTAGATGCCTCCGGAGTGCACCCCGAAGCCTACCCGCTAGTGGCGCGCATCGTCACGGTCACCGGGGCCGATGTTCCCACGCTCCTCGGCAACAGCGTAGAACTCCGTCGCGTTCGGGCAGCAGAACTCGCAGACGACACTTTTGGCCTTCCCACCATCACCGATGTACTTGCCGAGCTTGAAAAACCCGGACGAGACCCAAGACCGACCTTCGCCACCGCCTCTTTTGCGGAGGGTGTTGAAAAAATCTCCGACCTGCACCCCGGAATGATCCTCGAGGGTGTGGTAACCAATGTGGCAGCCTTTGGTGCGTTTGTGGATGTGGGAGTCCATCAAGACGGGTTGGTTCACATTTCAGCCCTCAGCACCAAATTTGTCTCCGACCCCCGAGAGATCGTCAAGCCGGGTGACGTTGTCCGGGCCAAGGTCATGGAGGTTGATGTTGAACGCAAACGCATCGGCCTCAGCCTGCGCCTCGACGACGACCCCACCGCCGCGGGCGGAAAGCGCGCGGGCGGAAAGCGCCCCGCGGGGAGCACCCCGGGACGCGACGGCAAAAACGGCCCCTCCCAGCGTAACAACCGCACAACCGACGGAACCTCACGCAACAACCGTGGCAACACCTCGGCTTCCGGCTCCGTGGCGGATGCCCTGCGAGCTGCCGGGTTTACGGTTCGCGACTAAAGCGTGTTGATCCTGGCCGGTGGTCACTCTGGGGTAAAGACAACTTGGGTATCTAGTGGAGACAAGCACGGCATCCCACGAGTGAGCACACTTCACGCCATCCGGACCACAGAAGTACCTGTAACAATACGGGGACACGAGGGTGCCAAAACGCTGCTGCCTACCGAACGCTAAAAGACCGGTGTCGATGCAATACACGCTGAGCAAAAGCCCTTCGTAACGCCTAAGACACAACCACTTTTGCCGCAGACTGTGGAACTAACCCTCGACCGGCCTGTCCTGGGGAATGAGACACGTGGGCCTTCACCCGGTGGCACGTACTCACTACACCTGAGCGTGATAAGAAAGTGCGTCAGGTTGCTACCCAACGGGAGATAACCGTCTCACAACTTATTCGCCGAGCCTTCGGCGAATATCTTCACGCACAACATCGCTCGGCATAGTTCTCCCAGAAGCCTGACCCCGACCCGCGGCCTTGTGCTGACGATGAACAACAAAAAATCCCACACCCACAATCAGGAGCAAAATTGCGAGCGCACCCGCAAAGGGCATCACCCTGTCGCCGGTAAGCGCCAAATGTTTTCCATCCGCGTCGGAGTGGCGACCAGCACCCTGATTGTCACTTGCCGTACCCGGACTACCAGTTCTGGAAGCGCCCGAAGACAGATCTGGGACGCCCTCCCCGTGTTTAGATTCTACAATCACGCCATAGTTCAACGTCACACTCTGGCCAAGGTCGTTATGCACCCGCGCAGTAAACCCGTCAGACCCCGACCATCCGGAATCCGGCACGTAACGCACGAGAGTCTCACCGCCCTCACCAATAACACTGACCTGACCGTGCATAGCTGCACCCAAGTCCTCAGCACGTAGGGCCTGCAGCCCCCCACCGGTAGTGTGACCCAGAGGATCGATAACGACTTGGCTTGTGCCCGGGGAAACTCTAAACATTTTACCCGTGCCCGTTAGCGCTACTCGCACCGTGAACACCAGCTCACCCGAGCCCGTCTGACCCACGCTATCTTCCACCCGATACACCACCGTGTCTGGACCGTGGTTATCTGCAGACGACTCGTATCGCACCAAACCGGCTGCAGCATCCTCGATACTTGCCACCCCGTGAGATGCCGCGGTGACCTGCACAACCGCCTTGGGCGCATACATCGCCCGACGCAATTGCGGCACACCCGACAGCGCATCTTCCACGCTCAACACCGCTCGCGAAATATCAATGCCCTCCTCACCGATGTTCTCCTCGTGAGGATCGTCAATCGAGGGAAAAAGCTCCTGGGGACCGTCGCCCTGAAAGACGTTATGCACCAAAAACGAACCCGGCGCCATGACCAGGTTGTCATAGTCCATCGCCCGCGGAGCGCTAAAGACCACTATCCGAACAACACCAAACGCTTCCCTACCAAGCCAGTCACGCACCACAAACACAAACGCGTCCTGACCCGAAAAACCCGTCTCGGGAACGTACGTCACCACTCCCGGGACGGTATCTTCCTGAAGCTCACCAAATCGTGCACCGACATACCCGGTGACCGTAACACCCTCACCGGCGAAAAAGCCGCTCACATCAACCGTGACCGGGCGGCCCACACCCGTCTCCACCGCAGTGGAGCGCGCAACCGGACCGGACACCAGTCCTACCCGCACCGTACCGGTAGCGGCCTGACCAAGATCATCCGTGAGCGTATACGTAAACGAGTCTTCCACAACACCCTCGGGAACATCACCCGCGGTGTAAGTCACCACCCCCGTATCCGTGTTCAATACCACGCCACCGTGCGTGCCAGGAGCAACCGTAATCACACTACGGCTGAGGTCGGCAAAGTCGGAAAACGCGGAGAGTGCCCCCGTGTCGACCACGCCTGTACCCGCGCGACCAACGCTCACCACCGCATCCGGTGCTGTAGGAACACCTTGAACCCTCAGCTCAACCGCTGTCGCAGACGACAGACGACCAGCACCATCACGTACCTGATACAAAAATGAGTCCGTCACCGTGAGCTTTTCGTCCGCCGCGGTAAAGAGCACACCCTCACCCGTGATCCGCACAGAGCCCGCGGACGGAGAGCTAGCAAGAGGATCCACCACGCTCAGCTCATGCCCCGTGTCGTTTTCAAGAACCGGTATCACGGCCTCGCGACTTGCAGGAACCTTCCTGCTCTCACCGACCGCCACGGGAACAGCAACCACCGTGACCCGCACGGTGCCGGTCGCCTCATCACCCAGCACGTCCCGAACCGTGTACGTAAACACGACCTCTTTTACCACCGTGTCATCCGGAAACTCCCGGCTGGGCGTATAGGACACCACACCCGTGTCCGAATCAAAAGTGACCGTGCCCTCCCCACCGGGAGAAACCTCGGACACAGCCACAATCGCAAGCGGGCCCTCACCCACGGAATAGTCCCGAATGTTAAACGCCACAGCACCATCGGCGTGCACCGTCCGCTGCACATCACCGGCCTCCGGCGGACCCGAGGGGCGCGCAGACATCGGACCCGCAAACGGGCCGTCACCCTTCACATTGGACGCGGCGACCCGGAACCAATAGTCCTGAGCGTTCCGCAAGCCCGTCACCTCCTCGGGTGAGTCTAAGACGACCCCGCCCTCAGGAACCCAGGGTCTCCAGGCTGTTTTGGGATCAAAATCCACACCGCTGGGGTCTTGATCCGTATACTGAACCGTCCACTCGTCAACGCCGGAACCAAAAGCTGGGGCGACGGAACGCTGGACAGTACCCCGCACAGCGTCATCACCGGTCCCCGTCACACGACCATCGGCGCGGTACACCGTCCATCCGTCAGCTGTGATCGCAGCCGATGATAGCGCAGCCGTGCCGTTGGCGTTCGATTCCTCCACCCACGACGCACCACCATCCTCCGAAAACCACGTTGATCCCAGGTGGTGTTGACCCGCTACGACCAGGCGTTTACCGTCAACCGACGAGGCCACGCTCCGCCACGAAGCACCCGCACCAGACACCGCAAACCCCTGAGGCTCCACGAGGCTTGAAGCGGTTCCCAACTGCTCAAGCGTTTCCGAACGCGAAACTAACAGCGTTCCGTTAATACGGCCCACCAACAGCGTCTTGCCATCGCCAGACAGCCCCACCGCAGAGGGAACCGTCAGGGTAGAGGTCGTGCCCACGGTGGTCATCCGCTCACGATGCTCAAAATTTATGGGTTCCGTCATGTCGGTGGGCACCTGACCCACATACACACCCCCACGAGATGTATTCGTCCCCGTGGCACGTGCGGCAGCAATTCGTGAACCATCATCAGACACCGCGACATCGACCCAGGGCCCGCTGGCCGTGGGTTCTCCGGCACTCGCTTCGATCTGCCAGAAGACACCACCATCGCGAGACACCCACAGGGGTCCCGCGTTAGCGGCACCGGTTCCCATGCGGGGCCGCGCGGCAACCAGAACCTCCCCGTCAAAGGAGGAAGCCACGCGCCACGAATTATTTACCCCCGCAGCGTTTGTTATCTCACCGTTGCCGGTTCCGATAACGGAGTCCCATAGAAACCCCGTCCGATCGGGAGATAAAGAGGCGACCCACACATTACCGTCGGCGGTAGAGTTGACGTTCCGATATCTCGCCGCGATCACCTTACGACCATCACCCGACACCTCGACACCCCACTCGTACCGAGCAGAGCCGTCAGCGGCGTCTCCAAGATGTTGATTAATAAAGCTCTCTCCCCCGTCAGCCGAGAGATACAGTCCGCCCCCGGGCTGACCCAGCGCCACCACATCGCCGCCGTCAGACGTCGATACCGCCCACTTATGAGAGTCGGTGGTGAGGGCGTTTGAGCCAGGAATTTCGCCCTCAGGGGTCTTCAACCCGGACCACAAGCGCACGGCCTCGTCCCACGACACCGTTGCCTGTCCCACTCCACCCTGCGCATCCAAATTCTGCGGAGCAGAACCCGGAGCAGACACCGTGGTCAGCGTCTTTGCCGACACCGCATTGCTCCACGGTCCCGGAACCCCGGTCTCATTCACCTGAGCCACCCGAAACCAGTACCACGTCCCATCATCAAGAGAACCCACGCTTCGAGGTCTCTCTAACGGCACCGCATACTCGTGTCGTTTCCATGCCGTTGCAGGATCAAAATCCGCGCCATAGGGGTCCTGATCCGTGTACTCCACCAAAAAATTCTTTGGCTTTGCGCCACCGTCACGCGGAACAAGAGACTTCTCAACAGTCCCACCACGAACCCCGTTGCCACGATATACCGTCCACCCGTCGGCTGTTATTTCAACCGAAGATAACGCGGTCGCGCTCTCAGCGCTCGGCTCCTCGGCCCAGGATGCACCACCATCACCCGAAGACCATATCGATCCCACATAGTGCTCACCCGCCGCCACCATGCGCTGACCGTCAAACGACAGGGCCACACTCAACCATCGCCGACCGATGGGAGCAGAAACCGCAAAACCCTCGGGGTTCACCAGGCTCGACGCGGTACCCAAACTCTCCAGAGTTTCCGAACGCGAAACTATCAGCGTCCCATCGTGGCGGCCGACCAGCAGCGTCTTACCGTCACCAGAAAGCCCCATCGCAGTCGGAGGGTTAAAAGTGGCGGTTTTGCCCACGGTAGTCATCTGTGCCCGATGTTCAAACGGCACGGGCACCGACGGATCCGCGGGAACCTCACCCACATACACACCCCCGGGAGAGGATGCGTCCCAACCGCTCCGCGAAACGACAATTCGGGAACCGTCATCAGACACGGCAGCGCCGGTCCAGCCGGTGCCCACAGGAGCCACACCGGCCCCCGATTCAACCTGCCAGAACGCGCCACCATCACGAGACACCCACAGGCGTCCCTTCTGCATATCAAGAGCGTTTGCAGAGTGTCGGGCAGCCACCAAAACCTCGCCATCAAACGATGAGGCCACGTACCACGCACCCCCCGAGTTTGCAGCATTTGTTATTGTGCCGGGGGTAGTTCCGGCAACTGAACGCCACAAAAACGTCACCCCGTCAGGCTGGAGCGAAGCAACCAATACATCACCGTTAAAGCTATTGGGGGTGCCTCGGAAAACCGCAGCGATCACCCTCTGACCGTCACCCGACACCTCAACATCCCACGGATAACGCGCCGCACTATCAACAGCGTCTCCAAGATTTTGATTAACGAAGGTCTCGCCCCCGTCAACCGACAGGTACAACCCACCTCCGGGCTGACCCAGCGCCACCACGTTACCGTTCGCAGATGTCGATAGGGCCCACTCACGAGGAACACGATCCGTTGCCTCCGACCCCGGAAGCTCAATCCCCTCGGCGGTCTTCAGCCCAGACCACAATCGCACCGCATCGTCCCACGACACCGTGACCCGTCCCACACCACCCTGCGCGACAACGTTCTGCGGAGACCCCGGGCTAGGTCTGACTGCCAGATCCGTACTCGCTGCCGCAGCAACATCACCGCCTTCAGACGCTCCCTCCGGCACCGTGGACTTACTCGGGGTCGCCGCCGCAGGCGACACCATCGCAAGCGGCGCAAGCAAGACCGTCGAAAGCACCAGGCCTAAAAGAATCTGGGCGGCACGAAACCGTCTCGCTTCAGAAAATCCCCAAAAAATCACTTCGCTATTCCCTAAGTTTTTAAACTAGCGCGCCCGCAAGCACGTTGCCCCGTTAAATAAGCTTCCCCCCCCCCAAAAAAAAAGACTCCCTACCGGCTCCATTGATCAGGCTCTCGACCTGACTGCTAAGGGAAGCTAAAGATAATTGCCCGTATATCATAGGGGCAAATACTGGAAGAACACAGGGAAGGCACCTTCTTGTGACCCCTATGACTCAACTCTGCAGAAAATCTATCACTACTTTTCCGGAAAATATTAGATACCACACTAGAGGAAAAACACAATCACACCGGCGCAACCGACATCCAGGCCGCAACCGGCATCAGTCATCACCATCGCCAGTCATCGCTGGTGCCGACAGCAGTCACTATCACCGACGCAAAAACCCGACCCGCTGGGCGTTCGGTTCCGTTGAGGCGACGGTTTTCCCTTCTCGACGAGAGTTCAGTGGATCTTTAAGCGCCCGTTCCCGCGGAGGTGGCGGACTCAAGCAGTTCGTCCTCGTCGTCACGACGACCCGGCATACGCCCGGCCGGAACCAGAGCAAGCGCCGAGATCCCCGCCAACCCCAGAAGTGACACCTTGAGCGCTTGGAGACGAGCCTCGGTGTTAATCTCAACAGCAGCCTCCACCTGTCGCGGGGTTGCGTCACTCAAATCCAGCAGACCCTCCAATTGACTATTGGTAATAAAGTCGGTTTGGTCAAGGTTGGTCTCGGCGACAAGTTCGGGCGGAAGCTCCGGATGATCCGCCGCGCTTGTGGCGATAAGCGTACCGAGCACGCCAACCGCAAAAACACTCGCCACGGCGATACCGGTCGAACCAGAGATGTTGTGCACCAGCCCGCGCCAGGCCCCCACATCTCCGGCCAACTCTTTGGGAGCGGCAGAAAGCAGGGTGTTAAACACGAGGGCCACGATTGATCCCTGCCCTAACCCAAGGGTCACCAGGCCAAGAATCACAAAAATCTGCCCCCAATCGTTGCGAATGGTAAAGGCGAGAAGAACCAGGCCCACGGTCACAACCAGAAAGCCGAGGCGCGCCAGCTGCCGGGGAGGAAGCTTCTTATACAGCACCGCAATAAACGTGCTGGCAAGAAAAATCGACAGGGTGTAGGGAATGACTGCAAACGAGGTTTCTAAACTCGAACGCCCCTGAACTACCTGGATATACAGGGGGATCAAAAAGTTTGCCGCGGTTCCCACAAAAAGCATGATTGCCATACACGCTGTGACAGCCCGTTCCGAACCCGTTGCCAACACCCGCAGGTCAAAAATGCGGGGGGCATCAGAGTCTTGCCCCCGGCGCAACCACGCAAAAAATAGCTGCCCCACAACGAGACCCAGAACAATCAGCAGGGGCGCGGGAGACACCCCGAGAATTGAGAACGGTGCGTCGGGGGTTGCCAAAACCACACCCCACGCGTTCAGGCCGCTCAGCCCAAAGCTGAGCAGGATAACGGCGACGGCGGCCAGGGTTGCCCCGGTCCAATCGATGCGAAGTCCGCTATTCGGAGCGATCGGTTTGAGCTTAAAACTCAGAAGAAGGTTAACAACGGCCAGCAAAACGATGAGGGCAAAGCTGTAACGCCATCCGATTGTTGTTGCGAGCGTACCCGCGATAACCAGGGCGAGGACACCCGCAGCCGGGATTGCCGCGGCAAGCAGGCCGATGGCCTGTGCGCGCTGCATACCGTGAAAATTGGCCGCAATAAAAACGGTAAGAGCGGGAGCCATCAGGGCAATCACCGCGCCCGAGACGGCCTGCGAGATAAACAGCATGGCCGGGCTCGCACTCAGCATCACTCCAGCCATACCCATCCCGTGGATAACAACCGCGATTTGGAACACCCGACGCGTGCCAAACCTGTTACCAATCTTAGCGCCCAGGAGAATGAACGCGGCCATGGCAAAGGTGCCCGCGGTAATTGCGGTACCCACCGCGGTTGCCGGCATATTGAGGTCGGTGGTGATCCCGTGCATCGAAACGGTGAGGGCGTTAACCGCAAAAGAAGCCTGAATCTGTGTGAGAACAACCACCACCATCGGCAGCCAGGATACCCTCTCCGGAACCGCCGTGTCGGCGCCAACTGCAGAGTGTGCGGTCATTTTTTCCCTCCGTCTCAATCTTTTTACAGAAACAATCAGTGCACATGTTTATGAACGCCGATTCGTTATTACGGACAGTTTCATTCTGGCAGAGATGGATCCTGATGTGTATCACGATCACCCCTATCACCCCTATCACCCCTATCACCCACCGAGTTTTCCACATCGCGAATCATAGTTTTTATAAATGTGGTTTTTACACTCTATGCTTATATGTGTCTGACCTCGTTTATCGTTCACGATGTACTGACTTACCCACAGCATCACTCCGAACAAGCAACCCTCCGGCCCAAGGAAAAACATGGCAAAATCACTTCTTGAGCAACTTCCCGAAATCGTCAGAGCGGGCAAGCGGCGAGCGCAGCAGATCCTCGATCATGCAGAGAGAGCGCAGCGCGTTACCCTACAGACCCGCGAGGTTGTCATCCCCAACAAGAATCGCTCCGGGTTGGATATCTTTGACGCCTCCGGTACCGGCGGCAAAAACGGCTTCCACGCACAACACCACGGTACTCACGAGCAACACGGCGACATCCACGAGCAACACGGCGACACTCACGATTCCCCCAACCTCGACTCTCTCAACCGTCTGATCTACGGCAACAATCTCCTCGCCATGTCGGCCCTCCTCGCGGGCGATCACAGCACGCCCAGCCTACGCGGCACCATCGATATGATCTATATTGATCCCCCCTACGACTCCAAGTCCGACTACCGCACCAAAATTCAGCTACCGGGCGGCGACGTGAACCAAAGCCCCACGGTTGCCGAGCAATTTGCCTACTCCGACACCTGGGAGAAAGGCACGGTTTCCTACCTGGAGATGTTGACCCCACGCCTGGTTCTCATGCGCGAACTCCTCGCCCCGGGCGGAGTCATCTGTGTGCACCTCGACTGGCACGTTGGTCACTACGTCAAGATTCTCCTCGACGACATCTTTGGTAAACACAGCTTTATTAACGAGCTCATTTGGCGCTACGGCAAGATGAGCAACGCGAGCAAAAAGTTTCCACAAAATCACGACACCATCCTCACCTACGCTCGCGGTGATAACTACACTTTCTCCCCCGTGCGGGTCTCTGATAGCGAGTACAAAACTCGCTTTGCCAATCTCCTCACCGACAACAGGGTACTCTTTGGCTCGGTCAAACACAGCGCCGACAAACTCATCCTGGGGAGAATCAAAAAGGTGCGCGCCCAACTGGATCGCGAGCTTAGAGACGAAGACGTTCTCTTCGATTTCTACACGGAGTTCAAAACGCAAGACGACGTCTTCTACGACATCTCCATCGTCAAGGGAAACGCTTCCGAAAACCTACACTTTGATACCCAAAAACCGCAACGGCTTCTCGAACGGCTCATCGGAGCCTTTACCCAACCCGGTGATATTGTTGCCGATTTTTACGTGGGCTCCGGCACCACGGTCGCGGCCGCAGAAACGCTCAAGCGTCGCTGGCTCGCAACCGATATCGGCAAACCGGCCGCCATGATTACCCGAAAAAGACTCGTTGATCTGGAAGCGACTCCGTTTCTTTACCAGGCAATCGGTGACTACCAGATTGAGCAGGCGCGCAGCTCCCTCGGACGAAAGTTTCGCGTTGGCGATCTCGCCCACACCGTACTAGGGATTTACGGCGCCACCCCCCTCCCCGAATCCGAAAACGTCAACGGATCGCTGGGGAGAATACCCGGCAGCAAAACCCTTATCTACGTGGACAGCCCCAATCGTCTCACCACCGTTTCCACCCTCAAACGAGTTCAGGCCTACCGCGACAGCAAGATGGGAGGGTTTCACAGCGCCGTCATCCTCGGGTGGAACTTCTCGGAGGGAATCGGGCACGCGATTGAGGCACTCGCAGACAAACGCCTCGATGTGAGGGTTATTCCCGCAAATCTGCTCGACGAACTCAAGAAAAAGGGCTTCGAAAAGCTCACCCGAGAGAGCACAATTCGTTTTTCCACCCTCCAATATCTTGCGGCAACGGCAAGCCGAAGAACGATTAACAGCAGCACAGAAGCAATCGAAGCCTCCCTCACAAACTACGTTCTACTCGACCCCTCGGCTATGCCCCTCGACGATAAGGGCCGCACCCGAGTCATCGAGGTGATGAACAACAACCCGCTCACCCTCATTGAGTACTGGGCTATTGACCCAGACTACGACGGCAAAACGTTTCGTTCCGTGTGGCAGGACTATCGCAATAATTCCTCGCACGAGGGCAACCCGCTGAGCGTCACCACGAGCGCAGAGTTGGCCCTGCCGCTGCGGGAGGGCGCAAGACGGGTGTGCATTCGCGCTGTTGATGTCTTTGGCTACGAGTCGGAGTACGTCACCACCCTGGAACGAGCGCGCCCATGAACCACTCTCCCGAGTTTCCCCTCGCCGAGAATATTTCGCTCCGGCTGTCCCACAGCGTCCCGGAGCTTATCGCGGGGGCACCCAATAAACTGCTCGCCGAGGTCACCCCCGTCACCGCCGAGCTGCTGCGCTTCTGGTTCGAAGAGGAACACTGCGCTACCCGCGACATTAACTTTCACTCGGGACAGCGAGACGCCATACTCGCCATTATTTACGCACACGAGGTACTGGGCACAACCAACCTGCACGACCTCTACATAAAACTGGGGCTCGACCCCCACAATAATAGGGACGCCACAGCACTCGACCCTCTCCGCGACGGTCACCCCAAATATGCGGCCAAAATGGCCACGGGAACGGGTAAAACCTGGGTACTCAACGCGCTTCTTGTGTGGCAGCGCCTAAACAGCGTTGCCTACCCGGACGATCCGCGCTTTTCATCACACTTTTTGATCGTCGCCCCGGGGCTCATCGTTTATGATCGCCTCCTCGACTCCTTCCTGGGCAAACACACCCGACGCGGAACCCGCGATTTTTACACCGGCGATATGCACACCCATCAAGGCCTCTTTATTCCGGATAACTACCGGGCAGAACTACTCGCATTCGTGTCGAGCAGTGTTGTCATCAAAGAAGAGATCGGAATCACCTCACGCTTCGGGGGTGTGATCGCGCTGACCAATTGGCACCGCCTCGCGGGACAGGAAGACCCCGACTTTCTCGACGATAACGATGAGCCGCTCGCGGCCGAGGCGCAAACGGAAATCGCGAACACACGCTCACCAAAAACTGCGAGCACACCGGAGCGAGAACCAGACCCTCACAACATCGGAAACATTGATTCTCGAGCGGCTGCGGCAAGCTTTATCCCGCTCAGCCCCGGAACAAGAAGGGGAAACACCCTTGATGTGCTCGACCGCAGGACTCGTCGGGGCGAAGCTATACAGTGGTTGGCGAGCCTGTCCAATCTGGTTGTTTTTAACGATGAGGCCCACCACGTGCACACCGTAAAATCGGGTCTCACCGAAGTGGAGGTGGAGTGGCAGAAGAGCCTGAATCGCCTCGCCAGGGGCAAGGGTAGACGCTTTGTACAGATTGATTTCTCAGCAACTCCCTACAATGAAACCGGCGGTAAACGCCGGGATCGCCTCTACTTTCCGCACATCGTTGTTGATTTTAGCCTCACAGCGGCCATGGACCAGGGACTCGTCAAAGCCCTCACGCTGGATAGGCGAAGCGAGATCGCCTCCCTCGCAAACGACGATCTCGACTACAACGCCAATCGGGACGAGCGGGGCAGAGTCGTTGCCCTCTCGGAGGGGCAGCGCGTGATGCTGCGGGCGGGTCTCAATAAACTCAGCATTCTTGAAGCGCAATTTGCGCTCCAAGACCCCACAAAGCATCCCAAGCTCTTGGTCATCGTGGAGAATACCGAGGTCTCTCCACTCGTTGAGGAGTTCCTGCTCGAAAATGGTTATGTTGAAGACGATTTCTTGCGCGTGGACTCGGGCAGGAAGGCTCAACTGGGGCCTGCCGAGTGGGAGCCGGTGCGACAGAAGCTCTTTAACAGTGATGCGGAGTCCCGCCCCAAAATCATTATTAGCGTGCTGATGCTCCGCGAGGGGTTCGACGTCAACAATATCTGTGTTATCGTTCCGCTACGGTCCAGCACCTCCGGCATCCTGCTTGAGCAAACCGTCGGCCGGGGGCTGCGTCTGATGTGGCGCAACGACCTCGCGGTGGAAGAGATTAAAGCCGAAACGCGAAAGCAGATTCAGCTGCGTCAGGAACCCACCCGTTATTTTGATGTGCTCTTTGTCATCGAGCACCCCCGCTACACCGACTTTTACACGCAAGAATTGGGTCGGGGTTATGTGGGGGAGACAACGGATGCCCCGGCGCGCGTCACCGGCGACGTGCACCAGATTCGACTCAGGGAAGACTACGCCGCATACGACTTTGCTATTCCCTTTATTCTGCGCGAGTCCGAGGAAGAACTCAAAACACCGTCGCTCTCCATCGCAGACCTCACCCCCATACGCTATCCGCTCCCTCAGCTTCTCACCCAGATAAAAAACACCGATGTTTTTGTGTCGCACGACCTTTTGGTCGGCACCCAATACGGTGGGTACGCGGTGAGCGGCGCCCAAATGAACGCGTCGGGATACAACGATTATCTGGCCAAGCTCACCAACCGGCTGTGCGGCACGATCGATCGCACCTTTACCAAGGACGGATTCCTGCGGCAGACTCCGAGCGGTCAGACCGTGCTGCAACTTTTTCGCCCCACGGTTGTGTCCTGGGTTGATCACTACATTCGCAAAAGCATGTTTGGGTCACCGTTTGATCCGCTGATCGATGATCGCTGGAGAATCTTGCTGCTTGATCCCGTTGTTGACGACCTCTCCCGCATCCTGGTCTCCGCCCTCCTCGAGCAGCTCCACACGGTGCCACCCACCGAACCCGAGGTGACACACCGCTACGTCTCCGAGATACAAACCCTCAGCGTGCGCGAAAGCTCCCGCGTGGCCGTCACAAAGTGCATCTTTCCCTTTCTCCCGATTAGCGCTGTTGGCGGCGGGCTCGAACGCTTCTTTCTTGAGTGGGCAGATCTGGATGTACAGGTTGAGGCTCTCCTCAAAATTCACGAGTACAAACACGGCTTTCTGCGCCGCCCCTACCTCCGGGCAGACGGTATGCCCGCCCACTACTCACCGGATTTTCTCGTCCGAACGGCAGACAGAATCTACGTGGTCGAAACCAAAGCTCAGAGTTCCATGACCGAAGAAAACGTGCGACGTAAGGCGGAGGCCGCCCGCACCTGGTGTGAACAGACCAATCGACTTCCTCCACATCTGCGCGGCAACCGCGAATGGAGCTACGTGATGCTTGCCGAACCCGCCGTGCGCTCCTGGGCCTCACGCGGTGGGCTGGCGAGCGAACTCCTTCAACACTCCCGGCTCCTGCCCCCACCACTGAACGGCGATAACCCACCGCTCTTCTAGGACGCACCACCCCAGGTAGACCTAAATAAAGTCGTCTGGCGAAAGCCAGCGCACCCCGCCGGAGTGACTCAGCAACTGCGCTCGAATCGGCACACCGCCCAGGGCGCAGCCGTGTAGAATCTCACGAGCCCAGCCCCGCTCGGAGCGCCGCAGGGTGCGTCCACCCGGCCTCTCCCACACCAAGAAAACCTGCAACGCCCCCACCTCCCGCATAAAACGAGCCAGCGCCCGGCTCACATGATCGCCGTCTTCTTCCCCCACCTCCAGGGGGAAATCTGCCATCGGCATGACAACGGGTATCTGCACATTGGCCCGGTCAAGATACATAAACCAGACCCGCCTGCGCTGAGCCGCACCGATAAGATACTGAACCCGATGCTGTATCTGAAGGTCGGTATCAAGCGGCTGCTGCCGAATATCTCGGGCCGAGAGTTGGCCATCGTGTGCCGAAAATTGAAGGTCGCCCGGTGAAGAAGGGTTCATAACAACCAGGGTGTCTGAGCGGGGCCAGAAACACACCCGGAAAGTGCTTAACTGTGGATAAAAGTGCCCTCACCCGTGATGTGCAGGAGTAAACTACCCCTGCTTGCGAGCGCGTATCAGGTCTGCGGCGGTCACCTGGTGCGAGGTATCGGGCAGCTTATCCGCTTCAATGCCCTCGACCAGCACGGCCGGATCAATGTTCAACGCGGTTGCAATCCTAATGATGGTGGAAAACGTGGGGTTTGATTCGCCGCGCTCAATTTTGCCAAAGTTTGTAAAGTGGATCGACGAGAGATCCGCCGCATCCATCTGGCTAATTCCGGCTCTCATTCGAGCAGCAAGCACACGACTACCCAGGATTATGGCAGCTTCCGAACGTGACTTAGACATATACATTATGTTCAACCACAGCATGTTCACGCAACCAGAGCGTATCAGCATGAATTTTTTATAGTAGATGCGTAAAGACCTTATGCAAAAATGAATCAGCTATGATTCCTCCGGTCTGATCAACAGTTCCCCGTGGATCTCCCTCTACAATCGATCCAAACACCACCGTGCCCCGAGGGAACACAACTCACCCTGATAACGCTACAAGCGCCTCAACATCAGCGGTCTCACCAGATGGTAACCCGCTCCGCCGGATCAAGCCACAGCTGATCGCCCTCTTTCACATCAAACGCCTCGTAGAACCCGTCAATGTTGCGCACGATCTGGTTGCAGCGAAACTCGCTGGGCGAGTGGGGGTCAGTCGTGAGCAGGCGGATTATCTCTTCATCACGGCCCTTCTGTTGCCAGGCCTGCGCCCAGGACAGGAAAAAGCGCTGGGCCGCCGTGAGCCCGTCGATCACGGGAGCCTCGGCACCTCCCAGCGAGAGAACGTAGGCGTCCCAGGCAATCGCGAGCCCTCCCAGGTCACCAATGTTTTCGCCAATGGTGAGTTCACCGTTCACAAAGTTCTCGGGAACCTGGCGCGGAGCCAGCGCGCTGTACTGGTCGATCAGCGAACGGGTGCGCTCCTCAAAGGCCGCGCGATCGTGCTCGGTCCACCAGTCAACCAGCTTGCCGTCACCGTCGTAGCGCGACCCCTGATCGTCAAAGCCGTGACCGATCTCGTGCCCAATAACCGCGCCTATGGCACCGTAGTTGGCGGCCGCGTCCCTGTCTGCGGAAAAGAAGGGTTCCTGAAGAATCGCCGCGGGAAAAACGATCTCGTTAAAGCCCGGATTGTAGTAGGCATTGATGGTCTGCGGAGTCATAAACCACTCGTCACGATCGATGGGGCTGCCAATTTTGCCCAATTCGCGGCGAAACTCTACTTCGGTAACACGACGCGCATTACCGACCAGATCGGTTGCATCCACTTCAAGCGTCGAATAGTCGCGCCACTTCACGGGATATCCCACCTTGGGTGTGAACTTGTTGAGCTTATCAAGAGCGTGCAGGCGGGTATCAAAGCCCATCCATTCCAGATGGGTGATCGAGTTGCGATACGCCTCAATGAGGTTGTTCACCAGGGCATCCATCGCCTTTTTAGAGCGCTCGTCAAAGTGCCGCTCCACATAGATCTTGCCGATTGCCTCACCCATTGCCCCCTCGGTGAAGGCGACAGCCCGCTTCCACAGCTCGCGCTGTTGGGGGGTTCCTGTGAGAGCCGTGCCGTAGAAATCAAAGTTGGCCCGCGAGATCTCCTCGGTGAGATAGGCCGCTGAGGAGCGGATGATCTGCCAGAGTAACCAGCTGCGCCACGCGGGAAGGTTCTCCTCGGTGAGCAGATCGGTAATGCCGGTGAGCGCGGAGAGCTGCTCCGCAACAACTTCGGAAAGAGCGTCGTGGGGAATGCCCATCTCAGCCAGGTACAGATTCCAATCGAGCGCCGGGGTGAGCTCCTGTAGCTCGGCAAAGGTGCGCAGGTTGTACAGCTTCTGGACATCGCGATTGGCCACCTTGTCCCAGTGAACCGCCGCAATACGGGTTTCAAGATCATAGACGCTGGCCGCGGCTTCGGCCGCACCCGGAACGCCACCCAGGGTGAGCATCCGCTCAATATGGGCACGATAGGCCTCACGGATCTCTGCAAATTTTTCTTCGCGATAGTAAGCCTCGTCGGGCAGCCCGATACCGCTCTGCACCACAAAAACGATGTAGCGCTCGGGGTTACCCGGGTCATTGTCGATACCCATCCCCAGAAAACCGCTCATGCCCCCGCGCTCCAGCCGCGCGATAAGACCCACCAGGTCGGACACGTTCGTGACCGCCCGGGCGGCCTCCAGGTCGTTGACGATGGGTCCGATCCCCAGCTCTTCGCGACGCGACACGTCCATAAAGCTTGCGTAGAGATCCCCGATCTTGCGCCGCTCAGTGCCGGGCTCAGCCCTTTGCGCCTCGGTAATGATGTCTCTTACCGCCTTTTCAGCGTCCTCCGCCAGCACGTGGAAAGCGCCGTAGCGCGCCTTATCCGAAGGGATCTGTGTGCGGTCTATCCACTTGCCATTCACGTGACGAAAGAGGTCATCCTGCGGACGCACACTCGCGTCAAGTTCGGTGAGGGTGATTCCCGAGGGCAGTGCGGCTTCGTGTGTGGGCGACGTGTCTTGAGTCATGCTTTCTACTCTAACGGGATCGGCCATATTAACAGCGGTGTGATCCACCTCAATTGAACAGGACTCTGGATATCCCCAGACTACCGACCGGGCGCGACCACAGACCGCACCTCAGCACCAGCTGCTACCAGATAACGACCCGCTCAGCGGGATCAAGCCACAATTGATCGCCCTCTTTTACATCAAACGCCTCGTAGAATCCGTCAATGTTGCGCACGATCTGGTTGCAGCGAAACTCGTTGGGCGAGTGCGGGTCAGTCGCAAGCCAGCGGATCAGTTCCTCGTCCCGCCACTTCTGCTGCCAGGCCTGCGCCCAGGACAGGAAAAAGCGCTGAGCCGCCGTGAGCCCGTCGATGACAGGAGCCTCGACACCTCCCAGCGAGAGAACATAAGCATCCCACGCAATCTTTACTCCCCCCAGGTCGCCAATGTTTTCACCGATGGTAAGTTCACCGTTCACAAAGTTTTCGGGAAGCTGGCGCGGAGCCAACGCGCTGTACTGGTCTATAAGCACACGGGTGCGCTCCTCAAAGGCCGCGCGATCCTGTGCGGTCCACCAGTCAACCAGCTTGCCGTCTCCGTTATAACGCGACCCCTGATCGTCAAAGCCGTGACCGATCTCGTGCCCAATAATCGCACCAATCGCACCGTAGTTGGCGGCCGCGTCCCTCTCGACGGAGAAGAAGGGCTCCTGAAGAATCCCCGCGGGGAAAACCATCTCGTTGTGGCTCGGGTTGTAGTAAGCCTCAACCATCTGCGGAGGCATAAGCCACTCCTCACGATCAATGGGGCTCCCAATCTTGCCCAGTTCACGGCGGAACAGCATCTCAAAAACACGACGCGCATTACCGACCAGGTCTTCTGGGTCTACCTCAAGCATCGAGTAGTCACGCCACTGATCCGGATAGCCCACCTTGGATCTGAACTTGTCGAGCTTATCGAGAGCGTGCAGGCGGGTATCGGGTCCCATCCACTCCAGGTGGGTGATCGAGTTGCGATACGCCTCAATAAGGTTGTCTACCAGGGCATCTATCGCCTTTTTAGAGCGTTTGTCAAAGTGCCGCTCCACATAGATCTTGCCGATTGCCTCGCCCATTGCCCCCTCGACAAAAGACACCCCGCGCTTCCACAACTCAGGCTGCTCGGGTGTTCCCGTGAGGATCGTGCCGTAAAAGTCGAAGTTTACGCGCGAGATTTCATCGGTGAGGTGGTCAGCCGAGGAGCGGATGATCCTTAAGAGCAACCAGTAACGCCACGCGGAAAGGTTCTCCTCGGTGAGCAGATCGGTAGTACCGGTGAGTGCAGAGGGCTGCTGTACCACAACCTCGGCAAGGGCCTCCTCCGGAATCCCCATCTGGGCCAGGTAAAGGCTCCAATCAAATGCCGGGGTGAGCTCCTGCACCTCGGCAAAAGTGCGCAGGTTATACATTTTCTGGAAGTCGCGACTATCCACATTGTCCCAGTGGGTCGCAGCAATACGGGTTTCCAAACCAACAACGCTGGCCGCCGCTTCAGCCGCACCCGGCACACCAATCAGGGTGAACATCCGCTCAATATAGGCACGGTAGGCCTCACGGATCTCTGCGAATTTTTCTTCGCGATAATAAGCCTCATCGGGCAAGCCGAGACCGTACTGCATCACGTGCATGATGTAGCGCTCGGGGTCACCCGGGTCAACATTGATGTACATCCCCAGAAGACCGTTGACGCCCCCACGCCCCAGTCGCCCAATAAGCCCCACCAGTTCGGGCACGCTCGTGACGGCCTGCGCGGCAGCCAGGTCATCCGCAATGGGCCCAATCCCCCGTTCTGTGCGACGCGCAACGTTCATAAAGCTCGCGTAAAGATCACCAATCTTGCGACGCTCGGTGCCGGGCTCAGCAGATTGTGTCTCGATAATGATGTCTCTCACGGCTTTTTCGGCGTCATCTTCCAGCCGATCAAAAGTTCCATAACTTGATTTATCTGCGGGGATCTCCGTGCGCTCTATCCACTTGCCGTTCACGTGACGAAAGAGGTCATCCTGCGGACGCACCTTTTTGTCTAGTTCGGCGAGGATAATCCCTGACGGAAGCGCAATATTGTGCTTGAATAACATTTCTTGAGCCATACTTTCCACTCTATCAACCCATCATGCTAATAATATTGTGAATCCGCTCTATTTGGACAACAAACCGGAGATTCTCAGTGTATTGAATACCCACAAAATCCGGGGCAATATGGCTCTTACGCATCTTTACGCGCGATGAATAACCACGTCAAAACCCTAGCTTCTGCACTATGGTTAAGGCTCATGCGTTTCCTGAAAATCACCGCGATTGATCACCAAATCGGTCGCCTCGCCTTCCCCGCCCTCGGGGCGCTCATCGCCGAGCCACTTTTTTTAATTGCGGATTCGGCGATGGTGGGGCACCTGGGTGCGGCAGAGCTCGGCGGTGTTGCACTGGCCGCGGCTGTGCTGCAAACCGTGATTGGGCTCATGATCTTCCTCGCCTACTCCACCACTCCGCTGGTGGCACGAAGGGTCGGGGCCGGTAATCTTCGCGGGGCGGTCTCCGCCGGAGTCGATGGGTTGTGGCTTGCAGTGGTGATCGGCCTGGTGGTGGCCACCCTCAGCGCAGTGTTTGCCCAGCCCGTCATCAGCCTTTTCACCCCGACCCCGGCGGTGGCGGAGACGGCCAGCACCTACCTCACGGTGTCTCTCTTTGGCATTCCCGCGATGCTCCTTGTGTACGCCGCCACGGGACTTCTCCGCGGTCTACAAAACACCGTTACCCCTCTCTGGGTATCGGGAATCGGCTTTGCCGTGAACATCGGACTCAATTACGTCTTTATCTATGTGTTCGGATGGGGCGTTGCCGGTTCTGCACTCGGTACCGTGCTGGTTCAGTGGGGTATGGTGGCCGTCTACCTGATTGTGGTGCATCAACTGGTAAAGGAAACCCGGGTGAGCTGGCGCCCGCACCTCCCGGGCATCATTGCGGGAGCCACAATTGGAGGATGGCTTTTTGTACGCACCCTGAGCCTGCGCGCCGCGATGCTCACCACCGTCTTTGTGGCTACTCACCTGGGCACAAGCGAATTGGCCAGCTTCCACGTATCTTTTACGCTTTTTTCCACCGCCGCTTTTGCCCTCGACTCGATAGCCATCGCGGCGCAGGCCCTGGTGGGTAAGACCCTGGGAGAACAAGACATTGGGCTCACCCGCCGCATGGTTAACCGCTGTGTTTATTGGGGTATTGTCTGCGGCGGGGCGCTCACCCTTCTCTTTGCGGCACTCAGCCCGGTTCTGGGTTACGTCTTTTCTACCGATGCCGCGGTGCTCGCGATACTTCCCCCCTCGATCCTGGTGATGTCGTTGGGACTCAGCCTCGGCGGCTATGTGTGGGTGCTCGACGGCGTTCTGATGGGCGCAGCCGATGCCCGCTACCTGGCCTTCACGGGTGTGCTCAACCTTGCGGCCTATCTTCCCCTGGCGGGTGCGATTTATGTGTGGCCTCCGGGCGGGGCGGCCGGGGTGGTGTGGCTCACGGCGGCCTTTATGATCGGCTACATTGCGGCTCGGGCCGTCACCCTCGGACTGCGCGTGCGCGGAACCCGCTGGCTTGAGATTGGCAACCGCATCACCGGCACCGGCTAGCGGGCTAGGCCCTTCCGGGAATCAGCACCGGCCCGCACAGCAAGCCCACCTACTCCTCTACAACCCGCACGGTCTCCACAAATGGGTCGAGCGCCCCGCGCACATACCCCCCGGGAAGCCGCGCTACGTGCTGCAGAAAGTCGATAACCTCCCGTGTGATCCGCTCGCCGGGGAGCAGATTGGGGATGCCCGGCGGATACGCCGCGAGCGAGTCGGTAGAAACTCGTCCCACCGCATCCCGGGCCGAGACCACCGCGGCGCGACCCAGTGATGCCGTTCGTGGAAGCGCAACCAGGGGTCCGGCGGGCGGGAGCGGTGGCATATTCTCCACCGTTGATTCTCCCGCAAGAGCGCGCTCCGCATCGGAGAGCACCAGGGACTCCAGGGTGGACACCAAGCGACCCACATCGGGGGTGCTCCCCAGCCCCACAATCGCCACAATGCAGCGATCTGTAGAAATCTCGGTATAGATATCGTGGTCGCGCGCAAGGATTTCGAGCACCGTGCGGCCGTCTCGCCCGGTGGCGGAGATATCGATTGAGACGCGCAGAGGGTCAACCGCCACGATGTCGTCAACCCGATCGAAAGTATCGGACACTATTGAAAAGTGGGGCGAGCGCCGCAGTGCCGCACGCATCTCATCGGCCGTGCGAATGGAGGCTTCTAGCAGCTCCGACCCCGTTTCGAGCGTGTAGCGAGCCAGGTCAAGCGATGCCAGCAGAAGGGAGCTATTGCTCGTGGATTGGGTGAGATTAAACGCACGCTCGATCAACGGCTCAAGCTCCCGAGCGAACTCTCCTTCGCCAAGGTGCAGCATGGCGGATTGAGTGAGGCTTCCTCCCAGCTTGTGGGTGCTTGATACCATCAGGTCGGCCCCCAAGGCCAGGGGGTTCTGGGGCAGGTCAGGGTGAAAGCCGTAGTGGGCTCCCCAAGCCGCATCAACGATAAGGGGAACACCGGCCGCGTGGGCCACCTCGGCAAGCCCCGCAATATCGGCCGTGGCCCCGAAATAGCTTGGAGAAATAACGTAGGCAGCCTTGGGGTTGTCTGCCCGATCAAGCTGCTCGCGCAGAACGGCGGGTGAGATGCCGTGCGCGATACCGTAGGTGTGGTCGATGGAGGGCTCCATGAAAGCGGGCATGAGCCCCGCAAGAACAATCCCATCGATAAAACTGGAGTGGATACTGCGCTGGGTAACCACCGGCTGCTGCGCATCACGAAAAGTGGCGAGGGCAAGCGCAATCATACGATTACCCTGCGAGGCTCCGTTGGTCAGAAACCAGGTAGTGCGAGCACCCCACGCGGCGGCGGCCAGGTTTCGTGCCCGGATAAGCGGAGAATTGTGGCCCTTATCGATTCCGGCCAGAAGCGGCGTGAAGTCTTTGGCAAGCAGGTCGTGACCAAAAAAGCGGGCAAGCGGCAGGTGTGCATCGGTACCCGCGGCGTGCCCGGGAACATTGAGGCGCATCAGGTCACGCTCGGAATACCGTTTAATCGCCTCCGCATAGGGTGCACCCTCGCATTCGTGCGAGGGCACGATAGCGTGTGGTAGTGGGGTGTGCACGGAAATACTCATACCTCTATTTTCTCGCAAAACCCAGGGTGAGAGGAATAGAATATTTCTTATATCCCTCTATAGAGAGTATTGAGCAAGTATGTTTGATCTTCGCCAACTATCCGCCCTCCTAGCCGTGTCCGAGACGGGCTCAATAGCCGCCGCCGCGCGCCAACTCTCATGGAGTCAACCCACCGTGAGCCACCACCTACACACCCTCGAAACCGTCCTGGGGGCCGAGGTGGTTGCGCGGGACTCTACGGGCACCCATCTCACCGCGCTCGGTTCGGTTCTTCTGCCCTTTGCCACCAAAATTTCACGACTCACCCGGGATGCCGCAAGCGCGGTTCGGGCGGCCCAGCTCGCCAGCGTCTCCCGACTACGGCTGGGGGTCTTCCCCTCTGCCGGCGCCCGGCTGCTGCCGGCGGCGGTGCGTGAGCTGCAGGAGTTTGGGGTAGACATTCACATTGTTGAGGGAGAGCTTGACACCCTGATGCCCAGCATCAATCGTCGCGAGCTAGACGCGGCCATCATCTTCGAGGGCACCTCCATCACCCAGCTCCCCAGCGGATACTCCTCCGTTCCGCTGCTGGTAGAAGAGCTTTACCTGACGATTCCCGCCGACCACCGCCTTGCCAAGAGAAGCAGGGTGCGCATCGCCGAGCTCAGCGAGGAGAACTGGATTCTGGGAATCACCGAGGACGACCCCTGCGACAACGCCCTCCGCGCTGCCGCCTCACGCGCGGGATATCAGCCGCGACGCATCCTGCGCAGCGACGATTACTCGGTGGTTCAGGGCTATGTTGAGGCGGGCATCGGGATCGGCCTGGTTCCCGAGCTAGCCCTGTGGCCCAGACGAGCGGGGGTTGTCGCTCTACCCATCGACGGCGAACACCTCACGCGGGAGATCTCTCTCGTGATCAGCGACCACGCGCCCAAGCAGGCGGTGGCCGTACTGCGGGCGGCCCTGGACGCCCAGGCCGATCGACTACGGCACGAGGCAGGTTAGGACCGTAGGTTAGGGCCTAGATACCCAACGCAGCTACCCCTCGAGAGACGAGCTAAGAAGAGGGCACCGGGCCGGTGGTGGCTCCCACACGGAGCACGGCGTGGAACGACTGCGGGGGTACGCTCTCCCCTTCGATCAGGGCCAGGGCGGCCTCCCCCGCTGCGCGGCCCTTAGCCTGCGCCGGTTGAACCAGGGTACTGAGCTCAACCTCCGAAAGCCCGTCCAGCAAAATACCGTCGAAACCCACAACGCTCACGTCCTGAGGAACCCGCAATCCCAGCTCTTCGGCGGCCCGGATCACACCGAGCGCAAGCAGATCGCTCTGAGCCACCACCCCGGTGGGCCTGACCTCTTGGTCGAGCGGACGCTCAGAGTCCGCGGCCCCTCCCAGCAGGACCTTTCCGGCCAGCCTCCCCTCCTCGACCAGGCTTGCACGCGATGTAGATCCCCCGGCCTCGGGATACACATCACGCACCCCGAGGATGCGCTCCTCGGCAACAAAGCTGTGACCCAGGAGGGGATAGGCGGCATCAAAAACAAAACTTGAGCACTCCTGATCGAGCGGCAACGACACGATGGCCACCCGCTCGTGCCCGAGGGAGCGCAGGTGCTCGGCTCCGGTCCGCGATGCGCCGCGATTATCGGAGTCGATTACATAAACGTCGTCGGCCGACATCCCCTCCATCTCAACCATGGGGAGACCCCGCCGCCGTATATCGGCGAGGGGACTATCCAGGCCCGTGCTACACCCAAAAAAGATGACCGCATCAACCGGAGCCGTGGAGATGTTCAGTGGGCCACCGTCGGTGTCTCCCAGGAGAGCCAGCCCGGAACCCGCGTTACCCACCGCCTCCGATATACCGTCGAGCAGGGCCACCCTGATGGGGTCACGAAACGCGCCCCCCAGGCGCTCGCCCAAAACAACTCCGATGAGGCCGCTGCGCCCTCGCCGAAGGGAGGCTGCGCGCGGATCGGGACCCGCGTATCCGAGTTCTGCGGCCGCCGCGATCACGCGTTCGCGCATGGCGGAAGAGATGGGCCCACCCCGGCCAAAAGCAAGCGAAACCGTTGAGGTGCTTACCCCCGCGCGATGCGCGACGTGGGCAAGAGTGACCCGTTTTGGCTCGCTTTTTACGCGCGCGCCTTGACTACCAGCCGCCATACGGGTTAGCTTAGTCGAATCGATTCGAATTTACCACGGGTCGTAAGAAAGCCATGACACCACATCCCAGCGCCTCCCCCGAAACAGCCGAGCTTCTCGTGCCACCCACCCGTAAACACACGACCAGCACACACGGCAAAAATAATTCCTGGAGAAACGCGGTCTTTGCAGTCTTTGCCCTCGCGGGATTCAGCCTGTCCACCTGGCTCAGCAGGATCCCCACGGTGCGCGACCACCTCGACGCAACCTCGGGTGAGATGGGTCTTGTCTACCTGGGAATCTCGGTGGGCTCCATCATTGGGCTCCTCGGGTCCGGCTACGTGGTCACACTCATCGGGGCGAAAAAAGCGATCACCTGGTTCCTCACCATCGGCGTTATTGGGCTTCCCCTCGCCGCTCTCGCAATAGGCATTCACAGCATCCCCCTCACCATCGCGGCACTCGCATTCTTTGGAATCGGATTCAGCATGACAGACGTTGCCATGAACGTCACCGGAGCCGCCAACGAAAGAGCAATCGGCCGCACCCTCATGCCCATCTTTCACGCTCTCTTTAGCGTGGGAACGGTCATCGGCATCGGCCTGGGAGCGCTCGCCGAGGCCACACAGATACCCCTCCTTCTTCACATGGTTATCGCCGGCGCGATCATCGCCGCCCTCACTCTCCTCATCGTGCGGTTTCTTCCTCGCGGAGACGGATTTGACACTCCGGACGAGCAGCCCGCGAGCGCCGATCAAGACTCCACCGGGCGCTCCGGTTGGAAGAGCGCCCTCGGCGTATGGACCAAAAAACGTACGCTGCTCATCGGCCTCATCGTGCTCGGCATGGCTTTTGTAGAGGGAGCCGCAAACGACTGGCTCCCCCTCGCCATGATCGACGGATACGATTTAACAACGCCTTCGGCACGGCCACCCTGGGACTCTTCCTCGTGGCCATGACGGTGGGACGCATCGTGGGCGCGGGTCTACTCGACCGCTTCGGACGGGTTCCCGTTCTTCTCTCCTCCGCCGTCTCGGCCGTTGTCGGATTGGCAATCGTCATCTTTGCGCCGGGCGCGGAAATAGCACTCGTGGGCGTTGTCTTCTGGGGCCTCGGAGCCTCCCTCGGTTTCCCCGTGGGCATGTCGGCAGCGGCGGATGACCCCAAAAACGCCGCCGCAACCGTGAGCGCAGTAGCGGCCATCGGATACCTCGCATTCCTCGTAGGACCACCCGCAATCGGCTTCCTCGCGGACCACTTTGGCCTACTCAACGCGCTAATCGCTGTTCTCGTACTGGTAGCCCTCGCGGGCTTTGCAACCCCCGCCGTGCGTGAACCCAAACCCGACACGGGCACGGGTAGTCGCACAAACGCAAACAACGACACGGACACTCGTACAAACGCAAACAGTCGCGCCAATACGGACACGAGCAGCCGTACAGGAACCCAATCCGAAAGGGTTGAGGAATCGCCAATCACGAAACGCTAACCTTGGAATCTGTCCCACCCCACCGTCTTCCCCTTCTTCTCTCCGGTAGGCTACTCGGGTGCGAGTAGTTATTGCGAAGTGCTCTGTCGATTACACGGGTCGGCTCAACGCCCACCTGCCCCTGGCAACCCGTTTACTCATGCTCAAGGGCGACGGCAGCGTGCTGATTCACTCGGACGGTGGGTCGTATAAACCCCTCAACTGGATGAGCCCCCCGTGCAGTGTGACCAATCGCGAGGTTGACCAAAACCAGACGGAGGCCGGGGTTGCGGAGATCTGGGAGGTCGTGCATCACAAAACGGCCGACACCCTCACTATTAACATCTACGAAATCCTCAGCGATCACAGCCACGACTTAGGGCTAGACCCCGGACTCATTAAAGACGGGGTTGAGGCGGATCTGCAAAAACTACTGGCGGAACACATCGAAACGCTGGGCGAGGGTTACGAGCTAGTTCGCCGCGAGTACTACACCGCCATCGGTCCGGTTGATATCCTTGCGCTCGACGAGTCCGGGGGTCACGTTGCGGTGGAGCTTAAGCGTCGCGGAGACATTGACGGGGTAGAGCAACTCACGCGCTACCTCGAGCTGATGAATCGCGACCCGCTCCTCGCACCCGTTCAGGGGATCTTTGCCGCGCAGGAGATCAAGCCCCAGGCCCGCACGCTCGCGGAAGATCGTGGTATTCGCTGCGTTGTGCTCGACTACGATGCTCTGCGCGGCCTGGCCGATCACAACACACTGTTCTAGAGGGAACGCCCTCAGCGACAGCACACGCACACGCACACGCACACGCACACGCACACGCTACCCGAACAATCACGTCCCCCTCGACGGCACCGGATAGGCTAATTTCATGGCGGGTAACAAGAACACGATCTCTCTCCACGACCTCCCCGAGGGAGCCATCCCCGAGGGGGTCACGGCAGACTACAGCAACGATGCCGTTCGAGCCGCGCTGGATGCTCTGCTCGCCGCGCCCGACTACAACACCCTGTCAACGTTTTTGCTCTCACTCCGGGAGGGCTTTCTTGTTGTTGACGCAAGCGGTTCCGCGCAGGGCAAGAAGAGCCACCGGGTTCGCACGCTGCGCTCCACAAAGGGGCAGCTCATCCTCCCCATTTTTACCTCGATGGCCGAGCTACGCCTCGCGGTTCCCACGGCCGAGCGCAACACGGTTCGCGGCATTGTGCTGCCCGCCACAAACGCTCTGGCCCTCATTCAGGCGGACAAGTTTGCCGCCGTTCAATTTGATGCGGGTTCCGCCCAGTTTGTGGTGCTGCGCAAGTTCATCACCCGGGTGCTTCAGGAAGACGATGCTCTGAGTCCCGATTCGCTGGGTTCTTAGTCCAGAGAGACGCACGGGGTGTACAGAGAATAAACCCTAGATCCTCCAAAGCTTAGACGTGCCAACACTTTAAAATACCGAGGTATCACCCAGGAACCTCAGATAAAATTAGTCAAATGTTAGAGATGCCCCCCAGTTCGCTTGTCGCCAATCCACTGCCCCTTCCCGCAGATGTGGTGGGTCGACTGCACACAAAAACCAAGCCGTGGACAACCATCCTCTGGGATCTTGACGGCACCATCACCGACTCCGCACCCGGCATCGTGAAGCGAATCGGCGACGCTCTTGTGCAGGTGGGTCTGCCCCGCCCCTCGCAGGAAGAACTCTACGCCATGGTGGGACCACCCCTGCTCGACACCTTCATCCACACGGTGGGAATGTCGGAGGAGCTTGCCAACAAGGCTCTTCAGATTCAACGCGATATCGCGCTCCGCGAGGGGCCGGATGCCGGCTCCAGCGTCTATCCGGGAGTGCCCGAGATGCTTCGCGAACTGCACTCGGCGGGAATTCCCGTGGGATTGGCCACCTCAAAAGGCGAGGTTCAGGCCATCGAAATTCTTGAGCACTTTGGATTGACACCGTACTTCACCGCCATCACCGGTTCATCACCCGACGAGACCCGTAGCGCTAAGGCAGACGTGGTTGCAGAGACCCTGCGTCGCCTTTCCGCTGCGGGCGCGGACATCAGCAATCCCGTGATGGTGGGCGACCGAATCTTTGATGTGAACGGCGCTGCTGAACACGATATCCCCACCATTATTGTGGAGTGGGGTTACGGGTCGGCAGAGGAGAACGCGGACGCTATCGCACACGTATCGTCAATAGATCAGCTCAGGCCGCTACTCCTCCCCTAGGCAGAGACTAATCCCCGCTATTCGGCGCGGTCGGATCGCGCCGCGAGACGGCTTTTTCTCACCGGTGCCCGCTCGGTCCCCTGCGTTACCTCGGTAAACCCGTGGGGAAGCGGAACCCCGTTCTCGTCCAACCCCACAAAAACAATGGTGGAGATGGTCAGCACGTCGTCTCGCGTAAAGACATTGCGCACATGGCACGAGAGGGTAATCGAGGTTCGTCCCAGCTTAACCACCGCAAAGTTGAGTTCTATCAGGTCACCCTGAACGGCTGAACTCACAAAGTTAATCTCGGAGACAACCTTGGTGACCAGCCGATCATTACCCAGTTGAAATATCGCGCAGATCGCGGCCTCCTCGTCAATCCAACGAAGAAGACTTCCGCCAAAGAGGGTTCCGTGGGCGTTCAGATCCTCGGGTTTGACCCACTTGCGAACCGTGTAATTAACGATGGTCATACTCTGAGCCTAGTGATCTACAGCCTGAAATGTGCCCTGAATGAGCACTCTGTCACACTATTGTTGGGCTCGCTCGCATCCGTTCATCATAGAATAAGCTCGTGGCTATTTCTTCTCTCACCAACGCAACCCAGGACTACCTCAAGGTTATCTGGGCCGCTACCGAGTGGAGCGAAGATGCCAATGTCAGCGTCACCTATGTGGCAGAGACACTGGGCGTACGAACCTCCACCGTGTCAGACGGGCTCAAGAAACTCACCGACCAGGGCCTGGTCGTGCATAAGCCCTACGGCGGAATCACACTCACCGAGTTGGGCCGCACCTACGCGGTAGGAATGGTGCGACGTCACCGCATCATCGAAACCTTCCTCGTTAACATGATGGGCTACACCTGGGACGAGGTACACGACGAGGCCGAGGTGCTGGAACACGCCATGAGCGACACCCTCATCGAGAGGCTGGATGCCGCGCTGGGCCACCCGGAACGCGACCCCCACGGAGATCCCATCCCCACCGCAAACGGTCTCCCAAGGCGCCAAGACGCGTTCCTTCTGAGCACCGCCGAGGTCGGACAAAAAGTCACCGTCAGCCGTATCTCCGACGAAAACCCCGAGATGCTTCGCTACTTCGCGGATCTCGGCCTGGTTCCGGGAACCTCCGTAACCATTAACGAGCACCGCCCCTATGCGGGTGTGAGCAGCATCCTCATCGATGGAGCGGATACCCCGGTCGACCTGGGGTCGGTGGCCCTCGCCTCCGTTTGGGTCGAGGTTTAGGGTTGCGACTCTGCGTAATTAGCCGTTTCTCTAGCCCTCCGAGCCTTGACCACAACATAGCCGAATTGCATCCATAGATTTATCAACTTTAAGTACACCTGAGACATTTTTGTATTTGCAGGAAAAGTCCATATATACGATAACGTTTTGTGCCATAGCTCGCTACGGACAGCAAAAACGATGAAAAACTCGTCATCAAGAAAAAGCCGCCCTGCACGCTCCCACAGAAGAGCAAACAATCTGGAAACCACCTCCAGAAGATGAGCATCAATACCTGTCTAATAATTCGTTCCAGCCAGCGAGGAGATGAAAAATGGCCACCCCGATAAAGCCACACCCTCAGCATCTGAGCGAAACAAGCTCAAAGCGTCTATTCTGCCGTCGACGTCTACCCTTAACGAGCTAAGCGCAGAGCAAATCGGGGATATTAGCGGCAGCTCTGATATCGGAACGCTCATGCTTGCTGCCAAAAACCCAAACGGCGTAAGCCTCAATATACGGGTTGAAGAGCACGTATCCGAGATTACAGAGTTTTGACCGGTTGAAATTACAGCCTAGCCTCCAAACGCATCAACCAAAGGTGCTCAGATAGCTTTATTTGCTCAGCTCGTATGCAAAACTTCCACCCACAACCGTTAGCATAATCCGGGCCGTGAGCAGCAACTCCGCACCCCGCTCAAAGGGGTTGGTGTCCAGCACAATAAAGTCGGCAAGTTTTCCGGTTTCTAGGCAGCCCCGCACGGTCTCCCCGTCGCAGGCATAGGCGGATCCGAGGGTTGCAAAGCGCAGGGCATCCTCAAGCGAAATACTCGGCGAGGGAACGGCCGAGAAAAGCCATCCGTAACCAAGGGTGCGGTCGAAATCGGGATTCCCGGGGCGAGCATCGCGTAATCGCGATTGGATCTCCGTCAGATTTTCGGCATCACCCAGGGGTGTTTTCTCAAGCAACTGTCCCATAAACATGAGGTGGGTGTGAGCATCAGGGAGACCACTGCGAGCCGTATGGTTACCTGACCATACTGCCCCGTATTTTCTCATTACACAATCATTGTGCCGTTGATCGAGAGTGAGAGCGACGCGCAAAAAACGTGAGGAGACCAGCAACAGCCATCACAACACCGAGGAGCAGAACCGCCAGCGGGCTAGCAGAACCCGTTTTTACGAGTTGTGTTCCCTTCGAGGATTCCCGGTGATCACCACCCGGGTTGTTTGTGTCTGCACTATCTCCAGCGAGATTTCCGTTATCGCCCCCGTTTTCCACATCGGTGCTATCTCGGGGAGAAACAAGAATCGTTGCCGAATGGTTCGCTTCGTTACCGTAGCGATCGGCAGCAACGAGAACGGCATTAAAAGCACCGGCTTCCGTCGGAACACCAGAGAAAGTACCGTCTTCTCTCCAGACCAGTCCGGGAGGAACGTCACCATCAACACGGCGATTCTCCACGGTGAAACCATCCGTGATTGTTGTCTCAATCACAAGCTCTTTACCAACCTCGCCGTTTATTAGACTGTCAGCCGAGAGGGCGGCGCGAGTCACGGGGTGGATAAGCGTGCCGCTAAAGACATCGTCGTCTGATGCCCAGGTTGCACTGAGTTGAGTCGTTGACTCTTTAATCCCCGTCCAGTTCAATCCGCTGCCCCGGCCCTCTGCAGAATTGGCGACGCCAGACCCAGACCCAGACCCAGACCCAGACCCAGACCCAGACCCAGACCCAGACCCAGACCCAGACCCAGACCCAACCTTATCGGTTGCGAGGCTGAGATGCTCTCCCTGCAGCGACACAACGGGCTGGGCATCGTCATAGCGATAAGAGGTTGCGGCGGCGGGCACAAAAACCGCCTCCTCGACAATCTCCTGGTCGAGTGCCGAGAGCTCCATGTAGTCGGGTGCCTCGGCAAGAGCAGACAGATCACGGACAGAATTACGATCAAGATTAAGCCGGTATAAAGAATCCATATTTCCAAGCACGGCCACATCCGAAATGGAATTACCCGCCAGGTCAATATCGTTAAGAGACATAAGCTCCGCAAAAACAGAGATATCGCTAATCAGATTATTACTCAGGTCAAGGAGATAAGAACCGGGTATGTCCGCAAGCGGTCTCAGGTCGCTGATGCTGTTGTCTGCAGCGTAAAGCGCTCCGAGGGTGGTGAGTCGCACAAGAGGACCAAGCGAAGAAATACCGTTTCCGTTGATGGCAAGCGAGTTCAGACCAACCGGCAACGGGAGGTCATCCAGGGTACCCAATTCAAGATTACTCACGTTGAGATCCCTCAGGCCGGGAAGGGCGGCAAGCACACTAAGGTCTCGCCCGGGATTATCACTGATATCAAGTCCTCTCAATGCGGAGAGTGTTGCCAGCGGTGAGAAATCGGTGATTAAGTTTCCCCCGAGGTTGAGGTAATAGAGCGTATCTATCACGCCCGTCTCGGCAACGTTAGGCAACCGATTATCTTCCGGATCAAGGCTCTGCGAGTCGCCCCCAAAAAGCGACGTTATATCTTTAATTTTATTATTATTTGCGAACATAAAATATAGTTGACTGTTCTCACTCAGATCAGGGACAGTCGAAATATTATTGTCGGCGATGTCCAACCAGTACAAATGGGTCATGTGTCCAAGGGGAGAAACATCACTGAGGTTATTTCCAGAGAGGTGCAACACTGCAAGATTCTGGCTATCATTCAGCGGATCAATATCGGAAATATTGTTGTTACGGAGACTCAGATCGGCTAGGTTCTCTGCATCCTGTAGCGCAGATATATCAGAAACCCGGTTGTCATCGAGAAAGACCTGGTAGAGAGAAGATTTTCCCTTCAGGGCCGAGATATCAATAACACCGGTATTTGTTAAATCAAGATGACTCAGTTCCTCAAGACCCGCCACAAACTCAATATCATCTGGCACAGCAGCAACATTGGAGAGATTGAGTGTTCTCAAGTTGGTGAGCGCTGCGATGCTTGCAACACTGCCCGGATGTGTAAAACTCAGATCAAGGCTCTCCAGCTGTGTGAGTGATGAGAGAAACTCGATGTCTTCCACGGAACTGTGGTTTAGGTTGAGCCTGATCAGACCGGTCAGCTTGCCCAACTCGTCATAGCTTGAGTAGTTTGCCCCAAAAAGAGAGAGGGAATTGATTTGTGACAGCGCCGCAACAGAACTGAGGGAAAGCTCCCTCATGTCTGAAACGTTTGAGATCATAACCCCACGCAATGAATTTACACTCTTCAATGGGGCAAGATCGGTCACACGTGTCGCGGAAAGATGAATGTTCCACAAAGACCCAAGCCCAGCAAGAGGACTCAGATCGGTGACGGGCTGATCCTCAAGGGTCAGGGACTGCAGGTTGATGGCGTATTCCATACCCGCAAGGCTCGTGACGGTAACCACTGACCCATAAAGAGAAATAGAGGAAAATCGAGCCATATCCCCCCGAGTGACCGGAGAATCACCAACCCGACCCAGAGAGTAGTTAACCGATTGAGCAAGACCGGGATCAATATTGGTAATAACCTCATCGGGACTATCCGTCGCCAGCGCCGCGTCTAGGTCATCAATCGTCAGCGTTACATCTGATTGATCAGTCGTGTGGGCCGGGCCTTCCTGCGCAACAGGCCAGTCCAGTCCCATAACCGGTTCACCAAAACCCGCTGCATCAGGCACGCTCAAACGAGGCTCTTCTTGCCCCTGCTGCTCTGCCGAGTTTTGCTGTTCTTGTGCAAATGACACGTCGGGAATCACCGACACCAGCAAAAAAGCCGTGATCAATCCGGCAGCAATATGCGTCATACGCAAGTGAACGACCCCCCAAGTCATAGTAAAGCACTCACACGGATTTTAAATAAATCATTAAGTGCGCTACAACATCACCTCATTTTATCAACACACTCCTGAACCCCCGGTGTGAAAAACTATAGAAACCACTCAATCTCAGGAATCCTGCTTAAACTGAACAGCGGGCATCCTCACAAGATTGAGCAGTGGATTAACAGACAACAGCAGTAACTCATCGGCTATTCCCTTTGTTCTCCCGCGAGCGAAAGACTAAACCACCGCGTTGAAACCTGTTCTTGCGTATCAAAAACGGTGGATAGGATAAACTGCGCTGAATGAACGTGAATCCAACCGTCCCGGAATTCTGGAACCACTGTCGTAAAACTCTGTCCAATCTCCCAGAGGATATCCCCGAAACCTGGGCATTCGGCGCAACGCCCGAACACGCTGACGGGCTACTCAAACTTGTGCTGGAGGGCACCAAGACGGGAACCGCCTCAGCTTTGTGGGACTACGAACACAGCGGAGATACTATACCGGTTGTCGGCGAGTACAGCATGATCCTCGATGGAAGAGGCACACCGCGAGCGCTTATCGAAATAACATCGGTCGACATCGTCGCGTTCAACGAGGTATCAGAGGAACACGCCCACGCCGAGGGTGAGGGGGATCGCAGCCTCGCGTCGTGGCGCGAGGCTCACGAACACTTCTGGCGTAACTACTCTGAGAATCCGCGCGGTTATGAACCCGACATGCCCGTGGTGTGCGAGCGGTTTCGAGTGCTCTACCCCTTGCACTCAGAACTCGAATCGCATCTCCCCACACAGGGCGTTCCCAGCCCGACTGCCACCCACAACTGAGGTTACATGCTTCGCAAACGATTCAAGCACACGTAGATTATCAACAACGCCAAGGCCGGCTCAGACATAAATACTTACTGTAAAGAATAAAATATAAGCGCTCGGAATATTCTCAGCAACTTCACCGTTGATCTACTCTGCATGTAAAAACCGCAGATCAGATAAGCACAGGGAGCGTCTCGTGAACAAGAAACTTGAATTGGGTATCGACACCTTTGGTGATGTCACAAACGACGCTGAGGGGAAGCCCCTCTCCCACGCTCAGGTGATCCGAAACGTTGTTGCGGAAGGAATCCTCGCTGAGGAAGTTGGGCTCGATTTCTTTGGTGTGGGTGAGCACCACCGCGTCGATTTTGCCGTATCGTCTCCGGAGATGATTCTTGCGGCAATCGCCTCCCGCACCAAAAATATTCAGCTCGGGTCGGCAGTGACCATCCTCAGCTCCGATGATCCCATTCGCGTTTTCCAGCGCTTTGCAACTCTCGACGGTATTTCTTCCGGCCGAGCCGAGGTCATTCTGGGGCGAGGCTCCTTCACCGAGTCATTCCCCCTCTTTGGTCTTTCCCTCTCCGACTACGAACAGCTCTTTGAGGAAAAGTTTGACCTCTACCTCGCCGTGCGAGAGCAAAAGCCGGTGACCTGGGAGGGAAGCTTCACCCCCACCATTCACGAGCAGGATGTGTATCCGCACGTTGAGAACGCGCCACTGCGCACCTGGATCGGTGTGGGCGGCAACCCCGGATCGGTGATCCGTGCGGCCAAGAACGGCCTCCCCCTCATGTTTGCAATCATCGGCGGTGCGCCCTCCCGCTTTGGCTCCCTCACCCAGCTTTACCGCTCCGCCCTGGACAAGTTTTCGCAGGACGTCACCCTTCCCATCGGAATGCACTCTCCCGGATTCATCGCAGAGACCGATGAAGCGGCGCGCGAAATTTTCTGGCCGGCTTACGAGAAGCTCATGACCCGCATCGGTCAGGAGCGCGGTTGGGCACCGATGACCCGGATTCACTACGAACAAGAAATTGCCGGTGGCGCCCTCTTTGTGGGTTCCCCCGAAACGGTCGCCAGAAAGATCGCCCGGGCGGCAACCGACCTGGATCTGTCTCGCTTTGATCTGAAGATCGGCAACGGCCCCCTCAGCCACGAGAACATCATGAGCTCGATTGAACTCTACGGCACCGAGGTGGCTCCCCGAGTACGGGAGATGCTGGGCTAAAAGTTTGCTGGGCGAGTCAGCGGCGTTCAGCAGCTGCGGGGAGTCGCGCGGCTAAACCCCGCCGCGCAGCGCGGATACGGGTTCGATGCGGGAGGCCTTTATCGCCGGATACGCTCCCGAGACTAGGCCCACTAACCCGCCAAGCAGGGCTCCCCCCAGAGCAACCCAGATGTCTAGCACGGGGGTGAGTCCCTGGGCGAGAGCTATCCCCACCACAGTAAAGATGCCCAGAGCGGCCCCCAAGAGCCCACCCAGCAACCCGATTGCGACGGACTCCAGCACAAATTGCAGGGCGATCTGTTTTCCGGTTGCGCCGAGGGCACGGCGAAGACCGATCTCACCCACCCGCTCCATCACGGAGAGAAGCGTCACGTTTGCAATTCCCAGACCACCCGCAAGCAGCGCAATCGCCCCGAGAGCCAGGAAAATCAGGTTAATGTCGGCCTGTACCCCCGCTTGCAGATCACTGCCCGACGCGGGGGCGGCAACCTCAAAGGTCTCCGGGGCGTTGGGGTCGAGAGCAATGGGAGCCTGTTTCTTCACAAGAGGACCGGCACCAATCGCGATGCGTATCTGGAGTTCGCCGGGAACCCCCAGATCAAATTGGCTGCGCGCCGTTCCGGTGGGCATCATCACGGCATCGGCCAGTTCGGTGCGCTGCCCTGCGTCACCCAGGATGCCAATGACGGTGTAGCTGGTGCCCCCAATAAAGATGGATGGCTGAGTATCGACCCGATTGACTCCCAGCTTTTCTGCCGCGTCCGACCCGAGCACAACAACCCGGTCGCCCCGGGTATCGTGTCCCATATCGAAGAACCGTCCCGTCTTAATGCTGCCCTCGACCACCGCAACGAGGTCACCGCTGATTGCGTACACCCCCGGCGCTGAGGTCTGGGCCGCAGCCGGGTCGTAGATCTCCGCAGCGGTGATGCGCGATTCACCGGTGCCCACCTTGGAGATGAGGGCCGAGGCCTCAACCCCGTTCAGACGATCCACCCGGTCTGGGGAGTCCCAGGGCAGGGTCGTGACGGCTCGCTGCCTGCTGGGGTCTCCACCGCCACCGCTTTTGGCGGGCGTTACCACAACCTGGGTCGCGGCAACCGCGTCAAAGTGGCGGGAGATCTGCACCGCGGCGGTCTGCGCCAGCCCTATCGTGACCACAAGCGAGGTGATGCCCAACACCGTTCCCAACAGGGTGAGAATGAGCCGTGAGGGGCGGGTACCGATTCCGTGCAGGGCCTCATTGATGAGGTCGCGACTATTAAAACTATTGTGAGGTTCGCGGGTTCTGCCCCGGCGCGCTCGAACCGTACTATAGGGTGTCGAGTCACTGCCTGGGCGCGCCTGAGGACTTGCGTTATCGCGGGTCTTGCGGGACGCACGGATTTTGCGGCGGGCCCGGGAACTCCTCATCTTTCCTCCACGAGGGTGCCGCCGGTGATCCGCACCCGACGCACCGCTCTGTCCGCGACCGCCGTGTCGTGGGTGATCACCACGAGCGTGAGCCCGTCGGCGTGCAGCTCATCAAAGAGCTCCATGATTGCAAGAGAGTTGGTATGGTCGAGGTTTCCCGTTGGTTCGTCGGCGAGCAGAATTCGGGGAGAGGTCACCACTGCGCGCGCTACCGCAACGCGCTGCCGCTCCCCGCCCGAAAGATTTCCGGGAAGAAAATCGAGGCGGTGTAAAAGGTTAACTCTGCTAAGGGCTTCAACGGTGCGAGGTTCGCGCTCGGCACGGGGAATTCCGCTGTACATCGTCGCAAGCATCACGTTATCGAGGACCGAGCGGGAGGGCATCAGGTGAAACGATTGAAACACAAAACCAATGCTCGTGCCCCGTAGATAGGCCCGCTCGTTTTCCGTGTGTGTGGAGGTGAGCTGACCGTCGAGTAGATAGTCACCGCTCGTGGGGCGGTCAAGAAGACCGACCAGGTTAAGCATGGTTGATTTTCCCGAACCGGAAGGACCCACGATAGAGAGGTAGTCGCCCCTCTTAATCGTGAGGTTTGTCGCCCGAAGCGCATGAACCGTGGGTGGCCCGGGAAAACTCCTGGCCACGTCAATAAACTCTACGACGGGAGGATCCGCCACCGCCAGGCTGCTCAATGCCCCACCACAACCCGGGCACCCTGCATCACAAGCGTGCTCTCGGGCGCTCGCACCTCAACAAAACCGTCCGCGGCCAGACCAGTTTCAATTGTGACCAGCTCGGTCTTCTCTTCTTTTTGATCGGTGACTATCTCGATACGGCTCTCTCCGCCGGGACCGGCCTGAACAGCGGCCAGGGGAACGGCAAGAACCTTGCCGTCGGTGGCGGAAACGGGGATGGTCACCCGCACGTTACTCCCTTTAAGCGCTTCAACCTGTTCGTCCGTGATGTTAACAGGACTCAGTTTTACCTCAAAGCGACCCGCGGTTTCCCTCTGGGCGTTCTCCCCCGTGGACTCTCGCGGCCCCACACTCACGATGGTGGCTTCGACGTTTCCGCCACCGGGCGCCGGGAACTGCGCGGACATCCCCTCGCTCAGCAATTCCGCATCGGCCCGCGACACGTTTGCGGAAAGCTGGAGCGTTGCACCCGAAACAGTCATTGCAACCCCCTCAAGCACGGAGCCCCGCTCAGCCTTAACACTGTCGACGCGCCGGGGCAGACTGGTGAGGTAGAGAACCTCGCTGGCGGGGAGCGGGGTGAGAGCCTCCGTCTGAGCCTCAGACAGGTTCGTCTGGGCCGAGGTCAGGGCCGTGCGAGCATCAGCAATCGCCTGCCGCTCCGCAGAAACATCCTTGGGGGTGTTGAGTTCGGCACGTCGAGCCTGCTGCAATCGCACCTCGTCCTCGGCGCCCGCAACATCACCGCCCTCCGCCACCGCCACCGCAAGTGCACGCTGCGCCGCCCGGATCGCGTTATCCGCCTCAATAATTTCGGTCTGGGTGGGCCCGGCCTGCGCTAAATGCAGTGCCGCCTGGGCCTGGTTCAGCGTGGACTGCGCCCGATTAACACCGTCTCGGGCGACCTCCACCAGGTTTGAGCCTTCTCCCTCAGCCGCAACCCCACCGGGCTGAGGAGCAGCGTAACCAATCCGCTCGTAAAGGGCCCTCACCCCCGCAGCCGTTGCAGCATCGTAGACGTCCGAAGCGACATTACCCGGGTTAATCCCCAGGGCGCTCAACGCCTGTTTCAATTGCAGAACATCGGGACCCGAAAGCCCCGCCCGGAGGGAGCGATAGGCGGGAAGTTCCCCGGGAAGAACAATGATCGGTCTACCCGCTATTTCAAGGGCAACATCTCCCGAATCTAGCGTTCCTCCCACGCCGGGAACCTGCCCGGTGATAACCGGAGAAGCGCCCAGGTCACCCGTTACGGGCTTCACCTCAACCGCATCGGCAAAGGTGATCTCTCCTCGAGTAGTGACGGTGTTAGACACCACCCGCTCCTCGATCGGAATCGTAATAATTCCCGCCTCGGGGGCCTCCGCGTCCGCCGCTGCCTGCGCCGGAGAGATAATAAATCGCGAGACCAGGATACCCGCCACCATCGCCACCACAGCAACCCCCGCCAGGACATAGACCAGGCGATGACCGCTCAGACTCTTTGGCTTACGCGCGGCTATGTTCGCCTCCTCCGCATCAACCTCTAAACTCACATTTCGCGCAGCGCTACGGCCCGAATCTATTATTTCTTCAAGCCGGGAGGTTGGGTTCTGTCCGCCGGGGGTATGCGGTGTCATCGTCTTTTACTTTTTTCCGTACTGGGCAAGCATCGCATCAAGCTTGGCTTTGTTCTTGGCGATGAACTCTTCTTCCAAGGCAAATTGTGCGTCGAGCTGCACCTGGGCAGAGTTGGTTTTCTCACCACATTTAAAGTCGGCTACCGCCACCTGAATCTCGTACTCTTTGACCTCATCCTGCTGTTCCACGGTGGGCAGCGATGGTTCCCACTCCTCTGAGGTGCCTTCCGGCGCATCAGCGTAACCATAGAGTGCACTCTGTTTTTCCTGCACGAGGTTCTGTGCATCGCCCTGCTCCTTGAGGTCAGGGTAGCCCGCATCAGCCATACAATTAGCCCACTCCTGTTGCGCCTTAATAACCTTTGGATCCTGAGTAGATTTGCTGTAGAGCGAGTACAGTTCGTCAAAGAGGTCTTTGTACTCGGGGTCCTGTGAGGGATCCTCCGTGCCCTGAACCTCGTGGCTTGCCTTGCCGTAGCAGCCAGCGGTCTCCCAGTCGTACTCGGAGACAACTGGTTCAGAGCCCTCTTCCAGATCTTCTTCTCTGGGCTCCTCCACAGGCTCACCGTGCAGGGCAAGGTAGTAGGCTTCCTGCTCCCCCTCTGAGAGAGACTCAACATACTCGTCGTTAGGGTTCATCTCTTGGGTCTCATCTCCCGAGCCGTCTGTGTTCGTCGTTGAGAAGGTGGTGTAACCGTAACCATTTTTCTCAGCCCACTCGAGGGTTCCCATGCCTGTGTAAAAATCGTCGTCGGCCGACAACACCATTACATTCCCGGTGAAGGGTGTGTACTCAAATCCCTCTTCAGCCATACACACCGCAACAGCATCCTCAATTTTTTTCTGCTCCTGATCTATCGATTTCTGATCAAAGCTGGAGGAGTCCCCATACAGCGTCGAAAGATAAGCCGCAAGGGGGCTATCCTCGGCGGTCTTTTTATCACTCGCACCGGAACAACCGGCAAGCAGCAGCGCAGCCGCCGCCACAACACCAAGGGAACGAAAAGTTTGATATTTCATTATGTGAATCCCCTAAAAATTCTTAGCATAAATTTGCCACATCGCTCACTCACGCCCGCCCGCAACAGGCAAACGAATCAGACTCGACATAGACGTCCGACACAGTTACGCCTCCAATCTAGTACAGACCCGACAGACTATGGCGATTATCAACATAAATTTCCGACGGCTTGCCTCGCCAAGCGCAATCTTAAACCTCGTCCCGAACACTTTTCGAGCGAAGACACCGATTGTTTTATTTGAAGCGAACCTTATCCTTTTACTTAGATTTACAAAACATTAATTAAAGAGCCGAATACGCTCCCTCCTGATGTAAATTTATTTATTTTAAAAGCTTAATTTTGAGTTAATTGTAAAATGCATTAAAGAACTTCCGATGAGCAACCTTGAGGAAATAGACTATTTTGCAACCGGTTCATTTTCTCATAAGAAGGTAGCACTATGAAGTTTCCCACTGGTATGCATAGCTTTTTTATTACGACCTCTGTCTTCAGCATTTTGGGCAGCCTAAAATTTTCGCTTCCTCCGGCTACAGAGTCTCAGGCCCCCTCCACGTCCGCCCGTTCCAAACGAAGAGGAAACCGTAAGTTAACTCAGCCAAGCCCCATCGAGTTCTGCGACGCTTTCCCGTCAAACCTTGACATTATGCGCTAAATACGAGAAAAATTCCTCAGCACCCCGGGCGAAACGCGTCCCACCTTCATGGCCGTTAAATAAGTTGTAAGGTTGGCAACATGAAACCCGCCAACCTTAATCTCCTCACAAGTGTTTCAACCCCCACCGTGCATCCTCTCGGCACTATTGCCATTGCTGCGATAACCCACCCCTCACTCGAAGCGGACGCTCAGGTCGGGCAGCTGTGGCATATCCCTCTTAACAAAAAGGATAAGCCCCAACGCTTCACACGAGGATTCCACGACACCGCGCCACAATTTTCACCGGACGGCACGCTACTCGCTTTCCTCCGCACCGCACCGCAGGGAGCACCGCAGCTTCACGTGGTCAACACCAACGGTGGTGAACCCGTAAAAATCACCGACCGCCCACTCGGGATCAGCGAGTTCCTCTGGGCCCCCGACGGCCGCTCCCTCGCGTTTGTGAGCCGCACCCCCGAGGCGGGACGCTACGGGAGTGTTGCGGGAATCGGACCCGACGCCGAACCCGCACGCCGCATCCGAACCGCAAAGTATCAGGAAAACGGAATCGGCTACGTCACGGATCGTCGCGCACACATCTTCCTCGTCCCCACACCCGACGTGTGGTCTGAGCCGGCCGTGACTCCCGTGCCCAACCCAGATGGAACCATCGACGCCGCACCAACCGTACCCGAAGCCACCCAACTCACCCGCGGAGACTGGGACGATAGCGCAATCGCGTTTTCCCTCGATGGAAAAACACTCGCTTTTGTGTCGGCCCGGCACGACGGCCGCGATCACGACCTGTGCTCAAACGTCTTTCTTGTACCGATCGACGGCTCGACACAACCCGTAGAAATCACCGGAAAATATGGAAAATTCTCAGTGGAGAGCGTCCGCTACCGAAACGACGGTGTAATCACTTTTACCGCACAAAACATGGGCGAGAGCGGCCGAGACTTCGTCGCTCGCAACAGCGCACTCTACGCCTTTGATAACTCGGATGCTTCTCCCCGCATCCTCACCGATCCCGAAACCGTGGACTTCACCGAATCGAGCATCGTTGCCTACCGGGAAAGTTCAGTACTCGTTCGTAATCGACACCGCGCCAGCTACCTGCTCACCGAGGTTGCATCGGACGGAACGTTGCACCAGCTCACCGATGAACCTATCGTGGTTGTTGGTGCCGGAGTGGGCGGTGACACAATCGTGATGGGTTTTGCTAACGCCAGTACCAGCGGGGATATTGCGGTCATCCGCCCTGATGGTCCCCGTCAGCTCACCGATTTTTCGCGAGAACTGCGAGCAAACGGCATTGTCACTCCTACCGAACTCAATATCCCCGCCCGCGATGGCTACCCGGTTCACGGGTGGGTGCTCACCCCGGAGGGAGAGGGCCCCCACCCGGTTCTGCTCAACATTCACGGCGGCCCCTTCTACCTCTACACGGGTGCGCTTTTTGACGAGGCTCAAGTCTATGTTGACGCTGGCTACGCCGTGGTGATGTGCAACCCGCGCGGATCGGCTACCTACGGCCAGGAACACGGACGCATCATCCGACAGCGCATGGGAACCGTCGATATGACAGATGTGCTCGACTTCTTCGACGGAGTCCTCGCGCAGACCCCCACGCTCGACAAGGCACGAGTCGGGGTTATGGGCGGCTCCTACGGAGGCTACCTTACGGCGTGGACGATAGCGCACGATCACCGCTTTGCTGCCGCAATTGTTGAGCGTGCGTTCCTCGATCCCGAATATTTTATCGGTACCAGCGATATTGGGGGCTCCTTCAGCGACGAGTACACCGGAATTGATCCCGAGCAGATGCGTGCCCAGAGCCCTCAGGCGGTCGTGGGGCAGGTACGCACCCCGGCGCTCGTGCTGCACTCCAATAACGACCTACGCTGCCCGCTCGGGCAGGCCGAACGCTACTACGCGGCGCTCAAACGAAACGGGGTAGAAACAGAACTGGTCATCTTCCCGGGAGAAGACCACGAGCTCAGTCGCAGTGGTCGACCCAGGCACCGGCTGGAACGCTTTGAGATCATCCTCGATTGGTGGCAGAGACACCTTCCCGTGAAACGGTAGTTCCCGCGCCGGGGTCCCCACGACTGTATACGGCACAGAGGATTTTAATACCCGAGCGGGGGAAACCTCACCTCTCGAACGGATACTCACCCACGCCGATATTGAGCAGTAATCGGGCACTCAAAGGGGTCACGTGCGGCAAGCCCAACCCGGTTCAGGTACTCAATCACGATTGCATATGATCGCAGCATCGAGGTTTCCGTGTAGGGCACGTCAAGCGTTCGACAGTGCTCCCTCACAATCTCGCGAGCTTTTGAAAGGTAGGGACGAGCCATGCTGGGGAAGAGGTGGTGCTCAACCTGATAGTTCAGTCCACCCATAATCCAGGTAGCCCACCAACCACCCCGAATATTGCGAGAGGTACGAACCTGCTTGGTAAAGAAATCAAGCTTGGCATCGTGCGCTATCACCGGCATCCCCTTGTGGTTTGGGGCAAACGACGCCCCCATGTACACCCCAAAAACGGCTAGCTGTACACCAACAAAAGCAAAAGCCATGCCCAGTGGCAAAAAGATAAACACCGGAACGAGAAACAGAGCAAAACGTGCGGCTATGATTGCCAATTCTATCCAGCGACCCCTCACCTGTCCTCGGCCGAAAAGGTGGGTGAAGCTGTGGAAGTGCAAGTTTAATCCTTCAAGCGTGAGAAGGGGAAAGAAAAGCCACCCCTGTCGCTTTGTGATGGCCCGCCGTAAACCACGGGCCAAAATCGCATCTTCCTCCACAAAAGAGATGGTATCCACCTCGATATCGGGATCTTTACCCACCCGGTTCGGGTTGGCGTGGTGTCGCGTGTGCTTGGAGTCCCACCACGAATAACTCATGCCAATGACACCGGCAAGCACACGCGCCAACCGGTCATTACTCGGTCCCGTGGACAAAATTTGACGGTGCGCAGCCTCATGGGCAAGAAAGGCAATCTGTGTAAAGAGTATCCCCAGCGCGGCAGCGATCAGAAGTTGAAACCAGCTGTCACCCAGAAGGATAAAACCGGTAACAGCCCCACCAAATGCCACGGCAAGGCCAGCCCCAACAAGCAAGTAAAACCACGGGGTCCGCCGCAGGAGACCAGACTCGCGAACAACGTGTGATACTCGTGTATACGCCTTAGCAATTGGTGGAAAATCCTGCGAACGGGCTCGTGTAGGGAGAAGCGGGCCAAGGCCGTTAAGCCCCTCGGTATGGGTGGAAGTCATAATCGGCACCTTTTATATGGAAACCACTCGGAAGCGGCTCGGGGGTGAAGCCAAGGGCGATTGCCGATTGCTGTGCTCACTCTATCGGCCCGACCCTATAGACCTCTGCATATTCAAATATCCACAGAGGAGGGACAGGTTCGCCGCACAGGGGAGGGTGCACGCGCGGGCGCGGCCTACTCCAGTAACCACGCTGGAAACACCCTAAATACAACCCCCCGAGGGAATCGGCAAGCACAGCCACACCAAAATAGACGATTCACCCTGAGGATTTGCTCCCAAAAATTGCTGAGTGATAGTCCCGGATATGTAGTTCGAAACATACGGGAGCTCATGGTGCGTGCACCTCATCAAGTCCAAGACGGGTGCTGGCTTGCCGTCCCCCAATCGCAGGCCCCGGATACGCACCCCGGCGCTCGTGCTGCACTCCAATAACGACCTACGCTGCCCGCTCGGGCAGGCCGAACGCTACTACGCGGCGCTCAAACGAAACGGGGTAGAAACAGAACTGGTCATCTTCCCGGGAGAAGACCACGAGCTCAGTCGCAGTGGTCGACCCAGGCACCGGCTGGAACGCTTTGAGATCATCCTCGATTGGTGGCAGAGACACCTTCCCGTGAAACGGTAGCAATTGTGTACGACACTCACCGTGGGATGTTCCTGCGGGGATGCTCCGGCGTTTAGGCTTCAACGGACTGCTAAAACCCGAACGGATACCGCGTTTGAACGATTTTAAACGGGGCTCCGAAAGGATCCCTGAGCGTGGCAACGCGCCCAAACGGCCTGTAGTTCTCCTTGTGAATCAGGGTGCCACCGAGATCAATCGCAAGATCGACGGATGCCTCAACACTGGCAACACCAAAGTAGACGATCCACTGCGAGGGGTCATCCTCCGAGAGCCCCCCATCCTCCAGGATGCCAGCCTTGGCGTTCTCCTGAGCTCCCAGCGTGCAGTAGCGTGAGCTATCGGTATCGCTGATAACGGATGTGTCCCACCCAAAAGCCTCCCGGTAGAAGGAAACAGCCGCGTGATAATCCTCGGTGCGTAGCTCAAACCACGCCGGGGTGCCCGGCACACGCACCTCGTCGAAGCTGAAGTGTGTTCCAGCCTGCCACCCCGCAACTACGGCACCGGAAGGGTCGGTTGCCATCACCATGGTGCCCAAATCGTGCACCGGGTATGTAAGCTGCACAGACCCACCGGCCTTTGTGATGGCGTTGGCCGTGGCCTCGGCGTTATTGGTGTGAAGATACACCGTCCAGGCGTCTGGCGCAGCACCGTTGGTGTTATTGGGCATCAATCCGGCGATATGTTTGCCGCCAAGAAAGAAGTTAGTGTACCCGCCAAGTTCGTTTCCGTCCTCGCGCGAGGTCCAGCCAAACAGCTTTGTGTAAAATTCGCTCGCCGCAGCGGGATCTGAGCTGAAAAAGTCGATCCACACCGGTTCACCGGTTGTGTTCTGGATAAACGTTGACATCGGCATCCTTAACATACTGTGCGATTGGCGGGGCTTCCTCATCGTATCGCGCGGGACACTGCCCGCCAACAGGTTAGCGGCCTCCACCTCCACCTCCCCCACCGCCGCCACCGGAGAAGCCGCCGCCCGTTGAACCGCCCGAGAAACTTCCGCCACTTGATGATGAGGCCGGAGCTGAGGTGGAACGCATGGTCTGCGCCGAAAATCCAGCCATCGCCACGTTGAAGCTCACGGCATTAAACGCGTTTGCTGAGACAAACCAGTCTGGCTGTTCGTTCAGCTGTTCATAGTGCACGGAGAGAGCCCGTGTCCAACTTTCTTCGATATTCCAGAGAATTGCGTACGGCAGCAGCTTCTCGTAGAGATTGACAATCGCACGCGGGTCGGAAGGCTCCACCCGGTCAGCGGGATCCACTAACCCCACCGCACTCTCCGGGATGAAGGGAACACGCTCCGCCCCCGAAACGGATTGCAACATAGCAAAGCGGTCTTTCTCTGCAAGTTCCAGGTACATGCGTAACCCCTGGATGTACTCCCTCATTTCTACACCGGCCACCGTAAGCTGCGCAGGCTTCGTCAGTATAAAAGCGGCGGCAACAAACATGGCCAGGAGACCAAGAATAGCCGCAAGGGTGGAGCCGTTGAAGGCAGGCAGCACGAAGGCAAGCGTAATTGACCCAAAAATAAACGTGGCAAATATCGACGAAAATATAATCCATAGTTTTGGAAACGGCGCAGCGGGGCGAGCCCGCCAGCCCCGGGCGAGCATCCGCGGCCCCACCTCGGACATCAGGCTATGCAGCTTTGCTGCTCTACCCGCACTGGGGCCCACGAGCTCAACAATATCTCCTGGCGAAGGGCTCGGCCCAAAGAACACGTGAATCAATTCAATTTCGAGGTCGTCAAGCCCCTCCAACGAGCGGAATTCAAGCGTAAAGGGATTTTTTATTTTGCTCCCTTTTTTGGTCACGGCATAGTCAAAAATGCGCACATTATGACGCACCGCAAAACTCACCAATTGAGCGGATACCGCGCCCATCCCGGAGGAAACGATATTCTGAGCCTCCAACAGGTTCACATTTTTTGGAATCGTATACTGCGGGACAACAATGCCGCGCCCCTGCGGGGCTCTCCACACGCGAGCCCGAGAGACAGCAAGCATCACAACCGATGCCAACCCAAGACCCGTCCAGAGAAGAGGAAACACAGTGAACGCCCAGTGCTGCCCCGGTGCCGCGGGAATCACAAACGTGCCCCGATCAAAACCAACAGCGATGGTCATATTCTCTTCAGGGGCAACACCGCCATCAACAAATGCCTGAAAAAAGGCGGGATCATTCGGATCCTGTTCGATAGCACACGTGTCGGCGCTCCCCTGCGCTCCCGAATAGCAGGACATATTACCGTTAAGGCTGTCGACCAGTTCTGGGGCAAGGCGAAGCTCAACCTCCACCGAGTCAAACGGTTGAGCCCACGAGGTGCCATTGGTATCCCAGTAGAATTCATTTGCATCGGTATCGCCAAAATCCCGCACAACATTCACCTGCTCATATGTCAGAACAAAGGTGTGTTCCCCGAGTAAATATTCATCCGTGCCTATAGACACGGCAAGAAAACCGCTCTCGTGCGTGGCCTCGTAGGGCACAGCTTCCCCCCGCTCGTTGGTGACAGAACTGAGCCGAGTGTTCAGGTCAACCCCGTTATAGTCAAGCGGAATGTAACGGATAATGCCGCGGTTTTGCGGATGATCGGGAAATTGCGCAACAAGCGTTTCAACAGTAGTGAGCTGAGACTGACCCTCGATACTTCGCCCCAGGAGGTATTGCGCGTTAAAGCTTGAGAACCGAAAATCGTTCACGTTTGCTGCTGCGGGCTGTGGCGTAATAGTTAGCGAGCCAAAAAGAACGGTGATCGCGAACCCGAGCAGCACTGCTATGGTCGGTAGCCTGTGAGGCAACGTTGTACTAGGTAGTGCTTTGTGGAGTGATGTTCTCGGAAGTAGTGCGCGTCGCGGCAGGGGTCGCGTTTGTTGAGTCATAATTTTGAGGATAATGAGTTCCTGAGACTTTGTGGAATCTGGAACAGAACAGTGTGTCCCCACGGTACCCTAGCGCAGCGAGCGCCTCCTGAACAGTTTGCCCCCCAGGAGATCATCAAAATGCATCCACTCGCAATCGAAATCGCTGCCATCAACCCCCACGCATAACCCAGGGGCAAGGCAATCCCATCGCTCGATTGAGATGTGCTAACTGGACATCCGGTAGCTTTCCGCAGCGCGACGGACCGACCGTCCCTGGCCAACAATCACCGCTGCGAGGCCTTGGTTCTCAACAGCGGTGAAAGATGCATGAGCACGGGACTGAAGACCTCCGGTTATAGAGATTACGAGCGTGGTAACCCACATCCTGCCGGAGGTCTTTACCTCAGTTCATGTACTCATAACCCGTCAGGAACTGCACATAAGTAACGTTCTAGGCTGTCATCATGCTCCTCGATCCAGGGGGTGTGGTGGGGGACAGCCATCGTGCCGGTCATGACAGATCGGTAAGAGCGATCCCGATACCCCATAATGTCGTCCTTTTTATCACGCAAAGCGCTAGCAAAGACCTCCACGACCGCATCGATATCAAAATCAGGGTAATCCGTTTGCTGTATCAAATCACGGACATATTCGGCTTGAAACCGAAGCGCCTCGACCGCTTCAGTCAATGATTCGAAATGCGCTCTCCATTTTGCGATTGATTCATTCCGATCAGACTCGCTAGGAAGGTGAGCTCTACCAAGGATCAGATCTCGCACGTACCAGGCTTGGGCATCGAACATGTTGAATGTAAGCCACTGGTCTTGTGCACCGAGATAGAAGAGTGCCGGATTTCGCTGCCACACAACTCCCCGGTAGAGGCCTTCAGGAAAGAGGGTATTAGCTCCCGAAAGCGCAAGATTTTGGGGTAGAAACGGGTATTTGTGTAAATATCCAGTGCAGAGAATAATGACATCAACGTGCGCTGTGGTCCCATCGACAAATCGCACTGTGCTTCCGTTAATCTGCTTGACGGCAGGACGCTCTTCAAACCCCTTTGGCCACGCATATCCCATCGGTTTGGTGCGATAGCTAGCCTTTACTGACTTCGCGCCCATTTTGTAGGCTTGGCTACCGATATCTTCAGCCGAATAACTTGAGCCAACAACGAGGACATCAAGATTCCTAAACGATTCGGCACCGCGAAAATCATGTGCGTGCATGAGTATCCCTGGAAATGTCTCTATTCCCAAGATCTCCGGACTATTGGGAACAGAAAAATGCCCACTTGCTACTACTATGTGGTCGAATAATTCATCCGCTGTCTCACCGCTTGGCAAGTGCTCGCTTCGAACAACAAACTGGCCACTTTCTCGGACAAAATCGACACCTCGAACAACAGTTTCGAATCGGATAAATTTGCGCACATCGCTTTGCTGCAAGCGTCCAGAAATGTAATCCCACAGCACTGAACGGGGTGGATAGGACGAGATCGGTCGCTCAAAGTGCCTATCAAACGTGTAGTCGGCGAATTCGAGTCCCTCCTTCGGCCCGTTCGACCACAGGTTGCGGTACATACTGGAATGCACAGGCTCACCGTGTTTGTCGAGCCCCGTGCGCCAGGTGTAGTTCCACTGACCGCCCCAATTCGACTGTTTCTCGAAACACACAAGTTCAGGGATGTCCGCACCTTGGCGAGCTGCGGACTCAAATGCTCGTAGCTGAGCCATACCGCTCGGGCCTGCGCCAAGAATCGCAAGCCTCTTTTTCTTCGCATTCACAGATCCTCATTTCGTTAATTTTTTCTCGGCAGAGCACCATCGGCGACGTTCCCGTCCGTCGCAGGCACTTGCCTCAAATCTCCAGTGAGGTCCTGAATGATGATGGCACGCAAAATACATCGTGTCTTGATAATCCGCGGCCACTTCCAAGTTTATCAAAACGGGCATATTAAAGAATAGGAAACAATTAAGATTTACTTCAGTTATATCATTTATAATTTGTATATGAATGGTAAAAAACTTCCATTGTCGGGACAAACCGCTCTCATCACCAGGGTCTCACGTAGGAGCGGTGTCGGCTTTGCCGCCGCAAAGCGCCTGGCTCAGGACGGAGCCAGCATCTTTATCAGCCACTATTCAACACACGACGAGCAGCAGCCCTGGAAGGGAGATAACCTCGACGCGCTGCGTCACGAGCTATCGGAGCATCTGACAGTGGACGCGTCTTTTGCGGATATCTCGCTTGACCTGGCTGGCCCGGATGCTCCCTCTACCCTCATGGAGCACGCACTCGCGCTGACCGGTTCCCTTGAGATCATGATCTGCAATCACGCACGCAGCGGTTCTGACGGTTCAATATTGGATATTAACACCAACAGACTCGATGATCATTTCTTCGTTAATACCAGGTCTACAGTCTTGCTCACGAGCCTCTTTGCACAGGCCTTCTCCGGGCTGAGAGGAGGCCTGTCTGCCGCACCAGGCGATACGGTTGCGCCAGATAAAAAGGTGAGTGAGTATGAGACCGGCAGGGTGATCTGGCTCACCTCGAGCCAGGCTAGGCCCATGCCGGGAGAGATAGCCTACGCGATGAGCAAGGCGGCTTTAGCAGGCCTGGTTCGCACCGCTGCGTCTGAGTTAGTTCGATTGGGAATCCTGCTTAACGCGATCAATCCCGGCCCGGTGAACACGGGGTACCTGAATCCTTCTTCAACAGATCGCTCGACTGAGGTCCTGGAGGAGATTTTAGAAACCATGCCGCACATTCCGCGCACGTATGGGTACGGGCCCTACCCAGTGGCTTCTCCTTCGTCGTATGGAGTTGGCGAAACGGCTCTTGGAGACTACTACTGACTCGATCGACACGATCGCTCACCGTGCCGGTTTCGGTTCGGCCAATGCACTACGTACGCGCCTTCATGCTTGCACCGGAGTCTCACCCGCCGCCTACCGGAAGACATTCCAACAGACGCAATGAGCCGCCGCCCGGCGAGCACCCCAAGGTGGGGCCTATGCGTCAAAGCGTGTGGATGAACCTTCGCAGTCATCTCACTCTGCGCCCAGGCACCCCTTCAGGTCAGGAACTGCTCGGCCTAGGGAAACGATTACGCCGAGTATGTGCCACCCAAGCGGAGGTCCATGAGGAAGTCGCCCAGCTCCGAGGGATGCCTGCGCGGGAGGCCGCGAAGCGGATCGAAGCGCAATGCGACACGGCAGAGCAGGCCCGCCTCGCGCGTGAAGCTTGCTCCCGCAAACTCCACAGCTCGTCACACGACCACGACTTCGGAACCAGTGACCCACACCGAGACTCGCTCGGCCTATGACGCAGGGTGGCCGGCGGAAGTTCCGACATCGACTTGCCTTAGAGTGCGCTCAAACTTCTATCCTGGTTGCATGACCGAAAGCAACGATGGGCTGACCGTGGCGCAGATGAGCGCCGAGACGGGAGTCTCCGGACACACGCTCCGCTACTACGAGCGCGCCGGTCTGATCCGACCCGTCACACGAAACTCGGGCAACCAGCGTCGTTACTCGCGCGCCGATGTGGAATGGGTGCGATTCCTTCTGCGGCTGCGCGAGACAGGGATGCCCGTCGCACGGATGCGTGAATACGCGGCCCTTCGCGAGCAAGGCCCAATGACCACGGGCGGCCGTCTCAACATGCTCGAAGCACACCGCACACGTCTGCGTGAGCAGATCGCGCAGCTCACCGCGCACGAGCACGCATTAGCCGAGAAGATCACAACCTACCGCGAGCAGCTCGACGCGCTCGAACCCCCACGAGAGGACTCCAAACATGCCTGATTCAGATGAGCGCGCCCGCAGATTCGCGGACGGTAAGATCGTGCTCGATGCTGTGGATGGCACCGCAGGCACCAACATCATCGACAATCTCACAGACATTTCCCCGGAGCTCGGGCATCAAGTCGTGGCGTGGGCATTCGGTGAGATGTACTCCCGCACGGAGCTTGCGCCACGGGATCGCCAGCTCGTCACCCTCGGTATGCTGACGGCGCTCGGCGGATGCGAGCCGCAACTCGAAGTCCACATCAATGCGGCGCTGAATGTCGGTCTTGAACCGAAACAGATCATCGAAGCGTTCCTACACTCAGCGGTATACTGCGGTTTCCCTCGTGCCCTCAATGCCACGTTCACCGCGGAGAAGGTCTTTACCGAGCGCGGGTTGATGCCCCTCGTATAGCGGGCTCGCAGATCTCACTTCTCATTCCGTCGGTGAACGCAGCGATGCGGGGTGCCGATTCGGTACTCCCGTATTCAGTCCGTGTCGTCTGCCAAACCGTCGGCATGGACTTGCGTACCCTCTCTCACGGTATCGCCACCACCGGGCACAAATTCTCGCCGCCGGAGATCAGCAAACTCGAATCCGGGGATCACCGCGTGGACGTGGACGACCTCACCGTGATCGCATACCTGCTGCGAACGCCCCCCACTCCTCACCCCACCGGGCATTGCAAATAGCGGCAGGGTGAGCTCCGAAGGCGGATGGCCCGGCGGTACCAGGCCTTTGGCTCCCGCATCTTTCAGCAGAGGTTCATCGCTTGGGCCGTACGCCGGGAACAACAGCGCGGATCGCCTTGCTCAATATCTCGTCATTGCGGAGACCACTCGGCGGCTCGCAACTCGACCCTGCAGGTAATCTGCACAGAAGGAATAACGACCACCCAGGATTGCGGGCGGCGCACGTCGAACGATGAAGCATCGTCTCGAATGCTGCCGAAGCGACCTCCCAGGCGTCCAGCCCGTACTTGTGCCCGAGCCACCCGGAATCGCCGAGTTACCCCCTGCGGTGGGTGTGGTTTGCCCGGACATGATGATGCCTCCTGCAGCTAAAGGGAATTGGTGTTCAATCCGAGTCGCTCACGCGCCGGTTCGCGTCGACACCACGCGCAAGAACGCACTACTGTCTCTGTGTGACACGGCTGGACAGCGCGATGAGCGCAGCAATAGCGGCAAGGGTTGCGCCCGTCCATAGCGTGACGCCGAGTCCTGCTCCATCGATGAGGGTGCCGCCGAGTGCGGCTCCTGCGGCGATCCCTGCGTTGAAGACACCCGACCAGATCGCAGCACTGGTCTCGACCCGGGCAGGGTCGGCCTGCCTCGTCCATGACTGGGTGGACACGGCAACCCCGCCATATGCGACGCCCCACGCTGCGACCACGATCACCACGATCGACAACCCCAGGTCGAGCGTCAGCAAGGCAATGCACGTGGCGATGCCCGCGGTCACAACCAGGCTTGAGGTACGCGGTCGGCTACCAGCGAGCGGCCCGAGGCCGAAGGTTCCCGCAATCCCGGCCGCACCATAGAATGCAAGGATCAAGGCGATCACGGCGGGTGTTGCACCGGATCCGTCGAGGAGCGGTCGCACGTAAGTGAACGCGGTAAAATGGCCGACGACAACGCATGCGGTCACTATCAGGCCGTTGCGCACCCCGGAGTTCCCCAGCACCCCGAACAGGCCGCGCACCGTCGCCCGCTCCGTCACGGGCAACCTGGGCAATGTGATCGCTAGTACCACCACGACGACGCCAGAGAGGGCGGCAAGCGTGAAGAACGCTGCCCGCCAGTCAATGAGCGAGGCAGTGTAGGTGCCCGCGGGAATGCCGAGCACGGAGGCGAGGGCGACACCGGAGAAGATCCAGGTCATCGCTTTCCCGATTTGCGACTCGTCAACGAGGCGGAGGCCGATGCCCGCAGCGATGCCCCAGACCAAGCCGAGAGCCACGCCCAGCAGTACCCGGCTGAGCATGAGCACCGTGAACGTCTGAGCGAACCCGGACACGAGATTCGCCACAGCCAGCAACCCCATGAAGACGATGAGCGCAATCCGGCGATCCAACCGGCCGATAAGCACCGGGGCGAACGGCGAGAGCACCGCACCGAGCACCCCCGTGATCGTCAACGAGAGACCGGCGATGCCTTCCGATACGCCCAGGGCGTCAGCGAGCGGGGTGAGCAGGCCAACGGGCATCATCTCGGAGGTGACGACCGTGAACGTGCTCGCGGTGATTGCGGCAACCGCAGCCCACGGCGATAGCCTCCGCGTTGCCTTCTGCGGTTCAGTGCTTTCCAACCCATGGTGTTCAGGGGTCATGGTCGGTTCTGTCACGAATGCTCCTCTGGCCTCATCCAACAGCCACATACATTGCGTATGTGAATATGACAGATTCTCATCCACGTACGATGCGTATGTCAAGTTAGACTGTGAGGAGAAGCGAAACGGAGGGAGTGAACGAGATGACACGGCGTAGTCGAGCACAGATGCTGGACGAGACACACGGCTTGCTCGTTGGAGCAGCCCGCGAGTTCTTCGGCCGCTTCGGGTACGCAGCAACCTCGATGGATGATCTCACTGCTTCAGTCGGGCTGACTCGGGGGGCGCTCTACCATCACTTCGCGGGCAAGAGCGGTCTGCTCGTAGGAGTGGTGAAAGCGATTGATGCAGAGCTGTGCAATCGACTCGGGGTAGTTAGCGCTCGGTATGACGATCCATTGACCGCGCTCGCGAAGCGCAGCCGCGCCTATCTCGAACTCACCCAGGCCGCCGACATGCAGCAGATTCTCTTCAAGGATGCCCCTGCGGTACTACCGGAGGTTACTGAAGCATCGGTCAACTCGTGCCTTGCCTCGTTAGAGACGCTGTTCGAGCAAGCCCGCGGTAAGGGCCTACTCCCCGCGGGGGCCTCTCCACGAACGCTGGCGATGCTCCTGACGGGAGCACTACGGGATGCCTCCCAGTGGATTGCAGCAGCGTCGGACACGGAGCGAACGGAACGTCTGAGCGAGGCAGCATCCGCAGCGGCTCTGTTCGTTGAAGGCCTTCGCCAGAACCACTAGACCCGCACGGGCTGAACAACGCAACCGTTTCATCAATAACTGCCACCGACTCAGGCCAGGCCCCCACCGGCACCAGCTTCATCAAGACGCACCCAAACCTCGCCCACGTCCCAAGAAATTCCCACAAAACCGTGCCGCCCTGAGTGCTGACCCTCAAGACCAGACCAACCCCTGTTCTTTGAATGCACTTTTCTAGCGCTTCCAACGCAAACGACCCCCGACCTTGAGAACTTAATCCCAAGCCAGGGGCCATTTCATTCGCGTGCGCGAGGGGGGACTTGAACCCCCACGCCCTTGCGGGCACTGGCACCTGAAGCCAGCGCGTCTACCAATTCCGCCACTCGCGCGTGTTCCGCTGCGCTCACCGTAGAGAAAACACAACGACTAAGTGAGATTACCAGTATCCACAGGATTTCCCAAACCAAAACCTATCCACAATCTTCTGATAAAGGTTAGTTAGGCTGATTCTCCGTATACGATTTAGCTACAACAAAATGAGACTTCCAACAAGAAAAGAACCCTAAAAACCAGAAGAAACGAGGCAAGAAATGACGCAAAAAAGCCAGATAAACCCGAAGATTCAGCCTGTCGATTCTCAAACTCACAGCCAATACAAGTAACATTCTTGTGAACCAACCGGTAAATCGTGTGGAGTAATTAGTGGGAATTCTAGAGAACTTTGAGCGCGGGCTTGAGCGCGTGGTCAATAGTGCCTTCGCTAAAACGTTCCGCTCAGGGTTACAACCGGTAGAGATCGCAGCCGCTCTCAGGCGCGAACTCGATGTTAACGCGGTCGTGGTGGATCGCGACAGAACCCTCGCACCCAATTCTTTTGTCATACGGATTTCTCCCCAGGACTACAAACGTGTAACGAACATGGGCGAAACCCTTCGCGACGAGCTCCTGCAGGTTATTAACAAACACGCAAAAATTCAGGGGTACCAATTTGCCGGGCCTATCTCTCTTAAGCTCAAATCCGACACAAACCTCTCCGACGGGATACTTCAGATTGATGTTGAAACTCTCAAGGGTTCAGTGTCCTGGAGCCCGGTTCTTGATATCGATGGCAAGCGTCATCCGATCACCAAGCCTCGCACGGTTATTGGTCGCGGCCGCGACGCAGACATCACCCTGAACGATACGGGCACCTCCCGCAAACACATCGAAATAGTATGGGATGGGCGCAACAGTAAAGTACGCGATCTGGGTTCCACAAACGGCACAAAAGTTAACGGAAACTCCGTCTCAGAGGTCGTATTAGAGCCAAACTCCGAGATTTTAATCGGACAAACGCGTATTATCTATCGAGTGCTCCCTCAAGCAACTTCCCCAACACCCAGGTCAAACACCCGGGTAGAAGACAAAACTGTTGTCCAGCCTCAGGTGCAGGATGATTTCTGGAGGGATCTGTGAGTGAGCTAACACTTTTGGTGCTTCGCCTCGTGTTCCTCCTCGTTCTGTGGGGGTTCGTTTTTGCAGTGGTATACGCACTAAGAAGTGATCTCTTTGGTGTTTCTACGCGAAAACTCAAAGACTCAAGCCCACAAGAAACCCAGCCTGTACCGCCCACAGCAAACTTTCGGGTTTCGGCCTCCCTCACGGGCGACCCAGCAACCGATATCATTGCCACGCCAACAACGCCCTCCGCTCCGTCGGCCCCCGCACGACGCCTCGTTATTACCAGCGGGCCTAAAACCGGCGAAGAGTTCCCGCTCGGAACCGAACCCCTCACAATAGGTCGCTCGAGCGATTCCGGTCTTGTCATTCGCGATGAGTACACCTCCACACACCACGCCCGCTTAGTTCTCAAGGCAGATCAGTGGTACATCCACGACCTTGACTCCACCAACGGAACCCTCCTCAACTCCTCACGAGTGTCATCACCAACGCCGGTCCCACTCAACACCCCGATAACAATCGGCAAAACCACGTTCGAACTGAGAAACTAAAACGTGATCATTCACCGCACAGCACAGACACGCGAGAATCTCCGCCTCCTTTCCGGGAGGCGCGAATGACCGTGTTCTTCTCCACTGCTGCGAGTTCCCACGTGGGCATGGTTCGCGCTAATAACCAAGACTCCGGATACTCGGGACAACACATGTTTGTGGTCGCCGATGGAATGGGCGGCCACGCGGGTGGAGATGTCGCCTCGGCGCTCACTATTAAAAAAATCACCGACCTTGATCGCGAGTTTGATAAGCCAGAGGAGGCCACGGAAAGCTTCCGTGAAAAGCTGCTAGACGTCAACAAGGTGCTCAGCGAAACCGTCTATGAACATCCAGAACTCGCGGGAATGGGCACCACCGTGAGCGGCCTCATAGCGGTTGGTGATCAATTAGCACTCGGACACATTGGCGACTCGCGCATCTATCTTTTACGCGGGGGTGAACTCAGCCAAATCACCGAAGATCACACGTTTGTCCAACGCCTTGTTGAAAGCGGCCGAATCACAGAAGAAGAGGCAAAGACTCATCCACGCCGTTCCGTACTGATGCGCGTGCTCGGCGATGTAGACTCCTCCCCTGAAATAGACACAATGGTCTTTACCGCCCAACCCGATGATGTCTGGCTACTGTGCTCCGACGGTCTCAGCAGCTACGTCAGCAATGACGAGATGTACGACATCCTGGTCAATCGAATCTCGCTAGAAAGCGCAGTCGACAAACTCATCGAAAAAAGCCTGGTACACGGAGCTCCCGATAATGTCACGGCAATTCTTGTGGAAGCTCACGGAACCCCACAACCTCCCCTCGAAACCAAAATGGTGGGTGCGGCAGCCCTTCCTATTGCATACGGCGAAAGTGATGCAGAGATCGTTCAACCGGGGGGATGGTTGCGTGGTGGCCGCAGGATTGCCCCGGTTCCCGAAAGCCACTTCGAACCCGGTGGAGACGAGTATCTCGACGAGATCATTGCAGAGTCAAAGCGTCGGGTCAGACAGCGGCGACTCTTTTGGTTCCTCTCCATGCTCCTGGTACTTATTGTCCTCGTGTCCAGTGCATTTATTGCGTACCAGTGGACTCAAACACGTTTCTTTGTAGGAACAAACGGCTCAACAGTAATTATTTATCGGGGTGTGCAGCAAGATATCGGCCCCATCTCACTATCGTCCGTTTACGAAGACACCGGCATCCCAGTTAAAGACCTGGGACAGTTTGATCAACAACGCCTTACTGAGACCATCAGCGCCGACTCACTAGAAAACGCCCGCAAGATAGTGACACGATTGGAGGATGTGAATGACTAGCTCATCTCTCCACATCGAAAAACCCCAAATTGATAAATCGGTTGAGCGCATCAAACCGCCCAAGTCGAGCAAACTTCCAGGCAAACTACGCAATCTCGAGCTTGTTCTTCTCATCTTTGCCTTTGGTATCAACCTCAGCGCTATCGTTCTGGTACAGTGGGGCGCTCTGGACGAAATTGATGTCACTCCCCTGCTGCTCAATCTCAGCCTTTGCGCGGTAATTTTTGCCCTGCACCTCACGGTTCGAATGGTTGCCGCCGACGCCGATCCTCTGATCATTCCGATTGCAACCGTGCTTAATGGAATTGGCATAGCACTGATTTACCGCATTGACCTAGGCCTCGATCAAGACCTCTGGGATTCATCCTCCTCGCGGCAGGTACTGTGGTCGGCAATATCGGTTTCCCTTGCAATCGTGGTGCTCATTGTTATTCGCAACCACAGAATGCTTCTCCGCTACACCTACATTGCCGGCCTGCTCACCACGGTGCTGCTCCTTCTCCCGATGGTTCCAGGCCTAGGCAGAACCATCAATGGTGCCCAAGTGTGGATCAGCATCGGGACAATGAGCTTTCAACCGGGCGAGATGGCAAAACTCACCCTCGCAATTTTCATGGCCGGATACCTTGTAAGCAATCGCGACTCGCTCTCCATGGTGGGAAAAAAATTCATGGGAGTCTCACTGCCACGAGTGCGCGACCTGGGGCCCCTGCTGCTTTTTTGGCTCATGGCCATGTCTGTCATCGTGTTTCAACAGGATCTGGGCACAGCACTCCTCTACTTTGGAATCTTCCTGGTGATTGTCTACGTTGCCACGGGACGGCTCATGTGGGTTATTCTGGGGCTCGGCATGTTTCTTGGTGGCGCTCTTGTTGCCAGCCAAACCCTCGAATACGTGCGGGGCCGCTTTAATCACTGGCTTGATCCATTCAATCAAGAACTATACGAGGGCGTTCACGGCAGCTACCAAATCGTGCAGGGCCTCTTTGGGATGGCGCAGGGGGGACTGGTCGGCACTGGCCTTGGTCAGGGCCGCCCCCAAATAACGCCACTTGCCCAGAGCGATTACATATTTTCCAGCATCGCTGAGGAGCTTGGACTCGCTGGAGTATTCATCCTTCTCTCCCTGTATATGCTGCTCGTGGGTCGCGGTCTTCGCATCAGCTTTGCCGCAAGAGATGATTTTGGGAAGTTGCTCGCGATAGGAATGACCTTCCTCATCGCACTCCAGATTTTTATTGTGATCGGTGGCGTAACCCGCGTCATTCCCCTCACGGGACTCACCGCGCCATTCTTAGCCGCCGGTGGTTCATCCCTTCTCGCAAACTGGATAATTGTTGCACTTTTCCTCAGGATCTCTGACACCATTCGTAATCAACCCAGGATGGTGATTCAATAGTGAATAAACAAATAAAATATGTAACTATAGTTATATTTTTGATGTTTTTCTCGATCATGACATCCTCAACGATTATTCAAGGATTTCAAGCCGATAACCTCCAAAGCGACGCACGCAATACTCGGGCAATACTTGATAGCTATCAGATACAGCGCGGCCCGATACTGGTTGGCGGCGTACCCATCGCGGAATCCGTTCCAATAGATGATCGCTTCAGATTCCAGCGGGTCTACCCCCAGGGGGAACTATACGCTCCCGTAACAGGCTACTTCACCCACACCCAAGGGCGAACGGGTATTGAAGGCGCCATGAACGACGAGTTAAGCGGCGCAAACGAGAGCTTCATAGACGACATCACCCGAATAGTAACGGGCCAGCAGCAACAGGGCGCAGCGGTCAACCTCACCCTCAACGCAACAGCGCAGCAGGCTGCCTTTGATGCACTCGAAAACTACTCCGGCGCAGCGGTTGCCTTTGTTCCCAACACGGGCAAAATTCTTGCGATGGCCTCAAAACCCACTTTTAATCCCAACGATTTTGCGGTGCACGACAATGCCGCAATCCTCGAAGTCTACAACCGGCTTCTCGAGGACCCCGCCGGACCTCTCTTCAACCGTGCCATTACCGGAAACCTTAACCACCCGGGTTCCACCTTTAAACTTGTCACCGCTGCCGCCGCCCTTGAAAGCGGCCAATACACCCCGGGGTCAACATTCCCCAACACTGGCGAATTCCCACTACCTCAAACAAACTCAGCCATCCGAAACTCCTGGAGAGGGTTGTGTGGCCCCGGTCCAACCACCACCCTTGAAACCGGCTTAATCATGTCGTGTAACACGCAATTCGCTCAGATAGGTGTGGATATGGGTAGTGAAGCGATCTTTAACCAGGCCGAAAAGTTTGGTTTTAATCAAGACTTACGAATTCCCCTCCGAGTAACACCCAGCAAATTTAATCGTGTGATGAACGCCCCCCAGAGCGCTTTGAGCGCCATAGGGCAGCAAGATGTTATCGCTACTCCCCTCCAGATGGCGATGGTTTCTGCCTCCATCGCAAACGGAGGTAAACTCATGAAGCCCCAGCTTGTTGAGAGCGTTATTAACCCCAACCTTAGCGTCCAGAGCGAGTTCAAAGCCGAGGAACTCTCGACAGCCCTCACACCAGAAATTGCAAAGACTCTTACGGATATCATGGTTCAGACCGTCTCCGCTCCAAACGGTAGCGCAAGACCTGCGAGAATAGACGGAGTAAACGTTGCGGGTAAAACGGGGACGGCAGAAAATGGTGAGGACAGCAGTGGAAATCCTAAACCCTACACACTCTGGTTTACTGGATTTGCCCCGGCTGAAAACCCTCAGGTAGCCGTGGCTGTTGTGGTTGAAGACGGTGCGGGACGAGGAACGGCTGCAACATCCGAAGAGATTGCTGCTCCAATTGGAAAGAAAATTATAGAGGCGGTGCTAAACCAATGAGACCAACTTCAGGACTGACATTTGGTGGACGTTATGAGCTCATTTCGCGAATCGCGATTGGTGGCATGGGCGAGGTTTGGAAAGCAACCGACCGCATTATCGGCCGTACTGTCGCAATCAAGATCCTTAAAGACGAGTACATGGGAGATCCGGGCTTCCTGGAACGCTTCCGTGCTGAAGCTCGTCACGCAGCCCTCGTCAATAACGAGGGAATAGCCAACGTCTTTGACTACGGTGAAGAACAGGGTTCTGCATACATTGTGATGGAGTTGGTTCCGGGAGAGCCGCTCTCCACCATTCTTGAGCGGGAAGGGGTTCTTCCCTCAGATCGTGTCCTGGGAATTATTGCCCAGACCGCCTCAGCCCTTCACGCCGCACACGAAGCAGGCCTTGTCCACCGCGATATTAAGCCGGGAAATCTCCTCATTACCCCCGAGGGCCGCGTAAAGATTACAGACTTCGGTATCGCTCGCATCGCTGATCAAGTTCCCCTCACCGCTACGGGTCAGGTCATGGGAACGGTTCAGTATCTTGCTCCCGAGCAAGCGAGCGGCCACCAGGCAACCGCTGCAACCGATATCTACTCCCTCGGAATTGTCGCCTACGAATCCCTCGCGGGAAAACGCCCGTTTACGGGAGAGTCACAGGTAGCAATCGCTATGGCTCAGATCAACGAGCAGCCTCCTCCTCTTCCCACAACCGTGAGCGAACCACTGCGCAACCTGGTTTTTGCCTGCCTGGCCAAAGATCCCAAGGAACGCCCCACCGATGCTCTTAAACTCGCCCAGGCAGCTTCGGCTCTCCATCGGGGTGACATCCGAACCGCTGCCGCCGCTGTACCCGCAATCATCTCGGGGGCAGAAGCACCAAGAGAAGACGCCACCAGGCTACTCACAACCGCACTACCCGCTGAGGATGCCACCACCGTTCTTGCGACAAACCCAGAAAATGACACCAGCGCAACCTCGATCCTGAATCCCGAAACAGAAACAGAAGAAAACGCTGAAGAAGCCGCCAAAAAGAAAAAACGCAGCCCGTGGACCTGGCCTCTTGTTGCCCTCATTGTAATCCTGGTGCTGGTTTTGGGTGGGACTGTCTGGGCAATGCTGGGAAATAATAATGCTGGAACACAGCCCACCACACCCCCGACAACTCCCACCATGACCCCGACCCCCACACCGACAGAACCACCCGAGCCCGACGGGGCCGATATCGATGAGAGCGATTGGACGGGCAAACCCCTTGATGAGGTCACTCGCGGCCTCACAAACCTTGGTTTCACAGTGAATCAGGTTGCGGGTTCCGTCGCCCCCACAACAGCCGCCGTAAACACCGTTTACAGGGTAAACCCGGTTGGCAGAAACGTGTTATTTAGCCAGCCAATCACGGTAACCTACTACACACCCATCGGTGCTCCCACCACGCCCACAAGCACACCGAGCATCATCATTGATCAATCAGACCCCGGAACAACCGCAAACGGTGTTTATGCAAACTCACGCTTTGTTGTTCAATGGAACGATTCTGCATCAAGCTGTCCCGCGGGAACACACGTACGGAGCTACAATGTGCAGGTTGATGGTGGGGCTACCGTAGTCCGACAGCCCGGCAACACACTCACCGCAGAAATCCGCTCGGCAGCCGCCAATATGAACGTTATCTTTAACGTTGTGTGTGGTTCGGATGCTATTGCAGAGCAGACATCACCCTGGTCAAGCCCCCTGACGGTCAACATTCTGACCAGACCAACCGAGTCACCCTCTCCACAGGGCTAAGCCAACGCGGGGTGTGAAACAACACCCCGCACTTACTCAGCTTTTTGTTATATCTCGGTCGTAGAATGAAAAATCAATAACTTCCACTGAAAGGCCGCCTGTGATCAACGCACGACGCATCCTTGCGGGGCGCTATGAAGTTGGTGAACTGATTGGAACGGGTGGAATGTCCACCGTATTCCGCGGCACAGATACTAAACTCGGTCGACCAGTTGCTATAAAAATCCTTAAAGCAGCTCTTGCCAACGATACAGCCTTCCGTGAGCGCTTCCGACAGGAAGCACAATCGGCATCGCGCATGGCGCATCCCACTATCGTGCGCATATTTGATGCTGGCGAAGATCTCATGCAGACACCCGAGGGGTCAGAGGTGATGCTGCCCTTTATTGTCATGGAGTACGTTGAGGGCCAGAATCTCCGTGAAATTATCTCCTCTGGGCCTCTCGGTGTTGAGGAATCCTGCCGAATCATTGAGAGTGTCCTCACCGCGCTGGAGTACTCTCACCGCGCCGGTGTAGTTCACCGAGACATTAAACCCGCAAACATTATGATCACGCCCAGTGGTCAAATCAAAGTTATGGACTTCGGTATTGCCCGAGCCATTTCAGATAGCTCTTCCACAGTTGCCCAGACAACCGCAATACTCGGAACAGCAGCATACTTTTCACCGGAACAGGCCAAGGGCGAAACGGTAGACACACGCACCGACCTTTATTCCGCCGGAATCGTACTCTACGAAATGCTCACGGGTGCGGTTCCTTTCAACGGAGACACGGCGGTCTCTGTCGCCTACCAGCATGTAAGCGAGCCCCCGCTTCCTCCAAGCACTCGGAATTCCGCTGTTCCCGAATCCCTCGATCGTGTTGTCATGCGTGCACTCGCAAAAGACCGAACTCAGCGCTTTCAAACCGCTACCGAGTTCCGTGAGTACGTTAAACTTTCATCCTCAGGCTCTGTTCCAGACTTTCACGCTGCCAATGATCTGGAAGAGTCTATCTTTGGAACGAGCGCCGACCAGCTTTCCGAATCGGAGCTGGCGCTTAAACAACTCGCCGAAAATACCTCTGTGGTTCGCACACAGAATCGTCCTCCCGTCATGTGGATGTGGACCGCGATTCTCAGCATTGGCGTGATCATTGTTGCCGTTACATTCTGGTTACTCACGATCACTCCTCGAGAAATCATCCCTGATAGCACGCGCATTGTTCCCAACCTGAGCGGACAAACACAAGAACAGGCAACAGAAGCACTCAATGAGCTAGAGCTTTTGGCTCAGCCAGTCACCGAGGAAAGCGACACCGTCGAAGCGGGTAAGGTTATTCGTACCGAACCAGACGCTGAAACCCGAGTATCTCCCAGAGATGTTATACGACTCTATGTTTCTTCTGGGAAGGCCACTGCAAGCGTGCCCGATACTTCTCGAATGACACTGGAACAGGCCACCCAAACACTTGAAACTGCTGGGTTCCGTGTGGGCACTATCAATCGCGTGGATGACCCTGTTATACCCACGGACAACCTCATTTCGACCGATCCCGAGATCGGAGCCACAGCAACCGTGGGAACAGTGATTCGCCTCACAATATCCACGGGAAGCGTCTCTATTCCGGACGTCACCGGCCAAGGAATCACAGCCGCCCGTGACCTTTTGAATAACCTTCGCCTCACAGTTGAGCTGAGCGCAAAAAGAGACTGTTCCCAGGAAACAGGCTCCCCCGTTGTAGCGCAGTCACTCGTGGGGCAACAGCCACAGAGCTCCCGCATCACGATTTTCTATTGCAGCGGTTAGTAATCCTGCGCGCGAATACACTCGCCTTCTCAGCACAAGCATCGTCTTGAAACTGCGAAACTGCGAAACCATTTTCCCAGAATATGGGAAACAACACCTGCGTGAACTAGCTCACGCCCGAGAGTAAGGGGCTAAGAGACTGAGCACGCTCGGAAGCCCCCGAGAGGCCAGCACGCTCCAGCCAGTTTCCTAGCATGTTGTATCCACCCTCGGTAAGGACCGATTCTGGATGAAATTGCACTCCGTATATTTCTGCGTCATGATGGCGCAATCCCATCACAACGCCTGACTCAGTCTCGGAGTTAACACTGAGAGAGTCAGGAACAGTGCTCCTCACCACAGCCAACGAGTGGTAACGCGTTGCCCTGAAGGGTGAGGGGACGCCGGCGTAAAAGTCGCTCGAATCGTGTACCACTTGAGAAGTTTTGCCGTGCATCAACTCTTCGGCGTGAGTTACAGTAGCACCAAAAGCCTCGGCTATAGCCTGATGTCCCAGACAGACCCCCAGGAGCGGGATTTTAGTATTAAGAGCCGCACGGACCATCTCAATCGAGACACCTGCATCTGAGGGTGTACCCGGACCCGGAGAGATCAAGACACCATCGTACTTGGCAAGCACATCCTCTGCGTCTTTGCCTAAAATAACATTGTTACGAACCACAGCGGTGTGTGCGCCCAACTGCTGGAGATAGCCGTTGAGCGTGTAGACAAAACTGTCAAAGTTATCAATTACAAGGATGCGAGTCACAGCGATTTCCTACTAGTCAACGGTTGAACCGGGATCGGGCAAGAGACTCGACACCCACGGATAAACAAAATAAAATAGAGCATAACCAACGGCAGCCACAAGAATAAGGGACTCTATTACTTTAAGCCAGGTAGGTCCGGGCAAAATTCGCCAAATCGCAGCATACATTTAAGAAATCCTTATGATTGCAAGGTTGGATCGAGGTCAATGAGCTCCTGCGGCATTCCCGCTGAGCGAGGTTGAAAACTTTCAAAAACCGCATAACCGATGGCTCGTTCCAGGCTTCCGGAAAGCTTCGGGTGACACGTTGTCATCGTAAGAATTCGGTCAACACCGGGCTGACCCTCCAGTCTCGGAAAAGGATTTAATACGTCAACCTGGGTGGGGAGCACATACTCCACGTTACGGAAACGGTAGGTGTAATAGCCGTTTTCCGTCTCAACAACAAGCGGATCTCCCACACGTAAGTTCATGATTTCACGGAACGGGGTAGGCACCCAACCGGAACGATGAGCGGCTATTGCAAAATTGCCAACTTCGCCCGGTAGCTGCGTGTTTGAGTAGTGGCCGATTCCCAGGTCGTAGTTATTAAGAACCGTTCGCACATCAGTTCCTCCACCAATTCCCGCACGGAACCCAGGCCCAAAAGCTGGCGCATACAAGATTCCAAAATGCTCCCCCGGGGCGGCGGGGGTGGGAAGGGGAATGTCCTCGTCGTACATGATTCCCTCTGCGTCTGAGGGCTGGGCGTTAGCCTCCCACTGATCACGCTGGGCCTGAGATGCTGTTGCCGTCTGGTTCGCCACAACTGTAGATGACCAAATTGGCTGCCAAACAATAAATCCCAATACCAAAACACCGGCGGTAATGAGTATTTCACCAAGAACACCGGTAACAGTCGCCTTACGTCGCTTGCGCACACGCTTTCTGGGACGCCGACGAGCTTCGTGGGCATCATTCAAGGGAGCCAAAAGCTCATCCATGTCTTTGGACTGCCCTCGCGCTGGGAGATCTGTAGGCATGAGTTAATTCTAATGGGAGCCCGCTGTAAACCGAATGGACGTTTACACAGTAATCTCTGAGATCCGCCAGTTCTTCTCGTGTTCCTGACATTCCCACTATAAATTACATTGGTGTAGTTCTCCCCAATTGTGGATAAGTATGTGAATAATTTACTTAAACACTGTGGAAAGTTTCCAATATCCAAGAGAACCTGAATATTCCCCCGCCTTAATTGGCTAAACTCTTTGGTATGGCAGCATCAAAAGAGGTTCGTAAGAAAAAATCTGACATCGAAAAATCTCGACCCGAGACAAAAACTCCCCGCGGGGAAGATGTCCCTAATCCGGTGTGGTTTAAGCCGATGATGTTTGGATTTATGCTGCTCGGACTCATCTGGATTATTGTTTTTTACCTGAGCGCAGGCGCCTCGCTGCCAATACCCGCACTCGGTCAGAGCAATATCTTTGTAGGATTTGGAATCATGTTTATCGGGTTCCTCATGGCCACTCGCTGGCGCTAACTCACACCGCCCCCACTGACACACGTACCACTCGATTCCTCCAGGAGGACCGCACCGGGGCGCCGTAAAGACGGCAGCACGGAGCTTAACCGGGCACCAACCACCGCAGAAGAATAGCATCCGGAAACGTGCGGAGGGCGCGCTCCGAATGCATCACCCAGGGTGAAAAGAGAATTACACTAGTGTATTTCTCCCCAGCTGGGGATAGTTCTGTGGATAACTTTTAACCCGGTGTGGTAAAGAATAACGCCGACGCGGGATATCCTCACCAGAAAGTATTGACCGGTAACACCCAGAACGAGAGGCTGAGCAAAATCAGCACTACGGCCCACAACGATACAAGACCGACCTGAAGCCACTTCTGAGAGGGCTTACGGGTGTAAAGATAAATGGCACCGATGACCAGGCCGCCAACAAATCCTCCCACGTGTGCCTGCCACGATATGTTCACTCCCGGCAAGAAAGTGATTCCAAAGTTAATCACCAAGAGCACCAGGAGCTGTCTCACATTGGAGCCCAATTTTTTCTGAATAACCAGAAAAGCACCCATGAGACCAAAAATCGCACCCGACGCACCCACAACGGGAGTTAGCGCATATTGCTGAGATATATACCCGGAGAGCATCACCATAACCGAACCCGCAAACCCGGAGACCAGAAAGAGGGCAATAAATCGCGCCTTGCCCAGAAAGCTCTCCAGTATGCGCCCAAATATCCACAATGAAAACATATTAAGAACAATGTGGAGAAAGAAGGTGGGGGAGTGCGAAAACATCGACGTGATCATGCGCCACGGCTCAAATATTTCGGGAAAAGAATGTAGCGGAGCGTAAAAGAGTGCCTCGGTTACACCAAAAGGCCTTCCTATCCACTGGATCGCGTAGACGACCGCACATATCGCAATGATGGTGTAAGTCACCACCGGTTTATCTGAGGTCATATAGGAGCTGACACGACGCCCCACCGAACGGGAGGGAATCTGTCCCTCCCGCACACAGGAGGGACAGAGAACACCAACGGGTGCCTGAGTCTGACACTCGGGACATATGGTGCGTCCGCAGCGCTGACACAGAACAAAACTCTGGCGATCTGGATGTCGATAACAGGTATTAGACGATTTCTCCGAAGCCTGCTGGCCATAATTCGCGCTCACGACTCTAACATGCCCCTAATAAATATTCTCAGTAGGTAAGATTTTTATGGCTAAGGATAGATTAAACGTTTGTGATGGTGACACTGTTCATCACAACATCTTCTACCGGCTTATCTGCCCCACGCGTTGCAACCGCCGCGATGGTGTCAACAACGGCACGTGACTCATCGTCAGCAACCTCACCAAAAATGGTGTGGTTACCCATCAGCCAATCGGTGTTTGCCACCGTAATAAAAAACTGTGATCCATTGGTTCCCTCTGGCTTACCAAAGCTATTCATGCGCTTACCAGCATTTGCCATAGCCAACATATAGGGCTGGGTGAAATTAAGTTCGGGGTTAATCTCATCGTCAAACGTATATCCTGGACCACCTGTGCCGGTACCTGTAGGATCTCCACCCTGAATCATAAACCCGGGAATAATACGGTGAAAAATTACACCATTATAAAAATCTTTTTCGGCAAGATCAACGAAATTCTTAACCGTCTTGGGTGCGTGATCCCCAAAAAGATTAATCGTGATTGTGCCGTGATTCGTATCGATTTTTGCTACTGCTGTGTGAAGTGCCATATAACCAATCCTAGTTGCACCCTCCTGTAGAAAGCACCAATCCCCACAACTAACAACTCACCACATTGAGCGTTAACAGATGATATTTTGTAAAGATTCGGTGTAGCGTAGTTAAAATAGGCGTCAATATCGACTCAATAAACAAGCGCCGATTTATGAAGCGGAGGAACCCACTGTGTCGCTCTCACGCAAGCGCAAGCGCGAGCTTAAAAAACTTAGGTCTCACGCACAAGATGTACTCAACGACCAAAAGGTCGTTCTGGATCAGGCTAAGCACCTCATGTTCGAGGCGGGGGTGCAGGCCAAAAATCTCTCAAACGAGCACGTCGCCCCCCGGGTGAATGAAGCCTACGAAACGGTTAGACCGACCGTGGAGAGAGTAGTAAGAAACATTCGCCGTGTTGCCGCACCCGCGGTCACAACCGCACTCATTAGTGCCATCAACACGCTGGATGCCTCAGACAACCCTCGCGCACACCGCGCATCACAGCGCATCCTTCAACTGAGCAACCAGGCAGGACTCAAAGTGAAAAAACCCAAAAAACGTTCGGCAAGAAAAGTGATTGCTCTGAGTGTGGGGCTTGCAGCAGCAGCGGGAGTGGCCTACACCCTCTGGCAAACCTTCCGCGCCGACGATGAGCTATGGATTGCGGCGGACGACTCAGAATAGTCCCCAAGCATCCGAGAGCCAGTCATTCTGGATCACAACACCCTGAACCCGTCATCTGGCGGGTTCAGTTGTTTTAAGGGGACACAGTCTTTGTTGACGAGGTTAAGCATCCCGCCCTTGGGTAGCTGAGACATAATTCAGGTAGAGGTGCAGTTACCTCAGTAAACCCCCACGGGAACCGTCAACTGCACACAGTCCGAGCGGCAGAGTAGAAGCAGGCGAGACAGAGTGACAGCGAAACGCAACAAACAGGTCATCTCTTAACCCAGGGCATTCTTGAGCGACTCGAGGTGGGCACGGCTCAGATTGGCCGCCGCCTCTGGGTCACGCGCAGCGATAGCCTTTGCTAAGTCCTGATGCGTGGCGTGGTCGGCATCACCACCGTGGGTCTTACGGATTCGAAGCATGTCGATCATCGCGCCACGAAGGCGCGGAGTGAAGCTATCGAAGAGTTCGAGCAGGATCGGGTTGTGCGCGGCAGCGACAATAGCGCGGTGGAACGCGGTGTCGGTGTCGACATGGCTTTCGATCTCGGAACGATGCTCCGCCCGCTTTCTCAGAGCCTGACGAATAGCACGAAGGCCAGCGGGCGTATGACGCTCGGCGGCAAGGGCCGCAGCCTCACACTCGATCGCAGTGCGGGCCTCAATCACCGCCAAGATATCGGCGCGGCGGAGCACCGTATCCCAATCCTCCGGTGTATCGAGCGCGGTAACAAAAACTCCGGAGCCCTGACGTGTTGAGAGCACTCCGCGCCCGGCAAGCTGACGGATCGCCTCGCGCACAGTGGAGCGGCCAACGCCGAGTTGGGGCGCAAGGGTTGTCTCGCCCGGCAGCTTCGAGCCGAGCGTCCACTCTCCGGATCTGATGCGGTCGAATAGTAAATCGGCAGCCTGATCCACGAGCGGGGTTCTCTTTACCTGTACCACATATTTATCCTAGCTTCTCTACTTGTCTGAGGAGTTGTGTTAGAGTGTCCCCATGTTCGTAATCGAGCTCCTTCTCCTTCATCGCCACGGCGGGACCTAGCCAAGACCGGCTCCCCACCGTGGAGCCGAAGCCTGTGCCGGTCGCCTGAATCCAGACGAAGGACCCCCGATGACCACCACAGCTTTCCCCCGTATCTCAACGCCCACTGGCGCCGTGCCCGATCAGGCACCATTCTGGAATCTCCAGCGCCGGTCACAAATGCCCTCGTACCGCTACTCCGATGTGTTCACGCGGGTCGAGGTTCCATTGGACGCCACAGAGCGCGACTGGCCAAATCGTCGTTTGACCGCAGCACCTCTCTGGGTGCCTGTGGATCTGCGCGACGGCAACCAGGCACTCGCCGAGCCGATGGACCCGGCCCGCAAGCGTCGCTTCTTCGAACTCATGGTGGCCATGGGTTACAAGGAAGTCGAGGTCGGGTATCCATCCGCGTCACAGACCGACTATGACTTCGTGCGTCTCATCGCAGAATCCGACATTGCACCCGAGGATGTGACAATCGTCGTGTTCACTCCAGCGCGCCGCGACCTGATCAAACGCACGGTCACCTCAATTCAGGGCATCCGCAACAACATCGTGATCCACCTGTACACCGCAACCGCGCCAACCTGGCGCAACCTGGTGCTCGGTTACGCCCCCGCCAACCTGAAACAGCTCATCCTCAACGGTTGCAGCGACGTGCTAGAGTTCGCCGGCGAAATGCCAAACGTGCGGTTCGAGTTCTCGCCCGAAGTGTTTAATCTCACTGAGCCGGGCTATGTACTCGACATCTGCGACGCCGTGACCGATATGTGGGATGCCCGACCAGAGCGCCCGGTGATCCTCAATCTGCCCGCCACCGTCGAGGTCGCCACACCAAACGTGTACGCCGATCAGATCGAGTACATGCACAAGAATCTCGCACGTCGCGACAGCGTGATCCTCTCGGTGCACCCTCACAACGATCGAGGCACCGGGATCGCCTGTGCAGAACTCGCGGTGCTTGCCGGAGCGCAGCGCGTAGAAGGTTGTATCTTCGGCAATGGTGAGCGCACCGGGAACGTCGACATCGCCACGCTCGCGCTCAACCTACACGCACAGGGGATCGACCCGATGATCGATTTCTCCGATATCAACGAGATCCGCCGCACGGTTGAATACTGCAACCGCCTTGAAATACACCCGCGGCACCCCTACGCAGGCGATCTCGTACACACGGCTTTCAGCGGCACCCATCAGGACGCAATCAAGAAGGGTTTTGCCGAGCACCGGGAACGTGCACGAAGGGAGGGGCAGCCTGAGAGCAGAATCGTCTGGCAGGTGCCCTACCTGCCGATCGACCCCGCCGACATCGGCCGCAGCTACGATGCGGTGATCCGGGTAAACTCGCAGTCTGGGAAGGGCGGCATCGCCTATCTGCTCGAAGCCGAGTACGGCATCGAGCTGCCGCGTCGCATTCAGATCGACCTTGCACGGCACGTCCAGCTGCGTACCGATACAACGGGTAACGAGATCAGCGCTACCGAGCTCTGGGAAATCTTCGAGACCGCGTATCTCCTTAAGGAATCGAACTGCATCGAACTAATCGACTATCAGACTGCGGATACCAGCGCCTCAACTCGAATCACTCTTCGAGTTGAGGATGAAGAGCACACCTCCGAGCATCAGGAAGTCAGTCCCGTAGAAGCACTCGTAACGGCACTCATCCCCCACAGCATTGACCTTGAGGTACTATCGCTGCATCGGACCTCTATCCAAGCCGCTAGGGGTTCCGAGGCGCTGATCATTCTGGAGTGTCGGATCAGCGACAAGATTCATTGGTCCGTGGGCCGGGATAAATCCGTTCCTACCGCAACACTCAAAGCCGCAATCCGCGCCGCTAACCTCGCCTAACGGCCCGTGGATCCGGATCGAGAAACAGAACCGCGTGGAGAGTTCGGGTGGTTTTTCTAACTGTGGAGCCTAGGAGAATCGAACTCCTGACATCCTGCTTGCAAAGCAGGCACTCTACCAACTGAGTTAAGGCCCCTTACGGGAAAGTTCAGTAATACTTTACCAAACTTTGTGGGGCTACCAGGACTTGAACCTGGGACCTCTTCATTATCAGTGAAGCGCTCTAACCACCTGAGCTATAGCCCCGTTTTACCAAGAAGTAACACTACCGGATTTTTCCTAAATCTCACAATCGAGCTGTAAAACCCCCGGAATTTAGGGCGTGTTCCCTCTCGGTAAATTTTTAGCTACTGGTGAATCCAAGCTGGAATCCACCCGCGATCTTTACCATAAGGTTATAAATAACAGCTGCAACAGCGCCCAGAGCGGTACCCACGATGGTGTTAAGAACCGCACCTACAATTGTGAATCCCATAACCTGTTGGATACCAAAAACGGTAGTTATGTCGAACTCATCACCGGCGATGTCAGCAAAAACACTGCCAATCTTATCAAGGCTTCCCGTTTGGGTGAGGACCGTGTAGATCAGAAAGGTTGCAACAACCATCACGATGGCTAAGCTCACTGAAAGTAGAAATGAAAACTTTACCGCAGACCAAAAGTCCACGTAAACAAGCTTAAGTCGAACCTGTTTAGCCGGCGCTTTCTTTCGCGATTTACTTGCCAGCTTATCGGCGACACTATTGCTCATCCGTACGTCCTTCGTTATTTTCTTCCGTTACAACCTCAGCTTGAGCACTGCTGTCACCGGATTCTTCGGTCTCAAGGTTACGCTCCGAGTTTCGAGCGATTCCAATAATACGATCGTTGTCTGGGAATCGTGCGAAAACAACACCCATTGTATTGCGTCCTTTCGCAGGAACCTCCGCAACCGCGGAACGAACAACTTTACCACTTGCAAGCACAACAAGCACCTCATCGGCCTCGTCTACAATCAAACCACCCACAAGATCGCCTCGATTTTCATCAAGCTTTGCTACCTTAACACCAAAACCCGAACGGTTTTGAACACGATATTCTGTCACACTCGTGCGTTTAGCGTATCCACCCTCGGTAACAACAAAGACAAAACCGTCATTGGTTACGGTATTGGCATCAAGAAGGCTGTCACCCTCACGGAAGCCCATGCCGCGCACACCGCTTGTGGAGCGTCCCATCGGCCGAAGCGCACTGTCATCCGCCGTAAAGCGAATCGACATGCCCTTGCGAGAGATCAAAAGAATATCGGAATCTTCATTCGCCAGAAGAGCCGATACCAGTTCATCGCCCTCACGCAGCTTAATCGCGATGATTCCGCCCGTTCGATTGGTGTCGTACTCGGTGAGGGCGGTTTTCTTTACCAGGCCCTCACGCGTAGCAAGAAGCAAATATTGTGCAGCCTCGTAGTTGGGGATATCGAGTATCTGAGTGATCTGCTCATCGGGTTGCAGCGCAAGGAGATTGGCTACGTGCTGGCCCTTAGAATCACGTCCTCCCTCAGGAATCTCGTAGGTTTTAGCCCGATACACACGGCCTGCGTTTGTAAAAAACAGCAGCCAGTGGTGTGTGGTTGTCACAAAAAAGTGCTCAACAATATCGTCAGCACGCAATTGAGCACCCTTCACACCCTTACCACCGCGATGCTGACTACGATAGTTGTCACTGCGGGTGCGTTTGACATAGCCGCCACGCGTAACCGTAACAACCATTTCTTCCTCGGGGATGAGATCCTCAATTGACATGTCTCCGCCGTATCCCATCAAGATTTCGGTGCGGCGCTCATCGCCAAAACGATCAACAATATCGCTGAGCTCGTCGCTCACTATTTGACGCTGACGAGCCGGTGTCACGAGGATGTTGTTGTACTCCGCGATCTTTGCGGTGAGCTCGTCTGCCTCCTCGACAATCTTTTGACGCTCCAGTGCGGCCAAACGGCGAAGCTGCATGTCGAGGATAGCCCGGGCCTGAATGTCATCAACGTCAAGCAGCTCCATCAGGCCGTCGCGGGCCTCGTCCACGGTGGGGGAGCGGCGGATCAAAGCAATAACCTCGTCGAGCGCATCCAGCGCTTTGAGATATCCGCGCAAAATATGCATACGCTCTTCGGCCCGGCGAAGACGGAACTGCGTGCGACGGACAATAACCTCGATCTGATGGGCAACCCACGCCGTAATAAATCCGCTGAGAGGGAGCGTGCGAGGAACCCCGTCCACAATCGCCAGCATATTGGCACCAAAGTTTTCCTGCAGCTGCGTGTGCTTGTACAGGTTATTGAGGACAACCTTGGGAACAGCATCACGCTTGAGCACGATGACCAGACGCTGTCCCGTACGACCGCTTGTTTCATCGCGAATATCCGCGATTCCCGCAATCCTTCCGTCTTTTACCAGATCGGCAATCTTAATAGCGAGGTTGTCCGGGTTGACCTGGTACGGAAGTTCCGTGATAACGAGGCAGGTGCGACCCTGAAGTTCCTCGACACTCACCACGGCCCGCATGGTGATGGAGCCACGACCCGTCGTGTAGGCATCCCGGATCCCCTGGGTACCTAAAATCTGGGCTCCGGTTGGGAAATCTGGCCCCTTGATACGCTCCATGAGCGCCTCGAGCAACTCCTCGCGGCTCGCCTCGGGATTGGCCAGGTGCCACAGCGCACCCTCCGAGACCTCACGCAGGTTGTGCGGGGGAATATTGGTGGCCATACCAACGGCAATGCCAACCGACCCATTGACCAAAAGATTAGGGAATCGACTCGGAAGGATGGTGGGTTCCTGCGTGCGACCATCGTAGTTGTCCTGAAAGTCGACGGTATCCTCGTCGATATCCCGAACCATCTCAAGCGCCAGAGAGGACATCTTTGTTTCGGTGTATCGGGGGGCGGCGGCACCGTCGTTACCGGGGGAGCCGAAGTTTCCCTGACCCACGGCCAACGGGTAGCGAAGGCTCCACGGCTGCACCAGGCGAACGAGTGCATCATAAATGGCGCTGTCACCGTGCGGGTGAAACTGTCCCATCACATCGCCAACCACGCGCGAACACTTGGAAAAAGCACGATCCGGGCGATATCCGCCATCATACATACCGTAGATCACCCGGCGGTGTACCGGCTTAAGGCCGTCACGAACTTCAGGTAGGGCGCGGCCAACAATAACGCTCATGGCGTAGTCGAGATAGCTGCGCTGCATCTCCATTTGAAGATCAACCTGGTTGATCTTACCGTGATCGTGTGCTGTGATTTCTTCTGCCATGTCTCTTCTCGCTCGTGAGCTTGTGGTTCAAGTGTTCCTCGGTGGGGTGGCCTGTGGCCTACCCCGGATGTCGCTGTTACCGATCGGCAACCCGTTATATGTCGAGGAAGCGCACATCCTTTGCGTTTTTCTGAATAAAGTTGCGTCGGCTCTCCACATCCTCACCCATAAGGGTGGTGAAGATCTGGTCGGCCGCCATCGCATCGTCAAGCGTGACCTGAAGCAGGGTACGACTTTCGGGAGCCATGGTTGTTTCCCAGAGCTCGTTATAGTTCATCTCACCCAGACCCTTATACCGCTGGATGCTGTTTTCTTTAGGGATGCGGTATCCCGCGGCCTGCCCTCCGGCAAGTCGCGCGTCACGCTCCTCATCACTAAAGACATACTCGTGCTCGGCATTACTCCACTTAATCCGGTACAGGGGTGGCTGCGCCAGATACACATAACCCTGATCGATGAGGGGACGCATATAGCGAAACAGCAGGGTGAGGAGCAAAGTTGTGATGTGCTGACCGTCAACATCGGCATCCGCCATGAGGACAATCTTGTGGTATCGCACTTTTTCGAGGTCAAATTCCTCGCCAATTCCCGCACCAAATGCGGTGATCATGGCCTGGACCTCAGCGTTACCCAGGGCACGATCAAGCCTTGCTTTTTCAACGTTGAGAATTTTTCCGCGCAGGGGGAGGATGGCCTGGGTTTCCGGGTTTCGTCCGAGAACCGCGGATCCACCGGCCGAGTCACCCTCCACGATGAATATTTCGGAAATAGTGGGGTCTTTGGACTGGCAATCCTTAAGCTTTCCGGGCATACCGCCACTCTCAAGGAGACTCTTACGACGGGCCGTTTCGCGAGCTTTACGAGCAGCCATGCGAGCGGTCGCAGCAGAGATTGCCTTGCGGATGATCTCTTTAGCTACATTGGGATTTCGTCCAAACCAATCGCCGAGTTGATCACCCGTAACCTTTTGCACAAAGGCTTTTGCCTCGGTATTACCGAGTTTTGTTTTGGTCTGGCCCTCAAATTGAGGTTCGCCGAGTTTAATTGACACTACGGCGGTGAGGCCCTCGCGCACGTCATCACCGGAGAGGTTTTCATCTTTATCGCGCAGAAGATTTTTCTCGCGCGCATATTTATTCACCAGGGTAGTAAGAGCGGCACGAAAACCCTCCTCGTGGGTTCCACCCTCGTGCGTGTTGATGGTGTTTGCGTAGGTGTGAACGCTTTCCGTATAGGCAGTTGTCCACTGCATAGCAACCTCAAGCGCGATTTTTTTCTCGGTATCTTCGAGTTCAAACGAAATAATATCGTTGTTCACAATCTCGGCGCGTTTGGTGTTATTAAGGAAGGTGACATAGTCAACCAGGCCGTTTTCATAGAGGAAAGTATCACTGCGAAGCTGCGGCTCCTGTGTCTCGCTGCCGTCTTCCTCTTCTTTGGGATCGGGATCCTGCACACGTTCATCCGTAATGCTGATACTCAGCCCCTTGTTAAGAAAGGCCATCTGCTGAAAACGGTTACGCAGGTTTTCGTAATCAAACTCTACGGTTTCAAAAATGTCGGGACTCGGCCAAAAAGTGATTGTGGTTCCAGACTCCTCCGAGGCCTCTCCTTTTTCGAGAGGGGCGTCGGGTACTCCCAGGGTAAATCGCTGACGGTATACGTTTCCCTGACGACGAACTTCAACCTCAAGGTTGGTGGAGAGCGCGTTTACCACGGAGCTTCCCACACCGTGGAGTCCACCGGAGACGGCATAACCGCCGCCACCAAATTTTCCACCCGCGTGGAGAATAGTCAGCACAACCTCAACCGTTGATTTCTTTTCAACGGGGTGGATATCGACGGGAATACCACGTCCATTATCAACCACACGAATTCCACCGTCTTCTAAAATGGTGACATCAATGTGATCGCAGTATCCGGCAAGTGCCTCATCAACCGAGTTATCCACAATTTCATACACAAGGTGGTGAAGACCGCGAGGACCCGTTGACCCAATGTACATACCGGGTCGCTTTCTTACCGCCTCAAGTCCCTCAAGAACCTGAATATCTCCGGCTCCGTACTCGTTTTCATTCTGATCCGGTGTAGCTTCGGGACTCATATAGAAACGTTTCTCCTGACATGGAATATCCGACCATTAAGTCTACCAAGTTAAGAGATGAAAAATCTCCTAATCTGCAATCTAAGGGCAGATTCTTTTGCGGGTGACCTAATTTGCGCCCCTACCCATAGGTATCACGTGGGCCACGCCCTGGAACCGATCTGAACCCGTGTTTCCAGGAAGGTACGTCCGGCCCCAGAAAACGAATTGTTTCCACCTTGGCTTCCGGATACCTCAACGCTATCTGCTGCAAAATGGTGGATCGCATCAATCGCAGCTCGGTCGCCCACGCGGTTGAATCACACTGAATAACCAAAACACCGTCTTTAAGATCCACCGGATGTGAGTGCTCCGCCATGTTTTCACCGGCGATACTGCTCCAGCCAATAAGTACTTGCGACTGAGCCAGTTCAGACACCCAACCCAATTGACGGCTGAGACTTCCAATGGTTGATCCGATTGAATGTGGATCTCGTCCCGCGTCAAACGGCAGTGATCCACCTCGTTTTTCCGATTTATCTCGCGGACGACTACTGTGCTTCTTGCCCGACCAAATTTGTTTCAGGTGACGATAAAATCGGGTGGCTTCACTATCCATATCTTCTGAGGAATGACCGGTTTGTGTCACGAGTCATCACCGCTGTGGAAAACAGGGCCTTGAGGGAAACCGGCCTGAGGAACACCACTTTGAGGAACGCTATCTTGAGGAACGCTAAGAACATCCTGAAGAACAGTACCCTCTGTGACTCGAATGATGTTCCACGTGAAACCTTCGGGGATATCTTCCTCCACGGCGGCCGTAACAATCACCTGCTCATAATCGCTAATCGCACTCAAAAGACGCTCACGGCGACGCAGATCTAATTCCGCAAAGACATCATCCAGAATAAGTACGGGATCACCCGTTGTGCTGGTTGCCCGAACTCGCTCCGCTGAACCTAATCGAAGCGCCAGAGCGTACGACCAAGATTCTCCGTGACTTGCGTACCCTCTCACGGGTAATCCGTTAAGTTCCAGAAAAAGATCGTCACGATGCGGTCCCACCAGGGTAAGGGCGCGCTCAATTTCTCTGGGACGCAGTTGTTGAAGAGCTGCACGAAAAAGGTGAGGTGTTGAAGATTTAAGATCGACAGAAAGGGAAGGACGTTCATGAGCAGAAAGCACCCGATCCGGTTTTTCCTGAGGCTCCGCATCATCGGAATCAATGCTGCGGATGATGGTCATGCGCGGCGAGTGATCGTCATTCGCGATTTGACGGTATGCACGTTGCACGGGGTGCTGTAATTCCCTTATCAAAGATGCTCGGGCATCCATAATCTCTGACCCCAGAGCAACCAAACGATCATCCCACACATCAAGAGTGGAAAATTCAGTGGTTTTACCCCCGATGGAGCGTATTGACTTAAGAAGTGAGTTTCTCTGTTTAACCACGCGGTCGTAATCGGCAAAAACTTCGATCATGCGCGGTGAATGAGCAATAACTCGCTCATCCATAAACCTGCGACGCAGGGAAGGGTCGCCCCGAACAATACTCAAATCCTCTGGAGCAAAAAGAATACTCGAAAAATATCGAGGAAGCTCTCGTGGCTTACTCGCTCCGCGATTTATCTGCGCTCTATTTGCAGCAGACCTATTGATCTGAAGCTCAAGCAAAACCTCACGTTTCTCGTGTGCAACCCGCATCCTCATAATTGCGGCATCCTGGCCTTTACGAATAAGAGCTTGATCACCAGAAACACGGTGTGAACTGAGGGTAGAAAAATAACCGATTGCCTCTATCAGGTTAGTTTTACCCTGGCCGTTTCTCCCCAGCAAAAGGTTTGGCCCGACTTCAAGTGTCAGGTTCCCGGTGACATAGTTGCGATAGTCGGTCACGCTCAGGTGAGTGACCCTCATTCGATCACGCCCTCCGACGGCTTACCTAAGAAGAAGGTTGGGTTGCAATAGGTATTTATAGCTATCGAGTCCCGCCTCGTCTTTGCTGGTTTGGCTCGTAATCAAAACCGGTCCCGGCTTGTTAGGGTTATCCGTTTTGGTAAAGGAGATTCGTGCGTACTCAGAGTGGGCAGAACGAAGACCATCGAGCAAAAATTGAGGTTTAAGCGACACTGTTGTATCGTCACCCACCAGGTGAACATCGATTGTTTCGGATGCCTGGGCCGCCTCGGAACCCGCAGCCTCCAGCGTGACCTTACCCTCCACAAAGCTAAAACGAAGAGCCGCTTCACGCTCAAGAACAAGGCCCACCCGGTTGGTAGCTTCAATCAAATCGTTTGTGTTAACAACCGCGTAGTTATCAACAGTTTCCGGGAAAAGGCGACGCACCGGAGGAAAGTTTCCCTTGATGAGGAGCGACGTTACGGTTTTACGATCCGCAGAAAACGAGATGAGTTCGCGCTCATCCCTGCTGACGATTGCGACAGAAACAGTTTTACTCTGGGCAAAAGTTTTTCCCACCTCGGCCACAATCCGGGCCGGAACCAAAGCAGTAAGCTGCTCAGCATCAATGGAATTTTCCCAGTCAATCTCACGCACCGCCACACGGTAGCGATCTGTTGCAATCAGACTGAGGTTATTTTCATTAATTTCAAACTGAACTCCCGTGATCACCGGGGTGACATCGTCTTTCGAAGCGGCAAGAGAGACCTGAGAGATTGCGGCCGCAAAATCGTCACCGGGAACAAGACCGGACACGGTATCTACGCTGGGGACGGTGGGATACTCATCAACCGGCATAGCGGGAAGGCTAAAGGATGCCGAACCACACTTCACCTGAACACGGCCTTCTTCGGTTGAGATAATGACGGGTGCCTGAGGAAGCTTATTTGCTATGTCGTTTAGAAGACGGCCCGATACCAGAGCCCTCCCTCCGACTTCAATGTCTGCCGAAACCTCTGTCCGGGCAGAAACCTCGTAATCGAAAGATGAAAAAGTAAGGGTCGAACCATCAGCTTCAATAAGCGCGCCGCTCAAGAGAGGCAGTGTGGTTCGCTGCGGAAGAAGCTTTACAACAAATGACACTGCGTCGCTGAAGACATCTCGATTGACGGTAAATTTCACTCGGGTCACCCCTGTGGCTCAGTAGAAGACTATTTTAACTACACAAATGTGCACAACAATCCTCGCACATTCGCTGGGGTCCTAGCGAGGGGAGTTGTAAACAACCCATAATTTTAGAGCTTCTTCCACAGGGAATCACAAAAATATATTGACCTTGCACCCAGTCACAGCACAAATTTTTGCGGTCTTCCCCATATAAGATGTGGATAACTTCTAGAAATTTTCTTAATCCTGTTGAAATCTCAGGTTCAGCTGTGGAATTGAGAGTTGCCTATCGTGACCTGTTCTACAGCGTAATACCGGGATTCTACAGATCCTCAACAACTCACACGAGTGTAGTTCCCTAGAAAAATATGGCCTTTCGGGAGTTATCCACATTTTCCACAGGGGTTAAGACTATTAATTAAAACTTAATTAATTAAGCTCAATCGATAACTTTCTCCCAGTGCGACAGAAAATTTATTTCTGAGTATTCATCCCACTTATAAAAACAGTGTGAATCTCTCATTGAACAGACCGCTTCAGTCTGTGTGAGTCACACCCAGCAGAATAAGAAAACTAACGACTCGTTTGTTTGATGCGACTGGTGAGCTCAGTGACCTGATTGTAAATTGACCGACGCTCTTTCATCAGCTCACTGATTTTTTTATTTGCGTACATCACGGTGGTGTGATCACGTCCACCAAATAATTGACCAATTTTGGGAAGTGAAAGATTAGTAAGTTCTCGACACAAATACATAGCAATCTGACGAGCGGTTGCTAGCGTCTGGGAACGCGAGGAACCGTAAAGATCATCAACACTGAGTTTAAAATAATCAGCCGTGTGATTAATGATGTCGATTGGTGAAATGACATTATCTTCGTCAAGCGTTATCAAATCTTTCAGCACTGTTTGCACAAGAGGAAGATCGACAACCTGACGGTTAAGACTTGCAAAAGCAGTAACACGGATGAGTGTTCCCTCCAACTCACGAATATTGGAGGATGCTTTTGACGCTATGTACTCCATAATTTCATCGGAAACCTGAAGTTGATCATTTTGTGCTTTTTTTCGGAGAATTGCGATACGGGTTTCTAAATCAGGAGTTTGCACATCGGTGATGAGACCCCACTCAAAACGGGAACGCATTCGGTCCTCAAACCCGGTGAGCTGTTTGGGCGGGAGATCACTGGTGATGACTAATTGTTTATTGTGATCGTGGAGCGTGTTAAAAGTGTGGAAAAATGCCTCCTGGGTCTCGGCTTTTCCCTGAAGGAATTGAATATCGTCGATGAGGAGGATGTCGATGTTGCGGTATCGGGAGTGAAACTCGTTTCCCTGGTTATTTGCAATTGAGTTAATAAAATCGTTGGTGAACTCTTCACTACTCACATATCGAACGCGAATTCCTCGATAGAGGCTCTGCGCATAGTGACCTATTGCGTGTAGAAGGTGAGTTTTACCAAGTCCGGATTCACCATAGACAAACAATGGGTTGTATGCCTTAGCCGGGGCTTCGGCAACAGCAACAGCTGCCGCGTGCGCAAAACGATTTGAGCCACCGATAACAAAGTTATCAAAACTGTATTTGGGATTTAATCGACTATTTTCAATGCTTTGTTGTGGCTCTTCTGTACTCGCCGAGGTTTTTTCTTTGAGCTGGGGTGGGTTCTTATCGTCGTGGTTCGATACAGCCTGCGAGTGAGAATCACCATGTTCCGATTCGATCTCGGGATTTACTACAACCGCAAACGTGTTAATTCCTGATGTGGTACCCACATCAGTGATGGCCTTCATGAGAGGTGCCCGTAGCCGATGCTCGATCATGCTTCTTGTGAAGTCGTTTGGTACCTCGAGATAGATTGTTCCAGCCATTACACCGCGTGGTTCTGCAAGGGTAACAAAACCTCGCATAGCGGGTGTAACACGCTCGTCTGAGATGAGAGCATCGACAATTGTCGACCACGCCCAGGTAACATCATTTGGGCTAGACAT